>NC_009659.1:0-2400000 GCF_000013625.1 Janthinobacterium sp. Marseille | reverse complement strand
CGCCGCCGTTATCCGGACTCGGCTGAGTTTGCTGCCTATCAGCGTGGAGCCTTTAATGAGTAATGACGTGCCTGTGAATGAAGTAATGGATGATGCAGCACCGGAACCGGTGCCCGCAACGGAGAAACCTGAGCCGGTTATTTCTGCGGGTGCGCAGCTGGCAACCCTGCGCCAGGAGCGCGGCTGGACGGTAGAGCAGGTCGCCAATCAATTGAACCTGGCCAGCCGCCAGATCCAGGCGCTGGAAGAAGATAATTACGCGGCCTTGCCCGGCATGGTGATCGTGCGTGGCTTCATCCGTTCCTATTCGAAAGTATTGCGCGTCGATCCGGCGCCGATACTGGCCGGGATCAAGGACGATACCGTGGCACCGGCAATCTTGCCGCCGGAACGTAGTCCCTTGTCGGCATCGTTTTCCGAAACCAAATTGCTGTCGTCAAACCAGCGTGGCCTGCGTTCGAAAGCCGTGCTTGGTGGCGGCATCCTGGTGGTACTGGGCTTGTTGGCCTACGCCGGTCAGCATATGGGTTGGTTGTCGCATGGCCCTGCAGGTTCGCCGGCGAAAGTGGAAGAAAAACTGGCACCGATCGAGTTGTCGGATGCCGCTCCGCAAGCTGTGGTCGAGACCGCTCCTCCATTAGAAGTGTTGGAAGTAACAGAAACCAAGACACCCGAAGTGAAGCCGGCGGAAACGGCCAAGCCTGTTGCGGAAACAGTTGCCGCAGCGGCCAAACCGACAGTGCCGGCGCCTGCCAGCGTAGCGACGGCAGCACCAGCGGTCGCACCGCTTACTCCTGTCGCAAAACCGGCAGCGGTAGCAGCACCGAAACCAGTGGTGCCGGTGGACAGTAAAAATGCACTCGCGATCAATGTGCGCGAGGATTCCTGGGTCGAAATCAAGGGCGCTGACAATAGCGTGATTTTGTCCCGCCTGCTCAAAGCCGGCAGCTCTGAAGCCGTTGCCGTCACCGGCCCGGTCTCGGTTGTCATTGGTAACGCGGCAGGTGTAGATGTCACTTTGCGCGGTGCGCCGGTTGATGTAGTGACTGGAAACAGCAGCAACGTTGCCCGATTGAATTTGAAATAAAACGCTTATGTCGTCATCCAATCCGATAGCTACCGGTCCTGTGACGCGTCGCCAGAGCCGTGTGGCGGTAGTCAGTTATGGTGGTCGTGAAGTCCGTATAGGCGGCGATGCGCCGGTGGTCGTGCAATCGATGACGAATACCGATACCGCCGACATCATCGGTACCGCGATCCAGATCAAGGAATTGGCGCGTGCCGGTTCGGAACTGGTGCGCATTACCGTGAATACGCCAGAGGCCGCAGCTGCGGTGCCGGAGATTTGCGAACAACTCGACAAGATGGATATCGTCGTGCCGTTGGTCGGCGATTTCCATTACAACGGTCACAAATTGCTGAATGATTATCCGGACTGCGCGAAGGCGCTGGCGAAATATCGCATCAACCCGGGTAATGTCGGCAAAGGCAATAAGCGCGATACACAGTTTGCGCAAATGATAGAAACAGCGTGCCGCTTCGATAAGCCGGTGCGCATAGGCGTGAACTGGGGCAGCCTGGATCAGGAGCTGCTGGCACGCATCATGGATGAAAATGCGGCACGGTCAACGCCGTGGAGTGCGCAAGCCGTCATGTACGAAGCATTGGTGACATCGGCGATTGAAAACGCGATGCGCGCCGAAGAAGTCGGCCTGGCGGGTGATCGCATCATCCTTTCGTGCAAGGTCTCGGGCGTACAGGATTTGATCGCCGTATATCGCGAACTGGCGCGTCGTTGTGATTATCCTTTGCACCTCGGTTTGACTGAAGCGGGAATGGGCAGTAAGGGTATTGTTGCGTCGACCGCCGCCTTGTCGGTTTTGCTGCAGGAAGGCATAGGCGACACGATACGTATTTCGCTGACGCCGGAGCCGGGTGGTGACCGTACCAAGGAAGTCATCGTCGGCCAGGAAATTTTGCAAACTATGGGCTTGCGTAAATTTACGCCTATGGTGATTGCATGTCCGGGCTGTGGTCGTACGACTTCGACGGTATTCCAGGAGCTGGCAGACGGCATACAGACTTATTTGCGTGACCAGATGCCGGTCTGGAAGAAAGAATATCCAGGCGTCGAAGCGATGAACGTTGCAGTCATGGGTTGCATCGTGAATGGTCCGGGTGAATCCAAGCATGCAAACATCGGTATCAGCTTGCCGGGCACTGGTGAATCGCCGGCTGCACCAGTATTCGTCGACGGTGAAAAAACCGTGACCCTGCGCGGTGACAATATCGCCGAAGAATTCCACGCGATCGTGCTCGACTATGTGAAGAGCCACTACGGTAAAGAAAAAACGAGCGCTGCTTAATTGGCGGACGCCGCATTCAACAAGTTGTAGAAAATAAGTCTTTAAAAATAAATGTCAGATACCAAGAAAACAGAAAAAATCGTCGGCGTAAAGGGAATGAATGACATTCTCCCGGCTGACGCGCCTTTGTGGGAATTGTTTGAAAACACCGTGCACACTGTGCTCAAGAGCTATGGTTTTCAACAGATACGTACGCCTATCGTGGAGCCTACCGCATTGTTTGCACGTGGCCTGGGCGAAGTCACCGATATCGTTGAGAAGGAAATGTATTCCTTCACCGATTCGATGAATGGCGATCAGCTGACCTTGCGTCCTGAATGCACGGCCGGTGTGGTGCGCGCAGCACTCGAACACAATTTGACCTATGACGGCCCGAAACGCCTGTGGTACGCGGGCCCGATGTTCCGTCATGAAAGACCGCAACGTGGTCGCTATCGCCAGTTCCATCAAATTGGTGCGGAAGCCATCGGATTTGCCGGCCCGGATATCGATGCCGAACTGATCATGATGTGCCAGCGTCTGTGGGACGATCTCGGTTTGCAGGACGTACGCCTTGAATTGAATTCGATCGGTAATGCAGAAGAGCGCAACAAGCATCGCGCCGACCTGATCGCTTATTTTGAAAAAAATGCGGATTTGCTGGATACCGAAGCGCAAAAACGGTTGCACAGCAATCCTTTGCGTATCCTGGATACCAAGAATCCGACCATGCAGGATATGGTTAATGCGGCGCCCAAGCTGCTCGACTATCTGGGCGAAGAATCGCGCGCGCACTTTGAAGGTGTGCAAAAGATCCTCCGTCACAATGCGATTCCATTCACCATCAATCCGCGCCTGGTGCGCGGGATGGATTACTACAATCGCACCGTGTTTGAATGGGTGACGGATCAACTGGGTTCGCAAGGTACGGTATGTGGCGGCGGTCGTTATGATCCGCTGGTAGAAATGTTCGGTGGCAAACCGACCCCGGCTTGCGGTTTCGCGATGGGCGTTGAGCGTTTGCTGGAATTGATGAAAGCCAGTGGCGAGCAGTTCGCGCCGAACCAATGCGACGTCTATATCGTGCATCAGGGCGAAGAAGCACAATTGCAGGCATCAGTAGTCGCGGAACGTTTGCGTGACGCCGGACTCGATGTGGTATTGCATTGCGCAGCAGCGACCGGCATCGGCAGCTTCAAATCGCAAATGAAACGCGCGGATGGCAGTGGGGCCGCTTATGCAGTGATTATCGGCGAAGACGAAATCGCGCAAGGAACGGCTGTCGTCAAGGAAATGCGCAATGCGGAAGCCGCAGGCAACCAGGCCAGCGTACCGTTCGAAGGTATTGCGGATTACCTGGTAGATCAGATCGTTGGTGCGCATGACCACGCGCACGACGAACACGTACATTATCATCATTAAACTTGGACCATCATGGCATACGATCACGCAGAGCAAGAACAACTAGCTACTCTTAAATCCTGGTGGAATCAGTACGGCAACCTCGTTACCTGGTTGCTGATAGTGGTCCTTGGTGCTTACGCCGCATGGGCGGGTTGGGGTTACTACCAGCGCAGCCAGGCGACGCAAGCCGGCCAACTGTATGAAGAGTTGCAAAAAGCTGTCGCTGCACAAGACAAGGAAAAAGTGCAACGTGCCGCGACCGATATGGAAGCCAAGTTTGCCGGTACCGCTTACGCACAAATGAGCGCACTGGCGGCAGCCAAGTCGGCTTTTGATTCGAATGATTTCAAAACCGCCAAAGCGCAATTGCAATGGGTGATAGACAAGGGTCAGAGCGATGAATACAAGGCTGTCGCGAAAGTCCGCCTGGCCGGCATCCTGCTCGATGAAAAAGCATACGACGAAGGCTTGAAAGTATTGGCTGGTGAGTTCCCTGCGCAATTCGCCAATGTCGTCAGCGATCGCAAGGGCGACATCCTGGTCGCACAAAACAAACTGGAAGAAGCACGTGCCGCCTATCAGACAGCACTGGAAAAAACAGATGCAAAGAATCCTGCACGCCAGCTGATCCAGATCAAACTGGATGCCATCGGTGGTGCAGCGGTAAAAAAAGCCGCATAAAAGCTTAAAGGAAAAGAAATGCAGAAGTATCGAATCGCATTAAAAGTACTGTCGGCCAGCCTGTTGTTGGCGACTGCCGGTTGCTCCTTCCTGTCATCGATGAATCCGTTCGCCAGCAAGCCATCGACGCGCAACACCCCAGCGCCACTGGTTGAGTTCAAGCAAAGCCTGAATACCCGCACCGCCTGGACTGCGTCGGTCGGCAAGGCAGGCAACTATGCATTTTCACCAGCTCTGGTGCGTAACGATCTCTATACTGCAGCAGCAGACGGCACGATTACCCGCCTGGATGCAACGAATGGTCAATCGCAGTGGCGTATCAATGCCGGCATGCCTTTGACGGCAGGCGTCGGTAGCGATGGCCAGACGGTTGTAGTGGCAGGTGAGAAGGGCGTGGTACTGGCATTTGATAACCAGGGCAAATTGCGCTGGAAGGCGCAAGCCAGCAGCGAAATCCTGTCGACACCTGCGGTCGGCCTGGATACGGTCGTGATCCGCAGCATGGATAACCGTGTTGTTGCCTTTGATGCGGAAACCGGTACCCGTAAATGGTTTGCGCAACGTACCGCACCGCCGTTGACCCTGCGTACTTCGCCAGGTATCGCGATTGCCAATTCGAATGCATATATCGGCCTGGCCGGTGGTCGTTTGCTGGCAGTTGCACTTGCCACCGGTGCACCACGTTGGGAAGTCGCTGTAGGTGATCCGCGCGGTACTACCGAGCTGGAACGCATTGCCGATATCTCGGGTGCGCCATTCGTGGCCGGTCGTGATGTTTGTGCGGTCTCGTATCAGGGTCGCATCGCCTGTTTCGATACCGTCAGCGGTACACCACGCTGGGGTAAGGCATTCTCCAGTGATGTCGGCGTCGATGTCGATGAGCGTGCAGTGTATGCTGCAAATGAACGCGGTACCCTGCAGGCGTTTGCCCGCGATACCGGCACCAGTTTCTGGCAGAACGAGCAGTTGAAAAACCGCCGCCTGTCGACCCCGGTTTCATCCAGCCGCGCAGTAGCGGTCGGTGATTACCAGGGTTATATCCATTTCTTCTCGAAAGAAAATGGCTTGTTGTTGGCACGTGTGAACACTGACGGTAGCCCGATTGTCGGCGTACCGGTTCGCACAGATGCGAATTTTATTTTTCAAACCCAATCAGGAACAGTGGCTGCCATCGCAGCCGAGTAAAACATTAGATGAAGCCGGTTATTGCACTTATAGGTCGACCTAACGTCGGCAAATCCACGCTATTCAACCGACTAACCAGGTCGCGCGATGCGTTGGTCGCTGACCTTCCGGGCCTGACGCGTGACCGGCATTACGGCGAAGGCCGGGTGGGCGAACGTCCTTTCCTGGTTATCGACACCGGTGGTTTCGAGCCTGTTGCCAAAGAAGGCATCATGCATGAAATGGCCAAGCAGACGAAACAGGCCGTCGCTGAAGCAGACGTCGTGATTTTCATCGTTGACGGCCGTCAGGGTTTGACGCCACACGATAAAACCATCACCGACTTCCTGCGCAAATCGGGCCGTTCAGTGATGTTGGTCGTGAACAAGGCCGAAGGCATGAAGTACACGACGGTGACGGCTGATTTCTACGAACTCGGTATGGGTGATCCGTATGTAATTTCCGCGGCCCATGGCGACGGCGTCAACGACCTGGTCGAAGAAGCGCTGAATATCGCTTTTGCCCAGCGTCCGCCGGAAGAGGAAGCACCTGCATCGAATGACAGAAGTATCAAGCTGGCCATCGTCGGCCGTCCGAACGTCGGTAAATCGACGCTGGTCAATACCTTGCTCGGTGAAGAGCGTGTGATTGCCTTCGATTTGCCAGGCACTACCCGTGATTCGATCGAGATCCCGTTCGAGCGCGACGGTAAGCATTACACGCTGATAGATACCGCAGGTATTCGTCGTCGCGGTAAGGTGTTTGAAGCAATCGAGAAGTTCTCGGTGGTCAAAACCCTGCAATCGATTTCCGAGGCCAATGTCGTATTGCTGCTGCTGGATGCGCAGCAGGACATCTCCGAGCAGGATGCGCATATCGCCGGGTTTATCCTGGAGTCGGGACGCGCTTTGGTAGTTGGCGTGAATAAATGGGACGGTCTGACCAGCGATCGTCGCGACGAGATCAAAATGGACCTGGAGCGCAAGCTGAGTTTCCTCTCGTTTGCAAAAACACATTTCGTCTCGGCTTTGAAATCCAGCGGTATCGGCCCGATGATGAAATCGGTTGATGGCGCGTATGCCGCGGCGATGTCGAATCTGTCTACGCCTAAGCTGACGCGTGCGCTGATCGAGGCAGTCGAGCACCAGCAACCGCGCCGCAAGGGTTCTATCCGTCCGAAATTGCGCTATGCGCATCAGGGCGGTATGAATCCGCCGATTGTTGTCATTCACGGCAATGCACTGGAAGCGATAGATGCAAATTACAAACGCTTCCTGGAAAAGCATTTCCGAGAAACTTTTTCGCTGGTTGGGACTCCACTACGTATCGAGTTACGTTCAGGTAAGAATCCCTTCTCGCGTTCGGAAAAATAAGCGATTTGGCGAAAAAGCCGGAAATCGATTACATTCCAATGGTTGGAACACTTGAAAAAAAGCAAGATGCCTCAACCTCTTAAACACAACAACACACTGGAGCTGTCATGACCAACAAAGGGCAACTGTTACAAGACCCATTCCTCAATGCTTTGCGCAAAGAGCATGTTCCCGTTTCGATCTATCTCGTCAACGGTATCAAACTCCAGGGTCATATCGAATCTTTTGATCAATACGTCGTCCTTTTGCGTAATACCGTCACCCAAATGGTGTACAAACACGCAATTTCCACCGTCGTTCCTGCACGTGCCGTGAACCTGAGCCTTGAATCAGAAGCTGAATAACATTTGCGTCGCCCAGTCATGGGCGCAGTATTAATATGCGCGCAGTACTGGTAGGCCTTGATTTTGGCAAAGGCGATTTCGCTGCAAGCCTCGAAGAACTTTCCCTTCTTTCCAGATCGGCAGGTGCCGATCCGATCATGACGATCACTGGCAAGCGTTCCAGTCCGGACGCGGCCTTGTTTGTCGGCTCGGGCAAAGCAAATGAAATCGCTGATGCAGTCGTTGACCACGAGCTTGATATTGTCATTTTCAATCATGCTTTGTCGCCGGCGCAGCAGCGCAACCTTGAACGTCACCTCAAGGTGCGTGTGGTGGATCGCACCAGCCTGATCCTGGATATCTTTGCGCAAAGGGCGCAAAGCCATGAGGGTAAGGTACAGGTCGAATTAGCACAGTTGCAACATCTGGCAACCCGCCTGATCCGCGGCTGGACTCACCTGGAACGGCAAAAGGGCGGTATCGGCCTGCGCGGTCCGGGGGAAACCCAGCTTGAGACTGACCGTCGTCTGTTAGGTGTACGGGTCAAGGCACTGCGTGCCAAGCTGGATAAATTGCACAAGCAGCATGCGACCCAGCGTCGTGCACGTGGTCGCAATAATGCATTTTCGGTTTCACTGGTTGGTTATACCAATGCCGGGAAATCGACCTTGTTTAATGCCCTGGCTAAAACCAGGGTGCTGGCAGCCGATCAGCTATTCGCTACTCTGGATACGACTTCGCGTCGTATTTACCTGGGTGAGGCGGGGAATGTGGTTATTTCCGATACGGTTGGATTTATCCGTGAATTGCCGCACCAATTGGTCGCCGCCTTTCGCGCCACGCTGGAAGAAACGATACATGCGGATTTGCTGTTGCACGTGGTGGATGGTGCCAGCCCGGTCCGGATGGAACAGATAGAGCAGGTGAATATGGTCTTGCGTGAAATCGGCGCCGACCACATCCCGCAGATTCTGGTTTGGAACAAGATTGATGCTGCCGGTCTGGAACCTGCTTTGGAGCGTGATGAATATGATAAAATTCGTCGTGTTTTTATTAGTGCCCAGACTGGAAGCGGATTGGATCTATTGCGAGAAGCAATAGCCGAATGTGCGCAGGAGCGCGCCGCTGGATTAGAAGATGTATCCGAAGTTGCATCTGACGACGTCAATGTATAAGTAATTTACTTGGCCTTCCAACCCATTATTTTTCAGCCCGGACCGCAAAAGAATGCTCGTTTCCCTACTTAAAAAATTTGGTTTGAAGTTTTCGCTCAATGACCCTCGTTGGGGTCGTGGTTCCGATGACAATAATAAAAATCAGGATAACAAGCGCCCGAATGACGGTCCGCCTGATCTCGATCAATTGTGGCGCGATTTTAATCAGCGCCTGAGCAATATCTTCGGCAACAAGAAGAATGGCGGCGGCGGTAACGGCGGCGATTCTTCCGGTGGCGGCATGGGCGGCTTCAAGCCGGACATGCGCGGTGCCGGTATCGGTGCTGCGATTATCGCCGGCATCGTCGCATTCCTGTGGCTGGTCAGTGGTTTCTTCATCGTGCAGGAAGGCCAGACCGGCGTGGTCATGACTTTCGGCAAATACAGCCATATGACGCCGGCCGGTTTCAACTGGCGCTGGCCGACCCCGATCCAGAGCCATGAAATCGTCAACGTATCGCAAGTACGTACGGTTGAAGTCGGCTATCGCGGCAACGTCAAGAACAAGCAGCAGCAGGAATCTTTGATGTTGACTGAAGATGAAAACATCATCGACATCCAGTTCGCCGTGCAATACACACTGAAGAACGCTTCTGACTGGGTATTCAACAACCGCGAACAGGAAGAAATGGTCAAGCAGGTTGCCGAAACCGCGATACGCGAAGTCGTCGGTCGCAGCAAGATGGATTTCGTCCTGTATGAAGGCCGTGAAAAAATCGCCTTTGACAGCAGCCAGTTGATGCAGCAAATCGTCGATCGTTACAAATCCGGCGTACAGATTACAAACGTCACCATGCAGGGCGTACAACCGCCAGAGCAAGTGCAGGCATCGTTTGATGATGCGGTCAAGGCAGGACAGGATCGCGAACGTCAAAAGAATGAAGGCCAGGCTTATGCCAACGACGTGATTCCACGTGCCCGCGGTGCGGCTTCACGCCTGTTGCAGGAATCGGAAGCATATCGTTCCAGCGTGACTGCGAATGCACAGGGTGAGGCATCACGCTTCAAACAGGTATTGGTTGAATATCAAAAAGCGCCTGCTGTTACCAGGGATCGTATGTATCTCGAAACGATGCAGAAAATTTTCTCAAGTACTACTAAGGTTATGGTCGATTCAAAAGGTAATAACAGCCTGATTTATTTGCCGCTTGATAAGCTGATTTCGCAAGCCGCAGCGCCTGCAGCCGGTGCAGCTGCTGCGGATGTCGGCGCGATTCGTCCGCCTGCCACATCTTCGACAGTTGCGCAGGATGCCGCAGCACTGGAGGAGTCCCGCAGCAGAGAGAGCCGTAGCTCGCGTGATCGGGAGGTACGATAATGAATCGCCTTATCTCCTACGTCATCGTTGCGGTGATTGCATTTATCGCCTTGTCTTCCACTTTATTCGTGGTCGATCAGCGCCAGTACGCGATTGTGTTTGCATTGGGTGAAGTGAAGACTGTCATCAGTGAACCTGGTTTGCATTTCAAATTGCCGCCGCCATTCCAGAATGTCGTGTTCCTGGATAAACGCATCCTGACCCTGGATACACCGGATGCAGATCGTTTCATTACGGCAGAAAAGAAAAACATCCTGGTCGATGCTTTCGTCAAATGGCGCATCGTTGATCCACGCCTGTACTTCGTCAGCTTTAGTGGTGATGAGCGCAGCGCGCAAAACCGTATGGCGCAAATCGTCAAGGCTTCGCTGAACGAAGAAATTACCAAGCGCACCGTGCGTGAAGTGATCTCGGGCGAGCGCGGCAAGGTGATGGATGGCATTCAAAAGAAAGTCACCGAAGAAGCCAAGCAAATCGGTGTTGAAATTGTGGACGTGCGCCTGAAGCGTGTCGATTACGTGGAACAGATTAATAATTCCGTGTTCGACCGCATGAAGTCCGAACGTGCCCGTGTCGCGAATGAATTGCGTTCGACCGGTGCTGCAGAATCTGAAAAGATTCGTGCGGATGCGGATCGCCAACGTACCGTGATTCTGGCCGAAGCATATCGTGATGCAGAGCAGATCCGCGGTGAGGGTGATGCGAAGGCTTCGCAAATTTACGCCCAGGCATTCGGTCAAAGCCCTGAGTTCTACAAGTTCTATCGTAGCCTCGAAGCTTATCGCGCCAGCTTTAAAACACGTAACGATATGCTCGTGATCGATCCTAATTCCGAGTTTTTCAAGTATTTTAAAAATCCTGGTTCGACAGGTGCCGGCGCGAAAAAATAACGCTGAGCGCCGTGAAAATGAAGTACGCATATTTGCATGAAGTGATAAGCCCATCACTTCATGCAGTTTCTTTTTTGTGGCGGCTACATGCATAAACGCAAATAATTTCCTGACAGACACAGACCCGCTTGCGGGTTTCGTTTTGTTGATTGCATAGCCGATATAAGCCTGCCGTACGCTGTATCCCTTTTCCTTTTTCTGACTTTTTCGTTTCCCGTCATGCCAAACTGGCTACTGCCTGAAAATATTGCTGATGTTTTGCCGTCTGAAGCGCGCAAAATTGAAGAACTGCGTCGTGTCATTCTCGACAACTTCCACCTGTACGGGTACGAGCTTGTCATGCCGCCCATGCTGGAATACCTGGATTCATTGCTGGCCGGTGCCGGACATGACATGGATCTGCGTACTTTCAAGCTGGTCGACCAATTATCCGGTCGCACCCTGGGCTTGCGCGCAGACATGACCACCCAGGTGGCACGTATCGATGCGCATTTGCTCAATCGTGCTTCGGTCACGCGCCTGTGCTATTCCGGCAGCGTACTGCACACCCGTCCGAACGGCTTGCATGCAACCCGCGAGCCTTTGCAGATCGGGGCGGAGATCTATGGCCACGCCGGGCTGGAAGCCGATGCGGAAATCCAGGAACTGGCTTTGGCATCGCTGGCTTTGGCCGGTTTTACCCAGGTTCGGCTGGATTTGTGCCATGTCGGCGTGTTGCGGGCGATCATTGAAAATGACGCAAATGCGCAAAAAGACGAGTCGGCACTGTATACTTTGCTCCGCGCCAAAGATGTCCCGGCGCTGCAGGAAATAACAGCTGCCTACGGTGAGGAATCGCGCCGTGCCTTGCTCGCCTTGCCTAGCCTGTATGGCGACGCGACGGTGTTGACACGTGCGCGCAAAGAATTGCCGGCCTTGCCGGGTATTACCCGGGCGCTGGATGAACTGGCTGCATTGACCAGCCTGGCAGGTGAAGCCAATGTCACGATAGACCTGGCTGACCTCGGCGGTTATCAGTATGAAAGCGGTGCGATGTTTGCGATTTACGTACCGGGCTTGCCGAATGCGGTAGCGCGTGGCGGCCGTTACGATCACGTCGGCGAAGCATTCGGACGGGCTCGTCCGGCGACTGGTTTCTCTATGGATTTACGCGAACTGGCGCGCTTATTGCCAGTAGCGGAACGCAAGCGCGCGATTCGTGCGCCTTGGGGCCGCGAAGCATTATTGCGCAGCAAGATTGTCGCATTGCGCAAAGCAGGGGAAGTTGTAATTCAAAGCTTGCCCGGCTACGAAAACGATCAGGACGAGTTTGAGTGCGATCGCGTACTCGTACTTGAAGATGGCAACTGGATTATCAAAAATTTAGGTTAAGTGATGTCAACAAAAAGCATGGCAAAAAACGTTGTAGTTGTCGGTACCCAATGGGGCGATGAAGGTAAGGGCAAGATCGTCGATTGGCTGACAGATCACGCGCAAGGTGTAGTGCGCTTCCAGGGCGGCCATAACGCCGGCCACACACTGGTGA
Organism: Janthinobacterium sp. Marseille; assembly: GCF_000013625.1. Classification (NCBI taxonomy): domain Bacteria; kingdom Pseudomonadati; phylum Pseudomonadota; class Betaproteobacteria; order Burkholderiales; family Oxalobacteraceae; genus Janthinobacterium; species Janthinobacterium sp. Marseille. Next base: position 2,387,763 of record NC_009659.1, on the reverse strand, counting down.
TCGGCGGTCATAAAACCGCACTGCAATTGATCCCTTCCGGCATCATGCGCGAAGGCGTCGCATGCTATATCGGCAACGGCGTAGTCTTGTCGGTACCTGACGTACTGCGTGAAATCGACAAACTGGCAGCGATCGGTGTGGAAGTCCCGTCGCGCCTGAAGATTTCGGAAGCCTGTCCTATCATCCTGCCGTACCACACCGCATTGGACGTGGCGCGCGAAGTCGCGCGCGGCGATGCAAAAATCGGTACGACCGGTAAAGGCATCGGCCCTGCATATGAAGACAAAGTCGCACGTCGCGCAATCCGTGCCGCTGATTTGCTGAACGAAAAACGTTTCGCAGAAAAACTGCTGGAAAACCTCGATTACCACAACTTCGTGTTGTCGCATTACCTGAAGGTGCCGGCTGTTGATTATCAAAAAACCCTGGATGATGCGCTGGCCGATGTGCCACGCCTGAAGCCTATGGTTGGTGACGTGTCGAGCGCGCTGTATGCAGCCCACAATGCAGGTGCAAATATCTTGTTCGAAGGCGCGCAAGGCAGCTTGCTGGACGTCGATCACGGTACCTATCCGTACGTTACTTCGAGCAACTGCGTGGCAGGTAATGCTTCCACCGGTTCCGGCGTCGGCCCTGGCATGTTGCATTACATCCTCGGTATCACCAAGGCTTACACCACGCGCGTCGGCTCCGGTCCATTCCCGTCCGAATTGCCTACCGATGCAGGCGTTGGTAAACACCTGGCAACAGTTGGTCATGAGTTCGGTACCGTTACCGGTCGCGCCCGTCGTTGCGGCTGGTTCGATGCGGCCTTGCTGAAGCGTTCGGTGCAAATCAATGGTGTAACCGGTATGTGCTTCACCAAGCTCGACGTGCTGGATGGTCTGGAATCGCTGCGTATCTGCACCGGTTACAAACTCAATGGCAAAACCGTTGATATCTTCCCGGTTGGTGCAGAAGATGCAGCAGCTTGTGAGCCGATCTACGAAGAAATGCCGGGCTGGAAGGAAAGCACGGTTGGTGCAAAAACGCTGGAAGCCTTGCCGGCAAATGCACGTGCTTACATTGATCGCATCGAAAAACTGGTCGGCGTACCTATCGATATGATTTCGACCGGTCCGGACCGCGAAGAAACCATCGTATTGCGTCATCCTTTCAAATAAAAATCACTTAGTCCGACGAGTTGCACGATGCCAGAATCAGGCGATAAAGATCTATGGGTGACATGGGATGCATATCACCATGCGATTGAACGTCTGGCTCTGCTGGTGCACGAGTCAGGTTGGGAATTTGATCAGGTCTTGTGCCTGGCACGAGGCGGTCTCCGCCCCGGCGACGTGTTCTCACGTATTTTCAATGTACCGCTCGCGATTCTGTCGACCAGCTCTTACCGCGAAGATGCGGGTAAAGAGCAGGGCTCGCTGGATATCGCCAAGCACATCACGATTACCAATGGCACACTCGGCGGCAAGGTATTGCTGGTCGACGACCTGGTCGATTCCGGCGTAACGCTGGAACAAGTGCAGCGCCATCTCTCCGAAAAATTCCCTGCAGTGACGGAAGTGAAATCCGCCGTCATCTGGTACAAAGCTTGCTCATCAGTAGAGCCGGATTTTTATCTGGACTATTTGCCGCATAATCCGTGGATACATCAGCCGTTTGAAGAATACGATGGCCTGCGTCCGCATCAATTAGCGGCATGGCTGAGAAAGGGTGATGCAGAATAGGGCACGGAGGTCACCCATGTGTCATTTTCTGCAGGCAATATTGATGCGGTTACAGAAATAACGGAGACTGGTTTTGCAAAGGACTTTGCAATGTCGGAACTGCGGAAATGAAATGTAGCCGGAAAAAGAAAAACCCCGTTGACGAATCAACGGGGTTTTAATAACTTGGTGCCCACGGAGGGACTCGAACCCCCACACCTTGCGGCACATGGACCTGAACCATGCGCGTCTACCAATTCCGCCACGTGGGCCTACAGAAAGATGAGCAGTATAGCGGATATCGGTTGGAAGTCAATCATTGATTGCGACTATTTTGCATGTTTATCGACTTATTATGCAAACATCGTCGTCGTCCGTTACACTGACTCCCGTTCTAATAACAATTAACCAAAACAGCTTTTGAGCCAATACTCTTATACCATTCCCAGCCGCGAGGAAATTCTCGGCATCTTACGTACGGCCACCGGGTCGCACGACGCCTCCACACTAGCTACTGCTCTCGGTGTAAAACCTGATGAGATGGACGGCTTGATGCGTCGCCTGAATGCGATGGAGCGCGATGGACAAATCAAACCAGATCGCGCCGGCAATTATCAACTTGCCCATTCTTCCAATTTTATTGAAGGCCGTGTCAGCAGTCACAGAGACGGCTTCGGTTTCCTGATTCCCGACGACGCCAGTGCCGATATCTTTTTGCCTGAAAAAGAAATGCAAAAAGTTTTGCACGGCGATCGTGTGCAAGCACGCATCATCGGCACCGACCGACGCGGTCGCCCTGAAGGCACCATCGTTGAAGTGGTGGCACGTGCAAACAGCCATGTGATCGGCCGCCTGCTGAACGAAAACGGCGTGTGGGTGGTTGCACCTGAAGACAAACGCATAGGCCAGGACATCATGCTGGCCGGCTCGCCGGGCAAGGCAAAGACCGGGCAGGTCGTCAGTGTCGAATTGACTGAGCAGCCTTCGCGTTTCAGCCAACCGGTCGGCAAGATTGTCGAAGTCCTCGGTGATATCGATGACCCTGGCATGGAAATCGAAATCGCCGTACGCAAATACGGCGTACCGCATGAATTTTCCGAAGCAGCAAAAAAAGCTGCAGCCAAATTACCAAACGAAGTACGTGCTGTTGATTTGCATGACCGTGTCGATTTGCGCGATGTCCCGCTGGTCACCATCGATGGTGAAGATGCGCGTGACTTCGATGATGCGGTGTATTGCGAACCGTGCAAAATCGGACGTGCCGACGGCTTCCGCCTGATCGTAGCGATTGCAGACGTCAGCAACTACGTTAAACCGAATGAAGCGCTGGACGTCGATGCGCTCGAACGCAGCACCTCTGTGTATTTCCCGCGTCGTGTGATTCCAATGTTGCCGGAAAAATTGTCGAACGGTTTGTGTTCGCTCAATCCCGGCGTGGATCGCCTGACATTGGTATGCGATGCCGTGATTACCGCCAAGGGCGAAATCAAGGCTTACCAGTTCTATCCGGCAGTGATTCATTCGGCCGCACGCCTGACCTATACCGAAGTGGCTGCGATCCTGGGTAATACCAAGGGCATAGAAGCCACCAAGCGTCCGGCACTGGTGCCGCACCTGCTGAACCTGTACGGCGTCTACCAGGCTTTGCTGCAGGCTCGTCATGCACGCGGTGCGATTGATTTCGAGACCACCGAAACCTATATCGTCTGCAATGAAGTCGGCAAGATCCAGCAGATCCTGCCGCGCACCCGTAATGAAGCGCACAAGCTGATTGAAGAGTGCATGCTGGCAGCCAACGTCTGTGCAGCCGATCTCTTGCAGCGTCACAAGCATCACAGCCTGTACCGTGTGCATGCTTTGCCGACCAAGGAAAAACTGAATCAGGTCCGTACCTTCCTCAAGCAGGTTGGTTTGAACCTGGGTGGCGGTGACAAGCCGACGGCCTCGGATTATGCCGAGCTGATGCCGAAGATCAAAAACCGTCCGGATGCATTGCTGCTGCAAACCATGTTGTTGCGTTCGATGCAGCAAGCGGTGTACAGCCCGGAAAATATCGGTCACTTTGGTTTGTCGTATGAAGCATATGCGCACTTCACCAGCCCGATTCGCCGCTATCCGGATTTGCTGACGCATCGTGCGATCAAGGCCATCCTGCAAGGCAAGCGTTACGAACCACGCGGCATGGATACCAGCACGCTCAACACCATGCTGTCACCGGCTGCGCGCAAGAAGCATGCGCAAGACAAGGCTGAGGGCAAGCAAAAGTCGGAAGGCGATCTGGCAATCTGGGAAGCGCTGGGCATACATTGTTCGGCAAATGAACGACGCGCCGATGAAGCATCGCGCGATGTGGAAGCATGGCTCAAGTGTTACTTCATCCGCGACAAGCTGGGTGAAGAATTCACTGGCGTGATTTCCGGCGTGGCGACCTTTGGTATCTTCGTGCAACTGGATTCGCTGTTCATCGAGGGCATGGTGCACGTCACCGAACTCGGTGCCGATCATTTCAAATTCGATGAAGCACGCCATGAGTTGCGCGGTGAGCGTACCGGCATCCGTTATCAGTTGACGGACCGTGTCACGGTACAAGTCAGCCGTGTCGATCTGGATGCACGCAAAATCGATTTGCGCCTGGTCAATGAACCCGGCATCCGCACCGTATTGAAGAATGAAGCACGCCGTGCTGACAATGAACACCAGCAGCGCAGCAAGAAAGCGGAAAAATCGGTTGCAGGCAAGACGGCAACTAAAGCTACCGCACCTGCTGCAACTGCACCCGGTAAAAAGGCCAAGGCCAAACGCACACCGGCCACACCCAATAAACAGCGGGCGCCGGCAGTGCATCCTAAATCAAGCAAGAAGAAGCGATAAAAATGAAGAGCAAGATGATTTTCGGCTTTCACGCCGTCACGGCGCGTTTGCGCCATGAAGCCTCTTCGGTAGAAGAAATTTATATTGATGCCGGTCGTCATGACCAGCGCATGAAGGATTTGATACGCGCAGCTGAAGGCGCGAAAGTGCGTATTATCCCGGCCGATGATGCACGCCTGAGCAGCATCGTCGGTACGCGGCGCCATCAGGGCGTGGTAGCCAAGGCGGGTGAACTGTCGCTGGCGCGTAATCTGGACGAATTGCTGGATGCAATCGAAGGTCCGCCTTTGCTGCTGGTACTCGATGGCATCACTGATCCGCATAACCTGGGTGCCTGCCTGCGCGTAGCAGACGGTGCCGGTGCACATGCGGTGATCGCACCGAAGGACAGGGCGGTCGGCTTGAATGCGACTGCGGCCAAGGTCGCCAGTGGCGCGGCCGATACCGTGCCCTACATCACGGTTACCAATCTGGCACGCACGCTGCGCGAGCTGAAAGAGCGCGACATCATGTTGATCGGTACCACCGACGACTCCGAAAAAGGTTTGTACGAAGCCGATTTCTCCGGCCCGGCCGCCCTGGTCATGGGTTCCGAAGGCGAGGGCATGCGCCGCCTGACGCGTGAAACCTGCGATGTCCTGGTTGGCATCCCGATGTTCGGTTCGGTGGAAAGCCTGAACGTTTCTGTCGCCTCCGGCGTTTGCCTGTACGAAGCGCGCAGACAGCGCATCGCTACCGGTTCTTAAGCCTGTTTGACAACATGGCGGTACCGGCAAAAATAGCCGGTGTCCGCCATGATTTGCGTTAACAGGCTAATATTGCTATCCAAGCATTTTTCGCATATCCATATTTACTTTATGTTTAGCCGTATCCGAGAAGACATCGCCAATATCATTGCCCGCGACCCTGCTGCGCGCAGTGAATGGGAAGTTATTACCTGCTATCCGGGCTTGCACGCCATCGTGATGCAGCGCTGGGCACACTGGTTCTGGACCCATGATTTCAAGTGGCTGGGGCGTTTTACCTCGCATATTGCGCGCTGGTTGACCGGGATCGAAATCCATCCGGGTGCGACCATAGGCCGACGCGTCTTCATCGACCATGGTTTTGGCGTGGTGATCGGCGAAACCGCAGTGGTCGGGGACGATTGCACGATTTACCAGGGAGTAACTCTGGGCGGTACCTCGCTCAGCAAAGGTGCCAAACGGCATCCGACCTTGGGTACCGGTGTCATTATTGGTGCCGGTGCGCAAGTATTGGGCGCCTTTACAGTTGGTGAGGGTGCCAAGGTCGGCTCGAATGCAGTGGTGGTGCGCGAGGTGCCGGCAGGCGCAACAGCGGTCGGTAACCCGGCACGTATCATCGAGAAAGACAATGCGCGTGATGAAGCGGCGGCGCGCATGTTCGCCGCCTATGGCGTGACACCGAACGGTGATGATCCCTTATCGAAAGCTTTGCATGGTTTGATCGATAATGCGGCGACCCAGGAACACCAGATCGAACGCATCCTGGCCGCATTGAAGTGTGCCGGCATCGATTGCGAAACCCTGAATGCCACCGAGAAATTTGATCCTGAACAGTTGAATAAACTGGTTGAGTAAGTAGCTAGCCATGACAGACGAAGTAAGCAATACAGCCGCGGCAGATGTGCGGGATAACGGACAAATCGTGTTCGATGCCGGTGCGATTCGCGTATTGGCAGTGCTGGCAGAGAAAGAGGCGCTGACGCCCGATGCCTATCCGATGTCGATCAATGCACTGACCAATGGTTGTAACCAGTTGACCAGCCGTGATCCGGTCATGGCGCTAACAGAGGTCGACGTACAGGGCATCCTGCAGGAATTGATCGCGGACAAATTCGTGGCCGAGGTGAATCAGGCCGGTGCGCGCGTGAGCAAATACGAACACAGGCTGCGCATGAAGTGGTCGCTTGAGCAGGACAAGCTGGCCGTGTTGACCGTGCTGATGCTGCGCGGCATTCAGACCGCAGGCGAGATTCGTACACGCTCAGGGCGTTTGCATGAATTTGCCACAATTGCTGATGTGGAAGCGGCGCTGCAATTCCTGATCGATAAATATCCACCGCTGGTGGCACGTTTGCCGCGCGCACCGGGTACCAAGGAAACGCGTTACGCGCCTTTGCTGTCTAGTGAAGTTTTCCCTGAAGCGGGCGAGTTGCCGGTTGCGGCTGCAAGCGGAGTGAGCCGACATGATCGTATCGGCCAGCTGGAAGCCGAAGTAAGCAGCCTGCGCGACGAAGTTGAAGCCCTGAAAGCGCAGTTCCAGCAATTCAAACAGCAGTTTGAATAAACAAGCCTGAGCTCGGCAGCAAATCAGCTGTCGATCTCAGTTCCATCCAGAGTAAAACGGTGGATTTCTCCCGCCGTATCCAGCGCCAGCCAGTCGCCACGCGACGCGGTCGTGTGATCCAGATCCCAATCCGACAATACATAGCGTAGACGTTCTGCGCCATCGACCTGATGCTGATGTCGTGCAGGTCTATGCGTATGGCCATGGATCATGGTGGCGCTGCGACTGTGGCGGAACAAGCCGGCAATTGCATCCTGATTCACATCCATGATGTCGTAGGATTTATCGCGCTGCGCTGCGCGGCTACCGGCGCGCAGGTTTTCGATAATGGCTTTGCGCTGCGCCAGAGGCAAGGCGAGAAAGTTCTGTTGCCATTCAGCTTGCCGCACCTGGGCACGGAATTCCATATAAGCGGCATCGTCGGTGCAATAGGCATCACCATGCGTCAATACCAGCAGACGACCTGCCAGGCTAGTGACAAAGGGGTCCGGTAGCAGACTAATGCCAGTCACCTCGGCAAATTTCTGTCCCACCAGGAAATCGCGATTACCAGCCATCCAAAATACTTCCACGCCGCTTGCACTGACTTTTTTCAGTGCGTTGACGACTTGCTGATGATAGGGATCGTCGAGGTCATCATCACCGGCCCAGGCTTCGAAGATATCGCCGAGCAGGTAGAGCTGTTTCGTATGTAATGCCTGATTTTGCAGGAAATTGAAGAAGGCCTGCGTGGTGCGTGGCATTGCTGCCTGCAAATGCAAATCGGAAACAAAAAGCGCAGCCATTGCTGGCTGCGCTTGATTCGTCGAAGCAGAGGATAAGGAAGAGCTCATATCGTGCATCGAAGTGGCTAAGTAAAAATAAGCAGTTGCTTAGATGACTTCAGCTTTTTCGATGACAACGTCATCTACCGGTACGTCGGCGAACATGCCGCTGCGGGTGGTTTTGACGGCGCGGATTTTTTCGACGACGTCGATGCCGTCGGTGACTTTACCGAATACGCAGTAACCCCAGCCGTCTTGACCTGGATAGTCGAGGAAGCTGTTGTCGTTGACGTTGATGAAGAATTGCGCGGAAGCCGAGTGCGGTGCCGAAGTACGTGCCATTGCCAGCGTGTACATGCCGTTTTTCAAGCCGTTCTTTGCTTCGTTTTCGACTGGCTCATTGGTTGGCTTTTGTGTCATGCCTGGCTCAAAACCGCCGCCCTGGATCATGAAGCCATCAATCACGCGATGGAAAATGGTGCCGGCATAGTGGCCCGAGTTCACGTAGGCGAGGAAGTTTTCTACCGTTTTTGGCGCTTTTTCCGCGTCGAGTTCGATAGTGATGTTGCCGTGGTTGGTGGTGAGGAGGACTGCCATATTATTCCTTGATAAATGTAGGGATGATGAATAAAAAATGAGGGACTAAAAATCAGCAATGATTAATTGATGACGGTTGCCGATTCGATGATGACCGGAGTGGTCGGTACATTTTGATGGCCGCCGCGATTGCCGGTACTGACGTTCTTGATCTTGTCGACGACTTCGCTGCCTTTGATGACTTTACCGAATACTGCATAACCCCAACCGTCACGGCTAGGATAGTTCAGCATGCTGTTGTTGGCGGTGTTGATAAAGAATTGTGCGGTTGCCGAATGCGGCGCGCTGGTACGTGCCATCGCAATCGTATAGATGTCATTCTTCAGGCCGTTCGCTGCTTCGTTCTGGATAGGCGCACGCGTCGCTTTTTCTTTCATGTCCTTATCGAAGCCGCCACCCTGGATCATGAAGCCATCGATCACGCGGTGGAAAATGGTGCCATTGTACTGGCCGCTTTTTACATACTGTACAAAGTTCTCTACCGATTTAGGTGCTTTTTCCTGGTTCAGTTCCAGCACGATGTCGCCCATGCTGGTTTTCAGCAGTACCTGTGGTGCATCTGCAGCCTGTGCCAGTTGCAACATGCCGGACAGTGAAACTGCGGCAACCATGGCCAGGGCTTGGCGACGAGAAAATTTCATGCGGGCTTCTTTCATTTAAATGAAGGTGAATGCTTCTGTAATGTGGAGCGCGTGCCCGGTGCAGATGATGGCAGTGAATAAATATTCAATAGCCGTCGGCTTGCAGGATCACACGCGCTGTCATATTATGCCGTCCCGCTTGCGGCTCCGTACGGGACAATCTCTTATTTTGTACCGATTTTGCTGCTACAGGCAAAGGCAAGGATAAACAACAATCTTGCGCCAGCCCCATGCTGATAAGCAATTTGGTCGGCGGTTGCGGTTTTTATCAATGCTATACTGTCGAAAAAACGAGCTGCAGAACGTGCCGTACAAACGTGCATTTTATCAAAAAGAAGCAGGACTAAGTGTTTTGGCGGCGTCGCCATAGCTGCGACCCGGAGTTGCTGATGCGTGTAAGTGGCGATGCGCAGCCAGCCTTGTGACAAATCTTAGCCGAAACAGACAACCATTCATGAGTGCCCTGAAGATCTACAATACGCTGGCGCGTGAGAAGCAGCCGTTTACTCCTATTGAACCGGGCAAAGTCCGGATGTACGTGTGCGGGATGACCGTATACGACTATTGTCATATCGGGCACGCGCGCGTCATGGTGGTATTCGACCTGGTGCAACGCTGGTTGCGTGCCTCCGGCTACGAAGTCAACTATGTGCGCAATATCACAGATATTGACGACAAGATCATCAAGCGTGCCGCCGAAAACGGTGAGTCCATTTCTGCGCTGACGCAGCGCTTCATCGATGCGATGGATGAAGATGCCGCGGCGCTGGGCGTGCAAAAGCCGGATCATGAACCGCGCGCAACCAATTATGTGCCGCAAATGCTGGGCCTGATCGAAGCGCTGGAGCGCAATGGCCTCGCTTATAAATCTTCCGATGGTGATGTGAACTACTCGGTGCGTGACTTCCCGGGTTACGGCAAGCTGTCCGGTAAATCGCTGGACGATTTGCGCGCCGGTGAGCGCGTCGACGTCAACACCGGTAAACGTGATCCGCTGGATTTCGTGTTGTGGAAATCATCGAAGGAAGCCGAACCAGACGAAGTGAAGTGGGCTTCGAAATGGGGCAGTGGTCGTCCAGGCTGGCATATCGAATGCTCGGCCATGGCTTGTGAATTGCTGGGCCAGCAATTCGATATCCACGGCGGTGGCGCTGATCTGCAATTCCCACATCACGAAAATGAAATCGCCCAGTCCGAAGGTGCGAGCCAGCATACCTTCGTCAACTACTGGATGCACAATGGTTTCGTGCGCGTCGACAATGAAAAAATGTCGAAGTCGCTGGGTAATTTCTTCACCATCCGCGAAGTATTGGCGAAATACGATTCCGAAGTCGTGCGCTTTTTTATCCTGCGTGCGCATTACCGCAGCCAGCTGAATTATTCCGATGCGCATCTGGATGATGCCCGTAATGCCTTGACGCGCATGTACACCGCACTCAAGGGCGTGGCGCCGGACCAGGCAGCGCTGGATATGACAGAAGCGCATGCCCTACGCTTTGCCGAGGCGATGAATGACGATTTCAATACGCCGCTGGCGGTAGCCGTGTTGTTTGAATTGGCAAATGAAATCAATAAAACAAAATCGCCTGCTTTGGCGCGCCAACTGGTCGGACTCGCTGGTATAGTCGGTCTCTTGCAGCGCCCGGCCCAGCAATTCCTGCATGCCGGACTGGCTAACGGGGAAGATGGCGAGATGGAAACATTTGTCGTCGAGCAAATAGAAGCGCGTGTCAACGCCAAGAAGGCGAAGAACTTTGCCGAAGCTGACCGTATCCGTGCCGAGCTGCTGGAAAAAGGCATCATCCTGGAAGATAAACCGGGCGGCCTGACTGAATGGCGAAGGGCTTGAACTGATGGGGAAAACGATCGCCACTGATGAAACCCGTATCCTGCCAGCCTACTGGGAGGAGGCCAAGGCCGAGCTGATGAAGCGCGACCGTATCCTGCGCAAGCTCATTCCGCAGTTTGGCGATTTGCACCTGGTTGGCCGCGGTGAAGCATTTTCCACATTGGCACGTTCCATCATAGGACAACAAATTTCGACTAAAGCGGCCGACTCCGTCTGGCAGCGCTTCCTCGAAGTTTGCCCAAAATGTACGCCGGCACAGGTGATCAAGGCTGGTGACAAGCTGGCAACTTGTGGTTTATCCAAGCGTAAAGCGGAGTATATTTTCGATCTGGCCGACCATTTCAAGGCAAAACGTGTCAATTGTGACAAGTGGGCCGAGATGGAAGATGAAGAAGTTATCGCTGAGTTAATTCAAATTCGCGGTATCGGACGCTGGACAGCGGAGATGTTTTTGATATTTAATCTGCTCCGACCGAATATTTTGCCGTTGGACGACCTTGGTTTGCTGGCGGGCATTAGCCGTAATTATTTTTCCGGCGAGCCGGTTTCGCGCAGCGATGCGCGGGAAGTAGCCGCCAACTGGGAGCCTTACCGTACTGTTGCGACCTGGTATCTATGGCGTAGCCTGGATCCGGTAGAGGCAGCAAACTAGGTAGAGATACGAAATCCACCGCGTGTTGAATCAAAAAGGTGCACGATGAGTAAAACGACTTTCCTCGGCTTTGAACAGCCGATTGCAGAACTCGATTCCAAGATCGAAGAGCTGCGCTTTGTACAAGATGACTCTGCAGTCGATATCTCGGAAGAGATTGATCGCCTGTCGAAGAAGAGCCAGCAACTGACCAAGGATATCTACGCCAAGCTCACGCCGTGGCAAGTGTCACAGATTGCACGTCATCCGCAACGTCCATACACGATGGATTATGTGAATGAAATCTTCACCGACTTCCACGAATTGCACGGCGACCGCAGCTATGCGGACGACCTGTCCATCGTAGGTGGCCTGGCACGTTTTAATGGCATGCCTTGTATGGTCATCGGTCATCAAAAAGGTCGCGATACCAAAGAACGCAGCATGCGCAACTTCGGTATGCCGAAGCCGGAAGGCTATCGCAAGGCGATGCGCCTGATGAAGCTGGCCGAGAAGTTTGGCTTGCCGGTATTTACATTTGTCGACACCCCGGGTGCATTCCCTGGTATCGATGCTGAAGAGCGCGGACAATCGGAAGCGATTGGTCACAACCTGTACGTCATGGCTGAATTGAAAGTGCCACTGATTGCAACCATCATCGGCGAAGGCGGCTCCGGCGGCGCGCTGGCGATTGCGGTTGGTGATGCAGTCCTGATGTTGCAGTACTCTACTTACTCGGTTATCTCTCCGGAAGGTTGTGCTTCGATTCTGTGGAAATCTGCAGAGCGCGCATCCGATGCGGCAGAAGCACTCGGCCTGACCGCCCATCGCCTGAAAGCCATGGGCCTGATCGACAAGATCATCAATGAACCACTGGGCGGCGCGCATCGCGATCCTAAACAGATGGCGGCATTGGTCAAGCGTGCATTGGCGGATACCGTGCGTCAATTCCAGGGTATGAAAACCAAGGATCTGCTGGCAGCACGCCATGAAAAATTGATGAGCTACGGTAAATTCAAAGAGCTCAACACACCGGAATGATGCGTGACGAATAAAGAAACTGCGTCTATGCAAGCTGGATTTGAACGCGCGTTAGGGGAGATCCGGACGCGCGTTTCTCTTTCCAGCTCCGCTAAAGCGAAAATCGCGCTGGCATATAGTGGCGGCCTCGATTCGGCCGCCTTGCTGCATTTGCTGCATGCGTACGGCCTGGCGCAGCAAATAGAAATCTTCGCCTTCCATGTACACCATGGCTTGAGTCCGAATGCCGATGACTGGCTGGCGCATTGCCGCGCGCAGTGTGCAGCGCTGGGCGTGGTTTTCGATGCGCGCCAGGTACAGGTCACCCGGCAGGGAAAAAACGGTATAGAGGAAGCGGCGCGGCAAAGTCGCTACGCGGCACTCGGCGACATGTGCCGCGCGCATGGCGTGCCGCTTCTATTGACTGCGCATCATTTGGATGACCAGGCAGAAACCGTTTTGCTGCAACTCTTGCGTGGCTCAGGTGTAGCAGGTTTGTCAGGCATGGATAGCGCGAATCATGCGGCGGATCTGCTGGGTGATGCCAACTTGCTGATGGGACGTCCCTTGTTGCAGGTAAGGCGTGAAGATTTGCAGGCTTACGTCACAGCGCACGCGATCCAGTTTGTCGAAGATGAATCGAATCTTGATCCACGCTATGCCCGCAATGCTTTGCGTCATCAGGTCATGCCGAAACTGGAAGAGTACTTTCCAGGTTTCCAGCAGCGCTTTGCGCGCACCGCAGAGCATGCGCAATCGGCGCAACGTTTGTTGATAGAGCTGGCCGCCGAAGATTTGCAGCAATGCCTGGATGGCGAGTGTGTGGATGTCACCAAGCTGAGGCAATTCAGCGCTGATCGTATCGACAATATGTTGCGTTACTGGTTTGGTTTGCGCGGTGTGCGTATGCCATCGACCGCCTGGCTCAATGAGATGCGTACGCAATTGCTGGAAGCAAAACACGATGCCCAGCTATGTGTAACGCATGCAGATTGTCACATCCGGCGGCACCGTGACCGGGTCTACATTACACCGAAATTCGATCCTGATTTATTGTTGCAGCCGCCACGCTCCTTCAATTGGCAAGGCGAAGCCAGCCTGCATTTCCCCAGCTTTGGCGGCACCTTGTACTTTGATCAGGCGGAGCAGGGCATTGCTGCCGAATGGTTAGGGGCACAAACACTGTTGATCCAATTGCGTAGCGGTGGCGAACGTTTGAAACCGGCATGGAATCGCCCGACCAAAAGTTTGAAGTACCAATATCAGGCGTGCGATGTTCCAGCTTGGGAACGTGAGCGCCTGCCGCTGGTTTTTGCAGGCAAGCAATTATTGTTTGCAGCCGGCATCGGCATGGATTGTCATCCGCTCAACACCGAGACGGGCGGCAATATTCAACTGCGTTGGCAGTTCGATCAGGGTCAAATTGCATTGCCCTAGAGTTTTTTGGTGATTTTGATAAGCCCAGACGCTGGCAAGGCCTTGTCGGACTTGTCATTCTGCGCTGCAGGCTGTAAAGTCGAGGGTTGATTTTTCACGCTTTTCTCTTTCTTTAAGAGCTCTTTCCCGACCCTTATGGCTTTAATCGTTCACAAATACGGCGGCACATCGATGGGCTCCACCGAGCGCATCAAAAATGTCGCCAGACGCGTCGCCAAATGGCACGACGCTGGTTATCAAATCGTAGTGGTACCGTCGGCGATGTCCGGCGAAACCAATCGTTTGATCGGATTGGCCAAAGAGTTGATGCCGCAGCCAAATCCACGCGAACTGGATATGCTGGCTTCAACCGGCGAACAGGTTTCTGTCGCTTTGCTCGCCATGGCTTTGCAATCGATCGGCAAGGAAGCCGTATCGTACGCCGGCTGGCAAGTCGCGATCAAAACTGATTCGGCTTTCACCAAGGCACGCATCCAGTCGATTGACGATGCGAAAGTGCAAAAGGACCTGGATGCAGGTCGTATCGTTATCATCACCGGTTTCCAGGGCGTGGACGATGACGGTAATATCGCGACCCTCGGTCGCGGTGGTTCGGATACCTCGGCAGTGGCTGTTGCAGTCGCGCTGAAGGCGCAGGAATGCCTGATTTACACAGATGTTGACGGCGTCTATACGACTGACCCGCGCGTCGTGTCGGAAGCGCGTCGCCTCAATACCGTGACCTTTGAAGAGATGCTCGAAATGGCATCGCTAGGCTCGAAAGTGCTGCAGATTCGCTCGGTCGAATTCGCCGGCAACTACAAGATGCCGACGCGCGTGCTGTCGTCGCTGACCGATCCTATGATCCCGCTGGAAGAAGAAGCAAAGTCCGGCACCCTGATTTCGTTTGAGGAAGATACACACATGGAACAAGCCGCCATCACCGGTATAGCATTCAATCGCGACGAAGCGAAAATTACCGTATTGGGCGTACCGGATCGTCCAGGTATCGCTTACCAGATCCTGGGCCCGATTGCCGCTGCCAATGTTGAAGTCGACATGATCATCCAGAATCAGTCAGTCGACGGCAAAACAGATTTCACCTTTACCGTGCCACGCGGCGATTACGCGAAGGCAGTGGATGTCCTGAATGAAAGCGTAAAAGCACATATCGGTGCAGCCAGCATCCAGGGCGACACCAAAGTGTCGAAAGTCTCGGTAGTCGGTGTCGGCATGCGTAGCCATGTCGGTATTGCATCGCAAATGTTCCGTACCTTGTCGGAAGAGGGCATCAACATCCAGATGATTTCGACTTCGGAAATCAAGATTTCGGTTTTGATCGACGAGAAGTATATGGAATTGGCAGTTCGTGCCTTGCACAAGACTTTTGATCTGGAAAAAAGCAATTAAAAAGCAAATAAGTCATGGCGAAATGCATAGTTTTGGGTTGACCGGGCATGCATGAAAAGTTATGATGCTGGACCTTCTGGTAGCGTGCTGTCGACGTTGCTGAAGTAATGTGGAGACGTGGCCGAGTGGCCGAAGGCACTTCCCTGCTAAGGAAGCATATGGGCTTAAACCTGTATCGTGAGTTCGAATCTCACCGTCTCCGCCAAAGAATTGAAAGCCCTTGATGAAAATCAAGGGCTTTTTTTCTTTCTCGAATTGGATAGAGTCACTTTTACTGGAATACGTATTTTGAACACGAAGAGAAGCAAGCGCTGGGATGGAAAGATAGATACGCTGACCGCGGATTACCTGAAGGATGTTGTAACGCAGATGAAGGCCTACGGCGATCGCGTACAGTTTGCCTTGAACGGTCCGGGGCAGAAGCCGCACTACCAGGTCATCAATAGTTTTGAAAAGAAAATGGCATTCGACAGCAATAATCATTTGCTGCATCCGGGTGAAGACGAATTCGTTGGTGCCAATGCGACTCCTGTGCTGACGCTGGCGCAGATTGAGACTGCGATTGCCAATGTGGGTGTGAAGCGTGTTACCACCACTACGCGTGCGGTACGCAGCGTACGGGGCAGCAGCACACCGGCAGCACGTCCGGGTGACCTGATCGATATCCAGAAGTACGAATACTTCAAGAACAACGTACAGAAGCTGCCGGAAGGCATACGCGCCTATTCGCAAGACATTACCAATCTGATGAAGAAGGGTATGACCGCGGAAGCTGCTTTTGGCGAGATCGTCGAACAATACTTCTGACCGGCCGGCGGGCATGACTCGCCAAGCCTGGATGTAAAAAAGCCCGCATCGTCTGGATGCGGGCTTTTTTATTGGCCGGAGCGGCTGTGTGTGGCTATCCGGCGCTTCGTGTGGGCTTTGAGGCTATGCCTGTTGGCAGTCGATTTGCTCAGAGCCTGTAAATTTTTTCCCCGGTTTGCACGATTTTGAATTTTGCGTCGGATAGCGGGTCCAGCGCGCGGCCATCTGCCAATTGATATGTTTTCGAGCCGGGTAGTCCATCCGGATCCGGAGCGCTGATGGGCGTTTGATAAACCTCAACGTGGTAAGCGGCACCGGTCTTTCCTTTGGCATCGAATTTTTCTACCAAATCCATAAGAGTCTCCTTTGGGTTGAGGGTAGATAAACAATACCAGATTTTATTTGCCCTGCCAGTGCCATTAGCGGCTTATTCGCTAACTTGTTTAATTATCAACAATTTAATGATTAAACAGGGGGAAGAGGGTTTACTTCTTGGATGTAGATATCATTTTTACAATCAAACTGTAACAAATCGAAAAAAAATCAAAATATTTTCGATCCAACCCTAAAGTTCTGGTTTTCGCTGCCGTTATCAAAGTCAGACAGCAGGGATTTTTTTCAAATTTGGTTTCTGAAAATATTTTAAAAATATTTTGTTTAAACCCTAAAGTTTGGAAAAAACGTGCCGTTAAAGAGACAAGAGCCTGAAAAGAAGTTCATTTTTTTGTCTCTGGAGTCGGTTTTTTGGAAAATTCTGTGTCCCCGGAATCTAGAAAAATTGCCTCAAAACATGCTTTTTTATAAGCAACATCCGAGCAGGAAATAAATGCTCAGATGCAATATACAAGCCGCTCTCCGCCTCATTTCATGTGAAGGCGTATCGAATGCTGGTCGACGTTTGTAAGACAAACGCCTACCGGCTTATTGGCGTCTGCGCTGTATGAAAATACAGAAAACTGCCTATTCCAGCCCTTTGTTTCCCCCTGCAGAATGCAATCACTGGCTCACAAATTACTGCCAGGAAATTCACAGATCAGGGGATAACATGACAACTAACGACATCATTGCTGAAATACGTGACGCCAACCTGGGTTACTTGATGCTTGCACAACAAATGATTCGTTCCGACAAGGCGACTGCCATTTTCCGCCTCGGAATCAGCAATGAAATCGCCGACCTGATCGAAGGCATGAACAATGCCCAGATTCTCAAGCTCGCTGGTGCCAATATGATGCTCGCCCGTTTCCGTTTCGACGATGGCGCCATCCTCGGCATGCTGACTAATTACAACAAGGATCGCTCGCTTGCGCATTCGCACGCCGCCATCCTGATGGCAGGACAAGCGGTTGAGCAAATCGCCTAAGTCATCCACTGCTGATCGTATTGTTGTAATTCTTCAGAAGCGAGCGAAAAAATGGCCAAGAAAAGTGTAGTGACAGAAGCACAAGAAATTCAGCTTGCAATCGAGCTTATCAATTTGGGTGCAAGGCTGCAATTGCTGGAATCGGAAACTTCGCTGTCACGCGAACGCTTGCTGAAACTGTACAAAGAATTGCGCGGCGTCTCGCCACCAAAGGGCATGCTGCCATTTTCGACCGACTGGTTCATTACCTGGCAACCGAATATCCATTCATCATTGTTTATGGGTATCCATAAATACCTGATCGAACACGCACAGATCTCCGGCATCCAGGCTGTGATGAAAGCGTATAAGCTTTATCTGGAGCAGGTGGAACTGGGTGCAGACGGCGAACCGGTTTTATCATTGACGCGCGCCTGGACTCTGGTACGATTCTTCGACAGCAAAATGCTGGCAACCGCATGTTGCAGCGAATGCGGCGGCAATTTTGTCGTGCATCGCCTCGATTTGAATGCAAATTACACCTGTGGCCTGTGCCACATGCCATCCCGGGCAGGTAAAACCAAACGCGCCAAGGCAGACAGTTTGCTGGCAGCCTGAGCGGATAGCCTTATTATTGAAAGAGTGTCTGTGTGAAGAAAGTGGGGCGCTCCGGCGCAAAGTCGGCGCCTCCAAGAACGGTATTCCAGATACCGGCAGTGCAAGCCCTCCTGTTTCAAATCTCTTCCTTTTTTATCGTATTGCTGCTGGCGTATAGCCTGGCCGCCGCGACCGGCTGGTCGATGAATGTACTTGTCGCGGCCTGCCTGCAGGGTGTGATCGCAGCCGGATTGTCGTGGTGGCGCGGGCTGGCACCGTGGTGGCTGCTGATTCAACTGCTGTTTTTGCCGGTGCTCCTGCTGACGCTGACCCTGCAATGGTCACCTTTTATTTTTCTGGCGGCATTCCTGGTCTTGCTATTCCTGTACTGGAGTACCTTCCGCACCCAGGTTCCGTATTACCCGTCACGTCTGACGACATGGCAGGCGGTCGAAGGTTTGCTGCCGCCTGAACAAAAAATCAGCTTTATAGATATAGGCAGTGGTCTCGGCGGGCTGGTGATGAGTCTGGCGCGACGCCGGCCGGAAAGTCGTTTCGTCGGTATTGAAATCGCGCCCTTGCCGTGGCTGATCAGCAGTCTGCGCGCGCGCTTCGGTGCGAGCGGTGCGCACTTTGAACGTGGCGATTACGGTCGCCTGAATTTTGCCGACTACGATGTGGTGTTTGCCTACCTGTCACCGGCAGCCATGCCGAATCTGTGGCGCAAGGCGAAGGCAGAAATGCGTAGCGGTACCTTGCTGCTTAGTTATGAGTTCATCATCCCCGGGACCACGCCCGATATCGTGCTGTCCCCCGACGCAAGTGGCGTCCAGCTTTACGGCTGGCGTATCTGAGCAAATCTGAGCGCATCTCCCAGCTTTATTTCAGCGATTCCTCCTCGATAATCGCTCAAGTTCCAATAATTCACGCCGTTGAAAGCATATGAGCGCCTGAGCGGTCAATACCACCCTTATATACAACAGGTGGGCTGTCATCTTGGTTGCGCGTATGCAACTGTTAAGGCAATAATGGCAGCCTAAACCTAAGAAAAACGGAGCGAGCGCACTTGTTAGTCATCATTGGATATCTAGTAGTCGTCCTATCGGTCTTTGGCGGCTTCGCTCTGGCTGGTGGTCATTTGGCCGCTTTGTTTCAACCCCTTGAGTTGCTCATGATTGGCGGCGCTGCGGTTGGCGCCTTCTTCGTTGGTAACAACGGCAAGGCGATCAAGGCGACCTTGAAGGCATTGCCTAGCGTTTTCAAAGGTTCCAGATATACAAAGAGTTTGTATATGGAACTGATGACGCTTTTGTTCGAAATCCTGACCAAAGTCCGCAAGGAAGGATTGATGTCGATCGAAGGGGACATCGAGGCTCCGGAAGAAAGTGCGATTTTTGCCAAGTATCCGACGGTACTGGCCGATCACCACACGATTGAATTCATGACCGATTACCTGCGCCTGATGGTGTCGGGGAATATGGATGCATTCCAGATCGAAAACCTGATGGATAACGAAATCGAAACCCATCATGCAGAAGGTGAAGTGCCGGTGCATTGCGTGGCGAAGGTTGGTGACGGCTTGCCGGCGTTCGGTATTGTGGCAGCGGTGATGGGTGTGGTTCATACAATGGAATCGGTGGGTTTGCCACCGGCCGAACTGGGGATGCTGATTGCGCATGCGCTGGTCGGTACCTTCCTCGGTATTTTGCTTTCCTATGGTTTCGTCACTCCTTTGTCGAGCTTGCTGGAACAAAAACTGCATGAATCTTCCAAGATTTTCCAATGTGTAAAAGTGACTTTGCTGGCCAGCCTGAATGGTTATGCGCCGGCATTGGCAGTGGAATTCGGCCGTAAAGTGCTGTTTTCGACTGAGCGTCCTTCCTTTAGCGAGATGGAAGAACACATCAGGCAGTCGAAATCGAAGTAAGCATTCATTTTAAATCGCAAGTAAAAGAGTAATTTAACGGAGACTGGCATGGCTGACGAAGGACTCCGTCCCATCATCATCAAACGTATCAAAAAATCCGGGGGCGGCCACCATGGCGGCGCCTGGAAAATCGCCTACGCCGACTTCGTCACGGCGATGATGGCTTTCTTCCTGCTGATGTGGTTGCTGGGTTCAACCACCAAAGGCGATCTGCAAGGGATCGCCGATTTCTTTAGCACCCCCTTGAAAGTTGCGATGGCTGGCGGTTCCGGTAGCGGCGACAGCTCGAGCGTGATCAAGGGCGGCGGTAAGGATATGACGCGCATCGACGGCCAGCAGAAAAAAGGTGAGGACCTGACACCGGCAAAGAACTTCAACCTGAAGGCGGCCGAGGCCGAGCTGGAACGCCAAGAAGTCAATCGCCTGAAAGCGCTGAAGGAACGTATCGAGAAAGCCATCGATACCATTCCCGGCTTGCAGCAATTCAAGAATCAATTGCTGATCGATATTACGACCGAAGGTTTGCGCATCCAGATCGTCGATGAAAAAAATCGTCCGATGTTTGCCTTGGCGCGGGCTGAATTGCAGCCTTATACCAAAGTCATCCTGCACGAAATCGCCAAGATCCTGAACGATATTCCGAATCGCATCAGCCTGTCCGGTCATACCGATGCGACGCCTTATTCCAGCGGTGAAAAAAGCTATAGCAACTGGGAATTATCATCAGATCGTGCGAATGCCTCGCGTCGCGAACTGATCGCCGGTGGCATGGCAGAGAACAAGGTTTTGCGTGTGGTTGGCCTGTCTTCCGCAGTGCTGTTCGACAGTTCGGATCCGCTGAATCCTGTCAATCGCCGTATCAGCATTATTGTGCTGAACAAGAAAGCGGAAGATTCCATCACGCAGGAAAACAAGAAGGTGGATGTGAGCGACAAAGAGAGTGCGCAAGAGGCCGTTGAGACGGCAGTGAATGCGCAGCAAGTGAAGCCAGCCCCAGTTGCACCAGCAGCTCCGGTAGCCCCAGTTGCAAGATAGCCAAAGTGCTGTAAGTAAACGAAATGAGCGGGTGCTCCCCATGACAATAAAAAATTCGTTGGCGCTGGAAGTGCGGGAACTGTTATCTGGCTTGTCCGAACACGGGAGTCAGCATCTGACAGAAATCGAAACGGATCTGGTGCAGACCAACATCCTGTTGAGCGAAGCGATTGAAAAGCTGAGCGCCAGTTTCATGGCCATCCATGAAGCGGTGAGCGCGCAACAGCAACTGGTTGATACCTTGCTGGTGCAGGTACCGGCAGCGGCGGTCGGCGAACTGCGGAGCAAGGCGGTGCAGATCGATCAGCACGTGAATGCGGCGGTGACTGGTTTGCAGTTCCAGGATATGACGAACCAATTGATAGGCCGGGCGATGCGACGCCTGGTCGGGGTGCGCGATGTACTGGAAGTGCTGGGTACACATAGCTCCGCGATCCCGGCCGATGCTGATCAGGAACAGTTGCGGGTGTTGCTGGCGCAAACGAATGAGAGCATCAAAACGCAAAGCGGCAACCTGGAAAATGAATTGTGGAAAGCAGTGCGGCAGACGCATATGGAAAGCGGCGACGTCGAATTGTTTTAAATACGGATTTAAATTTAGTTAACCGGGCGTACAGGCCTGAAACGAGAATGGGCAGGGGTAAAGATGGCAAAGACAATATTGGCAGTCGATGATTCGGGTTCACTGCGACAAATGGTGGTCTTCAGTTTGAGGGCGGCCGGCTATCAGGTGACGGAAGCAGTTGATGGACAAGATGGTCTGGACAAGGCGAAGACGCAGGTTTTTGATTTGGTATTAACCGATCAAAACATGCCGCGCATGGATGGCTTTTCGCTGATACGTGCATTGCGTGCGCTGTCTACCTATCAAAAAATTCCTATCCTGGTACTGACTACCGAATCCAGCGATGAAATGAAAGCCAAGGGGCGTGCCGCCGGTGCCAATGGCTGGCTGGTTAAACCTTTCGATCCGCAACGACTGACTGAAGTCGTGAAAAAAGTGATTGGTTAATACATATCATGAGTTGCAACCTCATCACGCGCACAGATAACGGAGCAGAACGATGACCATCGATATGAGTCAGTTCTTCCAGGTCTTCTTCGATGAAACGGAAGAACTCCTGGCCGAGATGGAAAAGCTGCTGCTGGCGGTGGACGTATCGGCTCCTGATGAAGAAGACTTGAATGCGATTTTCCGCGCGGCCCATTCGATCAAGGGCGGTGCCGCGACTTTCGGCATCACCGATTTGACCGAAGTCACGCATGTGCTGGAAACCTTGCTGGACCGGATCCGCAAGGGCGAGATGGCCTTGATGGCCGAGCATGTGGATGCTTTCCTGTCTGCCAAAGACGTACTGAAAATGCAACTGGATGGTCATCGCTTACATACGCCGGTGGATCTGGAAGCGGTCGCTGATGTGCGTATCTTGCTGGAATCGTTGTCACAGGATGATGCGGCACCACCGCAATCGGCGCCAGTCGCTGCGGCAGTGCCGGGCATTCCGTCCGGTGATCGCCGCTTCCGTATCGAGCTGCCGCAAACCTCTGCGCGTGATGTGGATGCGCTGGCCGCTGAATTGGGTTTGCTGGGGGAAATCCAGCGCGATGTATTGCCGGATCAACGCGCAGTATTCACGCTGAGTACGCAAGAAGGCGTGGACGATATCATCGCGATTTGTTCCTTCATTCTCGATCCGCAGGATTTGAAGATCACCGAAGAAGCAGTGATCAAAGGCGTGCATCAGTCGATTGACGATCGCAGCCGGAATGAAGAAGAGCAGGGCTATGGTTTCTTCGAACCCTTGCATTCAACGATTGCAGAAAATGCGCAGGGTTATGGTTTTTTCGCGCCCTTTGTTCCCTTGCCTTTGCCGGATGCGACGAGCAAGGATGTGGTCGAGCACGATGAAGAAAAAGGCAATGCACTGGCAGTTGAAGAAGTGCATGCGGCGGCCGCGACAACAGATAAGAAAGCCGTCGCCAAGCGCGATACCGACAAGATGAATGTCAGCGCGGAATCGTCATCGATACGCGTCGGCATAGAAAAAGTGGATCAACTGATCAACCTGGTTGGCGAACTGGTCATTACGCAAGCAATGATAGAGCAGCGCACCGGTGCGCTTGATCCGATGCAGCATGAGCGCCTCTTGAATAGTGTGTCGCAACTGACGCGTAATACACGCGACTTGCAGGAAGCGGTAATGTCCATACGCATGATGCCTATGGACTATGTGTTCTCGCGCTTCCCGCGCATGGTGCGCGACCTGGCCTCCAAGCTGGGCAAGAAAGTCGAATTCGTCACCCACGGTGCTGCAACCGAGCTGGACAAGGGTTTGATCGAACGCATCGTCGATCCTTTGACCCACCTGGTACGCAACAGCATAGACCACGGCATCGAGATGCCGGATACGCGCGTGGCAGCAGGCAAGTCTGCATCGGGCCAGCTCTCCTTGTCGGCCGGACACCAGGGCGGCAATATCATTATTGAAGTCAGCGATGATGGCGGCGGTCTCAACCGTGAACGTATCCTGGCGAAAGCTAAACAGCAAGGCTTGCCGGTCTCTGATGACTTGCCGGATGAGGAAGTCTGGCAATTGATCTTTGCACCGGGCTTTTCGACCGCAGAAGCTGTGACTGATGTATCCGGTCGTGGCGTCGGCATGGATGTGGTCAAGCGGAATATCACTGCGATGGGCGGTTCTGTCGATATCCGCTCCAGCAAAGGTTATGGCACGACGATTTTGATTTCGCTGCCATTGACGCTGGCGATCCTCGACGGCATGTCGATCAAGGTTGGTGATGAAATTTATATCCTGCCTTTGGGTTATGTAGTGGAATCGTTGCAGCCCGAGTTGGCGGATATTAAAGACATCAGTGGTCAAGGGCAGGTGATCAAGGTGCGTGGTGACTACCTGCCCTTGATCCCGCTGTACAAGATTTTCAGCATAGAGCCACGCTTTACTGATCCATCGGAAGGCATCGTTGTCATCCTGGAATCGGAAAGCAAAAAAGCCGCACTATTTGTCGATGACCTGGTTGGTCAACAACAAGTGGTGGTTAAAAATCTTGAATCGAATTATCGTAAGGTGGCTGGAATATCGGGAGCCACAATTCTCGGTGACGGCGGAGTTGCGCTGATTATCGATGTTGCAGCGTTACTGCGTTCAAGCCGTCAGCTAAACGACGAATCCATTTATTCCTGAAGAGGAGAATTACCATGATTCACAATATCCAAAACAATACGACCGGTGCTGAAAACGGCAATGAATTCCTGGCGTTCACCCTGGGCAAGGAAGAGTACGGCATCGATATCCTGAAAGTACAGGAAATCCGCGGTTACGAAGCCGTCACACGCATCGCGAATGCGCCCGAATTCGTCAAAGGCGTCGTCAACCTGCGCGGCATCATCGTGCCTATCGTTGACATGCGTATCAAGTTCAATCTGGGTGAGCCAACCTACGATCAATTCACAGTCGTCATCATCCTGAATATCGGCGGTCGGGTTGTCGGCATGGTGGTTGATAGCGTGTCCGATGTGATCACCCTGTCACCGGAACAGATCAAGCCGGCGCCGGAAATGGGTACCGCCTTCAATACCGATTACCTGATTGGCCTCGGCACTTTGGATGAGCGCATGCTGATCCTGGTGGATATCGATAAATTGATGTCCAGCAGCGAAATGGGTTTGATAGAAAAGATCGCAGCTTAAGGCTTGCGTAGTAAAGGATTGCCGAGTGGGCGAGCAGAACCAGGCTACGCAAACAGTCGCGTGTAAGTTTTTGGCAATACGCATATTGAAAAATATGCAGCAGGCGAAAGGGGAATCTGCAGTATGAAAACAACTACTCAAGGTAGGGCAGAAGGCTCTAAAGAGTTCGAATTCACTGCGCGTGATTTCGAGCGCGTCCGCGCCTTGATACACAAGAAGGCCGGCATCGCACTGGCCGAGAGTAAGCAGGAGATGGTCTACAGCCGGCTCGCGCGCCGTTTGCGTGCGACCGGCATAGGGTCTTTTGTCAGCTACCTCGACCAGCTGGAGCAGGGTGGCAGTGATGAAGAGTGGGAAGCGTTCACGAATGCGCTGACCACCAATCTGACTTCCTTCTTCCGTGAAGCACATCACTTCCCGATCCTGGCCGACCATATCAAGAAAATCAAGGAGCCGATCGAGATCTGGTGCTCAGCCGCTTCGACCGGTGAAGAGCCGTATTCGATTGCGATGACGGCCTGCGAAGCCTTCAATACGCTGACGCCACCGGTACGCATCATCGCCACCGATATCGATACCAATGTACTCAATACCGGTGCCAACGGCGTGTACTCGATAGACCGGCTGGACAAGATGTCGCCGGAGCGCGCCAAGCGTTTTTTCCTGCGCGGCAAGGGAGCGCGTGAAGGCATGGTGCGGGTGCGTCCCGAGTTGCGCCAGATGATTACCTTCAAGCAGGTCAACCTGCTGGAGAGCAATTGGGGTATATCCGGCCAGTTCGATGCCATTTTTTGCCGCAATGTAATGATCTATTTCGACAAGCCGACCCAGGGCAAGATACTGGATCGTTTTGCACCGCTGATGAAGCCGGACGGTTTGCTGTTTGCCGGCCATTCGGAAAATTTCCTGTACGTCACGGATGCCTTTAAATTGCGCGGTAAAACGGTTTACGAGCTGGACCCAAACAAAAAGGCGGGCTTGTCGCAATCACGTCGGGCATAAGAATCTATGAGTGAGCTGACCAAAGAGCATTTCGCCACGAATGTCTATTACGACCGGACCTTCGACCGCGACGCGGCCAAGATCCTGCCGGGTGAGTATTACTACACCGGCAAGGATATGCTGATCGTGACCGTACTCGGGTCTTGCGTATCGGCTTGCATACGCGATCGCGTGACCGGCGTCGGCGGCATGAATCACTTCATGTTGCCGGATGGCGGTGGTGATGCGGATAGTCCGATTTCTGCGTCGGCACGCTATGGCACCTATGCGATGGAAATTCTGATCAACGATTTGCTGAAAGCCGGGGCGCGTCGCGAAAACCTGGAAGCCAAAGTATTCGGCGGCGGTAATGTCCTCAGCGGTTTCAGTTCGATTAACGTCGGTGAGCGCAATGCGCAATTCGTGCGCAATTTCCTCAAGGTGGAAAACATTCGCATCGTGGCGGAAGACCTGAACGATGTGCATCCGCGCAAGGTGTATTACTTCCCGCGCAATGGCAAGGTGCTGGTCAAGAAACTGCGTCAGTTGAATAACAATACATTGGTTAATCGCGAGCAGGATTATGCGAACCGCTTGCAGTCAGGCAGTGTCAGTGGAGACGTGGAACTCTTTTCCTGATGCAGATCTATCGATAAAAAATTATAAGAAACGTTTCGCCAGGGTAGCCTCATGAAAATTAAAGTATTGATCGTCGATGATTCAGCGCTGATACGCAGCGTGATGAAAGAGATCATCAACAGCCAGCCGGATATGGAAGTCGTCGGCGTCGCCCCGGACCCGATCGTCGCACGCGATCTGATCAAGCAGACCAATCCTGATGTGTTGACGCTGGACGTCGAGATGCCGCGCATGGATGGCCTCGACTTCCTCGAAAAGCTGATGCGCTTGCGTCCAATGCCGGTTGTGATGGTGTCATCGCTGACCGAGCGCGGTTCGGACATCACTTTGCGTGCATTGGAACTGGGCGCGGTCGATTTTGTGACCAAACCGAAGATGTCTATCCAGAGCGGCATGCTGGAATACACCGAATTGATAGCAGACAAAATCCGTACTGCTTCCAAGGCGCGCATTAAGTCCCGCCAGATCACACCGCACGATCCGAACAAGGTCGCCGGTGATGGCGTGTTGCCGCTGATACGTAACCCGCTCACCAGTAGTGAGAAGCTGATCATCATCGGTGCGTCGACCGGGGGTACCGAGGCGATCAAGGATTTCCTGATGCAAATGCCATCCGATTGCCCCGGCATTTTGATCACGCAACACATGCCACCAGGCTTCACCAAATCGTTCGCGCAGCGGCTCGACAGCCTGTGCAAGATTAGTGTGAAGGAATCCGAAGGTGGTGAACGCGTACTGCCGGGTCATGCTTACCTGGCACCCGGCCATTCACATTTGCAACTGGTGCGTAGTGGTGCCAACTACATGACGCAACTGGACCAGGGGCCGCCGGTGAATCGTCATCGTCCATCCGTCGATGTGCTCTTCCATTCAGCCGCAGTGCATGCGGGCAAGAATGCTGTCGGTGTAATTCTTACAGGCATGGGTAAGGATGGAGCACTCGGTATGCTGGAGATGAAAAACGTTGGTGCATATAACTTTGCGCAAGACGAGGCTTCTTGCGTAGTATTCGGTATGCCGCGCGAAGCAATTGCCGTTGGTGCAACACATGAGGTCGGACCGTTGAATGCCTTGCCGGGCATGGTTCTCGGTTATCTCGCTGCACACAGCAGCAGGGCACTGCGCGTCTAAGTGTTTATTTGCGACAAGTGTTGACGGATTTCTGCCGAAATACGACGATCCTCGGTGCATAATAGCAAGGCATCAAAATATGATGATGTCGTAGACCATGTTCGATTCTTTGCAGGATCGATAACGATTTAGAGATTTAATGGAGTAATTCATGGCAGGCCCAAACACCAAATTTTTAGTTGTTGATGATTTTTCAACGATGCGTCGCATTGTCCGCAATCTCTTGAAGGAACTGGGCTACACCAATGTCGATGAAGCGGAAGACGGCGCGATGGCGCTGGCCAAGCTGAGAAGCGAACAATTTGATTTCGTCGTGTCGGACTGGAATATGCCAAACATGGATGGCCTGACAATGTTGCAGCACATCCGTGCTGATCCGGCCTTGTCGAAGTTGCCGGTACTGATGGTGACCGCCGAAGCGAAAAAGGAAAACATCATCGCGGCAGCGCAAGCAGGTGCAAACGGTTATGTGGTCAAGCCGTTTACCGCAGCGACGCTGGATGAAAAACTGGCGAAGATTTTCGAAAAACTGGCTGCTGCAGGAGCCTGAGTTGACCGGCAACTCGGCTGCACAAATGGTGGGCGTGAGCGACGTAGCGGGCATCCCGCACGATGAAATGGTGTCGCGTGTCGGTCATATGACGCGTGCCTTGCACGAAAGCCTGCGCGGCCTGGGTTTCGATCAATTGATAGAGCGTGCTTCGCACGATATCCCCGACGCCCGTGATCGCCTTGATTACGTGGCACGCATGACAGAGCAAGCCGCACAACGCGTATTGAACGCGACCGAAGCGGCCGGCCCCTTGCAGGAGCAGGTACAGTCCGGTGCGGCGGCAATGGCGACGCAGTGGCAGCAGGCTTTGCAAGGCGGTTTTTCCGAAGCAAAATACAAGGCACTGGCCGAGCAAACCATCGCCCACCTGAATGCGACCCAGTCGGCTACGACCGAAACGCGCCAGCATCTGATGAATATCATGATGGCGCAGGACTTCCAGGACTTGACCGGCCAGGTCATCAAAAAAGTCACTGAACTGGCGCACGGCCTGGAGCAGCAATTACTGCAATTGCTGGTCGACTATGCTCCGGCCGAAAAGAAGAAAGAAGTCGAGACCGGCTTGCTGAACGGCCCGCAAATCAACCCGACCGGCAACGATGTAGTGGCAGGGCAGGAACAGGTCGACGATTTGCTCGAAAGCCTGGGTTTCTGACCCTTTGATGACGCGCTTCGGCCACTCCGACTTGTGCAGTACTTTCCCCTGATTTCCCATGTCTGAAACAAAATTCCTTGTGCGTGAGCCTTTGCTCAACGCCGCCCAACAGATCCTCGGCTATGAACTGTCCTGGTATGGCGGCGAGCAGGGTGAGGGCATGGCCAGTGACGAAGATTTGCTGGAGTTGTTGACCCTCGCCGCCACCCAATTGCAAGGCGCAGAAACAGCCAGCCAGTTGAATGGCAGCCAGCTGTTTTTTGAAGCTACGCCGGCTTTGCTGGCGGCCGATGTAGTGCGGCAGTTGCCGGCCAAAAATTCAGTGCTGCGCCTGACTGCGGCTGACCTCGGCGATGAAGAAACGCGCAAGGCGGCTGTTGCATTGCGCCAGCATGGTTATGGCATCTCCTTGCGCGGCGCGGATGCGCTGGCAGCGGGCAATCCATTGTTGCAAGTTGTCAGCCATGTCGAAGGACGTTACAACCGTGAGCAAGGCGGAGCGACTCCCGTCGCGGCATTGCAATCGTCGACCGTCAAGGGGGCCGTACGCAAGGTCTCGGCATGGCAGGATTACGATGCCTGTGCAGCCCAGGGCTTGCATGCTTTTATTGGCAATCTGTACCTGACGCCGCGTGCGAACGCCGAGAAAAAAGGATGGAATTCGGCGCAAGTCATCATCGTCCAGTTGATGGAAATGTTGCGCCAAAACGCTGATATCCGTGAACTGGAAGAAGTGCTGAAGCGCGATGCCGCGCTGTCCTACAAGCTGTTCCGTTACATCAATAGCGTCGGTTTCGGCCTGGGCGCGGAGATCCAGTCTTTGCGGCACGCGGTGACCATGCTGGGTTACTCGCAGTTGTATCGCTGGTTATCGCTATTGCTGGCGACTGCCAGTACCGATAGCCATGCAGCAGTGTTGATGCAGACCGCCATCGTGCGTGGTCGCTTTGCCGAATTGGCAGGGCATGGTATTTTGCCGAAAAATGAAGCGGAAAACCTGTTCGTCGTGGGTATGTTTTCCTTGCTGGATCGCTTGCTGGGCATGCCGATGGAAGAAGTCCTGGCAAAAATCCAGCTGGCCGAGCCAATGGCACAGGCCTTGTTGACGCGTGATGGCATGTACGGGCCTTTCCTGGCGCTGGCCGAGGCTTGTGAACTCAATAATGGCAATATTGCAGCATTGGCCGACTCCCTGTTCATCAGTGCGCGCCAGGTCAATGACGCACATTTGGCCGCGCTATTGTGGGCGCAAGCTATCAAGATTTAGTTTTTCCCTGCAGTTTCCCGCTTTGCATGACTGAAAAGCGGCACCTTTCCCATCCTATTCCCCTGATTAGTCCGGGACGTTCTAGCCAATAATCTACTCATAGGTCCGTATAGCGTCATGTTGACGCTGGCGGAAGCACCTCAGGAGTCGGCTTTGGCTGAAGAAAGTGATCTCGAAAAGACGGAACCCGCGTCACCGCGCAAGCTTGAGCAAGCGCGTGAGCAGGGTGATGTGCCGCGTTCGCGCGAGCTGGCGACTTGTACGCTGCTGCTCGGTGCGGGTGCTGCTTTCTGGATCCTCGGCGGTCGCATGGTAGGCGAGCTGAACAAGATGCTCGCGGCCGGCTTGTCTTTCGACCGTGAGATGGCCTTTGATATGGAGCTCCTGCTGGCACACGCCGCGGCCAGCATCATCGATTTACTGATTGCCTTCGCTCCTGCTGCGCTGATTCTGATCGTGGTGGCACTGATATCACCAGCATTGATTGGCGGCTGGCTGTTCAGCGGCAAGGCTTTGCAACCGAATTTCGGCCGCATGAATCCGATCAAAGGCCTCGGCAATATGGTGTCGAGCCGCGCCGCAGTCGAACTGGGCAAGGCGATTGCGAAAACTATCCTGATCGGCTGGATCGCATGGATGGTGATGCGTCATGAGTTTGATGCCGTGATGGCGCTCAGCGTAGAACCGCTGAAAAGCGGTACCGAACATTTGGGACACCTGTTGGTGTTCAGCTTCATTTTTATCGCAGCCGGCCTGGTGATCGTGGCTGCAATCGACGCACCTTACCAAATGTGGCAACACGCGAAGAAACTGATGATGTCGCGTCAGGATGTACGCCAGGAATCCAAGGAATCCGAAGGTAATCCTGAAATCAAAGCCAAGATCCGCCAGCAGCAGCGTGAGATGGCACGCCGCCGCATGATGGCCGAAGTACCGACCGCAGACGTCGTTGTGACCAACCCGACCCACTATGCGGTCGCACTCAAATATTCTGAAAACGGCATGCGTGCACCGCGCGTCGTGGCCAAAGGTGCGGATGAAGTCGCAGCCAAGATCCGCGAACTGGCGATGGAAAACAATGTCGTGCTGCTGGAAGCGCCGCCACTGGCACGTGCGCTGTTCCGCCACGCCGAACTTGGTGACGAAATTCCAGAAGCGTTGTATATCGCGGTGGCTGAAGTACTGGCCTATGTATTCCAGTTGCGTGCGTATAGCAAACATGGTGGTGCACGTCCGGTCAAACCGGGCGACCTTGAAGTGCCGCCAGAGATGGACCCACTTAATCCCTCTGCAGCTGATGCAGATTCGAATGGCCTGCCACAATGAATAGCCTGAAATTACCCGCCTGGATGACCGGCCAAGGATCGCGTGCTGTTGCAGCACCGCTGATCATCATCATGATGTTGTCGATGATGGTGCTGCCGTTGCCGGCGATCGTGCTGGATATCTTCTTCAGCTTCAATATTGCGCTGTCTATCATTGTTTTGCTGACCGCCTTGTACACGGTCAAGCCGCTGGACTTTATGGTGTTCCCGACCGTGCTGCTGGTCAGCACAATGTTGCGCCTGTCATTGAACGTTGCGTCGACCCGTGTGGTGCTGACCGAAGGACATAACGGTCCGGATGCTGCGGGTAAAGTGATTGAAGCGTTCGGCCACTTCCTGATTGGTGGTAACTACACGGTCGGTATCGTGGTCTTCGTGATCCTGACCATTATTAACTTTACCGTGGTTACCAAGGGTGCAGGCCGTATCGCCGAGGTGGGTGCACGTTTCGCCCTCGATGCGATGCCGGGTAAACAAATGGCGATTGACGCCGACCTGAATGCCGGCCTGATCGGCGAACAGGATGCACGCCTGCGTCGTACCCAGGTGGCGCAAGAAGCAGAATTCTATGGCGCGATGGACGGTGCGAGTAAATACGTCCGCGGCGATGCGATCGCCGGCATTATCGTCACCGTGATCAACGTGGTCGGCGGCCTGGTAGTCGGTATGGTGCAACATGATATGGGCTTCTCCGCTGCGCTGGAAAACTACACCTTGCTGGCTATCGGTGACGGCCTGGTGGCGCAGATTCCTTCGCTGATCATTTCGACCGCGGCCGGTATCGTCGTATCGCGCGTCGCCAGTGAGCAGGATATCGGCGGCCAGCTGGTCGGCCAGTTGTTCGCTAGGCCGCAAGTGTTGTACATCACGGCAGCTATCATCGGCGGCATGGGTTTGATCCCGGGCATGCCGCACGTGTCCTTCCTGTTCCTGGCCAGCCTGATGGCCGGTGCGGCTTACCTGATCTCGCAGCGTAACCTGAAGGCGCCGGAAGTCGAGCCGGAAGTAACGGCACCACCGCCAGCGCCTGAAGTCGAAGAAGCGACCTGGCAAGACATCGTACAAGTCGATACGCTGGGCCTGGAAGTCGGCTATCGCCTGATCCCATTGGTTGATAAATCACAAAGCGGTGAGCTCTTGCGCCGCATCAAAGGCATACGCAAGAAATTCGCACAGGAAGTCGGTTTCCTGTCGCCTCCGGTACATATCCGCGACAACCTGGAGCTGAAGCCATCGGCTTATCGCATTACGCTCAAAGGCGTGGAAGTCGGTAGCGGTGAAGCACTGGCCGGCCAGTTCCTCGCCATCAATCCGGGCATGGTCAGCGGCACCTTGCCGGGACCAACCACCAGCGACCCGGCCTTTGGCCTGCCAGCCACCTGGATCGATTCCAGCATGCGTGAACAGGCGCAGGGCATGGGTTATACCGTGGTGGATGCCGGTACTGTCGTGGCGACCCACCTGAACCATTTAATCACGACCCATGCAGCCGAATTGCTGGGGCGCCAGGAAGTGCAGCAATTGCTGGATCACCTGACCAAGGAATCGCCGAAGCTGGTGGAAGACCTGGTGCCCAAGCTGATCCCGCTGTCGACCTTGCAAAAGGTCCTGCAAAACCTCCTGATCGAAGGCGTTCATATCCGCGATATGCACACCATCATCGAAACCATGACAGAACACGCGGCCTACATCCAGGACGTCAATGAATTGACGGCGCTGGTACGCGTCGCGCTCGGACGCGCCATCGTGCAGCAACTGTTCCCGTCGACCAATGAATTGTCGGTCATGACACTGGATAACCGCCTTGAGCGCCTGCTGACGCAAGCCTTGCAGGGGAGTGGGCCGGATGGCGCCGGTATCGAGCCGGGCCTGGCCGATACCATCGCCGCGCAGGCGGAAGCCGCGACGCGCCAACAGGAATCATTAGGATTAACACCGGTACTGCTGGTGCCAGCGCAATTGCGTGCATTGCTGGCGCGCTTCCTGCGCCGTGCCTTGCCGCAGCTTAAAGTGCTGTCGCATGCGGAAGTCCCGGATTCAAAAACAATCAGAGTAACTAGCTTAGTTGGAGGTCAGGTATGAACGTCAGGAAATTTACGGCAAGCACGTCACGCGGCGCATGGAGTCTGGTGCGCGAAGCACTCGGGCCTGATGCGGTCATCCTCTCCAATCGCGCCATCGATGGCGGCGTGGAGATCCTGGCTCTGGCCGGTGAGGATATGGCCTCGCTGGCGGAACCGATGGTGGAACGTGCGGCCATTTCGGAAACCACGCTGGCTTCGCTGGTGCCGCACCACAAGCCAAGCCAGCCGGCTCCGCTGGCATTGACGTCGAATGCGGCACAGTCGTCCGACAAGGTAGAAATCAGCAGTGCCGAACTGAACAATATGATGAGTGAAATCCGCTCGATGCGCGGCATGCTGGAAATCCAGTTGTCCGAACTGGCATGGAACGATCCGCAAAAGCGTGAGCCGGTCAAATCGACCGTACTGCGCGAAATGCTGGCCGCAGGTTTCAGCGCCAGCCTGGCGCGTTACCTGATCGCGCGTTTGCCTGCCGGTGCCAGCAATCAAAGCGGTATGGAATGGATCAAATCCATCCTGGCGCGCAACCTGGCGACCATAGGCGATGAAAACGAAATCCTGGAAAAGGGCGGCGTCTACGCTTTGGTCGGCCCGACCGGTGTAGGTAAAACGACAACGACAGCCAAACTGGCAGCACGTTGCGTGATGCGCCATGGCCCCAGCAAACTGGCCCTGATTACCACTGACGGCTACCGTATCGGTGGCTACGAACAACTGCGCATCTACGGCAAAATCCTCGGCGTCATGGTGCATTCGGTCAAGGATGAAGCCGACCTGCGCATTGCACTGGATGAGCTAAAAGGCAAGCATACTGTCCTGATCGATACCGTTGGCGTCAGCCAGCGTGACCAGATGGTAGCGGACCAGATCGCGATGCTGACTGGTGCCGGTGACCAGGTCAAACGCCTGTTGTGCCTGAATGCGACCTCGACCGGCGAAACGCTGAATGAAGTGGTGCGTTCCTACATGGGAGACGGCCTGGCCGGTTGCATATTGACCAAACTCGATGAAGCTGCAACCATTGGTAGTGCACTAGATGTAGTCATTAGACAGAAATTGAACTTATACTACGTCGCGAACGGACAACGCGTGCCGGAAGACCTGCACGTCGCCAACCAGCAGTATCTGGTTGACCGTGCATTTAAACTCAAGCGCGAAACAGCGCCGTTCCAATTGGGTGATGCGGAGATACCTGCCGTGATGGCAAATACGGTACGTGGAATGAACGATAAGAGTTTGCGTGAGGTGATTCTTGGCTAGTTTCGAATGTGATCAGGCAGAAGGTTTGCGGCGTATGCTCGCAGGACCGAAGCCGCGCATTTTTACCTTTTTATCGGCGACGTCAGTCACGGATAAAAGCGCGATGCTGGTCAATCTGAGCGCCTCACTGGCCTTAAGCGGTAGCGATGTCGTATTGCTCGACGCCTGCGCCTCCAACGATGGCATCAGCCAGCGCATGGGTGTGGAATTGCAGGCTACCTTGCTGGACGTCGCACGTCAGGAACGTGCGCTGAACCAGGTTGTACATGCGATGCCGCAGGGCTTTGGCCTTGCTTCGCTGACCCGTGGTTCGCTGCATGCGGCCGATGGTGACCGGCATCAGCAACGCCGCCTGTCGAACGCTTTTGGCGTGCTGGCAGCGCAATCCGATGTGTTGATGGTCGACGCCGAACTGGATGCGGATGACAGCTTTGCGATCCCGGCGATGGCCAATGGTGAAATCATTGTGCAGGTTGCACCGGGTGCAGCCTCGATCAAGAAGGCCTACGCACTGATTAAAAGATTAAACGCCCAATTGGGTCGCCGTCCTTTCGGCATCCTGGTGACAGGTGCCGATGAACAGGAAGCAGCAGTGGTTTATCAAAACATGGCGCAAGCTGCCAGTCGTTATCTGGCCTTGCAATTACATTCCGTCGGCTTCGTGCCGCGGGACGATCATCTGACACGTGCTGCACGACTGGGCAGGGCAGTGATCGACGCTTTCCCGCTGGCGGGTGCCTCGGTTGCCTTCCGCGGCCTGGCCGAACGTTTTGCCTTGCCCGCCCACGGCGCCAAGTTTGGAGCCTGATTCACATATGTATACAGCGGCCGGAAAATCGGACAAAAATCATCTGGTAGGTGAGCATGCGCCGCTCGTCAAAAAGCTGGCGCACCAGATGAAAGCCAAGCTGCCGCCTAGCGTAGAAGTCGATGATTTGATTCAAGCCGGCATGATAGGTTTGCTGGATGCTGTGAGCCGCTACGAAGAAACGCATGGTGCGCAGTTTGAGACCTATGCGGTGCAACGTATACGCGGTGCGATGCTGGATGAATTGCGCAGCAGCGACTGGATGCCGCGTAGCATGCGTCAGAACATGCGCAAAATCGAGGTGGCAATGAATACCTTGCAGCAGCGTCTCGGACGTCCGCCGAATGAAAGCGAAGTGGCGAAACAGCTCAAGCTATCGCTGGCTGATTATCAGGATTTGCTCAGCGACGGTGGTGGCCACCAACTGGTCTATTACGAAGACTTCCACGATAGCGAAGACAACGAACACTTTCTCGATCGTTATTGCACCGACGAGTCGCCAGACCCTTTGCAAAACCTGATGAATACCGGCTTCCGTGCCGCGGTCATTGAAGCCATCCAGGCACTGCCGGAGCGCGAAAAAATCCTCATGGGTTTGTACTATGAGCAGGAAATGAACTTGAAGGAAATTGGCGCCGTCATGGGGGTCACCGAATCACGCGTATCGCAATTGCATAGTCAAGCTATCGCCAGGATGCGTGCGAATTTAAGGGAGAAAGCGTGGACTGGGGTAGCTTAGTTGGTATAGCGCTGGCGCTGGGCGGGATCCTCCTCGGGCAATTGCTCGAAGGCGGGGCATTGGGTTCGCTGGTACAACCTGCTGCTTTTATCATCGTCGTCGTCGGTACCATAGGAGCAGTCCTGCTGCAAAGCGGCTGGCGCAACTTCGTGCAGGGCCTCAAAATGTCGGGCCAGGTTTTCATGCCGAAGGAGGATGACTATCCGGCCCTGATCAAGGACATTACCGCCTGGAGCGTCATTGCGCGGCGCGAAGGTTTGCTCAGCCTGGAACGTGTCATCAAGGACATACAAGATCCATTCATCGCCCACGGCTTGCGCCTGATCGTCGATGGCGTTGATCCGACCAAATTGCGCGACGTACTGGATTTGGAAATCGGCGCGTATGAAACGCGTCAACGCCTGTCCATCAAGATTTGGGAAGCCGCCGGCGGCTATGCGCCAACCATCGGTATCCTGGGCGCGGTACTGGGTTTGATCCATGTGATGGAAAACCTGTCCGATCCCAGCCGTCTCGGTAGCGGTATCGCGGTGGCATTTGTTGCAACGATTTATGGTGTCGGCTTTGCCAACCTGATCTTCCTGCCTATCTCCAGCAAACTCAAGGCGCTGGTCAATCGCGACATCTTCAAACATGAAATGCTGGCAGACGCATTTGCCGGTATTGCAGCCGGTGATAATCCGCGCTTGATCGAAGAGCGGATGAACGTCTACCTGATGTAAGTCCACAGCGTCTGCAGATTGATCCACCATGGCACGTAGAAAACACGAAGAAGAGCATGAAAACCATGAGCGTTGGCTGGTGTCCTACGCCGACTTCATCACGCTCCTGTTCGCCTTCTTCGTCGTCATGTACGCGATTTCATCCGTCAATGAAGGCAAGTACCGCATCCTCTCCAGCTCGCTAGGCATCGCTTTCGGCGGGGTGGCAGCGAAGACGCAAACCATCAAGGATCCGGTCAGCCAGAACGCGCCCATCCTGCCTTTACCGATTCCGACGCCGGCGCAACGCGCAAATGAAGCAGTCGTCAAACGCGAAAAAGCGCGCATGACCAGCATTGCTCGCGACATCCTCAAAGCGATGGCACCCTTGGTCAGCCAGGGCAAGGTACGCGTCACCCAGACCAATCGCGGCGTCAGTGTCGAAATCAATGCGAGTGTCCTGTTTGCGCCGGGTGAAGCCAAACTGAATGCGCAATCGGAAGCCGCCTTGCGTGCAGTGGCGCAGGTCTTGAAGGATGTCGACAACGACATCCAGGTCGAAGGCCATACCGACAACACCCCAATCAATAACACCATGTTCCCGTCCAACTGGGAACTCTCCGCCGTACGTGCCAGCAGCGTGGTGCGCTTGTTCCTGGCAAACGGCGTAGCTGAAAAGCGCTTGGTCGCCATGGGCCACGGTGCCAACCTGCCTGTCGATAGCAATGACACGACAGAAGGGCGCTTACGCAATCGTCGCGTGCAACTGATGATCCTGTCCGGCGTGCCGGATGTGGTTACTGAGGTGCCGGTGACGGCGGAAGATTAAACTTTTCCAGTACAGCTGTTTTGTACTTGTGCTACAACCTCGCAAATTTTGTCTTGCGGATTATTCTTGGCCTACAGTCATTTACTTCCCTTCATTATCTGGCTTCTACCCATTTGACGGGTATGCGGCCTCACTAAATTCATTGATCTGGAAGTCGTCTATCTATCGATAAGGTTAGCCTTTTTGATTTGTCATTTTTTAACAACTTCCACCATGAACATGGGAAGCAGTTACTTTAAATTCTCTGTATCGTTACGTGTTCTTCTTGGGAAATATTTTATTATTTTCGCGAGATGCAAAATTTTATTGAGGGAGTGAGAGTGCGCAATTCAAAGGTATTTTTGGCTTGTATGCCAGCATCAGATCATTTCTAAAATCGATAATGAAAAGTAAATTCAGGATTAATAAGAGAAGCTTAATTCTAGTTTCTGTTCCTTTTCTTCTTTCTGCTTGCGCAAAGCCCTTCCAGCCACCGCCTCCTGAATTCAAACAGTGGGTTAAGACGGGAGTATCAGTTGAAGAAGTAAAAGAGAAGATGCTGTCGTGTGGCTTTGACAATCTTTATGCCAACGGAAAAATGGGCGATAACGCTTATGCAGCAGCACAGAAGTGTATGTTGCAAGATGGTTTTTCTCATACTAGTGGATTTGACATTTGTAAGCAGGTTAAGAATCTCTCCTCATGCAATTATCAGAAGTGAAGTGAATATTGATGTTGAAATTCTCTGGCATTGTTTTTCTTCTAGTGCTTCAAGGTTGTACAACGTCATCTGGTATACAAACTGCATTCGATTCTGCAACTCAAGCAAGAATTCGTGTCTTTCACGGAACAGCGGTATATCTATACCTCGGCGACGTTTGTGACGGTAATCCTCAGACAGTGATTCATGCGGGAGCAGGGGGATTTTCCTACCTAAAACCGAATAAAAAAATAGGAATGCCGGCCACTGACGATATGCCGTTTTCTTATCATGAGTACGCAATTCCGGCTAATAAACCCCTTACGATAATGATGCATTGGCAAGCCCAAAAAGCGAATGGAGTATGGGAAAGTTGCGGTCCGATTTATACGAACTTTACTCCTAAAGCCGGACAAGACTACGACACTTCCATGTCATTTCATCGTGGTGTTTGCCAGGGCGTAAAGGTGAGAGAAATTATTTCGGATGGGAATAATAAGGTGACTACTGCAGTCGCACCAATCAATGGTTTGCCATTTCGGCAATGCAGCTAGTTTTGTAGCGAGTAATAGAACCGAAATACAAGTTGCTTTGGCCGAAGCTGCGTTAATGATATTAGGGGCCACAAATGAAGCGTCGTTTTATATTGGCTATGGCTTTATGTTTAAGTACGCTCCTCGGAGGGTGCGGAATCGGTGGTATGTGGATGAATGGAAATCCTTTTCCTGCACCAATAAAACCGCACCTTGAAAACTGGGAAAAAAAAAGGTGTAACTCCTGAGGAGCGCAGAGAGGATTCATTTGCGTGCGGTGGATCACGAGATGATCGTAAACCTTTTTTTAGGGGAAATGAGGCGACATTAATGCTGCCCGGAGAAACCATATGGGATACGTATACAAGATTAGGTAATGCGTGGGCAAATTGCATGCGAGCTAAAGGTTATGTTGTTGCCACGAATAAATCGTAGTTAATTTCCGGACGTGGCGGATAATTTCTGTTCTATAAATTGCAAATGAAGCGTTCCTTATCTTATTGGATTGTCCTAAATGTCACTTTTTTGATAACAGGCTGTGGAGTTGGTGGAATGTGGATGAATGGAAATCCTTCTCCAATCTCAATAGAACCTCATCTTCAGAAGTGGAAAAAGAATGGTATGACGCCAGATGAACGTAGGGATGATTCGTTTGTTTGTGGTGGATCTCGTGATGACGACAAGCCATTTACGAGGGGGAATGTGGAGGGGCAAATGTTGCCCGGAGAAACGGTATGGCAGACGCGTGAAAGATTGGGGAGGGAATGGGTAAACTGTATGAAAGGAAAAGGTTATGTTCTTAATCAGAGTCGGTAACGATTATTTATCTTGATCAACCTAGTATGGTCGAGGCATGACAAGCGCAGAACGTTTTGTGCGAAATCGAATCTCAAAAATCGCAGTGATCCCATCTGCCCCATTTACTATGTCGGAATTATTGCAGCCAGAAGTGTCGGCTGGATTATCGATCATATTGAGAGGGGCAAAATGAAGAAAAATTATTTGGGAGTTCTAGCTTTTGGTATGGCACTACTTCTAGCGGGATGCGGGATTGGCCTTGGCCTCGCGCCAAGATCTTCATATGACACTTATCATCCAAAGCCATACAGGGACTACTGGATTAAATCATCCATGACAGAAGAAGGGCGGAAAGTGGATTGGATAGCCTGTGGGGGGGATGCCGACGGCGGAACTTCGATGCATGTTCAAAAAATGCTTTCTAATGAGACAAAAGAGACCTCTCGTCTTCGCCAAACTTCGGAGTTGAAAGCATGTCTGTCCCAACGCGGTTATCGCTATGAAAGCGATTAACGAGGGATTGATTGTTGATTTTTATCGAGAACTGATCCACGTCGATCACTCCAATCTCCTACTCACTTTTGTAAGTAGGATTGTGTTCTAAACGTGGGTCATTTTTCGATGCAAATCAATATATATGGAAAAGACCTTGGTCCCTGAGCCTAACGCCGATTATGAGCTGATCTTTACTGACGTTTCACCACGCCTGGCGACGGCGCATAAGATAATAAAAGCGAACGAGTCGATGACGATGGTGCCGGTTGAGTATAAGGATACGACTGACTGCGAAAGAAAGAGATAAGCGATCAAATGGTCGATGATTAAAATACCTGGCATGTGCCAGGTATTTTTTTATCTGCTCTGTATGCAAGGAAGGCGGCAAACCTGAGTTTGCGATTAAAGACCATGCGCGACTGGTGAATAAACTGTAATCTGACATTGTTTAGTCCGGATAGGCCATCTACCCCTATGTCTAAAGCATCTCATTTGACTCGCTCCCACCTGCGCCTGACGTCTATCATCCTGATCGCCGTCATAGTCGCTCTGATCACGCCTGATTCATGGAATCTTGTCACACGCGCCCTGGCCGGATGGAATGTCGCAGTGTGGGCAAATCTGTTACAGATGGGATGGCTGATGACGACGTCCAGCCATGCGCGGGTGAAGGCGATAGCTGAGCGTGAGGATGCCGGGGCAGGGACGGTGGTCGGGATTTTGTCTATTGCCGCGCCTTTGAGCTTGCTGGCGATTATTCTGGAGCTGACTTCGGCTAAAGGCTTGGCTGGCACTGACCAGCTTGTACACTACGCGTTCACCGGGGTGACGGTATTGGGTTCCTGGTTGCTGCTGGGTGGTGTGTATACGCTGCATTACGCACGTTTGTATTACCAGTCACCGGTGAAGAGCAGGGCCTTGAAGTTTCCGGATGCGGAGCTGAATCCTGATTATTGGGACTTCTTGTATTTCTCTTTTACGATCGCTGTCGCGGCGCAGACTTCTGATGTGACGGTGATGTCTTCGGGCATGCGCAAGGCCGTGCTGGCGCAGTCGGTGTTGAGCTTTATTTTTAACGCCGCGATTATCGGTTTGTCTATCAATATTGCCGCAGGTTTGATCGGTACCTGATCACGCTAGCCTCGTAACTCGTCTTATTTCTTTCTGCGTCGCGCCAGCTCGGCAGTCAGCTTGCCCATGTGCTTGTAGAGCTTGCCATAACGCTTATCCCAACCGTTGACCGCACGATATTGTTTGACGACGGTAGCGATGTCACCGCGCGCTATAGGACCGGTCAACGCCTGTTCTGGTCCTATCTGCAATA
Organism: Janthinobacterium sp. Marseille; assembly: GCF_000013625.1. Taxonomy (NCBI): domain Bacteria; kingdom Pseudomonadati; phylum Pseudomonadota; class Betaproteobacteria; order Burkholderiales; family Oxalobacteraceae; genus Janthinobacterium; species Janthinobacterium sp. Marseille. The sequence goes on along the minus strand of NC_009659.1, from coordinate 2,346,330 downwards.
CGTTCTCGCTCGTTTCCCGTACCAGAGACGCCATCATCTTTAATGCGATGTCTTGCGGTATGCCTGCCTGCGCGTAGGTTAGGACTGCAGTATCCAGCAGCGTGACGAGGTAGTTGGAGGCGAAGACTGCGCCTGCGTGGTACAGCACTTTGCTTTCTCGCTTGATAGCAACCGTCTGTGCGCCTATGGCGGCAAATATGGGAGCGAGTATGTCGAGCGCTGCCTGGTCGCCTTCCATGCCGCAGTATGTGCCCGCAAAATCTGCAGCTACTTTCTCCGGTACTGCAAAGCTGCGTATCGGATGAATGCTGGCAACTGCTGCGCCACATGCACTGGCGCTGGTCAGTATGCCGGAAGTGAGCGCGCCGCTGCAGTGAAAGACTATGCTGCTTGCCGACAAACGCCCGCTGTCAGCCAATGCGTCGCAGCAAACTGTGATCTGGTCGTCGGGCGCAGCTATGAGGTAGATGTCGGCTGCCTGCAGGTCGGCGTAGCTGTTCGCCACGCGACCAGCACCGGCAAAAGCGGCTGCACGCGCACCACTTTCAGGCGAGGTATTGAGAATGTCTTGTATGTGAACGGTTTGATGCTGCACCCACAAGCGCGCCAGCGTCTGGCCGACTTTGCCGCAAGCGATGATGGAGAGTGTTTGCGGTTTGCTCATGGGTGTTTGTCCGACGCTTTTAGCTATTGACCTGTTCTAGGGCTTCCTGCTGTTCCAGCCATTCCGCTTCAAGTTGCGTAATTTCTTTCGTATAGAAAGTCTGGTCGGCCAGCAGCTGTTTCAATTCTTTTTTGTTGGCAGCATCATAGATCAGGGGATCAGCCAGTTTTTCATCGACGCTGGCTTTTTGCGCATTGCGTTTGGCGATTTGTTCTTCCAGCTTCTTGATCTTAAGCTCGATCGGCTTCTTACGCGCTGCCAGCTTCTGGCGTTCTTCAGCTTCCTGTTTCTTTTGCTCACGCTTGTCTACTGCGCTGACTGCTGCCACAGGAGCCGGTGCCACCGGGCTGGCTGACTTTTCTGCGACTGGGGGCAGGGTGGCATTGCTGGCGGCATTCTTGGCTGCCAGCTTGGTTTTGAAGAGCCAGTCCTTGTAGTCGTCCAGATCACCGTCGAATGGTTGCAGCTTGCCGTCGGCGACGATGATGAATTGATCGGTAGTCGCGCGCAGCAAATGCCGATCATGCGATACCACCACCAAAGTACCTTCGAACTGTGCCAGTGCCATGGTCAGCGCTTCTCGGGTTTCCAGGTCCAGATGGTTGGTCGGTTCATCGAGCAGCAAAAGGTTAGGGCGTTGCCAGACAATGAGTGCCAATGCCAGGCGGGCCTTTTCGCCGCCGGAGAATGGTGCAATCTTGCTGGTAACCATCGCGCCGTTGAAGTTGAAGCTGCCGAGGAAGTTGCGCAACTCTTGTTCACGTACCGTTGGTGCAATGTGCGCCAAATGCCATAGCGGTGATTCTTCATGGCGCAGCATTTCGACCTGGTGCTGTGCGAAGTAACCGATAGCCAGGCCTTTGCCGAATTGCGAAGAACCGTTCAATGGCTCCAGTTCGCCGGCGATGGTTTTGATGAGGGTCGATTTACCCGCACCGTTGACACCGAGCAAACCGATACGCTGGCCGATTTGCAGTGAGAAGTTGATGCCGGAAACGATTTTCTTTTCCGTGATCGAATAGTCTTTTTCATCCTCGATGCGGTAACCGGCATCGACATCTTCCATAACCAGCAATGGATTAGGTGCATTCGCCGGTTCACGGAATTCAAACGAAAATTCCGCGGCGGCACGTAAAGGTGCCAGTTCTTCCATCTTTGACAAAGCCTTCATCCGGCTTTGTGCCTGGCGTGCCTTGCTGGCTTGTGCCTTGAAGCGGTTGATGAAGGATTCCAGATGTGCGCGTTGGCGTGCCTGTTTTTCCATCGCGCTTTGCGCGAGGATCATTTGCGCTGCGCGTTGGCGTTCGAAGCCAGAGTAGTTGCCGGAGTAGCGTTTCAGCTTACGCTCGTCGATGTGTACGATCACGTTCACCACGCCGTCGAGGAAGTCGCGGTCATGGGAAATGACGATCAGGGTGCCGGCGTAACGTTTGAGCCAGTCTTCCAGCCAGATGATGGCGTCCAGGTCCAAATGGTTGGTCGGTTCATCGAGCAGCAAGAGGTCGGACGGGCACATCAGCGCTTGCGCCAGGTTGAGGCGCATACGCCAGCCACCGGAGAAGCTGGCGACCGGTTGATCCATTTGTGCCATGGTGAAGCCCAGGCCCAGCAGTAATTGTTCGGCGCGTGAACGTACGGTGTAGGCATCGGCATCGGCCAGCGCACTATACAGCTCACCGATCAGTACGCCATTGTCCAGCGTGTCGGGTTCGCTTTCGAGGAAGGCGAGTTCTTCTTCCAGGCGACGCAAGGTGACGTCGCCGTCAATTGCATAGTCGATAGCCGAGCGTTCCAGTGGCGGGGTTTCCTGCGCTACATACGCGACGCGCCATTTGGATGGGAAGTCGATGGTGCCGAGGTCGGCGTGCAGTTCACCGCGCAGCAAGCCGAACAGGCTGGATTTACCCGCACCGTTGGCTCCGATCAGGCCGATTTTGTCGCCGGGGTTGAGCGTGACATCGACGTTGTCGAGAAGCGGCTTGATGCCGCGCATGAGGGAAACTTGCTGAAAACGAATCATGTGGTTTGTAAGCCGACGGCGCCATGTATATCTTTGCGCCAGCGGCTTTGCTTCTTTAAAGAATGATTAAAAATGCCAGGCATTGTTGCCAGGCGAAATCGCGACTGGTGGTATTCACGGGAATACACACGAGTGGCGGGGCAGGCTGCCGGCCTGCCGGATTACTGAGCCGGCATCATGCGATGTCGACGAACACGACTTTATTGCAATTGATCTGCTGTGATCAGGAACACCATATCGTCGCCGGCACTGGTAGTGAGCCAGGTCAGGTTCAGGTCAGGGAAAGCTGCTTCCGCGAATTCACGTTCATTACCGATTTCGACCATCAGCAAACCATTTGGTGTCAGGCGTTGACCGGCACCGGCAACGATCTTGCGCACCAGGTCCATGCCGTCGGTACCACCTGCCAATGCGATTTGCGGTTCACGCAAATATTCCGGTGGCAGCTTATCCATCGAGCCAGAGTTGACGTAAGGCGGATTGGTGATGATGAGGTCGAATTTATATTCCGGCACATTCGCATACAAATCCGATTCGATCAGATTGATGCGGTGGCCCAGTTCATATTCTTCGACATTGCGCTTCGCAACTTCCAGCGCATCGGTGGAGATATCGACCGCGTCAACATGTGCATTCGGGAAGGCATCGGCCAGCATGATAGGCAGGCAGCCGGAACCGGTGCAGAGTTCGAGGATGTTGTTCACTTTGTCCGGATTACTGACCCATGGCGAGAATTGTTCAGGGATCAGTTCGGCGATGAAGGAACGCGGCACGATCACACGTTCATCGACATAGAAACGGTAACCACCTAGCCAGCCTTCATTGGTGATGTAGGCGGCTGGCAGGCGTTCGTCAGCACGTTGTTCGATGACGCGCAAGACCGCATCGACTTCTTCCTGCAGCAAACGCGCATCGAAGAAAGGATCGAGTTTATCCAGCGGCAACTTGAGCGTATGCAGGATCAGGTAAGCCGCTTCATCCAGTGCATTGGTGCTGCCATGGCCGAAGAAGAGCTTCGCGGTGTTGAAGCGGGTCACTGCGTAACGCAGCAGGTCGCGAATGGTAGAGAGTTCGTTAGGCTTGATAGGCATGGTTCTGTGCAGCAAAGTGAAAGGATGATGCCTGATGCAAAGCTGCTGCAATCAGGTGGGTGTTCGGCGATCAGCCGGATGTAAATTTAGAGCAACAGGTTTTCCATTGTGCGGCGATAGATGTTTTTCAGCGGATCGATGAAGCGGACTTCGATGTGCTCATCGATTTTGTGGATGCTGCCATTCGGTGGCCCGAATTCGACGACTTGCGGGCAGATCTGCGCAATGAAGCGACCATCCGAGGTGCCGCCGGTGGTCGACAATTCTGTCGTCACGCCGGTTTCGGATTTGATCGCATCGCTCATCGCATCGCTCAGTGTACCTTTCGGCGTGAGGAAGGGATGGCCGCTGATAGACCATTTCAAATCATATTCGAGGCCATGTTTGTCGAGGATCGCATGCACGCGTTTTTGCAAGCCGTCTACCGTGCTGGCGGTGCAGAAGCGGAAGTTGAAATCGATGACGACATTGCCCGGGATAACATTCGATGCACCGGCACCACCGTGGATGTTTGAAACCTGCCATGAAGTCGGCAGATAGTATTCATTGCCGTCATCCCACTTTTCGGCGACCAGTTCCGCCAATGCAGGTGCGCATTGGTGGATAGGATTGCGCGCCAATTGCGGGTAAGCGATATGGCCTTGTATACCCTTGACGGTGAGCTTGCCGGACATGCTGCCGCGGCGACCATTCTTGATGGTATCGCCCAATACATCGGATGAAGTCGGTTCACCCACCACGCAGTAGTCGAGTTGCTCGCCGCGTGCCTTCAAGGCATTACAGACGATCACGGTGCCATCGGTCGCAGGGCCTTCTTCATCGCTGGTGATGAGGAAGCCGATCGAGCCTTTATGCGCAGGGTGTGCCTGTACGAATTCTTCGGCGGCGACGACCATCGCGGCGATCGAGGTTTTCATATCCGCTGCGCCACGGCCGTACAGCTTGCCTTCGCGTTGCGTCGGGACGAAAGGCGGCGAGGTCCATTGTTCCAGCGGGCCGGTAGGCACGACGTCGGTATGACCGGCAAATACCAGCAGTGGCTGCGTTGTACCCTTGCGTGCCCACAGATTGGTCACGCCATCCGACTCTATGGTTTCGCAAACGAAGCCCAGCGGTTCCAGCAATTCGATCAGGCGCGATTGGCAGCCTTTGTCTTCCGGTGTAACGGAGGAAAGTGCGATCAGTTCTTCGGTCAGTGCGAGCGTTTTGCTCATAAATTAATCTTGGAAAATTTGTTGATAAAGTTCATCGGAAAAGCCGACGCTGGATTTCTTGTCCTTGAACAGAACCGGGCGCTTGATGACGGATGGTGATTCCAGCATGAGTGCCGTTGCGCTGGCGTTATCGCTAATCGCCGCCTTGCGCTCATCCGGCAGCTTGCGCCAGGTCGTACCCTTGCGATTGACCAGCACATCCCATGGGACGTCGCGTAACCAGGTCTTGATCAGGTCGGCGTTGATGCCGTCTTTCTTGAAGTCATGGAATACAAAGTCGATGCCATTGTCGCTGAGCCAGGTGCGGGCTTTTTTGACGGTGTCGCAATTAGGTATGCCGTATAGGGTAATCGTCATGTCTACATCTTCAGGGTAAATTCGGTAAAACTTGCTTCTTCCTGCTCTGGTGCTTCTTCCTGAACGGTTTGCGCGGAGTTGTTCAGCAACCAGAATAAATTGCTGGCCGAGTCGGCATGCGCCAGTGCCTCGTCCTGTGTCACGATGCCATCCTTGATCAATTGCATCAAGGCCTGCTCGAAGGTTTGCGAACCTGGCGACAAACTCTTTTCTATCGCTTCCTTGATCAGGGCAATTTCACCTTGCTCTATCAGTTCGGCAATATGGCGCGTGTTCAACAGCACTTCAACGGCGGCACGGCGACGACCATCGATGGCGCCGATCAGGCGCTGCGACACAATCGCACGCAAGGTCGACGATAAATCGGCGAGCAGCGATTGCCGGTTTTCTATCGGATAGAAATTGATGATGCGCGTCAACGCCTGGTAGCTATTGTTCGCATGCAGTGTTGCCACCACCAGGTGGCCGGATTGCGCGTAGGCCAGCGCGGCCGACATGGTTTCCTTGTCGCGTATTTCGCCGATCAGGATGCAGTCCGGTGCCTGGCGCAAGGCATTCTTCAATGCGATAGGCAAATCACTGGCATCGCTGCCGATCTCGCGCTGGTTGACGATGGATTTCTTGTTCTTGAACAGGAATTCAATCGGATCTTCCAGCGTCAGGATATGGCCGGTGGCGATGGTATTGCGATGATCGAGCATGGCGGCAATCGTGGTCGACTTGCCGGAGCCGGTCGAACCGACCACCAGCAGCAAACCACGCTTTTCCATGATCATATCGGCCAGGATGGGTGGCAGTGCGAGGCTGTTCAGCGCCGGGATTTCTCCCGGTATATAACGCAGCACGGCGGAAATACTGCCGCGCTGGCGGAACGCCGATAAGCGGAAACTGCCGACACCTGTTACCGGTATGCCGATATTGAGTTCGTTCTCACGTTCCAGCTCTTCCAGCTTGGCTGGCGGGACAACTTCGGCCAACAAGCTCATCACGGCATTCTGGTCCAGCTTTTGCTGGTTGATAGGTACCAGATTGCCGTTGATCTTGATATGGATAGGCGAGTTGACTGCAATAAACAGGTCAGATGCTGCTTTTTCCTTCATCAGAAGGAATAATCTATCCATTGCCATAGCTGTCCCGATTCAGGTAAATGAAAACGCGTGTTGCAGTACTACTGATTAGTCGCGCAGCAATTCATTGATGCCGGTTTTTGCGCGGGTTTTTGCATCGACACGTTTGACGATCACTGCGCAGTACAGGCTGTATTTGCCATCAGCGGATGGCAGGTTGCCGGATACCACGACGGAACCGGCAGGGATGCGGCCGTAAGTGACTTCGCCGGTGGCGCGGTCATAAATCTTGGTCGATTGGCCGATGTAGACACCCATCGAGATAACCGAGTTTTCTTCGACGATGACGCCTTCGACGATCTCCGAACGGGCACCGATGAAGCAGTTGTCTTCGATGATGGTCGGGTTCGCTTGCATCGGTTCCAGTACGCCACCGATACCGACGCCGCCGGACAAGTGCACGTTTTTACCGATTTGTGCGCAGGAGCCGACAGTTGCCCATGCGTCGACCATCGAGCCTTCATCAACGTATGCGCCGATGTTGACGAAGGAAGGCATCATGACCACGTTTTTGCCGATGAAGCTGCCGTGACGGGCAACTGCAGGTGGCACCACGCGGAAGCCGCCTTTGGCGAAATCTTCAGCGGTGTAGTTGGCGAACTTGGTTGGGACCTTGTCGTAGAACTGCATGTGGTCGCCGGATGGCATGGTGATGTTGTCTTCCAGGCGGAAGGACAGCAATACCGCTTTCTTGACCCATTGATTCACAACCCATGCGCCGCTGTCTTTTTGCGCGACGCGCAGTGTGCCTTCGTTCAGTTGGGCGATGACTTGCGCGACCGCATTGCGGACGTCGGCAGGTGCATTTTTAGGGGAGAAATCGGCACGGTTTTCCCAGGCTTGGTCGATGATCTGTTCGAGTTGTTGAGTCATTTGATGGTCTTGTCAGTTGAAAGAAATGATTACTAGGATTAAGCAGGATTAAATTAAGTGGCAATACTGGATAGTTTCCTGGCGAATTCGACTATGCGTTGCGCGGCTTCGAGGCATTCGTCGACCTCGGCCACCAGTGCCATGCGGATACGGTTCTGGCCCGGATTGATGCCATGTGCTTCGCGGCCCAGATAGCTGCCCGGCAATACCGTGACATTATATTCGGCATAGAGGCGCTTCGCGAATTCAACATCGCTGATATCGACCAGTTTGTCGACCCGGGCCCACAGGTAGAAACCGGCGTCCGGCAGCGAGACGTCCATGACTTCCTGCAGCAAGGGGGTGACTTGCTTGAATTTTTTGACGTATTTTTCGCGGTTTTCAATCACATGCTGTTCATCGTTCCAGGCGGCAATCGACGCGCTTTGCACGGAAGGGCTCATCGCACTGCCGTGGTAGGTGCGATACAGCAGGAAGCTCTTGATGATGTTGGCATCGCCGGCGACAAAGCCGGAGCGCATGCCTGGTACGTTGGAGCGTTTGGACAGGCTGGAAAAGCCGATCAGGCGCGGATAACCTTCACGTCCCAGCTTGTGTGCCGCTTCCAGACCGCCGAGTGGCGCTTCCGCCTTGAAATAAATTTCCGAATAGCATTCATCGGCGGCGATCACAAAGCCATAACGATCCGACAATGCAAATAATTCTGCCCAGTCGTCCAGCGTCAGTACCGCGCCGGCCGGATTGCCGGGCGAGCAGATGTACACCAGTTGCACACGCGCCCAGACTTCGGGTGGAACGCTGGCAAAGTCAGGGGCAAAGTTGCGCGCCGGATCGCAATTGACGAAATAAGGCTCGGCACCGGCCAGATAGGCGGCACCTTCATAGATTTGGTACAGCGGGTTAGGGCAGACCACCAGCGCCTGTTTGCTCGGATCGATCACGGTTTGCGCCAGGGCAAACAATGCTTCGCGCGAACCATTGACCGGCAGTACTTGCGTGGCCGGATTCAGTTTCGGCAAGTTATAACGACGCTCCAGCCAGCCGGCGATGGTCGCGCGTAAGGCGTCGGTGCCGGCCGTGGTCGGATAAGTCGCCAGACCATCGAGGTTATCCGCCAGTGCTTTCTGTATGAAAGCCGGAGTCGGATGCTTGGGTTCGCCGATGCCGAGGCTGATAGGGCGATAAGCAGCGTTCGGCGTCACACTTGCAAACAATTGCTTCAGTTTTTCGAATGGATAGGGTTGGAGCTGGTTAAGAAGTGGATTCACGGCAGAGGACGGAAAATGTGCGGTTAGTGTTCGGGTGGAATGTAAATTCACACGAGGTTCAAAGTGGCAACATTATACCGCCCATGGCGACAGAACCGCTGCATGCGTAAAGTCTTGCTCCAAATGCTTGGAATCGTTGTGCCAAATGCTATGATTAGCCCCTTTTACGGCCTCTTTTGCCGCCTCCGCCATATTGGCTGGATATTAAATTTAAGCAGCATATTCTAGGAACGGTCGATAACGTGCGTCTAACTTCCATTAAATTATCGGGATTCAAGTCTTTTGTTGATCCGACGAATTTCCAGGTGCCGGGTCAATTGGTCGGGGTCGTCGGCCCGAATGGCTGCGGCAAGTCCAATATCATCGATGCTGTGCGCTGGGTTTTGGGTGAATCCAAGGCTTCCGAGCTGCGCGGCGAGTCGATGCAGGACGTTATTTTTAACGGCACAACCAACCGCAAACCGGCCGGTCGCTCCTCGGTCGAGCTGGTATTCGACAATGGTGACGGCAAGGCTGCCGGGCAGTGGAGCCAGTATGCCGAAATCGCGGTCAAGCGCACGCTGACACGCGACGGTACGTCTACCTACTACATCAATAACCAGGCGGTACGCCGCCGTGATATCCAGGATATCTTCCTTGGTACCGGCCTCGGTCCACGCGCTTACGCGATCATCGGGCAGGGCATGATTTCGCGCATCATCGAAGCGCGTCCGGAAGAGTTGCGTATCTTTTTGGAAGAAGCCGCCGGCGTCTCGAAGTACAAGGAACGCCGCCGCGAAACCGAAAACCGCCTGCAAGACACCCGCGAAAACCTTTTGCGTGTCGAGGATATCCTGCGCGAGTTGAATGCCAACCTGGAAAAGCTGCAAAGCCAGGCTGCGGTTGCGCAAAAATTCCACGAGCTGCAAGCCGACCAGGACGAAAAGCAAAAACTGCTGTGGCTGCTGCGTAAAACCGAAGCGAAAAACGAACAGGAAAAATTCTTCCGCGATATCGAAAAAGCACAAGTCGACCTGGAAGAACAAACTGCCAAACTGCGTCACGTCGAAACCGAACTCGAGCATATGCGTCAGGCGCACTATGCCGCCGGCGATCGCATGCATCAGGCGCAAGGCCATCTGTATCAGACCAATTCCGAAATCGGCAGCCTGGAAGCGCAAATCAAATTCGTGATCGAATCGCGTACCCGCCTGCAATCGCAACTGAATTCATTGACTGCGCAGCGTGACCAGTGGCAACGCCAGGGCACGCAATTCCAGGATGACCTGGTCGAAGCCGAAATGCATCTGGAAGAGCAATCCATGCGCGTTGAGCAGGCACAGGAAGCGGCGCAACGCGAGAACGATCGCTTGCCGGCACTGGAACAGGCATGGCGCGAAGCGCAACTGAAAACCACCGAGTCGCGCGGCAAGATCATGCAGGCGCAACAGCAGATCGAACTGGAATCGGCGCATCAACGTAACGCGTCGAATATCTTGTCCGGGCTGACGGTACGGCGTGAACGCCTGCAGCAGGAAAAGCAGGGCTTGAACCTGCCGGATACCACGCATCTGGCCAACCTGAAGATGCAACTGGAAGAGAAGCAGGTAACGCTGGAAGAAGCGACCGAGCAACTCGAAGTCGCGCAAGAGCAATTGCCGAAGCTGGAAGAAGAACGCCGCACTGCGCAAGAACAAGTCAATACCGAAACTGCGAACAATGCGCAGCTGGAAGCACGCCTGGCTGCCTTGAAGCAGTTGCAGGAAAACGTACAGACCCAGGGCAAGGTACAGCCGTGGTTGCAAAAGCATGAATTGGGCGAACTGCCGCGCCTGTGGCAAAAGCTGCAAATCGACCAGGGTTGGGAAACCGCACTGGAATCGGTCTTGCGCGAACGGACGTCGGCGCTGGAAATGTCGAATCTGGATTGGGCCAAAGCCTTCTTCAACGATGCACCACCAGCCAAGCTGGCCTTGTTCACGCCAAATGCGACCGCGTCGGAAGCAGCGGAAACACCCGCCGGCCTCAAGCCTTTCCTGAACCTGCTGCAATTGAACGATCCGGGCCTGCGCGCATTGATGCAGGATTGGTTACATAACGTCTATATCGCGGACGACACGGCAGCGGCTTTTGTCGATCGCAATAAACTGCCGGTCGGTGCCTACTTTGTCACCCGTCAAGGCCATGTCATCAGCAAAACCAGCGTGCGCTTTTATGCGTCCGACTCGGAGCAGGATGGCATGTTGGCACGCCAGCAGGAAATCGAAAACATCACCAAGCAATTGCGTGCGCAGCACATGCTGGCGGACGAAGCGAAATCGCGTTCGATCCGTTCCGAATCAGCAGTGACGCAAGCGACGCAACGCCTGCAGGAAATCCGGCTACGTGTGAATACATTGACGCAAGCCGTGCATGGTTTGCAAATCGATGTGATGAAGCTGTCCGAAGTGCAGGAGCGCTTCAACCAGCGCAGCACGCAGATCGCGACCGACCTGGAAGAGATCGCGATGCAGGAAGCCGAGCAGCAGCAAGTCAAGGCGGAATCGGAAGCGAAGTTCGAGCAGCTGGATGCCGATCTGGGCGAGTTGCAGGAAACGCACGAAGAAGGCCAGACCGACTACCTGAACAAGGAACAGCAACTCAATGACGCGCGTCAACGTGCGCGTGATCTGGAGCGTGCGGCACAGGAAACCGCGTTTGCCGAGAAATCACAGCGCAACAAGATTGAAGAATTGAAGCGCAGTATTGCCACCGCACTGGAGCAGGCGGCACAACTGTTTGCGAATATGCAGCAGGGCAGTCTGGAACTGGAAAGCCTGGATGACCAGGCGGCACAAGCCGGTTTGCAAACCTTGCTGGATACGCGCAGCGAACAGGAACGTGCGCTGGCCGATGCACGTCACGAACTGGATCAGTTGACGCAGCAATTGCGTGGGCATGATGAAGCGCGCATGCAGGCAGAGCGCAGCCTGCAACCGCAACGTGACCGCATTACCGAATTGCAGTTGAAGGAACAGGCGGCACGCCTGAACCAGGAACAGTACGCGCAGCAATTGCTGGAAGCAGAAGCGGATGAAGCGGCGTTGGCAGAGAAGCTGAATGGCGATATGCGTCCATCCTATCTGCAAGGCGAAGTAACACGCCTGACGAATGCGATTGCCGCGCTGGGTGCAGTCAACCTGGCGGCGCTGGATGAACTGGCGACCGCATCGGAACGCAAAAACTTCCTCGATGCGCAAAATGCCGACCTGACCGAAGCGATCAATACGCTGCAGGACGCCATCACCAAGATCGACAAGGAAACCCGCGATTTGCTGCAGGATACCTTCGACAAGGTGAACCATCATTTCGGCGAATTGTTCCCTATCCTGTTCGGTGGCGGGCAGGCCAAACTGACCATGACCGGCGAAGAGATCCTCGACTCCGGCGTGCAGGTAATGGCGCAGCCACCAGGCAAAAAGAATGCAACCATCCACTTGCTGTCGGGTGGTGAGAAGGCCTTGACGGCAACGGCACTGGTATTCTCAATGTTCCAGCTGAATCCGGCACCGTTCTGTCTGCTCGATGAGGTCGATGCGCCGCTGGATGATGCGAATACCGAACGTTTCTGCAATATGGTGAAACGCATGTCGGCACATACACAGTTCCTGTTTATTTCGCATAACAAGATTGCGATGGAAATGGCACAGCAACTGATTGGTGTGACGATGCAGGAGCAGGGCGTGTCGCGGATTGTGGCGGTCGATATGGAATCGGCGGCGGATTTTGCTGCGGAAGCACAAACTGCCTGAGCAAGCGCTGTCAGTGCATGAATGAAATAGCTAGGACGGGAACGATTCGACGGCGATGCAGTCGGTGAGTGATGCTTTCCCGTATGTTTTTCAGAGAGTGGCTTGGCTTGACAAGCCAACTCGCTAAAATTAACCTGAGTGCCTTGGCACATGGGTCGCAAGCTTGTCCCTGACGCTGGTCGCCACTCTTTGCAGGCGCGCGTTGTGGATGGATAAGCCGACGGCCGTCCAACTTTTGGATTTTTATGACCCTATCCGCTTTTTTTCGACTTGCCTACGACGCGTTTAGCGCGGGCGCAAACAGATTCTCCCTGCAATCCCTTCCAACAGCAGGTGCAGCATGAACGATCTCCAAACCAGCTTGTTTGTCATCGGCGGCGTGATAGTTGTCGGTGTCATTTCCTACAATAAGTGGCAGGAACACAAGGCCAAGAAAAGCGTGGAACGTGCTTTTTCTTCGTCGCACGATGATGTGCTGATGGCGCCGGAGGGGCGTGAGTCGCGCGAAGAGCGACTGGAGCCTTCGATCGATGGCGAACGCCATGAACCGACTTTCTCCGAAAATCCCTACGACGACGTCGCACCGGTCCAGCAGGACACGGCTGCTCCGCACGCGGAAGCTGAACTCGATGCACCGGTTGATTTCGTGCAACCGATAGAGGAAAAGGAATTGCCGGTCGATTACCTGATCGATTGCACGATTCCGCTGGCACTGACCACGCAATTGCGTGGCGAGAAAATCCTGCCGGCCTTGCAATCCTTGCGTCATGTCGGCAGCAAGCCGGTGCATTTTGCCGGCCAGCATATTGATGGCGGCTGGGAAGCGATTACGCATGGCGGTATCTATAAATCGCTGATGGCGGGTGTACAACTGGCGAACCGCAGCAATGCGCTCAATGAACTCGAGTATTCCGAATTCGTGATGCGTCTACGCCAGATTGCCGATGATTTCGATGCCGATCCGGATGTGCCGGACATGGCTGAAGTGATGGTGACCGCGCGTTCGCTACACCATTTCGTCACCGAATACGATGCCAAGCTGAGTGTGAATGTACATACCAATGGTGCGCCATGGTCGGTGACGACTTTGCTGGCGGCACTGGAACGCCAGGGTTTCGACGTGCGTCCGGAAGGCCGCCTGGTGATGCCGGATGGCGATGGTGGCGTCCTGTTCTCGCTGTCGACCAATGTCACGCTGGCGGAAGAAACCACCAGTCGCCTGACTTTGCTGCTGGACGTTCCTGTCGTGTCGCCTGCACGTGACGGCTTCGGTGCGATGACGGCATGTGCGCGTTCCCTGGCGGCGCGTCTGGATGGCACGGTAGTGGATGATGGCAACCAGCCTTTGTCCGATGCGTCGCTGAATGAAATTTCCGGTCAACTCGAAGTGTTCTATGCCGACATGGAAGCGGCAGATATCCCTGCAGGTTCCACCCGGGCATTGCGCTTATTCAATTAAAAAATTATGCAGCCGGATTTGTTTTCTACGGCATCGCAAGCAGATGCAAACGCGACGCCGGAGGAGCCGGACGCCAGCAATCCGGCGGCACGCGCAGCATGGTTACGCGATGAACTGAATCGCCACAATTACTCTTATCACGTCCTCGATAATCCATCGATCCCCGACGCCGAATACGACAAGCTGTTTCGCGAGTTGCAAGCGCTGGAGACGTCCCATCCCGAGCTGCTGGTATTTGATTCGCCGACACAAAGGGTCGGTGCGCTGGCCTTGTCGGCCTTTCCGCAAGTCACGCATTCGGTACCCATGCTATCGCTCGGTAATGGCTTTGAAGATGAAGACATCATCGCTTTCGACAAGCGTGTCAGCGACGGCTTGAACAGCACGGAAATTGAATATGCCACCGAACTGAAGTTCGACGGCCTCGCGATCAATCTGCGCTATGAAGACGGCATCCTGGTTGAAGCGGCGACCCGCGGCGACGGTGCGACGGGTGAAAACGTAACGACGAATATTCGCACGGTGCGTGCAATTCCATTACGCCTGCATACGGCGACACCGCCCAAGGTGCTGGATGTGCGGGGCGAAGTGATGATGTACAAGGCCGACCTGGCGAAGCTGAATGCGCGCCAGCGCGATGCCGGCGGCAAGGAGTTCGCCAATCCGCGTAACGCGGCGGCAGGCAGCTTGCGCCAGCTTGATTCACGTATTACCGCCCAACGTACCTTGCGTTTCTTCGCTTACGGCATAGGCATGCTGGAAGGTGCAGAAATGCCGCCTTCCCATTCAGCCTTGCTGGATTGGTATGCAGAGCTTGGTTTGCCGGTATGTGCGGAACGCGCGGTGGTCAAGGGCGCGGCCGGTTTGCTGGAGTTTTATAAGGCGGTCGGGCAAAAGCGTCCGACGCTGCCATATGAAATCGATGGTGTCGTTTATAAAGTCAACCGTGTCGAGCAACAGCAGCAACTCGGCTTCGTGTCACGTGCACCACGCTATGCGATCGCCCATAAATTCCCGGCGGAAGAAGCACTGACGACAGTGCAGGGGATAGAAGTGCAGGTCGGGCGTACCGGCGCCATCACGCCGGTGGCACGCTTGGCACCGGTGCTGGTGGGCGGTGTGACGGTAACGAATGCGACGCTGCACAATGAAGATGAAGTGCGGCGCAAGGATATCCAGATCGGCGATACCGTCATCGTGCGTCGTGCCGGCGATGTGATTCCTGAAGTGGTCGCCTATGTGCCGGAAAAACGTCCGGTCGATGCACAGCCTTTTGTGATGCCGACTAACTGTCCGGTATGCAATTCGCCTATCGTGAAGCTGGAAGATGAAGCGATTGCACGTTGCTCCGGTGGCTGGGTGAAGTGTGCGGCACAACGCAAGGGTGGCTTGCTCCATTTTGTTTCACGTCGTGCGATGGATGTGGAAGGCCTGGGTGATCAGCTGGTCGAGCAATTGGTCGACAAGCACATCATTACTACCGCCGCGGATTTATACAAGCTGGGTTTCCGTGCGCTGGCCGAACTGGATCGCATGGCCGACAAGTCGGCGCAAAACGTGATGGCCGCGCTGGAAAAATCCAAGTCGACGACGCTGGCACGTTTCATTTATGCACTGGGCATACGCCATGTCGGTGAAGCGACGGCGAAGGAACTGGCGCGTCATTTTGGCAATCTGGAAGCGCTATTGCAGGCATCAGAAGAGCAGTTGCTGGAAGTGGCAGATATCGGTCCGGTGGTCGCGCAATCGATCAGGAGCTTCCTCAGCGATCCGCTGAATATGGAACTGATTGAACAATTGCAGGCGGCGGGTGTCAGATGGCCCGAACACGTGGTGGAGAACAAGCCCAAGCCCTTTGCCGGGAAGACGTTTGTCCTGACCGGAACCTTGCCTACGCTCAGTCGCGACCAGGCTGCTGAAAAAATTGAGGCGGCAGGCGGCAAGGTTGCCGGTTCCGTCTCCAAGAAAACCAGCTATGTCGTAGCGGGTGCCGACGCCGGTAGCAAACTGGCGAAGGCTGAGGAGTTAGGCATCACCATACTTGATGAATCTGCATTGCTGCAATTACTGGATACCCATGAGTAAAATTAGAAAAGCCGTTTTCCCCGTCGCAGGCCTCGGCAGCCGTTTCCTGCCAGCTACCAAGGCGCAACCAAAAGAAATGCTGCCAGTCGTTGACAAGCCTTTGATTCAGTATGCGGTGGAAGAAGCGGTGGCGGCCGGGATTACGGATATGGTCTTCATTACCGGCCGTAACAAGCGCGCGATTGAAGATCATTTCGATACCGCTTATGAACTGGAAGCCGAGCTGGAAGCCGCCAACAAGAATGCCTTGCTGGAGCTGGTGCGTAACGTCATTCCCAAGAATATCAATTGCATCTATATACGCCAGTCGGCGCCACTGGGTCTCGGTCATGCCGTCCTGTGCGCACGTCCGGTGATCGGTAACGATCCGTTTGCCGTGTTGCTGGCGGATGACTTCATGGATACCGATGAAGGCGTCAAACCGGTGCTGGCGCAGATGACGGATGTGTTCCAGCGCGAAGGCCACAGCATACTCGCGGTACAGGATGTGCCGCGCGCCGAAACGAAGCAATACGGCATCGTCAGTGCGACTGCATACCAGCCGCAACTGGAGCTGGTGAATGCGATTGTGGAAAAACCGCAGCCAGATGTCGCACCATCGACGCTGGCCGTGGTTGGGCGCTATGTGCTGAGCAACAAGATTTTCGATTATCTGGAAACGATCGGCAAAGGTGCCGGCGGTGAAATACAATTAACGGACGGCATAGCTGCGTTGATGCAGGCCGAGAAGGTGCTGGCTTATCGTTACAACGGCCAGCGTTATGACTGCGGTTCCAAGCTGGGCTACCTGAAGGCAATGGTGGCGATGGGTCTTAAGCATCCTGAAACCGGTGCAGGTTTCACTGAATATCTGAAGACATTGAAATGACCGTAAGAGAAATTTTGAAGATGGGTGACCCGCGCTTGTTGCGCGTGGCGGAGCCGGTCAAGGAATTCGGTACGCCCGAACTCGACGCGCTGATTGAGGACATGTTTGACACCATGCATGCGGCGAATGGTGCGGGTTTGGCTGCGCCGCAAATCGGTGTGAACCTGCGACTCGTGATATACGGTTTCAAGCAAAACACGCGTTACCCGG
Organism: Janthinobacterium sp. Marseille; assembly: GCF_000013625.1. Taxonomy (NCBI): domain Bacteria; kingdom Pseudomonadati; phylum Pseudomonadota; class Betaproteobacteria; order Burkholderiales; family Oxalobacteraceae; genus Janthinobacterium; species Janthinobacterium sp. Marseille. Next base: position 2,329,324 of record NC_009659.1, on the reverse strand, counting down.
ATGCGCCGCCGGTGCCGGAAACCGTGTTGATCAATCCCAAGCTGCGACCGTTGTCGGCAGAGATGGAGGATGGTTGGGAAGGTTGTTTGTCGGTGCCGGGCTTGCGTGGTGTGGTGCCGCGTTTCAGCGCCTTGCACTATGACGGTTTTGACCAGTATGGCAATGTGATCAGTCGTGATGCTGACGGCTTCCATGCCCGCGTGGTGCAGCATGAATGCGACCACCTGGATGGCATCCTGTATCCAATGCGGATAACTGACTTATCGCAATTCGGTTACGTCGATATCCTGTTTCCGGACCTCGATCCGAACGACGACGATTGAAATGCATTAAAAGATAGACGTAAAAAAGGGCGACCGGATGTCGCCCTTTTTCATTTGAACTATTTCTCGGACTAAAACTTGTGCCGGATACCGATGTTGAACAGCTTGTCGGTCTTGCCGGCTGAGGTCACCCGGTATGCTGCATTGTCATCGTTGCTCAGGCGCGCCCAGCTGGTATACAAATTGGTGCGTACGGATAGATTGTGGGTGTAGCCGATGGCGATTTGCTTCGCATCGGCATTGTCGATGACCTTGTCACGCTTTTGCATATAGGAAGTCATGATGGTGTCGGCACTGGTTAAATTGATCTTAAGACCAAGCAAGGCATCACGCGTATCCAGCGTACCGAAGCCTTTGTTGACGGCATAGGCGATAAAGGGTTGCAGCAAACCGAAGTTGTAGTTACCACCGATCAGCGTCGTCTTGGCGCTATCATTGCCTGTTACGTCCTTGGTGTCCTGATAGGTCAATACTGTAGCGAGCGGACCGGATGCATAGCCGATGGCGCCGGCCACCGTGCGACTGGCGCTGGTATTGCCGGCGACCTCGCCGAAGCTATATGCGGCCTGGCCGTTGATGCCGTTCTTGGCGGCAAAGCTGTAGTTGACGGTATTGTCGATGCGGTTGCCGCCGTAGTTGAAGATACGCACGGAATCACCGGCCAGGGTGTCTGCAAAAGGATCGAATACGGCAGAGTTGGTGAAGACCATGGTCTGGACCCGGCCCAGCTTTACTTCGCCAAAGCCACCGGCCAGGCTGACATAGGATTGCCGGTTGAAAAACCGGGTAGCATCACTTTGCGAGCCACTGTCTGCGTTGAAGCCGGCTTCCAGGACAAAATTTGCCTTCAGTCCGTTGCCGAGATCTTCGGTACCTTTGAAGCCGACCCGGCTGACGCTCTGATTGCCGCTATCGATGCCGGTCACGGTGCCGTTGCCGGCATTCTCTATCTTCAAGCCCAGATCAACGACGCCATAGACGGTGACGCTGCTTTGGCCATAAGTGGCGCCTGCCATCGACGCCAACATTGAAAATGCGAATAGAGTCTTTTTCATTTATCCACTCCCTTTGTTTTCAGTTGAAACAACGACCCGGTGATCTGGCTTGTGTTCTAAAACGAGGTTAGCTTTAAATGTAAATCAACAGCATTTTCTGAATAGTGCAATTTCAGTGCTTAGTTTGCAGCTGTATCCGGAGTTTGAGCAAGGAAGGAATTGGCTAATAGTGAATTAATATCGCGAATAGTGGCGATTTATTCACAGTGTTGGCTCCTGTCAATAAATCCATGCGATGCGGGGAGCAGGGTGGATGGCCACCCTGTATCAGAACTGTTCGTCTTCGCGCAGGTAGCGCCATTGGCCGACCGGCAAATCGCCGAGTTTGACATTGCCGATGCGCACCCGCTTCAAGCCGATTACCTTCAAGCCGACCATATCGCACATGCGGCGGATCTGGCGTTTCTTGCCTTCGCGCAGGATGAAGCTCAACTGGTCTTCATTTTGCCATTTAACCTTGGCCGGCAGCAGTTTCTTGCCATCCAGCATCAGGCCGTGGTTCAGGCGTTTCAAGTCAGCTTCCGGCAACTTGCCCGGTTTGCTGTATTGCACGCGCACCAGGTATTCCTTCTCGACCGAGGTATCTTCGCCGATCAGGTGCTTGGCGATGCGGCCATCCTGCGTCAACACCAGCAAACCGACGGAATCGATATCCAAGCGACCGGCCGGTACCAGGCTGCGCAATTGGGTCGGGTGGAATTGGGTGGCTGCCTGGTCTTCGCTCCAGCGCGTGCTGGCATTCACCAGCGCGACTGCGGGCTTGTAGCCATCCTCGGCCTGGCCGCTGACATAGCCCATTGGTTTATTGATGAGTACGGTGACACGTTTCGATTGCTCGGCTGCCGCCTGGCGCTCGACGGTAACCCGTTGTGTCGGCAAGACCTTGCTACCCAGTTCAGAGACGACCTTGCCATCGACGCGCACCCAGCCGCGGGCTATCCATTCGTCGGCTTCACGCCGCGAGCAAAGGCCCAGCTCGGACATACGTTTGGAAAGGCGGAGAGGTTCATTCATGATGGAGCAATTCTGTAAATCGTAAATTAAAAAGAATAGTGGATGCTGCCGCAATCCGATGAGCTTAGACGCGTAGCGCATCCAGCAAATCGGTTTCCAGCTGGATCTGGCTGCGCGGATTATCCAGCATCTGGCCATCGACCAGGAAGACGTCTTCCACGCGCTCCCCCAGGGTCATGACCTTGGCGGTGTGCAGGTTGACTTTGTATTTTGCCAGGATGTTGGCGACTGAATACAGCAGGCCATTCCTGTCGTTCGCGGAAATGGTCAGCAGATAGTAACGGCCGCGCTCGTCCGGGCGCAAATCGACTGTAGGCGTGGCCGGGAAGTTACGGCACAGGCGCGACAGGCGTCCCTTGCACGGCGAAGGCAGGTCCAGCTGGGCCGTCAATACTTCGGTTAATTCATGCTCGATCAGGCTGATCAGGTCGCGATAGTTGTCGGCGAAAGCAGGTTCGGTAATCAGGAAGGTATCGAGACCATAACCATGTTTGGTGGTGTGGATTTTCGCATCCAGGATGCTGAAGTTTTTGCGGTCGAAGTAGCTGCAGATGCGCGCAAACAGATCGGGCTGGTCCTTGACGTAGACGGTCACCTGCAAGCCTTCGCCGATCGGTGCGAGACGGCATTTGACTACCGGGGTCGGGCTGTCGATTTTGTCGTACAGCGTCCGGGTTTGCCAGGCGATATCGGCGGCGTCATGGCGCAGGAAATAGACGACGTCGAGTTGCTTCCACAAGGCTTCGTGTGCATGTGTCGACAAGCCATACAGGCGCAGCGATTTGAGCGCTTCTTCCTGCCGGTTCTTGAGTTCGCGGTCGGCCGATGGCGCATCGCCACCCAGCGCGCGCAAAGTCATGTTGTACAGGTCTTCCAGCAGCTTGCCTTTCCAGGCATTCCAGACCTTGGGACTGGTGCCGCGGATGTCGGCGACAGTCAACAAATACAGGGCGGTCAGGTGGCGTTCGTCCTTCACCAGTCTGGCAAAGTTGCTGATGACTTCCGGATCGGACAGGTCTTGTTTCTGTGCGATCTGCGACATCATCAAATGGTTTTCAACGAGGAACACCACCAGCTCGGTTTCTTCTTCCGTCAAGCCGTGATCGACGCAGAAGATGCGCGCATCTTCCTTGCCCAGTTCCGAGTGGTCGCCGCCACGGCCCTTGGCAATGTCGTGGAACAGGGCAGCGATATACAGCAACCACGGCTGGCTGAAGTTGGCGGCAAGCTGGCTGCAAAACGGATATTCGTGTGCGTGTTCGCTCAGCATGAAGCGACGCACATTGCGCACCACCATCATGATGTGCTGGTCGACCGTATAGACGTGGAACAGGTCATGCTGCATCTGGCCGACGATCTTGCGGAAGTTCGGCAGGTAACGTCCCAGCACGCTGGTCTGGTTCATGCGGCGCAACGCATGCGTGATGCCTTGTGGTGCCTGCAGGATTTTCATGAACAGCGCGCGATTGACCGGATCCTGGCGGAATTGATTATCTATCTTGAAGCGCGCATTCCACAGCGAACGGAAGGTGCGTGCAGTCATGCCTTTGAGTTCCGGATGCAGCGAGAGCAGCAGGAATACTTCCAGCATGGTCGACGGTTTCACTTCGAAGGTGTCGTCGTTCGCAATGTCGATGAAGCCATTGACTTCATTGAAGTCTTCGTTGATCGCGACCGGCGAAGTCATCTGCGGGAAGAGCTGCGCTTCGATGTTTTGCAGCAGGATCGCATTCAGTTGGGTGACTGCCTTGGCTGCGAGGTAGTAACGCTGCATCAGGTATTCGCTGGCACGGCGTGTTTCGGTGGTCTTGAAGCCTATCGATTCGGCGATTGCGGTCTGGATGTCGAATACAAGGCGATCTTCGTGGCGGTTCGCAATGATGTGCAGGCGTATGCGCACATCCTTGAGCGAACGTTCTTTTTGCGTCAGCTGGCGTGCTTCGGTTGGCGTGATCAATCCTTGTACCGCCAGCTCGCGCCAGGAATTGCCGAGCCCGGCTGCTTTCGATACCCACAGGATGACTTGCAGGTCGCGCAAACCACCCGGGCTTTCCTTGCAATTCGGTTCCAGGCTGTAAGGTGTGTCTTCGTATTTGGCGTGGCGCTGGCGCAGTTCCAGGGTCTTGGCCTGGAAGAAGGCTTGCGGATCCATCGCGGCATTGCAACGGACCTTGAGTAACTGGAATTGGCTTGCATTGCCGATGACCAGGCGTGCTTCGAGCAGGCTGGTTTGTACCGTGATGTCGGCTTCCGCCTCGTTCAGGCATTCATCTATGGTGCGTATGCTGTGGCCGATTTCGAGGCCGATATCCCAGAATAGCTGCACCAGTTCTTCCAGCTTGGCTTGCAGCGCTGCATTGGGTGCTTCCTTCAGCAGGATCAGGACATCGACATCGGAGTGCGGGAATAGCTCACCGCGGCCGTAACCGCCGACTGCGACCAGCGCGGCACTCTCAGGCAAGTCGAAAGCGATCCATGCTTTGCTGAGTGCAGCGTCGACATTGATCCGTAACTGCGTCAGCAATTGCTCAGCCTTGCCATCCTGTAAAAAACGATCAATGACGATTTTTCGTTCGGCTTTGAGTTCTTCTTTTAATGCGATGGCAAGTGACGGCATGGATGCTCAGGCGTTGATGGCTTGTGGAGTGACGGCGGGTGGCACGATGAATTCCGGCGGCGGCGGGGTGCCAGCCGACTGGGTCAGGATTTCGTAACCGGTTTCTGTCACCAGCACGGTATGTTCCCATTGGGCGGACAGGCTGCGATCCTTGGTTTTGATGGTCCAGCCATCACCCATTTCACGGATTTCACGACGACCGGCATTGATCATCGGTTCAACCGTAAAGATCATGCCTGCTTCGAGCTTTTCCAGAGTGCCGGGACGGCCATAGTGCAGCACTTGCGGTTCTTCATGGAAGACTTTGCCGATGCCGTGGCCGCAGAATTCACGTACCACGCTGTAGCCGGCTTTTTCCGCATGCTGCTGGATGACATAGCCGATATCGCCCAAATGCGCGCCGGGTTTGATCTTCGCAATGCCCAGCCACATGCATTCAAAGGTGATCTGGGTCAGGCGACGCGCCAGGATGGATGGTTCGCCGATAAAGAACATGCGGCTGGTATCGCCGTGGTAACCATCCTTGATGACGGTAATGTCCAAATTGACAACATCGCCGTTTTTCAAGACTTTATCGCCCGGGATGCCGTGGCAGATGACGTCGTTGACCGAGGTGCAGATGGCTTTAGGGTAAGGTGTATAGCCAGGCGGACAGTAGTTCAGCGGGGCCGGGATGGTGCCTTGTACATTAACCATGTATTCGTGGCACAGGCGGTCCAGCTCTCCGGTAGTGACGCCTGGTTTGACGAAAGGTGTAATGTAATCAAGGACTTCGGAGCCGAGGCGGCCCGCAACGCGCATGCCTTGTATGTCTTCTGCAGTTTTAATTGAAATATTGCCCATAGGAAGCCGGAAATTGCTGAAATGACAGCATGGAAAAATTGTTTGATGAGGAATTATAGACGAGCGGCTATTTATTCGCCGAGCAATGTGGCGTGACACTTGAAACAGGACAGGGTTATAGGGTAGAATCTTGGGCTTGCTTGAATTAACTTTTAAGCAAACTTTTATGTAAATCGCGAACTCGTTCGAAAAGGGTGCCGTTTTCAGGGCTGAAATCAGCCAAATGAACACGGTGACTGAGCGGGTTCCAGACCTTAACCCTGGAGATATTATGTCCGTAACAATGCGCGAAATGCTGGAAGCTGGCGTCCACTTTGGTCACCAAACACGCTTCTGGAACCCAAAGATGGCCCCTTTCATTTTCGGCCATCGCAACCGTATTCACATCGTTAACCTCGAAAAAACGATGGGCATGTACCAAGAGGCGATGAAATACATCCGCCAATTGTCGTCCAATCGTGGCACCGTCCTGTTCGTAGGTACCAAACGTCAAGCACGTGAAACCATCGCAGCTGAAGCGCAACGCGCTGGCATGCCTTACGTTGATCAACGCTGGTTGGGCGGCATGCTGACCAACTTCAAAACGATCAAGACATCGATCAAGCGTTTGAAAGAAATGGAAGCATCGATCGAAGACGGTTCCGTACAAAAACTCAGCAAAAAAGAAGCGCTGATGTTTGAACGCGAAAAAATCAAGCTGGAAAAATCCATTGGCGGTATCAAGGATATGGGCGGCATTCCTGACGCAATTTTCGTGGTTGACGTTGGTTACCACAAAGGTGCGATCACTGAAGCAGCGAAACTGGGCATCCCGGTTATCGGTGTGGTCGATACCAACCACTCGCCAGAAGGCGTTACCTACGTTATCCCGGGTAACGACGATTCCTCGAAAGCGATCATGTTGTACGCTCGTGGCGTTGCTGACGCAATCCTCGAAGGCCGCGCAAACGCGACCAACGACCTGGTTGAGTCGATCAAAGGCGGCGACGACTTCGTTGAGGTTAGCGAGCAGGCTTAAACCCTGCCTCTGATGGTTTGAGCGTCAGAATAAAAGGGGCAACAGCGGTTCGCCCCTTTTTTTCGAGCGCATTTTGAACGTAATAAGATTGTGGACGTCTGATCGTCCAATTGTTAGGAGATTGTAATGGCCGTTATTACTGCAGCGATGGTTGGTGAACTGCGTGCGCTCACCGATGCGCCGATGATGGAATGTAAAAAAGCATTGACGGAAGCCGACGGCGATCCGGTCAAGGCAGAAGAGATCCTGCGCGTCAAACTCGGCAGCAAAGCTTCGAAAGCAGCTACCCGCGTGACCGCTGAAGGCGTAGTCGCAGCATATGTATCCGGTAATGTTGGCGCGTTGATCGAAGTCAACTGCGAAACCGACTTTGTTACCAAGAATGATGACTTCCTCGGTTTTGCCAATACCCTGGTTAAACTGGTTGCAGAAAAAAATCCTGCTGACGTTGCTGCTTTGTCGGCTCTGCCACTGGAAGGCAAAACTGTAGAAGAAACCCGCGCTGCCCTGATCGGCCGTATCGGTGAAAACATGTCGATCCGTCGTTTCGTGCGTTTCGAAACCACAGGCAAGCTGGCTTCCTACCTGCACGGCACCCGTATCGGCGTCATGGTCGATTTCGAAGGTGCAGACGAACAAGTTGGTAAAGACGTAGCGATGCACATCGCAGCAATGAAACCAGTTGCATTGTCGTCGGACAACGTTCCAGCTGACCTGATCGCCAAAGAGCGTTCGGTGGCTGAACTGAAAGCCGCGGAATCGAACAAGCCGGCTGATATCGTCGCCAAGATGATCGAAGGTTCGGTACAGAAATACCTGAAAGAAGTTTCCCTGTTGAACCAGTCCTTCGTCAAGAACGACAAGCAAACCGTGGAACAAATGCTGAAAGAAGCGAAATCGACCGTCAAATCGTTCACGATGTTCGTGGTCGGTGAAGGCATCGAGAAGAAGCAGGATGACTTTGCTGCAGAAGTGGCAGCACAAGTAGCCGCAGCAAAACAGGCGTAAGCGAAAAAAATCGGGCCGGAAGGCCCGTTTTTTTAGCATCATCAAGTATCCTTTGATGAGCTGACAGATTAAGATTTCATAGGCTGGCTTTTATCGAGCCGGCCATGCAGTCTGAAAATCAGGTAAGAACTGTATCCCAGTAAAAACCGGACAAAAACAAGGAATCCAGCCCATGACAACCCCAGCTTATAAACGCGTTCTTCTCAAACTTTCGGGTGAAGCGTTAATGGGAGACGATCCGTACGGTATCAACCGTGCCACTATCGAGCGTATGGTGGCGGATGTGTCAGAAGTAGCAAAATTGGGTGTGGAACTGGCTATCGTCATCGGTGGCGGCAATATTTTCCGTGGCGTCGCGCCCGGTGCGCAGGGTATGGACCGCGCAACCGCCGACTACATGGGCATGCTGGCAACCGTCATGAACTCATTGGCACTGGCTGATGCGATGCGCCAGGTCGGCATTACCGCCCGCGTCATGTCGGCGATTGCCATCGAACAGGTGGTTGAGCCATATGTGCGCCCGAAGGCATTGCAGTACCTGGAAGAGGGCAAGATCGTAATCTTCGCCGCCGGTACCGGCAATCCGTTTTTCACCACTGATACCGCAGCGGCTTTGCGCGGTTCCGAAATCGGTGCGGAAATCGTCCTGAAAGCGACCAAGGTCGATGGCGTGTATAGCGCAGATCCAAACAAGGACCCGGACGCAACCCGTTACGCGACGATTACTTTCGACGAAGCGATCTCCAAACACCTGCAAGTGATGGATGCAACCGCATTCGCACTGTGCCGTGACCAAAAACTGCCGATCAAGGTATTCTCTATCGTTAAGCCGGGCGCGCTCAAGCGCGTGGTCATGGGCGAAGACGAAGGTACCCTGGTCCACGTATAAATTCACATACCAATCCCGCTGAAATTCTATTCAGGTTTAACTCGTTGTAAAAGAGGAGAACAGTAATGACTGTTGCAGATGCAAAGAAGACAGCCGATCAAAAGATGCAGAAGTCGATAGAGACTCTGAAGGCTGATCTGGCAAAAGTACGTACCGGCCGTGCACATACCGGCATACTCGACCATGTCATGGTTGAGTACTACGGCAATCCAACCAATTTGAGCCAGGTCGCCAACGTGACACTGATCGACGCGCGTACCATCGGCGTACAACCGTTTGAAAAGAAAATGGTTGCCGTCGTCGAGAAGGCTATCCGTGAAGCTGATCTCGGTTTGAATCCTGCCACCCAGGGTGAATTGATCCGCGTACCGACCCCGCCATTGACCGAAGAACGCCGCAAGGAAATGGTCAAACTGGTCAAGAGCGAAGCGGAAGATGCAAAAATTGCCGTGCGCAATATCCGCCGCGACGCGAACGAATCGTTGAAAAAACTGGTCAAGGAAAAAGCCTGCTCGGAAGATGAAGAGCGTCGCGCGCAGGATGAAATCCAGAAGCTGACCGATAAATTCGTGATCGAAATCGATAAATTGGTCGTGGAAAAAGAAAAAGAAGTGTTGACGGTTTGAGTCTGTACTCAATTCCTTCATACCGCTTTTCGCTGCCGGTCGCCCGCCCATGACGTCGCCTAGCTCAACCCTGGTAGTGCCGGAAGTCTCGCTGGTGCCGCGTCATATTGCCATCATCATGGATGGCAACGGGCGCTGGGCCACCAAGCGTTTCATGCCACGCGTAGCCGGCCATGTCAAAGGCGTGGAAGCAGTGCGTGGCATCGTCGAAGCTTGCGCCCGCCAGGGTGTCGAATATGTGACTTTCTTTGCTTTCAGCTCGGAAAACTGGCGCCGTCCGGAAGATGAAGTGTCGCTGCTGATGCGCCTGTTCGTTACTGCGCTGGAACGCGAAGTATCGAAGATGCACGCGAATGGCATACGCCTGAAGATAGTCGGCGACCTCAGTCGTTTCGACGACAAGTTGCAGAAAATGATTTCTGCCGCCGAACGCAAGACGGCCGGCAATACGCGCCTGACGGTGACCATCTGCGCCAACTATGGCGGCCGCTGGGACATCATGCAGGCGGTCAATCAAATGCTGGCGGCCAATCCTGGCAGCAGTAATTTCAGCGAAGAACAGCTGGCGCCTTATCTGTCGCTGGCTTATGCACCTGAGCCTGACCTTTTCATCCGCACCGGCGGGGAAGAGCGCATTTCCAATTTCCTGTTGTGGCAACTGGCTTACACAGAGCTGTATTTCACCGATACTTACTGGCCGGATTTTGACGCGGCTGCATTGGAGTTGGCTATCGCTTCCTATCAGCAACGCGAACGACGTTTCGGTCGTACCAGCGCACAATTGGCCGAGCAATCGCCGGTGGCCAAATGTTAAAAACACGCATCGTCACTGCAGTAGTTTTACTGGCAGTGCTGCTGTTGGTGATCTATTCCGGTTCCTTTATTGCATTTGCTGTGTTGACGGTCGCTTTTTTCACGGCCGCCGCCTGGGAATGCCTGCGCCTGTTCGGCAACAAGAATCCCATCGTCGGTGCCGTGCTGTGGACTGCTGCGTTTGCGTGGCTGATTTACAGCGGCAGCTTCAAGCAAAGCGTCTTCCTGGCGGCCATGTGCGTCGCAATCTGGGCCTTGCGCCTGACGCCTTCGCTGGCCCTCGGCCTGCCCGTCATGAGCGGCCTTGCCAACCGTTTGTTGACCGGTATTTACGGCATCGCCATCCTCGGCGCCTTCATTGCCTTGCTGGTTCTCTACAATCATTCCGCGCTGTATATGTTTTCGATCATGGCGATCGTCTGGATTGCCGATATCGGCGCCTACTTTAGCGGTAAGGCGTTCGGCAAGCGCAAGCTGGCGCCTTCGATTTCTCCCGGCAAGTCCTGGGAAGGTGCGATTGGCGGCGGCATCCTGGTCTTGCTGGCTGCGGCTGCCAGCATTGTGGTGCCGGCGCTGGCCGATACCTTTGCCGTGCGGCTTTACCTGCAATGGGGCTGGCCGGGCTTCCTGGCGGTGCTGATCCTGATGGTTGCTGCCAGTATCGTCGGTGACCTGTTCGAATCACAACTCAAGCGCCGCGCCGGTATGAAAGACAGCAGCAGCCTGTTGCCAGGCCACGGCGGTGTGCTGGACCGGATCGATGCCTTGATCCCGACCTTGCCGCTGGCTGCGCTAATCACTTATTGGATGTAAGGCGGACATGCAGCAAATCACGATTCTGGGTTCGACCGGTTCAGTCGGCGTTTCAACCCTTGATGTTATTGCGCGTCATCCTGATCGCTATTCGGTCTATGCCCTGACTGCGCAAAGCAAGGTCGAAGAGCTGGCGCAGCAATGCGCCCGTTTCAAACCGCAAGTCGCGGTGGTCGGCTCGGCTGAAGCGGCAAAGAAATTGCAGGTATTACTGGATGCGCAAGGCCTGCACACGCAGGTCGGGTACGGCGAAGCGGCCTTGTGTGCGGTGGCCAGCGCGCCGGAATGCGATAGTGTGATGGCGGCGATTGTCGGTGCTGCCGGCCTGGCTCCTACGCTGGCGGCGGCACGATCCGGCAAACGGGTGCTGTTGGCGAACAAGGAAGCGCTGGTGATGTCAGGCCCCTTGCTGATGGAAGCAGTGGCCGCCAGCGGCGCGATCCTGATGCCGATCGATAGCGAACACAATGCCATTTTCCAGTGCATGCCAGCCACTTGCCAGCGTACGCCGCTGGCGCATGGCGTGGAAAAAATCCTGTTGACCGCATCCGGCGGCCCATTCCTTAAACGTGACGTCAATACCCTGGACCAGGTGAGCTGGCAGGAAGCCGTTGCCCATCCGAAATGGGTGATGGGACGCAAGATTTCGGTCGATTCCGCCACCATGATGAACAAGGGGCTGGAAGTCATAGAAGCGCACTGGCTGTTCGATCTGCCGGCGGAGCGGATCGAGGTCGTGATCCACCCGCAAAGCGTGGTGCATTCGATGGTGTCGTACGTCGATGGTTCGGTGCTGGCGCAGCTTGGCAATCCGGATATGCGTACCCCGATTGCCCATGCGCTGGCTTACCCGGAACGCATCAGTTCCGGCGTGCCACCTATCGATTTGATTCAAATTGCGCAACTTAGCTTCGAAAGGCCGGATTTCTTAAGATTTCCCTGCCTGAAACTGGCGTATGATGCTTTGCAGGCAGGGGGTTCCGCACCTGCGATTATGAACGCCGCGAATGAAATTGCCGTGCAGGCATTTCTCGACAGCCGTATCGGTTTCCGTGCAATAGACCAGTTGATTGCGCGTGTAATGGATGTGATGCCGTCGGTGGCGATTACCGATATCGAATCGGTCTTTGCGCAAGATCGTTGCGCCCGTGAATTAGCCAACTCGTTTATACCATCATGATGCTGCTGCAAACCATACTCGCATTTGCCGTTGTACTCGGTGTACTGGTGATTGTGCACGAGCTCGGTCATTATCTGGTGGCGCGCTGGTGCGGCGTCAAGGTTTTGCGCTTTTCGGTGGGCATGGGCAAAGTTATTTATTCGCGTCGCTTCGGCGCTGACCAGACCGAATGGGCAGTGTCGGTCTTGCCGCTGGGTGGTTACGTCAAGATGCTGGATGCACGCGACGATGACCTCGGCGATATTTCACCGGCCGATATGAAGCGCGAATTCACACGCCAATCGGTGTGGCGCAGGATTGCGATTGTGGCAGCCGGTCCATTGGCCAATTTCCTGCTGGCGATCCTGGTATTTGCCGGATTGTATAGCTATGGCATCCCGGAACCTGCGCCTAAATTACGTGCCCCAGCCGAAAAATCAGTTGCATATGAAGCCGGCTTGCGCGGCAACGAACTGGTTACTTCCGTCAACGGCGAGCCAGTACAAATCTGGAATGATCTACGTTGGCAGATGGTGCAGTCCGTCATCAACAAGCAGCCGGTCAGGCTGGAAGTCGAACGACCGGTGCCAGGTTCGCCGGATGCAAAAAACATCCAGACCGTGACACTGCCGGTGGACAGCATTTCAGCGAATGAACTGGAAGGCGACTTCCTCGGCAAGCTGGGCATAGACCTGGCACGGCCACCGGCGATCCTGGGCCAGGTGGTCGCTGACGGACCGGCAATGAAAGCCGGCTTGCAGCAAGGTGACCGGGTCGTCAGCGTTAATGGCGCAACCATAGCCGATGGCTTGTCCCTGGTCGAGCTGGTACGGGCGTCGCCGGGGAAGGTGCTGAACGTCGATGTGCTGCGCAATGGCCAGCCCGTCAGCTTGCGCGTGGTGCCGGAAGAAGTGAATGCCGACGGCCAGGTGTTTGGACGCATCAAGGTTGAGGTGCCGATGGCACCGGACATGGTAGTGGCCCATCATTCGCTATTTGCAGCCTTGCTGAAGGGCGTCCAAAAGACCTGGGATACCAGCGTTTTGACGATCAAAATGGTCGGCAAGATGATTATCGGTGAAGTCTCGTGGAAAAACGTGACGGGACCGATTACGATTGCCGATTACGCAGGGCAAACCGCGCGCATCGGTTTGATCAGTTATTTGAGCTTTATCGCCTTTGTCAGCATCAGTCTGGGAGTGATGAATCTGCTACCTATCCCAGTGTTGGATGGGGGGCTTTTGCTGTATTATGCTGTGGAAGTTTTAACAGGTCGTCCGGTCTCCGAACGCTTCGGTGCAATTGCACAGCGCGCCGGTATAGGAATATTGATGACCTTGATGCTGGTAGCAGTCTTTAACGATATTAACCGCCTGATTTCCTGAAGACGCAATCCTTTTCCAGACCAAGGTCTGACTAGTACATTACATTACGATAGCCAATGAAATTTAATTCAGAGTCTTACTCCTTGCCGGTCTTTCCCCGTCGCCTTATTGCCATTGCCGCCTTTGCCCTCTGCTCAGGCTATGCGCATGCGGCTGACCCTTTCACGGTCAAGGACATACGCGTCGAAGGTATTCAACGTACCGAAGCCGGCACGGTTTTCAGCTACCTGCCGGTACGCGTAGGCGAGACTTTTACCGACGACAAGGGTGCGGCAGCGATCAAGGCACTGTATGCGACCGGTTTCTTCAAGGATGTGCGGATTGAAGTAGAAGGTGATGTGCTGGTGGTTTTTGTTGAAGAACGTCCGGCGATTGCCAGTGTCGAATTCACGGGCACCAAGGAATTTGAAAAAGACCAGCTGACCAAGGCACTTAAAGAAATCGGCGTTGGCGAATCACGTATTTTTGATAAGGCACTGGTGGATCGCGCCGAGCAGGAATTGAAACGTCAATACCTGTCGCGTGGCCTGTACGGCGTACAGATTACGACCACCGTGACACCGTTGGAACGTAATCGCGTAGCGGTTACCTTCGCCGTGGATGAAGGCGATGTATCACGAATCAAGAATATCAATATCATCGGCAACAAGGCTTTTAGCGAAAAAGAATTGATCAGTTTGCTGACCCTGCGTACCCCGGGCTGGTTTACCTGGTATTCGAAAGCAGATCAGTATTCGAAACAGAAGCTGGCAGGCGATATTGAAGCGCTGAAGTCTTTCTACCTGAATCGTGGTTATATCGAGATGCAAATCGAATCGACCCAGGTTTCGATTACACCGGACAAGAAAGATATTTTCATCACCATCAATATCAAGGAAGGTGAGAAATTCACTGTTTCCGATATCAAGCTGGAAGGTGAAATGCTGGGCCGTGAAGCGGAACTGACTTCGCTGCTGCAACTGAAAAAAGGTGATGTTTTCTCCGGCGAGAAGCTGACGGCCAGCACCAAAAATATTTCGGATCGCCTGGGTAACTTCGGTTATGCCTTCGCGAACGTGAATGCCAATCCACAGATAGACCGCGAGAAAAAGGAAGTCGCTTTCACCGTGATGATCGATCCGGGCAAACGTGTTTATGTACGTAACATCAATATCAGCGGCAATACCAAGACGCGTGATGAAGTCATCCGTCGTGAAATGCGCCAGTTTGAAAATTCCTGGTATGACGGTGAAAAAATCAAGCTGTCACGCGACCGTATTGACCGCCTCGATTACTTCAACGACGTAACGGTGGAAACCCCGGATGTGGTTGGTAAAACCGACCAGGTTGATGTCAATATCGGCGTGACAGAAAAACCGACCGGTAACATCATGTTGGGTGCCGGTTTCTCCAGTGCTGATAAATTGTCCTTGAGCGGCGGTGTGAACCAGGCGAATGCCTTTGGTAGCGGCAACACGGTCGGCGTCAACGTTAATACCAGCCGTTTGAATCGTACGATTGCACTGTCCAGTACCAATCCTTATTTCACCGATGACGGTATCAGTCGCAGCTACGAAGTGTTCCTGCGTACGACCCGTCCACCTACCATCAATACCGGTGATTATCGTATTCGTACCATGGGTGCAAACATCAAATTTGGTGTGCCATTTACCGAATATGACACCGTATTCTTTGGTGCCGGTGTTGAACAAACTGAAGTGCAGACCTACACTGGCTTAACCAATTACAACGATAGTCCAGACGTTTACAAACGTTATGTCGATAGTATTAATGGCGTAACAAATCCTGGTGACCCTAATAGCGCATTCCAGACCGGGCAGCATGATGCGTCTGCGTCAGCTATACCGCTGACTGCTGCATGGCAAAGGGATAATCGTGATAGTGCTTTGGTGCCAACCAGAGGGCGTTATCAACGTGCTAACTTTGAAATTTCTCCTGCCGGTGACTCGAACTATTATCGTGCAACCTATCAGACGCAGTACTTCCAACCCTTATTTAATGGCAGCACGACGCTTGCATTAAATGGCGAGGTCAACTACGGTAAAGCACTGGGTGGTAAAGTCTACCCAATTTTCAAGAATTTCTATGGTGGTGGTATCGGTTCGGTGCGTGGTTATGAAAGTTCGTCTCTCGGACCCAAGGCTCTCAATGGCGATCCGCTTGGTGGTTCGGCGCGCTTGATTTTTAATGCGGAATTGCAAATGCCATTCCCGGGTTCAGGCCTGGATCGTAGCTTGCGCTGGTTTACCTTCTTTGATGCAGGTAATGTGTATGCAGACGGATTTGGCGGTGGCGGCGGCTTGAAAACCTCGGTCGGTATTGGTTTGAGCTGGGTATCGCCTATCGGTCCACTCAAGCTGAGCTTTGGTAAGCCATTGAATGCTGTGAGTGAGGGGACGCCGCAAGAGCGTGACCGCACACAGGCATTCCAATTCCAGTTGGGTACAGGTTTCTGATCGCTTCAGGCATAATAGGCGTTCGGTATTGAAATTAGAAACACGGAGAATTATTTTGAAGTCATTAATTAAATCGTCAGTAGTCTCCAAAGGCGTGGCAGTCGTTGTCGCGGGATTGTGTTTTGTTTCCGTGGTGCAAGCGCAGGAAACCCGGATCGGCTTTATCAGCACAGAGCGCGTGTTCCGCGAAGCGGCACCGTACAAGGCGGCCCAGGTCAAGCTGGAGCAGGAATTTGCCAAGCGGCAAAAAGAACTGCAGGATCTGGCGAATCGCCTGAAAAACCTGGCCGATAAGTTCGACAAGGATGCGCCGGTATTGTCAGATTCGGATCGTGTCAAACGTCAGCGTGAGCTGGCTGATGTCGACAAGGATTTCCAGCGTACGCAACGTGAATTCAAGGAAGACTTGAACCAGCGTCGTAATGAAGAAACCGCGAGCGCGATTGAGCGTACCAACAAAGTCATCAAACAAATCGCTGAAGCTGAGAAATACGATATCGTGTTGCAGGAAGCGGCTTACGTTAGTCCGCGTATCGACATCACCGATAAAGTAATCAAAGCGCTGGGCAAATAAAATAAAAAGGCAACGATGAGCACTCGGCTGGGAGAATTAGTCGAACGCTTGGGGGGCCGGTTGATAGGCGATGCGGACATTGAAGTTGTCGGCATCGCACCGTTAAACGATGCAGATGCATCGCACATCACGTTTCTTTCCAATCCCAAGTTCAGAGGGCAGGCCGCGCAAACACACGCGGCCGCTTTAATTTTGTCTGCCGCAGACGACGAGGTCGTCGCGGCTGATTATCAGGGTGCGCGCATCGTTACCGCCAATCCCTATGCCTATTTTGCACGTGCGGCACAGTTCTTTGCCGCGTTGCATGCGCATATCGCCCCGGCGGGAATACATCCGAGTGCCAGTGTCGATCCGACCGCGCAGATTGCTGCCAGCGCTTCGATCGGGCCATTCGTAGCAGTCGAGGCGGGCGCAGTGATTGAAGACGGCTGCGTGATCGATGCCGGCTGTTTTATTGGGCGCGATGCTCGAGTCGGTAGCGGTACTCATTTTTATCCCCGCGTGACGTTTCTGGCTGGCTGCCGGATCGGTGCGCGTGGCATCATCCATTCCGGCGCAGTCATAGGCGCGGATGGCTTCGGTTTTGCGAATGAGGGCGGGGTCTATATCAAGATTCCGCAGACTGGCGCGGTCAGGATAGGCGACGATGTTGAGATCGGTGCCAATACCTCGATCGACCGTGGCGCACTGGCGGATACCGTGCTCGAAGACGGCGTCAAGCTGGATAACCAGATCCAGATCGGTCACAACTGCCATATCGGTGCGCATACGGCAATGGCCGGCTGTGTCGGCGTGGCGGGTAGTGCGATCATAGGCAAATACTGTACTTTCGGCGGCGCGGCGATGGTGCTGGGGCATTTGACCATAGCTGATCATGTGCACATCTCGTCCGGCAGCATGGTGTCACGTTCGATACGTGAGCCGGGCCAATATACGGGCTTTTATCCACTGGCGAAGAATGCCGAGTGGGAAAAATCAGCGGTGATTGTGCGCAATTTGGCGACGATGCGTGAGAAAATCCGCGAATTAGAAAAAACTATTAAATCGCTAGGCGATAAACCAGAATGAGTAACTCGGAAATGAAAACACTAGACATCAATCAGATCAAGCAATACCTGCCGCATCGCTATCCTTTGCTGCTGGTTGATCGTGTGTTGAACTGGGAATCGGGTAAATCGATTACCGCGATCAAGAACGTCACCGTCAATGAAGAATTCTTCAATGGCCACTTCCCGCACAAGCCGGTCATGCCGGGCGTGCTGATGATAGAAGCGCTGGCGCAAACCGCTGCCTTGCTGTCCTTCCTGACCATGGGGCAAAAGCCGGATGACAATAGCGTGGTGTATTTTATCGGTATCGACGGTGCGCGCTTCAAGCGTCCGGTTGAGCCGGGTGACCAGTTGAAAATGGAAGTCGAAATCCTGCGCAATGCGCGCGGTATCTGGAAGTACAAGGCAACCGGTTCCGTCGATGGCCAATTGGCGCTGGAAGCGGAACTGATGTGTACCATGCGTACGATTAACGATGCGAGTCCAGCAGCGGGGCAGTAATGTCATTGATCCATCCAACAGCGATTGTTGATCCGAAGGCACAACTCGACTCCAGCGTTGAGGTTGGCCCCTATACGGTGATCGGCCCTGATGTAGTGATCGGTGCCGGCAGCAAAATTGGTCCGCATGTCGTGGTCGAAGGTCATACGACCATCGGTGCCGACAACAAGATATTCCAGTTCGCTTCGATAGGTGCGGCACCGCAGGACAAGAAGTATGCCGGTGAACCGACCCTGCTGACGATAGGTGACCGCAATACGATACGCGAATTCGTCACCATCAATCTGGGTACCTCACAAGACGTTGGTATCACTCGCCTGGGCAACGATAACTGGATCATGGCGTATGTACACATCGCGCATGATTGCCAGCTCGGCAGCAACATCATCCTTGCCAATAATGCGACGCTGGCCGGCCATGTACACCTGGAAGACTGGGTCTTCCTTGGCGGCTTCACTTCGGTCCATCAATTCTGCCGTATCGGTGCACATGCAATGACAGCCTTCACTGCAGCGGTCAGCCAGGACATCCCGCCATTCGTGACGGCTGCCGGCAATCGCGCAGTACCGGCGGGTATCAATAGCGAAGGCCTGAAGCGCCGTGGTTTCAGCAGCGAGCAGATCATGGCGATCAAGCGCGGCTACAAGACCATCTACCGGTCCGGGTTGCCACTGGAAGAGGCCAAGCTGGCGCTGCAGGCGGAAGAAGAAAAATCACCGGACGCGGCACAATACCTGCGTCAACTGCGTGAGTTCATAGAAGCATCCCCTCGTGGCATCATCCGTTAACACAACTGCTAAGACAGCGATCGCAATGGTCGCCGGCGAAACATCCGGCGATTTGCTGGCAAGCCGCCTGTTGTCCGGTTTGCGTCCGCAGATGCCGGATGCCTATATGCATGGCATCGGTGGCCCGCACATGGCGCAGTATGGCTTTGTCAGCGACTTCCCGATGGAAAAGCTGTCGGTTCGCGGCTTGTTCGAAGTCCTCGCACACTACCGTGAAATCAAGGGCATACAGGTCGCTTTGCGTGATCAATTGCTGGACGAGCGTCCGGCAGTATTCATCGGTGTGGATGCGCCTGATTTCAATTTGGGACTGGAAGCGCAGCTCAAGAGTGCCGGCATTCCAACCATGCATTTCATCGGGCCGTCGATCTGGGCCTGGCGCGGTGGTCGCATCAAGAAAATTGCCCGCGCTGCCTCGCACATGCTGGTGATCTTCCCGTTTGAAGAAGAGATTTATCGCAAGGCGGGTATTCCCGCTACCTATGTCGGTCATCCGCTGGCACAAGTCATCCCGATGGAACCTGATCAGGCCGCTGCACGCACTCTTCTGAATTTGCCGCAGTCAGGGCCGGTCGTGGCGATCCTGCCGGGTAGCCGTATGTCTGAGTTGAAGTACAACGCCGTGGCTTTTGTCGCGGCGGCGAAGATCCTGTTACAGCGTGATCCCGGGCTGCGCATCGTCGCACCTATGGCCGGTGCGCCACAACGGCGTTATTTTGAAGAGTTGATTGCGCAAGCCGGTTTGCAGGATGTGCCGGTGCAAATACTGGATGGACAGTCGCATCAGGCACTGGCTGCGGCGGATGCGGTCATGGTTGCGTCCGGTACGGCTTCGCTGGAAGTCGCACTGTTCAAGCGTCCTATGGTCATCGCTTACAAGATGATGAGCGCTTCCTGGCATATATTGCGTCATATGGCCTATCAGCCATGGATAGGCTTGCCGAATATCCTGGCACAGGAGTTCCTGGTGCCGGAGCTGCTACAAGATGCAGCGACGCCGCAAGCACTGGCTGATGCACTATGGCAGCAACTGCAAGACGGTGCGCACCGTGAACGCCTGCAGCGCCGTTTTACCGAAATGCATCACAGCTTGTTGCGCGATACGGCAGGTGAGAGCGCCCGCGCCGTGATGGAATTGATCGCGCAGTCGCGCAGCGGCAGCGTGTAAACGTAGAGAACGATCACACCGTGAAAAAAGAAGATCCCAATCTCTCATTGTTCAGTTTCCTGGACGAAGACATTATCTGCGGTGTAGACGAAGCCGGACGTGGTCCCTTGGCGGGACCGGTGTTTGCAGCTGCTGTTATCCTTGATCCCATGCGTCCGATCGATGGTTTGCGCGATTCCAAAAAGCTGACGGAAGTGAAGCGCGATGCGCTGGCGATTGAAATCAAACAATACGCATTGTCCTGGTCGATTGCGCAGTGCTCGGAAGAAGAGATCGATAGCCTGAATATCCTGCAGGCGACCATGTTGGCGATGCGGCGTGCGATTGAAGGATTGCATGTAGTGCCGACGCTCGCGCTGATCGACGGCAATCGTTGCCCGGTGACCAGCGTACGCTCGGAAGCCATCATCAAGGGTGACGACAAGGTGCAGGCGATTTCAGCCGCTTCCATCCTGGCCAAGACTGCGCGTGATCATGCGCTTGGCTTGCTGCATATCCAATACCCCCATTATGCTTTTGACCAGCACAAAGGTTATCCAACGGCCTTGCATCTGGAGCGCCTGCGCGAACATGGTGTATCGCCGGTGCATCGCAAATCCTATGCGCCGGTGCGCGCTTTGCTGGGCGGAGTTACGCCTGCAAACAAGGTATAAAGGCAGGCTGGCTTTCCATGACGATCAAATCCATTTCCTCGCGTGACAATCCGCTCTATAAAGAGCTCAAGCACTTGGCTGCGAGTTCACAGGCACGGCGCAAGGCGGGACGGACTTTGCTCGACGGCGTTCATCTGTGCGAAGCCTATTTGCAAAAGGTCGGCTTGCCGCCTTTATGCATAGTCGGTGAAACGGCGATGCTGAATGGCGAAGTAACCGTGATCGTCCAGCAATGCAGTGATAGCACCACGCAATGTATCGTCTTGCCGGATGCCTTGTTCCATGCGCTGAGCCAGGTTGAGCATGGTGTGGATTTGTTGTTTGTGATCGATACGCCGGAAATGCCAACACCGCCGCGTTTGACGCAATCGGCAGTCTTGCTCGACAAGGTACAGGATCCCGGCAACTTCGGTTCCATCGTGCGCAGTGCGGCTGCCGCAGGCATCAAGCAGGTTTTTTGCAGTGCCGGGACTACCTTTGCCTGGTCGCCCAAGGTCTTGCGTGCCGGTATGGGCGCGCACTTTTTGCTGGAAATATTCGAGGGTGTTGATCTATCTGATTTGCTGGGACGGGCCGACATCCCGGTGATCGCGACCAGCTCGCATGCGGAGAAGCAATTGTATGAGCTGGATTTGCGCCAGCCGGTCGCATGGCTGTTCGGGCATGAAGGGCAGGGCGTGGCAGATGACCTGCTGGCGCGCGCGACGCATCGCATTTCAATCCCGCATCTGGGCGACATCGAGTCACTGAACGTCGCTGCCAGCTCTGCCGTTTGCTTCTTCGAACAGCTCAGGCAGCGTACTTCGCGCTAGTCCTTGATCGGCGGATCCAGTTTGATTTCCTGCAGGATGGTCGCCGCAATTTCTTCAATCGACTTGGTGGTCGACGACATCCAGCGTATGCCTTCGCGGCGCATCATGCGTTCTGCTTCATTTACTTCGTAACGACAGTTTTCCAGTGCCGCATATTTGCTGCCGGGTAAGCGTTCGTTACGGATTTCCGCCAGCCGGTCCGCTGCGATCGAGAGGCCAAATATCTTGTGTTTGTACGCCTGCAATCCACCCGGCAATTTCTCCCGTTCAAAATCGTCCGGAATCAGCGGGTAGTTGGCCGCCTTGATGCCGTACTGCATGGCCAGGAACAGGCTGGTAGGGGTTTTTCCCGAGCGCGAGACACCCACCAGGATGACATCCGCCGCGGATAAATTCTTATGCGATTGCCCGTCGTCATGCGCCAGCGAAAAGTTGATGGCCTCGATACGATTCTTGTATTCCTCGGAATCCGTGCTGGTATGGCTGCGGCCTATCGTGTGGGTAGATTTGACGCCCAGCTCCTGTTCCAGCGGCTCCACAAAAGTTTGAATTAAATCCATGTGCATCCCTTGGGATTGGCGCACAATGCTGGATAAATCTGCTTTCACCAATGTAGAAAAAATGATGGGACGCTGTCCGTCGGCAGCGAAGGTTTCATTAATTTTCCGCAATGCATCATAAGCCTTGTCCGGGGTATCGATGAACGGTAAACGGACCTGTTTGAAGCGTAATTCAAATTGCGTTAACACCGAATGACCGAATGTTTCCGCTGTGATACCAGTACCATCGGAGACAAAAAACACAGTGCGTGTGCTGGCCGGACTACGCTCGACAGGTTGGCTCATGAGATGGTGTAAGGATGCTGTAAGTTAAAAAAATGCTGCGGTGCAGTGCGAACTCGTAAGACTTTGGGTAAAATGTCGGCCAATTGCTCACACATGTTACGGCCTTACTCGAAGAATAACAAAAACTGTCGCCTATCTGTCGCCTATGAAGGGCACGCATGAAGATTTCTTGTCATCAAAGCAGAGGTTGTTATGTCGATTGCATTACAAACGGGGAGCAAGTATGACCCGGCAGTAGAGGGAAACTACGTCGTTTCTTTCGACCGTTTACGGATGTCCGATGTGGACTCGGTTGGCGGTAAAAACTCGTCTTTAGGCGAGATGATCAGCCAGCTTGCAGAAGCCGGCGTCAGGGTGCCGGGCGGCTTCGCCACCACGGCACAGGCGTTCAGGGATTTCCTGACGTACAGTGAAAACGGTGGGCTGAGTCTGGCACAACGTATCGCTGATCGTCTGGCCAACCTGAATATCGACGATGTACGTGCACTGGCGCAAGCCGGCGCAGAGATTCGTCAATGGATAGTGGACACACCATTCCAGCCGCAATTACTGCAAGACATCACGCAGTATTACAAAGACCTGGCCGCAGATTCCTCCAAGGAAATGTCGTTTGCCGTGCGTTCTTCCGCTACCGCGGAAGATTTGCCGGACGCTTCATTTGCCGGTCAGCAAGAAACCTTCCTTAACGTTGTCGGCATCGATAATGTGCTTGAAGCAATCAAGCATGTGTTCGCATCGCTGTATAACGACCGCGCAATTTCTTACCGTGTCCACAAAGGCTTTACCCATGCTGAAGTTGCATTATCAGCCGGTGTACAGCGTATGGTGCGTTCGGATAAGGGCGCGGCCGGCGTGATGTTCACGCTGGATACCGAATCCGGTTTCCAGGATGTGGTCTTCATCACTTCCAGCTACGGCCTGGGTGAAACCGTGGTGCAGGGTGCGGTCAATCCGGATGAATTTTATGTGCACAAGCCGATGCTGGAACTTGGCAAGCTGCCTATCATCCGCCGCAACATCGGCTCCAAGCTGATCAAGATGGAATTCACCGAAGAAGCGAAAGCAGGTCGTTCGGTGCGTACCGTCGATGTGCCTATTGGCATGCGCAATCGCTATTCCTTGACCGATGAAGAAATCGTCGAACTCGCCAAGTATGCAGTCATCATTGAAAAGCATTATGGCCGTCCGATGGATATCGAATGGGGCAAGGACGGTATAGACGGCAAGCTGTACATTTTGCAGGCGCGTCCGGAAACCGTGAAGTCGCAGCAGAAATCCACTGACGTACAACAACGCTTCAAACTCAAGGGTAGCGGTTCGGTATTGACCGTTGGCCGTGCCATTGGTCAAAAGATCGGTGCAGGCCCGGTGCGTGTCATCCTCGATGCAGCGGATATGGAACGTGTGCAGCCGGGCGATGTACTGGTAGCGGATATGACGGACCCGAACTGGGAGCCGGTCATGAAGCGTGCTTCCGCAATCGTCACCAATCGCGGTGGCCGTACCTGTCATGCGGCGATTATTGCGCGTGAATTGGGTGTGCCGGCAGTGGTTGGTTGCGGTGATGCGACCGAATTGCTGACTGACGGTACCCTGGTCACTGTATCGTGTGCCGAAGGCGACGAAGGCAAGGTCTATGACGGCTTGCTGGAAACCGAAGTGACGGAATTCGCACGTGGTGATTTGCCTGAGCTGCCTTTGAAAATCACGCTCAACGTGGGTAACCCGCAACTGGCTTTTGACTTCCAAAGCATCCCGAATGCAGGTGTCGGCTTGGCGCGCCTGGAATTCATCATCAACAACAATATCGGTGTTCATCCAAAAGCGATTCTGGAATACCCGCATATCGATGCTGACCTGAAAACCGCGGTTGAATCCGTCGCGCGCGGCCATGCTTCGCCGAAGGCTTTTTATATCGACAAGCTGGCTGAAGGTATTGCCACCATCGGTGCCGCATTCTGGCCTAAACCTGTGATCGTGCGTTTGTCTGATTTCAAATCGAATGAGTACAAAAAACTGATCGGCGGTTCCCGTTACGAACCGGATGAAGAAAATCCAATGCTGGGCTTCCGTGGCGTAGCACGCTACCTGGCGCCGGATTTTGCCGAATCCTTCGAAATGGAATGCAAGGCGATGAAGCGCGTGCGTGACGAGATGGGTTTGACCAACGTCGAAATCATGGTGCCGTTCGTCCGTACTTTGGGACAGGCCGAAAAAGTGATCGACCTGTTGGCAAAGAACGGCTTGAAACGCGGTGAAAACGGTTTGCGCATCGTCATGATGTGCGAAGTGCCATCGAACGCTATCCTGGCTGAAGAGTTCCTCAATTATTTCGACGGCTTCTCCATCGGTTCCAACGATTTGACCCAGCTCACGCTGGGCCTGGATCGCGATTCCGGTATGGAAATCCTGGCGGCTGATTTTGATGAACGCGACCCAGCGGTACTGGCGATGTTCTCGCGTGCGATTGCTGCATGTCGCAAGCAGGGCAAGTACGTCGGTATTTGCGGTCAAGGCCCTTCGGATCATCCGGATTTCGCCGAATGGCTGATGAAGGAAGGCATTACGTCTCTATCGCTGAATCCTGATTCGGTGATCGAGACATGGCAGAACCTGGCCAAGCGTCTGTAATGTTCTAAGGTAGTAAGGCAGTCGGGTGTGTGAATTTATGTTGCTACACAGTTTTTTAGTCTAGACTGTGTGCACCCGACTGTTGATAAGTCTTATCGTGGTTTCTTAACCCTCGTCGCCCAACGGTCCACGAGGGTTTTTGCTTTTTGGGAGAAAAACACATGACGGACTGGATGATTTGGTTTGCCGTGGCCTGTGTGCTGGTCATACTGGAAATGGCGACCGGCACCTTTTATCTATTGATGATAGGCATAGGAACCGCTGCAGGTGGTTTGGCGGCACTGGGTGGCATGGGAGTGCCGGAACAATGTCTGATTGCAGCTGCAGTTGCAGCGTTCGCTACCTTTGCTTTGCGGCGTAGTAAATTCGGACGTCCTGATCACACTGATGCAGCGCGCGATCCTAACGTGAATCTCGATATAGGACAGACGCTGGAAGTAGGGGAATGGCATCAAATCAATGCCAGCTCATACACCGCACGCGTGATGTATCGCGGCGCCTTATGGGATGTGGAGCTGGCGGAAAGCGAGTCGCCAGTGCCAGGAAAATTCATCATACGGGAAGTACAGGGTAGCCGTTTAATCGTCCGCAATAGTGACGCAACTGCTCACGCTTAATAAAGGAAACACTATGTTCGATACTACTAGCATCACTATTTTCCTGCTGTTTGTCGCTATCGTTTTTGTCATCAAAACCATCAATGTCGTGCCGCAGCAGCACGCGTGGGTAGTGGAGCGCCTGGGTAAATACCATGCGACGCTGGGCCCGGGCCTGAAAATCGTTTTGCCTTTCATCGACCGTATCGCTTACAAGCATTCGCTGAAAGAAATCCCGCTCGATGTGCCTATGCAAGTCTGTATTACCAAGGACAATACGCAACTGGAAGTGGACGGCATCCTGTACTTCCAGGTCACGGATCCCATGCGTGCTTCCTATGGTTCATCGAATTATATTTCGGCGATTTCCCAACTGGCGCAAACTACACTGCGTTCCGTCATCGGCCGTATGGAATTGGACAAGACTTTTGAAGAGCGTGACCTGATTAACCATGCGGTGGTTGGTGCCGTCGATGAATCGGCGGCAAACTGGGGCGTGAAAGTTTTGCGCTATGAAATCAAGGACCTGACACCGCCGAAGGAAATCCTGCATGCGATGCAATCGCAGATTACTGCAGAGCGCGAAAAACGTGCCTTGATTGCAGCGTCGGAAGGACGCAAGCAGGAACAGATCAATATTGCGACCGGTGAGCGTGAAGCATCGATTGCGCGTTCGGAAGGTGAGAAGCAGGCGGCAATCAACCGGGCGCAGGGTGAGGCATCGGCGATCCTGTCAATTGCAGAAGCCACAGCGGAAGCGATCCGTAAAACGGCTTCGGCGATCCGCGAACCAGGTGGTTCGGATGCGGTTAACCTGAAAGTCGCGGAACAATATGTCGAAGCGTTCGGCAAGCTGGCGAAGACCAATAACTCGATCATCATCCCGGCCAACCTCGGTGATATGAGCGGTTTGATCGCGACTGCGATGCAGGTTGTGAAGTCGCAAGGTACTTCGGCTAAATCGTAAACAGATGTAGTGCTGGACAAATTAAAACGGCGCCTGAGGCGCCGTTTTTTATCGTCGGTTCTGTTTCATGACTGACTGAATTTCACGCTGGGTATCGCGTTGTTTTTCAGTATCGCGTTTGTCGTGCTGTTTTTTACCCTTGGCGAGGCCGATTTCGCATTTGATATAGCCGCGCTGGTAATGCAGGTTGAGCGGGACCAATGTGTAGCCGGAACGCTCCACTTTGGCGCTGAGTTTCTTGATTTCCTCGGACTTCAGCAAGAGCTTGCGTGTGCGCACAGGATCAGGCGTAATGTGGGTAGAGGCGGTCGCCAGCGGGCTGATATGCGAGCCAAACAGGAAAATTTCGTCATTGCGCACGATGACGTAGGCTTCCTTAAGCTGTACGCGCCCGGCGCGGATGGATTTGGCTTCCCAACCTTGCAATACGACGCCGGCCTCGAAGCGCTCCTCGATGAAGTAATCGTGGAATGCTTTTCTGTTGTCAACAATGCTCATGAGTTTCGGCTAGGGGTCGGTTAAAATGATTACTTTGCGATTCTATCAAACGGTTCATATTCGATGGCGGTAGTACATAAATCAGTCTTGTTGGGCTACAGCGCTGAACAAATGTTTGCGCTGGTAGACCGGGTTGAGGATTATCCTCAGTTTTTGCCATGGTGCGGCGGGGTCGAGGTCAAGCAGCGGGAAGAAGACCGGCTGGTGGCCAGCATCATGATCAATTACCATGGCGTCAAACAAAGCTTCACCACGGAAAACACCAATGTGCGCCCGGTTTCGATGACCATGCGCCTGCTGGAAGGGCCGTTCAAGCAATTGCACGGCACCTGGACCTTCAAGCCTTTGCGGGAAGATGCCTGCAAGATCGACTTTGACCTGCAGTACGAATTCTCGAATCGCCTGATCGAGCAAATCATCGGACCGGTATTCAATATGATTGCTACCAGCTTCGTCGATTCATTCAGCAAAAGGGCGGATGCAGTCTATGGCTGATCTGGCTTCCACCATCCATATCCAGATTTGCTACGCACGTCCGGACCGGCAGTTTTTGCTGGAGCAGACAGTCACCAGCGGCACTACGATACAGCAAGCGATACAAAATAGCGGGATTATCCAGCAAGCACCGGAAATTGATGTCAGCGTCTGGCGTGTTGGTATCTACGGCAAGCTGAAAACCCTGGATACGGTGCTGCGCGAGCATGACAGGGTGGAAATCTACCGGCCGCTGATTGCCGATCCCAAAGACTCGCGCCGCAAGCGCGCGGATCATAAAAACGTCAAAAAGACCGCCTGATAACGCTTTCAGGCTGAACTCTGGAAATGACTTCCTGCCTTATTTGCACTGGTTGAGTGCGCGCCGGCTCTCACGTATTTCCTGTTCACGTTCTTCATCACTCAAAAATACCCGTTCACCGGCCTGGTCCGTACGTACGACACGCTGTCCTGATTCCAGTGCGCGGTTGTAGGCGCTGGCGCGTTCGCAATTCTTTTTGGCATCGGCCGCCTGTTTGGCTTTTTGCTCGGCTTCCTTGTCTTTTTCAGCTTGTGCCATTCGGCGTTTCTGGAAATCGGCGTTCTGGTCGGCCAGCGTAGGCGGCGCTTTTTTTGTCATCTCGCTATCTTTTCCAGGTTCTTCGGCGGCTTTCTCGGGTGCTGCACTTAAGGCCTTGCCCGGGGATTTCAGGATTTTGCCGGTCGGTACTGATGGCGGAGGCGGCATATCCGAATACTGTTTCACGCCTTTGTTGTCGAGCCAGATGTATTGGGCGAGGGCGGAATTGCTTCCGATGGATAAGACGAGTGCGACGGCGAGACCAGCCAAACCTGTTGAACGCATGACAAATCCTTCAGAGAAACAAGATAAATAGTTGTGCGATTTCGCCACGCTTCCGCTGCGCTGTCAATCAATACGGCCTTTTGCGTGCAAGCTTTTTTGCAAGTGCGAGACGCGGCAAACGGATTTCTGTATAATTCGCTTTTGCGCCACTAGGAAAATACTATGCGTCTATTACAAAAAGCACTCACATTCGATGACGTGCTGCTGGTTCCGGCTTACTCTGACATTCTCCCAAAAGATACTTCCCTTGTTACGCGCCTGAGCCGTAACATCACCCTGAATATCCCTTTGCTGTCGGCAGCGATGGATACCGTGACCGAAGGTCGTCTTGCCATCGCGATGGCACAAGAGGGTGGCATCGGCATTATCCACAAGAACCTGACTGCCAAAGAGCAGGCGCGTGAAGTTGCCAAAGTTAAACGTTTTGAATCCGGCGTCGTGCGTGATCCGATCACCATCCCGCCAGATACCAAAATCCGCGATGTGCTCGCCTTGTCGCAGCAACACGGCATCAGCGGTTTCCCGGTCGTTGAAGGAAAAACCGTGGTTGGTATTATCACCAACCGCGATTTGCGTTTTGAAAACGAACTGGATGCGCCTGTCAGCAGCAAGATGACACCGAAGGAAAAACTGGTCTATGTACCGGACGGTGCGGATCTGGTTGAAGCCAAGCGCCTGATGAACAAGCACCGCCTGGAGCGCGTGCTGGTGGTCAACGACGCCTTCGAGCTGCGCGGCCTGATTACCGCCAAAGATATTCAAAAAGCCACCGAACATCCACTGGCATCCAAAGACAGCCAGGGTAAATTGCGCGTTGGCGCAGCGGTTGGCGTTGGTGCCGATAACGATGAACGCGTCGACTTGCTGGTCAAGGCCGGTGTGGACGTCATCGTGGTTGATACCGCACACGGTCATTCGAAAGGCGTGCTGGATCGCGTACGCTGGATCAAGGATAACTACAAGGGCGTAGACGTCATCGGCGGCAATATTGCTACCGCTGCAGCTGCGCTGGCACTGGTTGAGCATGGCGCCGACGGCGTCAAGGTCGGTATCGGTCCTGGCTCGATTTGCACGACGCGTATCGTCGCCGGTGTCGGCGTGCCACAAATTACCGCAATCTCGAACGTAGCCGATGCCCTCAAAGGTACAGGCGTGCCATGTATTGCCGACGGCGGTATCCGCTACTCCGGTGACATCTCGAAGGCGTTGGCAGCAGGTGCTTCCAGCGTCATGATGGGCAGCATGTTTGCCGGTACCGATGAAGCGCCGGGCGAAGTGATCCTGTTCCAGGGGCGCAGCTACAAGGCTTATCGTGGCATGGGTAGCCTGGGTGCGATGGCCGATGGTTCGGCTGACCGTTATTTCCAGGATCCTGCCAACAACGTCGACAAATTCGTACCGGAAGGCATCGAAGGCCGCGTCGCCTA
Organism: Janthinobacterium sp. Marseille; assembly: GCF_000013625.1. Taxonomy (NCBI): domain Bacteria; kingdom Pseudomonadati; phylum Pseudomonadota; class Betaproteobacteria; order Burkholderiales; family Oxalobacteraceae; genus Janthinobacterium; species Janthinobacterium sp. Marseille. Next base: position 2,299,457 of record NC_009659.1, on the reverse strand, counting down.
CAAAGGCAGCATGGTCACCATCCTGTATCAACTGGTCGGTGGCGTTCGTTCTTCCATGGGTTACTGCGGTTGCTCGTCGATAGACGAATTCCGCGAGCGCGCCGAGTTTGTCGAAATTACTTCGGCCGGTATGCGTGAATCGCATGTCCATGACGTGCAGATCACCAAGGAAGCGCCAAACTACCGTGCTGAGTAAGGTCGCGTTTCATGGCCTTGGAGTTTGCCAGCCCGGCATTTGATCAGGGCAGGAGTGGGCAGGAAGACCTTGCCCATGCAGTTGCCCGTATTGAGCGCCTGGGCAAGCAGTTGTTCGGTGTTTCGGCCTGTACCGTGCATCTGCATGCCGCAGCCCGGCCGGGATTGCAGCCGGATTCCAGTGCACATCAGTTTTGTGCGCAGCTGGCCCTGACGGATGGCTTGCAGGTTGTGCCGGAAAAGTCATCGCCGTTCCAGGCAGCATTGGGCAAGATCGATAACCTGGACGTAAAGTTTTATGCCTTGCAGCCTGTGCGTAGCCGTGACGGGCAGGTCATTGGCAGGATAGGCCTGATACATGAACGGCCACGCATGTTCACCGAAGGTGACCGGCACTGCCTACTGGATCTGGTCGCTGTGCTGGAGTGGGAACTGCATACACATGCAAACACGCCGCCGACACCATCCGCTGCAAAGTAATACGCGTGAAAAATGCGCTGAAAATTAATTGTTCCATCTAGAAGCATTAGCCAACTATCCCATGCATTCGAAAATACTCATCCTCGATTTCGGTTCACAGGTCACTCAATTGATCGCACGTCGCGTGCGTGATTCCGGTGTTTTTTCTGAAGTCTTTCCATACGATGTCAGCGATGAGTTCGTGCGCAATTACGGTGCTGCCGGCGTCATCCTGTCGGGTGGTCCGAATTCAGTCATCGAAGGAGACGAATCGCCACGCGTACCGCAAGCGGTATTCGAACTGGGTGTGCCGGTCATGGGTATTTGCTATGGCATGCAGGCAATGGCCGAACAACTGGGCGGCAAGGTAGAAAACGGCAAGGTGCGTGAATTCGGTTACGCCGAAGTGCGTGCGCATGGTCATACCGCTTTGTTGAAAGACATCAGCGACTTCACCACGCCTGAAGGCCACGGCATGTTGAAAGTCTGGATGAGCCACGGCGACAAGGTTAATGAAATGCCACCAGGCTTCAAGCTGATGGCATCGACACCGAATTGCCCAATCGCCGGCATGGCTGACGAAGAGCGCCGTATGTATGCCTTCCAGTTCCATCCGGAAGTCACGCACACCGTACAAGGCAAAGCCATTATCGCGCGCTTTGTGCACGATATTTGCGGCTGTAAATCGGACTGGAATATGCCGGATTACATTGCCGAAGCAGTGGAAAAAATCCGCCAGCAAGTCGGCAGCGATGAAGTCATCCTCGGTTTGTCCGGCGGCGTCGACAGCAGTGTTGCTGCCGCCTTGATCCACCGTGCGATCGGCGACCAGCTGACTTGCGTATTTGTCGACCATGGCTTGTTGCGCCTCGATGAAGGCAAGATGGTCATGGAAATGTTCGCCGAGAGTTTGGGCGTGAACGTGATCCACATTGATGCCGTAGATCAGTTCATGGGTCATCTGGCTGGTGTCAGCGATCCGGAAGCCAAGCGCAAAATCATCGGTCGCGAATTCGTCGAAGTGTTCCAGGTTGAAGCAGGCAAACGCAAGAATGCCAAATGGCTGGCGCAAGGCACGATTTATCCGGACGTGATTGAAAGCGCCGGTAAGGGCAAGAAGGGCCACACCATCAAGAGCCACCACAATGTAGGTGGCTTGCCGGAAACCCTGAACCTGCAATTGCTTGAGCCTTTGCGTGAACTGTTCAAGGATGAAGTGCGTAAATTGGGCGTAGCGCTCGGCTTGCCGCACGATATGGTGTATCGCCATCCATTCCCGGGCCCGGGCCTGGGCGTACGTATCCTGGGTGAAGTGAAAAAAGAATTTGCCGACCTCTTGCGTCGCGCCGATGCCATCTTTATCGAAGAATTGCGCAAGACGCCATTCGTTGCCACACCGGGTGCTTCGGAAGCGACCGATAACGGTATCCCGCACCGCAACTGGTACGACGCCACCAGCCAGGCATTTGCCGTCTTCCTGCCGGTTAAATCGGTGGGCGTGATGGGTGATGGCCGGACCTATGAGTACGTGGTGGCCTTGCGTGCCGTACAGACGCAGGATTTCATGACCGCACACTGGGCGCATCTGCCGCATGAATTGCTGGGCAATGTCTCGAATCGCATCATTAATGAAGTACGCGGGATTAATCGCGTGGTCTACGATATCTCGGGTAAACCACCTGCGACGATTGAGTGGGAGTAAATACTGTTCGGTCGTGTTACCTCACGAGGTAAGGAAAATATAGCTTGTACGATAAAAAACCCGCAATTTTGCGGGTTTTTTTATGCTTGAATGAGTTATGGATGGCATTGAAAGATACTTTTAGTTAAACGACAAACCTGCATATTTCGCATTAGTCATGTTATTTTTCTCGGGTTTCAATTTGACGCTTATGTAGTTCATCGACTGGACCGGAAGATGCCAGGATATATTTTTTACTTTGAGTAATTCTTGTAAGAAGGGTCGTATGGTTTCTATCTTTGTGAACGGGGAGAACAAAACCAGCCAAATCAGTGACTGGAAAATATCTTGGGATCGTCGGCAGGAAACGCTGATACTGACTTGCTATTTCCCATCTGGTAAGTCGTACTACAGCCCGCTCAGCAATTGCAAAGTTGAACCGACAAAAGTCCTAAAGGGCGCACTCTTGTCAAAAAAAGGTGGGGTAGTGTTCAATGCCATCGATAGCGCAGTGATCTATGGCGGAAAATATGCCGTCGTCCAGTTTCGCGGGGGGGGCACAAACTTACGTCAAAGATGTAAGTAGTATTGCGTTCAGTTCGGAGACGACCATTAAGGATGGAGAGGTATTCCGCTACTTCCGTCTAGTGGCAAATGCCCGGGTAAAGCAGGCGAGTCAGCAGGACAAACCGATCGCAGAGAATGTGCAGCGTCAAATGGAAAAGCTGCTTCCTCACGAAGATACCGTGCTGCACGCTTATTGCACGGGGCAGAACCGATCACGGCAGCCGGCAGGAAATTTTATCTATCCTTTCGGTATCAATGCCAGTCAGCTTAAGGCGGTAGAGCGAGCCTTCACCTCGCAAATTAGTGTGATCGAAGGTCCGCCGGGCACCGGGAAGACGCAAACGATACTGAACATCATCGCTAATATCGTATTGCGCGGTAAAAGTGTCGCGATTCTTTCCAATAACAATACTGCGGTGAAGAATGTCTACGAAAAATTAGACAAGGCCGGGCTGGATTATGTGGTTGCCAAGTTGGGGAATAAGGAAAATCAGGCAAGCTTCTTTGATCATCTGCCAGCCGTGCCATCAAACGCCGCCACGTCGGCACTCGCGATGGGGCAAATACAAGCTGTTTTGCAGCAACTGAAACAGTTTCTTCATGCGCAGAATGCGGTGGCACAGTTACAAGCCGAGATCGATGAGTTAAGCATAGAGCAACGCTATCTGTTGGAATGGCAGCGCGAGAATCAAGTATCAGTTGCGGCTTCTCTGGATAAGTACAAGCTGTCTCCCAGTAAATCTGCAGACTTGATGGCTTATTTGGCACATCTTGCCGAGAAGCGAATCAAGTTTAAGGACCGGATCGCGTTATTACTCAATTTCAAAATATGGCGTACTAAACCGTTTGATGATTGGGAATTGCGTAAGTCGGTGATCTATGCTCTGCAGCTTCATTATTATGAAAAAACACTGCAAGATAAAAAAACGGCATTGACTGCGCACCAGGAAGCGTTGCGGCGGGGGAATTTCCAAGCATTGCTGGATGATCTTACCGGCAAGTCGATGGCGCATCTCAAATACTATCTGCATCAGCATGTTCGAGATCAGACAACGTTTGATTCTGCGACTTACCGAAAAAATTTCGATACGTTTGTAAAGCGCTTTCCGATTATTGGCAGCAGTACGCATTCGATCGTCAACTCGATTGGTGACGGCGTGATTCTCGATTATGTCATTATCGACGAGGCATCTCAGCAGGATGTCGTGCCGGGAATACTTGCGTTGGGCTGTGCCAGGAATTTGATTATTGTCGGTGACAGAAAACAGCTTCCGCACATCCCAATGAATTTGGGCATCGCTGCACCGACCAATGCGTTCTATGATTGTGAGCAATACAGCCTGCTTGATTCCTGCGTTGGTATTTTCAAAGATACGATACCGATAACGCTGTTGAAAGAGCATTACCGCTGCCACCCCAGAATTATCCAGTTTTGCAATCAACAGTTTTATGACAATCAGTTGATTCCGATGACGCGCGATGTTGGTGAAAAGTCGCTGAAGTTGCTCGTTACAGCAAAGGGAAACCATACGCGAAATAATGCGAATCTGCGGGAATTGGATTCACTGCTGGCGACGCTCAAGTGGGATGGAAAGACTGAATGGGATGGTGAGAATAGCAGGGGGGTCATCGCTCCTTACAACGCGCAAGTTCATCTCTCCCGCACGCATTTGCCGGCCGATTTCGTCAATGATACGGTGCATAAGTTTCAGGGTAGGGAGTGTGATGAGATTGTCTTTTCCACAGTGCTGGACAAGAAATACAGTAGCCAGAGAAACCTTGGGTTTGTAGATAATCCTCATCTGGTCAATGTGGCGGTATCACGGGCAAAGAACTTATTCACCCTGGTGACGGGCGACGATGTCTTTTCCGGCAACAATGGTGATATTGCCGCATTACTGAGGTATATCGAATACTACGCAGATGAAAAACAGATCCATCGCGCGCCTGTTGTATCCGCTTTTGATCTGCTCTACAAGGAATACGATCAATCCTTGGACCGGCTCAATGCCAGATTGCTGCCAGGCGATTCGCTTTATAAGTCCGAGCAGATTGTGGCGCAGATATTGCGTGAAGCCTTGTCCCAAGACGCGTATCAGGCAATCAAGTTCCACTCTCAGATCTTATTGATTCAATTGGCCTCATCGCGCAACGAGACATTGACGCCGCGTGAGCGCGAGTTCATGAAGAACCGTGCCAGTTGTGATTTTGTGCTGTATTTCAAAGTGGGAAAGACGCCACTAGGTGTGATTGAGGTCGATGGCTCCTCTCATGCCGAACCGCTACAGGTCGAACGAGATGCTGTGAAAGAGAGCATTTTGAATAAAAGCGGGATTTCCTTGCTGCGCTTACGAACTGTCGAAAGTGATATCGAGACAAAGATAGAGAAGTTTTTGTCCCAATGGGCAGCAGGAGTTTCAAGCGGTAACGTTTGAGTACAAATGATGGTTTTTTCCTTGTTTTTTGCGTCGGTACTAGCGATATAGATTGCTACGACGACTTGCAGTGGTAATTCACAGAGAATATAATGAGAATCATTATTATTTAAAATGCCGGGCATTCCAATGCACGGCACGCAGAAAATCCAATGTCGGCCCCGGCCCTTAACCCAGTCCTGCAACAGCAGGCCCATACCCTCTACAGCGACCATCATGGTTGGCTGTTCGGCTGGTTGCGAAAAAAGATGGGCTGTACGCATCAGGCGGCGGATCTTGCGCACGATGCCTTCCTGCAAATACTCGGGCGTCCGGAAGCATTGGTGGACGTGCGCGAGCCACGCGCTTATTTAACGACAATTGCACGCCGGCTGGTATTCGAAAGCTGGCGTCGGCGTGACCTGGAGCAGGCCTATCTGGCCGAGCTGGCAGCCTTGCCTGAAGACGTGGCACCGTCGCCGGAAGATCAGGCCCTGGTACTGGAAACCTTGTTGGCTATCGACCGTTTGCTGGACGGGTTGTCAGTCAAGGCGCGCAGCGCATTCCTGATGAGCCAGCTGGATGGCATGACTTACAGTGAAATTGCAGCCGAGCTGAATGTCTCGGCAAGTCGTGTGCGTCAATATATGGCGCAGGCACTAAGCTGCTGCTATACCGCTGCATTGCCGGCATGAGTACTTTCACTCCTGTTGCATCGGCACCGGCCGTTACCGATCCGATAGTCGAAGCGGCTATCGACTGGATTATCTGCCTGCGCTCCGGCGATGCCGGGCCGGTCCAATACGAAGCCTTCAAACAATGGCGTCTGCAGGACGTACGTCATGACACTGCGATCCGTCATCTGGAGCAGGTGCTCGGTACCTTTGACAGTTTGCCTGCCTCTTCCCATGTCCGCAGTTCGGCGCGGCGCGCCTTGCTGAAGTCGCCGGATCGGCGGAAGCTGCTGCGCAATACCTTGGCATTGTTGCTGGTCGGCTCCGGTACCGGTTTGCTCGCACAGCGCATCACGCCATTGAATACGGTAACAGCGGATTTGCGTACCTCTACCGGCCAGCGCAAGCATATGCACCTGGCTGATGGTAGCCAGATATGGCTGAACGCACGCAGCGCGGCTGATATTGATTTCGACGAGAGTACGCGTCGCATCCATTTGCGTAGCGGGGAAATTGTCGTCGACGTTGCTGCAGATGCGCAGCGCCCCTTCATCGTAGAGAGTGCGGAAGGTAGCATGCGTGCGCTGGGAACCCGTTTCCTGGTCAGGCAGGAGGAGGGCGCTACAGTTCTCGCCGTCTTGCATTCATCGGTACGCATCGATGCCAAGGATGGTGCCAGCCGTACCCTGGTTGCAGGAGAAACCGCGCGCTTTGATCAGTCGCAGATAACGGTCATCGATACTGCGTCCGGCGCTGCCGCTGCCTGGGTTGATGGTTTTATTGAAGTGCATGATCGTCCGCTGAGCGAAGTGATTGCTGCAATGCGTCCTTATCGTTCCGGCTTTTTGCGCGTCACGCCACAGGCTGGTGCCTTGCGTGTCACCGGGACTTTCCCGCTGGATGACAGTAAGCGGACTTTGGCGGCCCTGGCGGAGACTTTGCCGATAGTTATCCGCAGTCGTACTGATTACTGGATCAGCATCGAGTTGCAGGATTCTGCTTCCTAAAGCCTGGCCTGATTTCCGGCCAAAAATATTTTTCAAATAATGTCGTGGCAGCCCTGTCACTTTTCACTCTTCGTTGCACAAACCAGATGAAGCCTCGTTTATCTCGTTTGTTATAGCGGAGAATTACCTTGACCCCATTTTTTAATATTTCTTCATTGCGGCCATCGGTGCTGGCGGTCTGCCTTGCCCTGGGTTCCCCAGCGCTCATGCAGACGGCGTTTGCACAAAACAACAAATCTGCAGCACAGTCATTTGACATCCCGGCCGGGCCGCTGGATGCGACCCTGACCAGAATCGCGCGCCAAAGCGGGCAGATCATTTCCATCCAGCCGGAGCAGGTGCAAGCCCGCAAGGCGCCTGCCATCCGGGGTGAAATGAGCGCAGATCAAGCTTATCGCCAGGCTTTGCAAGGAACGGATCTGGAACTGTTCATGAGCGCCAGCGGTGCCTTGAATTTGCGCCCGGTTCCGGCGAAAACGGTTTCTACCTTGCCTGCAATAACGGCAACAGCGAGCCAGGAAACAGCCACCGGTCCTTTTATTGGCTATGCCGCCCGCCGCAGCGCCACCGGCACCAAGACCGACACCCCGATCATCGAAACGCCGCAATCGATCACGGTGATCGGCGCGCAGGAAATTGAGACGCTGAAGTCGCAAAGCCTGCAGGATGCACTGGGATACGTGGCGGGTGTGAGCCGCGCCGAGGGCATGGACCGCACCACGGACAGCTTGTTCCTGCGCGGCTTCCGCACTAGCTTGGGCAACTACTATCGTGATGGCACGCTGTATACGGTGAACATCTACAACGGGCGGCAAGAGCCATACGGCCTGGAGCGCATCGAGTATTTGAAAGGCGCTTCGTCCGTGTTGTACGGCGCGACGCCACCGGGTGGCGTCATCAGCACGATCAGCAAGCGACCCGTCACCGAACCGCTGCGCGAGTTGAATGTGGAACTGGGGAGCTTCGATCGCAAGCAGCTGTCAGGTGATTTCGGTGGCGCGCTGGATGAGGACGGGCAGTGGTCCTATCGCCTGACGGCGTTGCGGCGCGACAGCAATACTTTCGTCGACCATGTGCCCGACGATCGGACTTATGTGGCGCCAGCCATAAAGTGGCAACCAAACGCCGGCACGTCGCTGACGTTGCTTGGGGAATACCAGCGTGACCATACCGCCTATGCCTATGGCCTGCCGGCCCAGGGCACGGTACTACCCAATCCCAACGGCCGTATTCCACGCGACCGCTTCGGCGGCGAGCCCGGCTTCGACCGCTTCGATCTCAAGCGCACGTCGATCGGATACGTGTTTGAGCATGCCTTTAACGACAGGTTGATCTTGCGCAACAACCTGCGCTATATCCGCGCCGAGAGCGGCTACGATTCCACCAGCATCTGGCAGCTCGCGCCCGACCTGCGCCACACCGCCAGTCGGACCGCCAGCCCGCGCTGGGACCTGTCAACGGCCTTCAACGTCGACACTTCGTTGCAGTACAAGGTGGAGACGGGCGCTATCCAGCACACGGTGCTGGCCGGCTTCGACTATTCGCTGCCCAAGCACGAGACCAAGCGCTATCTGCGGCGGGCCAGCAGCATCGATCTCTACGACCCCGTCTACGGCGGTCCGATGGGACCGGCCACGCCCAACTATGGATCGTCCACCAAGAGCGACACGCGGCGCATGGGCGTCTATATCCAGGACCAGATGAAAATCGAGGACAAATGGGTCGTGTTGCTGGGCGGTCGACAGGACTGGGTCCGCGCCAGCGAAAGCAACGTCTTCACGGGCGAGCAATACGCGGACAACGAGAAGAGCCAGGCCTTCACTGGCCGCGCCGGCCTGGTCTACCTGGCCGACAATGGACTGGCACCGTTCGTCAGCTACAGCCAGTCCTTCGAGCCGACCAGCGGTCAGGACCGCGAGGGCAGCCGCTTCAAGCCCACCGAGGGCGAACAGTATGAGCTTGGCCTGCGCTACCAGCCCGCGGGCTCGGACACCATGCTGTCGGCATCCGTCTATACATTGACACGCAAGAACGTCACCGTCGCGGACCCCATGGATACGTCCTACCAGATCCAGACCGGCAAGGCGCGCTCGCGCGGAGTGGAACTGGAGGCGCGCACCCGCATTGGCCGCAACACCAACCTGATCGCTGCCTATGCCTACACCGACGCGCGCACGCTCAAGGCCAGTCCTTTGCAGCCAGATGCGGAAGGCCGTCGCCTCGACTCGGTGCCGTTGAACCAGTTCTCGATCTGGAGTGATTACGGCTTCGGCTCCTTCGGCCTGCCGGGCTTGCGCGTGGGTGCCGGAATGCGCTATGTGGGTAGTACCTATGGCATGGCGCATGGCACGCGGGTCGAGGTGCCGTCCTTCACGCTGATGGACGCCATGCTCAGCTTTAGCAGGGACCGGTGGAAGTTCGCGTTGAATGCCACCAACCTGGCGGACAAGACTTACATCGGTAGTTGTACCTACGGTTGCTTCTATGGCGAACCGCGGAAACTGATCAGCACCGTCACTTATCGCTGGTAGCCGTATGCTTTTCATAAAACCCTGATGATGAATCATTAGGGCTTTATGAACTTCTACTCCCGGGGTGTTGCGCTTGCTTCAACACAAGCGAGAAAACAACATCTTGGCACCCGGTTACAAACCGGATGTAGCCGGAAATAAAAAGTGATGTGATAATGAGAATCATTATCAAACATGATTTTTGATCTCCATCCGGTTCCCATGCCTCCCGCCACACATCACAACCAGCACGATGCTTTGGACAGCCTGTACAGCGAACATTATGGTTGGCTGTATGGCTGGTTGCGTAAAAAACTGGCTTGTCCGCACAGTGCGGCGGATTTCGCCCAGGACACTTTCTTCCGCCTGTTGTCAGTGCCGTTTGAGTTGACGACCCTGCAGACGCCGCGCGCCTACCTGACGACTACGGCGACCCGTTTGATGATAGATGAGACGCGGCGCCGCAAGGTGGAGCAAGCCTATCTGGAAGCGCTCGCATTGCTGCAGGATGAGGTGTATTCAGTATCACCGGAACAGCACTTGGAAACGGTAGAGACGTTGACACTGATTGCCCGGATGCTGGAGGACTTGCCGGAAAAACCGCGCCAGGCATTCATGCTGTCGCGTCTCGACAATCTCAGCTATCCGGAAATCGCGATGCGTCTCGGTGTTTCCGCCAGCATGGTCAAACAGTATATTGCCCGTGCCATGGTGCATTGCTATCAGATTGCCTATGCAGGGGAGCGGCTCGCATGAGGTCGGCGATACCGGATATCGGCGCGCAAAGCGCATTGCGGCAGGGTACACATCAGCCGCAGGCAGGGTTGACAGCGGATGTCATCGCCCGCGCCGCAGAATGGTATGCACAGCTGCATTCCGGCGATAGCGGGGCGGCAGAACTTGCTGAGTTTGAACGTTGGCGCCAGCAAGATCCGGGTCATGCCGAGGCGTATGCACGCATGGAAAAATTGTGGGCGCGCTTCGATACGGTGAGCAGCAAGCCTGCCGTGCTGGCATTGAACAAGGCTTTGAAATCCGGTGCCGGCAAACGCAAGAAACTGACGGCTCAGGTACTGCTGCTATGCATTGCGGTTTTTGCTGCCTGGTTTGCTTCACAGTCAATGTTTGGCAAATATATGCTGGCTGACTACCGCACGGCGATCGGTGAACAGCGGGTGATCGAGCTTTCAGATCAAAGCCGCATTACGCTGAATACGCAATCTGCGATTGATATTGACTTCAGCGGCCGGCAACGACGCGTCACTCTGCAGCGGGGTGAAATCATGATAGATGTGGCGAAGGATAGTACGCGTCCATTCATCGTTGAAACCGCACATGGTACGGCCCGCGCGCTCGGCACCCAGTACATCGTCAAGCGCGAGGCGGATGCGACCCGCGTTACGGTGCTGGAATCAAGTGTGCAGGCATGCGCGGCGAAGGTGGAAGCCTGTGTCACCCTGACACCGGGCGAGCAAACCACGATCACGCCGGATGCGGTACAGCCTGTCAGCGTGGTGAATGCACAGGCGGCAGCGGCCTGGAGCAAGCACATGTTGGTGGTGGATGACCAGCCGCTGGCGCAGGTATTGACCGAGCTGGCGCGTTATCGCTACGGTCGCATCGTCTTCAATGCAGATGAAATCGCAGGCCTGCGTGTATCCGGCGTCTATGCGCTGGACGATACCGATCGTACCCTCGAAGTATTGCTGGCAACGACACCGATACGTATCAAGCGTTACACACCGTTGTTGATAGTCGTCCAGGCTGCCAAATAATTTTTTGATTTTTTTACTGTCCCTCCCGTCTTCTGCTGCGTCATCACTTATGAAGACATCAAACAGGAGGGTCATTGCAATGCATCAAGTGATTTTTAAAAAGAAACCGTTGGCCGCAGCCGTACAGCTTTTACTGGCCATCTCGGTCAGCGCAGTTGTAAGCCTGCCGCATGCAGCACATGCGCAAGCGGCGAGCACTGAATCAGCGGCTGCTACACGCCACTACAACATCCCGGCCGGACCATTGACGCAGGCCTTGAATCATTTTGCGCAAAGTGCCGGCGTCTTGCTTTCCTTTGAACCGGAACTCACCGCAGGCAAGACGACGAATGGCCTTAACGGCAGCTACAGCACTAAGCAGGGTTTCGATGTCCTGCTGCAGGGTAGTGGGCTGGCAGGAACTCCCAGCGGTGGCAATGCTTATACATTGAAAAGAATTCCGCTGGCACCGTTGAGCGGAACTGAAACTACCTTGCCGGAAGTCAAGGTCACGACCACAGTCGCAGATGCCGATGTGGGGCAACATCTGAATGCACCCGTCAATAGCGGCGCATTGGGTAGCCGCAGCGTACTGGAAACACCATTTTCCAGTACTGTTGTCACGAAAGAAGATATCAGCGAACGCCGCATTACTACCCTCGGCGAGTTGTTTACGACCGATGCGTCGGTCTCTGATAACAGTGGTGCGTATGGCGCATGGGCCAGCTACCTGACCGTGCGTGGCCTGGCACTGGATTTCCAGAACTCTTATCGCATTGATGGCAAGCCCTTCCTGAGTTATGTAATTTCGCTGCCATATGAGCATATGGAACAGATCGAATTGCTGAAGGGTTCCTCTGGGTTTATGTACGGCTTTGGTTCGCCGGGCGGCTTGATTAACTATGTAACCAAGAAGCCAACGGATACGCCATTGCGCAGTGTCGGTGTCGGCTATTCGTCCAAGGGTTTGCTGAGTGAGTATGTGGATATTGGCGGACGCGTAGGCGAGAATGGCCGCTTCGGTTATCGCCTGAATGCAACCCATGAAGAGGGCAAGACTTTCAATAACGGTTCGCTGAACCGGAACTCGGTATCACTGGCACTCGATGCGCGCTTGACGGATAAGCTGACATGGGATTTTCAAACCATTCTGCAAGATAGAAAGGCAGTCGATCAAGAACCGACTATCCGAACCAGTTTGCTCGGTAGCGCACTACCTTCACCTATCAAGAATGATAATGGCCGGATAGTGGGCGGCGGCACGTATGCCGATAACAATTTCCGTTTTTACTCCACCGGCCTGACATATGCGCTGGCACCAGACTGGAAACTCAGCGCCAACTATAGCTATAGTTCGACCAAGACGCGGCGCAATGAATCAGTGCTGCGCCTGACCGATAGCCTGGGAAATTATCTGGATGACCATTCCGATTACGGTGAGGCTTATCAATTCAATCAATGGCAGGCAATGCTGGAAGGTAAATTCCTGACGGGATCGTTTGAGCACCAGGTGGTGTTGGGTACTTCGACCCTGCAATTGAAGAATGATTACAGCTCGAATGGTTTCTATGGCTTGATAGGCAGTGGCAATCTTGCTGCGCAAAATACCAATAACTATTACAGCAGCGGTCCACTGGATTTGTACCGTGGTGGTGACGTAACGCAAAAGGCTTTGTTTGCCAGCGATACGATCAAATTGTCGGAACGCATATCGGTCCTGGCGGGTTTGCGTTATACCGATTACAGCCAGAACAGCTATAACCCAAATGGTACGCCTTCATCCTCGTATAAGCAGGATGGCGTGAAAACCCCGACGCTGGCATTGATGTATAAACTCGCGCCGAACACGATGGCGTATGCCAGCTATATGGAATCGCTGGAACCCGGTTCTTCCGTCGGTGTTGCTTATGCAAACTATCGTTCCATGCTGGACCCGCTCAAGAGCAAGCAATATGAGATCGGGCTCAAGACCAACCAAACCGACTGGAGCGCCACCGCTGCAATGTTCCGTATTGAAAAAAAATCGGAGTATGGGAATAGCGCAAATGTATTGGTGCAGGATGGCACCGCAATTTATCAGGGTATTGAGTTAGGTGCTGCGGCACGCTTGGCGCGTAACTGGAACCTGGGCGGAAGCGTGATGTGGCTTGATTCCGAATATCAGAATGGCTTTGCCTATGCAGGGCAGCGCGTGGCGGGTGCACCGGATGCAGTTGTTGCGGCACAGTTGGCCTATACCGTGCCTGAAGTTCCCGGCTTGAAACTGAATGCCAATATGAAATACACAGGGGCAACGATGCTCAGGCCAAGTAATAACCTGCAGGCTCCGGCATACACTTTGCTGAATATCGGGGCTGTGTATGAAACCCGGATCAATGGCTATGACACGACTTTCCGTGTGGCGATCAATAATGCGACGGATAAGCGCTACTGGATGTTCCAGTACTCTGATTACATCAAGGCGGGTGATCCGCGTTCCCTGACTTTGAATGCATCGCTGAAGTTCTGAGTTAAGCTTTTCGCTACGCAGGGATGAATAAAAAATGCCCCGGTGACTTGTCGTTACCGGGGCATTTTTATGCGTCAAGAAAAAAGGTGCTTACCAACGATGCGTATAGCTGAGTGTGAACGTAGCGCCTGGTGCCGGCAAGCGGCTATTGTTGTTGCCGCTGCGGATGAGTTGGCTGTATAGCGGCAGATAATATTTATTGAACAGATTCTCTACGCCGAGCGTGATGGAGTCTTTTTTGCTCAGCTTATAACGGGAAACCAGATCCACGGTGTAATAACCATCTACGTCGGCACGCGCAAACTGTGTTTTACCATCGGCCAGGCGATAGTCTTTCGCTGCGAACCATGTGAACTGCGCGCGGTTGCTCCAGCGTTCGTTGGGCTGGTACTGTACATAGGCAGTCACTTTGACCGGCGGGATGCGATAGCCTGTCATTTGCTGATCCTGCTTTGCTCCTTGTGGCAATTCGCGTCCCTGCATCCATGTGAATGTGCCGCCGCTTACCCATTTTTCATCATCGCTGTAGTAATCGACAGTCGCTTCCACGCCATTGATTTTTTCGCTGGTACGGGTGAGCACAAGTCCGTTATTGAATGATTGCACACCGCCCAGATCCGAGCTCGAACGAAATACGGCAAAAGACGCCATCGTGTTGCTAAAGCGTCCGCGCCAACCCAATTCGTAACTATCGGTTTTTACCGGTTCCAATTGCGATGAGTTGATATTGAAGGTGGCATTTGCATTGCGCAATATCACCCCGATGTCCGGAAGATCGAAGCCCTGACTTACTGATCCGTAGAATTCCTGGCCTTTGACCGGTTTGAATACCAGCCCGGCATTATGTACGACGGCATCGTAGCTGACCTTGCCACCTTTGATAGTCGCCGGGGTCGCCAGTTTGGATTGTGATAGCGGCTGGAAATCGTCGAAGGATGCGCTGGCTTTTTCGTAACGCAAGCCGCCTTCGGCCGACCATTGTTCATTGAACTTGTATTGCAACTGGGCGAAAGCACCCATGCTGCGTGTGGTGAGCCATGGCAGGTAAGTGCGTTGTCCGGTCTTGCGGAAAACCAGGCCGCCGCTGGCGTCGTAGGCGGCCGGATCAAAGACATCCAGCGGCATATTGCTGCGTTCCTGTATGAAGTCCGCGCCCCACAGCAGTTTTGCATTGCTGCCCAAAGGCGTGTCCATGGTCAGGCGTCCGCCAAAGACTTTGTTGTTCTGCATGACCTGATCGATATTGTTGCCGCGGTTGACGTTGGCACGTGCATCGAAGGGCGTGAAGCGGGTGAAATTGTCGCGCCCATACAGCAGCATCGAGAGTGAACTACCCAGGACATCCTTGTGTTCGTAGTTGGCGCTCAACAAAGTGTTTTCCACTTCGTTTTGATTCGCCAGATTCAGTCCCTTAATCGCACGTGCTGTCGCCGTTCCTATCGGGGTGGTAGCGATCTTTGGATCGCTGGCGTAATCGGTATTTTGTTTGGCGCGCAAATAGCTTGCTGAAAGTTGCAGGCGTTGATTTGAATCGATACGGAAACCCAGTTTTCCACCCAGGCTGTAGGTGTCTGAATCAAACAGATCACCCTGGCTGGCGTCCGGTGCAATACGGTCACCATGAGCGTCGTAGGAGCCACCGATGCGGCGATACGATGCATCGACTTCGTAATCGACTACATCACCTTTGCCGGAAAAGTAATGTTGTACCTGTGCTCCCAAACCCTGGGTGCCAAGTTTGGAGAGTGCGCCATTCATTGAGATCGTGGTTTCGGCGACCGGTTCGCCACCGGCCGGACGTGTAGTGACTGAAATGATGCCGCCGCTGGCTCCGCTGCCATAGATGGAGCTGCTGCCGCGCAATACTTCAATCCGGTTGATACGGGCTGGATCGATATTGATCAGGTTACGTGATGAATCGCGATTGGTATTGAGCGGGATGCCATCAACCAGGATCAAAGCATTGCGGCCACGCAGCGTCTGGCCGAAATCCGTCAGTGTGCGACTGGAGTCGGACAAGCCTGGCACCGCCTTGCTGAGCATGGTGCCGATATTATTGGGTGAAATGGCGCGCAGGTCATCCAGTTCCTGTCCTTCGATCACGGTGATCTGGCGTGCGGGTTGTGCCAGGCTGCCACCCATGCGTTCATCGGTCACGACGACAGTGGGCATAACAGCGAGGTTATCCATTGCCTTTGCTTCACTCAGTTCATCTGCACTTTTACGGCGGATGCTTAAGCCACCCCCAGGCGTGCTTTCCGCAGCCAGGTCGCTGCCAGCCAGCGCCTGGCGTATCGCTTCACCGGATGAGAGGCGGCCATTGATGGCCGGTGCCTGACGCCCGCTGATGAGGGCGGGATCGGCAACGATGGTACGGCCGCTTTGCTGGCCGATACGGGTCAGGGTGGTGCTGAGTGGTCCGGCGGGAATGTTGAACTGTACGACGGTGGTGCTGGCACTGGTATCGACGGTTTGCGCCCAGACACCGGTTTGCGTGCAGGCGATGGCAACTGCAAAAGCAATGCGGCTTAGTTTCAGGCGGGGAAAGTGGAAATGCTGCATGAGTGAGTCCCTTATGGTTGGCTTTCAATAACCATGTGGAACGAAGCCGCAAAACCCCTCATGTTTTTTAAAATATATTTCCAGGCGTGGCTATGCCTGTTTGACGTCTATCGAAATCAGCCAGTTACCGTAATGATGCATTTTCAGGGGCAGGGTGTGCGCCAGTGTACGTAATACATGTCCGGGATCCTCCAGCGGGAAGACACCGAAGGTACGCAAGCTTGCCGCCTCCGGCGAGAGCCGGATATAGCCGCTGTAATAAGGTTTGAGTGCGGCAACCACTTCTGCCAGCGTGGCATTTTCCACGGCCAGCATGCCATCCGACCAGGCCGCGTGGGCACTGGCATTGCCGGCAATGCGCTCTATCTGGCTGTGATCGAATGTAGCGCCTTCTCCCTCGCGTAGGCGCATGTGCTGGCCATCGCGTGTGCGTAGCTCGACGCTGTGTTCCAGCACGACGACTTGCGATTGCCTGTCTTGTTGGCTGACCAGGAAGCGTGTACCCAGCGCACGTATGATGCCGTGTGTGGTCTGGACCAGGAAAGGACGGCCGGCGTCCGGGGCGACGCTGGCAATTAGTTCGCCTGCACGCAAACGCAGCTGGCGCCTGTCCTGATTGAAATCAATATCGACTGCGGAACGGGCATTCAATTGCACGCTGCTGCCATCAGCCAGTGCAAAAGTTTGTCTTTGTCCGGTACCGGTTTGCAGGTCAGCCCATAGTTGACCGACCGCTATCTGGCGTTCGGCCAGCAAAACAGATGTAGTGCCGACACCGGCAAACACCAGTGCGCCACGCAATAATTTGCGACGGCGCGTATTGAGCAGCGCGCGTTGCGCGGCCTGTACCTGGCCCGGTGCACGCAAGCCTGCATCACGAACTACCGACAACGATTCATTCAATAAACCGGCGACGCGATTCCACGCCAATTCATGCGAGGGATCGGCGGCACGCCATTGCTCGAAGGCGCGCCGTTCGCTGTCAGTCATATTGTCGGATTCGAAGCGTATCAGCCAGTCCACTGCGGTATGGACTGTGCGTTCCGTATCACCCAATGTCATATTGGCCGGAGTCATGGTGCCCATTGCAGGCATTGCAGCAGGGCGCGCTTCATATAGCGTTCTATCGTCGCGACCGAGACGCCCAGGCGCAATGCGATTTCGGGATAAGTCAGGCGATCCAGGCGGCTATAGAGAAAAGCGGTTTTGACCGGTAGCGGCAGCGAGTCCAGTGCACGGTCTATTTGCTCTATCGCTTCTATCAGTACGGCCCGTTCTTCCGGCGACAGCACGCTGGCTTCCGGCATCAGCATCAATGATTGCAGGTAGGCTTTTTCCAGATCCTGCCGGCGCCACAGGTGAAACAGCACGCGCTTGGCAATCGTCGTCAGGAAGGCGCGCGGCTCCTGAATGTCTGCCGGGTTCTTGTTTTCGACGACTTGTGCAAAGGTTTCCGAAGTCACGTCTTCGGCATCAGCGCGGCTGGGCAGGCGGCGTTGCAAGCGCGCAAGCAGCCAGGATTGATGCTCGGCATAGAGTTTCTCGATGACCGAAGAAGACGGGAGTAGGTGGTTCACAGGATTACCGGGGATAGCAGATATATCTTGCAAATATGAGTAAATGAGAATGATTATTATTGCATGGTATGTCGGGTAAGCTCAATGCCTATGCGATCCTGGCGGCGGATTTGGCTGAAAGTGTTGCAAATCGTCTGCGCGGCCATGCCGTTAATGCCGGAGCGCCAAGTGCGTATATTTTGATATTGCGCAAACCCGCATGTGCATATACGCAGCACAATCCATATCAGATTGCATATGACGGACATAAGGAATTGCGTATGCGAGCTGTTGCTGTGCAATGTGAGAATCGAGTGCCTGACTTAGGCCTCGATGCTATGAACCAAAAATTGACGGAGAAGATAATGAAAGCATGGAAACCCGCACTTGTATTGATACTGGCAGGATTGAGCAGCCAGGTAATGGCGGCAGATTGTTCGGTGGAGATCAGCAGCAACGATGCGATGCAATTTGATAAGAGCAGCATTTCGGTACCAGCCAGCTGCAAGCAGTTTACGGTCAAGCTCAAGCACAGTGGCAAGCTGGCAAAAAACATCATGGGTCATAACTGGGTGTTGACCAAGACCGCGGATATGCAAGGTGTTGCCAGTGACGGTATCGCAGCCGGACTGGATAAGAGCTATGTGAAAGCGGGGGATGCGCGTGTCATTGCACATACCAAGGTGATCGGTGGCGGTGAAAGCGATAGCATCAGTTTTGCGCCCTCCAAGCTGAAGGCCGGCGATAGCTATTCCTTCTTCTGCTCCTTCCCCGGCCATTCGGGAATCATGAAGGGCACCCTGCAATTGACGAAGTAAGTTATTGCTTCAGGTCGCTGGCAAATATCGGATTTGCCGGCGATCTCTCATCTGTTCATTTCATCAGTGCGTATGCTTAGTTGAACGTCAGGTCGGCCGGAATACTGTTCGGGCTGCGCGACATTTGGTAGCTATACCAGAGACTCTGGGCGATCCGCTGCGCTGATGTATAAGCGCGTTCACCCATCGCCTGATTCGGCTGTTCTTTCGTGGTTTCCAGGAATAGGGCCAGCCAACGCTGGAAAAGCGCCTCATCCAGATGTGGCAAGGCGATGTGCTTTTGCATCGGTGTACCGCTATAGCGACCGGTGCCGCGCAGGATAGACGACCAAAAATCCACCAGCTTGCCGAGATGGTGATCCCAATCGTCGACCAGGCTGTTGAAGATGGGACCGAGTACTTCATCCTGCCTTACCTTGGCGTAAAAGGCGTGTACCAGTGTTGCGACTTCGTCGTCAGTGCATAGATCTTCTGCAGGCACTTTATTCTCCAGGGTAGTGGTGGTTAGAACTCATTTCATAAATATCCGCGAGTGCGAACGCGGATATTTATGAAATGAGTTCTAATGAGCCGTATTTATATGATAGACCGCTGACTCTATTAACGCTCAGACGGAAACAATCGGAATTGATCTGGCGCAAATTTTTATGCCTGATTCGCGGCTTTAAATATGTCCTGCAACCATTCGCTGAATACGCGTATCCGTGCCGATAGCTGGCGGTTTTGCGGATAGAGCACGGAGAGTGGCATGCCGGGCGGTGGCGTATCAGGCAGGATCTGTTGCAGGCGGCCATCCTGCAATTCCTGCTCGATGTGATAACGCGGCATTTGCACGATACCGAGGCCGGCAAGGGCGCAGCCGGTGTATACCTTGGTGCCGGTAACCGAGATGGCGGTAGGCAGCACGATGGATTGCATGCGTCCATTCACCATGAATTCCAGGGGGAAGGGTTTGCCACTGGCGCTGGAGATATAGTTAACCGCTTTATGCTTGGTCAGATCCTCTATGTTGCGCGGTTGGCCGTATCGGGCCAGATAGGCCGGGCTGGCGCAACTCACCTGTTCCAGCATCGCGATCCGGCGCGCAATCAGTGATGAATCCTGCGGTGTGCCACCGCGCAATACGCAATCGATACCCTCACGCACCAGATCGACCAGGCGGTCGCTTTCATCCATAT
This sequence comes from Janthinobacterium sp. Marseille, assembly GCF_000013625.1. Classification (NCBI taxonomy): domain Bacteria; kingdom Pseudomonadati; phylum Pseudomonadota; class Betaproteobacteria; order Burkholderiales; family Oxalobacteraceae; genus Janthinobacterium; species Janthinobacterium sp. Marseille. Next base: position 2,279,573 of record NC_009659.1, on the reverse strand, counting down.
GCAGTTCCATGCCCGGATAGCGTGCAAAGAAAGCGGGCAGGGTCGGCACCAGGAAGTGGGCGGCCACCGTGCCTTGTACGCCGACGCGCAGCAACCCTTTTGGTGCGGTATTGCGGAATGCACCGTCGGCTTCTTCGATATCGGTCAGCAGGCGTACGCAGCGCGTGTAATACGCATCGCCATCCAGCGTAGGCGTAACCAGTCGCGTGGTACGGTTGAGCAGGCGCGAACCCAGGCGCTCTTCCAGCCGCGCCATCGCATTGGTCACAGTGGCGCGCGGCAGTTGCAGGTCTTCGGCCGCCTTGGTGAAGCTGCGCCGCTCCATGATGCGTACGAAAATCTCCATTTCCTGGAATCTATCCACGGCTTTACCTCATATTGTTGGTAAATATCGAATAATGATGTCGATTTTACCCTGATTATCTTTTGTTTTGTTTGTTGCACACTCTCTTCACACCAATTCATTGAGGAAGAAACCATGAGCAAGCAAACGAAGAAAGTAGCCATCATTACCGGTGCATCGCGTGGCATAGGTGCAGCGATTGCCGAACGCCTGGCGCAGGATGGATTTGCAGTTGTCATCAATTACGCCAGTAGCGCAACGGAGGCGGATGCCCTCGTCGCCAAATTACAGGCGGCACAGCATGAGGCGATTGCCGTAAAAGCTGACGTTGCCAATTCGGCGGATGTGCGTCGCCTGTTTGATGAAACCGAACAGAAATTGGGCAAGGTGGATGTGCTGATCAATAACGCGGGAATTTTGCAGATGGCATCACTGGCGGAAACCAGTGATGAATTATTTGAGAGAACATTCAGTATTAATGTGCGCGGCACTTTCAATACCTTGCGTGAAGCGGCGACGCGTCTGAATGATGGTGGGCGCGTGGTTAATTTTTCCAGCACGACAGTGGCAATGAGCCTGCCCAACTATTCGGTATATACCGGCAGCAAGGCAGCGGTGGAAGTGTTGACTCCCATCTTTGCGAAGGAAATGCGCGGCCGTAATATCACGGTCAATGCCGTGGCACCGGGACCGGTTGCGACTGATCTGTTCTTCAATGGCAAAACCGAAGCGCAGATACAGCAACTGGCGAATATGCCGCCGCTGCAAAGGCTGGGACAGCCGGATGATATTGCTGCAGCGGTATCGTTCCTGGTGGGACGCGATGGCGGCTGGATTAACGGCCAGGTATTACGTGCCAATGGTGGCCTGGCCTGAAGTTGTAACAGCCGGATCAGCGTGGCAGAGTTGTTTACTGTCTGCATCCGGCTTTAAACGGGCAGCATCGCTTCCTTGCGGCAGCGATGCTTTTTTATTTTTTGCTGCTTGGGATCGGCTGGTAACCATCCGGGCCAAGGTAATTGAGTTCGGTTTTACCGACGCTGCGCAAATACGCAATCGCAAACAACATGAGCGGCTGGCCGAATTCTTCCGCTATGTTGAGCTGCTTGTGTTTCCTTTCGAGGCCGATAAAGTGTGCTTCATGCGATGTGTCCGAATAACTCCGTGCAGCCAGCCGCAGGTTGTCATCCGTAAACAGGAACATATCGTATTCGTAGTGCCAGTCATGCATGCCGTGCGCATCCGGTTCGCTGGCATCGATGTGATGCGATGTCTCTACCTTCATGTCTGAATCTCCCACGCGAGCTGTGCCATACGCTCAGCATACATCAGTGCGTTAAGACGCATAAATTTGATGTGGCGCAAAAAGGCCGGACCGACACAGCGCGATAATGCCTGTCATGTTGCAAGGCAGGCGGCGGCTCACGGTCGACGCTTGTATACGGCGCAAAACTGATACGGCCAATACACCTCCATCTGATCCTGTCTATGCAGGCGGGCGGGGCGTATGCTGTGATCCAAGCCATCGAATACGATGTAATGAATATGCACTACCAGCCAAATAGTCGCGTTCACGCTCGCGAATATTTGTGAAATGAGTTCTAATGCAAGGCACTATGCATACCAAACCAGCCGCTTTCCAGCGATTGCGATCCGGTACAGGATTCGAGGTCGGGAGTTTGCTGCAAGTCTTTGCATCCTTGCTGTGGTTACCACAAGCCGGTTTGCTGGCCTATGCATTGCAGCGTCTGGCTGACGGTGGTGGCTTGCCTGCAGTTTATCTTCCCGCTTCCCTGATTTTTATCCTTGGTGTACTGCGTGCCGTATGCGATGCGGCCGGTGTGCGGCGCGTATTCAAGAGTGCGCGCACTGAACTATCCCGCTTGCGTGAGCAGGTGGCTGCATCATTGGCGGCGCGCTCGCCGCTGGATGTCACACGACCTGCCTCCGGCCTTGCCGCCAGCGTGATGGCAGAGCAGGCGGAAGCCATCGTTCCTTATCTCACCCGCTATCGTCCTGCGCGCTTGCGTACCACCTTCGTACCGCTTGCCATCCTCATCGTGGTCGCGCCCTTGTCCTGGGTGGCGGCATTGATCCTGCTGGTGGCAGCGCCGCTGATCCCGGTTTTCATGGCGCTGGTCGGCTGGCGTGCAAAAGCCGCGAGTGAAGCGCAAATGGTGGAGATGGGCGGCATGAATGCCTTCCTGCTGGACCGGCTGCGCGGACTTGCCACCTTGCGTACGCTGGGTGCGGTGGAAGCGACTGCACAGCGCCTGCATGAGTCGGCGCAATCCTTGCGACAACGCACGATGGCGGTATTGCGTATCGCTTTCCTGTCTTCGGCAGTACTCGAATTGTTTGCCGCTTTGGGGGTGGCGATGATGGCGGTGTATATCGGTTTCCATTTATTGGGACAAATCGAATTTGGCGCGTGGGGGACGCGCCTGACGCTCGGGCAGGGTTTATTCATCCTTTTGCTGTCACCTGCTTTTTTTGAGCCTTTGCGCGAGCTGTCCGCAGTCTGGCACGATAAGGCGGCAGGAGATGCCGCATTGGCCGCACTTGATCGATTGAGTTCGGGCGGTTTGCTGTTGCCGGATGCAAACCAGGATCAGGATCGCATGGCTGAAGCGCCACTGCCGGGCGCACCTGCGGTGCTAATCGAACAGCTGTCCTTTGCTTATCCCGGTAGTAAGGCCAATGTATTTGAACATTTTGATTTGCATATCGCGCCTGGTGAACACGTCGCCATCATGGCTGCCAGTGGCGGTGGTAAATCCAGTTTGCTGTCACTGCTTGCCGGCCTGTTGCCGCTGCCGCAAGGGATTGTCACGATCGGTGGCATCCGCCTGTCTGCGCATAGCGTGCAAACCTTGCGCCAACGTATGGCATGGATAGGGCAGAAGCCGCATATCTTTGCCGGTTCCGTACATGCGAACGTGGCCATGCGTCGTGCCGGAGTCGGCGCTGCTGAAGTCGCGGCCGCTTTAAGTTTTGCGGAACTGGACCGCGTGGCGCAAGCACGTCCCAGCGTTGCCCTGGCCGAAGGCGGTGGCGGTTTGTCCGGAGGTGAAGCAGTACGCCTGGCACTCGCGCGCGCCGCCGCTGACCCGCATGCTGATCTCTTGCTGGTGGATGAACCGACCGCGCATCTCGATCAATTGACTGCGCAACAAGTAACGCAGGCCTTGTTGCAACTGGCACAAGGCAAGACCATGATTATCGCCACCCATGATCCGGTGCTGGCAGCACGTATGGACCGGGTGATTGTATTGCCGAGCGGAGGGCAGGCATGAAGCTCTGGCGCGATCTTGCTCCCGTATTGAATTTGTTTGCGGACGCCTGCCGCAATAAATTGCTGTTGGGTGCATTGCTGGCTGCGATCACGATGTTGTCCGGCATGGCCTTGCTTGGCTTGTCGGGCTGGTTCATTACCGCGACTGCGATCGCCGGCCTGAACACAACCTTGGCATTTACCTTCGATGTATTTATGCCGTCCGCCGGCATACGTTTATTGGCACTTGGCCGCACCGGGGCGCGTTATGGCGAGCGCCTGGTGACACATGATGCGACGCTGGAAGTCTTGGCGAGCCTGCGCGTTCGCCTGTTCCGCGGCTGGGCGCAGCCGGAAGCAGCGCGTCGTTTGCTGGCACGGCCGGCGCAATTATTGTTTCGGCTGACCGGCGATATCGACGCGCTGGATTCCTTATACCTGCGGGTTTTGGTACCGCTGGGTGCTGCATTGTGTGCTGCGTTGGCAGTGGGCGTAACGCTGGGTTTGCTGCAGTGGTGGCTGGGCCTGGCGATTGCATTGTGGTTGCTCATCAGCGGCTTGCTGATTGCATTGATGGTGGCGCAGCGCGCGAAAGCTGATGCACGTCGGCGCAGCTATGCGATGGAAGCCTTGCGTGCGCGCAGCATCGATCTGGTAGCGGGCCAGACGGAATTGATTATGGCCGGCCAGCTGGAACAGCAAAAGATGGCTCTGGCGGTGGCCGATCAGCATCTGTCACGCGCCGATGATGCCTTGAACCGCCTGGAAGCCAGGGCCGGCATGGCTTACGGCATGGTCGGTACTTTGACCTTGAGTGGCACCTTGCTGGCAGTCGGGGCACTGGTTGGTAACGGTGTGCTGAATGCGCCGTTGGCGGCACTGGCCTTGCTGCTGGTACTGACCGCGAGCGAGCCTTTTGCGGCTTTGCGTCGTGGTGCGATTGAATTGGGACGCACCGTACTGGCTGCACGCCGCTTAGGCCCGCGTATTCAGGCAACGGACGAGCCGGCCGCAACGGTGCAGCAAGCTCCGTCCGGGCTGGTGCTTCAGTTGACATATGTCAATGCGCATCCGGCTGCTGCCGATGCCCCAATGGGCAATATCCTGCACAACATTTCGCTGGCATTGTCTGCCAATGAACGCGTGGCCCTGATCGGTGCCAGCGGCGCGGGCAAGTCCACCCTGATGGCGCTGCTTGCCGGTGAGCTGGCGGCGCGTTCCGGCAGCGTCCGGGTGGCTGCACATAGCTTGCTGACCCAGCGCACCGAGTTGTTCCAGGACAGCGTGCGTGACAACTTGCGGGTGGCGGCTGCGGACGCCGACGATGCGCGCCTGTGGGAAGTGCTGCAAAGCGCCGGTTTGGCCGACGATGTTGCAAATATGCCAAATGGCCTGGATACCCGACTGGGCGAAGGCGGCCTCGGTTTATCCGGCGGGCAATTGCGTCGCCTGGCGCTGGCGCGCCTATTACTCAGGGAGGTGCCGTTGTGGTTACTGGATGAGCCGACCGAAGGCCTGGATCCGGCCACGGCACGCGATGTTTTACAAGGTCTGGCTACGCAAGCCGCAGGGCGCGCTTTCCTTCTGGCAACCCATGTGCGGCGCGAAGCCGAGCTGGCAGACCGCTTGGTTTGTATGCAACATGGGCGTATTGTTGCTGAAGTGAAGCGTAGCGATGCAGATTTTGAGGGTGTGTTGAGCAGTTTGCGGCCGGATTAAACGCCGTTCAGACAGTTGAATACGACGAAGAATTCAAGTCATTAAAGGGAGCTACATGGAACTCGATATTGTTTCTTTATCACGGTTACAGTTCGCCGCTACGGCGCTGTATCACTTTCTCTTTGTACCCCTCACGCTGGGGCTTTCCATCCTGCTGGCAATCATGGAAACGGTCTATGTCATGACCGGCCGCGTCATCTGGCGCGACATGACCAAGTTCTGGGGCACGCTGTTCGGCATCAATTTTGCGATGGGTGTTGCCACCGGTATCGTGATGGAATTCCAGTTCGGTATGAACTGGAGTTACTACAGCCACTACGTCGGCGACATCTTCGGTGCGCCACTGGCGATTGAAGGTTTGATGGCCTTCTTCATGGAAGCCACTTTCGTGGGCTTGTTCTTCTTTGGCTGGGACAAGCTGTCCAAGGTCGGGCATTTGATCACCACCTGGGCCGTTGCCATCGGTTCCAATTTCTCGGCATTGTGGATTCTGATTGCGAACGGCTGGATGCAAAATCCGGTTGGTGCAGTCTTTAATCCGGACACCATGCGTATGGAAGTCAGCGACTTCTTCGCGGTGCTGACCAATCCGGTGGCACAGGCCAAGTTCGTGCATACCGTGTCAGCCGGTTATGTCGCGGCTTCGATTTTTGTGCTGGGTATCTCGGCCTGGTATGTATTGAAAGGACGTCATCTCGATATCGCCAAGCGTTCGATGACGGTCGCAGCTTCCTTCGGCCTGGCCGCATCGCTGTCGGTAGTGGTGCTGGGCGATGAGAGCGGTTATCTGTCGACCGAACATCAAAAGATGAAACTGGCGGCGATCGAAGGCATGTGGGAGACACAGGATGCACCGGCCTCTTTCACCCTGATCGGCTTTCCGGATCAGGAGGCACGTGAAAATCATTACGCCATTCATATTCCGTTCATCATGGGCCTGATCGGCACACGTTCGCTGGATACCACTATCCCGGGCATCATTGAATTGGTCGAACGCGCTGAAGCTCGTATCGGTAACGGTCTGAAAGCCTACGATGCCTTGCAGCAGATACGCGCACAAGGAGGTACGAAAAATATCTCGCATGAATTGCGTGCGCAGTTTGAAGATAACGGCGGCGATCTAGGTTATGCCTTGCTACTGCGCCGTTATGTGGACGATCCATTGAAGGCGACGCCGGAACAGATCGAGAAGGCGGCCTGGGATACGGTGCCACATGTGTGGCCGCTGTTCTGGAGCTTCCGCATCATGGTGGCGATCGGCATGTTCATGATCGCGTTGACGGCTACTTTCTTCGTGTTGTCGGCACGTCGTCAACTTGATCGATATCGCTGGCTGCTGAAGGTCGCCGTATGGTCGATACCATTACCGTGGATCGCGATTGAAGCAGGCTGGCTGGTGGCGGAGTTCGGCCGGCAACCGTGGGTGATCGAAGGGGTATTGCCGACTGCCGTTGCGGTATCCAACCTTGGTATCACCACCTTGCTGATCACGCTCGCCGGCTTTGTTGCAATCTACACCGTGCTGCTGATCATCGAGCTGAAGCTGCTGTTCAAGATAATACGCAAGGGCCCTGTGGATGAGCATGTACCGAATGAGGGCGTTAATGTTGTTGCCCGCGCCAATCCACCATCCGCACCAACTTCCGTCGTGGAGCCACTATGATTTTGCATACACTTATCGACTATGACGTCCTGCGTTTGATCTGGTGGGCCCTGATCGGGGTGTTGCTGGTAGGGTTTGCAGTGACTGACGGCTTTGATCTCGGTAGCGGCATCTTGCTGCTATTCGTTGGTCGCACTGACCTGGAACGACGCGTCGTCATCAATAGCGTGGGACCGGTATGGGAAGGCAATCAAGTCTGGCTGATCCTGGGTGGCGGTGCGATTTTCGCAGCGTGGCCACAGCTATATGCGGTCGCTTTTTCCGGTTTTTATCTGGCGATGTTTGCGATCCTGACCGGTTTGATCTTGCGGCCGGTAGCTTTCAAGTTCCGCAGCAAGCGCGAAGATCCGGCCTGGCGTGCACGCTGGGATTGGGTCTTGTTCTTCAGTGGCTTTGTACCGACATTGATCTTTGGCGTGGCGCTCGGCAATGTGTTGCAGGGTGTACCGTTCCGGCTCGAACCCACCATGCATATTTTTTACGATGGCAGTTTCTTTGGCTTGCTGAATCCGTTTGCCGTGTTGTGCGGACTGGTCTCGATAGCGATGCTGGTGATGCATGGCAGTGCATGGTTACAGTTGAAGACAGATGGCGCGGTGGCAGGACGTGCCCGTAACTATGGCAGCGTGGCAGCGATTGCTACCATCCTGTTCTATGCAGTCGCCGGTTTGCTGCTTTGGAAGTACATTGATGGCTATCGCATCAGTAGCGAAATTGATCGGTTCGGACCATCGAATCCATTGCTGAAAACCGTGGAAGGTCATGCCGGTGCATGGTTCGCCAACTATGCGGCGCATCCGTGGACGATGGCAGCGCCAGCTGCAGGTTTTATCGGCGCACTGGGTGCCTTTATCGGCCTGCGTTTCCGTCGTGAAGTCTTTGCCTTGCTGTGTAGCAGCCTGAGTATCAGCGGCATCATCCTCAGCGTGGGCGCTTCGATGTTTCCGTTCATCCTTCCTTCGTCCATCGATCCGCGCGCCAGCCTGACGGTATGGGATTCATCGTCCAGCCACCTGACGCTGTTCATCATGCTGGTCGTGACAGCGATCTTTATCCCGCTGATCGTGGCGTACACGACCTGGGTGTATCACGTGTTGTGGGGCAAGGTGGATGAAAAAGAGATACGTGAAGAAACCGGACACGCTTATTGAAGCACAGGAATTTCATAGCGGCTGTCACCTGCGGGTGGCAGCAAAGACTAGCCAACGATAAGGAAAAATATTATGTGGTATTTCTCATGGATGCTGGGTTTGCCCCTTGCGGCTGCCTTCGCGGTGCTGAATGCAATGTGGTATGAACTGATGGATGATGAGGCTATCCGCAAGGAAAAGCTGAACAAGCCTTCATAGTTTGCAGTTAAGGATGGACATGAATTGCACTGCAATCCATGTCCATTTTCGCCAGACGGCGTAAAATCGATACCCTGCATGTCCGGCCACGGATATGCATCCTTTCTCCAGCGTTGTCGACTCGTGGCGGCGCTTTAGCTGATTTGGCTATTCTTGAAACCAGGGTTAGATGCACACCGTTACGATCATCCTTATTTTGCTTCTTGCCGTGGTAGCGAGTGCCTTTGTGGCCCGCCTGCTACCGATCAAAGTTCCTTTACCACTTGTACAGATTGCCACCGGCATCGTGCTGTCCTATGGTTTCGGCATCAGCGTGCCGCTGGATCCGGAATTCTTTTTCCTGTTTTTTATTCCGCCTTTGCTATTCCTCGATGGCTGGCGCATTCCCAAGAGTGCCTTCTTCCGTGATGCGCGTCCCATCGTGACGCTGGCGATCGGCCTGGTCTTGTTTACCGTGGTCGGCATGGGTTATTTCATACACTGGATGATTCCGGCGATCCCGCTGGCAGCGGCTTTCGCCCTGGCAGCGATCCTGTCGCCGACCGATCCGGTGGCGGTTTCCGCGATCGCTTCACAGAGCCCGATTCCGTCGCGCCTGATGCATATCCTCGAAGGTGAGTCGCTGCTCAATGATGCGTCCGGCCTGGTGTGTTTCCGCTTTGCCGTGGCAGCGGTGATCACCGGCAGTTTTTCCCTGCTGGATGCATCACTGGAGTTTTTGCAGGCAGCCGGCGGCGGTTTGCTGGTCGGGATCGCGGTGGCATGGCTGATCGGTATCCTGAATCGCTGGCTGGTGGCGGCGGTCGGCGAGGATCCGGGGACGCAAATCCTGATCAGCCTGCTGGTGCCGTTTGCCGCCTATCTCGGAGCCGAGCATATCGGCAGTTCCGGCATCCTGGCCGCGGCCGCGGCCGGTATCACCATGCACTATGCCGACCTGGTCGGGCGGCGGCTGGCGGCGACGCGCATGCAGCGTCGTGCGGTGTGGGACACCATACAGATGGCCTTGAACGGCGTCATATTTGTGATCCTGGGGGCGCAACTGCGTGCCACGGTAGAGGGTTTGCCGGGCATCGCATCGGAAATGGGTTTAAGCACCGCGTGGTGGCTGGCTTTTTACGTATTGGCGATTACTGCGGTATTGGCCGTGTTGCGCTTCCTGTGGGTCTGGGGCTCGCTGAAGTTCACCGTTTTCAAGGGTAAACGCAACGAAGACGAGGAAATCGTCAAACCGCCGTTCAAATTACTGCTGGTGACGGCTTTTGCCGGCGTGCGTGGCGCGATTACATTGGCCGGTATCCTGACTTTGCCCTTCCTGCTACCGAATGGTGCGGAATTCCCGGCCCGTGATTTATTGATCTTCCTGGCCAAAGGCGTGATCCTGCTGTCCTTGCTGACGGCCAGTATCGCCTTGCCTTTGCTGACGCGCGGCCTTGAGTTTTCGCCGGAACCGGTGATCGGGGCCGGTGAGGGGCAGGCGCGTGCGGCAGCGGCGGAGGCGGCGATACGCCGTATCGAGCAATTGACGCAAACCATGAGCGCCAACGATGCGTACTCGGAGGCGGCGGCACGGATTACCGAGTTGTACCAGCGCCGGCTGGATTACGGCAACGAGGGCGATGAAGCGGCACGTATCCAGTTACAGGCCGAAGCGGAACGCAGCCTGCGGCTGGAAGCGATCCGGGCGGAACGTGATGAATTGTTCCAGATGTGGCTCAATGACAAGCTCGACGATTCGGTGCACCAGCATCTATTGCGTGAGTTGGACCTGATCGAGGGTGCCTTATCACGCGCAGACTAAGTCCGGTATTTGTCCGGCGCAACGCGTGAAAAGGTCGGCTGGTCTATAATAGCGGCCTTCGACCATGCCATTAAAACCACATCTGGCAGCCAATTGAGCTGCCCGGATAGTCTGGTTCAGCCATCGTGACGGTGGCAGCAAGTCCTTCATTTTTCGCGAACTATGCTGGCTTCTGGCGCATAGGGCATTTAATTACATCGGCACACACAGTGACTTACAGCGTAAAAGAGATTTTCTATACACTTCAGGGCGAGGGCGCACACGCCGGACGGCCTGCGGTGTTTTGTCGCTTTTCGGGCTGTAATTTGTGGACCGGACGCGAAAGCGACCGTGCGACTGCCGTGTGCCAGTTTTGCGATACCGACTTTGTTGGTACCAATGGCGAGGGCGGTGGCAAGTTTGTCGATGGCAGCACGCTGGCGCATACGATTAACGCCTTGTGGCCGGAGTCTTATGCGGCGAGCAAGTATGTCGTGTTTACCGGTGGCGAGCCTTTGCTGCAACTGGATACGGAATTGATAGATGCGATGCATGCAGTCGGTTTTGAAATCGCGATTGAAACCAATGGCACCTTGCCGGTGCCGGCAGGTGTGGACTGGATATGCGTCAGTCCAAAAATGGGTTCGCAACTGGTCGTGCGCAAAGGCAGTGAATTGAAAGTCGTGATCCCGCAGGCAGAACAATCGCTGGCGGCCTATGAAGCGCTGGAATTCGAACACTTCTTCGTGCAACCGATGGATGGCCCGCTGGCCGAACAAAATACCAAGCTTGCGATTGACGTCTGCAAACGCAATCCGAAGTGGAAGCTGAGCTTGCAGACCCATAAACTTTTACAGATACCGTAACTCCCTATGTTGACTATTACCCGCAAGCTGGAATTCGATGCCGGTCACCGCATTCCCGATCATAAAAGCCAGTGCCGCAACCTGCACGGCCACCGCTATACGCTGGAAATCACCTTGCTGGGCGAGGTGATCGATGTCGAGGGCAGCTCCGATAACGGCATGATCATGGATTTTTCCGATATCAAGGCGCTGGCCAAAGAGCATCTGGTCGATGTCTGGGACCACGCTTTCCTGGTGTATGAAAAGGATGCCAAGGTGCGTGAATTCCTCGAAAGCATACCGGGCCACAAGACGGTGATTATCGACCGCATCCCGACAGTGGAAAACCTGGCGCAGACCGCTTTCAATATCCTCAACGCTGCATATCAGGATCGTTTCGGTACCGGCTTGCGCCTGCATAAACTGGTGCTGCACGAAACACCGAATTGCTGGGCAGAAATCACCGCGGAAGGCTGATAGTTGACGATGCAAGACGCCATCTTCATGCGACAGGCGCTGGATCAGGCGCGCAATGCCTGGACCCTGGGCGAAGTGCCGGTGGGTGCCGTGGTGGTCAAGGATGGTGAAGTCATCGCAACCGGTTTCAACCAGCCGATAGGTACGCATGATCCCACCGCGCATGCCGAAATCATGGCTTTGCGCGCCGCCGCCAGCATACTCGGTAACTATCGTTTGCCGGGTTGTGAACTCTTCGTCACGCTCGAGCCTTGCGTGATGTGTTCCGGCGCAATGATGCATGCGCGCCTGGCGCGTGTCGTATTCGGTGCGCCCGATCCCAAAACCGGAGCCTGTGGTTCCGTCGTCAATCTCTTCGAGCAAAACCAGCTCAATCATCACACCCAATTCATAGGCGGCGTACTGGCCGACGAATGCAGCGCCTTGCTGAAGGACTTCTTCGCCGAGCGTCGCAAGGCTGCCAAGTCTATTCCCTCCGACTCAGACTGACTTCGCCTGGCCAGTAGTAGCTATCCGGCATAGGTCGCGCGCCAAAGATAGCCTGGCCGACACGCACTACCGTAGCACCTTCCTCTATCGCAATCTCGAAATCCCCGGACATACCCATGGACAGTTCATCCAGGCTGATGCCGGCGGGTGCGCTTTGCCGCAGTTGCTCACGTAGCGTACGCAGCAAGAAGAAGCACTGGCGTACGCGTTCCTCCTCACTGGAGAACAATGCCAGCGTCATCAGGCCGCGCACGCGCAAAGCGCTGTAGCTTGGTAATGCCTGCACAAAAGCGGCGACGTCGGCCGGAGCCAGGCCGTATTTGCTGGCTTCACCGGAAGTGTTGACCTGCACGAACACGTCCAGCGAGCGGCCCTCGATTTGCAGGCGACGATCCAGCGCCTCAGCCAGTCGCAGGCTGTCCAGTGCCTGGAATTCGGTAGCGAAGCGCGCGACCAGTTTGGCCTTATTGGTTTGCAGATGGCCGATTACTGACCAGTGCAGATCGGTCAGGTCCTGCATTGCTTCCCATTTGTGATGTGCTTCCTGCACCTTGTTCTCGCCCAGCGTGCGGCAACCGGCAGCGTAGGCCAGGCGCAGGCTGGCTTCGGGTTTGGTCTTGCTGACTGGCAGTAGTCGTACTTCTGCCGGATCGCGTCCCACGCAGCGACAGGCTGCCGCTATGCGTAGCTGTACCGCTGTCAGATTGCGTATGAAATCTTCGACCGTAGTGGCGGCTGGATAACGACCATGCTGCGTGAGGGTGTCGACAGGCCCGGACATCATTTGCTCCTCTTGTTGACAGGTGTGGCGGCAAAGGCGGAACGCCATGCCTTTTGCGGCATGCGGCCATTCAATACTGCATAAGCCAGCAAGCCGATGACCAGCCCCCAGAACGCACCACCTATGCCGAGCAGGGTGATGTTGGCCGCGGCAGCGAGGAAGGTGATCAGCGCAGCTTCACGCGTCTGCGCGTCGGCCATGGCGCTGGCCAGGCTGCCGCCTATGGTGCCGAGCAGCGCGAGGCCCGCCAGTGTGGTGATGAAACTGGCCGGGAAAGCCATGAAGACCGCCGCCAGCGTCACGCCAAACACGCCTACAAAGATGTAGCACACACCTGCAGCTATGCCTGCTATCCAGCGCCGGGATGGGTTTTCGTGCGCTTCACGGCCGGTACAAATGGCAGCGGTGATCGCGGCGATGTTGAAAGCATGAGAACCAAACGGGGCCATCAACAGTGAGCCCAGACCGGTCAGCGTCACGATAGGATTGGCACTGGTCTGGTAGCCATCATTGCGCAGCACCAGCATGCCCGGCATGTATTGACCTGTCAGGGTGATCAGGAATAGTGGCAGCGCCACGCTCAGCAAGGCGTTGAGTGAGAACATGGGCATGGTGAAAACAGGTGCCGCCAGTTTCAGGCTCAGGCCCGACAGATCAACGCGATCCTGTAGCAGCAGGAAGACCAGTCCCAATAGCAGAATGCCCACCACCGCATAGCGTGCAGCACAACGCTTGAACACCAGATAGGCCGCGATCAGCAAGCCGGTCAGCAGCGGGTCCAGGCTCATGCCACCGAAAGCGCCAATGCCGAATTGTAAGAGGATGCCGGCCAGCAGTCCGGCAGCCACACCGGGAGGTATCAGGCGGATGACGCGCTCGAACCAGCCCGACAATCCCAGCAACACGAATGCTGCCGCCGAAACCATGTAGGCACCTACGGCTTCGGCATAAGGCGTGGTCGCCAGCGCGGTGACCAGGAAGGCCGCGGCCGGAGTGGACCATGCAGTTATGATAGGTTCGCGCGACATCCAGCTGAGGATGAGTCCGGTCACGCCCACGCCTATAGAAATCGACCACACCCACGAAGCCGTCAGTTCCGGGCTGAGATTGGCCGCTTTAGCCGCCTGAAATACCAGAATGAAAGTGCCGCCGTAATTGACGATGACGGATATCAGTCCGGCGACGATAGGATGGCTGAGATCGTTCCAGCTTAAGGATGAGCGGGTAGGGATGGATGACATGGCTGATGCTGATTTCTGAGAGATGGATGAAGGACTGTAGTTATAGCTTTAAAATGGCTGTATATTCCCCGCCATTTTTGCAATGAGGTACAGGCCAATTGTTTAAACACGCCCAACTTGAATCAGTCAAAACCTGGCTGATTGACCCTGCGCATGAAGGCTTGCCACTGCACGCGCGAGTGCAACGTGCGATACGCCAGCTGATACTGGACGGTGCGCTTGATGTGGGCAGGCCATTGCCGGCATCGAGGGCGCTGGCGCAGTCATTGGGCGTGTCACGGGATACGGTTGAATCGGCTTACGGCCAGTTGCATGCGGAAGGTTTCATCGAACGACGCGTCGGCAGTGGCAGCTATGTATCCGAACGCATGCAACGTTTGCCGGGGCGGGGCAGGCCGAGGCGGACGGTAGTGGAGCGTGGGACTACGACGCGTCTCAGCCAGCGCGGCAAGGCGATGTTTCAGAGTGGTGGCGTGCGTGATTTCTTTACGCCACGTCCGTTTGCACCGGGTGTACCGGAAACACGCAGTTTCCCGCTCCAGACCTGGGAGCGTTTACAGCGTCAGGTGTTGAAGGAATACGGCACGCAAGCCTTGCTGCACAGTCCGCCGCAGGGTATGGAACAGTTGCGACGCGCCATCGCTGATTACGTCAATCTCGAACGCGGTGCGCGTGCCTCGCCCGAGCGCGTGCTGGTGCTGACCAGTTCGCAGCAAGCCCTGACCTTGTGTGCGACGGTGTTGCTGGATGCGGGTGAGCGTATTTTCATCGAAGATCCGGTGTACCACGGTGCACGCAAGGCTTTTGATGCAGCAGGACTGGAGTGTGTGCCTGTGCCACTGGATGCGGATGGCTTGCGTGTGGAGCGTATGCTGGAATTGGCGCAGACAACGGACCAGGTACCGCGGGCCGTGTTCCTGACGCCATCGCATCAGTTTCCTACCGGTGCAACACTGGCGCTGGACAGGCGCCTGGCCGTCATCGAATGGGCGCGGCAACAGCAGGGCTGGATCATCGAAGACGACTACGACAGCGAGTTTCATTACGACGGCAAACCTACGGCCTGCGTGCAGGGACTGGATCAATATGAGCGGACGATTTACATAGGCACCTTCACCAAATCCCTGTTTCCGGGTTTGCGCATAGGCTATATGGTGCTGCCGTCACAATTGGTCGCGCCCATGACCGTGGCACGTACTTTGCTGGACGGACACAGTGCGCCGATACCGCAACTCACGCTGGCGCGCTTCATCGAAGGCGGGCACTTTGGCGCTCATATCCGCACCATGCGCGCCGTCTATGCCGAGCGACGCGATGTGCTGGTGCGTCTGGTACGGCTACACTTGTCTGACTTCGTGGAAGCGCGGGTACCGACCGGCGGCATGCAGATGTCATGCGTATTCATCCGTGACATTCCCGAGCACGCTGCGGTGGAAGCCGCACGCAAGGCTGGCATCGACGTGCTGGGTTTGACCGGGCTGCATGCATCCAAACGACACAAGACTGGTTTACTCATGGGCTTTGCCGCGCATGCCCCGCATGAGCTGGAAATCGCCATCAGGAAGCTGGCGCAAGTACTGCGCACCTTGTGTCCTAAGGAAAAATAGGGCTGCTCAAGCTGTTTTGGCCAGGGGTTGAACCACAGGCGCGGTGCGTACTCCAATCCTTAATTCCTTGATTTGGAGCGCGCACGATGGATACAAATCGTTTCACCGCGGCAAGTAATGAAGAAGGCGCACTCAAGCCTCCGAGCATGTTGTTACTGGCGCTGGAAGGGCGTGCACCATGGGAGCTGGGTGCAGCTTTACTGGCCGCACCGATGCTCAAGGACGTGCCGGCGGGTGACGGTCATCCGGTCATGGTCTTGCCAGGCTTGCTGGCCGGTGATGCACTGACCTTTTTCCTGCGCAAATACCTGGGTAATTGCGGTTATGAAGCGTATGCGTGGAAGCAGGGCTTGAACCTCGGTCCGCGTGAGGGCTTGCTTGAACGTTGTATCGCCCGCGTCAGGGAATTGAGTGAAAAGCATGGGCAAAAAGTCAGCCTGATAGGCTGGAGCCTGGGTGGTATTTATGCACGTGAAATTGCGAAAGCGCTGCCTGAGCATGTGCGTTGCGTGATTACCCTGGGCTCGCCGTTTACCGGTCATCCGACCGCTACCAACGCCTGGCGTTTATACCAGCTCGTCAGCGGTAAACCGGCCATCGATGAAGTACAAATTGCCGAATTGAAGAAAACGCCGCCGGTGCCGACCACCTCGATTTTCAGTCGCACCGATGGTATTGTGTCGTGGCAATGCTGCGTAGAGCAGGAAACCGATCATTCGGAAAATATCGAAGTGCATGGCAGCCATACCGGCATGGTCGCCAACCCGACAGTCTTGTATGCACTGGCGGACAGGCTGGCGCAGCCGGAAGGCCAATGGCAGCGCTTCGATCATCGTGGTCATCAAGGTGTTAAAAAAATCATTTATCGTGATCCGCAACGCAATTAGCGCATCCGTAATCTGTCATTCTTTGAAAGTTTCGCCTTGCCGACTATCCATGTAAATAATGTAGACATTGCATATGAAACCCAGGGCAATCCAGGCGACCAGCCCATCCTCCTGATCATGGGCTTGGGCATGCAGCTCATCTCATGGCCTGCAGCTTTTTGCGATGGCCTGGTACGCCAGGGGTTTTACGTCATTCGTTTCGATAACCGCGATAGTGGTTTATCCAGCAAATTCCATCATTTGGGCAAGCCGAATACACTGCTGTCCCTGATCAAGATGTCCTTCCGCATTCCGCTTACTGCCGGTTACACGCTGGATGATATGGCGGCAGATGCGGTGGCCTTGCTGGATGCGCTGAAAATTGAGCGCGCACATATCGTCGGCGCTTCGATGGGCGGCATGATTGCGCAAATCATTGCAGGAAAATATCCGGAACACACACTCAGCCTGACTTCCATTATGTCTACCAGTGGCCGGCGCGGTTTGCCCGGGCCGACCAGGGCGGCGCGCAAGGTCTTGTTCAGCCGGCCGCCGGACCCCGGCGACCAGCAAGCTGTGATCAATCATTTCGTCAGGACCATGGAAGTGATCGGCAGTCCCGCTTATCCGGTCGCGCATGAAGTCTTGCAGGAGCGTATTACGCAAAGTGTGCAGCGCAGCCTGGAACCGATTGCAACGACGCGGCAATTATTGGCAATCGGCGCTTCCGGTGATCGCGTCGATTTGCTGAAGACAGTGCAGGTGCCGACGTTGGTCATCCACGGTTCCGATGATCCTTTATTGCCGGTCGCTTGCGGTCGCGAAACCGCAGAACTGATACCGAATGCCGTGCTGCAGGAAATCGACGGCATGGGCCACGATTTGCCGGATGGCTTGAACGATCATTTGTCGCAACTGATAGGCGAGCACTGTCATGCTGCTGCCAAGCTCTATGGTCCTACCGAATAAATTATGAATGAAGAATTGAATCAAGCCCTGCGCTTGCTGAATGCCGAGCGTAGTGAACGGAAACCAATAGTGATAGGCCTGGTGGCGGCGAGCGGTTATGCCGTCAATGCGGAAGCGGTAGAGCGGGGTATAGCAAATTTGCAGGCGCAGGGCTGCGTCGTGAAAAACTTCAGCGATGCCAGCAGAAAATTCCAGCGCTTTGGTGCTACCGATGACGAACGCATCGCGCAACTGTATGCGGCGGCACAGGATCCTGAAGTCGATATCGTCATGGCGCTGCGCGGTGGTTATGGCTTGACCCGTTTGTTGCCTGAGCTGGATTTCAAATTACTGGCAGCGAGCAAAAAACTGTTTGTCGGGCACAGTGATTTCACTGCCTTGCAAATGGGCTTGCTGGCACAGGCCGGCGGCAGCAGTTTTTCCGGACCGATGCTGTGCGATGACTTTGTGCGCGATGAGTTGAGTGCTTATACGCTGAACAATTTCTGGCGTTGCATCACGCAGCCGGAACATACCTTGACGGTACAAGCGAAGGATAATCCGCAGCTCGAGGCCAGCGGTACTTTATGGGGCGGCAACCTCGCAATGCTGGCGCATCTGGTCGGATCGCCTTATCTGCCGCAAGTGCCGGGCGGCATCCTGTTCGTCGAAGACGTCAACGAACATCCATACCGGGTTGAGCGCATGGTCTTGCAGTTATTGCATGCCGGTGTGCTGGATCGGCAAAAAGCACTGTTGCTCGGTGATTTTTCCGCGTATCGCCTGACGGATTACGATAATGGCTACGACTTCGAGCAAATGGTCGCTTACCTGCGTTCCCATCTGCCGGTGCCGGTACTGACCGGTTTGCCATTCGGCCATGGCCGTGACAAGGCGACGCTGGTGGCAGGCGCGCTAGCCACGCTGAATTCGCGGGCGGATGGTTTCAGCCTGACCATGCAGGGCTATCCTTTCCTCGCTGCATGAGCCACTTCAAATTGATCATCCGGTTCAATTTCTTGAATAAAAAGCAATGAAATCCGGCCCCGGGGCACGGCTGGCAAGGTGCGCCGGCCCTGGCAATCCGCCGTTCAGGGCCGTTCACCCCTCTGAGATGATAGAATAGAAGGTTATTCGAATTCATATCCGCAAAGGCTTTATCAGTGTTATCTACAGCTAATATCACGATGCAGTTCGGCCCCAAGCCGCTGTTTGAAAACATTTCCGTCAAGTTTGGCGATGGGCAACCGTTACGGCCTGATCGGCGCCAACGGCTGCGGCAAGTCCACTTTCATGAAAATCCTCGGCGGTGACCTCGACCCGTCGGCCGGTACTGTCATGCTCGATCCGAATGAGCGCCTGGGTAAATTGCGCCAGGATCAGTTCGCATTTGAAGAAATGCGCGTACTCGACGTCGTGATGATGGGCCACACCGAAATGTGGGCGGCGATGGCAGAACGTGACGCGATTTACGCGAACCCGGATGCGACCGACGACGATTACATGAAGGCGGCCGACCTCGAAGCGAAATTCGCTGAATACGATGGCTACACTGCAGAATCGCGTGCGGGCGAGTTGCTGCTGGGTGCCGGCGTGGCGATTGATTTGCATCAGGGTCCGATGAGCAATGTATCGCCGGGCTGGAAGCTGCGTGTGTTGCTGGCGCAGGCACTGTTCTCGAATCCTGACATCCTCTTGCTCGACGAACCGACCAATAACCTGGATATCAACACGATTCGCTGGCTGGAAGACGTACTCAACGAGCGCAATTCCACCATGATCATCATTTCCCATGATCGTCACTTCCTGAACCAGGTATGTACGCACGTGGCAGATATGGATTACGGCACGCTGAAGATTTACCCAGGCAACTACGACGACTACATGTTTGCATCGACGCAGGCGCGTAACCAGCAATTGGCGAACAACGCGAAAGCGAAAGACAAGGTCGCCGAGTTGCAGGAATTCGTTCGTCGCTTCGCTGCAAACAAATCGAAAGCACGCCAGGCTACATCGCGCGCCAAGCAAATCGAAAAAATCAAAGTCGACGATATCAAGCCATCGTCGCGTGCTTATCCATTCGTGCGTTTCGACGGTGAAAAGAAGTTGCATCGCCTCGCAGTGGAAGCAGAAACAATCAGCAAGGCATTCGACCGCCAATTGTTCAAGAACTTCAGCATCATGGTTGAAGCAGGCGAGCGCATTGCGATCATCGGTGCCAACGGTGCCGGTAAAACCACTTTGCTGCGTTGCATAGGCGGTGAAGACATCAGCGGCCTGTCGGCTGACCAGGGGCGTGTCAAATGGGCGGAAAACGCCAATGTCGGCTACATGCCGCAGGATCCGACCGAAGACTTTGCGAGCGACAAGAACCTGACCGACTGGATGGGCCAATGGACGCAGGAAGGCGACGACGACCAGGCCGTACGTTCCATCCTCGGTCGTTTGCTGTTCGGTGGTGACGACGTAAAAAAATCGGTCAAGGTCTTGTCCGGTGGTGAAAAAGGCCGCATGACTTACGGCAAGTTGATGCTGGGTCGCCACAATGTCCTGCTGATGGATGAACCAACCAATCACATGGATATGGAATCCATCGAATCGTTGAACATTGCGCTGGAAAAATACGCCGGCACCCTGATTTTCGTTTCGCATGATCGCGAATTCGTTTCATCGCTGGCCACCCGTGTGCTGGAAGTAAAAGACGGTGAAATCATCGACTTCCAGGGTACCTACGAAGAGTATTTGACCAGCCAAGGCATCGAATAAGACTGCAGGTTGAAAAAGCGCGGCGTGGATATGTCCCCGTCGCGCTTTTTTACATGCGCTTACAAGCATGACATTGCATCCGCGGCAACAACCCTTATTTGCAAATGGCGCTACAATTCGACGACAGCTCGATTCCTGCACAGCAGGGTGAGGGCAAGCAAGAGATCCGCTCGTACCGATCCAGTAGCGGCAGCAAGAGATAAACCATCGCATTCAATTATTCGACCAGCCATGCAAATCCAGCCAATCAAAACCGTTGAATTCGAACGTCCTGCGATGCAGAGCGGCACCAGCTGCACTGCACAAGCATGGGCGCGTACACCGGCCGCACCATCACCGGAAGAAAAAATTGCACTCAAGGAACGTATCAAGCGTTTGTTGAAAGAACGTGAAGCCGTCCTGGTTGCGCATTACTACGTCGATTCAGACTTGCAGGACCTGGCCGAAGAAACCGGCGGCTGCGTTTCCGACTCGCTGGAAATGGCGCGTTTCGGCCGTGATCATCCGGCCAAGACCCTGGTGGTCGCCGGCGTGAAATTCATGGGTGAAACCGCCAAGATCCTGAGCCCGGAAAAAACCATCCTGATGCCGGACCTGGACGCGACCTGTTCGCTCGACCTGGGTTGTCCGACCGATGAATTTTCCGCATTTTGCGATGCGCATCCGGATCGGGTAGTGGTGGTGTATGCAAACACCAGCGCCGCAGTCAAGGCACGTGCCGACTGGATGGTGACTTCGTCGATCGGCCTGAAGATCGTTGCACACCTGCATGCGCAAGGTAAAAAAATCCTGTGGGCACCGGACAAGCATCTCGGTGGCTACATCCAGAAGCAAACCGGTGCCGACATGTTGCTGTGGCAGGGATCCTGCCTGGTGCACGATGAGTTTAAGTCAATTGAACTGGAATTGCTGAAAAAAGAACATCCGCTGGCGAAAGTACTGGTGCATCCGGAATCGCCGGCTTCGGTCGTGGCTTTGGCCGATGCCGTCGGTTCGACTTCGCAATTGATACATGCAGCGCAAACCATGGATGCACCGGAATTCATCGTCGCGACCGACAACGGCATCCTGCACAAAATGAAGGCGGCGGCACCCGGCAAGATCTTCATCGATGCGCCTACCGCCGGTAACAGTGCCACCTGCAAGAGCTGCGCTCATTGCCCATGGATGGCGATGAATGGTTTGCAAAACCTGGCCGATGTATTGGAATCAGGCCGCAATGAAATACACGTCGATCCGGAAATCGGTCGCAAGGCAACGGTCTGTATCGATCGCATGCTGGACTTCGCGGCGGCAGAAAAAGCCAATGTGCG
This sequence comes from Janthinobacterium sp. Marseille, assembly GCF_000013625.1. Taxonomy (NCBI): domain Bacteria; kingdom Pseudomonadati; phylum Pseudomonadota; class Betaproteobacteria; order Burkholderiales; family Oxalobacteraceae; genus Janthinobacterium; species Janthinobacterium sp. Marseille. The sequence goes on along the minus strand of NC_009659.1, from coordinate 2,258,112 downwards.
TCCATCCAGCGATCTGGCGAAAGAACAAAAACTGTTTTCAGGAATAGGACCGGCATGAGTTTGTTGCGTAATCCCTTTGCTCCTTTCGATGCGGCGCTGGCCGCGGCGTTTGAGCGCAATATCGAAACAGCACTGGCCGAAGATGTCGGCACCGGTGATGTCACCGGCAAGCTGGTACCGGAGCAGGAAGTCGTCCAGGCTCGCGTGATCGTGCGTGAAGCGGCAGTGCTGTGCGGCGCGCCGTGGTTTGAATGCGTAATGAAGCGTCTCGATGCACGCATCAAGATCACCTGGCATTACGCCGAAGGCGATGTGATGACAGCCGATAGCGAAGTCTGTGCGATTGAAGCGCCGGCGCGCGCCTTGCTGACCGCAGAACGCTCGGCCCTGAATTTCCTGCAATTGTTATCAGGCGTTGCCAGCGCAACGCGTGAATACACCGGCATCGTCAGTGGTACCAAGGCGGCAATCCTGGATACGCGTAAAACGCTGCCTGGGCTGCGTCTGGCGCAGAAGTATGCCGTACGTGTAGGTGGTGGTAAAAACCAGCGCCTGGCGCTGTATGACGGCATCCTGATCAAGGAAAACCATATCGCCGCTGCCGGCGGTGTGCGTGCAGCGATGGAAGCGGCCCTGGCGCTGAAGGCCGGCGTGACGATACAGATCGAGGTGGAGAACCTGGCGGAGTTGAAGGATGCGCTGGATGCCGGTGCTGAATCGGTATTGCTGGATAACTTTTCGCTGGCGGATATGCGTGAGGCGGTTGCATTGACGGCGGGACGTGCCTTGCTCGAAGCCTCGGGTGGGATCAACCGTGAGACCTTAAGGGCGATTGCCGAGACTGGGGTAGATCGCATTTCGATTGGTGCTTTGACCAAGGATATACGGGCTACTGATTATTCTTTGCGGATTGTGGAGAGTAAGTAAGAGTTGAGATTTTGCAAGACGTCGCTTTGTGAGATGACGTCATAAAGTTGAATGCGCATGGAGTGCGCTTAAAATATTGAGGGCTGAGTTCTGTGCTGCACAGGACTCAGCCCTTTTAATTTTGCACTTAATGAATGATAGGCCTGCCGAGCAGGTCGACTCCGGCTCATTTCTATCCATGTTGGTTGCCCGCATCCATAAGATTTTCCTTGTTCTGGTGTGATGACAAAAAGAGTCACGTGAAATAAACGGACAATTATCTGAATATCGGATGAATGTCCTATGCACCCCCTACTTGATTAGTTCACACTGCCACGCAGCGATCCCCGCTTTTTGCCTGCTGAAACAAGGCTGACGGATAGCGGAAGGTTCGGACCCACTTGGGGTGATAGAGTGTGATGAGCAATGATGAGAGTAGTGATTAAAATTAATCTAGTTCGTCAAATCAAGTTTTCTCTTTGCGACCCGGCCATCTTAAAAATCAATTTTTGGGCAACGATATCTATCCTTACTTTAGGCGCGATGTGTTTTCCTGCCCACGCTCAAAACAGCATCTTTACAGGTAACGAGATAAGCAACGGGCCATTTTCTAGTCACCAGCAATTTTTCTATGACAGGAGCGAGTTGAATGCTTCTGTTGCCAATACCATCAGCGGTGGATCTCAATATTTCTACGATGCGAGTGTGCTGAACGCCTCAGTCACTAATGCCATCAGCGGTGGATCTCAATATTTCTACGATACGAGTGTGCTGAACGCCTCAGTCACTAATGCCATCAGCGGTGGATCTCAATATTTCTACAATGCGAGTGTGCTGAATGTCTCAGCTGCTCATGCCATTCGCGATGGAATTCAACGTTTCTACGGCGCGAGTGTGCTGAACGCCTCAGCCGATAATGCCATCAGCGGTGGAGGGCAAGGTTTCCACGGTTCGAGTGTGCTGAACGCCTCAGGCGCTCATGCTATTCGCGGTGGATATCAATCTTTCAGCGATACGAGTGCGCTGAACGCCTCAGGCGCTCATGCCATTCGCGGTGGAGTTCAAGTTTTCTACAATGCGAGTGTGCTGAATGCCTCAGCCGCTAATGCCATTCGCGGTGGAATTCAATATTTCTACGATGCGAGTGTGTTGAATGTTCTTGTTAATGATGCTCTTACCAGCAACACAAACATCCGCTTTGGTATTTGGTTGACTGGTCGTCCGGGCGGCACGCTCAAGCTCAATGGATACAGCACGCTGATCGGCGCCATCAATAACATAAGTGCCGGCGCCGGCATCATCGAGAACGGCGGTGCCACGGATAGCGTACTCACTGTCGATACTTCTGTGCTTGGCAATAGTAGTTTCTCGGGTTTGCTAAGAGATGGCGGTACCGGCAAGTTCTCACTCGTCAAGACCGGTGCAGGCACACTACAGTTATCGGGTATCAGCAATTACACCGGCAGTACCACCGTCACTGGTGGCACCTTGCAGGCCGGTGTGCGTAATGTCTTCAGTTCTGCTTCCGACTTCACGGTCACGACCGGCATGCTGGACGCCAATGGCTTCGATCAGACGGTCGCATCGCTGAGCAATGCCGGTACCACCGCGACTAATCTCAAGGGTGGTGCGGTCGGTACCACCTTGACTGTCACTGGCGACTACACCGGCAATGGCGGCACCGTGCTCTTGAATACGGAACTCAATGACGATAGAAGCCGCACCGATCGCTTGCGCATACGCGGCAACACTACCGGGCTATCGAAGCTGGCGATCAACAATGTGGGTGGGCTGGGCGCACAGACGGTAGAAGGCATCCGGGTCATCCAGGTGGATGGCAACTCTGGTGGTCAATTCGTCTTGAGTAATGGCGACTACGCCATCGGCGGCCAACAGGCACTGGTGGTCGGCGCCTATGCCTATACCTTGCAAAAAAATGGCATAAGTACGCCCAACGATGGTGACTGGTATATGCGCTCGCGCTTGAAGGATCTGATACCGAGCCCGGATGATCCGGAGCGGCCCTTGTACCAGGCCGGCGTACCCTTGTATGAAACCTATCCACAAGCATTGCTGGCACTTAATAGTGTGCCCACCATGCAGCAACGTATCGGCAATCGCTTGTGGCGTACGGGGGCTGAGTCCAATGCCGACATTTCCACGCGCAGTGACCCGAACACGGGTAGCTGGGCGCGTCTTGAAGGCACGGCGGAGCACTTCGTTCCGACGCGCTCCGGCAGCATGGCGCGCTACGATATAGACCGCTACAAAATGCAGGTCGGTCTGGATGGTTTGCTGGGTGAGACGAGCGCGGGTCGTTTATTCGGCGGTCTCAATCTGTACTCCAGTAACGGCCGGACCAAAGTATCGTCGAGCCATGGTAATGGCAGCATCCATACCGATGGTGTTGGCTTTGGCGGCACACTGAGCTGGGTTGGCGACAACGGCTTCTATATCGACAACCAGGCACAAGTGACGTTTTACGACAGCAAGCTATTGTCGGCGGTGGCAGGGCGCGCACTCGTCGATGGCAACGATGGGTATGGCTATACGTGGTCGACTGAAGTAGGGCGGCGCTTCGTGCTCTCGCCTGGCTGGAGCGTGACACCGCAGCTACAATTAATGTATTCGAAGGTGTCATTCGATAGTTTCACCGGCGCATTCGACACAGCCGTGGCACTGGATAGCGGCAAGAGCGTGCGGGGGCGACTGGGTTTGTCGCTGGACCATGAAAACGCGTGGCAGGCGAAACACTTACGCGTATATGGCATCGTCAATCTCTACAACGAGTTTATGCAAGGTAGCAAGGTTTATGTAGCCGGAGCACCTGTCAGCAGTGCGAACGAGCGGCTCTGGGGTGGGATTGGTGTTGGTGGCTCCTACACCTGGGCCGATGGCAAATACATGGTGTATGGCGAGGGTAGCGCCAACACCAGCCTGAATCGTTTCGGCGACAGTTACGTGATCGCTGGAATCGTGGGCATTAAGATCGCGTTCTAAAGACTGTGCTTGCTGATATTCAGGATAGGCGTTGAGGCTTATTCTGTAGAATCAACAAACGCAAACAGAAAATCTACTATCAATAAAAAAATGCCGCCCAGTCAAAAACTGAACGGCATTTTTATCAAGCAAAGTTACCTTATTTCTTACGATCCGGCGACAACACGCTAGGCAAAGCCTTAGGCAAGGTATCCGGATAATCGCGGCTGTAGTGCAAACCACGGCTTTCACGGCGGGACAGTGCGCTGTTGACGATCAGCGATGCGACTTCGACCAGGTTACGTAATTCCAGCAAATCCGGCGTGATGCGGAAGTTGGCGTAGTACTCGTCGATTTCTTCCTTCAGCAAACGGATGCGATGCTGCGCCCGTTCCAGGCGCTTGGTGGTACGTACGATACCGACGTAGTTCCACATGAAGCGACGCAGCTCATCCCAGTTATTGGCAATGATGACTTCTTCATCTGCATCGGTAACGCGGCTTTCATCCCAGTTCGGCAGGGTGCTGAGTTTTTGCTTCGGTTGCTCATCGATGTACTTTGCGGTGGCGCGACCCAGTACCAGGCATTCCAGCAGGGAGTTGCTGGCGAGGCGGTTGGCACCGTGCAGGCCGGTGTAGGTCGCTTCGCCTACCGCGTACAAGCCCGGCAGGTCGGTACGACCCGAGAGGTCGGTGATGATGCCGCCACAGGTGTAATGCGCTGCAGGGACGACCGGGATCGGCTGCTTGGTCATGTCTATGCCCAATTCCAGGCAACGCGCCATGATGGTCGGGAAATGCTCTTTCAGGAATTCCGGCGATTTGTCGCTGATGTCGAGGTCGACATAATCCAGGCCGCGTTTTTTCATTTCGGCATCGATGGCGCGGGCGACGATGTCGCGGGGAGCCAGTTCGGCGCGTTCGTCATGTGCCGGCATAAAGCGTTTGCCGCCGTCACGGCCGGCGCTGGCCGGCAGTTTCAGCACGCCGCCTTCGCCGCGTACCGCTTCCGTGATCAGGAAGGACTTGGCGTACGGGTGATACAGGCAGGTCGGGTGGAACTGGATGAATTCCATATTGGCGATCCGGCAACCGGCACGCCAGGCCATCGCGATACCGTCGCCGGTCGCGGTGTCCGGATTGGTGGTGTAGAGATAGACCTTGCCGGCACCGCCGGTCGCCAGCACCGTGTGCTCGGCGGCGATGGTGATGACCTTGCCACTCTTGACATCCTGTACATACAGGCCGAGACAGCGTGGGCCGTTCTTCTTCTGGTCCAGCTTGTCGGCGGTGATGACATCGATTGCGTAGTGGTGTTCCAGCAGCGTGATGTTCGGGTGCGCGCGGACTTTTTGTTCCAGCGTGACTTGTACCGCATGACCGGTGGCATCCGCGGCGTGGATGATGCGGCGCTGGCCGTGGCCGCCTTCACGCGTCAGGTGGAAGCCGAGTTCGGCGGTCGGGTCGGGCGTGAAGGGTACGCCTTGCTTAATCAGCCATTCGATGGCTTCGCGGCCGTGTTCGACGATGAAACGGGTTGCCGCTTCGTCACACAGGCCACCGCCGGCGACCAGGGTGTCGGCCACGTGTTCATCCACGCTGTCATGCGAATCGAGTACGGCGGCAATGCCACCCTGGGCCCAGCTGCTGGCACCGTCGAGTAATGCACGTTTGGAAATGACCGCTACCTTACGGGTTTCGGCCAGGTGAAGGGCGACGGAGAGTCCTGCCAGTCCACTGCCGACAATCGCGACATCAAATTTCATAGATATTCTTAAGTAAAAATAAGTTTGCCCATGAATATATTCGATTTGGCTAAATGTCGTGCATTTAGTGTGCCAAACGCGGATTGTTCCGGGCGAATGTGAGGAAGATGTTAAAACGGCGAGCTGGGCCTTGTGGGCAGCTATGGTGCCAAACGCTTTCCGCTATGTTACCGCAATGTGACCAAAGATAAACAGCGCAAATATGCTTGTTTAAAGGACTTTGTCAATGCAGGAGGGTGCGCGCAGGGCCGAATTATTTGCCTTGTGCAGGTGAATCTTTTTCCATCCGGGCTGCCTAAAAAGGGTCTAGCATGGCATTTGCCATATCTAGCAACGGTCTATATTGAGGCGTGCCTGTCAACGATAGACACAGGCTCAATCGGGGTCTTCAACCTTAACGAGAAGAACAAATGAAAAAGCCGCCTCTTTATAAATCCCTGTATGCACAAGTCATAGTCGCCATCATCATCGGTGTCCTGCTCGGACACTTCCTGCCGGAGACCGGGACGGCGATGAAGCCGCTCGGCGACGGCTTCATCAAGCTGATCAAGATGATCATCGCGCCGGTCATTTTCTGTACCGTGGTGATCGGTATCGCCGGTATGGAAGATATGAAGAAGGTCGGCAAGACCGGCGGCCTAGCGCTGCTGTACTTTGAAGTCATGAGTACCGTCGCCTTGCTGGTCGGTTTGATTATCGTCAACGTCCTGCAACCGGGTGCGGGCATGAATGTCGACGTCAGCACACTGGATACCGCCAGCCTGGCATCCTATACCGCTCCCGGCAAGCTGGAGACGGTGACCGAGTTCGCGATGCACATCATCCCGATGAGCATGATAGATGCCTTCGCCAAGGGTGATGTGCTGCAAGTTCTGCTGGTCTCGGTACTGTTTGGTTTTGCCCTGCAAAAGCTGGGCGGACGCGGCACGCTGGTATTCGATTTCATTGAAAAAATCTCGCACGTTCTGTTCACCATTGTTGGTTTCATTATGCGTGCCGCACCGGTCGGTGCCTTCGGTGCAATGGCGTTCACGATAGGCAAGTACGGTATCAGTTCGCTGCTATCGCTGGGCAAGCTGATGGGAGCCTTTTACCTGACCTGCCTGTTCTTTATCTTCGTGGTGCTCGGCATCGTCACCCGCCTGCATGGTTTCAGCATCTGGAAGTTCGTGAAATACATCAAGGAAGAATTACTGATCGTGCTCGGTACTTCGTCATCCGAATCGGTATTGCCGCGCATGATCGCCAAGATGGAAAACATGGGCGCGAAGAAATCCGTGGTCGGCCTGGTTATTCCTACCGGTTATTCCTTCAATCTGGATGGCACGGCGATTTACCTGACGATGGCTGCGGTATTCATCGCGCAGGCCACCAATACACCGATGAGCCTGATGCAGCAGGTCACGCTGCTGGCAGTCTTGCTGCTGACTTCGAAAGGCGCGGCGGGGATCACGGGTAGCGGCTTTATCGTGTTGGCAGCGACCTTGTCTGCGGTTGGACATGTGCCGGTCGCCGGACTGGCATTGATCCTGGGTATAGATCGCTTCATGTCCGAAGCGCGTGCGCTGACCAATACCATAGGTAATGGTGTGGCGACGCTGGTGGTGGCGAAGTGGGTAGGGGATCTGGATATGGATAAGCTGCATGCCGAGTTGGACAATGAAAGCCCACAGGCAGCGGATCAACCAGAAAAAATCCTCGACCAGACCAATACCAAGCTTGGCGCCTGACTGTAATGAGGGCTTAGACGAGCACCAGCGGGAAGCGATGTGAAGTGCAAATCAGGGCTTCCGCTTCCTGCGCCGTCAATGGTGCAGAGAACAGGAAGCCCTGTCCCAGGTTGCAGCCCATTTTCTTCAGTTCCTGGATTTGCTCAAAGGTTTCTACACCTTCTGCCGTGGTTTGCAGATTTAGCGTTTGTGCCAGCGCCATCATCAGCCGGATGATTTCCGTATCGCTCTGATTGCTGCCGATACCGCGCACAAAAGCCTTGTCTATCTTAAGTATGTCGATAGGCAATTTTTGCAGGTAGGCGAGGGATGAGTAGCCGGTACCGAAGTCATCCAGCGCCAGGCGCACGCCCAGCTTCTTCAGCATCGACAGGTTTTCCATCGTTTGCAGTGGATTGGCCATCGCCGAGGTTTCCGTCAGTTCCAGTTCGACCATTTGCGGGATGACGCCGCTGCTATTGAGAATGTCACGTACCTGGCTGAAGAAGGAAGTCTGCAAGAGCTGGCGCATCGAGACATTGATGGCCATCGTCAGGCTACCCATTTCCGGATACTGCTGTTGCCACGCGGCGAGTTGCTTGCATGCCTGTTCCATCGCCCACATGCCGATAGGCACGACCATGCCGGAAGTCTCGGCGATAGGGATGAATTCATTCGGTGAGATCAAGCCGTATTCCGGACTGTTCCAGCGCAGGAGCAATTCAAATCCCTGCACGCTGCCGTCGGCCAGCAAGACCTTGGGTTGGTAAGCCACCGACAATTCATTGCGTTCCAATGCAAAACGCAGCGCCACATCCATGCGCGCATGCTTGGTGGTTTTGCTTTGCAATGCAGCGTCGTAAATCTCGGTGCGGTTACGTCCGCGTTCTTTCGCCTGGTACATCGCAGCATCGGCATCGCGGATCAAATCGGCCGGGCTTTGATGGCCGGCATTGAGTTGTGCGATGCCTATGCTGGTCTGGATCTTCACCACCACGTTGTCGAAGATCAGGCGTTCGGATACCGCCGCCATGATGGTATTTGCCTTGATCGTCGCTTCTGCCAGCGAAGAATTGGTAAGGATCACGAATTCATTGCCGCCAAAGCGCGCGACGAAATCGGCGGTGGGCAGGGCGGTCACGATGCGCTTGCTGATTTCGATCAGGCATTGATCGCCAAAGTCATGGCCGTGCGTATCGTTGACGCTCTTGAAGAAGTCGAGGTCGCAGAACAGCATGGTCAGGCTGGATTGGCGCAGGCGACTGGTTTCCATCGCCGTGTTCAGGGTATTGACGAGGAAGCGACGATTCGGCAAATCGGTCAGCATGTCGTGCATGGCCTGGTATTCGATCTGCAGCTCGGTTTGCTTGCGCTTGGTGATGTCGCGGGTGACGCCGAGCACGCCTATGGTCTTGCCTTTGACATCGGGCAGCGGATATTTGCTGGTATGGAACCAGCGATCCATATCCTGCCGCCAGAAGCCGCGTACTTCGAGGTCCTGCAAAGGCTGGCCGCTCTGCATGACTTGCAGGTCCTGGCGCTGGATTTCGTCGGCAATCACTTCCGGGCTGAGTTCATCCTTGCTGCCGGCGATTTTCTGGCACAAGTCCAGCGCAGTTTTGCCGCGCAGCTCGTCTTCGCTGTCGAAGCCGAAACGTTTCTGGAAACTCTGGTTGCTGATGGTGAAGCGGCCTTCGTTATCCTTCGCATAAATCATCGACGGATTGAGGTCGAGTACGGCACGCAGCAGCGCGGTTTCTTCCAGCAGCTTTTGTTCGGCTTCCTTGCGCAGCGTGATGTCTTCTATGCTGAACACCAGGCCGTTGATGGCGGCATCATGCAGCATGTTGTAGCCGCGCGTTTCCAGCCATATCCAGTGGCCATCCTTGTGACGCATACGATGGCGTGAAAAAACGGTACTGTGCGGCGTATCGCGCAGTTCGCGCAATTTATCCTTGTGCGCCGCTTCATCATCGCTATGCAGTACCGGCCGCATGGCATTGCGGATAATTTCATCGATGCTATAGCCGATGACTTCCTGCAGCGCCGGATTGGCGAATTTGATCCGGTAGTGTTTGTCGGTGATGATAAAAATGTGGCGTGTGACGCGGGCAATCGCATTGAAGCGACGCTCATTGGTATGTGCCTGGTGCAGGGTGACACGGTTCAGGTTCAGGGTTTTTGCCAGCAGCACGGATAGCCAGCCAATGCAGGCGGTGGCAAAGAAATCAGGTAGCAGGTCAACCGTGCTTGCCCCCAGTTCATGACCGAGGAAATAACCGAGTATCGCCAGCAGCGAAATTGCGATGACTGCGCTGCGCGTGCGCAAGACCAGCGGGAAGATGCCGGCGATGGCGATCAGCCACGGCATCGGGTGATAGCTGGCGAGTACGATGATGACGCAAGCCGCCAGTGCCATTTCACACAGGTAGATCGCTTCCTTGAAAATGGTTTCGCGGAACCAGAAATAGCGGACGAAGGAAGCGCCGAGCAAGCCTGTCAGTGCGATGGCTGCGCCGAGGCCCAGCGGTGACAGTGCCAGGTTGCTGTCATAGACCAGTACGACAACATTGAACAAAAGTGCCGCATACAGTAGCAGGGAGACGGTGCGGAAAATAACGCGACCGGCAAAAAAATCTATGCCACGTATATGCGGCGTCTTCATTAGCTGGAGACGACCGGATTAACCTTCGCGGCTGCTGCTTTGGCATTCTTGCGTGCGGTATCGACGTCGGCAGCTTTGGCCAGGGCGACACCCATGCGGCGGCGGGCGAAGGATTCCGGTTTGCCGAACAGGCGGATATCGGTACCGGGGATGTGCAGTGCTTCCGCCACGCCTTCAAATGACACTACTTTGCCGTCGTGGCGGCCATAGATGACGGCGGAAGCGGCCGGTGTGCTGAGGGCGACGTTTACCGGCAAGCCGAGGATGGCTTTGGCGTGCAATTCGAATTCGCTTTGTTCCTGGCTGGCCATGGTGACCATGCCGGTGTCATGCGGGCGCGGGCTGACTTCAGAGAACCAGACCATATCGTCCTTGACGAATAATTCGACACCGAAGAGTCCGAGGCCACCGAGGTTGTCGGTCACGCGTTTGGCGATTTCGTGCGCTTTTTGCAAGGCGCCCGGATGCATGCGTTGCGGCTGCCATGATTCGACATAGTCGCCATTGACTTGTACATGGCCTATCGGTTCGCAGAAATGGGTGTGGACTTCGCCGTCGGCACCAATGGCGCGTACTGTCAGCAGCGTGATTTCATATTCGAAATCGATAAAGCCTTCGACGATCACGCGACCGGAATCAACGCGGCCACCGGCTGCTGCACAGTCCCAGGCGGCGGCGACATCGGCGCTGCTACTGAGTTTGGATTGGCCTTTGCCGGATGAAGACATGACTGGTTTGACGATGCAGGGGAAACCAATCTCGGCGCAGCCGGCCTGCAATTCTTTCAGGTTGTCGGCAAAGCGATAAGGTGAGGTGGCGCAGCCGAGTTCTTCCGCTGCCAGGCGGCGTATGCCTTCGCGGTCCATCGTCAGCCATGCCGCGCGTGCGGTCGGAATCACGCGTATGGTGCCGGCGTTTTCCAGCTCGACCAGTTTGGCGGTGGCGATTGCCTCTATTTCCGGCACGATCAAATCGGGTTTTTCCTGGTTGATCAGTTCTGCCAGTGCGACTTCATCTGTCATGTCAATTACATATGAACGATGTGCCACCTGGTGGCCGGGCGCATTGCTGTAACGGTCGACTGCGATAACTTCAACGCCGAGGCGTTGCAATGAAATGATGACTTCTTTGCCGAGCTCGCCTGAGCCAAGCAGCATCACCTTGGTTGCGGTGGCAGACAAGGGAGTACCGATGCGATTGATAGTGTTGCTTTTAGTCATGAAGGGAGTGATTGAAATGATGCATTCTCGACAGCGCGAGAAGAGGTTTATTGACTTACAGACAATAGCAAATCTTGCCAGCTTTGGACAGCGCAAATTATAGGATGAATGCGTGTTTCCGCAGGGAAATGAATGTTGGAAAATTGCTGGTGGAAAATAAAAAAGCTGCCAGCAAATTGCCTGGCAGCTTTTTATTCAAGACGAGCTTGAATGCTTAACGATGATTAGTCGTTGGCATAAATGTCATTGTCTTTGGTTTCCCGGACAAAGATCATACCGATCACGAAGGTAATCAGCGCGATGATGATCGGATACCAGAGGCCGTAGTAAATATCGCCCTTGAATGCGACCAGGGCAAACGCCGTGGTTGGCAACAAGCCACCGAACCAGCCGTTACCGATATGGTATGGCAGGGACATCGATGTGTAGCGGATACGGGTTGGGAACATTTCAACCAGCATGGCGGCAATTGGACCGTACACCATCGTGACATAGATCACGAGGATGAACAGCAGCAACAGTGTCATACCGTAGTTGATTTGGTTTGGATCGGCTTTGGTTGGATAACCGTGCGCTTTAATGGCATCACTCAGCTCTTTCGAGAAGGCTTTGTCTTTTGCAGTCGCTTCTTCTTTCGACAGGCCTTTGGCATCGTAGGATGTCAACAGCGTATCGCCAACTTTCACAGTAGCAACCGTACCTGCCGGTGCTGCTTCATTCGAGTAGCCAACGGAAGCTGCAGCCAGTTTTGCTTTCACGATGTCGCAAGACGAAGTGAATTTTTTGGTGCCGGTTGGGTTGAACTGGAATTGACAGGCTGCAGGATCAGCGGTCACGACCACTGGTGCATTTTTCAATGCTGCTTCCAATGCCGGATTGGCATAGTGGGTCAATGCATTGAAGATCGGGAAGTAGGTCAGCGCAGCAATCAGGCAGCCCGCCATGATGATAGGTTTGCGGCCGATTTTATCGGACAGCGAACCGAAGATCACGAAGAACGGGGTTGCCAGCAGCAGCGAAGCCGCGATCAGGATGTTGGCGGTCGGGCCGTCGACTTTCAGTGTTTGCGTCAGGAAGAACAGCGCATAGAACTGACCTGTGTACCAGACCACTGCCTGGCCTGCGGTCAAACCGATCAGCGCCAGGATAACGATCTTCAGGTTGCCCCATTTTGCAAACGCTTCGGTCAGCGGTGCTTTCGATGCTTTACCTTCCGATTTCATTTTCAGGAAGGCAGGCGATTCATTCATCGACAAACGGATCCAGACCGAGATACCCAGCAGGAACACGGATACCAGGAACGGAATGCGCCAGCCCCAATCGGCAAACGCTTCTTCACCCATCGCAGTACGTGTACCCAGGATCACCAGCAGCGACATGAACAGACCCATGGTCGCAGTGGTTTGAATCCATGATGTAAAGGCGCCGCGCTTACCGTGCGGTGCATGCTCGGCCACGTAAGTAGCCGCGCCGCCGTACTCGCCACCCAGGGCCAAACCTTGCAAGATGCGCAGGATGATCAGGATGATAGGTGCAGCGATACCGATGGATGCATAGTTGGGTAACAGGCCGACGATGAATGTCGAAGTACCCATGATCACGATGGTGACCAGGAAGGTGTATTTACGACCGATCATGTCGCCCAGGCGGCCGAACACGATAGCGCCGAAAGGACGAACAATGAAACCGGCAGCGAAGGCGAGCAGGGCGAAAATAAATGCCGTATTCGGATCGGTACCAGCAAAGAACTGTTTGGCAATAATTGCAGCTAGTGAGCCGTATAGATAAAAGTCATACCATTCAAATACAGTACCCAGCGAAGAAGCGAAAATAACTTTCCGCTCCTCCGGCGTGATACTGCGATCAGTTGTGGATACTGTCGCCATGTTCGTCTCCTTAATAATTATTAATATTCGACGCACGAGTAGATTCGTACATCGGGTACGCAAATGCAGTGTGCGACGGGAAACTTACGTGGGACTTGCGTGAAACTTACGTAACGCTTACATGTGTAAATTGCAATGAACAATGGTATTTAAGGCTTTGAATGGAGCGGTAAACCAGGCCGTCCTGCCTCTTGCGAAGAGATGAATTGCTGCTGCAGACTTGCTGGAGCCGGGGATGGCTTAAAATGGCGCCATTTTGTAACGAAAAGCAGCAATGACCATTCCTTCTACTCAATCAGCACAACCCATTATTCCCTTCCTGCAGGAGCTTGGTGTCGAAATTGTCGACTTTGGCGGTGGCCAGGGCCAGATCGCACTGACCCTGCAGGCACGCCACCTGAATGGCTGGCATGTCGCACATGGCGGCGTCATCATGACCATGCTGGACAATGTCATGTCGCTGGCCGGGCGCTCATTGGAGCCGGGCATACGCGGCGGTGTCACGATAGAAATGAAAACCAGCTTCATGCAACCGGGTGGTGTTGAAGGCGAACGCATGCTGGCCAAAGGCAAAGTGCTGCACGCATCTTCCAGTATTTACTTTTGCGAAGGTGAATTATGGAATGCCGACAAACTGGTGGCGAAGGCAAGCGGCACTTTTAAATTCATCCGCCGCACCGATGTTGCAAAGAAAATGACGTCCGCTTGAGTGCGCGCGTCCGGATCAAGCGAAAGAAGGCATGAAACAATTCAAGGGCAGGGTTGCCGTTATTACCGGTGCGGCCAGCGGTTTCGGTCGCGAGTTTGCACAACAGGGCGCAGGACTCGGCTTGAAGCTGGTGCTGGCCGATGTACAGCAGGATGCGCTGGATCGTGTCGCTGCGGAACTGGGCGCACAGGGTGCGGAGGTGCTGGCGGTCTGCTGCGATGTCAGCAAGGCGGAACAAGTGCAGGCGCTGGCTGATGCGGCGATGCAGCGCTTTGGCGCGGTCCATCTCTTATTCAATAATGCAGGGGTCGGTTCCGGTGGCCTGGTTTGGGAAAATACGGCCAGCGACTGGGATTGGGTGCTCGGCGTTAACCTGTTTGGCGTGATCCACGGTGTGCGCATCTTTACACCGCTGATGCTGGCCTGTGCGAAAGACGATCCCGGATACGAAGGACATATCGTCAATACTGCTTCGGTGGCGGGCTTGCAGAATGCGCCGACCATGGGGATTTATAACGTATCCAAACATGCAGTGGTGTCGTTGACGGAAACCCTGTATCAGGATTTGCAATTGATAGAGGCGCCGATCGGCACTTCATTGCTGTGTCCTTACTTTGTCCCTACCGGCATCCATCAATCGGAACGCAACCGGCCGGCAGAAATGCAGAACGATGCGGCACCTACCACCAGTCAAAAAGCAGCCCAGGCGTTTTCAGAGAAAGCGGTGGTGTCAGGGAAGATTTCAGCGGCGCAGGTGGCGCAACTGACTTTCGATGCGATACGCGAAGATCGTTTTTATATCTACTCCGACCTCGAACCTTTGGCCAGCGTGCGCCAGCGTATGGAAGACCTGGTGCAGCAGCGTAATCCGCATGATCCTTATGCAGCAGTGCCGCATATCAAGCAACTGCTGCGCGCCAAGTTGCAGCGCCAGTGAGCGTTTAGCGCATCGCCAGCGTCGGTCTTTCTATCAGCACCGGTTGCTGGCCGCCATTCAGTTTGACCAGGGTCGAAACGCGGGTGCCATAGTCCGGGGATTCGATGCAGACAGCTGACAGCAAACGTTCACGCTCTATGCTCACGCCGGTCTTCGGCAGGCGGCAATCGGACGCGCAAGTGGTATCGGTCAGCATTTCAAAGTAAGCATCTTCCGGCGCACCCTGGCAGAGCAGGCTGGCGAATTGCGCCTTGGTGCGTACGACCTTGGGCCATGCGCAATCGAGTAGTGAGTTGGACAAGCCATAGATGCCTGGTCCCAGCGACTTGCCGTTGCGTTCATCGCCATCGCCGCGATTCGAAAACCAGACCAGCTGCTTGCTGTCGCCTATCAGTAAATTGAAGCCGTTGTAGTCCTCTTGCTGTGTTTTGAGTTCTGCAATGTATTCGTCCGGGCTCATGGTGCCGGCCAGGAAATTGGTCACCAGTGCACCACGGGACGGTGCATCATCACGCATCTCGGATGGCGCGCGGATATTCGTCAACGCTGCAAAGCGGCCGTCGCGGGTTACGCCTATCCAGGTACCACCACCCTGTAAATCGCGGCCTGCGTAGATTTGCGGATAGTCTTCCCACCAGTCTGCCGGTTTGGCCGGACGGTCATAGAACTCATCGCGATTACCGGCGGCGATCAGGGGCATGTCCGGTATCACATGCCATGCAAAGACGATTAAGCACATAAAGATAAATCCAAAAATTGTTCCGTATGGCGTTTGCCATCAATCAAGGCCGGCAACCGGGCGGCTTGCACCGCCTGTTCCAGTTCCACAGCAAAATCCCCGGCCACATCCAGATAGACCTCCATCCAGGTATGCATGCCATCCTGCGCTTCAGGGCGTCGCTTGAGCGCAGTCTGTATGCCATGCAGCCGGGCGAGATTATCTTGCATAGTCAAAACTTTTGCACGCAAGTCTGTCGCGTCGGCTACCGCTACCCGATAGTAGATGTAGAGATCCATCGCCTGTTCGCCTATTGTCCGTGATTTGAAACGAATCTGCTGGCTACGCTCAAACTGCCGGATCGGTCAGCGGATACGGCAGCGGCTGGAAAGACAGTAGCGGGCCGCTGGCACTGCCCAGGTGCACGGGGGCGTCGGTGGCCGCCAGCTTGATCTCTACCAGGCAATCGCTGATGTCGGCACCGGAACGTTCGGCATTGACGACCATGCCGCATGGCTGGTCCGGATCGTTTGCGGAAAAGATTTCGGTACCTGGTGCGACTTGGGTTGCCGTGACGCTGGCGTGCAGCATGCGACGTTTGAGTTTGCCCAGGTATTGGCTGCGGGCGACGATTTCCTGGCCGGGATAGCAACCTTTTTTGAAGTTCACACCACCCAATAATTCAAAGTTAATCATTTGCGGCACGAATTGCTCTTGCGTGGCAGCGGTGATGTGCGGCACA
Source organism: Janthinobacterium sp. Marseille (assembly GCF_000013625.1). Taxonomy (NCBI): domain Bacteria; kingdom Pseudomonadati; phylum Pseudomonadota; class Betaproteobacteria; order Burkholderiales; family Oxalobacteraceae; genus Janthinobacterium; species Janthinobacterium sp. Marseille. Next base: position 2,241,876 of record NC_009659.1, on the reverse strand, counting down.
CCGCCATCGATTTCCGCCAGGTGCCAGGCATCAGCGCCGCTGGCTTGCAGGATTTCCGTCAGGTGTGGCCAGGCTTCGATGGCTTGTTCAACTGTGGTGATCCATTGATAACGCGGTACTTCGAATGCATTGGAATGACGGATCACGGTGCCGGCTTCATTGTCGACCTTGCCATAGATGGCTACAGGCAGCGTAGGGAACCAGGGCATCAGTGCGCTGGCCGCAGCAGGACCGGCTATACCCAGCATGACATATTCTTCGCTGACATCGGCCAGCTTGGCCTTGGCGCGCAGGATGAACATTTGCAAGCGTTTCTGGATTGTTGCCTGCAATTCGCGCGGCAGTTGCAGCATGATGCGGTCGGCGGTTTGCCAGTACAGGAAGCTGGCCAGCAAACGGCCTTTGGGCGAGCAATAGCCTGCCAGGCGGGCTTCGCTGCTGCCGAGGTGCTCAACGTCGTTGGTCAGCTGGTTGTGCAGGAAGTTGGCGGCATCGTCGCCGCTGGCGGCGATCAGGCCGAGATGGGTGAGCGGGGCAATAAAGTTGGTTTTGGCAGTTTCACCCGGGATTTCTGCACCGAAAGACACGATGCGCGGGGCAGCGTCGTCGCTGATATTTGCGCCTTGGTCAGCCAGAAAAGTAAGCCATGTAGTCATAATTTCAATCAATAAATTGGAGCGTAAGGTGGTTCAGCGATTATCATTAGGGTCTGATTATAGTGGCGTGGCAAAAACGCGTCGGATTGTGTTGGATTTCACCGAGACCTAGTTTTGAAAAAATTATTCAGGCGCATTATCCTGCTGGGCATCATTGCCGGCGCATCTTTCATGTTTTGGGCAGAACAGCCGATTCTTCCGGCTGAACAGACTTCCGGTGTGGAGTTCACCATTGCCGCCGGTAGCGGTCTCAGAAGCAGCATGCAACAAATCGACGCGGCAGGCGTACCGGCCAATCCCTGGCTCATGACCGTGCTGGCGCAAATCACCGGCAACAGCACCAAACTCAAGGCAGGCACCTATGAACTCAAGCCGGGCACCACGCCGAACGGCCTGATCAAGCAATTGGTACGTGGCGAATTTGTACAGGAAGCGCTGACCATCATAGAAGGCTGGAATTTCCGCCAGATGCGCCAGGCGATTGATGGTCATCCGGGTCTGAGGCACGATACCGCAGGCTTGTCGGACAAGGATTTGATGGCGAAAGTCTCCACTGACTTCCCGCTGCCGGAAGGCTTGTTTTATCCGGATACCTATTTGTTTGCGAAAAATTCCAGCGACCTGCAAATTTACAAGCAGGCACACAGCCTGATGATCAAACGCCTGAACGAAGCCTGGCTCGCACGCAATGACAACCTGCCGTATGCGACACCGTATGAAGCATTGATCATGGCGTCCATCGTGGAAAAGGAAACCGGCAAGAAATCCGAACGCGGCATGATTGCCGGTGTCTTCGTCAATCGCCTGCGCCAGGGCATGTTGCTGCAAACAGATCCGACCGTGATTTACGGCATGGGTGAGCAATTCAAGGGCAATATCCGCAAACGTGATTTGCAGACCGACACACCGCACAATACATACACCCGCCTGGGCTTGCCGCCGACGCCTATCGCCTTGCCGGGTGCCGAATCGCTGCATGCCGCAATGAACCCGGCGAAAACGGATGCGGTATATTTCGTCGCACGCGGTGACGGCAGCAGCCAGTTTTCGGCGACGCTGGATGAGCACAATAATGCCGTCAACAAATACCAGCGCGGCAGGTAATAAAGAATATTCGTTCAGATCATTCCATCAATAACATTCATTATGGTCAGCGCATGACGACAGGGAAATTCATCACATTTGAAGGCATAGACGGGGCGGGCAAGTCCACCCATTTGTCCTTCGTTGCCGAGCTGCTGTGCGAACGCAAAAAGACCGTCGTTGTCACCCGTGAACCGGGCGGTACCAGCCTCGGTGAAGAGCTGCGTGAAATCCTGCTGCATGAAAAAATGCACCTGGAAACTGAAGCCTTGCTAATGTTTGCCGCACGCCGCGAGCATATCGCGCAAGTGATTGCGCCGGCACTGGAACGTGGTGACTGGGTGATTTCCGATCGCTTTACCGATGCGACCTTCGCGTATCAGGGCGGAGGCCGCAAACTGGATCGCGCCAAATTGAATGCACTGGAACAATGGGTACATCCGCATTTGCAGCCGCACTTGACGCTGCTGTTCGACGTGCCGCTGGATGTCGCACGGGCGCGGCTCGATGCTACCCGTACGCTGGATAAATTCGAGCAGGAGAAAGCCGAATTCTTCGCTGCGACACGCGCCGAATACCTGCGCCGTGCGGCGGAATTCCCGCAACGCTTCCATGTAATCGATTCAACCCGGAGCATTGCTGCGATCCAGGAACAGTTGCGCGCGATCGTGGCGGGGATAGACTCTTGAGTACAACGCTTTATCCGTGGCAGCAGGCATCCTGGCAGCAGTTGCAGCAACTGCGCGAGCGCCTGCCGCATGCCATCCTGTTCCATGGTGCCGAGGGCATAGGCAAGACTGCTTTTGCCGAAGCCTTCGCACAGTCCTTGTTATGCGAAACACCGGCCGCCGATGGCCATGCCTGCGGCAGCTGCATCGCCTGCGGCTGGTTTACGCAATATAGCCATCCCGATTACCGGCGCGTGCGTCCTGAAATCCTCGATGACGGTGATAGCGCCGAAGGTGAGGATGCCGAAGCTGCAGATACGAAAAAAGCCAAGACGACCAAGGCACCGTCAAAAGAAATCAAGATCGACCAGATACGCGCATTGGGCGACTTCATGAATATCTCCACGCATCGTTCCGGCATGCGGGTGGTTGTGTTGTATCCGGCTGAAGTCTTGAACACTGCGGCCGCCAATTCCCTGCTGAAAATGCTGGAAGAGCCGCCGCCGCAAACCATGTTCCTGCTGGTCAGCAATAGCCTGGATCGCCTGCTGCCGACCATCCTGTCGCGCTGCCGTAAATTTGCTTTGGCGCTGCCGGGGCGTGATGAAGCCTTGCAATGGCTGAAGTCGCAACAAGTCAGCGAGGCCGATGGCTGGCTGGCCGAGCAGGGTGGTGCGCCACTGGCGGCATTCGATGCGTCGCAGGCCGGCATGCGGGAAACCATGGATGACTTCCTGCGCCAGTTGGCCCAGCCAGGTGTCGATGGCGCATTGAAAGCTGCCGATCGCCTGCAAAAGACGCCGGTGCCGGAACTAGTAGCGTGGTTGCAACGCTGGTTGTATGACGTGCTTTCCGTCAAACTTTCCGGCACAATCCGTTACTATCCACGCTACAAAAAAGAGTTGGGCGCATTGGCACAGCGGGTTGAAACCGCCGCCTTGCTGCAGGAAATCAAGGCCGTCAATGACAGGCGCGCGATTGCCGAGCATCCATTGGCACCCAAGCTCTTTATCGAAGACATGTTGCTGGAATATTCGACGATTTTCTCCTGAAAGGTGTGTGATGGCAGATAACCCGCTAGCAACAGGCAGTCCGGTCGTCGGTCGGCCCTCGGTGCTGTCCTTGCCGATCAAGGAAAAATCCGCGCTCTATGCCGCTTATATTCCCTTTCTCGCGAATGGCGGCATTTTTGTGCCATCGACCAAGTCCTACAAGATAGGCGATGAAATCTACCTGATCCTGACCTTGCTGGATGATCCGACCAAATATCCGATCGCCGGCAAGATCGCGTGGATCACCCCGGCCGGTGCGAACAACAATAAGGCGCAAGGCATAGGTGTGCAATTCTCGGCAGATGAGAGCGGTCAACGCATCAAGCAAAGAATAGAAGAATTGCTTGGGGCCGCACTCGGCTCATCGCGCGCCACGCATACCCTATAAGCGCAGGAGCAGCTTTTCCCATTATGTCTTTGCCGTACCGCCTTGCTACTCTGGACGATTTGCCTGCCATCGTCGCCATCTACAACAGCACCATCGCTTCCCGTCAGGTGACGGCCGATATCGAACCGGTCACGGTCGCTTCGCGCCAGGCATGGTTTCTCGAACATACCGCAGGACAGCGCCCGATATGGGTGCTGGAAGAGCAGGGGCGCGTGCTGGGCTGGCTGTCCTATTCCAACTTCCACGCCCGTGCCGCTTATGCGGCGACTGTCGAACTGTCCATTTACCTGCACGAAGATGCGCGCGGCAAGGGCTTGGGCGCTTATCTGCTGCAAGAAGCAATTGCCTACGCGCCCAAGCTCGGCATACATACGCTGGTCGGGCTGATCTTCGGCCACAACACGCCCAGCCTGAAATTGTTTGAACGCTTCGGTTTTGAGCGTTGGGCGAATATGCCGCGCGTTGCTACGCTGGATGGGGTGGAGCGCGACCTGGTCATTGTTGGCAAGCGGGTCGCCTAGTCCTGCTTCCCTACGGCAAATTGTCTGTTCCTGCGTGTGTGGATGCAGTAAAGCTGCCGGACGCGTACAATTCCGCCTATGTTTATCGATTCCCACTGCCACATTAATTTCCCCGAACTCGCTGCGCGCATGCCTGAAATCCTCGGCAAGATGGCCGAGAATAAAGTCAGCCATGCACTCTGCGTGTCGGTCGACCTGCCGGATTTTCCCAGCGTACTGGAACTGGCGGAACGCTACCCGCATATCTACGCATCGGTCGGCGTGCATCCTGACTATGAAGATACGCCGGAGCCTTCGGTCGAAGACCTGGTCCGTTTATCCGAACATCCAAAGATCGTCGCCATCGGTGAAACCGGCCTCGACTACTATCGCCTGGAAGGCGACCTCGAATGGCAGCGTGAACGTTTCCGCCGCCATATCCGTGCTTCGCGTGCGACCGGCAAGCCTTTGATCATCCATACCCGTGCTGCGTCGGAAGACACGATACGCATCATGCGTGAAGAGGGCGCCGGTACGGATGCAGGTGGTGCGGCGGGTGTCATGCATTGCTTTACCGAATCGCTGGAAGTGGCGCGCGCGGCGATGGATATGGGTTTTTATATTTCTTTTTCCGGCATCGTGACTTTCAAGAGCGCGAAAGATTTGCAGGCGGTCGCGCGTGAAGTACCGCTGGAACAAATGCTGATCGAAACCGACTCGCCTTACCTCGCACCAGTGCCACATCGCGGCAAGGTGAATGAGCCGGGCCTGGTGCGTCATGTCGGTGAATACCTGGCAACGCTAAAAGGCGTGCCGCTTGAGCAACTGGCACAACAGACCAGCGATAATTTTTTCAATCTCTTCAAGATTGCACGCTAACCGTATGTGGCACACCAAAATACAAGCGGATTTGCCGTCACCCATGCGCAGATTGACCCTTGCCGCTTTGCTGGGCGTAGCAATATTGTCGCTGTGTCCTCCGCTGGCGCGTGCCGGTGCATATGAGGATTTCTTTCGTGCGGTATCGCTGGATGATGCGCAGACCGTGACCACCTTGCTGAAGCGCGGTTTCGATCCGAATACGATAGAAGGCGTGCGTGGCGATTCGGGCTTGATCCTGGCGATGCGTGAAGGCTCGATGAAGGTCTTCCCGGTGCTGTTGAATGCACGTGGCATAGACCTCGAGCAGCAGGCGCGCAACGGCGATACGGCTTTGATGATTGCCGCCTTCAAGGCGAATATGCCGGCGGTGCAAGCCTTGCTCGCCAAGGGCGCAGCCGTGAACAAGAGTGGCTGGACCGCACTGCATTATGCGGCGGCTTCCGGTGATAGCGAGATTGTGAAAATCCTGGTCAAGCAGGGTGCTGAACTGGATGCACCTTCACCAAATAAAACCACGCCCATGATGATGGCGGCACGTGGCGGCTTTATCTATTCGGTCAAAGTTTTGTCGGATGCCGGAGCGGATGCCAGCCTGAAGAATGATGTTGGGATGACGGCGATTGATTTCGCGCGTGAGAACGGTAGTACCGATATCGTCGATGGACTGACCTACCGTTTGAAAAAAGCCGGAAAGCTGTAATTCAAGCCGGCTCGCTTATGACAGCAGGGGACTGCTGAAATGCACCTTCAGGTCGACACAAATCTGTTCCACTTCTTCGTCTGACAAATTCAGGATTTCACGTGCCTGATGGCCGCCTTCCTGCCACTCGACCGAAGTCGCATGGCGGTGTTCCTGTATCGCTTTATCCACCAGGTAGAAAACCGCTATCAGCTGCCTGACTTTCTCTGAAAACGTCAGGTCACTGATGATGCTGTGCGTATGGTGTTTCTTGATCGCGAGGACGACGGCAGGATCCACGCTCCAATGTTCGGCCAGCATGCCGCCGACCACCGCGTGATTAATTCGGTGGCATTGGTTTTCCAGTTCGATGAAACCACCTTCTTCCATCTTGTTGGCGGCATTCAGCGTTTGCGCATAATTCGGGAAGGACGCCATCATCAGCGGAATGCCGATATCGGAAAACAGGCCGAAGTTATACGCGAGCTCAGGTGTGCTGATGTGGGTCAGCCTGGCGACATACATCATGCCCCATGAGCGTTTTTCCGACACGTCCCAGAAGCGCGGCATCATCATCTTGCCGTGCGATAGTGCACGTCGCATCATCAGGCTGGTCATCAGTGCGTTGCAATTATTCAGGCCGATCAGCGTAATCGCATCTTCCACTGTTTCTATATGGCGACCGAGGTTGAACATCGCCGAGTTTGCAATCGACAACAGGTTGCCGGCAATGGCGACGTCGCGATTGATCACGCGTGCGATTTTCTTGAGATGCGGTTCTTCCTTGTTCATCTCATGCTGGACTGCGATGAGCAGGGCCGGGCGCGGCGGGATATTAACCGGACGAGCGAGTTCAGTCGTCGATGCTGACGTAGCCGGTAGTCTGTCCACAATACCCTCCCTGGTGTATCGGTACCGCACCGCTTTTACTTTTTATTCAGGCGTGTGCGCAAACTGATTACTTATATGCAATACAGGATAGACGAATTGTGCCGGTTTGCATCATTTCCTGTGTGCAAAATGACATATGTTTGCAATCAGTTGGCTGAATAGTACGGGAGAGGATTAAATGTATTTCCGTATGGAAATATTTGATGCCCCGCTGCGAACGAGCGGGGCGGAAAACGTTTAAATCAAACCTTCAAACAGGATGACGTTGACCAGGTCACCGGCTTTGACTTCGGCCCGATCATGTTCAAGCACCACCATGCAGTTGGCTTCCGACATCGAGCGCAATACACCCGAACCCTGCGAGCCGGTGATGCGTACTTCCTGTACGCCGTCGCTATTGAGGCTGAGGATGCCACGCTGATATTCGGTGCGACCCGGACGCTTGCGGATTGCCGCTTTGGAGACGACGCGCAGCATGGGCGGTGCATCCACTGCCGACGCACCCATCATGTGCAGCAAGGCCTGGCGCGCCAGGAAGTAGAAGGTCACCATCACGGCTACCGGATTGCCCGGCAGCCCGAACAGATAAGCTTCCTTGCCATGCGACTGGATCTTGCCGAAGGCCATTGGACGACCAGGGCGCATGCCTATTTTCCAGAAGGTGACATCGCCCAGTTCGGCCATCATTTGCTTGGTGTAATCGGCGGCACCGACCGAGACGCCACCGGAAGTGATGATGGCATCCGCGTTTTCGCAGGCAGTGCGGAAGGCTGCTTCCAATGCGGCCGGATCATCCTTGATTACACCCATGTCGACGATGTCGCAACCGAGGCGGGTCAGCATGCCGTGCAGGGTGTAACGGTTACTGTCGTAAACACAGCCTTCATCCAGCGTTTCACCGATGGAGCGCAATTCATCGCCGGTCGAAAAGAAGGCGACGCGCAAGCGGCGCTGCACCGGTACTTCGCCAATGCCGAGTGAAGCCAGCAAGCCGAGGTCGGCCGGACGCAGGATGCGGCCTTTTTGCAGGGCCGGGGTGCCGATGGCGAGATCTTCACCTTTCAGGCGACGGTTGTCACCAGTGCGCACCACACCTGCCGGTATGGTCATGCCTTGTTCACTTTCGTCACGCGTAAATTCCTGCGGGATCACGGTATCGCATTCGACCGGCATCACGGCGCCGGTCATGATGCGTACGCATTCACCGCTGCCTACGCTGCCTTCATAAGCGCGACCGGCATAGGCGGTACCGACAATCTTCAATTGCAGGTCCTGTTCCTTCTGTAGTTCGCTGCCACGGAAGGCATAACCATCCATCGCCGAGTTGTCATGCGAAGGAACGTTGATCGGCGAAACGATATCGGCGGCCAGTACGCGATCCAGTGCACTGCGGATCGCTACCTTTTCAATTGCATTAATAGGCTGGATGAACTGGCGAATGATGGTTTGCGCATCCGGTACCGGCAGCGCGTCTGGATCGTAATCCGACAGGCAACTGATGACGTTGGAAAGTGTCGTGCGCTTGTCACTGGATTCGGCTGGAGTGTCGTTCGGCATGAGTTCGTCTAAATCGTCGTTAAGTGCGGCATCGCGCAGGAGGTGTGAATAGCGCAGATTCATCAGGCAGTGGTCTCGTATTTACGCAAGTCATCCAGCGTATTGATATTGCGGAAGGCATCTTCGTCGTCGAAATGGACTTCGGCCACCGCCAGGGATGAATACCATTTATCGAATTTGCGCCCACCTTCCTGCAAGTACAGCGTCAGGTGCGGTAATAGTGAAGCCTTGACCAGGCAGAAGACCGGATGCGCCTGGCGGGTTGCACCTTCGCCGGTGACTGCCACTGCGATGTCTGCATTGTTTTGTTCCAGGCCATCTGCCAGTCGCTCTACCAGATCCTTGGGCAGGAAAGGGGAGTCGCAAGGCGAAGTGACCAGGTAATCGGTTTCGCAGTGGATCAGTCCGGTTTGCAAACCGGCCAGCGGGCCGGCAAAGCCCTGCATTTCATCTTGCCACACCGGCACGCCGAAGCCTTCATACGGCGCGATATTCTGGTTGGCATTGATCATGATGTAGCCGACTTGCGGCGACAGGCGCATCAACACATGCAAGGCCATGGGCGCATCGCGGAACAGTTGCAGGCCTTTGTCGACAGTGCCCATACGGGTACCGCGTCCGCCTGCCAGTATGAGTCCGGTAATTTGACTGGTATCCATCTTCTTGGGCTTTATCCGATATCAGTTGAAGCAGTTGAATGAGCGGCGCTTAGCCACCGATGTAAGACATCTCGACTTTACGTTCGGATTGCAAGCCATCGGTATTGGCGGTGCGCAGTTCGGAATAGCGATCTGTGCGTGCGCGCCAGATGTGCGCAATCGCAGTAGAGATTTCTTCATCGGTATTGCCGCCGCGCATCAGCGCGCGCAAGTCGTGGCCGCCAGTGGCGAACAGGCAGGTGTAGAGCTTGCCTTCAGTTGACAGGCGTGCACGGCTGCAGTCGCTGCAAAAAGCTTGCGTGACACTCGAGATGGCACCGATTTCACCGCCGCCGTCGACATAGCGCCAGCGTCCGGCGGTTTCGCTGACGTAATTTGGTGCGATGGCTTCGAGTGGCATTTCGGCATTGATCCGGCGTATGACTTCGGCCGATGGAATCACTTCATCCATCTTCCAGCCGTTCGATGCGCCGACGTCCATGTATTCGATGAAGCGCAGGATGTAAGGGCTGCCTTTGAAGTGGCGCGCCATCGGCACGATTTCCTGATCGTTCATGCCGCCTTTTACCACCATATTGATCTTGATCGGGCCGAGGCCGACGCGATGTGCGGCTTCTATACCTTCCAGCACATCAGAGACGGCAAAGTCGACGTCATTCATTTGCTTGAAGACTTTATCGTCCAGTGCATCCAGCGAGACCGTTACACGTTTCAGGCCGGCGTCTTTCAGGGCTTGTGCCTTGCGTGCCAGCAGTGAACCATTGGTGGTCAGCGTCAGGTCGAGTTCGCGGCCATCCGGCGTACGCAGTGCGCTCAGCATCGCAATCAGCTTCTCGACGTTTTTGCGCAATAGCGGTTCACCACCGGTCAGGCGGATTTTTTCCACGCCATGGGCGACAAACAGCGAGGTGATACGAGTGATTTCTTCGAAGGAAAGCAGCGAACTTTGCGGCAGGAAAGCGTAATCCTTGTCGAAAACTTCTTTCGGCATGCAATAAACGCAACGGAAATTGCAGCGATCCGTGATCGAAATGCGCAAATCCTGCAAGGGACGCGCGCGGGTATCCGCCAGCAAGCCCGTAGGTGCTTCCAGGCGTGCAGGTATGACCGGTACCTTGTTCAGATACCGTAAGTCTGCGAGCGGAATGATTTTTTCAGTCATGGAGAAAGTCTTCTAAGTACGCCATTGTAAGTCGTACACGTGGGGCGTGTCGAATCGGTATCGACTGCACTTACCGCTTCATATCGCATTATTTGGTGCCGCCGGGGGCTTTTCTCAAGCCGGGAAGTGAAAATATGACCATGCCTTGAGGCAAGTCAGCAGCGTAGGACGGGCAATTAGTTTAGACTTGCGCTATAAAATTCGGGAGAACCAATGAGTATTACGATTGAAGCAGTAAAAGAAGCATTGACCGCGGTCATCGACCCGAACACGGGCAAGGACCTAGTCAGCAGCCGCTCCGCAAAAAACATCCAGATTAATGGCAATAACGTCATTTTTGACGTGGAATTGGGCTATCCGGCCAAAAGCCAGATCGACGGCATCCGCAAGGCATCGATTGCTGCAGTACGCACGATCGAGGGCATGGGCAGCGTAACTGCCAATGTGCACTCGAAGATCGTCGCGCATTCGGCGCAACGCGGTGTGAAGCTGATGGCCAATGTCAAAAATATCATTGCAGTCGCATCCGGCAAGGGCGGCGTCGGCAAATCCACCACTTCGGTCAACCTGGCGCTCGCGCTGGCGGCGGAAGGTGCACAAGTCGGTATCCTCGATGCGGATATCTATGGCCCGTCGCAACCGATGATGATGGGTATTTCCGGTCGTCCGGAAACCATGGATGGCAAAACCATGGAGCCGATGGAAAACTACGGTTTGCAGGTGTCAAGCATCGGTTTCATGATCGATCCGGATGAACCTATGGTGTGGCGCGGTCCTATCGTGACGCAAGCCTTGTCGCAATTGCTGGAGCAAACCAACTGGCGCGACCTGGATTACCTGATTGTCGATATGCCACCGGGTACCGGCGACATCCAGTTGACGATGTCACAAAAAGTGCCGGTCACCGGTGCGGTCATCGTTACCACACCGCAAGACATCGCCTTGCTGGATGCACGCAAAGGTTTGAAGATGTTTGAAAAAGTCGGTATTCCTATCCTGGGTATCGTCGAAAACATGAGCACACATATTTGCTCGAATTGCGGTCATGCCGAAGCGATTTTCGGTGAAGGCGGTGGCGAAAAGATGTGCGGCGAATACGGCGTGGATTTCCTCGGTGCATTGCCATTGACCATGTCAATCCGTCAGCAGGCAGATTCCGGCAAGCCTACTGTGGTTGCAGATCCGGACGGCCCTATCGCGGTTATCTACAAACAGATCGCACGCAAGATCGCGATCAAGGTGGCGGAAAAGGCGAAGGATATGTCGTCCAAGTTCCCAACGATCGTGGTCAAAAACGATTAATTTCTCCTCTCGCTTTACTTGATGCCAGCCTCTTTTCCGGGTATGGTTGTTTCGAAGTAATTTTCTCTATGCGTGGGTATCGCATGATTTTTTAGATACCCACGCGGTTTACTCATCGTTCCAGATCGCGATTGCAGTTTCAATCCGGTTTGCAATTTCGGCGCACAATATATCTTGCGCCCCAATCAGAACAGGCAGCATTGCCGTCATGAGGAAACATGGAGACTGAAGCAATCAGCGTTGGCGTCATCATGCAACGCACACCACTTGCCAATCGCTGGCAACCGTTTCAATGGCTCCCCATTGAAATTGTCGGCGCTATTGTTTCTCACGACCACGCCCCGAGTTGCCTGCGCAATGATCCCGACGATATGCGCTGGCTGTTCAGCGGCATAGATGTCAATTTATCCAGCAGCGAAGCCGAAGGTTACTTCCTCAATATCAGTGCGCCTGCACCTTGCTGGTTCATCATGTGGCGCTTCGAAGAAGTGAATGGTACCGAACTGGCGGTACCGAAGTCGGTCACACTTTCCTATAATGAAGCAGCGCGCCTGATGGACGGCGGTGAACGCGTCGATACCTTGCCGGCATCGGCCGAAGTCATCGAGCGCCTGACTGCGTTTACGCACGATTACTATCACCCTGAACCGAAACGCAAGCACAAGAAGCCTTCTTTCGAAGGTGGCGAGGGTGTCGACAAGATGGCGCGCGCCGAAGGTGGAAAAAATGGCCGCTGAAGAATTCTTTGCACGCTGGGCGAAAAAAAATGCCGAGGCTGGGCAGTCGCCGCAAGTTGTGCCTGAAGAAAGTGCGGGCGAAGCGAGCCGGGATGTTGTGCCGACAGCAGAAGCGCCACCGGAAGCAAAGCCTTTGCCGACCATGGATGATGTGGCCAAACTCACACACGATTCGGATTACTCGGGCTTCATGGCGCAGGGAGTGGATGAATCGGTCAAGCGTTCGGCAATGAAAAAATTATTCACTGATCCGCATTTCAATATCATGGATGGCCTCGACGTCTATATCGAGGACTTCAGCAAGTTTGAACCGATGACGCCTGCTTTCATCGCCGGCCTTAGCCATGCCAAGGGTTTGATGGATCCATTGGCGCAATTGAAATCGCCGCTCATGAAGCTGCTGGATATGCAACCGGAACCTCCGGCGCTGGAAGCACCGGCTGCCGCATCGGAAGATACCGTTGCGCCAATCGCAGCAACAGAAGGCGAGGGCGATAAGGAAACGCCGCCGGAGAATGCGGCAGAAAATACAGATAGCAAAACAGATACATCAGGGGAGCCCAACGCAGCATCACGCGTTGCAGATAATTAAAACATTTTGTCCTAGCCAGCATAGAAGCCAGCCAATGAGCACAGAATTCAAAGTATGTAATTGCAATCGCACCATGCCGCTTGATACACAGGCAGGTGCACAGATAGGCGCAGCGCTGGGTAGCGGCGCGCTGCCCATGCATAGCGAGCTATGCCGTCGCGAGGTGGGTTCTTATCTGAATGCACTGGACGGCGTCGATGATGTGGTCGTTGCCTGTACCCAGGAACGCAGCCTGTTCGCGGAAATTGCGCAACAAAAGAATTCGGTGGCGCCGCTGCGTTTCGTCAACATCCGTGAAACCGGCGGCTGGGGTCGCGAAGCAAAAAATTCCATTCCCAAGATGGCCGCTTTACTGGCTGCAGCCGCATTGCCTGAGCCTGATCCGGTCGCTACCGTCGATTACCAGTCCAGTGGTCATGCGCTCCTTATAGGTCCGGCAGAACGTGTATTGCCATGGGCGCAACGCCTGGGTACGCAATTGGATATCAGCGTATTGCTGACGAAGGGAGCGGCCGGTGAAATGCTGCAGGAGCGCAGCTTCCCGGTTTTTTCCGGTGAACGCATCGCGGTATCGGGCTGGCTCGGTGCTTTTACCGTGCAGTGGCAACAAGCCAATCCCATCGACCTGGAAGCCTGCACACGCTGCAATGCCTGCGTTGATGTCTGCCCGGAAAACGCCATCGACCTCACTTACCAGATCGACCTGAGCAAGTGTAAATCGCATCGCGATTGCGTCAAGGCTTGCGGCACCATAGGCGCGATTGATTTTGCGCGCAGCGTGACGCAACGCAGTGGCGATTTTGATTTGATTTTTGATTTGTCGGATGCACCGCTACTGACGCTGCACCAGCCGCCGCAAGGTTATTTTGCACCTGGTGCCAATGCGCAGCAGCAGATCGACGATGCCTTGCGCCTGACGCAAATGGTCGGTGAGTTCAGCAAGCCGAAATTCTTCCTCTACAAGGAAAAGCTGTGCGCGCACGGCCGTAACGGCAAGGTCGGTTGTACCGCATGTATCGATGTATGTTCGGCGGAAGCAGTCAGTCATCACGGCGACCAGATCAAGGTTAACCCGAACCTGTGCGTAGGTTGCGGCGCGTGTACCACGGTGTGTCCGTCGGGTGCGCTGGCCTATGCTTATCCGCGTGTAAGCGATACCGGCAGCCGGATGAAAACCATGTTGTCCACCTATACGAAGGCGGGCGGTACGCAAGCCGCCTTGCTGCTGCACAACCAGGAGCGGGGCGCAGAATTGGTGAATCAATTGGGACGCCTGGCGCGGGCCGAAGGCAAGCTCAAGGGCTTCCCTGCATATGTGATGCCGCTGGAATTGCATCACATCGCCTCCACCGGCATCGATTTGTGGCTGACCGCCATTGCCTACGGTGCCACGCATATATCCGTCCTGGTGACGCCACAGGATGCACCGCAGTACGTGACCGCCTTGCATGCGCAGATGGAAATCGCGCAAACCATATTGAGCGGGCTCGGCTATACCGGTGTGCACCTGTCGTTGATACAGGCGCAAACAGCGGCGCAGCTGGATACCGGTTTATCCACGATCCAGCCCGCACAAGTTCCGCAGCAGCGCGCGCTGTTCAATATCGCGGCAGACAAGCGCAGCGCGCTGGAACTGGCGATCGATCATCTCAGGACGCATGCACCACAACAGGTGGATGAAATCGCTTTGCCGGCCGGCGCACCTTACGGCATGGTCATGGTCAACAAGGATAGCTGTACTTTGTGCATGTCTTGTGTCGGTGCCTGCCCGGAATCGGCGCTGACCGACAATGCCAATATGCCGCAATTGCGTTTCATCGAAAAGAATTGCGTGCAGTGCGGGTTATGTGAAAAGACTTGCCCGGAAAACGCCATCACGCTGGCACCACGCCTCTTGCTGACCGACGCCGCGAAACAGGCGGTAGTGCTGAATGAAGCGCAGCCTTTCCATTGCATCAGTTGCCAGAAGCCTTTCGGTACCGCGCAGATGATAGAAAACATGGTGAGCAAGCTGTCCCTGCATGGTGCTTTTGTCGGCAACGTTGACCGCCTCAAGATGTGCCCGGATTGCCGCGTGGTCGACATGATGGCGAACAAGCAGGAAGCCGTCATCACGGATTTGAAAAGACACTGATGGCCTTGTCGCCGCTTCTTGAACCAAACATTTAACCAGGATCGCCATGACGACTGCCCAAGCAATGAAGTTTGAAACTCCGGACCACGGTGAGGAAACCGCGCGCGCCGATGTCTACGGTTTGTTGGCCACGCTCCTGTATGCGCCTCCATCGCAGACCTTGCTGGATACGATTGCAGCGGCACCGGTGCAGGGCGACAGTGCGCTGGAACTGGCCTGGGCGGAGTTGGTCGACACTTGTAAAACGGCGCAACAGGAAGCGGTACGGGAAGAATATGAGCAGCTTTTTGTCGGCGTCGGCAAGCCGGAGGTGATGCTGTACGGTTCTTATTACCTGTCCGGCTTCCTGATGGAAAAGCCCCTGGCCGAATTACGTACCGACCTGATGCAGCTGGGTTTGCAGCGATCCGATAATGTAGTTGAGAGTGAAGACCATCTGGCGACCTTGTGTGAAGTCATGCGTTACCTGATTGCGTCGGATGACGTGATCAATGCGAACCTGATCACACAAAAGAAATTCTTCAGCGACCATATGCAAGCATGGGTCGTCAATTGTTGCAACGCAATAGAGGCTAGTGCCAACGCGCGTTTTTATAAACCGGTGGCCCGGTTGGCGCGGCAATTTTTTGAAGTGGAAATGCAGGCTTTTGATATGAGCCTGGATTGACATCTGTTTATTAGCCGGATTTGTGCCTTTAACGAAAATTTAATCCGACTATCTGCATCTTAAGGGTGCAAGTTGCCAAAAGGTATGCTAACTTGTAGCTAAGTTGATATAAGATTTAAAAAGCATATTACGTCCTGATCACCAGTTACAGGAGACGATCATGTCTGAGAAGTCTAAAACCCCCCGTCGTAATTTCATTGCAGGTTTAGGTGCTCTTGCTGCCGGTGGCGTCGCCGCCAAACTGGCTCCTGAGTCAGTGACAACTGCAATTTCCAATGTTCTTCCCTCGCAAGAGCCAGCCGGTGATAGCTACCGTCTGACTGAGCACATCAAAAAATACTACCGCACCACCACAATTTAATTACGAGGTGACAACATGCTGTTAACTCGCAAAAGCAACGCTGCTGAGCGTTCGCCTGCACGATTCTCATCCAGCCTGGCTGATAGCTTGTCGCGTGCGCTGCCCACCATGGACAGACGCGGCTTCCTTAAACGTTCCGGCATCGGTATCGGCGCGGGTATCGCGGCGGCACAACTGGGACTGATCCAGAAAGCCAGGGCTGCGGATGGCGCCAAGGCTGCGGACGGCAAAAAGATTGAAGTCAAACGCACGGTGTGTACGCATTGCTCGGTGGGTTGTGCCTCTGACGCGATCGTCGAAAACGGCGTGTGGGTACGGCAGGAACCGGTGTTCGATTCGCCGATCAACCTCGGCGCCCATTGCGCAAAAGGTGCGGCACTGCGCGAGCACGGTCATGGCGAATACCGTCTGAAGTATCCGATGAAGCTGGTCAACGGCAAATACCAGCGCATCAGCTGGGATCAGGCACTGAACGAAATCTCCGCGAAGATGCTGGACATCCGCAAAGCCAGTGGCCCGGATTCGGTCTACTTTGTCGGCTCCTCCAAGCACAATAACGAACAGGCTGCGCTGATGCGCAAATTCGTTTCCTTCTTCGGCACTAATAATACTGATCACCAGGCGCGTATCTGCCACTCGACCACGGTTGCAGGTGTTGCGAACACCTGGGGTTATGGCGCGATGACGAATAGCTATAACGACATGCAGAATTCCAAAGCTGCGTTATACATTGGTTCGAATGCAGCCG
Source organism: Janthinobacterium sp. Marseille (assembly GCF_000013625.1). Classification (NCBI taxonomy): domain Bacteria; kingdom Pseudomonadati; phylum Pseudomonadota; class Betaproteobacteria; order Burkholderiales; family Oxalobacteraceae; genus Janthinobacterium; species Janthinobacterium sp. Marseille. The sequence continues at coordinate 2,225,158 of NC_009659.1, read as the reverse complement.
AAGCCCATCCGGTATCCATGCTGCACATGCTGCACGCGAAGGAAACCGGCACCAAGATGATCGTGGTGGATCCGCGCTATACCCGCACCGCGGCCAAGGCAGATCAATATATCCGCATCCGTTCCGGTTCCGATATTCCTTTCCTGTGGGGTGTGCTGTACCACATCTTTAAAAACGGCTGGGAAGACAAGAAGTACATCAATGACCGTGTCTACGGGATGGAAAAGGTCAGGGAAGAAGTCATGAAGTGGACGCCGGAAAAAGTCGAAGAGGCTTGCGGCGTACCGGAAGCGGAAATATACAAAGCCGCTGAAACCATGGCCATGAACCGTCCGTCCACCATCGTCTGGTGCATGGGGCAAACGCAGCACAGCATCGGTAATGCGATGGTGCGCGCATCCTGCATCCTGCAACTGGCTCTGGGCAACGTCGGCAAGTCCGGCGGCGGCACCAATATTTTCCGCGGCCACGATAATGTGCAAGGTGCAACCGACGTCGGTCCTAATCCGGATTCGCTGCCTGGTTACTACGGGCTGGCAGCCGGCTCGTGGAAGCACTGGTGTGCGGTTTGGGGCGTCGACTACGAATGGGTCAAGAAGCAGTATGTCTCGCAAGAGATGATGGAAAAATCCGGCACCACCGTATCGCGTTGGGTCGATGCAGTGCTGGAGAAAAGCGAGAACCTCGATCAGGACAATGCCGTCAAGGCCGTGTTGTTCTGGGGCCATGCACCAAACTCGCAAACGCGTGGCCTGGATATGAAGAAGGCTTTCGACAAACTCGACCTGCTGGTCGTGATCGATCCTTATCCATCGGCAACCGCGGCAATGGCGGCGATGAAAGTCGACGGCCAGGAATTGAATCCGAATCGCGCGGTATATCTGTTGCCGGCGGCAACCCAGTTTGAAACCTCGGGCTCCGTCACTGCTTCGAACCGTTCGCTGCAATGGCGTGAAAAAGTCATTGAGCCATTGTTCGAGTCCCGTACCGATCACATGATCATGTATCAAATGGCGCAAAAGCTGGGCTTCGGTAAGGAGCTGGTCGCCAAGATCAAGCTGGTGCCGGGCAAGGGCGGCATGATGGAACCGGAACCGGAATCCATGCTGGAAGAAATCAATCGCGGCACCTGGACCATTGGCTATACCGGCCAGTCGCCGACGCGCCTGAAAGCGCATATGCGCAATATGCATCTGTTTGATGTGAAGACCTTGCGCTGCAAGGCCGGCAAGGATGCGGAAAGCGGTTACGACATGGCCGGCGATTATTTCGGCTTGCCATGGCCATGTTATGGCACACCGGAACTCAAGCATCCGGGTTCACCTAATTTGTATGACACTTCCAAGGCCATGATGGATGGCGGCGGTAACTTCCGTGCGAACTTCGGCGTCGAGCGCGAAGGTGTCAGCCTGCTGGCGGAAGATGGCTCGCACTCCTTGGGTGCCGACATCACGACCGGCTATCCGGAATTCGATCACATCCTGCTGAAGAAACTCGGCTGGTGGGACGACCTGACTGAAGCCGAGAAAAAAGCGGCGGAAGGCAAGAACTGGAAGACAGATCTTTCCGGTGGCATCCAGCGCGTCACGATGAAAGTGCACGGCGTACATCCATGGGGTAACGCCAAGGCAAGGGCAGTGGTGTGGAACTTCCCGGATGCGGTGCCGCTGCATCGCGAACCTATCTATGGCACACGTCCCGACCTGGTCGCGAAGTATCCGACGCATGACGACAAGAAGGCGTTCTGGCGCATGCCGACTTTGTACAAGTCGCTGCAGGATAAAAATATCGAAGCCAAGCTGTATGAAAAATTCCCGATCATCCTTACCTCGGGACGTTTGGTCGAGTATGAAGGCGGCGGTGAAGAGACGCGTTCCAATCCATGGCTGGCCGAGCTGCAGCAGGATAACTTCGTCGAGATCAATCCAAAAGCGGCAGAGGCGCGCGGCATACGCAATAACGAGTATGTGATCGTCTCCACGCCGACCGGTGCACGCATCAAGGTCAAGGCGCTGGTGACGGTGCGCGTGGCGGAAGACACGGCCTTTATTCCATTCCACTTCTCCGGCTGGTGGCAGGGCAAGGACATGCTGGATTCCTACCCTGAAGGCGCACATCCGATCGTGCGCGGCGAGGCGGTGAATACGGCGACCACTTACGGTTACGACTCGGTAACCATGATGCAGGAAACCAAGACCACCATTTGCAATATTGAGAAAGCGACTGCATAGCGGGGTATCTGGCAACAACGGTGAAATAAAAAACTGACAGATACCCAAGCTAAGGAGAAATCAAAATGGCACGAATGAAATTCATCTGTGATGCAGAACGCTGTATCGAATGCAATGGCTGCGTGACGGCCTGCAAGAACGAAAACGAAGTACCGTGGGGCGTGAATCGCCGCCGCGTGGTCACCATCAACGACGGCGTGATCGGCCAGGAAAAATCGATCTCGGTCGCCTGTATGCATTGCTCCGATGCGCCTTGCATGGCGGTCTGCCCGGTCGATTGCTTTTACCGCACCGAAGAAGGCGTGGTCTTGCATGACAAGGATATTTGCATAGGTTGCGGTTACTGCTCCTACGCTTGCCCGTTTGGTGCGCCACAGTTCCCATCCAACGGCACGTTCGGCCTGCGCGGAAAAATGGACAAGTGCACCTTCTGTGCCGGCGGACCGGAAGAAAACGGTTCCAAGGCAGAGTTTGAAAAATATGGCCGCAATCGCCTGGCCGAAGGCAAGCTGCCGGCCTGTGCCGAAATGTGTTCGACCAAGGCCTTGCTGGGCGGTGATGGCGATGTGATTGCCGACATCTTGCGCACACGGGTACTGCGACGCGGCAAGGGCAGCGAAGTCTGGGGCTGGGGCACCGCCTACGGTAAATCGCATAATCCGGACGCTAAGGCACCAAGCGGAGGCAAATCATGATGCGCACCCTAATGCTTTCCCTGATGGCGCTGGCCCTGTTCGGCTGCGGTGAAAAAGTCCAGTCGCAAGCCAATGCACGTGACGCCGGCGACGCAGCGCCATGGACAGGTGCCAAGAACGATCCCTTCGTCGTAAAAGGCTGGACTGCCGGGAATAAAACCGAGTGGGAAACGCAAATGCGCACACGTGCACAATCGCAGAACGAGTACGTGAAAACCAATTAATGCATCCGCGAGGGGATTTATCATGAATACATGGTTTGCCAAACTCGCCGCCGGACTGACGCTGCTGGTAGCGACTTCCGGCCTGGCGCTGGCACAGGCGAATGATCCCGCCGCTGCCAAGGCTGCGGTGCCACCTGCTGCGCAAAGTATGTCGAATATCGAATCCGACGATATCCTTTACATGAAACAGAACCAGGCTGAGCGTACCGAGGTGCAGCGGGGAAACCTAGCACCGGTATACCGGCAGGTGAAGGAAGGCGGCGAGCACTACTCCAGCTTGCCGGCGCTGGAATCTGGTGTGCTGATACAGCCAAAGGCGCAATTTCCAGGACAGGCACGTGCCACTACCGCAGGTGAGGCGTGGCGCCTGTATCGCAATGGCCCGCTGACCACCTATGGCGGCTGGCTGATCATTGTTGCCGTGCTTGGCATTGCCGCTTTCTATTTTGCGGTAGGTACCATCAAACTGAAAAATGGCCGTACCGGTCGCCTGATCGAACGGTTCACTTCGATGGAACGCATGACGCACTGGACGGTGGCGATCAGCTTCCTGACGCTGGCGCTGACCGGACTCATCATGTTGTTCGGCAAATATGTCGTGTTGCCGGTGTTCGGCCATACGGTATTTGGCTGGCTGGCGTATGCCTGCAAAAACGTGCACAACTTTGTGGGGCCGGTTTTCACCGTCTCGCTGATCGTGATGTTCGCAATCTTCGTCAAGGATAACTTCCCTGGCAAAGGCGATTTGCAATGGCTGAAAAACCTCGGCGGCGCGCGTGGCCACGCCAGTGCAGGGCGCTTCAATGCCGGTGAAAAACTGTGGTTCTGGGGCGGCATGGTATTCCTCGGCCTGATTGTGAGCGCTTCAGGCTTTGTGCTCGACATGCTGGTGCCGGGCATCCTGTACACCCGCGGCAATATGCAGGTTGCCCACGTCATCCACCTGGTGGCGGCGGTGCTGGTATTCAGCGCATCGCTGGCGCATATCTATATTGGTACGCTGGGGATGGAAGGTGCCTACAAGGCGATGAAGACCGGTTACGTCGATGATGCATGGGCCAAGGAGCATCACGATCTTTGGTATGCCGATATTGAAAGTGGCAAGATTCCTCGCGTACGTACTCCCGAAGCGACGGAAAAAGCAGGCACACCGATCAAGGCAGTTTAAGGAGATATGCAGATGAAAAAAATACTGATCGCATTGCTCGGCACCATGCTCATGGCAAGTGCTTCGGCCAAGCTGCCGCCTTTAAGCGATGAAGCCAAGGCTAAAGCCGCGGAAACCAAGAACAAGGCAGGCTGGAGCGACAAGGTTGCCGCTTATCAGTTGTGTGAATCGCAAAACAAGGTGGCAGCGCAGTACCTGAAACGTACAGGCAAGCCGAAACCGGATATTGCAGTGCCGCCATGTAGCAATCCTGGTCCTTACGTAGCACTGCAGGTGGCCACGTCCACCGTCGGTGTGGCCGATTCCAAGCCGGTACCTGCTGCCGGCGCAAAGAAGTAAGTAAAGCAAGTCCCAGTCTTCCAGCCGCATACGCCTGCCCAGACGTATGCGCGTTATCTGCTGAAAACATCCTGATAGCGCGCATACCGTTATAATCCCACCTGCAGCACCGAATACCGGATAGTCGGGATGACTATTTGCCATTCCATACCTTAGCGCATTATGTTTTGCATGATGCCGATAATGGAACAGCGGCGTTTTGCCCTGTCCAAGATGAGTTACCGCCATGTCGTATCGCCCTGAATTTTCCTCTACACCGGTTGCATTGACGTATGAAGTCAATGCGATAGACGAGACCGCGCAGACTTCGCCACTGGCGATTCCTGCCGAGCGTCCGTTGACGGTGTTTGTGGACCAGCGCGAGCTGGTGACGCTGATGACGCTGGGGGCGGCACCGGAAGCACTGACGCTGGGTTATTTGCGCAATCAAAGGCTGGTGCAGGCGATAGAGGAAATCGTATCTATCCATGTCGACTGGAATCAACATGCGGTCTATGTGACTACCCGCGACGGCATTGACAATATCGAAGAGCGGACGGCCAAGCGCGTCGTCACCACCGGTTGTGGCCAGGGCACCATGTTCGGCGGCTTGATGGATGAAGTCGACAGCATCGTTCTGCCGCCGGATGCACGTCTGAAACAATCAACGCTCTATAAAATCATCAATACCATACGTACGCAGGATTCGGTCTATGCCAAGGCCGGTTCGGTACATGGCTGCGGCTTGTTTTCATCTGAAGGCGAACTGCAGTACTTCATCGAAGATGTCGGCCGCCATAATGCGGTTGATTCGATCGCCGGCATCATGTGGCTGGAAAATATCAGCGGTGCCGACAAGGTGTTCTATACCACCGGTCGCCTCACTTCGGAGATGGTCATCAAGGGAGCGCAAATGGGCATGCCCTTCCTGATTTCACGTTCCGGCACCACGCAAATGGGGCACCTGGTCGCCGAAAAAGTGAACATGACCTTGCTGGCGCGCTGTACCGGCAAGCATTTCCTGCTGGTGACCGGCAAGGAACGCATGGTGTACGAACCGCAGCTGCTGGATGGTTCGCTGCGCGTCGCCTGAGCTGCTGCATTATTTCGGTGCAGGTTTCCGACTGGGTTAGAATTGCGGCTACAAAAATGAATAGGCGACGTCCCAGTCGCAATATGCCTTCTTATGTCCCTTATTGAAGCTACCCAAGCAGCGTTCGGCTTGCTCTTTTCGGGCGACGCAGTACTGTGGCGCATCATCTGGATTTCGCTCAAGACGTCCATTCTCGGCTTGCTGATCGCCACGCCGATTGCAGTGTTGATCGGTTACCTGATAGCGACCCGCGAATTCATCGGCCGACGCATCGTGATTTGGATAGCACAGGCTGCCTTGTCGCTACCTACCGTATTAATCGGGCTGCTGCTTTACCTGATGCTGTCACGCCAGGGACCTTTCGGTTCGCTGCAATGGCTGTTTACCCAATCCAGCATCATCCTCGGTCAGGTCCTGATCGTATTGCCGGTGCTGATTGCCTTTACCTTATCGGCAGTGCAGGCGGCGGATCCGCGCCTGGCAGAGACCGCAATCGTGCACGGTGCTTCCGGCTGGCGCGTCATGCTGACGGTCTTGCATGAAGTCCGCTTTGGCGTGATGGCAGCCGTGATCAATGGTTTTGGCCGGGTGATTTCCGAAGTTGGTTGCGCGATGATGGTGGGTGGCAATATCGCCGGCGAGACACGGACGATTACCACGGCGATTGCGCTGGAAACCAGCAAGGGTGAATTCGCGCAGGGGATTGCCCTGGGCATCGTCCTGATTGCATTTGCCTTGCTGATCAATGCCGCGATGATGTTATTGCAGGGTGATACCCGGCCAGCGAGGAATATGTGATGGTTGCGCTTTTATCAATCCAGCGTTTGCAAAAAAGCTTTCACCAGCATCGCCTGCTGGATATCGAGAATCTGTCGATCGCACAGGCCCAAGCTTATGTATTGACCGGTTCCAATGGTTCCGGCAAAAGCACATTGATGCGTATCCTGGCCGGACTGGAATCGGCGGATACCGCCGATGTGAAATTCCAGGGTGAGACGGTACAGCTATCACCTTATCCCCGCAGCATGCGCGATGCCATTGTGTATGTACATCAGCATCCGGTGATGTTTTCGACCAGCGTGGAAGAGAATATCGCCTACGGTTTATCTGTACGCGGCGTACCGAAAAATATCATTGCGGAAAAAGTCGAGGAAGCGATTGCCTGGGCCGGCATCGCGCACCTGCGTGCGAGCGTGCCGAGTTTCCTGTCAGGTGGGGAAAAGCAGCGCGTGGCACTGGCGCGTGCACGTGTACTGTCGCCGAAACTGCTATTGCTGGACGAGCCGACTGCCAACCTTGATGGTGCGGCACGTGAACAGGTGATTGCGTTGATACCGACCCTGGTGAACGAGGGCGGCAGTGTCATCATGGCTTGTCATGACCGGGATTTGATTGCGATGCCGGGTGTGCAACGCCTGAAGATACGCGACGGCAAACTGGAAATGCGGGCAGTAAACCTGGCGCCGCAAGCAGTGCCTGGCGTTTAAGGCAGGTAAAGGCAAAACAGTGCGCCACCGTGCGGCAGGCTATGCAACCTGACGCGTCCTTCCCTTAATTCATTGTGATGCGCGGCAGCGATGGCACCTGACAAGGCCATGCCCATGCCGGTTGATGGCTTCTCTTCCGGCGTGCCCAATCCGGGACCGTCATCCTGGATCGTAAATACCGTTTCATCGGCGATGGTCTTGCAGCCGACCACGATAGATGATTTGGCAAAGCGCAATGCATTTTGCAACGCCGCATCCAGCGCCAGGCCCAGCAAGTGTTCATCGAAGAAGGCGATGGCCGGCATATCGTCGGTATCCAGCGTGATAGTGATCCCGGCCTTGTTATGCGCGCGTATCAGGCCTTTCAGAAAACCTTCCGGATTGACCGCTTCGATGTGCGGCTGCAAGCCCTGTGTCGATGCCTTATACAAGGTCAGGAAACCGATCATCTTGTCGCGTAGTGCGAGGCAATGATGATGCGCTTCCGAGGCCTTTCCATGATCCAGGTCTTCCGTGAGTGCGGCCAGTTCACCTTCGAGTTCACCCAGTGCATTTTTCAAGTCATGCACGATGATGGCGGCGAGTTGCGGGTCCATATTTATGCCTCCACACTGGCTTTGACCAGGGTCTCGCGCAAGAAGCGATACATCTTGGCGACGCGTTCGCTATTCGGCATCAAGACATCCAGTTGCGCCAGGTAAGCGTTGACGCGTTCGACATAGTTGCGATCCAGGCCTTTCTGGCTCATCCACAGCAAATGCAACTGCGCTGCAGCGAGCAACACACCGGTGTTTTCAGGTGTTGCAGTCAATGCTTCTTCCAGTTTCGCCAGCGATTCATCGAACTGGCCGGCACGCATCAATTGAGTGGCTTGTTCGACGATCAACGCGCCTTCGCTGATCGATTCCTCGACGACTTTTTCTATCAGTGCTTCATTGCCGGTATCTTGCAAGACGCGCCGGGCAAAGGCGACCAGTCGGATATTTTCATGATCGGCCTTGATCGCTTTGGCGACGATGCGCGCACCTTCTTCCTCCAGCCCTACGCAAAACGCCGCCTTGGCCAGCGTCAGTGTGTGAATGTCGGCACGTATGCCGTCCGCCAGTTCTTTCGCTGAAGCGAAAGCGGCTTGCGCCGAATTCATATCGCCGAGGCGGGCAAAAGCTTGTGCCGCAATCGTGGCCTGGCGTGCTGCGAAGTAGGGATCATCCTGATGGTCCTGTGCTGCGGCGCTCAAAACATTCAGTGCATCCGCCGCATCGCCGATATCGACCTGCACCTGGGCCAGTGACAGTGCATCGGAAGCTTGTGCGGTAAGCGAACCACGGGTGTGCGTGAGTGCCTTGTTGAACGCCTGGCGCGCCTGCTCCAGGTTGCCGACACGGTAGGCGGCGTCGCCCATCAGGCGGCTGCGGCGAGCCGAAGGGATGACGTCATAGGATTTATTGAATGCATCGAGTACGGCTTCTTCATTGCCCTGGGCTTCGGCGATTTGTGCCAGCAAGTCGTAGGCATCGACGAATTGTGCATTCGCTTCCAGTACTTCACTTACCGTTTTCTTTGCTTCATCGAGCCTGCCGGCAGCCTGGTCGCAACGTGCCAGACCGAGTTTGGCCCACACCAGGTCGCTGCGCAGGCTGAGCGCTTTCTGGTAAGTCGCGCGCGCATCATTGATATTGCCCAGTTCCAGCGCCGAACTTCCTTTGATCTTGAGGATGTCGACTATCCATTTCGGCTCGGCCACGAGGACGGTATCGCATTCAGTGATGGCACCGCTCAGGTCTTTCATTTGCAGACGGTCGGTAATCGGTTTCAACGCTTGTTGCCGATCCAGCAAACGCTCAAGGCGGTCGGCGATCTTGCCACCGGTCAGTGGCTTCACCATATATGCATCGGGCTGGAATTCGGCGGCGCTGGCGACGCTGTCATAGCTGCTTTCAGCTGTCACCATGAAGAACATTGCGGTAGGCGATAGCAGTTTTTGCGAGCGCAGGTACTCCAGCACTTGCTGGCCGTTGGTTTCCTTGTTGAGGTTGTAGTCGCAGACGATTACATCGTAGTTGGTGTTGCGTATACGTTTGATCGCATCATTCGGCGTGGCGGATTGATCGACTTGCTCGATTCCCAGTTGCCCCAGCTGCGTCCGTATATTTTGTCGCATCGTCGGCATGTCATCGACGACCAGCGCGCGTAGTTTGGCAAGACGGCTATTGAGGATAGTGGCCATTATGGTGCAAGGGGTTGGGATACCCCATCATACGGCTATGTGCCTGCGCTTGCCATTAAAAATTGCTTTATAAGAAAGTGCTGGCCGTGCCTGCCGTATCGCTATGTCTATCGCAATGCGGCAGGTTTGCAGCTTAAACCGGCAGTGCGGCGCGATGGCGGGCGGCGGTGGCAGCCAGTGCGGAATGCGCGACGGTATAGGACGACGATGGCGTCTCGAATACCGGCGAACTCAGCGAGCGGGCTGCACGTGGGGTGCGGATGATGGTCGGGATTGCCAGCGGCAACACCACCGGTTTGCAATGTACCGGTCCACGGCGTTTGATGATTTCGACTGACATGCGGCCATTGGTAGCCGGCTGGCACAGCATGCGTAATGGCGCCGGCGATGATTCGTTTTGTGCTGCCAGCGGACGGAACACGAATGTCAGGCCGTCGTTTGCAGCTGCCATCAATTGCAGGCGGCGCAGGTGGTCGGGGCGCGCTTCCGGCAGCCAGCACAGCAAGGCACCGAAATGCACATTCTTGACTGCTTGCTCTACTGCCCAGATCCGGTCCATGGGTTTGTCGGCTTCGATCAGGATGAGGTGATCGCGATCCAGGCCGAGGTCGCTCAAGGCTGCCGAGATATGGGCCGGCGCTAGCAAAATCACGGTTTTACCTTCTTGCGTCAGGCGCGTCAGGGTAGGGGCCAGCAAGCGCAGTTCACCGATATCCGGTTGCGCCAACAGCAATTCGATCAGTACCGAAGCAGGCCAGCCGCCATTCGGCAATTCCAGGTCCAGCGCGCGATAAGCGGAAGGCTGCGGGTGGGGGCGAACAGCGTGTGCCGATTCGCCAGACCATACGGATTCTGGAAAGGAAGCTGCGGAAAAGTTGAAATTGCTTGCGACTGCGGCCATAAAACCTCCAAATGCTGTTTTGGGATAACGCGCCGGCGAACCGGTGAGTTATCAATATACTGTATATGCATACAGTATAAAAGGTTTTTTTATAAAAATTTGATGTGAAGCCGAAATCGGGATTTCTTGCTATTCCTGTTCCTGGTTCGAAGCCTGGCCCTCTACCAGGGCCATTTTACGGCGCAGGCGCTGGGCCTCCTCATTATCCCCGGCCTGTTCGGCCCGCATAGCCTGTACCCCCAGCCAGGCCAGCAAAGGGCGACGCCAGCCTTGTGCCGACGCAGTTTTTACCGCTTCATTAAGAACACCGGGGCTGGCACGTTTGCTCTGCAGCAAGACGCCGGCCGCAACCAGGCGCGACAGCGGATCGTCGATACTTTGTAGCGTCGCGGCGGCACCCTCCGGGCTGGCATTGGCTACTGTGCGATGTTGCGCCGGCAGCAATCCTATATCTTGTGGCTGGATACGACCGGCCAGGTAATCGGCATAAGCGCGCTCGGCGGCAGGGGCATCCTGCCGCAGTTTTTCAAAGGCCGTGCATGCATCCATTACCAGGCTGGCGACCTGGGCCGCGCAGCGCGTGAGTTCGACGCGAGCCAGCAAATCGATGCGGCCGGTGCGCGCCACTTCATTGCGGGCAAACAGGAATTCCTGGTCTGCCACGCGGGTATTGCCCGCCAGGTAGGCATTGCTGGCGCGCTCGGTTGCGTCCTTGGCATTGATTTGCCAGTCCGGTACCGGTTTGCCGGCACATGCGCCCAGCAGGCTGATTAGCAATAATGTGGGCCAGAGACGGGATGGGTTCATGGCAGGTTCAGCTCCGTATCTCGTGCAAACGGCCATTTGCGATTGATTTCATTGACCAGTTGTTCCACCTTGCGCAGGCTGCGGTCTACATCGGCACGCAGGCTGCCGAGGTCGCCGCTGGCGGCCTTGGCATTGCCACTGATGACCTGGGCATCGGCCAGCACTGCATCCATTTTCTTCAGGCTGGTACGGGCTTCGCCCAGCATTGCATTCAGTTGCACGATGGTGGCCTGGCTATTGCCATCCTTGCCGAAGACCTGGTTGTCGGTTTTCACCAGCAAGCCATCGACTTTGGCCAGTACGTCATTGGCGCGATCCAGTGTCTGAATGATTTTTTGCGCATCCTTGTCGTTGCCGACCAATGCACCCAAGGCACCGTGCTTGCCATTGAGCTTGTCGGTCAGGCCCTGCAGATTGGTCAGGCTGGCATTGAGTGCAGATTCGGCGGAGGTGAGGTTGTTGACGTTATCGATCAACTGTTTCGCGGCGGCAACCAGCAAGGGAATTTCTGCTGCTACATCGCCTACCAGCAAGGTACGTTCAGCACCTGCTTCCAGCGGTGGATCATTGGGTACGCCGGTAAAGGCGCGAATGCGCGTGCTGCCGACGATGCCGCGTTCCATCGTGAAGATGCTGGAAGTGCGCAACCAGTGCGCATCTTTCTTTGCAATTGCCACCAGGATGCGGGCCTTGCCATCCTTGCCGAGTTCGATGCGATTGATGCGACCGACCGGGAAGCCGGAAAAAGTCAGGTCCATGCCGACACTGACGCCATCCGAATCGTCGGCCAGCAAGACCAGTTCCTGCGTCGCTTCAAAAGCGCCGCGCGCATACATCAGGTAGGCGACGGAACTCGCAATCAGCACGACGAGGAAGACCAGCAGGATGGCGGCCTTGAATTCGAGATTGTGCGGCACCACCGCGCGCAATTGCGCATTCGGTGAGGCGGGCGGGGTGGTTTGGTCTGGTGGTACTTGCATGGCGATCAGGCGCAGCCTTTAATCAGGGTTAGAAATAATTGCCCATGAGGGAAGCAATCTGAATCAAAAGGATCACGAAGAACAACCTTACCATTGCCGCCAGCTCACTGGCAGCCTTGAGGCGGCTGGCCAGCGGTTCACGCGGATTATCGTAAAGCGCCGAAGCCATCGGAATCAACGATACAGCAAGACTGAAAAATAAAGTCTTGAGCAGGAAAATCATCGAGACCGAAGGATTGAAAATCTGGCCGACCACCCGTGTATAGTCCGCCAGCGCCCATTGCGTGAAGCCGTAAATCGACAGATAGGTAAGGATCAGCGCCAGCACGCAACTGACGGCAGCCAGCATCCAGACCGAAAAGATACCGGCGATTGCGCGCGGGAAAAATTCTGTGCGTATCGGGTCCACCCCTTGCTGCCGCATCGCCAGCAAGTCGCCGCGCCGGCGCATTTCGGCCAGTTCCACGCCATCCGGCAGGGTACGGCGCAGCGCGACGAAGAGGGCGGCGGTGAGCGGGATCAATTCGAGTACCAGCATGCGCACCACCATATCCAGCGCATATTTGGAGAGGCCGTAGCTAAGGGCCGTCACCATTACGATACGGATCAGGATAACGCTGATCAGCGAGGACAGGAGCGAAAACCAGATCAGGTTGGTGCTGGTACCGAGCACCAGCTGGTGCGCAATCGCATAGCGATGCTCACGCTTGTAAGTGGTGGGCGAAAAAGTCAGCGACAGCACGATCACGCCGAATAGCAGGATGCGCCAGCCGCCCAGCAGCCAACCGACGGCGGCACCGCCGGTACGTACGATAGTCTGTGGAACAGGTACTTTTACGCTCATGCGAATATGGTAGCAGCGAATAGCCGCCTTATTGCATTGTATTCAGGATACATGCTTTGCACGGAATGCCGTAAGCTGGCATTTGCCATCCCCACATATGGATCAAGCGAGCTCATTTATGGATTTCTTTAAACCGGAACGCATAGCCAAACTCAAAGCCTTGTCGCATGGAGGCAAGCCCTTTGTCTTCGATGACGGCGATATCCGTACCCTGCATTTCGATGAGCGCATAGTGCAAAGTGCGATGCGCCTGTCGGCCCCGGATGAATTGCTGATCCATTACACACAGGCGATGACCGGCTTCCTGCTGCTCCATCCGGCACCTGAACACATCTTGCTGATTGGCCTGGGCGGCGGCTCGCTGCTCAAATATTGCTATAAGCATTTGCCATCGACCCGTTTCACGGTACTGGAAATCGATGCGGATGTGATTGCCTTGCGCGAGCAATTTATGATTCCGGCTGACGATGCGCGTTTGCAGGTGTTGCACGCGGATGCAAGGACCTATCTGCGCGAGATGGCAGGCGAGGCGGTGGATGTCATTTTGCTGGATGGCTTCGATGCGAATGGCGCGGTGGAAGAATTGAACTCTTATGCGTTTTTTGAAGATTGTCGTCGCGTATTGCGCGATGGTGGAGTCTTGCTGATGAATATGGCAGACGATGGCGATACCGCGACTGCCGCCTTGACGCAGGGCCAGGCCTTGTTCGGCCTTGGACGCCTGTGGTGGCTAAAGACGGTGGGAGAGAACAGTCACCTGGCCGTGATGCTGAAAGTGGCGGACAGTGTGCCGGATGCAGATTTGCGGAACACGCTTATGCAAATGTGCCGGCAGTTCTCACTGGAATTGATTTATCCGCGTCACCTGGCTTAAGGCGGGAAAACCAGGCATGCAAAAAATTACCGGCATTGAAAATAATGCCGGTAATTTTTACAAAGCTACGCGCATTAACGTTCAAGATCGATCAGGCAGAGGCCGCTTTCCGGATCGAATGAGCGCTTTAGATAGCTAGGTGATTCCGTCAGTGTTATTTCCAGTGTCGGACGTACATAGGCTTCCAGCAGGTGGCCGCCATGCGCACTGCCGTCGCGTTTGCCGCAGACTACATGCGCGTGGATTTTTGATTCACCATCCTGTAGCGCGATATCACCGATCAGTGAAAGTACTTCAACCTGTTCATTCATCGGGATTTTTTCATAGTCTTTTTGATTCCAGTCGAAATAGCCAAGAGTCGCACTGCTAAAGGCTCCGATCGCAGTGAAGCGGCTTGCGGTGAGCTTGTTTTCCTTGGCGAAGCGCTGGATCTGCGAAACGACTTCTTCGCCGGTTTCGAGTATCAATACATATGTTTTTTCCGGTGCATCGTTAATCACTTTGCTATGCATGTTAAGCTACCTCTCATAAATTCGGTTTCATTCTTCATCGAGCATATTGCCTCGTTCCGTTTCTCGGACCACACTGCAGTCAGGCGTGCTTGAGTTTGCCCCTTCATCTTGCTGCATGTCTAAAAAGTTGGGAACTCTTGTTTGTTCTACATCTCCAACTGAGCAAAATACGGACCACCATGTCAATCTAAAAACCGCAGCAGCGGGGAGGAAGAAATATGGTCAGTACTACCTGCACGCATGCCCGTTCCTTATACCGGACAAGCCTTTTCCACCAGCAGCGCATTATCGATAACAAACGCGTGTCTTGTCAGACACCATCGGCGACTATTCGTTTGAGTTTTTCCTGCAAGCAAAGTGAGGGCTACTTTGTTTAAAAAATTACTCAATCGCAATCTGGGTTTTTCCTTTGCCGAAGACGCATCGTCGCCGACTGAAGAGCCGGTCCGTGTTGAAATTTTCAGCGCGGAGCGACTTGAATCACACGCGGCACATCTTGCTGCGATTCAAAAAATAGGTACGGCATCAGGTGGTGCCAGCCTGGTTACTGCTGCGCGTGAAAACGGCAAGATAGTGACCGCCGCACATGCAGCAATCGAACATGCAACCGGTGAGCGGCGTGCGATTACTTCCGCTGCCGAATGGCTGCTCGATAACCTGCATGTGATTGACGAGAATGTCGCCAGTGTGGTCGAAGGTTTACCGCGTCGCCTGTATAAGGCCTTGCCGAAACTGGTTGGTGGCAATCATGCGGGACAGGTGCGTATCTATGCCTTGTGCTGGGAATTTGCCGCGCACACCGATAATCACTTCGATGCCGATGTCTTCCTGCGTTTCGTTCGCTCTTACCAAACAGTACAGCGCCTGACGATGGCCGAGTTATGGGCTTTGCCGGTGGTAATGCGCGTGGTCCTGCTCGAACACTTGCGTCGCGTCGCAGTACGCGTCGTCAAGGCGCAGGCGGCACGCCAGGCTGCCGATGACTTTGCGAATGACCTGATCGTTATCGCGCAAAAGATGCCAGAGAATGAACAGCCCGGCATCGTCCTGCCGCCGGGTCGCCTGCTACAACCTTTTGTCGTGCAACTGGTGCAGCGCCTGCGCTACCAGCAACCGGGTTTCACGCCTTTGCTCGATGCGCTGGGTGCGCGCCTGCTGGATCAGGGGCCGACCATAGACGATATCGTCTTGCGTGAACATACGACACAAGTCGCATCGAACCAGACCATACGCAATATCATCACCAGCATGCGTACCATCGCTGCTTACGATTGGCGCGACTTCTTTGAATCGGTCAGCCTGGTCGAGCAAAAGCTGCAGACCCTGTCGAGTTACGCCGAACTGGATTTCCTGACACGCGATCGTTATCGCAAGATCATCCAGCAGATCGCCTTGAATGCGCGTTATTCGGAACAGCAAATCGCCGATGCATTGGTGCGCAAGATAGAGTCGCATCGCAGCCAGATGTCGGCCGACGATGTTGTCGCAGATGAGCGCGCA
Organism: Janthinobacterium sp. Marseille; assembly: GCF_000013625.1. Classification (NCBI taxonomy): domain Bacteria; kingdom Pseudomonadati; phylum Pseudomonadota; class Betaproteobacteria; order Burkholderiales; family Oxalobacteraceae; genus Janthinobacterium; species Janthinobacterium sp. Marseille. The sequence continues at coordinate 2,209,297 of NC_009659.1, read as the reverse complement.
CTTGATCCCGGCTATTACCTGCTGGGGCGCGGACGCAGCGACCTCGAAGCGGAGCTGGGCTACAAACCACACCTGACACAAAAGTTGCGCCGCCATTACATTGCGCATGCCAGCCTGTATTACCCGTTGACCATTCTGTCGGTGGCGGTGTTGATCCTCGCGTTTCCTTTATGGACGACGCATGACAAGGGAGTACCCACGGCATTGCTGGCGGTATTGATCATTGCCGGCTTGTTCCCGGCGGTTGATATCGCAGTGGCCTTTGTAAACAAAGTCCTGATGCGCCTGTTCTGGCCGCGCCATTTGCCGCGCGTGGAGTTGGCGGATATTTCAGAAAATATGCGCACCTTTGTTGCGGTGCCCATCATGCTGACCAGCGAAGAGGGTATTGAAGAAGAGATACAACAGCTGGAAACGCATTACCTGTCGAACCCTGATGGCGAAGTGTATTTCACGCTCCTGTCGGATTGGGCTGATGCCAAACAGGAGCATATGCCACAGGATTTGCCGCTACTGGAAAAAGCGCGGCGCTGTGTGGCGATGCTCAATACCCGTTATGGCCCGAGCAAAAGCGGGCAGACGCGTTTTTATATCCTGCATCGCCGCCGCTTGTGGAATGAAGCGGAAGGCAAGTGGATGGGATGGGAACGCAAGCGCGGTAAATTGCATGAGTTCAACCGCCTGCTGCGCGATGCGCAAGATACCTCTTTCCTGCTCGACGATATCCCGGTGCCGCGCAATGTGCGCTATGTGATCACGCTGGACGCGGATACGCGTTTGCCGATAGGTGCGTTGCGCGCGCTGGTGGGTGTTGCAGTCCATCCATTGAACCAGCCACGGCATGACCCGGAAACCATGCAGGTCATCGAAGGTTACGGCATCCTGCAACCGCGCATCACGCCGACGCTGCCGATGCAGCAGGAACGCACCTTGTATCGCCGCTTTTTCTCTGCGCGCGGCGGGGTGGATCCATACGGCGGTGCGGTATCCGATGTGTACCAGGATGTATTCGGCTGGGGCAGTTACTCGGGCAAGGGCTTGTACGATGTCGATGCCTTCGAGCGTGCCTTGTCCGGCAAGGTGCCGGAAAACACCATGCTCAGCCATGATTTGTTTGAAGGTGCATTGGCGCGTTGTGCGCTGGTGAATGACGTCGAACTGTTTGAAGATTTCCCGTCGCACGTCGAAGAAGCGGCGGCACGTCAGCATCGCTGGACGCGTGGCGATTGGCAGTTATTGCCATGGTTGCTGAATGCCGGGCGTGTTTCGATGTCGATGATAGACCGCCTCAAGATCGCCGATAACATGCGTCGTTCCCTGACGGCACCGGCGATCCTGCTGACGCTGGCGGCGGCTTTTTTCCTGGGTAATGCACCGGCCTGGCCGTGGCTGATACTTGCCATCGTCGGCCTGGCACCACCGGCCGTATTCCGCTTCTTCTCCGACTTGTTGCCACATCGCGATGACCTCAGCTTTAAAGCGCACTGGCGGCGTGGCATGGCGGTCTTGCCGGATACGATCGCAGTCGTCTTTATTTCACTGGCAGTGCTCGCTCAGTACTCATGGCTGATGCTGGACGCCATCGTCCGTACGCTGGTGCGACTGATCTTCACACGCAAGAAGTTGCTGGAATGGGTCACCTCGGCGCAGGTCAGGCGTGCCAAGAAGTATTCGCTTGGCAGCTTCCTGTGGCGCGGTCGCATGGGCATGCTGATCGCCCTGGTAATCGTGGTGGCGGTGGCCTTGTTGCATCCCGCCGCCTTATGGCTGGCGATACCGTTCTGCCTGTTGTGGTTCTGCAGTCCATTGATTGCACGTGCGATTAGCCTGCCGCCGGTCGATACCAATGTCGAAGAACTGGATGTCGCAGAGGAAACCGAATTGCGCCTGGTCGCACGCCGCACCTGGCGTTTCTTTACGACCTTTGTGGTGGCACAGGATAACTATCTGCCGCCGGACAATTTCCAGGAAGACCCGCAGCCGGTGATTGCACACCGTACTTCGCCGACCAATTTCGGCCTGTATCTATTGTCGGTGGTCAGCGCACGCGACTTTGGCTGGATCGGCCTGAGTGAAATGATGCGCAGGCTGGATGCGACGATGGGTACCTTGCACAAGCTGCCGCGCTATCACGGGCACTTCTATAACTGGTATGAAACGGAGCGGCTGGAAGTCTTGTCGCCGCGTTATATCTCGACTGTGGATAGCGGTAATCTCGCCGGCCATTTATTTGCACTGGCGCAGGCCTGCAAGGACGCGCGCGAACAAAGCATCCTGCGGCCGACCATCGTCGCCGGTATGCGCGATACGGTGTTGCTGTTGCGCCTGGCTATCGATGGCATCGGGCCTGAGTTGCGCACGCAAGCGGTCAGCATCAATGAGTTGCGCAAAGGCACCGAGCAATTCAGCGATTTCCTGCTGAAGACGAATGCTGTGTCGCCGGCTTATGCCTTCTGGGAAAAGATGGTCGAGCGCTCGGAGAACCTGTTCGACCTGGCACAAGCTTTTTCGGTAGAGATCAAGAGTCCCGATAATGAAGTACTGACGTGGGCCAATGAGTTGCGCGCTGCAGTGCGCATGCATTGCAATGATTTCGTCGTGATGATGCCGTGGGTGCACCTGGAAGCCCAGGATGGTGGCAACAATGCCGAGCTGTGGAAAATCGTCAATTCGCACATCAATATACATGTGGCGCTGGAAGATTTACCGCCGGCCTATGCGGCGGCACAGCGCGATATCGCCCGCCTGTTTACATCGCAGAACCGGCTCGATCCGGACGTCATCCCGCAGCAATTATTTGATGCGCTCGATGGTGCGCTGATGCAGGCCGCAGTGTTGGCGGTCGAATGGCTGGACCGCCTGGAAAGCATGGAGCGTGCGACGCGTGCGATGGCGCTGGAGATGGATTTCAGTTTCCTGATGTCGCCGGAACGGCAATTGTTTTCCATCGGTTATAACGCCGACGAAGGCAAGCTGGACGATAGTTATTATGATTTGCTGGCATCGGAAGCACGGCTTGCCAGCCTGGTGGCGATTGCCGAACGACAGGCGCCGCCATCGCACTGGTTCCGCCTCGGCCGGCGCATGCTGCCCGGCATTAACGGACCGGTGCTGGCTTCATGGTCGGGTTCGATGTTTGAATACCTGATGCCATCGCTGGTGATATCCACGCCGCGCGGCAGCATGCTGGACCAGACTTGCCGCGATATCGTCGCGCGCCAGATCGAGTACGGCAAGGAACGCCATGTGCCGTGGGGCGTATCCGAGTCGGCGCTGAATTTGCGTGATCGCGCTTTCACGTATCAATACTCGGCCTTCGGTGTGCCGGGACTAGGCCTGAAGCGCGGGCTGGAAAAAGACATCGTGATCGCACCATATGCGACCGGCCTGGCGGCGATGTATATGCCGAAAAGCGCGGTCGCCAATTTCCGCAGCCTGACTGAAATCGGTGCGCTGGGGCGTTACGGTTTTTATGAAGCACTGGACTTCACGCCGGGCCGTCGTGCCGAGAACCAGACCATGGCGATCGTACGTGCCTATATGGCGCATCACCAGGGCATGTTGCTGGTGGCGCTGGGGAACGTGATTAACCGCAATGTGATGCGGCATCGCTTCCATCATGAACCGATTATCCGTTCCGCCGAATTGCTGTTGCATGAATCGCAGCCGCGTTGGGTGCAACCGGCTTCACTGGCACTGCGTGAAGAACGCGAACGCCCGACCGTAGTCATGCCGGAATCCGGCGTGGCGCGGGAATTCAATAGTGCGATGACGGCGACGCCGGAAACGCAATTGCTGTCGAACGGACATTACGCGGTCATGATGACGGCGGCGGGTTCGGGTTACAGCCTGTGGAATAAATTGGGGATTACGCGCTGGCGCGAAGATGCGACGCGCGACCATTGGGGTAGCCACATCTATCTGCGCGATTCGGAAAGCGGTGCGTACTGGTCGGCCGGCTTCCAGCCGACGGCGGTCGAACCCGATTCCTACCAGGTCAAGTTCGCTGAAGATCGCGTGCGTATCTCGCGTGCCGACGGTTCCATCTCCAGCATGCTGGAAGTGATTGTGTCACCGGAAGACGATACCGAACTGCGCCGCCTGACGCTGACCAATAATGGTTCGCGTACCCGCTATATCGAAGTGACTTCGTATATGGAAGTGCTGCTGGCACCGGTGGCGGCGGATATTGCGCATCCGGCATTTTCGAACCTGTTTGTCGAAACCGAGTACTTGCATGAAATACGCGGCTTGCTGGCTTCGCGTCGTCCGCGCAAGGATGGCGAAGCACGGCCATGGGCGGCGCATGTGGTGGCGCGTGGTGAAGGCAGTGACAGTGCGGTTGGGATTGAATATGAAACCGACCGCGCGCGCTTCATCGGCCGCGGCCAGGGCGTCAGTAATCCTTTATCCATCATTGATGGCCGGCCTTTATCGAATACCGTCGGTGCAGTGCTGGATCCAATCTTTAGCCTGCGCGTTCGGGTGCGACTGGAGCCGAATGAAATCGTGCATCTGGTGTTTTCGACGATGGCAGCAAATTCACGCGAAGAAATCCTCAGCCTGGCGGATAAATACCATGACGGTTCGGCTTTCTCGCGGATATCGGCTTTGGTGTGGACGCATGCACAGGTGCAATTGCATTACTTGCGGGTTGAACATTACGAAGCCGAGCTGTTCCAGCATCTGGCCAGTCGTATCCTGTTCTCGGATCGTACGGCGCGTGCCAGCGGGCGCGTGATCCGCTCCATGCGCCTGAGCCATGCCGGTTTGTGGGGACAGGGTATTTCCGGCGACCGGCCTATCGTCTTGCTCCGTATGGCCAAGCAGGAAGACTTGCGCCTGGTGTCGCAATTGCTGCGTGCGCATGAATACTGGCGCATGAAGCAATTGCCGGTGGACCTGGTGATCCTGAATGAAAAAGGCGCATCGTATGCGCAGGAACTGCAGGCTGCAATGGAAGGGATGGTCCGTGCGGCACAAGCCTTCTCGGCGCAGCAGGAGCAGGCCGAGCGTGGCGGTGCATTTATTGTGCGGGCGGATGTCATTACCGACGATGAACGTACTTTGTTGCTGGCTTCGGCACGCGTGGTGCTGGAAGGCGGGCAGGGCAGCCTGGCCGAACAATTGCAGGCGCGTCCGGAAGTCGAAGAGAATCCGCCTTTCTCGTGGCTCAAGCGTGAAATGCAAGGGCCGCGTGCCGGTCCGCCAAGCGTGCCACCGCAACTGGCCCTGTTTAACGGGCTTGGTGGTTTCGACAAGGATGGACGCGAGTATGTGATCGTGCTGGGGCAGGACCAGGTCACTCCGGCACCGTGGATCAACGTTATCGCCAATCCGACTTTCGGCTTTACCGTGTCCGAACGTGGTGCCGGTTATACCTGGAGCCAGAACAGCCGCGAAAACAAACTGACGCCATGGTCGAACGATCCGGTCTCGGATCCTTCGGGCGAAGCTTTCTATATCCGTGATGAAGAGAGTGGGGCGCTCTGGAGTCCGACTATTTCGCCGATCCGTGTACCGGAAGCGATTTATACGACGCGCCACGGCCAGGGTTATAGCCGCTTCGAACTCAATTGCAGTGGTATCGCCAGCGAGTTGCTGCAATTCGTCAGTTGGGACGATCCGGTCAAGATTTGCCGCTTGCGCCTGAAGAATGTATCGCGTGGAGTGCGTCGCCTGTCGTTGAGTTCTTATGTGGAATGGGCGCTCGGTGCAAGCCGCGCCGACAACATGCCATTCATCGCAACCGAACGTGATGCGGATACCGGCGCGATGTTTGCACGCAATCCGTGGAATATCGAATTCGGCCAGCGGGTCGCCTTCATCGACCTGTGCGGCAAGCAAACTGCATGGACCGGGGATCGCAAGGAATTCATCGGTCGCAATGGCAATTTCCAGAAACCGGAAGCCTTGACGCACGGTAGTGTGCTGTCGAATCGCGTCGGTGCCGGCTTCGATCCCTGCGGTGTGCTGCAGACCCTGGTCGAGATCGCACCGGATAGCGAAGTTGAAATCGTCTTCCTGATGGGACAAGCGGATGATGCGGAAGCTGCACGCAGCCTGGTGCAGCGTTACCGCGCCGCGGATATCAATGAAGTCTTTGAAACCAGCCAGCGCAACTGGCACAACATTCTGCACAAGGTGCAAGTGGAGACGCCGGATCGTTCGATGGATTACCTGCTCAATGGCTGGTTGCTTTACCAGACCCTGAGTTGCCGCTTCTGGGCCCGTACTGCCTTCTATCAGGCCGGTGGCGCTTATGGTTTTCGCGATCAGTTGCAGGATACCCAGGCATTGGCACTGGTGGCACCGACATTGGCGCGTGAGCAAATCCTGCGTGCATCGTCACGTCAATTCCCGGAAGGCGATGTCCAGCATTGGTGGCATCCGCCAAGCGGACGCGGTGTGCGTACGCATATCTCCGATGACTTGATCTGGCTGCCTTATTGCGCGGCGCATTATGTTGATGTCACCGGGGATGCGCAAATCTACGATGAGATGCTGCCTTTCCTCGAAGGTGATCCATTGCCTTTGGAAAAAGAGGATGCCTACTTCGAAGCGCATATCTCGGAACAGATGGCCAGTGTGTATGAACATTGCGCACGCGCACTCGACCACAGCCTGCATACCGGCCCGCACGGTTTGCCGCTGATGGGTGGCGGTGACTGGAACGATGGCATGAATCGCGTCGGCCATGGCGGCAAGGGCGAAAGCGTATGGCTCGCGTGGTTCCTGTATGCGACCTTGCTACGCTTTGCGCCGGTGGCGGAAGCGCGCAAGGATAAGGCACGCGCGACGCGCTGGCGCAAGCATGCAGAGAAACTGAAGAAGGCAACCGAGCAGCATGCCTGGGACGGTGCATGGTATCGCCGCGCCTACTTTGATGATGGCACACCATTGGGTTCCGCCAGCAATGCCGAATGCCGTATCGATTCGATTGCGCAAAGCTGGTCGGTGATTTCCGGAGCCGGTGAGCCGGAGCGCAGCCAGCGTGCGATGGAGTCGGTGGATCAATACCTGATCCGTCCGGGCGATGATTTGATCTTGCTGTTCACGCCGCCATTCGACAAGACACCGCTGGACCCGGGCTATATCAAAGGCTACTTGCCGGGCGTGCGTGAAAACGGTGGACAGTACACGCATGCTGCAGTGTGGTGCCTGATCGCCTACTCGAAGATGGGTAAGGGCGGCCAGGCGCATGATTTGTTCAAGATGATCAATCCGGCCAACCGCAGCAGTTCGCGCACCGGAATGGCGGCCTACAAGGTCGAGCCGTACGCGGTGGCGGCCGATATCTATGCCGAGTCGCCGCATGTCCGGCGTGGTGGCTGGACCTGGTACACCGGTGCCGCCGGCTGGCTGTATCGGGCCGGGGTCGAGTCGATACTGGGCTTGTGCATACAGGCGGACAAGCTGAGCCTGGATCCCTGCCTGCCGAATGAATGGCGTAGTGCGAAGCTGCATTATCGTTATGGTGCGGCCGTCTATAACATCACTATCCTGAACCCGACAGGTATCAGCAAAGGTGTGTTGCGCGTCGAACTGGATGGCGTGGTGATGCCGGATCATTTTGTAACGATGCGGGATGACGGTGCGACGCATACGGTCACCGTACTGATGGGTACACCGGTGTTGCCGGCGGCTTGACCCTCTGAAGCCGGTCCCTGGTTACGGGGCCGGCCTTCTGTCTTTTCAGTCATCAAGCTCATTTTTTCAAGCAGGGAATAACTGCTTAAAAGCCTTGCATCTCGGCTCTTTGTTTCTTCATCCGTTCACGATAATGGTGTTCCATGCCGTCATTCCCAGCCGGGGATGGCAGCTCACCGACTATCCATAAGGATGAACACATGCTGACCGAACGCGAACTTGAAAGCTGTTACCTGGGCCAATTCATCCCTGTGCACTATCACCACAATATGCTGATGGATAATCGGCGCATGTCCGGCTTCAAGGCGGCGATTACGCACCTGGTGGCACCGGGTGCCAAGGTGCTGGAGCTGGGTGGCGGTACCGGCGTGCTGTCATGGTTTGCTGCGGCGAGGGCGGAAAAAGTCTGGTGTGTCGAATACAACCCCGACCTGGTGGCGGAAGCGAAACGCTTCCTCGCGCAGAATGTGAACGGCGAACGGGTCGAAGTGATACAGGGCGATGCCTTTGAATACCTGCCGCCGGAACCGGTCGATGTCGTGATTTGCGAAATGATCCACGTCGCCATGCTGCGCGAAAAGCAGGTGCAGGTCATCGAATCATTCAAACAGCGCTACCTGGAAAAATTCGGTGGTCCGTTGCCACTCTTCATTCCGGAAGCGATGATCATGGCGGTCCAGCCCCTGCAGCAGGATTACTGCTTCGAAGGCTATAACGCGCCTATCGTGCAATTCCAGGAACCGACTTTCATCCAGTCCGGCAGCGTCGAGCTGGCACAACCATCGGTCTATTCCGTGCTGGATTTCACGCAGGCGGTGAATCCGCAGATCGCATGGGAAGGCGTGTTTGCGATGGAGCATGCCGGTACGGTGAATGCCTTGCGCTTCGTGACCAAGAACATCCTGGCCGTCAATATGCAGCAATCGTCCACGATAGACTGGCTGAATCATTATCTGGTGCTGCCTTTGGCGGGACCGGTCAGCGTGCAGGCCGGTGAGCAACTGCATGTCAGCTTCGAGTACAAGGCGGGTGGCTCAATCCCATCCCTGCAGGCGACGATGCGGGCGCAGCATTTACATGTGGTGGAAGCGGAATGGGCCTTGCAGAGCAAGCATCTTGTTGCGTATGCCTGATTGTTGCAACGGAATCAGTTTGAATGAAATGGCGAGCGTACCGATCCGGCTACGCTCGCTATTTTTATTTGAGGACCAGTGATACGACGGCCAGCAGGATGCCGATAAAAATGGCGACGCCCAGAAGGGCGGCGATCAGGACGTAGAAAGGATTCAGTCCGGTCACATCCTTTTCGTAATCGGAGCGGCGGCGTAAGCCGATGAAAGACCAGAAAATAGCGCCCATCGTCGCAAAAAACGACATTTTTTCGGGTTCCTGCTTGATCGGTTCCGACATCATTTTCTCCTTCAGGGTCAGCAAAAGCATACACCCTGTACAGCACGCTTTACAGCATCAGATGTGGCGATATTTCCCGTAGCAGACAGGCCGACACGGGAAATCCGGCATTTTAGTGTTCCGACGTCAACAGGCGCAGGGTCTGGATCAGTGCCTTGCACTCATCCGGATTGCCGATGCTGATGCGCAAGTATTGGTTGATGCGCGGATGATTGAAGTGACGCACGATAATCGCCCGCTCACGCAACCCGGTCGCCAACTGGCCGGCCGGCAGGGAAGCATGGCGCGCGAAGATGAAGTTGGCGGTCGACGGCAAAACCGAGAAACCGAGTTTTTCCAGTTCCTGCGTCATGTGTTCACGGCTGTCGATAATCGCCTGGCGGGTTTGCTGGAAGTAAGCTTCATCACCATAGCTGGCGACCGCACCGGTCAGGGCCATGCGATCCAGCGGGTAGGAATTGAAGCTGTTCTTCACGCGTTCCAGCGCTTCTATCAGTTTCGGATGACCCATCGCAAAGCCGACGCGCAAGCCGGCCAGCGAGCGTGACTTCGAGAAAGTCCGGATGACCAGCAGGTTCGGGTATTTGCGGATCAGCGGGATCGCGGTTTCACCGCCGAAATCGACATAAGCTTCATCGATTGCGACGACGACATTCGGCTGTTTGATCAGCAATTCTTCGATCTTTGCGAGTGGCAGCGCAATGCCGGTAGGCGCGTTCGGGTTCGGGAAGATAATGCCGCCGCAGGACTGCGCATGATAATCGGCCAGCCGGATGCCCATCTGTTCATCCAGCGGGATTTCCTGGTAATCGATGCCAAACAGTTTGCAATAAACCGGATAGAAGCTGTAAGTGATGTCCGGGAACAGCAAGGGTGCCTGGTGCTTGAGCAGGGCCATGAAGACAAAGGCCAGCACTTCATCGGAGCCATTGCCGATGAAAATCTCATTGGTCGCCAGTTGGTGGTAATCGGCCAGTGTCTGCTTCAGCGCGCTGGAATCCGGGTCCGGGTAGAGGCGCAGGGTTTCGGCGGTGACCGCATGCATCGCCGACATGACGGCAGGCGACGGCGGGTAAGGGTTTTCATTGGTGTTCAGCTTGATCAAGCCCGGCAATTTCGGTTGCTCACCCGGTACATATGGCGTGAGGGTTTGCACAATAGGGCTCCAGAACTGGCTCATGACTGCTTTCCTTTTTCGATAGATACCCGCATTTTATCGTGTGCAGTGGCTAAATAGAAAATCGCCGGCAGTGAAAGCGCTTGGGCCAGCCTTGCGCTTGTGACAAGTCAGTACCGGAAGCAGGCGGATTTTAAGCGTCGCGGCTGATAAATCCGGCTCATTCTGGTACAGTGCCGCCATGAGTAAATTGACCCTAGACCGCATCCTGCAATCGCAGGGATTCGGCACCAGAAAATACTGCCGCAACCTGATTGAAGACGGCGAAGTCAGCATCAACGGCGAGAGCGTGACCGATTACCGCGCCGCTTTCGATACCAGCGACCTTGAATTCACGATTTTTGATGAAGTCTGGCGCTATCGCCAACACGTCTACATCGTGTTGAACAAACCGGCGAATTTCGAATGTTCGCGTAAGCCCAGCCACCATCCGGGCGTGCTGACCCTGTTACCCGAACAATTCACCTGGCGTGAGCTGCAGCCGGTAGGACGGCTGGATCACGATACGACCGGCATGTTGCTGATGTCGGACGACGGTCCCTTCATCCACGCACAATCGTCGCCGAAACGCCATATCCCGAAAGTTTATGTTGCCACCACGCATGATCCGGTGACGCCGGAATTGATCGCGCAATTGCTGGGCGGCGTGCAATTGCACGATGAACCGGCTCCGCTGGCGGCACAAACCTGCCGCATGCTGGGCGCGAACGAGCTGGAGATCGTGCTGGAGCAGGGTAAATACCATCAGGTTAAACGCATGCTGGCGGCGGCCGGCAACCATTGCTCGGCCTTGCGCCGCGTCGCTATCGGCGCGCTGACACTGGAATCGCTGGAACTGGACGAGGGTGAGTGGGCTTACCTGACGGATGCGCAACTGGCTTTGCTGGCGCCGACCTGAAGCGCCGCGACGCGCTCATGAGCAAAAAGGGCTTGCCACTGGCAAGCCCTTTTGTTTTCGAGTGTTTCCGCGATTTGTTAATTTGCGTTAAATGTGTGCATTGCGCGACAAATGTCAGGTTAAATCTAGGCTGTCCGGCAGCGCGGCCTCGTCACACTACTTGCATTACGCTATGATCAAAAAAATATTCGCCCACCCTCGTCGGAGCCGGTCACTGTAATGCACGCGATCAAACCTGTCATTCAACTGGCCAAAGAGCGTGCTTTATTCCGATTCTCCACCCTTGCAGAACGCATGCTGCAAGACGCGAATATCAGCCTGGCACAACAAATCCCCACGGCCGCTTCGGCCAATGAACAAAAGTGGATTTCCGCATCACGCGATTTCCTCGGCACGCATGGGCAGGAATTCCTCAAACGTTTAAACCTCAGCTACATCGGTTATATCGAGCGCGGCATGCAAACCATGTATCGCGACTTGCGCCAGAGCCTGCAGGATGTATCGGCCGATACCTTGACGCTGATGGACGACGATACCGTTACCCGCCAGATCGAGGTGGAGCGCCGCGTGCTGCGTTTGCGCGAAGCCGACCAGCAAAGCCTGGGGCGGCTCAACCTGATGATTGCACAGCTGCACGATGAGCACGATGTGCGCGAGCGGGAAAACCCTTTCCGTCCTTACCTGATGGCACGCGCACTGCATGATGTCTTGTGCGAAATGAATAGCAATAGCAATGTCTGCGCGATGCTGTTCGATCACCTGTCCGGCGCACTGGCCGATCAGTTGCCTGAATATTTCTCCGCGATCCGCGATGTGTTTGAATCGAATGGTGTGCATGCACGTTTGCTGGCCCGTCCGAGCGCCTTGAGCAAGCGTGAACGCGAGATGCTGGCGCTGGCGAACCAGGGCGCGTATCGCGCGACTGCAGTTGACGCGGGTTTGTCCACGGGCATTAACGATGGTTTCCCGCCATTGCATGACAGCGCACCGGCTTCGCCTGCATTGGAACGGGTATTGGCGCAATTGCAGAAGCCGGCCAATGCTATCGCGAATGGCCTGGGCAGCATGCCGGTCCTGCCGTCAGACGGGCAAATCGAATTGCAAGACTTTGTCTGGAAGATATTCAATCAATCGGCGCCGGGTCGTATCCCGCCTAATTTGCGTTATCCGGATGGCGTGCCGAATGCGGCTGCCACGCCGGCGGTGAACAGCCAGGCCAATGCCCATCCGCTATTTCGGCAGTTGCAGCAGATGCAGCAGGAGAGCCCGGCAACGGCCGACTTGCGCGAAGTGCTGGACCTGGACAAGGTCAGCGAGATGGACAAAGTGGGCTTGGATGTCGTCACCATGCTGTTTGCCTACATCGCCGATGATGAGTCACTGAGCCCGGCGTTTCGTGCGCTGATTGCGCAATTGCACATTCCTTTTGTCAAGGCTGCAATGCTGGACCCCGAGGTCTTGCAGCAGGCAGCACATCCGGCACGGCAATTCCTGAATCGTACTGCTTCCATCGCCGGCGGCTTGAACGCTACTACTTCGCCGGGGCAGGAAATCTATACTGGTATGGCCGAGGCGATCGCCTGTGTCGGCAAGGACTTTCAACAGGATATGCAGGTTTTTGAAACCGCCAGCCTGCATTTGAACCACGCAGTCGAAAACGCCTTGCATGCGGCTGACGCTGAAACCTTGCGCGCCATCGAGGCGCTGGAGCATGCACAAAAGAATCCGCAGCAACACGATGTACTGGTGGTGCAAACCGTCAATGCTCTGCGCGAGCGCCTGGCTACGATAGATACCGACCAGCGCGCAGTCGATTTCCTGATCAGGGTCTGGAGCCGGGTGCTGGTCTATGTCAGTGAGCATGACAGCATGGATATCCAGCCTTACCACGAGGTCGTGGCCGACCTGCTGTGGAGTGTGCAGGCAGAGCTGGATGCGAGTGAACGCAGCACCCTGATGCGCCTCTTGCCGAAGCTGGTGCAAAGGATCAAAACCGGTTTGCAGTTGTTGCTGATGTCGGAAATCGAAAGCCGGCAGGTGCTGGATCAACTGGTCGCGATGCATGCGGAAGTATTGCGCACGATACAGGGCAACCAGCAACAGGGCGCGCGATCGCTGCTCAGCCTGCAGCAGCATTTTTCGACTTTGCATATAGGCAGCGCGCTGGCGCCGCAAGCGACGGAAATCCACGCACCTACCGTGCCGTATGAACGCCTGCAAACAGCCTTGCAACAGTTTGATGTGCGTGCAGAGTTATATCTGGACAGTGATCTTGGCACCCTGATGAGTTCGGATGCCAAATGGCTGGGCGGCATGCATGTCGGCACCCAGGTCGAGTGGTGGCACGATGGGACCTATTTGCCGGCGACTTTGCTGTGGGTGGATGCCGCGCAATCCTTTTACCTGTTCCGCCTGAATGCGACGGATACAGCGCCACGCCTTTTGATCTATTCGTCGATTGCGCTGATCAAGGGTTTGCGGGAAGGATCGATAGGGATGATGGAGTCGGCACCGATTTTTGACCGGGCGATGGAAGCACTGCTGAACGCCAGCGGCGCCCAGCAGTTTGCAGCCTAGCCTTACTTGATAACGCGATAGCAGGGCGTGTACGCCTTGCCCGGCAATTTCATACGACCTTGTGCCACGAAGGCTGCCAGCAATTTATCCATCGGATCCATGATGCTGAGGTCGCCGCTGATTTCAAAGTGGCCATGCTTTTCAATCGCACGTATCCCGCTTTCCTTGACGTTACCCGCCACCACGCCTGAAAACGCGCGACGCAGGTTGGCCGCCAGTTCGTGCCGTTCCTGGTTTTGATGCAGCGACAGATTGCGCATGTTTTCATGCGTAGGGAAGAAGGGCATCTGGAAGGCATGGTCTATCTTCAGGCCCCAGTTGAAGTAATAGGCGTCGCCCTTGCTCTTGCGGAATTCACGTACTTCCTTGATGCCGTCCTGCATCGCTTGCGCCACTTGCACCGGGTCATCGACGATGATCTTGTACAGCTTCTGTGCCTGTGGTCCCAGCGTGATACCGATGAAGTGGTCAATCTGCTTGAAGTAATCAGCTGAATTGGCCGGGCCGGTAAACACCAACGGGAAAGGCTGGCCGGCATTGTCCGGATGCAGCAGGATGCCGAGGATGTAGAGGATCTCTTCGGCAGTACCGGCACCACCGGGGAAGACCACGATACCGTGGCCGATGCGCACGAATGCTTCCAGGCGTTTTTCGATATCCGGCAGGATCACCAGGTCGTTGACGATAGGATTAGGTGCTTCCGCCGCGATAATGCCAGGCTCGGAGACGCCGAGGTAACGGCCGGTCGGGATACGTTGCTTGGCATGCCCGATGGTCGCGCCTTTCATCGGCCCCTTCATCGCACCCGGGCCGCATCCGGTGCAGATATCCATATCGCGCAAACCAATCTCGTAGCCGACTTTCTTGGTGTAGTCGTATTCTTCGCGCGAAATCGAGTGACCGCCCCAGCACACCACCATCTTTGGATTCAGGTGTGGATGCAGGACATTCGCATTGCGCAGGATGTGGAATACGGAGTCGGTAATACCGGCTGACGATTCGAGGTCGAAGGTCGGGTTCGAAATCACTTCGTCATGCGTAAACAAAATATCGCGCAAGACCGAGAACAGGTGCTCATGTATGCCCTTGATCATCTTGCCGTCGACGAAGGCGCTGGCAGGCGCATTTTTGATCTCAAGCTTGATGCCGCGTTCGCGCTGGATGATGCTGATCTCGAACGAGCGGTAGCGATCCAGTAATTCCTTGGCATCGTCGGTGTCATTGCCGCAATTCAGTACCGCCAGCGCGCAATTGCGAAACAGCTGGTACAAGCCGCCATTACGGGTATCCAAAAGTCTGTGTACTTCCGCTTTGGACAGGATATCAAGACGGCCTTCTGGGGAGAGTTGTGTATCGACTACTTCGTAGGTCATAGGTGCTTAAATCCGGATGGTAAGAGTGGGCAGACGCGCTGTTATTTATATTTAATTGGCAAGTATAGCGTCTGTGTCGTGCCGGAGATAGTTTGCCGGATTGGCCGGCAAGACTATGCTCGTTTTCATGGCGGGTTTCATCAAATGATCAGACCATGGAAACGGGTAAATGTTGCAGTGGGATGCGGAAGAAAGTGCCTAGCGTTCGGTATCGGTACGCGGCGCAAAATCGAAGGCTGCCTTCAATGCGCGATACGCTTTTTGCGCGACCGCGGTATGGATAGGCTGGCTGACTTTGGTAATGACCGCATACATATCGCCGGGCGGATCGCCGGGGATACCTTTGCCTTTCAGGCGTAGCTTGCGGCCGATGCTGGAGCCGGGCGGGATCGCCAGTTGGACCGAACCTTCCGGGGTTGGCACATGGACTACCGTACCTTGTTCGGCGCTGATGCTGGTCAGCGGTACATCGACATAGATATCGCGGCCATCGACCCGATAGCGGCGGTGCGGACGGATCACTATTTCCAGATACAGGTCGCCGGCCTTGCCTTCGCCGGTGCCGGGGAAACCCTGGCCCGCAAGACGCAGGGTCTGGCCGGAGCGCATGCCTTTCGGGATGCTGACTTTCAGCGTGCGCTTGGAGACGATGGGCATGCCGTAGTCATCGGTCATATAGGTTGGCATCGAGACATTGCAGGAGGTGCCGTGATAGGTATCCTCGAGGTCTATCTGCACCTTGGTGTGCTGGTCGCTGCCATGGATGTGGACGCCGCGTTTCGGCGGCGTGGCCGGGCCCGGCCGACCCATCATTTCATCCAGGATGTTGCTGAAGTGTTCTTCTGCGCGCGGCTTGGCGGCAGGTGGCGGCTCTTTCGGCGCGGCATTGCGTGGCGGTGCGCTTGTTTGCGGCTGAGGCTGTGCTTGCGCCCGTTTCGCCGATGCTTCGCGATAGTTAAAGGCAGGACGGTATTCCAGGTCATAGGCCATGCGCTTGGCCGTATCTTTCAGGATCGCATAGGCTTCCCCGACTTCCTTGAAGCGGAGTTCCGCATACATCTCCCGGCTCACGTCCGGGTGATATTTGCGCGCGAGTTTGCGGTACGCATTCTTGATTGCGTCTTGCGTCGCATCGCGCGGGATGCCTAGTGTTGCGTAATGATCCTTGAATTTCATCTGCTGTTTTCGTCACTCGCCTGCGTCGATTTCGCCGGAATTGGCCCGCTTGAATATATGGAAGGCGGTTTATGGCAGGGTCATTTTGACATGATCATGTCACGGTTTAATGGATGAATAAGGCGATTATTGTTTGTCAATTTCCAATCAAGGCACTCAGCCCGAATGCTTTCAATATAGTAAATAATAGCGGTTTATGTTGTTTAAATATAAATTGATTGCATCGATACAGCTAGGTTGATGACAGTTTGAAGGGCATACTCTCAACTTCGTTCAATAAACCGCATTTTTAAGATGAAAAGCATGACCTACGAAGAGTATCTGGACGAAGTGACGACGCTCATGACCGAAAGATTCGACCTCAGCGACGCCGCTGCCATCAAGTACGTAATGCGCGCCCAGGCCGCGGATTTCTTTACCTTGCACGATGATGATCCGGCCATGCGGACGCAGGACAGGGCGGAAAAAGACGCCAAGACGATTTTCGAGCAGCGCAACAAGTCCAAGCCGGAAATCTACAAGAAAAAATAAAGGCAGGCTGCCAGCCTCCCTTTTCATCATCCCCGAGCCGCGTCAACGCAGCTTTTGCAAAATCGGAATCACTATGCATTTTAACCTTCTTGCCAACATGGCTGCTGTACGCCTGTCACGGGCCTCGTTGTGAGCGCACATCCGGTGATTACATGGAATGAAGCAGGGGCCGACCGCTCGGCGCGCTGGCAATCCGAAAGCGGCCATGCCGCACCCAAGCGCGTCGTCATTGCCGATGACAAGCTGACGGCTGATTCGGCTTTCCGCCTGGCGAGCGAAGGTACGGCCTTGCTATGGCGTGGCGATTACCAAAATGCGCGGCAATTGCTGCAGGCGCTGGCGCGCCGCATAGAACGCAAGCCACGCAAAGCGGCGACTACGCCTATCGATGCCTTCAATTTCCATCGCCAGGCGCAATCGCAGCGTGCGCGTACGCTGGGCATGTTGCTGGTGGAAGTGGATGCCGAGTACGGCATTCCTTTGCGCCGTGCGCCGGATATCAAGCTGGCTTGCAACGAGGCTTATGGTGCAAGCACCGGCCCATTCGTTGTTTCGCTGCGCGAAATACTGGGTTTGATCGGCGCGCATGAATGGCGCAAGAACGGTGTTGAAATTGCTGCACTTGGTGCGCGTATCCATCCTTACTATGGCGTGTTTTCACCTGTACGCGGTGAATACCTGAACCTGATCGCCGAAGCGCCGTTGCCTTCCAAAAAGCTGGCCTTCGATATCGGTACCGGGACCGGCGTGATTGCGGCCTTGCTGGCCCAGCGCGGGGTAGAGAAGGTCGTGGCGACAGAGCAGGATGTACGTGCACTGGCATGTGCGAAAGAGAATTTGCTGCGGCTTGACCTGCGTGATCGCGTGCAAGTGCTGGAAGCCGATTTATTCCCGGCCGGTAAAGCACCCTTGATCGTGTGTAATCCGCCATGGATCCCGGCGCGCCCGAGTTCGGCGATTGAATATGCGATCTATGATCCGGACAGCCGCATGCTGCGCGGCTTCCTCAACGGCCTGGCGGCGCACCTGGAAGCCAAAGGCGAGGGTTGGCTGATCTTGTCGGATTTGGCCGAACACCTGGGTTTGCGGACGCGGGACGAATTGCTGCAGATGATAGACACGGCAGGCTTGAAGGTGATTGCACGCATGGATACCAAGCCGGTCCATCCGCGTGCGACGGATGTCAGCGATCCGCTGCACCAGGCACGCTCGGCCGAAACCACATCACTGTGGCGCCTGGCCGCACGCTGATCTTTTATAATAACGACGCAACGCAGTATTCAATACATTCAGGAATCAAAGATGGCCAACAAACCAGCCCGCATACTGACTTTCAAGTGCAAGAAATGCACGAAGTCAGTACAGGTATTTTTGCAGAAAGTATCCGCCTGCTCGCATATCCAGCCTTACCAGGGTATTTGCACCTGCGGTGAAATCACGCGTTACGCGACCGGGCAAAAAGATGCAGTCGAGTCTTTCATGAATTCGGAAGACGGCAACTGGTCACACCATCACCACTGATGCGCCGGCGCTTTTGATTTCCTGATCAATAGCGCTGCTTAACTATCGGTATCGATAAAACGCATTTTGAAATTGCGTCCCTTGATATTGCCATTGCTTAAACGTGCATAAGCCTGGTCGGCGACCTTGCGGTCCAGTGCGACATAGGTCATGAATTCAAACACATTGATCTTGCCGACCTGGTCCTTGCTGAGGCCGACATCGCCGGTCAGCGCGCCCAGCAAATCACCGGGACGCAGCTTGTCTTTCTTGCCGCCCATGATGCACAGCGTCACCATGGGTGCGTGCAAGTCGCCGCCTTCGGCCACTTCCAGGTCCTTCAAGTCGAACCATTGCACCGGCTTGTTCTGGTATTCCTCGATCAGCTTGACCCATTTCTTTTCATTCGGTGCACACAGGCTGAGCGCCAGGCCCTTGTCCTGGCCACGCCCGGTACGGCCGATGCGGTGGATATGCACTTCGGTATCTTTCGATACATCGACATTGATCACCGCACCCAGCGACTGGATATCGAGCCCGCGTGCCGCCACATCGGTGGCGACCAATACCGAGCAGCTTTGGTTGGCAAACAGCACCAGGATTTCATCGCGTTCGCGTTGTTCCAGTTCGCCGTATAAGGCCAGTGCGCTGAAGCCCTGAGCACGCAACTCCGCCGCCAGTTCGCGGCAATGGATTTTGGTATTGCAAAAAGCCAGGGTGGACACCGGACGGTAGTGCTTCAGCAGTGTCGCGACAGCCGCATTTCGATCGTCATAATCGACCGCATAGAAACGCTGCTCGATCTGGCTGTCGTCATGTTGTGCTTCTACTTTAATCTCAACCGGATCGCGCAGGAACTCGGCGCTGGCGCGGCGGATATCGTCAGGATAAGTGGCCGAAAACAACAAGGTTTGGCGGCGTGTCGGGCAGGCACTGACGATGCCTGCGATTTCTTCATAAAAACCCATATCGACCATACGATCCGCTTCATCCAGCACCAGCGTCTGTACCTTGGACAGATTGATGGTTTCACGCGAGATGTGATCGCGGATGCGGCCCGGCGTACCGACCACGATGTGGGCGCCATGCTCGAGCGAGGCAATTTGCGGGCGCATGGGTGCACCACCGCACAGGGTGAGCACCTTGATGTTTTCTGTAGCGCGCGCGAGGCGGCGCAGCTCATTCGAGACCTGATCCGCCAGTTCACGCGTAGGGCAAATCACCAGCGCCTGTACGGCAAACCAGGTTGGATTCAATTTCTGCAGCAGGCCGATGCCGAAGGCTGCAGTCTTGCCGCTACCGGTCTTCGCCTGCGCAATCAAATCGCGCAACTCCAGTATCACCGGCAGGCTTTGCGCCTGTATCGGCGTCATCTCGCGGTATCCGAGCGAATCGAGATTGCTCAGCATGGCAGGCGAGAGGGCGAGGCTGGAAAAAGAAGTGGCGGTCATATTGGCTGGCGTGATGCGGAAAAGGACTCGCAGTCTAACAGGCATGGGCGGCAGATCAAAAATTCGCCTGCATAAACCTCAAATAAATATGTTGAACCGCAGGCCCCTGGGTTTGCATGCGCCAGATATAGAAGAACCCTTCCCGAAATTATTCCATCCGGCGGCTCCATTTTTCTTTCAAGAAAGTTTGTAAACAGCTGAAAAGCGGTGATTTTTCACGACCAAATATATCGTTTCATAATACGGAATATTAATATCGCGCTGCATCATTAAAAAATTCCAAAGTGTAGAATATCGTTTCATATACAGAAAAACGTATTATAAGTAATTGATAAATAAGGCAAATAAAAAATTAAAATATCTTATATAAGACATTGTTGCTATGCGCAATATCGCCTATGATTAAGTCAATGTTTTTTCTTGTCTTTGTTATTTCATGCACTTAACTGAGGAGAATCATCATGGCAAACCGCGAGCAACAGATAGCAGCACTAAACAAGGATTGGCAGGAAAATCCGCGCTGGAAAGGCGTCACGCGTAACTACACGGCCGAAGATGTGGTTCGCCTGCGTGGTTCGCTGCAGGTCGAGCACACGCTGGCACAGCGCGGTGCCGACAAGCTGTGGGAAATGTGCAATAACGAGCCTTTCGTCAATTCGCTCGGCGCATTGACCGGCAACCAGGCGATGCAACAGGTCAAGGCCGGTTTGAAGGCCATCTATCTGTCGGGCTGGCAGGTCGCCGGTGATGCCAATGTCGCAGGCGAGATGTATCCGGATCAATCGCTGTATCCGGCCAATTCGGTGCCGCTGGTCGTCAAGCGCATCAATAACACTTTCCAGTGCGCCGATCAGATCCAATGGTCGGAAGGCAAGGGTGATCTGGATTTCTTCGCCCCCATCGTGGCGGATGCGGAAGCCGGCTTCGGTGGTGTGTTGAATGCCTATGAATTGATGAAGGCAATGATAGAAGCCGGCGCTGCCGGCGTGCACTTCGAAGACCAATTGGCATCGGTCAAGAAATGCGGACACATGGGTGGCAAGGTGCTGGTACCTACCCGTGAAGCGGTCGAGAAATTGAATGCCGCACGCCTCGCAGCCGATGTCTGCGGTACCCGCACCCTGGTGATTGCGCGTACCGATGCGGAGGCAGCCGACTTGCTGACCTCTGATGTCGATGCCAATGACAAGCCTTTCCTGACCGGTGAGCGCACGGTCGAAGGTTTTTACAAAACACGTGCCGGTTTCGACCAGGCCGTTTCGCGCGGCCTCGCGTATGCACCTTATGTCGATATGTTGTGGTGCGAAACCGGCAAGCCCGATCTCGAATTCGCGCGTCAATTCGCCGATGCAATCCACGCCAAATTCCCCGGCAAGATGCTGGCCTACAACTGTTCGCCTTCGTTCAACTGGAGGAAGAACCTGGACGACGCCACCATCGCCAAATTCCAGAAAGAGCTGGGCGCGATGGGCTACAAATTCCAGTTCATCACGCTGGCCGGTTTCCATTCGCTGAACTACTCGATGTTCAACCTCGCGCATGGTTACGCCCGTAATCAAATGTCGGCCTTCGTCGAATTGCAGGAAGCCGAGTTTGCAGCCGCGGACAAGGGCTTCACTGCGGTCAAGCACCAGCGTGAAGTGGGCACCGGTTACTTCGATGCCATCACCCAGGTTATCCAGCAAGGCCAGTCGTCCACTACCGCCTTGCATGGTTCTACCGAGGATGAGCAATTTTTCGAAAGCAAGGTCGCAAAGGTTTGTATTGCAGGGCGCGCCGCATAAAGGCGTCCTGTCAAAGGGGGACCGCGTCCTTGCGGGGATGCGGTCTGAAGCAGAAGCAGAGTAGTAGCAATCACAGAGTTGTACCTCACTGATTCAAATATTTATGGAGACAAGCATGACTGAGAGCACGATAGACATCCCGGCAGGAATAGAAATTGAAGGCGAATTCAAAGCAGACTACGAACAGGTGTTGACGCCTGATGCGCTGGCGCTGGTCGTCAAACTGAGCCGCAGCTTTGAAGCACGCCGTCAGGAATTGCTGGCGATTCGAGTCCAACGTGCCAAACGTATCGATGCCGGCGAGCGTCCTGATTTCCTGCCGGAGACAGCAGCCATCCGCGCCGCCGACTGGCGGATTGCGCCGATCCCGGAAGCGCTGGCTTGCCGCCGCGTGGAAATCACCGGCCCGGTCGATCGCAAGATGGTGATCAATGCCTTCAACTCGGGTGCCGATGTGTATATGGCCGATTTTGAAGATGCGAATACGCCGAATTGGGAAAACCAGATCGAGGGCCAGCTCAATCTGATCGACGCCGTGCGCGGTAGTATCACCACTGAGCGCAATGGCAAGCAATACAAGCTCAATGCCAGGATCGCGACCCTGATGGTGCGCCCGCGCGGCTGGCATCTGGATGAAAAGCATGTACTGGTGGATGGCAAGCGGGTCTCGGGTGGCATCTTCGATTTTGCACTGTTCATGTTCCACAACGCACATGAATTACATAAGCGCGGTGAAGGGCCATTCTTCTATTTGCCGAAACTGGAGTCACACCTGGAAGCGCGCCTGTGGAATGACATCTTCGTCATGACGCAACGCGAACTGGGCCTGCCGCAAGGCACGATCAAGGCAACCGTCCTGATCGAAACCATCCTCGCCGCATTCGAGATGGATGAAATCCTGTATGAGCTGAAAGACCATAGCGCCGGTTTGAATGCCGGACGCTGGGATTACATCTTTTCGTGCATCAAGAAATTCAGGCTGGACAAAGACTTTTGCCTGGCGGATCGCGCCAAGGTCACGATGACCGTGCCTTTCATGCGTTCCTACGCCTTGCTCTTGCTGAAGACCTGCCATCGTCGCGGCGCACATGCAATGGGCGGCATGGCTGCACTGATCCCGATCAAGAACGATCCGGTCAAGAATGAGCTGGCGATGAATGCGGTGCGCATTGATAAGGAACGCGATGCGATAGACGGCTACGACGGCGGCTGGGTGGCACACCCGGGCCTGGTCGAGCTGGCAATGACGGAGTTCAAGAAAGTCCTGGGCGATAAACCGAACCAGATCGGCAAGTTGCGCGACGACGTGCATGCGACGGCGGATGACTTATTGGACTTCCAGCCGGAAACACCAATCACCGAAGCCGGCTTGCGTTACAACATCAACGTCGGTATCCATTACCTCGGCAGCTGGCTGGACGGCAATGGCTGCGTGCCTATCCATAACCTGATGGAAGATGCGGCGACTGCCGAGATCAGCCGTTCGCAAGTCTGGCAATGGATACGTTCAAACAAGGGTGTGCTGGATGACGGTCGCAAGATCACCGCCGAAATGGTGCGTCCGATGATCCAGGAAGAATTGCTGAAGGTGAAGCAGGACGCGCCGAATGGCAGCAGCCCAAGCTATGTCCGTGCTGCGCAAATTTTCGAAGAAATGTCGACCTCGACTTCGTTTGCAGAATTCCTCACTCTGCCTTTGTACGAAGAAATTTGATGTGTCTGGGATAGCGCAAGACAGCGCTTTCTCTTTGTACGGAGTTGCCATGCAAAACCTGCACGGCAACTCCGTTTTTTATAGCACGACGGTTTTCAGTAAGAGGCCGAGCAGGGCGCTGGCAGCAATCACATGTATCACTTTACGCTTGTAATGCAGCAAGGCGATTGCTGCGGCGATTGCCATCAGGGCGGCGATCCAGTCGAAATCACCGGTAAAGCCGGTCGGCCACAGCACGTGGTAAGCGAAGAACATTCCCAGGTTGAGGATCACGCCGACTACGGCTGCGGTGATGCCGCTCAGCGGTGCCGTGAATTTCAAGTTGCCATGGGTTGATTCCACCAGTGGTCCGCCTGCCAGGATGAAAATGAATGAAGGCAGGAAAGTGAACCAGGTCACCAGGACTGCCGCCGTCGCACCGGCAATGAATTGCAGCTCGGGACCGAAAATCGCTTGTACATAAGCACCGACAAAGCCGACGAAGGCCACCACCATGATCAATGGCCCCGGATTGGCTTCACCGAGGGCCAGGCCGTCTATCATTTGCGTCGGTGTGAGCCAGTTGTAATGCGTGATCGCACCCTGGTAGATATACGGCAAGACAGCATACGCGCCACCGAAGGTCAGCAAAGCCGCCTTGGTAAAGAACCAGCCCATTTGCGTCAGGGTATGTTGCCAGCCCAGCGCAAGGGCCAGCACAGCCATCGGCACACACCACAGTAAACCGCCTATCAGCAATATCTTGTACAAGCCGGCCCAGCGGAACTGCGCATGCGCTGGTGGTGGCGTATCGTCATCGATAAGCGCCGCACCATATGATTTATCCGGCTGGCCATGACTGCCGTTGGCGGAAAATTTTTGCGGCATATAGCGACTGCCCAGGTAGGCCAGCAATGCCGCGCAGGCAATGATGAGGGGGAAAGGAATGTTGAAGACGAAGATGGCAATGAAAGAGGCAGCCGCTATCGCCCACATCATGCCGTTTTTTAAGGCGCGTGAACCGATGCGATGGACCGCATGTATGACAACGGCTGTAATCGCCGGTTTGATGCCGTAAAACAGGCCCGCGATCAGTGGTAAATGACCATAGGCAATATACAGCCAGGATAAGGTGATCAGGAAAAACAGCGAGGGCAGCACGAATAGCAGGCCGGCCGCAATGCCGCCTTTGCTACGGTGCATCAGCCAGCCCATATATGTTGCCAGCTGTTGCGCTTCGGGACCGGGCAGCAGCATGCAGTAATTGAGCGCATGCAGGAAACGTTTTTCACTGATCCAGCGGCGCTGTTCGACCAGTTCCCTGTGCATCAATGAGATCTGCGCCGCCGGACCACCGAAGCCGAGGAAACCAAGCTTGAACCACAAGGCCAATGCCTGTGTGAAGCTCACGGCTTCTGGCGCAGTACTGCTGGCTGGCGTATCAACTGGGGAAGGCTGGCTCATGGTGGGTGTTCTTTTCGGACTGGCAAGACTATTACATATTGCCTGGGAGCATAGGTAAAAATATTTCAAATATTTAGTTGCATAGCGAATTACTTTGGTCTATGCTTCAGGCATGTTTGATCACTGCCTCTATTTCAATACGACAGCTTTGGCCCGCGTCCTCGAGCGCGAATGGACCAAGGCTTTCAAGCCATTCGGCCTGACGCCGTCGCAAGTTTTCATGTTGCGTGCGGTACTGGCGAATCCTGGCATGTTGCAGAGTGAATTGGCCGCGACCCTGGCGATTTCACGTTCGACCGCGACGCGTACGCTGGATGGTTTGCAGCAGATGCAATTGCTGCAGCGGGTGGCGACAGCACGCGACGGGCGGGAAGCAGCGATTGAACCCAGTACCGCGGGCCTGGCCTTGCGTGAGCAACTGGATGCTGCCAGCGGGGAAGTAACGAAGCGCCTGAAGAAGGAGCTGGGCGTGGCGCAGTTTGATGAAACCGTTACCAAAGTTAAAAAAGTTCGCTCAGTCATTGCCTGAGTTTTTTTAAATAAGTAGTTGTATAGCAAACTAAAAAGGAGCTTCAAATGCCTATCCTGAACGTGAAAGTAAGCGCTGAAAAAACACCTGAGTTGACCAAACAGATCGCCGAGCTATTACTGGACCTGACAACTCGTATCCTGAAAAAGAAACGCGAAGTCACCGCGATTGCCATCGACTATGTGAGCCACGATAGTTGGGTGGTTGGCGGTCATCTTTTGAGCGAGCAAAAGAAAAACAGCTTTTACTTCGATATCAAGATTACGGATGAAACCAATACCAAGGATGAAAAGGCACAGTACATCCGGGAAGCATTCGCCGGTTTCGAGCGCATCCTCGGTAACCTGCATGAAGAGAGTTATATCTATGTGCAGGATGTCAGGGCGGCGTCCTACGGTTATGGCGGTTATACGCAGGAATATCGCTATCAACATGCCTGAACGATATAAAGGACAGGGTGGTTTTGGCACATAATGGAGATCCGTTCATTCCGTTGCGAAGCCGCCATGAAACTGGATCAGCTGGATCACCTCGTCCTGACGGTCAGAGATATAGAACTCACCATTGACTTCTACCAGCGCGTGCTGGGCATGGAGGTCGTGATTTTCGGTGCCGGGCGCAAGGCGCTGACTTTCGGAAGTCAGAAGATCAATCTGCATCAACACGGCAAGGAATTTGAACCGAAGGCCGAGCATCCGACGCCGGGTTCGGCCGACTTGTGTTTCATCACTTCGGTGCCGCTGGACCAGGTGCTGCAGCATTTCAACAAGTGTGGCGTTACCGTACTGGAAGGGCCGATACGGCGTACCGGCGCAACCGGTCCTATCCTGTCGCTATACCTGCGCGATCCCGACTTTAACCTGATCGAAGTGTCGAATCGAATAGTGGAAGACACAAGGCCTTAAACCGGCCCGCTGTGACAGATGTTTATCGCGTCAGACACAAGTCAGGCTTATCAAGTATCCTCTCGGATTGTTTGATTTATCCGCCTTTGCATGGCTATAGCTTGCAAAGGCTTTATCTTTTTTGCCCATGACTCACAAGATAACGCCTTCGACCGCATTGTTGCTGACCCTCGCACCCATTATGTGGGCAGGGAATGCGATCGTCGGTCGGTCCGTGAATGCGATGGTACCGCCGGTGACGCTGAATTTGTTGCGCTGGGCGATCGCGATGCTGATCCTGTTGCCGTTGGCGAGCTGGATTTTCCGGCGTGACAGTCCGTTCTGGCGTAACTGGCGTCGCTTTTCCTTGCTGGGCCTGCTTGGCGTCGGCTTGTATAACACCCTGCAATACCTGGCGCTGCAGACTTCTTCACCTATCAATGTGACCCTGGTGGCAGCCAGCATGCCGGTGTGGATGCTGTTGATCGGTTCCCTGTTCTTTGGCGTCAAGGTTTCACACAAGCAGGCCCTGGGTGCGGTCTTGTCCATTGTTGGCGTGCTGATCGTGTTGAGTCGTGGCGAGTTGCGTCAGCTATTGGCGTTGCGCCTGGTGGCAGGCGATGTTTTCATGATCATCGCAGCCATCGTCTGGTCCTTCTATAGCTGGTTGCTGACGCTGCCAAAAGACCCGGAAGAGATACGCAGTGACTGGGCCGCCTTCCTGTTGGCGCAGGTTGCCTTCGGTGTCGCGTGGTCATGCCTGTTTACTGCCGGTGAATGGGCGCTCGGTGACCTGCATATAGATTGGGGCTGGCCTTTGGTGGCGGCGCTGATATTCGTCGCCATCGGGCCGGCCATCATTGCCTTGCGCTGCTGGGGCATAGGCGTGCAAAGGGTGGGGCCGACCATCGCCGGATTCTTTGCTAACTTGACGCCACTGTTTGCCGCATTGATGTCATCGGCCTTTCTTGGCGAGATGCCGCATCTGTATCATGGCATCGCCTTCATATTGATCGTCGGCGGGATCGTCATTTCTTCACGTCGTTAGGCATCCGCATCCAGAAATCATCTGGACTTAGCCGGGCATGCGACGCTTAGCTGTCAGCATCATCTTCAGCTTTCTTCGGTGGCGGGATGTATTCAATATTTCCCAATACCAGCGCACGACCGGCAAACAGGCCGCCGGTCGTTTCCAGCGCGAAGCGTTCGGCATCCCGGCTGCGTACATCGGCAATCAGTTCTTCGGCTTCCTGTACTTCGGAACCCAGCAGGATGACTGCCTGCTTTGCCATTTGCAATGATGCTTCAAACGTTTCACGGACGACGAAATCGGCATCATGTTTGACCAGTTCGAGCGCATGTTCGCGATCAAAGGCACGCACTACGAGTTTTGTATGCGGACATTCCTGCTTTGCCGTCTCCACGATTCTTGTCACGGCATTTTTGTCATTAATGCAGACCAGGATGACTGATGCCTGTAGTGCACCTGCCGCGTGCAAAATATCAGGGCGTCCGCCATCGCCATAAAAAACCTTGAAGCCGTATGGTTCGACAGCGCGGATGACGTCCGGATCATTATCGATAATCGATAGCTTTGCGCCCTTGGCCAGCGGTCCCTGGCTCGCAATCTGGCCAACCCGGCCGAAGCCGATAATGAGGACGCTTGCCTGCACATCCCTTGGTTCTTCGATGCCGTCGAGTGAAACACCCGGTTTGCCGCCAAAGCGTTTGTGCAACACCACGACCATCGGAGTCAATGCCATGGAAAGCACGACGATAGCGGTGATGTTGGCATTGATTTCAGCTGAAATTACATTCAGCTTGAGTGCTTCGGTGAAGAGCACGAAGGCAAACTCGCCGCCTTGCGCCATGAGTATGGCGCGGTCGATTGCTTCTGCATGATTACTTTTTGCCAGGCGTGCCACACAGTAGATGCAAAAAGCCTTGGCAAGCATGAGGGCCAGGACGCCGGCAATGACCAGTTGCCAGTTGCTGGCGACCACATCAAGATTCAAGGCCATGCCGACGCCGAGGAAGAACAGTCCCAGCAGCAAGCCGCGGAACGGTTCTATGTCTGCTTCCAGTTGATGGCGGAAGGTCGATTCCGACAGCAGGACGCCTGCCAAAAACGCGCCCATCGCCATCGACAGGCCACCCAGTTCCATCAGGAGTGCGGCACCGAGCACCACCAGCAAGGCAGCAGCCGTCATGACTTCGCGCGCTTTTGCCTTTGCCAGCACGCGGAACAGCGGATTCAGGAGCCAGATGCCTGCACCTATCAATACGGTTAAGGAAAGGGCGGCAAAGATAATCTTTTGTAAAACAGGCGCACCATGTGTGGCGGCCGCATCGGCCGGTGCGAGGAAGGCGACGATCGCCAGCAAGGGAACGATCAGCAAATCTTCAAACAACAGGATGGAAACTATGCGTTGCCCTCTGGGTGTTTGTATGTCGCCGCGTTCACTGAGTACTTGCATGACGATGGCGGTCGAGGTCAGCACGAAGCCTGCACCGGCGACAAAGGATACTTGCCACGGGAAACCGAAGACGATGCCTACGCCTGTGAGCAGGATCGAACTTGCGACAACCTGCATGCTGCCCAGGCCGAAAATTTGTCCGCGCAAACTCCACAGATGCGAGGGTTTCATTTCCAGCCCGATGATGAACAGGAACATGACGACGCCCAGCTCGGCAACATGGATGATGGTCTGAGCATCCGACATCAAACCTAAACCCGAAGGACCAATGGCAAGTCCGGCGGCCAGGTAACCAAGAACCGATCCAAGGCCAATGCGCTTGAAGAGCGGAACGCCTACTACTGCAGCGCCCAGTAAGGTCACGATGCCAACTAACTGGCTGGTGCTTCCATCCATTGCCATAAATTTTTCCTGGTTCTATGGGTAAAGCTTGGGGAGGGTGTTGTATCCGGCACAACGAACGATCATTTTAATGAGTTTGGTGCCAGCAATTGTCGACATTTGTTATTTGTTGCGGACAGTAATCCAGCTCCGGAAACAAAAAAGCCCGCGACCAAAAGGTAGCAGGCTTGATATGAGGGTTTCGCCAGTCCTATAGTGGAAAGTGCAAAACCTGGGCGAGTTTCCTCACCGCGAACTGATTATGCGCCTATTCAGGGAAATGCACAATGCTGATTATAAGCAACATATTAAGCGCCGCTTACCAAGCCTGGCGGCACTTCCAGCCATCTATTTCCTACATGATCTTGTTGTCTTGTCTATATTGATAGGGCGACATGTATGTTGATGAAATAAGTCATCTGCAAATTTTCATAAAATTATAGTTCATTAGTAAAATATATTGGAGTAAAATAAAACCACGACCACAAGTTCACGGGTGTTTGCATCATGAATCGAAGAATTGCTTATCTTGGTATTGCCTGCATGACGGCGCTGTTAAGCGCCTGTGCGGATATGGGCAATATCAAACCACAGGCGCAACGCATGGATGCGAATGCGCTGGGCAGCGGTACGGTCATTTCGCAAGCGGCTGTCAACGATGCCGCGCAATGGCCGCAGCAGCAGTGGTGGCATGCGTATGGCGATGCGCAACTGGATGCGTTGATCGCCACCGCCTTGAGCGACAGCCCGAACCTGCATATTGCGGAAGCGCGTGTGCGCCAGGCCCAGGCTTATGCCGGCATGGCAGAGTCGGCTACCTTGCCTAATGTCAGTGCGTCGACGTCCATGACACGTCAATTATTCTCGGCACACGACTTTATCCCGCCGCCGGAAGCAGGGAATTACGCCTGGTATAACCGTGTCGCGGTAGAAGCGACTTACGATCTGGACTTATGGGGCAGGCATCGGCAGGAATTGGCTGCGGCGCTGGATGAAGTGAAAGTTTCATCTGCAGAATCGCAGATGGCGCGCCTGGCGCTGGAAAATAATATCGTGCGCAGCTACGTGCAATTGTCCTTGCAGTTTGCCTTGAAGGATATAACCGAAGACACCCTGGCGCATCGCGAAAAAGGTTTGCAGGTGATGCGCAAGCGCCTGGCCGCAGGTTTGGCAACCGAAATGGATGTGACGCAGCTGGAAGCTGCGATCCCACCCTTGCATATACAGATAGAGCAATACGACGAAGCTATCATCGTATTGCGCAACCAGCTGGCCGCACTGGCCGGCAAAGGCCCGGCAGAAGGCGAAAAGATTACACGTCCGACACTGGCGCTGGATAATAATGCCTGGTTGCGTCTGCCAGCCGTATTGCCGGCTGACCTGATCGGCCGTCGTCCGGATGTCGCCGCACGTCGCTGGGGCGTAGAAGCGGCCGGCAAGCAAATTGAAGCGGCCAAAGCTGCGTTTTATCCGGACATCAACCTGATGGCTTTCATTGGTTTCCAGGGCATAGGTTTTTCCAATTTCCTCAAGGGTGACTCGTCTATACGCGGCGTCGGCCCCGCCATTTCATTGCCGATTTTTGATGGCGGTCGTTTGCGCAGCAACCTGGGTGCGCATACCGCCGCCTACGATATCGCGGTCGAGAGTTATAACGGTACCTTGATCCATGCGCTGGAAAGCGTTGCCAACACCTTGGTTGTTGCGCAATCCCTGCAGCAACAAAAGAACTTGAACGACGGTGCGCTGGTGACGGCAAGCAAAGCACGTACACTGGCCAGCAAGGGTTTTGCCGCCGGCATGACGGATTTCCTGGTGCTGCTCAATAGTGAAGTTGCCTTGCTCACGCAGGAACAGCAGCGCGCGCAAATCACCGCACGCATGCTGGAAAGCCACGCTGCGCTGATGTTGGCATTGGGCGGTGGTTACCAGCCGGAACAAGTTGAAGCAAACGATGTCAAGCCGGCTGTGAATAATATGAACAGTAACAAGGACAAGCCATGAGTAATTTTGACAGTACCGTGCGCCGTATCGCGCGTTGCGGCGAGCGCATGCCTGAGCATCCGAAGCAATTGGTGACCTTGAGCCGTCTCGCCTATCACATCCAGAAACGTACACAGGACCAGCTGAATGCGGTGATGAAGGAGCATGGCCTGACCAGTGTCAGCTATACCGCACTGATGGTGCTGTACGGTTCCGACGATGAAACCCAGCGTGCCTCCGATCTCGGTGATGCCTGTTCGGAAAAACCGGCGAACCTGACGCGCATCTGCAATGACCTCGAAAAACAGGGTTTGATCAAACGTCGTTTCAGCCTGGAAGACCGTCGCAGTGTGGAAATTTCACTGACCAGTGCCGGGCGTAAACGGGTCGAACAAGTGTCGCCGGATTACTGGGCCATCCTGCACCAGACTTATGACGGCCTCAAAGAAAAAGAACTCGCGCTGCAGGAAACCATGTTGCGGCAGGAGTTGGCCAACCTGGAAGCCAAAAGCCCGGAATGAATACCGCAGTCGAATCAGAAGCACCGTCCGCAACACCGGCACCGCCTGCCGCGTGGCATAGGCGGGCGCGCGTGATTGCGCAGGATTGGCTGGACACGGAAGGACAGCGCTGGGTCTTCGTGCTGAAGACTTTGCTGGCCGCCTTCCTGGCTTTATGGATTGCCTTCCGTCTCGGCTTTGATTCGCCGCGCAGCGCGATGATGACAGTTTTCATCGTGGCTTTACCGAGTAGCGGGATGGCGCTGGAAAAAAGTATCTATCGTCTGCTTGGTACCCTGGTCGGTTGCGCTGCGGCATTGACGCTGCTTGCGCTGTTCCCGCAACAGGCGATGCTCTTGTTTATCGCTCTTGCCGTGTGGGTTGCCTTGTGTACCGCCGGTTCGGCCCTGATGCGCAATGCACGTTCTTATGGTTTTGTGCTGGCCGGTTATACCGCGTGCATGATTGCAGTGCCGGCCATCGATGCGCCTTTGCACGTTTTCAACCTTGCGGTTTCACGCGTGACTGAAATCTCACTGGGCATCCTGTGTGCCGCACTGGTAAATGATGCATTGTTCCCCAAACACCAGAGCGAACAATTGGTGCAGGCGGTGCGCCGCCTGTATCGCAATATTGCACAATTGTGCAGTGATGCGATGCAAGGCCGTTTGAGCCCGGAGCAACTGGAACGCTTACACCTGCAATTTGCCACCGAGGTGGCGGCGCTGGAATCCGGGCGTGCGGCGGCATTTTTTGAAGCCGGTGATATCCGTACGCGCAACCAGCAATTGCATGCTTTTAATGCTGCCGCAATGGTGGGCCTGACGACTTTCCATACCCTGCATCAATTGATGCAGCGCTTGCGCAATCGCGGCGATATGCTGGTGCCGGAGGTGATGCTGCCTTTGTACGATGCGTTTTCCAAGGCTTTGCTGGTCACGAATATCCCGGCGCGTACTGCGGTCGAAGTTGGCATTACACGTGACAAGCTGCTGGCCCTGCATGCGCTCTTGCCGCAAATGATTGCCGATGCGCGCGAGGATTTCCGCCGGCATGAATACAACGATGAACAAAGGCTGAACCTGGATACCGCGCTGGAGTTGATGCAGCGCTTCAGCGATGAGTTTTACCAGCTGGTGGTGATTTATCACGATTTGCCGAAGCGCCTGTCCGACAAGTCCGCCAGGAATGCCGGACAGATCCTCAGCTATAGCGCGAAGACGCCGCCGATGATTGCGCTGGCGGCCGGTTTGCGTAGCGCTGCGGCCTTGTTGTTGCTGACCCTGGCCTGGCATGGCTTGAACTGGCCGAGTGCCGGTGGTGCAGTGATCATCACCGTTATTTTTTGCGGACTGGCGGCATCATCGCCTGATCCTAGCGGCCTGATTCGCCAGACTACGCTGGGCTTTGCTATAGCGACACCGTTTGCTTTCTTTTGTGCCTTCTTCATGCTCAACCACGTCGAGGGTTACATGATGCTGGTGCTGGCAATGCTGCCATTCCTGCTGGTTGGTGCTTATGTCAGTACCTGGCGCAAGGTGGCCGGTATCGGTATTGGTTTCAACCTGATGTTTGCGCAAATGATTGCGCCTGAAAACCTGATGCGTTTCGATGTGCTGAACTTCATCAATGACAGCATGGCGCAAGTCCTCGGCCTGATTTTGGCGGGTTTGATGTTTGCCTTGATATTGCCCGAGCATAAACAGGGTTCGCGTCGTCATATCGCCGAGTCACTGTGGGGCGAAGCCCTGCGTTTGTGTATCAGCGATGCGGCCAACCTGCGCCATCATTTTGAGAGCAGGGTACGTGACTTGCTGAATCAATTGAGCATGAGCATACGGGGTACCGCTGATGCGGCGACGCGACGTACGCTCAACCAGGCGATTACCTTGCTGGAAATCGGCCATGCGATTATCGATTTGCGCGACTTGAGTGCGCGCCTGAAGTCGGGTCATCCTGCGCGCATCGCGAAAGAAAAATGCGTCGCCAGCCTGGCTGATTATTTCCGCAAGCCGCAAGCGGCGCAGCATGCGCGCGCACTGGCCGAAACACAGGCGGCGGGGGCAATGTTGCGCAGCCTGTTGCTCGACAAGGAGCAATTGCAGGCAAACGAAGCCGCGCAATTGCAGCGCGCACTGACCGATCTGCATCTGATCCATGCATCTTTGCTGGACCAGTCCTTGAATGAATTTTCTACTGAAGCTGCATTAAACGGAGCAAGCAATCATGCCGCGTGAGATTTCCATTTTTGGCGTACTGGCGCCATCGCTGCTGCTGGTCTTCCTGTTGGCAGTCGTCATCCATATCGGTGTCGACTGGTTGTGCGGCCACTTCGGTATCTATAAACATGTCTGGCATCGCTCGCTGTTCAGGTTGTGCCTGCTGGTTTGCATATTCGGCGCGCTTGCGCTTGTTATTTACTAGGGATTATCGCTATGCGTACCTCCGCTTATCTCCGCTACATCATCACCGGTGTATTCCTGTTGCTTGCCATCCTGCTCGGCAAATATCTGTGGGATGACAATATGTATTCGCCATGGACGCGCGACGGTCGCGTCAAGGCAGACATTCTCCATATCGCACCGGATGTGTCCGGCATCGTGACGAATGTCGCGGTGCGCGATAACCAGTTCGTACATAAAGGCGATATTTTGTTCAGCATCGATAAAAGCCGCTATGCACACGTGTTGACGCAAGCCGAAGCGACGCTGGCCGCACAGCAGGCGGAGAAGGGTATGCGCAGCAAGGAAGCGGCGCGACGCAGCACTCTGGATGCATCCATCGTCACCAGCGAAAACCGCGAAGCAGCGGCTTCGCTGTCATCGATTGCCGGTGCCAAATACCAGGCAGCGGCAGCCGCACGTGATACCGCGCAACTGAACCTGGAACGCACCGATGTGCGGGCGCCGGTCGATGGCTACGTCACTAACCTGCATGTATATGCAGGTGACTTTGCCACTGCAGGCGTGCCGCAATTGGCGGTGATCGATAGCAATTCCTACTATGTCAGCGGCTACTTTGAAGAAACGAAATTGCCTTACCTGAAGGTCAACGACAAGGTGGAAATACGCCTGATGAGTGGCGGCCCGGCATTGCAAGGCCATATCGAAAGTATTTCACGCGGCATTACCGATAGGGATGCAAGCACCGGTCGTGAATTACTCGCCGATATCAACCCGACCTTCAACTGGGTACGCCTGGCGCAAAGGGTGCCGGTGCGCATACGCATAGACGAGCTGGATAAAAACCATCAACTGGTGGCAGGGATGACTTGTACCGTGATTGTCCAGCCGGGCAAGAAGTAAGTAGTTCGTTTCAGGTCGCAACGATGCCGTAGGGGATGCTGCTGCGTGCATCCTTCAGGGCGCCGGCCCACCAGTGCAATTGCGCCAGCATCATCTCCATCGATTTCTCGGCGCGAGCCGGTGCGAATAAATGGCCGCGCTCATCGAATTGTTCCCACGCATTCGCAAAGCTGACGCTATTGCGCATGGTGGCGACATGCAGTTCACCAAATACCTGGCGCAGTTGCTCGACTGCGCGCAAGCCGCCTGATACACCACCATAAGAAACAAAGGCCAGCGGCTTGGCTTGCCATTCCCTCGACATTGAATCGATCAGGTGCTTGAGCGGAGCAGGGTAGCCATGGTTGTATTCAGGCGTAATCACGATGAAGGCGTCGGCACGGTCGAGGCAGGCGCGCAAGACATCCAAGTCGACGCTCTCTTTGCGATCCAGTTGCGGCTGCAAGGATAGTTTTGCCGGATCCACGATCTCCAGTGCGAATTGCGGGTGCTTGCGGACTTGCGCGCAAGCCCAGTTCGCCACGATGTCGCAGTAACGTCCTTCTCGGATGCTGCCGTAAATCAGCGCAACATTAATTTTTTCATTCGTTCTGGTTAATTCTCCAGTTGCAAGGGCTGGTAACAGTGCGGACATCGAACCTCCAAATGCTGTTGTGCGTCGTTTTAGATGAAGCGCCAAATAATCAGCGCGCTGATAATATACTGTATATGCATACAGTTAAAAAGAAATAATTGCATGTGCCATCGGTTCGCATTCATTCGCTTCCGGGCTTGCCTCGTAATGTGAAAATAGTGTAAAACCTCAACTTAACTTGAGGTCAATAGGCGCGATGAAAAAAATCGACAAAGAACACATCCACATGGAAATGACGGTCGGCGAAGTCGCGGCGCGTAGCGGCGTCGCGGTATCCGCCATTCACTTCTATGAGGCCAAGGGCTTGATCGCGAGTCGGCGCAATGCCGGCAACCAGCGTCGTTATGCGCGTGATGTCTTGCGTCGCGTGGCTGTGATCAAGGTGGCGCAGCGCGCAGGCATTCCACTGGCATCGATCGCCACGGCATTGGCAAGCTTGCCGCAAGGCCGGTCACCGACCATTGATGACTGGGCGCGACTGTCGGCCGGCTGGCGCGCGGAACTGGATTTGCGTATTGCAAAAATGATGCAATTGCGTGACCAGCTGGACCAGTGCATAGGTTGTGGCTGCCTCTCGATAGAGCACTGTGGTTTGCGCAATCCGGGTGATCAATTGTCCGAGCAGGGTAGCGGGCCGCGCTTGCTGGAATCCCTGTAAGGCAGTTTCATCGAAAAAGTGATCGTTCCTTAAATAGGACGCTAAGAGTAAAAATTGCTATCTATCGCGCTTTTGTCTTAAGAATTATTGTTCGTCTGTGGCCGGAACGAACCGAGCACAACCAGACAGATTCTTAATTTAAAGGAGCAATAGCCATGAGCAAGCCATACACCCGTCTTGATAAAAATGATGTCGCCGTTCTACTGGTGGATCACCAGGCCGGTTTGCTATCGCTGGTACGCGATATCGATCCGGACAAATTCAAAAACAATGTACTGGCGCTGAGCGACCTCGCTGCCTACTTCAAATTGCCGACCATCCTGACCACCAGCTTCGAAGACGGACCAAACGGCCCGCTGATGCCGGAACTGAAAGCGCAATTTCCCGACGCGCCGTACATCGCCCGTCCGGGCCAGATCAATGCCTGGGATAACGAAGACTTCGTGAAGGCAATCAAGGCGACCGGCAAAAAGCAATTGCTCATCGCCGGTGTGGTGACCGAAGTCTGTGTCGCATTCCCGGCCTTGTCGGCATTGGCGGAAGGTTATGAAGTCTTTGTCGTCACCGACGCTTCCGGCACCTTCAATGAAATTACCCGCGACGCAGCCTGGGATCGCATGTCGCAAGCGGGTGCGCAGTTGATGAGCTGGTTTGGTGTCGCTTGTGAATTGCACCGTGACTGGCGCAACGATATCGAAGGCCTGGGTACGCTGTTCTCTAACCACATTCCGGATTATCGCAATCTGATTACCAGCTACACGACCTTGACCAAGGCGAAGTAAACAATTCGATTGTCACAAGCTGTAGCCGTATTTCAAAACAAAAAGCCCGTGCATTGCATGGGCTTTTTGCTGCGTGCGAATCAGCGTCACCATCATATTATGCGTTCCTCCCGTGGGAAGGGACGAACGCAGGATTTATGTGGATTCCTACAACAGGGTATTGCAAATAGTTGGACAGGGTAAGGCTCTCCGCACATAATGATAACGTTTATCATTCTCATTTAACTGCTTCCCATGCCTACTTTCCACCGGCTTCGTCCCGAAGTCGCCGCAGTGCGTTTCGCCGTTCTTGCGCTTTCTTCCCTCTCCCTAACATCTGTACTGGCGCAACAACTTACCCCCGGCACAGCAGAAAATACCCTGCCTGCAGTGGAGGTAACCAGTAGCCAGGACTTTGGCTTTACCGCCCAAAAGGCGGTTTCAAGTACGAAATCCGACAAGCCGCTTTTCGAAACGCCGCAATCCATTTCCGTGTTGACGCGTGAATACCTGGATTCGCGACAGGTAACTTCCTTGAACGAAGCGATACAAAGCACGGCGGGGGTATCGTCCGGTGGCTTCGGTCGCCGTGGCTGGGATGATTTTTCAATCCGCGGACAACGTGCGTCGGAGTCTATATATGTCGATGGGCTCAAGCTCGGCCAGAGTAACTGGATCGCGCAGGAAGTGTATGGCGTCGAGAGCATCGAGATTGTAAAAGGGCCGGCCTCGATTAATTTCGGGCAGATGCAGCCGGGCGGCATCGTCAATATGGTGAGCAAACGCCCGCGTAGCGATGCGTTTAACCAGGTAGGCTTTACGGTGGGCAGCTATGGTTATCGCCAGGCGACTTTCGACTTTGGTCGTCCGCTGCAGTCGGAAAATGGCAAAGCCGCTTTCCGCATCAACGGCATGGCGTCTGATGCGGATGATCCGACCGATTACGTCTGGTCCAAGAATCGCTATATCGCGCCATCGATTTCCCTTGATCTGGGGCCACGGACTGACTTTACGATTCTTGCCGCCATCAATGAGCGTCAATATATAAGGCAGCAAGGCCTGCCTGTGCTGGGATCGATTCTGGCTGCACCGGGGCGCGCTGTACGGAATAGTTTGTTTACAAGTGATCCCAATCTTGGTCCTTATGATTCGTCCCAACGCACGCTTGGCTATGCGTTGACGCATCGCTTTGATTCCGGCTGGACCTTGCGGCAGAACTTCCGTTTTCTCGATATGGATTTGACCGGTGCGCTTGGCAACCTGAATGGACCGCTCCAGGCAAACGGCAATGTGGTTCGTAATGTGTTGCTGCAGGATGTGTCAGAACGAACCCTGGCGCTGGATACCAATGTGGAACGTAGCTTTGCTTTTGGCGGCGCACAGCATACTGTGATGGTGGGGCTGGACCTGAATCAGGATAAGCTGAAGGAATACAGCCAGCGTTGCGCGATTGATACCTTGAATGTTTATAACCCGGTATATGGCAAGGCTTATCGTTCATGTTCAACAACGACGCGGACGCAAACGGATCTTTCCTACACGGCGCTGTATGTGCGGGACCAGATTAAATTCAACGATAAACTTTCCCTGAATATGGCTTTGCGGCATGACAGGGCGACGACCGAAACATTGCAATTGGCAACGGGCAATCGCAAGACGGAAGATAGTGATGCAACTACCGGCAGTGTCGGTTTGATGTATCAGGTAACGCGGAATGTCGCGCCTTACGTCAGTTATGCGACCTCATTTTTACCGGTTGCAGGAACGGATGCATTCCAGAACCAGTTCAAACCGGAAGAGGGAAAGCAAACCGAACTGGGCGT
The DNA here is from genome assembly GCF_000013625.1 of Janthinobacterium sp. Marseille. Lineage (NCBI taxonomy): Bacteria > Pseudomonadati > Pseudomonadota > Betaproteobacteria > Burkholderiales > Oxalobacteraceae > Janthinobacterium > Janthinobacterium sp. Marseille. Next base: position 2,170,678 of record NC_009659.1, on the reverse strand, counting down.
GAAGTTTCAATCCGATGACAAACGTCTCAATGCTTCCTTGGCCTACTACGACCTGACCAGAAAGAACGTCACGACCACAGATGTGAATAATCCTGGCTTCAGTACCCAGGTAGGTGAACAGAGCAGTAAAGGTTATGAAGCGGAACTGGTTGCGGATTTACGCAATGGCTGGACCCTCAGCGCGGCAGCCTCTGTCGTAGATGCAAAAATCACGCAAGACACCACTTTGGCAAATATCGGCAAGCGGGTGCAAAACGTGCCGGAACGTAGCGGCAGCCTGTGGGCGAACTATCGCTTCGCCGGCAATTTATCGGCGTGGGCTTATGGTGTCGGCTTGCGACATGAAAGCAGCAAAACCAGTCCCTCTGTTAGCTATCAGGTCCCGGGCTACACGGTGGCCGATGCGAGTGTCAGCTATCAGGGCAAAGGCTATCGTGTGATGTTGAACGTCAAGAACATTTTCGACAAAGATTATTACGCGGGTGTCTTGAGCGCCAATGCTGTTCCGGTTGGCGATCCTCGCATCGTCATGCTGAAAACAGTATTTGATTTCTAATCGCGTATTGCTCGAAATACTACTGGGAGATATCCATTCATTTGGATATCTCCTTTATTTTTGATACGGCAAATATGACAGTTCGATGACGCAATGTCAGGATTGACCGAATAATTTATTTAGTTGCTGATGGTTTTGAACTATTTCTACTGTATGCCTGCCAAATTCATCTGCCGGAAAAAATCGGCGCGTTTAATATAATCAATAGACAGCGAATGAAAGTGGGATGAGATGGAAGTCGAACTGAAATTATTGATACGGCCGCAAGATATCCAGTCTTTCAAGAAGCATGTCTTGATCAGGAAATACGCGCAGGGCACTCCTGTCGAACAGAATCAGCTGGATATCTATTTCGATACCGATGATCACGATTTAAAACAATGCGGTGCGGGTTTACGGGTACGGCAAGTCGGTAAAGCCTGGACGCAAACATTGAAGGCCGGTGGGAGCGTCGCCAACGGCTTGCATCAGCGGCATGAATGGGAATCGCAGGTGCATAAGCCGGAGCCGGATCTGTATGCGTTGAGAAAATTGATCGACGTACACGGTGCATGGGATGAGTTGATTGCGTCGCCGAGGATAGCGGCGCGGCTGCATCCGATTTTTACGACGATGGTGCACAGGACGATATGGCACTTGCAACTGCCGTCCGGCGATGAAATCGAATGCGTGCTGGATGAAGGAAGCATCAATAAGCTCAATTACAGCGAGCCTATCTGCGAAATCGAACTGGAACTGAAATCGGGCAAGGCTTTGCATCTGTTTGACTTTGCCCTGGAGTTGCTCAAGAAGCTGCCTTTACGCATAGGGAATGAAAACAAGGCTGAACGAGGATATGCACTCAGCACGCAAGAGCAGTCTGCGGCGGTTAAGGCCGGGAGCCTGCTTCTCTCGAAGAAAATGACGATCAACCAGGCCTTTGAGACCATCGTCGAAAACTGTTTTCAGCAAATCCAGGCAAATGTAGCAGGTGTCATCCGGGCGGATAACATTGATAGCCTGCACCAGATGCGCATAGGGCTGCGCAGATTGCGTTCCGCTTTTAAACTTTTTGAAGAAGTCATCGTCGTCCCGGATGCTTTGCGCGAGGAACTGGATTGGTTGTCAGATGCAATCAGTGAAGCGCGTGACTGGGATGTGCTGGCGACGAAGACATTGGAATCAATCAGGCTCGAGGTTCGCGACAGTGATCTTGACGATGTCAAACAAGCTGCCTTGACCAAAGCGGCGGCACTCCATCAAGTCGCGGCAGAGGCAGTTGATTCAGTACGCTACACCCGGCTGGTATTGTCATTTGCGCGCTGGTTGCAGGGCAGTGAATGGCGCGAATCCCTGCCACCGCTGAAGGGCAAGGATCTGAAGAAACGCCTGAAGATGTTTTCGCGGGACATGCTGGAGCACGACCAGCGGCGTTTGAAAAAACGTGGGCATCAATTGAAAGACGCCGACGCACAGACACGTCATCGGGTTCGCATTGCGGCCAAGAAAATGCGTTACGACACTGAATTCTTCCAATCGCTGTATCCGTCGAAAGAGACTAAAGCCTATGTCGCGGCATTGGCAGAGTTGCAGGATAGATTGGGCAACCTGAACGATGTCGCGGTCGGCGATGACTTGTTGCTGGAAATCGAAAAGGACCAGTCCGGGCTGACTGGCATTACCGGCTTCATCCGTGGTTACCTCGCTGCACGTGCTGCAGAAGATGAGCAGAAGGTAAAGAAATTGTGGAAGAAGTTTAAATCGAAACATCTTCCGCAGTAGTGCATCACCCATTCCTCCTTTGTCATAGAGTTGTCACGATTCTTGTGTAGTCTGCCGATGGTTCAACTGGACGGCGTGGCCCGTCCTGACTTCTTGTTCCAGAGATTACCTTCGAATAATGACAGGCAACCCGGCATCAGTCAGTGTGCTTGCGCTGTCTGCATGCCTGCTTTGTTTTGGCATGTTGACAACGCAGGGAGGCGTACGCGCGGAATCTTCAATCGCGCCGCGCTCGTCGTCGTTGCCTGATCCAGCCCCCGCCGGCACCGAACAGGAGCCGCGCTCTACCATCCAGTTCTCGATTCCCCGGCAGCCACTGGCCTTGGCGCTGGACCGATATGGCGCGATAACCGGATTGCCGGTTTTCTTTGATGCGGCTTTGGTGGCTGATCGTATGGCATCCGCAGTGCAGGGTCTTTATACGCCACTGGTCGCCTTGCAGATCATGCTAAGCGATACCGGGCTGACTGCACGTCATACCAAGAGCGCAAACCAGGACGATGCCTTCGTGCTGCGTTTGATAGATACGCCATCTGCGGAACCAGCCAAAGCAAAAGACGCGGCGGAGTTGCAACGCAAAATCCGGCAATATGACGGGCTGATCCAGGCGCGCATCCGGGAAGCGCTGTGTGGGAACAAGCGCATAGTGCCTGGCGATTATCGGATCCCTGTCCGCTTCTTCATTAATGCTTCCGGCCAGATATGGAATCCGGAGTTACTGGCATCGACCGGTGAGCAAGCGCGGGATGTGAATATTATCGATACGCTCAAGGCTGTACGGCTCGAACGTATGCCGCCACCAGAAATTGCGCAACCTTTCACCATGGTTATCCTGCCGCGTGCACTTGCGCCTGGTGTGGAATGCCCGGCTGCGCATTGAGGGCCGACCATGTCTGATACGGCACTCCTGATCCTGCGCAATTTCCTGCTGTCACGCTATGACGATTTGAAATATCGCCTGACGCGGCGCTTGGGTAGCGCTGACTTGGCGGGAGACGCTTTGCAGGATACCTGGTTGCGCCTGGAAAGCGGGCAGGAGATCAGCAATGTACGTGATCCGCTGGCTTATTTGCTACGGATCGCGGTCAACGCTGCATATGACCAGCAACGGGGTTTAAGTCGCCTGGCAACCGAGAGCGAGCTGGAAGCGGTGATGGAAGAGCATCCCGATCCGCAGCCGGGGCCGGCCGAGACGCTGGAAGCAAAGTCCGAGCTGGCGGCGCTGATTGCGGTGATCGAACGCATGCCGCTCCGGCGCAGGCAGATATTGATCATGGTGCGCTGGGAACATTTGCCGCAGCGCGAAGTAGCAAAAAAATTGGGGATTTCCCTACGGACGGTCGAGCAGGAATTGAAGAAGGCGCATGACTATTGCGCAGCCTGCATCGACCGGGTGGAAAAATAAAATGTGGTTTTTATCGTTTCAAGTTGTCTTACCTAGATAAGCACATCTTCGCTCGCAAGAAAGTAATGAATACAGACACACATAGCGGAATGACGGAGCAAGACCAGATCCAGCGCGAAGCGCAGGCCTGGTTGCGTCGTCTTGCGTCGGGCGAAGCGACACAATTGGATATCCAGGGCTTCCGGCGCTGGCGTGAGAAAAGTCCTTTGCACTGGACGACATTTACCGAGGCCAAGCGTTTGTGGCAGATGCTGGACCCGGCTTTGGCGCAAGTGGCGCAGCGTGAAGCGGTGTGTGCTGCGAACGGTACACGGCTGGTCGGGAACAAGCATGGTCGTCGTGCATTTTTGGGTTTTGCGACCGGAGCCGCGGCTGCTGCCGGTGCTGCGATTGTTTATCCGCCGCTGGGATTATGGCCGGCAATCAATGAATGGCAGGCTGATTATCGTACGACTACCGGTGAGCAGCGCATGCTTGCGCTGGCGAATGACGTCAAGCTCGAATTGAATACGCAAACCAGTGTGAACCGACAAAGTGCACAGGGTGAAGTGCCGGCCGGTATCAAATTGGTTTCAGGTGAAACGGCAATTGACCTGAGCGCTTCAGCGCCGGCCTTTAGCGTGAATGCAGGAGCAGGGCGCAGTATTGCGCAGGCATCGCGTTTCGAAGTACGGAACCTGGATAACAAGGTGTGCGTGACCTGTATAGAAGGCGAAGTGCTGGTTGAGCATCCGCTTGGGAAGCGGCGCGTATATGCGCGGCAACAAGTGGTGTATGACGCCGATACCTTGAGTCCGCCCGCGACAGTGGCCCTGGCGGACTGGTCCGCATGGCGCAAGGGAACTTTGGTTTTTTGGCAAACGCCATTGGACAAAGTCGTCGCCGAAATAAATCGTTATCGCCCGGGCAAGGTCGTCTTGCTCGCCAGTCATCTCAATAATCGTGCTGTCAGCGGTCGCTTTGCGATTGCGTCGCTGGATACCGTATTGCTGCAAATTCAACAGTCTTATGACTTGAAAGCACATACGCTGCCGAATGGGATCCTGGTTTTAAGTTAGTGCATAACGGAATAGATGCAGGATGATTTTTCGATAAAAAATTTATTTAAAAATACATTCAAAAAATTCCGCGGTTTTTGTTTTGCTGTTCAGTCTATCCAGTAAGAGGCGCTAACTCAGAAATGAAAGCGTTGTTCATACCTATCTATTGATACTGGGGTTTAGATGAATATGCATACGCAGGGCAATCATAAGCAGTCTGGTGCAAGCAAGATAAATCAATTTCGCGTTTCGCCTCTTGCACAGGCTATTGCTATTGCTTTGGCTGCCGGCAGCGTGACAGGCGACGCATATGCACAGCAAGCGTTCAGCGCCGCATGGTATGCGCAAAAGGGTGTGGTACAAGCCGCCGCCGCTGCCACCGGCAAATTACCGAACGGTATGCCGGCGATGTCGGCCAGTTCTCCGGCGCTGCAACAGCAGCAAGCCAATACCCAATTACAACGTTCACTCGCCAACCTGAATTCGGCCGCCCGTGCAATTGCATTGGCACAGGCGCAACAAAGCGCGGCCAGACTGGCCGCCACCGGTAGCGTGCCGGATGGCCTGGGTGTCGGCGGCCTCGATGTGGGTAGCCTGGTCAACAGCTGGATCAATGCGAATGGCCCGACGCAAACGACGTCGAATGGCAAGACCATCGTCGATATCAAACAGACAGCCGACAAAGCGATCCTGAACTGGGAAAGCTTCAATATCGGCAAGAACACCATCCTGCAATTCGACCAGCAAGCCGACTGGTCAGTCCTGAACCGCATCAATAATGCAACGGCACCGAGCGTAATCCAGGGCCAGATCAAGGCGCCGGGCACGGTCATGATCGTCAATGCCAACGGCATCATCTTCAGCGGCAGCAGCCAGGTCAACACACGTAACCTCGTCGTCGCAGCAGCTCACATCCTCGACTCGCAATTCAATACCGGCATCTACAGCCCGAACCTCAACACCGCCAGCTTCACCGGAGCCAACGGTAATGTGCTGGTAGAAGCAGGTGCACAGATCGCCACGCATGATCCATCGGCTACGGTTACCGCCGGTGGTGGTTACGTCCTGTTGCTGGGCAAGGAAGTCAATAACGCCGGTGAAATCGTTACGCGTAAAGGCCAGGCCACACTGGCAGCGGGCGACAGTTTCTTCATCCGCAAAGGCGTAGGCACTGACGGTAATACCTTCTCAACGACGCGTGGTAATGAAGTCGCGGCAAAAATCGATGTTGGCAGTGATGCCGGCAAGGTCACGAACACCGGCCTCATCATTGCGCGCGAAGGCGATATCACGCTGACCGGGCGGGATGTACAGCAGAACGGTGTGGCCGTTGCGACCACCACTGTGAATACGCGCGGTACCATCCACTTGCTGAACTCGGCCAGCGATACGCAAGGCAATGTCACGCTGGGTAAAGACAGCGTGACTGCCATCCTGATCGAAGATGACGGCAAGACCACCGCACTGGATAGCCAACGCGATGCCTTGATCAAGGAATCGGCAATACAGGATGCATCGCGCATCAATGGTGCCAATAGCAGCTTTGATAATCTCTCTGTCCTCGCTGATCGTCGCGATCAGTCGCGCATTGAAATCGTGTCAGGCGGCGATGTGCATTTCGCTGGTGATTCGCTGACACTGGCGACCGGCGGCCAGATCGCTGTCAGTGCAAAGAACAGGACCTTCGTTGCCGATAAATCCAATCTGGATGTCTCGGGGGCGGTCGGCGTTAACGTCGCGATGGAATCCAACAATGTATTGGTCAATGTACAGGGCAATGAATTACGCGACTCGCCAGGGAATCGTGATGCGGGTTCGCTGTTCAATAACAATGTCTGGATCGACAGGCGTGAGCTGATCTTGGTACCGGCCGGTACCGGCGGTTATGCCAGTGATCGCTGGTATGCGGCGGGCGGCTTGCTCGAAGTCAGTGGCTATCTCAGCAACCAGGGGCACAGCATAGGTGAATGGGCAGCGCAAGGCGGTACGCTCACTTTAGGTGGCAACGAAGTCATTACACAGCAGGGCTCGGCAATCAACCTCTCCGGCGGCAGCTTCAATGTACAAACCGGCATGATCAGCCAGACCTGGCTGAAGGGCAGCGATGGGAAATTGTATCGGGCCGACCTGGCTCCGGCCGGTATCAGTTACACCGGCATTTACAAGGGCTATGAAGAAAAGAGCGAACGTTGGGGCGAGAAAGCCACCAAGTATTACTACAACCCGATCATTGCGGCGCGCCAACGCCTGGAGAATGGTTATACCGTCGGTCGTGATGGTGGCAAGTTAATTATCAATGCACCCACTGCGGTGATGGAAGGCGAGTTGATTACGACGGTCTTCAATGGTGAGCGCCAAATTAAAACCCGTGATGCTATCAGTGACGGTTACCGCCAGGCGCAGACTGCGGTTGCACTGAACGGTCAATTGGCAGTTGGCCGCTACGGCATTAATAATGGTGCCGGCATGTTTGAATCGGATGTGCGCTTCGGTGACGTGGACGACATTACGGCAGGCATGTCTGCGGATACCGCCTTGTCGCCTACGCGTAACGGTACTGTGTGGTTTGACAGTGCCTACATCAATGCGCTGCAATTGGGTGGGTTGGACATCGCCACTAGGGAAACGATCACGGTAGAGCAGGCGTTGACCCTGGCGAGTGGCGGCAAGCTGGACTTCGTCGCGCCGGTGATCGACATCAAAGCGGATATCACCGTGCGCAGCGGCAGTATCGCGATGAACAATACCTTCACTGCGGGTACCGGTCGTGGTTCATCGGAAGTGCTGCAAAAGAACGGTAGTTCGTCGATCACCCTGCGCGAAGGCATGACGCTGGATGCGCGCGGCCTGTGGGTGAATACACTATTGAATGAAGCGGATAACGGCAAGCTGGCTTATCTGAACGGCGGTTCGGTAAAACTGCAATCGACGAATGATGTCGTACTGGAAAAAGACAGCCTTATTGATGTCTCGTCAGGTGCTGCGGTTCTCCCTGCCGGCAAGAGCAAAGGAGGACGTGGCGGCAGCGTTTCCTTGTTGGCCGATGTACCCAATGGCAGAACGACCCTGGACGGCAAACTGACGCTGGATGGCAGCATACGCGCGTATGGTACGGATGGTGGTGGCGCCTTGATCGTTGAGGCGGGGCAGGAGATTGTGCTCGGCGGTGAAGCCGGCGTTCCGGGGTCATCGACATCATTGCATATCGATGCCGATCTGTTTCGCAGTGGGTTCTCCAGCTATAGCATCAACGGGCATCGTGGGCTTACGGTTGCAGAGGATGAGATCATTGATGTGCTCATGCCGGTTTATCGCCGGTCGGCAGAAGGCTTGAGCGCTGTAACGGGAAGTGATCCATCCAGCGTACTGGAATTGTGGACGCCTCCTTTGTATAAGGAAGATCCGCGAGGAGGTATCCTGACCCGGCGCGCCGGTGCCAGCCTGTCGCTATCGGCCGGACAGGCGGCGGTCGATAATGGTCAGGCAGCCTCGCTGACTATCGGCAAAGGTTCGATACTGTCTGTCGACCCGGGGCAGACGATTAACATCTCCGGCGCCGCCGTGGGGCAGATGATGATCGACGGTACCCTCAATGCCTGGGGTGGGGCGATCAAGGTCAATGGCACTTCGTTTCAAGACGATGGTTCCCTGATCTGGATCGGACAGAATGCCGTGCTGGATGTCGCGGGACGTGCTTACACAGCGCTGGACATGCAGGGACATCGTTATGGCGAGGTATTGAATGGAGGTGCGATCTCCATCAATGCAGCTACGATGTTCGTGGTAGTACGTGATGGTGCGCTGCTGAATGCCTCAGGCACTTCCGCAATGCTTGATTTGGTCGGACGTGGGGCCGGCAACGTTGCAAGTAACGGTGGTGCGATTTCTTTTGAGTCTTCAAACGGTTTCGATCTCGGCGGAAGCTGGCTGGCAAAAGCCGGTGGTGCCGGCGCGGCGGGCGGTAGCCTGGCGATCAGCCTTAAAGTCCCGTTTTACTCTGATATTACGCATCCAGGCAATCAGCCGCGCGATCTGGTCGTGACGCAGCTTGCGCCAGGATCCATCCTGGCGGCCGACGCCACGCCGGCGTCGGCCGCCGATAACCTGGTCTATGGACATGCTGTCGTTGGTGCAGACCAGATCAATGCGGGGGGATTCGATAATCTCAAATTGCTCAGCGCGGATGTCATCTCCTTTGATGGCGACGTGTCGCTGGCGATGGGGCAGAGTCTTGAGCTGCAGGCGACCTCGCTGGCGTTGACCGACAGTGCGAGGAACGATGCCCGTGTTGCGATATCGGCACCCTATGTGCGTCTTATCGGCTTCGCTGACACCGGATCGACCTCATCGACACGCCAGAGCGCGGCGCAGTTCAATGTGACGACCGGGCTGCTGGATGTTCAGCGTTCCCTCCAGTTCGGCATCAGCAGCAGCAAACCGGGAGTCTCGTTTGACCGGCGTGGTTTCGCAAACGTCGAGTTGCAGAGCAGCGGTGATATTCGCTTCCTGTACAGCGGCAGTCCGGCTCCGACCATCCTCCAGACCCGCGGCGATCTCGTTCTTGCCGCGCAACAAATTTATCCTGCGACCGGCGCAAATGCCATCGTCCGGGCCGGCTGGCTGAGGGGACTTGGCGGCGACGCTTTTTACGATCCCGCATACAGCCTTACCATCCGCGGTATCGGCCAAGCGCCTGCAGCCCAGCCTTTTTCGGCGTTCGGCAGCCTGACTTTGGGTGCGCATACGATCAATCAGGGTGGCGTCATCCGCGCACCGCTCGGCTCGATTAACCTCGGTAATGAATCCGGTGCCGACACGATTAATCTCCTGCCCGGCAGTATCACCTCGACCAGTTCGAGGGGACTGCTCATGCCATATGGCGGTACGGTCGACGGTATCGATTGGTATTTCGCCGGTAAAAAGAGCGAGCTGGAAGGTGCTGTTTCTGCGGCCCGTGGGGTTTCGCTGACCGGCGTCAAAGTTGATGTGATGGAGGGCGCGACCATTGATTTGTCGGGTGGCGGCGACCTGACTGGTGCGGGCTTTGTCAGCGGACGTGGCGGATCGATCGACATATTGCTCCATGCGCTCATCGACGCGAATCCCGGTAATACAGTGAGTAAATCGGGTAATGCCGTCTATGCAATCGTGCCCAGCCATACTTCCGGCTATGCGCCGATCGGTCCGGACGCCGGCGCGGGCGATCCACGGGTAGGGCAACAGATTACCCTTGACGGCAGCGTACCCGGACTTCCCGCCGGCACTTATACGCTGATGCCTTCGCGCTATGCCTTGCTGCCCGGTGCGTTCCGGGTTGAGATCGCCGCGACCGCCGATCCGCGTGGCGCAACAGGTACGACTGCATTGCAGGACGGTTCCTATCTGGCCGCAGGCCGCCTTGGTTTCGCCAATACTTCCATCCGTGACAGCCTGGCGCGGCAGGTGATCCTGACCCCCGGCAAGGTGACCCGTAGCTATTCACGCTACAACGAAACCAGTTACGGCAACTATGCATTGGCCGATGCGGCACGTCGCGGCTTACCACGAGCGATGATGCCGCTCGATGGACAGAATCTGTTTCTCAACATCGTACCCGGTGCGGGGGCGGATGCTTTCCACTTCGATGGTGTGGTGGATTTCAGTGCAGGCAAAGGTGGTTATGCAGGTTCGGTCAGTCTGCTAGGTGAAAATACCGGCAGCGAGATCGAAATCCTGGCAAGTGGCGCGACGGCCACTGCCGGGTTCACCGGTGTTTCAATCTATGCCGACGACCTCAATGCATTATCTGCGCGTCGCTTGACCATCGGTGCAAGGCCAAGCGTCACCTATGGTCAGCAGGGTAATTATGTGCAGTTCGAATCCTCCAGCAAGTCATTCGACATTACGCTGCGTGAGGGAGCCATACTGCGAGCAGCAGAAGTCTTGCTCATCACCGGCTGGGAACGCGAAACCGGCCCTGGCGCGATCACGATCGAAGCCGGAGCCGGCATCAGCACATTGGGCATGGGTGCAACGCCCTTTGATTCACGAGATGGATTTATCTATACGCCACAGCGCTTGCAAAGCCGTGATGGTGGTGCGATGCTGGTTGTGTCGAATGGCTGGCTGGATGTGCTGCCGTCTTCGGCCATTTCGCAAGGTGCGATCCTGATTGGTGCCTGTGGTGCGAGTGGTAACTGTGATGCGAAGACTACGCTTTACTCTGAAGGCACGATTGCATTTGCCACGACCAATCGTTTTGAACTTGGTGACAATGTGCTTTTTGGCACGCGCAATTTCTCGCTTGGCGTCGGTGCCGTCAATGTCGGTACATCTGCCGCGCTGGCTGCAGCCAGTACAGCAGGCCTGCTACCCTCGGGCCTCACGCTTAATCAGACGGTGCTTGACCGACTATTGCAGGGCGATACTTCGACTGGCGCGCCGGCACTCGAAAGCCTGATCCTGAATGCCACTGAAGCAGTTAATTTCTTTGGTACTGTCACGCTCGATACTTATGATGCTGAGGGTAAATCCCGTATCGCCAACCTGGTATTCGGTACACCTGCCATTTATGGTGCCGGTGATGCCGCGGACGTCGCGACCATCCGTACTGAAAACCTGGTCTGGAGCGTTACTACCGGCGGGCCGGGGGCGATTATCGAGGGAGGTGCCGGAACCGGCAGCGGTGCGCTTACTATCGATGCGGAGCGCATCACTTTCGGCTATGGACCCAAGGTTCAGGTCAAGGGTGCGGATGCTGCTGAGCGCCTGGCGCTCGGTTTTGCGAACGTCAACCTTAAGGCCAGCGAGCGCATTACTGCCAATCATAAGGGAAGCCTCGCCGTTTATCAGAGCCAGGGTGCCTATGTAGCTGGCACGGGCTACAGCTATAGCGGCGGTGATCTCAATATCGTCACACCGCTGTTGACCGGTGAAGCCGGTTCGATCAACAGCATTACTGCAGGCGGCGCGATTCGCGTGACGGCGCCGACAGGTGCGACGGCAGCAGAGGTGATCGGTGCTGACGGCCTCGGTGCCGAACTTGCACTTAATGCGAAGACGGTGTCGATCGCCACGGCGATCACCTTGCCGAGCGGTCGTCTTACTATCACCGCTACCGATGACATCCTGCTTGCAGACGCTGCCCGTCTCGACCTTGCCGGACGCGAAGTGAAGTTTGACGATATCAAGAAATATAGCTGGGGTGGCGAAGTCATTATTGAAAGCCGCAACGGCGACATTCGCCAGGAGGCTGGTTCGGTCATCGACCTGTCGGCCAAATTCAATCATGCGGGTCGACTGACTGTATCTGCACTGGCAAACGATGCCGGCCTGGTGGATTTGCAGGGGACGATTCTCGGTACTGCCAGTGGCGAATATGATGCGGGCGGAACGATCGTTCCTTATCGCAGCGGTTTCATAGACTTGCGCGCGCAGCACCTCGGAGAGAGTGGCACACTCAGCCAGCAGTTCGCCGGTTTGAACGAACGTTTGAATGCCGGCGGCATGTTTGGTGGCCGTGGCTTCCAGCTCAAGCAGGGTGACCTTGTCATCGCTGATGGTGTGCGTGCGGGCGAGGTCAATGTTTCGCTGGATGGCGGACACCTTACTGTTACCGGCACTATCGACGCCAGCGGTGCCGAGGTCGGCGCTATCCGCCTGGCAGCCCGTGACGGCTTGACGATTGCCGGCAGTGCGGTGCTCGATGCACATGGCGAACGACTGCGCGTCGACAGCTACGGCAAGATCATTGATAGCCCCAACCGCGCGATTGTTGAATTGACTTCGGGTAATGGACTCCTCACTTTGGCGTCGGGTGCACGCATCGACTTGCGGCACGGTACGGCAGCTGCGGCTGGATCAGCGCCGGGGCAATATGATGGTGCCCCGCGCGGTACGCTGGTATTGAATGCGCCTCGTCTCGGTGGTGCGACCGCCGGTGATATTGCGATCGATGCCAGTGGTGTCATTCACATTGATGGTGCCCGTTCGATTGCAGTCAATGCGATGCAGCGTTATGACGATGCCGCCTATGGCACGGATCCGGCGGCGAGCGGTCGCCCCTATCAGATAGTCAATCAGGACTATCTGAACGAGAAACATGCTGACAGCGTCAATTTCATCGCTGCGGCCCTCGGTAATGCCACGCTGATGGATGGCAAGCTCGCCGGTCTGAACAATGCGACATACCGCGACGCTTTCCATCTGCGACCCGGCGTCGAGATCGTCAGTGCGACACCCGACGGCGATATCATCGTGCAGGGCGACCTCGACCTCTCCGGACATCGCTACGAAGGCGTGAATCCGAATTTCCAGCGCACCGGTGTGTACGGCTCGGGCGAGGTTGGCGCGCTGACCATCCGGGCCGGCGGCAACCTCGATATTTACGGCAGCATCAACGACGGTTTTGCGCCACCACCTGATACACCAGACGACGATGGCTGGATACTGCGCCCGGGAGTGTCGCCGTTCGTTGATGATGTAATCGTACCGCGTAGTGGCGTGACGCTTGCCGATGGCACCAGCTACCCGGGTGGACGAACACTCAACTATGATTTCCCGGTCAAGGAAATGACTGTGGCCGCAGGCACCAGGTTGCCGGTTGATGCGGTATTGAATGGCTCGGTGACCTTGCCGGCGAATACCATCCTCGCGGGCGATATCCGCGCGGAAGATGGCACCCTGCTGCATGCAGCAGGTACGCGCCTGACCGCGGCAGTGACGCTGACCTCGGGCACCCGTTTGGGCGCGGGTTTTATTGCGTCTGCCAGCCTGTCGCTGCGTGCAATGGTCTGGCCCAAAGGCGTGCCCCTGCCTGCGGGACCCTTCGGCGAAGCACCCCGGCTCAATGGCAACCTGGCGTTGCCGCTTGGTGGGGTGATCCCGGCACGCGCCGATCTCAAACTGCCTGATGGCGCAATCTCGGTACCTTTGCGTCCAGCCGATGCAAATGGCCGCCAGGGAGCCAATTGGGCGGTGGCGAGCATGTTGCCGGCGGGATCGCAAAGCTGGTCGATGCGCTTTGTGGCCGGCGCGGATTTGGCTGCTGCCGACAGTCGTCTTTTGCGACCACGCGACGTGAGCGGCAATCTCACTTTGGCCGACACGCATTATTCAGTGTTCGACCGACATGAGATCACCATCATTCCGGGGACGCCGGCGCAGCCGGGCGGTGTATGGTACTGGTCGGAAGAAGGGGCGGCTCTTTTTGGCGAACAGGCGGGAACCCGGATTTCGGACGATTGGGGACCGAACGGGCTTTGTGCTGACGCCCCGAGTTTCTGCGTCTTCCACACGCAAAGTATTACAGCGGAAGGAATCGCAATGTGGGGCCTCGATGTCGACTGGGCGGGATGGGGTTTAAGCGGCCCGTTGCGACCTGGCGATCCTTTGCCTCTCGGCTATGAATTTTTTTGCGAGGGCGTGGGCTTGTGCGTTGCGCTTGGTGGCCCGGGGACTCCGGGCACCCCGGATCAGGTGATTGTCGGTGATCTCATCGAATATATTCCGCTCAATCCGAACTTCAGCGTGGTTCGTACCGGCGCTGCCGATCTCGACCTGATTGCAGGCGGCAATCTGGCGCAGCGCTCGCTGTATGGCGTTTATACCGCAGGTACGCAGTCGCAGGGTGTCACTGCGGCGTTCGACCAGGCACGGGGAGCGCGTCGCGACGACAAGGTGCTTGGCAAGGAAGGTGTGGATTATGAAAGCCTGGTGAGCGGTGACGGGCGTCTCTCACATGCCTGGTATCCGACGGGCGGTGGCAACCTGCTGTTGCGTGCAGGCGGTGATCTCACAGGCGACCTGATGTCTTTGCCAAGCGGAACCAGGCCACCCAACGCCGATTCCGGCAACTGGCTATGGCGGCAGGGTCATGCGCCGGGCAGCGACGCCGGTGCGGCATGGTGGATCAACTTTGGTACCTATGTGGCGAACGACGACTATCCGTACTTCGAATATAGCAGGATCCCCTATCTGGTCGGATTCACCGGCTATGGGACGCTGGGCGGCGGCGACCTGAGGGTCGAGGTTGGCGGCGATGCCGGGGTGGTCGACAGAATTGCCGCAGTGTCCCGCAGCCAGGGACTGGTGCTGGCAGTCGCATCGACCGGCCGCGTCAATGCGCAAGGCGATCTGGCGCTGACCGGTGGCGGCGATCTGGACGTGCGTATCGGCGGTCGTCTCAACCCGAGTTTCCCGGGGACTGCCATCGATATTGGTGGCTCGGGCGGTGTCCTGATGCCGGAGCCGCGACTGGATGGCGTAATCGCCAATTTGCGTGGGAGTGTCGCGCTGAACGCGGCCAGCATCGGCAATATCCGTTTGAAATTCGGACCTTTTGCAAACGTCCAGAATCCGAGGGAAGAGCGCCCCTATGATCCGTTCACCGCGACGGCGGCCGACAGCATAGGCGGGCCTCTCCTGTTGCCGGGCGATGCCGTCTTTACGCTGGCCACGCGCGGCGACCTGGTGGTCGGCGGCGTCATCGACGGCACCAGGCGCGAGATCAGCGATCAGGACCTGGGTAAACCGGCACCGGCCTGGTTCAGCCTGTGGAGCGATCGGACTGCGATCGACCTGTTCGCCGCTGGTGGCGATCTCACGCCGGGCAATGCAAAGATGCTGCGCCCCGCAGCAAATGCATCCGATATTTCCTATCCGTCCATCCTGCGCGCAGTCGCACCTTCGGGCAGCCTCTACGCGGCCCAGGCGCTACTCCTCGCGCCATCACCGAACGGGCAGTTGGAATGGCTGGCGGGCGAATCAATCTATGGCGGAGTCGTGTCGCGCTCCAGCGCCGATCCTGCCGTCCTCACGACGCCGTTCAAGCCCGTGACACAGGCGACCCTCGATCCGGGGGCGTTTACAGATGAGTACAATTTGTTTGCCTTTGGTGCGAATACCGCTTCGGGTGGATATACGCTGGCCCCCGCGCGCTTCTATGCACTGGAGGGCGATATTGTCGGCCTGATGACCGGCGAATTACAGACGGGAGGCTGGCTCCAGGGACAGACCCTTTATAGCGCGGGTGGCGCGGTCTGGATGAAGGCCGGGCGCGACATCATCAACAGCGGTCACAATCTTGATGAGTCAGCTGCAGTTTCTACGGCAAGTAGTGGCGGTGGGCGGGCGAAGAGCAACCTCTTTGTTCACACCTCGGATACCGATGTCTCTATCGTTTCTGCCGGGCGTGATATTCGTTACAGCTCATTCACCGTCGCAGGTCCAGGCACACTGGAAATCAGCGCCGGGCGCAACATCCTGCTGGATGACCGTGCCAGTGTCACCTCGCTTGGTGCCATCGTCCCGGGCGACAAACGTTCCGGTGCATCCATCACGATGATGAGCGGTATGGGCAACGGCGTGGATTGGGCCGCGATGCGCGCCCGCTATCTTGACCCGGCCAAACTGGCCGACCCGAACAGGCCCTTGGCCGACCAACCGGGCATGGCGGTCAAGATTTATAGCCGTGAACTGTCGGACTGGCTGGGCAAGCGCTATGGTTTTGTCGGCACGGATGAAGAAGCTTTGGCCACTTTCGACGGATTGGCAGCGGAACAGCAACGTATCTTCCTGCGTGATATTTATTATGCGGAAATCCGCGAAAGCGGCCGTGAATATAATGCGCCGGACAGCAGCCGCTTCGCTTCTTATCTGCGCGGTCGTGAGACGATTGCCACGCTATTCCCCGAGACGGACAAGGATGGCAACGCGATCAGCCGTAGCGGCGACATCATCATGTTCGGTGGCTCTGGCGTCCGTACCAACTTCGGTGGTGATATCCAGATGTTTGCACCTGCTGGCAAACTCGTGATCGGTGTCGAAGGACAGGTTCCACCTGCATCCGCCGGCCTGGTCACGCAAGGTACCGGCAATATCCAGTTGTATTCGGAAGGTAGTGTGTTGCTCGGCCTGTCACGCATCATGACCACTTTTGGTGGCAACATCTTCGCCTGGTCGGCAGAAGGAGACATCAATGCCGGTCGCGGTGCGAAAACCACAGTGCTCTACACGCCGCCGAAGCGCGTCTACGATCAATGGGGCAATGTGACGCAGTCACCACAGGTGCCTAGTTCCGGTGCGGGTATCGCGACCTTGAATCCATTACCCGAAGTTGCGGCGGGTGACATCGACCTGATTGCACCACTAGGCACCATCGATGCAGGCGAGGCGGGTATCCGGGTCTCAGGCAACGTCAATCTGGCCGCCTTGCAGATTGTGAATGCAGCGAATATCCAGGTGCAGGGCAAGTCGACCGGGCTTCCGATGATTGCATCCGTCAACGTTGGTGCACTGACCAATGCCAGTGCGGCGGCCAGCTCGGCTGCAGCAGCGGCACAGGATGTGCTGCAACGGGATCGTAATGAAGCGCGCAAGAATTTGCCTTCTATCTTTACGGTGCGTGTCCTCGGCTTCGGCAATGATCCTGTCGAAGGCGGTGCATCACCTGCACCCGCCAATAAGCGCACACCGGCAGAGCAGGCACATTACAACCCGGACAGCATGTTCCAGATGGTAGGACATGGGAAGCTGACGTCGGAGCAGGTAACGCAACTCACGGAAAACGAACGTCGTAATTTGTCCCAGGGCAAATAAGCATGCGTGATATCCCCCCGTTTTTCCCGACAGGGAGAAGCGGGGCGGGTATGCCTATCCCCGGAAAATGATCCGATCCTGTTGCGTTGATTACCTTTACGTCCAGGATCTTTAAATTGCCAGTCGACGATCGTTGTTCGTCGCCCGATTACACGAGAGCCCATCAAAATGTCATCCAGCTCGGTTGCAATCAGTTCCTTTCCTGCGCAAAAGTTGCAGGATTATTTGTTGGCAAACTATAGCCATCTGCATAAACGCCTGACGCGCCACCTTGCTTGCCCGGACCAGGCCAGCGATTGCCTGCATGATGCCTGGTTGCGTCTCGGTGAAATGCAGGTGACGGAAGATATAAAAAATCTGGAAGCCTATGTGTATCGGGTGGCCTGTAATCTGGCAATCGATAATTTGCGCAGCAGCCGGCCATGGCAGTATGTGGTGGGCCTGGAGAATGCAATGGAGTATGTCGCAGACGATGCGCTCAGGCCGGACCAGATCGCAGAAGTACGTTCCGAGCTGCAGGCGGTGGAGCGCGCCTTAAATGCTTTGCCGCGACATCATCACGACATCCTGCTTTGTTTGCGCCTGAATGATTTGACACGGCAGGAAGTCGCGCTTCGCCACGGTATATCGTTACGCAGCGTTGATACGATGCTGCGCCAGGCGCTTGACCACTGTGCCAATCAAACCGGGCAACTTGCCGTGGGCGGAGTCAGCAGTCCGCGTCGCGGCTTGCCGCAACACAGACGCAATAAATCCATGCCCGCACATGCGGTGATGAGTGCTGCATATTGATGGCAATATCAACGGACAATATCAATCACCACTTTGCCCCGCGCCGTGCGATTGATGATCGCATCGTGTGCCGCGCCCACCGTCTCCAGCGTATAAAGGTGCGGATCAAGCAGAACTTTGATCTTGCCGGCTTCTATTAACTTCGTTGCTTCATGCATGATGGCGCCGTGATGTGCACGGCCATGTCCGCTCAGCAATGGCAACAGCGTAAAGACCCCGGAATAAGTCGCAGCACGAAACGATAGTGGTGCCAGCGCATGCGTACCCCAGCCGAGGCAACTCAGCACATGTCCTTCGTATAGTCGCGCGGCCTGGAAGGAGGCATCCAGTGTTGCACCACCGACGGTGTCGTAGATGATGTCGAAGCCCGCGCCGTTGGTATATTGATTGAGGTATTCCGCGACGGTGGTGGACGTGTAGTCGATTGCCGTCGCGCCAAAGCTTTCGATGATTTCTTTTTGGCTTGCACTACCGGTCGCGAATACTTGCGCATCAAAAGCCTTGGCGATTTGTATCGCGATGTGGCCGACCCCTCCGGCACCACCATGGACCAGGACTTTTTTTCCGCCGGTGATTTTTGCGCGATCAACCAGGCCCTCCCATGCGGTAATGAAGATAAGCGGCAAGGCCGCGGCTTCGCGCATCGAGATGTTGCGCGGCTTGATTGCCAGCAGGTCGGCATCCACTGCCGCATATTCCGCCAGCGAACCTTGCACGCCGCCTATGCCACCGGTCATTCCATACACTTCATCGCCGACTTTGAATGTACTTACATTGGCACCGACTTCTTCCACTATACCGGCCAGGTCTATGCCCAGCACTGCAGGCAGTTGTGCCTGCGCATGTCCGGCCTTGCCGCTGACGATCTTGGTATCGAGTGGATTAACGCCGCTGGCGTGGATGCGCACCAGCACCTGGCCTTTAGCGGGGCTGGGGCGGCTAATACTGCCCAGGGTGAGGGGGCTGTTGTAGGCGTTTAAAACAAGTGCTTGCATGGAGTTGCTCATGGTTGATTCCTCATGGGTTTTCATTAAGTGGCAGGAAAGAGTTTGTTTTCTTGTGTTAACAAGTCATCTTTTTCGCCTGCGTCCATGACAAGATAGATGGTTTATATTTGTATGAAAACTAAAGATATTGAATACTAATCATGCATAATTGTTTGGGCGTGAAAAACAGTAAGGAGTCATAAAAATGATGGAATGGAGCGATTTGCGCGTCTTCCTGGCGATTGCGCGGGAAGGAACGCTGGGTGCGGCGGCGCGCAAGCTGGGGCAGACACAGCCGACGATGGGACGGCGCTTGCGGGCTTTGGAAGAGGCGGTCGGGCATAAGCTTTTCCAACGTGGCAGCAGCGGATTCATCCTGACTGACGAAGGTGCCGCAGTGTTGATCCATGCGGAACGGATGGCGGATGAGGCCGAAGCTTTCCAGCGTCAGCTGGCGGGGCAGGACCAACAATTGGAAGGGCTGCTGCGGATTACTTCGTCCGACTGGTTCGGTACACATGTGTTGGCGCCGGTGCTGGCTGATTTCACCCGTATGCATCCGCGTGTGACGATCGAACTGCTTACTGATGCGCGTGTCTTTAGCCTGGCGCGGCGTGAGGCCGACCTCGCTTTTCGCATCCAGCCTTTTGATGAGGCGGATGTCGCCGCGCGCAAATTACTGCATATGCCTTATGGCCTGTATGCAGCCAAGGGTATGGCGCGGCCACAGGCGGGCGACGGTGCCGGCAGCATGTTGGTGACGATGGATACTGCATTCGATGGTGCGCCGGATGCGGTCTGGCTCAAACGCTTGTTGCCGCATGCGCAAATTGCTTTGCGCAGTAATAACCGTGATGTGCAAGCGCAAATGTGCGCACATGGAGCTGGGCTGGCCGTATTGCCCCGTCTGCTGGGGGATAAATTTCCCGGCCTTGATTTGGTCGATCTGGGTGAGGCACCGCCGGGGCGCGATACCTGGCTGGGCTACCACAAGGACTTGCGGCAGCTGGCGCGTCTGCGCTCTTTGCTTGATCTGCTTATCGAAAGACTGGCTGACTGAAATATATTTAAAAATATTTTTCAGTACCTGCCTCCAAAACGGTTTCCCGTGGGTAGTACCTGCATCAACCGGATATTCGCAGTAGCGATCAATCCTGTTGGTCACACTTATCCACTATAAAAGGAAACCATCATGAATAAGCTCCATACCGTTGTCATCCTGGCCGGCTTTGCTGCAATCTCCAGTGCATGGGCTGCACCTTTTTCGCAAGATGCATTGCCGGCGGCAGTGCACGTTCCGGCCGGTAACAAGGTCGCGCTGGAAACCGTAGGTGCCGGTGACATCACCTATGAATGCAAAGTGAAAAAAGACACGATGGACCAGCACGAATGGGTATTCGTTGGCCCTGATGCAGTATTGGCTGACCGTAGCGGCAAGGCGATCGGCAAGTATTTCGGCCCACCGGCAACCTGGGAAAGCAATGATGGCTCGAAGATCACCGCCACCCAACTGGCGGTTGCACCCGGCGGTAGCGGCAACATCCCGCTGCAATTGGTGAAAGCAAATCCGGCCATGGGTAATGGCGCGATGAGCGGTGTGACTTTCATCCAGCGCGTAGCGACCAAAGGCGGTGTTGCACCAGCCTCGGCTTGCGCAGCAGGCAATCTGGGTGCCAAGGAAGTGGTCAAGTACCAGGCTGACTATATTTTCTGGAAAGCGATGTAATGCAAGCTTTGCCTGCTACATTTGTCAGCGGGCAAAGTTGCTGCAGCTATAATCGGCTGACAAGACTGTTTGCAGCCGATTACTTACCGGTACGTTTATCCTTGAACGAAGAAACCTTTGACTATGACGCTGCGTTGCGGGCTTGTGCCCGTGGCGAGCGAGCGGCGCTACAGCAGATATACCAGCAAGACGGCAAGCGTCTGCTGGGTGTCGCGCTACGCATTGTGCGACAGCGTGCACTGGCAGAGGATGTGTTGCATGATGCCTTCGTCAATATCTGGCGCAAGGCCGGCAGTTTCGATGCGGCACGTGGGAGCGGGCGTGGCTGGATTCACAGCGTGGTGCGGCATCAGGCCTTGAACCTGGTACGTGATCGCCAACAGGAAGTGTATACGGATGAAGACACGGTAGAAGCACTGGATGCGCAGCAAGGCATCGAGGCGCAGGATCCGTTTGAAACACATGTCAACCTTGGCAAGCTGGATGATTGCCTTTCCCACCTGGATCATGCCAAGCGCAATTCCCTCTTGTATGCCTATGTCGATGGTTGCAGTCACAGGGAAATTGCAGAGCGGATGAAGTCGCCGGTTGGTTCGGTCAAGGCGTGGATTAAAAGAGGTTTGCTGGCATTACGGGAGTGTATGGGATGAATGAGTCGGATGAGGAATTGCAGCATCTCGCCGGTGAATACGTACTCGGCACTCTGGATGCTGCGCAACGCCGGGAAGTCGAGCGCCGGATGCCTCTGGAGCCGATGCTGCGCGCTGCCGTCGATGAATGGGAACAGCGCCTGATGCCGCTCACCGCCATCCCCGAACCACAGGAATTGCCGCCACAGCTGTGGCCGCGTATCGCCGCCAGCATCCGGCCTGCAACGCGGGCACTGGAAAGCGGCTGGCAGAGATTATGGAATGATGTGCGCTTATGGCGCGTCCTCAGCGCCGGCAGCATGGCGGCGGCAGTCCTGCTCGGCGTGTTGATGATGACGCGTCCGGTCGCGACGGAAACCAAGTTCATGGTGGTGCTGGTTGATCCTAAAGGGCAGACACCGGGCTGGATCGTACAGGCCAAGCTGGACCAACAGATCCAGTTGCAACCTTTGGGCAAGGAAGAAGTGCCGGCCAACAAGTCCCTGCAATTCTGGACCAAGGGTGACGGCTGGACGGGACCGGTATCCTTGGGTTTGGTCAGTCCCGGCAAAGGTGCGACTTATACGCTGGATCATTTGCCGCCAATGGAAGCGAACCAGTTGTTTGAAATTACGCTGGAACCTGAAGCCGGTTCACCTATAGGTCGTCCGACCGGACCTATCCTCTACATCGGACGTGCGGTCAAAATGATTTGAGCAAAACAGGCGGCAATTGTGCCGCCTGTTTTTCAATCATGCTTCGGCTTGCATCTTCTTCCTCAGCAAAGGCTTTTGCACGGTTTGCGTCAGCAAGACACCGAGCAGCGTCACGCCTCCGCCTATCACATGGTAAGCATGCATCGCATCATGCAGCCAGATCACCGCAAACAATGCCGTCAATACCGGCAGCAGATTGATGAAGATGCTGCAGCGGTTCGGCCCCAATTGCTTGACGCCTTCTATCCACAGGAAGGACAGGATGATCGATGAACCGATCCCGGCATAGGCGATCAGCGGCAGCGTACGTGCATCGAGACTTGCAGCACCCGGTGGCAACATCACAAACATCGGCAACATGAAAATCAGCGCGGCAAAAGCTTGTATATAAATCGCCTGCCATGCCGGCACAGGCATCTTCCAGTATTTCAACAGTACGCCATACAGTGCATACGAAGCGGCCGCCAGCAGCATCAGCAAGTCGCCAATATGCACACCGTTTGCCAGGGCCGCAGCCATATCACCTTGTCCAAGCAGGTAGAGGATGCCACCGAAGGAAAGGATGCCACCGGCCAGCATGCCCAAGGTGATCGCTTCACCCAGCACCATCACGCTGAGGATGGCAGTCAGTAATGGAATCAGTGCAGTCACGATGGCCATATTGGTTGCGGTCGTGCTTTCCGCCGCGCGGTAAGACAGGCTCTGGAACAAGGCCATCGCCAGCAGGCCGGAGAGGGCAAGCTTCCAGAAGTGGCGGCGTATCATCGCGCGGTTGCGCCACAGCGGCCCCAGCATGACGGGACTCATCAGCAGCAGTACCAGCACCAGGCGGTAAAAAGTGATGGCGGTCGGCGAGATCGCCGATGCGGCCAGTTTGGAAACAATGACATTCCCGGCCCACAGCACGATGGCAAGGAAGGGGTAAAGGTAGGGATAAAGTATGCGCGCACGCGGCTTGGCAGACATAAGGCACTCTCAATAAATTCACGAAGATGGAAGTGCATCTTGCCCGGATCTGTGAAGTCGTTCGCGTGCTAATATGACTCAACTTATCGCAAAAGTGACAATATGGCTGATGCCACTCCCTATCAGGACCTGGTCGGTTCCGATGCGCCTGCCGCCGCGCTGGCAATTGATTATCCACACGGCCACGTCATTCCGCCGCACCGGCATGCGTATGCACAATTGCTGTATGCGCTGGAAGGCGTGTTGACAGTTGAAACGCAAGACGGACGTTGGGTGGTGCCACCTACGCGTGGGGTCTGGTTGCAGCCGGATGTAGATCATCAGGTCAGCATGCGCGGCGACGTCAAGATGCGCACCGTGTTCGTCAACCCGACTTTCTTGCCGAACCTGCCGCAGCAGAGTTGCGTGCTGGATATCCCGCTCTTGTTGCGCGAACTGATCGTGTCGGCGATCAGCATTACACCTGAGCTGCAAGTCGGTTCACGCGACTGGCATCTTTTGCATTTACTGGTATTGGAATTGCGTTCGGTGCCGGTCTTGCCGCTGTACCTGCCATTGCCGGCCGACAGCCGCCTGCGCGAGATTTGCCAGCAAACGATGGCGTATCCGGATGAGCAAAACAGCGTGGCCGAGCAAGCCGCGATACTGGGTATTTCCACACGCACTTTCCATCGTCTCTTCCTGCGTGAAACCGGTATGCGTTACGGGCATTGGCGGCAGCAGGCGAGGTTGTTGCTGGCGCTGGAACGCCTGGCGCGTGGCGACAAGGTGATTGATGTGGCACTGGAGCACGGTTATAGCAGCCAGAGTGCGTTTGCCGCGATGTTCAAGAAGCACTTCGATATTTCCCCGAGTCGTTTCTTTCGCTGACGATATTGAGACGTACGCTTACTGGAAATCCCGGCTCGAGATGGATAGCTCGCCGAGGAAGTGGGAATGATCAACAATGCGTTTCGCGACCAGATGGCGTACGTCGTCCTTGGATTGCCAAATGCCGTAGACAGTCATCAATTGGGCATTCAGGATTTCCTTGCGCTGCTTGTCGATGAGGTCCGGCCAGATAATGACATTGGTGATGCCGGTTTCATCTTCCAGCGTGACGAACATGGTGCCCTTGGCGGTCGGTGGTCGTTGCCGCATGGTGACGATGCCGGTCGTGCGGGCGAGTTTGCGGTCGGCAAAGCCTTTCATTTCCAATGCGGTGGATAAATTCATTTGCTTCAGGCGCGGTCGCAGCAGGGCGAGCGGATGGCGTTGCAGGGTCAGGCCGGTACTCGCATAGTCGGCGATGATTTCCTGGCCTTCGCTGGCCGGTGGCAGGATCACGGGTGCTTCGATAATCGGTGCATCGCGCAATAAAGCCGGTGGCGGCAACATGGCGGCGACTTCCCATTTGGCCTGGCGGCGATGTCCGGTGAGGGCGAGCAGGGCATTGGCCCGCGCCAGTGCGCCGAGTTCATGCTGGTCCAGCACCGCACGTCGTGCCAGGTCATCGGTACTGGCAAAGGGACGACGCAAACGGGCGTCAATTATCCGTTCGGCGGCGTCCGTCGATAAACCTTTCACCATATGCAGGCCCAGCCGTACGGCCGGGTATTGGGCGTGCATGTCCTCCATCGTCGATTCCGTTTCGCTGAGCATGATGTCGACCGGACGCACCGGCACACCGTGGCGCTTGGCATCCTGTACCAGTTGCGAGGCGGAATAGAATCCCATCGGTTGCGAATTCAGCAGGGCGGCGAGGAAGGCGGCCGGTTCATGCCGTTTGATCCAGGCCGAGACATAGACCAGCAGGGCAAAGCTGGCGGCATGCGATTCGGGAAAACCGTATTCGCCGAAGCCCTTGATTTGTTCGAACAGGCGATCGGCGAAACCGGGATCGTAGCCATTATTGATGAGACCGGTTTTGAGCTTTATTTCGTGCTTTTCCAGATTGCCTTTACGTTTCCACGCCGCCATCGAACGGCGTAAATCATCGGCTTCACCTGCTGTGTAACCCGCTGCAAGTACCGCGATTTGCATGACCTGTTCCTGGAAAATAGGAACGCCACAAGTGCGGGAGAGTGCTTCTTCGATTTCATCACCGGGATAAATAATGTCGTCCTTATTCATGCGCCGGTTCTTCAGGTAAGGATGCACCATGCCACCCTGGATAGGGCCCGGCCTGACGATGGCGACCTGTATCACCAGGTCGTAATAACACTTTGGACGCAGGCGCGGCAACATCGACATTTGTGCGCGCGATTCAATCTGGAACACGCCTATCGTATCGGCGGCACAAATCATTTCATAGGTGGCGGCATCGTCATCATGGATATCTTGCAGCTCAAAGTCGTGGCCGCGCCGCAGGCTGATCATTTCCAGCGCACGCCGTATTGCCGACAGCATGCCGAGCGCCAACACATCGACTTTCAGCAAGCCGAGCGCATCTAGGTCATCCTTGTCCCATTCAATGACACTACGATCTTTCATCGAGGCGTTTTCTATCGGTACCAGGCGCGCCAGGCTGTCTTGCGAAATGACAAAACCACCTGTGTGTTGCGATAGATGACGCGGAAAACCGATCAGGGTTTGCGTCAGTTCGACCAACTTTTGCACGATAGGGGATTCCGGGTCGAATCCGTTTTCCTGCAAACGATCCGCACCGATTTGTTTGCCATCCCACCATTTATGCGATTGCGACAGGCGATTGATTTGTTCAAAGTCCAGGCCAAGCGCCTTGCCGACATCCTTCATCGCCGAGCGCGGTCTATAGGTAATCAGTGCAGCCGTCAGTGCGGCCCGGTGCCGGCCATATTTTTGATAGATGTATTGCATGACTTCTTCACGCCGCTGGTGTTCGAAGTCCACATCGATATCCGGCGGTTCATTGCGCTCACGCGAAATGAAGCGTTCGAACAAGACACTGCTGCGCGCCGGATCTACTTCGGTAATGCCGAGGCAATAACAGACGATGGAGTTGGCGGCGGAGCCACGACCCTGGCACAGGATGCCCTCGCTACGGGCGAATTTGACGATGTCATATACCGTCAGGAAGTAAGGTTCGTAATGCAGTTCCTGTATCAGGCTGAGTTCATGCTCGATGCGGACATGGAATTCTTCCGGAATGCCATTCTTGTAGCGCCTTTGCGTAGCACCTTCATACACCAGGCGGCGTAAATAGGCGGACATGGTTTCACCGGCCGGCACGATTTCTTCCGGGTATTGATAACGCAATTCTTCTAGCGAGAAAGTACAGAGCGCGGCGATCTCCAGGCTTTCTTTCAGCAATGCGGCCGGATAGATTTGCGACAGGCGTAAACGTGAACGTAAATGCTGTTCGGCATTCGGTTGCAAATCCAGTCCGCATTCGGCAATGGATTTGCCAAGGCGTACCGCGGTCAGCGTGTCTTGCAAGGGTTTGCGCGAGCGTACATGCATGAGCACATCACCCATCGCGACCAGCGGCAATGCCTGTTGCGCAGCTATCTCTTTTAATTGCGCAAGCCAGTGTTCATCACCGGACCAGTGCAAGAGTTCAACGGCAATCCAGGCGCGACCGGCAAAGTTTTGTTGCAGCCATGCCGCTTGCCCGGCCAACTCTACAGCGCTGCAGCCACGTTGCGGCAGCAGGATGGTGAGGCAATCCGGTAAATGCCGCAGGTGTGCAATAGCTGCATGCGCATCGAGGTCGCTGCGATACAGGGTGTAACTGCCTTTGGCAGCTCGGCGTCGTGCCAGTGTGATCAGTTCGGATAAATTGCCGTAGCCATTTCGATTGCATGCGAGGAAGAGTAGTTTACTGCCACAAGCGAGTTTGATTTCACTGCCTATGATGAGGTGCAGCTGGCGCTTTTTTGCTTCTACATGCGCCCGTACCACACCGGCCAGCGAACATTCATCGGTAATGGCAAGGCTGCTGTAGCCGAGGTCGCAGGCGCGTTCCACCAATTCTTCCGGATGCGATGCACCATGCAGGAAGCTGAAGTTGGAGCGGCAATGGAGTTCCGCATAGGAGGGCAGGCCGGGCAGCATGATAGTTCCTGCGCCATCTCAGGCGAACAAGCCATGCAGGAACCAGCCGGAGCCTGATACGGTGCTCGTCGTGCGCAAGCGAAAAATCCACAGCAGTAAATGCTGTTCGTTTTGCGCAATGAAGTAATCGCGTGTTGCCAGCGCATCATCCCACCAGCCGGACTCGATTCGTTCCGGCCCGGTCAGCAAGGTTAGGGGGCTTTGGTAAAAAGGTTTGTGCTGGTGGGTGTTCAAGGCCAGCGGTTGTGGCAGCAACCAGGTCGGACGCAGGCATGGCGGATGGGTGGCGGCAGCTTCATCCGCTGCATTGCGCCGTGCGTTTGGGCGCGTGTTGAGCACGCTGCTCATCACACTTTTTTCCGGACGGTGGTCGGCAAAGACCGAAAGCTGGCGTACCGCTTCATGCCCGAGGCGGCTTTGCAGACGCTCGACCAGGCGTCCGGTATTTTCCGCATCCGAGCTCGGCGTCGGGAACAGTTCCGTATTTGGCGCGGCTTGTGCGGTGATTTGCTCTGCCTTCAGGCTGATTTCGATAACGGGTGCAATCAGTTCAAGTTGTGCCAGTCGTTCACGCAGCAATAAGGCCAGATGGTCGATGTCGCGACTGGGCATGCCGAGCATGATGTTGACATTCGTACGACGGTGATCGCGCTGCCGGCTCGATTCATGATGCAGGCAAAGCGTGATGCCGGCCACTGCCGCGTGGCGTGCACTCAGCCAGCCCGTCAGTTGCAGCAAGAGGCGGCGTGCGGCAAACAGCAGTGCTTCGGTATTTTCCACGCGTGCCGGGAGTTCGAGTTTGACATCGAATATTACCGGTGCTTCAAACCACAGGTGCGCTTCCGCTTCCGTGCCATAGGCGCGATCCAGTTCACTCAGCAAGGCCTGGCCGAAACGACGCGCCACTCCCGCGCGTGGCAGTTGGCGTAATTCACCCAGACGACGACAGCCGATGCCATCCAGGGTATCCAGATGCGCTTGCGCACTATCGAGTACATGCAGTGGCAAGGGATCGAGTGCCTCATTGATGTCGCCATCATGTGCAAACACTTTGCTGATCCCGTCCGATTGCGCGCGTAACCACGCAGCACCGGCAGTGGCGGCACTCGCCAGGCGCGCCTGCAGGCCCAGCTCCAGCAAACCGCCGAGCAATTGCGTCGCGATGCGCTGATGTCCGCCGAACAGGCGCAGGCTGGCCCCGACTTCGAGCAGCAGGCCGTCCGGTTTCAACACCACATGCGGCGTGAAATGCAAACACCAGAGTGCGGCTTCCTGCAATGCTTTGGTTTCCTGTCCGGTATCGCGCTGCAGTGTTTGCAGTCCGGCCGCCAGCGCACGGGCACTGGCTTCCGACATGCCCGCACGTATCCCTGCGTCTTCCGCCAATTGATTGCACCAGCCTGCGACTTGCCGTTCACAAATGACGATGGGAGCATCGGCAAATGGATCCGGTTCGCAGGAGATATGCCTAAGCCGGCAGCGTAGCGCGGCGTCTAGCGGCAGTTGCGGCAAGTGAAGAGCGATCCACAGCATAGGAAGGAGTATCGGAAAGGGTGTTGCTTGATGCACGGCTGGCCAAAGGGCGGGCCAGGGTTTCAGGAATCGTGAGTGGCAGGATGAGTGGTGCGGCATGCACCGGTCCGCGCCGTTTGATGAGTTCGACTGAAATACATCCGCGCGCGGCCGGTTGACAGGCGATGCGCAGCGGCGCGGGTGAGGATATTTCCTGTGCGCTCAGTAGACGAAAGATGAAGCTCAGGCCTTCCGTACCTGCCGCCGCCAATTGCAGGCGGCGCAAATGATCAGTACGTGCTTGCGGCAGCCAGCACAGCAATGCGCCAAAGCCGGCGCTTTTCAAAGTCTGTTCTATTGCCCAGATACGATCTGCCGCCTTATCAACTTCAATCAGGATGAGTTGCGGCAGGCGGATGCCTAAATCCGAGAGTGCCGCAGCGTATGGAATATGTGGTGGTGCCAGCAGGATTACGGTTTTACCGGCTTGCGTGAGGCGGGCCAGCGTAGGTGCGAGCAAACGCAGTTCGCCTATGCCGGGCTGTGCCATTAATAATTCAATCAATACCGATGGCGGCCAACCACCCTTGGGCAGTTCCCGGTCCAGTGCCTGGTAGCCGGATGGAACCGGGCTGGCATGATAGGAACCCATCTGGTCGGCGCGCCAGACGGCATCCGGCAGGACGGGCGGAATTTCGGGTGCGGCAACAGGAAAAGCGAAGGATAGGGCGGCAGCCATAAGGGCCTCCAGGTATTGCTTTTGGTTAAAGCTTCAATTGATTTACAGGTGTAAATATACTGTATGTATGTACAGTATAAAAGCTTTGCCGGAAAGCGTGCGAATTTATTTGAGGGCCTTGCTGAAATGCTATCGACGTGAATGTGTGGATTCCACTTAGCAATATTTTTGCACCGGCTTTCTTGCCCGTTTTATGATGAGGGTCCCGCAATACCAGTAGAACAGCAATGAAACAAACACTCCCGCAGCAACCGACCCTGGTTGGCACAACCGTAGAACTCCGCCCTTTGCAAAAAGAACATGCCGCGCAATTGGTACAAGCCGCGACCGATGGTGAGTTGTGGAATATGAAGGTCACCGTGATCCCGGGGCCGGATACGGTGGGGCAATACATTGCGACGGCGCTGGAAGGACGTGCAAACGAAACGGTCATGCCTTTCGTCATCGTGCGGCGCGATACCGGCCAGATCGTGGGCAGTACCCGTTTCTGGAAGATAGACCTGGCGAACCGAAAAATGGAAATCGGCCATACCTGGCTCGGCAGTTCGACCCAGCGTTCCGGCATCAATACGGAAGCGAAGCTCTTGTTGCTGAGCTATGCCTTTGAAACGCTGCAGGCCATACGCGTGCAATTCACGACCGATGAATTGAATGAAAAATCGCGTGCGGCGATTTTGCGCATAGGCGCCAAACAGGAAGGCATCGTCAGGAACGAACGCATCATGCCGGATGGTCGCAAGCGCAACTCGGTGCGCTTCAGCATCATCGATTCCGAGTGGGATGAGGTGAAGGCCATGCTGCAGCAAAAGATGGCGCGCTAAGTTTCATCAACAAGGAGCCGGCTGCAATAAATCAATTCAGCAAGAGCCAGCCAAACCAGAGTCCCACCGCCAGCAAAAGCAGCGCAACCATACGCTGCAGCTGTGCCACATTCAGCGCTGCGGCGGCACGCTGTCCGGCGAAGGAGCCGAGCAGCATCAGCACACCGCAGATCAGCGCGAGCTTGATATCCAGGCGTCCTTCCAGTGCATGTACGGTGCTGCTGGCCAGCGCGATCGGGAATTGTATGGCCTGGGCTGCGACCACCGAGAAGGACAAGGGCTGGCGCATCAACATCAGCAGCGGCAGGATCAGGACCGGGCCACCGGTACCGGTCAGCGCAGAACCGAAACCGATTAAGGCACCCAATATAAACAGGCTCAGGACGCTGAGGAAAGCGGCCGGCTGCGCGGCAATATCGAGTGGACGCAAACCGCGCCAGCCTGCAAACAGGACCAGCAACATCACACCAAACATCAGGCTGCCGGCCGACAGTAAATGCACGGTCAGTGCACCGCCGGCGGCACCCAGCAAGGCACCGCCCAGCAAAGGCAGGCAGCGTTGCAGCAATTCGGGTTGACGTCGCATCGGACCCAGTGCGACGAGTGCGGGCAGGGCGAAACTGAGGGAGGCGGCGGCAATCGCCTGCGGCAAGGGAATGCCGCCCAAATGCGTGAGGATAGGAACCAGCAGTACACCACCAATGCCGCACGCGCCTATCAGCGCACCGGTCAGCAGGATGGTCGGCAGCATGAGCGCGGCACTTGCCATGCTCAGCATCCGGCAGCGGCTTTCATGCGCTTCATGGCGATTTTTATCTGTGGATTTATGCGTGAAATCATCTACGCCATTATGCCAGAGCCTGCCCCCTGATGCGGCCCTGGATGCCTGTGAAAACGATCATATCCGCGATATTGCGCTGGCGATTTTTTCGTGTCAGCATGCAGCGATAATCCCCAGTCTATGAAGTATCGGGGCCTTGCATTTTTTCTTACCCTTAAGTGCTTATGCGGACGATACTTTTCCTTGGACTTACCGTGGCGGTTTCCTGCGCGCAGGCGCTGGACAGCAATATCCAGAATTCATTGGGGATGAAATTTGTACTGATCCCGGCCGGTGAATTTGTGATGGGCAGCGATGAGTCAAGCGAGGCGATGCTGCGCCACTATCCGCAATACGATCACAAGCGCTTTGTTGAATTGAGCGATGAAGGGCCCGCGCACAAGGTACGTATCACGCATCCTTTTTATTTCGGCCAGTATGAAGTGACGGTGGGTGAGTTTCGCCGCTTTGTTGAAGCTTCCGGCTACCTGCCTGAAGCGGAAGCGGATGGTACCGGCGGCTATGGCTATAACCCGGACTATGACCCGGCCAAATCCGCACGCGGCGATGCCTTTGAAGGCCGCAATCCAAAATATTCATGGCGCAATCCCGGCTTTCCGCAAGACGATAGTCATCCGGTGGTGAATGTCACCTGGAATGATGCGGTGGCCATGTGCAAATGGTTGAGCAGGACGGAAGGGCGCACCTATCGTTTGCCGACCGAAGCGGAATGGGAGTATGCCGGACGCGCCGGTACCCGCACCCGTTATTACAGCGGTGACGATCCGCAATCCTTGCTGAATGCAGCAAATGTATTCGATGCCGATGCCGCGAAGAACTGGCAGCAGTGGAAAAAGTTTGCACTGGATGGACCGGACGGCTTTGCGTTTACCGCGCCGGTCGGCAGCTTTGCCCCGAATGCTTTCGGCCTGTACGATATCCACGGCAATGCCTGGGAATGGACGGCGGATTGGCATGATGAACGCTACTACGCCAGATCACCGGTGGACGATCCGCAAGGTCCGGCTGACGGAACGGTGCGCGTGCGGCGCGGTGGCTCATGGCATACCTGGTCTTTCTATGCGCGCTCGTCCTACCGCAACTGGAATTCGCAGGACACGCGCTATACGCTGGTCGGCATGCGTTTATTGCGCGAAGCCGACTAGTTGTTATGCATGGGCGACTTCAGCCGCGATCAGCGACTGATGTACACCCATCGCCGCCATCACGCCGTCTGCCATCGCCAGCGTAATATTGTGCGGCACCCGTGCCGCATCACCGGCGGCGTATACGCCCGTCACCGTCGTCAGTTTTACATTATTGGTGCGCACGATTAAACCCATCGGCGTTTCATCGAAGGCGCAGCCGAGTTGCGCCGCCAAAGGACTGCTTTGTTCCGCCTGTACTGCAACGAAGAGTGCATCCAGCGGGATGCGACGTCCATCCGCCAGGCGCAAACCATCCAGTGCCGGCGATGCACCCTCAATGCTGATGACAGGTGTTGCTTCTATCTTCACCTTGCGTTTTCGCAGCAAGGTCAGCGCTTCTTCATCCAGCTCCACTTTACCGTTGGTGAACAGCGTGACATCGCCCCAGTCGGCGACGATGGAAGCCTGGTGGACCGACATCGGCACACTGGCCAGCACACCTATCTTTCCCTGGTTGATTTCATAGCCGTGGCAGTAAGGGCAGTGCAGGACCGTCTTGCCCCAACGTTCCTGCAGGCCTGCCAGTTCCGGCAGGCGGTCACTGAGTCCGGTGGCGAGCAAGAGTCGGCGACCTGCATAGGTCTTGCCGCTTTCGGTGAGGATGCTGAAACTGCCGTCATCATCTTTTGCCTGCACTGCGTAATCGCCGGCAAAGCTGACGCTCGGATATTGCGCCAGTTGCGCGCGCGCCTGTTCCAGCAATTCGCTACCCGGCGCGCCATCATGTGTAAACACGCCATGTGAATGTGCGGCAAAGCGATTGCGTGGCCGGCCACCGTCAATGATGAGGATGGGACGACGCGCACGCGCCAATTGCATGGCCGCCGATAAACCGGCAAAGCTGCCGCCTATGATGATGGCATCGTAAATTTTCATTTGTGTTCCTTTCCATGATTGCCAGCAGGATGCGCAGGCAATTTGATACCGGTAAACAAATCAGCCAGCGTGATATTCGCCAGGCTCCGGGCAAACAAGGATTCCGCTTCGGCGTAAGCATGGTTGAGGGCAGTGCTGACTGCGTGCTCGAGCTGGCATACCGGAGCGTCTTCTTCCAGTTGCAGCGGCACCGGTTCGTTCAGGGCGGTATAGACATCGCGCAAAGTAATCTCTGCCACTGGTCTTGCCAGTGCCCAGCCGCCGCCATGTCCGCGCCCGGAGGTGACTAAGCCGTTGTCGCGCAAGCCCGCCATGGTGCGCCTGACTACCACCGGATTGGTATGCATGCATACAGCGAGCGTTTCCGAGGTGAGCGGCTCTTGCTGGTGCGCCATATGCATGAGTGCATGCAGGGAAGCGGATAATTTGCTGTTCTTTTTCATGTAACTATAATAGTTACAATATCAGGCATAAGTCAAGGACAGAAAATGAATGAGGGGATTTACAGCTGAAAAGAGGGCGGTTTAGTAGCGGCTTCTGCGCTTGAGTTGTGCTTCCAGCGCATCGATACGTTCGAGCAAGTCCAGCGCCAGCGCCACGCCTGGTGTATTGACTTCGAGGTCTTGCACCAGGTGTTGCGCCACCCGTGCCCGTCGCACTGAAGCGCCGCTGAAACGCCATTCCTGCGGCTGTTGGCCGGCCGGCTCCAGTACACCTTCAAAGACCCAGGCGGTAATCAGGTCTTGTGGCGCATTGCAGGCTTGCGAGAGCTCGATCAGGGTCAGCGTCACATCATCGTCGAGCAACTGGCTTTCACAGTAAACACTTGTCGTCTGGTTCATGATGCGATCTCCTTACAGCGCTGCGCGTGGATTGAAATCGAAGGCTTGCTGCAGCGTGCGATACGCGGCCTTGGCCTCTTCGCTATTAGCCGGCGGCAAGGCGATGCTGAGTACCACATACAGGTCGCCCGCTTCCTTGCCGGGTATGCCTTTGCCTTTCAGGCGCAATTTACGGCCCGAGCTGGAATTGGCCGGTATCGTCAGTTCCACTGAACCGGCCGGGGTCGGTACCGTGACATTGGCACCGAGTGCCGCCTCCCACGGTGCCAATGGCAAATCGAGATAGACGTCGCGGCCATCGACGCGATAGCGCGGATGCGGACGGAAGGTGATTTCCAGGTAGAGGTCACCGGCCTTGCCTTCACCTATGCCGGGGCCGCCTTGACCAGCCAGGCGCAGGGTCTGGCCGGCACGTATGCCTTTCGGGATGGTGACGCTAAGCGTGCGATCTTTGGTAATGACATGGCCGCTTTCATCGACTACCGGCATGCGTAGTGAGATGCTGCGCTCGGCACCGTTATACGCATCTTCAAGGTCGATCTGTACCTTGGCGTGATGGTCTTCACCTTGCGCATGCATCGCACGTCCGCGGCTGCGACCCCAGCCGGTCTGATGGCCGAACATCTGCTCGAAGTAATCGCCGAAATCGCTGCTTTCGCCAAAACCGGGATGGCTGCCACGGCCGCTGAATTCGAAACCGGCGTCACCATTTGGCGGCGGCTGGAAGTCTTGCCCGTTTTGCCAGTTGGCACCGAGTTGGTCATAGGATGCACGTTTCTCCGGATCCTTCAGGACCTTGTACGCTTCACCCATTTCCTTGAAGCGTGCTTCCGCATCCGCTTCCTTGCTCACATCCGGATGGAATTTGCGTGCCAGTTTGCGATACGCATTTTTGATTTCATCCTGTGTCGCATCGCGCTTCACACCCAGCGTTTCGTAATAGTCCTTGAATTTCATGGTTACGACCTCGCAACTTGTTCAGGGAAAAACCCAGTCTCTATCGTAAAAATATCTACACTATCGTGCCGAATAATTTGCCTATGAGTGAGGTAATGATCATCGCCAGTGCACCCCAGAAGCCGACGCGCAAGGCTGCCGGCAATAAGGGCGCGCCGCCGGCCTTGGCCGCCAGGGTACCGAGGCCGACCAGGAATAGCAGCGAGGTCAGGCCCAAAGCCGGTACCAGGATTGCACTTGGCACCAGCAAGGCGGTAAGCAGGGGCAGGGCGGCACCGAGCGAGAAGGTGACAGCCGACGTGATTGCCGCTTCGACCGGACGTGCAGCTGATGCTTCATGGATACCCAGTTCATCGCGCGCATGTGCACTCAAGGCATCGTGCGCCATCAATTGCTGTGCCACTTGCTTTGCCAGTTCCGGACTCAGGCCACGCGCAACATAGATGGACGCCAACTCACGATGTTCGGCAACCGGTTGCGCTATTAGTTCCTGTTGTTCGCGAGCGAGTTCGGCCTGTTCGGTATCGGCTTGTGAACTGACCGATACGTATTCGCCGGCAGCCATCGACATGGCACCGGCAACCAGTGCGGCGATACCGGTCAGCAGCAATTCACTGCGTGCCATATCGGCAGATGCGACACCCAACAGCAGGCAGGCGGTGGAGATGATGCCGTCGTTCGCGCCGAGCACTGCCGCACGTAACCAGCCGATGCGACCATTGAAGTGTTTTTCGGAACGATGATCCGGCATCAGCAGGCTCCCTGTTGATAGTTGTTATACATGTTTTACACATGTTAATGGGCGCAACAGCGATCTGACAAGGAGAATGATGGCGATGCCCGGTTGATGTTTCAAGTCCCGCATCCTGTATGAGTCTGGTGCATTTTTGATCCACATCAATCCATTCTCATTTCGCTTTGCTACAGTCAGTCATCACTATGGCAACTGAAGGATGACAGTGTTGGATACCGCATTTCCCAAATTGAAACTGAAGAATAAATTGCTGCTGCCCATCGTGCAGGGTGGCATGGGCGTCGGTATCTCGGCACATGGGCTGGCCGGCAACGTCGCCCGGCTGGGTGCGGTCGGTACGATTTCCAGTGTCGACTTGCGTCGTCATCATCCGGACCTGATGGAGCGCACGGAAAAAACGCGTGACAAGGCATTGATCAATGAAGCAAACCTGATTGCACTGGATCGCGAAATTCGCGCGGCGCAAGTCATTGCCGAAGGCAGGGGTATGGTCGCGGTGAATGTCATGCGTGCCGTCGCCGAGTATGCGGCATATGTGCGGCAATCGTGCGAGAGCGGGGCGGATGCAATTGTGGTCGGTGCAGGACTGCCGATGGATTTGCCGGAACTGACCAGCGAATTTCCTGATGTGGCATTGATACCTATTTTGTCTGATGCACGCGGCATTTCCCTGATCCTGAAGAAATGGATGCGGCGCAAACGCCTGCCGGATGCCATCGTGATCGAGAATCCGCAATATGCGGCCGGCCACCTTGGTGCGGCAGGCCTGGATAGCGTCAATGATCCGCACTTTGCATTCTCGGTCGTGCTGGAAGAAACGCTGCAATTATTCAAGCAGCTCGGCCTCGAGAGTGAAAATATTCCATTGATTACCGCCGGTGGCATTCACAGTCCGCAACAAGTGCGTGAATTGTTTGCACTCGGTGCCAGTGCGGTACAACTGGGTACGCCGTTTGCCGTCAGTGCGGAAGGTGATGCGCATATCAATTTCAAAAGAGTGCTGACACAGGCGCAGCCGGAAGACATCGTTACCTTCATGAGTTGCGCCGGTTTGCCGGCACGTGCGGTGAAGACGCAATGGTTAAGCAATTACCTCGATAAGGAAGCCAAGCTGCAAGGCAAGGCCGGACCGAAAGAATGTACGGTCGGATTTGATTGCCTGCATCAATGCGGTTTGCGCGATGGCATCGCGAAGGCCGGGCAATTCTGTATTGATACCCAATTGGGCTTTGCATTGAAGGGAGACGTCAAACGCGGTTTGTTTTTCCGTGGTTCGGAAAGATTGCCTTTCGGTAGCGAAATCCGCCCGGTACGCGAGTTGATTGATTATCTCCTGAACGGCGTCATGCCGGCACCGGCGACCGCTGCTTAAACGTTTGCTCCGACACTTGTCCGTTTCCTCCTACAGCAGATCGGGGTGACGCAGACCCTGCATCTGTTATATCCTCGACCACTGTCAATCGCGAAAATCGGCAGGCTGAAGTTGGTCCCGGATAAGGATGGAGAGCATGCGCAAGTGGCAAAAGGTATCACTGTCCGTGCTGGTAGTTGTCGTGCTGCTACTGGCGCTAGGCGGCTTTGCGCTGCAAAGGTTGACGGATAGCGCACATCTGACCGAACTGGCGCGCAGTACCCTCAAGCAAAACTGGAACCGTGATTTGACCATCGGTGGCTTGTCGCTCGACTTGCTGCCATATCCGCGTTTGCGCGCGCGTGATGTCCGCATCTCCAATCCCGACTGGGCACAAGACAAGTATTTGCTGCAGGCCGATGACATTCGCGCGCGGCTGTCCCTGCTGCCTTTGTTGCGCGGCAATGTTGCCGTGGAAGGTTTGCTCGTCAAGGGTTTGCAACTGAACCTGGAAGAGGCTGACGATGGTCGCCGCAGCTGGGAAATGCCGGCGACACGGAGCCTGCGTACTTCCCAATTCGATTTGCAAGCCTTGCGCGCCGATGGCAGCACTATCAATTACCGTACCCCCGGTAACGAAATCAAAAGCTGGCAAGTGGAAAGCCTGCAGGCCAGGGGCGACAGCGGTTTACGCAATATGGCGGTCAGTGGACGCGTGTTACGCGATAAGTACGCATTGCAATTCGACGGCAAGCTGGATGATTTATCGGCACTCGGTACGCCGCATGCCGTCAGCCAGGGTACGCTGACGCTCAAGTCCGGTGAAGCGCAGGCAAGTGTGACGGGCTTGTTGCCACTGGATAGCGTATTGCAGGATTATGATTTTGCGCTGGTGGTGGATGCCGCTTCGATGAAGGAGCTGTATGGATTCCTGCAGATAGACCGTGCTTCACCGGCAGCACTCAAAGCCAGCGTTACCTTGCAGGCGAAGAATAATCAATCCCTCTTCAAGGACTTGCAGCTGCAACTCGGCAAACTCAATCTGAGCGGCGATGGAAAGTGGGCGCGGAAAAATGACCGGCTGAACTTTGATGCGCGCCTGCAAGCCGATTATATCGATATGGTGCAAACGTTCCTCGATCTCGGACAAGCACCATTGTCGCCTAAAAAAGAAGGTGAACTGTTTCGCGACAAGCCACTGGCCTGGCCTTTGCTGCTTGCAATGGATGGCGTGGATGGCAAGCTGGACGCCACGATTGCGACACTGAAGTTGCGCTCCGGGGTGGAAGTCGCGAATGCGAAGGGGACGATGAGCTTCACCGATGACAAGCTGAACGTGCAGCATTTCTCCGGTAGCTTGTTGGGCGGTAGCGCCAGCGGCGATATCGTACTGGAAGGGAAAAAGCAGGCGGTGCAACTGAACCTGCAACTCAATGAAGTTTCGCTGGGCGGCTGGTTCAAGGCGAGCGGGAAAAAGGTGGTGATCAATGGTGGTCCGATGAAGGTCGATGCCAGGGTGCATGCCAGCGGTGCATCAATGAACGATTTGGCGGCGGGGCTGAATGGTCCGGTCGATATCCGCATCGGCAGTGCGCAGATCTTGTCACCGGGTGCGGGCAAGGCGGAATTCTGGCTGACCGGTTTGTTTTCCAGCAAGGATTCGACGCGTATTGACCTGGCCTGTGCCAGTGGCCATTTGCCGTTTCAATCAGGGGTAGCGAAGGGGGCGGGCATCGTCGGTGCACGTAGCGACGTCAGCCAGTTGCTGACCAGCGGTGAGGTCAACTTGCGTCAACAAAGCGTGGATTTGCGCGGTAGCGTGAAAGTAAGGTCAGGCGTCAGCCTCGGCTTGTCCAATTTTTCGGATGGCGTCAAGATAGCCGGTCCTATCGTCAAGCCGCAATTGAATATGGATGAATCTGGCACCCTGGGAACGATTGCGCGCATCGGGGCTGCGATCCTGACCAGTGGCGTCAGCATCGTCGCGACATCCATCTGGGACGGTGCGAATCCAAAATCCGACCCCTGCCAGGTGGTATTTGCGTCCCGCGCTGTGCGCAAGCAGAACAGCCGCTGAGCAGTGTAAGAACAATAAAAACGCGCAATAAATGGAATTGCAGCGCAACAAAAGCTATGATGGCGGCAGTTTTTGTTTCGTAATGGGGATGGCGCATGGCCACAATAGACGATATTGTCAGCAGGCAAAAGGAAGGCGCGCAGTTTGTTGTCACTGCGCAGATGCTGCGACTGGAACCAGAAGAGTTCGATACCCTGGTACAAGTCTGGCTGGAAGACGGCCCACCCGGATTCGAGCTGGCAGGTGTACCACACCGTTGCTGTCGCGATGGTGAGTTCTTTATAGACCGGATTACCGTCAGGAAGACCGCAGCAGAAAAATAAGGCGTAACAAACGCTACAATCACGCTTCTCTTTTAATCCTTCATCCTATCTATCGTGCCCAACCGCTTGCCTGTACTGCCGCAATATCTTCTGCCGAAAAAGGCCCTTACCGCGTTTGCCGGTCTGGTTGCGGGTGCCAAGGCCGGACGCGTGACGACTGCACTGATACGCTGGTTCGTCGGTAAATACAATGTGAATATGACGGAAGCGGCGAATCCGAATATCGCCAGCTACGCCAGCTTTAACGAATTCTTTACACGTGCCTTGCGACCCGGTGCGCGACCATTGGCAGATGCGGATTTCATTTGTCCGGTCGATGGTGCGATCAGCCAGTTCGGCAAGATCGA
The DNA here is from genome assembly GCF_000013625.1 of Janthinobacterium sp. Marseille. Lineage (NCBI taxonomy): Bacteria > Pseudomonadati > Pseudomonadota > Betaproteobacteria > Burkholderiales > Oxalobacteraceae > Janthinobacterium > Janthinobacterium sp. Marseille. The sequence continues at coordinate 2,130,884 of NC_009659.1, read as the reverse complement.
GCAAGACCAGATCTTCCAGGCCAAAGGCCACAATTATTCAACCACCGCGCTGGTCGGCGGCAATGCCGAGCTGGCCGCCCAATTCGAGAATGGCAGCTTTGCCACGCTCTACCTGAGCCCGCGTGATTACCATCGTATCCATATGCCGTGTGACGGCCGCCTGCTGCGCATGATTTATGTGCCGGGCAGTTTGTTTTCGGTGAATCCGACTACGGCACGCGGCGTACCCGGTTTGTTTGCGCGCAATGAACGGGTAGTGTGCGTATTCGAAGGCGAGTCAGGTCCGTTTGTACTGACGCTGGTCGGTGCGACGATAGTCGGCAGCATGCAAACCGTATGGCATGGCGTCGTCAATCCGCCGCGCCTGGATGCGGTGCGTGAATGGCATTACGACAAACAGTATCTGCAATTGAAAAAAGGTGAAGAGATGGGCCGCTTCCTGCTCGGCTCCACCGTCGTGATGTTATTCCCCAAGGATATGCTGGCCTTTACGCCGAAATGGCAGCCGGCCGGTGCCGTGCAACTCGGCGAGGTGATGGCAAACCGCGTGCAACAGTAATCCAGGATTGCTTACTGCACGCGCTTGTCTTTAATTGCCTTTGGACGGGAAGGGATGGTCTTCATCCACCAGTCCCTTCAACTTCTCTTCATTCTTGATATCGTCCGATAACAAGCCGTGATCCGGATGTTTGACCTTGCGCAGCTCTTCTACGCTACTCAGTTTGCCGCTTTGCTTTTCCTCATCCTTGCTTTCAGTGTTCCAGGGCTGTGACATAAGGATCTCCTCGTTAGGGTCAAGGTGTGGCCTGTGCGGCAAGGATGAATGTTGCCGCTTCGAAAATTACGTGAAAACGACATCCGCCTGCTATGCTTCGCAGACGATAAACCGAATTAATTGTACTGCAAGGCCATGAGCTTCCTGCTGAATCTGATAGAACAATATGGTTTGCTCTTTGTTTTCGGCAATGTCTTGCTGGAACAGCTGGGCGCACCGATACCGGCCTACCCGACGCTGGTGATTACCGGTGCCTTGCTCGACCGCGGCGATTATTCCGCGCCCATGCTCTTGCTGGTGGCGGTGGTCGCGGCCCTGATTGCCGACTTTGCCTGGTATATGGCCGGGCGCCGTTATGGCGGACGTGTGATGGCGCGTTTGTGCAAGATCTCGCTGTCGCCTGATTCCTGTGTACGGCAAACCGAAGCCATGTATATCCGCTATGGCCCGGCTTCCTTGCTGGTCGCCAAATTCATTCCCGGCTTTGCCTCGGTCGCAAGTGCGCTGGCTGGTGCGATCGGTACGCGGCCTGCCAAATTCATTATTTTCGATGCTTTGGGTGCGGCGCTGTGGGCTGGTTCGGCCATCTTCCTCGGTTCGTTATTCAGCTCGGCCGTCGCCGACTTGCTGGATATCCTGGCCAGCCTTGGCAAATGGGGCATCCTGCTGGTGGCCCTGGCGTTTGCCGTCTACCTTGCAAAAAAATGGTGGCAGCGGCATAGTTTCCTGAAAGATTTACGGATGGCGCGCATCACGGTCGATGAACTTGATCAATTGCTGAAAAACGGTACGCCGCCAACTATTATCGATGTGCGTTCCGGCCTGGCACAGCAAAGCGGCAAAATACCTGGTGCGATGGTGTTATCGGATGATGACATCAGCGCGCTGGTGGTGAATACCGAACTGGACTCCGAAGTGATTGTGTATTGCGCTTGCCCGAATGAAGCTTCCGCTGCACGCATCGCGAAGAAATTGATGGCGCGCGGTTACCGTCGGGTACGTCCCTTGACCGGTGGCATAGACGCATGGGTTGCAGCCGGGCATTCCATCGATGAATTTGTCTGATTTCAGGATAGGACTCCATTCATGCTGATCCTTTTCTTCAAAGCCGCAATCCTGGTGCCTATCACCATGTTGCCCATCATTAATCCATTCGGTAACGCACCGGTGTTTGCCAGCCTGCTGGGCAATGTCAGCCGCGACGTGGAAAAGAAACTGGCGCGCCAGGTAGCGCTGAATTGTTTCTTCCTCCTCCTCGGCGCAATGTTCATCGGTTCGCATGTGCTGATGTTTTTCGGCATCTCGATTCCTATCGTGCGTATCAGTGGTGGTTTGCTGGTTGCCTTCACGGCCTGGCGATTGCTCAACGATAACGGCCAGGATGCGATACGTACGCAGGTCGCGACCGCGCCGATGGAAGCATGGTCGGATGAAGAGTTCAAGGTACGCAGCTTTTACCCGATCAGCTTTCCGCTGACGGTAGGCCCGGGTGCGATTGCTGCATCGATTACGCTGGGCGCGAGTACGCCGGCACGTTTGCTGGACCAGGTCATTTCACTCGGCAGTGCTGCGGTAGGTGCGGCGATGACGGCATTCGTCATCTGGCTTTGCTATAACTCGGCCAACAAGATGGTCAAGATGCTGGGCCGGCTCGGCACCATGGTGATGCTGCGCCTGTCGGCCTTTATCCTGCTGTGTATCGGTGTGGAGATTTTCTGGACCGGAGTGGTCGGCCTCCTGGTCGAAGCCGGCATCGCGATCCAGTAATCATGCGTCGCTGTCAGGACGCGGCGGGAATGCGTTGTTGATACTCGGCTTCCAGGCGCGCGTGGGTGGCCCAGAACTGGCGCGGCTGTTGCCGGTTCAGGCGGTCTTCCAGTATGCCCAGATGCGTATGCCAGCCGCTCGCGACACTGACCATTTCATTGCGGTTCGGCAAACGGCTATGGGTCAGGATCAATAAGGTTAGGTCGCCTTGCGCACGCAGTTCGAAGCGAACTTCGGACGAACGACCGTCACGCTCATTCCAGGTAAAGCTTAACAAGTGGGGCGGCTCGCACAGCGTGACATGTCCCTGCTGCCGATGATTGGATTCATAGGGCAGGAAGCGTTCCGGTGTGGCTTCCGTCGTCAGGTTCTTGAAGTTGAAGCACAGCTCGGCTGGTCCGCCAACATATAATCCCATTACGCCGGAAGCCAGCCAGGTTGCGCGTTTATCCGACTCGGTCAGGTATTCCCACACCACGTCCACGCTTGCCGGCAGCAGTTTTTCCATATGCACGGTTGCCTGGTCTGTCGCTACGCCATACTCATCTATTATTTTCGCCATCACTTTCTCCTTTTCTTCGCCAATAGTTCGCGTTCCAGTGCTTCCAGACGCTCAGTCCAGAAGCCTTGATAAAAGCGCAGCCAGTCTTCGGCAGCGGCCAGCGGTGCGGCTTCCAGTGAGCACAAATGCGTACGGCCCTGCACACTGCGACTGATCAGGCCTGCATGTTCCAGTGCCTTGACGTGCTTGGAAGCACCGGCAAAGGACATATCGAAAGGCGCTGCCAGTTCGCCTATCGTGCGTTCGCCATCAGCCAGCAGGCGCAGCATCCGACGTCGGGTCGGATCGCTGAGTGCATTGAAAACGGCATCGAGTTTTTCAGAATTTAATTCAACCATGTGGTTGAATATAGCAGGGTGAAATTAAATGTCAACCATTTGGTTGAATTATCTTTGCGGATGCGCGGGATGAGGAGGAGAATGGAAAGCCTGCTTGCGTGTGTGATGCACGCAAGCAGCTGTTGACTTACTGTAATGCGCCGTTAAGCAGGAGGAAGCCTGGCACCCAGCCGGTGAACACGCCGCAGAGCAGCGCGACCACGCCGGTGATCTTGGCGATTTGTTTTTCTGCCGACAGTAGGAGGAAAAACATAAACCACAATACCGCCCACGCCGCCCAGTTCAGGCCGAACCAGACACCCCAGGTGCTGGTAGCGGTTTGCAGGGTTTCAATTGCAACCGGAATGGCGGTAATGGCGACGAACAGGCTGAACCAGCCGAGGCCGCGACCATCGGCGCCGTTATAGCGATTGAAAGCAACCCAAAAGTAAGTGAAGGAAAATAACAGGGTGAGGGCGGCAGCTTTGATGGAACCCGCATCTGCATTCGCACCGAAAGCCAGTTGCATTGAAATCAGGAAGGTGACGGTGCCTGAAAAAACGTTGATGACCCATATCTCCTTGTCGCCGATGCGACCGAGCAGCCACAGGCCGTTGAGGCATAGAACTGCGCCCACATAGAGTAGTGAAAAACCTAATAGCATGACATCTCCTTGCTGAACGAGGCAGCGATTTTAATTATTTGACGTTCAAAAAGATAATAGGCAACTCATATACGCTTCATATCGATAGCCGTATGCGGGAGCAGCGGGATTGCGCCGGCGAAACCCTTGCGGGCCCGCCGGCGTTTCGCTCATGCCAGGTATGATTTCAGTGGCTGATCATCCACGGTCGCTTGCCGACGAAGGTTTTATTTCCGTTCGGGGCGACCAGGGTTGATTTGCTCTTCTTGCCGGAAGAGCAGCAACTGCATCCGGAAGGATGCGCTTTGGATGCGTAGTTCTTGGAGCTCATCGGTTCATGCGATGATTTTTCATTGGTGCTCATCGCATGTCGACGTGCTTCCGGCATCAGCGCCAGGCTCGGTGCGGATGCCCAGGTACGGTCAGCCGTCGCCGCGCAGTGCGGGCAATCGATGGGATCGTTGCGCGCTGCGATAGTGCGCACCGCCTCGAAAAAACCGCAGTCCTTGCAGACATAATCGTAGGTTGGCATGACTTTCTCCTATTACTTGAGATCGCGCGACAGAGGCATACCCATGCTTTTGAATTTCTGCACCACAGGGCCGGCAGAACTCGGGTTGATATCAAAGTCGAAGATCTGCGTCGGCAACCACAAGGTGGCGCAGGAGTTCGGGATATCGACCACGCCGCTGATGTGACCTTGCACCGGTGCCGTACCCAGGATCGAATACGCCTGTGCGCCGGTGTAGCCAAATTTCTTCAGGTACTCAATGGCGTTCAGGCAAGCCTGGCGATACGCGACGTTGACGTCGAGGTAATGCTGTTTGCCGTGCTCATCCACCGAGATACCTTCGAAGATCAGGTAGTCGTTGTAATGCGGGGTGATAGGGCTCGGTTTGAAAATCGGATTCTTGATGCCGTAGGTAGCCATGCCGCCTTTGATCACCGTTACCTTCATGTGCACCCAGCCCGCCATTTCAATCGCGCCGCAGAAGGTGATTTCGCCATCGCCCTGGCTGAAGTGCAAATCGCCGACTGACAAACCTGCGCCTTTGACATACACAGGGAAGAAAATTTTCGAGCCGCGCGACAAATCCTTGATGTCGCAGTTACCGCCGTGTTCACGTGGTGGCACGGTACGTGCGCCTTCGGCTGCCGCCTTGTCGCGTGCTGCGCCTTTCATCTTGCCCATGTGTGCGGTTGGTGCGAATGGTGCATTCGCCAGTGGTGGGACGCGATCAGGTTCGGTCGCGATCAGGCCGGTTTCGCGTCTGTTCCATTCAGCCAGCAATTTAGGATCCGGCAGGCAGCCAATCAGGCCGGGATGGATCAGGCCTGCATAGTTCACGCCTGGTACGTGGCGTGACGAGGTGAACATGCCTTTGATGTCCCAGATCGATTTTTGCGCTTCAGGGAAGTGGTCGGTCAGGAAGCCGCCACCGTTTTTCTTCGAAAAGAAGCCGTTGAAGCCCCACATCGATTCCTGCTTGGCACCGATGTCCAGCAATTCAACCACCAGCAAATCGCCGGGTTCTGCAGTATGGACACCGACCGGTCCGGTCAGGAAGTGGACGGTGGTGAGATCGACGTCACGTACGTCATCGGCACTATCATTGTTCTTGATGTAGCCGCCGGTCCAGTCATAGGTTTCGAGGATGAAGTCGTCGCCCGGGTTCACCCAGGTCGCCATCGGGATGTCGGAATGCCAGCGGTTATGGACATTCTCGTTATCGTAGGGGGATTGATCCAGATCTACTTTAATCAGGGTTTCAGCCATGATGTCTACCTCTCAAAGTTATGTTTGTATGGATGGAACCCGGATTTCCCCGATGTGACTATCCAGCGCGCGCGCACCTGGAGACTGCGATCCGAGCATTCCGAACCAAATAATGTATGGACATTGCGTATCTCCCAATACGTCAAACGGCGTACATGCAAAACTGTTCATGCTTCTTGGTGGATGGAAACTTGCCTTGTGAAATATTTTCAATTCCTGTAATTTGAAAAAGCAGGCAGAATTTGCAGGAGACTATCGTTGAAGGTGTTTGCGATATAAAAATTACATAAGCGCATATGAACCTGACGAGATTTGAAAACCGGTTGGCATTGCAGCGCAACATTTGCCACCTATCCAATTCTTCATCCGACTGATGGCCCAACAAAAAATATTTCGCATTCGCCGCGAGTACAACCGCTGGGTCGCCAACGAATCGATTGAAGATTATGCGTTGCGCTATACACCGCGGCATTTCCGTAAATGGTCGGAGTGGCAGTTGGGCAATGCCGCCTTCGGTGCGGCTTCCTTCCTCGCGCTCGAAGCGATCGGTGGCGCGATTGCGCTTAACTACGGTTTCGCGAATGCAGTCACCGCCATCCTGACGGTGATGCTGATCACTTTCCTCACCGGCCTGCCTATCAGTTATTACGCGGCGCGTTATGGCATCGATATGGATTTGCTGACGCGCGGTGCCGGCTTTGGCTATATGGGCTCGACCATCAGCTCGCTGATTTATGCGAGCTTCACCATCATCTTTTTCGCACTGGAGGCCGCCATCCTGGCGGTGGCATTGCAGATGTGGATACAGTGGCCGCTGTGGATCTGGTATGTGATTTGTGCCTTGTTCATCGTGCCGCTGGTGGCGCGCGGGATTACGCTGATTTCCCGTTTGCAGATGTGGACGCAGCCATTGTGGTTGATCTTGCTGGTCGCACCGTATATCGCGATCTTTTGGAAAAAGCCGGAGGCGTATACCGAGTTCGCGCAATTCGTCGGTGCCATTTCCAAAAGCAATAGCTTGGACCCCGTGATGTTTGGCGTTGCCGCCACCGTGGCGTTTTCATTGGTGGCGCAGATTGGCGAGCAGGTCGATTTCTTGCGCTTCCTGCCGGAACGCACGGCAGAGAATAAGCGGCGCTGGTGGACCGCTATCATCGTCGCGGGTGCGGGCTGGATTATCCCCGGCGGCTTGAAGATGCTGGGCGGTGCCTTCCTTGCTTACCTGGTGTTCCAGTCCGGCGTGCCGGCAGGGAATGCGATGGAGCCGACGCGCATGTATTTGCTCGGCTTCTCTTATCTGTTCAGCGATCCGGTCTGGATATTGGCAATCACGCTGCTGTTCGTGGTCGTGTCGCAGGTCAAGATTAATTTGACGAATGCCTATGCCGGTTCACTTGCATGGTCGAACTTTTTCGCACGCCTGACGCACAGTCATCCGGGACGCGTGGTGTGGCTGGTCTTCAATTGCCTGCTGGCTTTGTTGTTGATGAACCTGGGTGTGTTCGCCGCACTGGAAAATGTGCTGGGCCTGTACAGCAATGTGGCGGTGGCCTGGGTCGGCGCATTGGTCGCTGACCTGGTGATCAACAAGCCTTTGGGCTGGAGTCCGAAAGGTATCGAATTCAAGCGCGCGCATTTATACGATATCAATCCGGTTGGCCTCGGCACCATGTTGCTCTCGGCCAGCATAGGTATCGCCGCGTTCTCGGGTGTATGGGGCCATAAGGTCGCCGCTTTCTCGCCATTCATTACGCTGGGTATGGCCTTCCTTGTTTCGCCTTTGCTCGCATGGCTGACGCGCGGCCGCTACTATCTCGCACGCAAACCGACTGCGGTCGGCTTACCGGGACAGGCGGTGAAATGCGGCGTCTGTGACAATAGTTTTGAATCGGAAGATATGGCACATTGCCCGGCCTATGGTGCGCCTATCTGTTCACTATGCTGCACGCTGGAATCGCGTTGCCATGATTTGTGCAAGAAGGAATCACGGACCGCGGAACAGGCGCAGCAATTATTGTCAGCCTTGTTGCCGAATGCCTTGTCGCACCTGGTCAACCGGCGCGTCGGTAACTATATGGTGGTGGTGCTGTCCTTGTGTGCGGTCGGGGCTGCCGCACTCGGCCTGGTCTATGCGCAGGAAATTTCCACGCTGACTTCAGCCGGTGATCGCTTGCTGCTGGACAGCATCTTCCTCAAGATTTCTGCCGTGCTATTGATCATTGTTGCAGTGTCCAGCTGGTGGGTGGTGCTGGGCAGCGAAGGGCGACATCTGGCGCAGGATGATTTGAACCGGCAAAACGAATTGCTGACGCAGGAGATAGACGCGCATCAACGCACCGATGCGGCATTGCAGAGTGCAAAGGAAGCGGCCGAATCGGCGAACCAGGCGAAGACACGTTATGTCGCCGGTATCTCGCATGAGTTGCGCTCACCGCTCAATAGCATCCTCGGCTATTCGCAAATCCTGCTGAAGAACGAACAGCTCGACGCCGCGCCGCGCACCGCGATCCAGACCATACAGCGCAGCGGCGAACATTTGCTGGGACTGGTCGATGAATTGCTGGATCTGGCACGTATCGAAGCGGATCGCATGCGGCTGGAACCGGCGCCTATCCTGTTCGCTGCCTTCATTGATGATTTGCTCAGTATGGTCAGGCCGCAAGCCGAGGCGAAAGGTTTGCGCCTGCAATATACGCATGGCGGCGATTTGCCGCATTACGTACTGGCGGATGGTAAACGCCTGCGCCAGATATTGATTAACCTGTTGACGAACGCGCTGCGCTTTACCGATACCGGTTCCGTCACCCTGCATGTCGAATGCACCGGTGTTTCCATGCGCTTTGATGTGATCGATACCGGCATCGGGATTGCCGTGCAGGACCGACAGCGTATCTTCCAGCCATTCGAGCGCGGTGCCGCCGGACGTTTGCGTGGCGAGCCGGGTGCGGGCCTGGGACTGGCAATTACCGAGAAGCTGATACTGATGATGAACGGTAGCCTGAACCTGATCAGTACCCAGGGGCAGGGCAGTACCTTCGTCGTGCGTTTGCCACTGATGGAAATCAATGCCTTCGAAGCCCTGCCGCAACGCGATGTGATCGGCCATACCGGTGTCGCGCGCACCTTGCTGGTGGTGGATGACCAGCCGGTGCAAAGGCATATGTTGAGCGGCATGCTGATTCCATTGGGCTTCAATGTGCGTGAAGCAGCCAGTGGCCATGAATGCATCGATCTATTGCAAGACTTTGTGCCAGACGCGATCTTGCTGGATATCGGCATGGATGGCATGGATGGTTGGGAAACGGCGCGCCGCGTACGCGCGTCCAGCGGTATTCCGATTATTTTCGTATCGGCGGATTTGTTTGAAAACGATCCCGTGAAATTGAAGGCAGCCGGTTGCCAGGATTTTGTCGGCAAGCCGGTGCTGGAATCGGAATTAATGCTGGCCCTGCAAAGGCAGTTGGGGCTGGAATGGATCTATGCCAGCACACCGCCACCGGTGCCGGTGACGGAAGCCTTGCCGGAACGTTTGGAGTTCCGGCAACCTTCCATTGAGCAATTGTTGCAACTGACCCGCATGGGACATGTGAGCGGACTGCGCCGCGCAGTGGACCGGCTGGCAGCGGCCGATGCAACAGTCGTCGCATCCTGCAACGTAGTAAGATCATTGCTGGACCGTTTTGAGTTGGGCGCATTGGAGAACGCATTAATGGAGAATGAACGTGTCGCATCACCTGATTGATAATCCTGATGACCGTCCGGTTGTATTGCTGGTGGACGATGCCCCGAGCAGCCTCGGCGTCCTGTGCGAAACACTGGAGGGTGCCGGTTATACCGTGCTGGTGGCATGTGACGGCGATACCGCCTTGCGCCGCCTGAGCCTGGTGACGCCGGATGTCATCCTGATGGATGCGGTGATGCCGGGCATCTCCGGCTTTGATGCCTGTCGTCGCATCAAGGCGGATCTCTCGACCAAACATATCCCGGTGATTTTCATGACCGGCCTGTCCGACACTTCGCATGTGCTGGAAGGTTTTGCATGCGGCGGCGTCGATTATGTCGTCAAGCCGGTACGCGCGCCGGAAGTGCTGGCACGCCTGCATACGCATTTGGGCAATGCACGCATGGCGCGCTTCGCACTCGATGCGATTGATGTCTCCGGCCTGGGTGTGATCATGCTCAATGAGGAAGGTGCTATTTCATGGTGTTCGCCTTGCGCGCGCCAGTTGCTGACGCAATTCGGTATCGATCCGGAAGCGTTGACGGTGCCGCAATCATGGTGGAAAGGCAGTAGTGGCATGGAACTGGTGGCATCGGTTACCGAGCCTGCCGGTGCCAGCCTGCTGGTACGTAATATGGGTGCGGCCGGCATGGATGAAATCATGTTGCTGATCGAGTTGAGCGGCAACCATGCGCTGCCGACCGGACGTCTCGCCAGTGCCGCACTGACACCGCGCGAAACCGAAGTCCTGTCATGGCTGGCGAAAGGCAAAACCAATCGCGACATCGGTGAAATCCTGAAGATGAGCCCACGTACCGTGAGCAAGCATCTCGAACATATCTTTGAAAAACTCGGGGTGGAAACGCGCTCGGCCGCTGCTGCAATGGCGAGTGCGCAGGAAAGCGTGGATGCGCGCCTACCGAAGTGGCCGCACTAAACCTATAACAGGGTCCATACCGCAGTAATACGCTTGCGGCATTGCGCCGGGCACAGGCGGGCAGAGGGGCTGTATGCGTTGATACAGCCGCCTCTTCATACAATTTGCGTAATACGCTGCCCTTGCCATCAATACTCCTGCGAATTTAATCGATCGTCATGGCGACCACGACGACTGCCATGCTGAAGGCGATACACGCGGCAAACCATTTTTTTAGCCGTTTGCCTCGCTCTACCAGCTGTATGGCTGTTACGCGTTTCATGACAGTGCGAGCTCGCCCATGGTCGAGTCCAAAGGTGTGACATCCAGGATCTTCAGCTTTTCAACGCGCTTCGATGGCAGTGCAACTTCGACCGTCGTCAAAGCCTTGCGTCCGATCAAAGCCAGGCCGATAGGCGTCAGCGCCGAAATCAGAGCCAGTTGCGGGTTCGCATCCTGCGGACAAACGATGGTCAGCTTGCGCACTTCTTCAGTATCGACCGGGCTGTATGAGACAGTCGAATAGAGGGTGACATAGCCTTTGCGCTGTACATCAACTGGCAGGATGATGGAAGTCGAAATGATGTCTATCAATTGTTCACCGGCGTTGATTTCAACTTCACCCATGCGCAGCAAGTGTTCGGCAATGCGGCTCAGCGTGGCGGCATCGTTTTGGGTCAGGTAACGTTCGTTTTTCATTTTGGTAATAGCTCCGGGCCGACCTTGAGGCCGACCAAATAATGACAAGAAAAATGGCAATACGGTGCAGACGCAAACAGCATCAACACAGTGTGGAATTTACGAGTGGGAGGCTCGGGAGTGATGTGGGTGGAACGAAGCTTCGTTCCTGTGGACACTCACCGAGCCTAAGGGAGGCAGGCGAGGTCTCTTACAAAAGATGACTGCGAGTACATCTTTGCGACTGCATGCACGGTGGTCGAAGTACGACCTGCGAGTAAAGTGCGCACGCGCAACTCTTCCTTGTTCGGCGCAGAACCGATGCGTTTCGACAGGAAGGTTGGGGAGGTCATTACAAGCTGTGTATGCAAGTTGGGGATAGGGTGAGTATAGCCATTTAGAATATTCCGTCAACCCGGTGCAGTTTTACCAAGTGTTTACAAGGTCTCATCTATTCAATTCGCTGATGGCCAGCTCGGCGACCGCGAGCGCGGTGGGCGCTTCCATGCCGTCTTCGAAGAACCACGCAGCCGATAAACCGGCGTAGGCCAGTATCCATTGCAGCAGGCGTGTGCGTTCCAGCCCGGAGTTTGCGACCACGATCTCCAGTTGGCGCAGGAAACGTGCGGGCACGATGGCATTGGCGAGTTCGGGATTGCAAAAGATATTGGCATAGTCGAAGCCGCGCTCACCTGCAAGGCCTTTCGGATCGATCGCGAGCCAGCCGCGCGCGCCAAAATCGAGGATGTTGCCATGATGGATGTCGCCATGCAGTACGACGGTATTCTGCGGCTTGGCCAGCAAGTCGCGGGCCACGGCGGCACTGTAAGTGAAGATGCCGCCATATTTCGCGGCCGCCGGTTCCAGTGCCTGGAACCATTGCGTCAGCGGCACCAGTGGCGGCAAAGCCTTGTTACGTGGCGCATGCAATTGCGCCGTGACTTTGCACATGATGCGGCTGGCTTCATCATCCCGGCCGTGTAAGGCCATCTCCAGCAATGTGCTTTGGCCTTCGGCTCTTTCCATTAACAGCGCATCGCCTTCACAGGCCAGCACGCGGGCGGCGGCATCGCCGTCCCACCAGGCCAGCAAGAGAGCGCCGTTTTTTTCTTCTTCCTCCGCCGAGACTTTCAGCATCGCCGGCATACCGGCCATGCGTACCGGCAGCAGTTGGCTGCCGGGCGTCATGATGGCGGTGCCGTCAGGTGTGAGTTGCCAGCGTTTCAGGTAAGGCTCGAGCATGGGTATCAATCGCCGGGAAGGGAGTGCTGATTATGGCACGGCTGATAGTCGTTACAATGACGGTTTCATCCTTAGCGTTTCCATCCAGGTTTGATCATGCAGGCACCAGTCGATACCAGCAGCAATAGAAAAATTCCGGTTGCGGCTGTGATTGCCGTGCTGCTGCGTGGTGATGAAGTCTTGCTGGTCAGCCGCAAGAATCCGCCCGATGTCGGCCTGTGGGGTTTCCCCGGCGGAAAAATGGATTTCGGTGAAACAATGGAAGCAGCGGCGGTACGTGAGTTGTACGAAGAAACCGGCGTGCGTGCACAAGCCCGGCATGTGCTGACGGCACTCAATGCTTATGGCAAGGATGAGGCGGGCGAGTTATTGCAGCATTTTGTCCTGCTCGCGGTCCTGTGTGAATGGCAGTCCGGTGAGCCGGTGGCGGCGGATGATGCCGCAGACGCGGGCTGGTTCCGTCTGCAGGCATTGCAGGATGGTGCGCTGGAGCTGAGCCAGGATGTATTGGCAGTGGCGCAGATGGCGCTACGTGCACAAGGCATGTCCCTTAGCTGAATGCCGCCCACAGCAGCGAGACGCCGGAACAAAACAGCAGGGCGTCGAGCAAGTGCTGGAAAGCCTGGTTGCTCAGTTTCAGCACCACGGCTTTGCCGATAAAAGTCCCTGCCATCAATGATGCACCGACCAGCAAGCCCTTGATGAAGATGTCCAGCGGCATGGCGCCGAATTCGCGGAAGGTGATGACCTTGGTCACATAGAGCATCAGCGAACTGGCTGCTTCGGTCGACAGGAATGCACCTTTGACCAAACCATAGGCGGTAAATGCAGGCACGCTGAGCGGACCGGTGGACAGCACCAGGCCGGTGAGGAAGCCGATCAGGGCGCCTATGATGGAGAGCTGCCAGAGTTTGATCGTGTAATTGCGTGCAACCAGCCAGCGTCGCGCCGGGATCATGAGGATGAAGAAAATACCGAGGCAGATTTCAATCAGGTGGGAAGGCAGTGCCAGCAAAGTGCGTGCGCCTATCGCCGCTGCCGGGACACCGGTAATCGAGTAAGCGGCAAAGGCGCGCCAGTCGACCAGTTTCCACCAGGCCATAACGCGGGACAGGTTGGCCATGACAGCCGCCACCGCCATGATGGGAACCGCCTGTTTCGGCCCGAAGGTATATACCAATACCGGCAACAGCATGATGGATGAGCCGGTGCCGATCACGCCGCTAATTGCGCCGGCCAGCAATCCAACCATCAGGACGAAAATGTAGGAGCTCATGTTTTATAGGGTTGGCATTCGTGAACGCTCTGCGTTTCTTGTCGAATGTGTCCGCTATAGTAATGCAAGTCAGGGATTTTGGTTTGGACCGCGTACGCTGCAGAAGGCGGTGCACGGGGTTACACTCTCGCTACATCAAAGAGATCGTTATGAGCATAGTAGATAACAGAAAAGCATTTCACGATTACTTCATAGAAGATCGTTACGAAGCAGGCGTCATGTTGCAGGGCTGGGAAGTCAAAGCCATCCGCGCCGGCCGCGTGCAGTTGAAGGAAGCCTATGTCATTGCCCGTGGCAATGAAATCTTCCTGTTCGGTGCACACGTCAGTGCACTGAACAGCGCTTCATCGTTTTCACATCCGGAAGCAGTACGTACGCGTAAGCTGCTGCTGCACGCAGCGGAAATCAAGAAACTGCTGAGCAAGGTCGACCAGTCCGGCTTCACCATGGTGCCGCTCAACCTGCATTGGGTACGCGGGCGGGTGAAATGCGATATTGCGCTGGCCAAGGGCAAGAAGGAATACGACAAGCGCAATACCGAAAAAGACCGTGACTGGATGCGCGAGCATCAAAAGATCATGAAGATACATCGCCGCTAAGGCAGTTCCCGCCATGTGTCACGCAGTGATGGGCTTGGGACACAATTAATCAGATACAGCGTCCAGGGTAATTGGAATTCAAGTTTATTCCAGACCGGCCGTTATACAAGACATCCTCTATTCAATGTATAGGCAACTATTTTGAATAGGCCGGCATGATCATGTAAGGCCGTACGCATGTTGATCTGATTAGAAAATGACAAAAGCCCAGGGTTTAGCTCCATGACGTCCATATCCGCATTGCAGTCCGCGATGTCACCTTCCAATGTGCCGTCGGCTTCCGCCGGTTCGTCCCGCGTAATGTCGGGCCAGGTGCAAGCGCAATCCGCAGCGACGCCATCGCAGTCGACGATTGTTACGCTGGGCGCAAGCAAGCAGAATTCCGCGCCGGAGCCAACCTATTCAATTCCACGTATCGAGTCCACCGCAGCGGCTCCACTGGTCTGGAAGGTCCGCCCGAACGATGCTGTATCCGGACTGATGGCAGGAAACTTCTTTTCGCAATCTATCGGTAATCGCTTCAAGGGCATAGGAAGCGCATTGCTTGATATGTTGAAGAATGGTGCGAATGGGTTGACGCAATCGGTCAGCCAGGCTCCTGACGAAACGGCAGAAGTAGCCGCACCGGGTACATCAAAGGCCCCGTCCCCGTGGGCGGAACAAAAACTGCGTATCCAGACAAAAAGCGGTATCGATGTTGAGATTGTATTGGGCAGCCAGGATGACCGCCTGCAAGTCCAGATGCAAAGCAGCGGCGACCTCAGCGATGCGGAACGCATTGCACTGGGAAACCTGGCCACCGGATTCCAGGATGCAATCGATGGCATCAGTGCGAAGCCGCCGGTTCTCAATCTCGCCGGCCTGACGCAATTTGATTCGAAAGTATTGTCTTCGGTGGATTTTCATTCCAGCATCGCGCTGGATGGGAAAACACCGCAGACACTGGACTTCCATGCAGACAGCACGACGCGGAGTGTGAACCTGGATGGCCCGGTCGGCACGCTGAATGTCAGCGTCGACATGCGTGACTCTTCCATCTGGGGCAACGCCGGGCAGCGCACTGCGGCCATCGACAGTTATTTGAAACAGTTTGACAAGGCTGCGTCGCGCGGCAATGCCGACAAAGAACTGGCGGCCATGTTCAAGGATGCCTTTACCCAGATGAACAGCGACTACGTCGCACCGACGCAGCAGGCAAAGATAAGCCTGGCTGACGTCGATCACGCAATGCTGACCGGGCTGGCCGATTTCAAGGCATCAATCAAACAGGTGCCGGAGTCATCCAATCCAAAGAACCTGAGTGAAACCGATACCTTCGCCTACGATGTATCGCAAGCCACACAGGTTGGCGGGCCAAACCAGTTCAATCGCACCATTGCGCAACAACAGCGATCACATTTGACGGCCAGTTATCACATGTCACTGATCCCGGATGTGCCGCTGATACTGACGACCGATAACAAGTCGCAAAATTATTACTACAAGCAGATCGAAGACTCGGCAGAAAGCTCAATTGGACTCGCGTACACCAAAGGCGTACTGAGTGAAGCTTTTTCCATGCAGTCGGCGAAGCAATCCACCCGTACATCGAAGTATGAAATGGGTGAGTTGACCGCAGATACCACGACGCCATTTGAGGCATCGCAGAAGCGGGATATCCTGGAATCGCTGAAGCCCTTGATGGAAGATTTAAAGAAAAATACTCCGTCAGCGCTTTATAACTGGCAGCAGAAACTGGAAGAAGTGCACGGCCAGATCCTGCTGCAAACTGATCCTGCTGATTTGCAGGACAAGGGTTGGAGTATTTCGAATATCCAGCAGCCGGTATCTCCCCAGACCGACCAGGAATAGTTTCAAAAATCGGCAGCCAGCGCGATGGCCTGCGCTTTCCCTGCCTCTATGGTTTCTGGCGCACGTCCATCCCAGGTATGTTCCAGCTGAATGCTCAGGACATTTGCCACGCCGATAAACTTCAACCAGAAATCAATGTAATCAGCCTGGTGTTCGAAACCCGGACTGTCGATATCCAAGCCCCGGCTTTGCCCCCGTACATGTATCACCAGCGCGCGCGGAATTTCCAGCAGCGGGCCGTATTGCCTGCCATCGAAGCTGAACAGCATATTGCGCTGGCTGACGAGGTCAATCAGTTGCTTCAGCTTGTACGGGTAAGAGAAATTCCACATCGGAACACCAAGCACAATCCGCTCAGCCCGCTGGAAGCGCTGTACCAGCGTCTCTATGCTTTTCCACGCCGCCTGTTCGGCATTGTTCAAGGCTTCCTTTGACACGCGCTTGTATTTGGCGCCGATGGCCTGATTGTTGAAGTCGGGGAAATCTTCTTCCCATACATTCAGGGTATCGACTTCCAGCGCGGGACATCTCTGGCCGTATGCATCGAGGAAGGTATTGGCAATAGCGATGGAAACTGACTTTCCACCACGCGGCGAACAAACAATATTCAACAGGCGCATACAAGGGTCTGAAGGAAAAAGGTTTTTACACTGCAGCAGGATCAACTTTATTGATATCGATACCGTAACGTTGTATCGCCTCGCCCAGCTTGCTGCGCGGAATACTTCCATCGTCGGCCAGCACCTTCAGCGCTGCCAGGACGATGAAATGCCTGTCTACTTCAAAGAAGCTGCGCAAGGATTCCCGAGTATCCGAACGTCCGAATCCATCAGTGCCCAATGCAATGAACCTGCGGTCGTTGATAAACGGCCGGATCTGGTCACCGACGATCTTCATGTAATCGGTGGCGATGACGACAGGACCGCGGCGACCCATCAGGCATTCCTGTACATAGGGAATGCGCATTTCTTCATCCGGGTGCAGCATATTCCAGCGTTCAGCAGCCAGGCCATCACGGCGTACTTCGGTCAGGCTCGTCGCACTCCAGATGTCGCTGGCTATACCGAAATCCTGTTCCAGCAGTTCTGCCGCAGCGATTACTTCACGCAGGATGGAACCGCTACCCATCAGTTGTACCTGAGGGGCACCGTCTTGCTGAGCGGCGTGTTCACGCAACAGATATAAACCTTTGAGGATGCCTGCTTCAGCGCCGTCCGGCATGGCAGGATGTTGATAGCTTTCATTCAGCAGGGTGATGTAATAGTAGATATCTTCCTGCTCGACATACATCCTCCGCAAGCCATCGTGGATGATGACGGCCAGTTCGTAAGAGAAGGTTGGATCATAGGAAATGCAGCTTGGGATGACGGAAGACAGGACGTGGCTATGCCCGTCATCATGCTGCAATCCTTCGCCCATCAGTGTGGTGCGTCCGGCAGTCGCACCCAGCAAGAATCCGCGGGTACGTGCATCGGCGGCAGCCCAGGCGAGGTCACCAACCCTTTGCAAGCCGAACATCGAGTAAAAAATATAAAACGGAATCGTCGCCAGACCGTGGTTGGCGTAAGCAGTGCCGGCTGCGATCCAGGATGAAATCGCACCGGATTCATTGATGCCTTCCTGCAGGATTTGTCCATCCTTGGCTTCCTTGTAGTAACTCAGCTGCCCGGCGTCTTGCGGTGTATAGAGCTGGCCGAGATAGGAGTGGATGCCGATCTGGCGGAACAATCCCTCCATGCCGAAGGTGCGCGATTCATCCGGTACGATGGGGATTACCAGCTTGCCGAGATTTTCGTCTTTCAACAGGGCGGTCAGGATACGCACGAAGGACATGGTGGTCGACACGCCGCGTTCCCCGCTGCTTTGCAATTGGCTGGCGAAGGCCGATAGCGGTGGCACTGCCAAAGGCTCGACTTCGCTGAAGCGTGCCGGGATATGACCACCAAGTGCCTTCCTCCTGGCCACGAGGTAACGCGCTTCCTCGCTGTCCGGTGCCGGCCGCAGGTAGGGCATTTCTTCCAGTTGCTCATCACTGACGGGGAGGGCGAAGCGGTCGCGGAAAGTGCGCACGGCATCGGCGCTCATTTTTTTCAGTTGATGATTGATGTTCTGGCCTTCTCCGGCTTCACCCATGCCGAAGCCTTTTACCGTCTTTGCCAGGATGACGGTCGGCTGGCCGCTGGTGCGGACGGCCTGGTCATAGGCGGCATAAACTTTTTCCGGATCATGCCCGCCGCGCGTCAGCTTCCATATCTCGTCGTCTGACATATCGGTGACCATCGCCAGCAACTCCGGATACTTACCGAAGAAGTGCTGCCGTACATATGCGCCGTTTTGCGATTTGAATGTTTGAAAATCGCCATCCACGCATTCCATCATGCGTCGGCGCAGCAGGCCTGTGACATCTTTTTCCAGCAAGCGGTCCCAGTCGCTGCCCCAGATGACTTTGATCACATTCCAGCCGGCGGCGCGGAAAGTCGCTTCCAGCTCCTGGATCACTTTGCTGTTGCCGCGCACCGGGCCGTCCAGGCGCTGCAGATTGCAATTGACCACAAAGATCAAATTGTCCAGGCGTTCGCGGCCGCCGAGCGAAATCGCTGCCAGTGATTCCGGCTGATCCATTTCGCCGTCGCCAAGGAAAGCCCAGACCTTGCGTCCTTGCGGCTGCTTTAATCCGCGATATTCGAGATAGCGCATATAGCGCGCCTGGTAAGCCGCCGTGAGCGGTCCCAGTCCCATCGACACCGTAGGGAATTGCCAGAAGTCCGGCATCAGGCGCGGATGCGGATATGACGATAAGCCGACACGATCCGACTCGCGGCGGAAATTATCCATGCGCGCCTCATCTATGCGTCCTTCAATGAAAGCACGACCATAAATGCCCGGAGCAGAGTGCCCCTGGATGTACACCATATCGCCATCAAAGGTATCTGTGCGGCCACGGAAGAAGTGATCGAAGCCGACGTCATACATCACTGCGGCGGATTGATAGGTTGCAATATGCCCACCTACATTTGAATGTTTGCCGGCGCGCAGCACCATGACCATCGCATTCCAGCGTATATAGGCGTTCAGGCGGCGCTCGATGCCGGCATCGCCGGGATAGGCCGGTTGCCGTTGCCTGCTAATGGTATTGACGTAGGGCGTCGTTACGCGACCATGCAAATCGCCGTGGCGCGCCAGGTCGAGATCGGCCAGCTTATCAAGCAGGTAGTGGGCACGCGGGCGGCCTTCCACATCGATAACAGCATCCAGCGATTCAAGCCACTCCTGTGTTTCTTGCGGGTCAATGTCGACTTCTGCAAACGGTTGATTCATGAGGATCTCCGAAAATGTTTCAGGCGTACCGGGACCGCGCGCAGCGACGAGAATCAGCGTTCCCGGGGGGGTGAAAAATCGTTGCAATTGCAATCGTATGGATGGCAATCCTACAGTGGTATCATTTGAATTGCAAATGCAATCGATATAAAAACATTCAACGGAGATTCGAATGAACAACAACGAACCGGATCTGTGGTTCTCTTTTGTGCGCACCCATCGCGTGCTCATCAAGGAAATCGAGCGTCGCCTGGCGGCTGCGGGCTTGCCGACCTATGCGTGGTATGACGTACTCTGGGGACTGGAGAGCGGGAAGAACGGCACGCGGCGCATGCACGAATTGGCAGAGGCATTGGCGATTGAGCGCTATAACCTGACGCGCCTGATTGATCGTCTGGAACAGGAAAAGCTGGTCACACGCGCGCGTTCGGAAGAAGACGGCAGGGCGGCCTTCGCAACTATTACTGCCGAGGGAAAAGCGCTGCGGAAAAAAATGTGGAAAATTTACGAAGCCACGGTTTCTGAACTATTCCTTTCCCAGTTCAAGAGTGATGAGCAGCGCACCCTTGCAAATGCACTGGACCAGGCGGCGCTTGCGGCGCGTGGTTCTGAATAGGAGCAGGCGAAGCAGGATAGGGCTTGTCGATCATCGTGTAGCACCCACTCAAACATATTGCCGCTGCCAGAAAAGTAAACATATGAAAATGAAGTTCAGCCATGTAGATATCCTGGTCGCGAACCTGGAGGAGGCATGTGATTATTACGCCCGGCTTTTTAATGCGCGGGTTTCAAAGACACTGGTGTGGCAGCGCGATGACTTGCATGTCCGTTATGCGGTCATTAAATGGGATGCCGAACGCTTCATGCTTGTCCAGCCTTTAAGCGGCAACCTCAAGGCACTGATGGACACCAACGGTGAAGGCACGATTTACCGGCATTGCTACTCGACCCCGGATATCGAGGCCGCCTACGACGAGTTGCTGGCAATGGGAGTCCAGCCGGAAGATGAAAATGGCAAAGCCCTCGCGCGCGACAATCTGAATTCCCCAAGCGGCGCTCGTATCCTCTGGTTGCCTAAACGTTTTGGGAACTTGTCGATTGAGCTTCTTGAAGAGCGGGAGCTGGAGACGTTTTTGGCGGAAGCATTCGCTTAACGTCAGCGGCGGCTTCTCAATGTCCGCGCCCGGGCAGAACGAAATCCCGAACATCTGAACTCCGAGATCGAAATAAGAACATCCGATGAGGAGTCTTTTGACGATGTCGGCGGATCTGCGAATGCGCGTGGATGACTCAGGCGCTGAGCCGTACCGGGCTGGCAAGAGTGCAGCCACGTCCTTGCGACTTGGCTTCGTACAGGGCGACGTCGGCGCGCTGTAGCATGGTATCTATGGTGTCGCCGTCGTGTTCGCGCATGGTAATGCCGGCACTATAAGAAAGCTTGAATCCCAACTCCTGGGGTGAATGTTGCGCCAGCCACTGGCGCATGCGTTGATCGTACGCGGTCACCGAGGCAAGGTCGGCACATTTGAGCAGGACACAGAATTCTTCACCGCCATAACGGCAGAATAGGTCGCCGGTGCGGCTGACGGTGCGCAATCCGGTCACGAAAAGCTGCAGTGCGCGGTCACCAACGGCATGGCCGTGGGTGTCGTTGATTTGCTTGAAATAGTCGAGATCAAGTAATAACAGGCCTATAGGCTGCCGGTAACGCACACTGCCGGCGAGTTCGATGCCGGACTGTAGCAGCCAGGCGCGACGATTCAAGGCACCGGTCAGGCCGTCCAGCGTAGCCAGCCGTTCCAGTTCGCGTGCCGCCTCGTCGCGGTGCGCCAGGAGGATGGCCACTACTGACAGCACCATCATTGAATTCGAAGACAATGCAAATACTCGGTTGACTAGGTAAGGGCCAAAGAAATTCGGGAACTCGGCGGTGTAGAACGCACCAAGCACGGCCCGGCAGGCAAGCACTATCATTTGAATGGTAAGGCAAATAATCAACAGCCAGCGCCAGCGTCCGACTGCGACCTTGGGTGGGCGACAAAGGTCAGCCACCACTGTGGCGATCTGCAAGGCCAACAAGCCGTTGGCCCAGCCCACCCGGAACGGATAATCGGAAAAACCGATGCTGTAGCCGGTGGTCATCAATACGGCAATGGTGATCGGTGCGCGCACTGCTACCATGCGGCCGCACCATATCTGAAAAGCCATGGCGTTGAACACCATGCCACTCGAAACGCAGCCCATCGCGAGAGTCGACAGCAGATGGTCGGCCCATCCACCCCGTTCGACGGCACTCGACGAAAACAGGCAAATCCAGCCCGCGGTTTGCAGCACGATCCCGGTTTGCGCGTACCGCGCTGCACGATTTACCCGCCCCATGAAATAAGGCAGCGCCACTGCCATGATGGACAAGTTGAGCGTCATCGCGATAAACAGGGAAAATACGTCGATTTTTTGCACTAACTGTACTTTCAAAAACAAGCGCCTGAAACGCAGCGCCTTGAACAGCCTTCATAATTAGTCGGGAAGCATGTCATCGTGTGTGACAGCTGGAGTATCTGCAAGCGGTCAAAAGCAGGGTCATGATGATGGAGTGTGGGTATATTAAAGAGGGGGTGATAAATTTGCAATCTGAAGCAGCCACTTAAATTATTTTGAATGCCCGCTTAGGGTCGAAACCGGACGCCCCCATCGGCTGATTGGCGACATGCGAGAATTGGTTTATTAAATATAGAAAATACGTGACTAAAAATGACACACGTTGATATAGCACTGGCCTACGACGAAATCGCGGATAGCTGGCTCGACGGGAGCTTCAATCCGCATAACGGTATTGAGTCGCACAAGCGGGCCATAAATTTTCTTGAACCCGGGGTCGATGGATGGGCGTTGAATGTTGGATGCGGATGCAATACCCGATTCAACCGGCTGCTTCGCGCTCAAGGATTGAAAATTGAAGGCATCGATATCTCGCAAAGGATGGTCGAATTAGCCGGCGAGGCTGACCCAGCGGTAGTGCTACATCATGATGACGTGTGTAAATGGGAGCCGCCGCGTTCCTATCGGTTTATATCGGCTTGGGACAGCATCTGGCATGTCGACCTTGAAAAACAGCGCCCATTAATGCTGAAGCTCATGACGGCGCTGAAAGAAGACGGCGTTTTCATTTTCAGTGCCGGTGGTCTCGATACCGAAGGCTTTCATGTTGATTCCTCAATGGGACCCGAAGTCTATTACAGTACCCTTGGAATAAATGGCTTCCTGAAAGTTATTGAAGATGCCGGTTGCGTGCTTAGGCATCTCGAATTTGACCAACTTCCCCAAAAACATTTAGTGGTCATTGTTCAACGTCGCAGCTGAGTAAGCGAAGCATTAGCTCGTGCATGTCTGGAGATGTTAGCTATCGGCCAGAAGCGAACATTAATAGACAATTCATTGAAGCCTTATTAGAGTAGATTGCTTGGCTTGAAGGAATGCCTTCTTTCACGGATTTTTATCACCATGTTTTTGAATGAAAATTGGGCAAGAATGAATAAGCATGCAGCTTTCCAAGAAAATGGCACTTGCGTGCATATCGGCAATTTGCCGTTCATAGCAGACAGTTTTGTCGGTATAAGTAACAGTTGGACGACGCGATGAAGAGGGGCTTTGGAGAAATTCGCTGCAAATTCTGCATGACTTGGCAAAGGTCCGAGGTGCAGCACTACGACGAGGAAAGTTTCCTGGCGATTGCGCCGGGAACAGAAGGGCAGGAATGCATCAACCCCTGGTGCCTGCAGTGGATTCCGGCAGATAACGACAACTTCCGCTGGCGCACGGTAAAAATGGCGGAGCCAAAGAAGCCTTGAGGCTGTGTGTTGCAAGGTGCGCCATGTCTTCAATACTGTCGGCTCATTCATCGGCGTGGCGTAGCTAGATGACGGCCAACTTAACGCTCCAGCGACGATTTTCTGTCGCCGCTGAGCTAACACCTTAGATTTACCAGTGTCCGCTTTGGCTCGAAAGCTGACATTGCGAATTTCCTGAACCAATCCGACTCAGTCTCCAACATGGCAAGCCGCTATCGAATGCTGTCCTGGCCGCGCACTGGCTTGGCCTGTCAATACTTCTATGTACGCAAGCGTACATTGCCAAATGATGCGAAATGATACGTTTCTCCTTGAATCCACAGGAACGCATCACGACCGCCAGACTTGGCTGCAAGGATGTGATGCTTCTATCTATTTTGAGGCGATCCGATTTCTCATTCATCCCACAGCTATTCTCCACAGACACCGTTGTTCTTTGTAATGAACGGCGGTTCCGGTCGCCATGACGAAGACGATACGCGGCAAACGATAGAAACAGCCATGCAGGCGGCGGGGCGTCCATACCGCATATTCGTGATTGAAGATGTGACGCAGATCCAGGCAACGGTGCGGCAGGCTGTTGATGCGGCGCAGGAGCAGGGGGCTGTCGTTGTCGCCGTCGGTGGCGATGGGACGATCAATGCAGTTGCCAATATCGTGCTCGGTAGTGGCTGTATCTTCGGTGCGCTGCCGCAAGGGACTTTCAATTATTTTGGCCGCACGCATGGCATTCCGGAAGAAATTGAGGAATCGCTGCAGGACCTATTGCACGGTGAACCGATACCTGTACAGGTTGGCGAGGTCAATGGGCATATTTTTCTGGTCAATGCGAGCGTGGGTCTGTATCCGGAACTGCTGGAAGACCGTGAGTCATTCAAGCAAAAGTATGGCCGCAGCCGACTGGTGGCGATCTGGGCAGCGATCGCCACGGTGTTTGGCCGCCACCGGCAATTACACCTGACGCTGGAGCAGGATGGCACGCGTACCACAATGCGCACGACGACTTTATTCGTCGGCAACAACCGCCTGCAACTGGAGCAGGTCGGGATGCCGCAGGCGGAAGCCGTCGTGCAGGGGCAGCTCGCCGCGATTGCCGTGCGTCCGGTCGGCAAGCTGGCGATGCTGTGGCTGGGTGCATGTGGTGCACTGGGGCGTTTGGGCGATGCCGGGAATGTCGTCGGTTTCAGTTTCCGTAGCCTTACCGTTGCGACACGCAGCAAGCTTGTGAATGCAGGAACGGCAGAGGCGCAAAAAAGTACAGGCAGGAAACAGCAGGGACGGCAGATCAAGCTTGCTGCCGATGGGGAAATAATGTGGCTGGAGACACCGCTTGAGTTTCGCGTGGCACCGGAACCTTTACTTGTGATCAAGCGTAGCCGCAGTGTTGCGGGAGGTAATGCCGGATGAAGACTGTCTTGCATATCTCCGATCCTCACTTCGGTACCGAGCGCGCGCCGGTCGTCAAGGCGCTGGAACGGTTGGCACATGCACACGCCCCCAATCTGCTGATCCTGTCAGGTGACATTACGCAGCGCGCACGCGCTGTCGAGTTCAAGCTGGCGCGTGCCTTTGTGGAGCGGCTGGCGAT
The DNA here is from genome assembly GCF_000013625.1 of Janthinobacterium sp. Marseille. Classification (NCBI taxonomy): domain Bacteria; kingdom Pseudomonadati; phylum Pseudomonadota; class Betaproteobacteria; order Burkholderiales; family Oxalobacteraceae; genus Janthinobacterium; species Janthinobacterium sp. Marseille. The sequence goes on along the minus strand of NC_009659.1, from coordinate 2,106,006 downwards.
TCCTTCGCACATCGTCATTGCCGGCAACCATGACATTCCCCTGTTCGATGTAATGACCCGCATCTTCCTGCCTTATACGCGTTACTGCCGCAGCTTCGGTCCCGAACTTGAACCGGTTCATGACAGCCCTGATTTACTGGTGCTTGCCGTGCGTACTACGCGACGCTACCGGCACATCGAAGGCGAGGTTTCAGATGTACAGATTGAACGCGTGGCGCAAGGTTTGAAGCAGGCCGGTGACAAGCAGCTGCGTATCGTCGTCACGCACCAGCCGGTGTTTGTCACGCACGAGGTCGACGAAGAGCACCTGCTGCGCGGTCATCAGCGCGCGATCGGCAGATGGGCGGAAGCAGGCGCCGACCTGATACTTGGTGGCCATATCCACCGGCCATTTACTTGTGCGCTGCATGAGGAACTTGCCGATTTGCCACGCCGTGTATGGGCGGTACAGGCGGGGACGGCCGTATCCAGCCGCATACGCCACGATTCCAATAATTCGGTCAATTTCATTCGTTACGGTTGTGCAGATGCACCGCTGCGTTGCATCGTCGAGCGCTGGGATTACAACGATGAAGCGGATGAATTCCTGTTGAAGGACAGCATCGACATGCACCGTTCCATCCTTGGCAGTACTGAATTCCCGCATTTCGCTTTATCATAAGCGGCTGAGTATTTGCGACGAACAGAGCGGAGACGGAGGCGCATCATGCCAAAAAAACTGACAGCAAATGAACGTGAAAACCTGCTTGCCACATTGAAGGCCAGGTTCGAAAAAAACATGAAGCGGCATCCTGGTTTGAAGTGGGATGCCGTACAGGAAAAACTGGAAGCGCATCCGGAAAAACTGTGGTCGCTCAATGAGATGGAGCGCACCGGTGGTGAACCGGATGTGCTTGCGCATGACAAGAGCGGCTACGTTTTCTTTGATTGTTCAGCCGAGAGCCCGAAAGGGCGTCGCAGCGTTTGCTACGACCGCGCAGCGCTGGAGTCGAGGAAGGAACATTTGCCCGACAATACCGCCATCGATATGGCGGCTGAGATGGGCATAGAGCTTTTATCCGAAGAGCAGTACCGGGAATTGCAGAAATTCGGCATCGTCGATGCCAAGACGTCCAGCTGGATCAAAACACCGGCGGATATCCGGAAGCTGGGCGGTGCCATCTTTGCCGATTTCCGCTACGGCCACATCTTCATTTATCACAATGGTGCATCGTCCTACTATGCGGTCCGGGGCTTCCGTGGCGCGCTCAAGGTTTGAGTGGACACGTAAGAGATAGTCCCTTGCATGCCTCCTTCTTATTAATACCCGGGTATTATTGACTCTTTATTTTTATCCGGGTATTATTTGCTCCATCGAATAATGATGGAGTAAGCCATGCACGACCTTCTTGCCAAACCAACTACCGCCTTCCAGGGTACGCGACTCCTCGCGTCCGGTGCCTTGCTGGAGGTTGCCCTTGCCGTCAAGGCAGCGACCGACAGTGGTGCGGCCGAGACCATCCTCGTATTCGACGACAAGAGCGGCCGCGTAATTGACCTGGACCTGCGTGGCTCCAGTGCGGACATCAGCGCACGGTTATCGCAACCGGCACCTGCGCCGGCGGGTCGCTTCCGGTCGCGCACTGCAGCCGAAGCTGCGAAGGAAGAAAGCACCGAACCGCGCGGGCGGGGGCGACCAAAACTCGGTGTCGTTGCCCGCGAAGTCACCTTATTGCCACGGCAATGGGAGTGGCTGGCCGAACAGCCGGAAGGGGCTTCTGCCGTATTGCGGAAACTGGTCGATGAAGCGAAGCGAAACAATAGTTCGCAACAAAGGAAGGCAGCACAAGAAGCCACCTATCAATTCATGCTGGCAATCGCGGGTGATCGTCCCGGCTATGAAGAAGCGACGCGCGCGCTTTTCGCAAACGATAGCGTAAAGCTGGAGCAGGGCATTGCGGAATGGCCGGAAGACATCAAGGCGCACGTCCTGCGTTTGTTATCAGCTGCCGACGTTCATGAGGCAGGCTAAGAGATCATGCCAACAAAAACTTATCTGGAACCGACGCAAGTCACAGGAGCGCGCTTTGTGAAGCGCGCGATGACGGGCAGTGTCGTGATGCTGAATCTGCTGCGCTTTCGTGATGTCGCCGATTATTCTGCCCATCCCGAGCTTGCATCGACCACGCCTATCAGCGGTGCAAAAGCGTTCGACCGCTATATCGCACATACCTTGCCTTATCTGCGCGACAGTGGCGGCGAGATTTTATTTCTTGGCAGCGGTGGCCATATGCTGATCGGTCCTGAAGATGAAGTGTGGGACAAAGTGTTGCTGGTGCGGCAAAGCAGCGTTGCATCTTTCCTCGCTTTTGCGAGTCATGCGGATTATTGTCGCGGGCTCGGGCATCGGACTGCCGCGCTGGAAGATTCGCGATTGCTAGCGATGAGCGAAGACATGATCAGGGAATGAGGCCGCAATGAAATTCGTAAAAGCAAATGGCATCGAACTGGCGTATGAAAGTTTTGGTGCCGAGCAGGATGAAGTCATTTTATTGATTGCAGGGCTTGGTACACAGATGATCCGCTGGACCACACCGTTCTGCGAAGAACTTGCGGGGCAGGCTTATCGTGTTATCCGTTTCGATAATCGTGATGCCGGATGTTCAACACACTTCAGTGCCTCGGGTACGCTTGATTTTAAAGAACTGGCTTCCGCACTGATGGCCGGGCGCAGGCCGGATGTGCCATATACCTTGTATGACATGGCCGGCGATGCAATCGCTTTGCTCGATGCGCTTGCTATCGAACGTGCGCATGTTGTTGGTCGCTCCATGGGTGGCATGATTGCGCAAATTATGGCCAGTGAACATCCGGCGCGGGTGCTGTCGCTCACATCAATCATGTCGTCCACCGGTAATCCTGAGTTGCCGCAGGCCGCGCCTGATGTAATGGCGAGCATGATGCGTCCAGCGCCTGATCCCTTCATCGACGAAGCCGGTTTTTTGTCGCAGAGGCTTGCATTCGCAGGCCGTATCGCCGGTAGTGCTTACCCGCTTGATGAAGAGATGCATTGCATTCTTGTATTGGAAGAAGTCAGTCGTGCTTATGATCCCGCAGCTGGCGGTCGGCAGATTGGTGCGATGGCGGTAGCCGGTGACCGGCGCGCACGGCTTGCAACTATTTCACAGCCGGCGCTGGTGATACACGGTACGGATGATCCTTTGATTCTTCCTGCGTGTGGTCAAGATACCGCGCTCGCAATTCCGCATGCAGAATTGATGCTGATCCCGGGCATGGGACATGACTTGCCACCAGAGGTTTACCCGATGGTCATCCATGCCATCGTGCAGAATATGAGGCGCGCCAGGAGTAAACAATAAGTGTTCCTTAATTGAAAAACCCGTCTCCAGGACGGGTTTTTCATTTGCTGCATTGCTCGCTGACTGTTGCTGCCAGCTTAGCCCAAGGTCGCCATATCGATCACGAAACGATAACGAACGTCATTCTTTTCCATCCGTTCCCACGCATGGTTCACATCCTTGATCGCGATCATTTCGACATCGCTGACGATATTGTGTTGGCCGCAGAAATCCAGCATCTCCTGCGTTTCAGCCATGCCGCCTATGCCGGAACCGAATATCGATTTACGTCCGAAAATCAGGTTGCCGCCGATGATCGGATCAATCGCAGTCAAGACGCCGACCATGCCCATTTTGCCATCCAGTTTCAGCAAGCCGAGGTAGGGATTGACGTCATGGCCGACCGGGATGGTGTTGAGCAGGAAGTCAAAGCTACCGGCATGTTGCGCCATCGCAGCCGGATCACGCGAGACCAGGATTTCATCCGCACCCAGGCGGGTCGCATCCTTGCCCTTGTCCGGCGAGGTGGTGATCATCACCACATGCGCGCCCATCGCTTTCGCGAATTTCACGCCCATATGGCCGAGGCCACCGAGACCAATCACGCCGACTTTCTGTCCCGCCCCGACCTTGACGTGACGCAGCGGTGAGTAGGTGGTGATGCCGGCGCACAGCAAAGGCGCAACCGCTTTGATATCCAGGTTGCCAGGCACCTTCACGACAAAACGTTCTTCGACAACCACATGATCGGAGTAACCGCCGAAGGTCAGTTGGTCGCTGCCACGTTCGGTACCGTTATAAGTCCAGGTCGCACCTTCGGCGCAATATTGTTCGAGGTCAGCATTGCATGCAGCGCACTGGCGGCAGGAATCCACCATGCAACCGACACCGGCAATGTCGCCGACCTTGAATTTTTTTACATGTGCACCGACGGCGGAAACACGGCCTACGATTTCGTGGCCGGGCACCATCGGATACAGGGAGTTGGACCAGTCATTGCGCGCCTGGTGCAGGTCCGAATGGCAAATACCGCAATACAGAATATCGACGCAGACATCGTGTGGCCCTGGTTCGCGACGTTCGAACTGGAACGGCACCAAAGGGGACTGTGCATCGTGAACCGCATAACCATGAGCGTGGGCCATATTGAATCCTTTTAACGTTATAAAAAATGCGCAAAATCGCGCGCCTGAGTGGATTGCATGAAAGATAGCAGGCATTCTTTTATTTGATTAGACTATCAATTTCGATTGCTCTTATGAAATTGGTGCATAAATGAAAAGAGATGACTTAAGCGACCTGGCTGCTTTTGCGACGGTCGCGGAGGAAGGGAATTTCACCCGCGCCGCAGCCCGGCTCGGTATGTCGCAATCGGCATTGAGCCATGCGATCAAGGCGCTGGAGCAACGCATAGGTTTGCCCTTGCTGACCCGCACTACGCGCAGCGTCTCGACTACCGAAGCCGGTGAACGCCTGTTGCGCACCTTGCGTCCGGCGCTCGATGGCATTACGGCCGAACTGGCCAGCCTGAGCGACCTCAGCGAGACACCACGTGGAGTGGTCAGGATCACGACCGATCAGATTGCGGCGCGCTGGCTGATCCAGCCGGTGCTGGCCCGCTTCGTCGAGCAATATCCAAACATTACGGTGGAAGTGAACAATGACGACGGGCTGACCAATATCGTTGCCGATCGTTTTGACGCCGGGGTGCGTTTGGGTGAGTTGATCGAGCAAGACATGATTTCGGTACGCATCGGACCCGACGTCAAGGTTGCCATCGTTGCGTCACCGGCCTATCTGGCAAACCGTGGTTTACCCTTGTCACCACAGGACCTGAAAAACCATCGCTGCCTGAACTATCGCCTGGCGACTGCGGGTGGACTGTATGCGTGGGAATTCACCAGGAACGGCCGCATGATAGAGGTGAGGGTAGATGGTCCCTTGATCTTCAATGACTGGACGCTATCGTATGCTGCGGTGCTGGAAGGTGCAGGCATAGGCTATTGCTTCGAGCATCAGGTTGAACAAGACATCGCCGATGGCCGTCTCGTACGCATGCTGCAAGACTGGTCACCGACTTTCCACGGTTACCATCTGTACTTTCCTGATCGACGCCGTACACCGGCGCTCAGCGCGCTGATCGATGCATTACGCTATGAAAATCTGCCGGCTCGCTAAGAGTCGCTTTGCTTTCGCTTAGCCGACCCGTGCTTCGCTGGGCGGATGACCAATGATGCGTTTGAAGGCGCGACTGAACGAAGCCTCCGAATCGTAGCCGAGGCGGCTGGCGACGGTTGCCATGCGCATGCCTTCATGCGCGATCCAGTGGCGGGCCTGGAACATCTTCACGCGCGCCACATACTTGGCCGGTGTTTCACCGACCGCATTGGAAAATTTTTCCACGAAGCTGGAACGCGACGCACCCATTACGGTAGCCAGTTCGGCCACCGACCATTCTCGTTCCGGTTGATTGTGGATGGCCGCCAGTACACGACCAATCTGTGGACAACGCACGGCGGCAATCCAGCCGGTGGCACCACTGGATGCGCACTCCACCCAGGCGCGAATGATGCTGGCCGCCAGCACATCAGCCAGGCGCGCCAGGATGCCGCAGGCACCGATGCGATCGAGTGCAATCTCGCGTTCCATCGCTTCCAGCATGACGAGCACGGCGGGGTCACGCTGGGCCAGGTCACAGGCGCGCATCACATCCGGCATCATCGCCAGCAATGGATGCAGGGGATCGAGGTTGAAGCGCATCATGCCGCAAAACAATATGTGCGCGGCTGTTTCATCGTCCGCCACGACCTTGTGTGAGGACTTCTCGTCATTCACCAGGAAGAGATTTTCCGACACGACAGTGCGCGCCAGTGCATCGACATCTATTGTCGGGACTTCCGGCGAACTTGCCAGTACATGGAAGGTACTGCGCGGTAAAAGCAGCGCATCGCCGGGATTCAGGCGCATCCAGTCGGTCGTCTGCGTACGTATCCAGCAATGTCCTTGTGCGATGAAATGGAAACTTGCTTCCCGTTTTGGCGGAAAGGCAATTGCCCACGGCTCGTGCATCACGCAGCGGCCGTATTCAACGCCGTCGAGTCGCAGGCCGAGCAGGATTTCAGTCAGGGTGTCGCGCGTATCCTTGGGATCCATGTTTGTATCCTTCACACTTCTCATTGGCAATTTGGACGAATAGTCATGATATAGGATTTTAATGACATGGAAAGTCCAGATTTACAATTGTAAACTGCGCTCTCTACAACATCTTGAGAATCGTAATGAACGACGCGTGCGCAGAATGCCCCAATCCCCCATTTGCCGGAAACCTGAGTGAAGCAACAGCCGGCGCGGCAGAGAGTGCCAATTGGGCCGGCATTACCAGTCTCGCGCTCGGCGTATTTGGCCTCGTTACGGCGGAATTCCTGCCGGCCAGCCTGCTGACTGCAATGGCGAATGACCTCGGGGTTTCCGACGGTGCCGCCGGGCAGGCGGTGACTGCGACTGCATTGGTCGGGGCCGGTGCCGCCCTGATGATTCCAGTGCTCACACGCAATTTTGACCGCAAGCGCGTGATCCTGACCCTGACTATCTTGCTGGTGCTGTCGAATGTACTCGCCGCCACCGCAGAAAACCTTCCGGTATTGCTGGTTTCGCGCGTGTTGCTGGGCATCGCGCTGGGTGGTTTCTGGTCGATGGCTGCCGCGCTCGCCATGCGCCTGGTGCCGGATAATCTATTCGCACGGGCAATGTCCTTCATCCTTACCGGTGTTTCCGTGGCGACTGTGGGCGCGGCACCTATCGGTGCTTATATGGGCGACTTGTGGGGTTGGCGCAGTGCCTTCATCGCCGCAGGCATCGTCAGCATCATCACGCTGGTCGTACAGTTCTTCGCGATCCCGTCGCTGCCACCGAAAGATAACCCGAGTCTGAAAATACTCTTCGAACTGCTACGCCGCACCAATGTAAGGGTCGCCCTGTTTGCCGTGTTGCTGGTGATTTCCGGTCACTTTGCCGGCTTTACCTACATTCGTCCGCTGATGGAACACATCACGCATCTGTCGGTCAGCGCGATCTCGGCAGTCTTGCTCGGTTATGGCATCGGCGGTTTCTTCGGCAATTTTGCCGGCGGCTTCATTGCCGAACGCAGCGAACGTTATGCAGTGGTGTTCGGCGGGACACTCATTGCATTGCTGGCTGCTACCTTGTGGATCGCCGGCAGTTCGGCCACCGTGGCGGCGATAGCGATTGCACTGTGGGGCTTTGCCTTCGGCGCATTCCCGGTCGGTTTCCAGACCTGGATCGTGCGTGCGGCACCGGACCAGGCTGAAGCAGCGGGTGGTCTGATGGTTGCGGCATTCCAGATAGCGATTGCCAGCGGTGCCATCGGCGGCGGTATCCTCGTCGATCACGTCGGTGCGCTGGGCGGTCCGATTTTCGCCACCGTGGCACTGACGCTGGGCACCTTGCTCACATTGCATTACGGTCCGCGGGCTGTACGGATTTAATGGCTGATGGCCCGACGGGCAAAGAAAATGGAGTCGATGCTTGTAAAGCGCTACCATTAAGGACGATCAATCGCAGCGCCTCCGTTCATGAGCAATAAAGTTTCAACAGACAAACTCAGCGTGCAAGACCTGGCGCACATCAGCGATGTCACACTGGATCACTATAACCAGCGTGCTGCGGCCTTTTGGGAAGGGACGCGTACGCATGATGTCAGCCAGAATATCCAGGCGCTGCTCAGGCATATTCAAGTCGCCGCGCCATTCACGTTGCTAGACCTCGGTTGCGGTCCGGGGCGGGACCTGAAGACTTTCAGCGATATGGGACACACTGCGGTCGGCCTCGATGGCTCGGCCGAGTTTGTGCAGATGGCGCGTGATTATGCGCAATGCGAAGTGTGGCAGCAAGACTTCCTGCAACTCGATTTACCGCCGGAGCATTTTGATGGCGTGTATGCCAATGCGTCCTTGTTTCATGTACCCAGCCAGGAATTGCCCCGTGTATTGCAGCAGCTATACGCGACCCTGAAAGCGGGTGGTGTGCTCTTTAGTTCCAATCCGCGTGGACAGAATGAAGAAGGCTGGAACAGGGGACGTTATGGCGCTTACTACGAGCTGGAAAGCTGGCGCGCGTTCATGACAGGCGCCGGCTTAGTCGAGCTCGAACATTACTACCGGCCAGCCGGCTTGCCGCTTGAGCAGCAGCCGTGGCTGGCGACGATCTGGCGTAAAGCTAAGTAGTCGCCCTGACCGGTTTCTTGATCATGAAGACAATCACTGCAGCAAAGAGACAGGCGATACCTGCTGCGTACAAGGCCGGTGTGTAAGCCATCAGGATAGTACGCGACAGGCCTGCACCGTAAGCGGCAAATGCGCCGCCGATCTGATGTGCGGTAAAGATCCAGCCAAAGACCATGCCGGCTCTTTCCTTGCCGAATTCGGCCCCCGCCAGTTTTACCGTTACCGGTACCGTAGCGAACCAGTCCAGGCCGTAAAACATCGCGAACAGTGACAGGCCATACAGCGTGAATTCGGAATGCGGCAACCAGATCAGCGACAAGCCGCGCAAGCCGTAATACCAGAACAAGAGTTTACGGTTGTCATAGCGATCGGAGAGCCAACCGGAGAGGATGGTGCCGATGAAATCGAAAGCACCCATCATCGCCAGCACGCTGGCTGCAGGAATCGCAGCCATGCCGTAATCACCGCAGAGTGAAACGAAGTGGGTCTGGATCAAACCGCTGGTGCTCAGGCCGCAGATAAAGAAAGTACCGGCCAACACCCAGAAGGTGCGATTGCGCGACGCGCTGCGCAAGACGCGGAAGGGTTCCATCATCGTCATTTGCGCGGTAGCCGGCAAGGGTGGCGGTTCACTGCCCGGTGCCGCACCATAAGCAACTGCGCCGACATCATGCGGCCGGTCACGCACCAGCAGGAAGGCCAGTACCGCTACCGCTGCACAGCACAGGAAGACCGGGATCACCGACATGCGCCAGCCGTAGTTCTGGATCAGCCATGCGCCGAACGGCAGGAAGATCAATTGACCGGTCGCCGAGCTGGCGGTCAGCAAGCCGAGCACCAGGCCGCGGCGTTTTTCAAACCAGCGATTCGCCACCACTGCACCCAACACCAATGCCGTCAGGCCGGTACCGGTACCGAGCAGCAAACCCCACAAGAGGAACATTTGCCACAGCTCGGTCATCATGGTCGAGAGTGCTAGACAGGCGGCCACGAGTACCAGCGCAATGGTGATGACTTTGCGCAAGCCGAAGCGTTCCATGAAGATCGCGGCGAACGGGCCGATGAAACCGAACAGCACATAGCGTACGGCCACCGCCGATGAAATCTGGTCATTGCTCCAGCCGAATTCCTTGCTCAAAGGTTGCAGCAGCACGCCGGGCAAACCCAGCGCGGCCGACGATGTCAGCATGGTGAGGAAGGTAATCGCGACGATCACCCATGAGAAATGTATACCTCGGCGGTCCAGCCAGTTTGACAGCGATTGAGCGTACATAAGAATCCTATGGTCGGATCAGTGGGTGAAGGGGAAGGAAATTCAGGCAGCGATATCGCCGAGCAATTGCTCGCGCGCGACCGCCAGTAATTCATTGGCAATCGGATAGCCTTCGGTGGCGCGTGCCAGCGCCATCGAGCCGACCATCATGCTCCATTGCGCAAGGGCGGTTTTGCGGCGTACTGCGGCGTCCGGTGAAGGGCACAGCGAAGCGAGGATTTCAACCAGCTCTTCGGTACCGGCCATATAGGCGGCACGTACCGGTTTATCCAGTGCTTCGCGTGCAACGTCGGTGGTCAGCGCGGCACCCGGGCAACCATTGCCGACATCACGTACTTTTTGCGAAGACAGGTAACCATCGATGATGGCGTATAGCGCCTGCTGTTCATCCGGTTTGCCTTCCATGCGCTTTTGCCAGCGTTCGGATGCTTCGCTGAATGCGGTGGCGCAGGCGACTGCAGCCAATTCATCCTTCGATGAAAAGTGACCATAGAAGCCGCCATGCGTGAGGCCGGCGGCAGCCATCAAATCGGCTACGCTGACGCCGTTAAAGCCCTTTTCGCGGAATAGCTTGGAAGAGGCTTGTTCGATGGCGGTACGGTTGAGGTCGGTCTGTTCCTTGGATACGCGCGGCATGATGACATCCTGCAAAATTGATTAAATCGGATAATAGATGACGCTCATCATAAATGCAATAGATGTTGGTCATCATCTAAAAAGTGTGGAAAATGGACAACCAGGGGTCAATGCATCCGTCAGCCCGGCAACTTTGCGCCGTACAGTGGGTCTGTCCCTAGTCGTCACTTACGCAAGGTGGTGTTGCCATGAAGATCTATCAAAAGACGGATTTGCCGGTCGCGGAGATACGCCGCTACCTGGAACCGGGGCCTATCGTCTTGCTCACCTCGCACTGGAAAGAGCAAAACAATGTCATGACCATGGGCTGGCATACGGTGATGGAATTCACGCCTGCGCTGGTCGGCTGCATCATTGCAGGTGGTAATCACAGCTTTGAAATGATCAGGCGCAGTCGCGAATGCGTGATCAATATCCCGAGCGCGGAACTCATCGATACCATCGTCGGTATCGGCAATTGTTCAGGTGCCGAGGTCGACAAGTTCGAAAAATTCAATCTGCTGGCGGCCAAAGCGGACAAGGTCAAGGCAGCGTTGCTGCCGCAATGTTTCGCGAACCTCGAATGCCGCCTGCACGACCACAGCATGGTCGGCAAATACAGTTTCTTTATCTTTGAAGTGGTGAAGGCGCACATCGCGAGTCGGATCGGCTGTCCGGCCATGGTGCATTACACCGGTGACGGTGTCTTCCGTGTGTCGGATAAAACGATCAGCCGCAAGGCCGGCTTCCTGCCGCAAAACCTTTAGGGTAAGACCGTTTCAAAAGTCGGTCCAGGTATTGCAGTCGTCGCCGGGATCGGTTTCACTCCGGCGCCGTATCGCTTCCATGATCAATGGCTCGGCTTCCTGCCAGCGCTGCATGATCATGGGATCATCCGATTCGCAAAACAGCGAGCCAAACAAATGCTGGTCGACGGCATACATATTGAAGAGTGCGGTATTGATGATCTTTGAATAGAAACGTTGCGTTTCCATATCCATATCGGCAAACATTTTCCTGTCGCTCATGGCAATCTCCCGCACAGAGATGAGTGGTTGTTGCACTTCATTATATGCAGCCGCGCCGCAAGCGATACCTTTTTATGCCCGCAGCCGGCGAATCTGTTGCGTAACGGGCTTGTCCACGATGCACAGCTGAAAACAAAAAAGAGCAGACATCACTGTCTGCTCTTTCTGTTGCGTAATAAAAATTGCAAGCTGATTAATAGGCGCCCATGTAATCGCGCTTGCCGATTTCTATGCCGTTATGGCGCAGGATTGCGTAAGTGGTGGTGACGTGGAAGAAGAACTGTGGCAAACCGAAGCTCAGCAGGTAAGCCTGGCCGTTGAATTTCTTTTCTTTCGGCGTGCCCGGGCGCAAGACGATTTCGCGCGTTTCCTGGCCGTCGATTTGTTCCGCAGTGATGCCGTCGATGAAAGCCAGGGTTTTGGCGATCAATGCCTGCAGGTCGGCAAAGCTCTTTTCGCTATCGTCGAACTTCGGTACTTCCAGGCCGGCCAGGCGTGCCGATACGCCGCGCGAGAAATCACAGGCTACCTGGACCTGGCGCAGCAGCGGAAACATGTCGGGGAACAGGCGGGCTTGCAGGTAGGCTTCCGGCGCGATGCTTTTGGCCGTTGCATATTCTTCGGTCTTCTTGAGGACATCGCTGACGCTATTGAGCATTTGCTTGAAAACAGGAACTGAAGCGGCGTAGAGGGAGATGGTCATGTGACTTCCTTGGGTGAATGGTGACGTGATTATAGGCAGGATTGCAAAGCTGCGTCGGCCGTCACTTTATTCGCCGGCTTTGGGGCGATAGGCCTGCTGTTGCGCGACAAAGCCATCGAAGGCATCCAGCAGCGGCACATACTTGTCGCTGTCATTTTCCAGTTGCATCAGTGCATGGCAAGTGGCTTCAAACGAAGACAGTTGGTCAGGTTTGTGCGCCTTGCGTATCGCATAGACGGATGCAGGCGGATCGGCCAGCGGCAGGCGCGGCAATTGTTGCAGCAAGGGATTCAGGTACAGCATCTTGCGACTTTTACGCCAGGTGCCGTCCAGTACCACCAGTCGATATGCGCCAACGTCGGTCGTTTCCGGCCAGGGTGGCGGCAAGGCGAGCAGGGAATCGGTGCTGGTATCGGGATAGAGCAGGATGGGTTGTACTGCGGTTCCTGCGCCATCGAAGCCTGCATACAGCAAGCGTCGTAACTCGTCTTCCCCGAATGCTTCACCCACTGCGAGGCGGCTATGTGGCAGGCTCAGGTGTAGCAGGCGCGCACTGTTCTTCACGTTGGCCACTTCGAGCGGATGTTGCAGGAACAGGACTTCCACCTGATGTTCGACCGGCGTGATCCAGTGACAGATGCAGGCACTTTGCGCGCGCAGGCAGCGGCTGCAGGATGGACGTTTGGCGGCGACGGACATGGTTTCGGTTCAGGCTAAAAGGCGGAAAAACGTTTGGCGAATTTTTCTGTGCGGAAGTGTTCGACCACATAGTCGACAAACACGCGGGTTTTCGCGGGCAAGAGTTTTTGTGCCGGGAAGTATAGCGAGAGTGTGCCGATATCGACATACCAATCGGGCAGGACGCGTTTCAATCGCCCGCTTTCCAGGTAGCGCAGCGCATTCGGTACCGATACCAGCGCAATGCCGAGCCCGCTTTGCGCCGCTTCGCAGGCAGCATCCGGATCGCTCATCGTCATGCGTACGCGCATTGCCACCGGTGCCTGTTCATTGCCCTTATTGCGTAGCGACCATGGTCGTATGCGTCCGGTTTGCGGCGAGCGTATGAAGATGCCATCGTGCTGCCCGAGTTCGCTTGGTGAAGCAAGTGGGGTGTGGGTATCAAAGTAATCCGGTGCCGCGACCAGGATGCCATGACTTGGTCCCAGGGTGCGCGCCACCACGCCTGGTGGCAATTCGAAGCCACCACCTATCGCTGCATCAAAACCTTCGGCAATCATGTCCACGCGCCGGTTATCGAAATGCCAGTCCGGCGTGATCGCCGGGTAGCGCGTGAGGAAGTCACCTAGCAGCGGCACGATGTAGTGGCGGCCGAAACCGGTACCCATGCTGATCTTTAGCGTACCGGCCGGTTGCCCGTCGGCGCTGGCCAGGTTGGCGACCGCAGACTGGATGACGGCCAGGCCGCCGCTGACTTCGGCCAGGAAGCGTTCACCAGCTTCAGTCAGTGTCAGGCGGCGTGTACTGCGCTGGAACAGGCGTACACTCAGGTTGGCCTCCAGCCGCGCCACATTCTTGCCCACCGCTGCCGAAGTCAAACCCAGTCGCCGTGCGGCTTCCGAGAAACTCCCTGCCTCTGCGCTACGGACAAAGCATTCTATGCTGCTCATGGTTTCCATATGCTCACCTTAAACCTTTAGTATCAACAGATTATAGTGATTGCTATCTATTCACAACATAATACTTGTTCGATACTGAGTCCGTGCTGTTTTTAATGACTTACCCATTTATTGATACTTTTACGGAGAAAAATCATGTCGAACACAAATCAACTCACAGGCAAAGTCGCTTTCGTCCAGGGCGGTTCCCGCGGTATCGGTGCCGCTATCGTTAAACGCCTGGCACGCGATGGTGCTGCAGTCGCCTTTACCTATGTCAGTTCCGCCGACAAAGCGAAGGCAGTGGCACAAGAAATAGAAGCCGCCGGCGGACGTGCACTGGCTATCCATGCCGACAGCTCCGATGCGAGCGCAGTACAACAGGCAATACAGGCAGCGGCCAAGGCTTTCGGCCGTATCGATATCCTCGTCAACAATGCCGGCGTACTGGCATTGGCACCGGTGGAAGATTTCAAACTGGAAGATTTCGATCGCACGGTAGCGGTGAATGTACGCAGCGTATTTGTCGCGACGCAGGAAGCAGCGCGGCATATGGGCGAGGGTGGCCGCATCATCACCATCGGCAGCACGAATGCCGACCGCATGCCGTTTGCCGGTGGTGCGGTGTATGCGATGAGTAAAGCAGCGATCGTGGGTTTGACCAAAGGCCTGGCACGCGACCTCGGCCCACGCGGTATCACGGTCAATAATGTGCAGCCTGGTCCGGTCGATACCGATATGAATCCTGCCAATAGCGATTTCGCAGACACCCTGAAAGGTTTGATGGCGATTGGCCGTTACGGCAAGGATGAAGAAATCGCCAGCTTCGTCGCTTACCTGGCCGGTCCTGAAGCAGGCTACATCACAGGTGCCAGCCTGACGATAGATGGTGGTTTTGGCGCTTAACATGACTGCGTAAATAAAAAAGGCCTGCACATGATGCAGGCCTTTTTGTATGCGGCTAACAAGTGTTAATGCAGCTCAGTCTTTCTCGCGTGCCAGCATCAGGAATTCATTGCGCAGGCCGAGGTTGGTACGCATTTCACCGAGCAATGCCGAGGTCACGGTTTCTTCACCCGGTGTCCGGATGCCGCGGCTTTCCATGCACATATGACGGCAGCGGATCACAACACCCACCGATAAAGGCTGTACGTGTTCCATCAGCGTGTCGGCGATCTGTATCGTCAGGCGTTCCTGCACTTGCAGGCGCTTGGCAAAGCAATCCACCAGGCGTGTCAGCTTGGACAGGCCGACGATCTTGCCATTCGGTGTATAGCCTATGGTGGCGGTGCCGAAGAAGGGTGCCAGATGATGTTCGCAATGGCTGTAGACCGGGATGCCGCGCACCACGATCAATTCATTGTATTGCTCGGCACCGTCTTCAAAGACCTTGAGGATTTCCGCCGGATCCTGGTCGTAACCCGAGGTCCAGTGCTTCCATGCTTTTTCCACGCGCTGCGGTGTTTCGCGCAAACCCTGGCGGTCTGCGTTTTCGCCAAGATGGGTCAATAAACGACGCCAGTCTTCCGTTGAGAAGTCGTCGGGTTTTGCCGGATCAGTATGTATAGGCTGTTTCAATGTCGCTCCATCTGCTGCTTGCTTGTCTGTCGGTGTGCTCGGTTTTTAAGCGCGTTGGGCATGATTGTAGCCTTTATGTCGTAGGGCCTGCAGGCGACGCTGATTTTCGGCAAGTTTTGCCACCGGTTTTCGCTGCGCCCGGAATGCTTTGCCGGCAGGTATTTTTCATTGCGCCGGTGCAAGCACTTGTGCATTGCATGTCTGGACAAACTGCCTATACTGAATTTGGGAGCAGGTAAGTAAAGGAGACATCATGAGACACAGACTTTATTATTTTCTTCCGGACATCAATAGTGCCCGTCGCGCCTTCGACAATATGTTGCTCAGCCGTATAGAGCAAAAACACGTGAGCTTTATTTCCGGTGCCACGCCGCTTCCACCTGATTTGCCGGAAGCCAGTTTCCTGGTTAAAACAGATGTGCTGCACGGTGCTGCGGCCGGCATGATTATCGGTTCCATCCTTGGTGCCGCCTTCGGTGCCTTGCTGATCAATTACTACGAGGTAGGACCGGCAACCGTGCTGGTGACTACGTTGATGGGTATCCTGTTCGGTGGCTGGGCGTCCAGTATGGCGGCCGCAGCAATGCCGAATTCGCAGTTGAAGAAATTCATGCCTGAGCTGGAGCGCGGCAAGATACTGATGATTGCGCATATCCCGTCACGTCGTGTCGAGGAAATTGAAAAAATGCTGGCAGAGCGCCATCCGGAAATTCGCTTTAGTGGTGAAGAACCGCATATCCCGGTTTTCCCTTGATTGTGCCGCTTTGATTTAAAGATTCATGCCGTTCCCGGAGCGGACATCAACGGCAGGATGCAAGTACGGTAGTTACCGAGTCCGCAGGCAGGTGATCGGTAGCTGGATTGATAACGGAGGTTGCTATGGAACTTCACATGCACTCGCATCATTGGGAGCAACGCATGCCGGATTGGACTGTGGCAGCGGTTTCCGGGTTTGCAGCAGGCGCGGTTTTAATGGTGTTGGAACTACTTTGGTCGACCATCATTATGGGTACAAGTCCCTGGGTGATGTCGCACATGATTGCCGCGATCGTGCTCGGACAGGATGCGCTGCAGTCCACTGATTTCAGCCTGGAAGTAGTCGGCGTTGCGCTTGCTACGCATTATGTATTGGGAATAGTACTGGGTCTGATCCTGGCCGCAATTATCGTACCTTTCCGTTTTGATTCAAGCATAGGTATGGTCTTGCTGACAGGTGCGGTATTCGGTGTATTGATATACCTGTTCAACTTCTACGGTATGGTGCGCTTCTTCTCGTGGTTCGCCGAATTGCGTGGCTGGGCGACCGTGGTAGCCCATGTCATTTTCGGTATGGTCGCGGCCATCATGTACTGGAAGCTGGAACAAGTTGAAAAATAAAGTGTGCTGCGCAGCAATCTAACGCTTGGTAGTGAATAGTCGCGCTTGTGAAAAACGATGAGGATCTGTTGGAGCCTCATCGTTTTTTTTGCCTGCTTTAATTGACCGGATTAATAACCGATGGTGAAACGTTGACGGCTGTGTGCAGGTTTTTCCAGTTCATCGATAAAGGCAATCGCAAAATCCTTGAACGAAATCCAGCTGCGGCCATTCGCATCGACCAGCAGATTGTCTTTGCCGAGACGAAATTTACCGGTGCGTTCTTCTTCGACGAATTCTGCTGATGGCGACAGGAAGGTCCAGTCCAGTTCCTTCTCTTGCAATAAGGTGTTGAGGAACACGCCACCGGCAGTCGCTTCCGCCTTATACGCTTCCGGGAAATCCGGGCTGTCAATTACGCGTACGCCGGGTGCGACCAGCAGGCTGCCGGCACCGCCGACCACCAGCAGGCGTTTGACGCCGGCTTTCTTGACCGGATTGATGATGGCGTCGGCAGGGATACCGCTGAAGTGGGCGGCGCTGAAGACGGCATCATGTCCGGCCACTGCTTTTTCCAAAGCGGCTGCATCAAGTACATCCACATCAATTGCAGTTACACCGGCGCGACCCGCCAGTTTCGAGGTATTGCGGGCGAGGGCGGTGACGCTGTGACCGCGACGCAGTGCTTCTTCCAGCAACTGGCTGCCGGCACGACCGGTGGCGCCGATGATGGCAATCTTGCTCATATCTTTTCTCCTGAAGGTTGAATGACGCTCTTAGATTAGTTGCTTAAAGCAGATATAAAAAGCGTATTATTTAAGATAGTTTGTTTCTAAAAACGGTCAAATAATGGATCGCCTCAGCGCAATGCAAGTCTTTGTCACTGTAGTTGATAGCGGCAGCCAGTCGGCGGCAGCGGATCAGCTCGACCTGTCCCGTCCGGTGGTGTCGCGTTATCTGGCCGAGCTGGAAGAGTGGGCCGGCGCCCGCTTGCTGCACCGGACGACGCGCAAGCTGAGCCTGACCGCCGCCGGAGCAGAGATGCTGCCGCGCTGCCGCCAGATGCTGGAGCTGGCGACTGATATGAAAAATGTAGTCGCGATTCCGGAAGATGCGCCGCAGGGTTTGTTGCGCATCACGGTCAGTACTTCATTCGGGCAATCGCATCTGGCTGCCGCAGTCGCCGATTACGTGAAGCTGTATCCGGGCGTGACGGTGGATA
The DNA here is from genome assembly GCF_000013625.1 of Janthinobacterium sp. Marseille. Classification (NCBI taxonomy): domain Bacteria; kingdom Pseudomonadati; phylum Pseudomonadota; class Betaproteobacteria; order Burkholderiales; family Oxalobacteraceae; genus Janthinobacterium; species Janthinobacterium sp. Marseille. Next base: position 2,088,034 of record NC_009659.1, on the reverse strand, counting down.
TGCTGGTGCTGGACCGGGTCGTGAACCTGGTGGAGGAGCGCATCGACCTGGCGATACGCATCAGCAAGGAACTGGACCCGAACCTGATCGCACGCCGGCTGACGGTATGCCGTTCAGTCGTCTGTGCAGCACCTGCTTACCTGCATGAACATGGCAAACCAACCCAGGCCGAACAGCTGGTACTGCATAACTGCCTGACGCATTCTTATTACGGCAGCGTATGGTTGCTGGAGCGGGACAAGCTGCCGGTCAATGTGGCGGTGAAAGGAAATATCAGTGCCAACGATGCAAGTTCCCTGTTACCGGCGGCTTTGGCCGGTGCCGGCATAGCAATGCTGCCGACTTTCCTGGCAGCACCTTATATCCGCTCCGGACAGTTGCTGCCTTTATTGCCGGAATACCATCCGCAGGAATTTGGCCTGTTTGGTGTGTATGCATCGCGCAAACATATGCCGGCGACCTTGCGCACGATGCTGGATTTCCTGGCGGCCCGTTTCACTGATGAGCCGGACTGGGATCAAGTGAGCTGATGGTAAATATGCAAGGTAGGCGGGAAATACCTTATTTCCATCCTGAAAACATTTTTATTTGACATTGCTGCCCCGCAGCATTATTTTCAACTGCACATGAATTGTTTGCATGTGTGTGCAAAAAACCGGGTGCTATGATCGCAAAGTCAGCAAAACTGGCCACCTATCCATGCCCGGTAATATCCCAAACCGGCACCCGCAAACGTCTGTCAATCCAGCATTTGTAGCAGTTTAGTAGATAGCACCTGTCTTTTTGAGGCAGTGCACCATCCGGCATGATCAGAAGGCAATTTATCTCCTTCTGTGCTTTCGGCCTGACAATTCTGATTTAACACTTATATATGAGCTCCATTCCTCTAAGTACTACCGCCAGCGATCGTACCAAGCTGGAGGACAGCATTTACGCCAAGGTAACCCTGCGTTTGCTGCCATTCCTCTTCCTTTGCTACGTTGCAGCTTACCTTGATCGCGTCAACGTGGGCTTCGCCAAGCTCAGCATGTTGAACGACCTGCAATTCAGCGAAACCATTTACGGCCTCGGCGCCGGTATCTTCTTCATCGGTTACTTCCTGTTTGAAGTACCAAGCAACATCATCATGCACAAGGTCGGCGCGCGTCGCTGGATCGCCCGCATCATGATTACATGGTCCATCCTGTCCGCAGCGACCATGTTCGTTACGACACCGACCATGTTCTACGTCATCCGCTTCCTGCTGGGTGTGGCAGAAGCCGGTTTCTTCCCGGGCATCGTGTTGTACCTGACCTACTGGTTCCCGACTTCGCGTCGCGGCCGCATGAACGCATTGTTCATGATTGGTATTCCTATCGCGGGTGTCGTCGGTGGTCCTTTGTCGGGCTGGATCATGAATGCCTTCGCCGGCATGAATGGCTGGCACGGCTGGCAATGGCTGTTCCTGCTGGAAGCCTTGCCATCGCTGGCACTCGGTATCATGACTTTGTTCTACCTGCCTAATAGCATCCGCGCATCGTCGTGGTTGTCGGAAAACGAAAAAGCAATCCTCGAAGCCAACATCGCAAAAGATAATTCCGTCGGCGACAAATCGCACTCGGTAGCGGGCGTCTTCACCAATCCAAAAGTTTGGTTGATGGCTGCAATCTACTTCTGCTGCATGATGGGCCTGTACGGTATCAGCTTCTACCTGCCAACCCTGGTGAAAGCTTCCGGCGTGAAAGACGCACTGGACGTCGGCCTGTTGACCGCGATTCCATACACCTGCGGCGTGATCGCTACCTTGCTGGTGGCACGTAGCGCTGACCGTATGCGTGAACGTCGCTGGCACTTTGCGATTGCAAGTGCATTGGGTGGCCTCGGCTTGTTCCTCAGCACCGTCTACGGCGACAACGTCGTACTGGCCCTGATGGCCTTGTCGCTCGGTACCGCCGGCATGTTGTCGACGATGCCTGTGTTCTGGACTTATCCAAGCGCGATCCTCGGTGGCGCAGCTGCGGCAGCCGGTATCGGCTTGATCAACTCGGTCGGTAACCTGGCCGGCTTCGTCAGCCCGACTATCGTCGGCTGGTTGAAAGACGTCACCGGCAGCACCAATGCCGGTATGTACTTCGTCGCTGGCGCACTGGTACTGGGCGCATGCCTGGCACTGTTGCAACCACGTTCGCTGGTGAACAAGTAAGCCTTTTTATCACTGCTAAAAAAGCCCGCTGATGCGGGCTTTTTTTATTGGTACAAGCATTTGTACAAAGGTCCAAAGCAAACAGATTGGCAATCGTTAATGAGAAACATTCTCATATATCTGCTACCATCGGGTCTTCTTTTCCTCACATTTTTTTAACAATGCATCTTCAACACAAATCTCATCCTTCGTTTATTTACTCTTTCATTTTTCTTGTACTGAGCATGTTCATGGGCGCGCACAGCGTGGCCGCGGTGACGGCTGACGAGAAAGCGCAAACCGTCGTGCATATGCTGGATTACATCAGCGTTGACTATCCGGAGTTTGTGCAAAATGGGAAGGTCTTGAACCAGTCTGAGTTTGAAGAGCAACTGGAATTTTCCACCCAGGCCCTGACGCTGTTAAAGGAAATGCCGGCACATGCGGAGCAGGCCAGCCTGCTCGACAAGGGCCAGGCACTGCGCAAGGCGATCGATGGCAAAGCCGAAGGCGCTGAAGTCTCGAAGCAGGCCAATGCCTTGCGCGCCGATGTGATTCGCGTCTACAAAGTAGCAGTCGCGCCGAAGGCGACGCCGGACCTGCTGCGTGCCGCCCAACTGTATGCCGCCAACTGCGCAGCCTGCCATGGTGCGACCGGACGTGGTGACGGACCACTGGCAAAAGGTATGGACCCTGAGCCAAGCGACTTCCATGAAGAAGGGCGCATGAAGGTGCGCAGTATCTACGGCTTGTATAACACCATCGCACTTGGTGTCGGTGGCACACCTATGCGCGCTTTCACTGAAATTACCGAAGAAGATCGCTGGGCATTGGCTTTCTTCGTCGGCACATTGCGTGGCTCGGAAGAAGATGTGAAGGCGGGCGAAGCCGCGTGGAAAAAAGGCGAAGGCAAAAAGGAATTTGAAAACCTGCGCGCACTGGTGACGCAAACGCCGGATGAGATTGAACAACGCGGCGGTAGCTCACTGACCAAGGTACAAAGCTATCTGACCAAGCATCCGGAAGCGATCAAGATTGCCGCGCCGTCACCACTGCAATTCTCGCGTGAAAAACTGGATGAGTCGCTGGCTGCATACCAGGCCGGCGATGCCGGTGCAGCACGTCAATTGGCGATTACCGCTTACCTGGAAGGCTTCGAATTGGTTGAGAGTAGTCTGGATAATACCGACGGCGCACTCCGACAAAAAATTGAGCTCGAAATGATGGCATTGCGCGCTTCGATAGGCGCAGGCAAACCGGTGGAAGAGGTCGCCAAGCAAGTCAAGGATATCGAAGTCTTGCTGGACCAGGCTGATGACGCCTTGTCGGGCGATCTGTCGGCGACGACTGCTTTTATCAGCGCCTTGCTGATCCTGCTGCGCGAAGGCCTGGAAGCGATCCTGGTGCTGGCCGCGATCATTTCCTTTGTCGTCAAGACCGGTCGTCGCGATGCCTTGCGCTACATCCATTACGGCTGGATGGCGGCGGTTGCGCTCGGTATCCTGACATGGGTCATCGCGAATTATGTACTCACGATTTCAGGTGCAAATCGCGAACTGACCGAGGGTATCACTGCGCTGGTTGCCGCCGCGATGCTGCTCTATGTCGGTTACTGGTTGCACAGCAAGTCCTATGCGCAAGCCTGGCAAAAATTCATTCGTGAACATGTCAGCGCTGCGCTGGAGAAGAAGACGATGTGGGCCATGGCCAGCGTCTCCTTCCTCGCCGTGTATCGCGAACTGTTTGAAATCATCCTGTTCTATCAGGCACTGTGGGTACAAGTCGGTGATGATGGCCAGGTTGCGGTATTGAGCGGTATTGCTACGGCTGCGGTATTGCTGGCGGTGATCGCCTGGGTCATCCTCAAGTACAGTATCCGCCTGCCTATCGGTCCTTTCTTCGGCGTTACTTCAGGCTTGCTGGCATTCCTGGCCGTGGTGTTTGCCGGTAACGGTATCGCCGCCTTGCAGGAAGCCGGTGTGATCGAAGCAGACCGGATTAACTTCATCACGGTGCCGCTGCTGGGCATACATCCGACCATGCAAGGTGTCGGTACGCAGGCGATAGTGCTGGCGCTGGTGATCATCGGTATCTGGATGTCACGCCGTGCGGCGAATGCGAAGTAAGTTGTTTCGCTACATCGGAGCAGCATCGCATGTTTGAAAAAAAGCCCGCTTATGCGGGCTTTTTTATTGGGTGCTACAACTTCAAATAAGCTTCTGGCTTATTCGGCGGTAATGCCGCGTTCCTTGACCAGTTTGGCCCAAAGCGCCAGTTCTTTGGTCAACTTGGCTTTTGCCTCGGCCGGTGTTGATGTTTCAGGATCGAAGCCTTCCTTGATCATTCTTTCTTTCAGCGCCGGTGTATTGAGTGCTTTTACCAGACTCGCATTCAATTTGTCGATCAGTGGCTTCGGTGTGGCGGCCGGTGCAAAAACAATAAACCAGGTTTCAAAGCTGTAACCCGGCACACCTGATTCCGCCAGAGTCGGTACATCCGGCATCAGCGGCGAACGCTTGGAGCCGGTGACGCCGATTGCATTCAGCTTGCCTGCCTTCACATGTGGAGCCGCCGCGGAAAGAACTGGGAAGCACATATCGACCTGGCCGGAAATAGTGTCGATCATGGCCGGGCCACCACCTTTGTAGGGGACATGGGTGACGTCAATGCCGGCAACGGATTTGAACAATTCGGCTGACATATGGAAGGTGCTGCCGCTACCGGCTGATCCGTAGTTGTACTTGCCGGGATTTGCCTTCGCCAGCGCGACCAGATCCTTGGTGTTTTTTGCCGGGAAATTCGTGTTGACCACCAACACGTGCTGCGAAGTGGCTACCGTACTGATCTGCGCCAGGTCTTTCAAGGTGTCGTAAGGCATCTTGGGAAAGATCGATGGATTAATCGCCAGTGATACGGTTTGCAAACCGATCGTGTAACCATCCGCGTCGGCTTTTGCTACAGCGTCGACGCCGATATTACCGCCTGCACCTGCTTTGTTTTCAATGTAGATGCTACCGCCCAGCGCCTTCGACCACTCATCCGAAATGCGACGCGCAACGATATCGGCACTACCGCCAGGCGCATACGGAACCACCAGGCGTATCGGGCGGCTGGGATAGGTATCCGCGTGTGCGAATGAAGCGGCCAGGCTTAAGGGAAGCAAGAATGCCGCGGCTATAAATGATGAACGTTTCATTTTGTCTCCGGATTATTTTTCTAAGAGATGAAATGGTATTCGTAATCGCAGGGTATATAATTTCTTTAAAATTAATTCATTCAGTCGTTTTAGGAATCAATGGACGGAATCTCTGATCTGGCTTTTTTCTCCTTGCTGGTTAAACGCGGCAGCTTGGCCGCAGCAGCGCAAGAACTGGGCGTCACGCCGCCCTCGGTCAGCAAACGACTGGCCGGGATTGAAAGCCGGCTGCGTGTGCGTTTGCTTAATCGCACCACGCGACGTATCAGCCTGACGCCGGAAGGGGAAATATACCTGGCCGACGGAACACGGTTGGTAGCGGAGCTGGAAGCACTGGAGCAGCGTATTTCCGGTGGCAACATTACCGCGAAGGGGCTGCTGAAAGTGAGTGCCACATTTGGCTTTGGCCGTCGCCACATTACGCCCCAGCTATCCGCTTTTGCACGGCTGTATCCGGAAGTGGAGGTGCAATTGCACCTGACTGATCGCCCGGTGAATCTGGTTGAGCAGGGTTTCGATGCCGATATCCGCTTCGGTCAAATTCCTGATGCACGACTGTCCGCACGCAAGATCGCCGACAATCGTCGTTTGGTATGTGCGTCACCGGCTTACCTGCAAAAACACGGCACGCCACTCGTGCCGCGCGACCTGCAACAGCATAATTGCATACTCTTGCGCGAGAGCGATGAGATTTACGGCAGTTGGCACTTCAGTTCCGGCATCAAACAGGAAACGGTCAAGGTGCGCGGTGCATTAAGTGCGAATGATGGCGAGTGTGCGACCTCGTGGGCCCTGGACGGGCAAGGAATCGTGGTGCGCTCGGAATGGGATGTCGCGCCTTATCTGCGGTCGGGGCGACTGAGGGCAGTACTGGAAGAATGGCAATTGCCACAGGCCGACATTTACATTGTTTTCCCGACCAAGAATCACTTGTCCGCAAAAACGCGCGCATTGGTCGATTTCATGTTGCAGGCCTTCGAGGGCCAAAGAAGAGAACGCTCTGAGCGGGACAAGACCATCTGGTAAGTAACAGCGCTACCTATCCGGCTCCCGCGTCATCTTGATCATTTGCATCGGCTTTTCTTGTCGTTCGCGCATCTATTCCCCGCACGGCCTTGATCGAAAGCATCGATAAATTACACGGCACCTGCGTGGCGAAGGATAATAGCGGCCACGTCATTTTGCGCATCATTTTTGGAATTCCCCATGGAAATTAAGGTCAACTTTCTCGATAAGCTACGTCTGGAAGCCAAGTTCGACGACTTCACAGTCATAGCCGACCAGCCTATCCGCTATAAGGGCGACGGTTCGGCACCCGGTCCCTTCGATTACTTCCTGGCTTCATCGGCCTTGTGTGCGGCTTACTTTGTGAAGTTGTACTGCGTCACGCGCGACATACCGACCGAGAATATCCGCCTGTCGCAAAACAATATTGTTGATCCGGAAAACCGTTACCAGCAAATCTTCAAGATCCAGGTTGAATTGCCGCCGGATATCCTGGAAGTGGACCGTCGCGGGATTTTGCGTTCCATCGAACGTTGTACCGTAAAAAAAGTGGTGCAAGCCGGCCCCGAGTTTGTCATCGAAGAAGTAGAGAGCCTGGATGCGGACGCGCAATCCTTGCTGACGTTGAAGCCGGATGCTGACGCCAGTACCTATATCCCGGGCAAGGATCTGCCGCTCGAACAAACCATCGCGAATATGTCCGGCGTGTTGGCAAACCTCGGCATCAAGATTGAAATCGCTTCATGGCGTAACATCATTCCGAATGTCTGGTCCCTGCATATCCGTGATGCGCATTCGCCTATGTGTTTTACCAATGGCAAGGGCGCAACCAAGGAAAGCGCGCTGGCATCTGCGCTGGGCGAGTATATCGAGCGCCTGAGCAACAACCATTTTTACGCCGGCTCCTACTGGGGCGAGGACATCGCTAACGCAGAATTTGTACATTACCCGAACGAGCGCTGGTTCAAGCCGGGTCGCAAAGATGCGTTGCCGGCCGAGATCCTCGATGATTATTGCCTGGAAATTTACAACCCGGACGGCGAGCTGCGCGGTTCGCACCTGATCGATACCAACTCCGGCAATATACAGCGCGGCATTTGTTCGCTGCCGTATGTGCGCCATTCAGACGGCGAGGTGGTGTACTTCCCATCCAACCTGATTGAAAACCTCTACGTCAGCAATGGCATGAGCGCCGGTAACACGCTGGTTGAAGCGCAGGTGCAATGCCTGTCCGAGATTTTTGAGCGGGCGGTCAAACGCGAAATCCTGGAAGGCGAAATAGCCTTGCCGGATGTGCCGCAGGAAGTATTGGCGAAGTACCCCGGCATCCTGGCCGGCATCAAGGGCCTGGAAGAACAGGGCTTTCCGGTACTGGTCAAGGATGCGTCGCTCGGTGGGACATATCCGGTAATGTGCGTCACGCTGATGAACCCGCGCACGGGCGGCGTGTTTGCTTCCTTTGGCGCGCACCCAAGTTTCGAGGTGGCGCTGGAACGCAGCCTGACGGAATTGCTGCAAGGCCGCAGTTTCGAAGGCTTGAACGATTTGCCGCGACCTACCTTTGCCAGTGAAGCGGTGACCGAGCCATATAACTTTGTCGAACACTTCATCGATTCCAGTGGCATCGTATCGTGGCGTTTTTTCAGTGCCAAATCGGATTATGAATTTGTAGAATGGGATTTCTCGGGGCAGGGTGAAGATTCGAATGCAGACGAAGCCGCGACCCTGTTCGGTATTCTCAAGGACATGGGCAAAGAAGTGTACACAGCCGTGTACGACAACCTGGGTGCTACCGCCTGCCGCATCCTGGTGCCGGGCTATTCGGAAATTTATCCTGTAGAAGACTTGATCTGGGATAACACCAACAAGGCCTTGCTGTTCCGCGCTGACGTCTTGAATATCCATCAACTGGACGATGCCAGCCTGGAAGCGCTGCTTGACCGTCTGGAAAACAATGAGCTCGATGAGTATTCCGACATCGCCACTTTGATCGGTATCGAGTTTGACGAGAATACCGATTGGGGACAACTGACGGTACTCGAATTGAAGTTGTTGATCAATCTCGCATTACAGCAATTCGACGCGGCGCACGAGCTGGTCGGAGCCTTCCTGCAATACAACGACAATTCGGCCGAACGCGGCTTGTTTTATCAAGCCTTGAATGTGGTGCTGGAAGTGGTACTGGACGACGAACTGGAGCTCGACGATTACGTGGTGAATTTCCGCCGCATGTTTGGCAATGCGCGCATGGATGCGGTGCTGGGCTCGGTGGATGGTAAGGTGCGTTTCTTTGGTTTGACGCCGACCAGCATGAAGCTGGAAGGCCTGGACAGGCATCATCGTTTGATCGATAGCTACAAAAAATTGCATAAGGCGAGGGCCAAGGCGGCCCTGGCAAGCTAGCTTATCTGTCATCGGGAGCGCGATGAATGCTCCCGATAGCGCGGCGTATTAACTCATTGAAGGAATTATGAGCTCATATTTTTTTATGCTGTTAGTCGTGGCGGCCGGTGCCAGTGTGGCATTTCAGCAGGTTCTCAATGCCAACCTGCGTATTCAAATCGGTTCGCCGTGGTGGGCTGCGTTTATCAGCTATTTTGTCGGCCTGGTAGTTACGCTTGTTATTGCGCTGGTGGTGCCTGGTCCCAAGCTGATCGAGGCATTACCGAAAGGTGGCGACTGGTTACCATGGATGGGCGGCGTCTTTGGCGCAACTTTCATCGCCATCACCATCCTGATGGTGCCAAAGCTGGGCGCAGCGACCACCATTTCCCTGATCGTTGTCGGGCAAATGCTGCTGTCGTTGACGATGGATCATTTCGGCTGGTTAGGCTTGCCGGTGCAGCCGATCAGCCTGCTTAGATTGACCGGTGCAGGGCTGCTGGTTCTTGGCGTGATTTTGATTCGCGCTTAACAAGTAGTTTGTCCGGTCTATACCGCCAGCAAAGACGCCACTGCCATCTGCTGATCCTGCGTCAAATCCTGTTCGCGCATCAACTTGTTCATCTGACCCAGTGCCGAGGTGAGGGCGCCGTTTAGTGCGCTGATTGTTGATTGCACTTGCAGCAGCTGTTTTTGCTTTTCTTCCGGGCTCAATCTTTGATTCGCCATGATGGCATTCAGTTTTTGCTGCTGTTCGGCTATTTGTTCCTTGAGCTCACGAATTCGTTTGAGCAAATCCTTGATATTGTCGGGAACGTTGCTACTGTCGATATCCTGATTGCGGACCGGTTGCATGGCTGCCTGTCTTTTGGCAGCAAGAGCCTGCCCCAGGCTGGATAGCGTAACGCGGGTACTGGCTGGTTTTTGATTGGTTTCGCCACTAGACTCGCTGCCGGCTTGCGTAGCAATACCTTCCTCGGCCTGCGCAGTTGCAGGCAAGGCAGTCGCAGTACTGTTAACGGATGTAATGTTCATCTGCAAACCTTTTGGCTTAAGAGTTGGTGAATCATTAACGGCAGGATAAAAATAAAGTTGAATAAAAAAGCCCGCATCAGCGGGCTTTGGTCGAAGTGTGAAGCGAGGCTGTGCGAAGGATATTTTTAAAAAGTAATGTGGATCGCTTCTGCATTACGACTTTTCGCTTCGCCGTGATAAACGGCTTCAATGTTATTGCCGTCGGGGTCAATCACGAAGGCGCCGTAGTAGCCGGGATGGTAAGAGCGTTCGCCCGGCGCGCCATTGTCTACACCGCCATGCGCCAGGGCTTCTCTATAAAACAGCTCAACCATCGCCCGGTCTTTCGCCTGGAAGGCAATGTGATGACGACCCGTCAGCCTGCCTTGGGCGGCTTCGCTGTCGGCGGTCGAAATAAATAACTCATCCGCCCAAAAGAAGTCATCACCTTCGCCACTCATCGGTATGTTCAATGCCTTGAATACGGCGGAATAAAAGGTGCGGGAAGCATCCAGGTCTGCGACGATCAACTGGATGTGATCAATGAGACGGCCACGATAGATTTCCATTGTTTCCATGATGCATTCCTCATGAATTCGGGGATTTAATTTTTCCAGAAAACGCCGGGCTTTGCGATCTTTTATTTACTTGCGTACTTCTTCTTTCCTAAAATCAAGCATCGCCGTGACAGACATAAAAAAGCCCGCAATCGCGGGCTTTTTACTTTTCAGTTGTCGGGACTCAGTCATCAAGGGAGTCATGTGTGTTGGCGCTGCCTTTGCGCCAGTAACCGGAGGCACGTATCCACTTTGGATCGGCATTGTGCACTTCAATCAAATGCGCACGCACAGCTTTGGCGGCGGCGGATTCACAGGCAACCCAGGCGTGGAAATCCCCTTCCGGCAATGCAGTGTCTTCGAGCGCAGTCAGTAAAGGAAATCCACCGGCAGCTGCCTGGTCGCGATAAGCCCAGATGATCTGCACATTCGCTGCGGTCGGCAAGTCCACTGTATCTGCCGCTGAATCGACTTCGGCAATGACGATGGCATGGGCGTCGGCCGGCAGTTCGGCCAGGCGGCGCGCGATTGCGGGCAGGGCAGTGTCGTCGCCGACCAGCAAATGCCAGTCAAAGTCCGTCGTCACGATGAAGGAGCCGCGCGGTCCACCGACGCCGAGGCGTTGGCCGGGCGCAGCTTGTTCGGCCCAGCGCGTCGCTGGTCCGGCAAGGTGCAAGGCGAAATCGATTTCCAGCGTCTTCGCTACAGGATCGAAATTGCGCGGTGTGTAATCACGCATGGTTGGCTTGATCCCGTTCGGCCAGACCGGACCGTCGGGGCCGATAGCAGGCAACGCCAGCACGCCATTCGCATCCGGGAAGAACAGTTTGACGTGATCGTCAAAGCCCGGGCTGACGAATTCATCCAGTTCATCACCACCTACGGTAATGCGCAGCAAATGCGGTGTAATGCGTTCGGTCTTTACAACTTCGACGGCGCGGAAACGCAGGGTATGGCGTACACGTTGCGGTATGCGGTTTAGATACGCGTTTGCAGCAGGATTGTTTGCCGTCATTAAATTTGCTCCAGTTGTTGCGCGGCGCGATCGAGGATGGCGGCGAAGGCATTCGCCTGTTCCTGCGTCAGCGTTTCGCCGGACAGGCGCATACGCATCGCGAGCTTGAGGTTTTCAATTGCGCGTTTGACTTGCGGCGGACGCCCGCCACGGGGGCCGGCACCATCGACGCCACCGTTCAGGCGCAACAGCATGGCATCGACCATCTCGCGATGTTCGTCGAGATAACGCAAACCCGCATCGGTGATTTGATAACGCTTGCGACCACCCTGGTCGGCTTCTTCCACGCTGAGCAGTGAAAGTTCTTCCAGCAAGGTGAGGGTGGGGTAGACCGTACCCGGGCTTGGGCTGTAAGCGCCGCCGAGGCGTTCTTCGATTGATTTGATTAATTCGTAACCGTGGCTGGCTTTTTCCGAGATCAGGTGCAGCAGCACGAAGCGCAGGCCGCCATGGCCGAATATGCGTCCTTCGCCGCCCATACGCCTGCCGCGGCCACCGCCGAGGTCGTCGCCATCGTTGCGGCTGGCCATATGGTGGCAGTGAGAATGTTGATGATGTTTCATGATTTTTCCTATCTAGTTTATATCTAGAATAATTAAGATATATCTAAATGTAGTCTAAGTCAAATCCGATAGTGAGAAAATTCACTCCAATTGAAGTTTATGCTTCAGGGCAATATTCTTCCTTTTGCATACGGCGGGAACAGGAATTCGTATCGCTGGTCATAATGAGCGCTGGGTATGAATGGCCGGATAACAGCTTGGATATGGACTTATTTGACGAAATAGAGCGTGGGCGAACCTGGCGCGAAGAGCTGTGCGACGGTGCAGTTGTCTTGCGCGGCCATGCGCTGGCTATCGAAGCCGGCTTGCTGGGCGCGATAGAAGGAGTGATTGCGCAAGCGCCTTTGCGCCATATGACGACGCCCGGCGGTTTTCGCATGTCGGTGGCGATGACGAGCTGCGGCCAATATGGCTGGGTGACGGACAGGAGTGGTTATCGCTACGATACCGTCGATCCGGACAGCGGCAAGCCGTGGCCGCAGATGCCTGAGGTGTTTTTCAGGTTGGCGCAGGAGGCTGCGCTGGCAGCCGGCTTTGCCGATTTCGTGCCGAATGCCTGCCTGATCAATTGTTATGAGCCGGGCGCGCGCATGTCCTTGCATCAGGACAAGGATGAGCAGGATTTCCGACAGCCCATCGTTTCGGTATCACTCGGGATTCCTGCGGTGTTCCAGTTTGGTGGTGACAGGCGTGAAGACAAGGCCATGCGCATTCCGCTGCAGCATGGCGATGTGGTGGTCTGGGGTGGGACGGCGCGATTGCGCTATCACGGCGTACTGGCGCTGAAGCCGGCGACGCACCCCTTGTTCGGTGCGCGCAGGATCAACCTGACTTTTCGCAAAGCAAGCTGATTTGAATATTCATTCTTAATTTGAATATTCGCTTCAGCTTGTTCGCATGATGCCTGCTGCTTATTGCTCGGCAGCCGTTTTCAGGTTGTTGAGTCCGATAGCAAAATCATCCCCGACCATTTTATCCATGCTGAAGAATACGCTCATCAGCTTGGATACATAATTGGCCGGCCCATACATGACCCAGCTCACTTGCGTGGAATCACCTTGTGCCTGCAAAGTGAATTCCGCCGTATTGTGCGCTTCGAAAGGCGAGAGGAAATCGAGCTTGATCACGATCCGTGACGACGGCGTCGATTCAGTGATTTCCATCCGTCCCTTGCCTACATTTTTATCGCCATCCCATTCATAAATCGCGCCTGTGCCGCTGGCTGCACCGCTATGCGTACGTTTCATAGCCGGATCTTTTTTCTCATACGGCGACCATGTGCCCCAGCGATGGAAGTCGTTGATGAGTGCGAAGACTTTTTCCGGTGCGGCTTTGATGGTGGTCGTGCGTTCGACGCGGAAAGTATCCGGCTTGGTCGCGGCAAAGATAAGGATCGCAACGAGTACGACCAGGACGGCAACGGCAATGATTTTGAACATGTAGGGGCTCCGGGATGCTGGTTAAGTAGTTTTTCTTGTTGGTGGGTAGTTGGGTGAGTCAGGCGAGGCCGGAGTCCATTTTTGCGCGCAGGCGATCTTCCTGTGCGCGCAGTTCCGGTGTGAACTCTGCACCGAAATCTTCTGCTTCGAAGATTTGGCGGATTTCAATTTCCGAATCGGCACCGGTCGGGTTCGGGCAACGTTTGACCCATTCAATCGCTTCTTCTTTCGACTTCACTTTCCAGATCCAGAAACCTGCGATCAATTGCCGGGGTTCCGGGAAGGGGCCGTTTACGACGGTGCGCTTGTCGCCGGAGAATTTGATGCGCGCACCTTTCGAACTAGGGTGTAGGCCATCGCCGGCCTGCATGATGCCGGCATTCACCAGTTCTTCATTGAACCGGCCCATTTCCGTCATGAGCTGTTCATCCGGCATGACGCCGGCCTCCGTGTCCTGGTTCGCTTTGATAATGATCATGAATCGCATATTGCTGCTCCTGTCTCTTGATTGGTATTTTATTTTTCTGTGCACATTTCCTTGGCGGCTTCCTGGATTTCTTCCAGGCTCAGGTCGCGTATATGCGTGGCGATGGACCATGAGTGGCCGAAGGGATCTTCCAGTACGCCGTAGCGATCACCCCAGAAGGTGTCTTCCATCGGCATCTTGGCAATGGCACCGGCGGCTACCGCGCGGTTATAGACGGCATCGGCATTTTCCACATAAAGATGGATGGTGACCGGGCTGCCTTTCAGCGACTTGGGGCCGAGTGAACAGAATTCCGGAAATTCATCCATCAGCATCAGCGATGAATCGCCTATGCGTAAATGCGCGTGCATGATCTTGCCGCCGGGTCCGGGCACGATAGAAGCGTCGCTGGCGTGGAAGGCTTTTTTGTAAAACTCGATGGCGGCTGCCGCATCGGCGCAAACCAGGTGTGGTGTCAGGCTGTGCATTCCATCCGGAATGGCTTTTACTGCTGGCTTATTCATTGTGTGCTCCTCATGGGTGTCTCGAATGATCCCTGTCTGTGCTCCGGATTCTCTGGCGCGGTACTAATGCCGGAATCTCTGTTGTCGTGTTTGTCTATTTTGTACTTCTCTATTTCGTATTGCTCTATCAGGTACAGCAGTCTTTGCATTTCCGCCTGTTCATCGTCAGTACGGGCCGAGGCCCACAGCTGATCGAAGCGTTGAATCATGTGCAGGTAATCGACCTCGTTTGGGTTCAGCGCTTGCGATTCAGGCGGGAAGTTCATGACGTTCTTTCCTTGGGCTGTCTTGTTGCCGGACGCTGCTTCAGGGTTGCAGGTCAAACAGGGCTTTGCTGGTTTCCATGTCGAAAGGTGCGGAGAAGTGCTCGTGCACGATTTTCCATTTGCCGTCGATCTTGCGATACCCGGTGGTGGCGCGCATCCACGACGTTTGTTCCTTGCCTTCCTTGTCTACGCCGCCGCAACGGTTCAGGCAATGGCTGAATGCGACGTCACCGCTTACCGCAATGTGCAAGTCATGGACCTTGAAGCTCATGGCGGAACACATCGACATACACATCTGCCAATGCTTTCTGTATACATCCCAGCCCTTGAATTGCAAGGCGAGGATAGCGTCGTAGGCGATGATGTCGGGCGCATAGTGCGCCATGGTCGCATCGACATCGGCGGCGCTGGCGGCTTTGATCCAGCTATCGATGAGTGCGCGGATTTCTGCTTCTGCTGCAGTATTTCCTGTCTCTTTGCTCATACTGTTTCTCCTATGGAAGGTAGTTATTGTGTACAGTGTCCATAAATAATAGTACAACTAGTGTACGGTGTACACATTTATTCAAGATGACGAAAAAAATAGCAGTTCCGCAACGCAAGACTTACCGCCACGGGGATTTATACCGGGCTTTGCTGGAGGCGGGAACGCAGCTGGCGCGGGCCGGAGGGCCGACTGCAGTGGTGTTGCGTGAAGCGACGCGGCAGGTTGGGGTGGCGCCGAATGCAGCCTACCGGCATTTTGCAGATCGCAATGCCTTGTTGCAGGCGGTTTGCTATGTCGCGCAGTCGCAACTGGCGTTGGCGATAGAAACAGAGATGAAGGCATGCGCGGATACCGGCAATGCGGCCGGGATGGCACGGGCGCATGTACGTGCAGTCGGTACCGGTTACCTGCGTTTTGCGCGGGCCGAACCGGGCCTGTTCCGTACGGCGTTCTCGGTGCACGAAGATTTGCAGCAGGCACAGACGCCGGCGATGGCAGGGGAAAGCGGGCTCACGCCGTTTCAGTTACTGGGTTCGGCGCTGGATGAATTGGTGGCGGCCGGTGCAATGACGGCCGATCGCCGCGCAGGTGCGGAATTCCTTGCCTGGTCCGCGGTCCATGGTCTGGCAATGTTATCGATAGACGGGCCTTTGCGCAGCCTGAACAATGAGCAGGCGGAAGCGGTAGGCCAGCGCCTGATCGATATGGTGGAACACGGGATGCCGCTGGCGCGTGGCTGGGGCTGAGCCGGATTTGCGTTTAAGGCTGACGCAAAGGATCAAGCAAATGCCTCAAGGCATTGTGGTCGAGTTCATACATCAGGGCGATCAGGCTGCCCAGTTCACCCGATGGAAAACCTTCGCGGGCAAACCAGCCGAGATAGTGGCCGGGCAGGTCGGCCAGCAATCTATCCTTGTATTTGCCATAAGGCATGGTGCGGGTCACCAGTAGTTGCAGTGCTTCTTGATTCATCGCTCATCAGTGTCGTGGTACGCAGCGCGTCATGATAAACGCAGCCCAGGCTTGCTGCATGCTGTTTATAAAAGCTAAACGTTGGAAATATTGTCGCCAGAAAGTTTTTTCCAGGAACAATCTCCTCTAGGGAATTGTCTTATAATGAGAATCATTGTTATTTGTATTGGCTCGCTGTGAATCTTTCCGAATTGCTCCCATTTACTCCCGCCGTAGTTGACGAAGTCATCAATGTTGAAGGCGATGACCCGATTGCCAAACGTTTGCGCGAGCTCGGTTTCGTTTCCGGCGAAGCGGTGCGCATCGTGGCGCGTGGCCCGATAGGTGCCGATCCCTTATTAGTGCAAGTCGGTTTCACCCGTTTTGCTTTGCGTCGTTCCGAAGCGCAGCGTGTACGCATCCACGTCGCCAGTTAATCTTTATATTCCATGTCCATTTCCCGCATTGCGCTTGTTGGTAACCCTAACTGTGGCAAGACCGCCTTATTCAATCAACTGACCGGTAGCCGCCAGAAAGTGGCGAACTATGCCGGTGTGACGGTAGAACGCAAGGAAGGGCGCTTTACCGCGCCATCCGGTCGCGTCTTCAGCCTGCTGGATTTGCCGGGTGCTTACAGCCTTGATGCGACCAGCCCGGATGAAGTGATTACGCGTGATATTTGCCTGGGCCGCCGTGCCGGTGAAGCCGCACCCGAGCTGATCGTGTGCGTGGTCGATGCAACCAACCTGCGCCTGCATTTGCGCTTCGTGCTGGAAGTCAAACGCCTCGGACGTCCGATGGTGCTGGCGCTGAATATGATGGATGCGGCGCGCAAGCGTGGGGTCACGATTGACCGTGAAGAGCTGCAACGCCAGCTCGGCATGGATGTGATTGAAACCGTCGCGATTCATAACGGCGGTGCCAAAGACCTGGTCGAACATCTGGACAAGGTGGTGGCAAAGGAATTGGTCGCGCCGGTCGTGCATGAAGGTGAAGTGCATGAACAGGTACGCCAGATACTGGCCGCTGCGGTGGTGATGCCAACTGCGACATCCGGTATTGATGACACGATAGACCGCTGGGTTTTGCATCCGGTATTCGGCCTGGCGATCCTGGCATTGGTGATGTTCTTTATTTTCCAGGCGGTGTTTTCCTGGGCCGAACCCTTGATGGATGGCATTACCGAAGGCGTGACCGTTACCGGTGAATGGTTTGCCGCAACGCTGCCGGACGGCATGCTGCGCAGCCTGATTGTCGACGGCTTGTTTGCCGGCCTGGGTGCGGTATTGGTATTCCTGCCGCAAATCCTGATCCTTTTCCTCTTCATCCTGGTACTGGAAGAATCCGGTTACCTGCCACGCGCGGCTTTCCTGCTGGATCGTTTGATGTTCAAGGCGGGCCTGACCGGGCGCTCCTTTATTCCCTTGCTGTCCAGCTTTGCCTGCGCGATTCCCGGCATCATGGCGACGCGCAGTATCCAGGATCCGCGTGATCGGCTGACAACCATCCTGGTGGCACCGCTGATGACTTGTTCCGCTCGTTTGCCGGTGTATACCTTGCTGATCGCCGCCTTTATCCCGAGCAGCACGGTGTGGGGCATCTTCAACTTGCAGGGTATCGTGCTGTTTGTCTTGTACGTGGCCGGTATCGTCAGCGCCATGGCGGTGGCATGGTTCATCAAGCGCATGCGCAAGGACAAGAGCGAACATGCTTTGTTGATGGAGTTGCCGTCCTACCGCATGCCGGGCATACGCAACGTGGCGATTGGTTTGTGGGAACGTGCACTGATTTTCCTGCGTCGCGTCACGACCATCATCCTGTCCCTGACGGTATTGTTGTGGTTCCTGTCGACTTTCCCGTCGCCACCGGAAGGCGCGACCCTGCCGGCGATTGATTACAGCCTGGCCGGCCAGCTCGGCCGCCTGATGGAACCGATCTTTGCACCTATCGGTTTTAACTGGCAGATTTGTATTGCCCTGATCCCGGGCCTGGCGGCGCGTGAAGTGGCGGTAGCCGCTTTGGGCACCGTGTATGCGATGTCGGGTAGCGAAGAAGCGGTCGCGGCTCAGCTCGGTCCTGTGATTGCCGCGCAATGGTCGCTGGCGACAGCGCTGGCCTTGCTGGCCTGGTATGTCTTCGCACCACAATGCCTGTCGACGCTGGCGGTGATCCGGCGTGAAACGAATTCCTGGCGTACAGTGGCGGTTTCGGCCGGTTACCTGTTTGGCCTGGCTTACCTGGCGGCATTCCTGACTTACCAGATTACGAAGGCACTGACATGAGCGCTTATGACATCGTGCAGGAAGTGATTATTGCGGCGATTGTATTGTTCAGCGCGCTGTACGTACTGCGCAGGCTATTCCCGAAGTGGATGCGCGCACGGCAAGAGGCGCTGGCGACGACGCTGAGCAAGCCAGCGCGTCCTTATCCTTTGCGTAAATTGGGTATATTCCTGATGCCGGGCGAAAGCGCGGGCGGTGGCTGCGGCAGTGGTTGCAGCACTTGCTCTACTTGCGAGAGCAATCCGCAAGCAGAACCTGAAACAAAGCCGCTGGAATTCCAGCGGCATATCTAAAAACTTAATTAAGCAACACTAGCCTTCGCTAGTCTTGATACCGGCCGGGCTTACTTCAGATTAAGCTTGGCCATGACCGGCTGATGATGTTCTTTCGTCAGCAGGCGGTGCAGGTAGTTGGCATCCGCCGTCCGATTCGCATTCCCGCGCGCATTCAATAAAACCATGATGGCATCGCGTCCTGCTGCGTGTACACGCATGATGATGCAGCGTCCGGCTTCCTGCGTATAACCGGTTTTCGACAGCGAGATGGTCCAGTTCTTGTCGCCGACCAGTCGATTGGTGTTGTGATACTGGCGCATGCGGCCATTGACGTCGATCAGGTCATTGCTGACGGTCGTGATTCTTTCGATGTCCGGATACTTGGATGCGGCCAGTGCCAGCTTGGCCAGGTCGCTCGCAGTCGAGGTGTTGTACGGTGAGAGGCCGGTCGGTTCTTCGATATTGGTACGACGCAGGTTCAGCATGTGCGCTTTGCTGCGGACCGCCACCTTGAAGTGCTCGAGGCCGCCCGGATAGCTGCGTGCCAGCGCATGTGCAGCACGGTTATCGGACGACATCAGCGCCAGTTCCAGCAATTCGTGGCGCGAAAAAACCGCGCCGACCGGCACGCGTGACGAGCTGAATTTCAGCGTATCCACATCGTCTTCCGTGATGCTGATGCGCTCATGCATATCGGGTTTGGCATCCAGCACCACCATCGCGGTCATCAGCTTGGTCAGCGATGCAATCGGGACGATGTCGGTGGCGTTCTTTTCGAATACAACCTGGCCCGTGCCTTCATCGATGACGATGGCGTGTTTGGAACCGACGGGGGTGGCAAAGGCGGAGCTTGCAGCGGTGATGGCAACAACGAAGAGGATGGAACGGATCATATACGCTCGGGTGAATTTCTTTGAGCGAGAATAATAGCCTCGTTTGTTACGGCAAGGTTGCGCTTAAGCGGGCTGCGACTGACTATTTTTTGTAACGGATATCAATTTGCTCAGACATTCGCTGAAGCATTGATAGTGAAGGATGGATAGCTTGCTGGAGCTTTGCTCCTGCTGCACATTTTTTAAGTTGTGCAGCAGGGCGCTCAATTGAATGAGGCGGGTGCCAAATTATTTCTTCGGCAGGTTTGGATCGATGGTTTGTGCGACCGCTGCAAACATATCGGCAACGGTTTCGAATTGGTTTTTGCCCAGGTACTCGGCTTCACGCATCAGGTGCATGGCGAGGGCGGTATTGTTTTCTTCATTGCCGCTTTTCAGGCTGCGACCGAGGTGGCGGCAGAAAGAAAGGATCTCGCTCCTGCTGTAGGTATCTTCTGCCGGGGCTGTGTCTGTGTTCTGATCGCTCATTGATGCTCCTATAGGTTGGTATGAGTAAGAGACAAATAGTATCCAATCAGGGCGGGGTTTGTCTCCGTATGTGACAAATAATCATTTTTGGCTGGTTTTAGATGTTAATTTTAATCAAATAAATCACATTTAAATTGCATTGCAATTCATTGATTTAATTGATATTTAATTTTTTAATTAAAGTGAATTCTAGCTTTTATGGTTTCGCTATGGAAAGTGCCTGGTGGCGCATGAATTGCTTGGGTGCGTATGTAAAAGTGCTGCCCAGGGTATTTTCCTGGCGCAATAAAGTGAACGTTCTGGCATCAGGCATGCCAAAGCGTGCTGAACTGATAGCTATAAAGGAGCCCAATGCAACGTCGTGATTTACTCAAAGCTTCCGCCGCGCTGACCCTGGCCGGATTCCATGCTCCCTCACTGTATGCCGCCGGCAGCAATACTTCCGAGCTGAAAGTCCTCGGCAAGGCGGAAGCCTTCGATTACGCATGGCTGAAAGGCCAGGCGCGGACTTTGGCCAGCAAGCCTTACCATGCACCGGACTATCCGGTACCGGCCGCAGTCAAGGCACTGGATTGGGATCAATACCAGGCCATCGGCTATCGCGACGATCATGCTTTGTGGGCCAAGGACAAGCTGCGCTTCCAGGTCAAGTTCTTCCACCTTGGCATGTATGCCAACCAGTCGGTCAAGATCCATGAAGTGAAAGACGGCAAGGCGGTCGAGCTGGCTTACGATCCGGCCATGTTCAATTACGGCAAGAGCGGGCTGAAAGGCGCAGAGATGCCGAAAGACCTCGGCTTTGCCGGCTTCCGTGTCAACTTCCATACCGATTTGGTGCGTGACATTACCGCCTTCCTCGGCGCGAGTTACTTCCGCGCAGTTGGTGGCGAATGGCAGTACGGCTTATCGGCGCGCGGCCTCGCAATCGATTGCGGGATGGAACGGCCGGAAGAATTCCCGCGTTTCAGCGAATTCTGGCTGGAGCGACCAGCAAAGCAATCCAGCCACCTGGTGGTGTATGCCTTGCTCGATTCCCCGAGTATCTCCGGTGCCTATCGCTTTGAAATCGCGCCGGGTGCGACCACCCTGATGGATGTCGATGTCGCGCTGTATCCGCGCAAAACCATAGAGCGCATGGGCATCGCACCCCTGACCAGCATGTTCCAGATGGGGGAAAACGACAGGCGCATCAGCAATGACTGGCGTCCGGAAATCCATGATTCAGACGGCCTCGAAATGTGGACCGGCAACGGCGAATGGATCTGGCGTCCCTTGCTCAACCCGGAACACCTGCGCTTCAATGCCTACGCTGATGAAAATCCGCGTGGCTTCGGCCTGATGCAGCGTGATCGCAATTTTGACCACTATCAGGATGACGGCGTGTTTTATGACCGTCGACCCAGCTTGTGGGTGGAGCCGAAAGCCGGCTGGGGCAAGGGTTCGGTGCAACTGGTCGAGATTCCCACTGTCGATGAAACCTTCGACAATATCGTCGCCTTCTGGAATCCGGAAGCCAAGCCACAACCGGGACAGGAACTGCTATACGGCTACAAACTGCACTGGGGCGCGAAGATGCCTTACGCACCGAAGGCTGCAACCGTGGTCGCGACCCGTACCGGTGTCGGTGGTGTCATCGGCAAGAAAAGGACTTACTTCTCATGGCGTTTCGCGGTCGACTTTGCCGGCGGCGATTTCGCCTTGCTCGGCAAGGACGTCAAAGTGGTACCGGTGATATCGGCCACGCACGGCACGGTGGAAATCACGTCGGCGCGTCCGCTGCACGATATCAAAGGCTATCGCGCAATCTTCGACCTGAAGGTCGGGGATGAGGTAAAAGGACCGATCGACTTGCGTTTATACCTTGCTGCCGACGGCCAGCCTTTGTCCGAAACCTGGTTATACCAATGGACGCCGCCGACCGATCGCAGCTTCTGATGGCGATTCAGGCCCGGGAAGGGTAGCCGGATACCCTTCCCGGACTGATACAACATTTGCCTGTTTCATCTGGTAAATGTTGCAATGAATCAAGTTTTTGCCTGTGCTGCCGATTACAATAGGTATCCAACCACCCAATCCGGCTCCCAGTCCATGCTGACTCTTGCTTCGATCCTGACCACCACCGCCTTGCTCAGTCTCGCAATGGCGATAGTGCTGGGATCGCTACTGCGTTCCAATGTGGCAGGGGTGCAGGAGTGGTTTGCATCGAACCTGATGGTGGTCATTTCGCTGCCCTTGCTGGCTTTGCGCGACCTGATCCCGGATTTCATCTCCATCGTCATTGCCAACTCCGTGCTGGCGCTGGCTGCCTCTTATTACTATGTAGGTTGTGCGCGCTTCGTCGGACGGCCATCGCGCTGGGGCTTGCTGATAAGCGCCATTGCCGTGATTGCACTGGGCCTGGTCATCTGGCGCTATGCGGTCAACAGTATCCCGGTACGGGTGCTGATCATGACGATCTTCTTCACCGTGGTTTGCATTTCGGCCGCCGTCGTGCTGCTGCGCCATCGGCCGCCACATCGCAATCCGTACAATTATTGGTTTGCCGCCAGCCTGGCGCTGATTTTCGCGGTGTGCCAACTGACGCGCGGCATTTATTTCATTACGCTGGACCAGCCGTCGAACACCATGATGTTCGATACCTTCTGGAATATCGTGCTGATGGTGATCGGCGCGGTGACTTTGCCAACCATGACCATGGCGGCTGTAATGCTGACGCATGATGCGATGCTGGCCAATCTGGAAGATGCGGCCAACCACGATCACCTGACCGAAGCCTTGTCGCGTAAACGCCTGGAAGCAGTGGCGCGTGAACAAATCCTGCGCGCCGGTAAATTCGGCCGACCCTTGTCCTTGCTGATCATCGATCTCGACCATTTCAAGCGCATCAACGATACCTATGGCCATGCCGGTGGTGACGAGGTCTTGCGTGAATTTGCCCGCATGACGCGGGCTTCGCTGCGCGACGGCGATGCACTGGGCCGCCTCGGTGGTGAAGAATTCGGTATCCTGTTGCCGAATACCGATACCGTCGGCGCGTTGGCAATTGCACGACGCCTGCGCGAAGATTCCGAGCGACACCTGATTTCCGGCACCTTCGGCGAGTGTCATTACAGTATCAGTATCGGTATTGCGACCTGGCGCGACGGCGAAAACTTTGATCGCTTAAGCATACGGGCTGACCGCGCGTTGTACACTGCAAAGAATTCCGGCCGCAACCGCGTGCTGGTGGATGAGCATGCCGGTGCCGATAGCCTGGCTTCTGCCGCAGCCTGAACGGAAATAGGGCAGGCAGTCCTGCCATTGGGCTATCCTCTTGCCGACGGGCGTTAACAGGGAGGGGCCGCGATGTACATCCTCTGGACTTACCTCAAACCGCATGGCCGGCTGGTTGCACTGGCCCTGCTATTGGCAGCGATCAGCCAGGTACTGGCGCTGATCGATCCGATCATCCTCGGCAAAATCATCGACGAATACGCGATCCGGCCGGTCGACAAGACCGACCAGCAACTGGTTTCCGGCGTTTTGACCTTGCTTGCGCTGGCCCTCGTTATCGCCGTATTGTCCCGCCTGGCCAAGGCTTTGCAGGAATACCTGACGCGGCTGGTGGTGCAAAAGCTGGGTACCGAGATTTTCAATGATGGCTTGCGCCAGTTGCTGCGCCTGCGCTTCCAGGAGTTCGAAGACTTGCGTAGCGGCGAAACCCTGTCGCTGCTGCAAAAGGTAAGGGCCGACAGCGAACGCTTCATCAATTCCTTCGTGAATACGGTCTTTGCCGCGATTGTCGGCATGGGCTTCCTGACCTGGTATGCGGTGACCAAGCACTGGATGCTGGTGCCGGTATTCCTGATCGGCGTGCTGGTGCTGGGTGGCCTGACCGGCCTGCTGAGCCGTGAAATCAAAAGCCAGCAGCGCTCCATCGTGCGCGAAACCAATCGCAATTCCGGCTTCATCGCCGAATCGTTGCGCAATATCGAATTGATCAAAAGCCTGGGCCTGACCTTTGCCGAAATCCGTCGTTTGCAGGCGCAAACGATAGAGCTGTTCGCGCTGGAAATGAAGAAGGTCAAACGTATCCGCCTGCTATCCTTCCTGCAGGGCACGACGCTGGTGGTGCTCAAGCACGCCATCCTGTTTGCCTTGCTGTGGCTGATTTTCCGTGATGTGCTGAGTACCGGCGAATTGATCGCGATGCAATTCATCTCGGTCGCCATCCTCGCGCCTTTGCAGGAGCTGGGCAATATCATCATCGCTTACCGCGAGGCGGAAGCATCATTGCTGAACTTCGACATCCTGATGAAGAAGCCGGTCGAACGTGGTTCGAAGTCAGCGATAGATATCGGTTCGATCAGGGACGTGCGCTTTGAAGATGTGAGTTTCAGCCACAAACATGCGAGTGAACCGGCCTTGCAGCATGTTTCGTTTTCCGCCGGACTGGGCGATACCATTGCCTTTGTCGGGCCGTCCGGTTCGGGCAAGTCGACGCTGGTGAAATTGCTGGTGGGTTTGTATACGCCGGCCAGCGGCGCGGTGTATTACAACGATGTTTCCACCAGGGACTTGCGTTACAACCGGGCGCGGCGCCAGATCGGCTTCGTGACGCAGGAGACGCATCTGTTCGCCGGCACGATACGCGAGAACCTGCAATTCGTTAAGCCGGATGCGACGGATGAAGAAATCATCGCCGCGATGGAACAGGCTTCCTGCGCTTATTTGCTGGAGCAGTCGCCGGAAGGGCTGGATACGATGATAGGCGAGATGGGTGTCAAGCTATCCGGCGGTGAAAAGCAAAGGCTGTCGATTGCGCGGGCGCTGATCCGGCAGCCGCGCCTGCTGATCTTTGATGAAGCGACTTCGGCGCTGGATTCGCTGACCGAGGAACAGATTACCGATACGGTACGCATGATTTCCGCGCGCAGTACGCAAATCACGATCCTGATTGCGCACAGGCTATCAACCATCATGCATGCGAACACCATCTTCGTGCTGGAAAAAGGGCATATCGTTGAAAGCGGCAGCCACCTCGCTTTGCTGGAGAGTAAAGGCTTGTACTACGCGATGTGGCGCCAGCAAATCGGCGAGCGCAGCAGCTGGCCCGGCAGCAAGCAGCATGAAGCCGAGCCGGAAGAGCCGGAGAACGATAAGGATCCGCAAATGACGATCTTCAATTTTGGTGAGTGAGTGCGGGTCGGAGGATATCGACAGTGCGGCAGGCGGTTTTCAATTCGCGGGGGACGAGGTAAGATAATGGCATGTTTGATCTCTCATTAATGGGACGCCTGTCGTTCACGCACGCGTCGCCTACCAAATCTCCGTTGCAGCCTGGTCGTAACTTCCTCGGTATCGCCGAGGAACGTGATGCGGTGCTGTATGTTCCAACCGGTCTCGAGTCGAACGCCGCGGTGCCTTTGCTGGTCATGTTCCATGGCGCAGGCGGCAGCGCGGAAAAAGTCTTGCCCTTCCTCGAAGAGCATGCCGAGCGCAATAAATTCCTGTTGCTGGTGCCGCAATCGATGTATGTCACCTGGGACATCGTGATTGGCGGGAACGGCCCGGATATCCAGCGACTGGGCCAGGCACTGACCGAAGTTGCTTCCCATTACCTGATCGACCAGGAGCATTTCGGTTTCGCCGGCTTCTCTGACGGCGGCAGCTATTCACTGTCAACAGGCATCACCAATGGCGACCTGGTCAGCCATGTGATCGTCTTTTCCGGTGGTTTCATGTCTGTCTTCATGCAGGAAGGCGCGCCCAAGGTCTTTATCTCGCACGGCCTGGTCGATGAACAATTGCCGATTGAAACCAGCGCGCGTCCGCATGCAGCGAAGCTGAAAGCAGCCGGTTATGATGTTGAACTGGTCGAGTTCAACGGTAATCACTCCATCCAGCCGCCTATCGTCGCATTGGCAGTTGAGTTCTTTTTGAAGTAGGGCACTTGAAATAAAGCAGAGCGGTCACATTAATAATTGAACTGATGATGCGATGCGTCATCCAATCGTTTTTCGCTATCTGATTAATCGATTCACTGAACTTGCTGCTTGATGCGGCTTGGTTCAAAATGCAAGAGCGTACTTTCAAGCATGCCGAAATAATTCGGATGTGGTTTATTAATAACCGAGGAGTGATGTATGAAGAAACCTGTTAAAGCTACCAAAGCGGTAAAAGCTACCAAAGCCAGTTCGGTAGCAGACATCAAGCGCAGACAGCGTGCGCCACTGATTACTCCAAGCGATATGGGCGTTAAAGCGACCAAGGATATTTCCGCCGCCATGAATGGCGTGCTGGCAGATGTGTTCGCGCTCTACCTGAAAACCAAAAACTTCCATTGGCATATGAGCGGCCCGCATTTCCGCGACTACCATTTGCTGTTGGACGAACAAGCTGTGCAAATCTACGCGATGACGGATCTGATTGCAGAACGTATCCGTAAAGTCGGCGGCATGACTTTGCGCTCCATCGGTCATATTGCCCGTACCCAACGCATCAAGGATAACGATGCGGATTACGTCGAGCCAAATGACATGCTGGCTGAATTGCGTGAAGACAACAAGTTGCTGACTTCACGTTTGCGCGAAGCCCATGGCGTCTGTGATGAACACCACGATATCGGTACCACCAGCCTGATCGAAGTCTGGATCGATGAAACCGAACAACGTACCTGGTTCCTGTTCGAAGCAGGTCGTAATGCTGATTCGACCGGGCACTGATATTTGCGTTGTTTGGCGCATTAACAGCTGAGAATAAATGCCGTTCAGTTTTCTGAACGGCATTTTTTATTGTTTGTTTATGTTCGGATGTTGCTGATGCTGTTCTCTCTTCGTGGAGAAGTGCGTTGCCGGGGGTAGCCCGGCGGCTACTCACTTTCTTTGCTTCGCCAAAGAAAGTAAGCAAAGAAAGGCGACCGCAGGAGTCGTTGCCCGCTGCGCGGGTACCCAAGTCAAGCGATCGCCAGCCGGCGTCGCAAACCAACTCGCTACGCTAAAGCTTCGCTCAGACATGTTTGCGCCGTTGGACCCGTCTGACAATCGCTTGCCTTGGCAACGCCAGATGCGGGTAAGTCAAAAGCAACAGCCTAGATAATTCAGCTTAGTTTGGTGAATCAAAGAGGCTGTGGTTGTTATCCGCTTTGACGCTGCCGTTTGTGCGGGGCAGAAAATGGAAAAAGAAGGGGATGTTGTCTGAGCGAAGCGAGTTTCGTCCCCTTCCCATTTTTTGACTTGCACAGACGGGAACCCCGCAGGGGCTGCGGCTTCGCGGTCGCTTTTCTTTGCTTACTTTCTTTGGCGAGACAAAGAAAGTGAGTGGCCGCCGGGCCACCCCCGGCAACGCACTTCTCTACGAAGAGAGAACAGTATCAACACCGATAAACTAAAAATCATTCAGATATGCACAATCTCCACGGTGATATGCACCAACTCCTCATGTATCGCCAACTGCCGACGGAAATAATCCGGCGTGGCAGCTTCGTGCACCGCCAGCGTCAGTATGCAGGCGTACTTTTGCTTACCGACACGCCAAACGTGTAAATCACAGATCGCAGCCGGGATCGGGCTGGCGGCAATCACTTCGCGTATTTCTTCCACTACCGGTGCATTCATTTCCGCATCCAGCAGGAACCGCCCGCTATCTCTGATCAGGCCATAGGCCCAGACCGAAACCAGCGCTGCGCCGACGATGCCCATGGCAGGATCGAGCCAGCTCGCACCCCATAATTTGCCGCCGAAGAGTGCGATGATCGCCAGCACCGAGGTCGCGGCATCCGCGATCACATGCATATAGGCTGAACGCAGGTTCAGGTCATGATGATGGTCATCATGCGCATGGTCGTGACCATGAACGTGTCCATGTGCATGATCATCCTTCAGCAGGTAGGCGCAAGCCAGGTTTACGACCAGGCCCAGTACGGCAATCGCAATTGCCTGGTCGTAGTGCACTGCAGTCGGATTAATCAGGCGTTCTATCGACTGGTACAGCATCAAGGCCGCAACCAGCAAGAGCAGCAGGGCGCTGGTGTAGGCGCCGAGTATTTCTATCTTCCAGGTGCCGAAGGCAAAGCGCTGGTCATTCGCGTAACGCCGGGCCAGTACATAAGCCATCACCGCCAGGCCCAGGGCTACCGAATGCGAACTCATATGCCAGCCATCGGCCAGCAATGCCATTGAATTGAAGGCATAGCCGCTGATGATTTCCGCCACCATCATCACGGTCGTCAATAGCAGCGCCCACGCGGTTTTCTTTTCCGCGATCGGATTGCCGCGATTGAAAATGTGTTCGTGTACCAGGTGATCCGGCGTTTTCGGAGTGTTCATGTGCGCTAATCCAGGATTTTAATATACTATACCCCAGTATATTAACAGGCAGTCTGAAAGGATGTTTGCAAATGTCACATACCAAGGGCGACAGGAAATTACTGGCACGGGTGCGCCGCATGAAGGGGCAGGTCGAGGCTTTGGAAAAGGCGCTGGACGGAGATAGCGATTGTGCTGCGGTACTGCAGCAGATTGCGGCGATACGCGGCGCCGCGAACGGCTTGATGGCGGAAGTGCTGGAAAGCCATATCCGTGAACATCTTGGTGCACAGCCTGTTTCAGAAGAAGAACGCCAGGCCGACCTGGAGCAGGTTGTCACAGTCTTGCGTTCATACCTGAAGTAGCCGTCATCACCTTCATGTATCATCTGCGCGCGATTGAAGTGACGAAGAATCGGGCGTTTCAACAGCAGTGTGATCCATGGTTTAAAGCAATTGCAAGGAATAGAAATTGAAAAAACTGATGTTGGCAGTTTTGCTGTTTGCCTCGTCCGTGGCGCTGGCCCATGATGATGTACACGGCAAGCCGGTATTCGATGCAAGCAAGGCCGAACAAAAAGAGTTTGGTATTGCCGGTGACCCGGCCAGGGTGCATAGAACCATCAAGCTGGTGATGAGCGACGATATGCGTTTTACCCCGAACAGGATCAAGGTCAAGGAAGGTGAAACCGTCAGGCTGGTGGTCAAGAACAAGGGCAAGATACTGCATGAAGTCGTGCTGGGAACGACAGCACAATTGCAGGAGCATGCGGCAATGATGCGTAAATTTCCCACGATGGCACATGAAGCACCGTATATGGCGCACGTAAAGCCGGGTGCTATCGAGGAAATCGTCTGGACCTTTAATCGTCCCGGTGAATTCGATTTTGCCTGCCTGATTACCGGTCACTTTGAAGCCGGTATGACAGGAAAAATCCAGGTTGGCGAAAAGAATCGCCGCAATTACTTCAATTGAGAGCCCATCCGCATTAAATCGGCAGTGCCCTGGTCCACAGGATACTGCTGCACCCCTCCCGGCATTCCTGCCTCAGCGCCAACGGCGCATCCCCATCCCGTCATATTTCCCAAGCAATTTTTACGCTTTGTTTACACCCGCCATCCAAGTCTTTACGAATTTTTTAGATTGATAAGACTACGCTTCTATTCATCGTAAACCTGTATGGGGAAGATGGATGGACATAGTATTTATCGCCGCAATCGCGGTGTTTTTCCTGCTGCTTGTGGCCTTCACAAACGGCTGTAACAAGCTGGGAGAACGTCAATGAACATGTTTTACCTGGTGGGCGCGGTAGTTGCCGTCGGCCTGCTGATTTATTTGCTGGCGGCCTTGTTGAATGCGGAGGACCTGTAAATGACGACGCAATCAATTATCTTGCTGGCGGTATTCCTGCTGGTTTTGCTGGTGCTGGCGTATCCGCTCGGCACCTATCTGGCCAAGGTCGGTGGCACTGCGCCTATACGCGGGCTGGGCTGGCTCGCCCGATTCGAGCAATTCCTGTATCGGATGGCGGGCAGCAATGCACAAACCGAGATGAGCTGGAAAGGCTATGCAATAGCCTTGCTGGTCTTCAACGTGCTCGGCACTTTCTTTGTCTATGCGGTGCAACGCATGCAGGCCTGGCTGCCTTTGAATCCGCAAGCTTTTGGCAATGTCAGTCCGGACTCGTCGTTCAATACCGCCGTCAGCTTTGTTGCCAATACCAACTGGCAAGGCTATGGCGGTGAATCGACGATGAGTTACCTGACGCAAATGCTGGCGCTGAGCGGACAGAACTTCTTTTCCGCCGCGACCGGTATTGCCGTGATCTATGCACTGATACGTGGCTTCAGCCATCGTTCGGTCAAATCGATAGGCAACTTCTGGGTCGACCTGACACGTTCCACCCTGTATGTCTTGCTGCCTTTGTCGGTCATCGTCGCCGTCGTGCTGATGAGCCAGGGCGTGATACAGAATTTCTCTTCCTACAAGGATGTGGCGCTGATCGATCCGATTACTTACCAGCAGCCGAAAGTTGGTACGGATGGACAGCCGGTGGTCGATGACAAGGGCGCACCGGTACTGGAAACCCTGACTGCCAAAACGCAAACCATCGCGATGGGCCCGGTTGCTTCGCAGGAAGCGATCAAGATGCTGGGTACCAATGGCGGTGGCTTCTTCAATGCCAATTCGGCACATCCATATGAAAACCCGACTGCCTTCAGCAATCTGGTGGAAATGCTGGCGATCTTCCTGATCCCGGCGGCGCTGTGTTTCACCTTCGGTCGCATGGTTGGTGATATGCGCCAGGGCTGGGCCATCCTCGGCGCAATGACCTTGCTGTTCGTCGTGCTCACCGCAGTGGTGATGGGTGCCGAGCAACAGGCGCATCCGGGCCTGGCTGCACTGGGCGTGGACCAGGGCGCAAGCCTGATGCAGGCCGGCGGCAATATGGAAGGCAAGGAAACCCGTTTCGGCATCAGTGCCTCGACCTTGTTTGCAGCTGTAACGACAGCGGCATCCTGTGGTGCGGTCAATGCAATGCATGACTCATTTACACCTCTCGGCGGCATGATCCCTACGGTCTTGATGCAACTGGGTGAAGTGGTGTTTGGCGGCGTCGGTACCGGTTTGTACGGGATGCTGGTGTTCGCCATCCTGGCCGTATTCATCGCCGGCCTGATGATAGGACGTACACCGGAATACCTGGGCAAGAAAATCCAGGCTTATGAAATGAAGATGGCTTCGCTGGTGATCCTCGTCACGCCTTGCCTGGTCTTGCTGGGTACGGCCATTGCAGTGGTGCTGGACCCGGGCAAGGCCGGCATCCTGAATCCGGGCGCACATGGCTTTTCCGAAGTGCTGTATGCCTTTACATCGGCTGCGAATAACAACGGTAGCGCGTTTGCCGGACTGTCCGCCAACACGCCGTTCTATAACGTGATGCTGGCGATAGCGATGTGGTTCGGTCGCTTTGCCGTGATCGTTCCGGTGCTGGCGATTGCCGGTTCACTGGCCGCGAAGAAACGGCTGGAGGTCAATGCTGGCACCATGCCGACACATGGCCCGCTGTTCATCGCCTTGCTGGTCGGTACCGTGCTGCTGGTTGGTGTCCTCAACTATGTACCGGCACTGGCACTCGGTCCGGTGGTAGAGCACCTGCAACTTTTCAAATAACAAGTTAGGGACCGGCAGGCCTGAGGGCATGCCGTCCCAGATCAATTAAAGAGAATCCATTATGCGTATGTCAGAACCAAAGACAGCCAGCATGACGCGCAAGAACCTGTCGCTGTTCGATAGCAAGCTGATAGGTCCGGCTATCGTCGATTCGTTCAAAAAACTGAATCCACGTGCACAGTTGCGCAGCCCTGTGATGTTTGTCGTGTATGTCGGCAGCATCATCACCACGCTGTTGTTTATCCAATCCATTACCGGGCAGGGCGAAGCCAGCCCCGGCTTTATCCTTGCCGCCTCGGTGTGGCTGTGGTTCACCGTGCTGTTTGCCAATTTCGCCGAATCGCTGGCTGAAGGTCGCAGCAAGGCGCAAGCCGCATCCTTGCGTGCATTGAAACAGACTGTACTCGCCAAAAAATTGGCGATACCGAAGCATGGCACATCATGGTTGCCTGCCGCGCCATCCGATTTACGCAAAGGCGATACGGTGCTGGTGGAAGCCGGCGATGTAATCCCGGTCGATGGCGAAGTAATTGAAGGCGTGGCTTCAGTCGATGAAAGCGCGATTACCGGCGAATCCGCACCAGTCATCCGTGAATCCGGTGGTGACTTTTCAGCTGTTACCGGCGGTACCCGCGTACTGTCGGACTGGCTGGTGGTCAGGATTGCAGTGAATCCGGGCGAAGCCTTTATCGATCGCATGATTGCGATGGTCGAAGGTGCCAAACGCCAAAAGACACCGAATGAAATCGCTTTGACGATCTTGCTGGTGGCCTTGAGCATCGTGTTCCTGGTGGTGACGGTGACCCTGTTGCCGATGTCCCTGTTCTCGGTGGAAATGGCGAAGGCAGCCGGTGTAGCCAGTTCGCCGATTACGATGACAGTGTTGATCGCCTTGCTGGTATGCCTGATCCCGACCACGATCGGCGGTTTGCTGTCGGCGATTGGTGTGGCCGGCATGAGCCGCATGATGCAGGCGAATGTGATCGCGACTTCCGGCCGTGCCGTTGAAGCTGCAGGTGACGTGGACGTACTCTTGCTGGACAAGACCGGCACCATCACACTCGGCAATCGCCAGGCTTCCGAATTCTATCCAGCACCGGGCGTGACGCAAATCCAGCTGGCCGATGTGGCGCAGCTGGCTTCGCTGGCGGATGAAACACCGGAAGGCCGCAGCATCGTGATCCTGGCCAAACAGAAGTTCAATATGCGCGAGCGCGATATTGCCGCCTTGCAGGCGAGCTTCGTCCACTTCAGTGCGCAGACCCGCATGAGCGGTGTCGACCTCGGTGAACGGGCGATCCGTAAAGGTTCGGTCGATGCGGTGAAGAAGCATGTGGAAGCATTGGGCCGCAGTTTTCCGGAAGAAGTGTCGCGCCTGGTCGATGACATCTCGCGTCGTGGCAGTACGCCTTTGGTGGTGGTCGATGACGGCCGTGTGATGGGTGCGGTCGAGCTCAAGGACATCGTCAAAGGCGGTATCAAGGAACGCTTTGCCGAACTGCGTCGCATGGGTATCAAAACCGTGATGATCACAGGCGACAACAAATTGACGGCTGCAGCGATTGCCGCCGAAGCCGGCGTCGATGACTTCCTGGCGGAAGCAACACCGGAAGACAAGCTCAAGCTGATTCGCGATTATCAGTCGCAAGGTCGACTGGTGGCGATGACCGGTGACGGTACCAATGATGCACCGGCGCTGGCACAGGCTGACGTCGCAGTGGCGATGAACTCAGGCACGCAGGCGGCGAAGGAGGCCGGCAATATGGTCGATCTCGATTCGAATCCGACCAAGTTGCTGGAGATCGTCGAAATCGGCAAACAAATGCTGATGACGCGCGGTTCATTGACAACATTCTCGATTGCGAATGACGTCGCCAAATACTTCGCGATTATCCCGGCCGCTTTCGTGACGACTTATCCGCAATTGAAAGCGCTGGACATCATGCAATTGAGCAGTCCGTCATCGGCCATCATGTCGGCTGTCATTTTCAATGCGCTGATCATCGTCGTACTGATCCCATTGGCTTTGAAAGGCGTGAAGTATCGCGCCGTGGGTGCTGCCGCCTTGTTACGTCGCAATATGCTGATCTATGGGCTGGGTGGGATTTTGGTGCCATTCGTTGGTATCAAGTTGATCGACATGATCCTGAACGTTCTCCATTTGGTTTAAGGAATATATATTATGAAATCCACTTTTCGTCCCGCATTGGTAATCTTCGCAATGCTGACGCTGATTTGCGGTGTGATCTATCCGTACGCAATAACCGGTATAGGCAAGCTAGTGTTTCCCGGCCAGGCAGAAGGCAGTCTCGTTACGCAAAATGGTGCGGCGGTCGGTTCCAGCCTGATAGGGCAGGCATTTACATCGCCGCAGTATTTCTGGGGACGACCATCCGCAACCGGTCCTATGCCTAATAATGCATCCGCTTCCGGCGGCTCCAACCTGGGTCCGACCAATCCGGCCTTGCTGGATGCAGTGAAAGGCCGCATCGATGCCTTGAAAGCGGCGGATCCCGGCAATACGGCAGCAGTACCGGTCGATCTGGTCACGGCTTCCGGCAGCGGCCTGGATCCGGAGATTAGTGTGGCGGCAGCCTACTACCAGATGCCACGCGTGGCACGCGAACGTAAAATGGCGGTGGAAGAAGTCAAAGCCATGATAGATCGCATCAGCCAGCCGCAATACATGGGCTTTTTCGGTGAAAACCGTGTCAATGTACTGACATTGAACTTGGCGCTGGACCAGCGTTAAACCAGGCGTAAAGCGCCAAGTTCGGGGGCTGTGTAGGCAGCCCTCGAATGTGTCACAATCGAT
The DNA here is from genome assembly GCF_000013625.1 of Janthinobacterium sp. Marseille. NCBI lineage: Bacteria > Pseudomonadati > Pseudomonadota > Betaproteobacteria > Burkholderiales > Oxalobacteraceae > Janthinobacterium > Janthinobacterium sp. Marseille. The sequence goes on along the minus strand of NC_009659.1, from coordinate 2,053,816 downwards.
GCCTGACCACCGTTAGAACTCATGCCATCCAGCGAACACCAACGTCCTGATCCCGATACCTTGCTGGCGCAAATGCAGGCGCAGGACCGGCGTGCGTCACGCGGCAAGCTGCGTATTTATTTCGGCGCTTCGGCGGGGGTCGGCAAGACTTATGCAATGCTGAATGCCGCCCGCAGCATGCAAGGCGAAAAGCTGGACGTGGTGGTCGGCCTGGTGGAAACCCACGGCCGCAAGGAAACCGCAGCCTTGCTGGACGGGCTGGAAATCCTGCCACGCAAGGACGTCGCCTACCGCGACAAAATCATCGCTGAATTCGATATCGATGCCGCACTGGCACGCAAGCCGGCCTTGATCCTGGTGGATGAACTCGCGCATTCGAATGCGCCGGGTTCACGTCACCCGAAACGCTGGCAGGATGTGGAAGAGTTGTTGGGTGCAGGCATCGACGTGTTTACCGCCGTGAACGTGCAGCACCTGGAAAGCCTGAATGATGTCATCGGCGGCATTACCGGTATACGTGTGGCGGAAACCTTGCCGGATACCGTATTTGACCAGGCCGATGAAATCGTACTGGTCGATATCCCTGCCGATGATTTGCTGACGCGCCTGAAAGAAGGCAAGGTTTACCAGCCGCAGCAAGCCGAACGCGCATCGCGCAATTTTTTCCGCAAAGGCAATCTGATCGCCTTGCGTGAGCTGGCCTTGCGCCGTACCGCGGATAGGGTAGAGGACGATGTCCAGGCGTATCGCGTCGAAAAGTCTATCAATGCAATCTGGAAAACTGATTCCGATTTGCTGGCCTGCATAGGACCGCGCGCCGGGGCCGAACATGTGATCCGCAGTACCGCACAACTGGCCGGCCAGTTGAATGCGCAATGGCATGCGGTCTATGTCGAGACGCCGCAATTGCAACGCTTATCGCCGACCGAACGCGAACGCATATTGAAGACGCTGAAACTGGCACAGGACCTCGGTGCAACTACCGCAGTCTTGCCCGGTAACGATATCGCGCGTGAAATCGTCAACTATGCGCGCAGCCATAATTTCTCCCGCATCATCCTCGGCCGCAATCATTCACGCTGGCCGTGGCGCGCACCGCATGCGCAGCGCATTGCCAACTATGCGCCGGATATCGACCTGATAGAAACCGGCGAACGCCAAAGCAGGGAAGCCGCAGTGGCAGCGCCACGCGAGGGTGGCAGTACGCAGGATGATGAAGCGGTGGATAGCGGCAAATCGCCGTATATGCCGTATGCATGGACTGTCGCGATCTGTATCCTGACCGCCCTGATTACGACGCCGATGATGCCGCACCTGGACCTGGCGAATATCGTCATGCTCTTCCTGCTGGCTGAAGTATTGATCGCGGTGCGCTTTGGACGCGGGCCAGCGGTGCTGGCGGCTTTCCTCAGTGTGGCGGTATTCGATTTCTTCTTTGTTTCGCCGCGCTTTTCTTTCGCGGTCAGCGATGTGCAATACCTGGTGACTTTTTCCGTCTTGCTGGTGGTCGGCCTGATCGTCGGGCAACTGACATCCGGCTTGCGTTTCCAGGCCAGGATAGCGGCGCAGCGTGAAGGGCGGGCGCGTGCCTTGTATGAATTTGCGCGTGAACTTTCCAGCGCCTTGCAGGCCGAGCAGGTATTCGAAACCACGCAAAACTTTATCCAGCGTACCTTCCGCGCGCAAGCCGTATTGCTGCTGCCGAATGATGAAGCACGCCTGCAGGCGGCACAGGGGCACAGCAAGGAACTCGATATCGGCATCGCACAATGGGCTTTCGATCGCGCCACCCCGGCCGGTATGGGTACCGATACCTTGCCGGCCAGCGCCTATTTTTACCTGCCTTTGGTCGCACCCATGCGCACGCGCGGCGTGCTGGCGATCAAGCCGGAGAACCGGCGCTGGATGCTGATTCCGGAACAAAGACGGCAACTGGATACCTTTGCGGCGCTGGCGGCGATTGCATTGGAACGCGTGCATTACATTGAAGTGGCGCAGGATGCCTTGCTGCGCATGGAATCGGAACGTTTGCGTAATTCCTTGCTGGCGGCGATTTCGCATGATTTGCGTACACCATTGACGGCACTGGTTGGATTGTCCGAATCCTTGACACGCTCCAAGCCGGAGCTCGCTGCGGCACAGCAGGAACTGGCGCATGCCTTGCATGAAGAAGCCTTGCGCATGGGGAACCTGGTGACCAATCTGCTCGATATGGCGCGCATACAGAGTGGCGAGGTCAAGCTGAACCTGCAGTGGCAACAATTCGAAGAAGTGGTCGGCAGTTCCTTGCGCGCGGTGCAATCACTGCTCGGCAGGCATCAGGTACATACCCGGCTGGCACCAGGCTTGCCGCTGGTGAATTTCGATGCAGTACTGATCGAGCGCGTGCTGTGCAATTTGCTGGAGAATGCGAGCAAATACACGCCGGCCGGTTCGCAGATAACGATTGCCGCCGAACTCAGCGGGCAATACCTGGATGTCGCAGTCTATGACAACGGTCCCGGTTTGCCACCCGGCCAGGAAGAAGCTATCTTTGAAAAATTCACCCGTGGTGAGCGCGAATCGGCGACGCCGGGCGTCGGTTTGGGCCTGGCGATTTGCCGCGCCATCATAGAAGCACACCATGGCACTATCCGTGGCGGACATTCGCCGCAGGGTGGTGCCGCCATTATCTTTACCCTGCCTTTGGGCACGCCTCCCGCCATGCCGGACCTGGATGAAGGCGAACTACAGAACCAGACATCATGAGTGAATCAGTACCGATAGCCTTGCTGGTCGAAGATGAGCCGCAAATCCGGCGCTTTGTGCGCGCCGCGATGGAGGAAGAGGGCTGGCATGTCTATGAGGCGGAAACCATGAAGCGCGGCCTGATCGATGCCGGTACGCGCAAGCCTAACCTGATCATCCTCGACCTCGGCTTGCCGGATGGCGACGGCATGGACTTCATTGCCGACATCCGTGCATGGTCGCCGGTCCCCATCATCGTGCTGTCAGCACGTGTCAGCGAAGGTGACAAGATCAAGGCGCTGGATGCGGGGGCCGACGATTACCTGATCAAACCATTTGGCGTTGGTGAATTGCTGGCGCGCGTGCGTTCGACGATACGGCGGCATCGCCGGGTCGACGGCGATGCACAAGGCAGTTTCAGCTTCGGCGATGTCAAGGTTGACTTGAATGCGCGGCTGGTAACCAAGGCGAACCAGATGGTGCACCTGACGCCGACCGAGTATCGGCTGTTAAGCGTACTGGTGGCAAATGCCGGTCGCGTTGTCACCAATCCGCAATTGCTGCGCGAGGTGTGGGGGCCTTCGCATTCCGAGAGCGGCCACTACCTGCGCATTTATATGGGACATTTGCGGCAAAAGCTGGAAGACGATCCGGCCCAGCCGCGTTACCTGCTGACCGAGACTGCGGTCGGCTATCGCCTCCTGCAGCCGCTTTGAATCAAACCGCTGTCAACAAATAAGTGCCGACTGCTGCAATACCGGCACCACCTATACGCACCACTTTGTCCGCCATTTGTTTGCCGGCAACCAGGCCGATGAGCAGGCCGGTGGCGTGCAACAGCGCGGTAGCGAGCACGAAGCCGGCACCATATAGCGCCGCCGATGAACCGTGTGGCAATTCGCTACCGTGTGCATAGCCATGGAACAGCGCGAACACGGAAACAATGGCGGTGCTGGCCCATAGCGGCATCTTGACGGCGAAGGCAATCAACAATCCCAGTACTGCCACCGAAGCGGCGATACCGCTTTCCACCGCTGGCAACTGGAAGCCACTCATCGCCAGCAAGGCACCGGCCACCATCATCAATGGAAAGGCCAGCGTCAAGACCCATAAAGCCGAGCGTTTGAGTTGCGTCGCCCACAGGCCGACGGCGAGCATGGCCAGCAGGTGATCAATGCCGGAGAACGGATGGGAAAAGCCGGAACTGAAACTCATGGTGCTATTCATCATGGTTTCCGGATGATCGGGATGGGCGAGTGCACTGCCGACTGCGAGGCAGCCAAGGGCAAATACACCGATGCGCGCGGCGGCTTTATTTGAGAGGGAAAACATGTTTGGCTCCTTCGGGTAAATCGATTCGAATGGTATAAAAATGAAAGAATTAGTTCTTGCGCTTTTCATCCAGCAAGCCTTGCTTGCGGATGTATTCGATGACGGTTTCGACACCGTCACCGCTGCGTAAATTGGTGAAGACGAATGGGCGCTCGCCGCGCATCCGCTTGGCATCCTGCGCCATGATGTCGAGGTTGGCACCGACATAGGGTGCGAGGTCGGTTTTATTGATGATCAATAAATCCGAACGCGTGATGCCGGGGCCGCCTTTGCGCGGGATTTTTTCGCCGCCGGCAACGTCGATCACGTAAATGGTCAGGTCGGACAATTCCGGGCTGAAGGTCGCCGCCAGGTTATCGCCGCCTGATTCCACCAGGATCAGGTCGAGGTCGGGAAAGTCGGCGCTCATGCGTGCAATGGCTTCCAGGTTGATCGATGCATCCTCGCGGATCGCCGTATGCGGACAGCCACCGGTTTCCACACCCATCAGGCGTTCCGCCGGCAGCGCATCGGCGCGCAGCAGGATTTCCATGTCTTCCTTGGTGTAGATGTCATTCGTGATGACAGCCATGTCGTAGTTGTCGCGCATGCGTTTGCATAGCATTTCGCACAGCGCCGTTTTGCCGGAACCGACAGGGCCGCCGATACCGACGCGGAGTGGATTGGGGGAGGAAGGATTACTCATAATTTTATCAATCAAAAATTTAATTCGGGGAACGAGTTCAAGAACGATACAGACGGCTGTACTGCACTTCATGCTGCATCGACAGCAGCGATAATCCTGGCGACCAGTTCGATAATTCTTCATCCGGCAACTGCTGCGCCACTTGTGCCGCGACTTCCAGTTCGGCTTGCAAGGACAGCAGCAAACGTTGCCCGGCAACCTGGCCCAGCGGTACCGATTTCACACACACCAATACCTGGTTTTCAGCCCAAGAAAACAGCATGCCAAGCAAGGCCGCTTCCGCCGGCACCTTGAGCGTTACCGCGGCATAAGCCAGCGCAGTCGGCAGCGGTACCTCGGTTTGCGCCTGTAACAGTGCCAGCATTTCAGCATCACCCAGTTGCAGGTCGCTGCATAACTTGCCGAGCGAATAACCCATCTGTATGGTCTCGGCCCGGAACTCGGCAGTATCGCGTGCGGCGATGAAACGTTCGGTCCAGCTTTCCACCGCAGCCGCATCCCGGGTTTCAAATGCCTGCAGCAAGCGCCACAGCACCGGTGCTTCAAAGCGCGCCACTACCTCATGCAATACATCGATAATCCAGCGCCTGGCACCGACCTCATCCTTTACCGTGCCGTTTTCAATGGCTGCCTCCAGTCCCTGCGAATAGCTGTACGCGCCTATCGGCAGCGACGGGCTACTCAGTTGCAGCAGGTGGAGCAGGGCCTGGGCTTGCATATCGATACTTCCTTATTCCGCCTTGTCGCTCGGGCGATGGATCTTTTGCCGCAACGGAATCGGCGCCAACGGATGATGACCATCGTCACCGTGATGGTGATGGCCGCCGCCATAAGCACCGGACTCCGGTTCGAACGCGGCCAGTTCTTCCTCTACCTTTGCACCCAGGCCCTCCAGCATTTCCTTCAGCACCGCGTCCTTGCGTATGCGCAGGAAGCCATTGCCGATCTGTGCCTGGGTATGGCGATTGCCGAGATGGAAGGCGCAACGCAATAGCTGGTGCGGACTCAGGGCTTCGACGCGATAGGTCGGTTCCTTGGCGGCGGTGATCTTAACGATGCGGCCGTCATCGCCGCGCAAGATATCGCCATCACGCAGGATAGTGCCGCGCACAGTGAAAACAGCAACGTCTTCACCCGAAACCATGGTCGCGCGCAAGCGGCTTTTTTCACGCTGGTCGTAGGGCAGGATCAGTTCACCGTCGATTTGATCGGCTTTTTCCAGTTTGGTATTAAGGGTCAGCATGATGGTTTTAAAATAAAAAGTAGCGTTGTGCCAGAGGCAGGATCTTGGCCGGTTCACATACCAGCAGCTCGCCATCGGCACGCACTTCATAGGTTTCCGAATCGACTTCCATTTTCGGCGTCGCGCTGTTGTGGATCATGTCGCGTTTGCGCAGATGACGCATATTCTTGACTGCGACCACCGGCTTGTTCAGTTTCAGCATGTCGCCTATGCCGGCATCAAAGGCTGATTGTGAGACGAAGGTCATCGATGTCTTCAGGCCGCCGCCATAGGCACCGAACATCATCCTGTAATGCACCGGTTGCGGCGTCGGGATCGAGGCATTCGGATCACCCATCTGGGCCGCGGCAATCATCCCGCTTTTCAGGATCATCGATGGCTTGACGCCGAAGAAGGCCGGTTTCCACAGGACGATATCGGCCACCTTGCCGACTTCGAGCGAGCCGACCACATGTGAAATCCCATGCGTGATGGCCGGGTTGATGGTGTATTTGGCGATATAGCGTTTGACGCGGAAGTTGTCATTGCGCGCCGGGTCGCCTGCCAGTGAGCCGCGCTGCACCTTCATTTTGTGTGCGGTTTGCCAGGTGCGCATGATGACTTCGCCGACCCGTCCCATGGCCTGCGAATCGGACGACATCATCGAGATCGCGCCGATGTCATGCAGGATGTCTTCGGCGGCTATCGTTTCGCGCCGGATACGGGATTCGGCGAAGGCGACGTCTTCGGCAATCGCAGGATCCAGGTGATGGCAGACCATCAGCATGTCCAGATGCTCATCCAGCGTATTGACAGTAAAGGGCCGGGTCGGATTGGTGGAGGACGGCAAGACATTGGCCTGGCCGACGGCGGCGATGATGTCGGGCGCATGGCCGCCGCCGGCACCTTCGGTATGGAAAGTGTGGATAGTTCTATCCTTGAAGGCGGCCAGTGTGTGTTCGAGGAAACCACCTTCGTTCAAGGTATCGCTATGGATCGCCACTTGCACGTCGAGGCGGTCTGCAACTGACAGGCAATTGTCGATTGCGGCCGGGGTCGAACCCCAGTCTTCATGCAGCTTGAGGCCGATGGCACCGGCGTGGATCTGTTCTTCCAATGGCGTCGGCAGGCTGACATTGCCTTTGCCGAGGAAACCCAGGTTCATCGGGAAGGCATCGGCCGCCGACAACATCGAATGGATATGCCAGGGGCCGGGCGTACAGGTGGTGGCGGCAGTGCCGACAGCGGGGCCGGTGCCGCCGCCTATCATGGTGGTGACGCCGCTCATCAATGCTTCTTCTATCTGTTGCGGGCAAATGAAGTGGATGTGGGTATCCACGCCGCCGGCCGTGACGATCATGCCTTCGCCGGCGATGATTTCAGTGGCGCCGCCAATTGCCATCGTGACATCCGGCTGGATGTCCGGATTACCGGCCTTGCCGATGCCGGCAATCTTGCCGCCCTTGAGGCCGATATCGGCTTTAACGATACCCCAATGTTCGACGATGACGGCATTCGTGATGACGGTATCCATCACATCCTTGTAATTGCGTTGCGACTGGCCCATGCCGTCGCGAATCACCTTGCCGCCGCCGAACTTCACTTCTTCGCCGTAGGTGGTGAAGTCCTTTTCGATTTCAATGAATAATTCGGTATCTGCCAAACGCAAACGGTCGCCGGTGGTCGGGCCGAATATTTCGGCATAAGCCTGACGCGATATCTTGCTCATTATTTGCCTTCCTTCTTATCCAGCGCACCCATGACTTTGCCGTTGAAGCCATAGACCTTGCGGTCGCCGGCCAGTGCAACCAGCTCGACCGTGCGTTCCTGGCCCGGCTCAAAGCGCACGGCGGTACCGGCGGTGATATTCAGGCGCATGCCATAGCCGATTGCGCGGTCAAATTTCAGCGCCGGATTGGTTTCATAAAAATGAAAATGCGAACCGACCTGGATCGGACGGTCGCCGCTATTGGCAACCTTGACAGTAGCGGTGGCGCGACCGACATTGAGTTCGATGTCGCCGGGTTCCACCAACATTTCTCCTGGGATCATATGGTTTCCTCTTTCGTAATCGGCGCTCAGGGAATCGGATGGTGCACGGTGACCAGCTTGCTGCCGTCGGGGAAGGTGGCTTCTACCTGGATGTCCGGAATCATTTCCGCCACGCCTTCCATTACATCGGCGCGTGTCAGGATTTTTGCGCCGTCCGACATGAGTTCTGCGACGGTCTTGCCATCGCGTGCACCTTCCATGATGGCGGCCGTGATCAGTGCGATCGCTTCCGGATAGTTCAGTTTCAGGCCGCGCGCCTGGCGTCGTTCCGCCAGCAAGGCGGCGGTAAAGATCAGCAATTTATCTTTTTCTCTCGGGGTCAGTTCCATGTGTGCTCCAAAGCTAGGTGTTCCAGATGCGCGGGATGACCGCATCGCGTTGCATTAATTCGGGACGTATGCGCTGCCATGCGCGTGTCATCCAGAGGCGGGCGGTTTCACTTGAATGCCCGAGGTAACGTGCTACCAGCACTTGTTTCATTTGCGTGGCACCGCTGCGGCCGCCTTGCGCCAGTGCGCTGGATTCTTCACGCAGCTCGTTGAGGAAAGCCCCATTCATGGTCTTGCCGACCGCGATCAGCGTGGCGCAAACGGTGTAGCCGGCCAGCGACAAAGGGCTGTGCATCGACGTACTGCGAGCCTGCAAGGCACCTTGTTCAAACCACAGCAATTTGCCGCCACGACGGATGCTGGTACGTTGCGCCACGCGGCCACTGTCGAAGGTTTCGCCGGATGCGGTGCGGCCGAAGCAAAGGATTTCGCCGCCGATATAACGGGCATCGGCAGCCAGCGTCACATTGTGTTCGAGCCGGACATCGGCTTCATTGAAGAAGATGGTTTCCTGCGGCAGCCATTCCAGCGCGGCATCCGCCCCGACTTCGAGGCTGACCTGTTGCTGTGACAGCTGGCCGTTGGCGCGGTACCACTTGCCGGCACCGGGCGTGGTCAGCAGCGCATGCGCACGGTCGCCGACCCGCGCCGTGATGGTCAATTGGTCGCCGCCGACGATGCCACCGGGCGGGTGCACGATGATGGCGTGGCATACGGCCGGATGTTCCGGGTAGAGCGTCTTTTGTACGCGCAAGGGGCCGAAGTGACTGCGTTCGGTCATGCGGGTGGTGCCTGCATCGTCAGTGAATGCCAGTGATAGTCGCGCCTGGTCATTACGAAAAGACGCGATTCCGCTCTTGTTCGTATGGGTGATGGCGCTGCTCGTATCGCTCAGGCGTTTCATGCAAGGTTGGTTGACTGGTGAAGTTCAAAATGATCGGTTTGCTGCAATTTATACGGCCAGGTGTTTCTTGACGTTGTCGTCATCCATCTCTTGTTGGCTGCCGGAAGCGACAACTTCACCGCGCGACAGCACGACGAAGGTATCTGCCAGTTCACGCGCGAAGTCGAAGTATTGTTCGCACAGCAGGATGCCGATATCACCACGCTCACGTAACAGGCTGATGACACGACCGATATCCTTGATGATCGACGGTTGTATGCCTTCGGTCGGCTCGTCCAGGATGATCAGCTTGGGTTCGGCCAGCAAGGCACGCGCAATCGCCAATTGCTGCTGTTGTCCGCCGGACAGGTCGCCACCGCGCCGGTGCAGCATTTCTTTCAGGACCGGGAACAGTTCATACACTTCGCCCTTGATTACAGAAGCTTTCTTGCCGGATTTGGTTGCCATGCCCATCAGCAGGTTTTCTTCGACGGTCAGGCGCGCAAAGATTTCGCGTCCTTGCGGTACATAAGCGATACCGAGAGCGGCACGTTGATGTGGTTTCAGTTTGGTAATGTCGCGACCGTCCAGGCTGACATTGCCGGCGGCCACCGGCAACACGCCCATCAGGCATTTCAGCAGCGTGGTTTTACCGACGCCGTTGCGACCGAGCAGGGACAGGCATTTGCCTTTCTCCACCGATAGCGAGATGCCGCGCAGCGTATGTGCCGCGCCGTAGTATTGGTTCAATTGATTAACTTGCAGCATGTCTTTATCGTCCCAAATACACTTCGATTACGCGCTCATCGGCCTGCACCTGTTGCATGCTGCCTTCGGCCAGCACCGAACCCTCATGCAGCACGGTTACCTTGTCGCCTTGCGCAATTTCTTCGACGAAGCCCATATCGTGTTCCACCACCATGATCGAGTGCTTGCCGCGCAACTCATTGAGCAATTCGGCAGTACGGGCGGTTTCTGCATCGGACATACCGGCTACCGGTTCATCCAGCAGGATCAATTGTGGTTCCTGCATCAGCAACATGCCGATTTCCAGCCATTGCTTTTGCCCGTGTGAGAGCAGGCCGGCAATACGGTGTTCCTGCCCGTTGAGGCGGATCAGCTTGAGGATTTCTTCAATCTTGCCTATCTGTTCCGAGTTCAGGCGCGCAAAGAGCGTGGTCTTGACGCGCTTGTCCATCTTCATCGCCAGTTCCAGGTTTTCGAATACCGTGTGCTGTTCGAATACGGTGGGGCGCTGGAACTTACGGCCTATGCCGGCATGTGCAATTTCATACTCGGTCAGCTTGGTCAGGTCTATGCTCTGGCCAAAGAAGGCGGTGCCGGAAGTCGGTCGTGTTTTGCCGGTAATGACATCCATCATCGTGGTCTTGCCGGCACCATTCGGGCCGATGATGCAGCGCAGTTCACCGACTGAAATATCCAGGTTCAGTTTGTTGATCGCCTTGAAGCCGTCAAACGAGACAGTGATGTCTTCCAGGTAGAGGATGACGCCATGCGCGGTATCCAGGCCTTCCGGTTTCAGGCGTGAATAGGTCACGCCGTATTCGGCGTATTCACTATCATCAGGCCGGTCAGATGGTTCGCTGCGGCGCATTTTTTCAGATCCGAGTTCGCTCATGTTGCGGCCTCTTGTTTTTTGAATTTTTTGACGAGGCCGAGGATGCCTTGCGGCATGAAGAGCGTCACGAAGATGAAGATCAGGCCCAGCGCGTATAGCCACAAGTCAGGGAAAGCGGCGGTGAACCAGCTTTTCAGGCCATTGACGGTGAAGGCGCCAATGATCGGACCGAGCAGTGAACCGCGTCCGCCAACCGCCGCCCAGATCACCATTTCAATCGAATTGGCCGGGGACATTTCAGATGGATTGATGATGCCGACTTGCGGCACATACAAGGCACCGGCAATGCCGCAAACGACAGCCGACAGGGTCCAGACAAACAATTTGAACCACAAGGGGTTGTAGCCTATGAACATCAGGCGCGATTCCGAATCACGCACGCCTTGCAATACGCGGCCCAGTTTCGAGGTCACGATGGCACGGCACACGAACAGGGCGGCCAGCAGGAAAGCCAGCGTGACCAGGTAGAGTACGGCCTTGGTCGATGGATCGGTGATGGTAAAGCCGAGTATGCGTTTGAAATCGGTGAAGCCGTTATTGCCGCCGAAGCCAGTATCGTTACGGAAGAACAGCAGCATGAAGGCGAAGGTCATCGCTTGCGTGATGATGGAGAAATACACGCCCTTGATGCGCGAACGGAATGCAAAGTAACCGAAGATAAAGGCCAGCAAGCCAGGCACCAATACCACCAGCAGCATCGCGAACCAGAAATGCTCGGTCATCCACCAATACCATGGATATTCCTTCCAGTTCAGGAAGACCATGAAGTCCGGCAGATTGCTTTGATACACGCCATCACGACCGATGGAGCGCATCAAATACATGCCGTGTGCATAACCGCCGAGGGCAAAGAAGACGCCGTGGCCGAGCGACAGGATGCCGGTATAACCCCACACCAGGTCCAATGCCAGTGCCGCCATGGCATAGCACATGAACTTGCCCACCAGTGCGATGGTATAGCTGGAAATATGCAGCGCATGATCGGCCGGAAAGCACAGGTTCATGATCGGCAGCAAGGCCAGTACGACGGCGCAGAAGACGATACCGATCCAGGCCGGACGTGAGAAGAGGGAAGGTTTCAGGATGGTAGTCATTCCACGCTCCTGCCTTTCAGTGCAAACAGGCCTTGCGGACGTTTTTGGATAAAGATGATGATGAAGACCAGGATCGCGATTTTGGCGAGTACTGCGCCGGCAACCGGTTCGAGGAATTTGTTGACTTCACCGAGGCCGAAGGCGGCGATCACGGTGCCGGCCAGTTGACCGACGCCGCCCAGCACCACCACCATGAAGGAATCGACGATATAGCCCTGGCCGAGGTCCGGCCCAACATTGCCCAGTTGCGACAGCGCGACACCGCCCAGCCCGGCAATGCCGCAGCCGAGGCCGAAGGTCATCATGTCTATCTTGCCGGTGGAGACGCCGACACAAGCCGCCATCCGGCGGTTTTGCATGACGGCGCGCACAAACAGGCCGAGCCGCGTTTTGTTCAGGATCAGCCAGACTGCCAGCACAACGAAGAGCGCGAAGAAGATGATCACGATACGGTTATAGGAAAGCACGAGCGAACCGAGTACCGTGACGCCGCCCGACATCCAGCTCGGATTGGCGACTTCAACGTTTTGCGCACCAAAGATGGAGCGCACACCTTGCATCAGGATCAGGCTGATGCCCCAGGTGCACAGCAAGGTTTCGAGCGGCCGACCGTAGAGCCAGCGTATTACCAGGCGTTCCAGCGCGATGCCGACCGCAGCGGCCACGATGAAGGCGGCGGGCAGGGCGACCAGCAGGTATGCGTCGATCGCTTCGGGAAAGAATTTACGGAACACCAGTTGGCAGACATAGGTGGTGTACGCACCTATCATCAGCAATTCGCCGTGCGCCATATTGATAATGCCCATCAGGCCGAAGGTGATCGCCAGGCCGAGGGCTGCCAGCAGCAGGACACTGCCGAGCGAAATGCCGTAAAACAGTTTACCGACGAATTCCGTGATGGTGAGGTGACGATTCAGTGCCGACAGGGTATTCACGGCTTCGCTGCGTACACCGGCATCCGGCTCGACATAGCTGCCGTCAGGATTCTTTGCCAGCATCTGTTCCAGTATCGGTTTCAAGCTGGCGTTGCTGGTGTTGGCGAGGGTCTTGACCGCCGCCTGGCGTGTGGCTGCATCGGGCGCATGCAAATTGGCGGTTGCCACGACCTGTTGCAGCAACTCCCTGATGGCAGGATCGCTTTCTTTTTCCAGCGCCTTGTTGATCAGCGGGATTTGCGCCGGGTCGGCGGTTTTCAGCAAGTCATTGGCGGCTGTCAGGCGGGCATTCCGGTCTTGCGCAAACAGTTGGAGGCCGGACAAGGCGCCTTCCACTGCACCACGCAAACGGTTGTTGACGGTAATGCCTTCCGCATCGTCAGGTGCAGGGCCGGTTTTATCGGTGGCCGGATTGAAGGCGTCACTGCCGTCAATGATGAACACATCGCCGGCAGGCGTCGCATACAGCGCATCGTTATTGATGGCTTGCAGTATCTTTTGTGCATCCTGATTCGCCAGCGCGGCAATTTCCGTCACTGCGGCGATACGTGCATCTGGATCGTCACCGGCCAAGGGCTTGAGCAAGGCCGGGTCGATGGCCGCATGGGCGCTGATGGCTTGTGTGCATAGCCACAGGCTCAGCATGCCGAGGGCGAGAATTCTGGGGAGCAGTCTCATGATTTTTTCATGGTGTAACAAGGCGGAAAGTCCTGAACACAGATCGTGAGATCAATGCCAAATGAGCTTCAGGTATGGAATGGATTGCGCAAGACAGGAATGATCATTCACTCCGTCCGGCGCAATGTCATACACGCAGGCGCTGCGGGATAGCGGGGCCTGCGTTGGTCCGATTACAGTTTTTGCTTGCCTTCGTTACCCGGGATATACGGGCTCCATGGTTGCGCACGGATGGTGGTCTTGGTTTTGTTAACCACATTGAACTGACCATCCGCCTTGATTTCGCCGATCATCACCGGTTTGTGCAGGTGGTGATTGGTTTTATCCATCTCCAGCGTGTAACCGGATGGTGCCTTGAAGGTTTGACCGGCCATCGCTGCGATCACTTTGTCGGTATCCGTGGACTTGGCTTTTTCAACCGCTTGCTTCCACATATACAGGCCGACATAGGTTGCTTCCATCGGATCGTTGGTCACAACGGTTTTGGCATTCGGCAATTTTTTCGCGACTGCGTAGTCCTTCCATTTTTTAATGAAGCCGGCATTGACCGGGTTCTTGACCGATTCAAAGTAATTCCATGCAGCCAGGTGGCCTACCAGCGGCTTGGTGTCGACGCCGCGCAATTCTTCTTCACCGACCGAGAAGGCAACCACAGGGACATCGGTTGCTTTCAGGCCTGCGTTGCCGAGCTCCTTGTAGAAGGGCACATTCGAGTCGCCGTTGATGGTGGAAATCACCGCTGTCTTGCCGCCTGCCGAGAATTTTTTGATATTGGCGACGATGGTTTGGTAATCGGAATGGCCGAACGGTGTATAGACTTCATCGATATCGGAATCCCTCACACCCTTGCTATGCAGGAAGGCACGCAGGATCTTGTTGGTGGTGCGCGGGTAGACATAATCGGTGCCGAGCAGCACGAAGCGTTTGGCACCGCCGCCTTCTTTCGACATCAGGTATTCAGTGGCAGGGATGGCTTGCTGGTTAGGTGCTGCACCGGTGTAGAAGACATTTTTTTCAAGTTCTTCACCTTCATACTGGACCGGGTAAAACAAGAGGCTGTTCAACTCCTTGAAGACCGGCAGTACTGATTTGCGTGAGACCGAGGTCCAGCAGCCGAAGACGACGGAGACCTTGTCCTGCGAAATCAGCTGTCGCGCTTTTTCAGCGAACAAAGGCCAGTTGGAAGCCGGATCGACGATAACGGCTTCCAGCTTTTTACCCATCACACCACCGTTGGCATTGATTTCATCAATCGTCATCAAAGCCACGTCTTTCAACGAAGTTTCAGAGATTGCCATGGTGCCGGAGAGGGAGTGCAGGATGCCGACCTTGATGGTGTCGGCGGCGAATGCGGAAGGAAGCCAGGAAGAAGTTGCAAGTGTAAACGCGCCAAGTGCGGTTGCTTTCAGGATGTTGCGACGTGACATGAAGTGCTCCTTCAGTGAAAGGAAGAGTAAATGTGAGTACGGGACCGCCTGCTTGCTTTAGCAGAATGCATGCCAATCGCTGAAAATCCGGAAGGAGGCTATTTGGCTGGCTTTGCCGGGGAGTCGAAATAGATGCGGAACAGCGCACGCACCATTTGGATGATTGCCTATCTGATATTGGTGCAGGGGAAACATTTTCGCCCTCGAATGGGGCGTGCGTTTGAAGTCTTGGTGCAGGAGTGTGGATTTCAGTCGCCGGAATCGTGGCTTACCGGATTTTTGCGCAAAGATGGGACTTGCACATGCACTATTGCAGGCAGCGGCCGCCGCCTGCGGCCCGGCGGCTGGGCGTCAAAGTGGTGCGCAGCCTGGCTCGTGGCCTAAGGATTCCATTCCTGCAGGAAGGTGCTGCGGAAGTCGTATAACCATTGCAGCCTTTGTTCGCCCAGCCGGCGGCCGGCTTCGGTTTGCATGCTGGCGGGCAGGGTCGCGAGTTTGACTTCGATGTGGTCCAGTGCGTAACGCTTGTCATCCAGCTCGCGCGCCTCACCGGCAGCATCGTCCGGATGGGCCAATGCACTACCCATGCGCCCGGCGATATAAAACAGGCGTGCCAGTCCCACTGCGCCGAGGGCATCCAGCCGGTCGGCATCCTGCACTATGCGTGCTTCTATCGTGGTCGGTGTAATTGCGGCGGAAAAGCTATGCGCTTCGATCGCATGGCTCAGCGCCGGCAGTTTATCGGCCGGGAAATTCATCGCTGCCAGTTCGCGGCAGGCCAGTTCGGCCGCCTGGCGTGAAGCCAGGTGGCGCTGTGGATCGTTCTTCGGCAGGTTGACCAGGTCATGCAGATAGCAGGCCGCCTGGACCACCAGTGCATCCGCTTCCGGATGGTCGGCCAACAGGGTTTCTGCGGTTTGCCAGACGCGGTGCAAATGATTGATGTCGTGCGCGCCGTCATCGCCGGCTGCTTCGGTTGCCAACTGGATAAAACGTGTTTGCCATGAGGCGGAAGGATGATTCATATGCGCCAGGAACTTTGCTGTAACAGCCGCCATGATAACAGCCCCGAGCGCGTGCTTATCTGCGCCTATCTGCCATCGCGACGTTCCTGCTGTGGTGCCGGACGCGGACGATCCTGGCCGGCTGACTGCCGCCGTTCGGTTTGCATATGCTGCGGTGCCTGCTGCCTGAAATCCTGCCGCGATTCATGGCGGGATTCAGGCGGGCGGTGTACGCCACTGCGTTGTACATCATTGGAACGCAGTGTTGGCGGCCGTTCGGCGTGTGACGGTGGCCGTCCCGTGCTCGACAGTGTGCCTGGCGGGGCGTCGCGCCTGCCACCGGAATTCAATCTTTCGCCGGTTTCAGAGCGCGGACGCGGGTTGCCTTGCTGGCGTTCGGGGCGATGTTGCCCGGCATTGCCGGGAGGACGCGCACCCGGCTGCATATCGCCAGGCGAAAAATGCGGTCGCGTCATTTGCTGCCCGGGCCTCGGCGCATGGTCATTGCCATAGTTCGGACGCG
This sequence comes from Janthinobacterium sp. Marseille, assembly GCF_000013625.1. Classification (NCBI taxonomy): domain Bacteria; kingdom Pseudomonadati; phylum Pseudomonadota; class Betaproteobacteria; order Burkholderiales; family Oxalobacteraceae; genus Janthinobacterium; species Janthinobacterium sp. Marseille. The sequence goes on along the minus strand of NC_009659.1, from coordinate 2,037,286 downwards.
GACCATGTCCATCATCCGGCGCACGGTTGGCAGGTGCCATCGGCCTGGTGGTGATGCGTGTACCGTAATTGCGGTTAATGGTGATACTGGAGCGCGGCGCATACACAGAATTGTTATAGATCACCGCCGGCCTGCGCCAACCCTGCTGATAACCGTAGTGCGGACCATGGCCGCCCCAATTCATGCCCCATGGATGCCAGCCCCAGTCGCCGTGATGGCTGAGTGCGGAGCCGACGATGATGCCGATATTGAAGGAAATGATGCTGCCCGCAATCGAGCCATAGCCGGGACGGTAGACATAATTCGGATAGACCGGGAGGGGAGCGCCATACACCAGTGCCGGATTGTACTCTGGCACATACACGACATCGGGCTGGGCCGAATCGATGGAAATGATCTGCGACGGCGGTGCCACGACGTAATAGGCTTCATCATCCGCATACTCGGGCGGAGGTGGCTGGTAGGGGATGGCGGTGACACGTATTTCGCGGCTGCTTTTCAGCTTGCCGGACTGTAGTGCGCGCAGGCGCAGGGTCTGCACCGCGTTCATCACATCGTTCGGCGCATTCGCGTAGGTGTTGCCCAAGGCTGCGCTCCAGCGGATATTACCGGCCAGCTGGCTCAATACGGCCGGGAAGGCGGTCAGTGATTTGACGCTGACATCCCAGGCTTGCCGACTGACGACATTGTCGAGTGCGGCGTCTTGCAGCGATGGATTTTGTTTTAGCAATTGATCGGCTGCAGTGATTTGTTCCGGATACATGCCTGCCGCCAATACCTGTGCCAACAGTTTGTCCGGGAAGAGTGCGACCGGTGCCACCATTTGTATGATTTGATCTGCGCTTGGTGGCCTGTAAGCATTGCCCACTGAATTCTGCGCCATGATTGCTGCGCTACCGAAGCCCAGGTCTGCCGCCCGGCTTTCCGTGCTTTTGCCTAAGACGGCGAGCGCCAGCAAACTGCAGATCAGCGACGAAGACATCGTCGTGGTGAATATATTCTTGCCAGCTTTCATTGCTTGCACCTGTCAGCGGTTACGCGATGGATAGATCGTACCAGTCCCACGGATATAAAACGACCGGTGGACAAGGCTAGTTGACCCTTTCATGTTACCGACTGTAACAGCAGGGCGCGATCCGCGGCATGACAAAGCGAGGGTGATGACAGTAAGACTATCTATATACAGAGGCAGTTCCTGCCGGCGGTGCAGCTTGCCGCCCGGCATGGGCGCTGCTGCACCGCTTACTTAGCGTTTCAAAAGGTTTTGCTGATAGTCAGGATAAGGGCATCCTTGCCCATGAATTTGCCATTGACCGGCGAGGCATAAGCGGACTTGTCGGCATCCGTGCCGATATAAGCCAGTGCACCGGTAAACAGTCCGAAATCCTTGCTGACGCCGACTTTCCAGTCGGTATAGCTGAGCCTGTCATTGCTGACACCGGCATTATCGCCAGCAACCTTTTGATGGCCGGCATGCAGGTTGAGGATGTAGCCATTGCTGATATCGAGGTTGGCACCTATATCGAGATAGCCGCTATTTTTGCTGTCGACAAAGCCGAACAGATTCGTCACTGAATGCGAGTACTTGATATAGGCCGGGCCATAGCCGAGCTGGCCATAGACTTCGGTGGTGTTCGCATTCGGATTCAAGCCGTTCGATGGATAGACATAGGTCAATACGCCGAGGTCGTATGTCACATTCTTGCCCAGTTCGCCGCGCTTGCCGCCATAGACATCGACTTCCACGTCACCGCTGCCACCGCCATCCTTGACCCATTTGATGGTCGAGAGCCAGGTGCCGGCATAGAAGCCGCTTGGATTGTGGACATAGTCAGCACCGCCTTGCAGTGCCGGTTGCAGGCGCGTTTGCGAGATGCCGCGATAACGATAGTCGGAGACCACCGCGGCGTTGAAGCTGATTTCATTGTCCGGCTTGCTGTCTTCTGCATGCGCAATGCTGGCGGTAAATGCTGCGGCGATGGCGACGACGAGGATTAATTGTTTCATGCTGCCTTTCCTGTTAATTGAAGTTGATACTGCGGACGCCAGCTTATTCGTCAGCATGTAAAAAATTTCTAAAAAGATGCGCTGGATTTATAAACGTCTTGTATAAATTGCGCGCGTCCGGCAAGCAGTGCCGGGCTATTGTTTTCAACTTGCAGGTCCATCACATCCTGCAAGGCAAGCGCGAGTTTTTCCTTGCCGGCGACAGACATCGGCGTCATCGGCAAGCGCAAGGTTTCGCGCAACTTCCCCTGTAGCGCCAATGCTGCTTTGACCGGGCCCGGATTCGGTTCGGAAAACAGCAGGCGTATCAAGGGCAGCAAGGCATTGAATAATTCAGCCGCTTCCTCGTTTCTTCCGGTCCGGGTCAGGTCGTACAAATGCACGAAGAGATCCGGCCGTATATGTGCGGCGGCCGATATCGCACCGTGACCGCCCAGCATCAGGGTACTGAGCAACAGTGCGTCATCGCCTGACAGCAATTGCAGCCTGGTATGGTCGAGGATGTCCTTGACCTGCGAGAGTTGCCCGCTGCTTTCCTTGACGGCTGCAAAGCGCTCATCCTGGGCGAGGGCGGCAATGGTCGCTGCTTCGATATTCACGCCGGTGCGCGCCGGGATGTTGTAGATGATGATAGGGGCTTCGGTCTGCGCCGCGACGGCCTGGAAGTGCCACAGGATGCCTTGCTGCGACGGCCGCACATAAGATGGCGCAGACAATAAGTAGGCGGCAGGGGCATGGCGATTAAATCGCTTCACTTTCTCTGCCACCGTGCGCGTGCTGCTGCCACTGATGCCCATCGCAAGCGGACAACGTTTGTCGGCCACTTCATTGATCGCCGCCAGCAAAGTGGCTTGTTCGATGTCGTCCAGTGCCGCTGCTTCGCCTGTCGTCCCGCACACTACCAAACCATGTATGCCCTGATTGATCAATTCGTCGGCCAGCTTTTGCGCAACCGGCAAATCGACTTCGCCATTTTTGAAGGGGGTGACGATAGGTACCCAAATACCTGTAAAGGAAGTCATTGCAAATTCTCTCTGTCAAGGATGAAAGATGGATCAGGCGTAGGTGATTTTGCCGAACTCTGCACTTGGCAAGGCGCGCATCACCGCATTCATGACCAGTTCCGTAGCCGGATTGCTGAGGCATAGCCAGACCTTCATCTTGCTGGCATGTGCAATGGGTTGGGTACGCATGAACACTATCCATTCGCCGCAGGTGCGCATCACCAGGTGCCTGAGTTCGGCGACGCAATCGGCGCTGATGGTGAGCAGCATCAGGCACTCATGCGGCTGCGTTTGCTTTTCTATGATGACGGGTGTTTGCGCAGTGACTGGCGCTGGCGAGCTGCTGGCAGCAGCTGGGTGGGATGTGACGAGGAGTGGTGCTTTATTTCGTGTGACAGTGTCTCGTATCAATATCGGGACTTCTGTTTGCATCAAGGTGCTGCGGTTCATGGAAACCTGCAAGGTCGTTGAGATGCGAAACAGATTAGCAATTGCGATATAAAAATTTTCTAAAAGATAAGCACCTAAACGTAAACGCCATATAAAGATTACCGGGATCGTATAAACAAGGGCGACAGCAGGGCAGTTTTTACAAAATTTTTACACCTTAAGCGCTATGGTTGCCGATTGCCTGCGGGCTTCGGAATACCTGTCGTGCTGATGAATACCTTTTCTCAATACCTGTTGCCGGAAAATATTTTTCTGGACCTGCGTGCGGCAAATAAACTGCAGGCTTTCGCCTTGATCGCCGGACTGCTGGAACGCAATTGCCACATCAATCGCGCACTGGTTTATCAAAAATTATACGAGCGCGAAAACATGGATAGCACCGGACTCGGTAGCGGTGTGGCGATTCCGCATGCGCAGGTGGCAGGTATCAAGCAACCGATAGCGGCCTTCGTGCGTTTGCATGCGCCGCTTGATTTCTCCGCGCCTGATGAGCAGCCGGTTTCCGAACTGTTTGTTTTATTGTTGCCAGTCAGGACGACGCGTGATCATTTGCAGATATTGGCTGAACTGGCAGGGATGCTATGCGATCCGCAATTCCGCACGGGCCTTGGGAATGCAGGCGATGTCTCTGCGGTATTGCAGTGTTTGCAGAAGCAAACGCTTGCATCTTAATCAAACGCGAGTCATTATCTTGTCAAACGATTAAATTCGTATTGAGTAGAATAGGCTGACAAGCTTGAGATAGTACCTGTATGGACTATCCGCCCGTACAGGTATGTGTTTGCACGATAGATCGCGGTTTTTCGACAACATCACTACTAAAGGGAGCACATATGAAGCGAGTTCTGGTTGCCGGTATTTTGATGACTGCGGCGGTATCTTCCGTTTATGCGCAGTCGAATCTGAGATTCCTGCAAGACACACCAATCAGCAAGTTCAAAAAGGCCGACACCGACCTGATGTTTAAAACCCTGTATCAGGCTCTTGATACAGCTGAGGACGGCAAGGCAGTCACCTGGGAAAACCCCAAAGCTTCAAATAGCGGCACTATTACCCCTGCCAAGGATCCACAAGGACGTGCCGATTGTCGTCAGGCCAAGGTAGAGAATCGTCACCAGACCCTGTACAGCACGCATGACGTCGTATTTTGCAAGGTAGGCGGTAAGTGGAAATGGGACAAGGCCGGCAAGCAATAAGGCTAGCGGTTATCTGATCCATCCAGACAAGGGGAATAAGTATGATGAAACGCTTAATCGGTATTACATTGCTGGCCGCAAGCAGCGTTGGCCAGATTGCTATCGCACAGGATAAGCCGGCCGCACAGCCGGGCGTAACTGAAGACCTGCGTGTACTCAAGAAACCCGGGACTTTGGGTGTAGGTGAAACCATTACCACCCGCGGCACGATTACAGCTGTTGACCAGGCTGCACGCCTGATGACGGTGAATCGTGCGAACGGTGAAACCGTGGTGGTTCAGGTCAGCAAACGCGTGAAGAACTTTGATCAAGTCAAAGTCGGCGATCAAATCGTGTTCCGCCAGGGTGAAGCTGTCGTTCTTGAATTGAAGAAAAAAGGCGATGGCATCCGTGAACGTACCGAAACCGAAGGCATGAAAGTCTCACAACCGGGTGAAAAACCGGGTGTCGTGGTGGCACGCCAGGTACAGGTGGTGGCGGATGTGACTGCTGTCGATAAAAAGAAAGGCAAGATCACTTTGCGCGGCGTACATGAAACCCGTACGCTGAAAGTAAAAGATCCTAAAGCACTGGCCAAGGTAAAAGTCGGCGACCAGGTGGAAATCACCTATGTCGAAGGCGAGGCCTTGTCGGTAGAAGCCGCACCGAAGTAATAGCTATCAATAGTGTCCGGCCCGCTCAGTATGATCGGGCCGGAATTTCAGTGGCATCCGCCGCCATGTGTGCCGAGTTTTTTCGGTTCGCTATCTTCCGCATTCGCCAATCCCTGCAAGATCCCGCATTCCTCTACCGTCTGTGTCGTCAAACAGCGGCTGCGCAATTGCTTCAACTCCGTTTGCAGTGCTTTCAATTCCTTGATGCGGTGGGACACGTGCTCTATGTGTTTATCCAGCAGGGTGTTGACGCCTGCACAATTTTCTTCCGGCGTATCACGGAAACTGAGCAGGGTACGGATTTCATCCAGTGTCATATCCAGCGAGCGACAGTGACGTATGAATTGCAGTCGCCTGACGTGCTCGTCGCCGTATAAACGATAGTTGCTGCTCGAACGCATCGCTTGCGGCAGCAAATTCTGTTGTTCGTAGTAACGTATGGTCTCTACCGAAGAGCCGGTTTGCAGCGCCAATTCGCCGATTTTCAATGCTTGCAGTGTCATTTGAGAACCCTCTGGCATGTAATTCAAAATACCGCTTGACCCTATAGTCGCTACAGGGTTTCTAATACATACAATAGTGACGGACCAATAGCTTTGCAAGGAGAGATTTATGCACTGTTGTGACCATGACCACAATCATGCCCATGATAAACAGGCAGCAACGGACACCCCGCAGGAAGCGGTAGCCACCGGTGCTGCGCAAGCCGTGTTGCTGATCCAGAAGATGGATTGCCCGACCGAAGAGAAGCTGATCCGTGATCGCTTCAACAAGATGGCGGGCATCGTCGGCATGGAATTCAACCTGATGCAGCGTGAGCTAACCGTGCATCACAACCTGCCATCCGTGGCTGAAATTGTTGCCGCCCTGAAAAAACTGGACCTGGATCCGGTCGTCAAATCCGATACGCAAAATCTCGATCGCGAAGGTTTGGCCGAGCACGGCGAATTATCCGGTGATTATCGTATTTCGCCCTTGAAATGGACTTTGATGGCGATCTCCGGCGTGACTGCCATCGGCTCCGAAGTCGTGGCCTGGACCAGCGGCGATGAAACCTCGTGGCTGGTGATTGGACTGGCCTTGGCCGCTATCCTGACCGGCGGTCTCGATACGCTGAAAAAAGGCTGGATCGCCTTGCGCCATTTCTCATTGAATATGAATTTCCTGATGTCGCTGGCCGTCATCGGCGCGGTGCTGATAGGACAGTGGCCGGAAGCGGCCGTCGTGATCTTCCTGTTCGCAGCGGCGGAGATGATAGAAGCGCTGTCACTGGATCGCGCACGCAATGCGATCAAGGGCTTGATGGCAATGGCGCCGGAGATGGCGACCGTGCGCAATGATAGCAATGAATGGTTGCCGGTCAGCGCGGTACAGGTACAACTGGATGCGCTGGTGCGCGTCAAGCCGGGTGAGCGCGTGCCGCTGGACGGCATCATCGTCGACGGCCAAAGCACGATCAACCAGGCGCCGATTACAGGTGAAAGCATGCCGGTCGCCAAGCAAAGCGGTGACACCGTCTTTGCCGGTACCATCAATGAACGCGGCACCTTCGATTATCGCGTGACCGCCTTGCAATCGAATTCGACATTGGCACGCATCATCAAGAGCGTGCAGCAGGTGCAGGGCGAACGTGCGCCTACCCAGCGCTTTGTCGATCAGTTCGCGCGCTATTACATTCCTATCGTCGTGTTGCTGGCGATCCTGGTTGCGGTCTTGCCGCCTTTATTGCTGGCGCAGCCATTCCAGCCCTGGTTATACAAGGCACTCGTATTGCTGGTAATCGCCTGCCCATGTGCGCTGGTGATCTCGACCCCGGTTACCGTCGTCAGTGGCCTGGCCGCGGCGGCACGCCACGGCATCCTGATCAAGGGTGGCGTCTATCTGGAACTGGGACGCAAGCTGAAAGCACTGGCGCTGGATAAAACCGGCACCATCACTGTCGGCAAACCGGTCGTGACCGATACACAGCAAATCCATGAAGGCGATTTGCACGGTATGTTGCGCCTTGCGGCCAGCCTGTCGCAACGTTCCGACCATCCGGTATCGTCTGCGGTGGTCGCGCACTGGCAGGCACAGCAAAGCACAGAGGCTTTGCATGAAGTCAGCGACTTTGAAGCACTGACCGGGCGCGGTGTGCGCGGCACGATAGGTGGCGAACCTTATTACCTCGGCAATCATCGCCTGATCCATGAACTGGGCATTTGCGGCCCCGAGCTCGAAGCGGCACTGGATGCCTTCGAGCAAACCGGTAAAACAGCCGTGGTGCTGGGTTCCGGCAGCTCGCCTTTGTTGATACTGGCAGCTGCCGACACCATCCGTGACGGCAGCCAGGCCGCGGTTGCCAAGTTGCAGCAGATGGGTGTGCAAGTCGTGATGCTGACAGGTGATAACCCGCATACCGCAGAAGCGATAGGTGGCAAGGTCGGCATCAGTGATGTGCGCGGCAATCAGTTACCGGACGATAAACTGGCGGCGATCAATGAATTGCGCGCGCGTTATGGCTATGTCGGCATGGTCGGTGACGGTATCAACGATGCACCGGCACTGGCGCAGGCTGACATTGGCTTTGCGATGGGTGCTGCAGGTACGGATACCGCGCTGGAAACCGCCGATGTGGCCCTGATGGATGACAGGCTGGGCAAGCTTGCGGATTTCATCGGCCTGAGCAAGAAAACCCATACGGTGCTGATGCAAAACATTACGCTGGCGCTGGGTATCAAGGCGGTGTTCCTGGTACTGGCGCTTGGTGGCGAAGCGACTTTATGGATGGCTGTTTTCGCTGATATGGGTGCCAGCCTGCTGGTGGTCTTTAATGGTTTGCGCCTGCTGCGTGCAGTCTGATACAACAGGCTGCAGCCATTGTATTTGCCCTGAAATAAAACGATGTTATGATTCAGACCGTGAAAAAACTGCTGATTATCTTGATGCTGCTAGCCTTGCCGCTCCAGTTCACCTGGGCTGCGGCAGCTATCTATTGCCAGCATGAGAACGCCACATCGGCACAGCATTTTGGTCATCACAAGCATCAGGATGATACCGAGCTGCCCGGCGATAACGGTCAGTCGCTGAAAGTCCACAAGGACTTCCATCATCCTGACAGCCAGGGCTTGTTCCTGTCGCAATTGCCACCGGCCCTGATTCCGGCTGGCAATGTCCACACCGAGTTGCATCCTCCGCTTTACTCTTCGCATATACCGGACGGGCCCAGACGGCCTGACCGGCATCCCGTCGCCTGATCGACGGGACTATCCTTCCATTTCATTCAAACTGAAGTCCCGTCGAGTTCTTTTCCCATCCACAGGAGAATTCGATGTACAGGTATTTATTGCCGCTGGGCATAGCCGCGCTTGCGCTGGCACCGGCGTTTGCACAGACTTACGGACCGGTTGAAAGCGGCTTGACCGCGAACCGTATCGTAGAACCGGCTGACGGGCTGACGCTGGAGGCCGCGCTGAAGCTGGCGCTGGACGGCAATGCCGATCTGTCCGCTGCGCGTAATGAAGCGGCGGCAGTCGATGCGACGATACGACAGGCCGGACTGATACCCAATCCAGAGGTCTCGGTACAGCTTGAAGGCGCGCAGCGTGACACACGCACCACTACCTGGCTGGTCAACCAGCCGATAGAGCTCGGTGGCAAGCGTACCGCGCGTATCAATGCCGCCAGTCGTGCTTACGACACTGCGTATGCCGATTTGAACAGCAAGCGTGCAGAAATACGCGCGCTCGTCATTACGGCTTTCTTCAATGTCCTGAATGCACAAGAGCGCTTGCGCCTTGCCGAGGCTTCGCTGCAACTGGCACAACGCGGCAGCCTGGTGGCATCGCGTCGGGTCGCGGCAGGGAAGGTGTCGCCAGTCGAAGAAACCAAGGCTCGTGTGGCGGAAGCGAATGTGCGACTGGAACTGAGCCAGGCGAAAAGCGAACTTGTCATCGCCCGTAAACGACTGGCCGCGACCTGGGGTAATGCTGTGCCACGCTTCCAGCTGGCCCAAGGCAATGTGGAAAGCCTGCCTGTACTACCGCAGTGGCCGGAACTGAATGCACGCCTGAACCAGTCGCCGTTGCTGATACGTACACGGCATGAACTGGAGCGCCTGCAAGCGGTAGCAGAGGTCGAAAAGAGCCGTCGCATACCGGATGTAACCGTCAGCATGGGGGTGAAAAAGAATGGCGATGCAGGCAACCAGGCTGTGGTCGGCCTGTCGATTCCATTTCCCATGTTTGACCGCAACCAGGGCAATATCCTGGAAGCCTTGCGTCGTGTCGACAAGGCACGGGATGAGTTGAACGCGACGGAAATCCGGCTCGATGGCGAGCTGGCACAAGCATATGAACGCCTGAATACCACACGGATAGAAGCCGACACCTTGCAGCGCGACATCCTGCCGGGTGCGCAAAGCGCCTATGACGCCGCGACTACCGGTTTTGAATTCGGCAAATTCAACTTCCTTGATGTACTGGACGCGCAACGCACCTTGCTGCAAGCCAGGTCGCAGTACCTGCGCACTTTAGCCGAAGCACACAGCGCCGCCGCCGAGATCGATCGCATCCTCGGTGCGCCTGACTATGCCAACAAGCCATAAGAAGACATCATGAAAATCAACCTGAACAAAAAACAAAGCATGACCATCGCAGCCATCATTGCCATTGGCATCTTGTTGGGCGGCCTGATCCTCCTGTCCGGAAAACCCGGCAGCAGCGCCGGCGAGAGCCACGGCCACGCCGACAGCCATGGTGATGGTGAACATCATGCGGAGAATAAGTCCGCAGCGAAGGATCATAGCGATGATCATAAGCATGCAGATGGTGAACATCATGCCGAAGAAGGCAAGAAAGCCGACGCGGGCAAGGAAGCAGCGGAAAACAAAATCCTCTTGAGCGATGCACAAATCAAGGCGGCCGGTGTGAGCCTGCAAGTCGCCGATGCCGCGCATATCAAGACTGCGCTGGTCCTGCCGGGTGAAATCCAGTTCAATGAAGATCGCACCGCACACGTGGTGCCGCGCCTGGCCGGCGTCGTGCAAAGCGTACCGGCCAACCTCGGGCAGCAAGTCAAGAAAGGGCAGGTATTGGCGGTGATCGCCAGTACCGGTTTGTCCGAGCAGCGTAGTGAACTATTCGCGGCGCAAAAGCGCCTGACGCTGGCCAAGCTCACTTACGAGCGTGAAAAGAAACTGTGGCAAGAGAAAATCTCGGCCGAACAGGATTACCTGCAGGCACAGCAAGTGCTGCATGAAACCGAAATCGCCGTGCAGAATGCACGCCAAAAGTTATCTGCACTCGGTGCTGACGCCGGTGCTGCCGGTGCGTTCAACCGTTACGAGATACGTGCTCCCTTTGATGGCATCGTGGTGGAAAAGCACATCTCGCTGGGTGAGGCGGTGAAGGAAGATGCGAATATCTTCACGCTCTCTGACCTGTCCACTGTATGGGCGGATATTGCAGTCCCGGCCAAGGATTTGAATGCAGTACGCGTCGGCGAAAAAGTAACGGTAAAAGCCAGCGCATTCGATTCAACTGCGACCGGTACCGTGGCTTATGTCGGTTCCTTGCTCGGTGTGCAGACCCGTACCGCGAATGCGCGTGTAACCCTGGCCAATCCGCAAGGTACCTGGCGTCCGGGCTTGTTCGTGAATGTGGAAATCGTTTCGAATGAAGTGGAAGTTCCGGTTGCGGTTGCGGCCGATGCGATACAAACCATCAACGACAAGCCGGTGATATTCGTCAAGGTCGCGGATGGCTTTATCGCACAGGAAGTCAGCACCGGTCGCACTGATGGCAAACGGGTGGAAATCGTCAAGGGACTGAAGGCGGGCAGCGAATACGCGGCCGGTGGCAGCTTCGTCATCAAATCGGAGCTGGGTAAAGCCAGTGCCGAGCACACGCATTGATGCGAAGGAGCTTCCATCATGTTTGAACGTCTCATTAGCTTTGCGATAGCGCAACGCTGGCTGGTCATGCTGGCGGTAAGCGGCATGGCTGCATTCGGCATATACAACTACCAAAAGCTGCCTATCGATGCGGTACCTGACATTACCAATGTACAGGTGCAAATCAATACGGCGGCACCCGGTTATTCGCCGCTGGAAACCGAGCAAAGGATTACCTATCCGATAGAAACGGTGATGGCCGGCTTGCCACACCTGGAGCAGACCCGTTCCTTGTCTCGTTATGGGCTGTCGCAGATTACGGTGATTTTCAAGGATGGCACCGATATCTACTTTGCGCGCCAGATGATCAGTGAACGGATACAGGAAGCGCGGCAAAACCTGCCGCCGGGCATCACGCCTGCGATGGGACCGATTTCAACCGGCCTTGGCGAGATCTACCTGTGGACGGTAGAAGCGAAGGAGGGCGCGAAGAAACCGGATGGCTCCGCCTACACGCCGACCGACCTGCGCGAAATCCAGGACTGGATCATCAAACCTCAATTGCGTAATGTACCGGGCGTTACCGAAATCAATACGATAGGCGGCTTTGCGAAGGAGTACCAGGTTGCACCGGTAGCCGAGCGCCTGGCGTCCTATGGCTTGAACCTGCAGGATATCGTCACGGCGCTGGAGCGCAATAACGGCAATGTCGGTGCCGGTTACATCGAAAAACGCGGCGAACAATTACTGATACGAGCACCGGGCCAGGTACAGTCGATCGCCGATATCGGCAACATCATCCTCGGCAATGTACAGGGTGTGCCTATCCGCATCCGCGATGTCGGCGAAGTGCAGATCGGGCGTGAGTTGCGTACCGGAGCCGCGACCGAGAATGGTCGCGAAGTCGTGCTGGGTACGGTCTTCATGCTGATAGGACAGAACAGCCGCACCGTTTCGCAAGCGGTCGACAAAAAGATGGTAGAGATCAATCGCAGCCTGCCCGAGGGTGTGCAGGCGGTGACCGTGTATGACCGCACGGTCTTGGTCGATAAAGCCATCAATACAGTGAAGAAAAACCTGCTGGAAGGTGCGGTACTGGTTATCGTGGTGCTCTTCCTCTTCCTTGGCAACTTCCGCGCCGCCCTGATTACCGCGATGGTGATCCCGCTTTCCATGTTGTTTACCTTCAGCGGTATGGTGACGTACAAAGTCAGTGCCAACCTGATGAGCCTGGGTGCGCTCGACTTCGGCATCATCGTCGATGGCGCGGTAGTGATTGTGGAGAACTGTGTGCGCCGGCTGGCACATGCACAGGCGGGCAAGGGAAGGCCGCTGAACCGCAGCGAACGCTTCCAAGAAGTGTTTGCAGCCGCAAAGGAAGCACGGCGTCCGCTGATTTTTGGCCAGTTGATCATCATGGTGGTCTACCTGCCTATCTTCGCGCTGAGTGGCGTGGAAGGACGCATGTTCCATCCGATGGCCTTCACCGTCGTGATCGCACTGGTTGGCGCGATGATCCTGTCCATCACCTTCATCCCGGCCGCGGTTGCACTCTTTATCGGTGACAAGGTCGCGGAAAAGGAAAACGTGTTGATGCAGGCCGCCAAACGCTGGTATGCACCGGCGCTGGATTATGTGATGGCGAACAAGCCGGTGGTGCTGACCTTTGCCTTTGTCCTGGTCCTGTTGTCCGGCCTGCTGGCGACGCGCATGGGTAGCGAGTTTGTGCCTAACCTGAACGAAGGCGATATCGCGATCCAATCCTTGCGCATCCCCGGCACCAGCCTGACGCAATCGGTGGAAATGCAAAAGCAGCTGGAAGTCGCATTGAAGCAAGCGCATCCGGAAATTGAACGCATCGTATCAAGGACCGGTACGGCCGAAATCGCATCCGATCCGATGCCGCCGAATATTTCCGACGGGCTGGTCATGCTCAAGCCGGAAGCTGACTGGCCGGAGCCGAAGAAATCACGCGATGAATTATTGCAGGCGATACGCGATACCGTCGCCAAGCTGCCAGGCAATAACTATGAGTTTTCGCAGCCTATCCAGTTGCGCTTCAATGAACTGATTTCCGGCGTGCGTAGTGATGTGGCGGTCAAATTATTTGGCGATGACATGGAAGTGCTGAACGATACGGCGGCCAGGATCGCAACGGTGCTGGGCAAGATACCGGGCGCGGCCGAAGTGAAGGTGGAGCAGACCACCGGCCTGCCTATGCTGACCGTGAATATCGACCGCGAAAAAACCGCACGCTATGGTTTAAATGTGGCCGATGTGCAGGACACGATTGCCACTGCCACAGGCGGCAAGGAAGCGGGCACGCTGTTCCAGGGCGACCGCCGTTTCGATATCCTGGTGCGCCTGCCGGAAAACGTGCGTAATGACCTCGAAGCCATCAAGCGCCTGCCTTTGCCCTTGCCGCGTGAGCAGGGTGGGGCAGCGCGTACCAGTTACATCCCGCTCGGCGAAGTCGCCACGCTGGACGTGGCACCGGGGCCGAACCAGGTCAGCCGCGAAAACGGCAAGCGCCGCATCGTGGTCAGTGCCAATGTACGCGGACGTGACATTGGCTCTTTCGTCTCGGACGCTGAACAGCAAATCGAACAGCAAGTCAAAATCCCGGCCGGTTACTGGATGAGCTGGGGCGGCCAGTTCGAGCAATTGCAATCAGCTACCGAGCGCCTGCAACTGGTCATCCCGGTTGCGCTGGCGCTGGTCTTCACTTTGCTGTTCGTCATGTTTGGCAATATGAAAGACGGCTTGCTGGTCTTCAGCGGAATACCGTTTGCGTTAACAGGTGGCATCATCGCGCTCTGGTTGCGCGATATCCCCATCTCCATTTCGGCGGCGGTCGGTTTTATTGCCCTGTCGGGGGTGGCGGTGCTGAACGGCCTGGTGATGATTTCCTTTATCCGCAGCTTGCGCGAAGAAGGGCATGCGCTGGCGGCTGCCGTGCGCGAAGGCGCCTTGACGCGCCTGCGTCCGGTGCTGATGACGGCGCTGGTGGCTTCGCTCGGTTTCGTCCCTATGGCGATTGCCACAGGTACCGGCGCTGAGGTGCAGCGGCCGCTGGCGACTGTGGTGATAGGTGGCATCCTGTCGTCTACCATGCTGACGTTGCTGGTATTGCCATTGTTGTATCGGATGGCTTATCGCAAGGAAGAGGAGGCTGAAGTCACTGCAAATAGCTGAGCGCGCACATGAAAATGGCCGGGTGGTGCATAATCTAGGGCTGGATCCATGTCGTTTTATGCGACGGATCACACCGTGGATGCATGCAGGCAAGTTGAGTACCCCGCAGCATCCGGTCATCGTATGAAAGGCAGTTCAGGCAGTGAAACCGAGCAGAAACGATCCTTGCCCTTGTGGCAGCGGCAATAAATACAAGAAATGCTGCGGCAAGGTGATACAGATAGCACCCGTGCGCCCCGTACCGGCCAGCAGCGAACGTCGCGAATGCGGCGATTGCACCGCATGCTGCGACGGTTGGCTGAAGTCGACCATCTACGGCCATGAAATGCGTCCAGGAGTGCGTTGCCACTTCGTGAAGGATGGCGGTTGCACCATTTATGAAACACGGCCGGAATCGCCGTGCCGCCAGTTTATTTGTGGCTGGGTGGATGAGGGTAGTCCATTCCCGGATTCGTTCAAGCCGACCAAGCTGGGCGTCATCATCGTCCAGACAACCTGGCGTGGCCAGCCTGCATACCGCCTCGCATATGGTGGTCGCGACCTGACGAAAGCGGAACTGGAATGGATGATGAAGTTCAGCCAGCAAACCAATCGCCCATTCTTCTATGAACAACACGGACAGACCCTGGGCTATGGCCCGGCTGCCTTCCTCGAAGATATGCAAATGAAGATGCGGCGCGGCATCCCGCTGTTTGAATCGCACGCAGCGGCGCGCTAAGTTCTTAGTTGGCTTATTGAATCAGGGCTGGATCAGTTAAAAGCTGTTCCAGCCCTTTTTGCATGTGCAGTGTCGGGCCACGATCGATATTTAAATGATCGCCCCTTGTTGTCATCGCCCGGTCATTCTGTTTGCTTAGCATGGCGCTGCCTTTCCAACGGCGACGGTGCAATGAAGGCCTGCGCCACGACTTCATATGCAAACAAGCACAAATGATTAATTCGCTTCAGCGTTACTTCTGCAAACCGGACCAACAACTTTTATCGATACGTAATTACCTGTATCGCGAACGTCTGAAAACTATGGTGTGCCTGCTGGGCATCATATTGCCCTTTACCTTGTTCTGCTTCGTGGCAGACAAGATAGAGCACGGCGGCCTGCTGGCGCTGGAACGCGCTTTCCTATGGTCACTGCGGGTACAGGCACAATCATTGTTCAGTGATTTTGCCGAATGGATGTCGATGCTGGTAACGGTATTGAGCGTCTGCATGCTGTGCTATCTACTGTATCGACAACTCTGGCGTACAGCCTTGTTCTGGCTGCTGGCGATTGCCGGTGCCGCCACCCTCGGCAATGTGATGAAAGGATTGATACAGCGGGCGCGCCCCGAGTTGTGGCTGGATACCGCGGCAACTTCATTTGGTTTCCCGAGCGGGCATGCGACGCATTCGATGGCGATCGTCATTGCATTGCTGGTGTTGTTGCGCCTCAGCAGTTGGCATACGACAGCATTGCTAATAGGCCTGGTATTCGCGGCACTCGTTGGGCTGAGCCGCATGTATCTCGGTTATCACTATCCGAGCGATATTCTGGCCGGCTGGATGCTGGCCTTGTTCTGGGTAATGACATTGCGCATTTTATTCAAGCACAGCTATCTGACGCTGGACCACAAGCACCGCTTGGGATGAGCCGCCCGGAGGAATAATTTCGGGCAGCAATTGAATTTCGCTGTGTGCTGGCGTACAGTCTCTTTGTCGTACTCGCATTACCATCATTCTCAACAGGCCATCCATCATAGAAGGAGTTGATATGAGCAACGCGTGTAGAGAAAGTACCTCTCTGTTAGCCATCCATCTGATCGAAGAGCAATTGCGGGTATTACCAGTCTCGATTGCGATGATCCTGCAACCGACCAAGGCCGGCGAAGTTCAGCCTGGCACCGCACCGGTGTTGATGCTGCACCGGAAAAAGAAACAGGCAAAAACCGGTTCAGCCGGCAATATCGTGGTCGACAATGCGCAAGCGACCACCGTACTGGATCTCCAGGCATCCAGCGAAATCCTGCATGAAAGCCCGCTGCAAAAGATGACCTATCTGCGGGTCGTGATCAGCAATGCCTTATTGTCGGTCGGGATGTTCCTGAAGGAACATAAGCTGGCGTCCATGCGTACACCGGAAATCCAGTTCCTGGACCACATCCTGGATGCCATCCTGAATGCGAATACCTTCAAGGTAGAGCAGGGGTATATGCCGATGGCGACCTTTGAGGGCCTGGTCATCGACAGTTCGCTCAACGGCAAACTTTTGTTTGGTGATGGCAAGAACGAAGGTTTCATGGAATTCGGCGATGCAGTCGCCTTGTTGCAGTGGCTGGCCCATTACCTGCACAAGGAAAAGCATTTTGTCAGTGGTGGCGACGCCGGTTAAAGCAGCCAACATTCGCCAACAACCCATCAACCACCCCGTTCGGGGTGGTTTTCACTTGATTACAAATCCTTGCTAATCATGTTTCAAAACCGTAACTAATGGATAGTTGGACGATTATTCAAATATCGTATGATCGTCAAATATTTTCCCAATCCGATCTCGGACAATTGCTTCACAAGAATTTTTTGGGAGGCATGGATCATGAAAAGCGTGAAATATCTGGAGCAAGTGCAGCACAAGTATGAGTTAAAAAACGATGCCGCTTTGGCGGAGAAATTGAAGATCACCCGCAGCGCAATCAGCCTCTATAAAAGTGGCCAGCGCGTGATGGACGAAGACACCTGCCTCAAGGTAGCGGTAGCACTGAAACTGGATACCCCGATGTCCGTATTAATGGCGGCGGGGATGGACAGATCCAGGAAAGCAGGGCAGAAGTCATCGTGGGGATACTTCTCGCGCAAGATGCCCAAAGCAGGTTAACTCCACAACTACTCCAACTCACTTCCGGAAATGTGCCTGATCGGGATCTCGGCTAAAGCGACATCCTCGAGACAGCGCACATTTACCGCCCATCCTTCAAATGCTTGCATTCCCAACGCCATTTCCTTCGCGCTAAGTTCACTGGGCTTGCGGAACGGCAAAACGCCACACCGGGGACAAAAGTAATCCCTTGCCGTTTTGCTGCGCCACGCATAAACCATCAGATCTTCCAACGGTGTAAACAGCCGTAAAGCTGCAAACGGAACCCTGTGCATTAAGCCGCCACGACGCCTACAAACAGAGCAATCGCAGCTGCGAACGTGATCAAGATCCATTTCAACTTCGAAGCGACACGCCCCGCAGTGGCAGGAGCCCTGGTAAGTTTGCGTAGGGATAATAGACGCCTTGCAGCAAATTAAAAGGCGTAACCAACGCCGGCACTGATCGTGGTGTACCGGGTCCGGCTATCAGGTTCCCATGTCACGGTGCCGCCGACCGGGTAATTGGCACTCGCACCATATTTAAAGGCGGAGTAATTTAGGCCCACATTCCCGCGGAAGCGCTGGCTGAATGCATAATCTGCCGACAGGCCGACCTTATACAGATTGGAGTTCCCCAGCGAGCCATTGAAGCCCAGCGGACCGCCCACACTGATATCCGCACCGGAAGTCCGTCCGATCAAGGCATTCGCACTCAACACGAGCCGTGGCATGGGTGAATATTGCGCAAGGGCGCCGATACCGTAGTAATTATTGGTATAGGTTTCGCCCTGATTGACGCCGCGCTTCCATTCATGACGACCAAGCTCCAGGTATGGCGTGAGCATCATGGCTTGGTTCACACTGAAACCTTTACCCCAGCGCAGGCTGTAATCGATCAGGGTCGCGTCATTTTGCTGAACCGCGGAGCCGAATGCGCCGCCGGTCAGAAGTGAGCCGGTGTAATCGGTATGGCCCTTGTTCCGGCTGTACTGGAACTGCAGGTAATCATTGCCGAATAACCAGTCTTGCATGGCGGAAGCCGAAACTGCAAAGCCGGGCACCCAGCCTTTTTCGGTATTCAAGGTACCAACAGTCGTCCCAAACCGTCCGTCGTTGGTTTCCTTATAGTCGACGTAGCTGGAAATGCCCTGGAAGCCGATCTGGTTATTGGAGGATTTGATTTCCTGGATCTGCGCCAGTGCGCTGGCACAGCATGCGGATGAGGCTGCAAGGATTATCGCTTTACGGATATTCATTTGAGTCTCCGGATAGTTGAGTTATGCAGACTGCCAGCAGTTCTCTAGAGCATGAACTTAACGAGGCGATATGCATAGGGGGTAAATTGATTTATTGCTTAAATAACCATTCAAATGCAACAGCTGGAATAATACTATAAGTTCGTATCATTTATATTTCCATGCGTCAACTATCCTCGTCCAACTTCAGCGAATTACCTACTAAGTAGCCGCCAAATCCTTCGATTTAGCAGCCTTCGCGATGCTTAGTAGGGCATTAAAAGACACGGCCAATTTGTCTAACGCTGCCGCCACATATTGGCTTTTTGTTTTCACTTCCAGCTCTTTTTTGCTCACAGCTTTTACTGCTTCTCCAAGTTCTACGCCTGCTTCATTTGCAAGCACGATGGTGCTGCTACAGTTCGGAAAGCTGCGCTGTTTTACATAGCCTTCGAATGTCTTTTGAGGAATTCCGAGCGCCTTCGCCGTGGCGTTCACACTCCGCCCCTTCATTACCAACTCTATCAATTTTTCGTAAGTCATATAAATTTCCTATTTGAGGTATTAGCGACGTTTCGCTATGTTTCGTACTCATGTAGCGAAACGTTGCTAAGCGTGACATGGCTTAGTGAGGTGTGGCTACAGGGTTAACGATATCACATCCATTCAATCAGTCTAGAGGCTCGAAAAATCATGAAAACACTCATTCAAATTCTGTACGTAAAGCAAAACGCTGGCACATCGAAAAAGACAGGCAATGCCTACGACATGCGTATGGCGCAAACCGTGGCCCAGGTCACAAACAAGGACGGGATTGTCGAACCGCTCGTAGGCGAGTTGATGCTGCCTGAGCAATACAAGGACGCCGTGCCTGGTCACTACCTCATTGATTTTCGTCTTTCGCGTAGTCAGCAAAATCGTATCGAGTCTGTCGTCGATACGCTCATGCCTTGCGACGCAAAAGGCAATCCAGTTCGTCCGGCAGAGCCTAAAGCTGCTTAATCATGTGTTGGCTCGCCTTCCTCTTGTGGGTCTACGTCGGGCTACTCGTGGCTTTAGCTTTTGGCGGTGTCATGTATATCAAATGGCTTCATAAGCAAGGGCGTGGGATATGACTCCGCAAGACTTCGCTCTCCTTGGCATTGATGCCGAAACGATTCTCCAGGTATGGGGCTGGGGCTTTGCTTCGGTGATCTTTGCTTGGTTCCTTGGTTACTGCGTCGGTGTGGCAATCGACATGATTAGAAAGGCTTGATATGGCTCGTTATGCAGTCGTGATTGACGATCTCGATATGACCTTGGAATTCGAATCTGCCGACGATCTTGAGGAGTGGCTTGATAGCCCTGAAGCGGCGGCGTTTGATTACGAAGTCATTGATGAAGATTAGATAAAAGAATTTCTCCTGCAGGGAAAAAGTGGCTCCGACTATTCGGGCAAACCAAACTTTCTTAACTTTATAGGGGTAACAAAATGGCTGAAATTTTTGCAGCAGTTGATTTTTCTACTGTCGCCGCCTTCGTAGCGGGTCTCGGTGTCGCTGTCATTGGTATTTCGATGGCCTTTAAGGGTATTGACCTGGGCAAACGCGGCGTTAAAAAGGCGTAATCGTGACGGGCGCGCTGGTAGCACTGTTTTGGGCATTGATCGCAATGCTGGGCGGTATCAGCGCGCTCGTTTTTATTCTGGCTCTCGGCAAAGGTCGATGATGCGAAACTTACTTTATTTCTGTCTAGGCCTGCTTATTTCGGTGGGTCTTTTTTTTGTGCCATATGCCTATGCGCAAGTGCCTGACGTAGTAGGGCCATTCTCGCCATATCCGCCGCAATACAATCCGTACCTCCCGCATCCGGCCACTGGTGCACCATCTCTCGCATCGCAAGCAACATCAGCAGGTGTTAATGCTACTGCGTCTGGGGTAGCTCAGGTGAAGATGCCTTCCGGGTTACGCATTCCTGTGTCAGTCGCTAATACTGCGACCGTAAGCAAAGCTGCAATTGCAAATGCTAGTCGCGTTGCCGTTCGGGCTCTTGGCCCCATTGGTGCGGCTGCTACCGCCTATGAGGTTTATAAGGCTATTCAAGAGTCCGGCGTTACCACTTGCGCGCCACCTGATTTTTTCTGCAAATCGGATGTGACAGGTTTATATCCGCAAACGCATTATTGTTATAACGCAGGCGCGAATCCGAATGGTACTAATTGCGGTGCGCAGCCTGCGCCACTTTGTTCATCCTGGAATTCAACTTATGTATGGAAAGCGAATTCCAATGGCACGTTTCAATGTACCGCTCCCAATGGTGGTGGGTGGGGTGCGCCAACTTTGTATACCGTTTGCCCTGCGAACTATTCATTAATTGCTGGCATGTGTTCGCCTACACCGACTATTCCACAAGTGCCTATGACGGACGCGGATATCGAGCAAACGCTGCAAGAAAAAATGGATGCCGATTTTAATTTCAATCGACGCTTATATGATTCTTTGCAGCGCGACATTGCTCAGCGCGGTCTAACGTCAGCAGCTGATCCTATTACTCCCAATACGCCAGTATCGGTTGTCGCACCACCTGTGACGACGAGTGAGCGAACAGTATCAATTACGCAAACGCCGCGTGCTGATGGCTCCACTGATACGACCACGGTGAAAGAAACGACGACGGTGAATCCTACGACTGCCGGGAACACGCAAGGCACGGTTAAGACGACGTATCCAAGCACTACGACTCAAACGACGACGGTTACGAATAATGTCACCAACAACACGACTACTAGTACGACCGTAGTTAATAACGCGCCAGTTGAGCCAGAAAGTAAGGATGACGAGGATTTGTCGTTTGTTGATCCGGATATGCCAGAAGTGCCTGAGCTATACGAACAAAAGTACCCGGATGGCATTGCAGGTGTTTGGCGCGATAACAAGCCGAATATTGAAAGTACTCAGTTTTGGCAAGGCATTAAAACCATGTTTCCAAATTTCGGCGGTGGTCAATGTCCTGCCTGGTCGATGAGTTTCAACATCATGCCAGGTGCGAATTACGGCTCCCTGCCGTTTGATACGCCATGCTGGATATTCCAGGCTATCGGTTTAATCATCCTTACTACTGCCGCATTCACGGCTCGAAAAATCATTTTCTAAGGTGCTGACATGGGCTTATTTTTTACTGCAATTCTTGCCAAGGTGGTCGCCTTCGCAACGTGGTGTGGTGCACTCGCTGTGGCTGTATTCGCGGCGCTGTGGTTCCTTGGTACTGATCTGGGTTGCTGGTTCTTTGAACAGTTCCTCAAATTGATTCAAGGCATTCTGGATGCGTTGCCAGGTGTGGATGGCTTTGCATTGTTCAATCCTGCTCAGTATGTCGGCGGTTTGCCTGCTGACGTGGTGAACATGGTTGGCCTGATCAGGGTAGGGGAGGCGCTGGCAATCATTCTCGCGGCCATTCTTATTAAGCTGACGTTGCAGATCATTCCTTTTACCCGCCTGGGTAGCTAGTCATGATTAATCTTTTGCTTGGTGCGCCAGGTGGCGGTAAGTCATATGAAGCGGTGGCTTTTCACGTGATACCCGCGCTCAGTGAAGGCCGGAGGGTTATTACCAATTTGCCTTTGCTGTTGGATGCATTTCCTCCTGAATGGCGCGCACTGTTGGATATTCGTCGTCGCACCATGAAGCCGCGTCCGGTTATCGATGAGGTCAAAGCGGCTTTCATGTTTAAGCGTTTTGGCACTACGCCAGGTGAACAGTCATTTAATGCAAATCCATTCGCTAATGTTGAGGATTACGGCCGCGAAGAGTACGACGAAGAAACTGACCTGACACGCTGGACTGACCCTTGGCGGCATCCCGTTACCGGTGAAGGTCCTTTGTATGTAATCGACGAATGTCATAAAGCGCTGCCTGCCCGAGGTACGCCAATTGCAGTCGAAGAGTGGTTTGCTGAACATCGCCATGGCCGTGCTGATGTGCTGTTGATGACGCAGAGCCACGGCAAAATGAATCGAGCAATTAAAGAGCTTGTACAGCTGTGCTATCGCGTTCGTAAGGCTGTTCACCTTGGCTTTGAGGATCGCTACATCCGTAAGGTTCTCGACGGTGTTGGCGGTACTGAAATGAACGAAACTACTCGCCATTACGACCCCGCATTCTTCAAGTACTACCGATCGCATACGCAGTCCACTACCGCTGGCCGAGAAGCTGCTGCTAAAGACATCGTACCTATCTGGAAGCATTGGACGTTCAAAGGTGCGGCGCTCATGTTTTTGATCTTTATTGTGATTGTGTCCACTACGGATATGAACATCTTGAAGATGAAAACAAAGGTCGCGGATAAACCTAGATCTAAACCCGCGCCTATTGCACAAAGTTCCCCGGCCAAACCGCCAGCAACTAAGGTTGAAGCGCCACCTCCTGCGGAGCCGCTTGTCGCAGAATCCAAGCCGGATAAGTCGCATCCGCTTCTCGGCCTAGGCTTGCATATCTCCGGGTATCTCAAAAGCGCGTCGCACTCGATGTACTTGTTTGCAGTGTCGCAAAACGGCCAGGCGGTCTACACGCTTAACGAGGATGAACTGGTGCGTTCCGGTTATGCCGTGCGAAGCATGAATGACTGCATCGCTGAGGTCAGTTTTGAGGCTGTGAAGTTTTACGTCACCTGTGACGCGCCTCGTGTCAGTGTTAATCCCGGCAGCAATATGCCAGGCAAGGCTTCTTAGGTATCGGGGTATGGGGCGAAGCGCCCATATAGACCATTAACTCACTCAATTGACTACCAACCTATGCGCGCACCGAATCAAATCAACTACAGCCCGTTATCGCGCCATGCCAAACCGCTTTTGACTTTAGTGATGGCGACGCCTGAGACGAGCCGCGCGGACGGAGGAGCACGGCGACGGCGAAGCCGGCGCCTAAACTTGTATTAGCAATACTTAAGAACACGCACGGAAATTTAACGTGCAAAGAATAGGTAAAAAAGGCTGAAAGCCTTATCAGACGGAATGGATTAGTGAAGCTGGCAAGGTAGCTGCGGCCTTGATTGGATCGGATGTCAAGTCTATTTGAGTTGACCCGTAGGTTATCTGAAACAAAGCTCTTGCTTGGTCGCGGCCAACACCCCGATTGGTGAGTGTGTTAATCCAGATGACTTTCCATTCGGTTCGGGTCATGGTTTTTTTTAAAGTAAGTGACAAGGCAATTGTACTAATAAAAATGCCCCGACAAGATTGCAGTCCTGTCAGGGCGTCCAGATAACCACTCTCGATGGCTACTGAATGAATCAAGAATATCAAAATGACGATGACCTGTCATACGTTAGTTTCGATCCTGTTGTAATCGTTCCTCAAGGCTTCGCAGGCGAAAAGCAACCGCCGCGCAACGGCTGGTATGACGCTTTCACTTTGCGTCACAAAACATTCCCTGACGGCCAGATGGAAGTCAGCGTGACCAAGGATAAGCACTTCAACGGTGCCGCACTGTCTCCATTCCCTACAAATCGCACTAAGCGCGGCGAATCCGAAGAACGCGAACGCAATGACCGTGTAGCTGGCAACAAGGCCAAGCAAACCGTCAGAGACCGCTGCAAACAGATTGGCGCTGATCGCCTCGTTACACTGACCTATAGAGAAAACTTGACCGACCGCGAACTGGCACTCAAGCACTGGAAAGAATTCACCCGCCGTCTACGCAAGGTGCAGCATGCGTTTCACTATGTAGCAGTGATGGAAAACCAGAAGAGGGGGGCGATACACTTTCACATAGCTGTGCACGGTCGCCAAAACTACCAGCTCCTGCGTTCTATCTGGCAACGTGTGCTTGGCAAGAACGAAGCTGGCCAGCAAATGGGTCAGGTCAACGTGCGTGACCCGCACCGATTCGGATTTGGCAAGAACGGCATTCACAAACTGGCGGCGTATATAGCCAAGTACTGCACCAAGGCGATGGACTGCCGCGAGATCGATCAAAAGCGGTTTTTCTCAAGCCGTGGTATTCCAAAGCCTGAGGTTGTTCAATGGCGTTTGCATAGCGACGACATGCTAGGTGCTGTGAATGCTGCTGTCGCTGTTGCTGAGGCTGGAAATATGGAAGGGATGACGATCTGGTGCAATAACGCCTTGGGCATTGTGTGGATAGCTACGGCCCCTGGCCAGCATTTGGATAGCATGGCGCCATTTTAATGTGCTATGGTTCCCGCAAATTATATGGGGGCTGTATGGAATCGTTTGACGCTTATTTAGTGTGGGTTGAAGATCACGATGGGTTGGCCGCTTGGTTTCAAGCGATATTTTCTGTTCTGGCTATTTTCGCCGCCTATATGCTTGCTAGGCATCAATTAGGCCATGCTAAGCGTCTTGATGATGAAAGACGTAAAGTGGACTTGGAATTTCGGTTGGCGCTGATAGATGGACTCACTAAGCGAATTTTCCAAACCATTGAGTCTCTTGTTAAGGCTCTTAGCGCCGAGCGGTTAGACCACTATCTGATATCGTCCTTTGATTACAAACAATTTAGCCATTACAAGGCATCCCTTATGGCTATACCATTTATGGAAATTCCATATGTTGAATTGGTCGAGCCATTTGCCGACTTGCCTCAAGCTATGCAGGAGTTGATAGATATATATGAACGCTCAATACAAAAAGTTGTAAGTCAGTACGGTGAATACGATATTTACCGCGATGGAGTCACATTTGTTGAATTACTATTAAGTGATGATCTTGAAGAAAAGTCGCACGCGGTTTTGTCGTTAGTCATAGATATGAGGATGGTCGCGTTTGATAAAGGCATGACGCTATAGAGTAAGCGCTGTGAATTAACAAGTTTCTGCGAAATTCACAGTTTTTGTACAATCGTCCGGAGCCCTATGCTCATTTGTTAGAATTGTTGCATGTCGCCAATACAATTCTATTTTGATGTCGCGTCTGCATGGATACTGTCAGGCTGGTATCGCTTGGCGCTGCTTATTTTTTGGACTGCCTATTTGTTGTATTGGCTTTGGCGATGGCTTATTGCAGATGCGCGCCGTTGCAAAGAAAAAATGCCTCGTCCTTTGGGCGCGAATGAGCAGTACGGCATTGAGTATCAAAAGCTACTAACTGCCGTGCTGGGGGATCATCGGGTGGCTGCTAGGCTAATCGGTTATGAGCATTCCCTTGCTGGCTCTGCTGGTATTGGCAAGGCTGAAGCAGTTCGTAGGGCGCTTGATCGCTTGTCGCATGACAGGTCTCGAGGGCGGTGGAAGTGAATGACATTGTCTTTGACGATTCCCAGTGTTCGTTTTTGCTCCCCGAATCCCATTTGCCGCATTCTAATATCTGCCTCCATGTGTCGTAGTCGCAACAGTTCCGGCACCCAAAAAGGAATTTTTCTGTTCCCGTTAAGCCATTCGGTCACAGATTTTTCTGATCGTTTCAACTGCCTGGCGATCTGTTTGACCGATAAACCTTGTGTGTAATATTGAAGTTCAGTTGGGTTCCCGTACCGCGTATTTGGATAGCGCATTGATTTCCTCGAGCACAAAAAAAGACCGGCAAGTTAGGCCGGTCTGGTTGTTCTGGGCATCCCATAAAAGTGCTCGGAACTAAAGTTACAACCTGCCAAAGTCAATTGAATTCCATAAAAATCAACAATTTACAAATTGATTTTGATGCTGCCTCCTAACTCAGATAGCAACTTTAGTTCCTTTTTGTGGAAGTAATTTTGTAAAAATAATGCTGCGGGAACTAAAGTTGTTAAAACTATGCGAGCTTTTTATCAAGGCCGGACACCGTTATCTTGACATCACATCGTTTTGAACTAATGTAAAAAGCCCGACCTTAAAACGCGCCTTTTGGACCGCGTTTCCTGAAGGTGCTTTGATGAAATCAAATCCTTCATTGAAGAGTACGCAGCGTTTGCATGTAATGGACGCATACCGCGCGCGCGGGCATAGAAATAATAATCTTTGGCTAATTTACAGTCCCAAGATGAATGCCGACTGGTTGCTGCCTAGCGATCGGCAACTTGTTCATTGGATACATTTTCTAGAAATTAATCCTGAGGTCAAATCCTTTGACCTCCATCCCGAAAACATCATTTCTCACGACGAAAAAGAAGTTAGAGGAACGCAGCTCGATGCCATAGTTGAGTTAACAAATGGTAAAACAGAGTGGCATGAAGTAAAAAGTACGGAAAAGGAGCTGGTCGAAGCCCGACCTCAACTTTTGGCTCAATCTTCCGCTGCGGCC
This sequence comes from Janthinobacterium sp. Marseille, assembly GCF_000013625.1. NCBI lineage: Bacteria > Pseudomonadati > Pseudomonadota > Betaproteobacteria > Burkholderiales > Oxalobacteraceae > Janthinobacterium > Janthinobacterium sp. Marseille. The sequence continues at coordinate 2,010,636 of NC_009659.1, read as the reverse complement.
AAACAAGGAGTTTCGTATCGTGTTTTCAGCGACAACGAACTCAAGCCGCATGTGCAATCTGCTTGTAGGTGGCTGAAAGCTATTGCTTTCGCCGCAGCCATTCGGGATCAGCACCAAACACCCACTCTAATAGCGCTTATTAGTAGATTGCGAGATCAATCAGATGGGACAGTTGGAGAACTGCTTTCCGATTTGATTGATTATGACGAATCGGTGGTAATAGGGCTTCTTGTTCGTTACGCGCTTCAAAGCCATATCTCCTTAGATCTTACGAAGAAGCCATTCGGCAGATCTACAAGATGGTCATGGAATCAAAGGGCTCGATATGTGGAGTCGTAGAGAGGCCGTAGCTACGGCATTACCACTTGACCTCTGGCCGAAAGTGCAAAAAGCAGCCTTGAGGTCTGAAGATGTCGAGAAGTACGAGAGCTATGAATTGGCAATGCGTCTCTATTTCGAATACCAGTCAGTAAAATTTATAACCGAAAGAACCGGTATTGCAGCCGCGAGTCTCCCACGCATGGCGCGCAAATGCTTGGAAATTGCATCTGACGGAAAGATATTCGGCTTTCGGGCGCTGGTACCACATGTTCGGATCGAACCATATAGGCGTCGCGCGCCATTAGGGAGGAAATTTGGCGAGCAGCAAGGCGGCCAAACCGGTGCGCTTGGCATGATGTTGGATCGCTTTCCTGAATTAGAAGAAAAACTTACTCGCTTCATCAAGCAAGATGCAAAGTACAAAGATGTCCCGGAATTTAGACTACGATCTCGCGACCTGCATAAACTTTTTATTAAGGCTATCCAAGAGTACGGGGTAAGCGCTTCCGAGTGGCCTTTTACAACCAAACATCGCGGGATTAAATCCATCCGTAATTTTATGCGTGATGTCTTGGACCGAAACTTTACGCGCTCCGTAAATATCAGGGAGGGGACAGCTGCGAAAGCACACCTTAATGTTGGAACAGGACATGCGCCATTTCTGCATTTCAGTGAGCCTTATGATGTGGTGGAAATAGACGCATATCGAATAGACTGTCATTCAACTGTAACCTTTCGCACTCCAGAAGGAACTGAGCGAGATCTCCTTCTAGATAGACTGTGGTTGATTGCAGTGGTAGAGAGTGCTTCCGCAGCTATATTGTCCTATTTGGTCGTTTATCGGAGCGAAGTAACCAAAGAAGACGTGATTAAAGTCGTACGCGATGCCATTACAAAAAGATGGCATCCAATGGAGCTTACTGTTGACGGGCTGAATTACCCTCCCGATGCTGGACTACCAAGCGGAATTATAGATAGGGCTTATGGTGCGCTCTGGAGTGTCACTAAGCTTGATGGTGCATTGGCGCATCTGGCGAAACCGGTTCATGAGAATCTGCGGAAAGGCCTAGGATTCGTCATTAATTGGGGGGCTGTAGCCCACTTTGAGAGGCGAGATAGCGTTGAGCGCACGTTTGGTCAAATCGCCAACAAGCTGTTTAAACGACTGCCATCGACAACTGGAAGTAATCCGCATAGTGGTCGTGCGCCCAACGCGCAGGAAAAAGCGTTGAAGCACAAAATTAGGGCCGCAGAAGTGGCTGAACTATTGGATGTAACGATCGCTCAACATAATGCCACGCCGAATTCGGGCCTTTCAAGTTTATCTCCATTACAGTACCTGCAATATCACCTAGAAGGTGATATTCCGCTTTGCACAACCAGACACCTCCCTAAAGAGATGTCAAAGAATGGGCGAACATTTTCTACTACGATCAGTGTCACCGTGCGCGGGGGGAGAGAGTCCGGACGTCGCCCCTACATACAACTCGACGGTGCGCGTTATACGAATCCAATTCTCGCTGAGGCTGGCTATTTAGTTGGAAAACGTTTGTTTATCGATATTGATAATGCAGATGACGACTTCCGCCAAGTGCGAGCCTACCTAGAAAATGGTGCGGATTTCGGCTATTTGTGTGTCCAGGGAAAATGGGCGCACACCAAACATAGCCGTAGAACACGTAAGGTCATAAATAGTTTGGTCTACCACAGGACTATTGTGGTGTCTGAGTTTGACGACCCTGTCCACATCTATATGGCATATCTCGGCAAGACCAACTCGAAAACTAAGAGAGGAATGCAACCTCTTTCTGCAAAACAAGTAACCAAGGCGACGCAGGTTTCTAGAGAGTCGGGCCTTGAACTTGTTATTGATGCCGAACCAAAACCTGATGAGTTCCATACTCGTACAACGAAAATTGTTGCCAATCGTAGTTCGCTGTTGGATACCCCGGTTATAGGCTTGATGAAAGTAAGAAATCGGAGATAGGAGTCGGTATGCCTGAGTCGATCAATACAGGTGATCATGCGGTCATAGGCAGGGCGGAACCATGCGAACTATCATCAAGACGCCGTGAGCAGCTGCTAGAGTTTCACCCTCTACTTGAACGGGGCTACACACTTCCCACACCCATGCTCGAACGCACTTACAGAATTGCTCGAGAAAAGGTATGGACCAGACGCACTGGCGTCGTCTTTTATGCGACGCCTAGAATGGGTAAAACTACCTGCGCTAAGGAGATTCAAAATCTGTTGAATAGCGAATTCCCGCGAACATATACGTTACTTCTAAGTGCTCGACGATCGAAGCAATCATCGGAATACCACATGTATTCCTTAATACTAGAAGCAAAAAAACATATTTTGTCGAGCCGTACAAAAGTAGGCTTTCTTCTGGAGAATATTAAGACCGACACAATTCTAAAGTTGAGCAAAATTGGGGGCTCCCAGTTTGTCTTAATTGTGGACGAAGCACAGTTATTGTCAGATACGGATCTGGAACAACTTTTTGTTTTGCACAATGCCCTAGATCTGATGAAAATAAAAATGACGACGATATTCTTTGCCCAACCTCAAATCATGCATCGCCGCGCTGCACTATTGGTCAGTGGGCAACATCAAATCATCGCTCGCTTTCTCAGCGAACCCATAGCTTTTGAAGGTTGTTCCAGCATGATTGAGTTGCAGCTTTTATTGAAAGCCTATGACGAGCAGTCTGAATATCCTGAAGGATCTGGCTGGAGTTACACACGTTTTTTTCTTCCGGAAGCATTTGCCAAGGGATTTAGGCTTCATCGTTACGCATCCAAGCTGTGGGAGGCGCTAGCCGCAGCCGCTGGCCCACTAGGGCTTGGGATGGTTCCAATGGAGCATGTATGTTTGTCTATAGAGTATTTGCTACTCGCATCAAAAAACGAAGACTGTAGTAATTTTTCAATCTCGGATAGCGATATTGCGATTGCAGTCGAATCGTCGAATTTAGCCAGTTTCAGTGCTCTCCTTCAGTCGCCCAGTAAGGAAGGCGGGTGGGAGGTATGAAAATTAATTGGAACGAAGAGAGTCGACTAACCTGGCCTGAAGGCAGTCTTGCCCCTTATGAATCCGGCAAGATGATTATCAGAAAAATCCTCACTCTTAATCATGTCAATATTAATGAATTAAAAAACCTAATTGAAATTGATCCTAAGTTGACTGCGACTTATGACGTTGCGAATTTGTCCTGCAGTGGATGGATTAATTTCGATAAATTGGCACAGCTTTTGAACGCAAAAAAATATGAAGTATTGAACAGCTTTGTAGATCAAATTGTTCCTATCAATGACCAACAGCTTTTAACTCGTTATTGCCCTCAATGCTGGAAGCATAAGTACCATTGTTCTTTGTTTGATTTGCCCATCCTACGACAGTGCCCTTGGCATCGCTGTGACCTTACCAGCGGTTGTAATCGATGCGTTACCAGAACATCGCTCAACGCGATGTGTCGTAGCTCCTCTTCTTCTAGTTGCTCAAAGTGCCGCAGGGAGTTTCTTGGTTTCGAGGAAGTAATGTCACCTAAGCAGATGCCTTCGGACCTGTTGACGCAAATTAGCGAAGGTTGTGATTCCTTTGCTGCTTGGATTCATGTGCTCAACGAGAAGCTTGGCGACAGCAGCACGTTGCTCAAAGAACTATTCGGTGGAGCGGATCTAGATGCAAATGGTGGAAAACGATGGCTTCTTGGACTGGCAATAGCTACTGCTGGCCCCCCGCCTGAAGGATGGGAATTTTTCTTCGAGCCTATCGCTGCTGATCTAGTTCGTTTAGAAGGTGTCATCGATGAAACTCCTATCTACAATGAGTCTTGCAATAGGCAGCATTTACTTCAAAGTGATATCGGGCATTGTTACAGAAGTCTCAGGCGGCATATTGCCAATGCTTATGTCCACAACCACAAAGACTGTTTAAAAGAGCTTTTAGGGTTGGACTGCTATGAGGCCAATGCGCTAGATGGCGTTTTGGTCTGTCCTGTTGCGCTTGCATTCCTTGCATGGAGGATGTCCATTGAGAATGTAATGCTAGATCAGTTGAGTGGTAAAGGAGATGCGAATAACGAACTGAGTTTTATGGGGCCATATCCGGCGTTTAGACTTTCAAACAGAGATCTTCTGAGATGGAGTTTTTTTTCATTTTTCTGTATCTGGCATCAGATTAATGAACGATGTGGCCGCAACAGATTCAGAATAGAAAGAATAAATTTAAATAGGGACGGGCATGTTCTTTGGAAATGCAATGTTCCTATCAAAAATCAAGATGTAATTCAGAATAAGTCCAAGCAGAGAGTGGGGCAATGCCACGCAGTTTTTCCCTCTTCCGATAGGCTTGTTAAAGCAGCTGCCAGCAAATGTGATGAGAGAAGACGAACAGGAGAACTAATGCTAGATTACCAAGCTTACAATAACTACGCGTTGTTTGCTTCCTGGACGGGCAAGAGCAATAAATTGCGTGAACGACGATTTACTATTTCGAAAACCAGATCCTTTCGGAATCACGGCCATTATGATTATCTCTATGTCTAAACGCCTGGAGATACGAGAGTTTTAAACGACACTCCCCATAATTGCCAGAATGCATCAAATCAACTGCATAGTGCGTCTTAATATCTCACCATATTGGTGAAATCATCTGTTTTCCATTTCAAAATTAAATACTTTGCGAGAATTTTTTAAAACTGCTATAAAATAAGCCCAATTATGCGACGCTTACTAGTTATCCTTATGCTTTTGATCGTTCCGCTCCAGATAAGCTGGGCAGCGGCAGCGGTTTATTGTCAGCATGAAAGTAACCCGGTAACCGTGCATTTCGGTCACCATGAGCATAAGCATATTGCATCGTTGAGTGATCAAAAAAGTGATGTGCCGAAGTCTAGTTCGGCATCTGATATAGATTGCGCATTTTGTCATCTTGGTGGCATTGCTATTGCAGAAATTCCTGCAGCTATTCTGATTTCTGACATCGTCAGCGTAACACCACGTATACCTGACACTTCTATACTTGCTTCAATTCTCCCTCCGCGTCCAGAACGTCCAAAGTGGGTCTACGCCGCTTCCTAATCCGGCACCCGCTCGTTCTATTTTTTCCTCGTTCTTGATGTAGTTCATAGCGTTGGCTGCTGGATTCCCTTTGTCTATTACTAAGGAAATTCGATGCAAAAGCCGTTATTGCCGCTTCTATTTGCGGCATCTCTAACATTACAAATTCCTGCTTACGCGCAGGTAATATCGTCATATGGTGGCGAAACCACTCAGAGTGGACAGATGAAGGCAGCAAATATCTCGCTGCTCACACTTGCTGCCGCTCTAGACCTGGCATATGGTGCCAACTCCGAAATTTCTGCTGCTCGTCGTGAAGTAGAAGCTACGGAAGGGATGATTCAACAAGCTGGAATCATTCCTAATCCTGAGCTTTCTACTACGATAGAAGACCTCAAACGTGACACGCGTACGACGACGGTTCAGATCAGCCAGCCCATTGAACTTGGGGGCAAACGGAGTGCACGTATCGCAGCCGCCGAACGTGCCCGAGATCTTGCGTTAGCAGATCTTTCAGCCAAACAAGCCGACATACGAGCGCTCGTAGTCGCTGCATTCTATGACGTAGTTATCGGTCAAGAGCGTTATCGGCTAGCCTTAAGCACAGTTGAACTAGCACAGCGAGCAACGACCATTGCCTCGAAACGTGTATTGGCAGGGAAGATTTCTCCCGTTGAAGAAACAAGAGCACGTGTCGCCGAAGCCGGCGTACGTATCGAACTTGCCCAAGCCTTAAATGATTTGGGGACAGCACGACGCGAGCTGGCCGCTACATGGGGAGCTCGTACTCCAGACTTCGACAAGGTACAAGAACCTGCTGAAGATCTGCCTCCTCTTATTCCTCTGCCTGCTTTGATGCAGCGCCTCGAGCAATCTCCGCTTTTGGCACGTGCCAGGATAGAAGTTGAGCGAAGAAAAGCTATGACTGCGGTAGAGCGCTCACGCAGAATCCCTAATGTCACGCTCACTCTAGGTTCTAAGCGAGATGAGCAAGTGGGGCGTAATACAGCAGTAGTTGGTCTATCTATCCCGTTGCCTCTATTCGATCGCAATCAAGGGAATATTCTCGAAGCCCTACGTAGGACTGACAAAGCACGTGACGATTTGACCACCACCGAAGTGAGTTTGAATCGTGAACTTGGGCAAACGCACGGACGTTTAAGTACTTCAATTACTGAAGCAGAAATGTTGAAGTCGGAAGTCGTGCCTGCCGCGCAACGCGCGTATGAAGCAACGACCAAAGGTTTTGAACTAGGTAAATTTAGTTTCCTAGAGGTCCTTGATGCTCAACGCACTTTCTTCCAAGCCAAGTCGCAGTACTTGCGCTCATTAGCTGACACACACAGAGCCGCAGCCGCAATCGACCGTCTGCTTGGCGAACAATTTTCTGCCACAAAGAACTAGAGGCCACGATGAAAAACATTCCCCGTAACAAACAAACCACCTTCATCATAATCGTAATAGCTATCGGCCTTCTTTTAGGAGGCTTGATCTTAGTCTCGGATCCGAAAGGCGCGCAAAATGAAGAGTCCGGCAAAGGACATGCGGAAACTAAGGAGCACGCTGACACTGAGCATCATGGGAAAAAAAGTGCGACAAAACATGATGATGCGGGTGGGCATGAAGACAATGAGCATCACGCCGAATCAACACCTCAAAGTGGTCCTAAGGGCGGAAAATTATTCACTAAAGATGGATACGGCCTTGAGCTGACTATTTCTGAAAACGAGGGCAAACCTCAATTTCGTGTTTATACCTACCAAGATGGAAAACCAGTCGATCCAGCCGGGACTAAGGTCGTCGTAACTCTGGAGCGGCTTGGTCGAAGCCCTCAAAGTATTTCATTCTCAAAGGAGAATGACTATTTAAAAAGTAACTCAATCATCGAAGAACCTCACTCATTTAAGGTTCAGATCAAGGCCACCAAAGGCGACCAATCATATGAGTTCTCATATGCGCAAGAAGAAGGCCAAGTTGCTATGAGCGACGAGCAATTAACAAAAAACGGCGTAAAAATCCTCAAGGCAGGGCCTGTCCGCATCAAAACAGAGTTGCAACTAATCGGAGAAATTCGTCTTAATGAAGACCGCACCGTCCAAGTGGTACCTAGACTAGCGGGCATTGTTGAATCGGTCCGTGCAAACGCTGGGGATCGTGTACGTAAAGGCCAGATACTTGCAGTGATATCTAGCCAAGCGCTTTCCGATCAACGTAGCGAACTTCTTGCAGCTCAAAAACGTCTTGCGTTAGCTCGTACTACCTATGAGCGCGAAAAAACACTGTGGGAAGAAAAAATATCTGCAGAACAGGATTATTTGCAAGCTCGCACCACAATGCAGGAAGCACAAATCATTGCACAAAGTGCGCAACAGAAGCTCGCTGCTTTAGGTGCGTCACCATCCTCGACAAATCTGACTCAATACGAAATTCGATCACCAATTGATGGCGTCATCACTGAGAAGCGTATTTCTGCCGGGACAGTTGCGAAAGAAGACGCAAATATCTTTGATATTTCGGACTTGTCCACAGTGTGGGTTGATCTGACCGTCCGCGCTCAAGATATCAATGCCGTAAAAACCGGTCAAAAAGCGACTGTGAAGGCGACAGCATTTGATGCTGAAGGCACTGGAACGGTTTCCTATATAGGTTCCCTCGTAGGCGAACAAACGCGCGCTGCTAAAGCACGGATAGTGATGGCGAACCCTAAAGGTACTTGGCGTCCGGGTTTAGCAGTTAACGTTGCGTTGGTGTCTGATGAGGTCGACGTTCCTGTGGCAGTGACGACAGATTCTATCCAAACGTTAGGCAATGCAACCGTTGTTTTCGGTCGCTATGGTGAACTCTTTGAGGCACGACCGCTTGAGCTTGGCCGTCGTGGCGCGAAGTACGTTGAGGTTCTGAAAGGGCTAGAGACTGGAGAGGACTATGCAGGGACAAACAGCTTCCTTATCAAAGCTGAATTAGGCAAAGCGTCCGCTAGCCACGCCCATTAAGGATATCGATATGAAACAGATCATCGCGATTATTCAGCCGCATAGGCTTGACGCTGTCGAACATGCCCTGCAAAGCCTTAGTCATTTGCCTGGTTTTACCTTGTTTCAAGTACGGGGTCACGCAAGAGGTCGTGGAGTAGGGCATCTATTCGCAGCGGACGAATGGAATCCAGATATGCATGAGCACACTGCGTTGCTGATGTTTTGTTCTGACGACATCGCCCAAGAAGTTGTTGAAGCTATACGAAGCGCGTCGCACACCGGCAATACAGGAGACGGTCTAATTGCCGTTTCCACGGTTGATGACATTGTGCGCATACAAAGTGGCGAACGCGGTAACGCAGCCCTCTAGCTCAAGGAAAATTCATGTTTGAGAAAATCATTCGCTTTGCCATCGACCAGCGATGGCTGGTCATGTTAATGACATTAGGTATTGCAGCATTTGGTATCTATAGTTACCAGAAACTGCCTATCGATGCTGTACCAGACATCACCAATGTCCAGGTTCAGATTAACACCAGCGCTCCAGGCTATTCCCCATTGGAGTCTGAACAACGGATTACCTATCCAATCGAAACCGTTATGGCAGGTCTGCCTAAATTGGAGCAAACGCGCTCCATTTCGCGGTATGGCCTGTCCCAAGTAACGGTCATCTTTAAGGAAGGGACCGACATCTATTTTGCTCGACAACTGGTCAACGAACGAATTCAAGAAGCAAAAGATAAGTTGCCTCCAGGTGTTGTCCCTGCGCTAGGCCCAATTTCGACTGGCCTCGGTGAAATCTATATGTGGACAGTCGAGGCTGAAGAAGGTGCATTGAAACCGGATGGAAAGCCCTACACGCCGACCGATCTGAAAGAGATCCAGGACTGGATTATCAAACCGCAATTACGTAATGTCCCTGGCGTCACAGAAATTAATACTATTGGCGGCAACGCAAAGGAATTTCAAGTCGCACCATACCCCGGGAAATTGATGTCTTACGGGCTCTCCTTAGCGGATTTAGTTACAGCCCTGGAGCGCAATAACAACAACGTCGGTGCCGGTTACATTGAGAAACGTGGCGAACAGTACTTGATTAGAGCTCCAGGACAGGTAACTGACTTGAACGATATTTCAAATATTGTCATCGGTACCAAACAGAGTATTCCTGTGCGAATCAAGGATGTCGCTGAAGTTATGCTCGGTTCTCAATTGAGAACAGGTGCTGCCACAGAAAATTCTCGTGAAATAGTCTTAGGTACAGTGTTCATGCTGATTGGTGAAAATAGCCGTTCGGTGGCTGAAGCCGTAGACAAAAAAATGGAAGAAATTCGCCGCACATTACCGGAAGGTGTGGTGGCGGCTACTGTCTATGACCGCACGGTTTTAGTTGATAAGGCAATTGCAACAGTTAAAAAGAATTTGATGGAGGGGGCATTACTTGTCATCGCGATTCTCTTTCTTTTCTTAGGCAACATTCGCGCTGCAATTATTACCGCGATGGTAATTCCATTGGCCATGCTTTTTACATTCACCGGCATGGTCAATAACAAGGTAAGCGCCAATCTTATGAGTTTGGGGGCGCTAGATTTCGGAATCATCATTGATGGTGCCGTTGTTATCGTAGAAAACTGTATTAGGCGGCTATCACACGCCCAAGCGCACGCTGGAAGGTCTTTGACACGAAACGAACGCTTCCACGAAGTCTTTGAAGCTTCACAAGAGGCGCGTCGTCCACTGATTTTCGGGCAACTGATCATCATGGTTGTGTATCTCCCGATCTTTGCCCTATCAGGGGTCGAGGGGAAAATGTTCCATCCGATGGCATTTACGGTGGTGGTGGCCTTATTTGGCGCGATGATTCTTTCGCTTACCTTTATCCCCGCGGCTGTGGCGCTTCTCATCGGTGACAAAGTTTCTGAAAAAGAGAATCGTCTGATTGGCTGGTCCAAACGTCGCTATGAACCGATGCTGGATTGGGTCATGGATAGGAAACCGCTCGTTCTTACAACTGTTGGCGTTGCGGTAGTGCTTTGTGGCTTGTTGTTGACACGTATGGGAAGTGAATTCATCCCGAGCCTCAATGAGGGCGACATTGCTCTGCAAGCGATGCGGATACCTGGGACCAGTTTGACGCAATCGATTGAAATGCAGAAGGAACTCGAGCGCAATCTTCGAACTTTCCCTGAAGTAAAACGCGTTTTCGCCAAGATTGGTACGGCAGAAATTGCGACAGATCCGATGCCGCCGAATGTCGCCGACACTTTCATTATTTTGAAACCTGAATCTGAATGGCCTTCTCCGAAACGCACCAAAGAAGAGTTAGTCACGGCTATGCAGAAGGTCGTAGCCGCTGTTCCGGGCAATAACTATGAGTTTACCCAGCCGATCCAAATGCGTTTCAATGAGCTGATTTCAGGTGTACGTGCCGATGTTGCCGTGAAAGTATTTGGTGACAACATGGACGTCATGAATGCCACTGCAGATCAGATTTCAGACGCACTATCTAGTGTGTCTGGTTCTGCTGACGTAAAAGTAGAACAAACTACTGGCTTGCCTATGCTCACAGTTCAGATCGATAGGGATAAGGCCGCAAGACTTGGAATTAACGTCTCAGATATTCAGGACGCTCTTTCTATTGCTGTGGGCGGTCGAGAGGCCGGGATCTTGTTTCAAGGTGATCGCCGATTCGACATCCTTGTTCGTTTGCCTGATGACTTACGTAACGATATTGACTCTATAAAGCGCATACCGATTCGTTTGCCTATTGCTGAAGGTGCTACGCCAGGTCAGGTTGGCTATACGCAGCTCGGCGAAGTTGCAGACCTCAACCTCGCACCAGGTCCTAATCAGGTAAGTCGCGAGAATGGGAAACGTCTCGTTATTGTGACAGCCAATGTGCGGGGACGTGATATCGGTTCGTTCGTAATGGACGCTCAGAAGAAAATTCAAGAGACCGTCAAAATACCTTCAGGCAACTGGATCAGTTGGGGCGGCACGTTTGAGCAACTGGAATCCGCCACAAAACGTCTGCAGATCGTTGTGCCAATTGCTCTATTGTTGGTATTCCTGCTGCTCTTCGTTATGTTTGGAAATGCCAAGGACGGGATGCTTGTATTCACCGGCGTTCCTTTCGCACTAACCGGTGGCATCGCAGCGCTTTGGCTGCGAGACATTCCTCTTTCAATTTCGGCGGGGATCGGCTTTATCGCGCTTTCAGGTGTCGCCGTTCTTAACGGTCTGGTGATGATTTCATTTATCCGAAGTTTGCGAGAAGAGGGCAGAACGCTTGATGTCGCAATACACGAGGGCGCATTAACACGACTGCGGCCAGTATTGATGACGGCGTTGGTTGCGTCCCTAGGTTTTGTGCCGATGGCGCTGGCAACGGGTACTGGCGCAGAAGTTCAGCGACCACTCGCCACTGTCGTGATCGGCGGAATTATTTCTTCGACGATATTGACCTTACTGGTGTTGCCATTGCTGTACAAAATGGCGCATAGCCGAGACGAGGAAGGGCCTGCCGATTCGGAAAACGCACAACCAAGTTTCATGCAAAAACTCGCATTCTGGAAAAAATGGGGCAATTTAAGCTCTAAAAGTATCTAGGTGAGGGTGGGTGTCGGGGCTAAGTATGCTCCGACGCCCCTATTCAAGAAGGTATTGAATAGTACGAACGTATTAGTACTAAGAAGAGGACTAATGTGGACTGGAAAATGGAATTGCTATTTGCCGCCAGGATCGTGCTTTCAGGTCTGTTAGGCGCAATCATTGGCCTTGATCGAGAGCGTCAAGGAAGCGATGCAGGCGTGCGTACTTGTATGGCTATTTCGATCGGCTCCTGTGCATTTAGTCTTATCTCGCTTCATGTCGTTAATGGCGAGCCAACCAGGATTGCTGCACAAGTTGTGAGTGGAATCGGCTTCCTTGGCGCAGGCGTGATTCTCCAAGTTCGAGGAAGAATAGAAGGACTAACGACAGCAGCTACCTTATGGGCGACCGCATCTGTGGGTATGGCAAGTGCGTTCGGTATGTATGTGCTCGCAATACTAACTACTGCACTCATCTATGGCATGTTAGTGCTTCACCATTTCCCTGGATGGAAACGTTTTACGCGCAGTAAATGCAGGTCTAAAAATGAAACTGAGTAGTCTGGTAGTGGAAAGTTGATTTGTATCTTATGGCAGTTAACAAAGGAAAAAGGAAAACATCATGGGCATCTTTGAACGACTTTTAGGTGGCGGACATCATCGTCGGGATGGCGGTGGTCATCACGGTCGATATGACAATTCTTATCCGAGAAATCAGGACGAAAACTGGGGTAGATCACAGCCCACGGCAGCACCATCGACTCCGTGCAATGCGTGTGGCACTTCAAATAGCAGTGCCGCCCGGTTTTGCCAACAATGCGGCACGTCGATGACTCCACATAAATGTACGGAGTGTAATGCAGATATGGCTCAGGGAATGAAATTCTGCGGAAAGTGTGGCAAGGAACGTTGACAAGAGTTGGCTGGAAGGTTGCACGTTAAACGTATATTCAACGAGACAGATAATCTATTTGAGGAATCTCATGAGCGCCGGTCATAACCATGCACTACCAAAAGGGCAGAATCAGAAGTATCTGCTGATAGCGTTCGTATTAACGTCAACTTTTCTGGTCGCTGAAGTAATAGGCGGGTTGGTAACAGGAAGCCTGGCATTGCTGTCTGATGCCGCACACATGCTGACGGATGCCAGCGCACTAGCTATTGCGCTGATAGCGATTCAAATAGCCAAACGTGCTGCCGACTCACGACGCACGTTTGGCTATCATCGCTTCGAAATATTAGCTGCGTCATTCAACGCGATCATGCTGTTTTTCGTGGCCATGTACATTCTCTACGAAGCATATCGCCGCTTTAAGTCACCGATAGAAATCCAATCGATGGGGATGCTGATTATTGCGTCTCTGGGACTGATCATTAATCTGATCAGTATGAAATTGCTGAGCTCAGGCAAGGATGCAAGTCTCAATATTAAGGGAGCCTATCTTGAGGTCTGGAGCGATATGTTGGGCTCGGTAGGCGTTATTGCTGGTGCGTTGATCATCCGATTCACTGGATGGACATGGGTTGATTCAGTAATTGCGGTCGGAATCGGATTTTGGGTTCTTCCAAGAACATGGATTCTATTAAGGGAAAGTATAAATGTCCTGCTGGAGGGGGTGCCTGAACATATAGATCTAGAAAAATTGCGCAAATCGGTGTCCGATATTGCAGGCGTCCGAAGTATTCACGACTTGCACGTTTGGTCCATTACTAGCGGGAAAATTAGTTTGACCATGCATGTCGTTGGCGATCTCGAGGCCTTTAACAGAGACCGCTTGTTGACGGAAATTCAAACGACACTGGCCGAGCAATGGGAAATTCACCATACAACAATACAGATGGAAGCAGAAGCATGTGATCAAGCGACGAACGATCATACATTTGGGCCACCTGGTGATTCTGAAAAAGATCATCCCCCAGAAAAATCAAGCTGATCCATTAATGCATTGATTCAATTTGCATACAAATTATGTTTGTAGAAAATAAATGGGTGCCGATGGATTTGGCCAATACGCTTATTGGCGTATCGATAATCATCGCCGCGATCATTTTTGGTGCATTGATTTGGTTTGGTCGTTCGGGGACGAAATCTTCTAAACAACGAAATGAAAAACAACACAAAACTCCGAGGAAAAGGCGTAAATTGCGTAAGAAAAATTAGCATGTGCTAATTTATTGGACCTATATTTAAGTGTTATTCTTTCTTTCAGAACGCCTGTAGAGGCATTAGATTACGAAATCATGGGTATATCATTTTCGAAATACTTCGCATTGGCAACGTTGGTCATATTTGCATTTATGACCAACGTTGGCATATGGAGTAATCATTCGAACTGGCTTACTCATGATCTCGAACACAACGTAAATGTCATTCCCGATCGAGCGACGGCAGATTATGTTGCATTACATGATGTTGAGTCACCCAATGATATTAGTGCCACCAGCTCATTAGCAGTCGAGCACGAATTACTTCATGCAGCAAACCATTTACAGTTCTTTTTAGGAACAGAACAAAAAATTTCGTTTGTTCCTATCTCGACGATCATAAAGACATACCTCCACTTTACGGCCATTCCTCTTGCGTCATTTGACGCACCTTTTCGTCCCCCTCGATTCACTTCTCTCGCAATCTAACAGCTCGCCACTTTTCCGTAGCGAGCTGTCAGTTCACTTTTAATAAAAAATACATCTTGCTAAGAGGTTTCGCAGCCGCTTTAAGTCGCTGCGTTCGAACACTCTTGTTTAGGTTTTGCTAGACGAGTTTTCAAATGAATGAATGATCCATCATTTATTCACCGTCCGTGCATGCCTGCAATTTGTTGTTAACGCAAAGAGAAGTGCGATGGAAAAACTATATTCGATCTCTCGTTTTGATGAAGTCAAGACTTCTTCATACAAATTGTCCGTGATTGTTCCTCTGTTTAATGAAGAAAGTGTTTTGCCTATATTTCATGAACGCTTAAAAAATGCACTTTCAGGCCTTCATCAAGATTGCGAAATTATCTACGTAGATGATGGCAGTACAGACAAATCACATTTTCTATTGACGCAGCTGCGCTTAGCTAATCCAAAGATTGGGGTAGCTCGATTCACTAGAAATTTCGGGAAAGAAGAGGCCATGAGCGCCGGTTTGCGTTTGGCAACTGGCGATGCCGTGATCATTATCGATGCGGACCTTCAAGATCCTCCGGAGCTGATTCCAGAGATGCTCGCAGCATGGTTAGGCGGTGCGGACATTGTGAACATGCGCAGACGTTTCCGCAGTGGCGAGTCATGGCTCAAAAAGGCGACTGCTCACGCCTTCTATCGGGTTATCAATCGCTTAAGTGACGTGCCAGTTCCCGCAGATGTCGGCGATTTTCGCCTATTGAGCAGACGCGCCGTAGACGCTCTCAATCTCCTAGAAGAACGAAATCGCTTTATGAAAGGCCTGTTTGCCTGGGTCGGTTATAGACATGTGACACTTGATTACGACCGTGATGCACGTGCTGCCGGCACCACCAAATGGCGTTATTGGCGGCTTTGGAACTTTGCACTCGAGGGAATTACTGGCTTTTCGGTCGCCCCGTTAAAAATCGCAACCTATCTAGGTTTGCTGTTTTCTGGCATGGCATTTCTTTATGCCCTGTACTTTTTGATAAAGACACTGCTCATCGGTGAGTCGGTGAGGGGATTTCCAACGTTGATTGTCACCGTGATGATTTTAGGTGGACTGCAGTTGATGGCGATTGGAATTATCGGTGAGTACCTAGGGCGCCTATTTATAGAGAGTAAGCGACGTCCCCTCTATCTGCTGGAGCAATATGAGCCGCCATCTCAACCTGAAGATGGCACAAATCCTGTGATCGCTTCCTATAAAGAATCCGTCATGTCGGCGAATAAACATTGAGCACCACATACACCCGTGAACAAATTACTTAAGTCCTATCCAGACATTCTATTTGCATCGGCGACCGCTATTATCTTAGTCGGCCTTTGTAACTGGCAGTTTTGGACAACACTAGTCAAAAATATGTCGTTATCGGGATTTTCCGGGGTGGCCTTCATTTTTGCATTGTCTTTGCTTTTTACCTGGTTGTACGCTGTCTTGCTTTTGCTAATTCCAGGCCGTACTGCAATGAGATTACTAGGCGTAATCTTAATTATATTGGCTTCTTCCAGCGCTTATTTCGTCGATAATTTTGGCATTGGCATCGACTTGGACATGTTTCGCAATGTCGCGCAAACAGACTCCACAGAAGCATTTGGTTTGTTCAATGTGCGTCTTCTTGCGTACATTTTGGTATTCGGTTTTGCTCCATCCTGGATACTTTGGAAAATTAAATTCCAGCCCATTTCATTTCGAAGGTACGCCCTTCAACGGATCGTATTTATTTGGCTTGGAGCCATCTTTGTACTTCTGGCGATACTTCCTCAATCAGGGAAATTTGCCACATTTGTTAGAGAGCAAAAGTCAGTACGATACATGATGAATCCAGGCAATCTGATGTACGCCGCTTGGAATTATGCTCGCCATGAAGTCCGACCATTAGATACCGCTTTAACGGATATCGATGGAAATACACATCGTGTGATTACAACCTCCAGTTCGAAGCCATTGCTCATTTTCCTTGTTATTGGAGAGACGGCCAGAGCAGCCGATTTCCAGCTAATGGGGCATTCACGCCAAACGAACCCGCAACTTAGCGCGATCAACGATCTCTATCGCTTTACGGACATGAAGAGCTGCGGAACGTCTACAGCTGTTTCGTTGCCTTGTATTTTTTCCGGATCAGGAAGAGATGAATTCGATGTTGCTAAGGAACGTAGTAGGACAAACCTACTTGATACGTTGTCGAAAAACGGAGTCGCTGTAGAGTGGCGTGACAATAACAGCGGCTGTAAAGGAATTTGTGCCAGAGTTCAAACTGTGGCTATGCAACCTGCGATGGCACCATCATTGTGTGGACAGGATTACTGTCACGATGAAGTTTTACTTGCCGGATTGTCCGAGTCCATTACAAAAAAATCGACAGATCAACTGCTTGTCTTGCATAACATTGGAAGTCACGGACCAGCGTATTGGCGTCGCTATCCCGCATCTTTCGAGATATTCAAACCGACATGTCGAACCACTGATCTAGGCGCTTGTTCTTTAGACGAGATACATAACGCCTACGACAACACCATTCTTTATACGGATCACGTTCTCAGCCAAATGATCACCATGCTTCGTGATCTGTCAGACAGATACGACACTGCTTTTCTCTATGTATCCGACCACGGTGAGTCTCTTGGTGAAAATGGATTATTCCTGCACGGAGCACCGTATTTCTTTGCGCCAGATGTTCAGAAAAACATTCCACTGTTGTTGTGGATGTCGGAAGGGTATCGCAACAGGATGTCGGTTGATTCCGATTGCGTGAAGTCATTACAAACCAAGGCGTTTAGCCATGACAACATTTATCACACAGTTCTTGGCATGACAGAAATTGAAAATGCCGTCTACACACCAAAGCTGGACATGTTGAAACAATGCCGTCGTTTATAAGGAGCGATTGAATGGACAACGTTACAAACAAAGGTCACATACCTATTGGAAATCAGAGTTCTGATGATCGTTTCTGGGAGACATCGGTACGATTGTTCAGCAAGCGATTGGAGGTTGTCGCTTCGAATATAGCTAATGCGGATACGCCAAACTATAAAGCACGAGACATCGACTTTAAGACAGCCCTAAATCGAGCGCTGGCAGCACCAGACAAGATTGTGCCAAAAGGCACTTTGCCACAATCGTCTGCAGTGAATGATGTATTGCCCAAGCTTTTGTATCGCACTCCCTATCAGCAGAGTGTCGATGGCAATACCGTTGAGCTTGATACGGAAAGAGCGGTATTTACTACTACTGCAATCCGCTATGAGTTCGCAATGGAACAGGCAGTTAGTACATACAAAGAATTAAGTGATCTTTTCAAAAATCTAACATAGGGACATTTATTGGATTTTATTGAGGCATTGCTCAACGATGATCGACTAAAAAAATGGCCCTAAAGGGCCAGGTTTTGCATGTCAAACGGAGATGTCTAGCCACCGTATATTTGTTCGAATTTGCGCAGCTCTTCGCTAGTTCTAGCCTGTTTCAGCTCCGCCTTTACTTCGGATCGTGTTTTTGGAGCTTCTGCTGACTCCAGAATCGGGTAAGCGCTGTCTGAGGTCGATAGCTCGCCTGACTCTTTCGCTTTGCGGAGCTCTTCTTTCACTTGGGCAGTGGTCTTTTCAGATATTGATTGAAGCACAGGATAGCCAGATTCACCGGCGGTTGCCGTTTGCGAAAAGAATGCTGCCGAAGCAAGTGAAGTAGCAATGACAAAAATGGAATTTTTGATTTTTGATTTCATTTTTTTCTCCAAAAGTAAGTTAAGTAAATTCGTAAAACGTCTGCGATAAATTGTTTTTCCTAGGGAGTCATTCAACTTATCGATGTATAGATTTTAGAAAATGGTTGCGCACAGAAACATGACAGCGCCATTACAAATTTGTAATGACGTGCCAACAGTCAATCACCAGACGATCGCTATTCACTCGCATGGAAAGGGCCTATGAAAATTTTATTTGTAGAAGACGAAATAAAGCCAGGTGAAACCATGCACCATGGTTTGAAGGATGCAGGGTTTATTGTTGATTGCGTAAAAGCGGGAAGTAATGGTCTGACAAGAGCACTTCGTGGAGCATATGATCTGATCGTTTTAGACGTAAAGAAACCTCATCTCAACGGTTGGAAATTACTGTTGGAGCTGAGAGCGGCTCATGATGCCCCCTTGCTTTTTCTCACTGCACGTGAGGCGATGGATAATCAAGTAAGTGACGCAAAGCTTGGTGTTGATGATTATATGATTAAGTCATTTTCGTTCATGGAACTCATGGAGCGTGTAAGAATTTTATTGCGAAGAGAATGTGAGCAGGAGCCAAAGATAATCGAGATTTCCGACATACTGATTGATGTTTCTAAACGTTGTGTGTTGCGAAATGGGCGGTATATAGATCTGACCAGAAAACAATTTTCATTGCTCCATCTTTTGGCGAAGCGCTCCGGAGAAGCTCTTTCTCGATCACTCATTGCCGCGCAAGTGTGGGGTGCTGATTTTGATGGTGATACAAACGTCGTTGATTTTGATGGTGATACAAACGTCGTTGATGTTGCAGTGTGTCGTCTAAGGGCGAAGTTGGATGACCATTATCCTCAGCAATTGATCCGAACAGTCCGAGGTATGGGATATGTACTAGAGGACAAAAAATGAATGTCCTGCGAAGAATGTCTTTAACTACACGGTTTGGATTTCTATTCTTTATGGTGTCGATTCTCATTTTCGCCGGTGTTGGGACTTATTTGTACCTCACACTATCAAGTGAACTTGAATCACGTGATGACCAAGAATTGGTTGGGAAGATTGGATTGATGCGACACATTGCGGAAGAGGCGGAGACAATTGATTCAATTCGGAAAGATCCACATTACTTTTTGGATGTATCCACCAGCCATGAAAAACTGATTGTCTTACTAAAGGATTCTCGCGGAGATATTGTCCTTCATACAAATGCAGGACTCGGGAAATTCCCTCAGATTTATTCTCCTCCACTCAATGTGGATGCAGACCGAAGGTTCATCAAATCACTATTGACCTCAATCGGCTTAACTGCGCGCGCGATCGCCGTGAAAGCCAAACTGAAAAACGGTGAGCAACTCGACATTATCGTGGCGCGAACTATGTCCGATCGCATGGAGTTATTGAATTCGTATCGAGCAGACGTATGGAAGGCGGCCATTGCCGGAACGCTATTGGCAGCTTTGTTTGGATATCTGGTGGCATCGAGGATTGCCGCTTATACGTGCGATCGCAAGCTAGGCTAGCTCAATCACGGTGCACCGATTGGGTCCAGTGCTTCCTGATCTGTTCATGCGCTTTTTCTTGAGCTACGAGCGCCGCGTTGGATGCGGCCAGGGCTAATTCTAAGCGGTGCGCCTCTTTGCCTACTTCATTTGTCTGCAACAATGTATCGGATACTTGCGTCACTAGTTCCTGTATGCGCACGTCTTTTTCGCTAATTTGAAGTTCAAGCAACGCGTTTCGCTGCAGAGCCTCATGCAATTTTTCTACTTTTTGTTCGGTTTCTCTTTCGTGGTTTTTGAGCTCATAAATAGATTTTTGCGCGTGCGATAAGTCGGTTACTAGTCGCGCACCTTCTTGATTAAGCCGAGTGACCTCATCCTGTTTGACGATCAGACTTTGCTGCAACTGGCGCATTTCAGCCTGCAATTGTTGAACTTGGTGTTCATGACGGCGTTGATCCTGATCTCGCTGCTCCTTCATCGATTGGCGATAATGCTCCAACGCCTCGCGCGAGTGACGATGCTTTTCTTCTAAGGAAGCGCGATATGACTCGTTTTCTAGTAAGCGTTCCTTAAGATTTATAACCTGTTGATCCCCTGCGTGCCGAACAAGCTTCTCTTCCTGGTAGAGCTCTAGCACCCCAGATTTTGATGTTTGTTCCTGAAACAGATCAGCCTCAAGTTGGCCAACTTGGTTGCGCAGGGCAGCAACCGTGTTTTGAAGCTCAGAAATCGCGGTGATGTGTTCGCGATTTTTCTCGTCACTCTGCGTAAGAATCTCTTCAATTTTGGAGTCGGCTTCGGTCTGCAATTGAGCCGCCAAACGATTCACGATATCCAATAAAGATTCACTTATCGACGGAGCAGGGCGGTCAGCTGCATCATCTAACTCTTTGAGATATTTATGAATGAGGGTCGGCCGGGATTACGGTTTTTTTCGCCAATACGATGTTAACCACATGATTTAATTGACTTATTTCGACCCGCACTTCATTTGGCACCGCCTTCGATCGCAGTGCCTCTCGCGTCCAAATAAGTGCGCAGATCGGCGACAACACCTTGCTGTGCCGCCAGTTTCGCATCAGCCGCTGCCAATGCCAGCTCAAGCTCGCGCATCTGGTCCGCAAGTCCTTGAGACTTGTTGCACGATGCTTCAAGTTGTTCCTTTTGCGCCTGAAGCTGGATATCCCTGTCAGCAAGCCTTGTTTCAAGGGCCTTGGCGTGCTGCTCGATCGCCTGCAGCGTCTCCAGCTTCTGCTCCAGTTGCCGGCCGCGGGCCTGCTGTTCATAGAGGGCGCTTTGTGCATGCGACAGGTCTGCCACCAAGCGCCCGCCCTCCTGGTTCAAGCGCGTCACGTCGTCCTGCTTGACGATCAAGCTCTGCTGTAATTGGCGCATTTCGGCTTGCATCTGTTGAATCTGCTGCTCATGCCGGCGCTGATCCTGGTCGCGCTGCTCCTTGACCGATGCTCGGTAGTGTTCCAGGGCGTCGCGCGCATGCTGGTGCTTTTCCTCGATCGATAACCGGTGCGCCTCGTTCTCGGCCAGGCGTTCCTTCAGGTCGGCTACCTGCTGATCGAGCGTATGACGCGTGATCTTTTCGTTCTGCAGATCTTCGATCGCGCGGGCATGCACCGCCGTTTCTTGCTGCATCTCAGTGTCGGCGCGCTGCAGTTGCTGATTCAGTGCCTCGACTTGCCTGTGCAAAGCCGCCAGCGCTTCCGCATGCTGGCGTTCCATGTCTGCGCTTTGCACTTGAAGGGTCTCGATACGGGCGTTCGCCTCGTTCTGCAATTGCGCGGCTAGGCGTGCCACCAGGTCCTGTAGTGCTTCGCTGATCGACGCCTTGCGGTCGTCGCCGCCGTTTTCCTCTCCCAGTTCCTTGAGGTACTTGTGGATCGTGGTCTTGGAGCCGGTATTGCCCAACGCAACGCGCACGGCGTCGACCGATGGATTGACGCCCTGTGCGATCAAGGAATCGCGGGCTTTCTTGACTTCCGATTTGTACAGTCCGCTACGTGCCATGTCAGATTCTCCGGAGAGGGAAATAAGATAATATATTACATACCACGTAATTACATACTAAATATATGTGCATATTCAAGAATATTTTCATTGAAATTAAAAATGGATAATATATATTTATCCGATATCATCAGTGAAATTGAGCAAATTCCAACGGTCCAAGCCGTAATATTGCAGTTCCCGCGCTACAGGAGTCGATTTGACGACGCTCGACCACTACATTCACGCTGCCACCCGCGACAACACCCGCGAAAGCTATCGTTCGGCCATTCGACACTTCGAAATCGAATGGGGCGGATTCCTGCCCGCTACTACCGACAGCATTGCGCGTTATCTGGTCGCGCACGCCGAGACTCTAGCGGTCAATACGTTGCGGCACCGTTTGGCAGCGTTGGCGCAGTGGCATATAGATCAAGGTTTCCCCGACCCCACCAAGGCTCCCGTCGTGCGTCAGGTCTTGCGAGGTATTCAGGCACTCCATCCGGCCGTCGAAAAACGCGCCAAACCGCTCCAACTCGAACATTTGGAACAGGTTGTGCAATGGTTGGATGCCACGACTAGTGCGGCGCGTTCCGCAAGTGATCGCGCCGCAGAGTTACGGCATGCCCGCAACAAGGCCATACTGCTCCTCGGTTTTTGGCGTGGCTTTCGCGGCGACGAATTAACGCGGCTGCAAATTGAACACGTCGAGGTCGTACCAGGAGAAGGCATGACCTGTTATTTCCCGCAAACCAAGGGTGACCGGACTTACCAGGGAACGAGCTTCAAAGCACCCGCGTTGTCCCGGCTTTGTCCAGTCGATGCGTACCTTGAGTGGATGGCAGTATCGCATTTGCGCGAAGGACCTGCGTTTCGCGCCGTCAATCGATGGGGACATCTTGGGGAAACTGGCATGCATACGGATAGTCTGGCACCGCTCCTACGGACAATGTTGGCCGAAGCCGGCATTGCATCGGCTGAGTTGTACAGTAGTCATTCATTGCGGCGTGGCTTCGCCAACTGGGCCACGTCCAATGGATGGGACCTGAAGACTTTGATGGAATATGTGGGATGGAAAAACGTCCAGTCTGCCATGCGTTACGTTGATTCTGCCGATCCGTTTGCAAAGCATCGCATCGAGCGCGCGATCACGGGCGCGTCCCGTGATCGCGCCCCTATTGTCACTAGGCTATGACCTGACACAGCCTTTGCTTGCTGGAATCGTCAATGATTTGAGTCCCCCATTGCGGCCAAGCAATGGGGTTGAATGTCTTTACATTGTTCTCGGTTTTGGTACAGGTAGCTTGATTTTCGGAGGGATGTTGTCGCTCGGTTTCGAAACCGTTTTTCTTGTTTTTGGTGTCGTCGCCGTTCTGGCGGGTGTTTTTGCTGCCAAGCTGTTTAAATCCGAATCACATAAATAAACAGCGATATTTACTACAATGAAAGGAGCATGACATGGTGATCAAAATTGATTTTACGGTGATTGGCGAAGAAAAAATGCACTGCGCAGGTTGCGAGTCGCGCGTGCGTCTTGCCCTTTCGCGGCTGGCAGGCGTCCAAGAGGTTCTGGCGAATGCGAAAACCCAGCATATAGCGGTCGTCATCAATCCTGACCAAGTCACAACCGAGGAAGTGCAGGCGCAGCTAAAGGATGCGGGATTTGAGGCCGCTGTCTCAACTCTCTAACGCCAAGGACGAAAGGTGTCTGAGGAAATGGTGGAAAAATGAGCAGGAAGAAACGTACTCTAGATGATGACGTATTGGCGGCATTTAAACGGGCATGTCACGAGGAAGACTGGCAGATTGCCGAGCATTTGCTCCAGGCGCTCGAGATACTGGCATGCCGAACGGACGACGAAGACGACCTACAGCGTGCTTATCTGGAGTTCACCCGCTCACTCAGCGGCAGGCCATTGCACTAACATCTTTGAGGCATTAAATGGGAGCACCAAACACAAAAATATAGCTTGCCGCTGGGATACTCGCAGTGGTCAAGGCGACGCCGCCGGATTTCCCTCTGCGGCATGGTACGGCCGTTCTCGACTCTGTTCTGACTTGCCCGAAATGTGGCTTTTCGAGGATGGAGGCAATGCCAGTCAATGCATGTTCGTTTTGCAACGAAAATCACAATCAAGCGGAAATAGCATTAATGGCGGCGATGCTCCGTTCGCGCCATCTCAATCATCTCGGCTAAGCATGGCGTCAAATTGCCTGATGACTTCTGCCGGCAGCGGATCGGCCAATGTACGAAAGTAGCGCTCATTGACTTGGTTCCGGATCCGAAATCCGGTTCTATTTAATCGGCTGAACGCTGACAACTCGTACTACCGCGCAAATGTCCTTGCTGTCCACCGACGCGAAAAACTGGCAACGCCAAGCGGAAGAAGTTAACCGCATGGTCGTAAAAATACAAGATGCGCAAAAACCGATGCGATCACGACGCAAACGGAAGGCAGAATAGGCAATCCAGCGTCTTGTTCAACTTTACCCTGCGAATCGATTAATGCTAAAAACAATATAAAAATCGCCTTCCTTATTACTTTTATGCTTATGCGTCATTACTGGCTTTTAATCCGGCTTACTCCCTATAGGGGCAGCTCACAAAACGGAAAAAATCGTACGCTAAGCCGCAGTCGCCTCTCGACTACGTCACGGTGGCACTACGAGGTTCTTTCTTCCCTTGCAGAGACGCAATCAGCGGGCAGGAAACATTCCCCTTCCGCGCATGGCAGGCGCACACCAGATCAGACAGCACGGCCTCCATGCGCGCCAAGTCAGCCATTTTCTCGCGCACGTCCTTAAGCTTGTGCTCGGCCAGGTTACTGGCTTCCTCGCAATGGGTGCCATCCTCCAGCCTCAACAGCTCGGCGATTTCATCCAGACTGAAACCCAGCCGCTGGGCTGATTTCACGAACCGCACTCGCGTCACATCCGCCTCGCCATAGCGGCGGATGCTGCCATAGGGCTTGTCCGGCTCCGGCAACAAGCCCTTGCGCTGATAGAACCGGATGGTCTCCACGCTGACCCCGGCCGCCTTGGCGAAAATGCCGATAGTCAGCTTCTCCACATTGTTTCTCATATCGCTTGACTCCGTACATAACTACGGAAATAAGCTTAAACCATTTGGAACACGTTCGCCATTGCTCTTTTCTAAGTCGAGGAACCAAGAATATGAATATATCGACCGAATCGCGACTGGGACTCAAAGCGGCGGTGACGTGTGCGCAGCAGAAGCTGGCGTACGCGTTTCCGTTGCAGGCACGGATCGAAGACGCGCATCCCACGCTGCAGTCGACCTATGCCAGGATTCTCGGTCATTGGATACACGAAGCAGCACCGCCTGCAGCGAGGATCTTCCCACAGGCGGTGCTCGACGCGCTGTGCGCGATGGACGCCATCGCCATCGGCGAGCAAGGCATCGGCTGCTATCCCTTCAGCGCTCGCCAGACTGAAATCCACGTTCATTTCGCAGGCAAGAGTGTCCATGCCATGTGCGCGATCGATGCGCTCGCGATTCCACGCATGGTGCGGCAAGCCGCGCGCATCACAGCCCGGTGCGTGGTTTGCCGCTGCCACCTCGCCTGCTCGCTGGCGGCGAACGGCAGTGTGGAGAAGGAACATCAGAATCCGGAGGCCGCACGCGTCGTCTGGGAATCTGGTGCGGGAGAAGGACAAGCATGCTGCAACAGCCTATGCGTCAATATCAATTTTGTCTGCCGGCATTGCACGACTTCCCCTGGCGCACTCATCTTTTCTTTGCCACAAGCGGCTGCCATGGGTAATGCCTTTTTCTCGTTCCAAAGGAGGCTGCTTGGCCACTATTCCACATGACGAGGCATGCGAGCGGCTATCTGTGCCCGATGCGCGAAGGATGGCGGGGTGCGTTTTCGCTGCTGTGCGTACAGCACGAAAAATGTTTCGCATATGACTTGACTCTGTACCTGACTACGGAAGTAAGCTTAGTCTACCCAATTTAGATTCGAAAGGACAAGCGCATGTCTGAACCACAAAACGGGCGCGGCGCGCTCTTCGCCGGCGGGCTGGCCGCCATTCTCGCTTCGACCTGCTGCCTCGGCCCGCTGGTCTTGGTCGCGTTGGGGTTCAGCGGGGCATGGATCGGCAACCTGACAGTGTTGGAGCCGTATCGCCCGATTTTCATCGGTGCAGCGTTGGTGGCGCTGTTCTTCGCCTGGCGGCGCATCTACCGCCCGGCGCAAGCCTGCAAGCCGGGCGAGGTGTGCGCGATTCCGCAAGTGCGCACCACCTACAAGCTCATTTTCTGGTTCGTCGCCGTGTTGGTCTTGGTCGCGCTTGGTTTTCCCTACGTCATGCCATTTTTCTACTAATCAGGAGTTCATCATGAAAAAGCTGTTTGCCTCCCTCGCTCTCGCCGCTTTCGTTGCCCCCGTGTTCGCCGCCACTCAGACCGTCACGCTGTCCGTGCCTGGCATGACCTGCGCCTCTTGCCCGATCACTGTCAAGCACGCGCTTTCCAAGGTTGAGGGCGTGAGCAAGACCGACGTAAGTTTCGACAAGCGCCAGGCCGTCGTCACCTTCGACGATGCCAAGACCAACGTCCAGAAGTTGACCAAGGCGACCGAGGACGCGGGCTATCCGTCCAGCCTCAAACGCTGATCCGTTAACCGAACTCGGGAGCGACACATGGGACTCATCACGCGCATCGCTGGCAAAACCGGCGCGCTCGGCAGCGTCGTTTCCGCGATGGGCTGCGCCGCCTGTTTTCCTGCCATCGCCAGCTTTGGCGCGGCCATCGGACTGGGCTTCTTGAGCCAGTACGAGGGGCTATTCATTGGCATCCTGCTGCCGATGTTCGCCGGCATCGCGTTACTCGCCAATGCTATCGCTTGGCTCAATCATCGACAGTGGCGACGCACGGCGCTCGGCACGATAGGCCCGATCTTGGTGCTGGCAGCGGTGTTTTTAATGCGGGCTTACGGCTGGCAGAGCGGTGGACTGCTCTATGTCGGCCTGGCCTTGATGGTTGGGGTGTCGGTCTGGGATTTCATCTCGCCAGCACATCGCCGCTGCGGGCCGGACAGCTGTGAATTGCCAGAACAACGTGGCTGACGGCAACAGCCGTAGCCACCACAGAAAAGGAAAAATACATGACCACCCTGAAAATCACCGGGATGACCTGCGACTCGTGCGCGGCTCACGTCAAGGAAGCCTTGGAGAAAGTGCCCGGCGTGCAATCGGCGCTGGTGTCCTATCCGAAGGGCACAGCGCAACTCGCCATTGAGGCGGGCACGTCATCGGATGCGCTGACTACCGCCGTGGCCGGACTGGGCTACGAGGCAACGCTTGCCGATGCGCCACCGACGGACAACCGCGCCGGCCTGCTCGACAAGATGCGCGGCTGGATAGGGGCCGCTGATAAGCCCAGTGGCAACGAACGCCCGTTGCAGGTCGTCGTCATTGGTAGCGGTGGCGCGGCAATGGCGGCAGCACTGAAGGCCGTCGAGCAAGGCGCGCACGTCTCGCTGATCGAGCGCGGCACCATCGGCGGCACCTGCGTCAACGTCGGCTGCGTGCCGTCCAAGATCATGATTCGCGCCGCCCACATCGCCCATTTACGTCGGGAAAGTCCGTTCGACGGCGGTATCGCGGCGACTGTGCCTGCGATTGACCGCAGCAAACTACTGGCCCAACAGCAGGCGCGCGTCGATGAACTGCGCCATGCCAAGTACGAAGGCATTCTGGACGGCAACCCGGCCATCACCGTTGTACATGGTGAGGCGCGTTTCAAGGATGAGCAGAGCCTGGTCGTCCGTTTAAACGATGGTGGCGAGCGCGTGGTAGCTTTCGACCGCTGCTTAGTCGCCACGGGTGCCAGCCCGGCCGTGCCGCCGATTCCGGGCCTGAAAGAGTCACCCTACTGGACTTCCACCGAGGCCCTGGTCAGCGACACCCTTCCCGAACGCCTAGCCGTGATCGGCTCGTCGGTGGTCGCGCTGGAACTGGCGCAAGCCTTCGCCCGGCTGGGCAGCCAGGTCACGATCCTAGCTCGCAACACGCTGTTCTTCCGCGACGACCCGTCCATCGGCGAGGCCGTCACAGCGGCCTTCCGTGCCGAAGGGATCAAGGTACTGGAACACACGCAAGCCAGCCAGGTCGCGCATGTGAACGGCGAATTCGTGCTGACCACGGGACACGGTGAAGTACGTGCCGACAAGCTGCTGGTCGCTACCGGACGGACACCGAACACGCGCAGCCTGGCACTCGACGCGGCGGGGGTCACCGTCAATGCGCAGGGTGCCATCGTCATCGACAAGGGCATGCGCACCAGCACGCCGCACATTTATGCGGCTGGCGACTGCACCGACCAGCCGCAGTTCGTCTATGTGGCGGCAGCGGCCGGCACCCGTGCCGCGATCAACATGACCGGAGGGGATGCTGCCATCAATCTAACCGCGATGCCGGCCGTGGTGTTCACCGATCCGCAAGTAGCAACCGTGGGCTACAGCGAAGCGGAAGCGCATCACGACGGGATCGAAACCGACAGTCGCACGCTCACGCTCGACAACGTGCCGCGTGCGCTTGCCAACTTCGACACACGCGGCTTTATCAAGCTGGTCATCGAGGAAGGTAGCGGACGGCTCATCGGCGTGCAGGTCGTCGCCCCGGAAGCCGGCGAATTGATCCAGACGGCTGTTCTCGCCATTCGCA
The DNA here is from genome assembly GCF_000013625.1 of Janthinobacterium sp. Marseille. Classification (NCBI taxonomy): domain Bacteria; kingdom Pseudomonadati; phylum Pseudomonadota; class Betaproteobacteria; order Burkholderiales; family Oxalobacteraceae; genus Janthinobacterium; species Janthinobacterium sp. Marseille. Next base: position 1,982,123 of record NC_009659.1, on the reverse strand, counting down.
ACCGCATGACGGTGCAGGAACTGGCCGACCAGTTGTTCCCCTACCTGACGATGGTCGAGGGGTTGAAGCTCGCGGCGCAGACCTTCAGCAAGGACGTGAAGCAGCTTTCCTGCTGCGCCGGGTGAAGAAAAGGAGATGTTCGATGAACGCCTACACGGTATCCCGGTTGGCCCTTGATGCCGGGGTGAGTGTGCATATCGTGCGCGATTACCTGCTGCGTGGATTGCTGCGGCCAGTCGCCTGCACCACGGGTGGCTACGGCCTGTTCGATGACGCCGCCTTGCAGCGACTGTGCTTCGTGCGGGCCGCCTTCGAGGCGGGCATCGGTCTGGACGCGTTGGCGCGCCTGTACCGGGCGTTGGATGCTGCGGACGCCGATGAGGCGGCCGCGCAGCTTGCCGTGCTGCACCAGTTTGTCGAACGCCGGCGCGAAGCGTTGGCCGATCTGGAAATGCAGCTGGCCACCATGCCAAGCGCGCCGGCGCAGCACGCGGAGAGTCTGCCATGAACGGCCCCGAGCACTTGCCGACCGAGACACACAAGCCGTTTACCAGCTATCTGTGGGGCGCGCTGGCTGTGCTCACCTGTCCCTGCCATTTGCCTATTCTCGCCATTGTGCTCGCGGGCACGACGGCCGGCGCGTTCATCGGGGAACACTGGGGTATTGCGGCCCTCACGCTGACTGGCTTGTTTGTCCTGTCTGTGACGCGGCTGCTGCGGGCCTTCAGAGGTCAATCATGAGCGCTTCCCATCCGATTGAATGGACGGTGGCGCAACTGGTGCAAGCGGTTGTGCGCGGTCAGCTTGAATTGCACTACCAGCCGGTTGTCGATTTGCGCAGTGATCCAGCCAGTTGCGGCAAGCGGACTGCAACGCGGGACAAGGCTTCCTGTTCGCCAAGCCTATGCCGGCGGCGGCATTCGCCGCCTTTGTCAGTCAATGGAGGGCCGCGGCGATGAATGCAAATGATCCGACTGTCACCAGTTGCTGTGTGTGCTGCAAGGAAATTCCGCTCGATGCCGCTTTTACCCCGGAAGGCGCGGAGTACGTCAAACACTTCTGCGGGCTGGAGTGCTATCAGCGCTTCCAGGCGCGCGCCAAGGCAGCGAACGAAATCGGCACCGCCCCGAAGCCTGCGACTCGCTACCGTCAGACTGAAGCATCCCCTATCCTGATGTCAGGATAGGCCACTTTGCAACGTCAGAATAGAGTTAGCTTTCGTGTTTGGAGGCATCTTGCAGGATCAACGCATTGACTACGTCCGGGTCAGCAGCTTCGACCAGGACCCGGAACGGCAATTTGAGCATGTCGAAGTCGGCAGGGTGTTTACCACATGGCGTCGGGCAAGGACACCCAGCGGCCTGAACTCGATTCGCTGCTACGTACCGTTGTTGACCAAACAAAGCAGGGCCATTGACAAAATAGCCATCACAGTGCAATGTTTCGAATCCTCCAAAAGACATGACACACGATTGATCGATCACGATGAGTGGCGTCCATGAAACGGCCTATCCACGCTTAAAGCTTGAGTTCACAGAACGCGAGCTGATCGCCATTTACTCCCCAACGTCAGCCGAATTGAAATTCGTGGCCTCGCAATACCGTCAAGTCTCCCAGCAAGTATTTCTTCTCGTCCAACTGAAACTGCTCCAGCGCCTGGGCTATTTTGTGGCGTTGTCGAGCGTGCCGACGGTGATTGTCGAGCACATCTGTTCCCGCGCCCAGCTGCGCGTGCCGCGCAAGTCGGCAATGCTGAAATACGACCAGTCCGGCAGTCGCTACCGACATCACAAGTCCTTGCGTGAGTATGTTGGCATTCGTGTGCTCGACGCTGCGGGGGAGACCTGGCTGCGTGAACAGGCGTTGCAGGCGGCGCAAACCAAGCAGGAGCTGCCTGACATCATCAACGTACTGATCGAGGAACTGATTCAGCGTCGTTTTGAATTGCCGGGCTTTACCCAGCTATTCCGCCTGGCGCGCAACGCGCGGGCAACGGTCAACGATCGCATCTACAAGGCCGTCGTCGGCGCCTTGCCGGCCGAGGTGGTCGGACGGCTCGACCAACTCATGGAAACAGGCCCGACGCGTAGCTTGTGGGACAGCCTGAAACGCGAACCAAAACAGCCGAACGTGCGGGAAGTGGCCGATTTCCTGGTGCATATCGATACCATGATCGGGTTGGCCGAGGATTTACCGGACACCGACCATATTCCGGCTACCAAACGCGAACAGTTGGTGCTCGAAGCCAGGGCGCTCGACTTGGCCGAAATGCGGGCATTGAAGCCGCTGAAGCGCTACACGCTGGCGGTTCTGTTGATCCAAACGCAGTTGTGCAAGGCGATGGACGATATCGCCGAAATTTTCATCAAGTCCATACGCAGCATGCACAACGCGGCTGAGGAACGCTTGCGTCAGTATCACTTGCAGCAGTCCGATCAGGTTGAGCGCCTGATCGGACAGTTCCGCGAAGTGCTGACGGTATTGAGCGAAGACGGCACCGGCGACCAGCGCGTCGCCCGCATTGAGAAATCCCTGGATGGCGACATCGACGGTTGGATTAACGAGTGCGATGAGCATATGGCCTATGCGGGCAACAATTACTACCCGTTCATGTTGTCCGGTTACGCCGCCAAGCGCAGCCTGCTGTTCAAGTGCCTTGAAGCATTGACGCTGCGTTCAAGCTCACAGGATGACAGCGTGCTGCGGGTGATCGCCCTGGCTCAACGATATCGATCAAGCCATCGAGAGCAATTGTCCATTGCGGAGACAGGCCTCGACATTCTGACGCTCGACTGGATGCCGGAGAAATGGCGTAATCTGATATTCGGCAAGCGCCAAAGCACGCCGCCAACGCATTTCCATCGCAAATATTTCGAGCTGGCGGTATTTTCCGAGGTGATGGACGAATTGAAGTCCGGCGACCTGTACGTGGAGCATAGCGGCGATTATGATGATTATCGCAACCACCTGGTGAGTTGGGAAGAATACGACAAGGAAGTGGAGAACTACGGCGAGCTGGTCGGCCTACCGATGGAACCGAAAGCGTTCATTAGCAGCTTGAGCGAGCAGCTGAAAACCTTGTCCAGGGAGGTCGATAAGCGCTTCCCGGAAAACGGCAGCGTCGATATCGATGAAACGGGCCTGGTCATTCGGCGTGCGGAGCGGCAAAAGCCGCCGCCTGAGCTGGAAATGGTGGACGAAGCTATCCGGGCCCAGATGAACGATGTCAGCATCCTAGACGTGTTGACCGAGACGGAAAAATGGTTGGATTTGCACCGGCTGTTCGGCCCGCTGTCTGGATTTGAAACCAAGGTGGATGATCCACGCAAACGCTTTATCACGACGCTGTTTTGCTACGGCTGCAATTTAGGTCCAACCCAAACGGCGAAATCCGTCAAAGGCTTGAGCCGCAAGCAAGTGGCGTGGTTGAACCTCAAGCATGTCACCGAGCAGCGCCTGGACAAGGCAATCATGAAAGTCATCAATGCATACAATCGATTCGCGTTGCCGCGCTACTGGGGATCGGGCAAGAGTGCGTCGGCCGACGGCACCAAGTGGAATATGTACGAGCAGAATCTGCTTTCCGAGTACCACATCCGATACGGCGGTTATGGCGGCATCGGCTACTACCATGTGTCGGACAAATATATTGCACTATTCAGTCACTTCATTCCGTGCGGCGTCTACGAAGCGGTGTATATCCTCGACGGGCTGATCAACAATCAATCGGACATTCAACCTGACACTTTGCACGGCGATACGCAGGCGCAAAGCACTCCTGTCTTCGGGTTGGCTCACCTGTTGGGAATTAACCTGATGCCGCGCATCCGAAACATCAAGGATTTGCTCTTTTACAGAGCCGACCGGGGTGATCATTACGACCATATCGACAGCCTGTTCCGTGGCACCATCGATTGGGAGTTGATCGGCCGGCACATGAAAGACATGTTGCGAGTCGTCATTTCGATCAAGGCCGGCAAGATCGCACCATCGACCATTCTCCGCCGGCTGGGCACGGCCAGCCGCAAGAACAAGCTGTACTACGCGTTCCGCGAGCTGGGCAGGGTGGTACGAACGCAATTTCTGCTGAAATACATCAATGACGCGGAGCTGCGGAAAAGCATCCACGCGGCGACCAACAAGAGCGAAGAGTTCAACGATTTCGTGAAGTGGCTGTTTTTTGGCGGCGACGGCATCATCTCCGAGAACATCCGGCATGAGCAGCGCAAGGTCATCAAGTACAGCCACCTGGTGGCCAACATGGTCATCCTTCACAACGTCCACGGCATGTCGCGGGTGCTGAAGGATCTGCAGGCGAAGGGATATGTATTGACAGAGGAGATATTGCGCGGCACGGCACCATACCGGCGGGAGCATATCAATCGGTTTGGGGAATATCCGCTGGATCTCGATCGGGAGTTCGAACCAATCAATTACAAGTTAGATTTCGCCATATAAATCATCAAGTTAGATCACTTTTGGCGAAAAAAACCGTAATCCCGGCCGTCCCTCTAAATGGGGTGCTTTAACAGTTGTTTGCTTTCGCTGAAGTTGGTATGGAAGTTCGCATAATTTATATTATGTCAAATCACTCATGGAGTTAAACGAGCACTCTATGCACTTCTGCCGTCCGTTGAAGTAAAAGTGAACGGTTACAGGAAGTAAAAGTGTGATTTTAAAAAGCACTCTAAACTACGAGTCTTATCTTCCACTGCTAATAAAGATTCGGTTTTTTATTGGGGTTAGCTCGATATGCATGGCGATTTGCCTGCGCATCGTAAAGTGCATGATGTTCCGGCAAGCCAGAATGTAGAAAAAAATCATAAAGCATCAACTCCACAATTTCATCACTTACGAGCTTACAGTGGCACCAAGATGGCACTCGATTATCCAAAGCATTGCTGAATAAATCCCAATCAGTTTGAGAATCAATGCATATAAAAACATCTTCTTTGTCGCGACGAACAATCTCAAGCCATTTGATGACTTCTAAATGAAGACTACCGATCATAAAATATGAATGCGGTATTTTCCGTAACAACGGTACGACTGCTTCCCGAACAAATACAGAACAAGCGTGATCCGGGTATGGAACTTCTGCATAAAAGTCTTCGCCGTATTCAGACGCCATGCCCAGACTTATAAGGCGTGGATCAACGAAATCCGTGAATTCAGTATCTATAAAAACATTCATTTAACTTTCTCACTGATCTGCTGTTTTCTTCTTGCTTCTGCCCGGGCTTCTCTATTCGCTGCACGCTGAACCAACAGAACTCATAAGATTTACTCAATAGAATTTTTAGCTGATTGTTGTACTTTTTGAGAAAATCCTGCCTCGTATTGCGCGTCGTTCAGTGTTTCAGTCATCCAACTTACAAATGCACTCCACCCGGATTCAGTCAATGCTAACCCTTCGGTTGGATATATCTTTACCAGAGCTGTCGGACCGTCCGTTAGTTCAAGCGGCAATGCGGCAATCCATTTCGCGATCACGTTTTCCAGCTCAAATGGCACATTCTTGAGCAAGATCACGTTTTCTTCAACAATAACCTCGAATCCCAGGCCTTGTTGAAATCCACAATGTAGTGAGCGTACTTTTTGGCCTATTCCCATATATCACCTATCACCTGCGGAAATTTATTTGTAAGTAAGCGAGGTCCTGTTATGGGAAAAAAAATTATTTGCTAATTTTTCCCATAATTCATTTTTTATTGAATCGGCTTTCATCCATTCAATGGGATCCAGGCAATTCCACATAGAACTCAAGGCCTATTTCATCCACCAATCCGATCGAGATTAAATCTGGTCTGACTTGATCAAGTCCAGTGAATTCGGTGTCAAGGAAAAGCAGCAATTTCAATACTCCTTGCTTAAAATTAGTCTGTCGAGATACTTAAGAAATTACCACCCTGGCGAGACATAGGCCCACTCTTTTCTTCAGTTGACTTTGCATTAACGGCATCAGTATTCTTGTGCCTGTCTCCCATATACAATGGTAGCGCCGATATCAATGTCGGTTATTTTCTACATTCTTAGGATCATTATGGATCACGCAAAAATCGTTTCTCAACGGCTGAAATCTAATCCAGTCATACGCGTTAACAAATCGTATCTTGAACATGTTGAAAGAATTCTATTGGGCGCTAGACCTGCACGATTGGTCATGCCTAAAAAGCCTCTTTCGCTACATACAAAGAAGCAAAGTTCAAGTGCTAGTAAAAAGGACTCAATGATATCAGTCGATGGATCCGTATCAACAACCGAAGGAAACGGAGACGACGATGGTGATGGTGATGGTGACGGTGATTCCGATTCAGATCGAGAACCCCATTTCAATCCCCTCTTACCACCCTCCCCAGCTTTACCCCTTTCAGAACTTCAAATTTGCGCGCGATATGCGATCGCACGAGCAAAGATCAAAACCAATTTAGCTAATTCACGCCGTCGAGACTGGATGTCGTACTCGTTAACTTTAGCGTGTTTGGGAATTAGTATTTTGTTTGCTTTCAACGGATGCCCTGACCTTGCTAGGCTTGCCGTGTGTGGCACACTCATTCATGTAGTGGCACCATTCATTCGAAAATAAAATTGCATCTCGCAAGCGGCTGCCGAAGGCCAATATTCTGGCAGTCGCGGCTATATTTTTGGTGGTTTATCAACGTGCTATCTCAACTTCCACGCGCGAAAGTAAATTTGATACATTTTGGGAAGTAAATGCGTAAAGTCGTCCGTCCGGAAGTCGTTGGATTAACTAATTTTGTTCGTACTCAATCCAACATGCGCCGACCTCAATCGTTTCCATCTGCTCTGCGATAACTTCTCCGTCGTCTGAGCATGTTGCTTCAAGATCAATAACTCAAATACGGGCTGTCAAAACAATCTCGCTATATGGACTCTAAATGCAAAAAAGCCCAGCAAATGGGCTTTTTCCTTGGTGAAAATACTTTTCGTTAAGGCCTGCCTGTAAGTACTGGTTTTCGTACAATATCCACTAACTCGGCACACAATCGCTTCGATTGCCAGGTCGTTAGTAACGCAATACCGATAAGAACAACCATCTGATGCATCCCTCTTATTGAATCATCGTAAATTTCGACCTCATATGCTGTAGCGACTAATGCTCTGTACAAAAGTAACAAAATACCTATGCGCAGAACATTTTCCGCCAAGTTAAAGATAGAAATTAATTGTGATCGTGTCATAACGTAGTCCCTAAAGCCGATTGGTACTCAATTATTAGACTAATAAGCTATAAGGTAAATTTTGATTGCCATTGTGGCAAACGCACTGGTTTCGATTACTGGATCTTATCAAGCAACGGAAAGATAGTTGCTCTGTCGAGCCTTCGGTGTGCCAGCGATGCAGCAGACAATAAATCTTCCGCGTCCTCCTTGGCCATTGGCCAATTGACACGTGCCTCATGTGCGGTAGTGTTACGGAACATTCCGATAAGACCCTTGAGGAAGTTCGCAAATCCTTTTTGCTCGCCCACTTCGCTGTCTGTGCGAAATTGATTTATCTGAATTAGAGGTGAAGTACCTCCGATAGCTTTCTCGATCAACGAAACTCCATCCTCAGTGAGTCCGCTTAACGTGCGGATTTTATCGAGAACACTTTTAACAGCTTCCAAAACGGCGTGGAAGTAATTGTTAGCAACCAACTCTGTCCGACAGAATTTTAGTACGTCTGGATGCACCCCGCGACGAATCATATCCGCTCTTAATTCATCAGCTCTTAACTTGGCTTGAACGATGGTTGTCGCCCGCTCCACATCAACAAGTGCCCCACTTTCTATGACAGCCATTTCAGCAAACGCAAGCGCTTCGTTTAGCAAATGGCGTAATGTCTCAAATCGAGCAGGGTCATTCAAGTATCGCGATGGCTTCATCGATTTTCTGATGAAAGCCAGAATACATAGCCGGTCTTGGCGTGTGTTTTGACTGTGTGCAAACGCATTGTATATGCGACCGCGCTTGTTGGCCGCTGGCACCGTTTCAATCAATTTACTTGCCGCTAGTAGAAAATCAATTTCGCTTCCAGTCAATCCATCTGACGTATCGCCGAGTGCATTTGCTATAGCCTGCAACTGCATGTCAGTAAAAAATTGAGCCATCATTTCCCTGGAAATGGCAAAAAACTCTCATGTGCGAGATCAATATCTATATCCAACTCGCGCAAAATGTCGTACTTGAGCGAATAGTGCTTCAAGCAATGCCCAACATGTTTCTCCTTTGCCCAATGTCGAATAACTTGCTTAACACTCCCCTTCTTGGCTAGGTGCATTACAAACGCGTCCTCGATATAGCCTGCCTTCCATTCTGCAAGTCGATGGAGCGCACTTTCATCGCGGTCCTTGTTCGAATAATACTCAAACTCAGCTTGTTTTATTTGGTTGTAGAGTGAAGCAAGGTAAGTCCATTGCGACGAAAATCTTGTGTAGAGAGCCGCGTATACGGCGCCATAAGTGGCGGCGAACCATGGAGTTACCTCTTTGACTTCTTTCCAAAACTCCCTGTCACAGATTGAGTGAAAAGACGTTCCGTCTATTAGATGTATGCCAATGAGACTTGCTATGAGTAGTTCAATGGTAATGATTGCCGCTCTCAAAATAATGACGCCGCCACCATTTCCACGCGAAACCACTACGTACTCAGCTACCAAAATACTTCCCAAATTCATATGCACTCCCTAGACAATATTTGGCATTTGATGCCACTTCGTTTGCGTGGCAAAGCAGACTATTCAACGAATTTTTAATCGCGAGCATTCTCAGGGTTTTTCAAATGTGTCCGCGTTGAGTTTGTTCAAGAAAAAAACCGAATAGGATGGCTTAAGTTCTAATAGGAACCTCGATACGTTGCGAAAGATCCTGAGTTAACCAGTTACGGGCCACCAGCTCTTGTCGACCCTCGCTATAGATATTTTGATTACCGTCAATTGCTCGTAAGGTCACCAAAATAATGACGCGTAATGGGTGTGCCAGCCTAGGTTCAAACTCTCGACGTAAAAGCATTGCTTGCAACGCCCATTGATCGCCAGCTTTCGCTTTGAAAACTCTTCGATATGTTTTAACGGTGGACCATTTGCCTCCGTTTTCTACTTGTGCCTTTTCGAATCCAACTGTCCCGGGTTCTCCATAGGCTGGTACCTCACCTTTGAACTGAAGTTTTCCGTCCTCATCTGGCATCAGCGTACCGAAACCGACGTCAACATTGAAACGAACATATTCCGCACCGGCAGAGGAATCTAAGGGAGGAGCATACGCAGCTGTAATGATGACCTCGCATTTGAGCTTGCCTTGTTCGTCACGTAACGAAGCCGGAATCGGGTATGGCGTCTTCCTCCATTTCGTCGAATCGACTATATCTAGTTCAAATAATGTCGTGAAGCTTGCGTTGCTGTCGTACAGAACGCTGGCAGGATCGGCAGGAAGTCCTGCGCCAAAATAACGTCGCTCTACATTATTGCGGTCCGGCGAGTTGAGTTGTGCACTGTGAATCATCAACGCTTTAACCATCGTGGGTGATACAGCCAATGCTTGTTGCCTGCCAGGTAGATCAAGTGCTTGCCATGTATGGGCGGCAACTGACGCAGCAATCGGCGTGGCAAAGCTCGTTCCACACAAGCATCTGAATACGTTACCGGGTCCAAGCACATGTACGCCGACACCAGCCGAGCTTAGATTGCCATCGTTATTTCCACCAAAATGCACGATGTCGGGTTTTGGTGTGTACATTGGCCCCGGTCCACGTCGTGAGTAGGCGGCCGGTTCGCCTATTTTGACTAACGTCGTGTCATGTTCAAGATGTGTAATGGCACCGACGGTCAGTGCACGTACTGAGTCACCTGGGCTGGTCAGGCGGTCTTGGCGCAATTGCATGTCTACTGGCCACCCGCGACGCGGTTGTTCTCTATAATTGCCAGCGGCGACAACGAACAATATGCCATATGTATCGCTCAAGGCATCGAGCTCACGGCCGAAATAACTAAATTCGTCATCTTCAATTTCTTCAGCTCCCAGTGACAAATTCCACACTTTAATTTCAGGATGATTAGAAATAGCTACACGAAGACGTAGGACAAGGTCACTGATTGGTGAGCCTGCGGATTCGAGCGCGCAAACATCGTGAATAAGGCAAGGTGTTACTGGGAATTGCTGGTGGCTTCCGTTTAATCCATGGCCATCAACAATCAATGAACTCACGGCTGTGCCATGTTCGTAATTGGTATCTGGCGGCAGGATATACGCATCCCGACTGACAACCCATGGAGTAAGTGCGCTGGCGTTCGGGTCTACTCCGCTATCGAAGACGGCGATGGTCGGCAAACCGTGAGCAGGACCTGCGGCGGTGAAACGTGGTGTGATTGGCTGAACTTGCTCCGGCATAGTAGTGGCAACCGGTAGGACATCAGGCTCCGGTAAGACATGTTTGATACCTTGGAAAGAAACGATCTGACGGAACATGTCCAAAGAAAGGTTCTCCATCGGTACCAAAAAAATTGGGGGACCAGTCCTTTGTGCCAAATAATTTGGTTTTAGCTTCAGGCCAATAAGCAGAGCATCTAACCGCGTCTGTATCAATTGCGTAGTCTCAGGGCGATAGTGCGAAAATAACTGCAGCATTAAACGTCGCCCTGTCGCACGTATCTGTTCAAACGCGGCTTCGAGGGTCATCTGTCGATAAGCCCGAGGTAGGCGACGACGAATACCCCATGCTTCAAAGCCTTCGACAGCACTAATATTGGCTCGAATGGCCTTGACGGTTCTAGTCGCGATTACGTTACCGAGCGCTGTGAGCGCGCTGTTGTTTGCAGCGACGAGAAATTCATTCAATGCACCATGACCAGCCGGCGTCATTCCTGCCTCAGTAACCAGTTGGACTGGGCGATGCGACTTTGCTACGGCAATATCTCGCAGCTTCACAATTAATACGCTTGGTATCTCCGGGAAAGCAGCTGCCTCGCTCTGAAATTCAGCATGAATGCTCAAAGCCTGATCACGCAACGCGATGCGCAATTCATTAGTTACGGGAACCAACTCCTTGGCCCCTCCCCCTGTTCCTTCTGTAGCTGACGAGTCTCGCGCTTGATACGACACATGTGCGATTGGGTTGCTGGTATTGACCCTACCTCGTTCTGGTGTATTTCCCCTCGTCGCCATGATCTCCCTTTATTAGATGGTTTATTTGTCTTGTAGAGGTATTGTATAAACGTGCGAGCTCACGAAGCGAAAACGTTTTAGCATCCCATTCACGTAACCAACGTATTTCGTCACCGATTGTGGCGAGCGAACGGCCTGCTGATAATGCCAAGGCGAGCGCCAATCGTCGGAATAAATCACCTTTATCCACTTGCGGTGCGCCACTTAAAATTGATTTTCTTTTTGTATCAAGCACGATCTGCTCGATCAGTGCGCCGGAAGCGCCAACCGATTTTTCGATTAAGGCATTCCAGTCTAAGTCTGCCGGCGCATAGCTACCCAACAGGGCGGTCCACATATCGTCGCGTAGTGCTGGGTCTGGCAAAGGCATAGGAATTTGAAAAGGGAATCGACGCCAGATGGCGGGATCAAGCAGCTTTTCATGATTGGAAGCTGCGATCACGATGACGTTGTCCGACAAAGCGTCAATATTTTGCAGTAATGCAATGACGACTCGTTGAAGCTCGCCGATATCACGCTCACTGCCACGAGCATTTCCAAGCGCGTCGAACTCATCAAGCAACAGAACGCAGGGTCGTTGTTCGACATAGTCAAAGACGCGCCGTAGATTTTTACTGGTTTGGCCCAATAAACTACTAATCAACGTATCACAACGAACGGTCAACAATGGCAGTTGTAACTCACTCGCAATCCACTTTGCTGTTTGAGTTTTCCCAGTGCCAGGTAGGCCGAACATGAGTAACCGTAAAGGTGTTGCTGAGCGCGCGGCACGTAGTTCATCATAGTGCCGCACCGATTCAAGGAAATCGGCAATGCGGGCGGCAGTTCCGCTCGGCAAATGCAGTTGAATACTATTTTTGGCTGGCAAGCTTTCGTCAACGGTCTCCAATCGACTTTCAATATCGATCGGCAATCCAAATCCGGCTCGGGAAGCATCTTGTGCGTGTGCAATCGCAGTTGGGGCGCGTGCGAGTCGTTCGCGAATACGCATAGCCTGCTCTCGCTCTCCCGCTTGTTCCAGCTTGTCGGCTAATAACCCGGCGTAATTCGTCGACATGGTTGCATTCGACTTCAATGCGCCATCGAGAATTTTGAGTACTTCAGAAAGATGTGGAAAGGACATGAAACGATTCTTAGGAAAGGTGAAACAGAATTGAGCTATATCGTAACGGAAAAACAAAATTACGTCTCATTTTGCGCAAAAAGCGTTTCGCCCATCATTTAGATGATCTTCGGCTATCCACCAACAGAATCTCTTAAGATTTATTCAGCTCTACTTTTAGCTGATTGCTATGCTTTTTGGGGAAAATCTGGTGTGCACTGTGCATGGCTCAACGTTTCAGTCATCCAACTGACAAAGACACTCCACCAGATTCAGTTAATGCCAAACCATCAGCTGGGTATAGTCTTAGCAAGGCTGTGGCAGGCCGTTGGCTCATCTCCTATTGGAATAAGATGGCTTCATCATAATTCCCCTTAGGAAATATATGTAATACATTGATTAATTGCAGTATTCACAGTTGCTTAACTGGATTTTAGGTACTAGAATTAGTATCAATTCGGCATTGCGCACTAAATGTAGTGCTTGAAGAGCGGGAGTTTGTCCGGAGACAATATTTGCCTCCGGACGTAGAGACAGCTAAACGCCATACTCTAAGGTGGGGACCCAGAGTTTCGTTTATTGCATGCGGATGCGTCAATACTGGACATAAAGCCAGTATTGTTTTGCATCTAACGCTTGCTGTTTCGCTCCATTATTAAACGCCATCTATAGAGGAGTTCAAAATGGCAAATAGCAATCGCAGTGGTAGTAAAACGACCAGTCTGGCAGCAAGAACCTTGGCAAGTAGTAGTGCTTCAGGTGTTCAAAAAAGTTTGGCGGCCAGCGTCTTGTCTTAAGCGAGTACAAATCGCGTTACTGGTTAAGCAATGGAAGGAGTCGCTTCCTCTGCTCTTTGTAACCCGACTCGAGCCCCGTGAACCACAAGACTTGCTGGTTCTGTGGGTTTCTCAGTGTAGTAAGAAGCGTTAAGCAGTAGCGGTACTTCCCCAGGATACTGACGTCCCGCTACATTTCTTTTTTCTTTTGCGGAGCAATCATGAAATCGATCAAGCTTATTTCAAATCCCACCACGCGTAATTTTCCAGGCTCAGTTGGAATTATTAAGAACGGGGTTACGGGACAGCAAATGCAGCCGATCACACGCGGGCAATCTGGCCAAGGAAGCAGCAATCCAAAGCCTGAAAATGGCTCCAAATAAAAGCCCAGATGACAGATGAAGAAAATTTGGCTAGAGAACTTGAGGAGCGAAAACGACTATATGAACGTCATCGCGAAGAACTCTCGAAGCGCCAAATTTCGAATGCCGAGAACTTAGACAAGTCGATTTTGACCTATTCTGCGGCTGGGCTGGCTCTATCTTTGGGATTCTTAAAGGACTTTATCCCGATTTCACAAGCTAAGTACGCTTGGGCACTATACGGTTCTTGGGCATGTTTTACATTTGCAATTGTTGTAGTAATTACATCATATGTCGTAAGTCTGAAGGTCTTAAGACTGCAACTTGATAGAGCAGAACGATACTATCTGAGTTGCGAGGATGCCGCATGCAACGAATCCCTTTGGTGGGATAAATGTGCTGACTTACTTAATCATTGGTTGTCTGCAGTTGCGTTTGGAGTAGCTCTTGTACTGACAATTTTTTTTGTATCAATAAACTTAAGAGGTGCAAACATGGCTGAAAATAAAGTGACTAGAAGTATCGCTCAAGATGGCGCAACAGGTTTAAGTATGCAGAAGGTGGTGCCCAGAACACAAATCGTTGAAAGAGGCATTACTGGCATGCCGGTCCAAGCCGTCACCCCTCCGTCTCCAGCAAATAATCAGGGCTCATCTCAGCAAGGTCAACACGGTACAAGCACTTCTTCCGGCGGTGGGCAAAAATAATTTTGGAGCTATTCGCGACGCTCTGGCTGCTGTTGGATAAAGGGATTGTCAGTATCGATATAGCGCAATGCGGATTGCATATTCTTCCACCCAACATAGGTCATTAACGTTTTAATGTCCCAGCCATTGGCCATTGCCCAGGTTGCTAGCCCTCTTCTTAATGAGTGACTACTATAAAGTTCGCTTGAAACAACGCCGCAATCATGCAGGATTGAACGTAGCAGGGGCGCAATGCTGTCAATATGTATGCCCTTCTCACTAACATGTCCCCACTGATCGATCGCTCGAAACGTAGGGCCTTCAGTTAGTTGTGCTGCATTTTGCCAATTCAAATAAGCCTCGACAGGACATAGTTTCGATAATGCTGGCACCTTAAAGGACGTGCCTTTATATTGCCGATCACCTTTTGTGCGTGAGAGATAGCAAATCATGCCTTCTCCTGGAGAAGCAGTGATATTTTCTATTGTGAGTCGGGTCAATTCATCGCTACGAAAGCCACGCCAGAAACCGAGCAATAAGAGGGCTTTGTTTCGTTTGAGCCGCAACGCTTGAGGCCGATTGTTAGTGCCCTCAGCGTCGTTGATTGCCTTATCCAGAGAGATTGCGACTTGTTCTAATTGTCCCAGCAACAGCGGTTTGGCCTGTTTTTCCTGGGTTGGATGAGAGGCCAGTATACCGCGAAATACGCCGCGCACAATTGGTGCCTTAGTCGGATCTGGAAATCCTTGATCTATATGCCAGCGCGCGAGCGCAGCTAAGCGCTGCCGCAACGTGTTTGCCGATAACGATTCTGCGTGATCTGCGAGATAACGTGCAACGCTATTGGCCGTGGCCGGCAAAAAACCACCCCACTCCACCTCGAAATGCTGAACAGCTGCTTGATAGCTTTTCCGCGTGTTCTCACGCGTCGCAGCATGTAAGTATTGATCGACTTTATCCATATTCTTTTAGTGGTTAGCGAAAGCATCATTACAGTTGGCAAGATCAATTTGGGACATGATTATCGCCATCACACCGGATAATCATACATTATCCTGTTTTAGATAAATGCAAAATTCATTTGAAATTTCAGTATAACTAGTATGTAATTACATATTACGTAATACATTATCTTATTTGTGAATAGAGGAATCATGGCACGTTCAGGGTTGTTAAAGTCGGATGTGAAAAAAGCCCGGGATTTATTGTTGGCTCAGCAGATCAACCCGTCAGTGGATGCTGTTCGTATTGCTCTGGGCAACACTGGGTCTAAGACAACCATTCACAAATATCTCAAAGAGTTAGATGATGATACGGGTCATCCCTCCCCTTCCATTAGTGAGTCGTTATTAGACATGGTGGCGCGTCTAGCAGCGCAACTACAGGTGGAAGCAGATTCTCAAATGGATGAAATCCGCTCGCAGCTCCATGAGAAGGATCGCGAGCATCTCGAGGCCTTTTCCGAACAGAAGAATGCACTCGTGGCCTTGAACAGTCAGGTCGTACAGCTTGAATCTGACCTGGCTCGTGAAAAAACCTCTGCAGCCGCAGTGCAGGAATGCCTACAGCAAGAGGCACTGGGCCGACATACAGCGGATCAGCAAGTTGTTCACCTAAAGGAGCGCTTGTCGGAAAATGAATCTCATCGCCAATCACTCGAAGAGAAACATCAGCATGCGCGTGAGGCACTAGAACATTACCGGCAATCAGTGAAAGAACAACGCGACCAGGATCAACGTCGACATGAGCAACAGATCCAGCAGTTGCAGGCAGAGATGCGCAAACTGCAACAAAGTTTGGTAGTCAAGCAGGACGAGGTAACTCGCTTAAATCAAGACGGAGTTCGCCTAGTAGCAGACTTGTCACATGCTCGAAAATCAGCCTATGAACAACAGACTTATGGACGGCAACTAGAGCAAAAACTGGAAGCACTACCAGTTATCCAGCAGCAGCACTATGCTCTTGTGAGTAAGCTAGAGGAGAAAGATCAGCGACTCAAGGAGCTCACGACTCAGATATCCGATGCGACAAACCGAGCTGCCGAGTTGAGCAAGGCTATTCATCGACTGGAATTAGAATTAGCTAGCGCTAACGCGACCTTAGCAGTGCAAGAAGCGACCAATGCACACTTTCGGGCGCATTTAGACCGGCAGTAAACATCCACACCAGGGAGTTCGCATGGCAATCGCATTGAAATTATCAGATGAACTGATTGATCTCGCCAAGTCATATGCCGCTGCTGAACATCGTTCAGTTCCAAAGCAGATCGAATATTGGGCGCGTCTCGGAAAGGCTGCGGAGGATAATCCAGAGCTGCCTATTCAATTCATAAAAGATACATTACTTGCGATTGAGAAGATAGATGCCAAGCAACTCATGGAATATTCGTATCGAAGTAATCACTGATCCATGTAAAAATAGGAATGCAGTCACATTCAATCTGCATCTGGCGTTGATTTGCATCTCCCATGTTTAGAAAACAATCCTACTTACCGAAGTACGAGGTTGAGATAACCCAGCCATACGCAATTGAACTGACATTAAAAAACCGGCACACAGCCGGTTTCATATTTTAGTATCTAGAAATTTAGTGACAGTGATAACCACCATTTTTTCGATCATTGTGACAGCCATTTTTATCAGTTCCACCAGAGTGAGCAAAGGCAAACGAAGTGCCGACGATTAACAGCATTGTTATCAGTATTTTTTTCATTTTATCTCCCCTTATGTAGTTAATGCTTACGAAGCATACAACGTAATTATGGTATCGCTGCCACCAGTCCGATAGTGCGTCTCACCTAAGCACATCTAGTCTAGTGCTTATGCCTGTGATGAATATCAGGGAAATGTTCGTGGCTGTGAGTTAATTCTTCGTGCTCATGCGGATGAACATGTGGCTCATTATCATCCCACGGAAAATTATGCTCATGTTGATGATGCGCGTCGTGGCGATGCGAATGTGCATGAGACAAAGGTAAATGGGTGTGTTGATGGCCATGCGTTTCAGTTAAGTGCAACCAAATGCCCATTCCCATCAATGCTGAGGCAATCCAAAATACCGTACTAGGTGTTTCACCCAAAATTAATAACGAAACAACTGCACCTACAAACGGCGCAGCGGAAAAATAAGCCCCCGTCCGAGCCGTGCCGAGATGTCTAAGCGAAAGTACAAACATGACCAAGCTCAAGCCGTAGCCACAAAATCCGACAAGGCCTGCGCTTGCTATGGATGTGATTGCTGGCACGGAGTAACCCAAAGCCAATGCAATCGATAGATTTACCGACCCAGCAACTAAACCTTTAATTCCGGCGATTTGTACTGCATCGCTTGCCGAGACTTTTCTGGTTAGATTATTGTCAATAGCCCAGCATAAGCAGGCTGCAACGATAGCAAGAGCACCCCAGGGAATTTCCAATTCTGGACGCTCATCCCACGACAACAAAATGCCAGCGATCACGATTAATACCATGCCGGCGAAAATACGACGATCGAAGTTCTCTTTGAAGACAAACCATGCCAGTAAGGCTGTCAGCACACCTTCAATATTCAGTAATAACGATGCAGACGATGCAGGAGTGAGCGTTAGACCAATCATCAAAAGCACTGGACCAGCAATACCACCAGTCAAAATTGCTCCGCCCAGCCAAGGTAAATCAGACTTAGTAAGACGATCCCCTGAAGTCTTTTCCCCTCTTGAGAATAGGGAGCGCAAGGCGTACCAAGTGAGCAAACCAAGTCCACTTCCGAGATAAAGCAATCCCGCAAGCATGACTGGCGCCATCTGTCCGACAAGTATTTTGGAAAAAGGTGTACTAGCACCAAACAATGTGGCTGCCAACAGCGCGTAAACAACTCCTCTGTGCATTCTGTTCTCCACCTTACTACCTATTCCGCTACCTTATTTCATCACGGATGGTGACTGATAGCAATATCAGGCCGATACTTCAAAATTTGAGATAACCGGCGCTAGCGATCAGCTAGCACCAGTTTAATAAAAAACACTATAGTGATTCGATTCGTGTTTCTAATTTCGCGCTATCATTGAAACGACGCCGACGCAGTACCAACCCTGTAATGGCAGGCAAAACGAACAATGTCAAAATAGTGGAAGTAATCAGCCCACCAATAACCACAGTAGCTAGCGGTTTTTGTACCTCAGCACCGGTACCAGTGGCGATCGCCATTGGCACGAAACCCAACGAAGCCACCAACGCAGTCATCAGGACAGGACGTAGACGTTCCATCGCGCCGTCAATCACGGCAGTTACGGCCTCGACGCCATCAGCCAAGCGCTTGTTGATGGCTGAGATCAGAACCAGGCCATTCAACACAGCCACGCCCGAGACAGCGATGAAACCCACTGCAGCAGAGATAGAAAATGGAATACCGCGTAACACCAGAGCGAACACACCTCCGGCAAGAGCCAATGGAATCGCTGTCAGCACAGTAGCAGTTAGCATCGCATTGCCGATCGCCATGTAAAGTGCGGCAGATATGAGCACCAGACACAATGGGACAATAATGACCAAGCGCTCTGTAGCAGCGCGTAAGTTCTGGAACTGCCCTCCCCACTCCATCCATGAACCTGGTGTTAGTTTTATTTCCTTGTCTAATCTAGCCTGTGCTTCGTCAACGTAACTACCCATGTCGCGTCCGACCACATTGGCTTCGACATAGATACGACGTCTGCCGTTATCCCGACTAACTTCATTCAAGCCTTGCGTAGCACGAAATTGCACCAATTGACGTAGCGGTACCGAGGCACGCTGCTGTTCGTCCCTATCTACTGGCAGCATCACAGGTAAAGCACCAAGTTCGTCCAAGTTATCACGAAGCGTATTGGGAAGACGCACGACAATGTCGAAACGACGATCTCCTTCGAAGATCTGCCCAACTGATCGTCCTGCCAGCGCCGTTGACACCGTGTCGGCCACGTCTTTGACCGTCAGCCCATAGCGAGCGATAGCAGCACGGTCAAACACTAAATCGAAGGTCGGGAAGCCCTCTGTTTGCGCTACGCGTACATCAGCAGCGCCTGGAATTTTACGCAAAACATTCGCGACCTGCATGGCACTTTGGGCCAGCTGCTCCAAGTCTTCACCGTATATCTTGACCGCGACATCACTGCGCACCCCTCCAATCAATTCGTTAAAGCGCATTTCGATTGGCTGGGTAACGTCGTAGTTGTTGCCGACAATGGATGCAGTCTTTTCTCTGACGCGCTCAATCACCTGATCTTTGGTAGTAACACCCTCGGGCCACTCACTCTTCGGCTTAAGGATAATGTAGTTATCCGAAGCGTTGGGTGGCATCGGGTCTGCCGCCAAACTGGCAGTACCGCCCTTGGAATACACCGTTTTAATTTCCTGAAGCTCCAACAAAGCCCGTTCAATCTGTAGATCCAGAGCTAGTGATTGATCAATGCTGGTCGATGGAATACGTACCGAAGACAGATTCAGATTCTGCTCATCGAGCGTCGGCATGAATTCTCGGCCCACGAAGGTAAACGCGATACCTGCGAGCACCAGCACGCCTAGCCCGGCATTGATAAATGGCCATGGACGAGCAACTGCTCGTCGCAACCAAGGCTCGTAGCGTGACTTAGTTACGGTGATGATTTTGACTTCCTTCTCTGAGACCGGTCCACTCATCAATACCGCGATCAAAGCTGGCACGAACGTAAGCGACAAAACGAAGGCAGAAACTAAAGCTAACATCAACGTTATGACCATCGGCGAAAACATCTTACCTTCCACACCTTGGAACGTTAGGCATGGCAAGAACACGAGAAATATCACTAACTGACCGTATATGGTGGGGCGCAGCATTTCACGCGACGACGCGACCACTTCTTCAAGCCGCTCCTTCAGTACTAAGGTGCGCCCTTCCCGATGCTGTCGCTCTGCTAGCCGCCGTAGCGAATTTTCGACGATGATGACCGCACCATCGATGATCAGGCCAAAATCCAACGCTCCCAAACTCATCAGGTTGCCGGAAATATGCAACGAGTTCATACCGATAGCACTCATCAACAACGATAGCGGGATCACAAGCGCCGCAATCATCGCAGCTCGCCAATTACCTAGCAAAGCGAACAGGACGACGACGACCAATAGCGCGCCTTCAGTAAGATTTTTTGCTACGGTGTTTATGGTCGCTCCCACTAGTTGTGAGCGGTCCAAGGTCGGCACCACGGCGATTCCTGCCGGAAGGATTCGACCAATCTCCTTGAGCTTGTCACCGACTGCAGCGGCCACAGTACGACTGTTTGCGCCTACCAGCATCAATGCGCTACCAACCACTGTTTCATAACCATCTCGGCTGGCCACGCCTGTACGCAATTCGCCCCCGATGTTGACTTTAGTAATTTGTCCGACCGTGATTGGCACGCCGTTGCGGGATGTGACCACAGCGCGAGTCAACTCGTCTTGAGTACGTACACGGCCATCAGCGCGCACCAGATATGATTCGCCCGACCGGCGAATATAATTGGCACCTACTGAAACGTTGGCTTCTTCAAGCGCAGTACCCAGCTCTGCAAATGAAATACCGTAAGCAGCCATCTTGGCAGGATCGGCTTCGACGACGTATTGCTTGACATAGCCACCCAACGAATCGACATCTGCCACTCCTGGCGTAGTGCGCAATTGCGGTCGCACAATCCAGTCCTGTACCGTACGCAGATACGCTTGTTTGGCCACGTTATCTCGCAGACGCTCTCCCTGTTCGGTAAGAAAACTGCCGTCGGACTGCCAGCCAGGCTTACCATCCTTGACCGGCGCTCCTTTTCCTTCTGGATGGGTGTACTCAACACTGTAATGAAACACTTCGCCTAAGCCGGTGGAAACAGGCCCCATTTGTGGTGTGACACCTTCAGGCAGATCTTGTCGTGCTCTTACCAATCGCTCTGTCACCTGCTGACGCATAAAGTATAAGTTCGCGCTCTCCTTAAAGATCGCGGTGACTTGGCTGAAGCCGTTGCGTGAGATGGAGCGCACGTTTTCCACTCCGTCTAGCCCTGCTAGTGCCGTCTCAATAGGGAAAGTTACACGCTTTTCGATTTCGACCGGAGTCAAACTTGGGACCAGCGTGTTGATTTGTACCTGCTTATTCGTGATATCCGGCGTAACATCAATCGGCAACAAATTGAGTTGCCAAGCGCCAGCCATTGCGACAACCAGAGTGATGAATAGAACTAGCCAACGAGACCGAACCGAACTGGTAATGAGAGATTCCATCATCATTCTTCCTTAGCACTCTTGATCATGTCAGCCTTCACTAGGAAAGCATTGCGAGTGGCGACCATTTCGCCGGCGCTAACACCAGAAATAATCTGTGCCACACCGCCACTCCTTGTGCCAACAAGAACTGGCTGCACGCGAAAGCCCTCCTTCGTGCGCACGAACAGTACGTCATGTCCGTTAACGTTTTGCACGGCATCCTCCGACACCACCAGGCCAGAAGCACCATTCTTGACATGAAGGCGCGCTTGCACGCCTTCGCCAACGATTAGTTCCCGTGTAGACGATGAAGGCGTCAGAACGACAATCGCGGTGCGCGTGCTACTACTGACTGTCGGCGTGACCGAGCGCACGGTAGCTTCAACAGAAGAACCGTTGGCAGCGAGAATTGTGGCATTGTCACCAGATGCGACACGAGTGACATCAGCAACAGGTAGTGAAGCTTCTATCAGTACTTTTCCATTTCCAGCAACGCGGAATAATTCCATCTGGGGCTGAACGAAGATGCCTAGCGTCACTGTCTGCGCTGTAATTTTGCCGCTGATGGGACTGACTACAGCGACCGACTTGCCGTCAGCGGTAACTTGCGCAGCTTTAGCCACGGAAGTCGCGCGAAGCGCCTCGCTCTCTGCAACAGTCAGAGCCGATTGTGCCGCCTCCATCTCTTGGCGCGGCGTCACACCTTGCTCGAACAAACTATATTCGCGTGCATAGTTCTTGCGAGCTAGATCAACTCTGGCAATCGCCACATTACGATCAGCGTTCATGGCCGCCGCTTCGAGAGAACTGACCTGAGCCAAAGTTTCGCCAGCACGCACGGTGTCGCCTAACTGGCGACTAACCTGCGTCACATTGCCAGAAGCGCGCGCCATGATCACGGCCTCACTATTTGGTGCTGCTACTACAGTGCCAGCAGTAAGGATTTCTGCTTCCAAACCTCCACTTCCGATCGCCTCAACGGTAATTTTGGAAACGGACAGATATTCGGCAGGAATTTTGACCTCATCGCCACTGTCACTGGTAGCTGGTGGGGCAACAGGTGCAGACACGGTCTCTACATTACTTTGCGCAACAGTCGGCGCATCATGCTTGGCCAGCCAATTAGCAGTGCCAAATCCCAGAGCTGCGGTAACTGCTGTCAGACTAACGACAACCGGCCAGCCCAACTGCAAACGTTGTTGTTGCTTCATGGTGCTTCTCCAAATACGTTACGGCCTTCGGCCAATGAGAGGGTGGCAAGCGCACGCACACGGGATAAGCGAGCGTCGATAGTTGTTGCTTGCGCTTCAGACAGAGCTCTACGTATTGCCAATAGCTCAAGCAGGGACGTCTTGCCGGATTCGTAGCCGATGCGCCCTAAACGATAAGCTTCACTGGCCGCTGCTTCGCCTTGTTCGACAGCATCCAAGCGCCGCTCGGATGCTTGAACCTGCACCATCGCCGAGCGACGCACGGCCATTGTTTCCAACCGAACGGCGTCAAGGCGCATTGCAGCGCTGATCGCACGTTCCTTTGCCGCATCGATGCCAGCCTTATTACGGTCGAATAGCGGGATCGTTAAAGTCAATCCGACGGTTGCTGCTTTTTCGTTAGTCCAGCCAAACTCACGCATACCAATGGTTACTCCGAGATCGGGTACCCAACGCTTCTCCTCGACCTTGACCTGAGCAGCGATGGCCTCCTGTTCGGCAACGGCGCTTGTCACCGCAGGTGCTTCTGCAAAAGACTTGCCGTCTTGAAAGCGTGGTACAACAATTAGGTTCATAAAAGGATGGCTTATACGGCTGTATGGTTCGACCGAGCCGACCAAAGCTGACAATCTCTCCAAAGCCTCTGTCGCATCAGCAGTGACGGACTGCACAGCAGCTTGCGCAGCAGCCATGCTCGCGCGCGCTTGTGCAAGACGTAGCTCGGCTTCACGTCCAGCCTTCACTAGTGCTTGAGCCGCTCGCAAATCGGCGGTGGCACGCGTAAGTTCTGCCTCGCTCACTTCTTTGCGCTGTTGCATCGCCTCAGCAGTTGCGTAAACCACCGCCAATTCGCTTGCGAATGCAAGACGGGTCTGACGCTCACGTGCCCCACTGGCGACAGATTTAAGCTGCGCGGCCTCAATGCGAGCCGAACGTTTGCCACCGATTTCAAACACCTGTGTAACGGTGTACGTGTCTTGCCGTTGGCTAACACCACCGGACTGAGGCGCACCGAGATTTTCTGCAGTAGCGTTCAGAGTCGGATTAATCCAGGCAGAGGCCTGACGGACATCGGCATTGGCTGCTCGCACGTTGGCAGCTTGCTCAAGTAACTGTGGCGCTCGCACCTGAGATTGCTGGAGAAGCGCCGCAAAGGATGGCGTCTCAGCTGCCTGACTAATTGCGGTAACCGAAACGAAAATGAAAGACAAAATAGTTCGCCGGACGGCAAGGTCCGATGGACGTCCACGCGACAGCGCGCGCAAACGAACAGATGTTATTTGCATGAAAAGCCCCTGCTGGATTGAACTGGATGCAGTACGACGGGCAATGTTTTATATACGATTTAAGATCGTACAAGTAAACAGAGCCCGGTTTCAGAAGGCTAAACGAGGGGGACGGAGAAGTGGGGAGGTAGTTCGGTCAGAAAAAACTTCTGGCCAAAAAGAAGGCGCGATACGTTCAATAGCTACCAAGCCTAGTTGATTAAACGCAGGCAGCAAGATGTTCATGCTGTAGCCGTGCTCATAGTCGGCGAGATGCTGTACCGATTTTTGGGAATGATCGGCGTGTGTAGCATCGTCATCAACAATCAAACCATCGCCATCGTGATGGTGCATGACGAGGTTGGCATGTTCAGTTATGTGTTTAAGGACAAATTCCATCCCAGATCCGCTTAATATATGCGTAAGATTACGTTCCATTGCAGCAAAAGCTTGCAACGGAAGCACTAATATCAGCAATATTAAGGTCACCTTTTTCATGTCCGGGCGATTATATCAGTATGTAACTGACAGATCTCCATAAGATTTTCTACGTCCTTAGAAAGTGACGGCGGCTGATAATCCTCCAGTAAGTACAGTGGACGTCGTTTGCTTTCAATGAAAAGTCTTCCGAGGTACTCCCCGATAATTCCAATCGCCATCAATTGCAAGCCACCAAGAATCATTACAGTGACAATCAACGTCGGGAACCCTCTAACAGATTCGCCAATAAGTACAGTTTTTAGCAAAAAATACATCGCATAAAAAAAGGCCATACCGGCACAAACTGAACCTAGATAGGTTGCGATTTTTAATGGGGCCACAGAGAAGCCAGTGATTCCCTCAAGGGCAAAGTTCCATAATCTCCAATAGCGCCATTTAGTCTTTCCCGCGGCTCGAGCGGCGCGATTATAGTCCAGGGTCACATGCTTGTATCCTATCCAAGCAAACAGCCCTTTCATAAAACGATTTCGTTCTTGTAAAAGATTGAGCGCATTTATAGCTCGTCTGCTCAACAAACGAAAATCTCCGACGTCAGCAGGAACGGGAACATCACTTAAACGGTTAATGACGCGATAGAAAGCGTGTGCGGTTACTTTTTTTACCCAAGACTCACCACTGCGATGGCGCCTACGCATATTAACGATATCCGCACCAGCCAACCAGGCTTCAATCATTGATGGTATCAATTCTGGTGGATCTTGAAGATCCGAGTCGATAATGACTGCTGCATCTCCCGTTGCTAAACGCAAGCCTGCACTCATGGCCTCTTCTTTGCCAAAATTTCTGGTGAAGCGGGCTACACCGACCCTGAAGCTTTGTACGCGCAACTGCTGCAATATATTATGAGAACTATCGGTGCTTCCATCGTCGACATAAATAACTTCCCATTCGTGCTTAAGGCCTGACAGCGCCATTTCTAAGCGCTCATGGAATATCCGTAGCACGCTTTCCTCATTGAACAAAGGGACAATTACAGATAATTTGTATGAAACAGCCCTACTCCCATCAATAGAGGGAATCTGAAATAAATTTTCCATCGCACTTTTCTATTCTTTATGAAAAATTACAGCGCGCATAGATGATGAATAACTAGTTAATTATTCAAATAGAAATACTTCCATCAATGCGCGGAAAAAAATTATCAAGATTGACAATTCAAGCCGCGAAATAACGCCAAAGCAAGATGTGCTTCTTGATGTAGCTTTTTAAAGAACTAGTAGTTCCGCATGCTTAAAAACACAGACGGATTACTAGATTGGGAGAGGCGAAAATCTAGGGGGGCGAAATGGCGCATCGATTGCCGCAAGGGGCATGGATACAACATTAAAATACGCATCAATGAACGACGCGATCGAAAGAAAAGAAATTTTGAGGTTGATGCCTAGAAAAAATTGTAGTTGGTTCGCTGCATGCAGTAATTCATGTTCAACACTCAGCGAACTATTAGCGCTTATGTTGTCTGCAATATCCGTATCATGTAATGAAACATAATTCGTCGTAGTGGTTTCTGAAACCACATTAACTTCATGTTCAAGGTCGTGTATAAGAAAGTGCGAATAATTGCTCCAAACGCCCATGTTGGTCATAAATAAAAATATGACCAACATGGCCAACGTGAAGCACTTTGAAAGCACCATGTCCATATCGACTATCGTTGCCTAAAACGAAAAATTTCTTTTAAACACGAAATCAGTTTTCATAATACGTCGCATATTTTTATGTCGCCAATAACTCAGTGAATCTCGATCAGCGTTAGAAAGGATTAAGCATTCCTAAGCACGCTATCAGCGCCAAAATCAGTAAAGCGCAGCCAGATTCCAAAACCAAGCTACTTCTTAGAGCAGCAATAGCCGGGCCGTGATTGTCGTTAGCAATCGAAGCTTCAAGCTTAGGCGTCAATCGATAACGGTTGGCGGCCGCTAAAGCGAGCATGGCCAGAAAGAATGCTAGCTTTATCGTTAGTAGGACGCCGTATGTGGTGGTAAATATACTGCTGAAGTTCAATCCTGAAATCATCAAATAGTTTATCGTGCCCGTTACTAGCAGAGTGGAAACTATGACGCTCCCCATTATTGCGAATCCATTCAACATACGACCCAGTTGTTCCACTTCAGCGCGTCCACCCTTTGGTACCCAGCGCAGAAGTAACACAAAGGATGCTAATGCCCCGATCCATGCTCCCGCAGCAATTAGGTGGACAATGTCAGCGCCCAAATGGACGAACCCTTTGACATCTTCATTCATAACACCGTGCCCGCCCCACGCTAAGGTTGCCAGAGCTATGCCCCCGAAAACGGTCATTAAAACAAGCTGATAAGCCGGTCGTCTGGTTAATATACTAGTGGCAAGAGCGACAAATAAAGCCAATGCTGCCAAACGGATGAGCAATGCCGTACCAAAACTCATCTCAAATAGCGCCATGGAAAATGCATCCGGTGCTATATCAAAATAGCTTTCCGCTCCACTCATCATTTTGGTTGAAACAACGAGCCCTACAATTGATAAAACGATTGCAATAATCGCCAGCATCTTGCTTTTTACTACAAATCGCTTAGCTGTAATGGACTCCCTCTCATCGGGCTTTAGGGAGTACAGGGCAAATAAAGGGAGTCCAAAAACCAACATCAAATCCAGATATAAAGAAAAGCGAACGATCACATTTGCCCAGTCCATCCGTTCCTCACTTTACGGTAAACGTAATCTTGCCCGTGATTGGATGGGTATCTGTCGACACTGCGCGCCATTCAACGTTATATTTTCCCGGCGTCAACGGCTGATTTGGTGTCAACACCATGACTTTCGGGTCATCGGTGCCTCCGATCTTAGCAGCCATTTTCATGGCGCCCATGCCAGGCATTTCCGCCATGATCAAATTAGCGCCTGAAAACTGTTTTGTGAGATTTTCAGAGAAACGCAATTCGATTTTCGCCGGAGCTGGCCCCTC
Organism: Janthinobacterium sp. Marseille; assembly: GCF_000013625.1. NCBI lineage: Bacteria > Pseudomonadati > Pseudomonadota > Betaproteobacteria > Burkholderiales > Oxalobacteraceae > Janthinobacterium > Janthinobacterium sp. Marseille. The sequence goes on along the minus strand of NC_009659.1, from coordinate 1,954,894 downwards.
AGAATTATCCTTTGGCGTAGACTCAACCAAACTAGGGTGTGCGAATGCAGAGGTTGCCACCAAGGTGACGAGAGCGGCGACGCCAATCTGACGTATATTACGGATGTTAAACATGATACTCCTTTAAAGTTTGTGGAAGATTGTGAAGCACTTAAAACCAAAATCTTACGCCGGCGACAACTTGAGTCTGCCGGGCATCTCCCCCGGCATTGCGTACTAAAGTAGCCGTGCGGCCAAAACGCGCGCTGCGTTCAATGCCGATATATGGTGCGAACTGACGACTAAACTCGTAACGCAACCGTACTCCGAATGTTGCGTTGGAAAGTCCGCGCCCTACGCCGACTTCAGGGTCGTCTTTACCATATACGTTTGTTTCTACCCGGGGTTGCAAGATAAGCCGCTGAGTGAGTAAAAGCTCGTATTCAGCCGACAATCGAAATGCAGTGCGTCCTTCCGCGCCGAGGTAAGCTGTAGCGTCCACCTCAAACCAATAAGGAGCCAACCCCTGTACCCCAAATGCCAACCAATTTCGCGAGGGGCCATTGGCGTTTATATCGTTACGTACACCGGCCTGCACATCCCAGTATGGATGAAAGGCCTTAGCCCAAAGGAGCTCAGTACGTGCGTCTTCGACGCGCCCTTTCGCCACCTCACCTTCAGCTTTCACTGTAAGTTTGTTATAACTGTCTCCGTACCAAGCTTGTAATTCATAAGAATTTGAATTGCCGCCATTGCTATGACCTCGCTCAAAACGGTCTGCCAATAACGAAACGAACTTGTGTTCGTCAGCCATCATCAAAGAGCGTTGCTCGCCAACAGCGTATAGCCCGGTTCCCAGCTGATATCCGCCCGAGTAGGCATGAGGGTCGCGCGCATCTGCAGGCGCAGAGCCTCCTCCCATATCAGACATTCCAGACATACCACCCATTTGCATATTCCCATGACCGGCAGCATTTGATGCTGGTGGGGCCGCACTGTCATCCATCGTCCCGAAGCCGGCATCCGTAGCGCTTTGAATGCCCATTTGCCCATGGCTACTATGATTATCTGGCGCACTCTGCGCCAATGCGGCAGACGAAGCGACGCAAATCAGCGATGCGAAAAAAGCCTTGCTAACTATAAAATTAGGCATACTTGGAATCCTTGGTTTGGTGATGGTAATCATGCAATGATCACTTCCCGGAACATGCCGGCATCCATGTGCATCATGAGGTGGCAGTGCCAAGCCCAGCGTCCCAGAGCATCTGCCGTGACCAAAAAGCTGATCCTTTGTGCAGGTTGGACCGGAATGGTATGACGTCTCGCCAAGAACTCGCCTTCTGGTGTCTCGAGTTCGCTCCATACGCCATGCAAATGCATCGGATGCGTCATCATGGTGTCGTTCTGCAGAATGACTCTCACTCGCTCGCCATATTTAAAATGCACGGGACTGGATTTGCCGAACTCCAAGCCATCAAATGACCAGGTGTATCGCTCCATATTTCCAGTCAAATGCAGCTCGATCTCGCGACCTGGTCCGCGCGGGTCCAGAGGGCCGCCGATCGTATGCATATCTGCCAGCGTAAGTACGCGACGACCATTGTTACGCAGTCCGACGCCAGGATCGCTCAAAGAGGTACGTGGTGAGTCGATACGATTGTCCGTACTGGCTCCATATTCGGTACTGGCATGACGAGGTTTTTTGCTTGGGATCTTGAGTGGATCAGAGTTTGCTGCATGTTGAGAATGATCCATGGCCATGCCACCGTGCTGCATGCCCATTGCGCTATGGTCCATGCCAGCCATATTGGGCATCTGAGCCATGCTGTCACCTTCCATACTCGACATGCCAGACATATCCATATTGTCCATACTCATGCCACCCATATTCATCGCGCCGTGGTCCATGCCCGCCATGTTAGACATATCGCCCATCATGTCTTCCATGCTCAGCCATTCCAACTTGTCGATTGCGGGGACAGGAGCGCGCAAACCTGACTTGACTGCCAAGGTACCCAGCGCATAACCCGTTCGATCCATGGTTTGAGAAAAGATGGTGTAAACGTCGTCCTTGGGTTCGACGACCACATCACATGTTTCACCAGGGCCAAAACGGAATTCATCCACGGAAATCGGCTCAATGTTGACGCCATCAACCTGAACTACTTTTAACTTCAACCCTGGAATGCGTACGTCATAAAAAGTGTTGCCGGATCCGTTAATACAGCGCAGGCGAATCTTTTCTCCCTTCTGGAAAAGTCCAGTCCAGTTGCCTGCTGGCGTAATGCCATTTGTCAGGAAGGTCAAGACGGCCGCCGACAAATCTCCCATGTCGGTGGGATTCATCCGCATTTCGTTCCACATCTTCCGTTTCGAGAGGGCTGCTTTCCAACCATCTTTCGATACATCACTGAAGAACTCTCCTGCCGTCAACTGTCCGTAGTTGTAATAATCACCTTGTTTTTTTAAGCGGCCCAACACAGTCATTGGGTCGTCATCCATCCAATCCGAGAGCAATAAGACGTGTTCGCGATCGGCCGCAATATCTTTTCCTTCAGCGGGATCGATAATGATCGCGCCGAACATGCCCGTCTGCTCCTGAAAACCTGAATGGGAGTGGTACCAATAAGTGCCGCTTTGCTGAACCTTAAAGCGATAAGTGAACGTCTCCCCTGGCGCAATACCATTAAAACTAATGCCTGGCACACCATCCATCTGAAAAGGCAGGATAATTCCGTGCCAGTGTATCGATGTCGAGACGGCTAGGCGATTAGTCACCCTGATAGTGACTGTTTCGCCTTCTTTCCAGCGTAGTGTGGGCGCCGGCAGCGTGCCGTTGATAGTAGTTGCAATTGCCGGTTTGCCAGTGAAGTTGACTGGCGACTCCGCTACGACTAAATCAAACTGTGTCCCCTTGAGCACAGGGGCGGCAGTTCCTGATGCGATGACATCTTGCGCAAGAACATGGCGCAAAGGGGTTGAAACACCTAGCAAAACCCCTCCCGCGGCAAGGCCTTTAACGAAACGACGACGAGATACAGACATAGTTGAGCGGGCTGACATATATGAGAGTCTCCGAACCAAAGGGAAAAGGTTTTTGATGAAGAGAATCATAATTCAAACAAATTATCTTTTGCATTACGGGTTCATTACAAACGTGTAATGTTCACGTAATTTAACGAGAGTTAGCGTATTGTTTGAGCTCATAAGTTAGCCCATACGGATTTGAAAATGAAATTATTAATCGTTGAAGACGAAGTAAAGACTGGCGAGTACCTACAGCAGGGGCTTATGGAAGCTGGCTTTGCCGTGGATTACGCTAATAATGGACTGGACGGGCATCATCTCGCCGTTACCGGAAGCTACGACCTTATCATCTTAGATGTGATGCTACCGGATATAGACGGATGGAAGATATTGCATGCATTGCGCAGTGCCGGAAACAGTGTTCCAGCTCTCTTTCTAACCGCCCGAGACGGCGTAGCGGATAGAGTAAAAGGTCTTGAGCTAGGCGCTGACGACTACATGGTTAAACCATTCGCGTTCTCAGAATTGCTAGCCCGAGTGAGGACATTGCTGCGAAGAGGGAATCCCAGCCCGCTAGTGGATAGGCTACAAGTATCTGATTTAGTCCTCGATCTTGCCCGGCGAGCGGCTACTCGTGCAGGGAAACGTCTAACCCTGACTAATAAGGAGTTTCTTCTATTGGAATTTTTAGTAAGACACAAAGGCGAAGTTCTACCCCGCTCTCTTATCGCCTCCCAAATTTGGGATATTAATTTTAATAGCGACACGAATGTTATTGATGTCGCTATTCGCCGCTTACGCGCCAAAATGGATGACGATTACGATCCGAAGTTAATCTCCACGATTCGGGGCGTCGGATATGTTCTGGAAGATCCAGCAGATGCCAGAGGCGTGTAATGTTCAGAAACTCACTGACAGCGCGATTAACTACTTTATTCGCAGCCACTTCTGTAGCAGTTTTGGTTGGTTTCGGCACACTCATTTCATCGGCTATCGAAGAACACTTTGCAGAACAAGATCAATTACTGCTTCAAAACGAATTGCAGTTGATTCAAAAAGTCATCAAAGAAAAAGGGATAGATTCGATCAGCCAGACATTTGGCGAGGCCTTGCACAATCATCCTGATTTTTACGTGGATGTCCGAGATATCGACGGAAAGGAAATTTATTCCACGTTGGGGCCTTTTCGCGATGCAATTCTGTCACGCGAACCTAATATCGAGACCGAGAACGATTTTGATGTAAGGATCGATGCACATCGAGAGTTTCAAGCTATTCGTGCTGAACTGAAAGCGTCCGTCGGCTCGCCCGTTATTGTCGTTATTGCTGTCGACAAGGCAATACACACGCATTTTATGAGCATGTTCCGAACTACGTTGATGCTCTACATCTTGGTCGCGGCAATGGCTACTATTATGCTGGGTTGGTGGGCTGCAAGACAAGGTCTATCTCCTTTGCGAACGATGGCAGCGCGCGCACAAGCCGTTACATCCCAGAACATGAAGGAGCGCATGCCTGTAGATGCAGTGCCGACAGAAATGACGGATCTGGCGGTCAAACTTAATGCCATGCTTGATCGCCTTCAAAATGATATCGCCAGATTGACGGAATTTTCCGCAGACCTTGCACATGAACTTCGCACCCCCATCAGCAATATGCTTACACAGACTCATGTTGTTTTGAATCAGAGTCGTAGTGCTGCTGATTACAGAGATTCTCTCAGCTCAAATGCAGAGGAGCTTCAACGGCTGGGAAAGACCATATCTGACATGCTGTTTCTGGCACAAACAGAAAACGGACTTGCCCTTCCATCTGTTGAGAAACTAAATATGGCGCAAGAGTGCCAAGCTTTGCTGGAATTCTACGAAGCCTTAGCCGAAGAAAAAGAAGTGACCTTGCGATGTGAAGGAGACGCTGTTGTTATCGGAGATCGCCTCATGTTTCGCCGTGCATTAAACAACTTGTTGTCGAATGCACTTCGATATACACCATCGCACGGAACTATTTCTATAAAGATAAAGGCAGCACAAGCCGGGACCGTCGTTACTGTAGAAAACGATGGAAAAGAAATACCTATCGAAATTCAACCGCATCTGTTTGATCGTTTTTATCGGGCCGATAAATCTCGCAAAAAATCGGAATCCGACTCAGCTGGTTTGGGCCTTTCCATAACGCGCGCGATCATGCAGGCACATGGAGGCAGTGTCTCTGTTGTGTCTGGGGAGAGCAAGACTGCATTTAGTCTTTATTTTCCGTCGTCGCAACAAAAATAACCCGAAATTATCAGAAATGGCATACCAATAGCGTATGCCAAATTCTCCCGAGTTATTTACTCCATCAGCGATGTATTCTTCCCGATAGAGTTATTTTTGAATAGACAAAACCGTCACTGTAGCAGTGCCATCAATGTTCTCGACCGTAAACTTTACCTTGTCGCCGACTTTGACGTCGGAAAGTAACCCTTTGTCTTTCACAGCAAACGACATAGTCATAGGTCCCATCTCTACTGTCGCGCTCTTGATGCGACCGTGTTTCAAAGTAATGTGACTATTTTCTTTCTCAACGGCGTTCACCACACCGTCAGACAGAGACATCGTATTCATTGGATTGCCTGGTATTTTGTCCTTCTTCATGCCACTCATATCTATTCCCCTGCTGCCCTGTTCTGCGTAGGCAGTTATAGCAATAAAAGAAAATCCAAAGACTGCTACCAGATTTAAAAGCGATTTTTTCATTTGATACTCCTTACTAGTTAGATTGATTTCTTTCCTGCTGCTAAACGTAGTTTGCGTTCTTGAAGCAAACGCCATGCTGCTGGAATTACAAACAGCGACAACAACGGTGCGGTAATCATGCCGCCCACCATAGGTGCGGCAATTCGCTGCATTACTTCAGAGCCAGCGCCACTACCGAACATAATCGGGATAAGGCCGGCCAAGATAACTGCCACTGTCATGGCTTTCGGACGCACACGCAATACAGCTCCTTCTCGTATCGCTTCCGCAATGAGTTCCTTGCTCAACGGCAAGCCTGACTGCAATCGTTGATTCAATGAGTTGCGTAGATAAACCAGCATCACGACGCCAAACTCAGCCGCCAGTCCTGCCAATGCTATAAAACCAACCGCAGTAGCCACTGAAACAGCATGGCCAAGAAACCACACAAACCAGAAGCCGCCAATAAGTGCAAAAGGCACAGTCAGCATAAGCAGGAATGCTTCCGATATGGAGTGGAATGCCAGGTACAGCAGAATGAAGATGACAGCCAACGTCAGCGGAATCACTGTTTGCAACTTGGCGACGGCCCGCTCTAGGTATTCAAATTGTCCCGACCAGCCAATTGCATATCCAGGTGGGAGTTTTACTTCTTTCGCCACTGCTGCCTGCATCGCCTTCACGGCTGAGTGCAAGTCGGTTCCACGTACATCGACATAGACCCAGCCAGAAAGTCGTGCGTTTTCGCTGCGTATCATTGGCGGCCCATCGGTTACTTTGATGTTTGTAATATCACCCAGCCTTACTTGTGCGCCTCTGTCTGTGACGATAGGAAAGTCACGCAGCGTTTGCACGGAGTTACGGTAATCCTGTGGATAACGGACATTGATAGGAAAGCGTTGGCGTCCATCTATAACTTCACCAATGTTTTCGCCCCCAATCGCAGATGAAATAACCGATTGCACGTCCGTTACTGCAAGGCCGTATCGCGCGCCTTTTGCTCGGTCTATATCGACATCGATATAGCGTCCGCCACTGACACGCTCCGCTAATGCAGAAGTCACCCCCGGCACTTTTTTGACGACTACTTCGATTTGCGTGGCGATTTTTTCGATTTGGCCGAGGTCGGCACCTGAGACCTTCACACCGACAGGCGTCTTGATACCGGTTGAGAGCATGTCGATACGATTACGGATAGGCGGCACCCAAACATTCGATAGTCCTGGAACTTTGACTATCCGGTCGAGTTCTTCAATGAGCTTGGCGGATGTCATGCCGGCACGCCATTGGTCTTTCGGTTTGAACTGTATGGTCGTTTCAAACATTTCTAAAGGTGCAGGGTCCGTTGCCGATTCTGCGCGGCCGGCTTTACCAAAGACCGTGGCGACCTCAGGAACAGTTTTTATTAGTCGGTCGGTCTGTTGCAGCAATTCGCTAGCTTTGGATGCGGACAGTCCGGGCAATGCAGAAGGCATGTACAACAAATCACCTTCGTCCAGCGGTGGCAAGAACTCGCCCCCCAGCTTGGACAGCGGAATCACTGTCAGGACAAGACCGATGAACGCAATGACAATCGTCCATTTCGGATGCGCCAAACTTGCATTCAACCAAGGTCGATACGCACGTATCAGTACACGATTAATCGGATTCGATGCTTCGCTAGGAATACGTCCGCGAATCATGTATCCCATCAGCACAGGAATCAAAGTAATCGCCAGGCCAGCTGCCGCCGCCAAGGTGTAGGTTTTTGTATAGGCGAGCGGCGCAAACAGCTTGCCTTCCTGCGCTTCCAGGGCGAACACAGGAATGAAAGAAAGCGTAACAATAAGTAGCGAAAAGAATAGCGCTGGCCCAACCTCTATAGCCGACTCTGCAATCAAATCCCATCGCTCACGTGCATTAATTTCCTGATTAGGATGCGCGTGCGCATAGGCTTCCAGATGCTTGTGCGCATTCTCAATCATGACAATTGCTGCATCGACCATCGCACCAACAGCAATGGCGATGCCACCCAATGACATCAGATTGGCATTGACGCCTTGGTAGCGCATCACAATGAAAGCAGTGAGCACACCCAAGGGTAACGAGATGATGGCAACCAACGCACTGCGCAGATGAAAGAGAAAAATAGCGCAAACCAGTGCGACCACGACAAACTCTTCAATCAGCTTGTCGCGAAGATTAATCACGGCTGCCGTAATCAGCTTGGAGCGGTCATAGGTCGTGACCACCTCCACATCTTTCGGAAGTGAATTTTGCAGAGTGGCGAATTTTGCCTTGACTGCCTTGATGGTCTCCAACGCGTTCTTACCTGAGCGCATGACAACAACGCCACCAGCGACTTCACCTTCGCCATTCAACTCTGCAATACCACGACGCATTTCAGGGCCAATGCGCACTGTTGCCACATCCCTGAGTATTACCGGTGTACCTGCCTCATTTGCATTCAGCAGGACATTGCGGAAATCTTCCAGAGAACGCAGATACCCATGCGAGCGGACCATATATTCGGTCTCGGCCATCTCAACGACCGAACCACCGGATTCCTGATTCGCCTTCGCCAGTGCATCCAGCACCTTTGCATGCGAGATACCGAATGCGCGTAACTTGTCTGGGTCAAGAATGACTTGATACTGCTTCACCATGCCACCGATGCTGGCGACCTCTGCTACGTCAGGGACGGTTTTGAGCTCGAACTTCAGAAACCAGTCATTCAAGGTTCGTAATTGACTGAGGTCGTTTTGCCCAGTACGGTCGACCAGCGCATATTCAAATACCCAACCGACTCCGGTTCCATCCGGCCCAAGTTCGGCGCGCACACCTTGCGGTAAGCGGCTTTGCACCTGACTGATGTATTCCAACACTCTGGAGCGAGCCCAGTATTGGTCCGTCGCATCGTCAAAAAGAACATAGACGAATGAGTCGCCAAAGAAGGAGTAACCGCGGACAGTCTTAGCACCCGGAACAGCCAACAGTGCTGTGGTTAGTGGATAGGTAACTTGGTCTTCCACTATCTGCGGGGCCTTGCCAGGATACTGTGCACGAATGATGACTTGTGTGTCCGACAGGTCTGGCAGCGCGTCCAACGGCGTTTTACTCAAGGACCAAAGTCCCCAGCCCGCGATGACGAGGGCAGCAAGCAGTACCCAAAATCGGTTGCTAATGGACCAGCGAATAATTCGCGCAATCATTGCTTTCCTCCGACCGGTTTGACGCTTTCTAGCAGGTAGCCGTCGTCATTTTCCCGGAATGAGAACTCAACTTCCTGCCCTGTTTTTATCTCGCTGAATAGCTCAGGACGCGACTTGCTAAAGTCCATTGTCATCGCACCCCATTCAAGGTCCGGAATCGGCTTGTGCGAAAGAGTTAGCGCTTTAGGTGTCACTTTCTCTACAGTACCTATGCCACGATAAACAGGAGAAGCTGCTGGCTGCATCGCCTGCTTATTACCAGCAAACTTAGGCAATACCGATTTCAGACTTGCTTCTGAATCAATAAGAAATTGCCCCGAAGCGACCACTTTCTGGCCTTCACTCAAACCACTCAAAATCTCGGTATCGTTGCCGATATCCCGGCCAGTAGTCACCACCATAGGTTGCATGCTGTTGTTTTCGCCAACCACCAGCACGACGAATTGCTTGCCGTTTGCAATCACGGCCTCACTCGGAACTAGAAGCCGCGAAACTGGCTTCTCAGCATCCAGGCGAACACGCATGAGCATGCCGGGTGTAAGACTGCCATCACGATTATCCAGCTCCAGTCGAGCCTGCAAGGTCCGCGTCGCATTACTGATACCCGGCAGGATTTCGCGAACCTGACCGTTGTATTTCCTATTCGCATCGCCGGAGAATGTAGTTTCAACCGCCATGCCGGAACGGACTGTATTGCTCAGTGCTTCGGGGACTTCTGCTACCAGCCACACTTTGTTCAAACCTGCGACTTTCGCAATGGTCATGCCGGGCGTTACCATCGCACCATCGCGTACGGACAACTCGGTAATGACGCCGGAAACTGGGGATGTCAGCGTGAAGTGCTTTTGGGATTGGCCGGTACGATCCACCTGATTGATCAATCCGTCCGGGATAGACATCGCTCGCATTCTTTGCCGAGCAGCTACCGCCAGTTCGGTATTGCCACCACGCTTGAGTGCCAGATATTCTTCTTGTGGTGCAATCCAGTCGGGAACAAAAATAGAAGCGATTGCTTCACCGCGCTGAATGCGTTGTTGAGGTGAGCGGGCATATAGTTTGTCGATGTATCCCGTCACGCGGCTTTGCACGACTTCCGATGCGCTCTCATCAAACTGCGTTGTGCCGACCATTTCAAATGCATCCCGTACTTCTTCGCGTCTTACGGTCGCAAAGCGAATACCGAGATTCTGTTGAAGTCTAGAACTGACTTTTACCCCACCATCTTCCGAGCCTTCATCCGCAAAGACCGGGACCAACTGCATATCCATGAAAGGACTTTTACCAGGTTTGTCGAACTTGTTTCCCGGGACCATGGGGTCATGCCAATACAGGACTTTACGCCCTGTCTTCAGGTCAACCCTTTCAGTCGCTGCTCCAGATGAAGAGGTGCCATTCATACTGCTTTGCGTACCTAACCAATACCCACCAAACATGAGGCCTGCACCTGCTAACGCCAAGACAATCGCTTTCAATGCGAATTTCGATTTCATTTCATTTCCCCTGCGGACACCATGTCATGTGGAACCACGTGATATTCCAACGCTGCCCAAGTCAGCGCTGCTTCTCTTTCAAGTTCAGCTATTTGCAGCCGTCGTTCCAACAGTGTTTTTTTGGCATTGAAAACAGCACTGAGGCTGCCTGCACCTGAGCGGTAAGCAGCCGTTGCCAGTTCTGCCTGTTGCGATGCGGCCGGCAGCAACTGAGCAGTAAGTTGCTTAATACGTCCTTTAAGACTCTCCAGTGTTGAAGACTGGCTCTCTATCTCAGTTTGCAGGTCACGCAATGCTTCTTCGTACTGCATTCTTGCTTTGGTTCCCAAGGCCGATTTTTCAGCGATGTCACGATTCTGTTTTTGTGCACGATTAACGGGAAGAGGAATGCTGATGCCAAAGGACACCATGTTTGAATACTGACTGCCTCGCTGGCTGTAACCCGCTTCAACAGACCAGTCTGGATTGCTTTCGCGGGTAGCAACCGTGCTATCGGCGTCGGCCAAATTGATTGCGCGGCGAGCCGTCAATAACATCGGGTGATACTTTTCTAGTTCCTCGATAGGCAATTCAGGTACATGCGACGTCAGTTTTGGTGTCTCGTCACTGACAGTTGCGGCAGGCATACCAGTCCAACGGCTTAGAGCAAGACGCGCATTCCGCAAATCTTGTGTGTTTTTACGCATCGCATCTTGCGCCTGTGAAAGTGTCAATTGCGCTTGCATCACGTCGGAGGCGTTTGCCTTGGCGCCACGATGTGCAGCATTCACTGCATTCAGATCATCGGACGTTTCTTTTTCCATGGCGCTGACCAATGCTAATGTGCGTTGACCGTAAAGTACATTGACCCATGCCTTGGCTGCTCCTTCCCTCACCTTGGCAACACTTTCCAGATAAATGCTTTCTTCCATTTCGACGGCACGTTGGGCACGCTCAGAGCGTGCCACTCGCTTGTCGGAAGAAACCCATTGCTGTTCGATTCCAACTCGACGCATGGTCATGAAATCACTCGTGGTGCTATAACGGTCGCTCCCCGTCACAGGCAGATTATCGATGCCAACTTTCAGCATGGGATCAGGTAATTGGTCAGCTTTAGCTGCAGATTCGCGACTGGCCAATAAAGAGGCATTAGCGGCCTTGGTCAACGACGAACGCTGCAGTGAAAGTTGCACTGCCTCGTTTAATGTAAGTCCATTGGCCTGAGCGTGAACAAAAGATGTGCCAAAAACCAGCGCCAGTAAAACGCTGGTTCGGCAGAGAGTGCGCGACTGATGATTCAGTAGCGCTTGGATACGCAAAAACATATAACCCCCGGTAGTAAAGACGAACGCTGACTACGGCACAATGCCGGTCAGCGAAACAACTGAGGGTTAAATCAAATGCGGAGTCGTTGCGTTCGGAGATAAGGCGGGCCTACGCCTAATTCCAGAGGAGCGTCTATCCAGGCTGAAGCCAGAACGGTAGGAACAACCGGCAGAGGTGCCGGCATGATGAATAAAACGATAGTTGGTGCAAGCGATGGTGCGGCGGCCAGATGTTCAAGTGCCAGTTTGGCACCTGACTGTTGTTCAGCGCAGTGAACTGGTTTCTCGATGTCTATTCCGGCACATGGCATGTCACCCATCGCCATTTCTTGCACAGGCACCATTGTCTGCGGACAGACGTAGGCAGCCATTGCTACCCCGGAGGTCAGAACAGTCATGACCAGGAAGCAAGCAATGAAACGGCAAAAAGATGAGAAGGAGTGTTGGCGCATTTGGAATGGATTTATAAAGCTTTTTATAGTTTTACGCAATTGATTTGCGAACCATATCAGGCTATATCGACGGATTACATCTTTGTAATACCGTTGTCATGTTTGTGTAACTGCCCAATTTCTACAATACACCCATTGATACATTAAATCGCTAACCAACTGAAACAATGTATCTCATCGATTTCGTTTTGAATTTACCTAGACGAATCAACCCTAACTTTGGAGAAATCAAATGAACAGCTTAAACAAGAAACTCATCGCGGCAATTGCCATATCTATCGCATCAGGCGCGGCTCTTGCTCACAATGCACCCACAAACAGTTTCGTGCTTGCTCAAGCAGAAGAGTCTAACTATCCAATTTTACCTTCATTTGCGTCGACTAAAACTCGCGCAGAAGTAAAGGCGGAGTTGCTGCAGGCTCGCGATAACGGATTACTTGCGACTACGGATAGCGATTATCCAAAGCTACCTGCCGCAACCAGCAGCAAAACGCGAGCCCAAGTTAAAGCAGAGCTAGAACAAAGCAAAGCCAGCGATGATGATAAGCGGCTTGATAAAGAGCAGTACAGCGGCTAATTTCATAATGTGACACGACGCTTAGTGAAAATTGAACGCTGTATTATTAGCCGTGAAATGTAAAAGTATCTCAATAATGAACATTTAGAGAAAAACTTCTACCGCATAAGCTATCGCGCGTATTACGTCCGCACGAATATAACTTTTAAAAGAGTGGCAATGCATAGACGCATTGCCACTCTTTTTAATATGCTTCGATAGGTTATCGTTATACCAAAAACGACAAAAGCATCGATCTTCTTCGTGCTCTAAACAAAATATCCACTAGTCATTTCGTACGTCTTAGACGCAAAGCGTTTGTAATGACTGAAACTGAGCTCAAACTCATCGCAAGAGCGGCAATCATCGGTGACAACAATTGCCCTGTAAATGGATAAAGCAAGCCAGCTGCGAGTGGTATGCCCAGTGAGTTATAGATAAATGCAAAACCCAGATTCTGATGCATGTTTCGCACAGTATCCAATGACAACTGCCTTGCCCTGGCTATGGCACGCAAATCCCCTTTGATCAGAGTCAGATGTGCGCTATTGATCGCAACATCGGTTCCTGTGCCCATAGCGATACCGACATCCGCCTTGGCCAGTGCAGGTGCGTCATTAATCCCGTCTCCTGCCATCGCCACGACTCTTCCTTCTTTTTGCAGGCGCTCCACTAATGCCAATTTATCTTGCGGCTTTACCTCACCGTAGAATTCACTAATATCAAGTTTTCGTGCAACTGATTTCGCTGTTGTCGCGCCATCGCCAGTTGCCATGATCACGGTCATGCCGGCTTCTCTCAGTATGGTGAGCGCTTCCGCTGTCGTCTTTTTGATAGGATCTGACACCGCGATCAATCCGGCCAACTTGCCATCAACTGCCACATAAATGACGCTTGCGCCTTCCTTGCGCAGCGCCTCCGCTTGCTGCGACAAGCCATGCCAGTCAATTTTTTCTTCATCCATCAACGCCGTATTACCCAAGGCAATTCGACGACCGGAGACTATGCCACGCACACCGATGCCACTGGATGATTCAAAGCTTTCCGGCTTATCCAATGACAGTCCGCGCTGACGTGCCTCGGCCACTATGGCGTGTGCCAGTGGATGTTCGCTTCCCTGATCAATACTCGCTGCAATCTGAAGAACAAATTGTTCCTCTTGTCCCTGCGCGGCAATCACACGGTCGAATGCCGGCTTACCTTCGGTCAACGTGCCGGTTTTATCCACGATTAAAGTATTAACTTTGCGCATTCCTTCGATCGCCGCCGCATCACGGAATAACATCCCCTGCGTTGCCGCACGTCCAGTCGCTGCCATGATAGACATGGGTGTTGCCAGCCCCAATGCGCAAGGACAAGCAATGATTAAAACAGCAACCGCATTAACGAAGCCAAAAACCCAGCTCGGATCAGGACCAAACATGCCCCAACCTATGAAGGTCAGGAAAGCAACGCCAACAACAACCAGTACAAAGTAACCTGCAACTACATCTGCTAGGCGCTGCATAGGGGCACGAGAGCGCTGTGCCTGCGCTACCATTTGCACGATTTGCGCAAGCATGGTTTGAGAACCAATCTTTTCCGAACGAATGACGAGACTGCCGCTGGTATTGAGCGTCGCGCCAATAACCTTGTCTCCCGGACGCTTTGTCACAGGCATCGGTTCACCTGTCAGCATGGATTCATCTATCGCGCTTTCACCCTCTACGACAACGCCATCAACCGGTACTTTTTCGCCAGGACGCACGCGCAAAGAATCATCAACATGAACATGTGCGAGAGGAACATCTTCTTCAGAGCCGTCCTTGTTGATACGGCGTGCCGTTTTTGGTGCCAATCCTAATAAAGACTTGATTGCAGCCGAGGTTTGCGAGCGAGCTTTCAACTCCAGAATTTGCCCAAGCAAGGTCAGTGAAATGATGACGGCGGCAGCCTCGTAATAAACGCCGACACGGCCATGCTCCATGAATGCAGATGGAAATATTCCCGGCGCAAGTGTAGCAAGTACGCTGTAACCGTATGCAGCCGTTACGCCAAATCCAATCAGCGTCCACATATTAGGACTGCGTCGCACTATCGATTGAAAACAACGCTCAAAGAAAGGTTTGCCGGCCCATAGCACCACTGGTGTGCTCAATGCTAGTTCTATCCAGTTTTGATAAGGAATCCCTTCCGGGAAAAAGCGATGTGAGGCCATCGCCAATGAGGCAACAACGATGGTTAAAGGCAATGTCCACCAAAAGCGATGACGGAAATCGATAAGTTCCGGATTCTCTTCATCTTCCAGTGAAGGCATCATCGGCTCAAGCGACATGCCGCAGATAGGACAGTTACCTTGTGTCGGCTGTTTGATTTCCGGATGCATTGGACATGTATAGATTGTTCCTCTCGGCAAATCTTGTGCTGGCTCGGATGCTGATGGCGTTATATATTTTTCTGGATTGCCATCAAATTTTTGTATGCAACTAGCACTACAAAAATAGTAATCATTATCTGCATACACGCGCTTCTTTTCCAGATTGGCCGCTACCTTCATCCCACATACTGGGTCAGTAAACGGTTTATCTGGATTTTGTATTTCTTCGTCAGCATTCGCTGAATGAGCTGCTCCGTGAATATGAGCGCCATGATCATGGCCGTGATGTACCTTGTTTTCCATTTGCCTGATCCTCGTTAAAAGCTAACGCAACAATGTCATGAAAACGCAATTGATATATCTATCAAATTAGGATAGCCGCACCACGTTTAGAGCACAATCCTATTTGTCCAAAATGGCGTTATCGCTTGAGTTGGCTGATCTGATGTTTGTGATCGAGATAATGTTCACAATCGACTCGCTCACGTAAGCTCACTCTCGTCTGAAGCACTTCTGACTGCATATAGATTCTCACCGGTCTTTGCCATGAGTCATGCCCTGTGAGAGCCCAGTAAGATTCAAATCTGCCACTGGTTGCGTGCTTACTCCAAACTATATTGCCATTAGCATGACTGTGGGATGCAACCTCTACCCAATCATAAAAATTCGACATGCATGCCCGGGAAAAGACATGCTTAGCAACCCAGATTTCGGTCTCTCTTGACCAGCCCGGTGGACAGATCGGCGCAGCCTCTGCTTGCCATCCCAAAATACCAAAAGGTGGCTTCGTTAATGGCCCAACTAAATGTTGTGGTGATCCACACCCTTCCCAAAACATACGCCAACGAAGAAATGCTTCAGCTATCGGGCAAAAATTGACTGTCTTTTCTCCCTCTAAATGCCACCAGAGTTGGTGTGCTGCACTCGTTACACAGGATTGATGAGCAGTTATCATAGAGCGCCAAATTTTTCGCCGAATTGCGCTGTACAGCGTATAAAGCGCATATAGCATGTCATCCCAAGATTGCTTCACAGGTGTAATCAACTTGTCATCGTTCGAAACTTTGGTACGCCGATATTTTTTAACTTTAGCTCTCTGAAGTGGTTCAGGCCTGGTTCCCAGATAGATATGTGATATTTGCGTCAATTCCAATGGCGGTTGAGCAGTATCGCTTTCAGCTTTAAGATCATCCAGCACTTGAATAACAAAACCAATGTATTCCGCGTGTCTCCGCCTCAGGTCGGCAGGTGCAATGATAACCTCCCCCATACCTTGGAATTTTCGTTCGCGGTTGATCTCCAACTTCAAAGGAATCAATCGATCTTCAAACTTCAAGAGGTCAATAATATTGTCCAGACGCGTCATCTCATCAACTCTAAGTTGCAATGATCTCGTTTGTGGGTTCCGCAGCACAGGTGCAAAATCTGTTTTACACACAGTACAGGTAAATGGAATATCAATAACATCCCTGCGTAATTTATAGGGAACCTTTGCAGAACAATGTGGGCAGTTCGACCTTAAGGGTCTGGAATGAATAGGACAATCCGTAATAATTTCCAGTTGAAACAAAGGCGAGTGAAAACCGATGGCCGCACATTTTGTACACCATCTTAGATAGTCGACCGATTTTCGTTTGCCGTTAGGTAGCATCTCAAAAAGGAAGCTTTCTTTGATCGAATTCAAATCGGTGCGAAAAGCGCGAGAAATTGCGGGGATGTCAAAATACATAGAATCGCGCAAGTCGACTTGCGGATTTCTTAATACTGCCGTTCTCCGTCCCGATTCACAACTAATGAATATCTGAACAAGGTCGCGCGCAGCAAAGGCATTAAGAAAGGCAAACTTGGCGAAAAGCGAATAAGTGGAATCATACTTGGTGTACCAGTCGTCACGCCAGTTCCAAGAACGGATGCAAGGTTCGAATCGATCAAGGACAATGCGTGCCTTTTTCAATTCAGATCCCTCTTACATGAAATTCATCACCCATTACTAACCGCAATTCTTCCTGCGCTGATATGAAATTTGATTCAGCAACAGCCGCATGCCAAATCGCTGGTGAGAATCTAAAGTCGTATGAATCATTGTCCATGCTCTCTAACAGTGCGATCTCAACGGAACGTGCGAAATATTGCATCGGAATCTCTAATTCGTAATCAAATCGAGCTTCCTCGTGCGCCTCTTGAAATGTGCGCCAGAGCATTGCAGCTTGATCCATTAAACGCAGTCCGTCTCCAAAAGCGGCTGGAAGAAAATATCTGGTGTAACTCCATTTGCTCGATTCAGGGAAGAATGCGTGATCGAATCCAGCCAAACATGTCGCAAGGTCATTGGCAGAACAAAGCCCACGAAATCGCATTTCATCGATCATAAATCGAGACACAATCTGCGTTTGTTTACCGATCCGGAATGAACTTTTCTGGTTCAGCAGTTGTGGCTGACCGACAAGTAAAGTGATCATGCGTACGCCACGTCTCTCTAATTCGTCATGAACATCTCGAAGCCATTCATATTCGATGATGTCCAAGCGCTGCGCCTCATCAGCAAAAAATACTACCCAATTCAGGCCAGAGTTATCGACAAGTTCTTTGATCCTCTCATTTAGACGAAAACGTTTTCTTGTAATGTTTCCAGACATGGGATCTTTATGACCGGCGGCATCCAATAGATTGGCAAAAAATGCGTCTTCAGAATGAGACTTTTTCTTCTGGCAACCAAAACTAATGACCACCAATTTTGGATAATCCTCTTTAAGCATTCGGCTTACATAGCGAACGCCGTATGTTTTCCCAAATCGAGGGTGGGCATAGATAATTGCGCCTGGCGTTCGTAGGCGGATAAGCTTTTTGACGCGCACGTACAGCTCATCAATCGACGGTGTCGGCACAATATACTTCTGTGCCACAACTGGATGATCCTCTAAGGCTATTGGGCGTTGATAGGTTAGAGACATACGTTTTCTTTCAGAATGTCAGCGTACGTTTGATTCTCATCGGTTTTGGATGCGGAGAGGCATCTTCTACCTTTTCGACCGAAACGTTCTGCTGTGCGTCTGTATCAGCATCGTTGCTTAGTTTTTCCTTTTTCAATTGCTCCTTAAATGGATTAAAAAGAGGTGCTGGTTCACCGTGTTTTTTGTCTTGGCACTTAAATTTTGCCAAATCGTTCGCTGCATTTTTACTGCTTCTACTCTGTATACGTTTGAATTTTTCCCATGCCTCTATCGGATCATCACCCTCCCGGTAGTTCAACTTTCCAAGACGTTTTAATCGTAAAATTTCCTGCCTCATGCGTAGCGAATGTGGCGTGTAACACCAAGGCCTAGCCGCCGTTAAGATTCCGAGTTCAGATCCATCGTCAAAAAATGCTTTCAGGATTCTTATGTCACGTACGTCGAAATACACTCGAAGTGATTGCCCTAAGAGTGATGCGCTATTTGATAAAACGTCACTGCTGTATCGAACACCTGAAAAATTGACATGAGGACGGATACTCGACCGCAAACTTCCACGGATAGGCAACTGTCTCGCTTCTTGGAGTAGACATAAGTTAGGCCGCATCGTATTGGGCAAAGTACGCAAAAAGCCGTCCTGCTTCTTGACCATATAACTCATTGCTTCCAATGGGGTACGGCCACCCAGTCCATCATGCGGCTCACCGTTGTAGTCAGCCAGTAATACATCAATCATGTCCTCAAGCTCGCTTAGCTCTACCAAGAGTGAAAGATTTGATTTCGGATCGCTAAGCAGTTTCTCGATGGATTTGGGGTCGCTACCCACCGTGCCAGGTAAGCGATGTGCGAAGTGACGAGCAATCAGGTGAAAGAAGCGTTCAATAAACGGTCTTGCATCTGGTTGGCCAGAAGGACCGTTATCCGTCCAGCAACCGACAATTTTAGTTAATCGTTCCAGCGTATCGGTTGCGAGATGAGAACGAGCCCCATCAAATCGAAACCATTCCCAGCAGGCGAATTCTGTCTGCGGTAATACCGCAGATGGGTAGCCGCCACCTTCCCGTGCTGCTAACCCTGGGATCATATAATCTCGCTGGCGATACGGTGTTAAAGCAGCCTGCAAAGCGGCTGCTACATCGTCCTTGTTGTACTCCCTGCCTAATGCAATCGAATAACCAATCACCGCTCTCGTCGCTAAATCAAGTAAGACAAGAATCCAGATGCGATGAAGCTCCAGCAATGTTTCCAGACCGAAAGGGTCTTTCACACGGAGGGTGATACGGAGATCAATTTTATGTCCATCGAATTCAACAATTTCATACGCACGCGTTGCTGAGGGTATCGGCATTCCCAATACAGAAACACCCGGACTAACGCGTGTAGCACCGGCATTTTTCGATGCAGACACAAATGTGGCCTCAGCGTATTTTTTTAGATAGGTGGCTAAGGAACGTATACCTAACAAGCTTTGCGTGAATGGGTATTCATTTGCTTTCACCCCTGCCTTACGGCATTCTTCAAGAAAGCCCTTGTGTATGCGCTTGAGAGACTTTCTTACCTCTCTGGCGGTTGTTATTCTTTTGTTACGCTCATTAGCAGAGCGTTTTAAAAATTTCTCAATACTCGGATAAATCTGTAATAACTGAGTAAATGCACCGGAGAGTCCTGCAATGCCACCGTTAATAGATATCGGTGGCTGGCAACGTTCGTACTCCTTGAGTCTGGTGAACGGCAAAACTGCGCGGAACCCATAAATCCGACCATCGGCATGCTGAGTTAGACATCTAGTGAGCAATCGATAAAGAGATTGTGGATGAACACCGGTTACGTTCTTGAGAGATGACAAAGAAACATACGGCGCTTCGATAAAAATGCGTATTGCTTCGGCCCGAGCTGTAAAGTCATCTTGCTTTTCTGGCGATAACGCGGTGATGTCTACGGTTGGCCACGTCGACAAATCCCTTAGCTCATCAGGAATCGTATCCCGACTAAATGGCTTGTTCCCATAGATTAGAGACTTCATATCAGCTCAAATGTTGAATTCAGACCGATTGGCTTTTCTCTAATTTCTAGGCACCTGATTTTTCCTTCATGTACCAAAGAAAATAGTACTGTCCGTACAACTATCGGGTCTTGCTCACGCACATGTTGCTGTAACTCATTGAGCGTTAGCGGTTCTTTTGCCAAGTTGCATATTTGATTACCCAATTGCGACTGGATTGTCTTTGCGTTCGCAGACAGATACCGAATAATGGCACCCCAGTTCTCAAAATAAACACTCTGATTTTCTAAATCTTCAGGGTCTGTGCACTTAATGTCGAACTCATTAGAAGCTGCCCAATGTTTAAAAGATTGCGATTGATGGCTATCTAATCGTGTAGAGGAAAGTTCGCTATTGCGTAACAGAAACCACAGCTCGTCTCGGCCGTTGCGATTGATCCAAAAATCGACGACTCGTTTAGGTTTGGTGTGAGTTATAACAATAGGACGTTCGCAGTAAGAAGCGACCTCAGGATCCGCTTCGAGCGTAGTCCAAGCACGTAAGGCTGTTTGTCCAAACAACGTCAACATGCGACCGAGTTTAGGGCCGTACACATCGTACCGATGACTTCCATACGGACGGGTATTGTCCACCGGTTTATGAAAACGAGATATAAACGTCATTCCTGGCTCCGGCGAGCGACAGAATAACCATCTTAGTACTTTTTTATTAAATTAATACTTTTACTTCATTGATTCTTAAATTTGCATATTTACTTCACTATCCGATGAAGTAAATATGTGAAAACCAAAATCGTAATATCTTATTATTCAATAAGTTACCGCAAACAAGACTGGAATCAAATCTCTTCAATCAACGTCTGCGTTCGGCAGTCAGTAATGCCGGCAGCGTACTTACCGATCTCACCCGCGAACATATGTCGGCTGCTCAGGTGCTTGCTGCTTGTCCTGGTCAAGTTTGAAATCGACGAAGTAACCACGCTCGACAATCGACCGGCAAGTGACTTCCTCAACACCCAGGATAGTTCCTTGCCTTTAGTTCCAGTCAAGATTGCTTAGCCATCTAATCCCGGTCGGCGGCAAGCCAATGCCTCAGGCTCCGAGGCACGGCATGCACGCCGCTTGCACTCCTATTCCAGCTTGACGCCGGAGCTCTTGACAACCTGCCCCCAGCGCGCGATTTCGGACGCGATCATCGTGGTGAATTCCGCCTGTGACATGTTCGGAATATCCGAACCGGCACTTGTCCAGTTTTGATGGATTTCCGGCGATGCCAGCGCTTTCTTGACTTCTTCCGTCATGCGCTCGACCACCTCAGGTGGGGTGCCCTTGATTGCCCACAGACCGTACCAGGTGGATACTTCATAGCCTGGCACACCGGCTTCCGCAGCTGTCGGAACATCGGGAAAGCCCGGTGCGCGTTTGGCCGATGCGACGGCAAGTGCCTTGATGCGGCCGCTCTTCACATGGCTGGCCGAGGAACCGAGCCCGTCGAACATCATATCGAGCTGTCCACCAATCAAGTCCTGTAGCGCCGGACCTGCGCCGCGGTATGGAATATGGGTAATGAAGGTATTGGTTTGGATTTTGAACAACTCACCCGCCAAATGATGCGAGGTACCGTTACCGGCCGAGCCGAAGTTCAGCTTGCCAGGATTCTTTCTGACGTAGTCCAGCAAACCTTTCAGGTTCTGCACCGGAACACGCTGTGTGTTGACGACGATCACCTGCGGTGGCGTGGCAATAACGGTAATCGGGATGAAATCTTTTTGCAGATCGTAAGTGAGCTTTGGATACAGCGCCGGTGCAATTGCATGATGCGCTGCCCCAATGAAAAATGTATATCCATCAGGTGCTGACTTCGCTGCTACGCCCGCACCAAGGGTGCCACCTGCGCCACCGCGATTATCGATGATGACCGACTTGCCGAGCTGTTTGGTCAGTTGCGCCGCCAACGGGCGTGCAAAGGCGTCGGTTCCGCCGCCCGGAGGGAACGGCACGATCAAGGTCACTGGTCTAGTGGGCCAAGTTTGCGCAAACGCACTAACGGATAGGCAAAGTCCAGCTACCACCAAGAGGGGTATTCGCAGCTTCATGATCCTGTCTCCAAAATTGTATTTTTTTATATTAGGAAGACGCCTGCATACAATAACCTCAAATCTTGTATACAATCGCCCATGTTTCGCAGGATTATATTTATGAAGTTTTTTGTCAAGCTAATTATTTAATTGATTAAATGGCATGTTTTTGAGCAAGGTGAAAGCCAGACGAACAGAAACTTAAGGGCTTAGCCTGGAACGTTCAACGTCCAACCATTCCGCCAACCGCCTTCCGCCATCACGGCTTAAATGATTATTATCGGTGTACTGCAACTTGCCATCATGAACCGCCTCGCAGACTTGAGTATTGCAAAATAGCGGTGTTGGATCGAATACCCTTACGCTTTGATTTTCTTCGCCAATACTTTTAACGAAGTCGTTGTATATAACCCGAGATGAATCAAAGGCACTTTTTGGCAAATCACATTTTTCAAGCGCATGCGAACTCAATCTCACCGGCCGGGTGAAGCACGTTTCGGCGCTAACTTTTAGAGTGGGTGTATCGGCCAAGAATATGACCTTCTTCCCTTTTAGATCTGCAATTGTCTGACGGTAGCCAGCCAACATTTTTTTGCGCATCGCTTCGTCATCGGAATACGCATAGTAAGCAACCAAGATAACCGTCTGAATCGTCGGTGTGCTTGCAATCATACGGAGAGCGTCTTCATATTGCTGCGTACAGCCAGGTCGGACTTCCACCCCTTTTGCCGGAGGGCAAGCTCCGCCCAGCAACATCATGACGGCGTTGTCACGAGGCTGAATCGCCATGCCATAGAACAAGTGCGCGGTATGGCTATCGCCAAATATGGCGACCGTAGGCGAATCCGTGGTGCGGCAATGCGTACTAGCCACCTTTGAAAATTCTTTGCCGCAATCCCTGATGTCTAGCCCGCCGAAGTAATCGCCGCGCACAAACAATGCATTCTGATCATTTGCGAATCGCGATGCAACGCCATCTTTCCAGTAGATCAAGGCCCCGGTTGCACCGACCGAAAGCAGTAAGGTCAATAAGATTGGCATTAGTCGCGTTGCTGCTATCCGTTTAAGCGGACGCTCAAGCAATAGGAAGGTCAGAATTGCCAAAATAAATGAAATTCCAACGATGGCCGCGCGTATTGCCGGAGACGGAGTACCTGCCTCTAGAATTCTGGCGAATGATAAAAGCGGCCAATGCCACAAATACAGTGGGTAACTGATTAGCCCGATTCCAACAAACAGACGTGATCCCAAAATATGACGGTTTAACCACGCGCCGGGACCTGCTGCAATCAAACAGAGGGCGCCAATGACAGGAACCAATCCTTTAACGCCCGGGAAGCCGGTCGCACTCAACCTGAAGATCCCGTAGCTCAAAAGGAAAAGACCAACTAACGACACGAGATTTTGGTAGGTTTCCCCTTTGATCTGGCGCCCCTGCACTGACAGATAAGCCAGAGCCGCTCCTGCAAGCAGCTCCCACAGACGTGTTACCGGAAGAAAGAAGGATGCTGCAGGATGCGATTTTATGGTGGCGATGCCGAGCAGGAATGATGCGGCAAGCAGGATCGATATGATCGCGAATAAACTGAATTTTCGCTTGTAGACAAACCATACGACGAGGGGCCATACGAGATAAAACTGTTCTTCAACGACCATAAGTGCAGCAAAGGCTTAAATTCTGCAGCAGAATCAAAATAGCCTAATTCGCTCAGCAAAACAAAATTTGAAACGAATCCCGCACCAGAAAGAACATGCTTTCCCAAGGAATCAAATTCGTTTGGCATCAGCGCTATCCACCCCGCCGCCAAACAAGTAGTGAGAATAAGGATCAACGCCGGGAAAATCCGCTTGATACGCCTTGCGTAAAACTGCTGAAAGGTAAACTTACCTTCGTTAATTTCTTTGATGATGATTGACGATATTAAAAATCCGGAGATAACAAAGAAAATATCAACGCCAACGAACCCGCCAATCACGTATTGCGGGAATGCGTGAAAAATGACTACCGGGAGGATGGCGACGGCCCGAAGTCCATCTATATCGGGACGGTATTTTATATGGCTAGTAATGATGTATCTCCAATTTTCAGCGCTGAATAATACATCATGCAGTAGGCTGATATGCCGAAATTCAACACTCCAGGCTATGTACGGCCGACGCAATAAGTCAAAAGCGGTTGGTTTGTATTGCGTGGAATAGTTTGAGCGCAGGCAACATAACAAGGGTGCCTTAAACCGAAATCAATATGCGCCCTCGCCGGTCTGTATGGATGCAAAGAATATGCACCTCATACAGGCGCTGTATGTGTCAGGCCAACGAATCGAAGCATCAGCCAGGAGCAGATGCAGGGTAACCAGCTCTATGTTTAGTCCCTAGTGACAGATAGTCTCCAACTTCGACACGTGCGGCGTGGTTCTTTGCCCCAGGGAGCGCGGTTGGATTGTAAAAGTAGGTAATCGAAGTCAATACGCTACCCCACGGTCTACATAGGTGCTGCTTATCACACACCTCAGTTTTTCTTTACTTAACACGTCAATTACAGGCAATTTGCTGCGCAAAACCGCCCTCCTTCTGTCCACCCATTACCTTACTCCTGCTGTCGTCCGAAGTAGCGGGCGCTACGCCCGGGGCATCACTGGAAGCGCCTGACGACGTACCACCGCAACCCAGGATCATCGTCCCCGAGTTCATCAGGTTGATGGCGGTATTACGCGCTTGTGCAAGCGGCACGCTCTGCAGCAACTGTGACACTGTCGGCCCCGGCGCTGATGGGCTGTACAGTTTCGAGGTGACATTGCCGCCGGCCGGCACATATGCGCCGCTGACGCCGTAGCCGTTGATAGCGATGTTGCCGCCGGAGGTGACGGTTTGCGCGAAGTTGATCTGGTCCAGTGTATTGGCGGAACCGGCGGAACCCGCCGTCAGATTGACGTTGCCCGTCGCGGCAATATCGCCGTTGATGGTCAGGGAATGGCCGCTGGCTGTGCTCAGCGCCAACGCGCCGCCGGTGCTCACCACGTTGCCCGGTGTAGGCGTAGCTGGCCCGACGACCAGGTCCGACAAGCTCGTGACGCGAATATCACCCGCTGGTGCTGTCAGCGATGCGATGCGCGGCACCGCGGTATGCAAGCCACCGTTGCCGTCGATAGCACCAATGCCGCTGCGCGCCGAGGTGCCGTTGGCTGTAACGCTAAGTGTGCCGGCCGAGATGTCCTTGCTGCCGGTCCCGCCGTAGACGGTGCCAGACGAGGTCAGCGCGACATCGCCGCTACCGGCATCGATCAACTGGGCAATGGCCAGCTCATTTATAGAGCCGCCGGCGACTGTCAACGCAACATTGCCGCCCAAGGTACGCACGCCGCTCAAGGTGCCGCCGCCCGCCTCGATCAGTGTATTGGCCGGCAATGCGCCGACCGTGAGGCCCGCACTATTGTTGTAGGAGAGCGCCGTGCCATTGGTCTCGGCCACTAACGTTGAGACCAGGTTGCCGGCATTGTTCAGGATGACGTTGCCGCCTGCCGAAAGGGCGAGCGTATTGACCTCAATCGCACCACTCTGGGTGATGTTGCCGCCACTGCCGAGGAAGATCGTCGTCGTGGTCGGATTGATGTCGGTCGCGATTGCCGTACCCGGGCTGGTAATGCCTGCCACGTGGATGTCACCAGGTGCTGAGGCAGCGTTGTAACGGTTGCCTATACCGATGTTCGGTGCGATCACGCGGTCGAGACGCGTGATCGCGAGGCATCCACCGACGCCACCCACCTGGCAAGTGGCCGAACCTACAGTGATCGACCGACCGGTGGTCCGGGTCTGTAGCGACACGGTGTTCCCCATGACCGTGTCATTAAGCGTCAAATTATCTGTTTTCAGTGTCAGGCTGGCGGTACCGACGTTGATCGGCTTGTCGACGGTGAGCTGGTTAGAAGAGATGCCAGTCGATAACTCCAGGTCCTGGTTATTGGTCGACAGGCCGTTGATTGTGCTCACACCATCAAAAGCCGTCACGCTTGCGATGGTCAGGTCACCAGCGACCTGGATCTGCGATGCTCCCGCGACGCCGGCACCACCCTGGTTCAGTACGCCGCCGAGCGTGCTGAAGTTATTACTGCTCAGGTTCAGTTGCGCCGAACCCGCAGCCTCCAGCACCAGTGTGCCGCCGGTAGCGGTCAGTGGTGCACCGGCAGTCTGGCTGATGCCGGCACCGTCCGACTTGAGTTTGATGGTTTCACCGGCCCCGGCGGTGATGCCGCCGATACCGTCGATCGCTTCAACCGAGATCTGGTTGGCTGAGCGATAAGTAAACGAACCACTGGTATTGCCGGCGATGCTTCCAGTCCCATTGGCCTGATCTAGCAGGACGCTGGTACCGGTGAACGAGGCCTTGCTGATGCCGCTTATGGTGCCACCAGCATCTTGCGTGATTGCGCCGCCGGATACCAGGTTCAGGCTTGAGCCGATGTTTTGGAACGCCCCGCCGCTGCCGTTACCCAGCGCCGATTCGATTGTGAGCGCGCCGGAGGTAGCGGAGCCGATGCGCAGGACAGATGCGTGCACATTATTCAGTTCAGCGCTGGTCAGGCGCAATACGCCACTGCTATCGGCGGCCAGTGCGCCGACCTTGATCAAGGTGCCCGCGGTGTGTGGTGCCAGGGTGACGCTGTTGCTGCTGTTGATGGTTCCCGCCAGGCTCATGTTATCGGAGTTGATCGTCGTCGTCCCGCTGCCGCTGGAAATCGAGGTGCCGGCCTGCGTTGAGACCAGGCCATCCGTGCTACCTGCATTGATCGTCAACGCACCGCCCGCCGTCGAGATGCTTGATGTGCCATTAAGGGTCACGCCGCTTGTACCTTGCATGTAGAGAACGCTGCCATTGGTGGCGATGCTGCCGTTGCCGTTCATGACCACTCCGCCGAGCGCATTAAGTACCGTCGTGCCATGGGTGTTTAACTGTCCGCCGTTGCCGATAGTGATGGCTTTGGATGCGTTGGCGTTGGCGATGGTTACTTCCCCCGTCGTCAGCACGTCATTGATGATGACGTTAGCGCCGCCGCCATTCAGCGAAAGCATTCCATTCAAAGCGCCGCCGTTGTATAGATCCAGTGCACCGGAGACGGTCACGTCAGCTGTTTGCGATCCATTACCGATATAAATATAGCCTGAGGTATCAATAGTGCGCAGTTCATCCTGAGTGAGGCCGAGTACACGGGTACCGGCTGCACCGCTGATATCGGTGGCGCCTACGCCCACATGGATCTGTGTATCACCATTGCCCGGACCGATAGCGACACCGCCGCTGCCCGCGTGCACGGCGCTGCCGGTGAAGGACATCGCATCCGCCTTCAGGTTGACGAGTCCGCCGCCACTGTTGACGCTGGATCCTGTCGCCATGGCGAGCTGGGCGTTGGCATCGAACGAAAACAGCTGAATGCCGCCGCCATTACTGTTAATGGTTTGCCCGGCCGCCAGCGTGGTTCCGCCTGCGCCGTAGATAGAGATGTTGCTGCCACTGCTGGTAATGTCCTTGTTGATCGTGGTCGTGTAGCCGCTGGCGTTTTCAAGGTATACGACGCCGGCAGCCTGCTGCTGGATACCGTAATTGCTGGTTCCACCCACCGACAGATTGGTGCCGCTGTTTGCCAGGCGTATCACTCCGGTCGACGTATTTTGTGCTTGCACGCTATCGCTCATGATGCCGAGCGTAAGCGAATTGGTTGAGCCGTAGATACCGTTGGCGGCTTTCATGTCCAGCGCGCCGGCCTTGATGAGGTTACCGTTCAGCATCTGGATCGTGCCGGCGCTGGTGAGTGACACAGTGCCATTGCTGCCTGACGAAATGGAACGCGCGTCGAGCCCGCTGTCGGCACCCAGTATGATGTCGCCGCCATTGGCGGTCAGCGTGACGTTGCCGGCATTAAGGGCAGCCGTGCTGATGCCGCGTGCAGTCAGGGCTTGCTGGGCGGTCATGCTGATGTTACCGGTCGACGAGTTTACGGTGCCGACGTCGATATTCTGCGTCGCAGACAGATTCACATTACCGCCAGTGATGATGGAGTTATTGTCACTGTTCAGATTGCCGCCAGTGCTGAGCGTCAATGCGCCGCTGCCTGTACTCAGGTTGCCGGCAACGTTAAGGTTGCCTGTTGAACTGATATTAACGGCGGCATTGTTGCCGTAGTTCGAGCCCGTGTTCAGCGTCATTTGGCCGCTATGGCTCAGATATAAGCCTTGCGGACCAGTGCCCGATGCACCGATATGGAAGTCAGTATTACCGCCGCTGACCGCGCTTGTCAGCAAAGCGTTGGACAAGGTGCCGATCGCGCCGCTGCTACTGTCTTGCAGTGTGAGATTGTTGGTGCTGATGATGCTGGAAGCGCCGGTACGGGTGATCGCACCAGTGCTGCCTGCATTGAGTGAGACGCTGCCGGCACCGCCGGTAGTGATCGCACCCGCGACCTCGATACCATAGGCAGAGCCTGCAGTAGTCGAGATATCAATCAAGGCGTTAACCGAGCCGGTGTTGATCGAAGCGATCGACAGGTTCTGGTCGTTTGTCACCAAAACATCGCCACTGCCAGTGACATTGGCAGTCAGCGTACCTATCTCGTTATGTGCTCCCGTCAGGTTGATGCCGGTGGCCGAATTGATGGTAACAGCGCCACCCTTGACGATGCCGTTGCCCAGCACCTGCCCGTTATCCGCGGTCAGCGTCAGTAAGGAAGGGGTTCCCATGCTACCGGCATTGACGCCATAAGTCGTGTTCGCGATCGTCAGGTCGCCTGTCCGCGCAGTCAGGCTCAAAGCTCCCGAGCCAAAACTGAGTACACCGTTCGAGCCGTAGACAGTACTAACTGCAAAGCCACTGGAGTTGACGAAACTAAAGCCCCCTGCACTAGTGCTGTAACCGGCCAGGTAGCTCAGGGTGTTGGCGTTATTGTTAAGTGTGACCGCTCCTTCGTCGGCGATGATCGATGCCGATAGTGCGTTGATCGCTGCGGTTTGGCTGATATCACCCTTGTAATCGCGCAAATAGAGGGAGCCCGACGGTGCCGAAATTTGCCCATCGATGGTCAGGCCCCCGGTGGCGGGGCCTGTGCCGGACATGATCTCTATGGAACCATTGCTGGAGGTGACGCCGACTTGCGTCGGAATCGCGCCGCCCGCCACGGTGCCTATCGTCAACCCATCGTAGTCGTGGTAAGTGAAGCCTGTGGCACCGGAACCGGCCAGGGTGCCGACGGTATTTCCGTTATGTGTAAGGGTCACACTACCGCTGTCGGCGATCGCTGCCAGCGTTGGCACTGAGATCACGGAGGTTTGGGTAATATTGCCGCCCGTGGTGTACAGCGATAGCTTCCCTCCTCCAGTATTGGTGATCTGCGAATTGATCGCGATGCCGGTGGTAGCCGACAAGGTCAGTTCGCTGGAGTTAGACCAGAGGATCGGGGACAGCACCGTGATGGAGCCGGTACCGGTGTAAACATTGACGTCCGACAGGCTGAGCTGGTTGGTGAGGGTTGTTGTTGTCAGTACGGCGGGCGTATTGTTGGCTTCGTACACGAAAGGTGAACCACCGCTTTCCGTGATATAGGTATCGCTGCCGTTGGCGATGGAAATATTGTTCGGATCCAGCAGCAAGGTGCCTTTCTTTCCGAGCGGAGCACGCAGATCGACCGTGCCACGGAAATCGAGGAATTGTTTGCCGGATGCTTCAGCCAGACCGCCGTCGCCACCAGTCGCGCCACCTCGCGCTGATAATTTACCCGCCATCGATGTCGCGCCATCGGCCCAGACTATAATCTTGCCGCCGTCACCGCGCTCAATTGCATCGGCCTTGATGCTGGCGTCGCTGCCGACTACGGTTTGCTCGGCGTTTTGCACCGCTGCGTTCTTGCCCTGGTAATCACCACCGACCAGTACGGTACCGCCACCGGTCTGGCCGCTGGCATCAATACGTGCGTCGCCGGTCAAGGCCACACGCTGTCCCAGCACCTGCACTTCGCCACCCTGCCCGACGCCGGTAGCACTGGTGACACTGCCCGCTTCGAGCAACGTGTCGCGGCTGGCCTTGAGCACGATCTTGCCATTCTCCCCAAGCACCGCACTATTGGCATTCAACTTGCCACGCTGGTTGATCAAGGCCGCATAGATACCAATCCTGCCACCCTGTGCAATCACGTCACCCAGGTTCAAGGCGCGGTCGCTTGGTGCAGAGACCACCACATGCATATCCGGATTGCTCGAATCCGCCAATTGCACACTACGTCCTGCCGCCAATACCACTTCGCCTTTCGGTGAAGTAATGATGCCGCTATTCGTCACGTCCGGTGCAATCAGGTAGACCTGTCCACCCGATGGTGTCGTAATCGCGCCCATATTGTTCACTGCACCGGCGACGTCACCAGCTGTAAATTTGTTTTTACCGGCCAGGAAGTTACTGTCTGAAATCGCCAGTGTCGACGCCACCAGGCCCGCTACATTGATTTGCGCACCCGCACCAAACATGATGCCGTTCGGATTGATCAGGAAGACACGACCATTCGATTCCAGCGCACCCATGATCTGACTCGGATCCTGGCCGGTAATGCGATTGAGGACGCTGCTGCTACTGTTTTGCTGGATGAAACGCACCAGCTCGCCCGCATTGATCGAGAAGCTGTTCCAGTTGATGATCGCACTCGGGCTATTGGTGATCGTATAGACATTGCCATTCTGCGAGAAGGTCACCTGTCCATTCACCACCGTCGGGTTGGATGGGGTGGCGATTGCACTACTGATGCCAGTTGCGCCCAGGCAGGCTGCCAGTACAGGTGGCAGGAAGGCGCAGCGGATGGCCCAGGCCAAAGGTTTAGGTGTGTTCACAGCCATATTCATAGGGTTCTTCATCATGGCACCTTAGAAAGACAAGGCAAGACGGGCGTGCACACGGTTGTCACCATTACGGGTGGTGGTCGCTTCTGCATGCAGGACATGGCCGACATCGACCTGGAAGTTCACGTCATTGCCTAACTGCAAGCGTAGACCCAAACCGACGCTATTGATAGAAATGGTGCTGAATTCACCGGGTAAAGCGTGGTTACGTGTCAGATAGGCATGATCATAGAAAGCCAGGGCCCGGCATTGCCATTTACCGCTGCCGCATAGCGGTGCGGTATAGACCTCGAAGTTACCGGTGATGCCCGAATCATTCGCTACTTCGCGTTCCAGGAAACCGCGTACCGACGCTGCACCACCGGCACCGAACTGTTCACCCGGAATCAGCGCATCTTTGGTGTATTGGCCATTGATGATGGCGCGCGCCAGCCATTGCTCCGGTAGCGCCTGGGTCAGGCTGCCACCCACACGGATGGCGGTGTAATTGGCCTTTGCATCGAAACGCACGCGGTCGAAGTCACTTTGGCTGCCGTTGGAACCACCGGAAATATTGTGCAGCAAGGTGGTGGCGAAACCGATGGCGCCATCACCCCAGCTCCAGTCACCCTGGTAGCCGACGCTGACCGGACGCACCGTAATGTCGGCACCCAATTCAACCCCGAGCAACTGCATGCTGTTCTTGTATTGCTTTAAATCGATGCCATACATCAGCTTGGATGCGTAATTGCCGACGGTAGCCAGGTTTTGGTTATAACGGGCACCGTACATGGAGCCTTTACCGCTGACGGCGATATCGAAGATACCGGCGGTCACTGTCCCGGCATCCACATCCGAATAGCTCGCATAGAAGTCCATCGAGTCACCCAGCGCATACAGCGGGATGTGGTAACCGACGCCATAGACACCGACGCGGCTGGGTTCTTCCAGCGTGGTCGTGTACTGCAAGCTCATGACATGGTCGAGGCCAAACATATTGGCGTTTTGCAGGACGACACCGGCACGCGTGCGGCCGGTGGAGGCAACGCCGGTATTGTCGAAATTGATGGTGGTACGCCAGACTGATTCATCGACCACGGCCAGTGTCGCTTCAACTTCATCATCCTGCTCGGCCGATTTCATGCGCATCGTGACTTTCTTGGCCGGGTTCTCATTGGCCAGCTTCAGGCTCTTGGAAACGGCTTTGAGGTCGGGCGTTTGTCCTTCTTGCAGCGCCGGCAAGGAACGGCGGATGTTCGCATCATCGAAATGGCTGTTACCTTCGATGACGACATTGCCGATCTTGGCCTGCACCACATTCAACACCACCGTGCCCTGGTTGAGTTCCTGTTCCGGCAAATCGATACGCACCAGTTGGTAACCGCGTGCGTGATAGGCCGCTTCCAGTGCTTCCAGTGCCTTCATCACATCAGCGAAATCGCGGTCCTTGCCCAGGTAAGGTGCCACCAGGCGATCGACGGTCTGCGGCGGCAATAAGGTATTGCCGCGGACATCGAAGCGATTGATATCGAAGTGGATGGAAGGCTTACTGGTATCGGCGAATGCCGACGCACAGCTCACAGCCAGCAGGGTGCCGGCCAGTACAGACATCAAACGGTGTTTCATCGGATCGCCCTTGGGCAGCGTAGTTGTTATGGTTTTAGGTAGTCGCCACCCGGGGTGCGTAGCCATCCTGCCGTGGCTTCCAAGTCTACAGAATTTGTATTTCCTGCAAGTAAAATTTCCACAGAAAAACTGATATATGATGCCGGGAAGATACAGTTTCCGCGGCCATACAGGAAACGAACGTTACCAAATTCAGAGATATTATTTCCCTAAGGAAACAATACTGTAGCTAGGTCAGGCAAGCGACACTTGACGCAACTATCAGATCAGGCCGTAAATGTGGCAGCATTGGATTTCCCCGGATAAATATTACGATCATGTCTAACAACAAACTCCCCGTCCTTGAATACCTGCAAAAGTCACTTGCAGGCACCCTGCAGGATGGCGACACCACGCACATGCAGTACCCCACCCCGATTTCACAGACACTGGGCATTCGCATCGTTGAGGTTGGTATGGGTACGGCGACTGTGGAGATAGATGCATCGCCGGATTTGCATGGCAATCAGCAGGCAACTATCCACGGTGGTTTGATGTGTGAACTGGCCGATGCAGCGATCGGGACTGCGCATTCAACCTTGATGGCAGAAGGCGAATCATTCGCCAGTATCGATTTGAAAATCAATTTCTTCCGGCCGGTCTGGGCGACCAGGCTGCGCGCTACGGCGAAGCCGATACAGAGCGGCCGTACCATCACCCATTACACCTGCGAGATCGTGCGGGATGATGGCAAGGCAGCGGCGACGGTGATCAGTTCTGTCATGACCTTGCGTGGTGAAAAGGCCCAGGGACGATAGCAGGGACAGTTACTGCACCCGCCACCATGCAGGCAACAACTCCATCACATCCGTCCGCCCAAAACGATCATCGATCAGGTGAATGAAGCCCTGGTCTTCTTGCGTGCGTATCACCCTGCCCGCCGCCTGCACCACTTTTTGCAAACCTGGATAAAGGTAGGTGTAGTCATAGCCTTTGCCAAAGATGATATCCATACGCTGGCGCATTTCTTCATTGACCGGATTGACTTGCGGCAGGCCGAGGGTCGCGACGAAAGCGCCTATCAAACGGTCGCCGGGCAAGTCAATCCCTTCGGCAAATGCTCCTCCGAGCACCGCGAAACCTATGCCCTGCCCGCCTGCATTGAAACGTGCGAGGAAGCTATTCTTTTCACCCTCAGCCATGCCGCGTGATTGCTGCCAGGCAGGGATGTCCGGATAGCGTTCGATAAATAGATCGCTCACCTGTTTCAGGTAATCGAAGCTGCTGAAGAAAGCCAGGTAGTTACCCGGCGCACTCGCATACTGCGTTGCGATCAGGTTGACGATGGGCGACAGTGAATGCGTCCTGTGCTGGTAACGAGTGGAGATGGTCCGCGCAATGCGTACCGATAACTGCTGCGCGATGAATGGTGATTCGACGTCTATCCATGCCGTGTCGTCCGGTAGTCCCAGCATGTCCGAATAAAAGTGATGCGGTCCCAGCGTGGCGGAAAACAGCGTCGTCGAATGCGCGGTGGCGAAACGCTGTTTAAGGAAAGGCGCCGGGACTATATTGCGTATGCATAGCGTGGCCTGCACGCGATTACCGGTTTGCGTGTCACGCGTGATATCAAACATTGAATGCTCACCGAATACTTCGGCCAGCTTGGAAAACTGCATCGCATCGAAGTAAAAGCGCTGTAGTTCGGGACTGACGCTCTCAGGCTCTTCCGTCATCAAATCGGTGATGTCGGTGCCGGCCTGTTGCAAGGCGAAGAGGAATTTTTCGGCAATCGAATGATAGACCTGGTAGGCGTCATCCTGGTTTCGGTACAGTTCATTCCACTGGCGGTTAACGCGATCCAGCACGGTCTTCAGCGCTTTCGGTGCGGTCTTGCGGGCAAAGCGGAAGCTGCCTTGATCCAACTCTGCCGAGTACATCTTGCGTGCACGCTCGACCATATTGTGCGCTTCATCTACCAGTACCGCGACCCGCCAATCGTTTTCAACTGTCAAACCGTGGAGCATCGCGCTAACGTCAAAGTAGTAGTTATAGTCACCGACCACCACATCACTCCAGCGCACCAATTCCTGGCTCAGGTAATAGGGACAAACCTCATGTGCAAGTGCAATCGTGCGCAGGGATTGCTGATCGAGTGCACCTGCCTGCACTGCAGCCTGGCGTGCCGCAGCGATGCGATCATAGAATCCTTTCGCCAAAGGGCAGGATTCGCCATGGCAGGCTTTGTCCGGATGTTCACAGGCCTTGTCGCGTGCGACCAGCTCCAGTACGCGCAATGGCAGTAGCGGCGCATCAGGCTCCCTGCCCGCACGAATCAAATCTATCGATTCAAGTGCCAGGCCCCGCCCCGGGGTCTTTGCCGCGAGGAAGAATATCTTGTCCAGCTGCTGCCCCGGACTGGCTTTCAGCAAGGGGAAGATGGTCGCGACCGTTTTGCCGATGCCGGTCGGTGCTTGCGCCATCAAATGACGGCCGGACAAAGCTGCCTTATAGACGGATTCAGCCAGATGACGCTGGCCGGGACGGAACCCGGCGTGCGGAAAATTCAGTTCAGTCAAGGCCTTATCACGCACCAGGCGGTGTTGCGCCTCTTGCTCGGCCCAGGCGACGAAGCGTTCGCACAACTGGTCAAAATGCAATTCCAGTGCCTCTGCCGAATACTTTTCGGCCAACATGGTTTCCTTTTGTGTACCGATATCGAAGTAAACCAGCGCGACATTGATTTCCTTCAAACCGCGTGACTGGCACAGTAGCCAGCCGTATACCTTTACCTGCGCCCAATGCAGATGGCGATGGTTGTCCGGCATTGCATGCAGGTCGCCCCGATAGGTTTTGATCTCTTCGACGCGATTAAAGCCGGGATCATAGCCATCCGCACGACCGCGTACGCGTAACTGTTTGTAGAGTCCGCTCAACGTAAGCTCGGACTCATAAAATTTGCCGCGTCGCGAAACCACGGTGCCATGTCCGGCGATGCCTTGTTGCGCAGTCGGTGCCGGCGTAAAGCGCAGGTCGAGGTCGCCCATCTTGGCGGTGAATTCGCACAGGGTACGGACGGCAACAACGTAGCTCACGCCGCCTGCTCCGTCCATTGCACATAGGTCACCGCGACCGGCATTTGATGCTCTATGCAATAGTTGATCCAGCGGATCTGGTTATCCTGCAAACGGTCACCGGGTCCTTTTACTTCCAGCATGCGGTAACGCTGTTCTTGCGGCCAGAACTGGATCAGATCCGGCAGGCCGGAACGATTCGCCGGAATATCGCGCAGGATGCGCGCAAAGTATTTCTTCAAATGTGCGGCAGGAATGCAGTGCAAGGCCAGCTTCAGCAAGACTTCATCTATCGTGCCCCAGAAGACGAAAGGCGACTGTATGCCCGCCTTCGCCGCAAAGGTGTCGACGATGGTTTGCCGATAGCTGTCGTCGTCCAGCCGGGCCAGGCATTGATTGAAGATGTCTTGCCTCTTCTGCACAAAGTCCGCACTGTGCAAATCCACCGGCCCCTGATGGAAGGGATGGAAAAAAGCCCCCGGCAAGGCGGCAAAAATCGCCGGCCAGCACAGCAAACCAAACAGGGAGTTGATCAGCGTATTCTCGACATAAAACACCGGGGCTTCACAGCGGGACAGATGCGCCTGCACCATCTGCTCAACCGATAGCGCTGTTGCCGGATACGGCAAGCTCAAGTCTTCAGCTTCGATCACGGGTGCTTTGCCAGGTGCGAGTTTGGCGTGCCCGAGCTTGCGGCGCAAACGCGGCAACATGCGCAACACGGCCTGATGTTCGGCTTCGCTTTCCGGTCGGCTCAGCGCAGCTTCTGCCAATTCCAGCGCTTCCCCTACTGCATCGTTCTTTTCCAGTACGCGTATCGTCCTTGAACGTGCACCGGCATAGCTGCACTGGCGATAGAGTTTCAGTGCAGAGTCCAGCTCCTGGCAGCGTTCATATTCCTGCGCGAAGCGGAACAGCAATTTATTGCGACGTCCTTCCATCCAGGGATTGGCGTAAGGCGTTGTCGGAATGTCCGGCACGATTTCATCCAGATAATTTCCGTCATCAAAGCGCTCGCGGCAGCGCTGCAAATGCAGGTAGTCGTCTATGTCCTGACGGCTACGAAAGCCGCGCGATGATTCCGAAAACTCGACTTGTTCATAGCGATAAATCCCGAGGTCCGACAACACAAACTCGGACCAGTCCTGATACAGGTTCCCGAAGAACATCAGGCGTAAACGTTCGCATATTGCCGTGACATGCACTTCATAGATGGATTCAGTGATGTCGGGAGCCCACTGCTCCAGGGTCCGTGCTTCCGGAAAGGCATGCTGCAATTTTTCCTGCAGATCACCCTTGCGGGCGGCACTGCCGGCGGCGGAAATGCGAAAGGCTTGCACCAGTTCCGCTTTACGCAATAAGGCAAATAATTGTGCGACGCTTAGTGGCGGGTTATGCCTGAGCCAATCCAGTTCGAGCAAAGGCCGGGCTGCAGCATCCGGACAAGCTATTTCCGCATAAGCCAGTTTGCCGGAGCGGAATACCTCACCCTTGCGCATCACCATGCGTACCAGCAATGCACGCGAGGATTGCGGCAAGCGCGGGAATTGTTCGATGAAACTGCGTTCTTCATCCGATAGCAAATCGCTGTAGCGCTGCCCTATCCAGTCAAGGACACGCTGGAAGTTTTCCAGGTAATAGAAAGGATCAGGAAGCGTTGGAAGCATGGACAAAGCAGGATTGTTTTTCGATAGGCTGTGGCTGGCAGCGGCAAAGCGCCCCACGCCGCACACTGGATATAAACACAGTATATTGAAGCATGCGGAAAATCACAATGCCCGACTGCCAACTCCCGTTAACGCCTGCTGCCGTAAGGAAACAGCTCTCCTAGTCCTACGCCCGTTAAAGCCGCTGTCTGATAGTCCCCACCGGCGTTGGGGTCTATATTCAGTTATCGATCTGGCTACATGGATCGGATAACTATTCACCGAATCATTCTCTGAGGAGTTCCTATGCAAACGGTATCCAAACAAGCGACCCAATCCGCACGTCCTGTCGTCAAAGGTGTGAGCAAGGCCCTGCCGGATGCAGTCGACCTCCTGGTCGACGATCACAAACAAGTCAAAAAGCTGTTCAAGGAATATGAAAAACTGAGCAAAAAGAACGATACAAAAGGCAAAGTCGCCGTCGCCCAGAAAATCTGCGATGAATTGACCGTCCACACGCACATCGAAGAAGAGATCTTTTACCAGGCGCTACTGGAAGCGATGGGCGAAAAGGATATGAAGGACATGCTGGACGAAGCA
This sequence comes from Janthinobacterium sp. Marseille, assembly GCF_000013625.1. Taxonomy (NCBI): domain Bacteria; kingdom Pseudomonadati; phylum Pseudomonadota; class Betaproteobacteria; order Burkholderiales; family Oxalobacteraceae; genus Janthinobacterium; species Janthinobacterium sp. Marseille. The sequence goes on along the minus strand of NC_009659.1, from coordinate 1,917,023 downwards.
GTGGTCGAGCACGCGACCTGTAAAGACTTGATCGCTCAAATCCGCGACAGCGCCGGAACCCATCCGCTGTATGACGCCAAGGTGAAAGTCTTGAATGAATACATCGAGCATCACGTGAAGGAAGAAGAAACGGAAATGTTCCCCAAAGCGCGCAAATCGAAACTGGACCTGGACTTCTTCGGCATGATTATGAAAGACCGCAAGCAGGAATTGAAAAACAGCCTGAACTGAAGCTGAAACAGATACACCCGGGCGATAGCGAAGATCCATCGGCGCTTGCGTACTTTTTACGCTGGTCGCAGTCGGATTTCGCTATCGCTTTTTCACGTCCGCTTGGTCGACAGTGTTAGCGTTTCCCTTGTATAAACTGCAGTCAGGTTTTATTATCCAAGTAATTCCTTTGATATTTATCATCATACTTGGAGATGTTCATGCCTGTCACCAAAACCGCCATTCCGGATGAATCGCGATGAGCGCTGCGGATTCCATCTGGCTGTTCCAGGCCTTGCATGCTGTCGGTTTGAGCGTCTGGCTATCAATCGCCGTCATCAATAACCTGCGAGCATTCCATGCTTCGGTTGCTGCCGTCGGCGGCACGATGGCCATGGCGCCGTTCCGGCAAGAACCACGCATCGATATCCCACTGCTAACGCGGGCAATCAATTCAACTCCCCTGCACCGCCTGGCCATGCTGATCGTATTGGCTTTCCAAATCCTTGCGAGTATGGGTGGCTGGATCGGTAGCTATGAATTGCTTGCCGGGGACGGACTGATTAGTGCACGTCCATGGCTTAACCTTGCCTTATGCAGCTTTGCCGCCTTCATCTTCGCGATGCACCTGGGCGGTTTATGGTTCGCCTATTGGATACGCCAGGGTGAATTGCAACTGACGCACATTAGTTTGCTACTCTGGGTGTTGGCGGCCTTCTTCCTGTTCAACTTCCCGTGGGCATAAGGAAAGTACAAAGCGATGCGTGAAAGACTGGAAAAACTATTGGCCGAAGGCCGCGATAACGCCCTGCTCCGTTTCGGTCTCGGCAATGCCTGCCTGCAGGACGATGATGCAGAAAGCGCAGTCATCCACTTGCAACAGGCAACGCAGCAAAATCCGGGCTACTCTGCCGCATGGAAGTTGCTGGGCGTCGCCTTGCGCAAACTCGAACGCCTGGATGAAGCGGAGCTGGCGTGGAATAGCGGCTTGATGGTCGCGCAGGAACAAGGTGACTTGCAAGCGGTGAAGGAAATGACCGTCTTCGTCAAACGCCTGCACAAATCGAAGTAATAACAGGTTCGACATCATGCATGACACTCAATCGGGAAGTACGGATTCCGTTATAGCACTGCGACCCTTGCAATGGCCGCAGGACGGCGCGCGTTTGCAAGACTTTGATGCGTCTTATTCCAGCACTGTCATCTACGAAGTCGAGCAGGATGGCCTGGGATTTTCCTTGCGCGAACTTGCGCTACAGGCCCCTTTCCTTAAAAACTATCCGATGGATGATATTGCCGACGATGTGCGTGATGCGGATGCCGCGTGGGTCGCTGAAGAGAAGGATGGCGCGCTGGTCGGCCTGGCGACGGTCGAATACCAGGAATGGAATCGCAGCCTGCTGATTACCGGCATCTTTGTCGCACCAACGCATAAGCAAAAAGGCATAGGCCATGCGCTGCTTGGTTTGATAGATGGCTTTGCCCGTACTACCCCGGCCCGTTGCCTGCAGCTGGAAACACAAAACACCAATGTGCCGGCGATTCATTTCTATCTGAAGCAAGGCTTCCGCCTGTGCGGCGTCAATACTGATTTATACGATCCGGCACAGGTGCAGCCGAAAGAAGCAGCCTTGTACTTTACGCGCGAACTGCAGCGCGACTGAAACCGGCTTCAGTTCGGTGCCAGCGACAATAGCACCAAAGCAATGACACCCGGCAGCGCCTGCACGAACAGTATTTTCCTGTTTGCAGTCATGCCGCCGAAGATACCGGCGGCCACGACACAGCACAGGAAAAAGATCTTGACCGGGTCACCTGCCGTACCAAGCCAGATACCCCAGATCAAACCTGCCGCAAGGAAGCCGTTGTACAAGCCCTGGTTCGCCGCCAGCACTTTCGATTGCGCCGAGAATTCCGGCGTCAGGCCAAACGCCTTGCGGCCCTTCGGCGTGTCCCACAAAAACATTTCGAGGTACAGAATATAGACATGCAGGAGTGCGACGAGTCCTGTCGCTATGATCGCTATCGTGTACATATTCTTGTCTCCCTGTCTGCGTAAGGTAATGGCCGGGATTATCGGTTTAGCCGCTGATGCGACATGATGATTGCGCCATGCTTGCGTACAAATAATTTGGGCGAAATATGCATACACACATTTCGCCCCGGATACTGCTTATCTATTTATCTTTGCATCACAGCGCCAAATCAGCCGCTTCGCGTTTGGGTTGTGGCGCAGGAGCCGCTTGTGGCACGACCGTGCGGTCAATTGCCGGTGGCGGTGTCAGTTGCAGGATCTGGCCGGTGCTCAGCCATTCCTGATAGACCTTGTCCGGCGAATCATTCAGCTTGGTACCGTAGCTTGGAACGATCTGGCGGATTTTGCTTTGCCAGGCCGGTGAAGCGACTTTGTCCTTGAATACTTTTTTCAGCACATCCAGCATGATAGGTGCAGCGGTCGATGCGCCTGGCGACGCGCCCAGCAAGCCGGCTATGCTGCCGTCTTTCGATGCCACGACTTCGGTACCGAGTTTCAGTACACCGCCCTTGTCAGCGTCACGTTTGATGATTTGCACGCGTTGACCTGCCTGCCACAAGCGCCAGTCTTCTTTCTTCGCATTCGGGAAGTATTCCTGCAATGCTTTCAGGCGATCATCATCCGACAGCATCAGCTGACCAGCCAGGTATTCCACCAGCGGGTACTCAGCCACACCGACTTTGACCATCGGCCAGACATTGTGCGTGGTCGTGCTGGTGATCAAGTCAAAGTAGGAACCTTCCTTCAGGAATTTGGTGGAGAACGTAGCAAATGGTCCAAACAGGATCACGCGCTTGCCATCCAGTACGCGGGTATCCAGATGCGGCACCGACATCGGTGGCGCACCGACCGAAGCTTTGCCATAGGCTTTCGCCAGATGGCGTTCTGCAATTGCCGGGTTCTCTGTTACCAGGAAGGAGCCGCCGACCGGGAAGCCTGCATACTCATTGGCTTCCGGAATGCCGGATTTTTGCAGCAGGTGCAAGGCACCGCCACCCGCGCCGATGAAGACGAACTTGGCATCGGTTTCAGTTTTAGTACCATCCTTCAGGTTCTTGTAAGCGATGCGCCATGTACCATCGCCATTGCGGGTGATGTCCTGTACTTCGCTCGACAGCTTGAGCGAAAAGTTAGGCTTGCTTTGCAGGTTGGCGACGAATTGACGGGTGATTTCACCAAAGTTGACGTCGGTACCGATAGGCGTCCAGGTTGCAGCAATCTTTTGATTGGCAGGCCGGCCTTCCATCATCAGCGGTACCCACTTCTTGATTTGTTCAGGATCTTCCGAATACTGCATGCCGCGGAACAAGGGGCTGGCCTGCAATGCATCGTAGCGTTTCTTCAGGTATTTGATATTTTCATCGCCCCAGACAAAACTCATATGCGGCGTCGAGTTGATGAATGAACGCGGATTTTTCAGGATGCCGTTCTTGACTTGCCAGGCCCAGAATTGACGTGAGATCTGGAAGGCTTCATTGATTTCAATCGCTTTCACGATTTCGATCTTGCCATCCTTGGTTTCCGGTGTGTAGTTCAATTCGGCCAGTGCCGAGTGCCCGGTACCGGCATTGTTCCAGCCATTCGAGCTTTCCTTGGCGACGCCATCGAGGCGTTACACCATTTCCATGCTCCAGCCCGGTTCAAGTTCATTGAGCCAGATGCCCAGCGTTGCACTCATGATGCCGCCGCCGATAAGCATGACATCAACTTTCTTGACCTCTGCTGCGTGCAGCGGTGTGACAACGAGGGTGAAGATAAAGCCAAATATGGCCAGGTAATTTTTTTTAAACATTATCGAATCCCTTATTCTTTGCTTTTCATGTGTATGCAACGGTATTTGCTTACATGGATAGTCCACAGGACATGGTGTGACCAATGGAGTGCCGACTTGGTGAAGATTCAATACGGTGGAACGCGATCGCCAGTTATCGATACTGCGATCGTTTTGCCGAGGAGAAACCCATCGTGATAACGACGCATGAATTTTACTCCTCCTTCCGTTTCCAGGCAGGACAAAGGATTTTCTTGTTTGTTAGCGGGCGTTAAACGGTGTTTTGACTGTTATAGTCCTGCCTGCAAGCGCCTGTCATCAACAATATTGCAATGTTGAAGATCATTCATCCAGGGCAAAAGTTCAAGCGAGAGCAATAAATGAAATTGAAGTACTTGTTTAATCCCGTTCTAACTGCGTCATGCCTGCTGCTGCTTGTGAGTGCAGCATCCGCCGCACCCAAGGCCAAGCCCTTGCGCACATACACCTTCGAAGATTGCCTGGTCGTCGGCATCACGGATGGCGATACGCTCAAGGCGCGCTGCGGCAAGCCGGGTGTGTATGAAAAAATTACGGTCAGGCTGAGCGGTATCGATACACCGGAGCGCAAGCAGGCTTACGGTAATCGCGCACGCAAGGCATTGAGTGACTTTGCATTCGGGCGGCAAGCCGACCTGATATGCAATGCGCATGATCAATACCAGCGCCACGTTTGTAAGGTGATGGTGGCGCCCCTCTCCGCCGCCAATGGGCCGAAGACGCTGGATGCCGGACTCGCATTGCTGACAGTCGGCATGGCCTGGTGGTACCGCGCGTATGCGCACGAACAAAGCCCGCAAGAACGCGGGCAGTACGAGTTTGCAGAGTTTGAGGCAAAGTCAAAACGCGCCGGCTTGTGGGCCGATCCCCATCCGGTACCACCATGGGAATGGCGCAGGAATGAAAAAGCACACTTGAATGGCGGTTAATTAAAAAGGGAATCCGGTCACACACAGGATTCCCTTTTTAATTGCAGGCAGATGCCTTATTTACCTGTATCGGCTTCCAGTGCAGCGCCTATCGCATAAAAATGCCCACCGGCGATATAGTGCAGGCTGCCCAGTTCAGGGCTTGCGTCTTCAAAATGCCAGTGTCCATCCTTGAAGACGCGGGTATCCGACCAGGCACCCGTCACTTCGCCTATAAACAAGTCATATGTATTTTGATTATGTGGTTCGGGAATAAGGCGGCAGGCAAGCCAGGCTGAACAACCGGAGACGAATGGCATATCGTAGCCATCCATGCGGAACAGCTCGACCCCGGCGCGCTCCAGCTTGTCCGCGGCCTGCAACAGGCTTTTGGTACCGACATCATGCGTCAGCTGCAATTGCGCAACGGTAGGCACCTGGATCACGAAGCTGCCGCCCTGCTCCACCAGTTCGCGTGTCTTGGTCGCCTTGTCGATCACGACTGTCAACTTCGGCGGTGCAAAATCCAGTGCACAACACCATGCCGCCGCCATCACATTATCCAGGCCTTGATAACTCGCCGACACCAGCACCGTAGGGCCGTGGTTAATTAATCTGTATGCTTTTTCCAGCGCAACCGGCGCGATATGTTGATTCATGTACCTATCCATGCTGAAACTGATCAGCACAAATGATAGCCGGGATTGGCAACCGGCATTGCCGTGGCATATTGAATGCTAGTAGCTGGCGATACTCAGCGTGTAATCCGACTTGGCGCCACGACGCGCCACCGCGCGATTGAGGTAGACACGTACTGTGTAATCACCACCTGTCTTTACTGCCTGCTTCCATTCAGCCTTGTCTTCCATTTCACCGACAAACAAGGCTTCATTGCTATCCGGCGGCAAGATATTGAAATGGGTGGATGTGGCCCTGGTCGACTTGAGTACAACCGACAACGTCGCGCCTTCCTTGACGTGAACGACGAAGTCCCTGGCATCCTTATCAGGTCCCTTCAGCCGACCTTTCAGGATTACGGGTGTTTCCCCGCGCAACTCTACGGTGTTGCTGGGGACACTGGTTTGCGCCATTACATTGAATGATGCGGCCGCACAGGCCAGGAGACTGATGTGAAGTGATTTATGTAGCTTGATGAACATGGCGTTTCGCTAGTGGCACTGACGGGATCAAGGCCTTGCAGCGCTTGATCCCGGCCAGCTTGTTGCTATTTAAGACGGATGACACCGCAAGACAGGCGCTTGCCCGAATTACCGGTTGGTTGCGTCGTGAAGTCATCCGGATCAGCGTGCACGATCAAGCCTTTGCCGATGATGCTGTTGCTGGCATTCGGATCAAGGCTGATCTGGCTGGTGGTGAGGGTCAGTACCGCAGTACCGTTGGAGTCGGGCGACAGGTTGCCGAAGTCACCGGCATGATGTTCGTTGTGGCCGGGGGCGCCATGTTTTTTGCCATCCGGATTGAAGTGACCGCCGGTACTCATGCCATCCGGTGCGCTGCAATCACCTTTTTCATGAATATGGAAACCATGCAAGCCTGCCGACAGGCCGGTGATGCGCGCCGCGACTTTAACCTTGTCGCCGCTTTGCGAGAAGGTGACCGTACCATTGGTGGTATTGCCCTGTGTTGGCTGCATCACGGCTTCTGCCGTCGGGCCGGAGCCATAGCTGGCACAGCCGGCGGCGAGTGCTGCGGTAGCCAATAGGGAAAGGACTGGAAGGGTTTTCATACGCAAGCTCCTCTTTTTAGTGTGGATAGTACGGACAACAAAAAAACCTCGGATACACATTCCTGCTACCGGATCAGCGCTGACGCAAGCTGTTCACCGGTGACACAAGGCAGGCGGCGATTCTTCTTTGTACACGCCAAACTGCCAAATGCCAATTTTTCATGTCATTTTTTCTACGCTTTCATAATGACGCCGCAAGCGGCAACAAGTTCCGCTGCCAGCGTTTTACTATGCGTGGATGCTTCGCTTTGCGCATGCAGGGTGAGCTCCAGGTCTGGCAGTCCGGCAAAGCCGTCTGCCGCTCCCAACACCTTGTGCTGCCCTGCCTGCGCCATGCGTCGCGGCAACAAACTGATGCCCAATCCATCCTGTACCGCGGCGCTGACACTGGCCAGGCTGGTGCTGACAAAACCAATGCGCCAGCGGCGCCCGATCGCATCCAGTGCATGCGTCATTTCATTACGGTACAAACCACCGATAGGAAAAGCCACCAGAGGTACCGGATCACGCAGCGCGGCAGGACGGTTCAGGCTGTCGACCCAGCATAGTGGTTCCGGCCAACTGGCGATGCCGGGCGCGCTATCCTTGCGTTGCTTGACCAGCGCCAGGTCCAGCTTGCCCTGCTGAAACATCCGGTATAAGTCATGGCTCAGGCCACTGGTAATTTCCAGCCGTATGCCCGGATAGTTTCCTGCGAAAGCGGCAAGTACCGGGGTCAAGGCATGCGCAGCGAAGTCTTCCGGTACACCCAGCTGTATCTCGCCCTGCTCTACACTTTGGGTGACTTGCTCCACCGCTTCATCCATCAATTGCAGGATGCGGCGCGCATAGCCAAGCAGGCTTTCGCCTTCCGGCGTCGTCGCCACATAACGCCCGCTGCGGTTGAGTAAATCGCAATCGAATTGTTCTTCGAGCCGGCGGATTTGCTGGCTCACCGTGGATTGCGTCAGGTGCACGCTATCGGCGGCGCGGGTAAAACTACCGGTATCGACAACGGCGACAAAGCTGCGCAAGAGGATGGGGTCCAGCATTTGGTATTACTTTCGCTATGTTTGATATCGTATGAAATTGAAGGGCTTTTAATGGGCGCAGCAGTGCCTAATCCACTGCATCTCATTCAAACATTTAATTTTTAAATCTGCAAGAGCCTGCCTAAAATGAGATCAACCCACCTGCCGGTCTTGTCATGCTGAAACGTTTCCTGTCACTGATTCTTCTCACCTGCACCATGCTTGTCTTACCTGTCCACGCGACGCCCTTGCTGCAAGCCGTCGCCACCAATGATTTAGAGGCCGTACAAAACATCCTGAAAGATCCGGCCAAACTCGCCTGGCTGGAAAGCCGCGACGAACTGGGCCGCACGCCCTTGCTGCTGGCGACCGACCATAACCGGATCGCGATTGCACGAGCATTGATTGCTGCCGGCGCGAATGTAAATGCCAAAGACAGCCGGCAAGACAGTCCTTACCTGCTGGCCGGTGCACAAGGCCGGCTGGAAATTTTGAAAATGACGCTGGCGCATGGTGCCGACTTGGGCAGCACCAATCGTTATGGCGGCACTGCATTAATACCGGCTGCAGAGCGCGGCCATGTTGCCGTGGTGCGTACGCTGATAGACGCGGGCGTGAAAGTTGATCACATCAATCGTCTCGGCTGGACCGCTTTGCTGGAAGCCATCATCCTGTCGGATGGCGGTACCCGTCATCAGGAAATCGTACGCATGCTGATCGCTGCAGGTGCTGATGTAAACCTGGCGGACAAGGATGGCGTGACGCCGTTGCAGCACGCACTGCGTCGCAATTACACGACGATGACGACCATGTTGCGCAGCGCCGGCGCGCATTAATTCCTCGCGAAATTCGCTAAACAATAATCACAGAAGGAGCTTACACATGCCATCAAATCACGAAAAATTCCTGCGCGAAGCAGTCCGTCTGGCGCAAGACAACAAGGCACGCGGCGGTCGTCCTTTCGGTGCGGTACTGGCGGTTGGCGGTGAATCGATTGCGATCGGCGTCAATAATATTGTGCATAGCAATGATCCGACCACGCATGCAGAGATGGAAGCAATACGTGTCGCCAGCCAGAAACTGGGACGCCCGAACCTGAAAGGCAGCGTAATTTATGCGAGCGGACATCCGTGCCCCATGTGCCTGGCGGCGATGCTGTTGACGGGTGTGGATGAGGTTTACTACGCTTTCGATAACAATGATGCCGCACCTTACGGCTTGTCGAGCGAAGCGGTCTATCAAAAACTCGGCGTGACTTTACAGCCGCAACCCTTGCCGTTGACACGGCTGGATGTGGGCGTGACGGCGGCGCAACTATATGGTGGCGAAGCGTAAAAACAATCAGATTGAAGATAAAAATGCCTGAACTTGTTCAGGCATTTTTTATGGGCGCTCCCTTATAGCGATATTTCCCCGGCGGACTTATTCCTGTTCAATTCTGTGCAACAGGATTTGTGTTTTTCAGCTAAGATAACACTCATATGTCAGTGTTTCTGGCAAATATAAGAGGAGAATCGTATGGGCGTCTTGTCTACCCTAAAGGCATCACAATGATAGCCATCATCTTTGAAGTCATTCCACACCCGGAACTCAAGCAAAACTACCTGGATACCGCCGCCGCGCTGCGTCCGCATCTGGAAAAAATGGATGGATTTATTTCCGTCGAACGTTTCCAGAGCCTGACCAATCCGGGCAAGATCCTGTCGCTGTCCTACTGGCGCGATGAAGAAGCGGTGCAAAACTGGCGCAACCTGGAAGTCCACCGCAAGGCACAAGCCGCCGGGCGCGATCATATATTCGAGGATTACCGCTTGCGGGTCGCGCATGTTTTGCGCGATTACGGCTTGAATGAAAGGGCTGAAGCCCCGGCCGATTCACGCCAGGTGCACAAGGCCTGAGCCACCCTGCCCGGACACCGGCTGACTGCCTGCATGGTATTCAGCGGTGCTCTTTATGTTCGCTGTCGAATTTCTTTTCGGCGTCGGCCAGGTGGGCGATCAATATATGCGAAATGATATTGACGCCTATCCCGGCAAAAATGGCCGGTACCAGGTAAAGCGCAACCGACATCTCGGAAACAAAGATACTGTCGTCGAGCAAGGACGGCGTCCCCTTCGCCATGATCCGCAACAACTGCAGCAGGAAAATGTTCGCCCCTGACACCACGACCAGGATCACGCCGAACAGCAGCACTACCTTGCGCGAAATTGAGCGCTTCCACATCATGTAACTGTAAATACCTATCGGAATAACGAAGGTACAGGCAATCAGCATGAAAAACTGGATTTCAACAAATACGGAATTACTCATTTCCCGACCTCTTCCAGACTCGTTCCTTATCTGACATTTGCAGACCGTCCAGGCTATTTAAGCACGCGAATGTAAAGAAATTCCTTAGTTTTCACTGCCTTTTGTAAAGTAATGAAAGGCTCAGGCTTTTTATGCAAATGCACCATATAATCAATTTCCCAAATCGCGCAGATAGCACTCGCCGCAAATGACAGCAAATTCAGAAGCCAGCAATCCACCACCATCCCGTCCAAATCGCTCGCGTACGGGCAAAACACGCCGCACTCTTATCTGGGTCCTCATCATATTAATAGCCGCCGGCCTTGGCTTTTGGTGGTGGAAAAGCCCGTCTTCCGCGAATAAAGCGGCGCAAGGCAATGGCGGCGGACGTTTCGGCGGTCCGAATATGGTGCAGCCGGTGTCGGTACAGGAAGCACGACGCCAGGATATACGCGTAACCGTGAATGCCATCGGCAGCATCAATGCCGCCAACACCGCAGTCGTACGGGTACAGGTCAGCGGCGTGCTGCAACAGATCAATTTCAAGGAAGGCCAGCAGGTACAAGCCGGCCAGCTACTGGCGCAAATCGATCCACGCGCCTTCCAGGCGACCCTCGGCCAGGCCGAAGGTGTACTGGCCCGCGACAAGGCGCAACTTGATAATGCCCGCATCGACCTCGCCCGCTACAAGGATTTGCTGTCCAAGGACGCCATCCCGAAACAGCAGCTTGATACACAGGAAGCACTGGTGCGCCAGCTCGAAGGTACGGTCAAATCCGACCAGGGCACGGTCGACAGCGCCAAACTGCAGTTATCGTACACACGTGTCACCGCACCGATCGCCGGACGCGTCGGCCTGAAGCAATCCGATCTCGGCAATGTGGTACAGCCTGCAGACACCAACGGCGTCGTCATCATTACGCAGACACGTCCTATCGCACTGGTGTTCTCGGTACCGTCGGCGAATGTGCCGGCCATTACCGCCCGCCTGCGTGCAAATGAAACGGTAGCGGTCGAAGCCTGGGACCGTACCGGTAAAACCAAACTTGCTACCGGTCAGGTGGCAACCGTCGATAACGCGATCGATGTCACAACCGATACCATCAAGGTCAAGGCACTCTTCCCCAACCTGGACGATGCACTGTTCCCGAACCAGGCTGTCAGCGTGGTCATGCAGCTCAATCTCCTCAAGGATGTACTAACAGTGCCGCAAGCCGCTGTCTTGCGCGGCTCGCAGGGTTTCTATGTGTATGTAGTCAATGCCGACAGCACGGTGAGTACACGGGTAGTCAAACCGGGCGCCATCGACAGCGGCTGGATGGCAATCGAAGCCAAACTGGAAGCGGGTGAAAAAGTCGTGATCGATGGCACTGATCGCCTGCGCGAAGGCGGCAAGGTTGAAGTTATTGCCGCCGATCCGAAACAACGTGCCGGTGCCAGCGCGCCGTCACCTGAGAGCAAACGCCGCAACATCCCGCCGGAAATGGCAGAGAAGCTGAAGAATATGAGTCCGGAAGAACGCCGCGCCTGGTTCCAGCAAAACGGCGGCAAAAAAGACAAGCCGGCAGCCCCGGCTAATTGAAGTAGCGCCTTGAATACCGCACTGTGAATCCTGCACCATGAATCCATCACGCATCTTTATCGAGCGTCCGGTTGCCACTTCGCTCTTGATGCTCGCGATCCTGCTGGCAGGCTTGCTGGCCTACCGGCTGCTGCCTTTGTCCGCGCTGCCGGAAGTCGATTACCCGACCATACAGGTCACGACGCTGTATCCGGGTGCCAGTCCGGACGTCATTTCGACTACCGTTACCGCCCCCTTGGAACGCCAGTTCGGCCAGATGCCGGGCCTGAACCAGATGACCTCGACCAGCTCCGGCGGCGCTTCGGTCATCACCCTGCGTTTTTCACTGGGCCTGTCGCTGGATGTGGCGGAACAGGAAGTACAAGCGGCAATTAATGCAGGCAGCAATTTGTTGCCCGGCGATTTGCCGATGCCGCCTATTTACAGCAAGGTTAATCCGGCCGATGCGCCGGTACTGACGATAGCGATCACCTCGCCCACCCTGCCGATCATTAAAGTGCATGACCTGGTGGAAAACCGCCTGGCGCCGAAGTTGTCGCAAGTCGATGGCGTCGGCCTGGTCAGCATAGCCGGTGGCCAGCGGCCAGCGGTACGCATACAGGGCAATCCGCAAGCATTGGCTTCGCTTGGTTTATCGCTGGACGATATCCGTACCGCCATCGTGGCGGCCAACGTCAACCAGGCCAAGGGTAGCTTCGACGGTGCGCAACGCGCGTCAACCATCGATGCGAATGACCAGCTGAAGTCGGCTGCCGAATATCAAAACCTCATCATTGCGTGGAAAAACGGCAATCCGCTGCGCCTGAGTGACGTCGCACAAATCGTCGACGATGCGGAAAACCTGCGCCTCGCGGCATGGGTGGATCGCACGCCGGGCGTGATTTTGAATGTACAGCGCCAGCCAGGCGCGAACGTGATCCAGACCGTGGATCGCGTCAAAGCCTTGCTGCCGAAGCTACAGGCTTCCTTGCCGGGTTCGGTCGATGTACAGGTGATCGCGGACCGTACCACCACTATCCGCGCTTCGGTCGACGATACGCAATTCGAATTGCTGCTGGCGATAGCGCTGGTGGTGATGGTGATCTTCCTATTCCTGCGCAGCGCCTCCGCCACCATCATCCCGAGCGTGGCAGTGCCTTTATCATTGGTAGGCACCTTTGGCGTGATTTACCTCGCCGGTTTTTCCATCAATAACCTGACGCTGATGGCGCTAACCATCTCAACCGGCTTCGTGGTCGACGATGCGATTGTGATGATCGAAAACATTGCGCGCTTCGTCGAAGAAGGCGATTCGCCGATGGAAGCTGCGCTGAAGGGTTCCAAGCAAATCGGCTTCACCATTATTTCGCTGACGGTGTCCCTGATTGCAGTGTTGATTCCCCTGCTCTTCATGGGCGATGTGGTTGGTCGTTTATTCCATGAATTCGCAATTACGATGGCAGTCGCCATCCTGATTTCAGCCGTGGTCTCGCTGACCCTGACGCCAATGATGAGCGCCCGCTTGCTGCGCCCTGAACATGAAAACAAACCGACCCGCATCGGCCAATGGAGCGAAGAGCAATTCAATCGCATGGTTGCCGCTTACGGTCGTGCACTGGTGTGGGTACTGGACCGGCCGCGCGCGACCCTGGGTGTATTCGGCCTGACGCTGGTGCTGACCGCATTGCTGTATGTCGTCATACCGAAGGGCTTTTTCCCGGTGCAGGATACCGGCCTGATCCAGGTTATTACCGAAGCTACGCAAACCAGTTCCTTTGAAGCGATGTCGCGCCGTCAACAGGCATTGGCAGACATCATCCTGAAGGACAAGGATGTCGATCACCTGGCTTCCTTTATCGGCGTCGATGGTGCGAACCCGACCCTGAGTACCGGGCGTATGCAGATTACCCTGAAGCCTTTTTCCGAACGTGATTCCTCTGCCAGCGAAATCATTCGTCGCCTGAATGAATCGACGTCGCGCCTGCCCGGCATTACCGCGTATATGCAACCGGTACAGGATTTGACGATTGAAGATCGCGTTTCCAAAACCCAGTATCAATTCCTGCTCAGCTCGCCGGATTCCAACGATTTGGCGAAGTCGAATGAGTTGCTGCTGGCACGCCTGAAGGAAGTGCCGGAACTGGTGGACGTCGCCAGCGATTTGCAAAACCAGGGCTTGCAAACCTATGTACAAATAGACCGCGAAGCTGCGGGTCGCCTCGGTGTGACGGTCGCTGCGATTGACACGGCCTTGTACAACGCCTTCGGCCAGCGCCTGATTTCGACTATCTATACGCAATCAAGCCAATACCGAGTGGTGCTGGAAGCGGAAGCCGGACGCCGGCGTGGCCCGGTGTCGCTGGAAGGTTTATATGTACCGGCGACGAACAACAATATCAACAGCCTGAACGGAGCCGGCGGCACCAGTGCCACCGTCGTTTTCAACGCGGCCGGACAAGTACCGTTGCCATCGGTGGCGCAAATCATAGAGCGTCCTACCGCACTGGCGATCAACCACGTCGCGCAATTCCCGTCCGCCACGATTTCATTCAACCTGGCTCCGGGTGCCTCACTCGGCAAGGCGGTCGATGCGATCAAGGCGGAAGAAGCCAAGCTGAACCTGCCGCCCAGCGTGGAAACCAGCTTCCAGGGTGCGGCCGAGGCATTCCGTGCTTCGCTCAGCAGCACGCTGATGCTGATCCTGGCGGCGGTAGTCACCATGTATATCGTGCTGGGTGTGCTGTATGAAAGCTATATCCATCCGGTCACCATCCTCTCCACCCTGCCTTCGGCCGGGCTCGGTGCCTTGCTGGCTTTGCTGCTGGCGGGACAGGACCTCGGCATCGTCGGCATTATCGGTATCGTGCTGCTGATCGGTATCGTGAAAAAAAACGCGATCATGATGATCGACTTTGCCTTGTATGCGGAACGCGAAGAACACCTGGCACCACGTGAAGCGATTTACAAAGCTTGCCTCTTGCGCTTCCGCCCTATCCTGATGACCACCATGGCGGCCTTGCTCGGTGCCTTGCCGCTGATGCTGGGTACCGGTGCCGGCCATGAATTGCGCCATCCGCTCGGCGTCACCATGGTCGGTGGCCTGATCGTCAGCCAGTTGCTGACACTGTTTACGACGCCGGTGATTTACCTCGGCTTTGCCAAGCAGGCACAGCGCCTGAAAGACTGGCAGGACAGGCGCGCAGCGGAACGGGCCGCCAACGGTAGCGCAACGTGAACATTTCGGCACCATTCATTGCCCGACCGGTCGCGACCACGCTGATCACGATCGGTATCGCACTGGCCGGCATACTGGGTTTTAACTTGCTGCCGATTGCGCCTTTGCCGCAAGTCGACTTCCCGACCATTTCAGTCAGTGCATCCTTGCCCGGCGCGAGCCCGGATACGATGGCGGCCACGGTCGCCACACCACTGGAACGTGCGCTCGGTGCGATTGCAGGTGTCAATGAAATCACTTCGCGCTCGTCGCTGGGTTCGACCAATGTCGTATTGCAGTTCGACCTGAGCCGCGATATCGATGGTGCAGCGCGTGATGTGCAAGCCGCCATCAATGCGGCACGCACGCTGCTGCCGACCGGCATGCCGAGCAATCCGACTTACCGCAAGGTGAATCCGGCCGCCGCACCTATCATGATCATCTCGCTGACTTCGGATACGCTGACGCGCGGCCAGATGTATGACGCCGCCTCCACCATATTGGCGCAACGTTTGTCGCAAGTCGAAGGCGTGGGCCAGGTGAATGTCGGCGGTGGCGCGCTGCCTGCGGTACGTGTCGCACTGAATCCGGACAAGTTGGCCGCGATGGGGATCTCGCTCGACAATGTACGCACCGCCATCACCAATACCAATGCGAACCGCCCCAAGGGTTCAGTGGAACTGGATGACCAGTACTGGCAAATCGGTGCGAACGACCAGGCGCGTACCGCCGCGGACTATGCGCCGGTCGTGCTGAGCTATCGCGATGGCGCGTCGGTGCGCCTGCGTGACGTCGCCGACGTGGTCGACTCGGTACAGGATGTGCGCAACTATGGCCTTGCCAATGGCAAACCGGCCATCGTCATGTTCCTGCTGAAGGAACCGGGTGCCAACATCATAGAAACCGTGCAAAACGTGCGCGATATCCTGCCGCGCCTGCAAGCGTCCATCCCGCAAGCGATCCAGATGAACGTCATTACCGACCGCACGCCGACCATCAAGGCCTCGCTGCGCGAAGTCGAACGTTCGATGGGTATCGCGGTCGGCCTGGTGATCCTGGTGGTACTGCTGTTCCTGCGCAACTGGCGTGCCACACTGATTCCGGCGGTTGCGGTACCGGTTTCGCTGGCCGGCACCTTCGGCGTCATGTATCTATGTGGTTATAGTCTGGATAATCTATCGGCTATGGCACTGACGGTGGCGACCGGCTTTGTGGTCGATGATGCGATCGTGGTGCTGGAAAACATCACGCGCTATATAGAACAAGGTTTGACGCCACGCGAAGCGGCGCTCAAAGGTGCACGTGAAATTGGTTTCACCGTGGTATCGATCAGCCTGTCGCTGATTGCGGTATTCATTCCCTTGCTGATGATGGGTGGCGTGGTGGGTCGCCTGTTCCGCGAGTTTGCCGTGGTATTGACGGCAGCGATCCTGGTTTCGATGGTGGTATCACTCACCACCACGCCCATGATGGCCGCCACCCTGCTCAAGCAAAATACTGAAAAGCGCAAGCCGGGCCGCATCGGGCAATGGTTCAATCGCTTCAACCGTGCCGTCCAGCGCGGCTATCGTCATTCATTGATTTGGACCCTGCGTCACCAGCCGCTGGCTATCATTGCTTTACTCGCAGTCGTGGCATTGAATGTCCATTTGTATATCGCCATTCCGAAGACATTCTTCCCGCAGCAGGATACCGGCGTCCTGATAGGTGGTGTGCAAGCGGACCAGGGCAGCTCTTTCCAGATGATGCAAAAACGGCTGGATACTTTTTCCGACATCATCCGGGCCGATCCGGCAGTAGCCAATGTCAGCGGCAATACCGGCGGTGGTCAAAGCAATTCCGCGATGTTTTACATCACACTCAAGCCATTGGCCGAGCGCAAGGTGGCGGCCGATGTCGTGATTGCACGCCTGCGTAAGCAGCTGTCGCATGAACCGGGAGCCAACCTCTTCATGGTGCCGGTGCAGGATATCCGCATCGGCGGCCGTCAATCGAATGCGCAATACCAGTACACACTGCAGGCCGATACCATCGAAGACTTGCGTACCTGGGATCCGCTGATACGTAATGCCTTGGCGCAAATCCCGGAGCTGACGGACGTTAACTCCGACCAGCAGGACAAAGGCATGCAAACTTCGCTGATCATTGATCGCGATGCGGCCGCCCGCCTCGGCATCAGCGTCAGCACTATAGACAACACGCTCAATAATGCCTTCGGCCAGCGCCAGGTCGGCGTCATCTATAACCCGCTCAATCAATACCGGGTGGTGATGGAACTGGCACCTGAATTCCTGCAGGGGCCGGAAACCCTGAAACGCCTGTATGTGACCGGCAGCGGCGGCGCGCAAGTGCCCTTGTCCGCTTTCACGCGAGTGGAAACCACCAATACGCCTTTGGCGGTCAGCCACCAGAGCGGTACCCCGGCCTCCACCATCAGCTTCAATTTGCCTTTGGGTGTATCGCTGTCGGATGCTACGGTCGCCATCAATAATGCGATAGGCAAGCTGGGTGTTCCGGTATCGGTACGCGGCGGCTTCCAGGGTACGGCAAATGCCTTCCAGGAATCGCTGTCTTCACAACCGCTGCTGATAGGCGCGGCCATCATCGTGATTTACCTGGTGCTTGGCATCCTGTATGAAAGCCTGATCCATCCGATCACTATCCTCTCGACCCTGCCGTCGGCCGGCGTTGGCGCGCTGCTGGCATTGAAAATGTTCAATACCGAGTTTTCCATCATTGCGCTGATCGGCGTGATCCTGCTGATCGGTATCGTCAAGAAGAATGCGATCATGATGATCGACTTTGCGATTACGCGGCAACGCCATGGCATGGTGCGTGCCGGTCCGGCCATCTATCGTGCCGCACTGCTGCGGGTGCGACCTATCCTGATGACCACTTTTGCCGCGATCTTCGGCGCCTTGCCGCTGGCGCTGGGTAGCGGTGACGGCGCGGAATTGCGCCAGCCGCTGGGTATCGCCATCGTCGGCGGCCTGATCCTGAGCCAGTTACTGACGCTCTACACGACACCTGTCGTCTTTGTATTGATGGACAAGTTGCGCCGCGACAAGCATAAGCACAGCCCGGCTCCACAACTGGCTACAGCCTGAGTTTTAAAGGATTTTTTATGCGTTCCTACCTTTTATTAATCGCGCCCACCCTGCTGCTGGCAGCCTGCGCCACTGCACCTGCGCCGCCGCCTGCGGCAGCCGCACCGACACAGTACAAGGAAGCCGGACTGTGGCAGGAAGGCACTGCGAACAGCGCGGCGAATGTGCCTGACGATTGGTGGACCCTGTTCCAGGATCCGGTGCTGAATGACCTGGAAGGCCGCCTGGTGGTCGGCAATGAAAACCTGAAGTCGCTGGTGGCACAAGTTGCCGCCGCACGTGCCGCAGTCGCCGCCAGCTATAGCGCACGCCTGCCAACTTTATCGGTGGGCCTGGCCGGTTCGCGCGACAGCAATCCGAGTAGCACCACACGTTCGACCACGGTACAAAATCCAAGCAATAACGTTTCACTATCCGGCAATGCAAGCTGGGAAGTCGACCTGTGGGGCCGCCTGGCGCAAGCCACGACCGGTGCGCAAGCGAACTTGCAGGCAAGCGTTGATGACCTCGCCGCCGCCCGCTTATCGGCCCAGGCCACGCTGGCCCAAACCTATTTCTCGCTGCGTACAACGGATGCCCAATTATCGGTATTGGAACGCAGCGTTGCCGCTTATCAGCGCTCGCTGGACCTGACCCAGTTCCGCTATGGCGGCGGCGTGGTGGCACGCGTCGATGTGTTGCAGGCGCAGACACAGCTCAAGGCTGCGCAAGCACAATTGGCCGAAGCGATAGCGCAACGCGCCATCCTCGAACACGCGATTGCCGTCTTGCTGGGCGTGCCGCCATCGGCGCTGGCGCTGGAGCGCAATGCCTCCTTGCCGCAAGCACCATTGGTACCGCAAATGCTGCCAACCACCCTGCTCGAGCGTCGTCCTGATATTGCCGCTGCGCAAAGGCGCGTGGCCGCCGCCTATGCGCAAATCGGTGTCGCCCATGCAGCCTACTTCCCGTCACTGGTCTTGTCGGCCGGTGGTGGTTATCAAAACAGTTCATTGTCCAACCTGATCAGTGCACCGAACCTGTTCTGGTCTTTGGGCGCATCGGTGGCGCAAGCGATTTTCGATGGCGGACAACGGCAGTTGGCCAGTGCGCAGGCGCAAAGCGTAGCCGACCAGGCAACCTCTGCGTATCGGCAAACGGTGCTGACCGCATTGCAGGAAGTGGAAGATAATTTGATCCTCGCCGCCCAGTTGCAGCAGGAAGCGCAGTTGCAACAGGAAAGCCTGGAAGCCGCGCAACGCACGCTCGAAATTACGCTGGATCAATATCGTGCGGGTACCGTCAGCTACCTGAACGTGGCAATTGCACAAACCACGGCATTGGTCAGTGAAAACAATTTGCTGAGTACACAGAACCGTCGTCTTGCTGCCACCAACATCTTGCTTAAAAACATCGCCGGACGTTGGGAGCCTGATAATCCGGATGCAGTCAAAGCGATGAAAGAAACAAAAGTCGAATAAATTCAAATGCTTGGAACAGCATGTGAATCTCGATTAGCTAAAGTAAATTATGACCAGATTATCCGTACTGCAATACCCTGATCCGCGCCTGTATACGGTGGCCGAACCGGTGCAGCAGATCACCCAAGATATCCGTCGCCTGGTCGCCGACATGACGCAAACCATGTATGCGCTCGATGGCATAGGGCTGGCCGCAACCCAGGTCGATGTACATCTGCAAGTCATCGTGATCGACGTATCCGAAAAGCAAAACCGGCTGCAAGTCTTGATTAATCCAACCATCGTCAAGATGGGTGGCAAGGCCGAGTACGAAGAAGGCTGCCTGTCGGTGCCGGATGTATTTGAAAGCGTCCGCCGTGCCGCCTGGATCCATGTGCGTGCGCTGGACCTGGATGGCAAAACCATCGATGTGCAGGCGGAAGGTTTAAAAGCGATGTGCATCCAACATGAAATGGATCACTTGCAAGGCATGGTATTCGTCGAACACTTGTCGCCGACCAACCAGCGCCGCATCCTCAATTCGCTAAGTAAACAAAGTCGACGTGCCGGCAGTCGCGCATTTGCCAGGTAATACTATTTCATTTAAATCAAACGCTTGAGACAACATCTGAATGTGATCTGATTAAATCAAAATGCATTCGGATTTGCCTGATTGCCCCAAGGTGCGTGAGCAATCAGGCCTCCATATTGGCGGCAGCACAGCCGGCATCAACTGCCCGGATTAAAGTTCTTTCCCAAAGACGCCGGCATATTGAGTTTGATCCAGTTGGCGTTACGGGAAATCAATACGAGCACAACGATGGTTGCGATGTATGGCAGCATCGACAGTAGCTGTGATGCAACCGGCACACCTTTGCTCTGCATATAGAAAGTCAGGATGGTCACGCTACTGAACAGATAGGCACCGGCCAATATGCGCGCCGGTCGCCAACTGGCGAAAGTCACCAGCGCCAATGCAATCCAGCCTCGCCCCGCCACCATTCCTTCCAGCCATTGCGAGGTATACACCAGCGACAGGAAAGCACCGGCCAGGCCGCAACATGCACCACCGAACAAGACTGCGGCCGAGCGAATCAGGCGCACGTTATATCCGAGCGAATGCGCCGACGATGGCGACTCACCCACTGCGCGCAATACCAGCCCGGCACGACTGCGATACAGGAACCATACAATCAGCGCGCACAACAGCATCGAGAAGTACACCATCGGATGCTGCCTGAACAAGGCGGTGCCGAAGAATGGAATGTCTTGCAGCAAGGGGATGCTGAACTTGCTGTTTTGCAAGGTCTTGCTGACGTAATTGATGCCGATATAAGCCGACACACCGGTACCAAACAAGGACAGCGCCAAACCGGTCGCCACCTGGTTCGCACCCAGCCATACCGTCAACCAGGCGAACAAGGCCGCCAGTAATATCCCTGACCCTGCTCCCGCCATCAGGCCGACTGTCACGCTACCGGTATGCACGGTAGTCGCGAAACCGACAATCGCGGCGACCAGCATCATGCCCTCGGTGCCGAGGTTCACTACACCGGATTTCTCGTTGATCAGCAAACCCAGCGCCGCCAACAGCAAAGGTGTGCCGGCATTAATCGATGCCGCTATCAGTAATGCCAAGGTTTCCATTATTTGCTCCCCGCGAGTCGCGCATGCAGGCTGGAGCTATCCCAGCGCAGTTTGTAATTGATCAGGACATCGCAGGCCAGCAAGGAAAACAGCAGGATCCCCTGGAACACACCGGTGATGGCATTCGGGATGCCGAGACGGGATTGCGACAGCTCGCCACCGATATAAAACAGCGCCATGATGAAGCTGGAAAAGATGACACCGATCGGATTCAGGCGGCCGACATAAGCCACGATAATGGCGGCAAAGCCATAGCCGGGTGAAACGGAAGGCGTCAATTGTCCGATCGGCCCCAGCACTTCACACACACCGGCCAGGCCGGACAAGGCACCGCAAATCATTAATGAAGTCCACAGCGCCTTGCGCGAAGAAAAACCGGCGTAGAGTGCGGCCCGTGGTGCCATGCCGCCGGTTTGCAGGCGAAAACCGGCATAGCTCTTCGACAGGAACAGCCAGGCTGCAAACGCAGCGATCAAGGCCAGTACGATGCCGAGATGCAGGCGCGTTCCTTCCATGATGATGGGGAGCACGAATCCTTCGGAAAACATCCGCGATTGCGGGAAGTTAAAACCGTCCGGATCCTTGAATACACCTTGCACCAGGTAGCTCAGCAATAGTTGCGCGACATACACCAGCATCAGTGACACCAGGATCTCACTGGCATTGAAACGGTCACGCAGGAAAGCCGTGATCGCCGCCCACGCCATGCCGCCCAACATACCCGCTATCAGCACGACTGTGATCATGAGGGGGCCACCGCCGCTGCCCTTGTCGAAATACAGGCCAACCGCGCCACCGGCAATCGCACCGAAGACCAGCTGTCCTTCCGCACCGATATTGAAAACATTGGCGCGAAAGCAAATCGCCAGTCCGGCCGAGATCATCAATAGCGGCGCAACCTTTACGCCGACTTCGGACCAGCCATGCAAATCCTTCAGCGGTTCCAGGAAAAACACTGCCAACCCAGCCAACGGATCCTTGCCCAATAGCGCAAACAGGACCGCACCACACAGTGCAGTCAGCAGGACCGCCAATACCGGCGACATCCACGATATGAGCCTGGACGGCCGGGCACGCGCCTCTAGCTTAAGCATAGACCACCTCCTTGAGTGGTGTGACCACGGTATCTCCCCACATGCCGCTCATCCACTGACCGATCAGGTCTATGGTCGCAGCGGAACTGGCGATGGAAGGTGAAAGCCGCCCTTTGGCGATGACCATCAAACGATCTGAAATTTCAAACAGCTCATCCAGTTCTTCGGAAATGACCAGCAAGGCGCAACCGGCGTCGCGCAGCGCGACCAGTTCGGCACGGATCTGTGCGGCTGCACCGACATCGACGCCCCAGGTAGGTTGCGCCACGATCAACACCTTGGGATTGCGCATGACTTCGCGACCGACGATGTACTTTTGCAAATTGCCACCGGACAGGCTGCGTGCGGCCGCATGCGGTCCACCTGCCTTCACGACGAAGCGCTCGATGACATCGGTCGCCATTTTGACAATTGCATGCTTGCGAATGAAACCGCTGCTGATGGTTGCGCCGGTCTGGTGTGACAGCAGGATATTGTCGGCCAGCGACATGTCCGGTACAGCGCCGCGTCCCAGCCGCTCTTCCGGTACGAAGCCCAAACCGCGTTCCCGGCGCTGTGCAGGATTGAAATGACCGACGCGCTCGCCCTGCAGCAAGATCATCTGCGCTTCGGCACGTGGATCTTCGCCGGACAAGGCGGCCAGCAATTCCTGCTGTCCGTTGCCGGAGACGCCGGCAATGCCGAGTATCTCCCCTGCCCGCAATTCAAAATTGATATCCGACAGCTCGGTCGCAAAGGGATGGTTCTTCTTCAACGACAGGTTTTTTACCGCCAGCAAGGTCTGGCCGGGCGAGCGCAGCACATGCTTGATCGGCGGCGGCTCGCAACCTATCATCATGCGCGACAGGCTGGCCGCACTTTCTTCGCGCGGATCGCAGATGCCGGTATTTTTCCCGGCGCGCACTACCGTACAGGTGTCACACAAGGCACGGATTTCATCGAGCTTGTGGCTGATGTAGAGGATGCTGCAGCCTTCCGCCGCCAGTTTGCGCAAGGTTTCGAACAGCTTTTCGACCGCTTGCGGCGTCAGTACCGAAGTCGGCTCGTCAAGGATCAGCAATTGCGGTTTTGCCAGCAAGGCACGTACGATTTCCACCCGCTGGCATTCACCGACCGATAGTGTATGGACGTGGCGCTGTGGTTCGAGCTCAAGTCCATATTGTTCAGCAGTATCCGAAATACGCCTGGCCAGTTCATCCAGCTTGGTGTCATGCGGCAAGCCGAGCGCGATGTTTTCCACCACGGTCAGCGTATCGAACAGCGAAAAGTGCTGGAACACCATTGCGATACCCAGCTCGCGTGCCATCGCCGGATTCGCGATATGCACTTCCTTGCCATTCCACAGCACCTTGCCGGCATCGGGTTTAACCGAACCGTAAATGATTTTCATCAAGGTGGATTTGCCGGCACCGTTTTCTCCCAGCACGGCGTGGATCTCACCGGGTTTGACGCTTAAGTTGATGCCATCATTCGCAACCACCGAAGGATAGCGCTTGGTAATACTATGAAGTTCCAGGCGATTTATCATTTGTCT
The DNA here is from genome assembly GCF_000013625.1 of Janthinobacterium sp. Marseille. Classification (NCBI taxonomy): domain Bacteria; kingdom Pseudomonadati; phylum Pseudomonadota; class Betaproteobacteria; order Burkholderiales; family Oxalobacteraceae; genus Janthinobacterium; species Janthinobacterium sp. Marseille. The sequence goes on along the minus strand of NC_009659.1, from coordinate 1,893,418 downwards.
CGTTTTATATTAAAAATATCTTTTCTTCTTATATAAAAACAACTCATCCTTCAGATGCCCTACAACGATGTAAATCCGTTCTCACCTTTCATATCAATGACACATAGTCGCGCCGGTGGCCTGTCGGGGTATCTGCTTGTGCATATACGCTTTATAGCGCTTTCCTTATAGCGCCTGGCCTCAGATGGTCGGAGCGAAGATCCCCGACATGCCGACAAAGCCCGGCAAGCGCCTGACCCGCTCTATCCAGCGGCGGATCGCCGGATAATCATCGCGCATGATGTCACCCTCGTGTGACATCGCGATATAAGGGAAGCAGGCAATGTCGGCAATCGTCGGCCGGTCCAGCGCCAGCCACTGCTGCCCTATCACTTCCATATCGGCCAGATGCTCATCAATGATCCGGAATAAGGCATGCGCATCGGCACGTGTCTTTTCGATATCCATTACATAGCCCAGCGCATCGTGCAAACGCGCGGCGGAAGCGGTACGCGTAATGTCATCGGCGACTGACAGCCACATCGCGATCTTGCCCATCGCGGCGGGATCGTTTGGATACCATTTGCGTTCCGCGTCGTATTTCGCAGCGAGGTAGACCAGGATTGCCTGCGCATCGCGCAGTCGCAATTCACCATCTTCCAGTACCGGCAGTTGGCCGAATGGATTGATTTCCAGGAAGCCTTTGGATTTGTGTTCCCGTCCCGGGTAAAAGTCGATCGCGACCGTTTCGTATGGCACATTGAGTATGTTCATCAACAGTCGCAGCTTGTAGCAGTTACCGGACAGTTCATAGTTGTAGAGCTTGATCATGCAAATTCCTTCTATCAGTTCAGGTGAATGCTTGAGTACCAAAGGCAACAGGTTTTATGCGGCCTTCAGCACGCCATATTGCAAGCCGATCTGGCGCAACCAGCGGCGATAAGCGATGGATGAGGCATCCGCGCGGGTCGGTATCTCCGTTTTTGGATCAAGCGGGATCAGCTTGGGTACCTGGTTTTCCAGGATGGGCCTGTCCTGGCCGAATATCGTTTGCTGGAAACCGATCACTTCGCTATCGGTATGGATGTCATCAAATATCAGCAGCCACAGCGTGGCCCGGCATTCATCTTCATTGACCGGTTGTACATAGACGCCGATGACATCCATATCGCCATCCCGTGTCGGGCATGTCTTGTACAAGGCCGCCGTGAACGGTTGCATCACGCGATAGGTGTAGTCGACATCCAGGCCGTCAGTCGCCGATGCGGCCGCCTTGGGTTGCCAGAATTGACAATCGGTCGCCCACAGTTCCTCGGTTTCAGGGTGCATTTCCACCTTGTATTCCTTGACCTCCGTGTGCGGCTCCTTGCCCAGGATGTCGGTATGCACAAAAGGGAAATGCCCCATATCGAGGAAGTTTTCAATGATCCTCAGGCCCGAAGTCTTGACGCCAAAAGTGCCGCAGTCGATGAAGCGACGCCCGGCTTGGGTGAATTCGGGAAGTGCGTAGACTTCCTTGGTCGGATTGCCTAGCGAGACCCAGACAAAGCCATAGCGTTCACAGATTTTGTACTCGCCGCTAACTTGTTCATTATCACTATGTTTGGCGGCATGCCAGCTGCCATCAGCCGCGCGCCAGACGGCGATAGGCACACTCAGCAACTGCGTCAGGAAACGTTCGCCGGGCAAGATTTTGCTCACGGCCGATACGACAAACCAGTCATTCAATACGACAGGATCCAATTGGACGGACATTTTCTTCTCCAGATGATTGATGGATGTGTGATTGCCAAGTGTCAGGCACCGGCTTCCAGTTGTTGCCGCGCCTGCTTGAACAAGGCGTTATGACGCTGGCGTATGCCCTTGGCATCGCCGGCTGCATGTTTGCCACTGGCCCACAAGTAGACCGTTGATTTGTCCTCTGCCATAGGCTGGACCAGCAGGGTCAATGCAGCGCCGGCCTCGTCCCTGCCGGTCAGTACATTCGCTTGCGGTGATTCATAGTGATGTGCGGACGCTTGCTTCAACACTTGCACTACCTTGTCGGCCGACTGGTACACCACGAAGCTGCGGCAAAACAAGGACTGCTGTTCCGGATCGGCCAGCGCTTGCAGCTGTGGCACTTCCGTTTCCGGCGCGCCCAGGCTGGTCCAGATCATCCCGTAGCGTTCCACCGCCTGGAAAGTTTTCGCACATACGGTTTTCGGTGGCGGCAATTTGGGATGCGCCGGGATGTAGGTGCATTGACCGCCGCTGCCAAAGCGCCAGCCATGGTAGCCACAGGACAGTTGGTCATCGACGATGCGCCCCATCGTGAAACGCGTGCCGCGATGCGGGCAACGATTGGCCCATACCTGTATCTCCCCTGCCGCATTGCGCCAGAGCGCCAATTCCTGGCCGTGCAAAAATGCCTGCACGATTTCGCCGGCCGGTACTTCGACCGAAGCCGCGACCACTGACCAATTGTTTGCTGTATTTGCGTTGAGAGTCATATTCAGTTCTCCTGTTGTTTTATGTGTTGGATGCAAATTGCTTTGTAGTGCCTTGTTTTGTTTACAAATCGAGTACCAGCAAGGGACTCTTTGCCCTTGACACGCAGGGCATGATCTTGTCGCAGGATTTTTTCTCGGCATCGGACAAATAGACATCGCGGTGATCCGGCGTTCCTTCCAGCACGCCGGTCAGGCAGGTGCCGCAGACACCCTGTTCGCATGAGGTATCGATGTGGATGCCATGCGCCGCCAATGCTTCGGTAATCGGCATGCCGGCGGGAACCGCATAGGTGCCGCCGGTGCGCGCCAGCCTGACTTCGAATGACTCTTGCTCACCGGCCAGCGACAAGGGATCGGCACTGAAGTATTCGAGATGTACCGCTTCCGGCGGCCAGGTCGCGGCGGCTGTGGATTCCACCAGGTCCATGAATACGCGGGGGCCGCATAGATAGAGCGAACCGTTTTCCGGGTAGTGCCACAGCAATTTGCGCAGATAGGCGCGCAGCCCTTCCGGCTCAAGTGCGTAATGGAATTTGATGCGGCCCTGGAATTCCGGCTCGGACAGGAGTGCATGGAAGGCTGTGTGCGCAATCGAACGCGTAAAGTATTGCAGCTCGAACTCGACTCCTTGTGCCAGCAGATGGCGTGCCATCGACAGGACCGGTGTCACACCTATCCCGCCCGCCAGCAGCAGATAAGGCCCCTGTGATTGCTCCAGCGGGAAGTTATTGCGGGGTGCGCTGATCTTGATCTGATCACCTTCCCTGATGCTTTCATGCATGGCTTGCGAACCACCGCGTGAAGTCACTTCCTTTTTCACGGCGATCAGGTAGCGGTCTGGCTCATCCGGCCCATTGCACAAGGAATACTGGCGGATCAGGCCTTCCCCGATATGTACATCGATGTGGGAGCCCGGCGTAAAGGCAGGCAAGGCTTCGCCGGATACGCTGCGTAATTCGAACGACTTGATGTCGCAAGCCTCTTGCGTAATTTTGTGAACGCGGACAGTGAGAGTAGTCATATGCTGCTTTCGGCGCTTTCAGCGAGACCCGCCACCCGGCCTCGCGGCGGCGGTCTCTTGCAACTGGTTAAATGAAATGTGGATTGGAAAGACGGCTAGCTTCTCGGCAAATTGCCCTGCATGCCTTCGACAAACCAATTGATGCTCTTGAGCTGATCGTCAGGCAAGGCTGAACCGGCGGCCACCCGCTCCTTGCCGCTTTGATCCCTGAGTGGTCCGGCGAAAGGATGCAGCGTGCCGGCAATAATGGCTTGTTCCTGCTGTGCCACATAAGTCAGCACATCCTTCGGAATCGCCGGGTTGTAAGGCCCCATTTTCACCACACCTGATTTCAGCCCATCCCAGCGATGGCTGGATTTCCAGGTGCCGTCCATGACGCTGCGTGCCGCATTGATATATTCACTGCGCCAGTCCACGATGAAGGATGTCAGGTGTTTTTTCGGACCGTACTTGGACATATCGCTGGCATAACCGACCGTCCATACGCCTTTTTCTTCGCCAACCTGTATCGTGGTCGGCGTATCCGTCATGGATGACACCACGTCCGCGCCTTCGGAAATCAGTGCATTCGCAGCATCCCGTTCTTTCGCCGGGTCATACCAGGATGACAGCCAGATCACCTTGCAAGTCACTTTCGGATTGACACTGCGCGCACCGAGCAGGAAGGCATTCGCCGGCCCCAAAATATCGGGCACCGGGAAACCCCCGATGAAGCCAAGCACATTGCTCTTGCTCATTTTGCCGGCCACGATACCGGCCAGGTAGGTGCCTTCGTAATAACGCGCTTCGAATGCCCCCATGTTTTTCAGTGTCTTGATACCGGAACATAATTCGAATGTCGTTTTCGGCATCGACTGCGCCACTTTCAACATAGGCGTCATATGCGAAAAACTGGTGCCGAAAATTAGTTTATTGCCCTGCACCGCCAAGTCGCGGAATACACGTTCCGCATCCTGTGCCTGCGACACGCCTTCCACCTTGACCACCTTGATCTTGCCGGGGAATGCGGCTTCCATCGCCTGCCTTGCCAGGTCGTGCTGCTTGGTCCAGCCGACATCACCTATCGGTGACACATAGGCAACGGCAACCTTTAATACTTCATCAGCAAAAGCATCCATGGCGCGCCCACCTATTGCGGTGGTCAAACCGAGGGCCGAAAGCTGTTTCAGGAAATCACGGCGGGTATCTCTCAACATGGTATGTCTCCAATTTTGTAAGTTTTATGCCTGGCCGGGCCCGTTTCTTCTGTGGAACGATGCCTGGACAATGGTTCTGACGTATGTGAATCGTGCGCGGTCTTTATGCCGCCTTTTGCACGCCGTACTGCACTCCTTTCTCACGCAACCAGCGTCTATAGGCAATCGACATGGCATCGGCACGGGTCGGGATTTCCGAACGAGGATCGAGCGGGATCAGTTTGGGTAGCTGGTTTTCCAGGATGGGCTTGTCCTGCCCGAAGATGAGATGCATGAATGAAATCAGTTCGGCGTCATCACTCTCGGTATCGAAATAGGCAAAGATCGCATGCGCCAGGCAGCGGTCTTCGTCCAGTGGCTGGATCAGCAGGAAGATGATGTCGAATTCACCCGGCCTGGTCGGGCAACTCTTGTAGAGCATGGTGGTAAATGGCTGCATCACGCGGTAGGTGTATTCGACTTCCATGCCGCCGCTGGCGGTAGGCGCCGCCTTGGGTTGCCAGAATTTGCACTCGGTGGCCCAGATTTCCCCGGTGTCGGCACGCACATCCACCTTGTAATCCTTGACTTCGGTGTACGGCTCCTTGCCCAGCCAGTCGGTGTGGACAAAGGGGAAATGCGCCATATCCAGGAAGTTTTCGACGATGCGCAAACCGGAAGTGTGTACCCCGATTGCGCCGCAATTGATGATGCGACGCCCGGGCTGGCTAAACTCCGGAACATCGAACAAGTCGCTTTGCGGCTCGCCCAGCGAAACCCAGATACTGTCGTAGCGCTCCTGTACCCGATACTCACCCGCACCGGCCGGGGCTTCACTGCCATGTGCTGCTGCATGTGCGTTGCCGGCAGCATCGCGCCACACCTTGAGGTCTTGTCCGAGCAAGCGCGTGTAGATGACTCCGTCAGGCTGCAGGGTGCGCGCCGCCGCAACCACAAACCAGTCGTTCAGTACGACCGGGTCCTTGGTAATATGCATCGTCTCCTCCGTGAACTATCGTTCAATCGCGGGCTCAGTGCAGATCATTCCGCATCTTTTGATCCCTTTTATTGCAAGCTTGGACCTCTGTACTTCACACCGGCTCTGTTATGATTTCAATGCCTTTGGTGCCAGAACAATCTTGCTGATGTGGGGCACTATAGTTTTTCTCGAAGCGCTGCATAAGGGGATTCATGGGAATGTCTATTTCATTTGTGGCACAGTGGTTTTTGCAATACCGGGAACAGGATGATTGACATCAAGCTGATTGAGTCCTTCGTGCTCCTGATGCGCAACGGTAGCCTGGGGCGCGCTGAAAATGAAGGCGGCATACCCAAGACGACCATCAGCCGCCAGATCGCCAAACTGGAAGAAATACTGGGGGTGCAATTATTCCTGCGCTCAACGCGTCGCATCGCGCCGACGGAAGCAGGCACTGCTTTCTATGCGCATTGCGAAAGGATTATTGCGGACTTGAACGCCGGCCTGGCCACCGCCCAGACGGATGTACAAAACCTGTCCGAAGGATTGCGCGGTGATCTCTACCTGCTGACCAATAACCACCTGAGTACCAGCTTTGTTTCCCGCGTCCTGGGCTTGTACCTGGATAGCTATCCGGGGGTAACCTGCCACCTGGATCTGGTCGGCGAGGAAATCACCAGTATCCCGGACAATGTGGATTGCTATGTGTGCTCGCAACCGCCGAACCAACCAAACCTGGTAGCAAAGTTGCTGGGGAACCTCACTTACCGGCTGTATGCCAGCCCGGAATATTTACGCCGCAACGGCACGCCTACACGCCCGGAAGACCTGGAGCAACACCCGCGTATCGTCCTCACGACTTCGCCGCGCGCGGGTGGTTGGCATTTGCGTTCGCAAGATGCATCCTTCCATAGCCAGCCGCGGACCATTGTGACGACCAACGATTATTGGGTCACCAAAACCTTTGCGATAGATGGCTACGGCATTGTTTTGCTGCCGGATTTTTTTACCCGCCCGGAAATCGACGCGGGCATTTTAATTCCGCTGCTGCCGGACTGGCATGCGGACAAAGTGCCGGTGTACTGCGTTTACCAGCAGCAACGTTATATGGGAAGAAAGCTAAGGGCGCTGGTGGACCTGATGGCGGATAGCTTCATGCAGATCGAAACCTTCCAGCGCTATGTCGGGCATGCGATCCCGAAACGTCGCGAAAAATAAATCCGGAAGGCAATTGTTAAATAATTTTATTCCATTTAAATTCAAATACTTAAACAAGTATTTGAATTTAAAATATTAGCTTATTTAACCGGTTCATTTTGCCGCCAAACGCGCCTCTACCGGCGCCATGGCACCGGTCGCCGGATGCCGCAACTTGCTGACACGGGCCACCAGGACCTGCTCCAACTGCTCTTGCTGTAATTTGTGCCGCGCCAGGAAGTCATCCGGGATTTCAATTTCCGCGACCACTATCCCCTGCTCCCGGGCAATCGTCAGCGCACTGACTTTGCCAAACAGATCGATTTGCAAACCGGTTACCGGACTGCGGATATCGATGAAACGCGGTTCGATCGCATTGATGAATTGCTGCTCATTGAGGGAATTCAGGACCGGGAAACAACCGGTAATTTCTATTTTTGTCTTCATCTGCTCTTCATCCGGAGATGCCTGGTATCACTATGTGTGCCCGCATTGTTATTGCCACAAGGAAACATTATCACTGCAATAAAGCGCATATTATCGGCTGTTCGTTGCGCTTTAACAAAATTAATGGGCTGCAAATTCTCTTTTGGCAATAAAATCGCGGGCCGCAAGTTGACTTGATATAAAATTCCGCCTTCCCCGCTTCTTTTACCGCCACTTAGCCGCCGTAGAGAATGAAAACCAAGCTCGCGCCAACTATCCGCTCCAAGCTGGTTTTACTCGTCATGGCCTGCGTGGTGCCGGCGGCCCTCATGGCCGTCCTGCTGATCACCCATGATTATCAACGGGCACGCGATCAGTTGCTGCTCAACTCACTCAGTACTGCCCGCGCCATGGTCTCCGTGGTCGACCGCGATTTCGCCAGTATTGAATCCTCGCTGATTACCCTCGCCACCTCGCCCTACCTTGCCTCCAATGATTTACATGCCTTTTATAACCAGGCACAGGAAGTATTAAAGAACCAGCGTGACCAGGATGGCATCAATATCGTGCTGTCGGACAGCCAGGGCAATCAATACCTGAATACGCACCAGCCCTTTGGTTCGGCGCTGCCACCGCATACTGAAATCATCCGCCTCGATGAATTGTTCAAAAATGAGCAACCGGTCATCTCCGACTTGTTCTTCGGTACCGTATCCAAGCAAAACCTGTTCGCCATCACGGTCCCGGTGCCGGGCCAACGGGATCCGCGTTTCAGCCTGAGCGCCGGGGTTTTACCGGCCCGCATGGATAAGCTGCTGCAATAGCAACACATACCGGAAGGCTGGATTGCCGCGATTTTCGATAGCACCGGTACCATCGTTGCCCGCACCGGTAACCGACCCGAGCTGATCGGTAAAAAAGGCGTGCCGGAAATCGTCAAACGCATGCGCAGCGCCAATGAAGATATGTTCGAGAGCGTGACTTACGACGGCACCGCGGTGCAAACCGTATTCAGCCGCTCCAAATTATCCAACTGGGCACTGGCGATCGGCATCCCGACGCAAGACATCATGCATGAGCTGCGTAATACCCTGTTCCTGCTGATCCTCGCCACCATCATTCTGCTCGCCTGCAGCGTAGCCGCCGCCTGGCTGATCGGTGGCCGCATCGCGGACTCCATCCACGGCCTGACCGGCCCCGCGCTGGCCCTCGGTGCCGGCAAGCTGGTGACCGTGCCGCCGCTGCATTTGCGTGAAGCGGATGAAGTCGGCACTTCGCTCGCGCGTGCATCAGAAATGCTGCACCAGGCGCAGCACCAGGCCAATCACGATGTACTGACAGGCCTGGCAAACCGTGCACTTTTCCATGAAATCGTCAGCCAGCAACTGGCGCTGTGCGAACGTAACAAGACGGTTTTGTCCATCCTCTATATCGACCTTGATGGCTTCAAGGCGGTCAATGACAAACACGGCCATGAAGCCGGCGACAAATTACTGCGTGCCGTCGCCAGCCGCCTGAAAACCAATAGCCGTCATTCCGATGTGGTGGCACGCCTGGGTGGCGATGAATTTGCGATGGTGATGGTCGGCGCGCATATGGAAAATGCCCGTTTTGTTGCAGAAAAGATGGTGGAAGCCATCTCCGCCCCTTATGTGCTGGACGACACGCTCACGTCACATATCTCTGCCAGTATTGGCGTCGCAACTTATCCGGAATCCGGCACTACCAGCGAAGCCTTGCTGCACCGCGCCGACGGCGCCATGTACAAAGCCAAAAACCTCGGACGACGACGGGTTGCACTTGCCACGCCGCATTAGCAGCGGCACCCATATCAATTTACCCGAGGGTAAGAGAGTCAAGAAGGACCAAGAAATGCGTTTTACCCCGGACATCCCGAACCTCCTGCGCCACCCCGCCCTGCATGCCCTGTTGGGCTTGAGCCTGGCCGCAGGCAGCCTGAATTCCCATGCTGCGCGTCCGATGATTACCGATGATGCGCGCATCGTCGATGCCAAGGCTTGCCAGGTCGAGAGCTGGGTCAAGGACAATAAGGGAAGTACCGAGTATTGGGCGATCCCGGCCTGTAATTTCACCGGCAACCTCGAAGTCAGCTTTGGCGGTTCGGCCATCAATCAAAACGGACGCACGCAAAACCAGGGCTATGTCTTGCAGGGCAAGACCTTGTTCAAGCCGCTGGAAAAGAATGGCTGGGGCATCGGCCTGGCCTTCGGGAATTCGATGCAGCCGCGCTCGGATACCGAGCGCCACCTGCTCAGCTCGCCGTATGCCTACGTCCCGGCCAGTTTTTCATTCAGGGATGATCGCGTCGTCCTGCATACCAATGTCGGCTGGCTGCATGACAAGCCGAATAATCGTAATCGTGCGACCTGGGGCCTGGGTTCCGAGACGCAGTTGTCGGAACGTAGCTGGCTGATTGCAGAAACCTTCGACCAAAGCGCGGGCAAGCCCTTTTATCAAATCGGTGTGCGGCACTGGCTGGTGCCTGACCATGTGCAGATCGATACCACCTACGGTAATCGCTTTGGCAGCGGTAGCGAAGAGCGCTGGATCTCAATAGGTTTGCGCCTGTTATCCGTGCCCTTCCTGCCGTAATTGGAATCAGGCGGAAGCCTGTGCCGTCCTGGCCACCAGCGTTTCCGTAATCACCTGGCGCAGGTGCGCCGCATCCACCGGCTTATGCAATAAAGGCCAGCCACGTGCCGCCGCTTCCGCCAATCGTTGCGGGTCGGTATCGCCGGTCATCAGGATGGCGGCAATACTGTCATCCGCATATTCTTCATGCAGGCGATCAATCACGGCAATGCCGGTTTCATGGTCGCGCAAGCGGAAATCCGTCAGGATCAGCGCCGGCACTTCAGGGCAATTACCCGCAGCCTGCACGATTTCATCGCCGCTGGCGGCAGCCACCACCTGATAACCCCAGGTTTCCAGCAAAAGCCGTATGCCGTGCAGATTATCTTCATCATCTTCCACCACAAAGATCATTTGCCCTGACGGCAGGCCGGGGGCATGGTCAGGCTGGCTCACGCTGGCCGTCATCGCATGCCCTTCCGCTACACTATGCACCGGCAGGCTGAGTTTGAAGACGCTGCCGCGACCCGGACGCGAACGCAGGATCAGCCGATGCCCAAGCAAATCTGCCGTACGTCGCACAATCGCCAATCCGAGGCCCAGTCCCTTGCTCTGGTTGCGCTCCGGATTGCCAACCTGATGGAACTCCATAAAAATCTTTTCCTGGTCGGCGGCTGCAATGCCGACACCGGTGTCCCACACTTCGACTTGCACGAACTTGCCGCGCCGACGACAAGCTATCAGTACACCGCCGCTTTGCGTGTGTCGTATCGCGTTATCAACCAGGTTACGCAGAATGCGATCCAGCAAGACCGGGTCGGAATAGACAGCAGGCACCACACCGCGATGCAGGCGCAACACCAGGGACTTGGTAGCTGCGCGCGGTGCATATTCCAGTTGCAATTGATCGAGCAAGGCCGCCAGCGAACAATGGCGCAGACGCGGACGGATCACACCGGCATCCAGCCGCGAAATATTCAACAAGCCATCGAACAGGCGTCCCATCGCGGCAGTCGCACGTTCAATGTGATCAACCAGTTGGCGGCTTTTTGCATTCAGGCTTTGTTCGCGCAACACGCCGACATACAGGCTCAATGCATGCACCGGTTGCCGCAAGTCGTGGCTGGCGGCGGCAAGGAATTGCGACTTTGCCTGGTTGCTGCGATCCGCACTCTCCTTGCTGCGTTCGGCCGCTTCCTTTTCAATTGCCAGTCGCGCCAGCAAGTCGCGATTTTCGAAACGCATTTGCAGCGAATCGCGCTGGGTCCGGTACATGCGCAATGCAAACGCCAGCGTGACCAATAGATACAGCATGCCGGCCAGCGCCAGCACATGGTGCAAGGTATCCGGGTCCAACCCGAGGGCGAGGAAAGGCGGGAAAAAATACGGGACTTCAAATGCCAGCAAGAGCGGCATGTAGATGCAATAAGCGTAAATCGCACCGGTCCCCAGCGTCAGCAAACCGATAATCATGAACATCTGGTATTCGAACGGTGCCTGGAACAGCCAATAGGCGTAAGGCAAGCCCCACACGATACCGGCCAGCCCGGTAGACCACAGCATGCGCCGGCTCCAGCGCCGCAGGGCAGGCAAATCTTCCGGCTGGTAAGTACGCAGGACTGTGACGCGCAAGCCAAGCACCAACACATTCACGCCCAGCCACAACAGCAACTCACGTTGTGACAATACATTCCACAGCGCGATCACAACGAGTCCGGCAGTCAGCAATGAACCGAGCAAGGCGAAAGGGAAATTGCGCCGCAATATCGCCATCTGGGCGATAAATATTTCATCTGCGTGCTGATTATCTTGGTCGGTAAGCGTCATGTTGCCGAGTTTTACACAAAACAATGTTCCGCACATAAGACTTTAGTCGTAGCTGCAATTGTACGGAGATGACGGGTGTTGATGACAGCCGATAACGGCCGTGTTTATCAGGCAGCCAGTGGGACATCACCCCGGGCATGCACCTGCCTGCCCGGGGATGACGGATAGATGGGTTTAACCGCGATACAGTTCTTCGAGGCGTTTCTTCTCTTTGTCTTCAGGAGCAGCAGGTGCGGCCGGGGCTTGCGGCTGTGGCTCCGTGCTTGGGCCGGGATTGAACATGCGCTCCCAGAAGCTCTTCTGCTCTTCCACATCCAGCGATTTGACCGCATCGCCGTTGACGTATTCATCATAGGACCAGTCGCCGTCCACTTGTGTGACACCCGGCGGCGCGACCTTTGCCATTTCCGGTTTGCCGCGCAAGGCGGTACGCATATAGTCGATCCAGATTGGCAAGGCCAGCGTGCCGCCGAACTCGCGGCTGCCGAGCGAGCGCGGCTTGTCGTAACCCATCCATGCCACGGCGACGATATCGCGACCATAGCCGGCGAACCAGCCATCCATCGCGTTATCGGTGGTACCGGTTTTACCTGCCAGGTCGCTACGACCCAGGCGTTGGCTGGCCAGATAACCGGTGCCGGAACGTACGACATCGCGCATCATCGAATCGGTAATGAAGGCATTGCGCGGATCAATTGCACGAGCGGTTTCATCACCCGCCTGCGGATGCTGTGCTTCCAGCAAGACCTTGCCGCGCGCATCGACCACCTTCTGGATCAGGTAAGGCGGCACCTTGAAACCACCATTCGCAAATACTGCATAAGCACCAGCCATCTGCAACGGCGTCACCGAACCGGTACCCAGGGTCAGTGTCAGGTTGGCCGGTTGCTTGTCCGCCTCGAAACCGAAATGCGTCAGGTGTTCAATTGCATACGCAGGAGTGATCTTGCGCAGGATGCGGATGGATACCAGGTTCTTCGAACGCTTGAGGCCGGTACGCATGGTCACCGGGCCATCGTATTTGCCATTGTCATTGCCCGGATTCCAGGCTTTGCTGCCCTGCTCCGATTCGCTGTCTTCGGCCAGCGGCGCATCATTGATCAGTGTGCCTGGGGAAAACCCTTTTTCCAAAGCCGCCGAATACACGAAAGGCTTGATGGTGGAACCCGGCTGGCGCCAGGCCTGCGTCACATGGTCGAACTGATTCAGCGCAAAGTCAAAGCCACCGACCAATGCACGTATCGAACCATCCTGGCCGTTGACCGAAACAAAGGCGGCTGCGACTTCCGGCAATTGCGAAATGCCCCATTTCTTTTTGTTGTCCTGTACCACACGGATGACAGAACCCGGCTGCAGCTTCTTCTGTGCCGTTGCCTTGTCAGACAAATAGGAAGCGGCAAAGCGCAAGCCGTCGCCGGTGATTTCGACCGTTTCACCGGACAGCAATTGCGCGCGTATCAATTTGGCATTCGCTTCGGTTACCACTGCCGCGCGCAAATCGTCGCTATCCGGATATTTGACCAGTGTGTCGTCAATCGCCTGCTGCAGGTCTTCACTATCCTTCGGCAAATCTATCGTCGCTTCGGGACCGCGATAACCGTGACGACGGTCGTAATCCAATACGCCACGGCGCACCGCATCATAAGCGGCATCCTGATCCGCCTTGGTCAGCGTGGTGTAGACGGTGAAACCGCTGGTGTAAGTCTCGTCTTTATATTGTGCATACATGAACTGGCGCACGGTTTCGGCTGCGTGTTCGGCATGGGTACGGAAGCGATTGCCATCCGGCAGTACATTCAACTTTTCTGCCGCCGCATGCTTGTACTGTTCATCGGTAATGAACTTCAGCTCATGCATGCGCTTGAGGATGTATTGCTGGCGTTCGGTCGCGCGCTTTGGATTGACCACCGGGTTGGCACTGGCCGGCGCCTTCGGGATACCGGCCAGCATCGCCGATTCTGCAATCGTCAGGTCCTGGATAGGTTTGCCAAAGTAAATGCGCGCCGCGCTGCCAAAGCCGTAGGCACGCTCACCAAGGTAAATCTGGTTCATGTACAGCTCAAGAATCTGGTCTTTCGTCAGGTTCTTTTCGATACGGTAGGCAAGGATCACTTCCTGCAATTTACGGCTGTAAGTCTTTTTGCGCGTCAGCAGGAAGGTGCGCGCCACCTGCATGGTAATGGTCGATGCGCCTTGCGAACGGCTGCGCACCAGGTTGGCGAGACCGGCGCGTACTACGCCCAGTACATCGACACCGCCATGTTCATAGAAATTATTGTCTTCGATCGCGATAATTGCGTTCTTCATGCTGGCAGGAATATTCGCCACCGACACAAAGTCGCGGCGCTCTTCACCGAATTCGCCGATCAGGACGTTATCGGCTGTATACACACGAAGGGGGATCTTGGGTTTGTAGTCGGTCAGCGCATCGATAGACGGCAGGTTCGGCACGATAAAGAGCAGCGTGTAAGCGACACCCAGGAGAGCTACGAAGATGGAAGCAATGAAGCCGGCAATGGCTGCTTGGCGGAGCTTGATATTGGTTGGTCGTTCAGACCAGGCAACAAACTGTGATGAAATGTACGAGAAAAACCGCAACGCGATCCCCTATTAAGTCTTGGCGTCGCAACTTTAGCAGGCATTGAGCATTTAAGTTGAAACCAATTGTTATCTTGCTAGAAATACATTCCTTTTATATATGCTCTTTGACGGCTGCATATATAGTAAGGCCCGCTGATGCGGGCCATTACCATTTTTGAAATTTACGCCTGCAAACCTTGCCAGGCAAGACCTTACCTTCTGCCTATTTCATTACCGATCACGCCACCAACCGCTGCGCCACCTACGGTACCGAGCGTACTGCCGCCGGTCAGGATGGCGCCACCGACCGCGCCAATACTGGCACCGGTCACCATATTCCGGTCACGACGGGACATGCCGCTACAAGCGGTAAGACTCAGGACCACGACTGCAATCACAGCGGTACCGGCAATTCTTTGCATCATTTTCATTAATAAGACCTCTAGGTGGTAATAGTGACTAAAACGGGTGGGTAAAAAGTTGATTACCTGTCACTGACAGCGGATAGTACCGAAAGATTCCCTTACGGCCCAATCAAATGCAAATGATTGCCCTGCTTCAATAAAAACTATCGCCTTTAATGTCCTTTCCGGCCCGACCCGGATTTCCTGCCGCCGCCGGAAATTTTGTTTTCCGTGGCCCAGGCGCGCCGGGTGGCTTCCTCTTTCGACAGCCCCTGCTCCAGATAACCTTCTTCTATATGTTTGACCTGGCGTTTTTGCTTGTCTGTATATGATGATTTATCACCGCGTGGCATTTGATTCTCCTTTGCAATGGATGAGGCAGGCTCGATTGCCTTGCCTGTCTTTATCCTAGGAAAGCACGGCCGGCTTCGCTATCAGACGATACAGATGATTGGCGTAGGAGCAGAGGAAGGTACAACAGCTTGGGCAAATAATTCGCATTTCGCTATATACGTTTAAACATAGCTGGCTATAATCAAGCTTCATCACCGTATTCAGGTTTGCATTATGAGCACTACCCAATATAAGGCATCAGCCGTCGACCACGCGATCATGGAATCGCGCCGCGAAGTCTACAAAGGCTGGAAAATCCTGGTCGAAATCTCCGGTGCCTCGCGCTACGAAGATGCCGCCGTCTGCATGTACGCACCGCGCATCGTCGTTACCGAACAGCTCTCCATCGGCTTCCGCGAGCTGGACGTGGCGACCGAACACTCTTTTTTGACTCCGGCACAGTGTTTACAGGGTGGCATGATGATCGCGCGCGATTTTATTGACCGGCGCGGTTAGCAGTTTTCCTATCTTTTGCTAGAATGCGGGCGATATTGTTGTTGGTGCCCGGCAAGAAGTACATTTGGGACATTATTTAAATAAGGAAGCAAGCATGAGTTCGAACTATTGGCGTGAGCGCTGGATCAAGGCATTGGTAAAAACCGGCATGGACCGTAGTGCCGCAGAAACTGCTTTCGCAGCAACCTACAGCAAAGAACCTGCAGATCAATCCAAAAGCCCTGAAATCCAGGCGCTGATGTCTATCGATCTCGGCCAGGGCAACTTCAAGGCCGCGGCTCCGGCCCACGCTTAAGACGCCAGCCGTCAGCAAACCAGCGAGGCCTGACACTCGTCAGGCTGTCTGTCCGCCGAATATATAGCCGGACACGACTACATTCATTACCTTGTCTTCAAATATCTTGCGTCCGATGTCGTCGCCGGCCGCTCCTGCTGCGACCATTAGCGGCAACAAATGATCCGGATGTGGTTGCGTCAACTTAGCGTCCGGCGCTTTTTCCCACTCTGTCAGCAAGGCATCACGCTCCTGCGCACTGGGCGCAGCTATGCTGTCGCTCAACCAGGTATCGAAACGTTTTGACGGTTCGGTGAACGCCGGGCTGAAGCCACGCATATTGTGGAAGCTCATGCCACTGCCGACGATCAGCACACCCTCGTCGCGCAATTGCTGCAAGGCTGCACCGGCACGCAAATGCTCGGCCGGATCCAGTGTCTTTTTCATCGAGAGTTGCAAGACCGGGATATCCGCATCCGGATAAATCAGCTTGAACGGGATAAACACGCCGTGATCGTAGCCGCGCTGGCTATCGGTCTTCACCGGAATACTGGCAGCGGTCAGCAACTCGACGACGCGCTGCGCCACTGCCGGCGCACCCGGTGCCGGGTAAGTCAATTCATAGGTATGCGGAGGAAAACCGTAATAGTCGTAAATCAGCGGCGGTTGCGCCGTCGTCATCACGGTGAATTCATCTTCCATCCAATGGCCGGAAATCACGAGGACGGCCTTGGGTTTGCTGCCGACTTCCTGGTGCATATTGCGCAGGAAGTCAGCCATGCGATCCCACATATGCGGATCCCCCGGCCAGTCCATGAAAAAGCATGGACCACCGCCGTGTGGAATGAAAAAGGTTGGGACGCGTTTCGAATCGGCCATGGCTATATCCTGTTCTGCTGTACCAAATTAGTACTAATTAAAACAGTATTGTGCCGCCATTGCGATTTTTTTGCTGGCGCTGCGTTTTCAGGCGTCAGCGCAGGATGGTAAGCATGGCCTGGCGTATTACCCTGCGTCGCTCTCTGGCAGCTTCAACTGCCCGGTGTGATAGTCGTACTCATAAACTTCACCGTAGCGCCCCCACTCCACCACCACTTCCAGCACGCGCTCGGCTTCTTCCTGCTTGAGGAATTCTTCCAGCGTATTGAGGAAGTGCTTCTCCGACAAGGAGCCGTTGGGCTCATGTTCCAGGCTATGCCGTATATGCGCCGCCAGCGGCACATGCGTCAGCAATTGCTGGCCAAAGATTTCCTTGCGGCGCATATGTGCAGCTTGCGCGTAGCCGTGGCCCAGCGCAGTCAGCGTAATGTCACCCTTCTCCACTTGCGCCAATCCAAGCAAGCCGAGTGCTTCATACGTCGGGAACAATTCCTCATCCGGCAGCTTGGCTTCCTCGGTCAGCTCCGGCAAATCGGCGCGACCATTGAATGGCGGTGCCGCCAGCAAATCCAGTACACCTTCGATATGCGCGACATCGGTTTCCGGCAAGCGATAGCTGAGGTGCGCATGCACCGCGACACCGGTTGTGGCTTCCTGCGGCGTACGCATCGTCATCAAGGCATACACTTCATCGATCAGCGCACGCACCTCGGCCGAATCCGGATTGCGCGGGCGCGGCAAATCTATCTTGATCTCGCTGCGGATACGTCCCGGGCTGCTCGACAGCACCACGATGCGATCGGACATCATCACGGCTTCTTCAATATTGTGCGACACGATCAGGATGCCCTTGGTCGGGATACGGTTTTCTTCCCACATCTCGAGGATATCGTCGCGCAGGGTTTCACCCGTCAACACATCGAGGGCGGAGAAAGCTTCATCCATCAGCAGCACATCCGGCCCGGTCACCAGGCCGCGGGCAATACCGACGCGCTGCTTCATGCCACCAGACAATTCACGCGGCAAAGCGCCGCCGAAACCGGCCAGGCCGATCAGGTCAAGCATCGCATCCGCACGTTTTTCCCGTTCAGCCGGCGGCACACCTTGCGCTTCCAGTCCGAGCTCGACGTTTTGCTGCACCGTCAGCCACGGGAACAGCGCAAAGGACTGGAACACCATCGCAATGCCGGCCACCGGGCCGTATATATTCTTGCCGCGATACATCGCGCTGCCGCTATCCGCCGGGATCAGGCCTGCCATGATGCGCAACAGCGTTGATTTGCCCGAACCGGATTTGCCCAGCAAAGCCACGATCTCGCCTTCAGTCAGGGTGAAATCCACCTGCTCCAGCACACTGCTCGGTGTGCCGTCCGCGGTCTGGAAGGATTTGTCGACACCCTTCAATTCAATCAATACATTCCGGCTCATCCTGCCTCCTAACGACTACGGTCTTCTGCCAGCAAATACAATTTGCGCCAGAAAAATCGATTCAACAACATTACAAATATGCACATCACACCTATGCCGAGCGCAATGCGATGGAAATCGCCGGCATCGGTCATCTGCTTGATGTAACTGCCCAGGCCATCGGCGATCAGCGTGGTCTTGCCCCAGGTCACGTATTCAGCGACGATGCTCGCATTCCATGAACCGCCGCTGGCCGTAATCGCACCGGTCACATAGCTGGGAAAGACGGCCGGCAAATAGACCCGCTTCCATTTCAACCAGCCTTTCAAGCCCAGGTTATCGGACGCCAGGCGTAACTCATTCGGGATCGTCGAGGCACCTGCCACCACATTGAACAGGATGTACCACTGCGTACCGAATACCATCAGCGGACTGAGCCAGATATTCGGATTCAATTGCATCGTCAGCAGCAGGTACACCACCAGCGGGAACATCAGGTTCACCGGGAAAGCAGCGAGGAATTGCGCCAGGCCCTGCACCCTCTGCGAATATTTGGGACGCAAGCCTATCCATACCGCAATCGGCACCCAGACCAATGAAGCCAGCGCAATCAGCAGCAAGACACGCGTCAGCGTAATCACGCCCAGCCACAGCACATGACCGACCTCGGCCCAGCCGACTTCGCTGTGCACAAAAATACCGAGGCGATACACCGCCAGGCCGGCGGCCAGCAGCAACACGACATTCCACACCCGCATCCACATCGGATGGATTACGCGTGCGCTGGCACGCGGCGCGGTGCCGTCATAAGACACACTGAACCAGCCCAGCGTACTGCGCAGCATTGCCCACATGCGGTCGGTACCGGCACGCATCCAGCGGCTGCGGCGGCCCCAGTTCAGCAACCATGAACGCTGTTCGGTCTCACCTTGCGATTCTTCAAAACGAAATTTATCCGCCCATGCCAGCAAAGGACGGAAGAACAATTGGTCATACAGCACAATGCCGGCCAGCATCGCGCCTATCGCCCACAGGATGGCGTGCAAATCTTTCGCTTCAATCGCTACCGCGATATACGCACCGATGCCGGGCAATTTGATGTCCTGGTTCGCGACCGAGATCGCTTCTGCCGCCACCAGGAAGAACCAGCCGCCGGACATCGACATCATCATGTTCCACAACAAGCCCGGCATTGCATACGGCAACTCAAGGCGCCAGAAACGCTGCCAGCCGGACAGGCGGAACACGCGTGCTGCCTCATTCAATTCCGACGGCACGGTACGTATCGACTGATACAGGCTGAAGGCCATATTCCAGGCTTGCGAAGAAAAGATCGCGAAGATCGCCGCGCACTCCACACCCAGCAAGCTGCCGGGGAAAAAGGCGATGAAAGGTGCAATCGCAATCGCCTGGAAGCCGAGGATGGGCACCGACTGCAGGATATCCAGCGTCGGGATCATGACCTTTTCGGCAGCGCGATACTTGGCCGCAATCGCTGCAAACACAAAGCTGAATAGCAAGGCGCAGCCGAGTGCAATGAACATGCGCAAGATCGTGCGCAACAAATAGTAAGGAAGATTGGCCGGATCCAGCGAGATGGGAGTGACTTCGCCGACCACAAAAGGCCGTGTCATCTGCATCGCGCCAAAGCCGACCGCCACCAGTACCGCCAGCACTAGCGGCAGCAAGGCCCAATCCCAGCGATTCGGTGAAATCGCCAGCAAAGAGCGGTCTGTCCTGCGAGGAACGAACGACTCAAACATAGTAAAACCTTGTATTCACGGGTATCCGGGCTGAAGACGCAGGATGACGGCTCAATGTGACAACACGCTTAAATAGCTAACGCGCGGTTTTCAGCAAAAAACAATCAGCCCCGGCACTAGCCAGATACAACGCAGTCAGGCCCCTGGCGGTGGACACGGCCAACGCAGGGACGAAACAAGAAACGATAAGGAGTAGATATGAAACAAGCGAGGACCGCCTGTCTTGCATATCACTACCCGCCATTGCGGCAAGGTAGCGATGAGGATTGAGGGCTACCTTGCCAGTGTACTGCCTGTGTGAGAACTACAACTGGAACAGCCCATTCTGGAACCCCATAGCAAAATAATCGACGCACTTTACCACCAAGCCGCGCTTTCTTCCAGCACCTGATGAATCCGTGCAGCAAGTAATGGAATCATCACGAATCCGCTTGCAGCTGCTGACAATCTGGCGAAATAAAAATTAAAGATAACAATCAGCGATAAATAGGAGTATGTTGAAGAAAAAATAATAGCTTCCGATCTGCCATTTGACAGAATCAGGCAATCTCACTGGGCGCCGGTTCTACTTATGCAAGATGGTAATCAAAACATGGCCCTGCGCGGCTCCTCCGCCGCCGACGTCGATAACTCCCCCGAAGCAGACCAGTTCAGGCAAACCATCGCCGGTTTGTTGAAGCGTATCGACCGCGAAGCGGAACAACTGCGTCAAAAAACCGCCGATCTGTTAACCCAGGGCGGCGCGCTGCACGAAGCAACACAAAGCAAGCATGTACTCGAAGCCCTGGTCGTCCAGTTGCGCGAAGCCAATGAGCATCTGGTACTGGCCGCATCCGGCGCACAAGACATGCAAGCCAAGGCTGAATCAGCCAATCATCGCCAGGAAGAATTCCTGTCCATGCTGGCGCATGAGTTACGTAATCCTTTGGCACCGATTGCGATGGCGGCGGATTTGCTGGGCAAGATTTCAACCGCCCATCCCCTCCTGCCCAAACTGCACGGCATCATCAGTCGACAAGTCAGTCATATGGCACATCTGGTCGATGACCTGGTGGATGCTTCACGCGTCAGTACCGGCAACATCACTTTGCAAAAGCGTTCATTGCTGCTGGCAGAAATCATCGAGAGTGCAGTTGAAACCAGCCAGCCCTTCATCGATAAACGTACACAGCAGCTCACCATCTCGATGCCGGATGCCTCCATCATCATCCATGGCGATCTGGTCAGGCTGGCACAGGCTTTTGCCAACCTCATCATCAATGCCACCAAGTTCACACCTGTAGACGGACATATCGATATCCTGGTGCAGTTGCAGACCAGTACCGTCAAGGTCGTCATCAAGGACGACGGTGTGGGAATAGCAGCGGATATCCAACCCTACATCTTCGAGTTATTCCGGCAAGGACCGCTGTCACTGGATCGTTCGCAAGGCGGCCTGGGCATCGGGCTGTCGCTGGTGCGCACGGTCGTGGAAATGCATACAGGTACGGTGAGTGTTTATAGCGCCGGCGCCGACCTTGGCAGTGAATTCACGGTGGAGCTGCCGATTGCTGCAGAGTTCATCAAGGATGATGAAGAAGGAGATGCGCCGGCAGATGCCATACAGGGTTGCCGCATCCTGCTGATTGAAGACAATGCCAACGCCAATGAAATCCTCAGTCATTTGCTGACGATGGAAGGCCATACACTGACCTCCGCCTTCGATGGCACGTCCGGGCTGGAAATGGCCAAGGACAATATCTATGACGTCATCGTGTGCGATATCGGCTTGCCCGGCATCGACGGCTATGAAGTACTCAGGCGGTTGCGCTTGCATACTGCGAAACCTGTGCCGCTTTGCATTGCCATCAGCGGCTACAGCCAGCAGGAAAATAAAATGAACGCCGCCAGCGTGGGTTTTGATCACTATATGGTGAAACCTGTCGCGATTGATGCACTGGTGAATTTCATTGCACCACGGCTGCCGCACTAAATAGTTTGCGCGGCATCCACAGTACTATCCCCGCACCCTCTGCTCGCGCGGGAAACAAATCGCACCAATAATCACCAGCACGCACAAAGCGGCCAAAGCCTGCAGCATCAATGTGAAACCGCCGTGTTCATGCAGGCTCGCAACAATCCCGACCGAAGCCCCCGCTGCAGTAAAACCAAGGAAGTAACGTACCGAGTAGGCACGCGCCCGCCATTCATCGCTGGTGTACTTGCCTATCATCGCGTCGTTGACGGTGACCTGCCCGAAAATGCAAATCACGATGCCGACGCAAATCAATATCAGCGCGATACCGGACAGGCTCGCAGCAGAATACAGTAGTGGCGCGAGCGTCAGGGCCAGTGGCAGGAATAAGGTCTTTAGTGAGTATCTATCCAATAAATGGCCGATGATGTACTGCGCCAGCGCGCCGAACACATAAGTACCCGCCACAATGATGCCAAGCAAGGCGGCATTCGCCGTAATGCCTGACAAACGTTCGCTAAACAACTTGGGCATGGCGACCGTGAATGCATTGAATGTCGTCGAGCTGGCAATGATGGTGATGACCAGCGCCGCGATCACCCGCCACATCGCTTCTTTCGATACCCGCACCGAACTTTGCTGTGTCGCCTTGCGAACGGTACGCGCTTCGTGTTTGACGCCAAGGGCAAAGAAGATACCGATCACAATCGTTGCCAGGCCCGGCACTACAAAGGCCCAGCGCCAGCCGAGGTATTGGCAGACGATGCCGGTGACAAGCGCCGATGACGCCACGCCGAGATTGCCCCATACGCCATTGACGCCTACTTCACGTCCCAGCTTCTCCGCGTGCGCGACCAGCATCGCAGTGCCGACCGGATGGTAAATCGCCGCAAACAAGCCCACCGCCAGCAAGGCGATGCCCACCTGCCGCGGAGTTTGCGCAAGGCCGACCGCCATCATCGCTGCGCCTATGCCGATAAAGAAAATCACCATCATGTGACGCCGGCTCCAGCGGTCCCCCAGCCAGCCGGTCAGTAAGGAGCCGGCACCAAAGGCGACAAAACCCGGCGTTGCATAAGGCAGGAGTTCGCCATACGTCATGCCAAACACCGGTGCGATGACAATTACCGCTGCGGCAAATACCAGCATGGCGTAGTGATCGATAAAGTGTGCGAGGTTGATGTAAGCAATAACGGTACGGGGGTGATTCATTAGCTGCCTTCCTGAAAGATCGCAGCTAGGTTAATATGAGAAGTCATCGATTGGAAGACAAATAACATCGCCAACACGCCAATATTGAGGAAAGAAATGACGATAGGCGCCCGTTTCTATCCGCGTGGTACCCGCCTCGGCCTGCATGTACATCGCGAGGCGCAGTTACTGTTCGCGTCCAGTGGCGTGATGCAGGTGACGACACCCAAAGGCCACTGGCTGGTACCGCCCGCCCGTGCGGTCTGGTTGCCACCCGGTATAGAACACGCTGTGGATATGCTGGCGGATATCGAAATGCGTGCCTTGCTAATCCAGCCCGAGCAACTGGCGCAACATCCGGCAGCACCGCGATTGCAATCGGAATTTGTTGCGACCGTCGGTCCCCTGCTGCGCGAAACCATACTGGGTGCATTCAAAGCGGATTCCCATCCGCAACGCCTCGCGCTGCTGCTCGAACTTGCCTTGTTTGAACTCGTCGAGGATGAAGACGCAAGAACCTTCATGCCGATGCCGCATGACGCACGTGCGCGACGCGTGGCAGACATGATCCTGGCCGACCCGGCAAATGGCAGCGAACTGGAATTACTGGCTTATAGCGCAGGCGCATCGGCACGTACCATCACGCGCCTGTTTCCGGCTGAAACCAATCTTACCTTCAAGGAATGGCGGCAACGCGCACGCATCATGGCGGCGGTCGAAGCCCTCGGCAACGGCCAGACCTCGATCAAGCAGCTCGCGCTGCAACTCGGTTTCAGCAGTGTCGCCTCCTTCGGCCATGCCTTCCGGCAAATCATGGGCATGACGCCGAGCGAAATGATGCGTCGTTCTGAATCCGCTGCTCCATAGCAATCAAATCCATTTGAATGAATAGCATCAATCCATGCTGTTAACGAACAGAAACACCGCGATGCGTGTAGGGGATTTCTGACTGCAGAATGCAAATATTTGAGTTTGATCTTGATGCTAAGATCGTTTTCAGTTATTCGGGCGGCACCCTTATGCGCTCTTCCATTCACACTACTTCCTTCGACATCCGACATGAGCCCAAGCAGCCAGCAAAGTTTTTCGCTAGAACAGGAACTCATCGTAAAAGAACTCGGCGTCTGCCCGAGCATCGTCCCCGCCAGGGAATTCGAGCGACGCGTCGACTTCCTGCATGAACTACTGATCCAGAATCAAAAAAACTGCCTGGTACTCGGGATCAGCGGCGGCGTCGATTCATTGACGGCAGGCCTGATTGCGCAAAAGGCGGTGGAAAAATCACGTGCTTACGGACGCCAGGCCAAATTCATCGCCATGCGTTTGCCCTATGGCGAGCAGCGCGATGAAGATGATGCACAAAGCGCATTGCAGCTCATCCAGCCGGATGAGACGCTGACCGTGAATATCAAACCGGCCAGCGACGGTATGCTGGCGTCATTGAAGGCCGGTGGCCTTGCATTCAGGGATGAAAAGGAAGAGGACTTTATCCTCGGGAATATCAAGGCGCGGCAAAGAATGATTGCGCAATATGCAGTCGCCGGACATGCAGGCGGCCTGGTGATAGGTACCGACCATGCGGCGGAAGCCTTGATGGGTTTCTTTACCAAGCACGGAGACGGCGCATGTGATGTGACGCCGCTATCCGGCCTGAACAAACGCCAGATCCGTTCCATTGCGCAGCATTGCGGTGCCAGTGTCGCCCTCGCCTACAAGGTACCCACCGCCGATCTCGAAACACTGACGCCACTGAAGCCGGACGAAGTTTCGTTCGGCCTGCCATACGACGATATAGACGATTTCCTCGAAGGGAAAATCGTCAGCCCGCAGGCTTATGAAATCATCCTCCGCCAGTATCGCAGTACCGAACACAAACGCACATTACCGATCAGCCTGGTGAATCGTTTATAGCCAGGTCAGCAGCTAGAACCGAACCATTGCCACGCGCTGTCGCGCACACGGAGTTCGCCATGTCAGCAGAGTATCTGGATGAAGTAGTTGCCTACCTCGAAAAAAATCAGTTGAAGATAGTGACAGCCGAATCCTGCACGGCCGGCCTGATTGCATCAACCCTGGCCGAACCGCCGGGCTGTGGCAGTTGGCTGGAGTCGGCTTACGTCACCTACTCCGAAGACGCCAAGATGGAAGCACTGGATGTCAGCGAAGACACCATAGAACAATATGGTTTGACCAGCGAAGAAGTTGCATGTGCGATGGCCGAAGGTGCGCTCAAGACAGCCAAGGCCAACCTTGCCCTCGCCACTACCGGCGTCGCCGGGCCGTCGGCCGGTGATGGGGATGTGCCTGTTGGAACGGTGTGCCTGGCCTGGACATTTAAATGCGATAACGGGTTCCGTCATTTTTCCGAAACGGCGCATTTCGATGGCGACAGGAACCAGGTGCGCCAGGCAGCAACGGAATTCGCACTCAAACGCGTCCCGCACTACCATCAAAAACTACTGACCACCCTGACCGTCAGCTAAGCGCAAACATATAAGGCGCACGATCAAAATTCATGCGCAAGAGGAGAACAATATGTCAGATCTGTTCCGGAAATTTTCGATTAACTGCTCGAATGGTGTCGGCTCATACTGGGCCTTCCTGCTGGCATTGCTGGTGGTACTTGGATGGGTCGTCAGTGGTCCGCTCTTTGATTACTCGGACACCTGGCAGCTGATAATCAATACCGCCACCAGCATCACTACCTTCCTGATGGTGTTCCTCATCCAGAGTTCGCAAAACCGCGAAGCCAAAGCGACGCAACTCAAACTCGATGAACTGATACGCGCGCTCGACGGTGCACGTACGAAAATGGTCAACATTGAAAACCTCTGTGACGAGGATCTTCAACGCTTGCGGAATGAATTTGAAAAAATTGGTCACACCACCGGCATGGAAGGTGCGACACCCGAAGATAGCAAGGACAACAAAGATTAATTGGTGCTGTGGCGATTGAGTGGCACACCGCCGCCATTCACGGTCGGTGGTAAATCATTGCCGGCCACCGCTGCCAGCCGCGAATATTTGCTCTGCACATCGTTGAGCAATACCAGGTAATCGCCGCGCCTGGATTCCGGCAGCTCTTCACTCAGATAGCGCAGGCAGCGTGTAATAGCGAGGCTCATACGCGTGACTTCAATTGCGAGTTCATTCGTGTTCATCATTCCCCCTCAGCAGAAGTGAAAAAATATTCTGCATTGATTTACCATTTTTTTCAATGTTCCTGCTCAACTGTTGACGCATGTCGGCATGACCTAGATGCCTCCAGTCATGCCCGCGTGCATCGAAACTTTTCCTGCGGAAAGATGCGTGACATTTGCGGCTGGTACAGCCTCCCTATTTCTTACGTGGCATCGCGGCGCGCACTGACTCCCAATCCTGCGGCAGTTCGTTACATTGAAAGTATTGGTATTGGACGGTGCTATGCAGCGCCTTCTTGCTGATATCCATGCCTTCCTTTTTGCTTATGCATCAAGGAAATACGAATGACTATCTATCGAAAGGAATCAGAAATGGCGACCTTAAAAGAATTCATGAAACATGATGTCCAGGTGATCAGCCCTGAGGCCACGATCCAGGATGCCGCAAAGAAAATGAAGGAAGGAAACTTTGGCATGCTGCCGGTCCATGAAAATGACCGGATGATAGGCTCGATCTCGGATCGCGATATTGTTATCCGTGCCGTAGCGGAAGGAAAGCCCTCTTCCACCAAGGTTCGCGATGTGATGACCAAGGGCATAGTCTGGGCCTTCGAAGATTCCAGCCTGAGCGAAGGTGTACGCCTGATGTCGCAGCATCAGGTACGCAGGCTGCCTATCGTGAACAGCCAGAAACGCTTGGTCGGCATTGTTGCGATTGGCGATGTCGCGGTCGAGAGTTCCGAGTTTGAAGTGGTGGGCGAAACCTTATCCGAGATTTCAGAACCTGCCTGATCCTGTGTGAAATTCAGGACATTCAAGCAAGGGATCGCAGTGCACAAGCGAGGCAGCGATCCCTTTTTCAGTCAGGCGGTCATCGGCCGTCGCAAGATGCTAGCCAATAATTTCGATATCGATAGGCTTGAATGAATAATTGTTCGACATTTCAGCCGAGCATGCAGTCACACCTACGATCAAATCCATCTCCGCGCGTAATGCGATGAACTGCCCGGCTTTCGAGCGCGGCGGATCTATGCTGAGTTCGCCATCGGGCGCGATAGCCACATTCATGAAGATATTGAAAGTAGTCGGAATGTGGTCCGGCTGGATGCCGAAGGGTGCGAGGTGCTCCACCAGGTTAGCGAAGCAGCTGGGGTGATGTGCATGATTGTTATAGATGATCTTGAAGGTCTCCGGGCTGCATGGCGTCAACAGGAAGTCATGACGGCCGACCTGGTCTTCGATGATCGTCAACATCGGCGTGCTGCGATTCGAATACAGCACATGCCCGGTCGTCAGGTAAATCGTATTCGCATAATCAATCGAACGTCCGGAAGACAGTGATTCATTCACATCATGTTCATTGAAAGCCATCAAGTCCGATACCTGCTCGCCCTGCGGATCGATGACGCGCAAGACCTGCCCTTTTTTCAGGATGAAGCCGGTTCCGCTTTGCGCTTCGATATGTCGCTGTTCGATTTTTTCAGTCATGGAATCCTGCTTATTTATTTTTACTGGAGAACGGACATTCCCAGTCATCCGCTACCGAACGACCGGCATACTGCCGCGCATCCGATATTGTGCCGTGTTCGGACAGGTTTTCATTGATTGATCCTTGCAACGCCTGCTCGCGCGAACGTATCACTTCCTGCATACGTTCGAACTTGCCATCTTCACGCAGCTTTTCAAACTGTGCATGCAGGTTGAAAACCAGGGCCGGCCATGCAAACTTGCGCGTATACCTGGATGCCGCCGGATGAATGCCGACCACAAAGAAACTCTGTTCCGCAAAGCTGAAAGCGAAATGCGGATTAGCCGGGTCATCGCTGACATTCGGATCCCACTGATGCACCTTGGCATCGGCTTCATGCAGCAACTGCAATTGCTCCCACAGCAGTTTCTCAAACTGCTCTTCCGAATGGATCACCGGCTGCGAAAAGGTCGCGACAAAAGTCGAGAACTCACCCTCCAATGCCGGTTGCTCACTCAGGAAATGATAGAGATCATGTGCCAGTCCTGCGGTCGCAGTCGGCGTCGCCAGTTCATCGTAATGACCGATGCGATAGCCGCCGTTCTGGATCGCCGACTTGGCACCGACACAGGAAAACTGCGGGTTCAATATCAGCGCGCGGAATGAATCATGGATGAAGCCGAGCAAGGGAGCCGGCTTTTCATCCAGATGCTCACCTGCCACCAGCTTCTTGTCGACAAAAGCGCCATAGTTACTGTTTTCCAGCGCCTGCGCGCTGTCAAAAGGATTGCTTTCGGTCTTATCTGCAAGAGTAGACATGGTGGGAGTCGGACGATTGGGAATGCATCCACCATAAGCATTTGGCCGCCTTGCGTGTATAGGACATCGCCGCAAACGCTTGTAGGCATAACTGAATCCGTCCACCGCGTTTACAGATGTAATGCGTCACACATTCCGATTGGCAAGAAAAGCGGTTCCACGCAGAAACAGTGGCCGCACTGAATTACCTTTTCCACAATTCCTACGATACTTCTCGGCATCGTCCTATAGGGAAAGACATAGGCCATCGGTACATTCTGTGTGTCCTGATGCAAGACAGGATGCAGTGAATTCCGGAAGCTCGCGTTCTTCGCTTCTCTATGGCGTGTCAATAAAAGGAGATAACAATGATAAGCAATACTCTGCATGACCATAAACTGGAGGCGAGCGGTTCCGGCTCTTCAGGCGTTTCGTGGGGCGCCATCCTCGCCGGTGCATTTGCCGCCGCGGCACTATCCTTTGTCCTCGTCATCCTCGGCTTCGGCCTTGGTTTTTCATCGGTGTCACCATGGTCCGGTAGTGGCCTGAGTGCACAGGCCATCGGTTACTCCACCATCATCTGGGTCGCCTTTACGCAGATCGCGGCTTCCGCCATTGGCGGTTATATTGCCGGACGTTTGCGCGTCAAGTGGACCAATATCCATAACGATGAAGTTTATTTCCGCGATACCGCACATGGTTTCCTCGCATGGGCAGTCGCATCGCTGGCAACGGCAGCATTGCTCAGCAGTGCATTCGGCAGCGTACTGGCAGGTGGCGCCAAGGTAGCCGGCTCGGCCGGTGCGGCAGTCGTCGCTGTCGGTGGGGCCGGTATGGCAAGCGAAGGAACCGGCAATGCAGGCGATGGCATGGCCGGCTACTTCGTCGACTCGCTATTCCGCCCTGCCACTTCAGCTGCAGCTGCAAACGATGGCCAGGCCGCAAACGGCACAGCAACTCTTGCAACGGAAGCACCGGCCGTCACGCCGGCGCAACGCGCAGAAGTCACTCGCATTTTCGCCAATGCAATCCGGGTGGGTTCCCTGCCTGATGCTGACAAAAATTACCTGACGCAATTGCTGGCGAAACGCACAGGCATGAGCCAGGCGGACGTTGAGAAACGTATCAACGAAATTTACGCGACATACAAAAAGAACGTGGATGACGGCATCGCCAAAGCAAAAGAAGCCGCCGACAGTGCACGCAAGGCTGCCGCTTACGGTTCGCTCTGGATGTTTATAGCATTGTTGTGCGGTGCCTTTGTCGCCAGCTTCACTGCCACTTTCGGTGGTCGCCTGCGTGACCGCATCGAAGATGACAATCCGCGTATCAACAATTCCACCAATCCAGCCACTCTTTCCTAGGAGACCATCATGCGATCCATCCTGCTCTGGTTAATCGGCGTACCTATTCCAATTATTATTTTGATTGCCCTGTTCGTGCATTAAGCGAACACGAAGCTGAAACAACAACCGCGCCTGGACAGCGCGGTTTTTTTTCGTCAGGCAAGATTCGGCACTTCCTGCTTTCTTACATGAAGTCGAAGCATGCGCCGACATCATTAATTTTGGCATTCCGATAATATCCTTCTCACATCACCGGAGCCGGCGGTTCGAAAATATACCGGTACCAATTCCCCACCTCCGAAATCACATGCAACATCCCCGATTTCGGAAATCAGTTGTAGTCAGGCCCGCCAGTCAGCAAGCGGCGAACGCCTCTCCTGCAGCAATCAATGCAAAACGATATCAGGAAGTGTGTTGCGCCAGTATTGCGTTCAGCAATCCGGGAAAGCGGCTTTCAATGTCGGCGCGGCGCAGCGTATTCATATGCATGGTGCCGGTATTTTCCGTGTGCACCAGGCCGGATTCACGCAACACCTTGAAATGATGGGATACGGTGGATTTCGGACGTCCGCCATCCAGCTCGCCGCAGGATGCGGCATCGACACGGGCAAGGTGCCGCACGATGTCCAGGCGTATCGAATCGCTCAAGGCGTACAGGACGCGCTCGAGGGAAAACTCACTGGCCGCAGGATGTTTAAAGGGACGCATAAGCAACATCATACACTTTCGGCTATACTAATTCCATTGTTCGTATATATACGAACTAACGAAGCAAATAAACGTGCAATACATACAACTTATTGAAGGTAGCCATGTCCGCTCTATTCCAGCCATACACACTCAAAGACGTCACCCTCCGCAACCGCATCGCCATTCCACCCATGTGCCAATACATGGCAGTGGACGGTCGTGTTAACGACTGGCACCAGGCGCACTACACCAGCCTGGCGCGTGGCGGTGCCGGCCTGGTCATCGTCGAAGCCACTGCAGTCGCGCCTGAAGGTCGCATTACACCGGCCTGCACCGGCATCTGGAATGATGACCTGGCGCAAGCCTTCGCTCCCATCGTGCAAGCCATCAAGGGCGCAGGTTCGGTGCCCGGCATCCAGATCGCGCATGCCGGACGCAAGGCCAGCGCCAACCGTCCATGGGAAGGCGACGACCATATCGCTGAAGGTGATCCACGCGGCTGGCAAACCATTGCCCCATCCGCCCTCGCCTACGGTAAAGGTTTGCCGAAAGTGCCACGTGCGATGACGCTGGATGATATTGCCCGTGTGCGGCAAAACTTCGTCGACGCCGCCATCCGTGCCCGCGATGTCGGCTTCGAATGGCTGGAACTGCATTTCGCGCATGGCTACCTGGCGCAGACTTTCTTTTCCGCCCATTCCAACCAGCGTGATGACATCTATGGCGGCAGCGCCGAAAACCGTGCGCGCTTCCTGTTGGAAACCCTGCGTGCAGTACGTGAAGTCTGGCCGGAGCACCTGCCACTGACCGTGCGCTTTGGCGTGCTTGAATATGACGGCCGCGATGAAGAAACCTTGCTCGAATCAATCGGCCTGGTACGTGAATTTAAAAAATCCGGCATGGATATGATCAGCGTCAGTATCGGATTTACGATCCCCGAAACATCGATCCCATGGGGACCCGCCTTCCTCGGCCCTGTCGCCGAACGCGTACGGCGCGAAGCCGACGTGCCGGTTTCATCGGCCTGGGGCTTTGGCACACCGGAAATCGCACAGCGCGTCGTCGAACAGCAGCAACTGGATATCGTGATGGTCGGTCGTTCACACCTCGCCAATCCGCATTGGCCTTACTTCGCCGCCAAGGAACTCAAGGTCGAGCGCCCTTCATGGGTCTTGCCGGCGCCGTATGCACACTGGCTGGAACGCTATTAATCACGCAATCAGGCAATTACCCACGACTGGTGCGCGGCAAGGCTGAAAGACAGTCCTGCCACGCACCGGCACAACCTACTGGAGGAGCACCATGAGCAAGCCCGAATTCTTTATCACTCCCGGCTATGGCGATTTCATGCTGAAGGAACTGCATTATTCGCAAGCGGTAAAAATTGGCAATCGCGTCGAAACTTCCGGCCAGGGCGGCTGGGATGACGAATTCAATTTTCCGGAATCAATCGAAGATGAGATTGCCAAGGCATTCGACAATCTCACGCGTACGCTGGCGGCTGCCGGTGCAAGCTGGGAGCATGTGATCCATGTTAACTCTTACCATGTCGGCGGCTTTCCACCGGAAGTGAATGCGACGATGGTGAAGCTGTTCCGCCATTACATGCCGAAGCACTCACCAATCTGGACCGAGCTGGGTGTGGCCGCACTCGGATTGCCGCAAATGCGCATTGAAATCCGCGTGACTGCAATTATTCCCTGAATGTTGATGTAGTCAGTGAGGGCCGGACGGCCCTCACTTATTTGCGTGGACGCTTAAAGCTGTACCACAGCCCTACGACGATAGGCGCAGCCAATGCGGCCCAAGCGAACCAGTGCCAGACACCGGTCTTGACCAACGCAATGATCAAGCCGAACAAGGTCAGTGCGGCCAGCAACAAAGGCGTGCGCCAGACAAACCAGAAACTGCTGCGTTGGGTAGTTTGATTACGCGCCATATTTATTCAGCTTCAAGTTGATGCGCCTGGATTAACTTTTCCATCCTAGCTTCATTGGTTTTCCGTCGCACTATCCACAGATACAAACCACTGCCCAATACGACGATGGAGATCAGGTCAAGTATGGCCCACATGATTTGCATCGGCCGACCGCCGTAATCACCGAAGTGCAAAGGCTGCGATACCAGCAAGCCGGTCAAATACCAAGGCAAGGTACGACTGTCAGTCACTTCACTGGTAGTCGCATCAACCAATACAGGTTTGAACAAGCGCGAGGTCAGCGCTTCGGTACCGCGCATAAAAATCCCGTAATGATGCGGGCTGGTGAAACTGGTGCCTGGGAAGGCAATAAAACCCATCTTCATATCCGGCTCCAGCGCAATCGCGGCATCCACCGCTTTTTGCAGGGAACCCAATTCAGTGATGGGCGGTTTGCCTTTGTAAGGCGCAACCATCTCCGCCATTTGATCGAACTGCCAGTACTTGACCAGCAAGTCGGCCCAGGTATTGATGACGCCTGTTGCACCGACTACCAGCAACCAGGCCAGCGTGACAATGCCGAGCAGATTATGCAGGTCCAGCCATTTCAGCCGGGTCGAACGCTCTGCCCTGACCGTACCAAACTCCAGCTTCTTCATGAAAGGCCCGTACAGCACCACGCCGGAGATAATCGCCACCAACAGCAATATCCCCATGAAACCGAGGAAGAGCATACCGGCCAGGCCGGCAAACAGGTTCACATGCAAGGAAAACATGATGTACATGAAGCCGCTGCCCAGCTGCGGTTGGCCGAGCACTTCACCGGTGCGTGCATCGACAGCCACCTGCTTCATATCCACTTCGGAAGTCGGCGTCGTCGCCAGCGTGACGTACCAGACGCGATCATCGTCTGCTTCCTGCGAAGCGAACATGCCGACCTTGTCCGGATGCTTGGCCCTGGCAATTTCCATCACCTTATCCATGCTGATGCGCGGCGTATTTGCAGGCATCTCCGCCGCTTCAATCTCGGTCCCGAGCAGATGCCCGATCTCGTGATGGAAAATCAGCGGCAAGCCGGTGATGCACAGCAAGAGCATGAACACGGTACACACCAGGCTGGACCACTTGTGGATCCAGGCCCAGCGACGCAGTTTGCTGCCGTTCATCAGAAGTCGACGGAAGCGGTCAAGGTCGCCGTACGCGGAGCGCCGAGAACAAGATAGTTATCAGCAGCACTTGCCCCACCAGCGGAAGCCCAGTAATTACGATCGGTCAGATTATCGATACGTGCGCGCAAGGTGACTAGTTTGCCACCTATCATTGTCAAATAACGTGCGCCTATATCCAAGCGTGTCCATGAAGGAATACTGAGCGAATTATCCTGGCTCGCATACTGTGAACTCGTGTAAAGAGCCCTTCCGGTCAGTGTCAGGCCTTTCAAACTTGGCACATCCCATTCAACACCAATGTTTGCCTGGGTATCAGGTACGCCAATCGCCTTTTTGCCGCTAAAGCCGCCGTCTGTCGTAACTTGCTTGGCATCAAGGGCTGTTATACCGCCAAGCAGGCGGAGGCCACGTTGCAGTTCGCCATACATGCTCAGCTCAATACCTTTATTTTCTTGCTTGCCATCGATGACGTAAATCTGATTCACGCCCCTGCCAGTTGCACGATCGGTTGCAAACAAACTTAAGGTGCCACCGAAACGACCTGCATCATATTTGACGCCAATTTCCTTTTGCTTAGACACATATGGATTTAACGGGGCACCGACATTAAGCATCGCAATACCCTGACTGGTTCCAGGTGCGTTTCCGCCATCAACCAAAGCTTCTATGTAGTTACCGTATACAGAAACTTTATCCGAGGCTTTGAACACAAGACCGGCGACAGGCGACAGACGGCTTTTCGAATTTGATAAGTCTGGTGCTCCAGTGTTGTAATCGTAGGAGCTGCTTTCGATTTTCTGATGACGAGCACCAAGCGTGAGCATTACTTTGTCATCTGCAAATGACATAGTGTCGGCTATAGCAACACTGGAGGTTTTTGTTTTTGCCTGTAATAACGGATTATTCAAATCCCCTCCAATCGAGGCCGTAGCAGGAGGTGCTGCTACGGGGAACGGATTATACAAATTACCTGCGAAGCCGGCAAAATCAGAAAACCCGTAAGCGTTCTTTTTCTCCAGCGAGAATATAGAAGCTGAAGCAACCAAATTGTGTTTTACAGCCCCGGTCACAGCTTTGGCGCGAATACCTATCTCCCCGGTTTTTGCAGTTTCTTCACGTACATTATCAAATCGATATGCAGATGTGACACCATTCGCGTTGGAAGTCGGATTGCTCAATACATTAGATTCATCGCCCTTTCGAATCCCCGCTGCCGCCCAGACAGTCACCGTATCGCTCAAGTCAAATTCACCGCGCAAGGTGCCGAAAGTATCCTTTTCTTTCGAATAGGTCCAGGGCTGTGCGAAGTTACTGGAAGCATCCGGTGCACGCGGGATACCGCCGTTCGGAGTTACGCTTGGACGAGGTTGATCAATTCGATGATTTTGATAGCCGACGTCTGCCGACAAACGGGCATTACGACCACGCCAATCAAGACCAATGGCTAAAACGCTGAGCTCGCGATTTTCCTTGTTTACGGATGTCTCACCATCGCGACGGGCCGCATTGAAGCGCACGCCTGTACTTTGGTCTGGTCCAAACCGACGTGCTACATCCAACGCACCATACGCTTGCCCGCCACTTTC
The DNA here is from genome assembly GCF_000013625.1 of Janthinobacterium sp. Marseille. Lineage (NCBI taxonomy): Bacteria > Pseudomonadati > Pseudomonadota > Betaproteobacteria > Burkholderiales > Oxalobacteraceae > Janthinobacterium > Janthinobacterium sp. Marseille. Next base: position 1,858,314 of record NC_009659.1, on the reverse strand, counting down.
AATGCCGGCTGTAACTTGTGTCAATGGTTCATTCGTCGCGCGTTTCGGCAATAGATTAATTGCACCACCGATACCACTACCACCGGGCGCTGCGCCATTGAGGAATGTATTGGCACCGCGGAAAACTTCGACTCGTTCAACAAGCTCTGTCGCCACAAACTGACGTGGCAGCATCCCGTACAGGCCATTGTAGGCAATGTCATCCGAGTAAACAGGAAAACCACGTATCACATATAACTCTTGGAAATTACCGAAACCACGTGCCACCCGAACCGAAGGGTCATTTTGCACAACATCTGCGACGCTGCGCGCCTGCTGATTCTGGATCAATTCATTCGTATAGCTGGTAATCGAAAACGGCGTATCCATATTGTCCTGCGTACCCAGGATACCGGCCCGCCCACCCCTTGCCACCTGTCCACCTGCATATGGCTTCGACAGCCCTTCCGCCGACGCATCCGCGCTGGATGTCACGGTAATCGCTTCGAGCTGGGTCGTGGTGGTGGCTTCAGTTGTCTGGGCTTGTACAGCGCCTGCCAGGAAAGGAAGCGCTGCCTGCAGTGCACATACCAGCAGTGTAGGTTTGAAGAATGCCTGGATATGGGAAGCCATCGATGTTTCCTTTGTTCTTGGAGAAGTGTGAGCCTGCGTGCAACCACATAAACAGTTGCAAACAATAAATGAAAATGATTCTCATTATAAGTTTGCCACGCAGACATCGCAATTAAACAATGCAAGGACAGCCGCATACCTGCGGCAGATTCGAGGAATTTCAGTGTGTAGCGGAGGAGAAAATGCTGTGGTCGACGTGCAACAGCAGCACGTCGATATCGCTCAGGAACGAAGAATGACCAAGCGGAAACGAGCTTGGCTGACGGATATCAGGCTTCGATATCATCAAGGAAGCGATGCATGACGTATGCATCGACATAGCCCAGGCTGCTATGCAGGAAAGCTTTCGGCAAGGTACCGACTATGGCAAAACCCAGTTTCTGCCACAGGGCGACCGCGGCATCGTTGCTGCTGACGACGAAGTTGAATTGCATTGCGCGGTAGCCGGCTGCCTTTGCAGTACGCAGGCAATGCTCACCCATTTTCCTGCCGATACCCTTCCCGCTGACGTCCGGGTCAACCATGAATGAGGCATTCGCGACATGCGAGCCGAGATCGCGCTGGTTCGGAATCAATTTATACATGCCGATGACTTTTCCCTCATCTACGGCAAGGTATGAAGTCACGCCCGGACCAAACCAGTATGCAAATCCATCTTCGTAACTGGTATCTGCGGCGAAGACATAGCTCACACCCGGCGCCACGACCTTTTGAAAAATCGGCCACATGGCGCCAAAGTCTGATTCAACAGCACGACGAATATTCATTTAAACACTAGCTTCCGGTTTCAGAAGCTAGGATTTTAAGCTGCTTTCGCCAAATCCTGCGAACGCTTGCCCAAACGCGCACGTTCCAGCAGGTGGACATCTGCTTCGTCTTCGTAGTTGGCGCTCTGCACGCGTGCCGGTTTTTTGACTTCCAGCGCTGCATGCATACGGCATGGTGACTTGCCCACGATCTCGCTGCGCGGCAGGAAGCCTTGCGCAGTGAAATTGTTTTGCAGCAGGACCTCAATGAAATCACGCGCCGCTTCCGGTTCTTCGGCAGACAGCGGAATGGCCAGTGCATGCGCGATGGAGGAGCCTTTCACGATGGTTTTTCCGTCGCCGCTCAAGTCATGCTTTGCGGTAGCGTAATGCGCATTGAATGCCGGATTAGAAAGGTCCATCGTGTCTGGCAAGGATGCGTATGATATCTTTTTTGCGATGCACTCCGTCCGGTACCTGAATGCGAAATCAGTCGCTTCGCTTGCAGGCGTCACCACTTTGCGGCCCGGATGATTGACCAGGATCCGCGTCAATCCGGGCGCAACGCTGTCAGCCAGCATGCAAGCCATCAATGCCGCATATCCGGCCGAATGTGCGCTCGGTTCGAGGTGGCCGATAGAGGCTTTCGCGTCCCCCAGTTTTTCGCGCCAGTTCTTCGCATTCAGTATTTGTCCCGGCGCATACGCCAACACCATGCTGTTACCGGCAAAGATGTAATAGCCATCGGTCTGCCCAGGCATCAGCGCCGCAGCGACGGCGCTGTCAGCCAGGATCACCAGGTCGTAACTATCCCCTGCTTTTAAACGCTGCAGGCAATCTGCAGCACCTGCCGCACTGACGACCGCACGGATATCCGTGTGGCTTGCATTGAAGCGCTCTACTGCTTTAGCTACCTGCGCGTCAAAACAAGCGTCGGCGAGAATACGAAGTTCTTTCATGTTGTTCATTCTTTAGAAAAAAGGTTTTCGGTAGTGACAAAGAGTGCATTGACCTAAGCACCCCTCGCTATGTACGAAAGGATATAGCGTTAACTTTGTGCAGGCAAGAAATTGATACCTGCACACGCAAATATTTAGTGAAATTATCGCTTGATAACTTTTACTTATCAGCCCATCAGCACGAGCAATAGGACAGTCGCTGCGATTTTTTTTCGTCCGTCGATATGCGTGCGAAACCATGTCGCAGCCCGCCTTCAGGGGAAAATCCGGCGCGACCGATTACAATGTCGTATTCGAGCGTAGAAATGGAAACAGGAAATGCCGTTTGTCGTCACTGAAGCATGTATTCAATGTAAATACACCGATTGCGTTGTCGTTTGCCCTATGGACTGTTTTTTTGAAGGTCCGAACTTCCTGGCAATCAATCCGGATGAATGCATAGATTGTTCGGTGTGCGTACCGGAATGCCCTGTCAACGCCATCATAGGTGCCACCGAAGTTGCACCGGAACAGCAGCACTTCGTCGCCTTGAATCGGGAACTGTCACAACATCCGGACTGGAAACGCATCAGCAAGCCCAAAGAGCCTATGCCCGGGCATGAGAAATGGGCGCAGGTGAAGGACAAGTTGCCCTTGCTGGTAATAGATGCCAAGATCACATGAAATCCTTACTTTCATTTTAAGTAACTCTTACCGCATCGCGGTTTGACCAAGTAAAGAATAGAGCCAGGAAATATATGAGCCAAGCATCCCCAAGCACTACCGATCCCGCCTTAAGCGTCAACGCCTTGCGCGCAAGTTGTTCTACCTGCAGCATGCATCAGCTGTGCCTGCCGATGGGCCTGGGCGAGAACGATATGGACCGGCTGGACAAGATTATCGGCCGTCGCCGCAAGGTTGCGCGCGATGATTATCTGTACCGTATGGGCGATGCATTCACCAATCTGTATGCGGTACGGGTCGGCCATTTCAAGACTTGCCAGATCAATGCCGGCGGCGAACAGCAAATCACCGGCTTCCAGATGACCGGTGAATTGCTCGGCATGGATGCGATCAGTACCGACCGCCATCATTGCAATGCGGTGGCGCTGGAAGATAGCGAAGTGTGCGAAATCCCATTCCCGCGCCTGGAAGAGTTGTTCGGTACCATGCCGACCCTGCTGCGTCACTTCCATCGCATGATGAGCCAGGAAATCACGCGCGAACAAAGCGTCATGCTCCTGTTGGGAAATATGCGTGCCGAACAACGCTTCGCCGCATTCCTCGTCAACCTCGCGTCACGTTATATGGCACGCGGCTATTCTTCGACCAGCTTCCAGTTGCGCATGTCGCGTGAAGACATCGGCAATTATCTCGGCCTGACCATAGAAAGCATTAGCCGCCTGCTGTCCAAATTCAAGAAACAGGGACTGCTGAAAGTTAATAACCGTGAAATCGAATTGCTCGACCTCACGCTGTTGAAGGCGATGGCGGCCGGCACCGAAACCTGCAGCTAAACCGGCAGGTACGCGAACAGCTTACCCTTGCTCAAAACCTCACCAGCAAATTGGCTTTGACCGAATGCTGCTTCGCATCCATGCCAAGCTGGCCTTGATAGGCAAAGCTGAGCGTGGTTGATGTCGACAGGCGCAGATCGAGACTGGTTTCAAGCAATGCGCTGTTTTTGACGATAGGCGCACCTGCCACCGTGAAGGCCTCACCCGCCGAAAACGCCTGCGTCGATAATGGAGCACTATCGCCAAAGGCATGACGCCAACCCAGCGCACCACGCACAGTCGCGCTTTTTCCACCCAAAGCAAGCTGATTGACAGTACGTAAGCCAATGGTGGTGAAACTCGTACTGGTGTTCTGGCTGCCGGCATCCAATGCCGCCGCCCCGCCCTGTTCGGCAAAACCATTGCTGCGAAAGCGGATGTAAGCCAGATTGGCGAAGGGTTCAAGGTTTCCCCAACTGTTCTCCAGGCCGTAACCCACATCTGCGTAAGCCTGCAAGGTAGTGCCGCGATAGTCGCCGCTGAGAGTGTCCTTGAATCCGGGGATGGCAGCCAGGCGACTGGTCTTCATATCGTGCAAGGTATAAGCAAGACCGCTACGCAAACCAAGCTTGCCACCCGCAATCTCCCAACTCCTGCCGCCATACAGGCCCAGCGAATAGTTGTTACTGGAGCCGGATGAGGCACGGGCCCTCGCCTTGAACGAGGTATTGCTATAGGCGGCCAGCACGCCCAGACGCCAGTGATCCGCCGCCACAGTATCAACACCAGCGACGAAGCCGCCGGTATTGTAGTGAAGTCGGCCGGCATTGCCATCGCTATTGATATGACTCCACGTACCCATGCCCTGGGCCCACGCAGACGTCGGTGCCGCAACCCTGGCCATCGCGCGGATACGCTCGGTGGCGGCATCACGGAGCAGGCGACTGTCTTCGATCAATGTGGTTTTGGCGGATGCATGGATTTCGCCTGACAGCTGGTCAAAGCTGTTACGAATCAACTCAGTATTGGCTGGCAACTGTGCAATCGCGTCATAGACTGCATGCCCGGCCGCCAGGCCCATACTATCTATCGCATACGCGGTAGCGATTTGATTCGGCGTGCCGGCCATGGCATCAAAATCAACCGAGTTACGTACCAGTTCAAGATCAACTTTACCGACACCATAGTCATAGAGCAGCTTGGGATCCAGGAAAGCGAAGTCGCTCTTGACCTTATCAAATTTACCGCTCAACTTGCCACCTGCAGTCAGGATGGTATAGGTCGAACGCAGTTGATATTTGCCATTTGCACCTATATGCACGACCGAGCCGCCATTCAATGTCGCGTCGCCTGTAACCCGAACCAGATCCGCATCCTTGCCTTGCGGATCGACTTCAACCTTCAGCTTCGCACCCTTCTCAAAAATAAGGTCGCCATCCACCGTCAAGGTACCAATCGAATTACCGGCAGCCAGCGTACCGCCATCAGCAATGCGTAGTTTCGAACCGGCACCGGAACCAACTGCGCCAACACCGCCAAGCGTGCCGCCATCCAGCACCTCGACAGATCCACCCAATACGGCCCTGGCATAAGCATCGCCGGAACCGACGATCAGGGTGCCGGCCTCGACTTTGGTCAGCCCTGAGAAACCGGAGTTGTCACCGTTGAGATTGAGTGTGCCCTTGCCTATCTGCCTGAGCGTGCCGCTACCCGTGACACGCCCGGCAAATGTCGCATTGTCACGACGATTGAAACTCAGCGTACCATTATTCGTCACATCACCAATGATGGAACCTGTCGTACCGCTATCACCGATCTGCAAGGTACCGGCAGAGATCGTTGTGCCGCCGGTGTAAGTATTATTGGCAGACAGGATCAGGGTACCGGCCCCGGCCTTGCTCAGTGATTTTCCATCCCAGCCGAGCGCAGCATTGGGCGCCTGGTCACGCAGCACGATGCCTATGTCAAAATTATCATCGGCATTGTTAATGGTGAATGTGCCATGCGCCAGATTATTGGCGGCAGTCCAGCTCAAGCCATAACTTGCCAGATACTGCCGACCGTCATCCGATTTGCGCGTGTTAAGCGTCAGGTAGTCAACCGTGCCGTTGAAACCACCGATCAAGATTTTGGCGAAATCGCCATCTATCCCCTTGTTGGTAGAAATCAGTACTTTGTCGAGCTGGCTTGCATCATAGATACCGCGCAAATTGAAAGTGACATCCTTACCCAGTGACAGATGATCCGCCTGCAAGGAAGGTGTATTGGTATTCGCGGCAATGGACAGCGTAGTCTTATCACTGAAGCGGACACCTTGCGCGACACTGACGGCGGCCGGCGCCTTTATCACGAGTTCGCCGGCTAGTACATTGATCTTGCCACCCAGATTATGGCGGCCTGCGCTGGTGCCGTTACCAAACTGCAATGTGCCGCCGTCAACCGTGGTGTCGCCTGAATAGGTAGTGATTCCGCTCAACACCAGGACATTATCCCCGGTCTTGCGCAAACCCAGCTTGCCGCTACCACTGCCATCCTGCACGAAGCCGGAAAAATCCGAGTCACCCTTAATCGAAGTATCGACAGTGAGTACAGCATCCATCGCACCATCATTGCGAATCACACCTAAGTAGGTATCTGCACAGTCACTACCTATACCTATACATTTGGTAACTGTATTGTTAATACCACCAATCACTGTGTTGTAAGCATTCAGACGCAAAATCCCCCAGCCCACAACGCCATCTTCAGCCCCAAAATTGATTTTTACCTTGTTGCCAAGAGCGTTATCAGCCAACACATTGAGCGTGCCGCCTTCCGCAAAAAAGTAGCTGCCGCCACTAATTGCGTTGCTTGCAGATGCATTCAGCACGCTATTTCCGTAGAAACTCTGCTTTCCACCACTGATTGCATCAGTCGCGGTAGCATTAAGCACGCTGTTGCCCCAGAATCCCTGTCCTCCCCCGATAACGGCGTTCGCAACCGAGGCATTCAGGACACTCCGGCCGTAGAAACTTTGGTCTCCGCCACTGACTGCATTGCGTGCAAAAGCATTGAGCGTGCTGTCGTCCTGGAACATCTGGTATCCACCACTGACTGCGTAGCCTGCAGTAGCATTGAGCACGCTTTTACCAAAGAACTGTTGCCTCCCACCACTGACTGCATACGCGGCAGAAGCATTGAGGGTACTACTGTCATAAAAGGTCTGATAATAAAAACGTGTCAGTGGATGATCGCTGATTGCATTGGCAGCAGTGGCATTCAGTATGCTATTGTTGCGGAAAATCTGCTCCCCGCCACTGATCACATTGGCGGCAGATGCGTTGAGCTTGGCATTATCAAAGAACTCCTGTCTTCCACCGCTGATCGCATTGACAGCAGTAGCATTCAGCATACTCCCGTCATAAAAAAACTGCTTGCCCCCACTGATTGCATTGCTAGCAGATGCATTGAGCCTGCCGCTACCCTTATCATTAAACCATGAGCTCAGGAACATCTGCTCCCCGCCACGGATTGCGTTGGCGACAGATGCGTTGAGGGTAGCGTCACCCATGAAGAACTGGGAGCCGCCGCCAATTGCATACTCAGCAGAAGCATTGAGGGCGCTTTTATCATTGAATTGCTGATACCCGCCACTAATCGCATTGGCAGCAGTAGCATTCAGCATGCTCTCGCCATAAAAAAACTGCTTGCCCCCACTGATTGCATTGCTGACAGATGCATTGAGCCTGCCGCTACGACTATCCCCCCGGAAGTTCTGCTGCCCACCACTAATTGCGTTGGCGGCAGATGCATTGAGTGAGCTGCCGCCATAGAAATCCTGGAACCCATTATTGATTGCATTGGCTACAGATGCGTTAAGAATACTGTTCTTATAGAAATACTGTGACCCACCATTCAATGCATTTGCCTCCGACGCGTTGAGCACGCTGTTATCAAAGAACTGCAGCATACCGCCACTGATTGCATTAGCAACGTTGACATTGAGAATGCTGTTGTCCATAAAGACCAGCCACGCATTTTCACTGATTGCATCGGCAGTATTTGCATTGAGAATACTGTTATCCCAGAAAGTCTGAGATCCGCCATTCAATGCATTTGCCACAGACGCATTGAGCACGCTGTTGCCCCAGAACTGCTGCCACCCATCACTAATTGCGTTACCTGCAGTAATATTCAATGAGCTGTTATCCCGAAAATTCTGCGCCCCACCGCTGATGGTATTGGCGCTAGATGCATTGAGGCTACTACTGTCCAGGAACTCTTGATTGCCGTTTGAAAAAGGACCATTAGTGGTCTCTGAACCGCTAAAGGTTTGCGCTAGCACCGGCGACAAACTGGTAGATATCGCCAACACCAATACCAAAGCCACAAAAAAATACGAAAATCGTGAGCAACTTGTGTACGCAAATTTTACATTCATGATTTTTTAAAAGACAAAAGCGCAACCCCCGCACATTTATTGCTAAATGTGCGGAACCGGACACCGACCGGTCGGCGTCTCATGTTTGCAGTGGCTTGAATTGAAATATGTGGTTCTGGATCAGCACCATCCAGCCTGCCCGGGCCGACCTAAGCGGCTATCCATCGTTGTCCGTCAGGCGAACCAGTCGGCTAATGCGTCCCTGATTTCTGAATGGCGCAGGGATATATGAGGAAAGGGTTTAACGCTAAGCATTGAGTAGAACAAGGGCTTGAATGGAAGCCCATTGTGCGCAATCCCATGCAGCAATGATTGCACTATCGTTCTTTCCTTGCATGATCATCCAATAATTTTGGACATATTCATGTGTCAGCTGCACGGCGCATCTGCCCGATACATTTATTGCCCCGGATATTGTTGCGACAAGACCTCACGTCGATAGTGTCCGGGTGATACGCCGACATAACGTTTAAAGAAACGCGTCAGGTGCGACTGATCGGAATAACCGCAGGAAAATGCAATATCCAGCAACGTGAACCGCGGATCACGCATCAGTTCCTTGGCTTTTTCAATGCGCAGGAACTGCAGATACTGGTTCGGCGTCATGTTTGCCGTCATCGTGAAGCGTTCGAAGAAACTGGTACGTCCCATTCCTATTAGCGCCGCCAGCCCGGCGACCCGCATGCGGCCATTCAAATGGCCGGCGAGATAGCCGCACACCTTATCCATTTGCGCATTGGACAGGGGCACACGCTTGTGCACCGGAACAGCAGTGGTACAGACGTACTGCGCAGGGACAAGCACCTTTTCCTGAGACTCAATATGTTCACTAACAAAGAAATTCATATACAAACCTCACCATAATTTGCACACCAAAAAGTGCGTGTTGAATGTGTTCCAGACTTCTTAGAACAATCATTCGTTTTTTAATAGTGGAGGTACTGTAATGGAGAGAAGGCCCGGAATTTCATCGCTCTCCGGACTTCAAGACAAATCCTATCCGCGTAATTTTTGCGCAATATCACAAACAGGATGAGGTGTGAAAGTTGATTTTTCTGACGCTATATCACAGCCATATCGATAGCCGGCGTGTCAGAACTTTTCAGAAGGTGTCGCAGAGTATCAATACAAGAATGGGTAATAAAAACAGGCCGCACCAACGGCCTCCGGCTACTATGAATTCATTAGTAGTTAAAAGCCGCACAAGGCGCGGCCTGCCGCGATAAAGATCAGTTTTGGGTGTTTAGGTCGGCATCAAGTATGAGATTTTTCTGTGCCGGCCATAACCACACACCGCCCAGACGCCAATCGCGTTGCCGGTTCTCTATCCATACTTGCCAGCGTCCCGATGTCAGCTCCGGCAAGCTGATTTCAAAGCGTCCGCCGGCATCGGCTTTCGCAGACAGCGAAATGTCTTTTTCCGGCAAGGTCGCATGGATCAGGCGCAAACTGATATCGCCTATCGCTTGTCGCGCATCACTGCTGACATTGCCGATTAGCTTCTGCTGATCGGTATCGTAGTAAGCACTGAAATGCATACCCAGGTTGCTTGCGACACGATCACGGCGCAAGTCCTGGTTAATCGCCTTGCCTTGCTTGTAATAGTCATCGACGACCAGCGCATCCTGTTGCGTCACCGCAATCCAGATTGTGAAGATGCCGGCTATAACGACAGTAAAAGGTCCCAACATCAAAAGCCATGGCCAGCGATGCTTGTACCACGGCGCTTCATCAGGAATACGATTGAGTACTGCTGAACGTGCTGGCATATGTTTTCCTTTTGTTGGCTTCAACGCGGTACAAAAAATACTGCGTGTTCTGTTACATGCAGGCCTGCGTCATCAAGTGCCTGCAGGCTGAAACTGATTTCATTCGAACCTGGCTCGCCGTGACCTGCCGCCACCCTCACCCGTACCGGTACCGCACGGGTTTCGGTTCCTTGCAGGCGCACTTCATCCGGCGTCGCCAATTCCAGCGACTCAATGCCGGAAACGCTGATCTTGTATTGATGCGCCTGCTCCGAGGTGTTCATGATTTGCAGGCGGTAGACGTTCTCTATCATGCCGTCTTCGACTTCGCGCCCCATCGCACCACGGTCACGGATCACATCCAGCTTGAGCGGCGTGCGCATGGTCAGCGCAGTGAAAAAGACAATGATGATCGCCGCCAGGATCGCGCCGTATATCAATACGCGTGGTCGTAAGGCGCGACGCCGAACCTCTTTGACCGACAAATTATTCGCCAGCGCATTGTCGGTCGTATAGCGAACCAGGCCGCGCGCCGAACCTATCTTGTCCATCACCGAGTTGCAGGCGTCGACACAGGCGGCACAGCCTATGCACTCATACTGCAAGCCATCGCGGATATCGATGCCCACCGGGCAAACCTGCACGCACATCGAACAATCGATACAGGCACCGAAACTGAGGCCAGCGGCTGCACTATGCTTGTTCGACATGCCACGCGGTTCACCACGTTTCCTGTCATAGCTGATGATCAGGGAGTCCTTGTCGAACATCGAACTCTGGAAGCGTGCGTACGGACACATGTATTTACACACTTGTTCGCGCAACCAGCCGGCATTGCCGTAGGTAGCAAATGAATAAAACAGCACCCAGAACATTTGCCACGGTCCCAGCGTCAATGCCACGACTTGCAACGCCAATTCCCTGATCGGCGTGAAGTAGCCGACGAAGGTGAAACCGGTCCACAAGGCAACTGCACCCCAGGCCATATGCTTGGCGGTTTTCTTCGCCAGCTTGGCGAAGGATGCCGGCTGCTTGTCGAGTCGCATGCGCGCACTGCGCTTGCCTTCGATCACGCGCTCTATCCACAGGAAGATCTCGGTGTAGACGGTTTGCGGACAGGAGAAGCCGCACCAGACACGCCCTGCTATCGCCGTGGCAAGGAACAGCAGGTAGGCGCAAATGATGAGCAAGGCGGCCAGGTAAATGAAATCTTGCGGCCACAAGACGATGCCGAAGATATAGAACTTGCGCGCCGCGAGGTCGAACAGCAAGGCTTGCCGACCATTCCAGCTCAACCACGGCAAACCGTAGAAGGCCAGTTGCGTCAGCCACACGCACAGCCAGCGCAGGCTGGCATAGCGTCCCTTGGTCTCACGCGGATAAATCTCTTCACGTGCTGCATACATCTTGATGACAGAGACTTCCGGCTTGCTGTTTTTCATGCTGATTCCATTACTTCATCATTGCTTCGCGGCAGCCTCAACCTTTTCAGCGTTCGACAAACTCCATACATAGGCTGCGAGTACATGTACTTTTGCATCACCGAGGAATTCCTCGAACGGCGGCATACTGTTGTCACGGCCTTTGCGTATCGTTTCCATGATCGCGTTGGCACCGCCGCCATGCAGCCAGATCCTGTCGCTCAGGTTGGGTGCACCGAGTGCCTGGTTACCCTTGCCATCTATGCCATGACAGGCGGCGCAAGCAGCTGCAAACTTCGGCTTACCGAATACCACCTTGATCGGATCGGCGGTGCTGCCGGACAGGCTGAGCACGTAATGCGCGACATTTTCCACATCCTTGTCGCCACCCAGCGCAGCAGCCATTGGCGGCATCACGCCATGCCGGCCGTGCAGGATGCTGGTCTTGATGATTTCAGGCTCGCCGCCGTATAACCAGTCCTTGTCCGTCAGGTTCGGAAAGCCCTTGTTGCCGCGTGCATCCGAACCGTGGCATTGCGCGCAATAGTTCAGGAACAGGCGTTCGCCTATTGCTTGCGCTTGTGGGTCAGCCGCCACTGCTTTCAAGTCCTGTTGCTGGTATTTGGCAAACAAGGGACCGTATTCGGCATCGGCCTTCTTCAATTCATTTTCGTAAGCGCCGGTCGACTGCCAGCCGAGCTTGCCGGCATAACTGCCGAGTCCGGGATATAGCACCAGGTAAGCGAGGCCGAACACGATGGTCAGGTAGAACAGCCACATCCACCAGCGCGGCATGGGTGTATTCAGCTCGGTCAGGTTTTCATCCCAGACGTGGCCGGTGGTTTCGGTGGCGCGGCCGGTTTCGGCATCAACCTTGATTTTTACTTTGGATTGCGACCACAGCAGCAGCCCGCAACCGGCAATGCCGAGCAGCGTCAGTACCGCGATGTAGATATCCCAGAAGCCGTTGGTGAAATCAGCCATGCTTGTTCTCCTGCTGTTCCATATCTTCTTCATCAGCAAACGGCGCACGTGCCGCTACCGCAAAATCGCTATCGCGATGCAGGATGAAGGTCCAGGCAAGGATGCCGAGAAAAGTCAGGAAGCTGACTACGGTGACGATGCTGCTGGCATCTATGGTGATATTGGCTAGTGTCATGATTAGCGTCTCGCCTTGATCAAAATGCCCAATCCCTGCAGGTATGCAACCAGTGCATCCTGCTCCGTCTTGCCGTCCAGCTCGGCTGGTGCGGCCTTGATTTCTTCATCCGTATACGGCACGCCCAGGCGTTGCAAGGCACGCATGCGCGGCATGATGTCATTCGGCACCAGTTTGGTTTTTACCAGCCATGGATAGCCCGGCATATTCGATTCCGGCACCAGGTCACGCGGACGATCCAGATGCGTGCGATGCCATTCGTCGCTGTAGCGACCGCCTACCCGTGCCAGGTCCGGACCGGTACGCTTCGAACCCCACTGGAACGGCCGGTCATAGACGAACTCACCGGCTACCGAGTAATGACCGTAGCGTTCGGTCTCGGCGCGGAAAGGACGGATCATTTGTGAATGGCAGTTGTAGCAACCTTCACGGGTGTAAACATCGCGTCCGGCCAGCCGTAAAGCTGAATACGGTTTCAGGCCCGCCACCGGTTCGGTGGTCGATTTCTGGAAAAACAATGGCACGATTTCAACCGCACCACCGACGCTGACCACCAGCGTCACCAGTGCAATCAATAGCCAGGGATTCTTTTCAATCCACTCATGGGAAAATTTCATTCAATGCTCCTGTGATCTCATATTTCAAGCGTGCGCCGCGACGGCCGGGATGCGCGCGGCAACCGCCTCGCCGTCACGCATGGTCATGAAGGTGTTGTAAGCCATCAGCAACATGCCACCCAGGTAAAGCGCACCACCGGTGAAACGGATCACGTAGTAGGGATAGGTCGCCTTCACGCTTTCGACGAAGGTGTAGGTCAGCGTGCCGTCCGGATTGACTGCGCGCCACATCAGGCCCTGCATCACACCGGCAATCCACATCGAAGCGATGTACAGCACGATGCCGATGGTCGCGACCCAGAAGTGCAATTCGATCAGGTTGGTGCTCCACATCTGCTTCTTGCCGGACAGGCGCGGGATCAGGTAGTAGATCGAACCCATGGTGATGAAACCGACCCAGCCGAGGGCTCCGGCGTGTACATGGCCGATGGTCCAGTCGGTGTAATGCGAGAGCGCATTGACGGTCTTGATCGACATCATCGGACCTTCAAAGGTAGCGATGCCGTAGAAGGACAGCGAAACGATGAGGAATTTGAGGATAGGATCGGAGCGCAGTTTGTGCCACGCACCGGACAGAGTCATCATGCCGTTGATCATGCCGCCCCATGACGGTGCCAACAGGATCAGCGAAAACACCATGCCGATCGACTGGGTCCAGTCAGGCAAGGCGGTGTAATGCAAATGATGCGGGCCCGCCCACATATAAGTGAAGATCAGCGCCCAGAAGTGGACGATGGAGAGACGGTAGGAATACACCGGACGTTCCGCCTGTTTCGGAATGAAGTAGTACACCATGCCGAGGTAACCGGCGGTCAGGATGAAGCCGACCGCATTATGACCGTACCACCACTGGATCATCGCATCCTGCACACCGGCATAGGCCGAATAGGACTTGCCGAGCGAGGCCGGCATCACGGCACCGTTGACGATGTGCAGCAAGGCGACCGCAATGATGTATGCGCCGAAGAACCAGTTGGCGACATAGATGTGTTGTACCTTGCGCTTGATCAGCGTACCGAAGAAGACCACTGCATAAGCGACCCAGACGATGGTGATCAGGATTGCAATCGGCCATTCCAGTTCGGCGTATTCCTTGCCGCGGGTCCAGCCCATCGGCAAGGTAATCACGGCCAGCACCAGCACCAGTTGCCAGCCCCAGAAAGTGAATGCCGCCAGCTTGTCGGAGGACAGGCGCACCTGGCAGGTACGCTGCACCACGTAATACGAAGTTGCGAACAGGCCGCAGATACCGAAGGCGAAAATCACGCCATTCGTGTGCAGTGGACGCAAGCGTCCATAACTCAACCAGGCAATATCAAAATTCAGCGCCGGCCACGCCAGTTGCGCCGCGATGAAGACACCTACCAGCATCCCGATCACGCCCCACACAACTGTCGCGATCGCGAATTGCCTGACGACCTTGTAGTTGTAATTTAGTGCTGTATCCACTGACCACTCCCTTATTTGAACTTACTATGGCTAGAGAGTAAGTGGCAGCAGGCATAGTCGTTTTGATTTGCATCAAACAGACGGCAAACAGTGGATTCAGTGTGGTGTTTGTGTTGCGGGTTGCATTGCGATTTTTTGTATCAGTAAAACTGATGACAAGCGTGTATCAATCAGGAGAAACGCAAATTTCAATCCGCAGTATTGTCGTCATCCTGCAGGATGCGTTCAGCGGGTCCTTGCAAGTCTTCGAATTGACCACTGTCGGAAGCCTTGAAGAAGAGCCAGATCGCGAAGAATACGAGGCCGGTACTGAGCGGGATCAAAAGATAAAGTGCTTCCATTTATCCTCCTATGCGCGCAGCGGATGCGGGCTATGCGTCGGCCCGGTACGCAACTTCAGGCGCTGCACACGACGCAAGCGCAAGGCATTCAGTACTACCAGCGCGGAACTGACCGACATCCCGATACCGGACATCCATGGATTGATCCAGCCCATCGCTGCAGCAGGAATCGCTATCAGGTTATACACACTGGCCCAGGCCAGGTTTTGCCGGATGATGCGCATCGTACGCGCAGCCAGCTCGGCCGTATCTGCAATCGCAGACAAGCGTGGCGACAGCAATACGGTATCCGCATGTGTCTGTGCCAGCTCGGCCCCGGAACCCATCGCGAATGACACATCGGCCGCGCGCAGCACTGCTGCATCATTGATGCCGTCACCCACCATCGCCACTATCGCGCCCTGTTGTTGCAAAGCCTGTACGAACGCGAGTTTCTGCTCCGGCAGGCAAGCTCCATGCACTTCATTGATACCCAGCTTGCCGCCGACATACTGTGCAACGTCCTGCTGATCACCGCTCAGGAGGATTACATTTTTACCGAGTTTCTGGAAATGCCGTACGACTTGCTGCGCATCGCTGCGTATCGCATCCGACAAATCAAAGCGCGCCAGCCATGTACCACTGCAACCCAGATAGACCGGTGTCATGCCGGCCGGTACCCGGTCATTTAAAGGTCGACCGGTAAGTTCGGCGACATAAGCGGCATTCCCGAGGCGATACGGTATGCCGTCCACCAGCCCTTCCAAGCCCTGCCCCGCCCGGCTCACGACTTCATCTGCGATGACCGCGCCCACCAGGGTGGAGTTGGCTGCTGCCACAATCGCCTGCGCCAGCGGATGTGCACTATTGGTTTCCAGTGCAGCGGCAAACTGCAGGCAGGCCGGGCCTTCCATCTCATCGAAGGTAATCACTTTGTGCAAGGCCGGTTTGCCGATTGTCAGTGTGCCGGTTTTATCGAACACGATATGCGTGGTGCGATGCAAGACTTCGAGTACATGTGGCTGCACTATCAGTACGCCCTGCCGCACCAATCTGTCGGTGGCCGCAGCCAGCGCGGTCGGCGTCGCCAGCGACAAGGCGCACGGACATGAAACCACCAGCACCGCAATGGCAATCGGCCATGCGCGCGCCGCATCATGCCATTGCCAGAAGGCAAATACCGCCACCGCGAACAGCAGCAAGGCGGCGACAAACCAGCTTGCCACGCTATCGGCCCACATCGCAATGCGCGGCTTGCCGTTACCGGCGCGTTCTATCAGTTTGAGCAAGGCTGCCAGCGTACTATCGGCCGCTACCTTGCTGACGCGCAGCACCACTGCTTGTGCGATATTGATGGCACCGCCCGGCAAGTAATCGCCCTTGCGTTTGCGCAAGGCTGCGCTTTCACCTGTCAGCAGGGACATATCAACCGAGGTTTCACCGGACACGATTTCGCCGTCCGCCGGGATCGCTTCACCCGGCTTGACCAGTATGTAGTCACCAGCGCGCAATTCCGCTGCCGCTACGACGGTCACTTCACGCTGGGCCGGATAGGCAGTCAGGCGTGCGGCTGAAGCCGGCAAGGCATGCTGCAGTTTTTCCAGCGCACCTGCCGCCTTGCGCCTGGCGATCAATTCCAGGTAACGGCTGCATAGCAGCAGGAAAATAAACATCGTGACCGAATCGAAATACACTTCGCCGCTACCGCGCCACACTGCGACCACACTCGCGCCGAAAGCTGCGGTGATGCCGAGCGCCACCGGCACATCCATACCCAGCACGCGCTGGCGCAGGTTGGCATACGCACCGCGGAAGAAAGGCAAAGCCGAATAGCAAACTGCAGGAATCGTCAGTAACAGGCTGGCCCAGCGCATCAAGCCGGCCATATCGGTATCCAGCGTACCGTCGTCGGCGAGATACGCGGGTATCGCATACATCATCACTTGCATCATCGAAAGACCGGCGACGAAGAGCTGGCGGAATAAGGTTTTACCTGCACGGCGCAGTTGCGCATCATGGCGTGCCGCATCGTAGGGATATGCGCGATAACCGATATCACGCACTGCTTGCAGGATATCGCTGGGCTTGCACAGCGCTTTGCTCCAACGTACATAAAGGCGTTCGGTCGACGCATTCAGGTTCACCGCCTGTACACCGGGCACACGTGTGAGCCTGCGTTCTATCAGCCAAACGCAGGCGGCGCAGCGTATGCCTTCCAGCGTCAGTGTCGCTTCCGCATGCTCGCCATCCAGTTCAAATTGTTCTTGTGCCTGCGGCAAATCGTAGAGCAACAACTCTGGCGGCAGCGCGCCAGCGCCATCAACTTTTGCTGAAAAGGCGGAACGGTTGCGGTAATAGTCTTCCAGTCCCATCTCAACGATGGTTTGCGCCGCGGCTGCGCAACCCGGACAGCACATCGCGCGATCGACGCCGTCTATCCGCACACTCCAATGCGCATCCGGCGGCATATCCAAACCACAGTGATAGCAGCCTGTGCCCATCAATGCACTCCTGCCTGCGGTGTAATGCACAGGATATCCAGCCAGCCGTTGGACAACACACCGGCGGCACGCAATAAACCCAGCACGCCGAAGGCCAGTACGATGAGGCCGCATGCGATCCTGACACTGCGCTGCCGCGCCAGTTCACGCAAGCGCGTGCCCAGCAAGCCCAGCCCCAACAAGGCAGGTAAAGTACCAAGGCCGAAAGCCAGCATGACACTGGCACCCGATAGCGCAGAGCCGGAAAACATCGCCGTCAGCAATACGCTGTACACCATGCCGCATGGCAGCCAACCCCACAGGCCGCCAAGCGCAAATGCCTTGCCGACGGTATCCATCGGTAGCAAGGGTTTCATCAACGGTCGCAAACGTGACCATAAAAACTGTCCGGCCTGTTCCAGTCGTGCCAGCCCACGCCAGGCATCCATCAGATAGAGACCCAGCACCACCAGCATGCCGTTCGCCAGCCAGTAGCCGCCGACCTGCAGCGCAGCGACACCGGACAGGCTGTGCACGCCGCCGGCGATACCGCCGACGATGGCCCCGGCCACCGCATAGCTGCCTATGCGACCGGC
Source organism: Janthinobacterium sp. Marseille (assembly GCF_000013625.1). Taxonomy (NCBI): domain Bacteria; kingdom Pseudomonadati; phylum Pseudomonadota; class Betaproteobacteria; order Burkholderiales; family Oxalobacteraceae; genus Janthinobacterium; species Janthinobacterium sp. Marseille. Next base: position 1,840,312 of record NC_009659.1, on the reverse strand, counting down.
GTTATACGCCAGCACCTGCAATGCATCGCGGTATACGGCCGGGCTAACGGTAGGTATCGTGACGACCACTGCCGGGAAAGGACGCTGCGGCCGTGATGCCGCGGAGAAGGCGCTGACGATCCCGCCGCACATGCCCACGCAATGCAGGCTGCCGAGCAGGCCCAGCATGAAGAATGGGATAAGCGAGATGCCGGTCATAAGTTCAAATAGTCTTTGAATAGCGCAAGGGCTGGGTCGCGCCGTCTGCGGCTTTTGTGTCGCGTGCCGCATCCAGGTAGCGATCAAACACCATGCAGATATTCCGTATCAGCAAACGTCCCTTCGGCGTAACCGTGATCCACTCTTCATCGATGCTGAGCAAGCCGCTCTGCTCCAGTTCGCGCAACTTGCGCAACTCGGCCTCGAAGTAGCTGTTGAAGACGATCGGATAAGCCAGCTCTATCGATGCAATCGACAATTCAAAATTACACATCAGCATCTGGATGATGATGCGCCTCAGCAAATCATCCATATTCAGCTTGATGCCGCGCGCAATCGGCAACTCGTTCTGCTCTATGTGTTCGTAATATTCATCCAGCGTTTTGACGTTTTGGCTGTAAGTCGCACCGATCGCACTGATGGCCGACACGCCGCAAGACACCAGGTCGGCACCGACATGCGTCGAGTAACCCTGGAAGTTGCGATGCAGGCGGCCCTGCCTTTGTGCAATCGCGAGGTCGTCGCCCGGCTTGGCAAAATGATCCATGCCTATATAGATGTAACCTGCATCGTTCAGGCGCTGGATGCAGAGCGCCAGCATCTCCAGCTTGGTTTCGCCATCCGGCAAATCGGCTTCTGCAATCCGTCGTTGCGGCTTGAATAGGTGCGGCATGTGCGCATAGTTATAGATGGCGATGCGATCCGGATTCGCCGCAATCACTTTCTCCAGCGTCTGTTCCATGGTGTGCAGGTTTTGTTTCGGCAAGCCATAAATCAGGTCGATGCTGACCGAGCGAAAACCGGCGGCACGCGCCGCGTCCATGATGGCAACGGTTTCGCTTTCCGGCTGGATGCGGTTCACCGCCTTTTGTACTTCGGCGTCAAAGTCCTGCACACCCAGGCTGATGCGATTGAAACCCTGGCGTCGCAGGCCATGCACCCGCTCAGGTGTCACCGTGCGCGGATCGACTTCTATCGAGTATTCACCTTCCGCATCCGGTGCAAAACTGAACCAGCGCCGCAAGTGCAGCATCAGCTCGCCCATTTGCGCATCTGTGAGGTAAGTCGGTGTACCGCCGCCGAAATGCAATTGCTCGACCTGGTTGGAACCGGCCAGCAATTTGCCCTGCATTTCAATTTCACGTTTCAGGTAAACCAGATAGTTGGCCGCCTTGCTCCTGTCCTTGGTGACGATTTTGTTGCAGCCACAGTAGTAGCAAATCGATTCGCAGAACGGAATATGAATGTATAGCGACAAGGGATGCATATTGCCGCGCGCCGTCGCGCCGGTCACAGCCTGCAGGTAATCGCGATAGCCGAACTCGGCATTGAAGCGGTCCGCCGTCGGATACGAGGTATAGCGCGGTCCGAGCCGGCTGAGCTTCCTGATCAGCGCGGTATCGAACTCCACCGTTTGTGTCACGGGTAGCAGTGCTGCCGATCCCACCGTTCCTGCCGTTTCTGACATGCCTCACTCCTGTTGCCGGTCGCGTCCGAAATGGTGGCGACCAGATGAGCCCCGAGTGTAAGCACGGCGGCAACGTAGCGCTTTGACATATATCAAAAACGATGGAGTACCCGGATTGCCGCGATTTGCAGCAATGACGCGTTAGCAACTGCAAACGCAATTGATGATTTCATAAGTTCTGTCGCGGTCGGCACTACAGCACATGCGTATTAACAAAGGTTTACTCGTGGACACAGGGGCGCTTTGCTAAGGTGAAAGTACCGAATGAACAGACACCGGCAACTGCGGAAGGAATGATATGAAAACCAGCCACACGGCCATCGCCGTCAGCAATGAAGACGGCACCATGCGTGTGCTGCATCCACTGCTGGCCAGCCGCAGCCGTCGCCTGACCCATTGGCTGGCCATGCAATTGGGCGTCGAGCGTCCGCATGAAGCCGGATTGTGGTTGCAGCGGATATTCATACGCCCGAAAAAAGCCGTCACACTGAACATTCACCAGGTGCCCGACCCGCTGCATTTGCTGGGTCTGCGCTTTAATTTGAAGAATCAGCACGCCAAGGCCCTGCGAGGCCGCGACAAGCTGTCATTCCAGCCTGCATCAAGCAAAAGTACCGAAAGCGAGCAGCGCTTCGTTGCCTGATACCCGTATCCACTAAGACCGGACGCCTGCTCCGGTCCTGCTTGCCCGATACTTCCCTTCCCGCCATCCCGGCACCAGCGTCACAAAACAATCGCGAATATTCCACGCACCGCCCAAGTCAGGGTATGCTTGCAAAACTTAGCAAAAAATATACATTTTCAGGCAGGCTGGCTTGCCTGCGCTATGCAATGACTGGTTTTTGCAGCAAATGGATTCTGTTCCTTTTCAGTAGCAAAGAACTATTCAACCTATCCGAGCCGGGACGCCGAGATGCAATACTGGAGCTTGTACTTTTTTGCCAAGTTCGCCCTGTATTTCAACCATGCGATTAAATTCAACTGGTACCTCAATCTCCTGCTCGCCATCTGCGTAAGCTTCAGTTTCCGCCACCCACGCTGGCGCATCGCGCAGCAAAGCATCGCCATCATCGCCGCCATTGCACTGCTGTATTACGAATCCAGCCTGCCGCCACCGGATCGCCTGCTGGCCGAAGCAGCCAATATGAGCAGCTATAGCTTCAGTTACCTGCTGGAGTTATTCGCGCGCTTCATCAACCTTTGGTATGTCGTCGTCTTTGCAGTCATGCTGGCGCTGTATGTGCTGCTGGCAGGACGCCTGCGCTTCAGCAGCTTCGTCTTTGTCGGCATCCTGCTCATTCCCTTGCTGGCGCAGTTCGGCTTGCCTGCCCAGAATCTGCATCTCGTTGCCGGCGCACAGGATCCGGGCGCCATGCTGGATACTTTCTACGCACAAGAAAAAGAGCGTCGGCTCAGCCTGCCTTCCATCGCCAACGCCAGGCAAGCTTTCGATATCGTGATCCTGCAGCCGGGCGCACTGTCCTGGGATGACCTCGCCTTCGTCGATGCGCCCTATCCGAAATTCCTGAACCGCTTTGACCTTGTCCTGCTGAACTTTAATTCAGCCACCAGCCATAGCGCAGCAGCGGCGAAGCGTTTATTGCGTGGCAGTTGCGGCCAGCCCGGTGACAGCGTATTGGCAGAAGCACCGGCAACAGGATGTTCGCTCTTCGAAAACCTGCGCCAAGCCGGCTACGATACCGCCGCGGTGATGAACCACAACGGTCGCTACAACCGTTACGCCGAAACCATTAGTGCTTATGCCGGTACCGGGGTCGAGGAAGGCAAATGGGGCAGCGTCGCCATGCATGGTTTCGATGGCACGCCGGTCTATGATGATTTCTCGGTATTGTCCAAATGGTGGAACAAACATCATGCACATCCGGGCGGCAAGCCGGTCGCGCTCTACTACAACAGCATCACGCTACATGACGGCAATATCCTGCCCGGGCCGCGCGCCATCAATAGCGTGCAAAGCTATAAGCCGCGCCTGGACAAGCTGCTGGCGGATTTCGACCACTTCGTCACACAGCTTGAAGCTTCGAACCGGCCGGTCGTCGTCATCCTGATGCCGGCACATGGTGCGGCGATGCGCGGTGATCAATTACAGGCTGCCGGCATGCGCGAAATACCCAGTCCCAAACTGACGCTGGTACCGGTCGCCATCAAACTCATAGGCATGGCAGCGGCGAAAGAAGCCGGCCCGCCGCTCGAAGTGAAACACGCCACCAGTTACTTCGGCGTCTTCAGCCTGCTGGCAGACCTGATGGCCGGACAAGCGAATGAAACAGCCGGCAAACCGTTGGCTGAACGCCTGCAGCAAGTGGGGGAAACCGCTTTCGTCAGTGAAAACGAAAAGATCATTGTCATGCGCAGTAAGGACGGATACATCATGCGCTCCGCAGAAGACCTGTGGATCAAATATGACAATAACTGAAGCTGTCCGCAGTGGCAGTCATTTATCTAGCATTGATTTCTTGCTTGCAGCTGTCAGCGGCGGGCAAAATTTTTCTGCAAATTTAAGCCCGTCGGCAGCTTCTGATATGTCAGATTATGGTATTAATGAGTGGCTGTGATTTTCACAAGCAGTGACCCCGGCGTCATTTTCAGTAAAGAAATATCAAAAACAATGGAGCGAGAGACAGAATGAATAAATTCAAAAAAACCGCAATTAGCCTGCTCTTCCTGGCGGCCCTGCCTGCGTTCGCGCAAAACAAACCGGTCGTGCAATTCATCGCCACCGGCGGCACGATTGCGATGAAGATAGATCCGGTCAAAAACGCCCCGGTACCGGCCATTTCCGGTGACGACCTGCTGGCCACCGTGCCGGACGTCGCGAAGTACGCAACGATAGAAGTCAACAACCTGTCCAATGTGCCATCCGACTATATGGATCCGCCACGCTGGATCGCGCTGACCAAAGCGGTACAGACTACGCTGGATCGTAGCGATGTCGCCGGTGTCATCGTCTCGCACGGTACCGATACGCTGGAAGAAACCGCATACTGGCTGGACCTGACCGTCAAGTCGAACAAACCTGTCGTGCTGATCGGTGCGCAGCGCAATGCATCGGTGTCCGACTTTGACGGCCCGCGCAACCTGCTCAATGCAGTGCGTATCGCAGTCGATCCGCAAGCCAAGGACAAGGGCGCAATGCTGGCAATGAACAATCAAATCAATGCCGCCCGCTATGTCACCAAAACGCATACCGCCAATGTAGAAACCTTCAAGTCAGGCGACTACGGCTTCCTCGGTGAAGTCTACCCGGACCGTGTGACCTTCTCTTACACGCAGTTGCGTCGCATGCACATCCCTATCCGTACCGACAAAATGCCGGAAGTCGAAATCATTGCAATGTATGGCGGTGCCGACGGCGCAGCCTTGCGCAATGCAGTTGATCGCGGCGTGCGCGGCGTAGTGGTACAGGCCCTGGGCATGGGTAATATGAACGTTGCGATGCTCGAAGCAGTGAAATATGCGATCTCGAAAAACGTGGCAGTCGTGGTTTCGACCCGTGTCCACAACGGTCGCGTATTGCCTAGCTACGGCTTCCAGGGCGGCGGCAAAACTTCATTCGAAGCCGGTGCGGTAATGGCGGATGACTTGAAACCGGCGAAAGCACGCATCCTGCTGATGCTGTCGCTGCAACATGGCATCAGCACACAAAAAGGCTTGCAGGAAATCTTCGATCGCTAATCCGCTTCCACAGATCCTGTCCGCATGTAAAAAACGCCCGGCTTATACCGGGCGTTTTTTATTGGCCTTACTAAGCCGCTACCCTGTTCCTGCCCAGGTTTTTTGCGCGATACATCATTTCGTCGGCACGCTGCAGCAAGGCTTCAAAACTCTGGTCGCTATCCTTCAGTTGCGCCACGCCGAAACTGGCCGTGAATGCCAGTAGTTTGCCCTGATAGCTGACCTGCTCCGCGATCACCAGTTCGCGCAAACGCTCTGCCGTCGCGGCAGCTTGTTCTATCGTGGACCCGGGTAGCAGGATGGCGAACTCTTCACCGCCTATGCGGGCAACAAAATCAATTTCCCGCACCGCATTCCGGCTCACGCGTGCCGCGGCCTTGATCACTTCATCGCCGGCCGCATGGCCGTAGTTATCGTTGATCTGCTTGAATAAATCAATATCGAAGGAAATCACCGAAAGCGGTTGATGCAGGCGTCTTACCTTGGCGAATTCAAGCGCCGCGACTTCATTGAAATAGCGCCGGTTAAATGCACCGGTCAAGGCATCGACCCGTGACAAACGTTCCGCCTCATCCCGCGCCTTGCGCAATTCAGCGGTACGTTCCGACACGATGCGCTCAAGATCATCCTTGGCTTGCCGCAGTAACTCATTCGATTGCAGCTTCTGTTCGATGATGGCTTTTTCAGCCGCTTCGTTTTGCAAGCGCAGGTATTTGATACGGTCCGCCAGGGCCAGCGACAACAGGATCACATCCGCCAGGATGCCGAATTCCACCGCATGGAAGCTGGCAAAACTGTAAGGCATGAAGCCGCTGACCGTCATCGCCGTAATAAAGGCCCCGACCAGATTACCCATCGACGCCACGACAAAGAAACGTGCGGCACGGAAGCCGGAACGCCAGGCCAGGAAGCCTGCAACCGCAGTCAATGGTGAATACAGGAAAACAAAGTACACGCCGGTCGCATTATGGAAAACCGGGCTCGCGAACAGGATGGAAAGCAGCCATGCGGCGCTCATCACATAGAGGAACACAGACAAGAGGCGGTGCATGCGCGGCAGGCGCTTGGACGTTTCGAGGAAGACCATCGCAAAAATGATCGCCATCAATTGATAAAGGAAGACCCAGCTGGTGTAAGTCCAGTTGGACCAACGCGGCGAATCCGGCCACAGGTACTGGAAGGAAAAGCCGTTGTAGGAAAAATTCATGATGAAAAAGGCGCCCAGGTACAGGCAGTAATACAGATAGCTGCGATCCCGCGTCGAAACCCAGATAAAGGCGTTGTACAAGAGCATGACCAGGACCACGCCATAGAACATGCCGAAGTAGCCGAGCAGCGAGCGGTCATTGTCATGGAAGGCTTGTGCATCCCATAACTCGATCGGCGACAGAAAGGCTTGCGTGCTGCTGATGCGCAGGTAATAAGTCTGTGGCCCCGGAGCTGCCTCCAGGTCGACCAGGAACTGTGGATGCGGATGAGGGCGTTCACTAAACGGTAGGCTGTCACCGAGCCGGGTTTCCTTGTAGCCGCCGCTGCCGTCAGGCTGGTAGATGCTGATCTTGTCCAGCCATGCAGTACGCAGGACCAGGATCATATTGTGCGGTATGGCTGAAGGGTTGAGGACTTCGAAACGGAACCAGTAAGCCGATTTGGTGAAACCGAAGCTGAACTGGCCGACGTCGTATTGCTGGAATGCAACAACAGGCGGCTCTTTGCTGACTTCATCAAAGCTGAGGCGACCTGTCGGGTCTTCCAGTACATCGACTATTGCGTGCACCAGGTAGCTGTCACGCCCCGGCTCCAGCACAACCGTCCCCGCCTGCGCGACCCTGGCCAGGGCCAGGATGGACAGGAACACGAGCAAGCAGATCCGTTTAGTCATTAACATACACATGTCATGCCGCGCAGGGCCCTATTCAACTTGCGTATTAAAAGACCGCCCTTATGTAGTAGCGGCCTCTCGATGAAGGATCTTTAAAACGTATTTCATTGATGCAAGTATCTACCTAATACGGCGGATAATAAATACTGTCTGGAAAGAACCCGGGGGAATGGAATGAAAATTTTGATTTTTGGCGCGACCGGCATGGTCGGCCAGGGTGTACTGCGCGAATGCCTGCTCGACCCGGATGTGACACAAGTGCTTGTTTTAGGACGGAATCCGACCGGCCAACAGCACCCGAAACTGTGCGAAATTATTCATCCCGATCTGTACGATTACAGCAACATCGAGGCGGAGTTAAGTGGCATAGACGCCTGTTTCTTTTGTCTCGGCGTGTCTTCGGTCGGCATGAAGGAAGCCGATTATGCCCGCATCAGCTATGACATGACGCTGGCGGCGGCCACCGTTCTGGCCCGTTTGAACCCGAATATGGTGTTTACCTATGTCTCCGGTGCCGGCACTGACAGCTCGGAACAAGGCAAGGTAATGTGGGCCAGGGTCAAGGGTAAAACCGAAAACGCCCTGCTACGCCTGCCTTTGCGCGCCTATATGTTCCGCCCCGGCGTAATCCAGCCTTTGCACGGCGTACGCTCGAAGACCGCGCTCTACCAATTCTTTTACACCCTGGCGGCACCAATGTTCCCGCTTTTCCGCGCCATCTTCCCGCAACAAATCACCACCACCGAACAAATCGGCAAGGCGATGCTGATCGTTGCCAAGCGCGGCAGCGATAAAAAACTGCTGGAAAGCAAAGATATCGTTACGCTGCGATAATGTGGTCTTGAATTTCAGCATCAAGTGGCACTTCAAGCTGTCGCTTTATCCGCACCAAGCCGCAGCCGGCACCACCAACCATATAAAGATTGCCACCGCCTGCATACCCTGCCCGGCGGCGGCATCCAATACAACGGAGGCAGTTTGCAATCCATTATTTCCGTCAAAGGCCTGACCAAGCAGTATGCGTCCGGCTTCCAGGCGCTCAAGGGCATCGATCTCGAGATCCGTCGCGGCGAAATCTTCGCGCTGCTCGGCCCGAACGGCGCCGGCAAGACCACCCTCATCAGCATCATTTGCGGCATCGTCAATCCAAGCAGCGGTACCGTCCTCGCCGATGGCCATGACATCGTGCAGGATTACCGCGCCGCGCGGACCAAGATAGGCCTGGTGCCGCAAGAGCTGTCGACCGATGCATTTGAAACGGTCTGGGCCACGGTCAATTTCAGCCGTGGCATTTTCGGCAAGCCGAAAGACCATGCGCATATTGAAAAAGTCTTGCGTTCGCTGTCGCTGTGGGAAAAGAAAGATTCGAAGATCTTTGCACTGTCAGGCGGCATGAAGCGCCGCGTGATGATTGCCAAGGCGCTATCGCATGAGCCGCAAATCCTCTTCCTCGATGAACCGACCGCCGGTGTCGACGTCGAGCTGCGCCGCGATATGTGGGAAATGGTGCGCGGCCTGCGTGAAAGCGGCGTGACCATCATCCTTACCACCCACTATATTGAAGAAGCCGAAGAAATGGCCGACCGCATAGGCGTGATCCGCAAAGGCGAACTGATCCTGGTGGAAGACAAGGCGGCGTTGATGGCGAAGCTGGGCAAGAAGCAATTGCGCCTGCACCTGCAACATCCGCTGCAAACGATTCCGGCCGAGCTGGCGAACTGGCAACTGGAATTGTCAGACGACGGCAATGAGCTGGTGTATACCTTCGATGCGCAAAGCGAACAGACCGGCATCGCCGAGTTACTGAAGAAGCTTGGCGAAAACGGCATCGACTTCAAGGACCTGCAATCCAGCCAAAGCTCGCTGGAAGAAATCTTCGTTAATTTGGTAAGGGCGCCAGCATGAATATCTACGCAATCCGCGCCATCTATAAATTCGAACTGGCACGCACCTGGCGCACGCTGATGCAGAGCATCGCATCGCCGGTCATCTCCACTTCCCTTTACTTCGTCGTGTTCGGCGCCGCCATCGGCTCGCGCATGGTGGAAGTCAACGGCGTCAGCTACGGTGCGTTCATCGTACCGGGCCTGATCATGATGGCGCTCATGACCGAGAGTATCTCGAATGCTTCCTTCGGCATCTTCATGCCGAAATATGCAGGCACGATTTACGAGATCCTGTCCGCCCCGGTGTCCTATGTCGAAATCGTGATTGGCTATGTCGGCGCAGCTGCTACCAAGTCCATCATCCTCGGTGTCCTGATACTGGCGACGGCGCGCCTCTTCGTCTCGTTTGAAATCGCGCATCCGCTATTGATGATTACCTTCCTGATCCTGACTGCAGTCACCTTCAGCATGTTTGGTTTCATTATCGGGATCTGGGCCACCGGCTTCGAGAAACTGCAAATCATCCCGATGCTGATCGTGACGCCGCTGGCCTTCCTTGGCGGCAGCTTTTATTCGATCAGCATGTTGCCGGCGGTATGGCAAAAGATCGCGCTGCTGAACCCGGTGGTTTACCTCATCAGTGGTTTCCGTTGGAGCTTCTATGGCGTATCGGATGTCAGCGTGGTAGTCAGTATCGTGATGACACTGGTATTCCTGAGCGCCTGCATGGCAGCGGTCTGGTATATTTTCAAGACCGGTTATCGCCTGAAAACCTGAGGCTGCACAGCAGTTTTATTGACGTTAATCAAAATATCAAGCAAGCTGTCGCGGTAGGCTACAGGCCTAGCAGTCAGCAAAACACAACCACGATAGGGATACGATGAATAAAATTACACTGGCTTTTTTGACCTTGCTCCCGGTAGCCGCATTCGCGCAACAGGTTGATCCTTGCCTCTCCAAAGGTACACCGCAGGAAATGAATGCCTGCGCCAAGGAAGCGGATCAAAAGGCGCAAGAGAAGCTGGACACCGTTTACAAGGCCTTGCTGAAGCAAATCCCGGCACAGGACCAGGAAGGTATCCCTTACGTTGCGACCAAGAAGCAATTGCGCATTGCCCAGAAGGAATGGAGCAAATTCGTCGAACAGGATTGCAAGACCGTCAGCATCTACAACAAGGGCAGCATCCTGAAGGATATCGAATACTTCAGCTGCACCCGCCTGCACGCAGAACAACGCACGTCAGACCTCGAGCGTTTCCTGAGCCGTCGCAGCAAGGCTAAATCGTAATATCCGCGATGCCCGGATTTGAACGAATCAGCGTTCGTTCAAATTCGCGCGCATACTGCCATACGGGTCGTCGATGATGTAACGCCACGACCCGTCTTCCTGCTTACGCAAGACTTCCAGTGTGTCCACGCTGGCTTGTACCAACTTCCCTTCCGCATCTTTCCACGACAAATCCGCTTTCATGCGATTGGTCGCCAATGTGCCATCGCCACTCAGTGTGAACTTGATGAAGGCGATATCGAACTTGGGCTTGAGTGCTATCAATGCCGCATTGTTTTTACGTATTTCGTCGAATCCGGTCATGGTGCGGCCTGATTTGGAAAACAATACGGCACCCGGTTCATACACGGCAAGCGAGGTTTCAATATCGCCCGTTTCCAAAGCCTGCACCAGGACACGGCTGACGTCATCAGGTTGACGCGTACGTGCGCTCAAATCATTGTTTGTATTCGGCATCATCATTCCCGGAAAAAATAAACGGCAAGTACAGGGTACTTGCCGCTCTTCATTTTGTCACTAGATGCCGAATGGCATTTCCTCCGCGTTAAAAGCCCAGGCTGGCCTGCAACCATGCAGTCGGTCCACGGCTGCTCCATTCAGGAATCGAGGTAGGCGCACCGCCATATGTGCGCCAGGCCAGCGATGCCTTGATCTGCACATTCGCAAGGAATGCGTTCACACCCACGCCGGCACCGGACAAGGTACGCGTATTCGTTTGCGGCGGGCCGAACGGTGTGTGGTTGATCTTGACCGAGCCGGTGTCATAAAACACGCTACCCTGCAAACCGGTCATGAAGGTATGGCGCAACTCGATGCTTGCCAGCACGCCTTCATCACCTATGCCCTCGCCTTGCGGATAAGCACGTACCCCGGTAGCGCCACCCAGTGCGAATTTCTCGGACGAGTCCAGGTTCTTGCCGGCTTCCTGTCCCGAGACGGTCAGGTACAGGCTATTGCTGTCGCTGATACGCTGCAGGCGCGCGAGGTTGTATGACCAGCGCGAGTAGTTGCCATTCGTCTTCGCCGATGCATTGTCAATAATCAATGCCGACGCTGATTTGATATCGAGCTGGCCGAAGATCGCAGACAGGCTCAGGCTATTGATGCCGCCACCGCCAAAGGCATCCTGCCGTGTACCGAAGAGACCGGCCGTGAGCAGCTTGGCGCGCTTGTCGGTAGTGGTGGCAGTCGCATCCACGCTATCGCTCAGGTTCTTTTGTTCCCAGCTCAGCGTACCGTTCAGGTTGCTGAACTGGCTGCGAATGAAAGGATAAGCCGCAAAGATGCTGGCACTGCTGGCAGTACCATGCGCATCCAGTCTTTTGAATTCCTTGTCCAGTTCATAGCGGGTTTCAAAGTAAGCCGCACCCACGCGCAAGCCATCACTACCGACCGGCAGCTGATAAGCGACGCGGCCATAGTTGAGGCCACTGCCGCTGGTCAGCACATTGGCCGTCAACACATCACCTATCTGCAAGGGGCTGTTGATATTCAATGTACCGCCCAGGCGATAAGCGCCGACATAACGGTTGCCGTAATTATCGAAATCAATATTGCCGCTATATGCCGCCCCCGGCTCCAGTTGCACCACCAGGTCCGAGGTGCCGACACTGGCACCCGGTTGCAGTGTCGCGCGCGCATTCGTCACGCCCGGCGTATCGTTCAGCAGCAACAAGCCACGGTCTATGCTGTCGCTGCGTATCACCCCACCCTTGCCCGAACGATCCAGATAGGCCGCGGCGCGTTCATCGGACAGGTGTGATTTGTTATTCAATTGCCGGGCTGCGATGCGCCCTTCAACCACGGCGATCGTCACCACGCCATCCTTGATTTCCTGCGCAGGCAAGTAGGCACGTGCGACCGGATAACCCTGTTCGCGGTAGTAAACGGTAATGCGTTCAGCCGCTGCATTCAAATCTTTCAGTGTACGTGTACCGCCTTCCAGGTCGCTCACCAGTGCATGCAGCTCTGCTTGCGTAAAGGTCGTGTTGCCGGTGATGGTGATTGTCTTCAGGGCGAAGCTGCTGCCCTGGTCGGCGGTCGCATTCAGCGTGCGCTCCTCCACTTCCAGCGTTGGCCCGGCCTTCGGCGCGACCAACTCAGGTTGCTGCTGCAACTCGCGCAGGATCTGGCCGGCATTGGGCAGTGTTTGTGCTGTGCTGTTTGTGCTGTACAACAGCGTGAGTGTCAGCGCACAAAGGAAAGGAGTTTGCTTGCTACGGATATAGCTGGTCATAAGAAACCTGAAAATTAAAAGGAATAATGATTAACAGCCACCCTGATTCGCTGCAGGCGGCAAGTTCATGCCGCAAGCTGAAACAGTAAGGCGTGGCGTAGGTGGCTGGTCTGCATTTCTGCTGGTCGATTTGGGTACATTTAAGGCCAGGATTTCCGCAGCGGGTGTCTGCGGCTGCGATGCATCCAGGCGGCTGTTGCCAGACAACACCGCCTCATATGCGGGAGCCAAGGCAGGACCTCCCACTGCCGCACTCGCCTGCCCTACCGGAAGGATACGGACAACACCATCAACAAAGGTAAGCACGTAATTGGAACCGCTCAGACCGGCATTCGTAATTGTGTAATGACCGATGTCTTTCGCACCTTGTGCATTCCCGCCATACGTCAGTACGCCGTTCAGGTCTGCGATTGATTCACCGCCCACAAAACCGGTGATGGTGCTGCCTTTGTTCTGGCTGTAGGCTATACCGTCATAGAACTTGCTGTCGGAATTGGCCGTTACCGTCAGCGCAGCCGGTGTAATATCAGCGCTGGTAGCCGCGGTATTTGATAGCAGGTTGTAGTTGCCCGCATCGATGCCACCGACCATGATGCCGCTGACGTTGATAGTTTTTCCGCCACCTACATTTTTGTCATTGAAACTGGCGTTGCCTGTGTATATCAATTGGTCACCCGCAAATGCCGTATCAAGATACGTGACCTGTGCCGTCAGGCCGCCGTCATACACTTTGCTAATGCCGTTTGCCTGTACCGTTAAATCAGCTTTGTTGATGGTGCTGCTGGAGTTGCTGACGTAACTAAGGTCGTAGTTATCACTATTGATACCATCGCCGACACTTACACCTGAGACGTGGACGATTTTATTCCCGTTGCCTGCGTTTTTATTATCAAATGCGTAGCTACCGCCACTCAGGCTATCCCCGGCAAAGAGCGTTCCTGCCGCCACCACCGCACTGCCTGCAGCACTTGTGTTGCCGTCATAGGTTTTGACCACGTCCGAACTCGATACCGTCAGGCTGGCACGCTGGATGCTCGCTACCGTCGTAGCCTGATCCGTGATGAGGTAGTTCGCTACGTCAGCTCCACTGTAGTTGCTGCTCAGGTTGACCGTTTTATTCTCGCCGGCATTCTTGTCGCTGAATAAACCGGTAGCCGTAACGCTCACCACATCGCCTGCATACAAACCGTGGTATTGCGCACCTGTGGTGCTAATGCCGGCCGCATCGCTGGCGTTGTAAGTCTTATCGGAAGCTGTAATGCCACTGATGCTCAGCGTTGCCTGGCTGATGCTCGCCGTAGTCGTGGCCTGGTCAGTGATGATGTAATTGGCGGAATCGGCACCGCTATATGTACTGCTGAGATTGACTGTTTTACCTGTGCCCACGTTCTTGTCACTGAACGAGCCTGTGGCGGCAACATTGACCACGTCCCCAGCATACAAACCGTGATACTGCGCACCCGCACTACTGACATTGGCCGCATCGCTGGCGTTATAGGTCTTGTCGGCCGCAGTGATGCCACTGATGCTCAGCGCGGCCTGGCTGATACTCGCAGTGGTCGTGGCCTGGTCAGTAATAATGTAGTTGCCTGTATCAGCCCCATTGTAAGTGCTGCTCAAGGTAACGGTTTTACCGTTGCCGACGTTCTTGTCGTTGAATAATCCAGTGGCCATGACATTCACCACATCTCCGGCAAACAAGCCATGGTACTGCGCACCTGTGGTGTTAATGCCTGCCACATCGCTGGCGTTGTAGACCTTGTCAGCGGCCGTGATACCACTGATGCTCAACGCGGCCTGGTTGATGGTACTGCTGGTGTTATCAACATAGCTGATGTTGTAATTGCCACTGACATCGGCATTGTTGCCATCCTTGAGGGTCAGGCCACTGGCTCGTACTGTCTTGTTGCCTGCTCCGACATTCTTGTCGGTAAAACTGAGCGTAGCCGCCGCATTGACAACATCACCGGCAGCCACCCCGGCCAGGATACCTACCGTGGCAGTGCCGATGGCTGCGGTAGTACCGTCATAGGTTTTGCTGACGCCGTTCGCGGTAACCGTAAGATCGGCCTTGTTGATGGTACTGGTCGTGTTGTCGACGTAAGTGATGTTGTAATTGCCGGTCACATCAACATTGCCGCTATCCTTGATCGTCAGGCCGCTGGCTTGCACCGTCTTGTTGCCGGCACCTGCATTTTTGTCGGTGAATACCTGGCTGGCTGCAGTGCCTATCGTTTCTCCGGCAGCGGCTCCGGCCAATGCCCCTACTACCGCATTCGCTGCTGCACTGAGCGTACCATCGTAGGTTTTTGTAACACTGCCAGCGGTAACCGTCAGATTCGCCTGCCTGATGATGCTGTTGGTATTGTCCGCATACGTAATATTGTAGTTGGCGTTACTTATGCCATTACCCACAACCGCACCCGAAGTTTTTACCGTTTTGCCGCTGCCGACATTTTTATCCTCGAAGGAAAAAATACCCCCGCCCAGTTGGTCGCCTGTATACACGGTACCAGCTACCACTACCAGGTTACCCGAGGCAGATAATGTACCGTCGTAGGTTTTATCAATATTTGCAGACGACACCGTGAGATTGGCCTTGTTGATAGTGAGGCCACCACCAACGATGTCGTAACCTTGTTGTGCGGAATAATAGTTGGTGGCCACGCTACCGGCATCACGGGCCAGGGCAACGCTGCCCAACACACCGGCCAATGCTGTGCTGGCACCAGTTCGCGTAGTGCCGTTGTAGTCAACAACTGTATCGGCCAGGGTCAAAGTCGTGAGGTAGCTACGTAACAAGGGACCGTCCTTGCCATCATAGATGCGCCAGACCGTACCGTCGCCACCGATATTGCTGGCGTTCCAGCCCGCTGCCGTAAAGGTTGCGGCGTTACCGAACTCGGCCGCGGTCAGGCCGCGCGAATTACTTACTGAGCCGGTGCCCATGTTGAAACCGACGCCGCCCAGCCCCCTGTCACGCCAGAAGGAAGCGCGGATATCCCCGGTACTCCTCATCCCGACCAGAGCACCCATATACTCTCCAGGTGCCACTGCGTACAGCGTACCGGTAACGTAACTATTACTGATATTGCTCGAGCGCTGCCAACCGACCAGGCCACCCGTATAGCCACTGCCGGTTACATCACCGGTAGCATAGGTATTACTGATATTGGACAATAACAACTGTCCGATCAGGCCACCCACGTATTTGCCTGAACTTGTTACATTTCCCGTAGCGTAGACATTTGTCAGGTCGCTGCTATATTGGAAGCCGATCAAACCGCCAGTAGAGTCTCCGCCGCTGACATTACCTGTAGCATAGGACTTGCTGATCGTACCCGAGACGTTCTGCCCCAATAGTCCACCAACGTTAGTCGTGCCACTCACGTTCCCGCTGGCATAAGAATTAAACAAAGTCCCCGTACTATTATTGAGGCCAACAAGACCGCCTACATTTTGCGTACCACTGATATTTGCAGTTGAATACACATTGCTGATGGTGCCATTGTTGCTTGAAGCAATTGCACCCGCAGTAGCACCCCCGCTAATATTGCCGCCGACGATGCCCATATCGCGTACCACACCGGCCGCGCCGATCGCACCAAATAAACCGCTGGTAGAGGATGAATTAATGGTCAGGTTACTGATGGTATGCCCGAGTCCCGCGAAGGTGCCGCCAAAAGTCAGGGGACTGGTGCCCAACAGATGGGTCACGTAGGTGATTCCCGCTGCATTCAGGTCTTGCGCCAATGCATAGTAGCCATCGGTTGACACCCTTATCCCGCTATTGCTGGTCGCGTTGGTTCCATCCAGTGCATCCAGCTGCGCCATGCTACGGATCAGGGTATAGCTATTGCCATTGATCTTGAGTGTGGAATTGCTGCCGCTTAATGTAATCGGCGCCTTGACGATGTAGTCACCGCCATAGTTTAGTTCCAGGCCTGCGTTGGTACCACTGGCAGTAAGTGCTGTATTGAAATTGATGTTGCGATGTGCAGTTAAGGTCAGCACGCTATCAGCGGCCCAGCTTACTGCGCTATTGACGAAGATATCGCCATTGCCTGTACCTGCAGCCGAAGTCGCAATCGTGATATTGCCATCCGCCAGATTGGAAGACAGTGTGTCAGCCCCTATGCTGCTGCCGTTGTTTGTACCGCTCCCTGCGGTGATGGTGAAATCGGTCGGATCTATCAGCCAATTGCCACCCAGTCCACTCGCCGCACGGGTAATAACCCTGGTCCCGCTCGCCACATTCACGCTCGCGGCACTGGTTTCAACGAAACCGCCATCTCCGCTGGTCGGCGCACTGGCATCCAACGTACCTGCCACATTCACCGTACCGACCTCCATGTCACCCATCAACATGATGCGTCCGTTGCGGTTCTCTATCGTCTTCGCTTCAATCAGGCCGGTATTGTTGACGACTGCTGTCGTCAGCGTATTCAGCGCCTTGGCCGACATCAGTACCTGGCCGCCATTGGCCTGTATCAACTGCTTGTTCTCGGCTAAAGCATTCAATGCGCCCTGGTCTATGCTGTATGCAAGCAGGCTGCCATTATTGATATTCAGTGTGACTTTGTTACCGGCCGCCAGCAAGGCTGTTCCCAGTTTGGCATTGATCTCACCTTCATTACGTACCGTACCGGCGATCAGCGCGACATAACCACCATCCGCTGCATTGATCTTGCCCTGGTTGACCACGCTGCCATTCGTATTTCCATCCAGCGCAAAGACCATGCGCCCCGCTTGCAGATCGGCATTGCTCATGCCCAGCGTCGAAGCCACCAGGCCGCCGACGTTGACTTGCGAGCCTGCGCCGAACAGCACACCGTTAGGATTGAGGATGAAGACTTGTCCGTTCGCTGTCAGGCTGCCGAGCAAGGTGCTGGGGCTGGAGCCGGTAATGCGATTGAGTGCGATGGCGGAAGAGTTGGGCTGGTTGAAGATCAGCGCTTCGTTGGCGGCTGTCGACAAACCGACCCAGTCGATGGCGAGATTTTGCGAATTTTGCTTGATGGTGGTGGTTTTGCCTACCGTACTGACGCTGCCACTACCCAGTGTCACCGTCGCATCGGCGGCGTTCGCCGCGTATGTGGAGGAAACCGGAAAGGCAGCTGCCACAGCAAGCGCCGCAGCCAACAACTTACCTGCACCGATGGATTTGCCTTTACCCTTGGCATTTTCCGCGACGGCTATCCAAGCACGGGCGAGCTGGCTCCAGACCAGTCGATAGGTATGATTCACTTTTTCTCCTTGATATGCGCTGCTTTATTCCGCTCGCCTGATTATTGGCATACTGAATTGCCAGCGTCTGCCGGAAGTTGCAGGCCGCAAGAAGAAATCGTCAGGCGCGGTGTCGGCCGTGCAGCATCTGCAGCATCATTTTTTTCTATTGGCGGCTGGAAGGCGGCGACTTTCAAGTCTTCATCCTTGCCGTCATTGTTTTGACGCAAATCACTATCGCTGTTACGTATGGCCGTTTGGTAGGCTGGCAGCAGTTCACCAGGAACAACGCCGGTCGGAACGGACACGGCCGGACGTATAACAAGCGTACCGTCGACAAAAGTTACTGCATAGTTGGAACTGCTCAAGCCGTTTGCTGAAATGATGTAGTTCCCCGCACCTGTCGCACCTTGCGCGGTACCACCATAAGCCAGCGCACCCTGCAGATCGGCTATGGTTTCACCATGCACCAGCCCGTTCAGGGTCACGCCATTGCCGCCAACGTAAGCCAGGTTGTTAAACACTTTGTTGGCATCGTTCGCCGTGACCGTGAGCGCGGCGCGATTGATCGTGCTATTGCTGCTGTCGACCACGGTGACGTTGTAGTTGTTGCCGTTATTGCCGTCGTTCACTGTGACGCCGGACGCACTCACCGTTTTGTTGTTACCGGCATCCTTGTTGTTGAAACTAAAACTGCCGGCAGTCACTTCATCCAGGCCGTACAACTGCCCGCTCTGCACTGCCAATGCGGCCGCTGCATTGTTCGTGCCATCGTAGGTTTTAGTGACATCCGTCACATTCAAGGTCACGTTCGCTTTCGCGATGGAACCGCTAGTGTTGTTGACGTAACTGATGTTGTAGTTGTCGGTAACATCGCCGTTTGCAGCATCCTTGATGGTGACGCCGCTGGCGATGACGGTCTTGCCGCTGCCTGCATTCTTATCGTCAAAGGCTAGCGATCCGCCGGAATTAACCAGGTCACCGGCACCGGCCAGTGTGCCCACGTTTATCGTGCCGGATGCCGTGGTGGTGCCGTCATAGGTTTTGCTTGCGCTACCCGCGGTGACGGTCAGGTTAGCCTTGTTGATGGTCAGGCTGGCATCGGCATAGCTGATGTCATAACCCTGCTGGGTCGAAGACAAGCCGCCTTGTTGCAGGGTGCCGTCGCTGCTGCTATAGCTGCCGGCATTTTTGGAACTCGTGAAAACCAGGCTGCCACTTAGCGTCACGCCTGCGACAGGCGTGTAGCCGTTTGCCATCGTCCCGCTGCCATCGTAAGTCTTGCTATTGACAGTTGCGCTGACTGTAACCGGTGTCAGGAAGGAGCGCAGCAGGGGGCCGCTCAGGCCGTCATAGATACGCCAGATGGTTGAGGTACCGCCAGTTGTGCCCATGTCCCAACCTGCACTCACGAAGGTGGATGCCAGTTGTGCCTGCGCATGATTGATACCCGTCACACCGGTGTTTACTCCCGCTCCCACACCTGTGCTATTCGTGTCGCTATTCCAGAACGAGGAGTTGACAGCGCCATTGTTCATACCAATGAAACCACCTCCTGCAACGCCAACAAGCACCGCGCCGTTAGCATAGCTATTCGAAATGGTGCCGTCGTTCACCCCGACCAGACCGCCGGCAATAGCCACACCGCTGACACTTGCCATGGCATAGCTATTCGAAATGGTGCCCCTGTTCGATCCGACCAGGCCACCACCTGCTTGATAGACGTTTACCTGGCCTGCCGCATAACTACCTTCAATGATGCCAGTTGCTTCGTTAGCGCCAACCAGGCCGCCCACATCCCGATCAGCGCTCACATTGCCATCGGCATATGAATTGCTGATCCTTCCGGAGTTTGATCCGACCAGACCACCAACAAAGCCCGACTGTGAACTCACTACCGCGTTGCCATAACTGGCATTGATAGTGCCCATGTTGAGGCCGGCCAGGCCGCCGACACTAATCCCTCCTGAAATCTGGCCTTGCACCGAGACATTGCTTAGCTCGCCCCGGTTATATCCGACCAAGCCACCAACCTGGGTCTGGCCGCTAACAGAAGCCGACACCAGGCCGACATTCTGCACCTTGCTGCCAACTGCCGTCACACCAAACAATCCGACATTATCGGACGTAGGTTTTATGATTTGCAAATTGCTGATCTTGTAATTTTTCCCGTCCAGCGTTCCACTGAAAGCTGCCAGCGAATTTCCGATGGACGCAAAACCAGTTGCGTTCCACATGCCGCTGGCATTGCTGCCGTGTGCCGCGCTGAGGTCTATGTTTTTTGCAAGTGTGTAGTTTGCAGAGAGGTTCGCTGCCATCAATTGCAACTGATGTGCATTGCCCACCGTGGTCGACCATTCGCTGTAGAGGAAAGGACGGGTCGAACCTTCGACCATCACCCATTGCGGATTGTTGCTGCCGTCATAGGCGATCCAGACACCGGAGCCGGTCGCAGTTTCTTGCCAGCTTCCCAGCGCGCTATACGCACTATGTTGGTAACGGTTGCCTGCATTGACGTCGGTAGTGTTCGTTGCGCTGCCGATAGTCCCGGTATAGCTTACATGCCCGGAGCTACTGCTATCCCAGACTGCATTTGTAGTCGTTGAGCTATCGGAACCGATCAAACCACCGGCATAGGTACCGGAAAGGGCCGGATTGACAACAAGTGTGACATTGCCGCTGGCATAAGCATTGCTGATCGATCCGCCAGGGTAATTCCAGGCTACCAACCCACCTACCAGGCTATCCCCGGATACGGCACCGCTTGCATAAGCGTAGCTGATAGCGCCGGAATTCAATCCGACCAGTCCACCGGCACGGCTACCGCCAAAATTACCAATGACATTGCCGCTCGCATAGGATTGGGTAATCGACGCACCGGCATTATTGGTGCCGACCAAACCACCCACCAGCCCGCCACCGCTTATCTCACCCTCGGCATAAGAGTTAGAGATACTGCCGCTATTGGTACCTACCAGTCCACCACTGCTGCTATTACCACCGACGACAGTCACATTGGAGTATGAATTACTGAGCGTGCCGCCATTCAGATAACCCAGTATGCCGCCGATGCGAGTCGTCCCGCCTACCATCATCCCGGTTGCATAGACATTATTGATAGTGCCGCCAGAATTGCGCCCTGCTATCGCGCCGACGTCGCCATTCGCACCATAAATACTGCCGCCTACCATACCCAGGTCACGTACCACAGACCCTGCACCTATCAAGCCAAACAAACCTGCGCCACCTGCGGCATTGATGGTGAGATTGCTGATGGTATGCCCCATGCCGGCAAAGGTGCCGAGGAAGGTGGTACTGCTACTGCTACCCAGCAAGCTCTTTGTATAAGTTGTACCGGCCGCATCCAGGTCTTGCGCCAGCGCGTAGTAGCCATTGAGCTGGCGCGCCGTGCCTGTATTCGTCACGGAGTTACTGCCATCCAGCAGGTCCAGCTGTGACATACTGCGTATCAGGGTGTAATTATTACCGTTGATATTGAGCGTGGAGTTGCTGCCACTTAAAGTAATCGGCGCTTTGACTTTGTAATCGCCGGCATACGTTAACTTCAAACCTGCAGTCGTGCCGGTAGCTGTCACAGCAGCATTGAAGTTGATATCGCGCTGCGCGATCAGTTCGAGGACGCTGTTGCTGCTCCAGCTGACTGTATCATTGACATTGATATCGCCTGCCGTGCCACTCGCACCCTGCGTGTTCATAATAGTGACCAGGCCGTTATTCGCGAGCTGCGTCGAAAGCGCCTTGCCGGTGATATCGCCACCGCTGGCGGCTACCGTGAAATCGACCGGATCTATCAGCCAACTACCGCTGGTGCCACTGTTTGCCCTAGTGGTGATGAGTGCATCGTCAGCGATTTTCACGTGCGCCGCACTGGTTTCGATGAAGCCGCCGTTGCCGCTGGTCGGCGCACTGGCATCCAGCGTACCTGCCACATTCACCGTACCGACCTCCATGTCACCCATCAACATGATGCGTCCGTTGCGGTTCTCGATCGTCTTCGCTTCGATCAGGCCGGTATTGTTGACGACTGCTGTCGTCAGCGTATTCAGCGCCTTGGCCGACATCAGTACCTGACCGCCATTGGCCTGTATCAACTGCTTGTTCTCGGCTAAAGCATTCAATGCTCCCTGGTCTATGCTGTATGCAAGCAGGCTGCCATTATTGATATTCAGTGTGACTTTGTTACCGGCCGCCAGCAAGGCTGTTCCCAGTTTGGCATTGATCTCACCTTCATTACGTACCGTAGCGGCGATCAACGCAATGTAACCGCCATCCGCTGCATTGATCTTGCCCTGGTTAACCACACTGCCATTCGTATTGCCATCCAGCGCAAAGACCATGCGCCCCGCCTGCAGATCAGCATTGCTCATGCCCAGCGTCGAAGCCACCAGGCCGCCGACGTTGACTTGCGAGCCTGCGCCGAACAACACACCGTTAGGATTGAGGATGAAGACTTGTCCGTTCGCCGTCAGGCTGCCGAGCAAGGTGCTCGGGCTGGAGCCGGTAATGCGATTGAGTGCGATGGCGGAAGAGTTAGGCTGGTTGAAGATCAGCGCTTCGTTGGCGGCTGTCGACAAACCGACCCAGTCGATGGCGAGGTTTTGCGAATTCTGCTTGATGGTGGTGGTGTTGCCTACCGTGCTGACGCTGCCGCTACCCAGTGTCACCGTCGCATCGGCAGCATTCGCCGCATGGACGGTAGGAGCGATAAGCATGGCTCCGGACAGAAGTATGAGTGTACTTCCAAGTGCTGCAGGCAGCTTGCCCGCCCGTGTTGCTTTGCCATGCGCTCTTGCATTTTCTGCAACAGCAACCCATGCTTGTGCCAAGGAACTCCAGACCAGCCGGTAGATGTGGTTCATTTTTATTCTTCCCTATAAGACGACAACAGGCGCTTGTTTCAGTCAGCAAGCGACCAGACCAACTGCGCTGTCGTCCCGTCAGGACGGTGTGCGCTTGTATGGTATTTTTTTTGTGGCATGACTATAGGGATTGCGGCTACCTTTGTATGTAGAACAAATGTGCTACACACAAGTGTAAACACCGGGCGTAGAATGGCTGACCCATGAATTCACCTATCAATAGCTCCGAGTCCCTGCCCATCCATGTCGTCATCGTCGAGGATGACCCTGGTTTTCGCGCCGCCTTAAGCAAGGTGGTGCAGGATGCACCCGATATGCATCTGTCCGGTTCCGCCGGTACCCGCGCCGAAGGCCTGGCCTTATTACAAGGCGCACCGGCAGATGTCTTGCTGGTCGATCTCGGCTTGCCTGATGGCTCGGGGATAGATGTGATCAAGGCTGCAGTCCTGCTGTGGCCTAGCTGCAGCATTATGGTGAGCACCAATTTCGGTGATGAGACGCATGTCATGCGTTCAATAGAATCCGGTGCGGCCGGTTACCTGCTGAAGGATAGTTCCCCGACCCGGATGATCGATGAAATCCGCAGCATAGCCAGTGGCGGCAGCCCTATCAGCCCCATCATCGCGCGCCAGATCCTGGCCCGTTTTCGTACCAGTGCCCCGGTCACTACCGAAGAGCAGGCACCAGCCGAAGATAACTCCGCCCTGCTTTCCACACGTGAGCGGGAAGTACTGGACTTCATCAGCAAAGGTTTCACCACGCAGGAAATCGCCAAGCTGATGCAGCTCTCGCATTTCACCGTGCGTACTTTTGTCCGTCGTATTTATAGCAAGCTAAAGGTCACTTCCAAAGCCGAAGCATTGTATGAGGCCAGGACCCAGGGCTTGCTGTCGAGCTAGCGCCCAGCGATGTGCCCCTTTCCTTTGATCTTCCGCATCGGGCTGCTGCCAGCATGAATCAACGGCCATCCCTGATCTCGACCATACTGCTGATATTTTCAGTAGTGCTGCTGATTTTGGTGGGAGCTTTTTCTTTCGGTGGCTATAGTGACTCCAGCGTCGACCTGCATGCGCAGAAAATCGAATGGCAGGTGCAGCAAAGCACCGGATACGACCCGCTGACACCTGCAAATTTCAATAGCCAGGCCTTGCCTGCAGAGTGGCAGTCCGTGAGCCTGCCGTTTGCACCGCCGGTCGCCTTGCTGCGCCAGGCCGGTACCATCCGTACTCCCGACGCAACCCAAACCACCTGGTTCAGGCTGCAGCTACCGGACATCTCCACCCGTGACAAACCGCTCGCGCTATACGCCGCCCGGGTCCGTACCGGCGGCACCGTCGCGATTTATGCGAATGGTCATCTGGTACACCGCGCCCAGCAAGACGGCACTTTATGGAATAGCAGCCGCACCCCGCTCTGGATAGAATTCGCCAAAACCGATGACAGTCCACCACTGCGCGAGATCCTGATACGCCTCGAACACAGCGCCAAAAGCCAGGTCGCGCTGTCGTCGATATGGATAGGCCCGACGGAATCCCTGTACAGCCGCTACCACCTGCGCTTATGGCTGCAGCAGGAATTGCCGGCCATGCTGAGCATGGCATTTCTCGCGGTTGGAATTTTTGCGCTGTTTGTCTGGACACAAAGAAAGCATGAGATCGCTTACCTGCTGTTCTTCCAGCTCGCCGCCACCGCGTTCCTGCGCGGACTGCATTTCTATAGCAGTATCCCGATTGCAAATGACTGGTTTGCGTGGCTGACAGTCAATTCACTATTCTGGCTCGTCACCTCGGTGCATTTCTTCCTGCGCCAGTTACATGGACGGCCACTGAAATGGCTCACGCGCGCGCTGGTCGCCACTACCGTGCTGGTAGGCATACTGACGCTGCCTCTCTTTACCCTGCTGCCGAATACACCCAAGATCACGCCGTTGATTTACGTGGTCGCAGCCTTGATGGGCGCGACTGCGGGCCTGATCGGCGGTATCAATGCATGGCGCGTATCGGGCGAAGGCCGCTTGATCGCGATTGGCATACTCATTTGCACCTTGCTGGGCGTCGATGACTGGCTGCTGCAGAATAATTTCATCAGCCCGGAGGGCTGGTACCTGGGTGCCTACACCAATGCTGTCTGCTTTACCGTATTCGGCGTACTGATGTACCGCCGCTATGTGCGCGCCATCAACGAGATAGAAGAAGTCAACGCCAGCCTGGCCCTGCGCCTGCAACAGCGGGAAGCGGAACTCGAAATGAGCCACAAGCGCCTGCGTGAAGTGGAGCTGCGCCAAACCATCAGTGACGAACGTCAACGCCTGATGCAAGACATGCATGACGGCCTCGGCTCTTCGCTGATCAGCGCGATACGTTCAATGGAAAACGGTGGCATGAGTGAAGGACAGGTTTCGCAGATATTGAAGGATTGCCTGGACGACCTGAAACTGACCATAGATTCGATGGAACCGGTAGAAGCTGACCTGCTGCTACTGCTCGCCACCTTACGCTTCCGCCTCGAACCGCGACTGGAAGGTACCGGCATATCGTTGCAATGGGAAGTAAAGGAATTGCCGACACTGGGCTGGCTTGATCCGTCCAGCGCGCTGCACATATTACGCATCGTGCAGGAAAGCATCGCCAACATCCTGCGCCACACACGCGCCAATGCGATACGTGTAGCCACTGCGCGCGACACGCATGGCGTCACCATCAGCATAGAAGACAACGGCCACGGTTTTGATATAGAACATGCGCTGGCCAACGCCAGCGGGCGTGGTTTGCATAATCAACAGCGACGTGCGCAGGCCTTGAACGGTAAAGTCAGCTGGCATTCGGGCAAGGCAGGAACACTATTCCAGCTATGGCTGCCTTTGCAACGCGGCACATAAGCAGGCAATTTGCTTTATCCTGCCGGAATGGAACTGGTCCCCTTGAACGAAGACAATGTCTTGCAGCGCTACGAATGGCTGGATGAAGGCCGCCTGATCGGCTTCATCGACTATTACGTCTTTGATCAGGTATGCATGATCATGCATACGGAAGTGTCACCGGCACTTGGCGGCCAGGGTTACGGTTCGCGCATGGCGGCCAAAGCAGTCGAACACGTGCAGGCGCTGGACAAGCGCATCGTCCCTATCTGCGGTTTCTTCATCAACTATCTGCGCAAGAACCCGCAACATCACGCCCTCGTAACAGCAGAAAGCCGACGCATTTTCAGCATCGGCTTTCCGTGACAACTGTTGATGTCGATCACACCTGCCCATTCAAGAGCAGGTGCTGGCAACCCTGATTAAGCGAGCGCAGGATAATCGGTATAGCCTTCTGCGTTGCCGCTGTAGAAGGTTTCCGGACGCGGCGCATTCAAAGGCGCATTGTCTTTCAGGCGACGTGGCAAGTCAGGATTCGAGATAAACAGTTTGCCGAATGCAACCGCATCGGCTTCACCGGTGGCGATCACGTTTTCAGCGATTTCCTTGGTCATCTTTTCATTCGCGATATATACACCGCCGAAAGCTTTCTTCAATTGTGGACCCAGGCGATTTTCGCCCAGCGATTCACGTGCGCAGATGAAAGCGATACCGCGTTTGCCCATTTCAGCAGCAACATAGCCGAAGGTAGCAGCCGGATCGGAATCGCTCAAATCGTGCGAATCACCACGTGGTGCCAGGTGCAAACCAACGCGGCCTGCGCCCCACACTTCGATACAGGCATCGGTTACTTCCAGCATCAGGCGTGCACGGTTTTCAATCGAACCACCATAGATGTCGGTACGCTGATTGGTGCTGCTTTGCAGGAATTGATCCAGCAGGTAACCGTTGGCGCCATGCACTTCAACGCCGTCGAAACCGGCGCGTTTGGCGTTTTCCGCACCTTTGCGATAGGCGGCAACGATGCCCGGAATTTCATCCAGCTCCAGTGCGCGCGGCGTCGGATATTCAACTTGCGGACGTACGATGCTGACATGGCCGGCAGGTTTGATCGCGCTCGGTGCCACCGGCAAATCGCCATTGAGGAACATAGGATGCGAGATGCGGCCGACGTGCCACAGTTGCAGCGAAATCAGGCCACCGGCTTTATGCACGGCATCGGTCACCTTCTTCCAGCCGGCGACTTGCTCTTCGGACCAGATGCCCGGGGTATCTGCATAGCCGACGCCTTGTGGCGTCACTGCCGTGGCTTCGGTCAGGATCAAGCCTGCCGATGCACGCTGCACATAGTATTCGACCATCAGGTCGTTTGGTACACGGCCGCCGCCAATGGCGCGCGAACGGGTCAGCGGCGCCATGATGACGCGATTAGGGAGAGTCAGGTCACCGACTTTGATAGGGGTAAATAAATAGTTAGTCATCGTATTCTTTCAGAAAAATTGTCTGGAATTAAGCTACTGCAACAGCAGGTGCTGTCGCCTCATCACCGGCCAGGCGCATCGATACACGCATTGCCAATACTGCTGTCAGAGCAAGCACACCTGCCGCCAACGGAACTGCCTGTAAACCAAAACCGGCACTGATCACGGAGCCACCGACCCACGCGCCCAGCGCATTACCAACATTGAAGGCACCGATATTCAGCGTCGCCACCAGGTTCGGTGCCGCCTTGCCGAAGATCATCACGTTGACTTGCAACCCTGGGACGGCAGCGAAAGACACCATCGCCCACAGGAATAAATTGATTTCGACCGGAATCAGGCTCGGGCTGGTCCAGCGCACCAGCGAACTGACCACCGCCAGCACCATGAAGATGCCGGTCAAGGCAGTGCCGAGACGCCAGTCTGCAAGACGACCACCGATATAGTTACCGACTGTCAGGCCGAGACCGATCAGGAACAGGGTCCAGGTCACACCATGCGGCGACAGATGGGTCACGTCTTCCAGCAACGGTGCAACATATGTAAACAGCGCGAACGTTGCGGCGGAAAACAGCATGGTGGTTGACAGTGCAGCCCACAGGCCGGCATTGCGCAACTGCCCGATCTCGGCGCGCAAATCGGTTTTCTCTTCATGGCGATTGACCGGCATCACGCGCCACAAACCGATCAGCGACAAGACACCGAGTACGGCCACTGCCCAGAACGGCATTTGCCAACCGGCGACCTGGCCGAGTGCGGTACCCAAAGGCACACCCAACACGTTCGCCAGTGTCAAACCGGTAAACATCAGCGCGACGGCCGAAGCCTTGCGGTTTTCCGGCACCAGGCTGGCTGCCACCACTGAGCCGATACCGAAGAATGCACCGTGGCACAGCGCCGTGATAATGCGCGCCACCATCAGGAAGTTGTAATTAGTGGCTACTGCACACAGCACATTGCCGACGATGAAGATTCCCATCAACAGCAGCAAGGCACGTTTGCGCGGCAAGGAAGCCGTCGCCACCGCCATGATCGGTGCGCCGATGGCGACGCCCAGGGCATAACCGCTGATCAGCCAACCGGCGCTGGGGATGGATACCGACAAGCTGCGCGCCACATCGGGCAGCAAGCCCATGATGACGAATTCGGTGGTACCGATGGCAAAGGCGCTCAGCGCCAGGATGACTAAAGCTAAGGGCATACAGTCTTTCGAAAAGTGGGATTACAAATCGCCATGTATCGAATCCAGGAAGGCCTGGATCGTGGTTTCATTGCGTTTAAAGAAAACCCACTGACCGACTCGGCGCGGGGTAATGAGCTCAGCCGCCTGCAAAGTCGCCAGGTGGGCGGAAATAGTCGATTGCGACAAACCACTGCGTTTGTCGATCATGCCGGCGCACACCCCAAAATCCAGCGGGTGTTCCTGCCCTGCGAAATACTCTTCCGGCGACTTCAGCCAGTGCAGGATTTGCCTGCGTACCGGATTTGCCAAAGCCTTGTGGATAGCATCGATGTCCATGATGAATGTCCTGTTTATGTACGATTCGCTAAAAGACGAAACAAATATCGTCTTCTTCAAAATTTAATATCGTCATTATACGATATAAAAATCGAGCTTGCTGGCGAGCCCTGTTTTTCAGCCAAATCCGCATCAACAAAGGCTTTGCAGCCTGCTCCAGTTATCGCCAAATCAAACTTTTGCGATTTTTCCCATATCAATTTCTTTCAATTTCCTCGTGTCATAAGCTTGTCATGCTCTAGTGCAACAATGCCGCTCAGCAACAAGACTAAGCAGGCCACATCAGATTTTCACCTCCAGGCCGGCTGAGCCTCTGCCCCCGAACATCCAATGGAAGGCCCTCTGCCATGACTATCCGCCTGCGTATCACCCTCCTCGTCATACTGACTTTTATCGCAATTTCCCTGATTGGCGGCTACGCGGTATTCCAGTCGCGTGGCAGCGCGGTCGAGGTCAAAACCGTCACCGAAGGCGTGGTGCCCAGCACCCTCGCCTCATCCGACCTGGTCGCGCAATTAAAAGAAGTGCAACTGTCGGCGATGGCCATCGTGTCCGAACCGGACATGCAAATCGCAGTACAAAACAATGAAAAGCTGAGCGCCAAGAAAGACATCCTGGAAAAAGCGCTGGACCTGCAATTGAAACAGGTCGACAGCCAGGCGCAACGCGGCCTGGTCGAGCAGGCGAAGGAAAGCCTAGTCAATTACTTCGATGCGATAGACAGCACCATGCAACTCAAGCTGGCCGGCAAGGATGAAATCGCCAAGGCTTCGTTGTTCGGCAATGTGGTGCAATTCCAGCAGGAGCTGGAACAGATCATCGATACGCTGCGGATTGAAAAGAACCGCAGCAAGGACGTCGCGATTGCCGCCCTGAATGAAAACCTGGCGACCACCACCACTGCGATTACGGTTGTCACCATCTTCGCGGTCATCTTCCTCGCGACTATCGGCTTCCTGCTGTATCGCCAGATCACCGGTCCGATCAGCCGCATGCAAAGAATGATGAGTGAAATCGCCGCCAGCCAGGATTTCACCCGCCGCGTACCGATCGATCGCATGGATGAAGTCGGCCATTCGATCAAGGCCTTTAACGGCATGCTGGAAAAAATCGAGGAAGCGTCAGCGCTGGTACGCCAAAAGACTGCCGATATCCAGACCATGCTGCAAAACATCCCGCAAGGTATCCTGACCATCGTCGATGGCAACAAGATCCATCCGGAGTACTCGGCTTATCTGGAAACCGTATTCGAAAGCAAAGACATCGTCGGCCGCGACATCATGGACTTTGTGTTTGCCGATACCAACCTCGGTGCCGACACGCTGGCACAAATGGAAGCCATCGGTGGCGCCTGCATCGGCGAAGACTTGATGAACTTCGAATTCAACCAGCACTTGATGGTTGGTGAAATCGAAAAACGCATGCCGGACGGCCGCGTCAAGATCCTTGACCTCAGCTGGTCGCCTATCGTTGATGAAAACGACATGATCGTGCGCCTGATGCTGTGCGTACGCGATGTAACCGAACTGCGCCAGCTGGCCGCCGAAGCCAACGAACAAAAACGCGAACTCGAAATCATTGGTGAAATCCTCGCCGTCAGCCAGGATAAATTCCATGACTTCATCGTCAGCTCCTTGAAATTCATCGATGAAAATGAACTGGTGATCCGTCACAACACGGAAAGCAGCGACTTCACCGTTGCCAAGCTGTTCCGCAATATGCACACCATCAAGGGCAATGGCCGCACCTATGGCTTGTTGCACCTGGCCGATATCGTGCATGAAGCCGAACAGCACTACGATGAATTGCGCAAACCGGACAGCGATCGCGTCTGGGACCAGGCTTTGCTGCTGGATGAGTTGGCCGGTGTACGCGCCGCAGTCGAACGCTATGCCCGCATCAATGAAGTCAGCCTGAGCCGCCAGGGTCCGGGCCGCGGCGGCAAGGTCGACAGCTACCTGATGATAGATAAGAAACACATTCAGGAAAGCCTGCATCGCCTGGAAAATGTGAATACCGCCAACCTGCATGAGCTGGTCGCCGTGCGCAATGCAGTACGTCGCACACTGCGCCTGTTGGGTACCGAACGCATCGATGAAACACTGTCGGGCGTGATCGAATCGATGCCGGCACTGGCGCAGGAATTGGGCAAGATAGCACCGAAAATAGAAATCAAGGATGGCGGTTACGTCGTCCATAACCAGATCAGCGCCCTGCTCAAGGATGTCTTCATGCACCTGATCCGCAACGCGATGGATCACGGCATCGAAACTCCTGAAGTACGCGTCGCACTGGGCAAGCCGGAAGCCGGCAAGATCAGCCTCGGCATGGACATGGATGAAAAAATGCTGAACATCACGCTGCGTGATGACGGTCGTGGCTTGGCCTTGAAACGCATACGCCAGATCGCTTTGGATAAAGGCTTGAGCGATGCGCCGGACCAGTTGGACGACCTGGCAGCGGCACGCCTGATCCTGCAAGCCGGCTTCTCGACTGCCGACAAGGTTAGTGAAGTATCCGGCCGCGGCGTCGGCATGGATGCGGTACTGGCCTTTGTCAGCCGCGAAAACGGCAGCATCGACATCCGCTTCGACGATGAAGCGACTGGCGCGGATTTCCGCCAGTTCCACATCATCGTGGCACTGCCAGCCGCCTTCGCCGTCAAGGCCGATGAAGCGGACGACAAGCTGTTGCAGGAACTGCTGCAAACACCATTATCCGAACACAGCAATAACCAGGAGTTACCGGACGACAGCCGCGTGGCCTGAGTCCCCGTAAGAAGCTCCATCTGAACCACTGAACAGAGAATCGATTTTCATCATGCTTAACTCTATTATTTTCCTTGTGCTCGGCCTGCTGCTGAGTGGCCTGTTCCAGCAATGGCGTATCCGTAAGCTGAACCGACGCCTGGCCGGTATGGTCGATATCGCCCAGGCACAAGCCCTTGAGCATGACTTGCAAAACGTGATGCGCGATATGCAGCAAAAGATGGAGCAGCATGAGCAATTGCTGGAACAGGAAAAGCTCCTGAACCAGGACCAGTTGTCGCAATTGCAGGAAGAACATGAGCAATTGATCCAGAGCCTGTCCGAACGCAATGCCGACAGCAATGCGATTGCAGTTGAGAACTGTGAACGTGCCGCCGACACGATCGCGCGCCTGATGGGGCTGATCAAAACTTTCGAGCGCTGGCATGACGATATGGGCGTGCTGATCAAGCACAACCGTGAAATGCGCGTGAAAAACGATGAATTCGCACTGATCGTCAACCAGGTCATTATCGTCGCGCTGAATGCATCAATTGAAGCAGCACGTGCCGGTGAACACGGTCGCGGTTTCGCCGTGGTGGCTGCCGAAGTACGCTCACTGGCACAACGCGCAGAGAAACTATCGAAAAGCTATCGCAGCAACCTGCATGAAAGCGACCTGATCACCACCACCACTTTCCAGGACCTGCAAGCCGGCGGCAAGATGATAGTCGGCGCCGTCATCGGCCTGAATCTCGTCAACGATAAAACCAAAGAAGCGCTTACCGTTTAAAGCATCATGATCAGTCCACACGCGCAGGAAGGCTTCGACCTCTTACTCATACGTTCGCTCAAGGCAAGCCTGCCGACAGCGATGGAAAACAGTGAAATCGGCATCACTACCGAAGTCAGCGAACTGGTCGAGCAGGAAGCCGTGGTACTCACGGTTTCTTCCTATCTGTTCCGCCTGATGGTGATGATCCATTTCAAACAGGATGCGCAAACCATGGCCTATATGGCCGGCATGCATGAAGTGGCAGCAGAAGATAACGACCGCCAAGCCTTCCATGATGCGATTGCGGAATACGGCAATCTGTTCTGCGGCATCCTGAATCGCGAACTTGGCAGCTACTTCCCGCATATCGGTATGTCGACGCCCAACTTCCTCGACGGCCAATGCATGTCTTATATAGAAATGCTCAATTGCAGCCACATCCAGCACTTCGCCGTCAGCGTTGAAGGCGCACCGCTGTTCCACGTCAGCCTGTGCGTCAGCGCTTATGACGACATCGATTTTGAAGTGGCTGAAGATGAAGCCAGCGCCAGCACCGGCGAACTCGAATTATTTTAATTACTTGAAAAGAAAAACATGGCAAAAATACTGGTAGTCGATGATTCAGCCACCGTCCGCAATGAAGTGGGCGATTTCCTGAAGAAAAATGATCTTGATGTGGTTCTCGCAGTCGATGGCCGCGACGGCCTCGCCAAAATGAAAGGCGACAGCTCCATCAAGCTGGTGATTTCAGACGTAAACATGCCGAACATGGATGGCCTCACGATGGCTGAAAAAATCCGTAGCGAACTCGGCAACAGCAGCGTCAACATCATCATGCTGACCACGGAAAATTCACCAATGATGAAGGAACGCGGCAAGGCTGCCGGCATCAAGGGTTGGATCGTCAAACCGTTCAAAGGTGATGCAGTACTGGCGACCTTCAAGAAACTGGTCGCCTGATAGCCCTACCAAGGCTGTTAGTTGTAAAGAGGCAGTGCCAGGAATAGTTTGATCACCAGCGCATTCGCGATATCGATAAAGAATGCGCTGACCATGGGCACCACCAGGAAAGCCACATGTGACGGCCCGAAACGTTCAGTCACTGCCTGCATATTGGCAATCGCGGTTGGTGTAGCACCGAGGCCAAATCCGCAATGCCCTGCTGCCAACACCGCAGCATCGTAATTCGAACCCATCACACGGAATGTGACGAACGCGGCATACGCTGCCATCGCCACCGCCTGCACCGCCAGTATGAGCAAGACCGGCAAGGCCAGTGTTGCCAGGTCCCACAAACGCAAACTCATCAGCGCCATCGCCAGGAACAAGGACAGGCTGACATTGCCCAGCAACTGGATCGCGCGTTCAAATATCTTGTAACCAACCAGCGCCGACAAGCCGTTACTCAGCACCACGCCGACAAACAAGACGCAAACAAAAGTCGGCAATTCAAATGCGGTGCCGTTCAATAGATTGGCAAACACGGTTCCAACCGAAAGACTGATCGCGATTAATGCAAGTGCCTCGATGAAAGCTTGCGGCGTAATCAGTTGTACTGCTTTCGGTTTCTCGAAGCTCTGCTGTATCTTGTCTTCGACATCCTGCTCTGTTTCAGTGGGCTGCAACTTGAAGCGTCTGACCAGAAATCCCGCTACCGGTCCGCCTACCAGGCCACCCAGGATTAAACCGAAGGTAGCACAGGCAATCGCAATCTCGGTCGCTGCCGCTAGGCCATGCCGCTCGGCGAATACCTTGCCCCAGGCGGCGCCGGTACCATGACCGCCGGATAATGAAATCGATGCACCCAGCAAACCAATCAGCGGATCCAGTCCCATGAACCTGGCCATGCTGATGCCTATGATATTTTGTGCGACCAGCAAGCCCAGCACGACCACGAGGAACAAGGCCAGCGTGCGACCACCTGCTTTCAGGCTGGCGAGATTCGCATTCAGGCCTATGGTGGCAAAGAAAGTCAGCATTAG
The DNA here is from genome assembly GCF_000013625.1 of Janthinobacterium sp. Marseille. Taxonomy (NCBI): domain Bacteria; kingdom Pseudomonadati; phylum Pseudomonadota; class Betaproteobacteria; order Burkholderiales; family Oxalobacteraceae; genus Janthinobacterium; species Janthinobacterium sp. Marseille. Next base: position 1,806,191 of record NC_009659.1, on the reverse strand, counting down.
CGGCCCCTGCAGGCTGCCATCGAACTGCACCTGGGTGTCGGATACGCCGCGTAGTGCAAACAGCAGCAAGGCGACCAGCAGGCCACCGACCACCGGTTCGGGAATGCTATAGGTTTTAAGGAAAGTAGACGAGGCGACCAGCTTGCGCCCTAATAACAATACGAGCGATGCAGCCACCAGGGTTTGCAGGACATCTAAACTAATCATTTACTGCCTTTCGTTTCTTTGAACGACTATCAGGAAACCGGACATCCGAAGGCTGGAACCATCAAAAAACGGCAAATCGCTGTACGTATAGGGGCAGACGTCACGCCTTGCTTAACAACTGATACAGCCACATTACAGCATCGCAATTTTTCCTTCAAGCTGCTTCGATGCAGTTGCGTGAGCGAGCGCCTCGGCAAACGAAGCGAGTGCCGGGGCCCAGCCCGTTCGCGGTGCGGCAACGAAATAAGTATCCACCACGCCAAGCCGCGATGGCAGCTTCAGGCTGTAAATCGGAAAGCGATGTTTGTGCGCATCGAATACCACCTTGGGCATCAGCGCATAGCCCATGCCGGCACCGACACAACCGAGGATGGCATCGAGCGAACCGAAGTCGACCATCCGCGACGAAAATACACCGCTGTCTGCCAGCAGTACGTCAACGCGCTGGCGGTAGCTGCAACCCTGGCCGAATACCAGGAAAGTTGACGCGCGTAATGTATCGGCCGACGGCATGCTCTTCATCGGCGACGCTGACACCAGCACCAATTCTTCACGATAGGCTTTGTATTGATATAGGCGCGGGTTTTCCAGTTTACCGGCAATGAAGACGCAATCGAAACGTCCTTCGTTCAGGCCGGCCACCAGTTTGGCAGTCGGCCCGGTGGTCAGTTTCAGGTCGACCTCGGGATGGCTGGCGTGGAACAGCGTCAGCAATGGCGGCAGGCGCAGCGCGGTAGTCGTTTCCATCGCGCCGACCCGCAGGCTGCCGCTGACCTCACCATTTTTGAATAGGGCCAGCGCTTCATCGTGTGCCTGGATCATGCGCTCCGCATAAGCCATCAGGGCAAAGCCGGCCGAGCTTGGCCTGGCCGGCGTACCGCGTTCTATCAATTGCGCACCGACTTCATCTTCCAGTTTCTTGATATGCGCGGTCACATTTGACTGTACCGTGTGGTGCCTCTCGGCGGCGGCGACAAAGCTGCCGGTTTCGGCTACGGCGACAAACAAACGTAGTGACTTCAAGTCCATGATCACCTCCGGGCATGCAGATTATGCATCTCTAAATGTGATACAGCATATCATTACTAATCGTTTGTAGTGCTATCCACATCGGACTATGATGCTATCAACAAGGCTCCGCTTTGTCCTGATGGAAGACGATATGCCCTCACGCAGCGATTTACCCGCCATCGCCGTTGGCACCACGGCCACCCTCGCCGCAGTCGGCCTGGCGCGTCTCGCCTATACACCTTTGTTGCCGGCTGTCATCCATCAAGGCTGGTTCCACAGTTCGCAGGCGGTCTACCTCGGTGCGGCCAACCTGCTCGGCTATCTACTGGGTGCCTTGCTGACGGTTCGTTTATCCGAGCGTTTTGATACGCGCAAACTAATGGGACTGTCCTTTGCCTGCATCGTACTGAGCTTCGTACTGTGCGCGCTCCCGGCGGCGTTCAGCTGGTTCTTCGCCTGGCGCTTCATCTCGGGACTGGCCGGTGGCTTGTTGATGGTAGTCGGTCCGTCGGTGGCACTCACTGCGATACCACCAGAGCGCAGGGGCATGGTCGCTTCCTTTGTTTTCACCGGCATAGGCATGGGCGCGATCCTGTCAGCCAGCCTCATCCCCATGCTGCTCCGCCTGAACCTGACTGCAGCCTGGCTGGTACTCGGCTTGTTGTCGCTGGGCGCAGGCTTGCTGGCGGACTGGGGCATGCGCCGCCTCGCACGCAATAATGCAGCGACATCAGTTCAGCCGGATGTTGCCTTACCGGTTCCGGCACTCGGCCTTGCAGCACTACTGGTAATACTGGCCTATGGTCTGGACGCAATCGGTTTCATACCGCACACGGTTTTCTGGGTTGATTTCCTCGATCGCGAAAAATCGCTGGGGACTGATGCCGCCTCCATGCAGTGGCTGCTATTCGGCATAGGCGCGATCATTGGTCCGCTATTTGCCGGTTATCTGGGCAAGCGCTTTGGCTGGCACCGCAGCCTGGCTTTCGGTTTCTTTATCAAGGCTGCTGCAATTGCGATCCCCTTGTTATCGATTACGCTGTTCTGGCGCTCGGCCTCATCACTCATCGTCGGCATCATGGTGACCGGCATGGTGACGCTGACTTCGGGACGTGTGATGGAACTGGTGGGGCCGGCAGCTTATAAACGGGTATGGGGCATAGGCGCAGTGTCCTTCTCCAGCGCGCAAGCCTTGTCCGGTTACGGCATGTCCGCCCTGTACGGCTTACTCGGTACCTACCTGCCCCTGTTTGCCATCGGCAGCCTGGTCATGGTTAGCGCCTGCCTCTTGCTCATGCTCACACCCAAGGCGCAAACCATACCTGCTGCAACAATCAACTTTTGCAAGAACGGAAACTGATATGGAATTACTGCTCAATCGCACCTCGCCTTATGCCCGCATCGCACGCATAGTTGCATTGGAAAAAGGCTGTGCCAACAAACTGGTATTGGTCTGGAGCGATCCATGGAATGAGGATGCCAGGCTGCTACAACACAATCCGGTGCGACGCGTACCGGTATTGGTCACCGACGATGGACAGAGCATTACGGAATCGCTGTTGATCGCTTTATACCTGGATAGCGTCGGATCTGGTGACAAGCTGCTGCCGCCCGAACGCTATGCTGAAATCCTGCAACTGACAGGCTGGGCGCAAGGTTTGATTGATGCGGCATTTACCACCATGATCACGCGCAAGCATCACGGTAAGGAAATCGATGACAGCGTGCTCGGCCAACGTCGCCTGCAAGCCATAGAGCGTACCCTGCCCGCGCTGAACACCGCATATGCCGCATCCCTGCCGGCAGCCAATGCCGTAACGCTGGCAGATATCGTCATTGCAGTGGCACTCGACTACATCTCCTTCCGTTTGCCGGAAGTGGAATGGCAAGACAAGTATCCTGCCCTCTCCGCCTTGCGCACCCGCATGCTGCAGCGAGACAGTTTCTCAAGCACTGTTTTCAGCTGAAGACGGCCGGCTACAGTACCAGAACAGCAAAGCCAGTCCACTGACGACAGCACCCAGTATGCACACCGCCGACCAGCCGCCATACGCAAAGGCATTGGTCGCGGCAATGGCGCCGAGGCCGCTGCCCGCAGCGTAAAACAGCATATAGCATCCGACCAGACGACTGGATGACCCTTCCTGCACATTGAAGATCATGCTTTGGTTCGTCACATGTATCGCCTGCCCGGCCAGATCCAGCGCGATAATGCCGACGACCAGGAAGATCCAGCCATGCTGCATCAATGCCAGCGGCAACCACGACACAACCAAAAGAATCAAGGCCGCGGCACTGGTTCTCTGCCCCCAGCCCTGGTCCGCCCAGCGCCCGGTCCGGCTCGCCGCCAGCGCGCCCAGCACACCGATCAGGCCAAGTGCTCCTATCGCAGTTTTTGAATAATTGTATGGCGCAGCACTGAGTGGCAATACCAGCGCACTCCAGAAGATGCTCAAGGCAGCGAACATCAGCATCGCAATCACGCCACGCACTTGCAGCACACGCTCACGCCACATCAGCCGCCCCATCGAAGCCAGCAATTGCAGGTAAGACAAACCGGATGAATGGCTATTAGGCTGCGGCAGCACGCGCACCAGAAGTAATGCCAGCATCAACATCATGCCGGCCGAAACCAGATACACCATGCGCCAGCTTGAGATGTCGGCGATCGCCCCGGCCAGTACGCGCGCGGACAATAAACCGACCAGCACACCAGCCTGGGTCGTGCCAACCACACGACCGCGCTCCGTCAGCGCGGCTATCGTCGCTGCATAAGCAATCAATCCTTGCGTCATCGCCGTACCCAGCATGCCGACGAAGAGCATCCCTACCAATAAATACGCTGGTGTCGCTGCGGCAGCAACCAATACCAATGCCAGCGCCAGCGACCATAACTGCGCCAGTAGCAAACGGCGGCGATTCAACATATCCCCGAGCGGCACCAGCAACAGCAACGCGATTGCACTGCCAAGCTGCGTCATGGTCACGACGATGCCGATGACGCCGGTAGCCAGCCCGAAATCGGCGGCCAGCGCATCCAGCAAGGGTTGCGCATAGTAGACATTGGCCACACTCAAACCACAGGCCACGGCGAACAGCCACACCAGCCAGTTCGGGACACTGGCGTCCGCGGCGGATTCAATACAAGGATTTAATGAAGATGCTGATAGTTGTCGGCAAGACATAATGCGCTCCAATCTGGTTGCAATTTAAAACCAGTTGAAGGATATCGAATATGGTTTTAAAATGCAACCAGATATTTTCATTATCAGGGAAACGCCCCATGTCCAGAAAAACCACTATGCAAGCAGAGCCCTGCCCGGTTGCCCGTGCGCTGGATGTCATCGGTGACAGGTGGTCGCTATTGATCGTGCGCAACGCCTTCGATGGCATGGGTCGCTTCGGTGACTTCCAAAAAGACCTGGGCATCGCCAAAAACATCCTGTCGGATCGTCTGCACAAGCTGATGGAGCAAGGCATATTGGAAGCGATACCGGCGACAGACGGCAGCGCTTACCAGGACTATGTATTAACAGCCAAAGGAGAAGCACTCTTCACCCTCATCGTCAGCTTGCGACAATGGGGCGAAGAGTATTTGTTTGATAAAGATGAACCCCGTTCGCGCCTGGTGGAACGCCAGAGCAGGAAAGAGATTCCAAAAATGGAAGCTCGTTCAGGCAACGGTCGCAAACTCAATGCCGACAATACCCTGGTACTGAAACTCGGCACTTGACGGCAAGCTGTATTTGGCGGACCCAGCATCAAACAGATCACTAGGCTTTGCCCGACGGCGGCCGCGCCGTGCAATGGAAGCGGGACTCACCTCGCGCACAAGTTTTCAGCGACTGGGTGACGGAACTCCTGAGTCCATACCCGGGCTAGTTGCAGAATGCGACCTTGTTGCACAAAAGAAATTTTTCATTCAGTATTCAGGCATCCCTGCCGAGATTTCATACAGGGAGACTTAATCGATATCCATTCCTTAATCGGCCTTGACTCGACTATGCAGAAATTAACATCTGCATACTGAATCAATAGGGAACCCTGAATGACTATCTCCAATACGGATTTCTTGCTCTGTTCAAGTCCTGTAAGTGTTTCCAGGGATGACATGCCATCGTGGTGCGCCGCATATCATCGGAATCACCAGACCAGGCATGGCAGCGCGCCCTTCCCTTATCGCCGCACTCTTATCCTTTCAACCGCACTCGCCGCATTGGTATATGCAAGCGCTGCTATGCAGCAGGCTCACGCACAATCCATCATCGGCAATGGCGACTTGAATTACACGCCTCCCGGCGGCGCGCAGACATGGTCCGTTGGCGACGACCTTATCGTTGGGGATACCTTGCCGGGTCCCAGCAGCTTGCTCATTGACGCCGGTGCTAAAGTGGACAATAACGCGGGCTACGTCGGCAACCAGGCTGGTGCGGTGGGAACAGTGATCGTCCAGGGCAGTGATGGTAGTGGTAGTGCCTCGACCTGGACCAATAATGGTCAGGTTCTTATCGGCGTTGAAACAGGCGGCAATGGTACGCTCAATATCCTCAACGGCGGTGTGGTTACAAGCATCGGGGCTTCTATCGGCCGCGACAGCGGCAGCACCGGCTCTGTTACCGTCTCGGGCACCGGATCGACTTTGGATAGTGCATCTACTGCCACCACTTACATCGGTGAAGGCGGCAGCGGCACGATGCAGGTCCTCAGCGGTGCCGTAGTAAACAGCGGCTGGGTTTCCATCGGCGATCAGTCTACCGGCGATGGGCACCTTACTGTTTCAGGCACCGGATCGACTTGGAATAGCGCCACGAACACAACATTTTCGATTGGCGTCAGCGGTAACGGTACCCTCGATATCAACCAGGGCGGTGCAGTACATAGCGGGCAGGGAATGCTTGGCTTCGGCTCTGGCCATGGCCATGTTACCGTCTCGGATGCCGGATCGACCTGGGACCCTCTCGGCAACATTTATGTGGGTTACATTGGAACCGGTGAACTGGAAGTCCTGGAAGGCGCCTCGGTAAGCACCGTTGGATTCAGCGGCCCGGCTTCGGCTGCAACGATCTATCTTGGCTACTTCGCCGGCGCGCAAGGTACGGTTACCGTATCAAGCAGCACCGGCAATGCCTCTACATTAAGCGTAAGCGATGATCTGATCGTCGGCGTTGATGGTTCCGGCACGGTGACCGTCGAAAAAGGCGGCCTGGTAAAAGTTGGTGATAATGTTCATATCGCCAATACTGCTACCAGTAGCGGCACCCTGCACATCAACGGTGATGCCACCGGACGCGGCATAGTCGAAACCGGATCCGTCGTTTCCGGAGTCGGCACCGTCAACCTCGACCTCAATGGCGGCATACTGCGCGCTAACCGTGATGAAGCCAATTTCCTGAATGGTTTCACGGGATTGACTGTCGGAAGCGAAGGCGCATGGTTCGATAGCAACACGTACACCATCGCTATCAGTACCGCTTTTACCGGCACCTCCACCTTTAATAAACTGGGTGCCGGCACGCTGATACTCACAGGCGATAGTTCTACCTTTATCGGCAACGCCGCAGTCAGTGCAGGTACGCTGCAAATGGACGGCATCCTCGGCGGCACTATCGACGTACAGTCCGGCGGACGCCTGACCGGTATCGGCCAAGTCGGTGTTACCACCAATAGTGGTGTTATCGCTCCTGGTCACAGCGGCAGCCTCGGTACACTCACCATCGCCGGCAATTACACACCCGCGGGCGGCAGTATCGAAATCAGGACGCAACTGGGAGACGACAGCTCCGCCACTGATCGTCTGGTCATCACGGGCAGCACCTCGGGTGCCACGCCGGTCACGGTAACGAACTTCGGCGGAGCTGGGGCGCAAACAACAGAAGGCATCAGAATTATTGAAGTACAGGGTGCCTCCAACGGCACCTTTTCACTGGTAGGCACTACCACCTTCGAGGGTCAGCAAGCTGTCGTGGCGGGCGCATACGCATACCGTCTCTATGCGGGAGGTGCATCCACGCCTGCAGATGGCAATTGGTACCTGCGCTCCGCTTTGCTAAACGCACCTGGCACGCCACTATACCAACCCGGTGTACCCAGCTACGAAGCCTATCCGCAAATCCTGTTGGGACTGAATGGTTTGCCGACACTACAGCAAAGGGTCGGCAATCGTTTCTGGAATGATGGCAGCAGTTCGTCTGCCAAAGACAATGGGCGCGGCGTAACGGGGACGTTTACCGAAACGAATGGTATGTGGGTACGGGTAGAAGGCGGACATAACCGGATGACACCGAAAGATTCCACTTCCGGCAGTGACTATCAGTACGACACATACAAAATGCAGGGTGGCATCGATGCCCTGCTCACGGAAAACAACAAGGGCAAACTCGTCGGCAGCGCCCTCCTGCACTATGTGCATGGCAGCGCCAAAACATCCTGGCGTTATGGTGTCGGCAACTATGGCTCCGGCAACATTTCCACCGACGGCTACGGCATTGGCGGCACGCTGACCTGGTATGGTGAAAACGGTTTTTATGTAGATGGCGCAGCGCAGCTGACCTGGTACAGCAGCAACCTGTCTGCCAATTCGGTGCATAGCCTTAAAAGCGACAACAATGCCTTCGGCCAGGCCTGGTCGGTCGAGAGCGGCAAGCGCGTCAAGATGAATAGCAATTGGTCTGTGACACCGCAAGTCCAACTGAGCTATTCAAAAGCAAGCTTCAAGGACTTCAACGACGTCTTTGGTGCGTCAGTCAGGCATGGGCGTGATGATAGCTTGCAAGGTCGCCTGGGCATGAGCCTTGAATATCAGGAAAACAGAACTCGCCTTTATGGCATCGCCAGTTTATATAACGAATTCTTTGATGGCACGTCAGTCACAGTCGGCGGTCAGACTTTCGCCAATAGCAACGACCGGTTGTGGGCGGGAATTGGTTTCGGCGGTTCGTACAACTGGAATAATGACAAGTACTCTATCTACGGAGAAGCCAGCTACAACGCCAGCCTGGCCAGTGCCGATTCGCATGGATACGGCGGAACGATAGGCATGCGCATCAAATGGTAAGTTGCACTTCGTTGACGCACGACTAAAGCAGGTCCGCATCAGCCGTGATGCCTGAACCCGGTTGCCGGTAACAAGTCATTGCGACTGGTCACATCACGTCTGGCAAAAGTCGGTATCAATGTTGAAAGAGTTTTTCACTTCCCCCTCCGTTTCGATACCGCATCCCTGGCGGAGCTCCTCCTGCCCGCAGCCTTAAGCACTTCCCTCGCCCCGGCATCCGCACCTCAACTGCCAACTTCGCTCCACATTTTTTTCTTTTCTGCTCCAGCAAGATACCTGCGCACGCAAATAAATTTCTGCTCAGAAATTTATTTAAGCACTAAATTTCAATGCGGAAATTTAACTACGATTGTTGACAAAAAATGTCGCTATTAGATCGCTTTATTTTCATACGTTAACCTATCTATTTGCATGTTCATTGTATTTTTCGTTTGCCTGATTTAAAGGCATAAAAACTCCATCAGAACATGAAGCAAAAATGGGAAATGCCTGCAAGCGCTACCTGCCGGTGTTGCGCGCCATCGCCTCCCTTTTTTGAAATACAAATTATTTAGTAGGTTATAAGATGTCTAAAGTTAAATCCCTGGTGCTTGCCCTGCTGACCACCACCACTTCGCTCTGTGTCTTCGCACAAACAATACCGACTAGCGGCTCGCAATCCACTTCCACCTCGCAGACCCAATCGGAAGCTTCGAATGCCGGTAACAACCAGACGATCAATCTATCGGTACAAACGCCGTCGGGCGCTGCCGGTGCTGCAACTTCCGGTAGTGGCGAACAAGTGGGTACCCAAAATGTTTATTACGGCGGAACACAAACCATACGCAATGTTCCTTCGATGAATTCCGCACCGCTCACCAGCTCGAACGATACTTGCATGGGCTCGGCTTCGGGAGCCGTCGCGGCTCCCGGCCTGGGTATCTCCCTGGGTAAAACCTACGTCGATGACAACTGCGTCATGATCAAGAATGCACGTGAACTTTGGAACATGGGCATGAAAGGTGCTGCTATGGCGCGTATGTGCATGGACAAGGACAATCGCGAAGCACTCGAGTTGACTGGTTTCGTTTGTCCGCAAACGAAGCGCGACGAAGAGGCCAGGAAAGCGACGGCGGCTGATACAAGTCATCGTTCGCTTGAACAAGCAATGAACTAAGTCCGGAACAATCCAACCCCTCCTTAGGAGAAGAAGCAATGTGGAACAAGATTGTCCTGGGCGTCGCCACGTCAGTAGTTGCTGTGACTGCTTGCACGCACGCTTTTGCGCTGGATGCAGATATCCTGCGCAACGAATATGGCTCTGGCACACCTGGAGTCCAGGGTATGGAAAACGCTAGCTCTATGGGTAACGACCTGTACCATGCACCGCAATACCTGCCTGGCCATCCGACCGCAGCCACCATATGGCCACGTGTGGTGGATGTACCTTGTGTAAAGACTATAAAAGGCTTGCAATGCCAGGGTTATGAATGGCAACCTAAACTTGGGCGCGCGGAATATCTCTATTTCCGACCTTTGCTTAAAGAGCCGCCGACACAAGTCACCGCCCCACTCCTGCCAGTGCCCATTCCCAAATCAGCACCGATGCAAAACTACAGTGCCCCTGTGCTCAAGAAGAAAACTCGCACAGTGGTAAAGCCTAAACAGGCGGCCTGTTTGCCGGGCGATAAGTGATGTACTTATGAAAAATAAAACGTTCCTGCTTACCGCTAGCCTGTGCTGTGGCGTGCTGGCATATTGCAATGCCGTACAAGCACAAACTACAGTACTTCCAACAAATTCCTTTACCACTTCATCAGTATCGAGCACGTCAGCACGCAGTGTGTCTACCGCCAGTGTCCCGGGTAGTTACTCCAGTCACAACGCGTATGCCTCGTCTGCAAACAATACCAGCGCGCTAGGTAGCCAATACATCGCACCTGACCAAAGCATGGGTCAGGTAATCGTAGGACTCCAGTCGAATGGCAGTTCATCAATGAGCTCATATGGTGCTGGTGTCGGCAGTGCTAACGCTGCAGCCTCACAACTTGGAAATGCATCCGCAGCCCAGGCAGTTTCTGTTAGCCCCGTCTGGCCTGAACCTTATGTGGCTCCCGAGACGCATGGCCATGCTGATGTCCAGTCAAACGTCAGTATTTATTCCAGCGGTTCGACCACTGTCACAAACGACGGTTCTGTACAGGTGTATTCGGATGGAAACGCTCGTAATAATGCAGAAGCTACGGCCATTCCTGCAAATGCCTGGTACGGCAACCAAGCCAGAGCCGAGGGCTCGACCGACGGCAGCAGTAATGCAAACACCAACGCAGTGGCGATGTATGGAAATGCAAGCTTTACCGTGAATGCGGATGCTACTCAAAACGGTAATTACAACGCTAGCGCCACAGGTGTATTTTCAGGCGGCGGTGGCGGCGGGAACAACTGATTAGTGTTATTCCTTCCATCCAACCAGTGCCATTCAAGCAATATGATCCAACACTCTTTTACTAAATGAAAAATTTATTTGTAATGTATATGGGCTTGGTAACGACGGTGAGCCTGGCTCAAAGCTTACCGGCTGGATTGCCTGCTCCGTCACAGCTTCCTCAAGTCAGCGTATCTGGCGGTATAAACACGACCTCAAGTTCCACCGGTGCGAATGGTTCCAGCACCCATTATGCGAGCGCCTCGTCTTACCAGTCCGGTGGTCCATTCCTGCAATCGAATTACACGGTTCCGGGATATCAATACCAGCAAGCCGGTGTCAGCGTGTATGTAGGGGGAATTTCCGGAGCGACTGCGTCCAATGTATCAGGGGTAGTCACTGGTGCCGGTACCGGTGGAGCGGTAGCGCACAGCATGCAATCCGGTAGTGTAGTGGGAGGTGCCATCCAACCGTTGGGCGTGTTCTATGATAGTGCCGGCAACCCTATCAGCCAGGAACGAATTGTGGGTGAGTCTACTGCTATCGTCAGCGTACGTGTAGATGGTGAAAGCGCTGCTACTGTAGTTGGCAATGGCAGTGCCGGCGTACAAGGCAGTGCCTTTGGTGACGGCTATTCCTACACTTACACCTATGGGTCGCCCGAACCTTACGTGAATGGCGAAGCTTATATTAATTACGGTTCTGATATTACTAATGTTGCGGTAACCGGCAATGGCAGCGTGGATGGATCATATTCAACAGTGGATGTGCAGTCTTATTACAACGCGCAGTATGAAGGTAGCCCTGGCGCCACAGATCATCTGAAGAGCCTTCCTTAATTTCTACATGGTCATGGATGGCTTGAGAAAATTTGAAAATAAGCTTGCTCATTTTTCCATCCGAACACAATTTAATTTCCAGTAAGAATTTAATTTCACCGACAAATTTCGCTGCGGAAATTTAACTACGATTGTTGACATACAGTGTCGTTATTACGTCATTTTGTTTTCATTAATTAACCCTTCCAATTTCGTGTTCATTGTATTTTTGTCGGACTAATTTACAGATGTAAATTTTTATACTAACCGCGAAGAACAAATGCGCACGACCCACGGTAAATACCTATCTCCCATCGAAATTGCAGTTGCATTTACAGCATTAAAAAATAAGCAGAAATGAGCAAAAAGTTACGTACCGTAATTCATCCCGCAACCATCACAAAAACATGTCGCCCTACCCCAGCCGGAACTGGTTCCAGCTGCCGCTGCTTCTGGCTGTAGCAATCGTTTCTATAACGCTGGCGGCGAAGATAACTAACTGATGTACCTGAACATCCTACCGGGCATGAAGAATATATATTTCGTAATAATGACTCTTCGGGCGTTGAGGCAGGTAGGGATCACCCCGCCAGCGTTAGACAAGGCCTTGCATAAATCAATACAGGAACTAAGGCAGACACTGGACATGCGTCCTGAAGAGCTGGCTGCATTTCTCGTTTATGAAGAGCCTGGCCTTGTTTCCAATTTCGATAAAGCGCATATGACTGTTCAGAAGTGGCAAAGGAAAAAGAAAATTCGGCCTGAAACACTGCAGATAGCCAAGTTCCGAAATGTAGTGGAGGAATTTTGTTTTGAGGTGTTCAGGAGCTCAAGTCAGCATATGAAAAATCATCCTTAACAAGAAATCCTTGCGAATTTATTTGATCTGATTCTTGCCATCGTAACGCCCCTTCGAGTTCCCGGTTTCCTTCACAGTCACCCCTCGTCGGATGGCTATCCGCCGTCCATCGGCCGAGATGGCGACCAGATAATAGTCCCTTGCTGTTTAAGGTAACAAAGCGCATAAGCTCAATAAAAATGAGAATAGTAACGTTAGAAGATAATCCACTTGAATCACGCGCAATTCATAAAGTCGTAACAGATGCAGGACATGAATGCACCACGTTTATGACTGGCAAAGCAATGATCTCTGCACTTGCCAACGATATGTACGACTTGCTTATCCTCAATTGGAATCTTCAAGACATATCAGGCATGGAGGTCATTCGATGGGTAAAAGAAAGTGCCGGCAACGACATTTCCGTGATTGTACTTGCCGACTGCGCGCGGGAAGATGAGATCGTCGAGATCTTAATGGCCGGTGCAGATGATTGCATTAGAAAGCCATTCCGGGACGCCGAACTGGCGGCACGCATCCATGCGCTTACCAAACGAGGACGCCGCCCCCTTACTATTGAAGTTCCTTCAACTGCGCAGAAAGTGAGCAAAATCGAAGTAGGTGTTTATTATTTTGATCTATTGCGAAGAACTGTCTCGGTACGAGGGGAGCAAATCGATTTGAAGCCAAAAGAATTCGACATGGCCGTGCTCTTCTTTAAAAACATTGGCATGCAAATTTCTCGCGAGCAGATAATGGCCGAGATATGGGGACGTAAAACGGATATCTATTCACGAAGTCTTGACACTCACGCATCCCAACTCAGGAGCAAGTTACGACTCAATTCCGAGAATCAGGTACGTTTAATCAGCATCCATTCGTTCGGCTACCAGCTCAATGTAGGTTGAGGTCTGCTGAAGCTTTAAGCGCGACGCCGGAACCAGCCCGCCAGCGACAAGCGATCACGCGTCGCCGGCAACACTTCATGCGGCATGCTGGCCGAGAGGAACAAGGCCAGACGACCCGCGAGCGGCAAGACTTCGATTGCCGGTTTGTCTTCCGGATGCATGCGCAGTGCTCCGCCATGCTCGGGCAGCCATCCTTCATTGAGATAAATCACTGCTGAGATGGTGCGCTTGTCATCATCGCGGAAACGATCCAGGTGCGTCTGGTACGCGGTGCCCGGCGGATAGAAAGCGAAATGGCTTTCGTATTCTTCGAGCCCGAGGAAGAAGCTGCGATTCAAGGCCAGCCGCAATTGATCCATTAATTGCAGGTAGCGGTCGCAAGCCGGTGATTGTCCCTGGCGCAACCATACAATATGGTCACCGCGTATATCAGGACGTATGGTTTGTTCTTCGCCGCGGCCTATGCCCGCCTTCTTCAGCGCGCCGGCCGCCATCAGTGCGCGACATTCTTCCGCCAGTGCGGCACTGAGTTCCATCGATAAAAATGCATCCTGCTGCGACCAGCCCTGATCGAAGAGATCATTGCCTATGCGCAGTTGAAGTTCTTCGCTGAGCGCTTCACTAAACTCGTCGTCCTGCGCGCTGGATGCGATATGCATGGTGGGTGGTCTTGGAAAGACGTGGGGGTATGGTTGGAAGCAGCAGTTTATTCCATGGCGCGCTTATCGAAAAGCAGAAAGCAAATTCACTTGCTGCTGATCCGGTATACGCAACGTCCGGCATCCGCTAACAGGTGTTGCTCACGGATGACGGTCGCTTCATCGCCGACAACTTCCTGGAACAGGCGCAGTTCGGAACGACAAAATCCCTGGCAGGTACGCGCGGCGAAACAGATCGGGCAATGGTCTTCTATCAACAGCCAATCCTTGCCGTCGCGCTCGACCCGCGCCATATAACCTTCGGCGCTGCGGACTTCGGCCAGGCTCTGCAAACGCTCAGCCAGTTTCTTACTACTGCATGCCTGCAGATACACGACGCGGGTTTCTTCTTCGCGCTGGCTGATCATGCGCTCCAGGCCTTCTTCGCCAAACAGCTGGCGCACGCTGCCCAGCAGTTGCACCGTCAACTGCGCATGGGTATCCGGGAAACGCGCGTAACCGGCTTCGGTCAATACCCAGTTCTGGCGTGGCCGGCCGACTCCGGTGCTCGCCTCTTGCTGTCCGGCAATCAAGCCTGCCGTCATCAATTTTTGTACTTGCTGCCGCGCCGCTTCCGCGGTCATATTCAACTCCTGCGCTAACTCTGCAGTCGAAATCGGCCCTTTGGTTTTGATTAGTAAAAGCATGCGTTCATGCGTCGCATCCTTATTTTCAAAGTAATTACTTGCGTAATTCATTGCTCAAGCCTATTATCCAAGACAATGTTTGGATAATAGGCCATGCCGGCTACCGTGTCGAGGAAAGAATGAGTAATACCCACATACCAACTGCCAGCTGGGGCAGCTTATTGCGCGGCGAGAACGGCTTGCGTGCACTGGCACTGACCGGCGGCGTCGCCTTGCATGCCATCAATGTACATATCGTCACCACCGTTTTACCTTCCGTCGTACGCGAAATCGGCGGCCTCGACTGGTATGCATGGAATACCACCCTGTTCATGGTGGCATCCATCATCGGAGCGACATTTTCCGTACGTGTGCTGGCAGCACTCGGGCCACGCGCGGCCTATCTGTCGGCGTTGCTGACATTTGCACTCGGCTCTGTCATCTGTGCGACGGCGAGTTCGATGCCGATGATGCTGACCGGACGCAGTGTGCAGGGTCTTGGCGGCGGCTTGCTGGCAGCGCTCAGCTACGCGCTGATACGCATCGTCTTTACCGCGCCCTTGTGGCCGCGCGCAGTGGCACTGGTATCAGGCATGTGGGGCATTTCCACCTTGTGCGGACCGGCAGTCGGCGGTTTATTTGCGCAAGCCGGTCACTGGCGCTGGGCCTTCTGGACCTTGCTACCGATTGCACTGGCGCAGGCTGCACTGGTTTTCATCCAGTTGCGTCCGGATAACCTGGTCGAGATCCCGAAACATGCAAGCCCGCCCGCGGTACCGCTGCAACAGATCGCTTTGCTCGCTGCTTCGGTACTGGCAATCGCGGTCGGCAGCATGTCACCGCTATTGCTGTGGCAAGCCCTGGGGGTCGCTATCGGACTGCTGCTCGGCGTGGCAGCCATCTTCTGTGAGCGCCGGGCCAGCGTCCACATGCTGCCAACCCGTGGCACTGAACTCAGTACGCCATTGGGTGCGGTGTATGCCAGTGTCGCCTTGCTGCTGATCGGCATCATGACTGAAATTTTCGTGCCCTACTTCCTGCAAACCTTGCACGGCCATGCCCCCTTGACTGCCGGTTACCTGACGGCGGCGATGGCTGCCGGCTGGAGCATAGGTTCGCTCTGGTCGTCCGGCCATCAACAGGCCGGCGCGGCCCGCCTGTTACGCATCGGACCGGCTTTATGCACGATCAGCTTGCTGGCGCTGGGCATACTGATTCCATTCGATCTCGGCATCCATGTACATCTGCAGACGACGCTCTGCGCAGTGGCACTGGCCGGTGTTGGCACCGGTGTCGGCATCGGCTGGCCGCATCTGGTGACACGCGTCATGACGGCGGCGCCGAAAGGCGAGGAATCCACCGCCTCCACCGCCGTCACCACCGTGCAACTGTATGGCATGGCAATAGGCGCATCGATTGCCGGACTGGTGGTCAACGCGGCCGGCATCACGTCCCCGGGCGGCGTTGCGGGCGCGCAAGCGGCCGCTGCCTGGCTGTTCTTCAGTTTTGCGCTGGCACCGGCGATGGCAGTACTGCTGGCGCGTCGTATCAGTCCCAAGGTTTAACCCAGCCCAGCAATAAAAAAGCGGTGCCACCCCGAAAGGTGCACCGCTTTTTTCTGTTTACAACGATTAGTAAGTACCGGGGATCAGGATATTTTTATCGACTTTCTTGACATCGGTCAGGCCGCAAAATGCCATCGTCAAGTCGAGTTCGTTTTCAATAATCTTCAGGCATTTGGTCACGCCTTCTTCCCCCATCGCACCCAGGCCGTACAGGAAGGAACGACCGATATAGGTGCCCTTTGCGCCCAGTGCCAGTGCCTTGATCACATCCTGTCCTGAGCGTATGCCGCCATCCATATGCACTTCAATCTGGTCGCCGACTGCTTCGACGATAGACGGCAAGGCCGCGATGCTGGACAAGGCACCATCCAGTTGACGACCACCGTGGTTGGAAACAATGATGGCGTCGGCACCACTGGCCACTGCCAGGCGTGCGTCTTCGGCATCCATGATGCCCTTGATAATCAGCTTGCCGCCCCAGCAGCGCTTGATCCATTCAACGTCTTTCCACGACAGCGCCAGGTCGAATTGCTGCGAAGTCCATGACGACAACGAAGACATATCCGAGACATCACTCGCATGGCCGACGATATTGCCGAAACTGCGGCGCTTGGTACCCAGCATGCCCATGCACCAGCGCGGCTTGGTCATCATGTTGACGATGTTGGCAACCGTCAATTTAGGCGGTGCCGACAAACCATTCTTCAAATCCTTGTGGCGTTGTCCGAGTATCTGCAAATCCAGCGTCAGGACCAGCGCCGAACATTTCGCTACCTTGGCACGTTCGATCAGGCGTTCGATGAAGGGACGGTCTTTCATCACATAAAGCTGGAACCAGAATGGTTTGCTGGTATTGGCTGCGATATCCTCGATCGAGCAAATGCTCATCGTCGACAGCGTGAACGGGACGCCGAACTTTTCCGCGGCGCGGGCTGCAAGGATTTCGCCATCCGCATGTTGCATGCCGGTCAGGCCGGTCGGTGCAATTGCCACCGGCATATGCACTTCCTGCCCGACCATGGTGGTCTTGAGCGTGCGGTTTTCCATATTCACCGCGACCCGCTGGCGGAATTTCATAGGGGCAAAGTCGCTGCTATTGGCACGGTAGGTCGACTCCGTCCATGAGCCGGCATCGGCGTAATCGTAGAACATGCGGGGGACACGCTTCTGCGCCAGTACGCGCAAGTCTTCGATATTGGTAATAACCGACATGGGATCTCCTTTTGAACGATCAATGCAATTGATGCGTTATTTATGTGTGCAAAGCTGGGCTGGATACCGGATTCTTGATTTTTCTGGCATCTATTCTATTTCTTCCCTGCCGGCATTGAGATGAATGTTTTTAACCTATAAGCTGTGTTTTGGCTCATGCCTGACTTCGGGCATTAGTATTCACAGTGATAATACGAACAATAAATTCAATATATATTGCATTTCATATGCAACATATTTAAACTTTGACCTTTGCAAGGCATGCCCGGCTTCAGATGGCATGCGTCAACACCGCAACTTTATAAAGCAGCTCCGGACCGGCATGCTGTGATGTAATGCCGGATCAAGTAATTTCGCTAGGAGCAGTATGGTTCAATCGGCTTGGAAGTCGCTCACCCGCATCTTCCCGACACCCGGTACCGTTGATCGTTATGAAAAAATGCGCGCCTGCGCCGGCGCCCTGTTCGGTCTCGTCCTCACCGGCTTATGCAGCTATTTCATCCTCGGTAAAGATATCCATGCAGCCTGGCTGATCGCCCCCATGGGCGCATCGTCGGTCTTGCTGTTCGCAGTCCCGGCCAGCCCCCTGGCCCAACCGTGGTCCATCATGGGTGGCAATATCCTCGCCGCCATCATAGGTGTGACCTGCGCCAAGATGATCGATGAACCCATCCTGGCAGCGGGTGTTGCTGCGGCACTGGCTATCGGTGCGATGTTCGCCGCCCGCTGCATCCACCCGCCCAGCGGTGCCGTCGCACTGACCGCGGTGCTTGGCGGCCCGGCGGTACATGCAATGGGCTACAGCTTCGTCATCATTCCGGTTGCACTGAATTCCGCCCTGCTGCTGATTACCGCGCTGTTCTATAACAATGCCACCGGCCGCCGCTATCCGCACCGGCCCTTGCCGCCGGACACTGCCAACAAGCACAACACCAGCGATGCCGCGCCGACCGAACGTATCGGTATCGCACCGGCCGACCTGGATGCGGTACTGACACGCTATAACCAGGTGCTGGATATCAGCCGCGATGACCTGGAAGCCATCATGCTGCAAACCGAAATGCAGGCGTATCGCCGCCGCCTCGGTGAAACTGTTTGCGCAGCCGTCATGTCCAAGGATGTAGTTACCGCTGAATTCGGCACCACGCTGGCCGACGCGTGGACCCTGCTCAAGCAACATGACCTGACCGCGCTGCCGGTAATAGACCGTGGTCGCCATGTCATCGGCATCGTCACCAAGGCCGACTTCCTCAAGCATGCGGAAATCGAACCGCATGATGGTTTGGCCGAGCGCCTGAAGCATTTGATCACGCCGTCGATGCTCAGTCATACCGAGAAACACGAAGTGGTCGGACAAATCATGACCACCGAAGTAATGACTGCCGATGCCAACCAGTCCATCCTGGACCTGGTGCCACTGATGTCGGATTCGGAACTGCACCAGGTACCGGTCATTGATGAACGCGGTCGTCTGGTCGGCATGATTTCGCAAACCGATATGATCGCCGCCCTGTATGAACACAGCCTGACCAGCGAATATGTAAAACCCTGATTTTCTGTAGCCGCAGCTGCCAACGAGGAGAAACAATGCAAAGTACCAATGACGCTGTCAACCTGGCTTTATCCAAAGCCATCGTAGACCAGGCACCCGATGCCATCATCTTCGCCGACCAGGAAGGCGCGATCCGTATCTGGAACAGCGGCGCGGAAAGGATTTTCGGCCATAAGGCGGAAGACGTGATTGGCGGCCCGCTGGATATCATCATCCCCGAGCAACTGTTGCAAGGCCATAACAATGGCTTTAACCATGCGATGTCGTCCGGCCAGATGAAGTATGCGGACAAGGTCCTGACCACCCGTTCAATGCATAAGGACGGCACGCGTATCTACGTCGACATGAGCTTCGGCTTTGTAAAAGACGAAGCCGGCAAAATACTGGGGGCACTGGCCGTCGCGCGCGACATCACCGAACGCCAGGCTAATGACCGGGCCCAGCGCCTGCGCATCGCCGAACTGGAAAAAGCAGTGGCGGAAAAGAGTTAAATTCCGACGCGCAAAAAAAACGGCAAGCAGCTTTTCACTGCTTGCCGTTTTTTATTGGCTGGAACCGGATCAGGAAGAACGGAACAGGCGCTCGCGCACATGTTCTTCATGGAAAGCCGTATGTGCCGGCTTCAGCAAATCGCTGCGACTGATAATTCCCAACAAGCGGCGGGACTCCTTGTCCGCCACCACCGCTAGGCGTTCCGCATGCTGGATCGCCATGCGGCGACCGACCACTTGGCAGGTTTCGGTCGGCAGTGCCAATTGCATATGCGCGCTATCCAGAATACTTGCCAGCTGTTGATCACCGCCGTGCAAGGCAATGTGGTGCAATAAAGACTCACGCTCCAGCATGCCGAGCAAGGCACCGTGCTGATCGATGACCGGGAAACTGCGGTGCCGTTGTTCGCTGCCAAAGTATTGCTGCGCCGTTTCATGCAGGGTCAGTCCGGCGGCAATACTCACGATGTCAGTCGTCATCACATCACCGACAAAGGCACGCTCTTGCGGATCGACGCTGTACTCACGGTAAATATGCAAACCACGTCGCGCGATTTTTTCCGTCATGATGGAACGTCGCATCAGCAACACGGTAAAGCCGTAAGAGACACCGGTCGCCAGCAACAAGGGCAACAGGGCATTGAAATCACCGGTCAGTCCCAGCGCAAAGATGGCGGCCGTCAACGGTGCGCCCAATACACCTGCCAGCACCGCGGCCATGCACACCAGCGGCCACAAAGTAGGATCACTCCCCGGCACCAGGTGCGCGATCACCGCACCAAGTCCGGCACCCAGCATCAGCAAGGGGGCAAGCACGCCGCCGGATGTGCCGGAACCCAGCGCCACCACCCAGATCACCGCCTTGACCAGCAAGAGCGACAAGGCGACCGAGAGCGCGATGTGATTATTCAGCAAGTCCGAGATCACGTCATAGCCGACACCCAATGCGCGTGGCTGGAAGTAGCCACCGATCCCGACCACCAGTCCGCCTATCGCAGGCCACCACATCCAGTGCAGCGGCAATTTGCCAAACCAGTCTTCGACGCGATACAAGGCCAGCGACATGCCGGCCGATAACATACCACTCGCCAATCCGGCCACGATGCAAATTGCAAAGGCCGCCATCCCGACCGGCGCGGTATGCAGTGGAAACAGCGGCCCGGACTCCAGCAAGAGTGGACGGCAAAATGCAGCGACGGCACAAGCCAGTATCACCGGCAATAAACTGCGTGGCCGCCATTCAAACAGGAGTAACTCCACTGCCAATAACACCGCCGCCACCGGTGTACCGAACACCGCTGTCATACCGGCAGTGGCACCTGCCACCAGCAGGGTTTTACGTTCCGCCGCACTGACGGAAAAGTTTTGTGCAATCAAGGAACCGATTGCACCGCCGGTCATGATGATGGGACCTTCGGCACCGAAAGGGCCGCCGCTACCGATCACGATGCCGGAAGTCAAAGGCTTGAGCACCGCCACCTTGGGCGACATCTGGCTTTTGCGGAACAGGATGGCTTCTATCGCTTCCGGGATACCGTGGCCACGTACCTTATCCGAACCATAGCGCGCAATCAGCCCGGCGATCAGGCCACCAAGTACCGGCAGCGCAATCACCCATACGCCCAGCGTGTGAGTGGCCGGCGAGCTGTCGGCAAAAGAAAAGGTCTGGAAGAAAAACAGATTGGTGAAGAAGTGGATCGAATTGAGCAGCAGGTAAGCGGCGACGGTGCTGATGGCACCGATCACAATCGCTATCGCGCATAACAGCAGGATCCGTTTATCCAGGGAAAAGTCACGTTGATGCGCACGCATGTTCAAGCCTCGCCTTCGCTATCGTTGAATGCAGAAATGCGCGCCACCTTGAACACATTCGACAGTGATCGCAGCTCATTGCGATGCAGCTCCGCCAGATGGCGCAGGTTCTTTTCGCCCACGGCAGTCAGTCGCACGCAGACTTGCCGCTTATCGTGTATGCCGGGACTGCGCGTGACCAGTCCGGCTTTTTCACAGCGTGATATCAAAGCAACCGCACCATGGTGCTGGATCTGTAAACGTTCGGCCAACTGCCCTATCGTCGCCCAGTCCTGCCCCGGGAAACCCTTGATGTGCAGGAGCACCAAATAGTGCAAAGGCGTGAGGCCGGCACTTTGTGCAGCGTCTTCACTGAACTTGAGGAAGCGGCGCAATTGATATCGGAATTCGGACAATGCCTCGAAATCGGCTTGTTCCAGTGCTGCGGATTTACTCATGTGGCGGGCCATGCCAGGCGGTGGCTGGCGTCAGGGATTGGAAGTCGCAAATAATATCATAATATGATATATTTATTCGATTGCCGGCAAATCCCTTCTACCAAGAACCACTTTCCAGAATGCAAAAACCCGGCTCAAGGCCGGGTTATACAGAGGGACGCGGGAATCGAACCCGCGTCTGCAGAACGGCTAGGCGGCCTTCTCTGTTTTCATCTTGCGCAGCAATTTGGCGAGTCCTTCGCCATGTACCAGGCGCATCTTGTTTTCAACTGCAAATTGCATGGCATTTTGCGTGAAGTCGCCGGACGTAATATAAAAGCAATCATGCGCACCGCGTGCTTCCTTGGCTTTGACCAGCTCACGTAAAGGCTCGACGCCGGTACTTGCCGCTTTCCAGCGTTTGCAGCTAACCAATGCAGTACGACCCTGGCTGCTAATCGAGAAATCCGCTTCCGGCAAATCGATACGTGTCACTTCAAAGCCGTCACGCTTCAGCGCATTTTCGATTTCCACCGAAAAATCACGCCACGCCATGGCACGGACTGTTTTCAGGATTTCGGCTACGCGCGCCTGGCTCGGCTTGCCCCATTGGCGGCGCAAGGCAATCACGCTAACAATCATGAAAGGCATGCCGGTAAAGATGCCGTAAATCACATACTGTCTGGGAACAATTGCCACCGCAATCAACGCGATTACCAGTGCGATGCCGCCGCTCACCCACCACGGCGAGCGCAGCAACAAGGCAAAGATCGAATTTTGAGCCATCTTGAATTTCACGTGTCACCTCTTGGTTTCTTTGGCACGCATCATAACGCAGTTCGATTCCCTGGCAAAAAATTGCGCGTTTTTTCCTTTAAGATATGCCGCTATGATCAACACAGCCCCTGGCGAAATTGCCGCACAATTGGCAAGCGCACATACCGTTCTTGCAAGTCATCTTGGCGATACCCTGCAAGCCATCCATTTATTCGGTTCCGCCGTCGATGGCGGACTCAAGCCACGCAGCGATATCGATTTGCTGGTCACGGTAAGCAGCGCACCCGATGAAGCTGCCAAGCGCGCATTGATGATGGAACTACTGTCAGTCTCGGCATGGCCGGGAACAGATGACGCTTTGCGGGCGCTTGAAGTTACCGTGCTTGCCCACGACCAGGTGATTCCATGGCGCTACCCGGCACGGCGTGAATTGCAATTCGGCGAATGGCTGCGTGAAGACTTGCAGGCCGGTATCCTCGAACCGGCAATGATTGATCATGACCTGGCGATCCTGCTGACGAAAGCGCGGCAGCACAGTGTCTGTCTGTTCGGCACTCCGGCATCCGTCTTTTTCGATCCGGTACCGCAAGAAGATTTCGCGCGCGCCCTGGTGGATACCATTTCACAATGGAATGAAGAAGCGGACTGGCTGGGTGACGAACAGACTGTCGTACTCGCCCTCTGCCGCATCTGGTACAGCATCGTTGCCGGCGGCATTGCGCCCAAGGATGTTGCCGTCGCATGGGTAATGCAACGCGTGCCGGATGAGCACCAAGCCATCTTGCAGGCCGCGCGGGCAGCTTACCTTGGTACAGGTCCCGACCAACTCCCCGCCCGCATGCCCGAGGTAAGCGCATTCATACGCCATGCGAAAGCGGCGATAGCAAACATTCGCCTATCGTAATAATTATATGGCTGCAGCAATACCCGGATTCCATCCGACATCAGGTAAGATCAGGCATCAGTTCACCCTTATCTGAAGGTTACGTCGCCATGAACACGCCAGCCACCGTTCCTCTCTCCGATGCCATGCGTTCCTTCATCGAAGGCTTGCCGAAGACCGAGCTACACCTGCATATCGAAGGCACGCTGGAACCTGAATTGCTGTTTGCACTGGCCCAGCGCAATAAAATTGAGCTGCCTTACGATACAGTCGAGAGCCTGCGTGCGGCTTACGCCTTCACCGACCTGCAATCCTTTCTTGACCTCTACTATGCCGGCGCCAATGTCTTGCGTACCGAACAGGATTTCTACGACATGACTGCCGCCTATATTGCGCAGGCACGGACCGACCAGGTGCGTCATGCCGAAATCTTCTTTGATCCGCAAACACATACCGAACGCGGCATCCCGATTGAGATCGTATTTGCCGGGATCGCCCGCGCGCTGCGCCAGGCTCGTGAGGAATATGGTTTCACCAGCGTGATGATCATGTCTTTCCTGCGTCACCTGTCGGAAGCGGAAGCCTTCATCACACTGGAGCAGGCATTACCCTTGCGTCAGCAGTACGCGGATTTATGGACAGGTATCGGCCTCGACTCGTCGGAGCGCGGGAATCCGCCGGAGAAATTCCAGCGCGTCTTTGCCCGTTGCCGCGAACTTGGTTTCCGCGTCGTCGCCCATGCCGGGGAAGAAGGCCCACCCGCCTATGTCAGCGATGCACTCGATCTGCTGCAGGTGGAGCGTATCGATCACGGTGTACGCAGCGAAGAAGATCCGGCACTGATAGAACGCCTGATCGCACTGCGCATGCCGCTGACAGTGTGCCCGCTCTCCAATTTGAAACTATGCGTAGTGGATGACATGGCCCAACACAATCTGGCGCGCCTGCTGCGGGCCGGCCTTACCGTCACAGTGAATTCGGACGACCCGGCCTATTTCGGCGGCTATATGAATGCCAATTACCTGGCGGTGGCCTCGGCACTGGCGCTGAGCCGTGAGGAAATCGTACAGCTGGCACGCAATGGTATCGCCGCCAGTTTCATCAGCGTCAGCGAGAAAAAGCGACTGGGCGCGGAGCTGGAACAATACGCCGCTTTACATTAAGCCCTGCATTCACCCTTGCACCACGCCCTATCGTCACAACACAACAGATTTATATGTTTTCCATTCGTACTATGCAAATAGGCGACTACGACTCAGTCGCCACCCTGATGCAAGAAACTCCCGGCATCAGCCTGCGCGATGCCGACTCGCGGGAAAACACTGCACGTTACCTGGAACGCAATCCCGGCCTCAGTTTCGTCGCCTGCATTGACCGGAACATCATCGGCTGCATCATGTCCGGCCACGATGGCCGTCGCGGCTATCTGCAGCATTTACTGGTGCATCCGCAGCAACGGGGAAAAGGTATAGCCCATGCCTTGCTTGAAAGCTGCCTCGCTGCACTCGAGCAAATCGGCATACACAAATCCCATATCGATGTGCTCAAGACCAACGAAGCCGGTGCAGCCTTTTGGGAACATCAAGGCTGGCACAAGCGCACAGATATTGATCGCTACTCCTTCATCCACTCCGGTGACGCCAACGCCTGATTATTTAGCCACCGCAGCATCGGCACTCACTTCCGTTTTTGCAGCTTTCGGCTTGAGCCGCGATACGCCAAACATGACAAGCGCCAGGCCACCCAACTGGAATGCAGAAATCGGCTCGCTCAGTAATACCCAGGATGCCAATACCGTCAGCACCGGACCGAGGCTGCCCACTGCCGCAGCCTGCGTTGCACCCATGCGCTGCACTGCCAAAGCCAGCCAATAGACCGGCAGCACTGTCGACACTACCGCCATCAAACCGGCGTTGAGCCAGACTGCAGACGGTAAAGCCGGCAAGTCAGACACATTGCCGCTAAACGCAAAATGCATGATGACGAAGATTGAAGATGCGCTGCCGGCCAAGCCGGCCAGGCGCATCGAGCCGAGCCTATGCACCATCGCTCCGGTGCCAAGGTAATAAAAGGCATAGGTAACGGCACTGGCAAAGACCCATGCCGCTCCTTTTATTACCTGCGCACTGTGTTCGGTCATACCCACGTCGTGGATGAAAGCAATGCCGAGGCCGAGGTAGCAAATCGCCATCGCCTGCACCACGCGTGACGATGGACGGCGACGTGAAGCAATCGCCTGGAATACCAGCACCATGGTCGGGTAAAGATAGAGGATCAGGCGCTCAAGTCCGGCGCTGATGTATTCCAGCCCATAGAAATCGAACAGGCTCGACAGGTAATAGCCGACCATACCCAATAAACAAATGCGCAAGCCATCCATCACCGTCAGGCGTTCCGCTTGCGGATCGCGACTCAGCCACACCAGCCAGGCAAACAAAGGCAGCGCCAGGCCCATGCGCAAGGTAAGCAAGGTCAAGGCATCGACCGGACCCGCGGCATAGCCCAATTTGACAAAAATTGCCTTGAGGCTGAAACCGGCTGCGGCCAGGATCGCATACAGGCGGCCGTCTGCAGCCCATTGCTTGAATGACAAGTTAAAGGATTTCATCGTGAAGGGATTCCATGAGATTCCTTATTCTGGCGCGAAGAGAAGCAGGCTAAAATGCTTATTTCAGCAAGTTAGGCTTCTCGCCAGGAGAAAGCATGCACTTCGACCTCATAGATCTACGCCTGCTGGTAGCGATCGCCGACGCCGGTAGCCTGAGCAAGGCTGCGGCTTCCTTTCCCATCGCTTTATCGGCTGCCAGCAATCGCCTGCGTCATTTCGAGCAACGCAGCGGCCTCACCCTGTTCCAGCGTTCTGCCGAAGGCATGCACCTGACGCCGGCCGGTCGCCTGGTGCTGGACCGGGCGCGCCATGTATTGCTGGAGACGGAAAACCTGAAAGACACACTGCGCGACCTCACCGGGCAACGTCGGATTACCTTGCGACTGGCCGGCACCACGGTTGCCAACAGCACCTTCCTGCCGGCCGCACTCGGGCCCTTCCTCGCCGACTATCCGGAAATCGACCTGCAATTGGTCGAGCATAAAAGCGCGGATGTATTGCTGGCGGTGCAATCAGGTGAAGTCGAGGTCGGCGTGCTCGACGGCAACCTGGCCACCAGCGATGTGATTCCCTTGCCCTTCCGCCATGACAAGCTGGTCTTGCTGGTACCAAGCGGGCATGCGCTGGCCGAGCGACCGTCGGTGCAATTGAAAGATGCACTGGGTTTTGCCTTCGTTTGCCTGCCGCCCGAGCGCGCGATGCAACGCTTCATCGAAGAAATGGCGGTGCAGAACTCGCGACCGTTGCGGGTACGGGTGCGTGCGCCCAGCTTTTATGCGATTGCGCAGCTGGTGGCGGAACAGGCCGGCATCGCGATGTTGCCGGAAGCCGCGGCCTTGCGCCACATACGGGAGCTACCGGTGCATATGGTGGCACTGGAAGATGCCTGGGCCACGCGCGAACTGCGCATTTGCATACGCGCATGGGACACGCTATCCACCCATGCACGTCAATTGGTCGACTATCTGGTTGCCAACGACCAGCCGCACACGGACGCACGCAACAAACTTTAATTGCCCCGCCCACGCTACTGTGCGCAGACAAATATCACCCGCTTCAAAATACGTGCATCTGTTAACTTTATTCCGTGTATAAGCGTCGCCTGCCTGCCATTCCGGCCGATATCCGGGCATACTCATACTATCCAGTTGAATTAGCTTTCCCTGATGGAAACGACGCCTTACACACCCAACGCCAGTTTTATAGATCTTTTGATGGATGCTGTTTTTGCCGTCGATGTGGATGGCCGGGTGCTCTTTGCCAGCGCTGCCTGTGAACGCATTTTCGGTTACACGCCACAGGAAATGCTGGGACGCGTCATGTTCGACATGGTCGTGCCGCAAGATCGTGATCGCACCCGCCAGTCGGTCAAGTATGTGATGGCCGGTGAACCGCAACTGCATTTCGAAAATCGCTACATTCGCAAGGACGGCCAGATCGCCTACATCATGTGGTCGGCGCGCTGGTCACCTACTGACCAGGTCCGCATCGGCGTCGCGCGCGATGTCACCGAACGCAAACGTGCCGAATCCATGCGCGCCGTGCTTTACTCGATTTCGGAAGCCGCCTCCACCGCCGAAGACTTGAGCACCCTGTTCCAAAACATCCATCAAATCATCGGCACCCTGCTGCCGGCCGATAATTTTGCCGTTGCGCTATACGATCAGGAAAGCGACGAGCTGAGTTTTCCTTACCATGTGGATGAACACGAACCGACGCCTGCACCATGCAAGGCAGCTGCCACACTCTGCGCCGCCGTCATCGAAGACGGACAGCCGCTTTTGCTGACACCTGAAACCATGCAGGAGCATGTCGATGAGCGGCGACTCGCGCTGACCACCATGCCCTTATGCTGGCTGGGCGTACCGCTCAAGTCGCAAAAAGGCACGATAGGCGTACTGGTATGCAAAAGTTATCCGGGTGGCATCTGCTATGGCGAACAGGACAGGGAGTTGCTGCAATTCGTCTCGACCCAGATCGCCACCGCAATCGAGCGCCAGCAAATGCAGGCCCGCCTGCAATATATGGCGCAGTATGACCAGCTCACGACCCTGCCGAATCGTGCCCTCCTGTATGACCGCCTGCAAGTCGCCTTGCTGAAAGCACGTCGCGAACGCGGCTGCCTGTCCCTGCTGTTCCTTGACCTGGATAAATTCAAGCTGGTCAACGATACGCTCGGCCACCATGTAGGCGACCAATTGCTGCAAGAAGTTGCGCGCCGCCTGAAGCAATGCCTGCGCGAATCGGATACGGTGGCGCGCGTCGGCGGCGATGAATTTGTGATCCTGCTGCAGCTCATTCCATTGCCGCAGCAAGCTGCACTGGTAGCGGAAAAAATCCGCCAGGCTTTACAGCCGGCCTTCAACATCGATAAGCATGTACTCAATATTGTGCCCAGCATAGGCATCGCGCACTATCCCGAACATGGTGAAGATGAGGCACAGTTACTGAAACATGCCGACCAGGCCATGTATCAGGAAAAACACAGCCGTGACCGCAAGCCCCTGACTGCAGAGCTCGGACTTCCGGAGTAAGCTTTAGCTTTCGTCGATACGCATACGCATGAAACACGATCTCTCATCCCTCAGCTATCAAGAGCGCATCCATCATGAACTGGACAAGCTCGGCATTTCGCTCGAATTAATCGCCGAGAAACGCCTGCCCTTCTATGCCGAAGCCCAAGAACTGACGGTCGCAGAAAGCGACGCACAAGGTCGCGAATTTCAGATGACACCGGCCACCGCAAGCGCCTGGCACGCGATGAAAGCCGCCGCCGCAAGCGACGGTGTGGTGCTGGAAGTGGTATCGGCGTTCCGCTCGATAGAGAGGCAAATAGAAATCATCCAGTACAAGCTGGACCGCTATATGCCTATGGAAAAAATCCTGACCCTGAGCGCACCGCCCGGCTATAGCGAACATCACACCGGCCGTGCGATTGATATCAATACGCCGGGTTGCATGGCGACCGAAGAAGAGTTCCAGGACACCGAAGCCTTTCGCTGGTTAAGCGTGCACGCTGGCCGCTTCGGCTTTACCTTGTCCTACCCACGCGATAACACCCTGGGCTTCATCTACGAACCCTGGCACTGGTGCTTCCAGCCGGATAACGATCAGGCCTAGGACATTCAGCCATCACATCTTCTTCTGTAAAAACTCCAGGAAGCAACTGATACGCCGCGACAGTTGCGTATTGCGGTAATACACCGCATGTAT
Source organism: Janthinobacterium sp. Marseille (assembly GCF_000013625.1). Classification (NCBI taxonomy): domain Bacteria; kingdom Pseudomonadati; phylum Pseudomonadota; class Betaproteobacteria; order Burkholderiales; family Oxalobacteraceae; genus Janthinobacterium; species Janthinobacterium sp. Marseille. The sequence continues at coordinate 1,777,098 of NC_009659.1, read as the reverse complement.
CGGTCGCTGGTAACCGGTGTAATACTTCGCCAGGATAGGCACCAGCGTGCCCGCCGCTATATCTTGCTTGGTCATGAATTCGGACAGGCAGGCGATACCCTGCCCGGCCAGTGCCAGCGCACGCAAGGTTTCACCGCTCGATGCATAGATGGCCGGCGTGGTCGCCAGCCATTCGCCGCCGTCATGGCGCAGCGGCCAGCTATTGCCGTTTTCGTATTGCAGGAACCCCAGGGTCTCATGCTGCGCCAGGTCGGCCGGCTTCTTCGGTATACCGTGCCGTCGCAGGTAATCCGGACTGGCCAGGATCGCCATCGCGCCAGAACGCAAGGGACGCGCATGCAAGGTGGAATCCGTTAATTCACCGACGCGTATCGCGATATCGGTCCTGTGCTCGAGCAAATCGGCAATCTGATCATTGCTGGTCAACTCCAGCGTGATATCCGGATACAGTTCGCGGAATTCCGCCACATGCGGCACGATCACATGCAAGATGAATGGCGATGCCGCATCGATGCGCAAGCGTCCGCTGGGTCGCTGGCGCCGCACGCGTATCGATTCTTCCGCTTCATCCAGCGCCGCCAGGATGGCGCGAGCCTTGGTCAGCAAGAGCCGCCCTTCATCGGTCAGTTCCATGCGCCGTGTGGTACGCGTCAGTAAAGTAGTCGCTAATTTCTCTTCAAGGCGCGCCAGCGCACGGCTCACGGCCGACGTGGTTTGTCCGAGGTGCTGCGCGGCTGCCCCCAGGGTGCCGCTATCGATGACAGCGACAAAAGTCTTCAAATCGTCTGAATTGATATCCATTGTTGATTCCAGCGCAAATATTATTTGATAGTACCGCTATTTCTCTCAACAATAAATAAGCGCATAGTAGCTCCATCAACATCAGACTCGCTCAAAAAGGACAAGACAATGAAAGTATTTATTACAGGCGCAGCAGGTTATATCGGTGGTTCGGTCGCAGCACGCTTGCTGCAGGAAGGCTATACCGTACGCGGTTTGGTGCGTACGGCGGAACAAGCCGAAAAGGTAAAGCAGCTGGGCATAGAGCCGGTAATCGGCACGCTGGAAGATGCCGCCATCCTGGCGCGCGAAGCGCAACAGGCGGATGCCGTCATCAATGCCGCCAGCTCCGATCATCGCGCCTCGGTGGAAGCGATGCTGGACGCATTGGCCGGTTCCGGCAAAGCCTTCATCCACACCAGCGGTTCCAGCGTGGTCGGTGACGATGCGCGCGGCGAATGGAAATCAGACAAGGTCTACGCCGAAGACACGCCGGTTGCCGTCGTGCCGGAAAAAGCCGCGCGCGCCTCGCTGGATCAACTGATACGCGATGCCGCCAAACGTGATGTGCGTTCGGTCATCCTGTGCAACACCATGATTTACGGTACCGGCCTCGGTGCGAGTCCCGACAGTGTGCAGATACCGCCACTGGTCGCGCAGGCACAAAAAAGCGGCATCGCCCGTTATGTCGGCAAAGGCGTCAACGTCTGGTCGAATGTACATATCAAGGATGTGGTTGAGCTGTATCTGCTCGCTTTGAAAAATGCACCGGCCGGTTCTTTTTACTTTGTTGAAAACGGTGAAGCGTCGTATGCAGATATCGTCAGCGCGATTGCCAAACGCCTCAAACTGGGTGAACCGCAATCATGGCCGGTCGAAGAAGCGATCAAGGAATGGGGCTTCGGTCATGCGGTGTATTCCTTCGGTTCCAATAGCCGTGTCACGGCAGCACTGGCACGCAAGGAACTGGGCTGGAAGCCAACGCATACATCCGTCTTTGACTGGATCACGAACGACATGAAAATCTGAACGGGCTATTTGGGCGTATTGCCGCGTTCACACTCTCCGATATGAGTGAGATGATTTTTCACTGTTCCAGGCGCTGACGCAGGAAGTCACGCAAGCTGACCACGGCAGGTGATAGCATCAAACGATGCGCGCAGACCAGGTTCAGCGGAGCAAGCTCTCCCTGATAATTGGGCAAGGCCGCCAGCAAGCGGCCTTTTTTCAAATCCTGGCTGACATCCAGCCGCGATTTATATGCAAGCCCATTTCCCGCCAGCGCCCAGCGCCGCACCAGGTCGCCATCGTCACTGATGCGATCACCATCGACCACCACGGTTTCCATTTTCTTGTTGCGCCAGAAATCCCAACGCTCATGTATCGCATCGCCAAGCACAAAGCGCAGGCAGTTATGCGATTGCAGGTCGCTTGGTTTCTTTGGTAGCGGATGTCGTTTGAAATAGGCCGGCGATGCACATAGCACGCGGCGATTGTCAGGAACCAGTGGCAAGGCAACCATGCCGGAATCCTCGGGTTCGCCATAGCGTATCGCCACATCGATGGTCTGCCGGTACAAATCGGCGAGGCGATCACTGATGCGTATGCGCAAGCGTATTGCCGGATGCTGGGCCTGGAACTCATCCAGCCAGGGCAGCATGACATTACGCCCGAGATCGGATGGAATCGACAAACTCAAATCACCGCCTATCGTTTGCGCATCACGTGCCACGCTCGCCGCGCCCTCATCCACTGCCAGCAGCACTGCACGTGCATGTACCAGGTAACGCTCGCCATCCGTGGTCAGGCGCAAGCTGCGCGTGGAACGCACGAACAGGCGCGCACCAAGAGCTGCTTCCAGTCGCTTCAAGGCGGCGCTGGCGGCGGCAGGAGCGATATCCAGTTCGCGTGCAGCGGCGGACAAGCCGCCACAATCGGCTGCACGCACGAATAACATCAAATCTTCAATACGCGGTATTTTCATTTTATTTTTGAAAGTGATAGTTAATTAAACGTATTTTCAATAAAGAGAATATAGCGGAAACTAGGCCCATCGTTCTTGCCATTTACAAATCTGCACACTGTATATCTCACAAAGGAAGTTCAAGATGAAAGCCATCGCCTACAAGAAAGCATTACCGATCAGCGACGCACAAGCCTTGCTCGACGTCACCCTGCCCGACCCGGTCGCCAGCGGCCATGACTTGCTGGTTGAAGTCAAAGCGATTTCGGTTAACCCGGTCGACGTCAAGGTACGCAGCAGCGCCAATCCGCCGGACGGCGAATACAAGGTGATAGGCTGGGATGCGGCCGGTATCGTCCGTGCGGTCGGTGATGCGGTGACCCTGTTCAAACCGGGTGACCGCGTGTTCTATGCGGGTTCGATTGCCCGCCCCGGCACCAATAGTGAATTGCACCTGGTCGATGAATTCATCAGCGGTCATATGCCGGAGTCACTGGATTTCGCGCAGGCCGCCGCCTTGCCACTGACGGCAATCACCGCTTGGGAATTATTGTTCGAACGCCTCGAAATCGGTCGCGACAACAAGGAAGCGATACTCATCATCGGCGCCGCCGGCGGTGTCGGTTCCATACTGGTACAACTGGCACGCCAGCTCACCGGCCTGACCGTGATCGCGACCGCATCACGCCCGCAAACACAGCAATGGGTACGCGAACTCGGCGCGCACCACGTCATCGATCATGCACAACCCTTGAGCCAGGAATTGAAAAAGATAGGGATAGAAAATGTTAAATACGTCGCCAGCCTGAACCAGACCGACCAGCATTTTTCCGAAATCGTCGAATCCCTTGCACCACAGGGAAAGCTGGCGCTGATTGATGATCCGGCTGCACTTGACATCCGTTTACTCAAACGGAAAAGCATCTCGCTGCACTGGGAATTCATGTTCACGCGCGCATTGTTCGGCACGCCGGACATGCACAAGCAGCATGAGCTGCTGAATGAAGTGGCACGCCTGATCGATGCGGGAATTGTTAAAACCACCGTCGCAGAACATTTCGGCACCATCAATGCCGCCAACCTGCGCCGCGCGCATGAATTGCTCGAAAGCAATTCATCAAAGGGGAAAATCGTACTCGAAGGGTTCTGAAAATATTCGACGCAATCTGCGCCATCTATTTTTAGTCAACGCTCGTTGACGTATAAAGAACGATCTGTATTGCGCCATTTTATTTTGCAGTCAAAACGACAAGCATCCGTTTTTCACGGATGCTTTTTTTTGCGCAATTCAGCAAATAAATTTTCAGAAAATTTGAGGTGATATCAGCTGTAAATTTATTCTCAATTTTTTCATTTTCTCCTATGAAAAATAGAATTTTTTAAGCGTAATTTTTCATTTCGTATAGCAGTCTATACACATGAAAAATACCGACTAATACATCACGCAAACCGTCCCGCCATCTGCCAAAACCCGCCATGCCTCGCTGTCTGAAGTAGCCAAGGTTTTGTCGCAAAGAAAAAGATTCCACGACCTAATATCAAGCCAATCCAAACGAAACCAGTCGGCCGCTGGCATAAGTGGATTGATCCGAAGGCAGATGGCGACATCACATTTTCTCTATCTGCCCTGCGGTGACTTTGAACGGGACATCAAGGTAAACAACACTCTATCCACATTCAGGAGAATCAAAAATGAAACAGCACATCATTGCAGCAGCCATCACTTCACTGTTCGCTGTAGCGGCTTTTGCCGGCGGCCATGGCGGTCCTGGTGGCGGCAACCCACCACCAGCAGCCAGCGGCGCAGTGTCCGCAGTATCAGTTGGCGGCGCAGGTGGCTCCGGTGGTAACGCAACATCGGGAAATGTGACCGGCGGCTCAACTACAGGCGGCAACGCAAGCGGCGGGAATGCATATCAAAACAATTCCGGTGCCACTGCCAATACCGGCGGTAACTGGACTGGTGGCGGCAACGTCAAATCCTTCGGTGGCGACACCACTGCAAATGTTGCCAGTACGGCCCGGGTCGGTGCCGGCGCTCCACCCAGCAACAACGGGAATGGCAACGGGAACCGCGGCCAAGGCCACGGGAATGGCAACGGCAACCACGGGAACGGCAATGGCAACGGCGGTCCTAGCGGTGGTGGCAGCGCAGAGGCTGGCAACGCTTCAGCAGCGCAAAAACTCAACGGTAATTCCGTTGCAGTCGGCGGAGAAACCAAGTCCTTCACCGGTGGCGCGTCGGCCGGCAGCAACAACGGCAACTACGCAGGTAATGGCAAGTCGGTAACCATCGGCGGCTCGACGAAGAGCGGCGCAGCGTTTGGCGGCAATGGCGGCAATGGTGGTGGTTCGACCGCAATTGCTCACTAAGTCTGCACACCGGCTATCGATAAGGTAGCTAACAGGAAGAGAGGCAACTCTCTTCCTTAATTAAAAGAAACATCATTGTGATGGAGCAGCCATGAAAAGCAATCTTATAGGCGTGCTGGTAGCCTCGATGTTTGCCTTGCCAGCATGGGCAGGAAGCCCGCACGGACATGGGTCAGGCTCCGGATCAGGCGGGACTGCAATACCAACTTCAAGTTCATCTGCAACCGGCGGCGCCGGCGGTGCGGGTGGATCGGCGACCGGCGGCAGCGCTACCGGTGGCAGTGCAACCGGTGGTTCGGCCAGTGGTGGCGCATCGAATGTGAATGTCTCGGTCAATGCGGGTACAGGTTCAGGTGGTGTATCTGCGCTTGCTGCTCCTCTCGGTGATGTCGGTGCTCCCGGCAGCAGCGCCAACAATACCAAGGCAACCGTTGACTATGGCGGTAGCTACACCGTCAAGAATGTACCTGGCGTGTTGGCACCATCATTAACCACCACGCTATCCGACACCTGCATGGGCTCCGCCTCTATCGGTTTATCCGCAGTCGGTTTCGGTGTGACCGGCGGTATGACGATGGTTGATGAAGCTTGCGTACGCCGTCTCGATTCGCGTGAATTCCGCGCCATGGGTATGAACGATGTCGCGCTCGCCCTGCTGTGCCAAAGCGATGCGAATCGCAAGGCAATCGAAGCGACCGGTCGTTCGTGTCCAAGTGCACCCAAAGCGGAAGCAGCAAGCCCGGTACAAACCTATTCAGTCAGCATGCAAGGTTCGGCCGAACAATATACCGATCCTGTTGTGCGCAAACGTATGGGGCTTGAACCATTGCCTTGAACAAGGGTGAATTTCCATGAGGAAATTTTTTATTGAACCAAGCGAGGACCCTGCGATGAAGCGAACGATAACAAGCGAACAGATCGCAGCCGCCCTGAAGCAGGAAGAACTCGGTATTCCCCTGGAAGATGTATTGCGTTATGCAGGGGTAAGCGAGCAAACATTTCTTGACTGGAAGAAACGCTACAGTGCCTTGCCTGGCTTCCCGCAAGACTTGAAATGCCTGCAGGAAGAGAACAGCAAGCTTAAACAAATCGTCGCAGAACTTGCTCTGGAGAATTCTCGCTTGAAGGATTTGCTTGAAGCGAAATAAAAGTTCACAAACCGTAACGTTCCGCAAAGCAAATACAGATGCAATTAGGTTTGAATAAGCATATATTAGGAAGATGAATTAATCGTGATGCAAGGCAACCTCTTCCCAAACTTTTGAATATTGTTGTTAGGCAATAAGTTTCATACGGGTAAGTAGAAGAAATAAGAAAGGCCTCACGGGAGATTTGACATGGAACAAATGTCTTTCAAGCTGCCGACTTTAACTGACAGCACCAGAAGCATCAAACATATAGGCATTATCGTTTTTGAAGGCGTGGTACTCGCCGATGTCATCGGTGCAGCAGATGTCTTCGGGGTTGGAGACAAATTAATTTCTTCTGTCTTCGCCGGCCAATCCGGTTATGCAATTTCCCTGCTCTCACTCAATGGTGGCGTCATACGATCTTCCACTTGTGTGCAGATCATGACACTGCCATTACCACCGCATGACAATCACAATTTCGATACCTTGCTGATCGCCAGCGGCACCGGCAACTTCGATGCGTATCGGGATCCCGGGTTGATAGGCTGGTTGCAGGACGTCAGGAACAATGTGCGTCGCATCGGCGCGGTATGCACGGGTGTCTTTGTCATGGCTGCCGCCGGCCTGCTGGATAATCGTCGTGCCACCACACACTGGGCTTTGCAAGACAAGTTGATACGCGAATTCCCGCAGATCAAAATCGAGCGTGACGCGACCTCTACTGAAGACGACGGGATCTATACGGCAAGCGATGTCGGCATGGCGACGGATCTGGCACTTACCTTCCTGGAAAATGATTTGGGTAGCAGCGTTGCCAAGCGCGTGGCGGAAAGCCTGATGCTGAGCCAACGCCGGCGTGAGCATCCGGCTGCAGTGCGACCGGCCAGGGTGACCGAAGTCAGCAAAAGCACCAAGATCCAGCAAGCTTCACGCTGGTTCATCGAACATATGGCGGAACCGGTCAGCATTCTCGATGCCGCCAACTTCGTCTCGATGAGCGAGCGCAATTTCCAGCGCCAGTTCAAACGCGAAACCGGATGGACACCACACGAATTTTTATTGCACTTGCGGCTGGAAGCGGTGCGGCAGCAATTGACCGAAACAGATCTGCCGGTCGATAAAATTGCCCGCCGTTGTGGTTTCTTAAATGGCGAACATGTATCAAAACTTTTTCGCAAACACCTGTTGATATCGCCCTGCGAATATCGACGCAACGAGCGCGCTGCGCAGAATCATCTTGCACCGGACCTCGACATCAAAATCAATCCGGCCATGCATACGTTCAAACCGAATTCCGAACCTGAGAGTGCTTTGGCCGGCGGGCGCCAATAAGCCCGCCGGCCCTTGTCAGTTCAGCTGACCGCTTACTTCAGGGCGCCAAAGACTTTACCGAGGATTGCACTACCGGCACCGACCGGATCCTGGCGTATCGCTTTTTCTTCTTCACCTATCATGGTGTACAAGCCATCCAGTGCGCGCTTGGTCACGTAACCTTCAACCGTGGTTTCATCTTTCGAGACCAGGCCACTGGAACCTACTTTGCTCATGATCGCGTTGTACTGTGGTGCCAGGCCGTTTTTATCAGTAATTTTTTTCACTACCGGCAGGAATTGCGCGCCCAATGGCGTCGCCGTTTTTTGCCGGAAGAAATCGGTCACCGAGGTATCGCCGCCGGTCAGGATATTTTTCGCATCCGTCACCGACATCGATTTCACCGCATCCAGCAATAATGGTTTGGCCAGTGCCACAGCCGATTCCGCCGCGTGATTCATTGATACCTGTAATTCTTCAACCTTCTTGCCCTGCCCTGTCATCTTCAGGATAGGCATCGCTTTTTCCACTACGCTGGGCAAACCGATTTTTACTTTTTCATTGTTCAGGAAACCGTTTTCCACACCCAGTTTGGAAACTGCAACTGTCGCGCCTTTTTCCAGTGCGGCTTTTACGCCGCTGGTCGCATCCTTGTTGCTGATGTCCGCCAGCGACACGGCAAAGGCTGCGGAAACGACCAGGCTCAATGAAACTGCCAGTGTCGTTTTGGAAAAGTGATGGTTGAGCATGCTGCCTCCTCGATAGGAACAATGAATGGGATGGTGCGATTTTTATCTGAACAAATGCGATAGCCGCTTCATATTATCGCAACGCGCATTATTGCGGCAGCACTTTGCAGCAAACAATTGCAAGCAAGTGAAACAGCCACTATATATATAAGAGTCGCCCGATCACATAAACATGGGAGGAGGAATTGCCGGCAGGAAAACAGGCGGGGAACTGCGGTGATGAGGTTTACATCTGATGACGAACGAAAGAAGAACGCCGACAGGAAGCATGACTCCCTGTCGGCGTGAGGCAAACTCAGCTTATGGCCGGGCCGCCAGTGCTAAACCATCTTTTGCTACCGGAGCTTCCCAACCACCACCCAAAGCGCGGATCAGGCCCACCGATGCCACTGCACGCTGGCCGGTGCTGCGTATCTTCGAACGTTGCGACGAAAGGCTGGAGCGCTGTGCATCGATCACTTCAAAGTAGCTGGCCGAACCATAGCGATAACGCGTATCAGCAAGACGTGATGCCAATTGCGCCGAATTCACAGCCTGCTCTTCAAACTGCAACTGGCGGTCCAGCGTACGCAAGGCGCTCAGGTTATCTTCCACATCCTGGAAGCCGACCAAAACCTGCAACCGGTAATTCGCCACCAATGCTTCATAGTTGGCATCAGCCCGTGCCAGGTTGGACTGGTTACGGCCACCGTCAAACAGAGGCATGCTCAGTATGGTGCCGACCACCGGGCCCAGCATCCAGCTGCGGCTCGACCATTTGAACAAGTCGCGCAATTCATTCGACTCGTAACCGGCCGATCCGGTCAACAGCAGTTTCGGGAAGAAGGCTGCCTTGGCCGCACCAATACGCGCACTCGATGCCGCCAGTTGACGCTGTGCCTGCGCAATGTCGGGACGACGTTCGAGCAAATCGGATGGCAGTCCGGACGGCACTGTCACCACCGCTGCTGCCAGTGGTGCAACCGGCAGCGTGAACTCGGCCGGCGCTTTACCCAACAAGATCGCAAGTGCATGGTCGCGTTGCGCACGCTGGCGCTTCACACCTTCCAGTTCAGCGCTGGTGGTGGCCCATTCCGTTTTCGCCTGCGCCACATCCAGCTCACTGGTATCACCGGCATCGAATCTGCGCTGTGTCAGGTCCAGCGCTTCCTGTCGCAAGGCAACTGTCTTTTCCAATACATCCACCTCGGAATCCAGCGAACGGATCGTGAAGTATTGCTGCGCGACGTCGGATTGCAAGGCGAGCAAAACGGAGCGGTAAGCCGCTTCCTGCCCTTCTGCATCCAGTCTGGCGGCGCGGCTCGCATCGGACAGGCGGCCAAACAAATCGACTTCATAGGCAAAGCTCAAGGGGGCGCGATATTGTGTGCTCGCACCCTGTGCATTGCCGCTACGGGTCGGACCGACCCCGGCATCGACCTGCACGCCGCGATCAGCATCAACCACGCCTGCGATGGCGCGCGCATCTTTTACGCGTGCCAGCGCGATTGCCAGGTTCAGGTTGGAATTGCCGGCTTCGACGATCAGATTGCTCAGTTGCTCGTCGCCGAACACCTTCCACCATGCGCCTCTATCCTTGTTGTCCGCCGGTGCCGCCAGTTTCCATGCGCCATCCAGTTCATTGGCTTTCACCGTGGATTGTTCGCGGTAAGCATTCGGCAAGTCCAGTTTCAGTTCTTCCGGTGGCCGGGCCGTCGAGCAACCGGCCAGTACCAGGGCTGCGACCATCGTGCTCAGAGCTAAATTAAATTTCTTCATCATCACACCTCGTAATTGTGCGGAGTATCCGCCGCTGCAGCAGGATGTGGATGGGCAACGTAGGCCTCGGTTTCCACTTCCTTCTTGCGCGTAAATTTCTTTTCCAGCGTACGCAACAGCACATAGAAGATAGGCGTCAGGAACAGACCGAATGCCGTCACACCTATCATGCCGGAGAACACCGCCACACCCATTGCATGACGCATCTCCGCACCGGCACCAGTCGACATGATCAGCGGTACCACACCGGCGATAAACGCAATCGATGTCATCAGGATAGGACGCAGACGCAAGCGGGCTGCTTCAATCGCTGCTTCGTAGATGCCACGTCCCTGATGCTCAAGTTCACGGGCGAATTCCACGATCAGGATCGCATTCTTACAGGCCAGCCCCACCAGCACGATCAGACTGATCTGCGTGAAGATGTTGTTGTCGCCACCTGTCAACCAGACACCGAAGATGGCGGACAGCAAGCCCATCGGTACGATCAGCAAGACTGCCAGCGGCAAGGTCAGGCTTTCATATTGCGCAGCCAGCACGAAGAACACCAGCAGCATCGCCAATGGCAGGATCACGAACAGCGTATCGCCGGCGATCTTGTCCTGGTAGGTGATCTCGGTCCATTCGTAGCTGATACCGCGTGGCAGGGTTTCCGCCAGCAAGCGCTCGACTACCGCCTGCGCCTGGCCGGTACTGTAACCGGGAGCCGGACCACCATTGACGTCAGCCGCCGGGAAACCGTTGTAGCGGATGAATTGATCAGGGCCATAGCTCTGCGTCATTTTCAGGACCGATGACAGCGGTACCATTTCGCCATTCTTGTTACGCGCTTTCAACAAGCCAATATCTTCGGCATGGGCACGGAACGGTGCATCCGCCTGTACCCGCACCTGGAAGGTACGACCGAATTTATTGAAATCGTTGACGTACAGTGAACCCAGGTAAATCTGCAAGGCATCGAATACCGATGGTACCGACAAGCCGAGTTGCTGCGCGCGGGTACGATCCAGGTTTGCATACAGTTGCGGTACATTGATCTGGTAGCTGGAGAACATGCCGGCCAGTTCAGGTGCCTGGTAGGCTTTCGCGAGGAAAGCTTTCAAGGCATCGTTCAATGCTTCCTTGCCCAGCGCACCGCGATCCTGGATCTGCAGCTTGAAGCCGCCGATGGTACCCAGGCCTTGCACCGGTGGTGGCGGGAACATCGCAATGTAGGCACCCTTGATGCCGGACATTTGCTGGTTCAGCTTTTGTGCAATCGCAGGGCCACTCAAGTCTTTGCTGCGACGCTCTTCGAACGGCTTGAGCGACATGAACACGATGCCTGAGCTCGGGCTGTTGACGAAGCCGTTGATCGACAAGCCAGGGAATGCAACAGCCGATTCAACGCCAGGCGTCTTCATGCCGATTTCCGACATTTGACGGATGACTTCTTCAGTACGATCCAGTGAAGCTGCATCCGGCAATTGTGCAAAACCAACCAGATACTGTTTGTCCTGGCCCGGAATGAAGCCGGCCGGTACATGGTGGAAGAGGAACATGGTCGCACCGATCAGTACTGCGTACACCGCCAGTGCAGCCGATTTCCGTTTCAGGATGCCGGTCACGCCACCACCGTATTTTTCCGAACCGCGATGGAATACTTTATTGAAGCGCACGAAGAACCACCCGAACAGGCGGTCAATCGTCAACTGGAATTTGTCTTTAGGTGCGCCGTGGCTCTTCAACAGCAAGGCCGCCAGCGCCGGTGACAAAGTCAGCGAGTTAAATGCCGAGATCACGGTCGAAATTGCAATCGTCAACGCGAACTGTTTGAAGAACTGACCGGTCAGGCCGCTGACGAAAGCCAGTGGCACGAACACTGCGGACAGCGTCAGCGCAATCGCCACAATCGGACCCGATACTTCACGCATCGCCTTATACGTCGCTTCACGTGCGGTCAGGCCGTCTTCGATATTCCGTTCGACGTTTTCCACCACCACGATCGCATCATCGACCACGATACCGATCGCCAGCACCAGCCCGAACAGACTGAGCGCATTGATCGAAAAACCGAGGCCCATCATCACTGCAAAAGTACCGATTACCGATACCGGCACGGCCAGCAATGGAATGATGGAAGCACGCCAGGTTTGCAGGAAGATGATCACGACGATCACGACCAGCAGGATAGCTTCCAGCAAGGTATGTACCACCGCTTCAATCGACGCACGCACGAACTGGGTCGGATCGTAAACGATGCTGTAGTCGACGCCTTCCGGCATATCTTTTTTCAACTCGGCCATGGTCTTGCGCACATTATTCGAAATATCGAGTGCGTTCGAACCCGGCGACTGGAAGATAGGAATCGCCACAGCCGACTTATTGTTCAAGAGCGAACGCAACGCATATTCGCTGGCACCCAGTTCGACACGGGCAACATCACGCAAGCGTGTCACCACGCCATCCGGCGAGGTACGGATCACGATATCGCGGAACTCATCTTCAGTGCTCAGGCGACCTTGTGCATTCACGGAGATCTGGTAATCGACGCCAGGAACCGACGGCGACGCACCAATCACACCGGCCGCAACGTTAACGTTTTGCTGGCGGATCGCATCGACCACATCATTCGCCGACAAGCCACGCTCTGCCACTTTGCGTGGATCGAGCCAGACGCGCATCGAGTAATCACCGGAACCGAACAATTGCACGGCACCGATACCTGGCAAACGAGCCAGGCGATCTTTCACGTTCAACACCGCGTAGTTGCGCAGGTAAGCCATGTCGTATCGGTCATTAGGCGATACCAGATGGACCACCATCGTCAAATCAGGCGAGCTCTTCGTTGTGGTTACACCGAGACGTTGCACGACATCCGGCAAACGCGGCAAGGCCTGGTTCACACGGTTCTGCACCAGTTGCTGCGCCTGATCCGGCGACACGCCCAGTTTGAAAGTAACGGTCAAGGTCATCAGGCCGTCGGAAGTTGCCTGCGACTGCATGTACAGCATGCCTTCGACGCCGTTGATTTGTTCTTCAATCGGGGTGGAAACGGTTTCCGCGATGGTTTGCGGATTGGCACCAGGGAAGTTGGCTTTGACCACGACTGATGGCGGCACGACTTCAGGATATTCGGAAATCGGCAGGTTCAGCATCGAGATCAAACCACCGATCAGGATGATGGCCGATAAAACGCCGGCAAAGATGGGGCGATCGATAAAAAATCGAGAGATATTCATTTCAGTTTTTCTTCTTAAATGTGGGGAGCGGAGTCAGCTACTGTCGGGTTCCGATTTAGTTGACTGCGCTGGAAGCCGCCTGCCCTGCCGGCTTCACTGTATTTGCACTGGCGACACGTGCATCCATCTTCACGACTTCCGGTGTAACGGTGTCATTCGGGCGTATGCGTTGCAAGCCGTTGACGACGATGCGCTCATCCTTTTGCAAACCGCTACGCACGATGCGCAAACCGTCGACGATAGGACCCAGGCTGACCGGACGATAGGTCACCTTGTTATCGGCACTGACCACCATCACGTATTTCTTGTCCTGATCGGTACCGACTGCCTTGTCATCGATGAGCAATGCGTTCTTCGCGTTTGCATCGCCGGTGCGTACACGTGCATACATGCCCGGAGTCAGTGTGCCGTCTTCATTATTGAATACGGCGCGTACACGTATCGTGCCGGAGCCGGTATCAAGACGGTTATCAAAAGACTTCACATTGCCGGTGCGCGGATAACCTTCTTCACTGGTCAGGCCGATGGAGACTGGAATCTTGCTCACGCCGCTGTTACCAACCGTACCGTTGCCGGCATAGCGGATATAAGTAGGTTCATCGATTTCAAAATTGACATAAACCGGCGACACCGAAACAACGGTGGTCAGCGTCGGTGCAGTCGGACCGGTTGCAACCAGGTTGCCGACGGTAATTTCTGCACGCGATACACGACCGGAAACCGGTGCGGTGATTTCGGTGTATTGCAGATTCAGGCGTGCGGTCAGGACCGCAGCGTCGGTTGCTTTCAGGTTTGCATCAGCTTCCTGCATTGCGTTTTCGCGGGTATCGAGTTCACGTTGTGCGACTGCACGTTCTTCCAGCAAACGCTTGGTACGTTCCAGTTCGGTTTTTGCCAGTGCCAGGCGTGCCTGCGCTCCTGCACGTGCAGCTTCGGCACGCGCCAGTTCGGCTTTATATGGACGCGGATCTATCGTAAACAGCAAAGCGCCCTTCTTCACCAACTGGCCATCCTGGAAATGCACTGCGTCGATGGTGCCGGAAATGCGTGGACGGATCTCGACCCGTTCGACGGCTTCCACCCGACCGGAGAAATCATCCCATTCAGTAACCGAACGCTCCAGCACGCTGGCAACCGTGACGCTGACTGCTGCCGGCGCCGCTGCCTGCGTTTTTTCCGCACGGCCTGTGAGTGAAACTGTCGCCGCGCCGACAATCAGCAAAACGCCGACCGCGATGGCGATGGCGCTACGGGAAAAACGTGGTGTAGTCGATGTCTTCATTTTCATTCCCTGAAAAGTAATCTGTAAAAAAATCGGTAATTAATTCGTAACTAAAGAAATTCGGCGTCGTGCAAGATCAGTTGGAAGATCAACATCGCGTCGCGTTTTCCCCTGCCGCGGAACGCAAAAATGCCACCCGCCGACGCGAATCGGCGTTTGGTGGCATCATGTCGGTCTTGCACATGCTTAGTGCCCGGCTTTGCCGAAGTCGCCCAGCGACACATTGGCACCGACCAGCACTGCGCCGCCGGTCAACGCGCTGTCGTAGACGATTTCCTGCAGCGCCTCGTTATGCATCGCGGCAGACAGCGCGAGCGTACTGGCAGCAACAACAGTTATTTGGTAGAGACGGTTTTTCATTTGGTACACTCGCTGTAACTGAATAAATAAAGTATTGATAGATAGAAACTAAGATCCTTGACGGCCGGAAGGCTTTAAAAAAATATTTCAATTTCATGACATTTTCATATTTCATAGTGATCGCTATGAAAGTATGATGTGAACTGTATATTGCTTGTTTAAACCTGTCAAGGGGTTTACTATCGATCGCTATGGAAATGGAAAATAAATCCGAAAAGTGTGACAAACCACGCAAAAAAGGTGGCCGTCCCCTGTCGTTTGACCGGGAAGCTGCACTGGAGCGTGCGATGTTGGTGTTTTGGCGTTACGGCTACGAAGCCGCTTCGCTGAGTGAGTTGACCTCCGCCATGGGCATCACACCGCCCAGCCTGTACGCCGCTTTTGGCGACAAGGAACAATTATTTCTGGAAGCAGTTGAGCGCTACTCCACCAAGAGCTGCGACGCCCTGCAATGCCTGTTTGCCGAAGCGCCGACGGCGCGTGACGCGATCGAGCGTTTATTGCAAAGCAGCGCAGTGGACAATACCTGCCCCAGCCATCCGCCCGGTTGCCTGGTCGTCACCGCTGCGACCAATTGCTCGGCCTCGGCCGAACATGTGCAAACCGCGATGACGGAACGCCGCGACAATGTCGAGACCATGATCAAGACGCGGATAGAGCAAGGTGTGAAAGAAGGAGAATTGCCGGCGGGTACTGATCCCGGCACTTTGGCCAGCTTTTATGCGACGGTGATCCAGGGCATGTCGACCCAGGCACGGGATACCGGTGATCGCGACAAACTACTTGCGATTGCAGCGGCCGCGATGCGGGCGTGGCCGGTCAGCAAGCAGTAAGACAACCAAGACAAACAGCGGGCGTCCTGCCCGCTGTCATCAATTCAACTGAAGTCAATTAAAAGGAAGAGCCGGCCGTTTGCAAAAACGCCAGTTCCTCTGTCGTGGAGTCGCGTCCGAAGATCGCATTCCGGTGTGGGAAGCGCCCGAAGCGCGCAACGATATCGCGGTGCCGGATCGCGAATTGCACAAAACCGCTAAAGGTTTGCTTGTGCGCCGCCGGCACATCCTGCAGCAACTGTTCAAACAGTGCGACCGAACGATGCTGGTGTTCGAGCACTTCGGAATGTTCCAGCGGAAGATAAAGGAAGACCCGTTCTATCGGACGCAAATGACGTTCGAAGCCATGGTCCAGCGCAATCAGGCTCCATTGCAGGGCCAGCGCATCAAAGGCAAACGAAGTTGGCAAGCCGCGATACATATTGCGCGGGAATTGATCCGTCAACAGGATCAGGGCCAGCAAATCGCGTGGTTGCTCGGCCCATTCATCCAGCTCGCCATTGGCGGCGGCCAGCGTGCTCTTTTTAAAACGCTCGCTGATTTCCTGATCCACTGCGTCGTCTTTGGACCACCACAGCTTGTTCTGCTGCTCAGCGGTTTTCGTATCGTCCGCTTCGCTGCCGAACCAGAACTGCAATACCGTATCAGCCGTTGCCTTCGTCATGCCATCTCCCGATCAATCCGTTGCAGCTATGTTCGCATAGCTTGCGGCAATCGGGAAGTCGGCAATCAAGCCTTGGTATTGACGTTTTGTCCTACATTCGCAGGCAGGCTGACTTTAGGAATCGCATCAAGCAAAGTCGTTGCCGTTGTACTTTGAATATCCATCGCCTTCTTGAAGACTGTCAGCGACACTTCATTACTGGTGCGCTGCGCGGCCAGATTGCTGGCCAGGCTGGCAATATTGCTTACGTCCATACTCACCTCAAATCAATACGCCGGGAATGACGCTTCTACCTACTTATCGGCGCTTATCTGGAATTCTTTACGCTTTCTTAATCAATAACTTATCCGGTAAGTTATGTACCCCACCGAGTAGTGCAATTAATCACGCCTGTAAACGGATTTAATGGCAAGATTAAGAGCGCCCTGTATTACTGTCGCATAATGATTTGTGCTTAAAACAATTAACAAAAATATCTTACAAGAAATGTCCATGCACTTTTTACGCGATCAACTATTACCCCGCCTGCCGCTGGCACTACTCTGCCTTACGCTCAGCGCATGTGCATCGCTGCCCGATGTCCAATATTTAAAAACGTCCCTGCAACCGCAAGACTCGGCAACGATACAAACTGCCCAGGGCGGCACCCTCTCCAAGGAAAAAACCGAGTCACTGCTGGCGCGGCGTTTACGCAGCGATAATGTCGCCTTGCCGGAACTGGCAGCACTGGAAGAAGCGGCAACCGGCAGCCCGCTGATCGCCGGTAATAAGCTCACACTGCTGAATGACGGTCCGGATACCCTGCGTGCGATGATCGCCGCAATCCGTACCGCCAAGGACCATATCAATCTGGAGACTTACATCTTCAACGAAGATGCAATCGGCACCGAATTTGCCGATTTGCTGATGCAAAAACAGCGTGACGGTGTGCAGGTCAATATTATTTATGACAGCATAGGTTCGCTCAGCACCCCACCGGAATTTTTCCAGAAACTGCGGGACAGCGGCATCAACCTGCTTGAATTCAGCCCGGTCAATCCTTTCAAGCGCGCCTTATCGACACGCCTGAACAACCGCGACCATCGCAAGATACTGGTCGTCGATGGCCGTGTCGCATTCACCGGCGGCATTAATATCAGCAGCGACTATTCATCGAAATCGTTATTCCGTTCGAGCAAAAAGAAAGACGATGAACTCGGCTGGCGCGACACGCATATCCAGGTCGAAGGACCTGCGGTAGCGTCCTTCCAGTGGCTCTTCATGCAAACCTGGGTCAGCCAGAAAACCGACAGCCTGGCGACACGCAATTACTTCCCGCCCCTCACGCGCATGGGCGACAAGGTGGTACGCGTGATCGGCAGCGAACCCGGCGGCAACTACGAAGTGTACAAAGCCTATGTGCTGGCCATGCAGGAAGCCAAGGTTTCCATCCACGTTACCAATGCCTACTTCGTCCCCGATGTGCAACTGGTCAAAGCCTTGACCGATGCCGCCCGGCGTGGCGTCGATGTGAAGATGGTCTTCCCTGGCATGTCCGACGTCGGCCTCATCATGCATGCCGGTCGTTCTTATTACAGCGAGTTGCTGGCGGCCGGTGTGCGCGTCTTTGAATTGCAGGCGTCGGTGCTGCATGCGAAGACGGCTGTCATCGACGGCTACTGGTCGACCGTCGGCTCGACCAACCTCGATATGCGCAGCTTCCTGCACAATCGTGAAGTCAACCTGATCGCGCTGGATAAAGCCTTCGGTGATGTGATGGAAAGTACTTTCAATGAAGACTTGAAAAACTCGATTGAAATCAAGCCGGAAGAATGGGCGCAACGCCCCTTCTCCAATCGCATGAAAGAATGGCTGGCACGACGCCTGGAATACTGGTTATAAACACCTGAGCCGGAAATTTTCTTACTGGATGAAATACACCACCATTTTCAAATGCCGATGTTCGTCCACTATCAAAATTTCATGTTCAAAATTTCGCTGCTGACCGCCCGCATCCACGACTGAGCGGATACCCCGTTGCGCGACTTCGTTACCCGGCGTTTCCCACTCACGCCTGAAGTGTGGCGAGAGCATTTTCATATCCTCAATCAAGGCCAGCATTACCGGATCTTCCGGTGCGATCGCAACGTCGTAGCGAAACTGCGTCAGCAAGCGGCGCGCATCGTCATCCCAGCCAGGTAGCCGCCGTCGCATCTCGGGGTTGGCGAATGTCATGCGTAGTATGTTGCGATCTTCGCGCTGCTTGCCTTCCAGTTCAAACAACGCGTCAGCCGCCGCATTCCATGCCACCACATCCCAGCGCAGGTTCTGCACGTAGGCGGGCCTGGGGAGATCATCAAGCAATTTCTGGATGCCGGCTGTCACCGACATCCATTGATGCGCTTCGAGCGGTGGTGGCCGTCGGTGCGCCAAAAGAAAGAGATGGCAGCATTCCGCATCATCAAGCTTGAGGGCATGGGCCACGCTCAACAGGAACTTCTCTGACACTTTAACTTCCCGGCCTTGCTCGAACCAGGTGTACCAAGTCAGACCCACGCCGGCCAACGCGGCCACCTCTTCCCTGCGCAGCCCCGGTGTGCGGCGTCGTTCAGTTGCCGGCAAACCGACATCGCCCGGCGTCAGCTTCTTGCGGTGGCGAGTCAGAAACTCGGATAACTCATTTCGCGTACGACTGAGGCCGCGTTCACGGATTGCTATTGCCATTGGTAATAGGATAAATGCTTAAATTGTCATGTGATGATATTGCCCGGAAGATGTGGCTTTCGCAATCCAAATATCACAAGGTCCACATCCATGACACATCATCACGAAGCTGTCCCCATTACCCTGCCTGGCGCGCCCTCAAAACAGCGCGCCGGCGCACGCGCCTGGGCAGGCCTTGCATTGCTATCCCTGCCCACGGTGATGCTGGGACTGGATCTGACACTCCTGCACCTGACCTTGCCGGCATTGGCCGTCGACCTGCAACCGACCAGTACCCAGGCGCTCTGGATCATGGATGCCTATGGCTTCCTGATTGCAGGTTTTCTCATCACGATGGGGACATTGGGCGACCGTATCGGTCGGCGCAAATTGCTATTGATCGGCGCGACCGCTTTTGCCGCAGCGTCGGCGGTCGCTGCTTTTTCGACCAGCCCCAATATGTTGATCGCAGCACGAGCAGCGCTTGGCGTGGCAGGTGCCACCTTGATGCCATCAACGCTGGCGTTAATTAGTAATCTATTCACCGCTCCGGCCCAGCGCGCGCTTGGTATCGGCATCTGGGCAGCGATGTGGGGCATTGGATATGCGTTAGGGCCGGTCGTTGGCGGTATGTTGCTGGAGTGGTTCTGGTGGGGCGCAGCCTTCCTCATTGCGGTACCTGTCGTGATCCTGTTGCTGATACTGGCTCCATTTCTCTTGCCCGAGTATCGCGCGCCCGGCAATGAACGACTGGACCTGCTCAGCGTTGCCTTATCCCTTGCTGCCATGCTGCCCTTCGTCTATGGCATCAAACAGCTTGCGAAATCCAGCATCACGCTCGATACCGTTATCGCTATTTTGACCGGCCTTGTATTTGCATGGCTGTTCGTTCAGCGTCAGCGACGTTTGGCTGATCCCCTGCTCGATTTGAGCCTGTTTGCCAACAAGGCCTTTTGTGTCGCTTTGCTTGTGCTGTTGTTTAGCCTGGTTTCAGTGGGCGGTACGATGTTGCTGGTTGCCCAGTATCTGCAATTGGTACTCGGCTATTCGCCTGCGGTCGCAGGTTTATGGATGGGCTTGGCGGCACTGGCCATGATAATTGGCGCTACCAGCGCGCCACTCCTTGCGCGCGCGATACGACCCGGCTTTGTCATCACCGGTTCGCTGGCCCTGTCGGTGTTGGGCTATCTGATGCTGACGCAATTGAATCACAGCAGCAACGGCGTGACGCTGGCGGTTGCCGCCCTGGCGCTGGCCTACCTTGGCAACGGTACCATCGCAGCCTTGGGAACCGATATGGTCGTCGGATCTGCGCCACCCGAGAAAGCGGGAGCGGCTTCTGCGATGACCGAGATGGTGCAGGATCTGGGAGTCTCGCTGGGTATTGCTTTGCTCGGCAGCATTGCCAGTGCAGTCTATCATCGCGCCATACTGGATCGCTTACCGGACGATCTGGCGACAGCCACGCGTACAGCCATCAGCGATAGCTTATGGGCCGCAACTTCCCTTGCATCCGAACTGCCGACAGGCTTGATGGAACAGGCGCAAGCGGCGTTTATAGCAGGGCTCCAGGGGGCAGCTCTCTTCAACGTTTTAAACGTCACTGTACTTACCTTGCTCTCTGCCGTGGCATTGCGACATATAGGCGTACCGCCCGGCCAGAAGTAAGTACCTCGTTGGAAATGCTGGTCGATATGCTTGCGCCGTCAAAAAAATGCGTCGTTATAGCCCCGCTGCTAAGAGCTCCCCTCACGACGCAGGCGCGCATCTGTAATTCGCTCGAAGTGAACCAGCCCCCAATCACACATCGCATTAATAATTTCACCTAAAGACAAGCCGAATTCAGTCGGCTTGTATTCAACCCGTGGCGGAACTTCCGGATAAACCACGCGCTCGATCACACCATCGCTTTCCAGTTCGCGCAATTGCTCGGTCAATACTTTCTGTGAAATGCCCGGCATCAGGCGACGCAATTCGCCCGGCCGCTGCGTCTGCTCAAGCAAATGACACAGTATCGTGCACTTCCATTTGCCGCCAATCAGATACAGCGTCGCATCAATCGGGAACTTGAATCCTGTGACCTTCATAACTCACCTATTTGTAATCAGGAACAAAAAAGTGCCTACTTTTCAGGCAGTTAATGCATTGCTAGCATACGTCATCACTCACTTCCTTGGCACATCATGAAAAGCAGCAAGACCCTCGTTATTGTGACGCACCCCGACATCCACAAGTCCATCATCAACAAAAGATGGCTGCAGGAACTGCAAAAGAATCCAGAGCTGGTCACCATCCATCAACTGCATGAGCAATATCCGGATGGAAAAATAGATGTGGCAGCTGAACAAAAGCTGCTGCTTGAACATGACACCATCATCCTGCAATTCCCGCTCTACTGGTTTAGTACGCCGCCGCTCTTGAAGCAATGGCAGGATGAAGTGTTAACGCATGGCTTTGCCTATGGTCGCGGCACGGAAAAACTGGCAGGCAAGCGCATAGGTGCCGCGGTCTCGGCCGGCATCAAGGAAGTCGATTACAGGAAGAGCGGACGTTATCACTACACGCTGGAAGAATTGCTGCGCCCCTTGCGTGTAACGATTGAATACATCAGTGCAGAATACCTGCCTGCGTTTGCCTGTTACGGCATAGAGAGCGGCATTTCTGAAGAAGAGCTGGATGCCAATGCGGCGCAGTACCTGCAGTACATCAGGGACTTGACACCTGCAAGCTGCGACATTGCCGACTAAATATAGTGTTTAATCCGGCGTCTGCTGGCAGAAGCGCAGGTGATTGCCAAAAGGATCGGCAATATCCATCATGCGACCCCACGGCAAATCCTGCACACCCGGTTTGGC
The DNA here is from genome assembly GCF_000013625.1 of Janthinobacterium sp. Marseille. Lineage (NCBI taxonomy): Bacteria > Pseudomonadati > Pseudomonadota > Betaproteobacteria > Burkholderiales > Oxalobacteraceae > Janthinobacterium > Janthinobacterium sp. Marseille. The sequence continues at coordinate 1,755,137 of NC_009659.1, read as the reverse complement.
ATTCTTATAGTCTTTCGCCAGCAATTCGGCATGCAGGCTATCGATATCGTCGATAGGAATAAAGATTGCGGAACCCGGTGTCGCATCACCGTGATGCTCGCTTAAGTGCAGGATTAGCGACGAGCGTCGAACCTGGAGGTACACGGGGAAGTTATCTCCGAAGCGATGCTCCCAATCGCAGCTGAAGCCCAGGAAATCGAAATAAAACTCCTTGGCTTTGGCTTCGTCAAAGATACGAATGATGGGGATGGCGGCGGATATCTGCATGGCGGTTCGTCCGTATGTGTACGTATGACGATTATGGCTGATTTATACACACGCGCAAATTAAAAAGCGATGCATCCGGACAGATGCATCGCTTTCTTTTTTAGGCTAAGTGGGTGCTGTTACGCAAGGTCGAAGCGATCCGCATTCATTACTTTGACCCAGGCCGCAACAAAATCCTTCACGAATTTTTCTTTCGCATCGGATTCGGCATACACTTCGGCTACCGAACGCAAGATAGAGTTGGAACCAAAGACCAGGTCCGCCCGGGTAGCTGTCCATTTGACTTCACCGCTCTTGCGATCGCGACCCTCGAACACATTCGCATCGCTCTCCACCGGCTTCCACTGCGTACCCATATCCAGCAGGTTGAGCAGGACTTCATTGTTCAGCACGCCCGGCGTCCTGGTCAGCACACCATGTTTGACGCCGCCCACATTGATGTTAATCGCACGCAAACCGCTTATGAGTACCGTCAATTCAGGTACGCTCAAACACAGCAGCTGCGCCTTATCAATCAGTGCGACTTCGGCCGGGACACCATTCTTCTTGCCGACATAATTGCGGAAACCATCAGTGCGCGGCTCAAGTGCAGCGAAGGATTCCACATCGGTCTGATCCTGCCGTGCATCATTGCGTCCTGCGGCAAATGGCACGCTTACGTTGACACCTGCAGCCTTGGCGGCCTGTTCTACACCTACGCTACCCGCCAACACGATCAAGTCTGCCAATGAAACCTGCTTGCCCCCACTGGCCGATTGATTGAAATCAGCCTGTATGCCTTCCAGTGTCTTCAGTACCTTGGCCAATTGCTCAGGCTGGTTGACTTCCCAGTCCTTCATCGGTGCCAGGCGGATGCGTGCACCATTGGCACCGCCACGTTTGTCCGAACCACGGAAAGTCGAAGCCGAAGCCCATGCCGTACCGACCAATTCACTCACGGACAAGCCCGAAGTCAGCAACTTCGCTTTCAGCGCCGTCACGTCAGCGGCATCTACCAGCTTGTAATCAACTTCCGGAATCGGATCTTGCCAGATCAATTCTTCCTTCGGTACTTCCGGGCCGAGGTAGCGCGAACGAGGACCCATATCGCGGTGCGTCAGCTTGAACCACGCGCGGGCAAAAGCTTCGGCAAAGGCTTGCGGATCTTCGTAGAAGCGTTTGGAAATTTTGCCAAACTCAGGATCAAAGCGCAGCGTCAGATCGGTGGTCAGCATAGTCGGCTTGTGGAATTTACCTTTGATGTGCGCATCCGGAATGATGTCTTCCGCATCCTTCGCCACCCATTGCTTCGCACCGGCCGGCGACTTGGTGATTTCCCATTCATACTTGAACAGGTTTTCGAAAAAGTTATTGCTCCATAAGGCAGGCGTCTTGGTCCAGGTCACTTCGAGGCCGCTGGAAACCGTATCCTTGCCATAGCCATCGCCGAAATTGCTGACCCAGCCCAGGCCCTGAGCCTCTATTGGTGCGCCTTCAGGCTCGGCACCCTTGTGTGATTCCGGCGCGGCACCATGGGCTTTACCGAAGGTGTGACCACCGGCAATCAGCGCAACGATTTCTTCGTCGTCCATCGCCATGCGGTAGAAGGTGGCGCGGATATCCTTGGCTGCAGCCATGTAATCACCGCTGCCGTCAGGGCCTTCCGGATTCACATAAATCAGGCCCATGTGCGTCGCGCTCAGGTTTTCATCCAGTTCACGGTCACCGCTGAAACGCTTGTCGGTACCGAGCCAGGTGGTTTCCGCACCCCAGTTAACATCTGTATCCGGTTCCCACACGTCAGCACGGCCACCGGCAAAACCGAAGGTACGGAAACCCATGGACTCGAGCGCCACATTGCCGGTGAGGACCAGCAAATCAGCCCATGAAATCCGTTGACCGTACTTTTGCTTGATAGGCCACAGCAGGCGACGCGACTTGTCGATGTTGACGTTATCCGGCCAGGAGTTGAGCGGCGCAAAACGTTGCTGCCCGCGCCCGCCACCGCCCCGTCCATCCATCGTGCGGTAGGTACCTGTCGCATGCCAGGCCATACGGACAAACTGTGGACCATAGTGACCGAAGTCAGCCGGCCACCAATCCTGGCTGTCAGTCATCAGCTTGACCAGGTCAGCCTTCAGCGCCTTGTAGTCGAGCTTCTTGAATTCTTCGGCGTAATTAAATTTCTCGCCCAAAGGGTTGGATTTGTTCGAATGCTGGTTGAGTACATCCACCCGTAACTGGTTGGGCCACCAGTCCTGGTTGCTCCTGCTGCGATTTGCGGCATGGGGAAATGGGCACTTCGCTTCGCTTGACATGATGAGGTCTCCTTGAATGCTCGCGGCTTTGAATAAGCCACGAAAAATTGGTGAAAAATGAAGTGCTGAAAAAATGAAGTACTAAATCGCCGCTTGCGGCCCGCTCAATGTGCTTGCGCCAGGGCGGCCAGCACTTCCAGCCAAAGCTGTGACGAAGACGGCGCTGGTGATTGAAGTTGGCGTGGGGACAAGGCTGGCTCCTGCATAAAGACGACGAATTCAGTTTATGCAAAAACTATCAAGAATCAAATTTGATTGTATAAATATATCGGATAGACAATAACTATCCCCTGCATTAATGCAGCAACTTTGAGGATGGAGAGTATTGGATAAGAGGGATTACCAGGGTTGGATGCTGCGATTGACCGGAGCAAAATGCTCCGGGCTCAAACGCCCAGCCATTCCTGTCGCACTGCTGCATCTGCCTGCAAATCCTGCGGACTGCCTTCAAATACGACCTGGCCATGGCCCATCACATAAACCCGTTGCGAGATCTTTAGCGCGATCGCGAGTTTTTGTTCTATCAGTAAAACCGATACGCCACGTTGCACCAATTCCTGCAGGAAGTTAGCGACCAGCGCCACCATTTGCGGCGCCAGGCCTTCAGTCGGCTCATCGATCATGATCAATTCCGGATCACCCATCAGCGTACGGCATAAGGCCAGCATTTGCTGTTCGCCCCCGGACAACACGCCTGCCTGCACATGTTGACGCTCCTGCAAACGCGGAAACAGGCGATACATATCGTCAGCGCTCCAGCGCGATTTGGCTTGCGCACCCAGCACGAGGTTTTGCGCCACGCTCAGCGTAGGGAAGATTTCGCGGCTTTCAGCGACATAGCCCAAACCCTGGCGTGCAATCCGGTAAGTCGGCAAGCCGAGGATTTCCTTGCCCTTGAAGCGGATAGTCCCGGTCGCAGCCACCATGCCCATCGCCGCTTTTACCGTAGTCGAGCGCCCTGCACCATTACGCCCCAACAGGCTGACGATTTCACCTGATTGAATAGTGATATCTATGCCATGCAGGACATGGCTTTTGCCATAAAAGGCGTGCAGGTTTTTGATTTCCAGCAAAGCGCTCATAGCGTCTCCACCGTACCGAGATAGGCTTGCTGCACCAGCGGATTATTGCGGATATTGTCCGGCGTATCGCAGGCGATAATTTCGCCATAGACCAGCACTGCAATCCGATCCGCCAGGCCGAATACCACATCCATATCATGCTCGACCATCAGCAAGGTTTTACCGGCGCTGATTTTGCGTATCAGCTCAACCGCAGCATCCGATTCCGAGCGACTCATGCCGGCAGTCGGCTCATCCAGCAAGAGCACCTGTGCCCCACCCGCTATCGTGATACCGATCTCCAGTGCGCGCTGTTCGGCATAGCTGAGTAAATCTGCTTCTACATTACGGCGCTTGTGCAAGCCGATTTCTTCCATCACCTGTTCAGCGCGTTGATTCACATCCTGCAAGCCATTCAGGCGCTGCCAAAATGAATAGCGATAGCCGAGCGACCACAATACCGCGCAACGCAAATTTTCAAAGACACTGAGGCGATGGAAGATATTCGTGATCTGGAAGCTGCGCGACAAACCCCGTCGATTGATTTGATACGGCTTCTGCCCTGCGATGCTGCTGCCATTCAACAGGATATCGCCACTGCTTAAAGGAAAACGACCGGAGATCAGGTTGAACAAGGTTGATTTGCCCGCACCGTTTGGACCGATCAGGGCGAGGCGCTGGCCTTGCGGCAATTGCAGGCTGGCTCCGCAGATAATTTCCGCATTGCCGAAACGCTTGCGTACCTCTCTTAATTCCAGTGCGAGCTGACTCATGCGCCCACCTGCAATGCGTTTTCAATTTCCAGGTTCGCGCGGCTCCATGCCTGCTGCAAACGTGGCCGGACCCGCCACCAGATCAAGCCACCTGTTCCGGCCACGCACAATGCAAGGAGCCAGCCCTGCGCTTGCGCGGTATCCAGTGTCCAGCCAAACAGGAGCAAGGTACTGCCGTTGCGCGCATTCAGGCTAAGGTGATACAGCATCTCGACCAGCACGATGAAGCCTAGCCCCATCAACAGCGCGGCAAGCAAGGCCAGCGCCAGATGTGCCGCCATCTGCTGCAGTTTTCCATATTGCAGCAGGCGCATGAATTGCATCAGCAAACCGGCGATCCCGCCCGGTGCCAACATCACGATCAGCACGAAGAATACGCCGAGGTACAACTGCCAGGCATTCGTATAGTTCGACAAGACCACCGTCAGGAAGACACCAACAATGGCACCCAGGATAGGGCCAAAGAAAAATGCGGTACCGCCGATGAAGGTGAAAAGCAGGATCATGCCGGAGCGCAAGGCGCTGACATTTTCCGCGCTGACAATTTCAAAATTAATTGCGGTCAAGGCGCCGGAAATGCCGGCGAAGAAAGCCGACAGCATCAGCGTCAGGTAACGCACCCATTGCGGATCGTAGCCGACGAACTCGGCGCGCTCCGGATTATCCCGTACCGCATTGATGATGCGCCCCAGCGGCGTTTGCGTAAATGCATACATCGCCACCGTACTCAATAGCAGCCAGCCGGCGATCAGGTAATACACCTGTATCTGCGGGCCGTAGGTAATACCGAAGAAAGCTTCGCCCACCACGCGATCGGTAAAGATGCCGCCCTCACCGCCAAAGAAGCCCGGGAACATCAATGAACAGGCAAACACCAGCTCGACGATACCCAGCGTAATCATTGCGAAGGTCGTGCCGGATTTGCGCGTCGTCACATACCCGAACAAGGCACCGAAGAACAGGCCGGCGACGCCGCCGACCAATGGAATCAGGGTGATGGGTATATGCAGATTACCCGCGGCGACCAGGTTGATCGCATGTATCGCACAGAATGCACCGAGCCCGGAATACACCGCATGACCGAAGGACAGCATGCCGCCCTGCCCCAGCAACATATTGTAGGACAGCGCAAAAATGATGAAGGTGCCCATCTGGCACAAGAGTGACAGCGAAGCGCTTTGCGTAAAGATCAACGGCGCGACCACCAGCAATGCGGTAAAGCCGCCCCAGATCAGCCAGCGCCTGACATTGAAAGTTGCAGCGACGCTCATGCTTCCCTCGTTCCCAGCAAACCCTTGGGCCTGAAGACCAGGATCAGCACCAGCAAGAGATACGGCAGGATAGGCGCGACCTGCGAAATCGTCAGCTTCAGCACGCTATATCCGGCTGCATCTTCACTTATATGGATTCCAAGCGCAGCCAGTGCATGCAGCAAAGAAAAATCGAGTGCCACGGCAAAAGTCTGCAACACACCTATCAGCAAGGAGGCGAGCAAGGCACCGCCCAATGAACCCATGCCGCCGACCACGACCACCACGAAGATAATGCTGCCCAGCGCATGCGCCATATTCGGTTCGGTGACGAAGGCATTGCCGCCGATCACGCCGGCCAGTCCGGCCAGTGCGCAACCACCGGCGAAGACCCACATGAAGACGCGCGGTACATTGTGGCCCAATGCTTCCACCATCTGCGGATGCGTCAATGCGGCCTGTATCACCAGGCCAATGCGGGTGCGTGTCAGTGTGAAATAAATCGCCGCCAGCATCAGGATTGCGACCAGCATCATGAAGCCGCGGTAGATCGGGAAAGTGGTGGTGTACAGCGTGAACAGAGAGCCCTGCAATTCAGGCGGGATGCTATAGGGTACAGCAACGCGGCCCCAGATCAGCTGCACCAGTTCGACGATGACATAGGACAGGCCGAAGGTGAACAAGAGCTCGGGGATTTTTCCGTACTTGTGGACTGCTCGCAAGCCGAAGCGCTCCACCAGCGCGCCGAGCAGGCCGACGGCCAGCGGTGCCAGTACCAGCGCCGGCCAGAAACCGATGGCATTGCTGATGCTATACGCGAAGTAAGCACCTATCATGTAGAAGCTGGCATGCGCGAAATTCAATACGCCCATCATGCTGAAGATCAGCGTCAGCCCGGATGACAGCATGAACAGCAGCAAGCCATAGCTCAGGCCGTTCAATAATGAGATCAGCGTAAATTCCACAAGCCCGTTCTCTCCTGTCCGGGCATGCCGCTGTGCGCCCGGCTCTTCATCGTTTCATATAAGGGAAATATGCAGCGCCGGATGGGTGGCATGCTGGCATTAGAACTCATTTCAGCAATATTCGCGAGTGCGAATACGGATATTTGGAGTGAAGTGCAAGGCGTGGTACGTAGCACTCCCCCCAATAATCCAATAGCTGCTCAGGGACGCTTCATCTGGCACGAAGTCGGTTGCGCCGCCACATAGGCATCAATCTTTTGATCAGTGCGCCAGCCGTAACCGGTATTTTCCTGATCGAACTTCACATCGGTATTATTTTGCTTGACCCAGGTCGCAATATACAAGGGTTGCTGTGCCTGGTGATCGGACTTACGCATCTCGACTTCACCATTGAGGCTTTTTACCTTCATGCCTTCCATTGCCAGCGCGACTTTCAACGGATCAGTGCTGCCTGCTTCCTTGAAGGCCTTGCCCAGCATCGCCAGCACTGTATAAGAAGCCATCGCGTAGTAATCATCGTTGTATTTCTTTTTGAAGCCCTCGATGATTTCCTTGCCGGCGTAGGTTTCGTTATTCAAATTCCAGTAAGCCACGTACTTGACCCTATCCAGTCCGGCCGCCCCCATCGCGGTCGGCACACCGGTCGTCGCCGCGTACAGCGTATAGAAATTCGCTTTCAGGTCGGCATCCCGCGCAGCCTTGACCAGCAAGGCCAGGTCGGCACCCCAGTTGGCGGTGATGATGGTATCGGCACCGGAAGCCTTCATCTTCGCTACATACGGCGAGAAATCCTTGACCTGCCCGATAGGATGCAAATCGTCACCAACGATCTGCACATCCGGACGTTTACGGCCCATATAGGCGCGGGTCGAACGTGATATTTCCTGCCCCAGCGCATAGTTCTGGCCGATGACGTAGATCTTCTTGATATTCGGATCCTTCGCCATGAAGGTGGTCAGCGACTCCATCTTCATTTCCGAATTCGCATCGAAGCGGAAATGCCAGAAGCTGCATTTGCTATTGGTCAGCGCCGGATCACCGGCCGAGTGATTCAGGAACAGCACTTCCTTGCCGGGATTGCGTTCATTGTGTTTATTGATAGCATCGATCAGTGCCAGTGCAACGCCGGAACCATTGCCCTGTGTAATGTAACGATAACCCTGGTCGATGGCCGACTTCAGCTGGATCAGCGATTCCTGCGGACTCCCCTTGTTATCGAAGCCGACGATCTCCACCGTATTACTGCCGCCCCACTGTTTTTGATTCGACAGCTCGGCTATGGTCTGGAAGCTGTGCAGCAAGTTCTGTCCGACCGGTGCAAATGGACCGGAGAGCGGATCGATAAAGGCGATCCGGACATTTTCAGCGAAAGAATGGGAAGCAGAGAGAGCAAAAGCGGCGGAAAGAATGAGGGATGGAATACGCATGAACATTAATATTTGGATTTCTCGATAGAAACAATGATCATTTTTATACCATATTTATGGGATATTTGTGACGAAAACCGACTCAAACCAGGGCGTTTTGAGACGAGCGCAACCGATTTTCGCTTCTCTGTCAAAATACGCCCTTTACACCCCGCGTCAATACAGTAGCAATACGGTAGCCGCACTCAAAGCAGATCGCCATGGTCGAATACGCCGTCGGACTGAAACACAGGAATGTCATATGAATGCCCCGAAACCGCCGTACCCGGTCTATCGCACCAATACCCTGCCGCTGGAGAACTCCTTCGCCACGCTGCCGCCGGCGCATTACACCGCCTTGATGCCTACGCCTTTGCCCGATCCCTACCTGGTGTGCGCCAGCGCATCGACCGCCGCCATGATCGGCCTGGATTTTGCCGAAACCGGAGGCACGGAATTCATCGAAACCTTTACCGGTAACCGCCTGCTGCTCAACTCCAAACCATTGTCCGCCGTCTATTCGGGGCATCAGTTCGGTGTCTGGGCCAGCCAGCTCGGTGATGGCCGCGCCATCCTGCTCGGCGATGTGCCAGCGCCGGAAATCGAACCATCCGGTCGACTCGAACTGCAATTGAAAGGGGCCGGCCTGACGCCCTACTCACGCATGGGCGATGGCCGTGCGGTACTGCGTTCGTCGATACGCGAGTTCCTCTGTTCGGAAGCAATGGCAGCACTCGGCGTTCCAACCACGCGCGCACTCTGCGTGACCGGCTCGGACCAGCTCGTCATGCGCGAACAGGCCGAAACGGCCGCCGTCGCCACGCGCGTCGCCCAAAGCTTTGTCCGCTTCGGTTCTTTCGAACACTGGTTCTACAATGAAAAGCACGACGAGCTGAAGACACTCGCTGATTACGTCATCGACCGTTTCTATCCCTACTTCCGCAACAGCGAAAATCCTTACAAGGACTTGCTGACCGAAGTCACACTGCGCACCGCACACATGATTGCGCACTGGCAGGCGGTCGGCTTCATGCATGGCGTGATGAATACCGACAATATGTCCATCCTCGGATTGACACTTGATTACGGTCCCTTCGGTTTCATGGAAGCTTTCAACGCAACCCATATCTGCAACCACACCGACCAGCAGGGACGTTACTCGTATGCTCGCCAGCCGCAAATCGGTGAATGGAATTGTTATGCGCTGGGCCAGGCGCTGTTGCCGCTGATAGGCGATGTAGACGAAACCCAGGCCGCCTTGCGCATCTACAAGCCGGCCTTTGCCGAAAAGTTCGAAGAATTGATGCATGCCAAGCTGGGCCTGAAGACACGCCAGTCCGACGATCGCCAGCTCTTCGACAGCCTGTTTGGCATCCTGCAGGACAGCCATGTCGACTTCACGACTTTCTTCCGCCAGCTCGGCAATTTGCAACCGGCCAATAGCGACAGTCATGAAGACTTGCGTGATCTCTTCATAGATCGCGCCGCATTTGATGCCTGGGCGCTACAATACGGCGCGCGCCTGCAGCAGGAAAACAGTATCGATAGCGAACGCAAGCTTGCAATGGATGCGGTCAACCCCAAATACATCCTGCGCAACTATCTTGCGCAAATCGCCATCGAAAAAGCGCAAAATAAGGACTTCTCCGAGGTCGCCAAATTGCTGCAAGTGCTGGAAAAACCATTTGACGAGCAGCCCGGGAATGAGAAATATGCTGCCTTACCGCCCGACTGGGCCAACGATCTGGAAGTGAGTTGTTCATCATGATAGACAAAGTAATCAAAACCGACGCCGAATGGCGTGCAATGCTGGACGACGAAGAATACGATGTGACGCGCCATGCGGCGACCGAAGCGCCATTCACCGGCCGCTACTGGGATCACCACGAGTTCGGCATCTATACCTGCGTCTGCTGCAATACGCCATTGTTTGCATCCGACACCAAATTCGATTCAGGCTGCGGCTGGCCGAGTTACTTCAAGCCGCTGAATCCGGCCAATGTGAAGGAAAAAATAGACCGCGCCTACGGCATGATACGTACCGAAGTCATCTGCAATGTCTGCGATGCGCATCTGGGCCACGTCTTCAACGACGGTCCACCGCCTACCGGCCTGCGTTACTGCATCAATTCCGCGTCCTTGCGTTTCGACCCGGCTCCAGAACTGAAATAAGGCAGTCCACATGAAATTTTTGTTCGACCTGTTCCCGGTCATCCTCTTCTTCGGCGTCTTCAAATGGGGCGAAGGCAATACCGAAGCCGCACAAGCCTTCGGCCAGCAATACCTGTCCGGCGTCGTATCCGATGGCCTGGTGACCGCAAGCCAGGCACCTATCCTGCTGGCGACTGCAGTGGCCATCATTGCGACAGTGCTGCAGATCGGCTACCTGCTGGTCAAAGGCCGCAAGATCGACAAGACCCTGTGGCTGTCGCTGGGTATCATCGTCGTCTTCGGTGGTGCGACGATCTACTTCCATAACGAAACCTTCATCAAATGGAAGCCGACCGTACTGTATTGGTGCTTTGCCGCCGCCCTGCTCTTCAGCCAGATCTTCCTGAAAAAGAACCTGATCCGGACCATGATGGAAAAACAGATGTCGCTGCCGGATGGCATCTGGCATCGCCTGAATTTATCCTGGGTCGGCTTTTTCCTGACCATGGGCCTGATCAATCTGTACGTGGCCTATAGTTTTTCCACTGCAACCTGGGTCAATTTCAAGTTGTTCGGTGGCATGGGACTGATGGTCGCCTTCATCGTGGCGCAAAGCCTTTTACTCTCCAAATACATGAAAGAACCGCAATGAGCGCAAGAATGGATCGCATCCAGGCCAAGCTGAACGAAACTTTTGCGCCGCTCGAATGTCAACTGGAGGACGAATCTGCCCTGCATGCTGGCCATGCTGGTGCAGCCTCCGGTGGCGGGCATTTCCGCTTGCGCATCATTTCGGCGCAATTTGAAAAGCAGAGCCGCATAAATCGCCATCGGCTGGTGTATGATTGTCTCGATGACATGATGCACAAAGAAATACATGCATTAGCCATTACTGCTTTGGCGCCATCCGAAGTCTGACGCGCGCCGGAAAATAATAGCTGTCACTCTCAAATAAAATAACTTCCATTAGGAATAAATATGACCTTAAAACCTGCTCATTTGCTGGCCGCCTTAATCGTATCCGCATCATTGCCTGCGATGGCACAAAACCTGGCCGTAGTGAATGGCAAGCCCATTCCATCTTCCCGCGCTGATGTCATGATCAAGCAAATGACCTCCCAAGGTCAGCAAGACACGCCGGAACTGCGCGCGATGGTCAAAGATGAACTGATCAACCGTGAAATCCTGATCCAGGAAGCAGACAAGCTGGGCCTGGGTGCTCAAGCTGACGTAAAAAACCAGATTGAAATCGCACGCCAATCCATCCTGATCCGCGCCCTGGTTGCTGACTACCTGAAGAAAAACCCGGTTAAAGACGCCGACATCAAGGCTGAATACGACCGCTTCAAGGCACAAGCCAGCGACAAGGAATACCACGCTCGCCACATCCTGGTTGAAAAAGAAGACGAAGCAAAAGCCATCATCGCCAAGCTGAAAGGCGGCGCGAAGTTTGAAGACCTGGCCAAAGCATCTTCCAAAGATCCTGGTTCGGCAGCAAACGGCGGCGACCTCGACTGGGCATCCCCGGCATCGTTCGTGAAGCCATTCTCGGACGCGATGGTAGCCCTGCAAAAAGGCCAACTGTCGGAAACACCGGTTAAAACCCAATTCGGTTACCACGTCATCAAACTGGACGACGTACGTACAGCGAAGATCCCTACCCTGGAAGAAGTGAAACCGCAAATCGCGGAATCGCTGCAACAGAAAAAACTGCAGGCGTTCCAGCAACAACTGCGTAGCAAAGCAAAGATTCAATAATCTTTACCTAGCTTAAGAAAAAGCCCGCTTATGCGGGCTTTTTTATTGGCTGTTTGGTTATTGATGATGACACTGGTTTCTCTGTGACCAGCCTTGGTTTGCCAAGAGCAGCCCGGGTGACTCACAAAGGCTTCAGTTGTTACCCACTGTGACGATGCCGTTTGTGCGGGACAGAAAATGGAAAAAGAAGGGGACGTTGTCTGAGCGCAGCGAGTTTCGTCCACTTCCCATTTTTTGTCTTGCACAAACGGGGACCCCGAAGGGGCAGCGGCGCCGTGGTCGCCTTCTTTTGCTTACTTTTCTTGGCGAGACAAGAAAAGTGAGCGGCTGCCGGGCCGCCCCCGGCAACCAAAGTCTGATCGAAGAAAATTCAATATCATCAAGCTAGAAAAGAAAACAAACCTGCAATAAAAAATGCCACCGCTTAAAGGTGGCATTCTCAAAGCGCTTGCACCGAAGTGCAAACCCAAAGCTACATCCCTATCAACCCACCCACTTCCGCGCATTCCGGAACATCCGCATCCAGGGTGAATCCTCACCCCAAGACTCAGGATGCCAGCTCTGCTGCACACTACGGAACACACGTTCTGCATGCGGCATCAGCACGGTAAAGCGGCCATCCGGCGTGGTAACCGAAGTAATGCCCTGCGGCGAACCGTTAGGATTGTATGGATAGTTTTCCGTTGCACGTCCCTTGTTATCGACAAAGCGCATTGCCACCAGCGCTTCATTGATATCACCGGTCAGCGAGAAGTCGGCATATCCTTCACCGTGCGCGATCGCAATCGCGCTTTGTGTGCCTGCCATGCCGTTGAAGAAGATCGACGGTGAATCCGCCACCTCAACCATCGAGAAACGCGCCTGGAACTGTTCCGCCTTGTTACGGGTGAACTTCGGCCATGCCTGTGCGCCCGGGATGATGGACTTCAGGTTACTCATCATCTGGCAACCATTACAGATACCCAGGGCAAAGGTGTCCTGACGGCTGAAGAAGGTCGCGAACTGCTCGGCCAGCTGGTTGTTGAACAGGATGGTTTTGGCCCAGCCTTCACCGGCACCCAATACGTCACCGTAAGAGAAACCACCGACGGCAATCACGCCCTTGAAATCGCTCAGGTGTGCACGACCGCTGATCAAATCACTCATGTGGACGTCGACCGCGGTAAAGCCCGACTTGTGCATCACATATGCGGTTTCGATATGCGAGTTGACGCCCTGCTCACGCAGGATGGCGACATGCGGACGCGCACCGGTGGCGATGAAAGGTGCAGCGATATCTTCCTGCGGCTCGAAAGTCAGCTTCGGCGAAATACCCGGATCCAGCTTGTCGAGGATGCGATCGTATTCGGCATCGGCGCAATCCGGATTGTCGCGCAAGCGGGCAATACGCCAGCTGGTTTCACTCCAGAAGCGATGCAGGTCGATGCGCGACTGGCTATAGATCGCCTTGGCGTCGCGTGTGAACTCGATCATATCGGTTTCATTCGGCTTGCCGATGATGTGGCTGCATGCGCCCAGATTGTATTCACGCAGTACATTCATCACTTCCGATTTTTGCTCGGCACGGACCTGGATCACGGCACCCAGTTCTTCATTGAACAAGGCGCGCAGCGTCAGGTCGTTGCGACGTTCCGCGACCTGGGTAGTCCAGTTCTTCGCATCGCCGCCATCGCTGGCATGCTCGCCTTCCAGCGTCAGGATATCGAGGTTCACCGACAAACCACTGTGACCGGAGAATGCCATTTCACACAAGGTGGTAAACAGGCCGCCGTCGGAACGATCATGGTAAGCCAGCAGTTTATCTTCCTTGTTCAGGCGCTGGATCGCGTTGAAGAAGCCTTTCAGGTCTTCGGCGCTATCCACGTCCGGTGTTTCATTACCAATCTGTTGCATGACTTGTGCAAATGCCGATGCGCCCAGGCGGTTCTTGCCGCGACCGAGGTCGATCACGATCAGTACGGTGTCGCCTGCATCGGTACGCAATTGCGGCGTCAATGATTTGCGGACGTCATACACCGGCGAGAAGGCGGAAACGATCAGTGAAACCGGCGATACCACCGCCTTGTCTGCGCCTTCATCCTTCCAGGTGGTACGCATGGACAGCGAATCCTTGCCGACCGGGATGCTGATGCCGAGTGCCGGGCACAATTCCATACCGACTGCCTTGACTGTATCGAACAAGGCCGCATCCTGGCCCGGCTGGCCGCAGGCGGCCATCCAGTTGGCGGACAGTTTGATGTCGGAGATATCAGCGATAGGTGCAGCGGCAATATTGGTCAGCGCTTCACCGACTGCCATACGACCCGAGGCGGCAGCGTTGATGACGGCCAGCGGTGTACGCTCGCCCATCGCCATCGCTTCACCCAGATAGCCTTCAAAGCTCATCGTAGTGACTGCGCAATCAGCAACCGGTACCTGCCATGGACCGACCATCTGGTCGCGCACGGTGGTGCCGCCGACGCTACGATCGCCAATCGTGATCAGGAAGGATTTATCGGCTACGGTCGGCAGGCGCAGCACGCGTACCGACGCTTCCAGCAAATCGATACCGGTCACATCTATCGCCGGCAAGTCTTGCTGTACATGCGTCACATCGCGATGCATTTTTGGCGGCTTGCCAAGCAAAACGTCCATCGGCATGTCCACCGGATCATTACCATGTTCCGGATCGATGACTTTCAACTGGCGCTCTTCAGTCGCGGTACCGACGACTGCAAACAGGCAGCGTTCACGTTCGCAAAGATAGGTGAATTGCGGCAGGCTTTCCGGTGCGATCGCCAGTACATAACGTTCCTGCGATTCATTGCTCCAGATTTCCTTCGGCGCCATGCCGCTCTCTTCCAGCGGTACTTTGCGCAAATCAAAGATCGCGCCACGTTTGGCGTCATTGGTGATTTCCGGGAAGGCGTTCGACAAACCGCCGGCGCCGACGTCATGGATCGAGAGGATGGGATTATCGTCTTGCATCGCCCAGCAGGCATTGATGACTTCCTGCGCACGACGTTCCATTTCCGGATTACCGCGTTGTACCGAATCGAAATCCAGGTCCGCAGTATTGGTACCCGTTGCCATCGACGATGCGGCACTGCCACCCATACCGATACGCATGCCCGGGCCACCGAGCTGGATCAACAGGCTGCCGACCGGCAAATCGTGTTTCTTGGTGTGCTTGGCGGAGATGCTGCCGATACCGCCGGCGATCATGATTGGCTTGTGATAGCCGTTGACCGAGCCTGCAATGTTTTGCTCGTAGGTACGGAAGTAACCGCCGAGGTTAGGACGGCCGAATTCATTATTGAAGGCAGCTGCGCCGATAGGGCCATCGACCATGATTTCCAGTGGCGAAGCGATGCGGTCCGGCTTGCCATATACCGGCGCAGTATCGCTCACCGGCTTGGTTACATCATGACTGTTTTCCCACGCCTGTACGCCGTCCGGCAACATCAGGTTGGACACAGTGAAGCCGCTCAGGCCGGCTTTCGGCTTGGCGCCGCGACCGGTTGCACCTTCGTCGCGGATTTCACCACCGGCACCGGTCGATGCGCCCGGGAATGGCGAAATCGCAGTCGGGTGGTTATGCGTTTCCACCTTCATCAGGATGTGCGTCAACTCTTCCGACGCTTCATACACGTTACCCGCAGCTGCGCCGCGTGGATAGAAACGCGTGACCGTCGCACCTTCGATGACCGACGAGTTATCGCTATACGCCACAACGGTGCCACGCGGCGCCAGTTGATGCGTATTCTTGATCATTGCAAACAGCGATTTATCCTGTTTGACGCCGTCTATGGTCCAGTCGGCATTGAAAATCTTGTGACGGCAATGTTCGCTGTTCGCCTGTGCAAACATCATCAGTTCGACGTCAG
Source organism: Janthinobacterium sp. Marseille (assembly GCF_000013625.1). NCBI lineage: Bacteria > Pseudomonadati > Pseudomonadota > Betaproteobacteria > Burkholderiales > Oxalobacteraceae > Janthinobacterium > Janthinobacterium sp. Marseille. Next base: position 1,739,343 of record NC_009659.1, on the reverse strand, counting down.
TCGGATTCCGCTTGGCAGTCGTGAACGCCGCCAGCAGGTAATCGATTTCATCGTCGGACAAAGCCAGGCCGAGTTCGGTATTGGCATTCACCAGCGCAGCTTTACCACCTTGCAGCAAATCGATGAAGGCCAGCGGTTTGGCTTCCAGCTCACCGAACAGGCCGGCGGCTTCGTCTGCGCTGCGCAATACCATTTCTGTCATGCGGTCATGCAAGAGCGCTTGTACAGCTACCGTGCTTTCTTCCGACAGATGGCGCGCACCGCCGAGCAAACCTGATTTCACATGCACGACATAGACGATGCCGCGTTCTATACGACGGATACCAGCCATGCCGCAGTTGTGTGCGATATCGGTCGCCTTGCTGGCCCATGGGGAAATCGTGCCAAAGCGCGGAATCACGACAAATTCGTCGCCTTCCAGTTTTGCACTGAACGGTTCGCCATAGGTCAGCAGCGCATCCAGACGCCGCACATCGACGTCTGCGAGCGGTGCAGCCGAGTCGACAAAATGCAGGAAACGGCCGGTGACACCGACGATCGCATGGTCTACTTGTTGCAGTTGGGTTAAGAGGCGTTCGGTACGAAAAGCAGACAGGGCGTTGGAACCTGGCAAAATCAGCATGGCGAGAAGGTAGTTGATGCGAAAAAACGGACAAATTCGACCGCCGTTCCGCGAGTTAGATCAGAAACCGTGATTATACCGCGACCGGCCGCCTTTACTGCCGTTTTCACTGTTGAAACAGCAATGCCCACAATACAAAAAGGGACGCATTTTCATGCGCCCCCTGTGTCAGCTGCCGTCAACCCTGTCTTGCCGGCCTGTCAATTCCACTTGCCGCCACGCCCGCCTACGCTAAAACGTCCTGCGCCCAGCAAGACCAGCGCCAGTGCCGTGACCAGGAACATACCCTGCAATTCCAGCGCCCAGCCACCGGTATCTGACAAGGTCAGCAACTGCTTGGTATGCACCAGCGCGATCGCAAACACCATATTCCCGGCAATAATCAGCGCTGCCAGCCGTGACCAGATGCCGACTATCAGCAGGATGGGGGCGATTACCTCGCCCAGATATACCAGGTAAGCCACTGCCGCCGGCAATCCCGCGCTGGTCGTGGCACTAATGATAAAAGCCGGACCTGCAATGATTTTCGAGATACCGTGCAGCAGGATCAATCCACCCAGCACCACGCGCAAAATCAGTTTGCCAAGATCGTCAGTATTTTGCATATCGCCCATCCTTGTGTGAGGTTGAAGATTCGACGCCGCCCGCCTGCTCCGGCTTGGCGTGACCGCTACCGATACGAAGCCATATTGCCATACGCATAATACTCTCGGCAGGCGAAAAATGTGTTTTTTGCGTCGCTTTTGCCCCTATTCGCCAAGCAATTCCGCCACAACCTGCAAACCGTCGACATGCTCGGAAATCACCTTGATGATGACGATGATGGGTATCCCCAGCAACATGCCGCAGATGCCCCACAGCCAAGCCCAGAACAGCAGCGAGACAAAGACCGCCACCGCATTCATTTTCGCGATACGCCCTGTCATCCAGGTGGTGACAAAAGTACCGACCACGGTCGCAATCAGCAGCGTCGCGCCGCCTACCGCCAGCACCGACGAAAAGGTACCGAACTGCATAAAGGCGGTGACACCTGTTGCCGCCATGATCAGCAAGGGCCCGAAGTAAGGAATGATGTGCAGGATGCCGGCTGCCAGCGCCCAGGCACCGGCATTTTCCAGCCCTATCCAGCGCAGTGCGCCCCACATCAGCAAGCCGAACAGGACGTTCGTCACCAGCAGCATGAACATATAGTTCTGGATCGAAGTGTTGATCGCATCCAGGATCTGTACCGTGATCTTGCGCGTATGCAGCGAATGCCCGCTGATCTTGACCAGTTTGCGCCGGAACATATCGCCGGACTGCAGGAAAAAGAAGACTAGGAACATCACCATCGTGGCTTGCCCGAGGAAGCCCACCACGCTGACCGAACCGGCCCATAACCATTGGCTGAAATTAAAGACTGATTGTTCAACCGGGCTCTTCACGACAGGCCGGCCGCCTGCTGCCTGATTGGTCGCTTTTTCTATTTCGGTGGCGGCCGCCTGCATTTGCTGGATGGTGCTGCCCTGTCCTCTTTGCAGGTTCTTCACCGCACGCGCGAGTTTTTGCGTCGCCGTCGGCAAGCTGACCAGGATGGAATTGAATTCGTCACGCAGATTATTCACGGTGAATGCAGCACTACAGACAATCGCCAGGATGACGACCGAAGTACCGAGCCAGCGCGGAATGCGGATACGCTCCAGCCACACCACCAGCGGATTCAAGGTGTAGGCGATGAAGATACCGAATAGCAAAGGAATGAAGAAGGCTTGCGCGACCGACAGTGCAAACACGAATGCCACCGTCGCGATAATCGTCAGGGCGACACCGCGCGCATTGACCGGCAGGTGAATCATGCCGGCCGTTGCCACTTGCTCCTGCGGCATCCTGACCGGGTTCGGGGTCGGCTTTGTATCAGCCGCTTCTGTATTTTTATCAGTCATATGGATACTTGGAAATAAATCCCGTGAGCAACAAATGCAAACATCAAAACGATGCGCATTGCCGAACAGAGATGGGATAAAGATTGTCCCATATGCATTACAAGAAAGCATGTTGATTTCGGCCGTACATACAGCTGCAAACAACAAATTGCTCTTATGTACGATAACGTACGGACAACATTCCACATACGGCGCAAACTGCAATCGAAGGTGAATAGCCCTGTGCGGCATGCCCCTCCACGCATGCGCATCTATTGATCGAATTAACAAGGAGACCTTATGCTCTATACCATCGCAGTTGTACTCGTCATCCTTTGGCTGGTTGGCTTGGTCAGTTCCTATACCATTGGCGGTTTCATCCATATCCTCCTGGTGATCGCCGTCGTGCTCATCCTGTTGCGCGTTATCAGCGGGCGAAAACCGTTCTGACGACCCGGGTGAAACCAGTGCGGCAGATCGTCAGATCCCCGCCGCCGCAAAAAACCGTACCTCCTGGTACGGTTTTTTTATGCCGTGTGCCGGCTACACAAAGCGGAAAAGCAGCTTCTGACCGGTTCACAAAGCTCGATATACGCAGCTTTGCGACGGTTTTTCGCTATTTTTCAAAAATTTGCATGACTACTGCTGGCACAGCCATGTATCCGCTTGGTAACATGACGGGCTAATTCTGGGAAGGATAGAAGTAATGCAAGTAGCGGTTATCGGTGCAGGTGTCATTGGGGTAAGTACCGCCTATTTTCTGGCCGAAGCAGGACATGAAGTGGTCGTTATCGAACGCCACAATAATGTGGCAGAAGAAGCCAGCTACGGCGACTCCGGCATCCTCGCCGCCAGCAGCATTGCACCGTGGGCCGCACCCGGCGTGCCGCGCTCCTTCCTTTCCTATTTACTGAAATCCGAAGCGCCGGTCCTGCTGAACCAGCCCTGGCGTCCGTCAATGCTGGGCTGGATGCGCCGCTGGATGAAGGAAGCGGATATCGAACGCTACCGCATCAATCGTGAACGCATGCAGCGCATCGGCTTTTACAGCCGCGACATCATGCAAATGCTGCGCGAACGGCACCAGCTCGATTACGAACAAACACCGGGTTACCTGCAGTTGTTCCGCACGGAACGCGACCTGCAACTGGCAAAAACCTCTTTCGATTACCTGAGCGAACACAATATCCCGCACAAGCTGCTGGATGCAGGACAGGCGCATGCGGTTGATTCCGCCCTCAATCCGAATACGCCTTTGGCCGGCGCGCTGTATTTGCCGGAAGACGAAGCCGGCAACTGCCCGCTGTTCACGCGCCAGATCCGTGCGCAAGCGCAGGCGATGGGCGTCGAATTCCTTTTCGGCAGCAAAGTTAAATCCATCGAAGAATCGAAGCGCGGTGTCCACCTGCAAATCGACGATCACAGCTTTTCGGCCGAATGCGTGGTAGTGGCCGGCGGTGCCGACAGCGCAAAACTGCTGACGCCCCTGGGCTTGCATTTGCCGCTGCGCGCCGTCAAAAGTTATTGCGCCACTGCGACCATCCGCAATTTCGAATCGGCACCGGTCGCGGCCGTGGTCGATGAGGCTTACAAAATCGCGATTACACGCATGGGCAAACGTATCCGCGTGGCCGGCACTGCAGAGCTCGGATCGAACAATGCGGAATTACGCCAGACTGCACTCAACACCTTGCTCAAGGTCGGCTACGACTGGTTCCCTGATGCCTGCAACTACAACACCGCCGCCTTCTGGTCCGGCAGCAGCCTGGCCTTGCCGGATGGCGCACCGCTGCTGGGTGCCTGCCGCGTCCGCAATGTCTACCTCAACATCGGCCATGGCAGCACCGGCTGGGCGATGGCAGCAGGTTCGGGCAAGGTATTGGCCGATGTGATTTCCGGGCGCACACCGGATATTGACCTCGACGGTTTGACGCCATCGCGCTATTCCTGATTTGATACACGGGTAATTGGTCTAAAATCAAATGCATCAGCGCCCTGCGCCCATCTGCATTTGATTGCCCGCCACTATGACCAATACCCATGCGCTCTACACCGTTGCCGAAATACGCGAGATAGAACAAGCCGCACTCGCAAACTCCCCTTCTTACGCCCTGATGCAACGCGCCGGCACCGCCGCCGGTGAACTTGCCTACCAGCTGCTGCAAAGCAGTGACAAGGAAAGACGCGTGCTGGTACTGGCCGGCCCCGGCAACAATGGCGGCGATGCATTGGAAGCTGCCAGCCAGCTCATGAACGCCGGCCTCAAGGTCAGCATCATCATGCCTCTCGGCGCTGACGGCTTGCCGCCAGATGCGCAACAGGCACTGAAAAGAGCCAAAGCCAGCAAAGCAAACTTCATCACCGACAGTACGGCCGCGATCGGCAATACTGATTGGGCGCTGGTCATCGACGGTTTGTTCGGCATCGGCCTTAGCCGCGCCATCAACGGCCCGGTCGGTGAACTGATTGCAAGCGTCAATCAACTGAGCTGCCCGATACTGGCACTCGATGTTCCCAGTGGTTTGAATGCCGACACCGGCGCTATTGTCGGTGACGCCGAAGGGATTGCCATACAGGCGACGCATACTATTACCTTCATCGGCAATAAAGCGGGACTGCACACCTGTGAAGGCCGCGATCACGCCGGCATCGTCAGCCTCGCCACGCTGGACATTGCCGCCGAACGCTTCCCGCCTTCACATATGCAATTGAACCGCCCCGAGCTGTTTGCCTCATGCCTGCGCCCGCGCCGCCACAACACGCATAAAGGCAGCTATGGTGATGTCAGCGTACTCGGCGGCTCGCATGGCATGGTCGGCGCCGCTGTCCTTGCAGCCCGCGCTGCCGCCAAATGCGGCGCGGGCCGGGTCTTCATCGCCTGCCTGGCCGATTCATTGCTGTACGACAGCATGCAGGCGGAACTGATGAGCCGCCTCGCCAGCAATATCGATTACAGCACGACCACCACCGTCGCCGGTCCCGGCCTCGGGACGTCACGCCTGGCACGTGACCTGCTCGGCAAAGCGATGACGGCGAATACGCCATTGGTGATCGATGCCGATGCCCTGAACCTGATCGGCAGTGAGCCGGCATTGCAGGAAAAAATGTTGGCACGTAGCGCTGCCACCATCATCACCCCGCATCCACTGGAAGCAGCCCGCCTGCTGGCGAGCACTACACAGCAAATCCAGGGCAACCGGATTGCAGCCGCACGCGCACTGGCCGGCACTTTCCGGGCGACGACTATCCTGAAAGGTTCGGGTACCGTGATTGCAGCGCCGGATGGCACTGTGGTGCTCAATACCACCGGCAATCCGGCTTTGGCGACTGCCGGTTCAGGTGATGTGCTGGCGGGTTTGTCAGGTGCACTGCTGGCGCAAGGCTGTCCGGAATGGGAAGCAGCGCTTGCGGCAGTGTATTTGCATGGATTGGCGGCAGATGAACTGGTCAGGCGCGGGATCGGCCCGATCGGCCTGACTGCAGGTGAATTGATCCCGGAAATCCGTTCGGTACTGAATCAGTTAGTTAGTGCTTGATGCCGATGGTTCAGGCCTGAACCAGGCGTCCGGCTGAAATCGTGATCGTGCGTTTGCACAACGCGGCGATCGACGGATCGTGCGTCACCAATACGAGAGTTGAACCGCGTTCACGATTCAATTCAAACATCAGCTGTATCACTGCTTCACCGGTCGCCGCATCCAGGCTGCCGGTAGGTTCATCCGCAAACAGCAATGGCGGCTCGCTGACGAAAGCGCGAGCCAGCGCCACCCGCTGCTGCTCACCACCCGACAGGTATTTCGGATAGTGCTTCAGGCGCGTGCTCAAGCCTACGCGGGCCAACATGGCTTCGGCTTTTTCCTTCGCCTTGCCATCACCGCGCAATTCCAGCGGAAGCATCACATTTTCCAGCGCATTCAAATGTCCGAGCAACTGGAAGGACTGGAACACGAAACCAAGCTTTGACTTGCGCAAACCGGCACGGCCATCTTCATCCAGCGCAAAGATATCGGTGCCATCCAGCTTCACCGTGCCGTCAGATGGCGTATCCAGTCCCGCCAGCAAGCCGAGCAAGGTAGACTTGCCGGAACCCGATGCGCCGACGATGGCAAGCGTGTCTCCCGCTTGCACGGTAAAATCAACCGCTTGCAGGATGGTCAGCTCGCCGGTCGCATCCGCCACGCGTTTAGTCAGATTGATTGCTTCAATTGCAGGATACAAAGTAGAGGATTCAGGCATGCCGATTAATTTCAAGTTTTCGTATCAGGTGGAAATAGCAAAGAGAGTACTGAGGACAGCGGCATTGCTCATGCTCACGGCGTTCACAATGAACGCTTATTCTGCATCAAAAACCATAGTCGTGCTCGGCGACAGCCTGTCAGCCGAATATGGACTGGCGCGCGGCGAAGGTTGGGTCAGTCTTTTGCAAAAGAAACTGGAAGCGGAAAAAATCAGTGCGCCCATCGTCAACGCCAGTATCAGCGGTGAAACAACCAGCGGCGGTGCTGCCCGCCTGCAGGCATTATTGGACAAACACCAGCCGGCGGTAGTGGTAATTGAACTCGGTGCCAACGACGCCCTGCGCGGTTTGTCGCTGATCGCGACCCAGCAAAACCTGCGGACTATGGTAGCGGCATCGAAAAAAGCGAAAGCCAAAGTCTTATTGGTCGGCATGCAAATCCCACCCAACTACGGTACCGATTACACCCGTCAATTCGCCGAGCTGTATCCCAAAATAGCGAAAGAAACAAAATCCGCACTGGTGCCCTTCATGCTGAAGGATGTCGCCGACAAAGCCAATCTGTTCCAGGCCGACCGCATTCATCCGTCGGCAGAAGCGCATCCGGTCATACTGAATAATATCTGGCCGCAACTCAAGCCATTGCTGGCAAAGTAAAACATGAAGAAGTATCCCGCCCTGCTTCGCTTTGCCGAGCTATTGCCGACACTGGAGCAGTTCGATGCCATCATTGATGTGCGCAGCCCGTCTGAATTTGCGCTTGACCATATTCCCGGTGCAATCAATTGCCCGGTACTGGACGATGCAGAACGCCATCGCGTCGGCACCCTGTATAAACAAACCAGCACGTTTGAAGCAAAGAAAATCGGCGCAGCACTGATCGCGCACAATATTGCGCGCCATATAGAAATATTATTCATCGACAAACCGCAGGACTGGAAACCGCTGATTTATTGCTGGCGCGGCGGCAACCGCAGCGGTGCAATGGCCTTGATACTGGCACGCATAGGCTGGCCCGCGGTGCAGCTGGATGGCGGCTACAAGGAATACCGCCGCCACGTCAATGCGGAACTGGCAGAGCTGCCGGCACGTTTCAGCTTCAATGTGATTTGCGGTCCTACCGGCAGCGGCAAGAGCCGCTTGTTGCAAGCACTGGCCGCGACAGGTGCGCAAGTCCTCGACCTGGAACAGCTGGCCGCACATCGTGGCTCGGTACTTGGGAATTTGCCGACCGAAGCACAACCCTCGCAAAAGAAATTTGAAAGCGACATCTGGCAAGCCTTGCGCCGCTTCGATCCGAAACAGATTGTCTATATCGAATCGGAAAGCAAGAAAGTGGGTGACTTGCGCGTACCGGATGTACTGATCGATGCCATGCGCAAATCGTCCTGTATATCGCTGGAGCTGACGCATGAAAACCGCATCAAACTATTGATGCAGGACTACAGCCACTTCCTGAACGATCCTGCCTTGCTGAATACCCAGCTGAGTTGCCTGTTGCAACTGCATGGCCGGGAAAAAATCACGCAATGGCATATGCTGGCGTCCGAAGGCAAGATGGAGCAACTGGTCGGGGAACTGCTAGAAGATCATTACGATCCGGCTTATGGTCGCTCGATAGAACGCAACTTCAGCAAGGTCAGGGATGCGGCAATTGTTCAGTTGCAGAACCCGTCCAAACAGGCCTTCGATACAGCAGCGGAACAAGTCATCGTTTTGGCAAAGGAATAGAAAACGAGAAGTCGATGGACCAATAAAAAAGCCGCTTTTCAGCGGCTTTTTTTGTAGCTTCAGTTCACTTAATGCTTATTCAGCACCGTCGGCCTTGGCAACTGCCGGCTTGATGATTTTTACCTTGGCTTTTTCTTTCAAGACATCGAGGTAAGCCTGCATCTCTTCCTGCGCCAATGCCGCAGTAATTTGCTGTTGCTCCGCCTGGCGTTTGGCCTTATCCACATTGCTTGGTTGTACCACGCGTGTAACGCGCAATACACCGTAGCCCTGGCCCGGCACTTCAACACCGACATACGACGGCAGCTTGCTGGTATCAGCCTTCATCACTGCGAGGAACAAGGCAGGATTGACGCCCTGGCTCTTCGCACGCGAGACGGTTTGGGTCGCGGAGAATCCGCTCGCATCGTCTTTCGCTTTCAATGCTGCCAGTTTTTCTTCGCCGGCATTTTTCGCCAGTACGAGCGCTTCAGTCTGGATCACGCGATCACGAACCTGCGCCTTCACTTCGTCGAACGGACGCTTGCTGGCTGGTTTGTAATCGACTACACGGCCTGCGATCAGGGTGTTCGGCGCGACTTCGACAGCTTCCGTATTACGCTTGTTCTTCAGCGAATCTTCCGAGAACAAGGCGCTCAGGAATTTCGGGCTGTTGAAAGGCGCGGTTGCCGCCACGGCCGGATTCGGCTGGCGCGACAGGTTGTTGACCGTTTCAATCTTCAGCTTCAGCTTGTCGGCAACCGACTTCAGGCTATCCGATTGTTCATAGACGGTGTTGCTGAATACATCGGCGGTTTCCGCATATTTCTTGGTCACCAACTGCTTGCGGATGTCATTCGCGATATCGCCTTTGACTTGTTCCAATGGTTTCAATGTCGCCGGTTTGATGGCCGTCACTTTGATGATGTGGAAACCGTAATCCGATTCAACCAGGTCGCTCAATTCACCTTGTTTCAGTTTGAATGCAGCATCTTCAAACGGCTTGACCATCATGCCCTTGCTGAAGAAATCGAGGTCACCGCCGCGCTCTGCGGAACCTGGATCATTCGAATTTTCCTTTGCCAGCTTGGCAAAATCCTGTGGTGATTTGCGCAGGGTTTCCAGCAGTTTCTCTGCTTTCGCCTTGGCCGCAGCTTTTTCTGCTGCCGGCGCATCTTTGTTTGCAGCAATCAGGATGTGGCTGGCACGACGTTGTTCGTCAACGCCATATTGCTTCGCATTCTGCTCGTAATAGGATTTGATATCCGCGTCGCTGACATTGATTTGCGAGGCCAGTGCATCAGCCGTCAACACGACGTACTCTGCCTTCACCTGCTCCGGCACCGAGAATTCATTGCTCTTGTCGTAGTAAGCCTTGAGCATGTCGTCCGTCACCTTGACTTGCGACGCGTAATCCGCAGCCTTGAATGTCAGGTACTGTACTTCACGTTCCTGCTCACCCAGTTCGGACAAACGCTGTGCCAGCGAATCTGGTGCAAAAGCGGTCGACTGGATTGCTGCATTGACTTGCTGCACGATCAGGTCCTGGCGCAGGCTGGCTTCATACATTGCCGGCGTCATGCCTTGTGCTGCCAGCAGTGATTTGTAACGCTCTACATCGAACTTGCCGTCCGCAGTGGTCAGGCCGGCGATACCCATGATGGTTTGTTGCAGGGTCTGGTCGGAAACCGATAATTTATTGCGCTTGGCTTCTGCCGCCAATACGCGTTGTGCGATCAGGCCATCCAGCACATCCTGCTTGGCTTCCGGGGTATCGAACATCTTCGGATCGAACTGGCCGCCGAACATTTGACGGAAACGTTCCATCTGTTCGCGCTGGGCTGCATCCCATTCCGGTTGCGTAATCGCCTGGCCATCTACCTTGGCCACGGTGGTCGATGAATCGCCCATGCTGGTGTAGCTTTCCAGGCCGAACAATGCGAACGACGGGAAGATAACCAGCAGCAGCAGGAACTGCATCAGACGTTGGTGTGTGCGGATAAAATCAAACATGGCTAACCAATCACAGGCAAAACGCGATCAATACGTCGCATATATGAAAAAAGGCGAACTCTCGTTCGCCTTTTATTTTTTTGGCGGAGTGGACGGGACTCGAACCCGCGACCCCCGGCGTGACAGGCCGGTATTCTAACCAGCTGAACTACCACTCCTAAACTACTTGATGATTATTTTGCGAGTTTGACTGATGGTGGGTGCTGACGGGGTCGAACCGCCGACCTACGCCTTGTAAGGGCGCCGCTCTACCAACTGAGCTAAGCACCCGAATCTTGCTTAACCAGCCAAACATACAGCGTTGTCACCACGCCGCAAAAGAAAATATTTTACAGCATGTTGAACCAATTTGCTACTAGTTAACTGCGTCTTTCAATGCTTTGCCTGGTTTAAATTTAGGCACTTTAGCTGCTTTGATTTTGATCGCTTCGCCAGTACGTGGGTTTCTGCCGGTGCGTGCTGCACGTTTTCCTACGGAAAATGTACCGAAACCAACCAGGGTTACGGAGCCATTTTTCTTCAATGTGGTTTTGACTGCACCGATCACTGAATCAAGCGCGCGTGCTGCGGCAGCTTTGGAAATATCGGCGGAACCAGCAATGTGGTCAATCAATTCGGTTTTATTCACTTACGTCCCCTCACAAAGGTTGAATGCCGCATCTCGTGCTTTACGCAGTATTGCTAAAACGATGATGCGGACGCAGAAAAATCTGCAGCAAGTATTAAACAAGCCGCAAAGCCTTGTGTCAAGCGCTTTGCACGATTTTCTCCTCTGAAAATTAACATTTTTTATGTTTAAGATTCATCCTTCGTGCTTCTAAGAATATTTTTTTCCGTGATGACGCGAAAAAAAAAGCGCTCCGAAGAGCGCTTTTTTAAACCATGAAATTCACTGGCTGTTAATGCTTCACGACATTAGGATCGTTGGACTCTGCAGGCTTCGCAACAGTAGTATCAACCACTGCCACCTCTTCATCCGTCAATGGCACTGGTGCGCGTTCCAATGCGATCTCAAGCACTTTATCGATCCAGCGTACCGGTACGATTTCAAGCTTGTTCTTCACACTATCTGGAATCTCAGCCAGGTCCTTCACGTTTTGTTCCGGTATCAAAACTGTCTTGATACCGCCGCGATGTGCTGCCAGCAGTTTCTCTTTCAAGCCACCGATAGGCAGTACTTCGCCACGCAAAGTGATCTCACCGGTCATCGCGACATCTGCGCGTACAGGAATGCCTGTGAACACCGATACCATCGCCAGCGTCATCGCCACACCGGCCGACGGGCCATCCTTCGGCGTCGCACCCTCAGGTACGTGAATATGGATATCGCTCTTCTCGAAGATATCGGCTTTGATACCGAGTTTCTTCGCGCGGCTACGCACGACGGTGCGCGCTGCTTCGATCGATTCCTTCATCACATCGCCCAAAGTACCGGTACGGATGATGCCGCCCTTGCCTGGCATCGCCATCGATTCGATGGTGAGCAGATCGCCGCCGACTTCAGTCCATGCCAGACCGACCACCTGGCCGATTTGGTTTTCTTTTTCGGCTACACCGAAATCGAATTGACGCACACCGAGGAATTTGTCGAGGTTCTTGGTCGAGACCGTGACTTTCCTGTCCTGCTTTTTGAGCAGCAGCATTTTCACGACCTTGCGGCAGATCTTCGAAATTTCCCGTTCCAGTGAACGCACACCGGCTTCACGCGTGTAGTAACGAATGATGTCGCGGATCGCGGATTCAGCCACGCTGATTTCATCCTCCTTCAGACCATTGTTCTTGATCTGTTTCGGCAAGAGGTAACGTTGCGCGATGCTGGTTTTTTCATCTTCGGTATAACCCGACAGACGAATCACTTCCATACGATCGAGCAAGGCTGGCGGAATGTTGTACGAGTTTGAAGTCGCAACAAACATCACGTCCGACAAATCGAAATCGACTTCGACGTAGTGATCCGAGAAAGTATGGTTTTGCTCGGGATCCAGCACTTCGAGCAAAGCCGACGACGGATCGCCACGGAAATCCATGCCGAGTTTGTCAATCTCATCCAGCAGGAACAATGGATTGCGCACACCGGTTTTCGCCAGGCTTTGCAAAATCTTGCCGGGCATCGAACCGATATAGGTACGACGATGACCGCGGATCTCTGCTTCATCGCGCACGCCGCCCAAAGCCATACGTACGAACTTGCGATTCGTCGCACGTGCAATCGATTGGCCGAGCGAAGTTTTACCCACGCCTGGAGGGCCAACGAAGCACAGGATAGGCGCTTTCAGTTTATCGACGCGCTGTTGCACGGCAAGATATTCCAGGATGCGTTCCTTGACCTTCTCAAGACCGTAGTGATCGTCTTCCAATACTTTTTCAGCATTGGCCAGATCGTTGTTCACTTTCGATTTTTTCTTCCAAGGCAAGCCAAGCAAAGTGTCGATGTAGTTACGCACGACCGTTGCTTCAGCCGACATCGGCGACATCAGCTTGAGTTTTTTCAACTCATTCTGAGCCTTGGCCAATGCTTCCTTAGGCATCTTGGCAGCAATGATTTTCTTCTCGAGATCTTCGAGATCAGCGCCCTCTTCGCCTTCGCCCAATTCTTTTTGAATCGCTTTGACCTGCTCGTTCAAATAGTATTCGCGTTGCGATTTCTCCATCTGGCGCTTCACGCGACCACGGATACGCTTCTCGACTTGCAGGATGTCGAGTTCGCCTTCGAGCTGGCCGAGCAAATGCTCATAGCGTTTCGCTACGTTGAAGATTTCCAGGATGACTTGCTTTTGCTCAAGTTTGAGCGGCAAGTGGGCGGCAATGGTGTCAGCCAGACGGCCGGCATCATCGATTCCAGCCAGCGAAGTCAGGATCTCCGGCGGGATTTTTTTGTTCAGTTTTACGTATTGGTCAAACTGCTGCACGATTGCGCGGCGCATTGCTTCCACTTCGGACTCATCGCCCGCTTCGGATTCAATCGGCGTCAGATCTGCGACGAAATGCGTATCCAGCTCACTGATGTGATGGATACGTGCACGTTGCGCGCCTTCGACCAGTACTTTGACAGTACCGTCTGGCAGCTTCAACATTTGCAGGATGTTCGCGACGCAGCCGATTTCATAGATATCGTCGGCTGATGGTTCGTCTTTGGCGGCGGCCTTTTGCGCGGCAAGCATGATGCTCTTGCCTTGCTCCATCGCAGCTTCGAGGGCTTTGATTGATTTAGGACGACCGACGAACAGAGGGATCACCATATGCGGGAAGACAACAACATCACGCAACGGTAACAGCGGCAGTTGGGTTTGTTCAGTGGAAATAGTAGTCGTCATGGCGAGCCTTATCTATAAACGTGTTAATGATGTTGGCGCTAACGGCCAAAACACAAGCCCGGACAGCAACAAAAATCATCCAGAAAAATAAAAAAGCCACCCGCGAAGTTGTCTTCGAAGTGGCTCTACTATGGAAGCCTGAATGATCCCTGCTGGTTTTAATTGTACTGCGTTTTAAATGAAAAACGGGCTAAAAAAGCCCGTTTTTGATAATTTCTGCCTATTTTTACAAAACTTTACTGATTTCCCAATGGCATCCTGATTATTTCGCGCCGGAAACTTTAGCTTGCTCGTGATAGATCAACAATGGTTTGGCGCCATGGTTAATAGTGCCTTCATCGATGACAACCTTGGCAACGTTTTGCTCATTCGGCAATTCGAACATGACGTCCAGCAAAGCATGCTCCAGGATCGAGCGCAAACCACGCGCACCGGTCTTGCGTGCAATCGCTTTTTTCGCAATCGCCTGCAGGGCGGCCGGACGGATTTCCAGTTCAGCGCCTTCCATCTGCAACAATTTCGAATATTGCTTGATCAGCGCATTCTTTGGTTCCAGCAAGATCTGGATCAATGCTTCTTCGTCCAGTTCGCGCAGGGTTGCCACTACCGGCAAACGACCGACCAGTTCAGGAATCAGGCCGAACTTGATCAAATCTTCAGGTTCGGTATCCATCATGACCTGGCTCGCGGTACGTTCTTCGCGGCTCTTCACGCTGGCGGAGAAACCGATACCGCTCTTCTCCGAACGTTCGGAAATAATCTTCGCCAGGCCGTCAAATGCGCCACCGCAGATGAACATGATGTTGGTGGTGTCGATTTGCACGAAATCCTGGTTCGGATGCTTGCGGCCGCCTTGCGGTGGCACCGACGCCATCGTACCTTCGATCAGTTTCAGCAAAGCCTGTTGCACACCTTCGCCGGAGACGTCGCGCGTAATCGATGGATTGTCCGACTTGCGTGAAATCTTGTCGATTTCATCAATGTAGACGATACCCTTTTGCGCGCGCTCGACTTCGTAGTTACAGTTTTGCAAAAGCTTTTGAATAATGTTTTCGACATCTTCACCGACATAACCGGCTTCGGTCAGCGTGGTTGCATCCGCGATCACGAACGGCACATCCAGTGTGCGCGCCAGTGTCTGGGCCAGCAAGGTCTTGCCGGAGCCGGTAGGACCGACCAGCAGGATGTTGCTCTTGGCCAGTTCGACGTCGTCTTTCTTGCCGAGATGCTTGAGGCGTTTGTAGTGGTTGTAGACCGCGACGGACAGAATGCGCTTCGCAGGGTTCTGTCCGATCACATATTGATCCAGCAACTCGCACAATTCCTGCGGCGTAGGCAGGTCGGTACGCGGACCAGCGACGGTTTCCACGCTCGATGCTTCGTCGCGAATGATGTCATTGCACAGGTCTATGCACTCATCGCAGATAAAGACCGACGGTCCGGCGATGAGCTTTTTTACCTCGTGTTGGCTCTTGCCGCAAAACGAGCAATAGAGCAGTTTTTCACCGCTGGAGGATTTTTTCTCTGACATGGTGCGCGTTATCTATGGTTAGCTAGTGATTGATATTACCTGCGAATTACAAATTCGTCACGCCGTTCAAAAAAACCGGCTTCCTTACACAGAGCCTATAAAGCAAAACGCCCGAACGTTGATGCGCCCGGGCGTCAAATATTACATACGAGCTGGCTTAGGCGCGCGTTGCCAAAACTTTATCGATCATGCCGTATGTCACTGCAGCATCTGCCGACATAAAGTTATCACGATCAGTATCCTTGGCAATTTCTTCGACCGATTTGCCGGTTCTTTCAGCAAGAATGGCATTCAATCTTTCGCGCAGATACAGTATTTCACGTGCCTGGATCTCGATATCCGAAGCCTGGCCCTGAGCACCGCCCAATGGCTGGTGGATCATGATGCGGGAGTTAGGCAGGGAAAAACGTTTGCCCTTCTCACCCGCAGCCAGCAGGAAAGCACCCATCGACGCAGCCAGGCCGGTACACAAAGTCGAAACATTCGGCTTGATGAACTGCATGGTGTCATAAATCGCCATACCGGCCGAAACCGAACCGCCAGGCGAGTTAATGTAGAGGGAGATATCCTTGTCCGGATTTTCGCTTTCCAGGAACAGCAATTGCGCAACGATCAGGTTGGCCATTTGGTCATTGACCGGGCCAACCAGAAAAATAATGCGCTCTTTCAGCAAACGCGAATAAATATCGTATGCGCGCTCACCGCGACCACTCTGTTCGATCACCATCGGGACCATACCGAGCATATCGGTATCGAGAGCGGAAGTACGAGTCATGCTTGTGGTGATCATCTGCTTTCCTTATGGAGAGCGCACAAGTTATTACGCTTGTGCGTTATTGCTCATCAATTCATCGAACGCAACCGGTTTCTCGGTTACTTTAGCTTTACCCAGCACGTAATTGACGACGTTTTCTTCCAATACAAGGGCTTCAACTTCAGCCAAACGGCTACGGTCACTGAAATAATACTTCAGAACCTGTTGTGGGTCTTCGTAGCTCTGCGCGAACTCTTCAACTTGCGCTTTGACTTGTTCCGGTTTTGCCTGCAGGTCGTTCGCTTTGACAACTTCAGCCAGGATCAGGCCGAGGCGTACGCGACGTTCAGCTTGTTCGGTGAACAATTCCGGTGGGAATGGCAGGTCGCTGACTTTCATGCCGCGCTGCGCCATATCCTGACGGGTCATTTCCATCAAACGCTCCACGTCCTGGTCGATCAGTGCTTTAGGCACGTCCAGTTCGCTGATCTTGATCAGTGCATCCATCACGCTGTCTTTGGTGCGGGCCTTGATGCGGCTGCTGACTTCGCGTTGCAGGTTGACTTTGATGTCTTCACGCATTTTTTGCAGGTCGCCGTCAGGGATACCCAGCGATTTTGCAAATTCAGCATCGACTTCCGGCAGGTGTGCCCATTCGATTTGCTTCAGTGTAATGGTGAATTCAGCGGTTTTGCCTGCCACGTCTTTACCGTGGTAATCAGCAGGGAAAGCCAGTGGGAAGGTTTTCGATTCGCCAACTTTCAAGCCGATGGTGCCGGCTTCGAATTCAGCCAGCATGCGGCCTTCGCCCAGTACGAAAGCGTAGTCTTCCGCTTTGCCGCCCTGGAATTCAACGCCGTCGATGGTACCGACGAAATCGATGGTGACGCGATCGCCATTTTTGGCTGTCAGGTCGGAACCGCCGTCGCCGTGCGCGCTTTGCTCGCCCTTGACGTGGTAGTGCACGCGTTGTTTGCGCAGGATGTCGATGGTTTTATCGATTTCCGCTTCGCTGACTTCAACTGTGGTTTTTTCCACGTCGGCTGCAGCCAGGTCACCCAGTTTTACTTCCGGGTAAACTTCAAACGTTGCGTTGAAAACGATGGTGCCTTCGGCAGCAGCGTCGTCAGTCTTCGGTTCGATTTTCGGGAAACCGGCAACGCGCAGATTGTTTTCGCTGGCGGCTTCGTTGAAGGCGCGACCGACTTTATCGTTCAATACTTCGTTTTCGACTTGATAGCCGTACTGTTGCGCGACCATCTTCATCGGCACTTTGCCAGTGCGGAAGCCAGGCGCCTTCACCGTACGTGCACGGACCTTCAGGCGTTTTTCAACTTCCGCTTGTACATCGGCGAGTGGCACCGTAATCGTGATACGGCGCTCAAGTTTGTCCAGAGTTTCGACTGCAGTTGCCATGTGAATCGTCCAAAAAATAAAAAATTCTGTGGTGCGAGGAGGGGGACTCGAACCCCCACACCATTGCTGGCGTCAGGACCTAAACCTGGTGCGTCTACCAATTTCGCCATCCTCGCGGGAATGAGTGCGCTAGCAAATACCAAAGGCGCAAAAGCAAAGGGCGACCACGAAGTGAATATTAGGGTCGCCCTGCACTGCCTTTTGTATCGGCTGTTCAACTTCAACCCGGGATTTTACTGGATTTTGTGCAGCCTGCGCTGATTTTTGACACTTTGCCTACTTGAGCCAAGTAAACGCCCTGCCCAGCCGCCAAATTTCGCCCTGAAAGATGCAGCACCGACGCACCGATATCGCTGCCGCAGGCAGTAATCAATTTGGCGGCCACCCACCCATTTCAATTACACTTCCGGCAAAGTCCGGTATTCGGCCAGGAAACTTTTATCCTTTGCCAATATGCCGTCCCGACTACCGCCCTGACCCGGCGCTTAACTTCCAAGCCTTCATGTCCGTCGATCATTACGAAAATTTCCCGGTAGCATCCATCCTCCTGCCGGCCCGGCTACGCCCTGCGGTTGAAGTCATCTATGCCTTCGCACGCAGCGCCGACGACCTGGCTGACGAAGGCAATGCCACCCCGGATGAAAGACTGGCCGCGCTCGCTGCATATGAACAGCAACTGGATCAGATCGAAGCAGGAACAACAGCAGACACCGCGCTGTTCCGCAAGCTGGCGCAAGTCATCGCCGAGTACCACTTGCCGCTGCAGCCCTTCCGTGACCTGCTATCCGCCTTCAAGCAAGACGTGGTGACCACGCGCTACGCCGGCTTTAACGACTTGCTCGACTACTGCCGTCGTTCCGCCAATCCGGTCGGCACCCTGATGCTGCATTTATACGGCGCGGCGAATGCCGGGAACCTGCGCGAGTCGGACGATATCTGCTCGGCGCTGCAACTGATCAACTTCTGGCAGGACGTCGCAATAGACTGGCAGAAAGAACGCATCTACCTGCCACAGCAAGACCTGCAGAAATTCAATATAGCCGAGCAACAGATCGCGCAGCAAACGGTCGATGCAGCCTGGCGCCAGTTAATGCAATTCGAAGTCCAGCGGGCACGTGCGATGCTGCTGTCCGGTGCTCCACTGGCCTTGCGCCTGCCCGGCCGCATCGGCTGGGAATTACGCCTGGTAGTGCAAGGCGGCTTGCGCATCCTCGAGTGCCTGGAAGCATCCGGCTACGATATGTTCCGGCAACGGCCGAAACTGGGGAAAAGCGACTGGTTGCTCCTGCTACTGCGCGCAATCCGCATGAAAGCCAAATAATCCGTCAAGTGCTATGTGCGGGAGCGATGCCGGAACGTGTTTGATCCGACACATTTGCGCCTATCGTCAGACATTATTTGTTCCTACAGCCTTAGTCGGCTAGCATAGCGGCTTAATTCAGCGTCCAGCGCCCTACTTTTCTATGTCCCCCGACGAATACTGCCAACAAAAAGCTGCACAAAGCGGCTCCAGCTTTTACTACAGCTTCCTGTTCCTGACACCGGATCGGCGCCGTGCGATTACGGCCTTGTACGCTTTTTGTCGCGAAGTCGACGATACCGTCGATGAATGTACCGACGTCATGATCGCCCGTACCAAACTGGTGTGGTGGCGCAAGGAAGTCGGCGCCATGATGGCCGGTGAGCCGACACATCCGGTGACCAAGGCATTGCAACCGCACATGGCAGTCTATGCACTCGACAGCGAACATTTGCTGGCCATCATCGATGGCATGGAAATGGACCTCGACCAGAATCGCTATCTCGATTTCATCGGTTTGCAAAAGTATTGCTGGCACGTAGCCAGCGTAGTCGGCATTTTGTCGGCGAAGATCTTCGGTGCCACCAGCCCAAAAACTTTGGAATATGCAGAAAAGCTGGGACTGGCCTTCCAACTCACCAACATCATCCGCGATGTCGGTGAAGATGCACGCAAGGGCCGTATCTACCTGCCGGTGAATGAGCTGCAGCAATTCAATGTCACCGCTGCCGAGATCCTGAATGCACGCCATAGCGAAAACTTCGAGAAGCTGATGCAATTCCAGGCCGCACGCGCGCAAAAATTGTATGACGAAGCCTTCGCCTTATTGCCCAAGGAAGACCGTCGCGCGCAGCGCCCCGGTCTGATCATGGCGGCAATCTATCGTGCCGTATTGAATGAAGTGGAACGCGACGGTTTCCATGTGCTGAACCAGCGCATTTCACTCACGCCCATCCGCAAACTGTGGCTGGCGTGGATCACTTACATACGCGGTTAATGACTGAAGCAAAAAAAATTGCCGTCATAGGCGCCGGCTGGGCGGGATGTTCAGCGGCGGTTGAACTGGCAAGTGCAGGACACGCAGTCACGCTTTTCGAATCATCACGCACCCTCGGCGGTCGCGCCCGCGCCGTCGAGATCCAGGACCAGACACTGGATAACGGCCAGCACATCCTGCTTGGTGCTTATAGCGCCACTCTGAACCTGCTAAAAACGCTGGGCGTAAATGCCGACCAGGCCTTGCTGCGCCTGCCGCTGCAAATGCGCTATCCGGCCGGCTGTGACGGAATGGACTTTGTCGCGCCGCGCCTGCCCGCCCCTTTGCATCTGTTGACGGCTCTCTTGCGCGCCAAAGGCCTGGACGCAGCAGACAAAATGGCTCTGGCACGTTTTTCCACTACCGCACGCTGGATGGAGTGGCGGCTGCACAATGATTGCAGCGTCACTGAATTACTGGAACGTTACGACCAGACCGCGCGCCTGATCAAACTGATGTGGCAACCGCTCTGTATCGCGGCACTCAACACACCGCCGGAACGTGCGTCGGCGCAAGTCTTCCTGAATGTATTGCGCGACAGCCTGGGCGCAAAGCGTGCAGCTTCCGATATGTTGATCCCGCGCACCGACCTGACATCCTTGCTGCCACAGCAAGCGGCCGCCTTTGTCGAGCGCCACCAGGGAACAGTCAAGACCGGCGCTGCCGTGCAAAGCATCCATGCGCACGGACAGCAATGGACGCTCGGTTTGAGTAATGAAGAAGCCGCAGAAGAATTATTTGATGGCCTAGCGATTGCGACACCGGCGCTGACAGCTGCAAACATGTTGGCAGGAACTGAGGCCGAAGCGCATATCCCGGCCTTCAATTACGAAGCAATCACCACCTGCTATCTGCAATACCCGGCTGGTACGCGCCTGCCTGCACCCTTCTTTGCGCTGACCGACGATGCGGCACAGGGACAGTGGGGACAATTTGTATTTGATCGCGGACAGCTGGATGCGAATCAGGATGGCTTGTTCGCGGTCGTGGTGAGTATCTCGACCGCGGCGACAGAACTGGGGCAGGATGCCTTGTCTGTCGCGATTGCGCAGCAATTGGCGCAGGCACTGGAAATGCCCCAATTGGCGCAAGCAAGCTGGAGCAAGGTAATTACGGAAAAACGCGCAACTTTTTCCTGCACGCCGGGCTTGCAGCGTCCGGAAGAACAAACGGCATTGCCGCATCTGGTGGTCGCAGGTGATTACCTCGCCAGCGATTATCCGGCCACGCTGGAATCGGCGGTGCGCAGCGGGGTCAAGGCGGCGAACCTGCTGACACAACATTTCACCTGAGGCCGCCCGCCCTTATTCGTGCTCACGCACACGATTCAAGGCTTCATCAATCCGCTCCACCCCTATGATGGTCAAGCCTTCGATTTTTTGCTTGGGCGCATTCGATTTCGGGATCAATGCAAGCGAGAAGCCCAGCTTGGCTGCTTCGCGCAAACGTTCCTGACCACGCGGTGCCGGACGGATTTCACCGGCCAGCCCGACTTCACCGAATACCACCAGGCCGCGCGGCAACGGCCGGCTACGCATCGATGAATGGATCGCCAGCAATACTGCCAGGTCGGCTGCCGGTTCAGTGATCTTCACACCGCCGACCGCATTAATGAAAACATCCTGATCGAAGGCTGCGATACCGGCGTGGCGATGCAGCACCGCCAGCAACATCGCCAGACGGTTTTGTTCGAGGCCGACAGAAAGACGGCGTGCATTCGGTAAATGCGAGGTATCGACCAGCGCCTGGATTTCGACCAGCAAGGGGCGCGTGCCTTCCTGCGTCACCATCACACAGGCACCCGGCACAGGATTATCGTGCTGCGACAGGAAGAGCGCCGAAGGATTGGACACCCCTTTCAAGCCTTTTTCCGTCATCGCAAAAACACCCAGCTCATTCACCGCACCAAAGCGATTCTTGATGGCACGCACCAGGCGGAAACTGGAGTGGGTATCGCCTTCAAAATACAGCACGGTATCGACGATATGCTCCAGCACGCGTGGACCGGCCAGTGCACCTTCCTTGGTGACATGGCCGACCATGATGATGGTGATGCCGGTTTGCTTCGCGATGCGCGTCAGTTGCGCCGCACATTCACGCACTTGTGCCACCGAACCTGGTGCCGAACTCAAGGCATCCGAATAGACAGTCTGGATCGAATCGATCACCGCCACATCCGGCTTGTGTTCAGCCAGCGTCGTCAGGATTTTTTCCAGCTGGATTTCAGCTTGTAGCTTCAGATCCTTGGCATCGACTGCCAGGCGTTTCGCACGCAAGGCGATCTGCGCACCCGACTCTTCACCGCTGACGTATAAAACTTTTTTGATACGCGAAAGATTCGCCAACGCCTGCAACAAGAGCGTCGATTTGCCGATCCCCGGATCACCGCCGATCAGCACCACGCCGCCGGCGACCAGGCCACCGCCGAGCACGCGATCAAACTCTTCAATGCCGGTCCCAAAGCGCGGCACATCAATCGCTTCGATATCGGCCAGGCTCAGTACCGGCGCAGTTTGCGCCAGGCCCTGGTGTTGTACGGAAAAGCGATTCGAACCCGACTCGACGACGGTTTCCACCAGCGTGTTCCAGCTGCCGCAAGCCGGGCATTGCCCGCCCCATTTATTGCTGATACCGCCGCATTCGCTGCAGGTGTAATTGGTTTTGGCTTTTGCCATCTGGATAAACTTCGCTTTCGACAGAACCGGGGTTCTAGTTAACTTCAACAATCTGTACGCGCGGTGCCAGCCCGCACATCAATTCATAGCCAACGGTGCCGGCAGCATTCGCCACTTCATCAATCGGCAAACTGGCACCCCACAAGGTAACCTTGCTGCCGATCCGGGGCTTCGCCACGGGTGTCAGGTCCACCGTAATCATATCCATGGACACACGTCCAACCATGCGCGTTTTCACGCCGTCGACAATGACCGGGGTACCGCTTGGTGCATGCCGCGGATAGCCATCGGCATAACCGCAAGCGACGACGCCTATCGTCATCGGTGCAGTCGCGACGAAGGCACTGCCGTAACCGACGGCATCACCGGCCACAATATGCTGGACGCCGATAATTTCACTGTGCAAACTCATTGCCGCCCGCAAGCCGAACTGTTCCGCGCTTTGCGCACCCGGTGTCGCACCATATAACATGATGCCCGGCCGTATCCAGTCGGCCGCCGCAGCCGGATGCAACAAATCGGTCGCCGAATTGGCCAAGCTCTTTTCGCCCGGCAAATCGCGCGTCGCTTCCTTGAAGCGGCGCACTTGCTCCTGCACCGGCAATACCGGATTGTCGGGGTCTTCCGCATTGGCGAAGTGGGTGACGAAGGAAATATGACGCACCGCGGGAATCGCCCGCAGGCGTTCATAGGCGGCACGATACCTGGCAGGTGTAAAGCCGAGGCGATTCATCCCGCTATTGAGCTTGAGATGGACATCAATTTGCGTCCGTAACTTCGCCTGCTCCAGCATCAGCAATTGTTCTTCACAATGGATGACGGTATCCAGCCGGTGTTCGGCGAGCAGCTTGGTATCGCTGGCATCAAAGAAACCTTCCAGCAGCAGGATGCGCTTGTTCCAGCCGAGCTCACGCAGGCGCGCCGCCGCATCGAGCTCGATCAATCCCAGCCCGTCAGCCGCAGCGAAACCACGCATGCCGCGTTCCAAACCATGCCCGTAGGCATTGGCTTTCACGACCGCCCATGCCTTGGAATGAGGGGCGCGCGCTTTTGCAAGCGCAAGATTGCTGCGCAATGCGGCGATATCTATGGTAGCAATGAGGGGTCTGGGCATACGGCAATGTTAAGAAAGTTAAATCGTGACATTCGATTAAGACGAATCCATTTATTTTACCGGACGCATTGCGTTAACGATGCGCAAATCAATTGAAGCCGCCAAGATTCATGGTATAAAGTCAGCCAGAGACACACAGCAAAAATAGATTAATGCGAATGAATCGCGGTTTTTATACCATCATGGCGGCGCAGTTTTTTTCTTCGCTCGCCGACAACGCCCTCCTAATAGCGGCCATAGCCTTATTAACGGTAATGAAGTCACCCGAATGGATGACTCCATTGCTAAAGCTATTCTTTGTCCTGTCTTATGTATTACTTGCCGCTTTTGTCGGCGCTTTCGCAGATGCATTGCCCAAAGGGCGCGTCATGTTCATCACCAACCTGATCAAGATCTTCGGTTGCGGCATGATGTTCTTCGATGTCCACCCGCTGATTGCCTATGCCGTGGTCGGTTTTGGTGCAGCAGCATATTCACCGGCCAAGTACGGCATCCTCACAGAATTATTACCGGCGGAGAAACTGGTCGCCGCCAATGGCTGGATTGAAGGCCTGACCGTTTCCTCGATTATCCTCGGCACCGTAATGGGAGGTGCGCTAATCAATCCCAATATCGCCACCAAATTACTCGCCTTCGATTTCCCCATCATTAACTTTGGCATAGATACACCAGCCGAAGCAGCACTCTGCATTATCACCGTCGCTTACCTGCTCGCCGCCCTCTTCAATCTCCGCATTCCTGACACCGGTGCCCGCTATCCGCATCAGGAACGCAATCCAATCAAACTCATAGGCGACTTCGCCAACTGCTTCACCACCTTGTGGAAAGACCGCCTGGGCCAGATCTCGCTGGCTGTCACCACACTGTTCTGGGGTGCCGGTGCAACTTTACAGTTCATCGTCCTGAAGTGGGCTGAGAAATCGCTGAATATGCCGCTGGACAAGGCCGCCATCCTGCAAGGCATCGTTGCCGTTGGCGTTGCCGTCGGTGCCGTTGCCGCCGCCCGCTTTGTCCCCCTGAAGAAATCCTTGTCCGTCATGCCGCTCGGCGTGATCATGGGCGTGGTCGTGATTGTCATGACTATGGTGCACAGCGTTTGGCTCGCTTATCCGCTTCTGGTATTGGTGGGCGCACTGTCCGGCTACTTCGTCGTACCCATGAATGCCCTGTTGCAGCATCGCGGCCACGTCCTGATGAGTGCTGGTCATTCGATTGCAGTACAGAACTTCAATGAAAACCTGTCGGTGTTGACCATGTTGCTGCTGTACGCACTGATGGTCAAACTGGACCTGAACATCAATATCGTCATCATCATGTTCGGTATGTCGGTGTCCGGCATCATGTACCTGATCATGCGCAAGCATGCCGCCAACCAGCGTGAACATGACTCACTGTCACTGATAGGCGAACCCAAGCATTAATTTATTCAGGTCGGCGGATGAACCAGTTTTATCCGCTGCCCGGCCCGGGTACGCCAATCATCCGGCACCACAAAGCCGCGACTGCTTTCCAGCGCCACATTCCCTTTTACATCCAGCAAGATCACCAGCACCGGCATCGTGTCATGCACGAAATGTGCGGCCAGCATTTGCTGCAGGCTGTCTTTGTCCATGGTTTGTGACACATCCAGTTTGGCCGGTGCCAGCCAGTGCAGGCGCGGCAATACTGCATAGCGTTCTGCGCCGGCCTGCTCCAGTTCGCCCAGCGCGCACCAAAAGCCGCGGCAATGTCCGGCGGAGATGCCGAAGCTTGCGGCATCGGCCTTATCACCACTGTGATAAAACAGCCAGCCCTTGACCAGAGCCTGGGCCCGCGTCACCGGAGCCGGCAAATGTACTTGCGCCGCAGGATGCTGTGACAACAGCAGTTGACGCTCAAGTATCTTGTGCATCTTTGCACCCAGCGTATCGGCCAGGTTGGGGCCAACAAAATAATCGGCATCTTCACCGGCGCCACTGGATTCCAGCAAATAGAATTTGGTCGCGAACTCCCAGTGCACCAGGGCATCGCCTTCGCGCAACAGGAAATCGAATTCACCTATCGTGCTATTCTTCCCGGCACGCACTTGTACTCCGTGCGCCGCCAACACACCGCGATATTCGAAATAGTAGGCCAGCAGTTTTTCCGCATAACGACCAAGGCGGGTAAACGCCTGTACATTGAGATAGCGATGCAATTCAGCGGGGTTTCGATCCAGCGCCTGTAGCCAGGCATCAAGGCCATGCGGCAAGCTGCCCTGCAGGCTGGCAATTTTGCCGCGCCATTGTGGTGCTTGCGGATCGAGCAAATCAGGAGCATCCAGCAACCATGCCAAAGCGCGCACATGGATATCGTTGAGATGACCCCAACGCTGTTCGAATTGAGCCTGGAATAAATCAGTCAAGTTCGCGGCCAGGTTAGCCGTTTGCCCGGTCGGCATAGGTTTGCATCGCCAGGCATAGATCCGCCCAGGCTTTGCTCTTGTCTTTAAGGGTGCGCAACAGATAGGCCGGGTGATAAGTCACGACCACCGGAATATCGGCATAGCGATGCACGGTGCCACGCAATCGCGCGACCGGCGTAGCCGGATCCAGTTTCAGCAAGGACAGCGCGGCCGTCTTGCCCAGTGCAACGATCACGGTCGGATTCACCAATGCAATCTGGCGCTGCAAATAAGGCATGCAGGCATCGCTTTCTTGCGCCACCGGTGCGCGGTCGCGCTTGTTTTCGTCTGTGGGACGGCATTTGACGATATTCGCGATATAGGTATTTTCACCGCGCTTGAGGCCCATCGCAATGAACATATTGTCGAGCAGTTTGCCGGCCGGACCGACGAAGGGCTCGCCCTGGAAATCCTCGTTGCGTCCGGGGCCTTCACCGACGAATAACCATTTGGCTTTTTGATCGCCGACGCCGAACACGGTTTGGGTACGGCCTTTGCACAAGCCACATTCGGTGCAGTTGCTGACGACTTCTTTCAATTGCTCCCAACCCATGCTCGCGATATCACGCGCAGGCTGCAGCACGGCACTGACGGCTGCCGGCGCAAGAACAGGAGCCGCCGGCGTTTCATCGCCCCAGGCCGACAAGCTTTGTTCAGCCACTACTTGCTGCCGCAGCGGCACTGCAGGTGGTGCAGACACTTCCACTGCCTCAAGCATTTCCACCACTGGCGCAGATTCAAGCTCGAGTGCCTGCAAGGCGGCGCTACGCTGCGACCATACTGGTCCCAGGCCCATTTCCTGCAGGAATGCGGTACGACGATCTTGATTGCTCATAGCGCGAGTTTCATGACAAGCGCATCTTCACGCTGATTATTCGGTGCCGGATAGTAGCCCTTACGCACGCCTATGCGACTGAAGCCATAGCGGCGATAAATCTTTTCTGCACGCGTATTCGATGGCCGTACTTCCAGCAGGATCGCTTCCAGTTTTCTTTCTTGCGCAATCGCTTTCGCTTTATCCAGCAACAGCAATCCTATGCCCTGTCCTTGCAAATCACGATGCACGGTAATGTTCAGCAAGTGCGCGTCGTCTACCGATGGCATCAACAGGAAATAACCATTCAATGCACCGGAACCGTCACGCAGTATCCAGGTTTCATAACCGCTATTGATGGAATCGAGGAAATTCCCGCGCGTCCATGGGAAGGGATAGACATCGTTTTCAATCGCCAGCACATCGCTGATATCGGTCGCCTGCATCCGATAGAAATAGAGTTTTTGCACCGGTGGCGGCGCTGCTTCAAATTGCGGGATAGGACTGGGCACGGAACTCATGCAGCCTCCTTTGCAGCCTTTTCCAGACGTTCCATCGTTGTCAGTGCCACCTTGTTTCGCAGGTACAGCGGCTCCGCCGCACTGGCGACTACCGCCAGGCCTTGCGCATAAGCGATCGCCCCCAAGCGCGCGATCTGGGTTGCTTGCGGCAGCATGTCTTTCAGGGCTGCGGCGAAAAACGGCCGTGCCGCGAAATCTGCCGCATACGCCTGCAAGCCGTTACCGCAGGCGACGACCTCGCCTTGCGGCTGCACATCAGCTGCCGACGACAAGGTCGGTGCAATCACGACCTGCCACGTGACGTCAAAACGATACTGCGCCCAATACACTTCCCCCATGCGCGCATCCAGCACTGCCAGCACGTCGTTGGCACCGGTCTGCTCACGGCAGGCTTGTGCCAGTGCCAGCAAAGTCACCGTCGGCAGCAATGGTTTGTCTGCGCCATACGCCAGGCCTTGTGCAATACCGCAGGCGGTGCGCACGCCTGTAAACGAGCCGGGTCCTGCGCCAAAGGCAATCGCATCGCAGTCACGCAAGCTGATGCCGGCGTCCTGCAATAAAGCCTGCACCATCGGCAGTATGCTTTGCGAATGCGTGCTGACGCCGGCCGTCTGGCGGCTGCTGCACACATCATTGTGCAAGAGCGCCGCGGAAGCCAGTTCAGAAGATGTTTCTATAGCGAGTATCGTAGACATGGGCGTATTTTACCGTGCGTATCGAAATAGGTGCGCAGTAGGTGCGCAATAGCTGCCGGGAAGCGCTGCATTTTTCGGTCTTGCGCATTTCCGGCATTCGGGGTCGCGCCCGCCGCAATAGAAACCGGTAGAATACCGGCATGGCAAGTATCACATTAGAACCGCACAACCAGCAGCAGCTCGCGCAGCGCATGCAGGACGACGTCTGGGTCGTGGCCTGCCTGTGCGCGGCCTGGTGCGACGTCTGCACCAATTACCGGCCCGGCTTTGACGAGCTGGCGGCGCAGCATCCGGACAAGCTATTCGTCTGGATCGATATTGAAGACAGGGCCGACCTGATCGGCGACTTCGATGTCGAGAACTTCCCTACCCTGCTGATCCAGCGCGGCGATGATGTCATGTTTTACGGCACCACCATGCCGGATCATCGCATCGCGCATCGCCTGCTCACATCGCACGAAGGAAAAAGCGCCGCAGAACTCAAGGCGCAAACACAAAGCAGCGCGGAGTACAGGGAATGGCAAGAGGGACGCAATCTGCGGCAGGCACTGGCCTGAAGCCGGGTCGGCGGGTGCGCGGATAAACCGGGCAGGAAGTAACAGGCAAAAAAAATCCCCAGCAAGCTGAGGATTTTCTATTTCGTTTGATTCAGCTTAGATTGGCTGAATGTTCGAAGCTTGCTTGCCTTTAGGGCCAGCTGTCACTTCAAAAGAAACGCGTTGGTTCTCTTGCAGTGATTTGAAGCCGCTCGACTGAATTGCCGAGAAGTGAGCGAACAAATCTTCGCCGCCTTCATCAGGGGTAATAAAGCCGAAGCCTTTCGAGTCATTGAACCATTTTACGATACCAGTTGCCATTACAATTCCTAATTTCAGTTAAGTTGGGCAGTTGCCCGTTGGATCGTTTCAACCAAGACAGGAATGACAGACTAATACTGCACCACTAACTCGAATCTCAACGATGGTTGATTATACCGGGATTAATTTAAAAAGAGTTAAATTTTGATAATCTCTTAATATTGTTTGAAAATAAGTCGAGTGCCTGATCACTCATCTGTGCAACAAATGAATTTAAGTTGCAAATTGAACAGTAAAGCAGCAAGGTTTTTCGATCTTATATATCAGTCCGCGCGCACCCCAATCCAGGCGGTCGCAGCAACTACTCAAGGCTTGGCTGGTGGTACTGCCGCCTTTTCAGCTTTCTTCCTGGCAATCTCTTTTTGCTTCTCTTCAGACGCGCGCACTTTTTCTTCGTAGCGCTTCACATTCTCGGCGCGCTTTTGCGCATCGGCCTCTTCGTTTTCCTTCAGCAAGCGCTGCTTCTCGGCAAACTCGGCATTGCGTTTCGCATAGCCATCGGCACGCGCCTTGCGTTGCGCTTCTTCTGTAGCACCAGGCCCTTCTTTTGGCGTGCGCTCATCTACCGCCTTGTCTGCATTGGCAGCTGCTTTCTCTACATTCTGTGCATTTTTCTCGGCCAGTCGACGATCACGCTCGTCAACTTTAGCGTGACGTATATACGAATTGGCTTCGATTTCGATTGGCTTGATTGATGCCAAGTCGATACGCCTTTGCTCCTTGATCTTGTCGATGCAGGAAGTGGTAAAGAATTTCTTGTAGCAGGCGCGCTGATCTGCGGCGAAACGTTCTTCGATATCCGCACGCGCCTTGGTGACTTCTGCAACCGCGCGTTCGGCCACTTCATTCGACTTGATGGAATCAGCCGGATAACGCTGCTGCAATTCCTTGGCCGAATAAACTTGTACCGGTGCTTTATCTGCCGTGTCCTGCGCCAAAACGGCCGGACCTGCCAGCAGAAATGCGGTTGCGATGCATGTGTGCAATAAATATTTCATCTATGGTCTGTTCAAATTAAGTCGGCAAATCCAAAAACCGCGGCGGGCGATTAAAAAATCGTACTTCCTTCGCGCCGGCGTTCGGCTTCCATGTATTCACTTGATTGCATTTCTATCAGGCGCGACACCGTGCGTTGAAATTCGGCAATCTGTGCACCATCAGTATACAACTCATCCATCGCCACCTCGGCCGACATCAGCAGTTTAATCTTGTGGTCGTACAAGACATCAATCAGCCAGATAAAGCGCCGTACCGCGGATGCCATACCGGCCGACATCACCGGCACATCCGACAGGAACAAGGTATGGAAGCGGCTGGCCAGTTCAAGGTAATCGTTCTGTGAACGCGGTCCGCCACACAGGGTTGCGAAGTCGAACCATATTACACCGCCGGCGCGGCGCAAGGCCTGCACATCGCGTCCTTCTATTTTCAGGTGCGGATTTTCATCGGTGGTTTCCGCAATGCGTGCAAATGCGACGCGCATTGCTTCACTCGATTTTTCATTCAGTGGCCAGTAATAGGCATCGACCTGTTCCAATGCACGCTTGCGGTAATCACTACCGCTGTCGACATTGACGATATCCAGCTTTTCTTTCAACAGCTCAATCGTCGGCAACATGCGATCCCGGTGCAAGCCATCCGGGTACAAGGTGTCCGGATGAAAATTCGAGGTGATGATGAAGGACACTCCGTTTTCAAACAGGGCCTTGAACAAATTGTAGAGAATCATCGCATCGGCGATATCGATGACGTGGAATTCGTCGAAACAGATCAGGCGATACTTCTTCGCAATCCGTTTCGCCACTTCATCGAGTGGATTGACGACCATCTTCAACTCATCCAGATCGCGATGGACACTGCGCATGAATTCATGAAAGTGCACGCGCGTCTTGCGTACCAGCGGCACCACCGAATAAAAGCTATCCATCAGGAAGGATTTGCCACGACCTACGCCGCCCCACATATAAATCCCGCGCGGAATTTCAGGTGGGCGCAAAAAACGCAGGAAGGCATTGGCGCGCTGTGCCTTGTACTCTACCCATTCATCATAGGCTTGCTGCAAACGATTGACGGCATTGAGCTGCGATTCATCAGCGACGAAGCCGCGCTGCGATAATGCCTGCTCATAAAATTCACGTACATTCATGCGGCTCGGATCCAATTCATTTGCATGTCCGGACTCATATCGTCCTTCCAGAAAAAAACGGGCGAGTCATCGCTCGCCCATATCTATCATCGCGTTACCAGAACTCACTTCAGCAACATACGTGAGATGGATTCTGACTATTGTGGCGCCATATTGATCACCACACGCGGCGGATAACTGCCACCGCTACCCGAGCTGATCGGCAAACTCAGGCCCAGGCCCAAACCAACCGCGCCACTGCCACCACCAAGGCCGACCCCGACACGGGAACCGGAAGAATTCGGCGCATACGGTGGCAAACGCAATTCAGTCGTGCGATAGCCGTATTTATTGCAGACTATGCGCAACTCACCGTTGGCTCCGCCCACCTGTACGGTCGCCGGAGTCAGCACATTCCAGCTGCCGGAATTGGTCATTACCGTGCAATTGGCACCGCCAAACTCTTGCCCGTTGAAGGCGGTCGCAACCGACACCCGACCATCTCCATTACCACTTGTGGCACAAGCGGTCAGTAACAAGGGCAAAAGCAAGGCAGCATATTTCATTCAGACTCCGGTATTCAAAATCACCCTTAGAAATTCAGGGCTCGGCCATCAACTGCCAGTGCCGCCTCTTTGACAGCTTCCGACAATGATGGATGTGCATGACAGATGCGTGCGATATCTTCGGAAGATGCACGGAACTCCATTGCGACCACAGCTTCCGAAATCAGTTCCGAAGCCATCGGCCCAATGATGTGCACGCCGAGGATTTCATCGGTTTTCGCATCCGCAAGGAATTTCACGAAACCGGTGGTATCACCCAAGGCACGCGCGCGACCGTTGGCAAGGAAAGGGAAAGAGCCTGCTTTATACGCGATCTTTTCCGCTTTCAACTGCTGTTCGGTCTTGCCAACCCATGCGATCTCCGGTGAAGTATAAATCACCCACGGGATCGTGTTGAAATTGACATGACCGTGTTGACCGGCGATACGCTCCGCCACTGCCACTCCCTCCTCTTCCGATTTGTGTGCCAGCATTGGTCCGCGTACTACGTCGCCAACCGCCCAGACATTCGGCAAGCTGGTTTTGCAATCAGCATCAACCGCGATGAAACCGCGCTCATCCAGCTTCAGGCCAACCGCTTCAGCGTTCAAGCCAATGGTGTTTGGCACGCGGCCGATCGAAACGATCAACTTGTCGAACACCGCTTTTTGCGCAGCGCCCTTGTCGTCAACGTAATTGACGGTGACGTCATTCTTGCCTGCAGTAATCGCACCGATTTGCACGCCGAGGCTGATCGCCAGGCCTTGCTTGGTGAATTGCTTGAACGCTTCTTTCGCGACTGCATCATCAACTGCGCCGAGGAAAGCCGGCAATGCTTCCAGCACTGTCACTTCGGAACCGAGGCGACGCCAGACGCTGCCCATCTCGAGACCGATCACGCCGGCGCCGATCACACCCAGACGCTTAGGCACCTCAGTGATCTCCAGTGCACCGGTATTCGACAGGATCAGTTTTTCATCGAATGCAGCACCCGGCAATGCACGCGGATTCGAACCGGTAGCGACCACCACGTGCTTGGCAAAAATGTTTTCTTCGGTGGCACCTGCGATCTTGATTTCATGACCGCCGTCAGCGGCTTTCACGAAAGAACCGCGACCGTGGAAGAAAGTAACTTTATTCTTTTTGAACAGATACAGGATGCCGTCATTGTTTTGCTTCACGACGGTATCCTTGCGTGCCACCATCTTCTTGACGTTCAGCGACAAACCTTTGACTTCGATCCCGTGCTCGGCAAACGCATGTCCGGCGTGATGATAATTTTCCGACGACTGCAACATCGCCTTCGATGGGATACAACCGACATTGGTACAGGTGCCGCCAGGTGCCGGACCGCCTTTTTCATTCTTCCATTCATCGATACAAGCCACTGTAAAACCCAGCTGCGCTGCACGTATCGCCGCCACATAACCGCCAGGACCGGCGCCGATTACCACTACATCAAAATTCTTCGACATATCTTTACCCCGTTAAAGAAAAAGACACAAAGGCATCCAGATATTCGGGCCCTTGTGTCTTTTTATTTGGTCAAATTTTAGAGGTCCAGCAGCAGGCGCGCAGGATCTTCCAATGCTTCCTTCATCGCTACCAGGCCCAATACCGCTTCACGGCCATCGATGATGCGATGGTCGTAGGACATCGCCAGATAGTTCATCGGGCGAATCACGATCTGGCCGTTTTCCACCACTGCACGTTCTTTCGTTGCGTGGATGCCCAGGATCGCCGATTGCGGTGGGTTGATGATAGGTGTCGACAGCATGGAGCCAAAGATACCGCCGTTCGAAATCGAGAATGTACCGCCAGTCAGGTCGTCAAGTGTCAACTTGCCATCCTTGGCCTTGTTACCGAATTCACCGATTTTCTTTTCGATTTCAGCAATCGACATTTGATCCGCATCGCGCAGGATAGGCACTACCAGGCCGCGTGGCGAACCGACTGCGATACCGATATCGAAGTAGCCGTGGTAGACGATGTCATTGCCATCGACCGATGCATTGATGATCGGATATTTTTTCAACGCAGCAACTGCAGCTTTGACAAAGAAGGACATAAAGCCCAGTTTGACGCCATGTTCTTTTTCGAACTTGTCCTTGTACTTGGTACGCAAGTCGATGACCGGCTGCATGTTGACTTCGTTGAAGGTCGTCAGAATCGCGTTGCTCGATTGCGATTGCAGCAGACGCTCAGCGATACGTGCACGCAAGCGGCTCATAGGAACGCGCTCTTCCGGACGATTCGCCAGTGCAGCCGATGGTGCGGCCGGTGCCGCGACCTGTTGCAGTGCTGGTTTCGCAGCTGCGGCTGGCGCTGCAGCTGCCGGAGCAGCTGCTGGCTTGGCGAGCTGGTTGATCACATCACCTTTGGTGACACGACCATCCTTGCCGCTGCCTGCGACATCGCTGGTGGACAGATTGTTTTCCGCCAGCATTTTGGCGGCGGCAGGCATCGCGATACCGCTGGCGCTGTTCGACGCTGCGGCGGGTGCGCTCGCCGCCGGTGCCGGCGCACTCGCTGGCGTGGTCGCCGCCAATGGTGCGACTGCAGCAGGGATTGCCACCGCTGACAAATCAGTATCGATCAGCGCGATGACTTCACCCGCGACCACGGTACTGTTATCAGCACGCACGATTTGCGTGATCACGCCCGCGTCAGGTGCCGGCAGTTCCAGCACGACTTTATCGGTTTCGATATCGATCAGGTTTTCATCACGGGCTACAGTCTCGCCCACCTTTTTATGCCATTGCAGCAGTGTTGCCTCTGCAACTGATTCCGACAATTGCGGAACTTTTACCTCTAGAATTGCCATTTAACTCTCCGTTTCGGGTTGTTCGTACGGCACCCCAGCATTTGGGATGCCGCAGGGTCTTTATTTGGTTTGTACAAAACCTTTTAATTTGGCAAAAGCCGCATCAATCAATGCCTTCTGTTGCGCATAGTGCTTGTCGTAGTAACCGACTGCAGGCGAGGCGCTGGCCGGACGACCGGCATATGCCAGCTTCTGTCCATCCGCCATGTTTTCCAGAATATTGTGTTGGATCTGGAACCATGCGCCCTGGTTCTGCGGCTCATCCTGCGTCCATACCAGCTCGGTGAAATTCGGGAATTTCTTGAGCTCGGCCGCGAATGCTTTATGCGGGAACGGGTACAGTTGTTCGATACGAATGATCGCGACGTCGCTCTGACCGCGCTCCTTGCGCGCTGCCACCAGGTCGTAATACACACGACCGGAACAGGCGATGACGCGTTTCACTTTCTTCGCATCGATCTTGTCATCCACTTCACCGATCACGGTCTGGAACGAACCCTTGACCAGGTCAGTCAGCGGCGAACCCGCATCCTTGTTACGCAACAGCGATTTCGGCGTGAGGATGACCAATGGTTTGCGGAACAAACGGATCATCTGGCGACGCAACAAATGGAAGATCTGCGCCGAGGTAGTCGGCTGCACCACTTGCATATTGTTGTCTGCGCACAGTTGCAGGAAGCGTTCAGGACGTGCGGACGAGTGCTCCGGCCCCTGCCCTTCGTAACCGTGCGGCAGCATCATGACCAGGCCCGAAGCACGACCCCATTTCACTTCGCCGGAGCTGATGAATTGGTCGATCACGACTTGCGCGCCGTTGACGAAGTCGCCGAACTGCGCTTCCCAGATCACCAGTGTGTTTGGTTCTGCGGTTGAGTAACCGTATTCATATGCCAGTACCGCTTCTTCCGAGAGGACGGAATCGATAACGCGGAACCAGGCTTGCTGGTCGGAGATATTTTGCAGCGGTACATAGGTACCAGCATCCCAACGTTCACGGTTTTGATCATGCAGGACAGCGTGACGATGCACGAAGGTGCCGCGACCTGAATCCTGACCCGTCAGGCGCACCGCATAACCGGAGCTGACCAGCGATGCATAAGCCAGATGCTCACCCATACCCCAGTCCAGATTCATTTCGCCACGGCCCATTGCAGCACGGTCGTTCAATACTTTCTCAACCAGCGGATGAACCTTGAAGTTTTCCGGCAAGGTCGTAATACGTTCGGCCAGGCGCTTCAATTCCGCCAGCGGTACAGCGGTATCGGCGGCGTCGGTCCATTTACGATTCAGGAACGGCATCCAGTCAACCGCATACTTGCTCTTGAAGTTGGAAATCACCGGGTCGATGGTGTGCTTGCCGGCATCCATCGCATCGCGATATTCCCTGACCATCGCATCGCCTTCTTCAGCACCGATGGTGCCTTGTGTCAGCAATTTGTCCGCGTACAGTTTGCGGGTACCTGGATGAGCGGCAATCTTTTTGTACATCAAAGGTTGCGTCAACGCCGGCGTATCCTGCTCGTTGTGACCCAGTTTGCGATAGCAGACGATATCAACCACGATATCCTTGCGGAATTCGAGGCGGTAGTCGAGTGCCAGCTGCGCCGCAAACACGACTGCTTCCGGATCATCGCCATTGACGTGGATCACCGGTGCTTCAATCATCTTGGACACGTCTGTGCAATACAGCGTGGAGCGTGAATCGCGCGGATCCGAGGTGGTGAAACCGATCTGGTTATTGATGATGATGTGCACGGTACCGCCGGTGCCGTAGCCACGGGTCTGCGCCAGGTTCAGCGTTTCCATGATCACGCCCTGCCCGGCAAACGCGGCATCACCGTGGATCAAGATAGGCAATACCTGTTGCGACGGATCGTTTTGGCCGCGACGTTCGATACGGGCACGCACCGAACCCTCAACCACCGGATTAACGATTTCCAGATGCGACGGATTAAATGCCAGCGACAGGTGGATAGGACCGCCCGGGGTGCTGATGTCGGACGAGAAGCCTTGATGATATTTGACGTCGCCGGACGGCAGGTCGTCGCCATGACGGCCTTCAAATTCAGCGAACAATTCCTGTGGCATTTTGCCCAGGGTATTGACCAGTACGTTCAGGCGGCCGCGATGGGCCATGCCGATCACGATCTCTTGTACGCCTTTTTCACCGCCACGCTGGATCACTTCATCCAGTGCCGCGATGAAGCTTTCGCTGCCTTCCAGCGAGAAGCGTTTTTGACCGACGTATTTGGTATGCAGGTAGCGTTCGAGGCCTTCCGCCGCCGTCAGGCGTTCAAGGATGTGCTTTTTCTTTTCGCTGGAAAAAGTCGGGGTCGAACGTACCGATTCAAAACGTTCCTGCAGCCACAGCTTTTGCGCAGGATCGCTGATGTACATGAACTCCGGACCAATCGAACGGCAATAGGTATCGCGCAAGGCATTCAGCAAATCGCGCAGCGATGATGTTTCGCTACCGAAATGGGTGTTGCTGATATTGAAGACGATATCCATATCCGCATCGGTGAAGCCGTAGAAGCTAGGCTCCAGTTGCGGGATAGGCGGACGTTCCTGGCGCTGCAGCGGATCCAGGTTGGCCCAGTTATTACCGAGCACGCGATAAGCGGCGATCAGTTGCGTAACGGCGACGCGTTTGCGTCCCATTTCGACATCTTCGGAAGCGGTAACTGTGCGGATCGGGCCATGCTTGGCGCGTTCGGCAAACGAAGCGATGACGGACGCATGCGCGACGTCAGGCTTGGCGGAACCATCGACCGCAGGCACATGCTGCATGGCGTCGAAATACGCGCGCCAGTTGTCTGGTACGGAGCCGGGATTGTCGAGATATGCCTCGTACAGTTCTTCAACGTACGGTGCATTCCCTCCAAATAAATAAGAATTGGATTGGGACTGTTGCATCATCTTGCTCACCTTTCTTCGCGTTTCGCGAGATTAGCGGGTTAATTTAACCTTCCGCGGCACGGCCTGACCGGTTAGCGGATTGCACATCAAGTTGTGGGGAAGGACTCTTTAATCTATAGCGGTAAACTTAACTCAATTATGTGACACCAGAATAACATAAAACAATTTGGCAAAAAGCGAATCTCCTGACTCACTTTTTGCCTTTATAGCCTGCCTTACAACTTACTTACGGACGCTTTGCCAAGTCTGGCACGTCGCGTTGTTTTTCACCGATGAACAACTGGCGTGGACGGCCGATTTTTTGTTCCGGATCCGAAATCATTTCGTTCCATTGGGCAACCCAGCCGACGGTACGCGCCATCGCGAAGATACCGGTAAACAGCGAGACCGGGATACCCAGCGCGGATTGCACGATGCCGGAGTAGAAATCGACGTTCGGGTACAGTTTGCGCGAAACGAAGTATTCGTCTTCCAGCGCCACTTTTTCCAGCGCCATTGCCAGTTTGAACAATGGGTCGTCATGCAGGCCCAGTTCTTCCAGCACTTCA
Source organism: Janthinobacterium sp. Marseille (assembly GCF_000013625.1). NCBI lineage: Bacteria > Pseudomonadati > Pseudomonadota > Betaproteobacteria > Burkholderiales > Oxalobacteraceae > Janthinobacterium > Janthinobacterium sp. Marseille. The sequence goes on along the minus strand of NC_009659.1, from coordinate 1,701,450 downwards.
TGGCAGGTTTCACGCATTAGTTTGGCGCGTGGATCGAAGTTTTTGTAAACACGGTGACCGAAGCCCATCAGTTTCACGCCGGAATTCTTGTCTTTCACCTTGGCGATGAATTCAGGAATCTTGTCGACCGAACCGATTTCTTTCAGCATGTTCAATGCCGCTTCGTTCGCGCCGCCGTGGGCAGGACCCCACAGGCATGCGATACCGGCCGCGATACAGGCAAACGGATTGGCACCGCTCGAGCCCGACAGGCGGACTGTCGAAGTCGATGCATTTTGTTCGTGGTCTGCGTGCAGGATCAGGATGCGGTCCAGTGCGCGTACCAGTACGTCGCTGATTTTGTATTCTTCGCTAGGCGTCGAGAACATCATGTGCATGAAGTTCGCGCTGTACGACAAATCGTTACGTGGGTAGACGAAAGGCTGGCCGACCGAGTATTTGTACGACATTGCGACCAGCGTAGGCATCTTCGCGATCAGGCGGATGGCCGATACTTCGCGGTGATGCGCGTCGGTGATATCCAGCGAGTCATGGTAGAAGGAAGCCAGCGCGCCGACGGTACCAACCAGTACCGACATCGGATGCGCATCGCGACGGAAGCCGCGGAAGAAAAATTGCATCTGTTCATGCAACATCGTGTGCTTGGTCACGGTGCTGACGAAAGTCTTTTTCTGCGCTTCATTCGGCAATTCGCCTTTGAGCAGCAGATAACAGGTTTCGAGGAAGTCACACTTCACCGCCAATTGCTCGATCGGGTAACCGCGATACAGCAGCTCGCCTTTGTCGCCGTCGATGTAAGTAATGGTCGAATCACACGACGCGGTCGACATGAAACCCGGATCGTAGGTGAATTTACCGCTGGCACCGTAGAGTTTGCGGATGTCGATTACGTCAGGGCCTATGGATCCCTTGTAAATCGGCAACTCCACTGATGGCGAACCGTCAGAAAACGACAGTGTGGCTTTGGTGTCAGATTGGGAGTGGGGCATGGCTCTTCCTTCTATATAACGAGGGGGTGAGTCGATTTAAGATTAAATCGCAAAATTAAAAACCGGTCATACAGCACGCTTCAAACTGCGCGCAATCTTGTCAGCAACGCACGGACATGGGGCACATCGGCCTCACCTTCCGGTTCATTGCGTGCCAATAGCAAATTCAGTAATTCATTGTCAGGCAATTCCAGCAATATCGAAAAAGCCTCGACCTCTTCATCCGTCAGCGTTTCTTCGTGTTGGTCGAGGAAACGCGTGAGCAACAAATCATTTTCCAGCAAACCGCGTCGACCACGCCATCTCAGGCGCGCACGTTTTACCGGATCAGCTTGATGGGTTATGGACATGGATATTCATTCAACCTGTTCAATACTGCTTCCACGTCATCTGCTGGCGAAAGAAACACAGCGACAAAGCGCGCTGCGTTTCGTCGAATTGCGCACTATACAGCCCTGCGCACCATCAGTTCCTTGATTTTGCCGATTGCGCGGGTCGGGTTCAGTCCTTTTGGACAAACGTCCACGCAATTCATAATTGTATGACATCTGAACAATCTGTATGGATCTTCCAGATTATCCAGGCGTGCACCGGTGGCATGATCGCGGCTGTCCGCTATGAAACGGTAGGCCTGCAACAAACCGGCCGGGCCGACGAATTTATCCGGATTCCACCAGAACGACGGGCACGAAGTCGAGCAACAGGCGCACAGGATACACTCATACAGGCCATCGAGCTCTTCACGTTCGGCAGGCGTCTGCAAACGTTCCTTCTCAGGCGGGATTGTATCGTTAATCAGGAAAGGCTTGATCGAATCGTATTGTTTAAAGAATTGCGTCATATCCACGATCAGGTCGCGGATCACCGGCAAGCCGGGCAAAGGACGCAATACGATAGGTTCGGTCAGCTCATTCAAATTGGTGGTGCAAGCCAGGCCGTTCTTGCCGTTGATGTTCATCGCATCCGAGCCGCACACGCCTTCGCGGCAGGAACGGCGCAAGGCCAGCGAATCATCAACGGTCGCCTTGATGCGCTGCAATGCATCGAGCAGCATCTTGTCATGATCATGCAATTCAACCGTTACGTCCTGCATATACGGTTTTGCATCCTTGTCAGGATCATAGCGGTAAATCTGTAATCTGAGAGTCCGTGCCATGTTCTGACCTTTTAGAAAGTACGTGGTTTAGGCTTGAAGGTGTCAACCGTCAGCGGCTTGGTCACCACCGGCTTGTAGTCAAGTCGATTGCCTTCGGAATAAAACAGCGTGTGCTTCATCCAGTTTTCATCATCGCGTTTTTCAAAATCACGATGCGCATGCGCACCACGTGATTCCTTGCGCGCGGCTGCCGAGGTAATCGTCGCCTTGGCAGTCTCAATCAGGTTATCCAGCTCAAGTGCCTCGATACGCGCGGTATTGAAGACGCGGGATTTGTCCTTGAACGAGACATGCTTGCGACGCTCGTCCAGTTCCATGATTTTCTTGTAGCCGGTCTGCAGCAATTCATCGGTACGGAACACGCCGCAGTACTGCTGCATGGTCGAACGGATATCGTTCGCCACGTCCTGTACGCGTTCGCCGCCGGTACTGTTTTCGAGGTGCGCCAGGCGCGACAGGGCCAGATCTGCGGCATCCGCCGGCAAAGGCTTGTGCTCGCGCTGTTTCAGGTGGCTTTGCACGATGTGGTTACCGGCCGCACGGCCGAACACCAGCAAATCGAGCAAGGAATTGGTACCCAGGCGGTTGGCACCGTGTACCGAGACGCAGGCGCACTCACCGATCGCATACAGGCCGTTGACCACATGGTTAGGATTGCCGTTTTTCGGTTCTACTACCTGGCCGTGGATATTGGTTGGAATACCGCCCATTTGATAATGGATGGTAGGCACGACAGGAATCGGTTCGCGGGTCGCATCGACGTTGGCGAATTTGTGCGCGATCTCCAGGATCGATGGCAGGCGTTTTTGAATGGTTTCTGCGCCAATGTGACGCAGATCCAGCATCACGTGATCCTTGAGTGGACCGCAACCGCGGCCTTCCTTGATTTCCTGGTCCATCGAGCGCGATACGAAATCGCGGGGTGCCAGATCTTTCAGTGTCGGCGCATAGCGCTCCATGAAACGTTCGCCCTGGCTGTTCACCAGAATACCGCCCTCACCGCGCACGCCTTCTGTAATCAGCACGCCGGCACCGGCCACGCCGGTCGGGTGGAACTGCCAGAATTCCATGTCTTCAAGTGGCAGGCCGGCACGCGCCGCCATACCCATACCGTCACCGGTATTGATAAATGCATTGGTCGAAGCAGCCCAGATGCGCCCTGCACCGCCGGTCGCAAACAAGGTGGTCTTGGCTTCCAGCATCATGACGTCGCCGGTTTCCATTTCCAGTGCGACCACGCCGATCACGTCGCCATCGGCGTCGCGCATCAGGTCAATCGCCATCCATTCGACAAAGAAGTGGGTACGGGCACGCACATTGCGCTGGTACAGCGTATGCAGCAAGGCATGACCGGTGCGATCCGCTGCGGCACAAGCACGCTGCACCGGCTTTTCACCGAAATTTGCCGTGTGGCCACCGAACGGACGCTGATAAATCGTGCCATCCGAATTGCGGTCGAAAGGCATGCCGAAGTGTTCCAGCTCGTACACGACCTTCGGCGCTTCACGGCACATGAATTCGATTGCATCCTGATCACCGAGGTAATCCGAACCCTTGACGGTATCGAACATATGCCAGTACCAATTGTCCTCGGCCATATTGCCGAGTGACGCACCGATCCCGCCTTGTGCAGCGACTGTATGCGAACGGGTCGGGAATACCTTGGACAAGACCGCGACATTCAAGCCTGCTTCTGCAAGCTGCAATGATGCGCGCATGCCTGAACCGCCGGCACCGACGATGATGGCGTCAAAATGGCGTGACGGAATGCTGGTTTTGATTGCTGCCACGTTACGCTCTCCAGAGAATTTGCGCCGTCCATCCGGCGCAAGCGACGAGCCACAAAATCGTGGCGACCTGCAATGCGAGGCGTATTGAAACCGGTTTGATGTAATCCATCCAGATGTTACGCATGCCTACCCAGGCGTGATAAAACAAGGACAGGAAGGTAACAAACGTAAACATCTTGAACCATTGCTGCGCGAACAGACCCGCCCAGCCTTCATAACTGAAATCAGTGGCGGTCAGGAATGCGATCAGCAGTACCAGGGTGTACAGCACCATCACGATGGCCGTGATACGCTGGGCCAGCCAGTCCCTTACACCGTAGTGCGCACCAACCACCAGGCGGTGACGTCCGATATTGTCAGTTGGCATCAGAATGCTCCAAACAGTTTGAGGGCTACCAATGCAGTCAAAGGCAGGCTGATGGCAAAAACGATGGTTGCTGATTTCTTGCCGGCGACTTTATCCACGCCGACGTGTACATCCATCAGCAAATGGCGGATGCCTGCGCAGAAATGGTGCAGATAGGCCCAGGCCAGCGCGAGGATGATCAGCTTGATAAACCAGTGCGACGCGATGCCCTTGAAATGCTCAAAGGAGATTTCAGACAGCAGGCTCTTGTCCAGCAGGAAAAGGATGAATGGCAATAGCAAAAAGATGAGCGCGCCACTTGCGCGGTGCAATATCGACTGTATCGCGGCGAGTGGAAAGCGATATCGGAGCAGGTCTGTAACGTTGATATTACGGAACTCTCTCTTGCCGGTTTTGAGTGAATCAGACATGGCAGGACTTTCCAAAACGAGATAAACCACTAATTTTCACCGATATTGGTGCGCCACAGCAATACAAATTATTTTTCATCATGACTGGCTTGCTTATTTATTAAGGCTAGCTTGCTGGTTTATTGAATTAGCTGCAACTTTACAATCTACTTAGTTCAACTCGTTACGATAATGATGATTATTTGTTACGTAATAGGAACGTCGTACTTCGACCGGCTTATCGCCATAGGTGAATGAAACCCGGGTCACGCTGAGCAAAGGTGTATTCAGCGGCAAGGACAGCAAATCCGCCGTCACCTGGTCCGCCACCACAGCTTTGATATTCTCTACCGCCCGTATCATTTGCGTGCCGAATTCGGTTTCCAGCAGAGCGTACATCGGGCCTTTGTACTGCAAGACGCGCTCTACCGATAAACCTTTGAAGATAGTCCCGGGCAACCACAGTTCTTCCAGGATAGTCGGTGCACCGTCGAAAGACTGCACACGTTTGAGGAAGACCACGGAATCGCCGGTTTTGATATCCAGCTGGCGTGCGATATCGGCCGGCGCACGCAGGCGCTTGGCATCGATAATGGTGTTGTCGGGATAAAGTGGTTCGCCCACATCGGGCTTCAGGCGCAGGAAGCGGAATTGCGCGCGCGCCTCATGGTGCGTCGCAACAAATGTTCCCTTGCCCTGGCGCCTGACTACCAGGTTTTCGGCGGAAAGCTCATCAATTGCCTTACGCACCGTACCCTGGCTCACCTTGAAACGGGTGGCCAGTTCGACTTCGCTGGGAATCAGTTCGCCCGGACGCCATTCGCCGGATTGCAGGCTGCGGGTGATCAGCGCCTTGATTTGCTGATACAGCGGACTGAAGGTCGGCGACGGCGTCGCTCCACCAGCGGAACCGGCTGCGTTATTATTTGGCAAAGTAGTTGGTGCTGAACTCATAGTATGGATTTCACCACAAAGCCCCGTCGCCGTCCAGCAAAACTTGAAAATAACATGTCTTATATAAGACATAAGATATATATTGACAGCAAAACTACTCGCGCCTAAACTCACAGGCAATACAGCTTTGCTCTCTTTTTGCAGACGGAAAATTAAAGTCAATTTATTGAGTTTAAGCGTTTTGACCCCGCTGACTTATCGGGTATTCAACTGTATCATTGCGCCACGCGGAATAAATTCCCAATACCTGACCTCACTCATCACTACCTTGGAGATTCAACATGGCTAAAGCCCCAATGCGTGTCGCCGTTACCGGCGCCGCCGGCCAGATCGGCTATTCCCTTCTGTTCCGCATCGCTAACGGCGATTTGCTGGGCAAGGACCAGCCTGTCATTTTGCAATTGCTGGAAATCGCCGATGAAAAAGCACAAAAAGCGCTGAAAGGCGTCATCATGGAAATCGACGATTGCGCGTTTCCATTGTTGGCAGGTGTCACCGCTCATAGCGACCCGATGACCGCATTCAAGGATGCAGACGTAGCCTTGCTGGTTGGCGCACGCCCACGTGGCCCAGGCATGGAACGCAAGGATTTGCTCGAAGCCAATGCACAAATCTTCACAGTACAAGGCAAGGCGCTGGATGCAGTCGCATCGCGCAACGTCAAAGTACTGGTAGTCGGCAATCCAGCCAACACAAATGCCTACATCGCGATGAAATCGGCACCTAACCTGCCGGCGAAAAACTTCACCGCCATGCTGCGCCTGGATCACAACCGTGCGCTGTCGCAAATCGCAGCGAAGATCAGCAAACCGGTTACCTCGATTGAAAAATTGACGGTCTGGGGCAATCACTCGCCAACCATGTACCCTGATTACCGTTTCGCGACAGCCGATGGCAAATCGGTGAAAGAAGCGATCAACGACGAAGTCTGGAACAAGGATGTATTCCTGCCTACAGTCGGCAAACGCGGCGCGGCCATCATCGATGCACGCGGCGTATCGTCGGCGGCATCGGCAGCCAATGCGGCAATCGATCACGTACGTGACTGGGTGCTGGGCACCAACGGTAAATGGGTCACCATGGGTATCCCTTCGGATGGTTCTTATGGCATTCCGAAAGACACCATCTTCGGCTTCCCTGTCACCGTTGAAAACGGCGAATACAAAATCGTTCAAGGCCTGGAAATCGATGCATTCTCACAAGAACGCATCAACCTGACCCTGAAAGAATTGCTCGAAGAACGTGAAGGTGTAAAACATCTTCTAGGCTAATGCTTGCAGCGATGGGCAGGTTCGCCTGCCCATATTCCTTGTAGCAAATCCTAATCATTACGCACCATACATGCATCCTTCAGAAGTCCTATTTCAAGGCAAATGCCCACCGGTTTCCATTCCGGCATGCGATCACTATGCCGGCTCCGAGAAATTGATGCGTAAATCGCTGGCGCTACAGCAAGAGCTCGGCCCGGTTTTCGATATTACGTTTGACTGTGAAGATGGTGCTGCGCATGGCAATGAAAAAGACCATGCACACCTGCTGGGCACACTCGTGGCCGGCGAAGAAAATCAGTTTGCCCGCATCGGTGCACGCGTGCACGATGTCACGAGCGAATTCTTTGAGCAGGATATAGAAATCATCCTGCAACACGCGGCACAAAAACTCGCTTATCTGGTGGTCCCGAAAGTCGACAGTCTGGCCGATACGGTGAATGCAATTGCACTCGTCAATCGCCACGCGCACAAACAGGGCCGCGAACAACTGCCGGTACATGTACTGATCGAAACACATGGTGCGCTGGCGGATGTTTTCGCCATCGCCGCCCTGCCACAAGTCGAATGCCTGTCATTCGGCGTGATGGATTTCGTTTCCGCACATTACGGTGCGATTCCGGGTAATGCAATGCGTAGCCCGGGACAATTCACGCACCCGCTGGTAGCACGAGCCAAGCTGGAAATTGCAGCTGCTTGTCACGCCCACGGCAAGACGCCTTCGCATAATGTCACGACCGAAATCAATGACACCTCGGTCGTCGCCAGTGATGCGCATCGCGCGGCCGCGGAATTCGGTTATACCCGGATGTGGAGCATCCACCCGAACCAGATCAAGCCGATATTGAAATCATTTGCGCCACGCCTGTCCGAAGTCAATGAAGCGGCAGAGATCCTGGCGCAAGCCCACGCTATCCAGTGGGGCCCGATACAACATAATGGCAAGTTGCATGATCGCGCCAGTTATCGCTATTACTGGACTATATTGCAGCGCGCCCAGGCCAGCGGCTTAACGCTGCCTGCAGTTGCACAAACAATTTTATGAATACCCGTTTGCCCACATCGCATCTGATATGGGCGAGTTTAAAAATTATTGGAGATTTTCGAATGAAAAAATTGCTCTGCGCATTCCTTCTGATCGGCATGTCTTCCGCAATCGCCCCGGCGTTTGCCCAATCCACCAGCAAGGAAGCTGCAAAAAAACCGGCCACCAAAACCGTCAAGAAAGCGCCGGCCAAAGCGGCTGCCGCTGCCACTCCGGCCGCTGCAGCCGCCGCCGGTGACGATGACCAGGAAGACCTCGGTGAAGCCAATATCGAAGGCTCGACCGTGACCCATTACAACTGTGAGCTGGGTAACAAGATCACGACATACAACAACGTCGGTGACGACAAATACATGGCGATCCGCTGGCAAAACAAAGTACATCGCCTGGGTCGCATCGGTACCAGCACCGGTGCCAATCGTTTTGAAAACCGCAAGGCCGGCCTGGTATGGATCAACATCCCTTCCAAAGCGATGTTGCTCGATTCGAAAAAGGGTCAGCAACTGGCCAACGAATGCCGCAATCCGGATCAAGTGAAAGCACAAGCAGCAAAAGGTTAAGCAGTTAAAGCTACAGAAGCAAAACGATGCCGCAAGCCGCCGCCGAAATCTGACGGCATCGGGTATTAAATATCGTATCGGTAATTTGTATTAAGGAGAAATCATGTCGCGCAACACATTGAATACGCTTAAGGAATTCAATATCTCAGGTTCCAGGAAAGGCGAGTTCTATTCCTTGCAGGCCCTGGGCAAAAAACTCGGCGTGAACGTTTCCCGTTTGCCGGTTTCCATCCGTATCGTGCTGGAATCGGTGCTGCGCAATTGCGACGGCAAAAAAGTAACTGAAGAACACATCCGCCAACTGGCCAACTGGTCGCCAAACGCAAGCCGTACTGATGAAATTCCTTTCGTCGTTGCGCGCGTCGTGCTGCAGGATTTCACCGGTGTGCCTTTGCTGGCAGATCTGGCCGCCATGCGTGGTGTCGCCGAAAAAATGGGCAAAAACCCAAAGAACATCGAACCGCTGGTACCGGTCGACCTGGTCGTCGATCACTCGATCCAGATCGATCACTTCCGTCAAAAAAATGCGCTCGACCTGAACATGAAGCTGGAATTCCAGCGCAATAACGAACGCTACCAATTCATGAAATGGGGCATGCAGGCATTCGATACCTTTGGCGTCGTGCCACCGGGCTTCGGCATCGTGCATCAGGTCAACCTGGAGTACCTGGCACGTGGCGTCCATAAGAAAGATTCGGTCTACTACCCTGACACCCTGGTCGGTACCGATTCGCACACCACCATGATCAATGGCATCGGCGTGGTCGGCTGGGGCGTGGGTGGTATCGAAGCGGAAGCCGGCATGTTGGGCCAACCGGTCTACTTCCTGACACCGGACGTCGTCGGCGTGAACCTGACCGGTCAGTTACGTGAAGGCGTGACCGCAACCGATCTGGTACTGACCATTACCGAAATGCTGCGCAAGGAAAAAGTCGTCGGCAAATTCGTTGAATTCTTCGGTGAAGGCACTGAATCGCTGTCGCTGACCGATCGCGCCACCATCGCCAACATGGCACCGGAATACGGTGCGACCATGGGCTTCTTCCCGGTCGATGATGCAACCATTGATTACTTCAAGGGTACCGGCCGCACGAAGGCTGAGATCGACGCATTTGAAAGCTATTTCAAGGCACAAGGCTTGTACGGCGTTCCAAAATCCGGCGAGATCGATTACACCCACGTGGTCGCACTTGACCTCGGTTCGGTCGCTCCTTCGCTGGCAGGTCCGAAGCGTCCGCAAGACCGTATCGAAATCGGCAATGTCAAACACAACTTCGCAGAACTGTTTGCCAAACCGACCGCGGAAAACGGCTTCAACAAAAAGATCGAAGACCTGGATGCCACTTACACCAACAGCGACGGCGTCAAAGTCAAAAACGGCGACGTGCTGATCGCGGCGATTACATCGTGCACCAATACTTCCAACCCTAGCGTCTTGCTGACCGCCGGCTTGCTGGCGAAAAAAGCAGTGGAAGCCGGCTTGAAAGTATCACCACACATCAAAACTTCGCTGGCTCCCGGCTCGCGCGTCGTTACCGAATACCTGGAAGCGGCAGGCTTGCTGCCTTACCTGGAAAAACTCGGCTTCGGCGTCACTGCCTACGGTTGCACCACTTGTATCGGTAATGCCGGCGACCTGACACCAGCGATGAATGAAGCAATTGTGCAGCACGATATCGTCGCTTCCGCAGTCCTGTCCGGCAACCGTAACTTTGAAGCGCGTATCCACCCGAACATCCGCTCCAACTTCCTCGCCTCGCCTCCGCTGGTCGTCGCTTACGCGATCGCCGGCAACATGACACGCGACCTGATGACGGAACCGGTCGGTCGCGGCAAAGGTGCCGACGGCAAGACACGTGATGTCTATCTGGGCGATATCTGGCCGACCAGCCAGGAAGTTGCCAAGCTGATGAAGTTTGCGATGAATGCGAAGACCTTCAAAGACAACTACGCACAAGTCAAAACCGCACCAGGCAAGCTGTGGGAACAAATCAAGGGCGTGGCCGAAGGCCAGGTCTACGATTGGCCGACCTCGACCTACATCGCCGAACCACCGTTCTTCAACGACTTCACGATGGAACCGAAAGCGGCGGCAACCGGTATCACTGCAGCACGTGCACTCGGCGTGTTCGGCGATTCGATCACCACCGATCATATTTCGCCTGCAGGTGCCATCAAGGATAGCAGCCCGGCCGGTAAATACCTGAGCGAAAAAGGCGTGATGAAAGCCGATTTCAACTCCTACGGCTCACGTCGCGGCAATCATGAAATCATGATGCGCGGCACCTTCGCCAACGTGCGTATCAAGAACCTGATGATCCCGGCCAAACCGGATGGTTCGCGCGTCGAGGGCGGCGTCACCCTGTTCCAGCCTAGCGGCGAACAAATGTCGATTTACGATGCCGCCATGCGCTACGTCAGCGAAGGTACACCGACCATGGTGTTCGCCGGTGAAGAGTACGGTACCGGTTCGTCACGTGACTGGGCGGCCAAAGGCACGCAATTGCTGGGCGTCAAGGCGGTGATCGCGCGTTCCTACGAACGTATCCATCGTTCCAACCTGGTCGGCATGGGCGTCCTGCCTTTGCAATTCCTCGGCGACGACAGCATGACCACGCTCGGCATCACCGGTGATGAAACTTTCGACCTAAAAGGGCTGGAAGGCAACCTGCGTCCGCAACAGGAAGTAACGCTGGTAATCCACCGCGCCAATGGCGAAAGCCGTGATGTAAAAGTGCTGTTGCGTATCGACACCCCGATCGAAGTCGATTACTACAAACACGGTGGCATCCTGCCTTTCGTGCTGCGCCAATTGCTGGCAGCCTGATAGCAGCGCATTCCATCCGGCGACGGATGGAATCGCAAGCTTCATACAAAAAGCCGCATGGTTTCATGCGGCTTTTTTACGTCTGCGTCATCACTGACAATGAGAATCGGCAATAAGAATGCGCAAACACGGGCACAAACGTGCGATGCCCGCGTAATCCACTACAATACATTCATCGCCCTTCTTCAGATTGTCTTCACATGCGTCGTCCGTCCAAAAATACCAGCCACAAACTATCCGCCGACAGCCAGCGCCTGGCGACGCTCGCCCAGGCGCTTATACAGGCGGCCAGCCGTTTGGAAGAACGCAACTGGGAGCGCCAGCTGGATGTACTTTTGCGCAAACTCTTGAAGAATGACCATCAGGACAGTATTGATGCTGCCCTCGATCATTTATTCAAGCAGGAATCGGATGCTTACGATGGCCTGATGGAGTGTGTAGAAGCCGCCAGCGAATCCTGCCAGCTCGAACATGAAGGCGTGTTGCACGACGCCTTGCTGGTCGCCATGCCCATCCTTGCCTGGACGCGTTTTTCAATTGCATCAGGGCCAATACCAGCGGAGGCAACGGCCACCCTGTCGGCGCACTTCCATGCGCACATACTCGCACCCAATACCAAAATGGTGATGGCATCCGCCCTTTTCTCGATTGACCAGTTGCCGCGCACACATGCCGAGACCTTTGCCTTCACGCAACGGATGGCGCAGACGGCATTAAAGGGCATCACGCTCAAGCCGCCGACACAGGCCCCGGAGACGGCACCGTTCCTTGCCGACACCCGTTATTTGCTGGCAGTGGTCACGGCCGTGGCCGGTGAACCGCTGTTCCGCTGGCAGGTATCGGCAGACCTGGGCGAGCGCGATACCGCCCTCAGCCAATGGAATGCACAAGCGCTGCCGAATATTGCACGCCTGCTGCCTGGTTGCGGTATCGAATTATTGCTGCCGGAAGCTTACTTCGTCGCATGCCGCGAAGGCGACAAGCAAATCCGTCCGGCATCGATACGTGCCGCCGTGCATTACCTGACACATACCCTGAATGTGGAAGCGAGCGAACTGCAAGCCATCATCGGCAGCTTCGGTGAAGAATCGACCGATGGCCGCGTCGATGAATATCGCATCAGCTTTACGCGCGCCAACGATCCTGATGTGCTGTACGGCACCGTATGGCCGCTGTATGGGGAAGAAGACGATGCGGAGCTGCAATACCGCAGTGTGGAAGTGCCAAGCGACCCGGTGATTTCGGTCGATGTCGAACGCAAATCACCGATAGAGGAAATCCTCGCCTTGCTGGAAGAATGCGGTGTGGTGAATGTGAAGCGTCACCTTGAATGCTTCCCGATGGAATTCTGCGACGATTGCGGCACGCCCTTGTATCCGGACATGAGTGCAGAACTGGTGCATGCGGAAATGCCGGAAGATGCACAGGTGGGATCAACCCACCTGCACTAGTCTATTATCCGCCTGCGTATCACCATGCACTAAACGGATGGCGCAGCAGGTTGGCGTTGAAGTAACGTGCATCATCAGTCACTTCGACGCCTACCCAATCCGGTTTGGCAAACGCCTGGGTTTCGCTTTCCAGTTCGATCTCGGCCACCACCAGGCCCTGGTTCTCGCCGAAGAACTCGTCGACTTCCCATACCATGCCTTCATGCACGATACGGGTACGGGTCTTCTCAATCAATGGCCGTTCACACAAGCCACTCAATAACTCATCGGCTTCGGCGACAGGAATTTCATACTCCCACTCACCACGTGTAATGCCTGTCACGCGCCCCTTGATAGTGAGCGTAGCCTTTTGATCTTCGATACGTACACGCACCACCCGCTCGCGCTGTGACGACAGGTAACCCTGGCGTATCGCGACTGCTTTCCCTAGTTTTTTCCAGTCCTCGCCCAATACCAGGAATTTACGCTCTATCTCCACGCTCATCGTGCACCCCGTTCCAGGTGATGCAGGATGGCTTGCAGGATTTCCTGTCCCAGTTTGGCACTGCGTGCCCCATTCCATCCGGCCTTGGGTTCCGGCGTATGCGCATTGTCCTTGAATGGCATTTCCAGCGTCAGCGAGACGCATTTGAAAGTATGGCCGATGTACTTGGATGCCAGCTTCAGCATATCTGCACGGTACTTGCCAGCGCTATAACCAAACTCGGTCTGGAAGTCTTCACTGGCGCGAAGGAATTGTTCGATGAAACGTTCTTGCTCTTCCGCCTGTTGTGCAGAAAATCCTTCCAGCATTTCACTGCCGGCGACAAATACATAAGGCAGAGCTTCATCGCCGTGTATATCGAGGAAAAGATCACAGCCGGTTTCATGGATTTTATTCTTGACGTGCCAGACTTCGGGACTGCTTTCCAGTGAGGGTGTCATCCATTCACGATTCAGGTTGGCCCCTGCCGCATTGGTACGCAAATTGCCGTGGATGGCACCATCCGGATTCATATTCGGTACGATATAAAACACCGCATGCTTCAGCAGTTTTTGTACCAATGGATTCGCCTGCTCCAGCAAGGCATTGATCATCCCTTCGGCAAACCATTCGGCCATGGTTTCGCCCGGATGTTGACGCGCGATAACCCACACTTTCTGCGCTGCGGCCGGATCACCAATCACCACCACATTCAGGTCGCGCCCTTCGACAGTATTGCCGAGGTCTTGCACATGCACGCCTGCCGACATTTGTGCAGTTGCCAGCAAATCCAGATGGCGCTCCCACGAATAAGGTTCAAAGTAAGCGTAATAGATGCTGTCATGCTGCGGCGTATGCGCAATCGTCATCACCTTGCCGTCGTAAGCAGTCGGCACGCGGAACCAGTTCTTCCTGTCGTAGCTGGCGACTGCCTGGTAGTTTTTCCAGCCATCCGGATAGGTTGCCTCTGCGGCATTCAGGATACGCATGCTGCAACGCTCGCCGCGCGCACCCTGCAGGCGAAAGTAAAACCATTGCGCGATATTGGCATTGCTATCCTTGCGCAAGTTGAGCTCTATCGCCTGCGCGCTGTCGGCGCGTACCACTTCTATCGCACCGGCATCGAAATTCGTACTGATCTTGATCGTCATCGCATCATCCTGTTCGTTGACATTTGTTTGTCGCCTCTCATGCCAGCCCGAATTCTTTCAGGGCTGGCAGCAGGTTGGCATTCTTGTGACCCGAGCGTGTCAGTTTGAGCAGTGCAAAACGCTGCAAGTCGCCCAAGGCTGCCCATTGCGCGTGTGTCGGCACCGGCAACGCCAATTCTGTTAATCCATTCCTTACGGCTGGCGGTACTTCATTTACCTCGCGCCAGGCCGGTGCGCTATCGATCTCGACCGTTTCAATGACAGCATCCGGATTGTCCGCATGCGGCGCCAGCAAAGCGGCCATACGCTCACGATATGCCTGTTGCTGCTCCGCCGTTGCACAAGGCAAGGCTACCAATTCTTCACGTTCATCACGACTAAGCGTAATCCAGGCGGTAAGGGAAATTTTAATGCCGCATGCATCCAGATTGAAACGCATCACCATCGGAATGCGGCGCAAAGGATAGCGCCCATCCTGTTCGAATTCGAAAAGCCCCTGCATGATCAAACAATGCCACTCATAACAAATTTATCTGCCCGCATATATAGCGGGTCGTATCCTGGACCTGCTAGCTTCAACATGAACCAAAGCCGTGCTTCTTCAATATCGCCTGTCCTGCCGCTGCAAGTACAAACTGCACGAAGCGTTTGCCTTGCTCCGATTCGGTGTGTGCCGCAATCCCGTAGGCGCTGCGTACATTCAAATCATCGGGAATGGCGACTACCTTTAGTTGCGGCAAGACCTTGCGCGTCACGACTGCATTCGTGCAGTACATGATATATGCATCAGCCCTGTCTTCCTCAAAAGCAGTTATATAAGGCAATCTCTCGTCCGCCGCGGGGATGTGCGTGCCCGACAGTTTGACGGCTTGCGCATTCATCACCTCATAAAATCCCGGTATCCGCCTGTCTGCGTTGCGGAAGAATTGCCAGGTGTAGTCCCCCATCGGGTCGCTTGCAGGTGTTGAGGTCGCGATGCGCAGCGCCGGATCAGCCAGCATCGTCAATAGATTATCCGTGCGCAGGTCCAGCGTCGGTCGCGCCAGCACACATAAATCATTATGCGTGAACAGTGTCGATGGTCCGAGCAACTTCTGCTGCGCCAATGCCTCGGTATGCCCGACGGAGGCGGAAGCAAAGACATCCACCTGCGCACCGTTCTCTATCTCTTGCCGCAATTTGCCGGATGGGCCGTACTGCGCGTCAAAGGCGGCACCGCCCTGCTGCTGGTAGGCACGGATCATTTCATCCATGACCGCGTGCAAACTCCCCGCGGCAAGTAAGCGGTACGATTGGGCTGCTGCAGAAACAAGTCGGGTCGCCGGAAAGCTCATGGTTTGCGGGCAAAAGACAAACATAGTACCCAGCATTTGCAACATTACCAATATGAGCACGTTTGCATATAGCCGGCAGCATATATGTTTCCATTTTTACACCACCTTTCCAGCCTTGAAATGTGAACTTTGGTTTCACCCGGCTTTTAGTACGTTCCGCATAAGCTGCGCGTAAGCAAGTGTGAGTAATATCAAATCACATCAATAAAAATTCACCTGCATGCCGAGGGGCACAGAACAAAAAACAGGCCCTTTCTTACCGGTATAGCAGTATCAAAACTTGTTGTTTTCTTATGTTCTGTCTGAGCGTGCCGCCATAAAACAAATCAAGGCGCGCCAGATTATCTGCGTGGAGACCGCGATATGTTCAGGAACAAAAGTTTTTCCCTATGGCTGAAACAATGCACCCTTTTCTCATGCGCCGTGGCGGTCGGTGCCGGACTCGCCTTCGGCATCTGGCACCTCACTGCTGACGCGCTGGCATTACCATGGCTGCTGCTGATTTCGGCGCTGCTCACTGCCTCCCTGCTGCAGTTATTGCCTCGCGGTGGCGGCAAGAATACCGATTTCGTCAACAAGATAGGCGGCGAAATTGACCACATCATGATAGGTGCCGCCGAGACCTCTTACTTCGTGGACTCGATCAAAAACAAGATCGCGCAAGATGTGCAGGCGGCCAATGGCATCGTCACCGGTTCCGAACAAAACGCCAGCACCACCGAACAAATTGCCGCCAACGCCGAGCGCGCATCCAGCATCGCGGCCGAAGTCCGTGCCGAGAGCGTGGCCGGCCGCAACGAAGTCAATCTGGGCCTGGAACAAATCGGCAAGGCACGTGATGATGCACAAACAGCCTCCGAAATGATGCGTGTGCTGCAGGAAAAATCACGACGTATCCATGGCATCACCGAAGTCATCAGTGAAATCGCCGCCCGCACCAATTTGCTGGCATTGAACGCCGCCATCGAAGCCGCGCGTGCCGGTGAACACGGCCGCGGCTTTGCCGTAGTCGCCGGTGAAGTGCGACAACTGGCGCAGCGTACCAAGGAAGCCACCGATGATATCGGTGCGATGGTGACAGCCATTAACGTCGAAGCCGAACGTGCTGCAGGCGGCATGCATGCGCTCAGCAGCAAGGTCATGGAAGCATCACAAAACGTCGAACGCGTGCACGAATTCCTCAGCAATATAGAACGCGCCGCCGGCACCTCGGAAGAAGAGATACAGCAAATCGCACATGCATCACGCGAGCACGTAGAGACCACCCACAAGATCGCAGCCGCCATCCTTAAAATCCGCGACGGCATGCTGGCCACCGACACTGAATTGCCGCGCGTTGCCGCCTCCGCGATGGCCTTGTCGGAACGCGCCGAAACTGTTTACGATGCCATCGCTGAAAGCGGTGCCGCTACCCAGCACGATGAGATACGCATGGTTGCAAGCACGGCTGCGCTGCGCATAGGCAAGGTATTCGAGGAAGCCATCGCCAACGGACGCATCAGCCGTGACGCGCTGTTTGACCGTAATTACCGACCTGTCCCGAATACCTCGCCGGCGAAACATACGACGCAATTCGACGCCTTTACCGACCGTGTATTGCCCGAGATACAGGAAGCAATACTGGATACGATGCCGCAACTCGCCTACGCCGGCGCAGTTGATGACAATGGCTACTTCCCCACGCATAACAAGAAATTCTCGAAGCCGCTGACGGGCGACTACGATGTCGACCTGGTGAATAACCGTACCAAGCGCATCTTCACTGATCGCACCGGCAAGCGTTGCGGCAGCAACACCAAGGCCTTCTTACTGCAAACCTATAAGCGTGACACAGGTGAAGTCATGCATGATTTGTCGGTGCCTATCTATGTGAACGGCAAGCACTGGGGTGGCTTCCGTATCGGTTATCGCTCGAGTTCTGCAGAACAGGCTGCACCGGCACCAACGCATGCGCCATTACCAAACATCAAGCCGCCCTTGCGTGTAGCAGACCGTGCTGCAGCAAAGCGAACGCAGATCGCCCATACGCCCGGCCGAGTATCCTGATAGGTGTTTGTCGCGCGTGAATTTCAAATTCTTGCATGACGAAAACACATCACAGCTCTGGTATAATTTTGCCTTCGTCGGGGCGTAGCGCAGCCTGGTAGCGTACTTGCATGGGGTGCAAGGGGTCGAGTGTTCGAATCACTCCGTCCCGACCAAAAAACAAAAAGGGTTGCAGCAAATTTGCTGCAACCCTTTTTTCATTTCCGGCCCAAAAGAGCTGGTGTTCTGTTCTTCACGCGATCTTATTTCAACAACGCCAGGATCTCGACCAGTTCATTGCGAATGTCAGCGAGCTGATCCGCATCTACTGTTGGCCCTGAATCCGGCACTGCATCATCATCGCCATTCGCTTCCAGGATACGGCTGTCGAGCTTGTTGCGCGCACCACTGATGGTGAAGCCCTGCTCGTACAGCAACTCCCGGATACGACGGATCAGCAGCACTTCATGATGCTGGTAATAACGACGATTGCCGCGACGCTTGACCGGCTTGAGTTGCGTGAATTCCTGTTCCCAATAGCGCAGGACGTGCGGCTTCACCCCGCACAGTTCGCTGACTTCACCGATAGTGAAGTAACGCTTGGCGGGAATTGGCGGCAAGGCAACCAATTCTGGTTTCTGGATCCGTTCGTTCATCTAGATCAGGCAGTTTGCGCGAGCGGCTGTTGGCTGGAATCTTCCACCATGCCCTTGAGCTTTTGGCTGGCATGGAAAGTCACGACCCGACGTGCAGTGATCGGGATTTCTTCCCCGGTCTTTGGGTTACGGCCCGGACGCTGTGGCTTGTCACGCAACTGAAAATTGCCGAAACCGGATAGCTTGACCGATTCACCGCGTTCCAGTGCATTACGGATTTCGTCGAAGAAAGTTTCGACCATATCCTTGGCTTCGCGCTTGTTTAAACCGACTTGCTCGAACAGCAACTCTGCCAACTCAGCCTTGGTCAGGGTCGGGAGGTTTTTTTCCGCTTGCGAGCGTACTTGCGCCTCCATCATTGCGCGGTTGAGGTCGGCAGCTAATACGGATTGGAGTTCGGCTGAATTCACGTCGTTCATATCGTTAGTCCCTGCCTGTTTATGCACGCAATTTGGCCCCATGCTTGCTAGTGGCGGCAGCAACAAATGCAGCCATTGCGGCATCAACCAAATCGTCTTGCAGGGTTAATTGAGTATCTTGTAAGGTGAAGCGGAAAGCAAGGCTTTTTTCATCCGGCTCCAGGCCTTTGCCACGATATTCATCAAATAAAACAACCACTTGCAGAATATTACAAACTGGATTGTATTGCTTTTCAGAAATAAAAGCATCCATCAGGTCCTGCATGGCGACCGTTTGTTTTACCACCAGCGCCAGATCCCGGGTTACTGCAGGGAATTTGGAAATTTCCTTGTAGCTCGGGACGCCGACACTTTGCAATGCAGTCGCGTTGACTTCAAATAAAACCGGTGCCAAAGGCAGGTCATATTTTTGTTGCCAGCGTGGATGCAATTCACCGATAAAGCCAATGACTTCACCATTGAGCAAAATACTGGCAGAGCGCCCCGGATGCAATGCCGGGTGCTCAACTTTGACAAATGTTAAGGTTTGCGGCGCAAACAAGGCTTCCAGATCAGCCTTCACATCGAAGTAGTCGACGTTGCGCGAAGCCAGCCCCCATTGCTCTTCAGCAACCGAACCATAGGCAATTGCAGCGACACGTTTCGGCTGGTCGAAACCGGCAACCGACAACGGACCATCTTGCTCGACATTGTTGCGCAGGTAAATCGCACCGATTTCAAACAGGCGGATGCGGCTGACTTTGCGATTCAGGTTGTAGCGTACATTCGCGATCAGGCTGCCTATCATCGACGAACGCATCACGCTCATCTGGCTCGCGATAGGATTGAGCAGTTTGATCGGATTGGTATTGCCAGCGAAATCCGCTTCCCATTCCTGTTCAACGAAACTGAAGTTAACCACTTCCTGGTAATCCGCATCAGCCAGCTGGCGACGTATCGTGAACAGCGAGCGGGTGTTTTCCGGCGGGATACGCATGGCACTGGCCGCGACTGGCGGCAAGGCAGGAATGTTTTCAAAACCATAGACGCGCGCGATCTCTTCGATCAGGTCTTCTTCGATTTCGATATCGAAGCGGTACGACGGTGGCGTCACCGAGAACACGCCGTCTTTTTGCGTGAAACTCAATCCAAGACGGGTAAAGATATCCGCGATCATTTCATCGGTCAGCGGCACGCCAATGACTTTGACGGCACGTGCAGTGCGTACGCTGACAGCTTCACGCTTGGGCAGGTTCACCACGTGATCATCGATAGGGCCGACCTTGGTCAAATCCTTCTGGCCACAGATTTCAACGATCAATGCCGTGATGCGCTCCATGTGCTCGACTGTAGTCGCGAAATCGACACCACGTTCAAAACGATGGGCTGCATCGGTAGAGAAGTTAAAACGACGGCCACGGCCCTGGATCGCATTCGGGTACCAGAATGCCGCTTCGAGGTAGATGTCTTGCGTATCCAGCGATACGGCGCTGGCATCGCCACCCATGATGCCGGCCAGCGATTCGATTTCTTTTTCATCCGCGATCACGCCGACCCATTCATCGACGGCAACCGTATTGCCGTTGAGGAGCTTCAGCGATTCACCGGCTTTGCCCCAACGTACATCGAGGCCGCCGTTGATTTTGCTCAGGTCGAATACGTGGGTAGGACGACCGAGTTCCAGCATGACGTAGTTGGAGATATCCACCAATGCCGAGATCGGGCGCTGGCCGCTGCGCTCAAGGCGCTGCTTCATCCAGTCCGGGGTCTGCGCCCTGGCATTCAAGCCACGGATAATGCGACCGGAAAAACGACCGCACAAATCAGGAGCCGAAATCTTTACCGGTAATACATCGGTAATCGTCGCTGCCACCGGCTGGAAAGTCGGTGCCTTCAAAGGCGTACCGGTCAAGGCCGATACTTCACGCGCCACGCCCAAGACCGACAGGCAATCCGCCTTGTTCGGGGTCAGCTTGATCGTGAACTTGAGGTCGTTCAGTTGATAGTAATCACGGAAGTTTTGTCCGACCGGTGCATCGGCCGGCAAGTCCATCAAGCCGCCCTGCTCGTCCGACAATTTCAATTCGCGGGCCGAGCACAACATGCCTTGCGATTCCACACCGCGCAATGCGCCGACCTTGATTTCGAATGGTTTGCCGTCTTCACCAGGCGGCAGGATGGCACCAGCCATCGCGCACACCACTTTCATGCCGGCGCGCACATTCGGCGCACCACACACGATGTTGAGCATGGTGCCGGTGCCGACATTGACCTGGCACACATTCAGACGATCAGCATTCGGATGCCTGGCGACTTCCAGTACTTCGGCCACTACCACATTCGAAAATGGCGGCGCCACCGGTTCGACTTCTTCGACCTCGAGGCCGGACATCGTCAACAAGTGTGCCAATTCGTCCGAAGTCATGTTCGGATCGACCATCGTACGGAGCCAGCTTTCGGAAAATTGCATGATTAAAACCTTTTGCCACAGACGTCACAAAAATACAGAAAGAATCAGAGCGTGCATCCAGTGCGCGCTCCGGCTTGTCACTGCTTTTAGTTGAATTGTTTGAGAAACCGCAAATCGCCTTCGTAGAACAGGCGCAGATCGTTGATGCCGTAACGCAGCATCGTCAGGCGTTCAAGGCCGGAGCCAAACGCGAAGCCAATGAATTGTTCCGGATCAAAACCCATATTGCGCAGCACGGTCGGATGTACCTGACCCGCACCGGATACTTCCAGCCAGCGACCTTTCAGCGGACCACTGCCAAAAGCAATATCGATCTCGGCGGATGGCTCGGTGAACGGGAAATACGATGGACGGAAGCGCACTTGCAAATCGTCGGTTTCAAAGAAGGCTTTGACGAAATTCAGGTAGACACCCTTGAGGTCGGCGAAACTGATGTTTTCGTCTATCCACAAACCTTCGACCTGATGGAACATAGGCGAATGGGTGGCATCGCTATCGACGCGGTAAGTACGACCCGGCGCGATGACTTTGATCGGTGGTTTGTTCATGCGCGCATAGCGCACTTGCATCGGGCTGGTGTGGGTACGCAGCAGCAAAGGCTTGCCTTGCGTATCCTTGCCTTCAATGTAGAAGGTATCCTGCATCGAACGCGCAGGATGGTTCTCCGGGCTGTTCAATGCGGTGAAATTGGTCCAGTCATTTTCGATTTCCGGGCCGTCGGCAACATCAAAGCCGATCGAACCGAAGATTTCTTCGACGCGCTGCCACGAGCGCATCACTGGGTGTATGCCGCCGGTACCGCGACCGCGGCCTGGCAGTGTGATGTCGATAGCTTCTGCATTCAGACGCGCTTCCATCTGTGCATTCGATAATGCATCGCGGCGCGCAGTCAGTGCTGCTTCTATCTTTTCTTTGGCGGAATTAATGACAGCGCCCTGTGCTTTGCGCTCTTCCGGCGCGAGCTTGCCCAGGCTCTTCATTTGTTCGGTGATCTGTCCCGTTTTACCGAGGTACTTCGCTTTCGCGTTTTCCAGCGCGGCGGCATCAATTGCGGCGGCGAAATCGGTCTGGGCTTGGGTGACAAGTTGTTCTAGGGGATTCATGCGGTTTGTTCTCGTCCTTTGCAAGGAAGCCGAAAAGGAAAGCAAAAATAAAACGGGGCATAGGTATGGAACCCTGCCCCGCTCGGATATTGCTGCATCGTCCGCGGACGATGCATACGATCACAACACTTAAGCAGCGATGTTTGCTTTCACCTGATTCACAATTGCAGCGAATGCCGGCTTGTCCATCACAGCCATATCGGCCAGGACTTTACGGTCCAGTTCGATGGATGCGCGTTTCAGACCGTTCATGAACACGCTGTATGTCAGACCATGTTCACGCGATGCTGCATTGATACGGGTGATCCACAGAGCGCGGAAAACACGTTTCTTGTTACGACGATCGCGGTATGCATATTGGCCAGCGCGCATAACTGCTTGCTTGGCAATACGGTATACCTTGCTGCGACGACCACGATAGCCTTTGGCTTGGTCGAGGACTTTCTTATGACGGGCCCGTGCTGTGACCCCACGTTTTACTCTAGGCATGATTACTCCTTAATAATTGAGTGTGAGGTTAAGCGTTCGGCATCATTGCGCGTACGGAATTCATGTTGGTGTCATGGACACCGACAGCACCGCGCAATTGACGTTTGTTTTTGGTGGTTTTTTTGGTCAGGATGTGACGTTTAAACGCTTGACCGCGTTTAACGGTACCACCCGGACGTACACGAAAGCGCTTTTTGGCGCTGCTTTTCGTTTTCATTTTAGGCATGACACACTCTGTCCTTTTAAGGGACAGTTCCATTTTATATGATTGCAGGTGGCAACAATTTCGTTACGCTTGGATGCCTGCTTTCACTTGTTATGCAGCGGAATCGAGTCCACTGCTATTTTGCGTAAATCGCCCGTTACCGGACGATGCACACGAAATTCTTATTTCTTTTTCTTCGGCGACAGAACCATGATCATCTGACGGCCTTCCATCTTCGGCCATTGTTCGACCTGGCCGTATGGTTCCAGATCTTGTTTCAGACGTTCCAGCATTCTTACGCCGATATCCTGATGCGCCATTTCACGACCGCGGAAACGCAGTGTGATCTTGGTTTTATCGCCGTCTTCCAGGAATTTGATCAGGTTGCGCAGCTTGATGTTGTAATCACCATCATCGGTACCAGGCCGGAATTTGACTTCCTTGACCAGAATGATCTTCTGTTTCAGCTTGGCTTCGTGCGCCTTCTTTTGTTCCTGGTATTTGAACTTGCCGTAATCCATCAGGCGTGCGACTGGTGGTTGCGCAGTTGGCGCAATCTCTACCAGATCGACGTTAGCCTCTTCCGCCAGGCGGAAGGCTTCTGCCAGAGTAACGATACCGAGTGCCTCGTTTTCGACACCACTCAAACGCAATTCAGGCGCTGTAATTTCACCGTTGATCCGATGCGACTTGTCAGTAGCTATTGCAATTTCCTTTTAAAATCAAATAATTAAGCCGTGCTCTTGCGCTATGGGTTACCCCGTTAGGCTTTGGCATCTATCTCGCTATTGAGACGATCAACCAATAAATCGACAGGCATTACACCCAGATCGACATTGCCTCGCGCTCGCACGGCCACTGTACCTGCGTCCCGTTCTTTATCGCCAATAACAATGATGTACGGCAGCTTCTGAACGGAATGCTCGCGTATTTTATAGGTAATTTTCTCATTACGCAAATCAAGGTGAACCCTAAACCCTTGTTTTTTCAGGTTTTGTGCAACAGCCTGTGCATATTCAGCCTGCGCATCCGAGATGTTCAGCACTGCGATTTGCACCGGAGCAAGCCACAAAGGCAAGGCACCGGCGTAATGTTCTATCAAAATACCAATAAAACGCTCAAGCGAGCCGACGATGGCCCGGTGCAACATGATCGGCGTTTTACGGGTGTTATCAACTGCAACATATTCCGCACCCAGGCGCCCCGGCATCGACGGATCGATCTGCACGGTACCGACTTGCCATGCACGACCCAGGCTGTCTTTCAGGTGATATTCGATTTTGGGGCCGTAAAACGCACCCTCGCCCGGCAATTCGGTCCAGCTGACGCCACAGGCACGCAGCGCGGAGCGCAGCGATTCTTCGGCGATATCCCAGCTTTCCTCGGTGCCGATACGGCTGTCCGGACGCAAAGCCAGCTTGACGTCGATGTTTTCAAAACCGAAAGCCGCGTACACCGCCATTGCCTGCGCATGGAAAGCCGTTACTTCTTCGGCAATTTGTTCTTCCGTACAGAAAATATGGCCGTCATCCTGCGTAAAGCCACGCACGCGCATCATGCCGTGCAAGGCACCGGATGGCTCATTGCGATGGCACTGACCGAATTCACCGTAGCGCAAAGGCAGGTCGCGATAGCTGCGCATATCGCTATTGTAAATTTGTACATGGCCCGGGCAGTTCATCGGCTTGAGCGCGTATGAACGGTTTTCCGACTCGGTCACGAACATGTTTTCGCGATAGTTATCCCAGTGGCCGGTTTTTTCCCACAAACCACGATCCAGGATTTGCGGCGCTTTGACTTCCTGGTAATCGTTGTCCTGGTAGACCTTGCGCATGTATTGCTCAACCTGTTGCCAGATCGACCAGCCTTTTGGATGCCAAAAGATCAAGCCCGGCGCTTCTTCCTGGAAGTGGAAGAAATCCAGCTGCTTACCCAGTTTGCGGTGATCGCGCTTCTCGGCTTCTTCCAGCATGTGCAGATAAGCTTCCTGCTCTTCTTTCTTCGCCCATGCGGTGCCGTAGATACGCTGCAGCATTTCATTCTTGGAATCACCACGCCAGTAGGCGCCGGCCAGCTTCATCAGCTTGAACACTTTCAGCTTGCCGGTCGATGGCACGTGTGGTCCGCGGCACAGATCGGTGAACTTGCCTTCGGTGTACAGCGAGACTTCCTGGTCCGCCGGAATGGATTCAATGATTTCAGCCTTGTAAGCCTCGCCTATCGATTTGAAATAAGCGACGGCTTCATCACGCGGCATGACTTTACGGGTAACCGGCTCGTCTTTTTTCGCCAGTTCGGTCATTTTCTTTTCGATCGCGACCAGGTCTTCAGGTGTAAACGGACGCTTGTACGAGAAATCGTAGTAAAAGCCGTTATCGATCACAGGGCCGATGGTGACTTGCGCATCAGGAAACAATTCCTTGACCGCATACGCCAGCAAGTGGGCGGTCGAATGACGGATCACATCGATGCCTTCCGCATCCTTGTCGGTGATGATCGCCAGATCGCTGTCTTTCTCGATCAGGTAGGAAGTATCGACCACATCGCCGTTGACCTTGCCGGCCAGTGCCGCTTTGGCAAGACCGGTGCCGATATTGGCAGCAACTTGCGCTACGGTGACAGGCGTATCAAATTCGCGTTGCGAACCATCGGGAAGTCGGACTGTAATCATTTTGCTCTCCGTTTCAGCGGGACCCTGCATGCTGACGCTAGACTGGATAAATTGAACAACAAAAAATGCGGACGAAAAAAAACGCGGGCTAGCCGCGCTTTTTCAAATGGTAATGACGAAAAAGAACCCGACTTAGCGTCGCCTGGAAACCAATGTGGTTGCCGTTCGCGGTGTCATAACCGGGTTGCCTTTCTCGCTCTTACAGGTTTTACCAATTTTTCGTTGGTAGGCACGATTGGACTCGAACCAACGACCCCTACCATGTCAAGGTAGTGCTCTAACCAGCTGAGCTACGCGCCTAAAGAAGCGAAATTATAGCGAGAAATTATCTACTTAGCTAGTGCTTCTGTGAACTAAGTGCAAAAATTTCAAAGCGAACTGATTTTGCCGGTAAAAATCAGGCTATCAATGCCGCTTGGCTTCCAGCACGCCGCTGACTTCGCGTATCACATTGAGTGCTTTCTGCAATTGCGCAGTGGAAGCAATCTCTGCAGTAAAGGCCATGCGTGCCTGCCCTTTCACGCTTTGTGTGCTGACGCCGATCACATTGATTTTTTCACGCAGGAAAATATCCGAGATGTCGCGCAGCAAGCCCTGCCTGTCTCCGGCCAGTACAAAGATATCAACCGGATACACAGTCGCGGATTCCGGCCTGCCCCAGGCAGTCTGGATCACGCGCTCGGGTGCCTTGGTGCGCATCTCGACGAAGTTTTTGCAATCGGCGCGATGGATAGACACACCCTTGCCGCGTGTAATGAAACCGACGATTTCATCCGGCGGTGCCGGTTTGCAGCACTTTGCCAATTGTGTCATCAAGCCATCGGTACCAACCACCAACACACCCGACTTGGCACCATGCACCACGCTGGAAGCGCGACTCTTGCGCGGGATAACTGCATCGTCCGACTCGGTCACTGCGTTCGGAT
This sequence comes from Janthinobacterium sp. Marseille, assembly GCF_000013625.1. Lineage (NCBI taxonomy): Bacteria > Pseudomonadati > Pseudomonadota > Betaproteobacteria > Burkholderiales > Oxalobacteraceae > Janthinobacterium > Janthinobacterium sp. Marseille. The sequence continues at coordinate 1,674,763 of NC_009659.1, read as the reverse complement.
CGTCGCCATGCAAGGCGTGCTCCACCGTACGCAGGCTGAATTCATCCTTGCCCACTGCGAGGAACAGATCATCGACCTTGGAAAAGCCCAGCTTGTGTGCCAGTTCTTCCAGGTTGACAGCTGTTTTGCCTTCGCGCTGCAAGGTCTTTTCCACCAGGCCACGGCCATGTGACAAAGTTTCTTGCTGGTCAATCGCATTGAACCATGCACGCACTTTTGCGCGTGTACGCGAACTGACCGCATAACCGGGCGACAGCCAGTCACGCGACGGACCAACGGTGCCGGTCACGGTACTGACACCCTTGGCGGTAATGATGTCTACCGTCTGGCCATTCTTCAGTACCGTATTGAGTGGCACCAACACGCCATCGACACGCGCACCGCGGCAACGATGACCGACATCGCTATGCAGGTGATAAGCAAAATCGATAGGCGTTGCGCCGTTCGGCAACTCGATCACGCGTGCCTGCGGCGTCAATACATAGATACGGTCATCCAGCGTCGCCGACTTGAGTTTTTCCACCCAATCACGATGCACTTCTTCCTGGCCGACGACGGTATCGACCACCTCGCTTTTCCACGCCAGCAACTGACGCAGCCAGGCGATTTTTTCATCGTACTTTTGACCGGAGAAATTCGAGCCGCCGGCTTCCTTGTAACGCCAGTGTGCAGCCACGCCGTATTCGGCGAAGTCGTGCATATCATTGGTACGCACCTGCACTTCCAGTGGACGGCCGTCTTCCGCAATCACAATGGTGTGCAGCGACTGGTAGCCGTTCGATTTCGGACGTGAAATGTAATCGTCGAATTCTTCAGGTATCGGTGCCCAGATATTGTGAATAATGCCGAGTACGGTGTAGCAGGTTTTGACGTCATCCACGATCACGCGGAATGCTCGCACATCGTAGAGGTCGGAAAATTCAATCGCCTTGCCGCGCAGCTTGCTCCAGATACTGAAGATATGTTTCGGCCGGCCAAATACTTCGGCCTTGATACCGGCGGCAGCCATTTCCGATTGCAGGCGCTTGATCGCGTTTTCCACGAAGGCTTCGCGCTCTACGCGTTTCTCTTCCAGTTGCGATGCGATGCGCTTGTAGGCTTCCGGCTGCAGGAAGCGGAAAGACAAATCTTCCAGTTCCCATTTGAGTTGCCAGACGCCAAGGCGATTGGCCAGCGGCGCATAGAGATCGAAAGTCTCACGCGCATATTGTTTCGAGCGTTCGTTCTGTACCTTGTTATCGGCAAAGTAACGCAAGGTCGTCACGCGTGTGCCGAGACGCACCAGCACGACACGCATATCGGATGCCATCGCCAGCAACATCTTGCGCACGACTTCCAGTTGCGCCGCCGCTTCCTGCGCCGCATTCTTGCTGCGCGCTGCTTCATGCTGGACGAAGGTGACTTCATGCAGGCGCATCAATTGCCGTACACCGAGCACGAGGTTATTCACCTCTTTGCCAAAGCGTTCTTCTATCTTGTCGGCGGCGGTCGGATCTATCGTCGCCAGCTCGAACAACAAGGCGGCAATGCGGGTATCGGCATCAGTTTCCAATTGAGAGAGAACAGTCGCCACACCTTGCGCAAACTCGAAGGTATCCTGTTCGCTTTCAAATGCATCCTGCCCGGCTGAAACTTTCTTGCCGCTGTATATCGGTTTGACGAAGGCGAGCGCATCCATCACACGCGCACTGTCGTGTTCGGTCAAACCAGAGCGAAGTAGCTCTTGCGTATCGCTCTGTGATGAAGCTAAGGAAACCATTTAAAACCTAGGAAGCTGCTGCAACTACGATTATCTCTACCAGGCGCGTCGGATCCGGGAATTGCGCACCCACTGTGGCGCGTGGCGGCGTATGGCCTTGCGGCACCCACTCGTTCCACGCTTCATTCATGCCGTCGAAATCCTTGACGTCGGCAATATATATTTGACACGACAAAATGCGTGTCTTGTCGCTGCCCGCTTCTGCCAGCAGGCGATCGATATGACCGAGCACCTCCCGGGTCTGGCCCTGGATGTTTTGCGCCGTGTCTTCAGCGATTTGCCCGGCCAAGTATACCGTGCCGTTGTGAATTGCCACTTCGGACAGCGTGTCGCCTATATGCAAGCGTGTAATGTTCATCATGTATCCAATATAAAAACCAGCCTGGAAATATCAAGCCAGCAAAAATTTCTTCGCTACTGCAATCTGATCTGCATGCAGGAAAGTCGGCGCATGGCCGACACCCGGCAGTTCCACAATCTGCGCTTTCGGCCCGCGTTGTGACATCGCCTGTACCGTTTGGTTCGACAGCAAATCGGACTCGGCACCACGGATCACCAGTGTCGGGCAGCGGATCGCATCGTAAGCGGCCCATAGGCGTTGCGTATCCGCCTGCACGCTGTGCACGGTGGTCGCCTTGAACGGCACCGCAATACCGGCGTCATAGGAAAACACCCATTGCCCATCGGCATCCTGATGCATCACGTCAGCGGCCAGTTTGCGCCATTGCGGATCACTATGCGGGCCAAAGGAAAGCGAAATGGCGCGCACATAATTCCATGCTTCATCAAAAGTTGCGAAGCGCACATCCTTGCCGACATATTCCCCGATGCGCGCGAGCGCCGCGGCATCCATCTCCGGACCGATATCGTTCAGGATCAGCTTGCGTACCGGATTACCCGGCAAGGATGCAAGCGCCATGCCAATGACGCCGCCCAGCGAAGTGCCCAGCCAGTGCAACTCGGTCACGTCAAGCCGTGCAATCAGCGTCACCATATCGCTGACGTATTGCGGGATCTGGTAATACTGCGGATCCAGCAGGCGACCGGAACGGCCCCGCCCCACCACATCCGGACAAATCACCCGATAATCATTCGCCAACTCCGCTGCCAACATATCGAAATCATCGGAAACACGGCTCAGACCATGTACGCAAACCAGGGTTTTCGGATTGCTGCTATCACCCCACTCCTTGTACGACATTTGATGCAGGCCGGTCGGGGAAAGGCATTGCACGGACTTGATTTGCGCTTGGGTCATAGGTATCGCCATTAGATGGTATGCGCCGCGGGCGCCACATTTCTGATTGTTGCGCGTAGAATCTTACCAAAGATCGCCACGCAGAAACTTTCAGATTGAAAGGCATATCATGCAGAAAGCTCCACTTCACGGCAAAACCGCGCTGGTAACCGGTTCGACTTCAGGCATAGGATTGGGAATTGCGCAGGCACTGGCACAGCAAGGTGCCGATATCGTGCTCAACGGTTTCGGCGATGCCAATGAAATCAAGACGCTGCAAGCGGCATTGATGCGCAACTATGGCGTCAAATGCGTGCACCACCCGGCAGATATGTCCAAGCCGGCGGAAATTGAAGCGATGATGGCTTTCGCCGCTCAACAGTTCGGCCGCGTCGATATCCTCGTCAACAACGCCGGCATCCAGCATACCGAAACGATAGAAGACTTCCCGGTAGAGAAATGGGATGCGATTATCGCGATCAACCTCTCATCCGCTTTCCACACCACCCGCCTCGCACTACCGATGATGCAAGCCAAAAACTGGGGCCGCATCATCAATATCGCATCGGTACACGGCCTGGTCGGTTCAGTACAAAAATCAGCTTATGTCGCCGCCAAGCACGGCATCGTCGGACTGACCAAGGTGACTGCACTGGAAATGGCGCATACCGGCATCACCTGCAATGCGATTTGTCCGGGCTGGGTCCTGACGCCGCTGGTACAAAAACAGGTGGATGCCAGAGCCGCCCGTGAAGGCTTGTCAGATGAAGCGGCGAAAAAGGATTTGGTCTCCGAGAAACAACCGTCCGGTGAATTCGTCACGCCCCAGCAACTGGGTGCGCTGGCGGTCTTCCTGTGCAGCGAGGCCGCGGTACAAGTACGTGGTGCAGCGTGGAATATGGATGGCGGCTGGACTGCGCAATAAGCCCGGCGCCGGACTTACTGTAGTTTGCTGCTGTCCAGCGGTACACCGGTACCGGCCTGGATTTCTGCCAGGGTGACGCCTGTTGCCAACTCTACCAATTGCAATCCCTGCGGCGTGATATCCATTACGCCGAGATCAGTGATGATGCGATCGACCACGGCGACACCCGTCAGGGGCAGGCTGCATTGCGGCAGTATCTTGTGCGATACCGAACCGTCCTTGGCGCGCGCCACATGTTCCATCAAGACCACGATGCGCTTCACGCCGGCGACCAGGTCCATCGCGCCGCCCATGCCTTTGACCATCTTGCCCGGGATCATCCAGTTCGCAAGGTCACCGCGCGCAGAAACCTGCATCGCGCCAAGCAAGGCGATATCGATTTTGCCGCCGCGTATCATGCCGAAGGAATCAGCCGAACTGAAATAGGATGAACCCGGCAATGATGTAACCGTCTGCTTGCCTGCATTGATCAGGTCGGGATCAAGTTCATCCTCGGTCGGGAACGGTCCGATGCCGAGCAAGCCATTCTCCGATTGCAGCCAGACGTGGATATCATCCGGTACATAGTTCGCCACCAGTGTCGGCAAGCCGATGCCGAGGTTAACGTAAGCACCGTCCTGCAATTCCTGTGCGGCACGCGCCGCCATTTCTTCCCGGGTCCAGGCCATGAGAGTCTCCGCTTCGGATTGATTAGTTTGCGCGCAAGGTGCGTTGCTCTATCCGCTTTTGCGGATGCGCATTCAGCACGATGCGATGGATAAAAATACCGGGCGTATGTACATGGTCCGGATCGATCTCGCCGATCTCCACCAGCTTCTCCACTTCGACCACAGTAATCTTGCCGGCCATCGCCACATTCGGATTGAAATTGCGCGCAGTACGGCGATAGACGAGATTACCGGCCTTGTCCGCCATATAGGCTTTAACGATGGAAACATCGGCGACCAGCGCGCGCTCCATCACATATTGCTCGCCATCAAATTCACGTACATCCTTGCCCTCGGCGACTACGGTACCGACACCGGTTTTCGTGAAAAAGGCCGGGATACCGGCACCGCCGGCGCGCAACTTTTCGGCCAGCGTCCCCTGCGGCGTGAATTCCAGCTCCAGCTCGCCAGCCAGGAATTGGCGCTCGAATTCCTTGTTTTCTCCTACATAGGAGGCAATCATCTTCTTGATCTGACGTGTTTGCAGCAATTGACCGAGGCCGGCATCGTCCACGCCTGCATTATTCGAAATAGCGGTCAGGTTTTGCACGCCGGAGTCGCGCAAGGCGGCGATCAGGGCTTCCGGGATGCCACACAGGCCGAAGCCGCCGACCGCGATGGTTTGCCCGTCGCGTACGATATCTGCGAGGGCGCTGGCTGCATCGGGATAAACTTTGTTCATAGGCACCCTTCTTTGTGTAGAGTAAACCGCAACGGAACAACAAAAGTGCATCTGCCAGCATACGGCGGCACTGTCATAGTCACAATACCGTAGAACTACGAGGAATGAAGGCTGAATCCGGCATGAATGAACCCGCAGACATCGATTATGAAAGCATATTCCGACATGCGCCTATCGGCATGTGCATATCGCAACATCGCGTCATGCATGACTGCAATCACGCGCTGGCGGCGATGTTTGGCTATGAACACGGCGCGCTAAACGGACTCTCATTCGCGCAACTCTACCCAAGTTATGTGGAATTTGAGCGGACCGGTGCCCGCATCGTTCCCATCATGAATACCAAGGGTTGTTACTCGGACGAGCGCATTATGAAGCGTGCAGACGGGCAATTATTCTGGTGCCATGTGAGCGGACGGGCGCTACACAGCGAAGACCCGCATGCTGCCGGCATCTGGACTTTCGAAGATTTGAGTGAGAAACGTCCGGTCACAGCCGAACTGACACCACGCGAGCGTGAAATTGCCGCGCTGCTGGTAGACGGCAAAACCAGCAAACTGATCGCCAAGCAAATCGGCCTCAGCCCACGCACGGTGGAAATGCATCGGGCCAAGCTGATGCGGAAATTCACCGCAACCACATCCAGTGAATTGGTGAACCGCTTGCTGGGTGTGGCGCGACAAAACACTGCCGGTTAGCGAACCGGCAGTGTCCAGGAAGGAATGAAATTACTGTGCGCTCAAACCGTCATCGGCAGTCATGATGGCGCCATTGATGAAGTGTGATTCTTCCGCCGCCAACAAGAGCAGCAAACCATCCAGATCTTCCGGCTTGCCCAGGCGCTTGCGGGGCAACATGCCCAGCACTTGCTGGCCCTGTTCGCTCTGGAAATAGTCGAGATTCATTTCGGTACCGATATAGCCGGGGCAGATTGCATTCGTATTAATACCGAACTTGCCCCACTCCACCGCCATCGCCTTGGTCATGTGCACCACTGCCGCTTTGCTCATGCAGTACAGACCCAGTTCCGGTACCACGCGCAAGCCCGCCACCGAACCGATATTGATGATGCGATGCTGCTTTTTCGGATCGCCTTTATGACGTGCAATCATGCGCTTCGCGACTTCCTGCGCGACAAAAAATGCACCACGCTGGTTGGTATCCATCATATGAGCATAGTCTTCCGGCGTCACATCAACCAGGCGCTGGCTGGCCGACACCCCCGAGTTATTCACCAGGATATCGATCGCACCGGTTTCGGTTTCTGCATGCGCAATTGCGGATTTGATGCTGGCGTAATCAGTGACATCGAGGCTCACAACCTGGGCCGCGCCACCTTCGGCTTCGATCTCTGCCCGCAACTCCTTGAGGCGATCCACGCGACGCGAGGCCAGGATCACTTGCGCCCCTGCCATTGCCAGTACTTTTGCGAAACGTGCACCAAGACCGCTGGAAGCACCGGTGACGAGGGCTACCTTGCCCTCAAAATTGACTTCTATGCCCACTGAATTCCCCTGATTGTTGACGCACTGCAAATAAAAATGCATGACTTACGCGTTATGATTACACGAAAGCGCAGTAATGCGTGTTTTTGCCCTTCGTATTGCCGCTAAAACAAGGGACAATATCGGCTTCGGCGTGAAAGATATTTAGACTGCAATAAAACAATGACCAATACTCCTACTTCCGACTCCAGCCTGCTCGAACAATACGGCCCACGCGAAGCGATGGAATACGATGTCGTAATCGTCGGCGGCGGCCCGGCCGGCCTGGCTGCGGCGATACGCCTCAAGCAACTCGCCGCTGAAAAAAATAGCGAAGTATCCGTTTGCATCCTGGAAAAAGGCGGCGAACTCGGCGCGCATATCCTGTCCGGTGCCGTGATGGATCCGCAAGCGATCACCGAACTGTTCCCGGACTGGAAAGAACGCGGCGCACCGTTGAACACGGCGGTCAGCGAAGATCGCTTCCTGTTCCTGACCGAGAAAAAAGCGTACAAGACACTCAATTTCATGTTGCCGGCCTGCTTCCAGAACCATGGCAATTACGTCGTCTCGCTGGCGAACGTAGTGCGCTGGCTGGGCCAGCAAGCCGAGGCGCTGGGCGTTGAGGTATTCCCCGGCTTCCCCGCTGCTGAAATCCTCTACAACGACGATGGTTCGGTCAAAGGCGTGGCGACCGGCAATATGGGCGTCAATCGTGCCGGTGAGCCAACCGCAGCCTTCCAGCTCGGTATGGAACTGCACGCCAAGTACACCTTGTTTGCTGAAGGTTCACGCGGCAACCTCGGCAAGCAATTGCTGCAAAAATTCAAACTGGAAGAAGGCAAAGCGCCGCAAAGCTATGCAATCGGCATCAAGGAATTGTGGGAAATCGATCCGGCGCTGCACCAGCCCGGCCTGGTGATCCACACCGCCGGCTGGCCACTTGCCAGCGATACCTATGGCGGCTCCTTCCTCTATCACCTGGAAGATAATCAAGTCGCGGTCGGCTACGTGGTCGGCCTGGCCTATGAAAACCCCTACCTGTCGCCGTTTGAAGAGTTCCAGCGCTACAAGACGCATCCGGCAATCAGCCGCTTCTTCGAAGGCGGCAAACGTATTTCCTACGGCGCACGTGCGATCACTGCAGGCGGCCTGCAATCGCTGCCCAAGCTGGTGTTCCCGGGTGGTGCACTGATAGGCTGCGATGCCGGCTTCCTGAATGCCAGCCGCATCAAGGGTAGCCACGCCGCAATGAAGAGCGGCATGATGGCGGCCGATGCTGCATTTGTCGCATTGAATGAAGGCCGCCAGGCGGATGAATTAAGCGACTACCCGATCGCCTTCAAGCAATCCTGGTTGCATGAAGAATTGCATGTCGCGCGCAACTTCAAGCCGTGGATGAGCAAGGGCTTGTACACAGGTTCCCTGATGGTTGGCATCGACCAGCTCATCTTCCGTGGCAAGGCACCGTGGACACTGCGCAATACTCACGCAGACCATACCTGCCTGCGCCCGGCTTCCGAGTTCCAGCCCATCGTGTATCCGAAGCCGGATAACAAGCTGACCTTCGATCGACTGTCATCGGTATTCATTTCGAATACCAATCACAGCGAAGACCAGCCTATCCACCTGACGCTGAAAGATCCGACGGTACCGGTACAGGTCAACCTGGCGCAATACGCAGGTCCGGAATCACGCTACTGCCCTGCTGCGGTCTATGAATTCGTCAAGACCGATGCCGGTGAAGATCGCTTGCAAATCAATGCGCAAAATTGCGTGCATTGCAAAACCTGTGACATCAAGGATCCGACACAGAATATCGTGTGGGTCACGCCGGAAGGCGGTGGTGGTCCCAACTATCCGAATATGTAAAACAAAAAAGCCGCGAATGCGGCTTTTTTTACGATCGGTTCATGCAACTCGAAATCAGAGTTGCCACTCGCCGCTGATAATTTTCTCCAGCCAGAATGCACCGATGACTGTCTTCACGTCTGTGATCTTGCCGGCGCGTATCCAGTCCGGCAATTCGCTCGCCGCCACCGTGAAGATATCGAGGAATTCTTCCGCATCCAGCTTGCGCTCACCGGCAGTCAGGCCGCGCGCGAGGTACAGGTCCAGGTGTTCATCCGCATACGCAATCGCATTATGGATGGTGCACACAAATTGCCAGTCGGTCGCAGTGTAACCGGTCTCTTCCAGCAACTCGCGTTTGGCACAGGCCAGCGGCTCTTCGCCCGGATCTATCTTCCCGGCCGGGAACTCGATGAACACGCGGTCCATCGGATAACGGAACTGGCGCTCCATCAATACCGTGCCGTCTTCAAACAAAGGCAGCACAACTACGGCGCCAGGATGCTTGATGTATTCACGGGTAGTCGGCTGGCCATTCGGCAGGCGCACGGTATCGCGCTGTACTTTGAGGAAATGACCGTCATACGCCAATGCGCTGTCGATACGGACTTCTTTGAGGTGATTATCCATCTTCAGCTCCGGTGGGTACTTGGCAGAAATGGTGAGGCTGATGGCAGTCGTTTGCGTCAGCAAACGCTGTCAGTGGTGACGCTTGCGCATATAGCGCATCACAAAGCCCGGATAGGCCAGCACGATGAATAGACAGCCGGTAATGGCGAAAAATTCCCAGCCTTGCGGGAAAACACTGCCGATACGCGATTCCAGCATGCGTGCGATCAAACCGACGAGCAGATACAGCACGAACAGTTCGATCAGACGCAGCCAGACCGGCTTGCTGGTGGAAGACAAGGGAAGAACGGCGAACAGCCGTTCATTGAAAAATGGAAGGTTGGCGCTGAACAGCGCCAACAGAATCACAAACCAGCTTACCAGCGAGACATCCACTAAGCTTCAGGTCAGGACGCGAGCGTCTTGACGATAGCAGCAGCGCAAGCTGTCATCAATGGACCTGGTACCAGGCCAAGCACCAGCAAGGAAGCGCCATTGACGCTCAGGGCGACGGTAACGTCCTTGCTGACCACGATCTTCGAATTATCCAGTGGCTCATCGAAGTACATGACCTTGACGATACGCAGGTAGTAATAAGCACCAATCAGCGAGAACAGTACGGCTACGATAGCCAGCCAGATTTGGCCGGTGCTCAGGACCGCCTGCAATACCGACAGCTTGGCGTAGAAGCCGACGACTGGTGGCACACCTGCCAGCGAGAACATCAACATCAGCGTAACCAGTGCAAACCATGGGCTGCGTTGGTTCAGGCCTTTGAAGTCGTCGATATTGTCAGCTTCGAAACCGGCACGCGACAACAGCATGATGACGCCGAAGATACCGAGGGTCGTCAGCACATAAGTGATCGAGTAAAACATCGCTGCGCTGTAACCATTGGTGGTCGAGCCATCAGCACCGACAACCACGCCGGACAACAAACCGAGCAGGATGAAGCCCATTTGCGAAATCGTCGAATACGCCAGCATGCGCTTGATATTCGTTTGTACGATTGCGGTCACGTTACCAATTGCCATCGACAGCACTGCCAGGATGGTCAGCATTTGCTGCCAGTCGACAGCCAGTGCCGGCAAGCCTTCCACCAGCAAACGGATGGTAATTGCGAATGCAGCCAGCTTAGGTGCGCCACCCAGCAACAGGGTCACGGATGTTGGCGCGCCTTGATAAACGTCAGGTACCCACATATGGAACGGTACGACGCCCAGTTTGAACGCCAGGCCCGAGACCAGGAATACCAGGCCGAAAATCAGGATAGGCTTGTTCACGGTACCGGCAGCAGTTGCACGCGCCACTTCGGTCAGGTCAAGCGAACCGGTCGCGCCGTACAACATCGAGATACCGTACAACAGGAAACCGGAAGCCAGCGCGCCAAGAATGAAGTACTTCATCGCAGCTTCTGTCGAGATCGCGTGGTCACGACGCATAGCAACCAGTGCGTACAGCGACAGCGACATCAGTTCCAGGCCCAGGTAGATGATCAGGAAGTTGTTGGCCGAGATCATGACCATCTGACCGAGCAGCGAGAACAGCGCGAGCAGGTAGAACTCACCGCCGAGACGGCCGTTTACCATTTCACGGTCCAGACCGTATTGACGCGAGTAAACCAGTGTCAGGCCAACTGCAACATACGAACAGATCTTCAACAAACTCGACATCGGATCCGAGACGAACATATTGTTGAAGGTGTAGACAGTCGCACCTGTATTGAAGTCAGACAGGCTAAGCACACCGCAAACCAGCAATGCAATAATCGACAGCACGTAAGTGATGTGGCGTTTCTCGTCCTTTAGAAACAAGTCAATCAGCAAAATTGCGCAAATCGCAATTGCCAGGAATATTTCAGGAAGGACGGGTATCAGATTCAAATTATTCATTTTGTCGCAGTTCTTGTGCGTTTACTTTCGCGGTCGCGGCGTTTATTAATTCAATTTCGAGATGGCGACGTGCTTCAGCAGGTCGGTCACCGAAGTTTGCATCGCGTCGGTGAATGGTGCCGGGTACAGACCCATCGCCAACACAGCGATAGCCAGCAAGCCCAACATCAGGAATTCACGTTTGTTCAGGTCTTTCATCTCGGAGACGTGGTGATTGGTGATGGCACCAAAGATCACGCGTTTTGCCAGCCACAGCGAGTACGCTGCGCCCAGGATCAGGGCCGTTGCTGCCAGCAGGCCAATCCAGAAGTTGAATTTGACTGCGCCCAGGATCACCATGAATTCACCGACGAAACCGGAGGTTGCCGGCAAGCCTGCATTACCCATCGAGAACAGTACGAAGAATGCAGCGAACTTAGGCATCACATTCACAACGCCACCGTAGTCGGCGATGTTACGGGTATGCATGCGGTCGTACAGTACACCGATACACAGGAACATTGCGCCGGATACGAAACCGTGCGAAATCATTTGTACGATACCGCCCTGCACTGCCATGTCGTTAAACATGAAGAAGCCGAGGGTAACGAAGCCCATGTGTGCAATCGACGAATAAGCAACCAGCTTTTTCATGTCGGTTTGTACCAGTGCAACCAGACCAATGTAGATAACAGCGATCAGCGACAAGGTAATCATGAAGCCCGACAGATAGTGGCTGGCGTCTGGTGTGATCGGCAACGAGAAACGCAGGAAGCCGTATGCACCGAGTTTCAGCATGATCGCTGCCAGTACAACGGAACCACCGGTAGGCGCTTCCACGTGGGCATCCGGCAACCATGTATGCACTGGCCACATCGGAACCTTGACCGCAAATGCCATCAGGAATGCCAGGAAAATCAGGATCTGAGCATCCATAGGCAACGGCAATGTGTGCCATGCCAGGATGTCAAAGCTGTGACCCGACTTGAAGTACAGGTACAGCAAGGCCACCAGCATCAACAGCGAACCGAAGAAGGTGTAGAGGAAGAACTTGATCGAAGCGTACACACGGTTCGCACCACCCCAGACACCGATGATGATGAACATCGGGATCAGTGTCGATTCAAAGAACACGTAGAACAGCAAGCCGTCCAGTGCGCAGAACACACCAATCATCAGGCCGGACAGGATCAGGAACGCGCCCATGTACTGGGCTACGCGTTTTTCAATCACTTCCCACGCTGCGATCACGACGAAAATCGTAATGAAGGCAGTCAAGATGACGAACCACATCGACAGGCCGTCTACGCCCAGCGAGTAGTTAATGTTGAAAATGTCGATCCACTTCATCTTTTCGACGAACTGCATGCCGTGTGCGGCATTGTCGAACTTTGCCACGATCGGCAAAGTGACGAGGAAGCTGACGATAGAACCAAACAGCGACAGGACGCGCACCGCGTTTGGATTGGTATCGCGGCCTACGGCCAGGATGAACACACCGAACGCGATTGGTAGCCAGATCGCGAGACTCAAGAGGGGAAATGTTGACTGCATCATGTTTTTATTTACTTTATTTCGCTAACTTATTTGGCGAACAACGGGAATATCACGAAATAACTCAGTAAACCCAGCATGCCGAGAATCATGACAAATGCGTAGTGATAGATGTAACCGCTTTGCAGTACACGAATCACGCGGGAGGACCAAGCTACTACTTTGGCACTACCGTTAACAATCAGGCCATCAATCAATGTCTTATCACCGACTCTGGACAAACCACCACCCAGCAGACGTGCACCGCCGGCGATGACAACCTCATTGAATTTGTCCATGTAGTACTTATTCTCAAGCAGCGTGTGCAGTGCATGGAAATGTTTGTAGAACCATGCCGGTACACGCGGGTTGATCATGTAGCAGTAGTAAGCCGACACAACACCTGCCACAGCCAGCCAGAACGGCGCTGTCGACAAGCCGTGGATCGCCATTGCAACCGCACCATGGAAATGTTCTTTCAACTCGGCCATTGCGCCATGCGATTCGCTGACGGTGATTACACCGTTGAAGAAGTCGCCGTGCAACATAGGCTGGATCGCGAAGAAACCAATCAGCACCGATGGAATAGCCAGCAGGATCAACGGCAAGGTCACGACCAGCGGTGACTCGTGCGGCTTCTGACCTGGTGCCAGACCGTGATGTTCGTCATGTCCATGGTCGTCATCAGCGTGATGCGCATCGTGTGCATGGTCATCATGAGCATGCGCAGCTTTCGCATGTGCATGATCGTCATGGTGTGCATGCTCTTTACCGAAACGCTCTTCACCGTGGAATACCAGGAAGTACATACGGAAGGAGTAGAACGCCGTAACGAATACACCAGCCAATACCGCAAAGTTAGCGAAACCGGAACCAAACAGCGTGGTTGCATGCACTGCTTCGATGATGCTGTCCTTCGAGTAGAAACCGGAGAAGAACGGCGTACCGATCAATGCCAGCGAACCGAGCAAGGATGTGATCCAGGTAATAGGCATGTACTTACGCAAGCCACCCATGTTGCGGATGTCCTGATCGTGGTGCATACCGATGATGACGGAACCTGCAGCAAGGAACAGCAAAGCCTTGAAGAACGCGTGGGTCATCAGGTGGAATACGGCAACCGAGTAAGCGGACGCGCCCAATGCAACAGTCATGTAACCGAGTTGCGACAGGGTCGAGTAAGCAACCACGCGCTTGATATCGTTCTGGATGATGCCCAGGAAGCCCATGAACAACGCAGTGATCGAACCGATAATCAGGACGAAGGACAAGGCGGTATCCGACAACTCGAACAGCGGCGACATACGTGCCACCATGAAAATACCGGCGGTAACCATGGTTGCCGCGTGGATCAGTGCGGAAATCGGGGTTGGGCCTTCCATCGAGTCAGGCAGCCAGACGTGCAGCGGGAACTGTGCCGATTTACCCATCGCGCCAATGAACAGGCAGATACAGGCGACGGTCAGCAACATCCAGTCGGTACCAGGCAGCGTCAGGGTCGCGAGTTGTTCTTTCTTTGCGAAGACTTCTGCGTAGTCCATCGAACCAGCGTACGCCAACAACAGGCCGATACCGAGGATGAAGCCAAAGTCACCGACACGGTTGACCAGGAAGGCCTTCATGTTCGCCACGATAGCGGTCGGCTTGGTGTACCAGAAACCGATCAGTAGGTAAGAAACCAGGCCCACTGCTTCCCAACCGAAGAACAGTTGCAGGAAGTTGTTGCTCATGACCAGCATCAACATCGCAAACGTGAACAGCGAGATGTACGAGAAGAAGCGGTTGTAGCCTTCGTCTTCTTCCATATAGCCGATCGTGTAGATGTGCACCATCAGCGACACGAAGGTCACGACGCACATCATCATCGCGGTCAGGCTATCGACCAGGAAACCGACTTCAAGCTTGAGTCCGACGACTGTCATCCATGTGTACAGATTGCCATTGAAGGTCGCGCCATCCATAACCAGCGATAACGTGTGCAATGACAAGATGAATGAAATCAGAACGCCAAGGATCGTCACAGTATGCGACGTCTTGCGACCAATCAGGTTACCGAAAAATTTTGTACCGAACAATCCAGCAATCATCGAGCCGGCAAGTGGCGCCAGCGGTACGATCAGAAGGAGGTGTGGGTTAAGTTGCCCCGCCATGAGTGAACCTTATCGTTATTTTTTGGGATTAGCCTTTGAGGCCGTCAAGATCTTCGACATTGATGGTATCCAGAGTACGGAACATGGAAACCAAAATGGCAAGACCAATCGCAGCTTCAGCAGCAGCCACCGTCAAGATGAAGAAAACAAAAATCTGACCGGCTGCATCACCCAGGAAATAGGAGAAAGCGACGAAATTCATATTCACCGCCAACAGCATCAATTCGATAGCCATCAACAAGATGATGATGTTCTTACGATTCAGAAAAATACCAACGATCGAGATCGCGAACAAAATCGCGCCAAGAATCAGGTAATGTACGAGCGATAACTCCACAACACTCCCCTTACTTTTGTTCTGCTGCAGGAGCAGCTGGTGAATCGCCATTGGCGCGAGCGGAATCCGCCTTCATTTTTACGACACGCAGACGATCGCTGGCTTTAACTCTAACTGCGTCGCCAGGAGCGAAGTACTTGCTGTCTTTACGTTTGCGCATGGTCAATGCCACTGCTGCGATCATCCCGACCAACAACAGCACCGCCGCAATTTCAAACGCATACAGATAGTCGGTGTAGATCAGTTTGCCCAGTTCCTTGGCGTTGCCGATATTGGCCGACACTTCAGGGACTTGGGTATGCGAGCGCCAGAAGCCGCGGAACAATACCAATGCCATTTCCAGCACGATCACGACACCGATGGTTGCTGCCAATGGCAGGTAACCCCAGAAACCTTCACGCAGTTTGGTGAGCTTGATATCGACCATCATGACCACAAACAGGAACAGCACCATGACCGCACCGACATAGACCAGGATCAGTACGATGGACAGGAACTCAGCTTTGAGCAACATCCACAGTGCAGCAGCCGAACAAAACGAGAGCACGAGGAACAGCGCCGCGTGAACCGGATTCGATTCGGTGATAACGCGTATAGCAGCGAGTACGAGAATCGCTGAAAACACGTAGAACAAGACAGTTGTAAATTCCATAAGCAGTCTAAAAATCAGCAAAAAGTCAGCAAGAGGTCAGCCGGTAACAGCGACCCATACTATTAAATCAACGATAGGCCGCGTCGGCGGTGCGTGCTGCTGCGATTTCTGGTTCGTAGCGATCGCCTACTGCCAGCAACATTTCCTTGGTGTAGTACAAGTCGCCGCGCTTCTCGCCGTGGTATTCCAGAATATGTGTTTCCACGATCGAATCGACCGGGCACGACTCTTCGCAGAAGCCGCAAAAAATACATTTGGTCAGATCGATGTCGTAACGGGTGGTACGGCGGGTGCCGTCTTCACGCTGATCCGATTCGATCGTGATTGCCATCGCCGGGCACACTGCTTCACACAGTTTGCAGGCGATGCAACGCTCTTCCCCGTTCGGGTAACGACGCAGTGCATGCAAACCACGGAAACGTGGCGACTGCGGAGTCTTCTCTTCCGGGAACTGCACGGTAATCTTGCGTGCAAACATGTAGCGACCTGTCAACGCCAGCCCTTTGAAGAGCTCGCGCAGCATCAAGCTACCGAAAAAATCCTTAATTGCTTCCATCTTGGCTTCCCTTTTTGCTCAGCCCTGCTGCATTAATTCCAGATATTCCACGGAGTCTTCATCCAGATCGCGACGATCAACAGATAAACGAGTGTCAGTGGGATAAACACTTTCCAACCCAAACGCATGATTTGATCGTAGCGATAGCGTGGGAACGATGCACGGAACCAGATAAACATGGTTACGACCATCAATGTCTTCAGACCCAACCAGATCCAGCCTGGTACCCAGGTGAACGGCGCCATATCGATAGGTGATGTCCAGCCGCCCAGGAACATCAGCGTAGCCATGATCGAGATCAGCCACATGTTCGCGTATTCAGCCAGGAAGAACATCGCGAACGACATACCCGAGTATTCAACCATGTGACCGGCAACGATTTCTGATTCGCCCTCAACCACGTCAAACGGATGGCGGTTCAATTCAGCCGTACCCGAGATGATGTAGATGAAGAACATAGGCAGCAATGGCAACCAGTTCCACGACAGGAAAGTCAGGCCCATCTCGGCAAAACGACCGGTGTTTTGCGTGTTTACGATAGTGGTCAGGTTCATGCTGCCGGTAACCATCAGGATGATCACCAACACGAAGCCCATCGCGATTTCATACGAAATCATTTGTGCCGATGCACGCATCGCGCCGAGGAAAGCATATTTCGAGTTCGAAGCCCAACCTGCGACGATCACACCATACACTTCCAGTGAAGTAATTGCCATCACGAACAGCAAACCTGCGTTGACATCTGCCAACACTGTTTCCGGTCCGAATGGAATCACTGCCCATGCGGCCAATGCCGGCATGATGGTCATGATAGGAGCGATCACGAACAAAGCCTTGCTCGACTTGGCCGGAACAACGATCTCTTTCAGCAAGAGTTTGACGCCGTCGGCGATCGGTTGCAGCAAACCTGCAGGACCGGTACGGTTGGGGCCATGACGAACGTGCATCCAGCCGATGACCTTACGTTCCCACAAAGTCAAATAAGCTACAGCACCCATCAATGGGGCGACAACTGCAATAATTTTGACCAAATTCCAAACTAGCGGCCAATAGTATCCAAGCAATGATTGACCCGTCGCGTGGATGGATGCAAACAATTGATCCATTACGCTTTCTCCACGCTGATAGAACCAAACATCGCGCCCAGACCGGCTGTGGACTGATGTCCTGCCGCTACGCGCACCACATTAACCGGCAACTTCGCATCGATCGCGGCAGCCAATACTGCACTACCGGTACCTTGCGTTACCTTGACTTGATCACCGGCAGCGATACCGAGCTTGGCAGCCAGGTCCGCCGACAACCACGCTTTTGGCGCTGCACCGTCGTTGGTCTGTTGCAAAGGCTGGGAACGACGCACGATCGCATCAGTTGCATAAATCGATACATCCGTTACGCGTTCGAGTTGCAAGCCGGCCGCTGCGACTTCTGCTTGCGGCGCTGCCTTGCCGAAGTTATTCAGGCGTGGCAACAGGTTTGCTTCTGCCGGCGCGCTGGCACCGATGATTTCGTTACGGATCGCTTCCGATGTGTCGTAGTCGAAACCGCTCAATTCCAGCAGGTTGCCGAGTACGCGCAAGACTTTCCATGCCGGACGGGTGTCGCCCAGAGGCTTGACGGTACCGTTGAAGCTTTGTGCACGGCCTTCGCCATTGACGAAAGTACCGGAGGTTTCGGAGAACGGTGCGATCGGCAACAAGACGTCGGCGAAATCATTGCCGTGCTTGTAAGGCGACATCACAACAACCATCTCAGCCTGGTTCAACGCAGCACGTGCTACTTGCGGGTTGAAGCTGTCGAGTTCCGGTTCTGCATTCAGCAAAACGTATGCTTTACGAGGCTGCGCAAATGCTTGCGCTGCGTTGGCACCGTTGGCACCTGGAACCGCATTGACCAGATAGCCACCAACGCTGTTGGCTGCTTCTGTCAGGAAGCCGAACTTGGCTTCAGTGTTTTGTGCAATCCACTGTGCCGCTGCGTGCAATTTAGCTGCTTGCGGATGCTGCAATACTGCATTACCCAGCAACACTGCTTTTGGCTCGCCGGACAACAGGCTTGCTGCGATTTGTTTCGCTTCAGCGGAAGGCTGGATCGCATCGAAACCGGCTGGTGCCGAGATGCCTTTGGCTTGCGCCACGGCAGCTACAACTTCGCCCAGTGCCGACAACCAATCCGATGGCGCCTTGATCATTTTGTTTGCAACTGGCATCAACAGGTCGTCATCGCTGGCGTGCAAGATGCTGACGCTGGCGCCCTGCTTCACTGCCTGGCGCAGACGCGCTGCCAGCAATGGATGATCTTTGCGCAGGAAGGAGCCGATAACGAATGCACGTTTCAATGCGCCGAATTCTGCGATCGACATGCCGAGCCAAGGTGTCACGCCGGTATCCAGCGAGAAGTCCGATTGACGCAGGCGGAAGTCGATGTTTTCGGAACCGATGCCACGCACCAGTTTCTGCAACAACGACAACTCTTCCAGTGTCGAGTACGGCGTTGCCAATGCAGCGATCGCATCAGCACCGTGTTCGTGCTTGATGTTGCGCAAACCGTGCGCCACGTATTCCAGCGCGGTCTGCCAGTCAGTTTCCTGCCATTTGCCGTCTTGCTTGATCATTGGGCTGGTCAGGCGGTCTTCGCTGTTCAAGCCTTCATAGGCGAAGCGATCCTTGTCCGAAATCCAGCATTCATTGACGTCGTCGTTTTCCAACGGCAGCACGCGCATGACTTTACCGGCCTTGACTTGCACGATCAGGTTTGCACCGAGGCTATCGTGTGGGCTGACCGATTTGCGACGCGACAATTCCCAGGTACGGGCGCTGTAGCGGAACGGCTTCGATGTCAGTGCGCCAACCGGGCACAGATCAATCATATTGCCGGACAATTCGGAATCAACGGTCTTGCCAACGAAGGAAGTGATTTCTGCGTGCTCACCGCGACCCAGCATACCGAATTCCATCACGCCGGCAACTTCCTGGCCGAAACGGACGCAACGTGTGCAATGGATGCAACGGCTCATCTCTTTCATCGAGATCAGCGGGCCGACATCTTTCGGTGCCACTACGCGTTTTTCTTCTTCGTAACGCGAAGAGGAATCGCCATAGCCGACTGCCAGATCCTGCAATTGGCATTCGCCGCCCTGATCGCAAATCGGGCAATCGAGCGGGTGGTTAATCAGGAGGAATTCCATCACGCCTTTTTGCGCTTTGACGGCCTTCTCACTGTTGGAGCGGACAATCATGCCTGGCATAACTGGCGTTGCACAGGCCGGCAATGGCTTAGGTGCTTTTTCAACCTCTACCAGGCACATACGGCAGTTCGCCGCGATGGACAATTTTTTGTGGTAACAAAAGTGTGGGATGTAGGTGCCAAGTTTATTGGCAGCGTCCATCACCATGCTGCCTTCTTGCACTTCGACTTTTTTACCGTCTATTTCGATTTCAACCATGGCTTTGCTTTTGTTGACTTCAGTGTTCTCACTAGGTTTATAACTAAACGAAGTGATCGGCTAAATGTAAGCGGGCACCAAGCAATGTTTATGCTCAATGTGATATACAAATTCTTCACGGAACTGCTGGATCATTGCACGTACCGGCATCGCGGCGGCATCACCGAGAGCACAGATGGTACGACCCTGAATGTTGTCAGCGACCGAGTTCAGCATGTCCAGGTCTTCCGGACGGCCCTGACCGTTCTCGATACGATGCACCATGCGGTACAACCAGCCTGTGCCCTCACGGCACGGCGTGCACTGACCACAGGATTCTTCATAGTAGAAGTAAGACAGTCGCAACAGTGCTTTGACCATGCAACGTGTTTCATCCATCACGATGACAGCGCCCGAGCCCAGCATCGAACCTGCCTTGGCAACCGAATCGTAATCCATGTCGGTCGCCATCATCAGGTCGCCCTTGACGACCGGAACGGACGAACCACCAGGAATCACGGCCTTGAGCTTTTTACCGCCGCGTACGCCACCGGCGAGCTTCAGCAGCTCAGCAAATGGAGTACCCAGAGGGATTTCGTAATTACCTGGATTCTCTACGTCACCGGACACCGAGAAAATCTTGGTGCCGCCATTGTTTGGCTTGCCGATTGCCGCATACGCTTCAGCGCCCACCTGGAAGATGAACGGAACCGCAGCAAAAGTCTCGGTATTGTTAATCGTGGTTGGCTTGCCGTACAAACCATAGCTGGCCGGGAACGGCGGTTTGAAGCGTGGCTGGCCTTTTTTGCCTTCCAGCGATTCCAGCAAGGCGGTTTCTTCGCCGCAGATGTACGCACCAAAACCATGGAATGCATGCAACTGGAAGCTGTGTGTGGAACCCAGGATGTTGTCGCCGAGGAAGCCGGCTGCACGCGCCTGTTCCAGCGCTTCTTCGAAGCGGTCGTACTCGGCGAAAATTTCGCCGTGGATGTAGTTGTAGCCGACGCTGACGCCCATTGCATAGGCAGCGATAGTCATGCCTTCAATTACTGAGTGCGGGTTGTAGCGCAGGATGTCGCGATCCTTGAATGTGCCTGGTTCGCCTTCATCGGAATTACAAACCAGGTATTTCTGGCCTGCGAAATTCTTCGGCATGAAGCTCCACTTCAGGCCGCTCGGGAAACCAGCGCCGCCGCGACCACGCAGGGTCGATGCCTTGACTTCGGCAATGACTTGCTCAGGCGTCATGCCTTCGCTCAGGATGCGCTTCAGCGATGCGTAACCACCGCGCTTGACGTACTCTTCCAGACCCCAGTTGTCACCGGTAAGGCCGGCGAAAATCAATGGCTTGATATGACGGTTATGCAGACTGGTCATTTCTTCAATTCCTCTACCAGGGCGTCGATTTTTTCATCCGACATAAAGCTGCACATACGTTTGTTGTTGACCAGCATCACAGGCGCATCACCGCAAGCGCCCATGCATTCACCTTCAACCAGTGTGAACAGGTCGTCGTCCGTGGTTTCGCGATAATCGATACCGAGCTTTTGTTTCAGGTAATGCGCAGCCTTCTCGCCGCCGGACAATTGGCATGGCAGGTTGGTACACACCGAGATCTTGAACTTGCCGACCGGCTTGGTGTTGTACATATTGTAGAAGGTCGCAACCTCTTGCACCGCGATCGCAGGCATGCCCAGGTAGTCAGCGACATCTTGCATCACTTCAGGCGGCAGCCAACGGGTCTCGTCCTGAGCAATCTGCAGTGCGGCCATGACCGCAGACTGCTTTTGATCTGGAGGGAACTTGGCGACCTCGCGGTCGATTCTTTTATACGTTTGCTCTGATAACAGCATGTCTATGCCTCAAATATTGAGCCGCTATTAGCGGTCAATCTCACCAAACACAATATCTTGTGTGCCGATGATGGTTACTGCATCGGCAATCATGTGGCCCTTGGCCATTTCATCCAGGCCTTGCAAATGCGGGAAGCCTGGCGCCCGAATCTTCATACGATATGGTTTGTTTGCGCCATCCGAAATCAGATACACGCCAAACTCGCCCTTCGGATGTTCCACCGCTGCATATGCTTCACCGGTCGGCACGTGGAAGCCTTCGGTAAACAGTTTGAAGTGGTGAATCAAATCTTCCATGTTCGACTTCATGCCAACGCGCGATGGCGGTGCAACCTTGTGGTTGTCCGTCATGACAGGGCCTGCGTTATTACGCAGCCACTCGACGCATTGCTTGATGATACGGTTCGATTGGCGCATCTCTTCGACGCGCACCAGGTAACGATCGTAGCAATCGCCATTGGTACCGACCGGAATATCGAAGTCCATCAGGTCATACACTTCGTATGGTTGTTTCTTGCGCAGATCCCACTCAACGCCCGAACCACGCAGCATCGCGCCGGTAAAGCCCATGGCCATTGCACGTTCCGGCGAAACCACGCCGATACCGACCAGACGCTGTTTCCAGATACGGTTATCGGTCAACAGGGTTTCGTATTCATCGACATAGGTCGGGAAACGATTGGTGAAGTCTTCAATGAAGTCGAGCAAGGAACCTTGACGGTTTTCGTTCAACTGGCTGATCGCCTTTGCGTTGCGGATGATCGATGCCTTGTGCTGCGGCATGGTGTCCGGCAAATCGCGATATACGCCACCCGGACGGTAGTAAGCAGCATGCATACGTGCGCCCGACACTGCTTCGTAGCAGTCCATCAGGTCTTCACGTTCGCGGAATGCGTACAGGAACACGCCCATCGCACCGACGTCCAGCGCATGCGCGCCGAGCCACATCAGGTGATTCAGGATACGGGTGATTTCATCGAACATCACGCGGATGTACTGTGCACGCAGCGGCACTTCGATGTTCAGCATCTTTTCGATGGCCATCACATACGCGTGCTCGTTGCACATCATCGAGACGTAATCGAGGCGATCCATGTAAGGCACGGATTGCAGATAGGTTTTTTGTTCAGCCAGTTTTTCTGTCGCGCGGTGCAACAGGCCAATATGCGGATCGGCACGCTGGATAACTTCGCCGTCGAGCTCCAGAACCAGACGCAACACACCGTGCGCGGCAGGATGCTGAGGACCAAAGTTGAGGGTGTAATTCTTAATTTCGGCCATTATTTCGCCCCGTATTGTTCTTCACGAATCACGCGCGGCACATTTTCGCGCGGGTCTATCGTTACAGGTTGATAAATGACGCGTTTTTGTTCCGGATCGTAACGCATTTCAACATAGCCAGAGACTGGGAAATCTTTGCGGAATGGGTGGCCGATGAAACCATAGTCGGTCAGGATGCGACGCAAATCGTTGTGACCTTCGAACAGGATGCCGAAGAAGTCAAAAGCTTCGCGCTCGTACCAGTTGGCGGTAGCCCAGATATCAATCATCGATGCGACTACCGGCATTTCATCGTCAGCGGCGAATACACGCACGCGAACACGCCAGTTATGCTTGATCGACAACAGGTGCGAAACCACAGCGAAGCGTGGGCCTTCCCACAAGCCATCGCCATATGTCGAGTAATCGACACCGCACAAATCAATCATTTCTTCAAAGCGCAGGTCAGCGTGGTCACGCAGTACACGCATTGCAGACGCATAATCATGCGACTTAACAACAATGGTGACTTCGCCCAATGCCTGCGTCAGGCTTTGAAGTTGGTCGCCGAGCGCATTGCGCAGAGCGGCTTCAAGGAGTTCAAGTTTGATCGTCATTTAAAAACCAGCCTTAGCGAGCAATCGTGTTGGTACGACGGATCTTGTTTTGCAACTGCATGATCCCGTACAACAACGCTTCAGCGGTTGGAGGACAACCAGGAACATAAACATCGACCGGAACAATACGATCACAGCCGCGCACAACAGAATACGAATAATGGTAGTAACCGCCACCATTGGCACAGGAACCCATCGAGATAACCCAACGTGGCTCAGCCATCTGGTCATACACCTTGCGCAATGCAGGTGCCATCTTGTTGCACAGTGTGCCGGCCACAATCATCACGTCGGACTGACGTGGGGATGGACGGAACACAACACCGAAACGATCCAGATCGTAACGCGACGCACCTGCGTGCATCATTTCAACTGCGCAGCATGCCAGACCGAACGTCATTGGCCACATCGAGCCTGTACGGGTCCAGTTGATCAGCTTGTCAGCTGTGGTGGTTACGAAACCTTCGTTCAATACGCCTTCAATTGCCATGACTTACTCCCAATCCAGCGCGCCTTTTTTCCATTCGAACACCAGACCGATGGTCAGCACTCCAAGGAAAATCATCATTGACCAAAATCCCAGCATCCCTACTTCGCGCATTGCCACTGCCCAAGGCACCAGGAACGCAACTTCGAGATCGAACAGAATGAAGAGAATCGCGACGAGGTAGTAGCGCACGTCGAACTTCATACGTGCATCTTCAAACGCTTCAAAACCGCATTCGTAAGGGGAAAGTTTTTGTGCATCCGGTTTGTGCGGAGCCAGTACACGACCCAACACTTGTGGCACGACACCAACGCCGATACCAACCAGAATAAAAAGCAAAACGGGGAAATAGTTTTCGAGGTTCACGATTAGCGCAGTATGTTGAACGATTAATTGGCTTGCAAAATAATCCGTTGAATCAAACGACAATTTGTCGATAAAAAGCCAGCTTAGGTATGCCCCCTTGCTGGCTTAGAATTTTTGTTGGTGCCGACGGCGAGACTCGAACTCGCACAGCTTTCGCCACTACCCCCTCAAGATAGCGTGTCTACCAATTTCACCACGTCGGCAAGACGCACATTCTAACCTGCTTTGACACATTTGTTCAATGCGCAATTGCATTAGAACAAGAACAAAACGCGAATAAAACGCGCTTATTTTGGAATCTGATTTGATTGAGCACTTCCACCTGGTGCAACCGGTGTTTCAGGCGCAGCAGCAGGTGCAGTTTGTGCAGGTGCAGCAGCACCCGGAACAGCGGATGCCGGCAGGTTTTCCATCACGCCTGCACTAGGTGTCGCCGGCTTGTTGCCAATGAACGCCAGGCCCAGTGTTGCAGAGAAAAAGATGACTGCAGCAACACCTGTGAACTTGGACAGGAAGTTGGACGAACCGGTCGCACCGAACAAGCTGCCCGAAGCGCCCGAACCGAAGGATGCGCCCATATCGGCACCCTTACCATGTTGTAACAGGACGAGGCCGATGATCGTCAGTGCCGACAAGACTTGAACGACGACGATGATGGTGTGAAAGCTATTCATTTAAGTTCCAGTATTTAGGTAATTCGTAATAAAGCTATTGCGACTCAGGCTGCGTGAACGATTGCAAGAAAGTCCGCTGCCTTCAATGCCGCTCCGCCAATCAGGCCGCCGTCGATATCTGACATGGCAAGCAACTCTTTGGCGTTTTCCGGCTTCATGCTGCCGCCGTATAAAATTCTGACTTGCATTGCCGCTTCGGCATTTTTTGCCTGCAGCTGCTTGCGCAACATCGCATGTACTTCCTGCGCCATCGCCGGCGTTGCCGTCTTGCCGGTGCCTATTGCCCAAACCGGCTCGTATGCTACAACAATCTTTGCCAGATCGCTTGCAGCAATCGATGCCAATACGACATTCAGTTGTTCTGCCACCACGCTATCGGTCTGCCCTGCTTCGCGCTGGTCCAGTGTTTCACCAACACAAACGATAGGCGTCAAACCTGCGTTCAGTGCACGCACGGTTTTCTGTGCGATCAATTCATTCGTTTCTGCAAAATAGGCGCGGCGTTCGGAGTGACCGACAATCACATAACGGCAATCGAATTCCTGCAACATGCTGGTCGATACTTCGCCGGTATATGCACCTGCTTCGTGGCTGGAGACATCCTGCGCACCGAGGGCGATCGCAGCACCATTCAACAAACCTTGGCACTGCGCAAAATAAGGAGACGGGACGCAGACAGCAACATCAGATGTTGCATTGCCTAAACCGCTTTTAATCTCCGTCAGCAATAGAGTATTGGCAGCCAGGCTGCCATTCATTTTCCAATTGCCAGCGACGAGTTTGCGGCGCATATAAAACCCATAATTTCAATAACCCGCTATTCTAGCCCCTTGCAGCAAGCGTGGTCAAACGCTACACCACTCTTACAGAATGAAAAAACCGCCCAAAGCTTGCGCAGTGGGCGGTTTTTATACTTCTGACATACAAGATGCTGATTACTCTTGTGCTGCCGCCGGTTCCGGGTTCTCTTCCGCAACAGCTGCCTTCATCGACAGTTTCAGGCGACCGCGGTCATCTGTTTCCAGTACCTTGACGCGTACTTGCTGACCTTCTTGCAAGTAATCGGCAACTGCATTGACGCGCTCATTGGCGATCTGGCTGATGTGCAGCAAGCCGTCTTTACCTGGCATTACTTGCACGATGGCACCGAAATCCAACAATTTCAGCACAGTACCTTCGTAGATTTTGCCAACTTCAACCGAAGCGGTCAGTTCTTCGATACGGCGTTTGGCTTCCTGGCCAGCAGCTGCATCAACCGATGCAATTGTGACCACGCCTTCATCGCTGATATCGATCTGGGTACCGGTTTCTTCGGTCAATGCGCGAATAACTGCGCCACCCTTGCCGATCACATCACGGATTTTTTCCGGATTGATTTTGATGGTGATCAGGCGTGGTGCGAAATCAGACAATTCGCCAGTGGTGCCGCTAGGTACCGCTTTTTCCATTTCGCCGAGGATATGCACGCGGCCTTCTTTAGCTTGTGCCAAAGCGACTTGCATGATTTCCTTGGTGATACCCTGGATTTTGATGTCCATTTGCAAAGCGGTGATACCGTTTGCAGTACCAGCCACTTTAAAGTCCATATCGCCGAGGTGATCTTCATCACCCAGGATGTCGGTCAGGACGGCAAATTTGCTGCCTTCCTTGATCAGGCCCATGGCGATACCGGCAACGTGCGATTGCATAGGCACGCCGGCGTCCATCAATGCCAGGCAACCACCGCAAACCGATGCCATCGACGACGAACCGTTGGATTCGGTGATTTCCGAAACCAGGCGTACCGAGTAGCTGAAATCTTCCGGTGCCGGCAATGCAGCAACCAATGCACGCTTAGCCAGACGGCCGTGGCCGATTTCACGACGCTTAGGAGTACCAACGCGACCGGTTTCGCCGGTAGCGAACGGCGGCATGTTGTAGTGCAACATGAAGCGGTCCGAGTACTCACCCATCAATGCATCGATCTTTTGCTCGTCGCGTGCGGTACCCAGGGTGGCGATAACCAGTGCCTGTGTTTCGCCGCGGGTGAACAATGCCGAACCATGGGTACGCGGCAATACGCCGGTACGGATGGTGATAGGACGTACGGTACGTGTATCACGACCGTCGATACGTGGCTCGCCTTCAAGGATTTGCGAACGAACGATTTTGGCTTCCAGGTCAAACAGGATATTGCCGACTTCAGCTGTGTCAGGAGCAGCAGCGCCGATGGAAGCAGCTTCTGCCGCCAACTCGTTGTTCACTTCTGCAAATGCATCTTTCAGCTTGGTGGTACGTGCCTGCTTGTCTTTGGTTTGGTATGCAGCGCGCAGTTTCGCTTCTGCGAAATGTGCAACGCGCGAGATCAGCGCTTCATTCTTGGGCGCCGGGCTCCACTGCACTTCAGGCTTGCCACCGTCGCGTACCAGATCATGGATTGCGTCGATAACAGCTTTCATTTGTTCGTGACCAAATACAACTGCGCCGAGCATAACTTCTTCGGACAATTGTTTTGCTTCGGATTCAACCATCAGAACCGCGATTTCGGTACCGGCGACAACCAGATCCAGATCCGATTTAGCCAATTGCGAAGTGGTTGGGTTCAATACGTATTGACCGTCGATGTAACCAACGCGCGCTGCGCCGACCGGGCCGGCGAATGGGATACCGGCAACCGACAATGCAGCCGATGCACCGATCATTGCTGCGATGTCCGGATCGATCTCAGGATTGACCGACATCACGTGAATGATGATTTGAACTTCGTTCAGGTAGCCTTCAGGGAACAGCGGACGAATCGGACGATCGATCAGACGCGATGTCAGTGTTTCTTTTTCGGAAGGACGACCTTCACGTTTGAAGAAACCGCCTGGGATACGACCAGCAGCATAGGTTTTTTCAACGTAATCAACCGTCAATGGGAAGAAGTCCTGGCCTGGCTTGGCATCTTTTTTTGCCACTACAGTAGCCAGCACAACTGTGTCTTCAATCGAGACGAGTACGGCACCGGATGCTTGACGGGCGATTTCGCCGGTTTCAAGCGTGACCTGATGTTGGCCATACTGGAAGGTTTTAGTGACTTTATTAAACACGGTGTTCCTTTCTAATTTTACCGACAGATTTTCAGGCGCTGTCGTTCACCTCACCACAAACGATCGGGCAGCGATCGTTTTTCTTACCAACTGCATTACAAACAAGTACAAACCACCAAAAGACAAAATGCCCGCATCAGAGAACTGACGCAGGCATTTTTATCTATGAAAGCCGGATAAAATAGCGCAACGAAATTACTTGCGCAGACCGAGCTTCACAATCAGATCGCGGTAACGAGTAGCGTCTTTACCTTTGAGGTAGGACAACAGGCTCTTACGACGATTAACCATCATGATCAAACCACGACGGGAATGATGATCTTTTGTGTGTGCTTTGAAGTGGCTGTTGAGTTCGTTGATACGAGCTGTCAACAATGCGACTTGAACTTCCGGCGATCCGGTGTCGTTTTGACCGCGGGCGTTATCGGCAACAATAGCTGCCTTGCTTGCTTTTTCGAGAGACATGAAACTACCTTTCACATGCGATGCATAGAGTCTTGACCCCATACACCGTGAACAACGATTAAAAAAACTGGTCGAATTAACCAGCCCCGCAGTATAACGGAAAGACCCAGCGGATTCAAACACTTAGCGCATTTATTTGAGGAAAACAGCATGAAATATGGTCAAAAAGCAATCCTGGGAGGAGTACTCCTGATGCTGGGTGCCTGCGCCAGCTTCATGCCCCCACCTATTGCCATAGGCGAACCGGAGGCTTCGGTGGTCGCCAAACTCGGACGCCCCACCTCTAGGATAGAGGACCGCAACGGGTATTTACTGGAGTATACGCGCAACCCGTGGGGCCAAGCCACCGATATGGCGCGCTTTGACCGCAGCGGCAACCTTGTTTCTTATGAACAAGTGTTAACAGTGGAGAAATTCGCCACCATCAAGCCGGGCATCGCGACCAAGGACGATGTCTTGCGCACTATCGGCCATCCATCTGAAACCTCTTACTTATCAAGATTGCAGCTTGAAGTCTGGAGCTACCCGTACAAGGAAGCCGGCGTCTGGAATTCGGTGATGCATGTGCATTTCGACAATAACGGCATCGTCAAGATGATGCAAAACGCGCAGGATATGCGCTTTGAACGGGACGGCATGTTTGGCTTTGGCCGCATGTAAGCACCACACTATTCAGCCGTAAACGAAAAAAGGCTGATGCTTATGGCATCAGCCTTTTTTATTGCGCTCCCCGGAAGGAAGGCTATTTCAGCAAACCGGCACCACGATCATTGCGGTGCCCGGCTCCTGGCGATCTGATTTCAGACGATTAAGCAGTAACTCGTTTGTCTTGCGCCGCTGCTTGTACTGCTGCATCTTTGGCCTGCATGCGCTTGCGCATTGGGCTCAGGATCAATTTAGCCGATACACCGGCGACAATCGTGATGATTGCCGCCACCACAAATACGCGGCTCCAGCCACCACCGACAGCCAACACTGATGCCAGTGGTACGAGCAAAGCAGCAGTACCTTTAGCGGTGTACAGGGTACCCGAGTTACCGGCGGCAAATTTACTACCGAAGATGTCGGCGCAGATTGCTGGGAAAATCGAGAAAATTTCACCCCAGAACAGGAAGATCAAGGCTGCGAAGAACATGAACGCGTACATATTGTGGCCCCATGTCATCAAACCCAGCAATGCCAGGCCTTCGCCGATGAAGACGATGAACATGGTGTTTTCACGACCGATTTTGTCGGAGATGAAACCGCACAATGGACGGGTGATGCCGTTGGCAACGTTGTCGATAGACAGGGTCATGGTCAACAGTGGCAAGGTCACGCCGAACAGGGTAACCGGCAGCGAAGCAAGACCATAGTCGTTAGCGATAGGACCCAATTGCGCAGTTGCCATCAAACCACCCGATGCAACCAGCACGAACATGACATACAGCACCCAGAACACTGGCGACTTCAACATTTGCTTGGTGGTGTAGTCAACCTTGGTAGCGGAACCGGCTTTTGCGATTGCAGCTTTAGGAGCAACCGGTTTTACCAGCAACATCGACAATACGAAAATACATACACCCTGGATGATGCCGAAGGTGAAGAAGGTTTTTTCGTAGCCAGCCGATTGGATCATGTTAGCGATAGGAATCACTGTGATCGCAGCACCGGCACCGAAACCGGCAGCGGTCAAACCAGCTGCCAGGCCGCGACGGTCCGGGAACCATTTCAAGGCATTACCAACGCAGGTACCGTAGACGCAACCAGCGCCGATACCGGAGACAACTGCGCCGGCGTACAACATTGGCAGCGACGATGCGAAGCTGTAAATGATCCAGCCCAGGCCGGCGCAAATAGCGCCACCGGCAACAACAGGACGGGGACCAAATTTATCGACTAGGTAACCTTCGATAGGAACCAGCCAGGTTTCAGTCACGATGAAGATCGAGAATGCGAGTTGGATCGCAGCCTTGCCCCAGTGATGGGCATTGTCCATTGGTGTTACGAACAAGGTCCAGCCGTACTGCAAGTTCGCGACGAAACCCATACATACGATACCGATGATGAGTTGCATCCAGCGATTTTTGTAACCTTTGACGGCTTGGATATCGGCCGTACTTGTTTGATTGTTGCTCATTTCTAACCACCTCTCAAGAAGTCATAAACGTGGAAACAGCGGTGGGGCCCGTCGGTTAAGACATTGCGAGCCAGCCAGCATGTTTCGAAATTAATTGTTTGACTGCAGGCATCCGAATAGGGGAAACGTAAGGTTTCCGGTGCAGGTCAAGACCATCTGACGATCTGTGACTTATTCGTGTGATAGATGACGTTGACCAACACGGCCAGAGGTGTGCGGACAGCACACGCCATTACGTCAAATGCCTGCTAAACGAGAGGAGGTGCGCGGGAACGATATGGTAGCGAGGCTACCGAGAGGAATTGCTCGAAGGTGACTTCGAGGCGTGCCACGATCAATTGCGGCACAAAAACGCTAATCGACAACGACGAGGCGCCGTCATCAAATTCGTCTAATGCAAGATGTTTGGAAAGATTGCCGTCGGCGGAATCACCCTCTTCCAGCGTGCACTGATGATCGAAAGCCGTCTGCTGTACAAATGTCAGCGCACCGGCGAACGCAACGTGCTGCGAAAAGAGCAGCAAGAAGGCAAACCAGATATAGACAAAAGAAGAACGGGATTTCATTTTTGGAGATGGCCTTGCTGGTGACACCTGAAAGCAGTTACAAGCAAGATCCATTCAGTTCATTTATTTCATCAATGAAGCAATTATAGATCTTTTCGGCGTTTAGGGTCCGACAGATATTCAATTGCCGACTGACAGATATTCGATCTCCTCATAATGGCACAATTTGCGCGGCAGGTTAAACGCTTGTTGATGAGGGATAACACGTATAAATAGAAACGCTTCCGTTAAGGAAGCGTTCAGATTGATGCCATGGAGCAAGGTATTAAAATTATTGATGCAAATTAATAAACGCCCTGCGCCAAGATCGCATCCGCCAGTTTGACGAAGCCGGCAATGTTCGCGCCGTCAACATAGTTGATCGAACCATCAGCACGCTTGCCGTGATGCGCGCAGTTCATGTGGATTTCTTTCATGATGCTATGCAGGCGCTCATCCACTTCAGCGTGATGCCAGGACAGGCGCAAGGCGTTCTGCGACATTTCCAGACCGGAAGTGGCAACACCACCCGCATTGCTGGCCTTGCCCGGTGCATACAGGATGCGCGCCTTGATGAAGGCATCAACTGCTTCCAGCGTCGAAGGCATATTCGCACCTTCGGCTACGCACACCACACCGTTTTTGATCAGGGTTGCCGCGTCATCGCCATCCAGTTCATTTTGCGTCGCGCACGGCAAGGCAATTTGCACCGGGATATGCCAAGGACGCTTGCCTGCTTCGTATTGCAGTTTGAATTGCTTGGCGAACTCTTCCACGCGACCGCGCTTCACGTTCTTCAATTCCTTCATTGCTTCCAGCTTCTCTTCATTGAAGCCGTCTTTATCGTAAACCGTACCGCCCGAGTCCGACATCGCCACGACTTTTGCATTCAGCTCCATTGCTTTTTCAACTGCAAACTGCGCCACGTTACCGGAGCCGGAGACAGAAACCGTCATGCCGTCAAAGGATTTACCGCTATGACGCAGCATCTCTTCAGCGAAATAAACCGTACCGTAACCGGTTGCTTCAGGACGCATCAGGC
Organism: Janthinobacterium sp. Marseille; assembly: GCF_000013625.1. Lineage (NCBI taxonomy): Bacteria > Pseudomonadati > Pseudomonadota > Betaproteobacteria > Burkholderiales > Oxalobacteraceae > Janthinobacterium > Janthinobacterium sp. Marseille. The sequence continues at coordinate 1,642,487 of NC_009659.1, read as the reverse complement.
TGCCACCGTAAGCCAGGCTCTTGCCTGTGAACACAGCCGAAGTGTCGTTCGACAGTTTCTTCATCATGCCGGCCATATAGCCGACTTCGCGCGCACCAACGCCGATATCACCGGCCGGGATATCGGTATCCGAACCGAGGTGGCGATAGAGTTCAAACATCAAGGCCTGGCAGAAGCGCATGACTTCACCATCGCTCTTGCCTTTAGGATCGAAATCGGAACCGCCCTTGCCGCCGCCCATAGGCAAAGTCGTCAACGCATTCTTAAAGGTTTGCTCGAAAGCCAGGAATTTCAGGATAGACAGGTTGACCGATGGGTGGAAACGCATGCCGCCCTTGAACGGACCAATCGACGAGCTGTGCTGGATACGGAAAGCACGATTGACTTGCACCTGACCGCGGTCATCAACCCAGGACACGCGAAACTGAATGACGCGCTCGGCTTCTACCAGTCGCTCCAGCAAACCATCCTTTGCATATTTCGGATTGTTTTGGATAAAGGGCCACAAGCTGAGCATGACCTCTTTAACAGCCTGCAAGAATTCTGGTTGATGAGGGTCGCGCTTGGCGACCATGGCAAGAAAGCCGTCCACGGTGGCGTGAGTCAAAATTACTCCTAACATAAATGGGGAAGTACGCATCCGATGCAGTATCGGACCACAGGTTGAAGTCACAACCTGTATAGAGCGTTGCTTTACTAGGTGAAGGAATCAGTTGAATCTGTTTTTTCACAGAGCGCACTATTTTAGTGCAATTTAACAAGATTGGCAGCCAAATATCACCTGCCATGTCACAAATATGTTGAAAAATATCGATGCCGGCAGCAAGCGTTTGCCGTGGCTTCACATTATTGCCAACACTCAAGCCAATCACAGCTGGTATGGAAACCAGGCGTTTTGGCCGTTACAGCATCGCAAAAACGAAGCAGCAGCAGGAGAGATGCACCCAACAATTCGCGATGTATTTAAAACGAAGGAAATTGGAATTAAAAACCGGAATGGTTTTTACAAAGAATCGAAAGCAGAAAAGAAAAAAGGGTCCATCTTGCGATGGACCCTTTATATCTGGTGCGGCTGGCAGGAATCGAACCCACGACCCCTTGGTTCGTAGCCAAGTACTCTATCCAGCTGAGCTACAGCCGCGAAAGAAAAAATTATAGCATGAGTAGAATTCATTTTGGAAGCCTAGTCTGCAGATTTTTATTTAATTTATTCAACAAAAGCATATTTCCTTACTATGGGACGGCATTACTGCAGCATCCCACCCTTGTTTTAAAACGTGTTCAGATAAACATCTATATATAAGAAGATCGAAGCGCGACCTGCGCATCCGTTTCGCTGAACTATGGACATCAGTACTAACAGGCATCAGTACAAATAACTTATGCTAAAGTCGCCCCAGCAGTTTTCAGCTGCAATCATATATAACGCATAGCTTGCCGGAGACGAGATGGTCGCCCGTCACATAACAAGCAATATTGAACAAAAGGGAAACATCATTAACACGATGCATGCCGAATGGCTGCCAACGATCCTGCAAGGATCGTTCAGCGAGATCTACGTTTTAAACTGCAATTCCCTGCACTTCGAATACGTCAATCCGACTGCGTGCAAAAATCTGCAATACAGCCTGGATGAATTGACGAAATTGTCGCCGACCTGCCTCGCACGGAATGTGAGCGAGGAAGCCTACGTTCAGTTTATCCGCGGTTTGCAAGATGGCCGCGATACCTCGATCGCAATTAATACAGAGCACACGCGCAAGGACGGCAGCAGCTATCCGATTGAATTCCAATTGTTTTACCTGGCCTCCGATACTGCACCGTCCATCATCGCAATTGGCAATGACGTCAGCTCGCGCGACAAATCGGATAAAGCCTTGCGTGCCAGCGAATCACGCCTGAGTGCGATGGTGTCGAATACGCCCGGCCTGGTATATCAATTCCGCCTGCGCAAGGATGGCCGGTTTTCTTTTCCTTATGTCAGCGATGGCTGCGAAGCTTTGCTTGGCATCAGCTCGGAAGCACTCAGCGACAACCCTGCACTGTTCACCGGTTTGATTTTGCATCAGGACATGGCTTCCTATCGTGAAACCATGCGCGTCTCCACCGAGCAGATGAATAACTGGAACTGGGAAGGTCGCATCTGGGTCGAGGAATGGAAAGACATCAAGTGGATTAACCTGCGTGCCACACCGCGTGCGCTGGAGGATGGCAGCGTGCAGTGGGAAGGCATCATGACCAACATCACTGCCAGCAAACTGGAGCAGGAAGAAATCATCCGTTCGCGCGCGCAACTCGCCGAGCTGTCGGAACACGTCAACACCGTCAAGGAAAAGGAACGTACCCGCATCGCACGTGAGATACATGACGACCTCGGTGGCAACCTCACGGCCATCAAAATGGCGCTGGCATTATTAACGCGCCGCCTGCCCGGCAAATCGTCGGAACTGCTGGAAAAGGCCGCCTATGTCGAATCACTGGTGGATCGCACCATAGAAACCGTGCATCGCATCGCCGGCGACCTGCGGCCCGGCATCCTCGACTTTGGCCTGGTGGCGGCAATCGACTGGCAAAGCAAGGAATTTGAAAAGCAGCTCGGCATTCCGTGTGAATTCGTTTCGAACCAGGCCGAGATCGATCTGGATCTGGACCAGGCGACAGCTTTGTTCCGCATCTTCCAGGAAGCACTGACCAATATCGCCAAACATGCGCAGGCCAGCCTGGTCTCGGTGCAACTGATGCACACGCCGCAATACGTGCGCCTGGAGATTATCGATAATGGCCGCGGCATAGAATTGGCTGATCGCGCCAAGCCAAAATCATTCGGCATCCGCGGCATGGTTGAGCGCTCGGTGGCGATGGGCGGCAGCCTGTCGGTCAGTACCGCGCCAAAAGGTGGCACAGTCGTTGCTATTAACCTACCCTTGCCCACTACACCAGTGTCTGGCAACATCCAGACGAATAATATTGGGCATTAAACGACAGAATTTGGCGGTCAGGAACCTTGGTGCGCCAAAATTTGTCACATCCAGACAAATAGCCAACTAGAATCTGGCGCGGTTATGCAGACTCTATAAGAACAATGACAACGAAGAATGTAATTAAAGTCTTGATTGCCGACGATCATGCGATCGTACGTGAGGGTTTGAAGCAGATCCTTGCTGACACGAAAGATATCGTTGTGGCAGGCCACGCCGAAAACGGCATAGAAGCGATCAAACTCTCCCGCGAAGGCGCTTGCCAGGTATTGTTGCTGGACATCTCAATGCCTGATAGAAGCGGCATTGAAGTACTGAAGCAGGTCAAGAAAGAATCCCCGAAGATCGCGGTCCTGATGCTCTCCATGCACAGGGAAGACCAATACGCGATACGTTCACTCAAGGCAGGTGCCTCCGGCTATCTGAACAAGCAAAGCGCACCTGCAGAGCTGGTGAATGCGATACGCCAGGTTGCCGCCGGTCGCAAATACATCAGTGCGGCGCTGGCGCAGGAACTGGCCAACCAGATCAGCGATGACCACGAAACGCCCCTGCATGAAACCTTGTCGGATCGCGAATACCAGACCCTGACCATGATCGCATCGGGCAAAACCGTCAGTGACATTGCCAATGAACTGGTGCTGTCGGTCAAAACCATCAGCATGTATCGCTCACGTTTGTTGCAAAAAATGAAACTTCGCCATAATGCGGAATTGACGCATTACGCTATCAAAAACCATTTGGTCGACTGAACGCATCGCCTTACAGGCAAAGTAATACGCGGCTTTCCCCGCTTTTTGTTGCGTTTTGGATAAAGCGACAAAGTGGTCAGCATTTGCCTGCTTAATCCCCTCATCAAACTTGTCTACATAGTTATATTATTGCGGAATAGGCTGATATCCAGCCATTCAACAATAAAGAAACGCGCGTGCATTCATGCAAGACAAGCGAGACACCCCGTCACAAAACCCTGCTGAAATTGCACGAGAAGCTTTTCGCCAACTGGCTGTTCGCAGGATAGCCCCGACTCCCGATGCGTATCGTGCAATCTATGATGAGATTGCAGGCTACGCCGTACAACCGACACCGGAAGAAATCCTGGCGGAGTTTGCCGCGTCCCTGTCGACTGCACCGGACGGCGTCGCCATCATCGGCAAGACCCTGCAGGAAGCAGCCACTACTTCGTACTGGCCCGACTTCAGCAAAGGCCTGGCGCAACTGGTCAAGCACTATCAAACGCAACTGGCGATACAAGCCAATAGCAGTGCAGCCGTCGCTCCCGTCGTGCAAAACACGCAATCCCTGTCGCTGGTCGACGATCCGCAACCAGCGCTCCTGCGTGACTTGCTGACCCGTACGCTGACGCTCGCCGTCGCGTCGCTGCTGCAAGGCGCGCCGGATCTGGCTGCCGAAGCCGAAGCACTCGGGCGCTCGGTCAAGGATGCCAATACCGAAGCCAGCCTGAATGAGGTATCCGTCAAGCTCAAGCAACTCTGCTTCAAGATCGAACTCAAGAGCGGCGACATGGCCCAGCAGCACGAGATGCTATTGCGCCTGTTCCGCCTGCTGCTGGAAAACATCGGCGGCTTGCTGGAGCACGATTCATGGATGCACGGACAAATTGAAGCGGTACGCAACCTGATCTCGGCCCCTATCAACGATGTTGCGCTCAATGAAGTGATGCGCAGCCTGAAAGAAGTTATCTATAAACAAGGCACGCTGAAAAACAGCATCAACGATGCCAAAGTTTCCGTCAAAAACATGGTCAACACATTCATCGATCGCCTTGCAGATATCGCTAATACCACTGGCAATTATCACCAGCAAATTGACAGGTATTCCAAAGAGATCACGCAAACTGCGGACATAAACAAACTCAGCAAAATCCTCGACGAAGTCAAACGCGAGACACGCATTGCACAGACCGAGGCGCTGCGTTCACGCGATATCGTGCTGGCGGCCCGCAAGGATGTCGAAGATGCGGAAGCGCGCATCCATAACCTCGAGCTGCAACTCGAACAGATGAGCGAACTGGTGCGCGAAGACCAGTTGACCGGCAGCCTGAACCGGCGCGGCCTGGATGATGTGCTGGAACGCGAGATAGCACGTGCCGACCGTCGTGCATCGCCCCTCTGTATTGCAATGCTGGACCTCGACGATTTCAAGAAAATCAATGACAAGTATGGCCATATGGCCGGCGATGAAGCATTGATCCACCTGGTGCGCGTCATCAAGGACACCTTGCGTACGATGGACGTGATTGCCCGTTTCGGTGGCGAGGAATTCCTGATCGTACTGCCCGACACCCCGCTGGAAGAGGCAATCCTGACCATCACGCGCCTGCAGCGTGAGCTGACCAAACAGATCTTTATGCACAACCACACCCGCCTGTTGATGACGTTCAGCGCCGGCGTCGCGCTGCGCAAAGAACGGGAAGACCAGGCCGCGATGGTCAAACGGGCGGATATTGCCCTCTACGAAGCCAAAAAAGCCGGCAAAAATCGCGTCATTCCTGCCCAATGAGACAAATCAGGGGCGGCAGATCCCGCCCCTGAAGCAGGATTTCAGCAGAAAAGTCTCGTTCAATGCCTGTCTCAACGCGGTTTTCCCGCTGTTTTTTTGCCATCCCCGCCCTTTTCCCTCAAAGTTTTTCGTTTATTTTTTACGACAGCTAGCAGCGCTGGATGGATAGATAGTGACATTTTTAGCAACTTCCCATTCGACAGGAAATCGGAAAAGTTAAGGGTAAATTCGCTTTTTATTTGTTTTAAATCTCACATTATTTCCTTAAAGATTTTCCAGATAGCAACCGACAAAGGACATATCTGGCTGCAGTTCGGGCGAGACCGGGAAAAATTAGTTTCAGTCAATCACTAAACTTTTCCCGGAACCGTCCGATAAAACTTACAACGACGCTGTATATGCAAGAAATCGCAAAGCAGGCGTTGAAGTGCTTCAGTCGGACTTCCATCGGACTACAACAGGAGAATTAACATGGCCGCAGTCATTAATACCAACATCTCGTCGCTGAATTCACAACGCAACCTGACCGCATCGCAATCTTCCCTCGCTACTTCGCTGCAACGCCTGTCGTCAGGTCTGCGCATCAACAGCGCGAAAGATGATGCTGCAGGCTTGGCAATTTCTGATCGTATGACAAGCCAAATCAACGGCTTGACCCGTGCTGCACAAAATGCAAACGACGGCATCTCGATGACACAAACAGCTGAAGGCGGTTTGGGTACAGCAACCGATCTGCTGCAACGTATGCGTACCCTGGCAGTGCAAGCAGCCAACGGCACCAACTCCGCATCTGACCGTTCTTCGCTGCAAGAAGAAGTCGCCCAGTTGCAACAAGAGTTGAACCGCGTCGCTAATACAACCCAGTTCAACGGCCAGAACGTTCTGGACGGCTCGCTGAGCAATGCACAATTCCAGGTTGGCGCAAACGCGAACCAAACGATCAACTTCTCGATCGGCAATACACAAGCTTCCGCTATCGGTAACAACGCGATCAAAACAACCGCTACTGGCAATACTTCGGGCGCTTCGTCGTTCGCAGGTACTGTGGCCGGCACCATCGGCGTCAACCAAAATGCTGCGCAAGTTCTGACAGTACAAGGTAACGGTACAACATCGACCTACTCCGCTGCTGCTGGCGCGACTGCTTTCGCTATCGCTAAAGGTATCAACTCGGCATCCGGTTCGACTGGTGTAACAGCAACTGCAACCACCACAGCTACAATGGCTAACTTCACAGCCGGTACCCAATCGTTCACGATCCAGGGCGCACCAAAAGCTGACGGTTCGGCTAACCCAGTAACAGTTACCGCAACAATGGCAACTGCAACTGACGTCGGCGGCTTGGCTGCAGCGATCAATGCACAATCCGGCGTTACCGGTATCAACGCAATTGCAGATACATCGACTGGCAAAATCTCGCTGACACAAGGCGCAGGTTACGACATCGGTATCACCAACAATCTGGTTGCAAACAACTCGACCACAGTACAAGGCAGCACCGGTACCGCCAAAGCACTGGTTCGTGGCGCATTGGATGCAGCAGCAATTGGCGATTCGATGACTGTCGGTGGCACACTGGCATTCAACTCGTCGGGTTCGTTCACAGTTGGCACATCGGTTGCAGGCACGATTTTCACTGCAGCTGCCAACTCCAGCGCACTGTCGTCGGTTGCCAGCATCGATATCACCAAACTGACCAACGGTATCCCAAGCGGCGCTAACGATGCATTGCAAGTCATTGACTCTGCTCTGGCAAACATCAGCTCTTCCCGCGCTTCGCTGGGTGCTCTGCAAAACCGTTTCACATCAGTTGTTTCTTCGCTCAGCACCACCAGCGAAAACTTGAGCGCAGCTCGCAGCCGTATCCTGGATGCTGACTTCGCTTCGGAAACAGCTAACCTGACACGTGGTCAAATCTTGCAACAAGCTGGTACCGCAATGTTGGCACAAGCGAACTCGCTGCCTAACGGCGTGCTCGCCCTGCTCCGTGGCTAATCCTAGCCCGTCAGCAGCGTAGTAAGAAATGAATCCCCGGCTGCATTTTCGTAGCCGGGGATTCGTTACAACAGGAGTCAATTATGGATATCGGACAAATTGCTAGCAGCGTCAAAGCAGGGACACGAATCGATCCGCAACCGCTGCCCGTAAATAGCAGCACGGCAAGTCCTGCCGCCAAGGGTGCTTCTGCCCCCGTACTCACTACCGGAGCTGTCCAGCAACCGGATGCCGCCAGCGCGCAAAGCCAGGTCGGTCAAGCACTACAAAGCATCAACAAAGCACTGCAAGGCTTATCCTCCAACCTGGAATTTACCGTCGACTCGGACAGCAATCGCACCATCGTCAAAGTGGTCGACCAGCAGACGAAGGAAGTGATTCGTCAGATGCCGTCTCTCGAAGCGATCGAAATTTCCAAAGCCTTGGATAAATTGCAAGGTTTGTTGGTGAAGCAAAAAGCATAAATTGCATCAAACAGACGGGTAATTCGCCCTCTAACCTTGGCCTTACCCTCGTCTGCCTTCCTTTATATTGTGGTTTTTCTCTAGCAGGAGAAGCAAATGGCCGTTTCAACAATCGGCGTTGGCTCCGGTTTACCCCTCGACGACTTATTGACCAAGCTCATGACGGCTGAAAGCCAGCCTCTGACCTTGATGGCAAAAAAAGAGGCGAGCTATCAAGCCAAATTATCCGCTTACGGCACGCTCAATGGCGCACTCAGCGCATTTCAAAGCGCAATGGCGACGCTTGGTAAAAGCTCGACTTTTGATAACCTGCAAACCACAGTTGCGGACAAAACCATCCTGAGCGGAACTGCCAGCACCAAGGCAGCGACCGGCAATTATCAAATCAATGTCACGCAGCTGGCACAGGCGCATAGCCTGTCGACTGCAGGACAAACCAGCAAAACCGCCCTGATAGGCAGTGGTGCAACGACCACCCTTACCTTCCAGTTTGGCAGCATCACAGGCGGCACCCTGACTGATGGCAAGTACACCGGCGCCACTTTCACGCAAGATGCGAAGCAAGCGACCGGTACTGTCACCATCAAAAATGGCGACAACTCCCTGCAAGGGATACGTGATGCAGTCAACGCGGCCAATATCGGCGTCACCGCGACCCTGGTTTCCAACGGTAGCGATGCCCCCGACCATCTGGTGTTTACCTCGAATAAAACCGGTGCCGCTTCGAGCATGAAAATCGACGTCGACGGCGACCCCGCATTGCAAAGCCTGCTCGGATATGATCCGGCCGGCACGCAATCGCTGAAACAAAACAGCGCCGGGCAAAACACGCAATTGACGGTGAATGGTTTCTTCGTTGACAGCCAGACCAATGAAGTCAAGGAAGCGGTTCAAGGTGTGACCTTGAATGTTTCCAAAGTCGGCAACACCACCATGACCATTGCCAAAGATACGGCAGCGGTAGAAACCAGTGTTAAAGATTTTATCAAGGCGTATAACGATCTCAATGCGACCATCAAGAAACTGACGGCATACGATGCAAAAACCAATACCGGCGGCTTGCTGGTAGGTGATTCCACCGTACGTACGATCCAGGAACAGATCAGCAAGACCTTGTCGGCCTCACTGGAAGGCTTGAGCAATACGAATATGTCTTTGCCGCAAATCGGTATCACCGTGCAACGTGACGGTACGCTCGCAGTGGATTCCGCCAAGCTCAGCAAGGCAATGGAAACCAACTACAACGATATCGCCGGTTTGTTTGCCACGGTCGGTAAGGCAACCGACAGCCTGATCAACTTCAGCGGTTCTACCTCGGCCACCAAGGCCGGCAGCTATGACATTACTGTCACCAAGCTGGCAACCCGCGCGGAAATGAAAGGCGACGTCAACCTGAACGCAGGCAGCACCACCATCGCACCGAATACGAAGATGAATATTACGGTCGATGGCGTCAGCGCCAAAATCAGTCTGACTGAAGGCACCTATACAGCCAAAGAATTGGCAGCCATGGTGCAATCGGCCATCAACGGCGCACCTGAAATGGTGAAGGTTGCTTCCAAAGTGACCGCTACCATCGACAGCAACGGCTTCCTCAATTTGCAATCGGATCGCTACGGCTCGGCTTCCAAAATCAGCATTAACTCGGAAACCGGCACACCGGTCTCTACTTTGTTAGGCACAGTATCGAGCGGCACCAACGGTGTCGATGTCGAAGGCACGATAGGCGGCATGCAGGCGACCGGTTCCGGGCAAATCCTGAGTGCTGCCAAGGGCTCCGATGCAGCCGGCCTGAAGATAGAAGTCATCGGTGGCGCCCTGGGCAGCCGCGGCAAAATCGACTTCTCCCAGGGTTATGCTGACCGCTTGAACAAACTGACTGACAGCTTCATTGGCAGCGAAGGCCTGATTGCGGGCAATACCAACAGCCTTAACAGCGACATCAAACGTGTTACTGATGATGCTGATGCATTCAAGATCCGCCTGACCGCTATCGAGGCACGCTATCGCAAGCAGTTTTCGGCACTGGATGCGCTGGTGGCAAGCATGCAGACGACGCAGAATTACCTGACACAGCAGCTCGCCGCAATTGCTGCGAACAACGGCTCTAGCTAAGTAGAACAAGGGGAGACATCAATGTTTGGATCACCGCAAAGCGGAGCAAATGCTTATGCCAAGGTTGGCATGGAAACTGGCGTAATAGCAGCCAATCCGCACAAGCTCATCATCATGTTGTTTGAAGGTGTGCAAATCGCACTCAACAATGCATTGCAACAAATGCAGGCGGGGAATATCCCGGAAAAAGGCAAAGCCATTTCCAAGGGTATTTTGATTATCGAAAACGGCCTGCGCGCCAGCCTCGACAAATCGGTAGGCGGCGAAATTGCAATCAATCTCGACGCACTGTATGAATATATGGTCGGACGCTTGTTGCTCGCGAACCTGAACAACGATGCCGAAATCATTCATGAAGTACAAACCCTGCTCAACGATATCAAAAGTGCGTGGGAAGAAATTGCTCCGAAAACTGCGGAACCGGCACCGGTCACCGGATTGCCAGGGCAAATACAAGCATCTTCCTACGATGCACTCGCACCTAATATGTCCCGCTTAATGAAAGCCTGATCGATGATGAACGAACAAGAAATCATTTGTCTGTACGAGAACGTCGCAACTATTACCGATCAGATGCTTGCTGCTGCACGCGTAGGTGACTGGGAAGAATTGACTGCGCTGGAACAACGCTGTGCGGCGCAAGTCAGCATGTTGAAGAGCGGTGAAACACCGGTCGCCCTCACCGGCGCCGAACGCGAACGCAAGGTCGAGATCATCAAAAAGATCCTGGCCGATGACCGCGAAATCCGGAACATCACCGAACCATGGATGGCAAAACTGTCCATGCTCATTAACAGTACCGGCACTGAGCGCAAACTCAATCACGCCTATGGTGCCGGCCAGTCGAATTAACTCGGGCTAATTTATGCTGCCACGGGCCGATATCACAGGTACCCGGCCCGTAATCTTGATCGAGGCAACCACGCCGGCAACGGCGTTGGGACAAGCCAAACAGGAATCACTAGACCGGCTCATCCAGCTTACGCTTGGCAAGGAATACCAGGCGCAAGTCCTGTCACGTCTGGCTGACGGCAATTTCCTCGTCAAGATTAATAATGCGCCTGCCAGTATGGCGCTGCCGCCCGGCACCAAAGCGGGCGATACCATAGACCTGACCTTGCTGGCGGTGCAACCGCGCCCCACTTTCCTGCTCGGCAAACCCGATCCCGGAGCAACTACCTCATTAAGCAATGCCGGTCGCCTGATCGGCAATATGCTGCAACTGGCGCAGGAAGGCGGTATGCCAACCACGCTGGTCGGCAAGACACCGCTGCTGTCTGCACCGGGTGCATCGGCACCACAAATCGCCGGTGCGCTGCAAAATGCAATTGCCTTCAGCGGACTCTTCTATGAATCACATGTCGCGCAATGGGCGCTGGGCGCTCGTCCGGCCACTGATCTATTGCGTGAACCGCCGGCCAAACGCGTTACAACATCGCTACTCGGAACGCCCCAGCCCGCTACCGAGACTGAGGAAACCGGTGGTGGCGAACTCAATCGCCTCGTCAATAACCTGCGCGGATTTGTCACGGGTGAGCGTCCCTTGCCGGATACGCAGCGCGCGGCAGCAAGCATGCGTAGCGCAGACCTGCAGGAAGCCATCGCACCGGTGACCGGCAAACAACAGGAATTTGCCGGCACCGAAGCGGTCAAACTGATCAGCCTGCAACTCGATACGCTGGAGCAGCGTCGTGTGATGTGGCAGGGCGAACTGTTTCCCGGACAAGCACTGGAGTGGGAAATCTCGGATGAGACACCGCAAAAGAATAAGGAGCAGCCCGAGCCGGAGCCGGTCTGGAACAGCACGGTAAGATTTTCGCTGCCGACGCTGGGAGCCGTATCGGCATCAATCAGGCTGGTCGGCGATAAAGTACAAATCCAGGTGAATACCCCCAGTGCCGAGACCGCCAGCGCGCTGCGTACGCATGGCGAACTGCTGGCCGATGCGCTGGGAGCGGCAGGATCACCTTTGGAATCACTATTAGTAAAGCAGCAGGATGGATAAGACCACCCCGCCGCAGCAAGCCGTAGCGCTTGCCTACCAGAGTAATGACTCGGCGCCACGCGTAGTGGCGAAGGGGCGCGGTGCAATTGCGGAACAAATCATAGAGCGCGCCAAAGAACACGGCGTCGCCATCCATGAGTCGAAAGAGTTGGTGGCACTGTTATTGCAAGTTGAGCTGGATGAGCATATCCCGCCTGCCCTGTACCGGGCGGTGGCGGAGCTCCTGGCATGGTTATATCGCGTTGAGGCTGCCCAACAGGGCGGCGGCAATGTATCATGACCAGTTGCAATTTTTAGTGCCGGTGAATTACCTACGGTTTTAAAGAAATAATAATGACACTTGTAAGCGATCACGAAAATGACGATATGAACCCGTTCCGGGTTCGCTCGCGCCGGGAGGTTATCGCCTTGCTGCGCAGCATAGGTGAGCGCAATCAGCTGGTCAGGATGGTCATCAATCACGGTGCCGACACGATTGTTACATCCATTCTCAATATTGATGAAACAAACGATACGGTCCTGCTCGATTGTGCACCGACCGCGATCATGAATCAGCGGGTGTTGGACAGCAATAAGCTATCGTTCGAAACCGTTCTCGAAAATATCCGGATCCTGTTCAACTCGCCTTCGGCCGAGAGTTGTATGTATGAAAACCTGCCGGCTTTCGTCATTCCCCTGCCGACCAGTGTCGTCCGCCTGCAACGCCGCGAGTTTTATCGGGTACCCACGCCGTTGACGGCGCCGGTGTCCTGCACCGTACCCTATACCACCGAGGGCGTAACCATAGAGGTTGCGACCACGCTGCACAATATCAGCGGCGGCGGAGTCTCCCTGGTGGATGAAAAGAAATTGCTGAGCACGACCATCGGGCTGACCTATCAGAACTGCAAAATTGTTTTGCCCGGCAGCGGCCTCATTACGGTCGCGCTACAGGTACGCAATGTGCTGGAACTGACACTGACCAATGGCAAAAGCATCAACCGCATCGGCTGTGAATTCATTAATCCGTCAAACGGCACGCTGGCGACTGTGCAAAAGTACATCACCAAGATTGAAAGAGAACAAAACGCGAAGGCAACCGGACTCGGTTAAGCGGGGAAGCTGGGATGCCGCGAGCGCGGCATCCTGAGGGCAAGGATATAAAACAGGGCTGTTTTGCAGCCCTTCTGCCCTATACCTGCATATTCATCATTTCCTGATAGGCCGATACCAGCTTGTTACGTACCTGTACCGTAGCCTGGAATGAAATACTCGCCTTTTGCATCGAAACCATCACATCCGACAGATTGACGCTGTCGTCCCCCATCGAAAACTTCTCGCCCATCTGATTGGCGCTGTTTTGTGCACTGGCCACATTATCCAGCGACGCTTTCAGCGCCTGCGAAAAGTCCGCCCGGGTTGCCGTCTTTTCCGGCTGCGCCATACCGCCCAGCGGATTAACGCTGGGAGCCTGGGAGCGCGCGGCGGCTGCCCTGAGCTGGGCCACCATTGCATCTATTGCGCTTGAATCAATTCCACCGACTTTCATCATTCTCTCCATCTTGTTGCTTGCAAGCACTATAATTGCCTAAGCTGATCTTGATCTGTTGCCCGCAAGGGTGTTCAAACTACCTCGACAAGTTATCACGCACCCTGATTTGGATCGGTCTGATAAGCCATAGAAATATTGCTCTATTCCAAAGATTGAAATTCCCCGCAAGCCCGACAATTCAAGCTACGGAAAAAAGCTTGAAGAGCGAGAACAGCGATGAATACACCAATCCGATTTGACGATAGCCACGCAGGAGCACAATCATGGCAGTAGTCGTAGCAGGCGAAGGCGGTCTGCCACCCGGCGTTCCGGCCGAGGCAAGCGCCACCACCAATATGCAGAACAGCTTCATGGACATGGCGAAATCGCCTAATGGCCGCAAGGTTATGCTGATGCTGGGCAGTGCAGCCGTGATCGCGATCATGATCGCATTGGTGCTGTGGAGCCAAAAGCCGGAATACAAGGTACTTTTCTCCAATTTCTCGGATCGCGACGGCGGCGCCATCATGTCTTCGCTGCAGGCATCCAACGTTCCCTACAAATTCGCCGAAGGCGGCGGTGCCATCCTGGTACCGGCAGATAAAGTCCATGAAATCCGCCTGAAACTGGCTGCCGAAGGCTTGCCGAAAGGCGGCGGCGTCGGTTTCGAGCTGATGGAAAATCAAAAGCTCGGCGTTTCCCAATTCCTCGAACAGGTTAATTTCCAGCGCGCGCTGGAAGGCGAACTGGCACGCTCTATCCAGTCGGTCGGTGCAGTACAGGCAGCACGCGTACATCTGGCGATGCCGAAAGCATCGGTATTCGTACGCGACCAGCAAAAACCAACCGCTTCCGTCTTATTGAACCTGCGCCAGGGCCGCGCCCTCGATCAACAGCAAGTCAGCGCCATCGTGCATCTGGTTGCCAGCAGCGTGCCTGAGCTGTCGCCGAAGAACGTCACCATCGTCGACCAGTCCGGCAACCTGCTATCGGAAACCAATAAGCCGGCCGGCTCCAACACATTGGATCCATCGCAACTCAAATATGTGCAGGAACTGCAGCAAAGCATTACCAAGCGCATCGAATCCATCATCACGCCTATCGTCGGTGCGAGCAATATCCGTGCGGAAGCAACTGCGGATGTTGATTTCTCGACCAGCGAACAAGCGGCTGAAATCTACAAACCGAACCAGGTACCGAACAGCGCTACCGTACGCAGCCTGCAAACCAGTGAATCGCGTGGCAATGGCACCGGTGCTTCCGGCGTTCCTGGCGCTCTCACCAATCAACCTGCTCCGAATGCCACCGCTCCCCTGACTGCACCACCATTGGCCGCCGACGGCACCCCGTCTACCGCGACCAATCCACCGGCACCGGGAACGCCTGCTGCTGCAGCTGCTGCGGCCGCAGCAGCCACCGCCGCGGCAAATGCAACGCCAACGCAAAAAGACACAACGACCAATTTCGAAGTGGATAAAACCGTACGTTATGTACAACAACCTATGGGCGGTTTGAAACGCCTGTCGGTGGCGGTCGTGGTTAACTACAAACGCGTGGTGGCAAAAGACGGCAAAGTCACCATCGCGCCACTGAGCGAAACAGAAAAGAACCAGATCACCGATCTCGTCAAAGAAGCAATGGGCTACAACAAGGACCGTGGCGATACGCTGAACGTCGTCAATAGCCCTTTCGCCGGTGTCGAAAAAGATGAAATCGTCCAGCCGCCGCTGTGGGAACGTCCGGAAATCATCGAGATGGCGATCCAGGCAGCAAAATACCTGGCGATCGGTATCGTACTGTTCCTGCTCTATCGCAAATTGTTGAAGCCTATGCTCAACAAATTGAATCCTCCGCCACCGGAACCGCTGGCACTGGAAGATGAAAGCGCGGAAGCACTCGAGAAAATGCATCTGGAAGAAGATGGCAAACCTATGGGTATCCAGAATACCTATCAACAGAACCTGGAAGCCGCCAAAGAGCTTGCCAGGAAGGATCCTAAAGTCGTCGCGAACATTGTGAAATCGTGGGTGGGAAATGATTGATAACGGCGTACATAAAGGTGCCATCCTGATGCTCGCACTCGGTGCTGATGAAGCAGCCGAAGTGATGAAATATCTGGGTCCGCGCGAAGTGCAAAAACTCGGCGCAGCAATGTCGACGATGAAGGCAATCCAGAGCGAAGAACTGGTCGCCGTACTCAGCGAATTCCGTGCCGAAACCGAGAAAAATACCTCGCTCGGCCTGGATTCCGACGACTACATCCGTGATGTGCTGACCAAAGCCCTGGGTGACGACAAGGCCGCGTCCCTGCTCAACCGCATCCTGGGTGCGCGCGATGCCAGCGGTATCGAAAGCCTGAAATGGATGGACGGTCAATCCGTGGCTGACCTGGTCCGCAACGAACATCCGCAAATCATTGCCACCATCCTGGTCCACCTTGAGCGCGACCAGGCATGTGAAGTATTGGAACGCTTTACCGAACGCCTGCGCAATGACGTGGTATTGCGTATCGCCACACTGGACGGTGTACAGCCGGCCGCCTTGCGCGAACTCAATGAAGTTTTGACGAAGCTGCTGACCGGTAATGAAAACCTGAAGAAGAAGCCGATGGGCGGTGTACGCGCTGCGGCCGAGATCCTCAACTTCTTCAGCGGCGAAAACGAAATTTCCGTCATGGCCAACCTGAAAAGCTATGACAACGACATGGCGCAAAAAATCATGGACGAGATGTTCGTCTTCGACAACATCATGGATATCGAAGATCGCGGCATCCAGTTGCTGTTGCGCGAAGTCCAGTCCGAATCGCTGATCGTTGCCCTCAAAGGCGCGACACCGGAACTGCGCGAAAAATTCTTCAAGAATATGTCGCAACGTGCGGGTGAAATGATGCGCGAAGACCTGGAGTCCAAAGGTCCGGTGCGTCTGTCTGAAGTGGAAACCAATCAGAAGGAAATCCTGCAAATCATTCGCCGTCTGGCAGATGAAGGCCAGCTGACCCTGGGCGGTAAAGCGGAAGATGCATATGTCTAATGTCATTCCAAAAGAACGGCAATCGGCTTACCAGCGTTGGGAAATGACTTCGTTCAACGAAGAAAAACCCATTGTAAAAGTCGAACCGGTCAAGGATGCTGCAGCTGAACTGGCCGCCGCCAATGCAGCGGCAGCCGCACATACCGCGAATATCGCGGCGATGGCCGAACAAATCGAAAACGCCCGCGCCGAAGCGCATGCAGAAGGCTATGCCGCCGGCATGGAAGAAGGTCGTGCTGCCGGCCTGGCCGAAGGCCGTGTGCAAGCCGAACAGGAAAAGCAAACCTTGCTGCAGATTGCCGATACCTTCGGTACCGAAGTCGCACAGGCAAATGAACTGATCGCCAGCGATATGCTGGACCTGGCACTCGACCTCGCCAAGGCAATGCTGAAAACGGCACTGAATGTGCGGCCGGAACTCATCGTGCCACTGGTGCGCGAAGCCATCCACTACCTGCCGACGCTGCAACAACCTGCGCTGCTGCACTTGCATCCGGACGACGCCGCCATCATTGCCAGCCACCTCGGCGATGAATTGAGCACTGCTGCCTGGCGCGTGGTTGAAGACCCGCATATGGACCGTGGCAGCTGCCGCGTCGAAACCGTCACCAACCAGATCGACGCCACCACGTCGACCCGCTGGCAGCGTATTGCCGCTGCCCTCGGCAAAGAATCCGACTGGCTGGCCTGATGCTCACCGACCATCCCAACAGCGGACGCTGGCAAGCCTATCTGCGCGATTGCAGCATGCTGCTGGATATCGCCGAACCAATGCTGGTCTCCGGCCGTATCACGCGTGTCGCCGGCCTGGTAATGGAGGCAGTCGGCCTCAAACTGGCAGTCGGCAGCGCCTGTACCGTACCGCTCGCCAACGGCGCGCGGATTGAAGCAGAAGTGGTCGGCTTTGAAAATGATCGCCTGTTCCTGATGCCGCAAAGTGATGTCGAAGGCATCGTCCCCGGCACCCGCGTCTATCCGGTCGAAGTCGTGCAATCGCTGCCGCGCCCTGGTGCTGTTACGCATCCGCGCCGCCGTCCGAGCGATCGCGGCCGCCATCTGCCGGTCGGGATCGAATTATTGGGCCGGGTGCTGGATGGCGCCGGTCGCCCGCTCGACAATCTCGGCCCCTTGAATGCAGCGCATGCCGCGCCTCTGAACGTACGCGCCGCCAACCCTTTGTCACGTGCTCCGATTACCGATGTACTCGACGTCGGTGTACGCGCCATCAATAGCATGCTGACGGTAGGTCGTGGCCAGCGCATGGGCTTGTTCGCAGGTTCCGGCGTCGGTAAGAGTGTCTTGCTCGGCATGATGGCGCGCTATACCACGGCGGATGTGATCGTGGTCGGCCTGATCGGCGAACGGGGCCGCGAGGTCAAGGAATTCATTGAACAAATCCTGGGTGCCGAAGGCCTGGCACGCTCGGTCGTGGTCGCGGCTCCGGCCGACACCCCACCGCTGATGCGCCTGCAAGGTGCCGCTTATGCAACCGCCATCGCCGAGCACTTCCGCGATGAAGGCAAGGATGTTTTGCTGATTATGGATTCGCTGACCCGCTATGCGATGGCACAGCGTGAAATCGCACTGGCAATCGGTGAACCGCCTGCCACCAAAGGTTATCCGCCATCGGTGTTTGCCAAGCTGCCGGCACTGGTTGAACGCGCCGGTAACGGCAAGGAAGGCGGCGGCTCGATTACCGCCTTCTACACCGTATTGACCGAAGGCGATGATCAACAGGATCCGATTGCCGATTCCGCCCGCGCCATCCTGGACGGCCATATTGTGCTGAATCGCTCGCTGGCCGAAGCCGGGCACTACCCGGCAATCGATATCGAACAATCGATCAGCCGCGCGATGCATAACATCACCACGCCCGAACACCAAAAGCAGACGCGCAAGCTGAAACAACTGACTTCCCGCTATCAACGCAATCGTGACTTGATCAGCGTGGGCGCTTATAGTGCAGGTTCCGACCCTGTGCTGGATGAGGCGATTGCCTTGAACTCGAAAATAGAGTCATTTTTGCAACAGGACATTACCGAACGCTGCGGCATAAGCGAGAGCTTGGGGCAACTTGCCTCGCTATTCGACTGATTGCCGCCGCCCTGCGAAAAATATAATTAAGCACGATGGCTACATCTACTGCATTAGACACACTGATAGAACTGGCGACCAAGGAAACCGACGAGGCCGCCAAACGTCTTGGAAAATGCATGAAGACCGCCGAAGAATGCGAGCAGAAACTGGCTTTGCTGGAGCAATACCGCGACGACTATGCAGCGCGTTTCCAGCAAAACCTGAGCACCGGCCTGAGCGCACTCGGTTATCAGAATTACCAGCAATTCCTTGGCAAACTGGAACAGGCCATCAGCAGTCAGCAATCGGTGGTACGCGATGCCCATATGCGCGTGGAACGCGAACGTTCAGCCTGGCAAGCCAGTGAACGCAAACGCATGTCCTACGGCACCCTGGCCAATCGCGCATTGAAAGCCAAGCAGTTGCAGGAAAATAAACGCGACCAGAAACAGACCGACGAACACGCAGCGAGAGCCTTGCTCTACAAACGATAAACGACTTAGACGGACGCACAACGATGAACACTTCAGCAGTCAACAGCCCTCTCAGCGTATTGCAGGCACCTGCGCCAAACAGCAAACAGGATAGCGCGCCAAGTTCTGAAGCCGGTGCGTTCAATCAGGTCTTGTCGCGCGAAATGTCCGGTCGTGGCAATACCACCAACAACACTAGCGAAGCCGGCAAGAATCCAGGCAAGGAAAGCACCAATCAGGGCGACAAGACCAAAACCGAGACCGGTCCGGCCGCCGAAGCTGCCAAGCCGGTGGAAGAAGGCAAAGTCACAGCACCGGAAGCAAAAACCGAAGAAAGCGATACCGAAGCGGTTACTGTTTCGGCCGAACTGCTCGCCTTTGTCGCCGCCCTCACCCAGGCCAATACTGCAGCGGTTGCGACTACCGCTCCGGCTGCCAGCGCCGATGCCGAACTGGGCGTCACAGTCAAAGTCGAAGGTGAACTGGATCCGGCGGTTGATACCAAGCTGGGTGCCAACCTGATCACGGCCGCCGCTGATAGCGAAAAAGAAGCAGTCGGCAAGAAATCTGACTTTGTTGCCGCCCTGGATAAAGCCACAAAAGGCGGAACAGAAGCCAAGAATACGCCCGTCGCAGCACCGGTAAAAACCGAGATCGACCTGGCCACCGCTATCGCGCAAGGCAGCAAAGCGCTCGAGCCGGCTACCGTCACCACACCGCAAACCGTGGCAGCGGTCACCGCGGCCGCCTTGCAACAGTTGAGCGATGCACAAGGTCCGCAATCGAACAAGATCGCACCGCAAGTCGGCAACCCGGGCTGGGACCAGGCATTAGGACAGAAAGTATTGTGGATGGTGCAAGGCGCGCAGCAAAGCGCCACACTGACCCTGAATCCGCCTGACCTGGGGCCTATGCAAGTCACACTGCATGTGAGCAATAACCAGGCCACTGCCAACTTCACCGCACACCAGCCCGAAGTCCGCCATGCACTGGAAGCCGCGATGCCGCGCCTGCGCGAGATGCTCAATGATGCGGGTATCCAGTTGGGCCAGTCGAATGTCAGCGCCGGTACACCTAACCAGCAGGGCAGCTTCGGCGAACAACGCCAAAGCGGCAGTGCACGCCAGTCGAACCAGGTGGATATAGCCGACGCAGCGGTTCACGTCAGCCATGTGCCCGTTCCGGCCAGCGGCAATGGCCTGGTCGACACCTTCGCCTGATCGTTTTCACAAGATGGCAAGCGCAGTCCGCGTTTGCCATCCCGGTCCACAGAAAATTCCCGTATCCCCGGAACCGAGTCGCCGAACTGCAACGCCGACAGCATGGTCGGCAGCAGCATCGGCAAAATTCGCATAGTTTTCGTCTGTCATCAGTGTTTGCCGCAATTAATAATGGTTTAATAGCGGCTGAAGCCTCGCTCCGTCTGCGCAATAGCGTCCAGGCAGAGCCCGGCCAGAAGAATCGACCCAGGTCCGGAGCAGCGAATACGTCGATATGCGTCGTGTTCCCCTCTCTTTTCAATGCATCCTGTGTGTCGTTTTTTTTTA
Organism: Janthinobacterium sp. Marseille; assembly: GCF_000013625.1. Classification (NCBI taxonomy): domain Bacteria; kingdom Pseudomonadati; phylum Pseudomonadota; class Betaproteobacteria; order Burkholderiales; family Oxalobacteraceae; genus Janthinobacterium; species Janthinobacterium sp. Marseille. The sequence continues at coordinate 1,621,771 of NC_009659.1, read as the reverse complement.
ATAATGGCATGTGACTTTAAAAAACTCATGTCGTACTTGAGGAAGACAGATGGCAACAGCAGCAAAGGCAGGCGCTAAAGCAGGCGCCGACGCAGCGGATAAACCGAAGAAGTCCCGCTTATTGATCATCATCCTGGCCGCCCTGCTCGTGCTCGGTGGTGGCGGTGGCGCAGCTGCCTGGTATTTTCTCGGCCAGAAAGCCGAATCGCATGCACCGAAGGCGGCTGATGCCGTCGATCTGAGCAAGCCGCCGGTGTTTTTGCCGATGGAAGCCTTCACGGTCAACCTGCAGCCTGAAAATGGCGAACAATTTTTGCAAACCAGTTTCACGCTGCAAGTATCGAATCAGGCGCAACTGGATTTGATCAAGTTATACATGCCGCATGTGCGTAGCCGCCTGCTGCTTTTGTTGTCCGGTAAAAAAGCGTCGGAGATCCTGACGGTGGAAGGCAAGAACAAATTGTCGGAAGAAATCATTGCCATCTTCAAACAGCCATTTACGCCACAAGGCCCAAGCGTGACTATTACCAACGTTTTATTTACCTCCTTCGTCGTGCAATAAGACCATGGCTGATAATTTCCTCTCTCAAGAAGAAGTTGATGCGCTGCTAAAAGGCGTCAACGGCGATCAGGATGAGACCGGCAAGCCGGAAGACTCAGCGGGCGTGCGCCCGTACAATCTGGCGACCCAGGAACGTATCGTCCGTGGCCGGATGCCTACGCTGGAAATTATCAATGAACGCTTCTCGCGCCTGCTGCGCATCGGCCTCTTCAACTTCCTGCACCGTAGTGCCGAAGTATCGATCGGTCCGGTCCGCGTTTCCAAGTACAGCGAATTCATCCGCAACCTGGTGGTACCGACCAACCTGAACCTGATCCACATGAAGCCGCTGCGTGGTACCGGCCTGATCGTGCTCGATCCGAACCTGGTATTCCTGCTGGTCGACAATCTGTTCGGTGGCGATGGCCGCTTCCATACCCGGGTCGAAGGTCGCGACTTTACTCAAACCGAACAACGCATCATCCAGCGCATACTCGGCATCATTTTCGAAACCTACGCCAAGTCGTGGGAACCGGTGTATCCGGTTGAGTTTGAATACATCCGTTCGGAAATGAACACCCAGTTCGCCAATATCGCGACCCCGAATGAAGTCGTGGTAGCCACTACCTTCACTATCGAACTCGGTCCGGTCAGCGGCGATATGCACTTCTGCACCCCGTACGCGATGATCGAACCGATCCGCGATTTGCTGACCAGCAGCATGCAGGGTGAAACACTTGAAATGGACAAGCGCTGGATCCGCCTGATGACACAGCAAATCCAGACCGCCGAAGTGGAAATCCTGGCGAATATGGGTTCGGCCAAGGTAACCCTGGGTGACATCCTGAATATGCAAAAAGGCGACATCATCCCTATCGCCGTGCCGGATACGATTACCGCCGAAGTGGACAGCGTGCCAGTGATGGAATGCTCGTACGGAAAACTGAATGGACAATACGCATTGCGCGTGGAAAAACTGATCTACAGCGCAAACGATACAACGCAAGGAGAAGATCATGGCTGATGAAAACGAACCGCAAACCACAGTAGAAGACGATTGGGGTGCAGCGATGGCCGAGCAGGAGCAGACCGAAGCTGCCGCCATCGACGCCAAGCCTGCATCCGCTACCGTATTCAAGGATTTTGCCGGTGGTGACCTGAAGACAGGTACCCACAACGACATCGACTTCATCCTCGATATCCCGGTACAACTGACGGTTGAACTCGGCCGCACCAAGATCGCGATCAAAAACCTGCTGCAACTGGCACAAGGTTCGGTTGTCGAGCTCGACGGCCTGGCCGGTGAGCCGATGGACGTATTGGTCAACGGCTGCCTGATCGCCCAGGGCGAAGTGGTTGTCGTCAACGATAAGTTCGGCATTCGCCTGACCGACATCATCACACCTGCGGAACGCATTCGAAAACTGAACCGATGATTTGTCTTCACCCTGTCTTACTGCGTTCGGCACTACTCACGGTCGCGTTCAGCGCCAGCACTGCCTACGCTGAAACCGCAGCTACCGTCACCACCGGCAGCGCAGTTCCTTCCACCGCAGGTAATCTGTTCCAGGTCTTGCTCGGCCTGGTCGTCGTACTCGCGCTGATGGCCGGGGCAGCCTGGCTGCTGCGTCGTTTCAATACCGCCAAAGGTATCAGCAACGCCAATATCAAAATCGTCGGCGGCGTCAGTGTTGGCAGCCGTGAACGTGTGGTTGTGGTTGAAATCGCCGATCAATGGATAGTCGTCGGCGTGGCACCAGGTCGCGTCAACTCGCTGGCCACCATGCAAAAGCAGGAAACCACGCTGACACCTGAAGCGCCGTCTTCCGGCAACTTCTCGTCCTGGCTCGCGCAAACAATTGAAAAACGCAATGGCCAATAATATTTCCCCACTGCTGCGCCGTGCGTTGCCGCTGCTGCTCCTGGCTTTGCCGGTTGCCGCGATGGCGCAACAAGCCGGCCTGCCCGCATTCACCAGCTCGCCGGCACCAGGCGGCGGCCAAACCTATTCACTCAGCCTGCAAACACTGCTGCTGCTGACCGGGCTGTCCTTCCTGCCGGCCGTACTGCTGATGATGACCAGCTTCACCCGCATCATCATCGTGCTGTCGCTGCTGCGTCAGGCGCTGGGTACGCAAAGCTCGCCACCGAACCAGGTCATCATCGGCCTGTCCCTGTTCCTGACCCTGTTCGTCATGAGCCCGGTACTCGACAAGATTTATGTCGATGCCTACCAGCCTTTTTCGCAAAACAAGATACAGATGCAGGAAGCGCTGGACAAGGCAGTCGCGCCATTGAAGACCTTCATGATCAAGCAAACGCGTGAATCCGACCTGGCACTCTACGTCAAGCTGTCGAAGGGACCGGAATTACAAGGACCGGAAGACATCCCCTTGCGTATATTGGTACCTGCATTTGTCACCAGTGAATTGAAAACCGCATTCCAGATCAGTTTTGCGATCTTCATCCCCTTCCTGATCATCGATATGGTGGTCGCCAGTGTGTTGATGTCCATGGGTATGATGATGGTGTCGCCGGCCATTGTGGCGCTGCCCTTCAAGCTGATGCTCTTCGTTCTGGTCGATGGCTGGCAATTGCTGATCGGCTCACTTGCGCAAAGTTTCTACTGAGGACGCTATGACACCTGAAACCGTCATGACCATGGGCCGTCACGCGATTGAAGTTACCTTGATGGTGGCGGCGCCGATGTTGCTGGTCGCCCTCGGCATAGGCTTGATTGTCAGTATTTTCCAGGCTGCGACGCAGATCAATGAAACCACCCTCTCCTTCATCCCGAAGCTGATCGGCATCTTTGTCGCACTCGTGGTCGCCGGTCCGTGGATGCTAACGGTATTACTCGATTACATGCGCGAGATGTTCACCAATATCCCGCTCTACGTCAGCTAGTGCCGTATCCAGGCACTGCTGTCGCTCACAGCGCATCCGGCACCATCGCATGATTTCCCTTACCAGCGCCGAACTGAATACCTGGATTGCCGCCTTCCTGTGGCCGCTCACGCGCATCATCGGCATGATCTCGGTCGCCCCGCTGTTCGGCAATGTCAGCGTACCGGCACGTGTCAAAATCGGCCTCGGCATCCTGCTGGCGATGATCATTGCGCCGACCGTCCCTGCGATGCCGGCACTGGATCCGATGTCACTGCAAGGCTTGCTGATCCTGGCGCAACAATTGATCATCGGGTTATCGATAGGCTTTGCGATGCGTATCACCTTCGCCGGGGTCGAAATGGCCGGTGAGATTATCGGCATGACGATGGGTCTGGGCTTTGCCAGCTTCTTCGATCCACAGACACGTGCGCGTTCTTCCGCCATCAGCCAGTTCCTGGCCTTGTTGACCCTGATGATTTACCTCGCGACCAATCTGCACCTGGTCGTGCTGTCGACATTGGCACAAAGCTTTGAAATGCTCCCGATCAGCAGCAGCTTCCTCTCGGCCGGCGGCATGCTGGAAGTCGTGAAATGGGGTGGCCGTATATTCAGTGCCGGCGTCCAGCTGTCGCTGCCTATCGTGGCCGCCTTGCTGATTACCAATATCGCACTCGGTATCCTGACGCGTGCCGCGCCACAACTGAACATTTTCGGTATCGGCTTCCCGATCACCATCGGTGTCGGCTTCATCATGATAGGCATCGTGCTGCCTTACCTGATGAATCCCATCATTAATTTGATGCAGGAAGGCATAGATGCGATGGGAAGAATTACGGTAGCGATGACGCCGCTCAACTAGACACAGCGTACCGGCATGCTGCCGGAAATAAAAAAGGCTTGCCGATCAGGGCAAGCCTTTTTTATTGGGTCAGGCCGGATCAGCTCAGCATATTGAAGAGGGACAAGCCGGCGATTTTGATGAAGGTCTTTTGCGCCGCATCCAGGGCAAACTGTTGCTGCGTAAAGCGTGAATAGGCTTCAATCGGATCGATCTCCTGCAACTGCTTCAGGGTATCGGTGTATTGCAGCGTCAGGTTCGAACCGACGTTGTCGAGGTTGTCAATTTCCTGCAGGCGCGTACCGACCGTGGTCCGTACTTTGGAAATGTTCGCCAGCGCATTATCGATATTATTATTCGCGATACTCAGGCCATTCGTCAGGCGCGTCTTGCCGCCCTCACCTGTGGTGGATGTTGACAGTACATTCAACAAATCCGTGATCGTCGTGAAAATGCTCTGGTTGGTACTTGGCTCGATGCTAAAGGTATCGCCATTTGCCGGTACGCCTTTCACGTCAAAGGTCATGCCGTCAAAGGTAATCGCCTGGCCGCTGACGTAAGGCTGTGGCGTCGCCGGAGTTGCCGGTGGTGGCGTTTGCGTGACCAGGTAAGTCGTCGCACCGGCCGCATCAATGCTGAAGGTAATATCGTATTTGGCACCGGTCAGTAGCGACAAGTCTGTCACCGAACCGGTACTGATGAGACCGCTACCGGTATTGGCGTTGCTGGCCGAAGTCTGGAAGCGACCGTTACCTGTCATGCCACCTTCAAAGATGGAAGAACCGGAATCGCTGGATGATAGTTGACGGGCCGCGCCGACTTGCAGCATGCGTTGTCCCTGGTCACCGCTATAAACCGCACCGCCGGCCGATTCCGTAAACGGTTTGTTTCCTACCTGGTATCCGCCAAACAGATAGTCACCGTTGGCACCGCGCGTATTCGCCAGTCCCAGCAATTCCTCGAAATTGTTCCGCAATTGCGTCACGTACGCCTGGCGCTGCGAATCGTCCATCGAGGCATTACCGGAACCGACCACCGAAGTCTTGATTGACTGCAGCAATGTCGTCACGCTTTGCAACACACTCTCTTCTTCCGATAAGGCGCTTTTCGCGTTCGCACGATTGGTAGCGAACTGATTATTAATCGAAATCGCCTGGTCTATACCCAGGGCAGCAGCAGCGGCAACCGGATCATCAGCCGGCGACAGAATACGAAGCCCACTTGCAATTTGTTGCTGGGTCTTGAACATGGCAAGGGTCATATCGCCGATCTTGCCCGAGCCCATTTCAAATATCGTATTCGTGCTAATGCGCATGATCAGTAATCCTTATCGACCTAAAGAAATCAACACATCGAACATATCGCTGACTGCCTGCATCACTTTGCCGGATGCCTGGTAAGCCTGTTGATAGCGCAACAGATTGGTTGCTTCCTCATCAAGATTGACACCTGATTCGGATTGTTGCGCGGTCTGCATCTGTTTCAGCAATGCGCCTTCGGACGCACTATTGGTTTGCAGTTCACGTGTTTTATTACCGACCAGGCTGACCAGTTGGCTGTATGCGCTGTTATAGCTGGCAGTACCGCCTTGCAGTACGTTCTTGGTCTGCAGTTCGCCCAGCGCCAGCATATTGCGATTATCACCGTCGCCATTGGTATTGGCGCTAATGGTAAATTTGTCGCCATTGGCCGGTGCACCACTAATTTTGATTTCTGCACCACCAAAGCTGATCACAGAGCCGGCGGTATAGGTAACCGGTGTACCGGCCGGGAATGTGGTCGGTACACCATTGGTGGTGACTGTCACCGGCATGCCGGCCGGGAAACCGGTCAGCGTATTGGCGGCCGAATCGTAGGTCAGCGTGACAGGTGTCGTCACTGCAGAACCATCAAAGGCCGAAGTAATATTGCCCGCGCTAATCGCACCGGTACCGGTATTCGTAGTTGGCGCGCCGGTACGGATAGGCGTAGCCGCAGCGATCTCTTTCACATCCTTGATCAATACATTCAGACCGGATGCGCCATTGACGGTCGGCCGGATGAGGAATTCATCACCTGAAGCCATGGTGCCGGATGTGACACTGAAATCCACGCCATCGATCGTGCCGGCCGGGAAGGTTGCACCCGAATACATCGACGCATTGTCCGACAGGCGTGTCACCTTGTAATTGGTGCCGTCGTATGACAGGCGATAATCGCTGGTGGTCAGGGCATCAACGTTACTGATGCTGGCACCTATCTGGGCATTGCCGGTATTTTTGGTGCTGCCGGTAACCGCAGGCGAAGCAAGGCTGAAGAAATCACCGCCGAGATTGCCATTCTGATCCTGCCCTAACTTGTGTTGGGCATTGAAGGTAGCGGCCAGGCCAAGTGCAATACGTCCCAGCGCATTTTGTATCGGATCCAGTGACTGGCTGCGATACTCAAACAAACCACCCAGGTTGCCACCGGTCAGCGAACTTTCCGGAATGGTGTAGGTGGTACCGTTGGAAACGTAGCCGACTTCGAGGCGTCCCGGATCGGTAGGCGACGTAACGGTAACCAGGTCGTAGTTGCTATTACCGACCACCAGCGGTTGGCCATTGCCGATAAACACGTTGTAATCGCCGGCTTGCTGAACGATGGAAACCTTGGTTTGTTTGGCCAGTTCGGCCACCAGCAGGTCGCGCTGATCGAGCAAATCATTCGGCGGTTGTCCGCTGCCATTTTGCGCCTTGGCGATCGCATCGTTGAGCTGTGCGATTTGCTTGGCATAGGCATTGATATTGGTGACTGCGCCGGTAATCTCGTTATTGACGCCTGCCCGCATGCTGCTTAATTGCCCATCCATGCTCTGGAAACGCGAAACCAGGGCTTCCGCACCGGACAACATGGCCTGGCGTGACGAAGCACCACCCGGGTTATTTACCAGGTCCTGGATGCCTTTAAAGAAACTCTGGATGACCGGTGCCAGGCCAACAGAAGAATCGGCCAACATATTGTTGACCTTATTCATCTGTGCGTAATAGGTATCGAGCTGGCTGGTGCTCGATTGTGCGGCGACCACTTGTGCGGCAAGGAAGTCGTTAAAAATACGTTTGACGCTGTCTACATTGGTACCGTTACCGATGTAGCCACCGCCCGTCAGATTTTGTCCACCCAGCGAGGACTGGATCACCAGCTGACGGCTATAGCCCGGCGTCTTTTCATTGGCAATATTGTGTCCGGTCGTGGCGACACCTGCCTGCGCTGCGGCGAGTCCTGATTTGGCAATGCTGAGTAAGTTGGACATAATTTATTTTCTGACTCTATGTTCGTGTGTACGGCACATCGATGAAAAACTTGAGCCGCTAATCATGCCGAAAGCACAAAAATCTTGTGCTTTCCATAAAACCAGGCGTGATCAGGCCGACAAGTTGCGATTGATGATATTGGTCAGCTTGGTGGCGTAATTCGGGTCAGTTGCATACCCGGCGCGCTGCAAGCCCTGGGCAAAACCTTTGGCATCGCTGGCATTGGCCAACACTTTTTCGTAACGCGGATTGTTGCGCATCAATTGCGCGTAATCACGGAAAGAATCGGCATAGCTATCGTAGGCGCGGAATTTCTCCACCCGTTTTTGCGCGACACCGTCGACGTACTCGGTAGTCACCGCATCCACGGTTTTACCCTTCCAGCCCGGACCGGCCTTGATGCCGAACAGATTATTACTGCTGCTGCCGTCGGCGGTACGCATGACGCGCTTGCCCCAGCCGCTTTCCAATGCCGCCTGGCCCATCATGAACTTGGCGGGAATGCCGGTGGTACGGCTCGCCTCTTCTGCATGCACGGCTACCTTGTCCTGGAAGGCTTGCACATGTGCCGGCTTGCTGGTGGCCGACGCTACTGCGGCACCACCGCCGGCCTGCGCTGCATGGGCGGCATTCGAACGCTGGTGTGCCAGCGCATTACGCTCAGCCATATTGCGCAGGATTTCAGCGCGCAGATTCGAGGTATCCGGTAATTCCTTCGCTGCATCGGCACCATCCGATGTCACCGCCGTTGCCATTTGATTGCTCGATAGCTGGCGTATCAGTACATCGGCCAGGCCGACGCCACGGCTTGCCATGTTCTGGCTCAGCTGCTGATCCAGCATCGAGGTGTACATTTTGGTTTGCTGGTTATCGAGGATGCCATCCTGCGGCGATGCCTCGCGCATGCTCTTCATGATCATATTCATGAAGAGTGCTTCGAATTGCTTGGCTGCCGCCTTCAGTGAATCAGGCGAATTTTGCCGCGCAGATTGTTTGAGCGATTCAAGACCCTTGGCATCAATCGCCAGGCTGCTGTTCGAATTGTCTGCAGGCGTAATCATATTCAGCTTAGATAATTTCCAATTCTGCGCGCAAGGAACCCGACGCTTTCATCGCTTGCAGGATAGCCAGCAAGTCTTGTGGCGTCGCACCGATCGAATTCAGGGCTTTGACGACGTCTGCCAGTGAAGCCGAGTTTTTCAGCAGGATGACCTTGCCCGGATCTTTATTGATTTCGATTTGCGACTGCTGTGCCACCACGGTCTGGCCACCGGAGAATGGTGCCGGCTGGCTGATCACCGGTTGCGTATTGATCACCACTGACAGATTGCCGTGCGATACAGCACAGGTATCCAGCGTCACTGCCTGGTTCATCACGACCGAACCGGTACGTGCATTCAGGATCACCTTGGCACTGACTTGGGCCGGTGTGACATTGATGCTTTCCAGCGCACCGAGGAAGCTCACGCGTTCATCATTGCTTATAGGCGCACGTACGCGGATGACACGACCATCCTGTGCCGCCGCAGTATCAGGGCCGAAACGTTTATTGACGGCATCGACCACGCGACTGGCGGTAGAGAAATCACTATCCTTCAATTCGAGGACAATCTGGTCGCCCTGCCCCAGGCTGCTTGGTACTGCACGTTCCACTGTGGCACCGGCCGAGATACGACCGACACCCAGGTGATTGATCTGCGCCTTGCTGCCATTGGCAGCGGCACCCACACCGCCGACCACGACGTTACCCTGCGCCATACCGTAAATCTGGCCGTCCGCACCTTTCAGTGGCGTCATCAGCAAAGTACCGCCACGCAGGCTCTTCGCATTACCCATCGATGAAACGGTGATATCCAGCGTTTGCCCCGGTTGTGCAAATGCCGGCAAGGAAGTCGTCACCATCACGGCGGCGACGTTCTTCAACTGCATATTCACGCCTTGCGGCAGGTTGACACCCATTTGCTGCATCATGCTGACGATGCTTTGGATGGTGAATGGTGTTTGCGTGGTTTGATCGCCGCTGCCATCAAGACCGACCACCAGGCCATAACCGATCAATTGGTTTTGCCGGACGCCTTGCACGCTGGCCAGGTCTTTCAGGCGCTCGGAGTGCGCCGCAAAAGGCAGCAACAGGCAAACCGAGCAGGCAATAAGCTGCAGTGATTTTTTCAACGAAGGTAAAGATACGTTATGCATGGTAAATCCTATCTGCCCCGACATTAAAGAGGCATGACGCTCAAGAAGAAACGCGCCAGCATCGACATGACTTCTGCTGCATCTATACGCGCATTGGTACGGTATTCAATCCGTGCATCTGCAACACGGGTCGAAGAAACAACATTACCCGGGCCAACCGTGGCCGGATCGACGACACCGGAGAAACGGATGAATTCGCCACCTTTATCGAGTGCGACCTGCTTCTCGCCGGCCACCACCAGATTACCGTTGGACAGTACATCGATGACAGTTACCGTCAATGTGCTGACAAAGTTATTACCCGAAGTAACTACACCCTTGTCTTCATATTTGGAGGCACTGGATGCACTCGCACTGAAGTTATCCGTGACATTCCCGAACAAGCCAAAAATGCTTGGTGCCGCTGCGGCCACCGTACCAGTCTTGCTGCCGGAGCTGCCTGCTTGTTTGCCGGCCGAGCTGCGTTCATTGATCGTGATCGTAATCGTGTCACCGATCAGGCGCGCCCTGCGGTCTTCAAACATCGGACGGTAGGAAGCGGTCTGAAAGATCGCGCCATTCATTGGCGGCGTAATCGAGCTCGCGGATTGCGGCTTGGCTGTCAACGGTGTCTGCACGACGGTTTCCGGCATGCCGCCGCAACCTGCCAGCAAGGCTGCAAACATCATCAATGCTGATAACTTGAATTTCATGAGCTGTCCCCTACGCTTACAACTGTGTCAAACGTTGCAGCATTTGATCCGACGTGCTGATGGCCTTGCTGTTGATCTCGTATGCGCGTTGTGTCTGGATCATATTGACCATCTCTTCGACCACGTTCACGTTCGAGGTTTCAACATAGTTTTGTTGTACGTAACCGGCACCATTGGTGCCCGGGTTATTGGTGGTCGGGTTACCGGATGCAGTAGTTTCCACATACAGGTTTTCGCCCTTGCTTTCGAGGCCGGCCGGATTGATGAAGGTCGCCACCTGCAAGGCACCAACTTCGGTTTGTGCGGTTGTACCCGGTACGGTAACGCTGACGATACCGTCACGGCTGATCGAGATCGCCGTCGCATTGGCCGGAATCACGATCGCAGGCTGGATAGGAAAACCGCTGGAGGTCACCATCTGGCCTTGGTTATCGGTCTGGAAGGAACCATCGCGGGTATAGGCCGTAGTACCGTCCGGCATCAACACCTGGAAGAAGCCGTCACCGAGGATAGCCATGTCCTTGCTGTTGCTGGTGAGTTGCAAATTACCTTGCGTATGGATACGTTCGGTTGCAACCGGACGTACACCGGTACCGATTTGCAAGCCGGATGGCAATTGCGTCTGCTGCGATGAAGCGGCACCCGGCTGGCGGATGTTTTGATACAGCAAATCCTCGAATACCGCGCGTGAGCGCTTGAAACCGCTGGTGCTGACGTTTGCCAAGTTATTGGAAATGACGTCCATCTGCGTTTGTTGCGCATCCAGACCTGTTTTAGCAATCCATAGTGAACGTATCATTCTTTTCTCCAATATTTCGACAAGCGTTTGGCATTAGTCATCACCTGCAGCCACCTTCATTTTGCCTGTTGTTGCATTAACTCAAAGCGAGGAACTGATCGGCTTTAGCAGCATTGCTATCGGCATCCTTCAGCATCTTCATGTTTAATTCAAACTGGCGGGCCAGGCTGATCATATTGACCATCGCATCGACCACATTGACATTGCTGCCTTCAATCGCACCACTGATCACGCCCACATTGGCGTCAACATCGGCCGGCAACCTGTCTTTGGTGATAAAAATGCCATCACTGCTCCGCTCCAGATTGCCTACATCAGGGTTGACCAGCTTCAGGCGCGCAATTTCAATCGTCGCGCCCGGGACATTGCCGGAATCCACTGAAGAAATCGTGCCATCCTTGGCAAAGGAAATCTTGACGTTGGGCGGTATCGTGATCGGACCACCATCGGCCAACACATTCAAACCACCTTCGGTTTGCAACACGCCGTTTTCATTGATCTTCAGGCTGCCGCTGCGGGTATAACCCTCGGTACCATCGGCGCGTTCCACCGCCAGCCAGCCCGGCCCCTGCACCGCCAGATCCAGCGTGCGCCCGGTCTGCTGTATCGGCCCGGCACGGAAGTCTGTGCCTATCGTCGAATCAACCACGAAGGTACGTGTCGGCAAGCCATTGCTGACAACCGGTACGGCGCGGAAAGTATCCATCTGCGCGCGGAAACCTGTGGTCGAAACGTTCGCCAGATTGTGGGCAGTCGTCGATTGCTGCTCCATGATCTGCTTGGCGCCCGACATTGCGGTGTATATCAGCCTATCCATTTCATTCCTCCTGTGACTACGCGTAGCCGCCGAAAAAATCGACAGCTACGCGGGTCATTGCTTGCTCAATGCATTAACGCAAATTCACCAAAGTCTGCATGATCTGATCTTGCGTCTTGATGGTTTGCGCATTGGCTTGATAGACACGTTGCGCGGTAATCATATTGACCAGTTCTGCAGTCAGATCGACGTTGGATTCTTCGATACGTGCTGATTGCACGACACCCAATCCGCTACTGCCCGGAGTGCTGGTCAGTGGTACGCCCGACTCGGCGGTTTCCACCCATTGGTTGTCGCCAATGTTTTGCAAGCCGTTTGGATTGGCAAAGGAAGACAGGATGACCTGGCCCAGGACATTCACTTCACCATTGCTGTAACGTCCCATGATCGAACCGTCGCTCGCCACATCGAAACCAGTCAATGTGCCAGGGCGGTAGCCGTCCGGCAGGTTTTTGCTCACGCCGAAAGCCTGGGCAAATTGCTGGGTGCCGGCCACGTTGAGGGTGATATTGAAAGGTGTCGCCGCGCCGGTCGTCACTGCCATCGCTGCCACCATCGGCGAAGGTGTAGTGCTGACCAGGGCACCACCGGTACCGAAATCCATGACACCCAAAGGTACCGGTGGATTGGTTGCAGTCACTGGCAGGGTGTAACCGATAGGCACACCGTCATTGGTAGCGAATACGCTCCACTCGCCGCCAGCGGTTTTGACATAGAAGGTACGCAGGATGTGCGAGTTACCCAGGCTGTCATAGACCGGCACCGAAGTGGAATCGCTGAATGTGGCTGCATCGTCCGGGTTGAACAAAAGCGGATCCAATACATCCTTGCGTGAGTCCAGCGTCAGCTTGACGTCATACTTGGTGGTGGCCGCTGGTCCCATATCTGCCTTGTTGATCACCAGTTCAACCGGCGCACCGTTCTGCACCACGCCGTTCGCATCAGCCATATACCCGGTCAGGCGTGCGCCCGACGCGTTCTGGATATAACCTTCCTTGGTCAATTCGAACTGACCGTTACGACCATAGGTAATCGAGCCGCCGCTGCTCATGCGGAAAAAGCCGTCACCGTTAATCGCCATATCCAGCGGATTATTGGAAACCGCGATATTGCCCTGGCTGAACAGCTGCGCCACGCGCGCAACCTGGACGCCGATACCAATCTGCGCGGCACCGGAGCCGGACAAAGTGCTGGCGTAAATATCAGCAAATTGCACTTGCGATTGCTTGAAACCTACGGTGCCGGAGTTGGCAACGTTATTACCGATTGCTTCGAGACTTTTGCTGGCGGCATTCAATCCGCTCAAACCTTGCTGGAAACTCATTCTATTTCTCCTGGTTGATGTGCCGCTGTATTAAAGAACTTGACGAATGTCTGCCAGAGTCAATCCACCCAGGCCGGGTACATTGAGCAATACGCCGTTAGCCGAGCTCGAAACCGTAGTAACCACACCGAACTGCAATGCAGTAGCCTTCACATCCTTGCCGCCAAGGCTACCCTTGACTTCAAAGGTGTAATTGCCATCTGCAGCTTTGGTGCCATCCGCCTTGGTGCCGTCCCACAATAAAGGAGTGGCACCGGCTTTTTGTGCGGGCATATCAATGGTCTGGACCACTACGCCGGCTGAGTCCTTGATCACGATTTGTCCCGCATCCACGTCTGACGGGAACTCGACACCAAAGATCGCTTTGCCTTCGGCCAATGCCAATTGCGAACCAGGGGCGAGGACGCCGTGATCGATCATATTGGATGCCTGCAGTAACTGCGCCGACTGGTAATTACCCATCAGCGATTCCAGCGTGCCATTCAGTTTGTCGATACCGGTCACGGTCGATAATTGCGCCAACTGGCTGGTGACCTGCGCGTTATCCAATGGATTCAGTGGATCCTGGTTTTGCATTTGCGTAACGAGCAATTTAAGGAAGCGATCCTGTGCTTCTTCTGCCGTACTTTTCTTGCTCGCAGCGGCGCCATTCATCTGGTCCAGCAAAGATTGTGGCAACACGGTCTGGTTGTTATTAACAGCGGTCATGATGGGTCCTTAATAATGGGTTCTTATTGTTTTACTGACCGAGCGTCAGGGTTTTAAGCAGCATGGTCTTCGCCGTATTCATGGTTTCGACGTTGGTCTGGTAGGAGCGCGAAGCGGAAATCATATTCACCATCTCTTCCACCACATTCACGTTAGGCATCGCAACATGGCCGGTCTCATCCGCGTTCGGGTGTTTCGGGTCAAATACCATCTTCAACGGCGAAGTATCTTCCACCACGCGATTGACGCGCACACCGGTCGAAGTAGCGCCACCCTTCATCTGCTGCGCCTGGAATTCAACCTGCTTGGCACGATAGGTCTTGCCGTCGGCACTGGTGGTACTTTCAGCATTGGCGATATTGCTCGACACTACGTTGAGGCGCTGGCTTTGCGCACTCATGGCCGAGCCGGAGACATTGAATATATTAAATAGCGACATGATTATTGCCCCTGGATAGCGGTGAACATTCCCTTGATCTTCGACGAGACCAGAGTCAGGCCGACTTCGTAGCGCAAGGCGTTATCTGTAAACTGGTTACGCTGCACATCCATATCCACGGTATTGCCGTCGATATTGCCCTGTGCCGTATTCGCATACAGCAGGGGCGCGCCACCCAGCGTCGGCAAAGTCTTGGATGACAGATGCGTGGTGGACGTCTTGACCAGTTCCGCAGGCGCTGCGGCTCCACTCTTGCTGCGCGCTAGCGCACCTTGCAAAGCCTTGTTAAAATCGACGTCACGCGCCTTGAAGTTGGGCGTATCTGCATTCGCAATATTTGACGCCAGTATTTGCTGTCGCTGGCCGCGCAAACTCAGTGCGGTCTCCTGGAAGCGCAGCATGTCATCAAGTTTTCCTATCATTCCGTTCTCCGAAGTGTGCGTTCAAGGAATAGCTACTCTGCACTGATAATGGATTTGTATAGCGTCGATCATACGGAGCGCCCTTATGCTTCGATCAAACGATAAGACGACAAAAATCCATCCTATTCCCCGCTTTAGCTGAACACCGAATCAGTACCATGATCGTGCAATCACAACTTTGGCCGTCATGAAACACTTATTCCACATCGCTATCGCCGCCCTCTCCTTGTCTACGCAACTGGCGTGGGCACAGGCAGCCGCTGAACCGCGTCAGGATCTGGCCGTGCTGAAGCAAACCGCAGAACAATTCCTGCAGATGCAAGCCAATGGCTTGCCGGGTGAGGTAAAGGTGACGGTCGGGGCGATTGACCCGCGCCTGAAATTACCGGTGTGCCCGGTACCGGAAGCTTTCCTGCCGCCATCCAGCAAGGCCTGGGGCAAAACCACGGTCGGTGTGCGCTGCAATGTGCCGACGGTATGGACTATTTATGTGTCGGCGCAGGTACGTGTGCATGGTGAATACATCGCAGCAGCCGCACCGCTGGCGCAAGGACAAAATATCGGCCCGGGCGATATCGCCAAGGTCAAGGGCGACCTGACGAATTTGCCGTCCGGCGTTATTACCGATGCATCGCAGGCAATCGGCCGCACCGCAGCCACCACCATCGCGCTGGGCGCGCCGTTGCGGCAGGATGCCTTGCGCAACCAGCAAGCGATCCAGCAAGGCCAGGCGGTACGGGTGATATTGAATGGCGACGGCTTCAGTGTTTCCAGCGAAGCACGCGCTTTAAATAATGCTAACGAGGGTCAACTAACCCAGGTCAGGACCGCTGCAGGCCAGGTAATTAGCGGGATTGCCAAGTTGGGCGGGATCGTTGAATTAGCATATTAGCAATACAAATTAATACACAATATTTTACGTTTGACCCATTTAGGACTAAAGTTTGCTGTGATAACGCCGATAGACCAAGCAGAGATAGGCGTTTTGCCGCAAACCAAACGGGGTGAAGTCGTGAAAATTAATGACGCAAGCAAGAAAATCGCGGGAGTCGGCGTAGCAGCCACGCAGACTCGCGCAGGCAAGGCACCGGAAAAAGCCGATACCGGCAAGGTGTCTTCCAACGTGACGTTATCGTCGCAAGTGCAGGCGCTGACCAGCCAGGTTGCCAGCGCCAGCGTATTTGATGCTAAAAAAGTTGATGAGATCAAGGCAGCTATTGCCGGTGGTCAATTCCAGGTAAACGCAGAACGCGTCGCTGACGGATTGATGGATACGGTGAAAGACCTGATCTCCACACGTAAAGGTTAAAAATTCATGGAATCGTTCGGTACCAGCCCTGCAGATAGTTTGAGTGAAGAACACAAAGCCATTCGTGCTCTGACGCAATTATTGCAGCTGGAACAGGAACACCTGATCGCCGCCGACGTGGAAGGCATCACCGCCCTCACTGAAGCCAAGGCCAAAGCCGCTGCCCGCATGGCAGAGCTGGCCAACTGGCGCCACAATGCGCTGGCCGCCGCAGGTTTTGAACCGACCGAATCGAGCATGAAGCTGTGGCTGGAAAGTTCACAGTCGAAAACCGCACGCAAGTCCTGGAATGAACTGGTTGAACTGGTCGAAGTCGCAAAAGAACTCAATCGTGTCAACGGCATCCTGATCAACAAGCAGATGGTGCGCAATCAAAACGTGCTCAACATCCTGCAGCACGGCACCGTGCAAGGCAATAATGTCTACGGCCCGAATGGCCAGACCGCCAGCAAGAGCGTCGGTCGTCATATCGTCGCCGGCTAAGCGCCCTCTCTCCCGGATAAAGTAATCAACAAAGAAAAAGCCACCAGATCCTGGTGGCTTTTTTATTGCACAGCGTCAAGCTGAGGCTTCCTTAGCGGCGCGGCGCATAGATATCACGCCCGGCTTCGTCAATCTGGCGGCGCAATGCACGCCGCTCATCTGGCGACAGGCGCGCATCGCGGCGCGATTGCTCCTGTTGCTGCCTTTCCATATTGCGATTGGCATTATTGTCGTAGCCACGATCATTCTGCTGGCGTCGGCCGTCATAGCCGCCCTGCCCCTGATTACCGCCATAGCGGTTATCGCTTTGCACGTAAGAAGAACCGAATGGATTATTCTGAAACCGCGATTGCGCAAGCGCCATCGACGTACTTGCAAAGGTACTGATCAGCAGCAACACCAATCCCATTCTTTTCAATGTTATATTCATCATCATCTTCCGCAGCGCTTTGAACAGCTCTCACGTCCTTGTTAAGCATGTTCAAAGTTTATGCTGCTTTGCTCCCAGGCCTAAGCCCAATTCCGTAAAGGTTGTAACACTTTGTAATGCCTCTACTCCTCGCTATGTCGAGAAGACGTTCTGAAGTTACCATAGCCATATGAATACGACAAATGCATCCATGAAGGACACGGCCCACTCGACCAACTCCCACCAGACCAAAGTACTGGTGGTTGACGACGATCTGCGCTTGCGCGATCTGCTGCGCCGTTATTTATCCGAACAAGGTTTCAATGTAGTGACCGCCGAAAATGCCCAGGCCATGAACAAGCTCTGGTTGCGCGAACGCTACGATTTACTGGTACTCGACTTGATGTTGCCGGGCGAAGACGGCTTGTCCATCTGTCGCCGCCTGCGCGGTGCCGGCGACAAGACCCCTATCATCATGCTCACCGCCAAAGGCGAAGACGTGGATCGCATCGTCGGCCTCGAAATGGGCGCCGATGATTATCTCGCGAAACCTTTCAATCCGCGAGAGTTGGTAGCACGCATCAGTGCGGTACTGCGTCGCGTCGGCCCCGAAGAAATCCCGGGCGCACCATCCGAAACGCCACAATCGTTCACCTTCGGCGAATTCGTACTGGATCTCGGGACCCGCACGCTGAAAAAGAATGATGAAACCGTACCGCTGACCACCGGTGAATTTTCGGTGCTGAAAGTATTTGCGCGCCATGCGCGCCAGCCACTGTCCCGCGAAAAGCTGATGGAATTGGCACGCGGCCGCGAATACGAAGTATTCGATCGCAGCCTTGATGTGCAGATTTCACGCCTGCGCAAACTGATAGAACCCGATCCCTCGACGCCGCTGTACATCCAGACGGTCTGGGGCCTGGGTTATGTCTTCATCCCTGAAGGCAAGCCACGCTAAGCGCATAGCCTTCAGCTGAAGACCCAAGGATGCCCACCACCTCAAATCGCCTGAACTGGATCAAAAGCGGCCTTTTCTGGCGGACTTTTTTCCTGCTCGCCTTCCTGATTGCGGCCAGTATGGCGGCCTGGGTCGCCAGCTACCGGATAGTGGAACAAACCCCGCGCGCCAACCAGATCGCGGCACAAGTGATTTCAGTCGTCACCATTACGCGTGCCGCGCTGACCCACTCCGCACCGGACCTGCGGCGTGAACTCCTGTTTGACCTCGCCAGCAACGAAGGCATACGCGTCTACCCGCTGGAAGAAAATGACCGCATCGAGCCGCCTATCCAGAACGGCATGATGCAAACCATACAGGAGCATGTGCGTTCAGGTTTGGGACAAGACACCCGCTTTGCACGCGCAGTGAATGACGTCGCAGGTTTCTGGGTCAGCTTCACTATTTCCGATGATGAATACTGGCTGATGCTGGATCGTGACCGGATTGAAGGCAGCTCCGGTGTGCAATGGCTGGGCTGGGGTGCCGTTACCGTGCTCCTGTCACTGCTGGGTGCGCTGATGATCTCCGGCCTCATCAATCAGCCGCTGGCACGCCTGACAGCCGCCACGCGTGCCATCGCCACCGGCCAGCGCCCTGCGCCGCTGCCGGAACGCGGTCCGACCGAAATCCGGGAAGCCAATCACAGCTTCAATCAAATGGTCGATGACCTCAATCGCGTGGAATCGGATCGTGCCGTGGTGCTCGCCGGTATTTCACACGACTTGCGGACCCCGCTCGCCCGCATGCAACTGGAAGTCGAGCTGGCCGGCTTGCCGGCTGATGCACGCGCCGGCATGCAATCCGACCTGGAGCAGATGGACGCGATCATCGGCCAGTTCCTCGATTACGCCAAACCCAGCGACAGCAGCCACTTCCAGCCGATAGACATGACAGCGCTGATGCATAGCGCGGCACAGGAAGCGCTGCGCATGCAGGATGTAAGGATCAACAGCAAGATAGACGACAAGCTGGTCGTGCTCGGCAATGCGATCGACATTAAGCGCGTCGTCAATAACCTGATCGAAAATGCGCGCCGCTACGGCAAGCTGCCGGGCAATGATTATGTCGAAATCGATTTGCGCTGCCAGGCCGAAGGCGACAAAGTCATCATAGAAGTCACCGACCATGGTGCCGGTGTACCGGAAGCTGAGATAGACCGTTTGTTACGGCCGTTTACACGGATGGATAGCGCACGCGGACAAGCAAATGGTGCCGGCCTCGGCCTCGCTATCGTCGATCGCATCGTGAAACGACACAGCGGCAAACTGCAATTGCTCAATCGTGAAGGTGGCGGCCTGGTGATCCACATCACGCTAAACCAGGCGAAAAAACGCTATGCTACTTTCACCAGCTAAAACATAAGCGCCGCACAAAACAAAACGCACATGCTCGTTGAGGATGTGCGTTTTTTATTGGAGCGGCAGCCTTTCAGGCTACGCGCAAAATGTCTTAAGCGCGTTCGTCTTTTACTTCGGTGATACCACCTTCAATAATGATATCGCTACGGCCTTGTGATTGCTGATAGGCGTAACGCTCAGCGGCAAAGCGTGCTTTCGCTGCCTTGCGTTTCTTGAACAGCAGCACAGGAATCAGCAACCAGCTCAGCAAGAGCACGGTGACGACCACGAGCAATCCTGCAGCGAGGACCAGGCCCAATACCAGCCACGCGATCAGACGCGAAAAAAACCCGCCCGATTGGTGACGACGGAATACTTGTTGCCAGTTTTGCGCCTGCTGGCTGAAAAAGAAAGATGCCATAGATGTAATTACTCCTGTCTCAGTACTTTGTACTATACGCCAATTCAGCGCTTTCGATAATTTCTGAACGCGGGCAGCGCCACCTTGGCAGGCTGCGTGCGCTATGCGTATGTCTTGATAGATAGCGCTTTTACCTAAAAATTCAATATGTGAAGACGTTTATTCTTAAAAACTTCTGCTAAAACAGCAAAAATTCCGCAAATCTTCAAACAAAATTATTCTTTTTACACCAATTTACCTTCCGGACCAGCCTCAGGCACTCCGGTAAATCAGCGCTACCGCTTCCGCCGCAATTCCCTCTTCCCGCCCCAGGTAACCCAGCTTTTCATTCGTCTTGGCCTTGATACTGACCTGATCCGGCGCCACGCCCAAATCAGCTGCAATATGCGCGACCATCGTTGGAATATGCGGCACCATCTTTGGTCTTTGCGCAATGATGGTGGCGTCTACATTGCCTATGCGGTAACCCGCTGCAGCCACACGCTTGACTGCCTCGCGCAGCAGCACACGTGAATCGGCACCGGCAAATTCGACTGCGGTATCCGGGAAGTGCCGGCCGATATCGCCCAATGCGGCGGCGCCGAACAACGCGTCGGTAATCGCGTGCAGCAATACATCGGCATCCGAATGCCCGAGCAAGCCCGTACTATGGGGAATCGTGACGCCGCCTATGATCAGTTTGCGACCTTCGACCAGGGCGTGGCAGTCATAACCTTGCCCGATGCGGAAAGGCAGCGCGGTAGCTTGCGAAACACTCATACAAATCCTTTTAAATATAATTCAGCCAGTGCCACGTCATGCGGCAGCGTGACCTTGAAATTCCGTGCATCGCCTTCGACCAGCTTCGGCTGCAAGCCCTGGGCTTCGATGGCACTGGCTTCATCGGTGACCGCAGTCGCCTGTTCCAGCGCTTTGCGCAGCAGGCCGTAGCGGAACATTTGCGGCGTCTGCGCAGCCCATAGGCGATCGCGCGTCACGGTCTGGTCGACCCGGCCTTCAGCCCCGGCACGCTTGAGTGTATCGACCACCGGCATCGCCAGCAAACCGCCGACTTCATCGTCCTGCAGGATATTGATCAGCTTGTCTATCAGGCCGATGCTCAGGCCGGGACGCGCCGCATCATGCACCAGTACCCAATCGTCGTCATTAATCGGCTCATTGACTTGCTCCTGCATCGCCTGCAAACCATTCAGGACCGACTGGTGACGCGTCGCACCGCCGACACGCAAGACGGTGGCGTACGAACTGTCATGCAGGGCTGCCATGGTCGCGTCGATATAACCATCCTCCGCACTCACGACCACATAGGTATGCGTAATCACGTCGGCACGACAAAAGGTATCCAGTACATGGCGCAGCATGGGCTTGCCGGCGATCTGCACGTACTGTTTGGGAATCTTTTCACCCATGCGGGCACCGACGCCGGCAGCGGGAATCAGGGCGAAATAACGCGGTAATTTCATGTTCTGGTCAGTGGAAGATGATGGGTGCGCTCTTATTGTAGGGGCTATCGTGGATGGATATTGCGCACACGCCCGACGGGAAGGAGGGCTTGGTTTATAATCTCATCATAATTTTTCACTGTCAAATGAAGTGCCTGCGGGCAAGTAGGCAAGCCTGCCTGTACTTTTTGACCACCCTGACATGTTCAATGTCGCTATTTGATGTCATTCGACCTAAAAAAATCACTCCCCAAGCCCGCTACGCGTTTTGTCCTGCCCCCGGTTCACGGTTCGGCGGATGCCTTCGTATTGGCGCAAGCCGCAGCCGAACTGAAGTCGCAGAAACGCATGTTAACAGTCGTCGTGGCCAATGCCAGCGACGCGCAACGCCTGTTAGCGGAAATCCCGTGGTTCGGCAGCGAGCCGAATGAGCTGCGCTGCCATTTGCTGCCGGATTGGGAAACCCTGCCTTACGATGCCTTTTCACCGCACCAGGACCTGGTCTCGGAACGGCTGGCGACCCTGTATGAGGTACTGAACGGTCAATGTGACGTCCTGATCGTACCGGCCACTACCGCGCTGGTGCGCATGGCGCCGCCCGCCTTCCTCGCTTCCTATACCTTTTTCTTCAAACAGGGTGAAACCCTGGATGAAGCGAAGCTCAAGGCGCAATTGCAACTGGCCGGCTACAGCCCGGTCAAGCAGGTGATGTCGCCGGGTGAATACTCGGTACGCGGCGGCCTGATCGATATTTATCCTATGGGTTCGGTCCTGCCCTACCGTATCGACCTGTTTGGCGACACCATAGACAGCATACGTACCTTCGACGCCGATTCGCAGCGTTCACTGTATCCGGTCAAGGAAGTACGCCTGCTGCCGGCACGCGAATTCCCGATGGATGAAGAAGCACGCACCGCCTTCCGCGGTCGCTGGCGTGAAATATTCGAAGGCGATCCGAGCCGCTCCGTCATCTATAAAGACATAGGCAGCGGTATTGCATCTGCCGGTATCGAGTATTACCTGCCGCTCTTCTTCGAGCAAACCAATACCCTGTTCGATTACCTGCCGGCCGACACCACGTTTGCACTGATAGGCGACATCGAAGCCGCGATCAAACGCTTTTGGGACGATACGCAATCACGTTACCGCTTCCTCAAATCGGATCGCGAACGCCCTATCCTGGCGCCGGAACAAATCTTCCTCAGCGACGAAAATTTCTTCACACTGGCCAAGCCTTACGGACGCTGGATCATCCAGAACCAGGACGTCGCGTCGGAGCTATCCGCACCTTTACCGAATATTGCCGTCAATCGGCGCGCCGACGACCCACTGGTCAACCTGCGCGCCTACCTGCTGCAAACCGACAAGCGCGTAATGATTTGCGCCGAGAGCAATGGCCGGCGCGAAACCCTGCAGCAGTACTTCAATGAGTACGACCTGCCATTGGCAGCGACCGAAGGCTTTGCCGATTTCAGCAGTGCATCGGCCAAGCTCATGCTCGGTGTCGCACCTATGCATGCCGGCTTCGAACTGGGCAATGCACTGGGTGGCCTGGCCTTCATTACCGAAACCGAGTTGTACGCCGGTTCCGGCCGTCGCGTCGGCAGCAAGAAACAGGAAGGCGCAACCCAGGTCGAGTCCATGGTGCGCGACCTGTCCGAACTCAAGATCGGCGATCCGGTCGTTCATGTGAATCACGGTATCGGCCGCTATATGGGCCTGACCAGCATGGACCTGGGTGAAGGTGAAACCGAATTCCTGCACCTCGAATATGCGAAAGACACCAAACTCTATGTGCCGGTGTCGCAACTGCATGTGATTTCCCGCTATTCCGGTGCCTCACCGGAAGATGCGCCGCTGCACGCGCTCGGTTCCGGTCAATGGGAAAAAGCCAAACGCCGCGCCGCGGAAAAAATCCGTGATACCGCCGCCGAACTGCTGAACCTGTATGCCCGCCGCGCACTGCGCGAAGGCCACAGCTTTGAGTATTCCGCGCATGACTATGAAGCCTTTGCTGAAAGTTTCGGTTTTGAAGAAACTGCCGACCAGGCCGCTGCCATCAATGCCGTGATCAAGGATATGACCAGCGGCAAACCGATGGACCGCCTGATCTGCGGCGACGTCGGCTTCGGCAAGACTGAAGTCGCCTTGCGTGCGGCTTTCGTCGCAGTACTTGGCGGCAAGCAGGTCGCCATCCTGGCACCGACTACGCTGCTGGCGGAACAACATGCGCAAACCTTCGCCGATCGCTTTGCCGACTGGCCGGTGCGCATCGCCGAACTGTCGCGCTTCCGCACCGCAAAGGAAGTAACGCAAGCGATCAAAGGCATGGCTGACGGCACGATCGATATCGTGATCGGCACGCACAAGCTGCTGTCCGGCGATATCAAATTCTCGCGCCTCGGCCTGGTCATCATCGATGAAGAACATCGTTTCGGCGTCAGACAAAAAGAAGCGCTGAAAGCCTTGCGCGCCGAAGTCGATGTGCTGACGCTGACGGCGACGCCTATCCCGCGTACGCTGGGTATGGCGCTGGAAGGCTTGCGCGATTTCTCCATCATTGCCACCGCACCGCAAAAACGCCTGGCAATCAAAACTTTCGTGCGCAGCGAAAACGATTCCGTGATCCGCGAAGCCTGCTTGCGTGAATTGAAACGTGGCGGCCAGGTGTACTTCCTGCACAATGAAGTGGAAACCATCCAGAACCGCAAGGCGATGCTGGAAGAATTGATGCCGGAAGCGCGCATAGGCGTAGCGCACGGCCAGTTGCACGAGCGCGACCTGGAACGCATCATGCGCGACTTCGTGGCACAGCGTTTCAACATCCTGCTATGCACGACGATTATCGAAACAGGTATCGACGTACCGACAGCCAACACCATCATCATGCACCGGGCTGATAAATTCGGCCTCGCGCAACTGCATCAATTGCGTGGCCGGGTCGGTCGTTCACATCACCAGGCTTATGCCTATTTGCTGGTGCACGATGTACAAGGTTTGAGCAAACTGGCGCAACGCCGCCTCGATGCGATCCAGCAAATGGAAGAATTGGGCAGCGGCTTCTATCTGGCGATGCATGACCTGGAAATCCGCGGTGCCGGTGAAGTACTCGGCGATAACCAGTCTGGTGAGATGAGCGAGATCGGCTTCCAGTTGTATTCGGATATGCTGAATGAAGCCGTGCGTTCGCTAAAGAATGGCAAGGAGCCGGACCTGGCAGCACCATTGGCCAGCACCACCGAAATCAATCTGCACGTGCCTGCTCTCTTGCCGAATACCTATTGCGGCGATGTACACGAGCGCCTGTCCATCTACAAGCGCCTCGCCAATTGCAAAACTGCGGATGCCATCAATGACTTGCAGGAAGAATTGATCGATCGTTTTGGTAAACTGCCGGATGCCGCACAGGCACTGGTAGAAACACACAGATTACGGGTCGCTGCGATTCCGGTTGGTATCATCAAGATTGACGCGCACGCAGAATCTGCGACACTACAGTTTGAGCCAAATCCGCCTATCGATGCGATGCGCATCATTGAGCTGATCCAAAAGAATCGTCATATAAAATTGAATGGCCAGGATAAATTACGCATCACGGCCAGCATGCCGGACCTGGCGGCACGTGTAAGCCAGATCAAGAACACCATACGTGCATTGCTTGCCTAGTTATTTACTTAGTGATTTTATTGAATTGAAATAGCCATGAATTTGATCTTGCAAGGCCTCAGCACTCAACGTCATATCGTCGAACAAATCGCCGGCCTTGCCCGCCCACGTTCTATCGTCGCCATCGGCGAACATGCGTATCGCTGCCTCGATATCAGCTATAACGATGAAGTGAAATCGCAAATCGATATCGCTGCCTGGGCCGCCAGGCTGGATTACGCCTTCATCGAACGTCGCCCGCTAGCCGATTTCAAGCTGGTGGCAATGGATATGGATTCGACGCTGATCACGATTGAGTGCATCGATGAAATCGCCGACATGCAGGGCTTGAAGCCGCAGGTGGCGGAAATTACCGAAGCCGCGATGCGCGGCGAACTCGAGTTCAAGGAAAGCCTGACACGCCGCGTGGCCCTGCTTAAGGGCCTTGATGCCGGTGCCCTGCAGCGCGTCTACGATGAACGCCTGCAACTATCGCCCGGTGCGGAAAACATGCTGGCAGCGATGCAGGCGGCAGGCATGAAAAGCTTGCTGGTATCGGGCGGCTTCACCTATTTCACCGATCGCATGAAGCAACGCCTGCAACTCGACTATACGCATTCCAACCAATTGGAAATCGTGGATGGCAAGCTGACCGGCAAGGTCATAGGTGGCATCGTCGACGGTGAAGAAAAGAAATTGACGGTGGAACGCGTCTGCCGTGACATGGGTATCTCAGCGAAACAATGCATCGTCATGGGCGATGGCGCCAATGATTTGAAAATGATGGGCATCGCCGGTCTGTCCGTCGCTTTCCGCGCCAAACCGGTAGTGCGCGCGCAAGCTGATATTGCGCTGAATTTTGTCGGGCTGGATGGTGTACTGAACCTGTTTCACTCGTAAATGAGAATCAGGCAGCAAATGTTGACTCACGGAACTTTAGCGCCTTTGCCTCATCTTATTGGCATGAATATGAATAAGGACCAGCCATGAACCAAGACCTCGTTTTAGACAGTTCATTGCAATCCGCAAAGAACCTTGCCTGGTGGCTATACCTTGGCCACGCAGCCAGCCTGGTATTTTCGCTCGGTGCATTTTCCTTCATCCCGCTGATCATCAATTACGTCAAACGGGAAGACTCTGCCAATACCTTTGTCTATAGCCATCACAGCTGGCAGATACGCTCCTTCTGGTGGTATCTGGTGTGGATGGCTTTGGGCGGCGTCCTGTTCATGACCATAGTCGGCATCCCGGCCGCCTTCCTGTTGTGGACTGTGGCCTGGCTATGGAAGTTGTATCGCATGATCAAGGGCATAGTCGACCTGAACGATAACAAACCCATGCCCTGAGTTGGCAGCAGCCATAAAAAAAGCGTCCGTATGGACGCTTTTTTATTGCCGGCCCTGCTTATGCAGTGGCGAGTTCAGTCTCCTCTTTCAGCAAAGGTGATACCGGATTCCAGCAAGCCAGACGTTCGCCATTCAGTGAAATCACTTGCGGTTTCTCGCTAGTGCATTGCTGCCGCGCATTGCTGCAACGTGGCGCAAAGCTGCAGCCCAGTGGCAAGGCCGACAAATCCGGCGGCGACCCCGGCACGGCCAGCAAAGGTTTGCCGCGATTCTCGGTGCTCACTGTCGATGCCAGCAAGCCAGCCGTGTACGGATGACGCGGATTATGCACGATGCCGGCCACCGAATTCTCTTCAACGATACGACCGCCATACATCACGGCTATCTTGTCCGCGACTTCGACAGCGGCGCCTATATCGTGGGTGACAAAAATCACCGACATACCGGTTTCCTTTTGCAGCTCACGCAGCAGCAAAAGGATCTGGATTTGCACCGTCGCATCCAGTGCCGTCGTGGGCTCATCTGCCAGCAAAAGCCTGGGCTTGCAAGCCAGCGCCAACGCGATCATCGCACGTTGGCGCATGCCACCAGACAGCTCGTGCGGGTAAGCATCATAGCGGCGACGTGCTTGCGGTATCTGCACCCGCTCCAGCATTTGCAAGGCACGCTGCATCGCGCTGCGATGGTCTAGCGCTTCATGTGCACGTATCGCCTCGGTGATCTGCTGGCCTATCGTGTACACCGGATCGAAAGCCAGGCCCGGCTCCTGGAACACCATCGATGCCGTACCTCCACGATATGCTTCCAGCTCACAGCCTTTCAGTGCCAGCACATCCATGCCATCCACTTCCATACTGCCACTGATGCGCGTAGTGCGTTGCGGATGCAGGCGCAGCAAGGTACGCAAGGTCACACTCTTGCCAGAACCGGATTCACCCAGCAAACCCAACACTTCGCCAGCCTGCAAGTCAAAACTAATCTTGTCCAGCGCATGCGCACGGCGATTACCGACAAATGCCACCGTCAAATCACGTACCGATACCAAAGGCTTGCTCATGCTGCCACCTCCATCAAGGTTTGCGTGTGACCGGATAGTGGGTCGTTCATATGGCAGGCGACGGTATGCGCAGCGTTACCTGCAGCCGCCATCAGGGCCGGCACCTGCGCCGCACATACTGCTTCTGCATGCGGACAACGCTCACGGAAACGGCAACCGCTGGGCGGATTGATAGGGTTAGGCGGATCACCGCTGAGTGGCGTATGTTGCGTCCGATTAGCCGGGTCCATCGACGGCACGGCAGACAGCAAGGCACGTGTGTATGGATGCCGGGAATTACCGTAGATATCCTCTACCGGCCCCATCTCCACCACCTGGCCCATATACATCACCATCACTTCATCGCTGATGTAATGCACGACATGCAAATCATGCGAAATGAAGAGATAGGTCAGGTCATGTTCCGCCTTCAGTTCCTGTAGCAAATTCAGCACTTGTGCCTGCACTGATTTATCCAGCGCCGCAACCGCCTCATCCAGGATCACCAGGCGCGGCTCGAAGGCCAGGGCACGCGCAATATTCACGCGCTGGCGCTGACCACCCGATAGTTCATGCGGATAACGCGAAGCGAATTGCTCAGGCTGCAGGCCGACGCGTGCCAGCAAGGCGTGTGCACGCTCGGTTGCCTGTGCCTTCGAGACGCCATGTGCTTGCGGGCCGTAAGCGACGGTCTCGCTAATCGTCAGGCGCGGATTCAGCGATGCAAAGGAGTCCTGGAACACCATTTGCAGGTTCCGACGGAATTCCTTGAATTCGATACCACCGAATTCGGCGACACCTTCACCATCAAAAATCATGCTGCCACTATCCGGCGTCACCAGCCTGGCAATCAGGCGTGCCGTCGTCGATTTTCCGCAGCCGGATTCACCGACGATACCCAGCGTCTTGCCCTTGGCTACCGAGAAGCTAACCCCGTCAACGGCGTGTACGAATTTGCGTTCGCGCTGGAACAGTTCGCCGCGCACCGGGAAGTATTTTTTCAAATCCTTGATCATCAACAAGGGCTGCGCAGGACCGCCTCTATCTGTTGAAGCCAGGTTTACAGTTTCTTGTTTCATCGGCGTATATCCATAGCAGAGCGCACACCATCGGCCAGCAGGTTGAAGCCGATAGACGTGATAAAAATCAATAAGCCCGGCAAAGCCGCGACCCAGGGATTACGGAAGATGGCGGAACGCAGCGTATTAAGCATCAGGCCCCATTCAGGCTCAGGCGGTTTGACACCGAGACCGAGGAAGGACAAACCTGCGGCGAGGATCATACTGACGCTGAGCAAGCCAGTCGCGTAGACGAATACCGGCCCCAATACATTGCCCAGCACATGCACCCGGATGATGGAGAAAGCACTGGCTCCGCTCATGCGTGCCGCTTCTATGTAATCCAGCTTGCGGACCTGGGTCGTTACGCTTTCCGCCACCCGTACCACTTGCGGCACGAAGACCAGCGTCAACGCCAGAATACTGTTCGTCATACCCGGGCCGAGTGCGCCGGAGATGGCAACCGCCAGCAATACCGACGGGAATGCATAGAACACATCCAGCACGCGCATGATGATCATATTCAGGCGACCACCGACATAGCCGGCCAGCAAGCCGATGGAAGTACCGATACCGAAGGCTGCCAGCACCGGCGTCACGCCCATCAGCAGCGACAGGCGACCGCCATACATCAGGCGACTTAACATGTCTCGTCCCAGCTCATCGGTCCCGAGCAAATAGCCTTCGCTTCCTATCGGCAGCAGGCGTTTGATCATGCTGCCCTTATACGGATCCATAGGCGCGAGCCATGGTGCAAATACGGCAGCACATACAATCAAAAAGACCACCAGTGCCGCGCCCATAGCCACCGGGTCGCGCATCAATTGCCGCAAGACCTTGCTCCAATAACCGCGCGCCGGTGTCGGCAATACGGGGACCGCGGCTTGCGGTGCAAAATTCAAAGAGAAAGCCATAGTCAACGTCCCATACGTGGATCAAGCAGCGGTTGCAGGATATCGACGATCAGATTCAAGCCGACGAAGAACATGCACAGCACCAGGATCGTGCCTTGCAAGAGCGGCATATCACGCTGGAAGATCGCAGTGTTCAGCAGGAAGCCGGTACCCGGCCACGCGAATACGGTTTCAACCAGGATGGAACCACCCATCAGGTACCCGATCTGCAAACCGGCGACGGCCAGCACGGTCGGTGCAGTGTTTTTCGCGATATGACGGAAGATGGCACGATTGCTCAGGCCACGGGCACGCAGCGCAATCACGAATTCCTGTTCCAGCATATCGGCCACCAGGGCCCGTACGGTGCGCGTGATGATGCCCATGGGGATCACGGCCAGCGTGATGGCCGGCAATACCAGATGGCGTATATGGTCGTAGTCCCACAGCCATTCGGACGAACCACCGGGTCCCGCGCCCATCGCAGGGAACCAGCCGAGCCAGATGGAAAAAATAATGGTCAATACCAGTCCCAGCCAATAGTGCGGCACGCTCACGCCTATGACAGAGAGGAAGGTGGCAATGCGGTCTATCCAGCCGCCGTGCCAGTAACCGGCCAGCGCACCGAGGACACAACCAAACAGGACGCCGATGAACCCGGCAACACCGGCCAGCAGCAGCGTATTGCTGACGGCGCTCATGACTTCGGTCACCACCTGGCGACCGGATGCGATAGAGGTGCCGAGATCGCCCTGCACAGCACGCGACAGCCACATGCCGTATTGGACAGGCACAGGTTTATCGAGGCCGTAGGCGCTCTTCAGCGCGGCAATCACATCGGCAGGTGCATCGGCCGGCGCAATCGCATTCAGCGGATCGCCAGGTGCCAGATACACCAGCATGAAAGACAGTAGCGTGACGCTCAGCGCAATTGGAATTGCATATAGCAGACGCTTCAGGATGTAGGAAAACATGGACAACTTTCAGTGACACAGAAATGGTGGACGAGGCGCTAGCGCCCCGCCCTTCACGCTTTGTTACATACGGATCGTGGTCAGATCCTGGAACCAGTGTTGAGCCTGGATAAAGCCCTTCACTTTTGGCGAAATCACGTGCGGATTGACGTCATGTACTACCCACAGCATCAGTGCATCGTCGACCATCGCCTGGTGCACTTGCGCCAGCAATTTGTCCTGCGCCTTGACGTCGAAGGTGGTGCGGATTTGATCCAGCTCGGCATCCACTTTAGGATTCGACCAGCCACCCCAGTTCACACCGTTTGGTGCGACATAACGGCTGTCAGCAAAGCGGGTCAGCGCATAGAATGGATCAGCCGTGACATAGCCAAGGTTGATGGCGGTAATGCCTTTGCCTGCATTGATATCGCCCTTGGCACCACTACGCCAGTGCAGGTACAGGGTTTCCAGCTCCACTACTTCAAACTGCACCTGGATGCCGATTTCAGCCAGGCTTTGCTGGATGTATTCATTCATAGGCAAGGACAACATCTGGCCGGTACCACCTTGTGCGATGACGATCTTCGCTTTCAGTGGCTTGCTTGGGCTGTAACCGGCTTGCGCCATCAAGGCACGTGCCGCTGCGAGGTCATACTTGATTTTGAAAGTCGGTTTACCGAACCATGGGCTGGTCGGATCAAGCTGACCGTAAGCAGGCACTGCCAGGCCATTCATCAAGGCCACGATACCGCTGCGGTCCACTGCCAGGTTGGCAGCCTTGCGTACACGGATATCGGTCCATGGCGAACCAGGCTGGGTGCTGAAGTGGTAAGGCCAGACGTGTGGTGTCACGTTGGTCACCAGTTTGAAGCCCGAGCTTTTCAATTGCGGCAAGACATCAGGTGGTGGTGTTTCAATGATGTCGACCTGACCGTTCAACAAGGCATTGGCACGTGTCAACGCATCCGGAATCGGCAAGAGAATTACGCGATCGGTTTGCGCCAGACGTGATTTATCCCAGTAGCCGGCATTCTTGACCAGCTCAGCACGTTCACGCGGTACCAGCTTGTCCAGTTTGAACGGACCGGTACCGGATGCCTGCGAGGCAAACTTGTTCCAGTCGCGGCCGACCTTTTCCCATTGCGCCGGGCTGGAAATCAGGAACCACGGCAATTGGTAAGGGAATAGCGCATCGATTTCCTTGGTCGTGATTTCTACCGCGTAGTCATTCACCTTGCGATAAGAAACAATGGAAGGAATGCGCGGACGTACCTGCGCACTTTGCTTGGCATCGAACTGCGGCGATTTGTCGTTCAATACCTTGTCCAGGTTCCACACCACGGCATCGGCCTTGAAGTCCGAACCGTCATGGAACTTCACGCCTTTGCGCAGCGTGAACAACCATTTCTTTTGGTCCTTGGGATCAACCTTCCATTCCGTTGCCAGGCCCGGGATCAGCTTGCCCGGACGTGTACCGATATTCGCTTCCCACGCGATCAGCGGATCGTAAATCGTGTGACCTGTAAATTGATAAGCACCAGCACCGCGATCCGGCTGGCCTGTAGTCAGCGGAATATCCGCCATCGAGATCCCGTACCGTGCTACTGTTTCCGCATGTACTCCCGAATGCAGTGCCAGCGCGACCGGAACCACCATCAACCATCGTGCAACCCATTTGTCCAACGCCATAACAATCTCCCAGTAAATAAGCCACCAAAACAATGTGACATGCCAGAGATAAGCACGTGGCATGCCAACCCTTGTCCGGATGGAAGATTGCACTCTGACAAGCTGCCGGAATCCCTTCTTTTACTGAGCAATTTTCGTACTCGGCCGCAGCCCCTCGTCTGGCCGGATACGCGCAATCCTGATGCGCATATTTGTGCGAGCACCGTTTTGGCACAAGGGAAGTGCCCAATCTTGGGGGCATGCTTTGGTGCAGGGCTGTTGCATGCGAGATGGACGGAAAGCGCGCGCCCAATAAAAAAAGCACCCATCGGGGTGCTCTTCTATTCGCTTGAAAACCAGCCAGCCTGAATCAGGCCTGCATCGCCTTGAACGCTTGCTCGATATCGGCAATCAGGTCTTGCGGATCTTCCAGGCCGATATTCAAACGTACCAACTGTCCCTGATGCGGCCAGTTGCCGCGCATATGCTGCATCCGGTACGGTACCGCCAGGCTGTGCACGCCGCCCCAGCTAAAACCGATCTTGAAAAGTTGCAGGCTGTCGACAAAGCGATCAGTCTGCGCCTCGCTATAGCGTGGATCAAACACGACTGAAAACAAACCGCCGGCACCGCTGAAGTCGCGCTGCCAGATGGCGTGTCCCGGGCATTCCGGCAAAGCCGGGTGTAAGACAGCAGCAATCTCTGGCCGCGCCTGCAACCAGGCTGCCACAGTCCGTGCCGCTGCATCATGCGCTTCGAAGCGCAATTTCATGGTCGGCAAGCTGCGCAATACCAGATAGACGTCATCGGCAGCCACACCAAAGCCAAGGCGCATATGCGCCGTTTCCAGGCGCTGGTTCAAGGCCTTGTCTTGCGTAATCACAGCACCCATCAAGACGTCCGAACCGCCGGACTGATACTTGGTCAGCGCTTGCATGATGATGTCTACGCCCAGTTCGAAGCCACGCAAAGCGAGGCCGGCCGCCCAGGTATTGTCCAGCGCCACCAGCACGCCTTTCGCATGCGCTGCCTGGCAGATAGCCGGCAAATCCGGTACTTCCATCGATACCGAGCCTGGTGCTTCGGTCCAGATCAAGCGTGTATTTGGCTGGATCAGCCCGGAGATGCCGCTGCCTATCAAGGGATCGTAATAACGTGCTGTGATGCCGAAATCCTGCTGCAACCAGTTGGCCAGCTCCCGGTTCGGGTTATAGACGTTATCCGGAATCAGTACATCGTCGCCGCTTTTGAGGAAGGCGAAATCGACCAGGGCAATTGCAGCCAGGCCGCTGGGTGCCAGCACGCAATGCTTGCCGTCTTCAATCGCGGCCAGCCGTGCTTCGAGCGTGAAGGTGGTCGGCGTGCCGTGCAGGCCGTAGGTGTAGGCATTCTTGTCCTGCCAGTTGCGCGAGCGCATGCTGGCGACATCCTTGAACAGGACCGTGGACGCGTGATGGATGGCTTGTGGCAGTGCGGAGAAACCATCCGGAGCGCGATAGTCATTGTGGATCAATGCCGTCTGTAACGTAGGTCGATCAGTCACGCGCGCTCCCGGAGGTGAATTATGGTTTGGCGGTATTGCTTGCGGCTTTCTTGGCAGCGTGCGCTGGTACAGCGGCAGGCTTTTGCACGACGGCTTTCAAGGTAAACGGTTTGGTAATCGTGCCATCGGCGGACATCCAGCTACCGACCAGGCTATCGCCTTCCAGCTTGCCGTCCCATTGGCCGGAAATATTGGTGCCGTTTTCCGACTCTTCCATGAAGAGCTGATCGCCTTCGATTTCACCGGCCAGCAGGATTTTGTGCGAATTGCCGAAGATGAAGTATTCACCTTCTATGCCTTCATCGATATCGGCTTTCGGGCGGATATTGACTTGCACATTGATGTCGCCAACCACGCCGCGGAAAAATACCGGCTTGTGGAACAAGGCCGGTACGGTGCTGCCTGCTGCGACTGCAGGCTTGGGTGCATCTGTTGCTGCGGCAACTTGTGCCGATCCATTGGCCGCAGCCACTGCGACCAGTGTCGCCAATAAAACCTTTTTCATCATGCTTCAGCCCACAAATCATGTGCATCGGCGCCGGTAATCTTGACGTCGATGAATTCGCCCACCTTCAATTTCAGATGCGGTTCATATGGCGGCTTGACGTAGACCACGCCATCGATTTCCGGTGCATCGGCACCCGAACGTGCAACACCACCATTGCGATTGACTTCATCCAGCAACACGCGCATGGTCTTGCCGACCTTGGCCTGCAAACGCTTCTTCGAAATTTCTTCCTGCAACAACATGACGCGGCCACGACGCTCTTCGCGTACTTCTTCCGGTACCGCATTCGGCAAATCGTTGGCCGTCGCGCCTTCTACCGGCGAATAGGCAAAGCAGCCGAGACGGTCAATTTCGGCTTCCTTCAGGAAGTCGAGCAGGTATTCAAATTCGGCATCGGTCTCGCCAGGGAAACCGGCGATAAAGGTCGAACGTATCGTCAGGTCAGGGCACATCGCGCGCCATGCCTGGATACGTTCAATATTCTTTTCACCGCTGGCCGGGCGCTTCATGCGCTTCAAAACATCCGGATGTGCATGTTGCAGCGGCACGTCGAGGTAAGGCAGGATTTTGCCTTCGGCCATCATCGGGATGATGGCATCCACGTGCGGGTAAGGATAAACATAGTGCAGGCGCACCCAAGCACCATATTGCTTGGCCAGTTCGCCTAGCGCTTCAACCAGTTGCGTCATATGGGTCTTGACCGGCTTGCCGTTCCAGAAGCCCATACGGAATTTCACATCCACGCCATAGGCGCTGGTGTCTTGTGAAATCACCAGCAATTCCTTGACGCCGGCCTTGAACAGGTTTTCCGCTTCCATCATCACATCGGCAATCGGGCGCGATACGAGGTCGCCGCGCATCGATGGGATGATGCAAAAACTGCAACGATGGTTACAGCCTTCGGAAATTTTCAGATAGGCAAAATGCTTGGGAGTCAGCTTGATACCTTGCGCCGGCACCAGGTCAATGAAAGGTGCATGCGGCTTTGGCATGTGTTTGTGGACTGCATCCATCACCTCGCCCAGCGCATGCGGGCCGGTGACAGCCAATACCTTGGGGTGGACTTTCTGGATGATGTCGTCGCCGTCTGCGTCTTTCTTGGCACCCAGGCAACCGGTGACGATGACTTTACCGTTTTCATGCAGGGCTTCGCCAATCGCATCCAGTGATTCCTGTACGGCGGCATCAATGAAGCCGCAAGTATTGACGATCACCAGATCTGCGCCGTCGTAGGACTTGGCAGTGTCATAACCTTCAGCGCGCAGCTGGGTAAGGATTTGTTCTGAGTCGACCAGGGCTTTCGGGCATCCGAGGGAAACGAAGCCGATTTTGGGTGTTGCTTGAAGAGCGTTGGTCATGGCTGAGGCGGGCAAAAAGCTGGCAATAGAAGCGAAGCCGCTATTGTACCCTTTTGCCTGCCACGCCCGCCACATGAGCTGCGACGGGCGGACGGATCAGCTTACTTGTTGTTTTTATCGCCAGGAGGTGGCGCTGGCGGGGCAAACGGGAAGGCGCCGAACATGTTTTTCGACTGAGTTTGCATTTGTTCCTGCATTTGCACGAACAGGCTTTTGCTCTGTTCTATGTAATTGCTCATCATGCCTTGCATGATAGGGCCTTGCACATTCATGAACTGGGTCCACATCTCCGGACTGAAAGGCTTGCCTTCGTACAGGTCCTTGGAGTTTTCGGTCAGCTTGTTCTGGATATCGATGAAGGCCTGGATATTTTTTTCCAGGTAAGAACCCATCATGCCCTGCATTGCGTGGCCGTAGTAGCGAATGATTTGCGACAAGGCGGCGCTGGAAAACATGGGCGAACCATTGGCTTCCTCTTCCAGGATGATCTGCAACAGGATGCTACGCGTCAAATCTTCATCGGTCTTCGCATCGAGCACGGAAAACTGCTCGCTATCCAGTACCAACTGTTTGACATCGGCGAGCGTAATGTAAGAACTCGTTTGCGTGTCATACAGACGACGGTTTGGATATTTCTTAATCAAGCGCTCGGAGATTTTTTTTGTACTCGTCATCAGTCTTCCCAACTTGTTGCGTCACGACGCGTTTGTATCAATCGGCCAAAAAGCCAACGAAGTCTACCTCGACAATCCATTATAGTGCGAAAAAACAAAGGTTTACGCAACATTACGCGAGACCTTGACCCACCTCAAGACGAGACCGGTTTACAGCCCTTCCCAGGCTGACGCGATTTACGCTGCTTTTGCCTTTACGTAACGGCCCGGCGCGGCTTCTATCGGTTTGAATTTGGCATTGCCCAATTTGCTACGCGCCTTCACCTGCTTGCCGGCATGACTGGCCAGAAATTCAGTCCAGGCCGGCCACCAGCTACCCGCCACCTCTTGCGCCCCGGCCAGCCACGACATTGCATCCAGGCCATCCTGCACATCGTTGATCCAGTACTGGCGCCGGCTCTTGCCCGGTGGATTAATCACACCAGCAATATGGCCGGCGGCACCGAGGACGAAACGGTTCTGCTGCGGCTTTTTACGATTGAGGATGTTGACTGATTCATATGCACTGGTCCACGGCACGATATGATCGTCGCGCGAACCGTAGATAAAACTCGGCGCGTCAATCTGGCGCAAATCGATGGACTTGTCGCCCAACATGAATTTGCCGAATTGCTTCAGATTGTTTTCCAAATAAGTATTACGTACATACCAGCAATACATGGGGCCCGGCAGATTGGTACTGTCGGCATTCCAGTAAAGCATATCGAAGGGTGCGGGATTTTCCCCTTTCAGGTAATTCGATGCGACGTAATTCCAGATCAGCTCATTCGAACGCAGGCTGGCAAAGGCAGCATTAAAATCCAACCCCTTCATCAAGCCGCCGCTACCTATCTCCTGCTCTATCTCTTTGATCTTGCCTTCATCGATATACACATCGAGGATGCCGGTATCGGAAAAATCCAGGAAAGTGGTCAGCAAGGTCAGGCTGGCAGCAGGCTCTTCACCGCGCGCGCAAGCCAGCGCCAGCGCATTCGTCAGCATGGTGCCGCCTACGCAAAAGCCCAGCACATTGATTTTTTCCTGGCGCGTGATGGCCTTCGCGACATGCATGGCCTGCAATACACCATCCTCGATGTAATCGTTCCAGGTCGCATGGGCGATGGATGCATCGGCATTGCGCCATGAAATCAGGAAGACCGTATGTCCCTGCTCTACTGCATAGCGCACGAAGGAGTTATGCGCCTGCAAATCCAGTATGTAATATTTATTGATGCACGGCGGCACCAATAACAAGGGACGCTCGTAGACTGTGGGTGTCAGCGGCTTGTATTGCAGCAACTGGAATAATTCATTTTCAAACACCACCGCACCTTCGGTGATCGCGACGTTACGCCCGACTTCAAATGCTGTTTCATCGCTTTGCGAAATGCGGCCTTTTTGCATGTCTTCAAACAAATGCTTGAGTCCGTTCGTCAGGCTCGCGCCTTTGGTCTCGATCAGCTTTTGCTGCGCTTCCGGATTCGAAAACAGGAAATTTGCCGGCGACATTGCGTTCACCATTTGCTCAATGGCGAAGCGGATTTTTTGCTTGGCTTTGGGAGGTACTTGTACCGCGTCTGCCATGGCCGCGAGGAATTTGGCATTCAACAGATAAGCTGCCGCATTGAAGGCGTGCATGGTGCTGGATTGCCAGGCCGGATCGGCAAAACGTTTATCCGCAACAGGCGGCACTTGCGCGCTCAGCATTTGCTGCCACAGGGTCATGAACTGCTGCGCGTAATCATTTTGCAGTTGCGTCGCCACTGCCGGATCTATCCCCATCCCCGCTCCAAACATTGAATAGGGGGAAGATTGCTGCTGATTCATGCTCGCTCCTCGCTTTTTCGCCGCTTTTTCAAGTATCTTTGCGGTTTGAATTTCATCCACCGCAGATATCTATGTACATCGTCGCCATCGCCTGGATCTATGTCGTCTTTATGATGGCGATCACCGAAACCTCGGTCGTTGCCGGGATTATGACTTTTTTACTCTATGGTGTCGTGCCCGTGACTATCATTGTATACGTGATGGGCACCGGACGACGCAAGCGCAAACGTCATGCACAGGAGATGCAGCGTCGCGCACAAATCCGGGAATCAGAAGAAGCAAAAGCGGCGACGAGCGAGCCGCCACCGCAAGCTTGAAACGAGGAATAGCTGCTTATCTGAGCCAGATCAGCGCCGCCATGCGGCCCGTCACGCCATCGCGACGATAAGAATAAAAACGCTGCGGATCACTGACCGTGCATGCATTGCCGCCGGAGACTTTGGTGACGCCCAGTTTGGCTAAAGTCATGCGCGCCAAATGATAGATATCGGCCAGGTATTTGCCCGGCTTATCGGCTATCGCCTTGAATGCCGTCGCGGCCGCCGGATCTTTCGTCACGAAAGCCTGCAACACATCTTCCCCGACTTCGAATTGCTGCGGACCGATCGCCGGCCCGAGCCACGCGTGTATGGTGCCAGCCCCGGCCGCACGCATCTGCGCCACCGTATTATCCAGAATCCCGGCCGCCAAACCGCGCCAGCCGGCATGCGCCGCGGCGACGACACGACCGGCCGTATCGGCAAACAACACCGGCAGGCAATCCGCGGTCATGATCGCGCACACCACACCGGCTTGCGTTGTGAAGCTGGCATCGGCTTCCGGCGCACCGGAAAC
The DNA here is from genome assembly GCF_000013625.1 of Janthinobacterium sp. Marseille. Classification (NCBI taxonomy): domain Bacteria; kingdom Pseudomonadati; phylum Pseudomonadota; class Betaproteobacteria; order Burkholderiales; family Oxalobacteraceae; genus Janthinobacterium; species Janthinobacterium sp. Marseille. The sequence goes on along the minus strand of NC_009659.1, from coordinate 1,583,108 downwards.
CTGGGCAGCATCCAGCACGGTCGTACCATGCACCTGCGTCAGCCATGCCGGTTCGGCAGGCAGCTGGCGCCGGATTTGTGCCCGATTGTGTTCGACATTGGCAAGCGCATCGCCGACATGCACGCCGAGGTTTAAACCACCACCGCCCTGCCCGTCGTCATAAGGTGTCGCACTGATGCCGCAAGGACGCGTCGTCGCCAGTGCGCCGACTGCCGGCAAGGATATACCCCATTGAGGAAGAATCAGCTCCATACTGGCGAGCCTAATAAGTTTTGATACCGGCGCGTGCGATCAGCTCGGCAAAATCTTGCGGCAATTCGCTAGACCACTCAACCGCCTCGCCACTGACCGGATGGATCAGCCCGAGCCGACGCGCATGCAGGGCCTGGCGTGGGAAGACCGTGGTCAAATGCTGCTTGCCATACAAGCCGTCACCGACCAGCGCAAAACCTATCGATTGCATATGCACGCGGATCTGGTGGGTACGACCGGTTTCCAGTCGACATAGCATCAGGCTGACCGGGCGACCGTCCAGCATGCCGGTTGCCAGACGCTGGAAATGGGTGACTGCGGGTTTAGCCGTGAGGTTTTCGGATACCGCCATCTTGATGCGATCACGCGCATGACGCCCTATCGATGCATCTATCTTGCCGGTAATATTCGGCGTACCCCACACCAGTGCCAGGTATTCACGTTTCACGGTACGCGCCTGCAGCTGCCGCACCAGGTCGGTATGCGCGATCAGGGTTTTCGCCACCACCATCAAGCCGCTGGTGTCCTTGTCCAGGCGATGCACGATACCGGCGCGTGGCACACCGGAAATTGATGGCAAATAATGCAATAAGCCATTCAGCAAGGTGCCAGACCAGTTGCCTGCGGCAGGATGCACGACCAGACCGGCCGGCTTGTTAATGACCAGCATTTCCGCGTCTTCATGGACGATCGCCAAATCCATGGCTTCTGGCTTGAATGCCTCGTCTTCCGGCGCTGGCTGCGGGTAAATGACAACTTTTTCATCGCCATAGACGGTCATTTTCGCGCGGGCAACTTCGCCATCCACGCTGACGTGACCGCCATCTATCCATTGTTGCAGGCGGCTACGTGAATACTGCGGAACCAGGGTCGACAGGACCTTGTCCAAACGGACGCCGCAGACGTCGGGGTTCAAATCCAGTTCAATCGGGGGCAGTTCCAGCGCCAGGTCGTCGCCATCATCCACGCCCTCCAGATCGCTTTCAGGCATGGTTTTATTCAAAATCGGTGTATCGGTTGGTATCACTACAAGTCCCATCGGCTATAATCATTCATTGTCTAGCGGCATTCTCGCGAAATCTCATGCAAAAACCAATGCTAAAAATTACCATCGTCGCTCTCGCCTTCCTACTGTCCGCATGTAGCCTCACACCCGACAAATTCGACGAGACCAAAAACTGGTCTCCGTCCAAATTATACTCGGAGGCTCGTGAAGAGATGAACGTAGGTGACTACGCCAAGGCTGTCTCCCACTTTGAAAAGCTGGAATCGCGTTATCCCTTCGGTACTTATGCGCAACAGGCACAGATGGAAATCGCCTACGCCTACTATCGCCAGGGTGACCAGCCACAAGCTTTGGCTGCGGTGGAACGCTTCATCAAGCTGCACCCGGATCATCCGAACGTCGACTATATGTACTACCTGCGCGGCCTGATCAACTTCAACGACAAAGTCAGCATTTTCGACTTTGTCTCGCGCCAGGACCCGACCGAACGTGATCCGAAAGCCGCTCGCGAAGCCTTCGACTCATTCAAATTGCTGACAGAACGCTTCCCGGACAGCAAGTACACACCGGACGCCACAGCCCGCCTGGCCTACCTGGTCAACGGCATGGCGCAATATGATGTGCACGTAGCAAATTACTACTATCGTCGGGGTGCCTACCTGGCTGCCGTCAACCGTGCGCAGTCAGCAGTGAAGAACTATCCGGGTGCACCGGCAGTGGAAGGTGCATTGTACGTAATGATCCGCTCTTACGATGCACTCAACCTGCCGCAACTGCGTGATGATGCGGAACGTGTGATGAAGACCAATTTCCCTGACAGTGTCTACTTCCGCGGCGGCCCAAAAAAGGACGATCCTTGGTGGAAAGTCTGGTAATCAGATATCAGTAATTCACGGCTTAGCCTTATTCAAGCTGATTAAAAAAGCCTCGCATTGCGAGGCTTTTTTCATTCACGCTGCATGCTTCAGATTACACGTACTGCACATTGATACGGGCAATTTCATGTGTGTAAGTGCTATCGCTGTAGAAGGCATAGTAGTTTTGTGTACCGTTCTGCCCCGCTTCGAAAAAACCGGTACTCACGATAGAGTCATTTGCCCCTCCGCTATTGTCCAGCATCACGGTGAGCGTCCCACCCACACCAACCAAAGCCTGTACGTCTGCAGCTGTAAACAACAGCTTGGTTGAAGTGCCGTCCCCTGTCACATCAATCCGGTTAAGGCTGCTGACCTTGCCGTCCAGGAAATTGGTCATATTGAGCACTGGCTCGGCAGTAGTCAGGCCAAATATCTTCAGTGTGTCGTAGGTGCTGGCTGCATAAGTAGTCGCGGTAAGGCCGCCACCGCCATTGATCGCCGTGATATTCGTCATGGCGCCGCCAGTAGCCTGCACATAGAAGTTATCCGCACCAAGGCCGCCGTTCAGGGTATTGTGCCCGCCCTGACGCCCATCCAGTGTATCCGCGCCAAGACCACCTTCCAGCAAGTTGGTATTGGTTAAACCAAGCGCTGTCAGAATATTATCCAGGCCGTCACCATACAACGTGCTGTTGACATTCGCACTACCGGTCAAATTTTCGATGGAGGTATATTGGTCACCGCTTGCGTCGCCACCAGTGCCGCCCACTCCCGCTACCAGGCTGGCCACGATAGGAGCGCCAGTCGAATATTGGTAACTCACGGTATCGTTACCGCCGCTGCCGCCATTGAAGTTATTGGCAACCGTACTTGCATAGAAAAGATCATTACCGGAACTACCAATAACGTTCTGTATATTCGTGTAGGTATCACCCTGCGCATAACCGCCGGTTCCGGTGCCGTGGAACAGGTCGACCGTCACCGCCGTACTGTTGGTGCTCGCATAGCTGACGGTGTTGTTGCCGCCACCACCATCAAAATAGTTGGCTGCCAATCCGCCGATCAGGGTATCGTTGCCGCCGCCACCCGTTACATCCTGGATGTTGATGTAAGTATCTGCTGCGGCTTCGCCGCCGCTACCTCTGCCTGCTGCCACGCCCGAGACGGTCGTGTCCGACAGGTTGATAATCATGTCGCCAGTGGTATTGGTATAGACCACTCTGTTATGGGAGCTTGCGTCCGACACACCACCATTAAATATATTGGTCTGTGCGCTGGCATAGAAGGTATCGTTGAAGCTGCTGCCAACCAGATTCTGGATACCAGACAAGGTGTCACCTTCGGCATCCCCACCGCGACCAGAACCTGCAGCCAAGCCACCCAAAGGATTCGATACATCCACCGTCACGGACGACAGGTTAATGGTTACACCTGAAGTGGAGCCGACATAGCTGGCGGTATTTGCTGTTCCAGCTGTTCCGTTGTAACCCTGCCCTATCAATTGATCAGCACCTGCGCCACCGGTCAAAACGGAACCACCGCCCAGCAAGCCAGTCAGTTTGTCGGCAAAAGCCGTCCCGGTAAGATTTTGAACATTGATGAAAGTGTCGCCGGTGGCATCACCGGTCGAACCGGTCGCCGTGTTCAAATTAGCGATCACACCAGCGGTTGATCCTGCATAGCTGACCGTGTTATTGCCTGCACCGCCGTTGAAAATATTGGTATCGCCACTGGCAATAAACAAATCGTTGCCGTTGCCGCCGGTGACGTTTTGAATGCCGGTATACGTGTCACCTTCTGCGTCACCACCTTTACCGCTGCGTGCCGCCACTCCACCGACCACAGCGCCGGAAAGGTTAACCGTCACAGCGGCCGCTGCACCTGCATAGCTCGCAGTATTGTTCAAACCATAGCCTGTCAGCGCATCAGCGCCGGCACCGCCGGTCAGTGTCGAATTACCACCTGCCGCACCACCCAGCGTATCGTTGCCTGCAGTACCAATCAGGTTCTGGATATTGTAAAAGAGGTAGCCATTCTGGAACGCACTGCTGCCGGTCATGTTCTTGATATCAATGTTGACCGGACCAGCCAACGATTGATAGCTGACGGTATTCACTCCGTTGCCACCATCAAATCTGTTGGAGACCGCACTGGCGTTGAAGGTGTCGTTACCGGAGCCGCCTGCCACATCCTGGATATTGGCATAGGTATCGCCCAGTGCCCCACCTGCGCCGCTGTTGGCGGCAACACTCACTCCGTTCAGGGTCGCAGCGCCGTTGAAAAGATTGATCAGTACATCCGCAGTTGCAGCTTCATAACTCACGCGATTTTGCGTGCCACCACCACCATCAAACTTGTTGGCTGCAGCTGCCGTATCGGCACTGGCGTAAAAAATATCATTGCCACTGCTGCCTATGACATTCTCTATGCTGGTGTATTCATCATTATTTGCGTAACCGCCACTACCGCGCATCGACGCTACACCACCCAGCGTCACTGCAGACAAATTGACAATCACCGGTGCATCCGACGATGCGTAGCTGACCGTATCGCTGCCTGTGCCACCATCAAACCGGTTTTCCGCCGAACTCGCAATAAATGTATCGTTGCCGGTACCACCGGTTGCATCCTGGATATTGGTATAGGTATCGCCGGCCGCATTGCCGCCGGAACCGGTACCAGCTGCCACGCCCGAAGCTGTCTTGTCGGAAAGATTAATGATCAGGGCAGCCGTGTCAGCGGTATAACTCACGCGGTTATGTGTACCACCACCACCGTCAAAAAAGTTGATCGAGGAATTGGCAACAAAAGTATCGTTGCCGGTGCCGCCGGTTACATCCTGAATATTGGCATAGGTGTCACCCAGCGCTCCACCGCTGCCAGTGTTGGTAATGAGGTTAACCGTCAAGTCCGCGGTTGCAGCTTCATAACTCACACGATTATGTGTACCGCCGCCGCCATCAAACCTGTTGGCGGCAGCCGCCGTATCGGCACTGGCATAAAAAGTATCATTGCCACTGCTGCCTATGACATTCTCTATGCTGGTGTACTCGTCGTTATTTGCATAACCGCCACTACCGCGCATCGAAGCGACACCACCCAGTGTCACCGCAGATAAATTGACAATTACCGGCGCATCCGACGATGCGTAGCTGACCGTATCGCTGCCTGCGCCACCATCAAACCGGTTTTCCGCCGAGCTGGCAACAAATGTATCGTTGCCGGAACCACCGGTAGCATCCTGGATATTGATATAGGTATCGCCGGCCGCATTGCCGTTTAAACCTTTTCCTGCATTCGCACCTGAAGCTGTCTTATCAGACAAATTGATAACCAGGTTAGCCGTATCGTTGGCATAGCTGACGCGATTGTGCAGACTACCGGTACCACCGTCAAAAATATTCGCGACATTGCTGCCATAGAACAAGTCATCGAACAGGCTGCCTGTGACATTCTGGATATTGGTATAAGCGTCGTTATTCGCATAGCCACCGCTACCACGCAAACTCGCCACACCGTTTTGCGCCACCGCGCTCAGGTTGACAATCACACCCGTATCCGAGGCACCGTAGTTCACCGTATTATTGCCACCATCACCGTCAAAAATATTCTCTGCTGCACTGGCAATGAAGGTGTCATTACCGGAAGTGCCGGTAATGTCCTGGATATTGATATAAGTATCGTTATTCGCATCACCCAGCGAGCCGCGACCGGCGTTCACGCCCAGTATCGTTTTATCGGAAAGGTTGACGATAATGCCTGTGCTCGATGCCGCATAACTGACCCGGTTGTGCAATGTCCCGCCGCCACCGTCAAATGTATTGACCGAGTTATTGGCAAAAAATACGTCATCAAACAAACTGCCGGTTACGTTGCTGATTCCAACATAAGTATCGTTATTCGCATCGCCACCCGCGCCCCGACCAGCACCTACCGTTTCCAGTGCAGTGCCGGACAAATTTACTTTAACGCCGGCCGTCGATGCCGCATAGCTGACGGTATCGCTACCGCCATTACCCGTGAAAGTGTTGACTGCGGCACCACCGATGAAGGTATCGTTACCAGTACTGCCGATGACATTCTGGATATTGCTGTAGACATCGCCATCGGCATAGTTGCCACTACCGGTATTCGATGCCACACCACCCACTGTTTGCGAAGACAGGTTGACGGTTACTCCGCCAACTGACGACGCATAGCTCACTGTATTGGAGCCGGCACCACCCTCAAAACTATTCGCAGCCAGGCTCGCAACGAAGATATCGTTGCCACTGCCGCCGGTCGCGTCCTGGATATTGGTGTAGGTATCGCCTGCCGCATATCCGCCTGAGCCCGTCCCTGCCGTGACACCGGATGCAGTCTTGTCAGACAGATTAATAATCAGGTTTGCCGTATCGGTCGCATAGCTCACGCGGTTATGTGTACCGCCACCACCATCAAAGGCATTCGCCGCTGCGCTGGCAATGAAGGTGTCATTACCCAAACCACCGGTCAGGTCCTGGATATTGGTATAGGTATCGCCCTGTGCATTACCACCCTGGCCAATTGCACCAACAGTCAACAAATCAATCGTCAGATCCGCGGTATCGGTCGCATAGCTGACGCGGTTATGCGTGCCGCCGCCGCCATCAAAGGCATTCGCCGCTGCGCTGGCAATGAAGGTGTCATTGCCCAAACCACCGGTCAGGTCCTGGATATTGGTATAGGTATCGCCCTGTGCATTACCACCCTGGCCAATTGCACCAACAGTCAACAAATCAATCGTCAGATCCGCGGTATCGGTCGCATAGCTGACGCGGTTATGTGTGCCGCCACCGCCATCAAAGGCATTCGCCGCTGCGCTGGCAATGAAGGTGTCATTGCCCAAACCACCGGTCAAATCCTGAATATTGGTATAGGTATCGCCTTGCGCATTACCGCCCAGGCCAATTGCACCTGCGTTCAACAAATCAATCGTTAAATTAGCCGTATCCGTCGCATAGCTGACACGGTTATGTGTACCGCCTCCACCATCAAAATTATTTGCCGCCGCACTCGCGATAAAGGTGTCATTGCCCAAACCACCAGTCAAATCCTGGATATTGGTATAAGTATCGCCTTGCGCGTTACCGCCCTGGCCAATTGCGCCGACGGTCAACAAATCAATCGTCAGATCCGCTGTATCCGTCGCATAGCTGACCCGGTTATGTGAAGTCGCCGTGCTGGTACCGCCGTCGAAGTTATTCGCAGCCGCACTTGCGATGAAGGTATCGTCACCAGAACCACCGGTGATGTCCTGGATATTGGTATAGGTATCGCCCTGGGCGTTACCACCAAGGCCAATTGCGCCGGCGTTCAACAAATCTATCGTGAGATTCGCTGTATCAGATGCATAGCTGACACGGTTATGTGAAGTCGCCGTGCTGGTACCGCCGTCGAAGTTGTTCGCTGCCGCATTTGCGATGAAGGTATCGTCACCCGAACCACCAGTAATGTCCTGGATATTGGTATAGGTATCGCCCTGGGCATTACCGCCTACACCAGTCGCCCCCGGGGTCAATAAATCTATCGTCAGGTTCGCTGTATCAGACGCATAGCTGACGCGGTTATGGGTGCCGCCACCGCCATCAAAATTATTCGCCGCCGCGCTGGCGATGAAAGTGTCATTACCGAGGCCGCCGGTGACATCCTGGATGTTAACGTAAGTGTCGCCTTCGGCATTCCCGCCAATGCCTGCCACGCCGGCATTCAGCAAATCGATCGTCAAGTCAGCGGTGTCGGTGGCATAGCTGACGCGATTATGCGAAATAGCTGTGCTCACGCCACCATCAAAGCGATTGACGGAACCATTCGCAATAAACAAATCATCGCTGGCACTACCGATTACATTTTGGATCGAAATGTAGCGATCGTCTTGCGCATAGCCGCCGGCGCCCTCGCCCGTCAACAGGTTAACCGTCACGCCGGTATTGGAAGCGGCATAGCTGACCGTATTCGAGCCGAGTCCGCCATCAAAGGTGTTTGCCAGATTGCTGGCAACAAAGGTATCGTCGTAGCTGGTGCCCGTTGCATTACGAATACCCTGATAGCGATCACCCTCGGCATAACCACCGGTACCTACGCCTGCATTCAAATCTACCGTGACGCCATTCCCGTCGGTCGCCTTGATATAGCTGACGGTATCCACACCACCGTTACCGACAAAGGAGTTAGCGACATTATTCGCGATAAACAAATCATCGCTGGTGCTGCCTTTGACGTTCTGGATATTGGTTAAGGTATCACCATCGGCATAGCCGCCAGTACCAGTGCCTGCAACCAGGTCTACCGTTACACCGACGTCCGAGTACTCATAGCTCACTGTATTCGTACCCAGCCCGCCATTAAAGGCATTGGCGACACTGCTGGCGATAAAAGTATCGTTGCCGCTGCCGCCGGTCGCATCCTGGATATTGAAGAATTTATCCCCGTCTGCCAGGCTGCCTGCACCGGAACCGGTTCCATTCACCAAATCTATCGTCACGCCCACCGTATCGTTGGCATAGCTGACGCGGTTATGATTGCCGCCACCGCCATCAAAGGTGTTCGCAGCTGCACTGGCGACAAAGGTATCGTCGAATACACTGCCGATCACGTTTTGGATATTGATGAATTTATCGCCCTGCGCAAAACCACCGCTGGTGCCAACGCCATTTGCATGGAATAAATCCACCGTGACCGCACCGGTGGTGGAAGCACTGTAATCCACAGTATTGGAACCAAGGCCACCGTCGAATACATTGGCGGAGTCATTAGCGACAAAGGTATCGTTACCACTACCGCCTATGACATTTTCAATATTCGCCAGCGTATCGCCATCAGCCAGGCTGCCGGCACCAGAACCTTGCCCGGTCACCAGATTGACGATGACACCAACGGTATCGGCTGCGTAGCTGACTGTGTCAACGCCACCCAAGCCATCAAAATTATCGGCGCGATTGCTGGCGATAAATAAATCCGAGTAAGCAGTACCGACGAATTTATCGATATTGGTATAGCTGTTGGAATAGGTCGCGGGTGTATTCCCGACCGCAGGCGTAAGTTCAATGCCGCCAACATTACGCGATGCATCGACAACGACACCTGACAAATACCGTTCATAGCTAACCGTATCGCTGCCGCCCGCGCCACCATCAAAATTCAGACTATCGGTATCGGCAACAAATTTGTCGTCAAAAGAACTGCCGATTACGTTCTGGATATTTTTATAGCTATCGCCTGCTGCATTACCGCCACTACCCTGGCCTTTGTAAAAGTCTACTTCGACGCCACTTGCCGAGCCTGCGTAACTAACCGTATTGACGCCGCCCATGCCATCGAAATTATTGGCTTCCTGATTCGCAACAAAAGTATCGTTATAAGCACTACCGATCACATTCTGGATATTGATGTATTTGTCACCAGCCGCATCATTGCCACTACCCACACCATTCAGCAAATCGACTGTCACACCCGATGTCGAACTTGATGGCGAGTTCGCATATGACACCGTATTGGAGCCGCCTGCACCACCGTCAAAAATATTTGCAACACTGCTCGCAATAAAAGTATCGTTATAGCTGCTACCGACCACATTCTCGATGTTCGTGAAGGTAACATTTTGTGCATAGCCACCGGTACCGGTACCGGTCGTCAGGTTAACCGTGACGGCTGCATTCGATGCAGAGAAATCTATCGTATCCTTGCCACCGGAGCCGCCATCCACTCCCTTGGTGTTCGCACCGACGATAAATGTATCGTCATGCGCACTCCCTATCACCTTCTGGATGTTTTGCAAGGTGTCGTGCCCACCGAAACCATCCAGCGCATTGCCGGTATTCAGGTCGACCGTCACTCCCGAAGTCGAATTCGTATAACCGACGGTATTAATGTTGGTTCCGCCAGTGTTCACTCCACCAACGATCTTGTCGTCGCCGGCACCGCCCTGGAAATAGGTGTTTCCCTTGCCGCCATACAAGGTGTCATCCCCGGTACCGCCGTACAAAAAGTCATTCGCGTTACTACCGTAAATCGTCGTACCGGCGTTGTCACCGGCGTGTACGACGTGTGACAGGCCTTGCGCCGGCAATACCAGCGCGCTTTCACCCGTTATCGGATTCGCATAGTTCAGGTCGTCTGCGGTAGTCGCATCCTTAAGTACAACCTGTCGCACACTGTTTAACACCTGGATGCCGTCAGTGGTAATAATCGCCAGTTCAAAATTCAGTTTGAAATCTTGATGGATAGGCGCGTTCGCATTAGGCTCAACCGTGTTGTAACGTAATTCGAGTTGGTAATTCTTGGTGTCCGGCGATACTGCAATTTGGTACACGCCATTGCCGAGGAAAGTCGCACCGACGATGGTCATATTGGTCGGTACGCCCGATATGGTCAGGCTCTGTACCTTACCGTCACCGGTAATTTGTACGTCAAGGATTTTACTGAATGTATTGCTTGGAGTAGTCGGGTTCAGGGGTGCTTCGCCATTCGCCCATATCTCGCGCACGTCATTGCCCGCATTAATTATTTGCGGCGCAATTTGCGCAATATTTGAAGTATTCGTATCCGAGTTGAAAGCACTGCTGCCGCCACTTCCCTTCAAAGTAGTGCCGTCCTGCGTTGTACCCACCGTATTCGTCAGATGCACCGAGATCGCCGGCGCATTCGGCCCGATCACAAATTCCTGCGGTGTGACACCCGGACGTTCCGGCAAGACCGGTGCCACAGGTTTGATCAGCGGCTGCTGTAGTGAAGCCTGGCCTTCATAGTTCGATTTGAAGTTATTGACCGGCTGCGCATTACTTTGCACCACGTTCGCCAGTTGCACCATCGCCTTGCTGATTGCGGAAATTGCCGCATTCGCGGCTTGTGCCTGTGCGGCCAGGTCTTGCGCACCTTCCGTCTGGCGGTAGGAGGCTTCCTCCTGCATATTGCCGCGTCCGTCGCCACCTTGCGGCTCCGTACTCAAGACGCGCGGCTGATCCAGTTTTTGCAGCGGGATGATACCGACCTGGTCCATCATATGGGCGGCACTATCGCGACCATTGCTGAAGTCGACCATCACACTGTCGTCCATCGCACCAATCGCGCCACCGGCCAGCACCAGTTTGGTACCGTCATTCAGGTAAAGCACCATATCGACGTCGACGATATGGACCTTGGCGATATCGCCCTTGCCAATTTTCAGTTGGAAATTGCCCTGCTGATCCGGCGTAACGACACGGATAGGTGCACCATTCTTATCCAGCGCAGGCTGGTTATTAGCGGATTTGGAAACAGGAGCGGTAGCCATCTGAATGTCCCTTCATAGTGAGAACCGAAATTTCACCGGTTCATCAAACTTGTTTACTGCAATATTTGAGCCCGCGGGCCATCGGCAACAATCTTGCCGTCATGAATTACGATGATGCGATCCATCTGCTTCAACAGCACCGGGCTATGCGTTGCCACCACCAGCGTGCGTGTGGCTGCAAACGCGACCAGTCTTTCGATAATCTTGTTTTCCGTCCCCTGGTCGATGCCGGTCGTCGGCTCATCCAGCAAGAGCACATTCGGCGTGCAGGCAATTGCCCGCGCCAATGCCACCATCTGGCGCTGGCCACCTGAAAGATTTCCCGGTGCCACCAACAACTGGTCCAGGCGCAGCTGGCCACCGGCCAGCAACTCATCCATGCACGACACGTGTAATGCAGTCTGGTAAATCGATGTGCTGATGGCGTTATCCACAAAAATATTGGACGCCAGCGTGCCGTCGAACAGGAAAGGATCTTGTGGCTTGTAGGCAATCGAGCGCATGCGTACCTCTTGCGGATAAGCGGCGACCGCGATGCCGTCCATCAAGACTTGCCCGGTATCCGGGGCATGTACACCTGCGAGGCAACGCAACAAGGTCGATTTACCTGAACCGGAACGACCAACCAATCCAATTTTTTCACCCGGATTGATGACAAAGGAAATCTGTTTCAGCATCGCCGGTTCGTCCGGCTTGATGCTAAAGCTCAGGTTGGCAACCTGTATCTTTCCGTCTATCTGCTGCCTATCCACTTCATTCGTGACTTGCGCATTCGGTGCTTCAATAAACAATTCTTCAAACGAAGTGCGTGCCTGTTTGAAAGCATCGATACGCCCGAGCACCATCGCAACTGAAGACAGCATGGAAGCGGCACGGCCAACCAGCATCGACGATGCAATCAAGGCGCCAACGGTAAGTGCATTGGCTTCCACCATATACACACCGACGACCAGGGTGGCGACCGTCATCAGCGTATAACCGCTGGATGAAATCGTAAAACCGACGGAAGACCAAAAACGGCTTTTTGCCTGGGTGATGCCCGCATCTTCTGCATCTTTCGCGAAGAGTTCTAGCACACGCTTCTGCAATGCCGAAGTCTTCAGCGTTTCTATCCCATACACCAGTCCGGCCAGTTTGTTCGTTTTGGTAGCACCTATCGTCATCGCAGTGCTTGCATAGTCATTCGCCGGAATCTTGCACAGCAATTGCGCCCCTACCAGCAAAGTGCCGCCAACCAACACCACCCAGACGATAGGGCCGCCGATCAAACCGATCGCCAGCAAATACAGCAGCAGGAAAGGAAAGTCGATGATGACCAACATATAGTTCGACGACAGCAAATCACGGGCGCTGGTGATATCGCGGTACTTCGCCAGTACCACACCAACCGGCCAGCTCACGCGCGCCGCCAGCAATTTCTTGACTACCGCCTGATCGAAATCGATATCGAACTTGCCTGCCAGTTGCTCGATATAAAAAGTGCGAATCACGCGCAATACGAATTCCAGCGCGAGGAAGAGCAACATGCCCAGCGTCAGCGCCCACAATGTATCGGGAATGTGATTGCCGATTACCTTGTCGTACACCAGGCGCGAGTAAACCGGCAGCAGCAAACCAAACACATTGATCAGGAAACCGGCAACGACGATTTCGACCATTCGCTTGCCGTAGGCACGCAACATCGTCACATACATCGGGTCGCGCGTAATCTCGCCCAAGGCATCGCGCAATACACCAACGCCGCCCTCTGCCGGAGCGGCAGTATTGGCGGCGGGTATCGCGGCGTCAGGGAGATCGGGCAACTTGCTCATATGCTTGGCTGTTTTCTTTATTTGCTATCGCTGCGATTCGCCAGTTCACGCATCGCTTCACGCAGTTCCAGGCGCAGGTCCTTGATCATGGTCTGACGACCATTGCGCATCTCTTCAATAATGGTTTGCGACATGACGTTTTGACGAACCAGCGCTTCACTGATATTGGCCAATGCCTGTGGAATCGCATCCAGTCCCTTGATGCGTTCATTTTGCATCGCCATGTGTTTCGCCAGGTCGATCTGCAACTGACGCGCTGCCAGTGCATCGCGTGTGATGTTGGCGGAATTTTCACCGATCACGGTACCCAGTTGACCCAGGCGGGTCGCGACGTTCGAATGGATTTCCGCCTGATGCTGGATCGCATTCAGTTCATCGCCCAGGCGTATCGAAACCTGTGACAGTAAGCCTGGCAATTGCGCGATATGTTGCGCAGTTTTTTCATGTACGTTGGCGACGTCCGACTGCTGCGCCTGCAAGGACGACATGGCGGATGACAAGGCGGTCTGTCCGCTTTGCATTGCGCCGACGATTTGCGGCAAGACATCAAAGCTGCGCAATGCGATATCACCATTCACGCTCAGGCGTTCATTCAGCAGCGACAGGCTTTGGGTAATATCCTGCGTCGATTCCAGTTTTTGGTTGATCATCTGGCCCAGGCCGCGAATTTCTTCCAGCGTCTGCTGCCCTACTTCATGCATGCGCGGTCCGAAGGTCACCAGTTGGCGAATGTTCTTCGACTCGTCGATGCTTTCCTGGAACAGGCGCGCCACGGTAGACAACCGTTCATTCATCGCTTCCAGCTTCATGCCGGCCTGCAGCGAAGCATCCGAGCTGTTACGCGAAGTCAGCACCGATTCACGTTGCAGGACCATCAAATCATGCAGGAACTCGGTCAGGAAAGATTCAGAAATACCCTGGCGTTGCGATGCACCCGGACCGGACATTTCATGCACCACGTGCTCAACCATTACGCTGATGCATTCACGCGCTGCAACGACCAGGCGCTTGCCGGCACCACGCAGGCATACCAGTGTCAAACCGAGTGTCAGGGAACCGATCAAACCAAACATCGACGCACTGAAAGCGGTGCCCATACTTGCCAGCGGCTTGTTCAAGTCCGCCACCAGATGTGCAAACGACGCATCCATATCGCTACCCTGGCTGGCCTGGCCGAAACCGTTAATCAGGTCAGCAGTACTGACCAGGGTTTCCAGCAAACCGATAAAGGTACCGAGCAAGCCCAGCGCAATCATGAAACCGGTCAGGTATTGCGGGAACTCCATGCGCGCTTCCAGATGCGTATGCAATTCGGCCAGCGAACGCTCGATGGTTTCCTGTTCGATACGCGTGGTCAGGCGACCTTTGGTATTGGCGACACTGACCAGCACCTTGGCAATTTCTGTACCGGCAAAAGTAGGATCCTTGACCAGGTCTTCCAGCAATTCACCCGCCGAAGCACGCGCATAAAACAGTTTCAGCTTGTTGTACTCCCAGCTGACCTTGTAGATGTCGTACATGATCAGTGCCACACCGAACACTGCAACGCCGATGATGAACAAGTTCAGAACCGGATTGATGTGAACCGCGTGGAGTACGAAATCCTTGAACAGAATTCCGCCCGCCAGCAAGACTAAGGAGGGAATCATCGCAAGAACGTAGTATTTGCGTAGCGTTTTCATGGTGCTGGATATTCCGATCGGGTAATTGAAATTAATATTGTTGCTATCAGGGTCATCGCGGTTCACGCAAAGCACTTTGCGTGAAACGATTAATTGGGGACATCAGGTATTGCCATACGGTGCGGCGACCAACCACAATGTCTGCCGTGGCCGTCATGCCCGGCATCAAAGGCAGGCTATTGCCGGCACTCTTGATTTGTTCCGGATCACGTGTGACTTCAATCTTGACGCGGTAGTGACGTTCGCCTTTTTCTTCCGGGACAGTGTCGGCACTGATCTCGGTTACCTTGCCTTGCATCGAACCAAACACACCGTAGTCGTATGCAGTAACCTTGACCCGTGCCGGCTTGCCGATTGCCAGTTCCGCACGATCGGTAGGATTGATATTCGCTTCCACCACGACCTTGTCATCGATAGGTGTCATTTCCAGGATAGGGTCGCCCGGCTTGACCACACCGCCTACCGTATTGACGAAGATGCGATTGACCACGCCATCCATCGGTGCCTTGACCTCGGAACGCAGTACGCGGTCATTGCGCGATTTCATTTCTTCGGACAAGCGCGCCAACTCGGTTTCAGCAGTCGTCAGGTCGGCGCGCGCTTCGGCACGGAAACGTGAGACACCATCCGTCACTTTGGCCTGCGCTTCGGAAATGGCGGCACGCAAACGCGGGATCATGGAGCTCGCCGCACTCAGTCGGCTGCGCACATCCTGCGCACGCGATTGCGCCTGGATGTCTTCCAGTTGCGAGGCGGCGCTCTTCAAATACATTGAATGCACCAATTGGTATTGCTGCTGTACCAGCGCATATTCGTCGGTCAGGCTTTTTTGCCGGCTGATGGTTTCATTCAACTCGGCCTGGCGTTGCGTCGTCTGTTCACGCAAGATGCTCAACTCACCGTTCAGTTTGGCCTGGCGTGCCGCGAATGCAGCCTGTTCGCTTTGCCCCGCCGGATCGGCCAGCATATCGGCCGGCAGGTTCAACTGAGTGGCGCCGCCGGCTTCCGCCGTCAGGCGCGCTACGCGTGCGCGCAAGCCCAGCAATTTGACGCGACCTTCGCCTTGATCCGAACTGGCCCGTACATCGCGTATCGTGATCAAGACCTGGTCCTTGCGTACTGCCGCACCTTCACGCACCACGATCGCCGACACGATGCCGCCTTCCAGATGCTGGATGATCTGGTTATGGTCAGATGGCACGATACGTCCCTGCCCACGCACCACCATATCGATAGGTGCTAAGTAAGCCCAAATCACCAACAGCAGCAAGCCGGCCAGCAAGGCCAAAACAAACACTTTCGGCCCCGGCATTTCGCGATACGCATCTATCCCGCGATCCAGCGCAGGCACGGCCTTGCGCGTCGAAGCTTCGACGCGCTGCAGGCTCTTGCCTATAAAGCTGGATAGACGGGTGGTGAATTTCATTTGGCCGACGCTGAGTATTGGATCACGACGCTGGAATCACTTTCCGCACTTTCATTGCCTGGCACCACGCGGCTGATCACGCTGGTAGGTGCTACACCCTGATCGATCAGATAGTTACGCACGGCGATAGTCCGGTAATAGGCGCGGCGGCGGCCTTCGGTATATGCCAGCGTGCCGACCACGCCGGTTACCACCAGCTTGCCCTGGCGGGTCTTGATTTTTTCGGTCCAGCCCTTGAGGTTGGCTTCCAGCGCTGCGACTGCTTTCTTGTCGAGCTCAACGCCATCGGTATCAAAATGCAGGGTCACTGCATCATTGCGACCATCGAGCTTGAGTCCGGCCAGCGTATCAGCCGCGGTCGAAGTACGCGATTTTTCAATCTGGATTGCCTTTGTCGGCGCACCTTCATCGCTGCGCAAACTGCCTTGCAGTGAAGTGCTGCTATTGCTCAACTTGGCTTGCAGCAGCGCGACCTGCCCTTTCAGGGCTGCGATTTCCTTGATCTGTTCCTGGCTTTCCTGTTTCAGGCGCGCAGCATCAGGATTCTGGCCATCGTCGAGGCGGCTGATATTCGGCTGGTTCTTGGAAGGGGTCGCGACCTGTTCCTGCAATTCCTTCTTTTCCATGAATTTCACGGCTTTGAATTGCGCCAGTTTTTGCGAATAGTAGAACAGCGTGACCACGAAAACGACGACGACGAAAATCATCACCAACACGACGTTGGATAGCGCGTCTACGAAGCCCGGCCAGAAATTCTGTTCCCTTCCTCCTCCACCTTCCATCATTCCCCCTGGGTTACTGCATTAAGGTCGCTGCATGCCTTCCACGAAGGAAGAAGCGCGCCCGGTGTTACGTAAAATTTGATAGCTGATATCAGCCTGCAGGAACAGCAGCTGCGACAATTCGACCCGCGACAGGTAAGCCTGTTGATAAGCATCAAGCACGTCCAGCAATTGCTTGTTGCCGACCGCCAGCTGCTCGAGGAAAACGTCTGCAACATCGGCATTCGCCTGGTACGCCTGGCGCGCAATGGTAATGCGCTTTCTGACGGCGTCCAGCGTGCGGTAATTGATCTCGATTTGTTCTTTGAGCTTGCGTTCGATATCGGATGCGGTATTCACTTTTTCCACATACTTACTGCCGATCTGCTTCTGGTAGTAGTAGTCGGAACCGCCATTGAGCAAGTTCATATTCATCACCAGCATGTAACGGCGATCCGTCGTCAGCCTGCCGTCACCGCCGGCATTGTCAGTCCGTGCCTGCGACACTTCTACCGAAAAGTTCGGCGAAAAACGCGAGCGCGCCGACTTCAGCTCTTCATTCGCAGCCGCGGCATCCTGACGGGCCGCGCGCACTGCCGGATTGTTTTCGTAAATCTGTTCCAGCGCGAGGCGTGAAGATGTCGGTACGATCGGCATCATCTTCGAAGGGATACCAAGCTGCTGCGAGCGTACACCTGTCAATTGCGCCAGCGTTACCATCGCGCTTTCGAGCACACCTTCGGCTTCAATCATCGTCGATCGCGCTGTCAGCGCACGACCACGCACCCGCTCAAAATCAACCTTGCTCGCACCACCACCCTGCAAGCGCTTGTTCATGTAATCCTGCAGCGTATCCATGCGCTCGGTATAGCTACGTGCAAATGTCAGGCCGACATAGCTGCGCAAGAGATCGTAGTCAGCCTTGATGGTCGTGTAGTACAGCGCTTCGCGTGCATCTTCCTTGCGCAGGTCGGCGGCATTCGCCAAGGAAGCCTGCTTGCGATACTCAAAGTAGGAAGCCGGAGCGAACAGCGGCTGGCGCAGGATGACACTGTTATCCCAGCGGATATGTGTATCGCTGCTCAGCGCGCGACCTGTAGCCGGATTGATGATGGACGCCGGTGCCGAATACTCACGACCGCGCTGTGCGCGCACATCGAGCGTCGGACCAAGTTGTCCCAAAGCCGCGTTCTTGCCGTAGACCGCGCCTTCAGCCACCGCACTGGCAGCCGCATAGCTGTAGCTGTTTTGCAGCGTACGCGCGAGCGCTTCTTCCAGCGACAGCATGTTTTGCAAAGGGCCATCGCTCAGCGCGGCAATACCATCCGGCAAAGGCACGGCAGGACTGGAAAAAGCCTTATCCGACTGGCGCAACAGTTGCAGGATTTCATCATCGCGTGAACCGTCCGCCTGGACATTTTCAGATGCCTTCGCGGCATTGCTGTTATCGGCTTTTGTCCGCTTCGGCACATCGGAAGGCAAACGCAGCACCGGCGGTGTCACTATCGGCGCCAACTCTTCAGTCGGCGTAGGTGTCTGGCGTGGGATGTCTTGCGTGAAAGGTTGCTCGCCCGAACCGGGACGGGAGCGAAATACATTCGATTGGGCAAGGTTATCTGAAGACGGCGGGGCCGCAAATGCCAACTGCGAGGCAATTAAAAATGGAAGGCTTGAGCGTAATCTGAATTTCAAGATACTGGTCATCTAACAACTGCCGATCAATGCCGCCAACCGGCGATTGTGCTGCAAAAAAATGCACGCAATGCATTTCTGCATCTTGCCCCTGGGTACCTACAAAAAACTTATTTTTCTTATTGTTTACATGCGGAAAGCATTATATGGGAACTTGCCCCTGAGCCGAGCTTCCAAAATACAATAAGTTGTAGCTTCACAACTGCAAATTTGAGCGATAAGCCTTTGATTTAACAATTGTTTTCAATATGACCAAAATTTCAATTTTGAAATTTAACAAGAAAAATCTTGTTACCCACAGGGAATCCATTGCGCCGCAACAAATACCACGTGAAAAACATCCAAAAAGATGGACAAATATTTAACAAATAATTGCCGTGGAAAAAATATCTAAGGAAATCCGAGAAAATTTCCATACGGCAAGTATTTGATTTCTATGGAGAAACAATAATTTCCATGTGGAAATTAAATTCCGACCTTGCGCCGGAACATCCATGTTTTTTCATTTGACGCAGCTGCATCAAATTCATAACCGTCAACATCGAAGGATTTCAGCTCTTCCGGACGCTTTATTCCCTTGGTTGCGGCATACCGTGCCATCAATCCACGCGCCCTTTTTGCGTAGAAAGAAATGATTTTGTACTGGCCGTTTTTCCAGTCCTGGAACACCGGTGTAATCACCGGCGCCTTGAGCAAAGCCGGCTTCACAACCTTGAAATATTCTTCCGACGCCAGGTTCACGAGCGCTTCCGATTGCTGCTCGGCGATGCGCTGATTCAGCGTCTCCGTAACCGTGTTACCCCAGAATGCATACAAATCCTTGCCGGCGGCGTTCGCCAGGCGGGTTCCCATTTCCAGTCGGTATGGTTGCATCAGGTCCAGCGGACGCAAGACACCGTACAAGCCGGATAAAATACGGATATGCGATTGCGCATATGCCAGTTGTTTGGCATCCATGCTGGCCGCATCCAGCCCTTCATACACATCGCCGTTGAATGCCAGCATCGCCTGCTTGGAATTTTTCTGTGTAAATTTGGGCGACCAGGCCGCAAAGCGATTAGCATTCAGGCTCGCCAGCGGATCGGAGATACGCATCAGGCTGGCAATCTGGGCCGGCGATGACTGCCGCAGGATCTTGATCAACTCTGCTGATTGTTTGATGAAGTCAGGTTTGCTGCTGATCTCGGTATGGGCTGGTGTGTCGTAATCAAGGGTTTTGGCAGGCGATAAAACAATAAGCATTTCTAATCCGGGCAAGAATAATTTTGACAATGATACCGAAGCTGAATCCCCAGCGCATCGTACTCGACACAAACGTCTGTCTCGACCTGTTTGTCTTTCGCGATCCGCGCTGGGCACAACTGCTTGCAGCAATGCAGAACGGACAGGTCGAAGCGTTGACACGCGATGACTGCCGCAAGGAATGGAGCATCGTACTCGCTTATCCGCATTTAAAGCTGGATGAAGCCGCACGTGTGCAAGTCAGCGCAGAGTTCGACGCCCTGATACGTTGCCACCCGATACCGGCGACAGATGAAGCCGCGCCCAGGCTACCTGTCTGCAAGGACAAGGACGACCAGAAATTCCTCGAGCTGTCACGCGACGTCAAAGCCGATGTCTTGATCACCAAAGACAAAGCCTTGTTGAAACTGGCACGAAAAACACGGCGCGATGGTTTGTTCGAGATCATGACACCGGAAGCATGGACGACCAGCTTGGCGCAGCAAGCGCTAGAATAAGCAGCTTCAGCCATTCCAGCGCCTCCAGCCATGTCCAGCCAGCAAGCCCCTGCCTATCCGACACCAAGCATCCAAAGCAAACTGCCGCAAGTCGGCACCACCATTTTTACGCTGATGTCGGCACTCGCCGCTGAGAAAAAAGCCGTCAACCTGGGCCAGGGTTTCCCGGACTTCGAATGCGATCCGGCTTTAATCACGGCTGTCAACGATGCGATGCAAAGCGGACTGAACCAATATCCGTTGATGACCGGCGCGCCCGCCCTGCGCGAGGCGATTGCGAAGAAAATCGCGGCGCTCTATGGTTACCACTATCATCCACACAATGAAATCACAGTGACCGCCGGTGCGACACAGGCACTGCTGACTGCGATACATTGCTGCATCCGCCCCGGCGACGAAGTCATTGTGATTGAGCCTGCGTTCGACAGCTATTTGCCGGCGATCGCATTGGCCGGCGGCAAGGCGGTCTGTGTGCAAATGGAACTCGATGACAACGGCTATATCGTGCCGTGGGCCAAAGTCGCCGCCGCAGTGAGCAGCAAGACGCGCCTCATCATGATCAATTCGCCGCACAATCCGACCGGCTCCGTCCTGCTCCCCGCCGATATGCAGGCATTGGCCGACATCGTGCGCGGCAGCGATATCCTGCTGCTGTCGGATGAAGTGTATGAACACATGGTGTATGACGGTATCCCGCATGAATCCGTCAGCCGCCACCCTGAACTGGCGGCACGCACCTTCGTGGTTTCCAGTTTCGGCAAAACCTATCACGTCACCGGCTGGAAAATCGGCTATGTTGCCGCCCCTGCCGCCCTCACTGCTGAGTTCCGCAAGGTGCATCAATACAATGTATTCTCGGTCAACACACCGATGCAACATGCGATCGCGCACTACATGGCGGATCCGACGCCCTATCTGAACCTGCCGAAGTTTTACCAGCGCAAGCGCGACCTCTTCCGCGATGGTTTGAAAAACACACGCTTCCGGCTCTTGCCAGCCGACGGTACTTACTTTCAATGCGTCGACTACCGTGCCATCTCTGATTTACCTGAAAACGATTTCGCGCAATGGCTGACCACGGAAATCGGCGTGGCTGCGATTCCGGTTTCGGCTTTCTATGAAAGTGCCAAGGATGCCGGCATCATACGTTTTTACTTTGCAAAGAAAGATGAAACCTTGCAGACTGCATTGGAGCGACTCAACAAGCTGTAAGCCAGGCTGAACCGGAAATGCTCATCCTGATGGCGCTTCCTGTATATTCTTATGCAATTCCATCCACTTCTTACGACCGCCATGTCTGCAGAAATCCAAGCATCCCGCCACGAAGCGACACTGATCCTTACCATTTCCAATCCGGGTGCGAAGAATGCATTGCATCCGGATATGTTTGCTGCGGCAGTCGAGGTCTTGTCAACCGCAGAACGTGACGATTCGATACGCGCCGTTATTCTCACCGGTGCCGATAATTTCTTTTGCGCCGGCGGCAATCTGAACAAGCTGCTCGAACATCGCGCCATCGATAAAAGCCAGCAAGGTGATGCAGTCGATAGCCTGCGCAGCTGGATAGAAGCAATACGCGATTGTCCGAAACCGGTGATCGCAGCGGTCGAAGGTGCAGCCGCCGGTGCAGGCTTTTCGCTGGCACTGGCATGCGATCTCATCGTCGCCGGCAACAACAGCAAGTTTGCGATGTCTTACTCCAGGGTCGGGCTGACGCCGGATGGTGGCGCATCATGGTTCCTGACCCAGGCCCTGCCACGCCAACTGGCAACCGAAATCCTGCTGGAAGGCAAGGCGGTGGCTGCCACACGTTTGCATGAGTTGGGTCTGATCAATCGCCTGGTCGCCGATGGCACCACCCTCGATGCGGCGCAACAGTGGGCCGATGAGCTGGCCGAGCTGTCGGGCCATGCCGTCGAACGCATCAAATCACTGGTACGCGAAGGCGGCAGCAATACACTCGCACAACATTTTGAATCAGAAAAATTCCACTTCGTCGAAAGCCTCAACCATCGCGATGCGTTGGAAGGCATCAATGCATTCCTGGAAAAAAGAAAACCGCATTACAAATGACGAGCATAAAAAGACGGCGCATCTATCTGATGCGCCATGGCAATGTCACTTACTTTGATGAAGACGGCACCGCTTATCCACCGGATGAAGTACCGCTGAATGAAAAAGGCCGCGCGCAAACGACCGCAGCAGGCAAAGTATTCGCCGAACAGGGAATACGCTTCGATCGCGTGATCGTTTCCAACCTGCCGCGCACGATAGAATCCGCGACCCGTGTACTGGCGGAAACCGGCCAGGCTATCGAACTCGAGCAATGGCCGGAATTCCAGGAAGTGCGCGGCGGCATACTGGAAGTGATACACGACGACGACCTGGAAGCAGTCTTCACACACGCTTTCGCCAGCATGGCGGCGGAGCACAAAAAATTCCTCGATGGTGAAAGCGTAGGCCAGTTACTGGACCGCATTCACCCTGCAGTGGATCGCCTGCGTGCCGATCCTTCATGGGACACCATGTTGCTGGTCCTGCATGGTGGCGTGAACCGCGCCGTGCTGTCATATGCGATCACCAGCCAGCGCATTTTCCTCGGCAATATCGAACAGGCACCCGGCTGCATCAATGTGCTGGATGTCGGCGAGCGTAGTAACGACTGGGTAATACAATGCATCAATTACTCACCGTTGCTGCCGCTGCAAACGGAATCCCGCCTCAGTACGATGGAAGAAATGTTGCATCAATACCGCCGCTCGCGCCGCCCCTAGGCAGCCTGCCAGCAATAGCCCCGTGGTGGTTTATCGCGTAGCGCACAGCAAGAAATTCCGAATTTCTGCATAATCTTGTCCGATATCCGAATTTCTGCGTTCCGCCTCACGCTTACCATCCACAGGAGAAAAAATTGATAGACGTTTATTCCACCGCCACGCCGAATGGCCACAAAGTCCACATCATGCTGGAAGAATGCGGGCTGCCTTATCGTACCCACCATATCGATATCGGCAACGGCGATCAGTTCACACCTGATTTCCTGAAAATCTCGCCGAATAACAAGATCCCGGCCATCATTGACAGCGACGGCCCGGACGGCAAGGAAATATCATTGTTTGAATCAGGTGCCATCCTGGTTTATCTCGCCAGCAAAGTCGGCAAATTCCTCGGTGATACCGACCGCGAAAAATTCACTACCCTGCAATGGCTGATGTTCCAGATGGGTGGCGTCGGTCCGATGTTGGGCCAGGCCCATCATTTCCGTATCTATGCACCGGAAAAAATTGAATATGCGGTCAATCGCTACACCAATGAAGCCAAACGCTTGTACGGCGTGATTGATCGTCGCCTGGCCGAAAGCAAATACCTGGCAGGTGACTCCTACACCATCGCCGATATTGCAACCTTCCCGTGGCTGCGTTCGTGGAAAAACCAGGGCATTGAATTGTCGGAGTTCGCCAACGTAAAACGCTGGTTCGATGAAATCAGCGAACGCCCTGCGGTCAAGAAAGGCACTACCCTGTTCGTTGACGTGCGCAAACCTATCGCTGATGATAAATCGAAGGAAATTTTGTTTGGCGCGACACAGTACGCGAAGCGCTAAATAGATAGCGGGCGCTTATTTCTATTGGATAGAAATAAGCGCCCACAGCTTTGATCAGTCGTAATGCCGCAGTATCAGTTCCGCCACACAGACCGGCTTGTCGCCGTCAGCAGTTTCTACCGTGACTTCCCATATCATTTGTACGCCACCCGCAAAGGGCTCCAGAGCCTGCAATAGCATGCGTGCGCGGATCTGCTGCCCGACCGGCACCGGCGCCGGGAAACGCACGCGATTCAGGCCGTAGTTCACCGCCAGCTTGCAAGGCGGGAATGCAATCGACTGTGCCAGCAACATTGGCAGCAGGGATAAAGTCAGGAAGCCATGCGCAATCGGCGTGCCGTAAGGTGACTCTTGCAAACAACGTTCCGGGTCTACATGTATCCATTGATGGTCGCCGCTGGCCTGCGCGAACAGATTGATGCGCTCCTGCGTCATCTGCAGCCAGTCGGATACCGCCACCTCTTGCCCCAGCAAAGCCTGTAGCTCAGCCAGTGATGCAATTTCACGCATGTCAATTCCAGTCGGTTATTGGAGTGCTTGTTTGGGTAGTACAGGAAGTGGGAGTGCCATCACATCGATACCCTCTTCTGCCAGTTCGGCACATTCTTCCACAGTAGCGACGCCGCGGATACCGTGCTCCGGTACTTCCTTGTAATGGATACGACGCGCCTCTTCTGCAAACTGATTACCAACGTCTTCGGTATTGGCCATCACCTTGCGCGTGAATTCCATTAATTGTTCCTGCAGCCGCGCACTATCGTCACTTGCACGTGCAGTCGCACCGGATAAATTTAAACGAGGGGAAGATGGCAGGCGTTTGATCTGGTGATTGCCGCACATAGGGCATTCGATCAATTCTTGCGAGGATTGCGTGAGGAAATCAGCTTCGGAAGAAAACCATCCTTCGAAGCGATGCGCGTGCTCACAACAGAGGTTATAGACTTTCATGAGTATGGTGCCCGGGACCGGAATCGAACCGGTACACCGTTACCGGCGAGAGATTTTAAGTCTCTTGTGTCTACCTATTTCACCACCCGGGCTTGTCACGATTCTAAAACAAGATCAAAAAATAAAAGCGCCCACGGCGCTTTTTGGTAAAACTGGAGGCGGGGGTCGGGATCGAACCGGCGTAAACGGCTTTGCAGGCCGCTGCATAACCACTTTGCTACCCCGCCACGGGTTCGTATTGTACCGCGAAACAAAAACTTACCGGCACAAACGAAACGCTAAAACTTTTTCAACACTGCTCATGAATAAAAAAGGAAGCCTGGCAGCTTCCTTTTTTGGAAATCTGGAGCGGGAGAAGAGTCTCGAACTCTCGACCTCAACCTTGGCAAGGTTGCGCTCTACCAACTGAGCTACTCCCGCATATTACTTCTTGCTACCAACTACTAAAACTATCTGAATGAGCTGTCGTTCATCATTCAATAAAAAAGGAAGCTTGTGCAGCTCCCTTTAAAAATCTCTGGAGCGGGAGAAGAGTCTCGAACTCTCGACCTCAACCTTGGCAAGGTTGCGCTCTACCAACTGAGCTACTCCCGCATCGACAGGTGCACATTATAGAGGAATGCCTTTGCATGTCAAGCATTCCACACAGCAAAAATTACAATAAATGTCCTGCGCTTTCTTTAATCAATGGCCAGGCCTTGCGCAAATAATAAAACATTGACCATACCGTCAGTACTGCAGCGACCCATAACAGGATGTCACCCCAGAATTGCAGGTTGATACCCCAAATGGTTTCGTAATAAAGAAGCATCGGTATCGCCACCATCTGGGCGATTGTTTTGATCTTGCCGAGCGAACTCACGGCGACCGATTTGGATGCACCGATTTGCGCCATCCATTCGCGCAATGCCGAGATCGTAATTTCGCGTCCGATAATGATGAAGGCAATCACCGCGTTGACGCGATTGAGTTCAATCAGTACCAGCAACGCACCGGCAACCATCAGCTTGTCCGCTACCGGATCGAGGAAAGCACCGAAGGCGGAGGTTTGATTCCAGCGCCGTGCGAGGAAACCGTCGATCCAGTCAGTCAGCGCCGCAATGATAAAAATCAAGGTCGCGGCCAGGCCCTGGGTTTTGTTGAACGAACCCAGCCAGGCATCCGGGATGTACAACACGCCTACCATCAATGGAATCAACGCGACGCGCAACCAGGTAAGAAGAATAGGAATATTGAAGGGCATATCAAACTTTACATTTTCATGAATGTGCACAGGCATTTGCATGCGCACCCGTAATCTAATGCAATTGCTTGTAAATGTCTTCAGCCAATTGCCTTGAAATGCCTTCGACCGAGGCCAAATCCTCGATACTGGCGTCCACTACGCCCCGCAAGCCACCAAAACGGGCCAGCAGCTTTTGTCGACGCTTGGCACCAATTCCCTCGATCTCTTCCAGCCGCGAGGTCTGGCGTGCCTTGGCACGCTTGGCGCGCATGCCGGTAATGGCGAAACGGTGCGCCTCGTCGCGGATCTGTGCAATCAGCATCAGGGCCCCCGACTCCTTGCCCAATTCCTGGGGCGGACGGCCGTCAACAAACACCAGGGTCTCAAGGCCGACCTTGCGCCCTTCCCCCTTGGCGACACCGACGATCAGGCTGATATCCAGCCCCAGTTCGACAAATACCTGACGCGCCATTTCGACTTGGCCCTTGCCACCGTCGATCAGCACCACGTCCGGCATCACGCCATCCCCATTCGCGACTTTTTCATAGCGGCGCAACAGCACCTGGCGCATCGCTGCGTAGTCATCGCCCGGCGTAATATCGTTGATATTGTAGCGACGGTATTCACCATTCTGCATCGCATGATGATGGAATACCACGCACGAGGCTTGCGTTGCTTCACCCTGAGTATGACTGATATCGAAACATTCAACGCGAAAGCTTTCCAGGTCAGGCACATCTATACCCAAGGCATCAACCAGCATGCGCGTCCGTGCCTGCTGTGAGCCCTGCTCGGACAACAGGCGGGCCAGCGATATCTCCGCACCCTTGTGCGCCATCTCCAGCCATTGGCGACGCTGCCCTTGCGGCTGGAACACCACGTTAATGCGATGGCCGCATTGCTCCATCAGCGCCAGCATTAGCTCCGGCTCGTCCATTTCCGTATTCAGGATCAGCGTGCCCGGAATGAATTTTTCGATATAGTGCTGCGCGAGGAAAGCCTTCATCACCTCGGTCGCAATCGACTCTTCCGCACTCGCCAGCGCATTGTCAACATGTGTCGGGAAGTAGGCGCGATCACCCAAATGACGACCACCGCGCACCATCGCCAGGTTGACGCAGGCACGGCCGCCCTGCACGATCACCGCAATGATATCGATATCCGCATCGCCGCCGGTTTCCATGCTTTGCTGGTGGAGGACGCGCGATAAGGCATTGATCTGGTTACGTACCAGCGCGGCCTGTTCGAATTTCAATTCTTCGGCATAGGCCAGCATCTTGCCTTGTAAGGTTTCCAGCACTTCGCTCTGGCGACCGCGCAGGAATTTCGCGGCATTTTCCACATCCAGCGCGTAATCTTCCTTGCTGATGAAGTTGACACAAGGCCCGCTGCAGCGATGGATCTGATGCAAGAGGCATGGCCGCGTACGATTTGCAAAGACCGAATCTTCACAGGTACGCAACAGGAAAACCTTTTGCAATATCTGCATCGACTCCTTGACTGCCCAGCCGCTGGGGAAAGGACCGAAGTATTGGTTTTTCTTGTCTACCGCGCCACGGTAATATGCCATGCGCGGATATTCCTGCCCGGTGATTTTCAGGTAGGGATAGGATTTGTCGTCGCGGAACAGGATGTTGTAACGCGGCTGCAAAGTCTTGATGAGATTGTTTTCCAGCAGCAATGCTTCCGCCTCGCTGCGCGTCACTGTCGTTTCCAGGCGCGCGATGCGTTCCACCATCAGTGCAGTGCGCGGACTTGCCAGGTTTTTCAGGAAGTAACTGGATACCCGCTTCTTCAGGTCGCGCGCCTTACCGACATACAGCAGATTATCTTCGGCATCGAAATAGCGATACACGCCGGGCAAATTCGGCAGCTTTGCAACCGTTTCCAGCACGATTGCCCGCGGATCTGGTGCGTCAGTCTCGGACATCTTTTTTACACGCTCGGTCAAGGCTTACACAAGTATCGCATTTAAGCTGCAGCGAGCGCTTTTGCCGCCTTCTTCGCAGCGATATAGCGCGCATCCTGCTGCAAGGCATCCCATGTGAGTGCCGGCGACTGTGGCGTCAATGCGGCAATGCGCACTGCGGATTCCTGTGTCGCCTTGTTATCCCTGACCTGCAAACCGGCCAGCAACTGATCCGCCTTATCCGGTGAATTGCAGATCAGCACCATGTCGCAGCCGGCCTGCAAGGCTGCATGCGCACCATCAATCACAGTACCTGCGACACTCGCACCTTCCATGCTGAGGTCGTCGCTGAAAATCAAACCGTCAAAACCGAAATCCTTGCGCAACATCGTCAGCCATTTGCGTGAAAAACCAGCCGGATGTTTATCGACTTTCGGATAGATTACATGCGCCGGCATCACACCGGCCAGGCTCAGGCCCAACCAATCGTATGGTGCAGCATCTGCGGCCAGGATTTGCTTCAATTCACGTTCATCGACCGGGATTTCCAGATGCGAATCCGCTTTGACAAAGCCGTGACCAGGAAAATGTTTGCCGCAATTGAGCATGCCGGCCAGCATCAGGCCGTGGTTCAGGCTCTTGGCCAGCATCGTCACTACCCGTGCATCACGATGAAAGGCGCGATCGCCGATTACACCCGATTCGCCGTAGTCCAGATCCAGTACAGGTGTAAACGACAGGTCAACACCACAAGCACGCAATTCCGCCGCCAATACATAGCCAACATCGGTCGCAGCCTTGGTCGCGGCCAATACATCCTTGTCCCATAAAGCGCCGAGCTTGCGCATTGCCGGCAGATGGGTGAAGCCATCAGTCTTGAAACGTTGTACGCGACCACCTTCATGGTCGACCGCAATCACGATACCCGGACGCGCTGCATGGATAGCTGCCGTCAAAGCCGTCAATTGCGCGCGATCGGTATAGTTGCGCGCGAACAAAATCACACCGCCGGTCAGCGGATGCTGGATACGGCGGATATCATCTGCGCTCAGGGTGGTACCCACCACATCGAGCATTACCGGGCCGAATTTTCCTGCTGGATTTACTGCGTTCATTTTTTCTCCACAATCACAAAAGCGACCGCATACTCGACTTCATCCGTAATCGAAACCTGTGCGGTCAGTCCGTTTTCCTGCATGAATTCTGCCAGCTTGCCGCTGGTCACAACGATAGGCTTGCCACTCGGCGCATTCAGGATTTGCGCGGCGCGCCAAGTCATCGGCATGTGTATACCCAAACCTATCGCCTTGGAAAATGCTTCCTTGGCGGCAAAGCGCGTCGCCAGGAAACGCAAACCGCGCGCCTCAACCTTGGCTTTGCGTCTATGGTATTTTTCCAGTTCTTCCTTCCCCAAGATGCGCTCGGCAAAACGATCGCCATGGCGGCCGAGAGCCGCTGCTATGCGATCTATTTTGATGATATCGGTACCTATGCCGTAAATCATTTTTGCTTTCCGGCCAGGCGTGCGGCAATCATGATGGCCTTCATTTCACGCACTGCATTTTGCCAGCCGACGAATACCGCATGCGCAACGATGGCGTGGCCGATATTAAGCTCGGCGATATCCGGAATCGCTGCAATCGCCTGCACATTGGTGTAATGCAAACCGTGACCGGCATTCACCTTCAGGCCACGTGCCATGCCTTCTGCCACACCGCGCCGCACACGTTCCAATTCAGCCTGCTGTTGCGCGGCGTCATGCGCATCCGCATAACGTCCGGTATGCAACTCAATCACCGGCGCACCGGCTTCAGCCGCCGCCTGGATTTGTTCGGCATCAGCATCGATGAAGAGGCTCACGCGTATGCCTTCAGCTTGCAACTGCCTGATCGCAGCAGCAACCACGTCGAAGTATTTAACGATATCCAGCCCGCCTTCAGTCGTCACTTCTTCGCGTCGTTCAGGTACCAGGCAAACATCTTGCGGTTTGATGCGGCAGGCGAAATCAACCATCTCGGTCGTCACAGCCGACTCAAGATTCATGCGCGTCAACAACTTCGGACGGATCAATTCAACGTCGGCATCCTTGATGTGACGACGGTCTTCGCGCAAATGCAGCGTGATGGCATCGGCGCCGGCCTCTTCCGCCAGCAAGGCGGCTTGCAGCGGATCCGGATAGACGGTGCCGCGCGCATTGCGCAAGGTGGCAACGTGGTCGATATTGATGCCGAGGTCGATGATGGTTGAAGCCGGTTGAAGAAAGCTCATGAATATTATTCCGTTAAAGCTGCAGCAAATCGATCAATATTTGACGCGTATTCAGTGGTGCGCCGTTCAGATGATGCGCCAGCAGGAAACGCATCAGGAATTTACTTTGTGTTTGGGTCTGCGTATCTGTGTAATCCTCGTTTTCCATGTCCAGCAAGGTCTTGCCCGAGACACGCGGCCAGACATCAGCCGGACGTGCGGGGCGCGGTCCGCGCTCCGGATCCAGCACATAGATTTGTTCAAGAACGATCGCCTTGCCACTCGCGGTACACACGCGCCAATCGCTGGCGACACCGGTTTCCTTCAGCAGCGCGCGTTCAAATTTGCGCAATACGATAGGTGCCGGCTCATCATGCGCCAGCTGGTTCAGCGCACTTACATAATGATCGAACAAGGCCGGATGCGGGTCATCGCGCGCCAGCAATTTCACCAGCAATTCGTTCAGGTAAAAGCCGCATAGCAAAGCCGATTTTTCCAGCGGCAACAAGCCACCGACCCATTCGGCCGCCGTCAGCGTACGCACTTCCGCTTTGCCGCTCCAGCCTACGGACAAGGGTTGGAAGGTTTGCAATACACCGCGCAATTTGGAATGAGGACGCTTGGCACCTTTAGCAACCAAGGCAATGCGACCGTGATCGCGTGAAAAAACATCGACGATCAGGCTGGTTTCTTTATATGGGTAACTGTGCAGCACAAAGCCAGGCTGATCGGCTATGCGAAATTCTTTTTCCGGAGTGCGGGCGCGGCGAGGCGCCGCTTTGCTGGATTTTGCAGTTTTCGCGGCAGATGTTTCTGCAGCACTTTCTGCGTGCACCGACGGCTGTTCTTCAGCTGAAGAGTCGTTGAAAGAACTGACGTCGGCGATAGATGCAGCCATCTTTAGCTAGGGTTATTCGTATCCGTATGCACGCAGACCGGCTTCATTATCAGCCCAGCCTGATTTGACCTTGACCCAGATTTCCAGATACACCGGGCCACCGAACAAACGCT
Organism: Janthinobacterium sp. Marseille; assembly: GCF_000013625.1. Lineage (NCBI taxonomy): Bacteria > Pseudomonadati > Pseudomonadota > Betaproteobacteria > Burkholderiales > Oxalobacteraceae > Janthinobacterium > Janthinobacterium sp. Marseille. The sequence goes on along the minus strand of NC_009659.1, from coordinate 1,551,652 downwards.
CCATATCCAGGCGCGCCTGGGTAGAAATATCTTTCAGACGGGCACCCTTGTTACCGATGACCATCGATTTATGCGTATCGCGCTCGACCAGGATCGCGGCGAACACGCGGCGCAGATTGCCTTCCACTTCAAATTTTTCGATCAGTACGGTACTGGTGTAAGGCAATTCATCACCAACGAAACGGAAAACTTTTTCCCGCACGATTTCAGCGGCGAGGAATTTTTCGCTGCGATCGGTAATGTCATCCTCACCGAAAATAGGCGGGCCTTCAGGCAGATATTTTTTGATTTCGCCCTGCAAGCCTTCAAGCTGGAAACGTAATTTGGCCGATACCGGCACCACTGCGGTGAAATCACGCTTGGCGGCGATTTGCTGCGCAAACGGCAGCAAGACAGCCTTGTCCTTGACGCGATCCGACTTGTTGATCACGAGGATGCAAGGCACATTCTTTGGAATCAGGTCCAGTACCTGCTGATCGGCCTGGCCAAAAGTACCGGCCTCGATCACGTACAGGATGACGTCCGCAGCTGTCAGCGTATTCGTGACGGTGCGATTCAGGGTTTTGTTCAGCGCATTCGAATGACGGGTCTGGAAGCCAGGCGTGTCTACATACACAAACTGCGCATCTTCCACAGTCTGGATGCCGGTGATGCGATGGCGCGTAGTTTGCGCCTTGCGCGATGTAATACTGACCTTGGCACCGATCAGCTCATTCATCAGGGTCGATTTACCGACGTTAGGGCGACCGACGATCGCGATATAACCGCATCGAAAGTGAGACAGTGCGGCAGATTCAGTCATGCAATTTTGGAATGGGAAGTGGTAGAAGTTTTTGTTGCTGCATCATCAGATGCGACATCAGTCGTTTTCGCGGCATCAGGCTCGGCGATCAAACTTTTTTGTCCATCGTTGACGGGTGTTTCAGTTGCTTCGGCGACGGCTTTTACTTCCGCCTTGGTATTTTTTGCATCAGCTTTAGCCGACGCTTTCGCAGCAGCCTTATCGGCGTCATCGAGCTGCACGGTTGCGATGCCCGCGAGCTTTAATTGCGCGGTGCGCGGCTTGGCTTTACGGCTGGCGGCCGGCGTTTTGACGAAGGCTGCCTGCACTGCTTCCAGTGCCAGCTTGGCTGCTGCCTGCTCGCCGGCCCGGCGACTGCCACCAGTGCCAAACACCTGGATATCCAGTTTAGGAACCAGACATTCGATTTCGAATTCCTGATTGTGGGCGGCACCGTGGGTCGCCACCACATTGTATTGCGGCAGTGCGATCTTTTTACCCTGCAGGTATTCCTGCAACAGGGTCTTGGCATCCTTGCCCAGGGTCTTCGGATCCACACTATCGAGGATAGGAATGTACAAGGCACGGATCACATCACGTGCAGTGTCGAAACCGGCATCGAGGAAAATCGCACCAAACAATGCTTCCAGGGTATCGGCGAGAATCGATGGCCGGCGGAAACCACCCGACTTCAATTCACCCTCGCCCAGGCGCAGGAAGTGCGATAGTTCCAGGCGCTGCGCAATTTCGTACAGCGATTGTTGCTTGACCAGATTGGCGCGTAAACGCGACAGATCACCTTCATCAATCTTGCTATAGCGATCGAACAGCAGCGATGCAACCACGCAATTCAAAATGGAATCGCCGAGGAACTCCAGGCGTTCGTTATGTACGCTTCCGTGGCTACGATGCGTCAAAGCCTGCTGCAATAAAACAGCATCCTTGAAAGTGTGGCCCAGCCGGTTTTGCAATAACGTTAAATCCATTTTTCTATCGCTTATTTCTATCGCTTCATCGCCTTAAGGAAGAGCTTTCTTTGCCACGCCATTACCGGTCGAACCGGCGTAATCGATCAGCAGGCTGACCGGACCGCCAAGTGGGATCGTCTTTTGGTAGGCGAAACTGATTTCAGTGTCATCACCGTTCTTGACGATGTCCAGATCCTTGCCGTCGATCGCATCGATATAACCAACTTCAGCCTGCCGGTTAAAGGCGGCGCGCATTTCCGGCACCGAGCCGCCAGCAGCCTTGACGCTGGCAATCGCCTTTTTGATCGAAAAATATTCAGTAACCGTAGGGGTTACTTTAAGCGCCAATACGGCAATTGCACCAATCACAGCCAGGACCAGAATCAGGCTCACCAAAGTAATGCCTTGTTGATAACGACTATTCTGCAACGGGTATGCCATGTACGCGCTCCTGATTCGAATTACTGGAAATTACCGATACGACCCAGATTGCTAGGGAAGTTGTTCAAATTCAACCAAATAAAGAATGCTTTTCCGACAATGTTTTTATCCGGCACGAAACCCCAGTAGCGGCTATCGAGGCTGTTATCCCGATTATCACCCATCATGAAATATTGTCCAGCGGGGACCTTGCAGGTAAATCCTTCTACGTCGTAAGTGCACAAATCCCGGTTCGGGAAATCGTGCGGATTCGCCACATAGGATGGTGCACGTGGATTATTCAGGATTTGATGGGCGACGCCGTTCAAGTCTTCGCTCAGATGCTTGGAATAGCTCAGTGTCTCTTCATCCAGGTAATCCGGCAAAGGCTTGTAGGACACCGGCTGGCCATTTACGATCAGGCGCTTGTTGCGGTAGGTCACGGTATCGCCAGGCACGCCGACGACGCGCTTGATGTAGTCCAGCGCCATGTTCTCGGGATATTTGAAGACCATGACGTCGCCGCGCTGCGGATTGCCAATATCGATGATTTTTTTGTTGATGATAGGCAAGCGTATGCCGTACTGGTATTTGTTCACCAGGATCAGGTCACCGACCTGCAGCGTAGGTACCATCGACGTCGATGGAATCTTGAACGGCTCATACAGGAAAGAGCGCAGGAAAAACACCAGCGCAATCACCGGGAAGAAGCTGCCCGAATACTCGATCCACGCCGGTTGGCGCAACAGGCTGGCTTCCAGCGCCGCACGGCCGGTGTTATCCGGCTTGATGCCCTCGCCTGCCAGCTTGGCATTACGTGCATCGAATTCGGCCAATACCGCATCAGCCTTGGCGCGACGTTGTTTTTTCAAATACAGCACGTCGAGGAACCAGACGATGCCGGTTCCTACCATCAGGATGAAAAGAATCAGCGAAAAATTGCCTAAGATGTCTTGGAACGTCATTTGTCATCCACTTGTAGAATTGCCAAGAACGCTTCCTGCGGGATCTCGACCGAGCCCACCTGTTTCATGCGTTTCTTACCGGCTTTTTGTTTTTCCAGCAGCTTGCGTTTACGGCTGATATCGCCGCCGTAGCATTTCGCCAAAACGTTTTTGCGCAGTGCCTTCACGTTTTCACGCGAAATAATATTGGCACCGATCGCTGCCTGGATCGCGACGTCAAACATTTGGCGCGGAATCAGTTCGCGCATCTTGGCGGCTACTGCACGGCCACGATACTGGCTGTTGGCGCGATGCACGATAATCGCCAGCGCATCGACCTTTTCACTGTTGATCAACATGTCGACCTTGACCACATCGGATGAACGGTATTCCTTGAACTCATAGTCCATCGATGCATAGCCACGCGACGTCGACTTCAGCTTGTCGAAGAAGTCGAGCACGATCTCCGCCATCGGCATTTCATAGATCAGCTTGACCTGTTTGCCGTGATAGCTCATGTCCATCTGGATGCCGCGCTTTTGCGTACACAGCGTAATCACCGAGCCGACATACTCCTGCGGCATATAGAGATTGACGGTGACGATAGGTTCGCGGATTTCTTCAATCTTCGACGGGTCCGGCATCTTCGACGGGTTATCCACCATCAGGATGGAGCCGTCGCGCAAGACCACTTCATAAATAACGGTAGGCGCGGTCGTGATCAGGTCCATATCGAACTCGCGTTCGAGGCGCTCCTGCACGATTTCCATATGCAGCAAACCGAGGAAGCCGCAGCGGAAGCCGAAGCCCAGCGCCTGCGATACTTCCGGCTCATACATCAGCGCCGCATCGTTCAATTTCAACTTTTCCAGCGAGTCGCGCAAGGCGTCGTACTGGTTCGCTTCGACCGGGAACAGGCCGGCAAACACTTGCGGCTGTACCTCTTTGAAGCCAGGCAAAGGCTCGGCTGCCGGGCGGCTGGCCAGGGTGACCGTATCGCCGACTTTTGCCGCTTTCAATTCCTTGATGCCGGCGATGATGAAGCCTACCTGCCCGGCTGTCAGCGTGTCGCGCGAGATCGATTTCGGCGTGAACACACCGACGCTTTCGACCAGATGCTGCGATTCGCTGGCCATCAGCAAAATTTTATCTTTCGGACGCAAGGTACCGTTCATCACGCGTACCAGCATCACTACGCCGACATAGTTATCGAACCATGAGTCGACGATCAATGCCTGCAATGGCGCAGTCGCATCGCCCTTAGGCGGCGGCACCTTGGTAATCAGCGATTCCAGTACGTCTTGCACACCGAGGCCGGTTTTGGCCGAGCAATGCACCGCTTCGCTGGCATCAATCCCGATCACTTCTTCGATTTCTGCGATGGCATTGGCCGGATCGGCCGATGGCAAGTCAATCTTGTTCAGGACCGGCACCACTTCCACACCTAGGTCCAGCGCGGTATAGCAGTTCGCCACGGTTTGCGCTTCCACGCCTTGCGACGCATCGACTACCAGCAACGCGCCTTCGCAGGCGGACAGCGAACGGCTGACTTCATAGCTGAAATCGACGTGGCCCGGCGTATCGATCAGGTTCAGGTTGTACACCTGGCCGTCGCGCGCCTTGTACATCAGGGCCGCGGTCTGGGCCTTGATGGTAATGCCACGCTCACGCTCAATATCCATGGAATCAAGGACTTGCGCCTCCATTTCGCGATCAGACAAGCCTCCGCACAATTGAATAATGCGGTCGGCAAGAGTCGATTTACCGTGGTCGATATGGGCGATGATGGAAAAGTTGCGAATGTTGTTCATTAACCAAGTGACAATTACAAAAAAAGCGCTCAATGCTGGGATGATTTCCCCAAGCGAGCGCCTTGTTACAGAGGGATGACGGCCACGGCATTTTACCGGATTTCAGAGGGGAAATCCCGTAAATTCCGGGGGCTGGCATTTGGTGTGACAATTTCGTGCGAAATGGCATTCCTCCGCGATATCCGCATCCTGCAGTTTATGAACGGGCAATAAAGGCCCGGACTGCAGCCTCATCCAGGAAATAATGGCAAATCTGCTGTGCCGCCCGCCCTTCCCTATGACCCACCAGCACCGGCACCAGTTCATCGTATTGCGCCACTAATGCCTCATCGGCATCCACATCCAGCACATTGATCGCGTAGCTATCCGCCCCGAGCAGCGTCTGCAGGGCGTGCAGCATGTCATCGCACAGATGGCAGTAGGTCCGGGAATACAGTGTGAATTGAATCAAGGCTGGGCTCTCGCAGGCAAAAGAAAAGGCTGCAAGCTTTTCAGCAGGCAGCCTCGTCTTCGATTATCGGCTTATTGCGCCAAAGGCTTGATCGTCACGAACTGGGAAGAGTCACCACGACGAACCAGCAGCAAAGTGGTTTTCTTGGTATCCAGCTTCGCCACCAGGCCATTGAATTGACGCGCATCCTTGATGTCGGTGTTGTTCAGGCGCAGGATGATGTCACCGCCACGCAAGCCGGCACGTGCTGCCGCACCTTCTGTCGCTTCGATCAGGATACCGCCATCGATTTTCAACTCTTTCAATTGCGCTGCGTTGAGATCGCTGACGATCAGGCCGAGTGCATTGGCTACCTGCTCAGCCTTCGGCTTCTTGTCTTCCTTCTTCACGACCTTGTCCGCTTCCAGCTCGGTCACAACCAGGTTCAAGTCGCGCATTGCGCCTTTACGCCAGACTGTCATGACGGAACGCGTACCCGGCTTGGTGCTACCCACCAGGCGCGGCAAATCGCTGGAGCGCTCGATACCGACACCATTGAATTTGAGGATCACGTCACCGGCTTCAACACCGCCTTTTTCTGCCGGGCCGCCTGGTTCAACACGTTGTACCAGCGCGCCTTGCGGACGGCTCAAGCCGAGTGATTCCGCGACATCTTTCGTGACTTCGCCGATCTGTACGCCGACACGGCCGCGTGTCACCTTGCCGGTAGCACGCAACTGATCCGATACGCGCATCGCTTCATCGATAGGCACCGCAAACGAAATGCCCATGTAGCCACCGGAGCGGCTATAGATTTGCGAATTGATGCCGATTACTTCGCCGCGCATATTGATCAGCGGACCGCCTGAGTTGCCGGGGTTCACTGCAACGTCGGTCTGTATCAATGGAAGGTAGTCACCGGTATCACGCGCCTTCGCCGAAACGATGCCGGCGGTAACCGAATTGTCCAAACCAAATGGCGAACCGATTGCAATCACCCATTCACCGACGCGTATCTTGTTCGAATCGCCCATCGTCAGGCGTGGCAGGTTGCTGCCTTCAATCTTGACCAGCGCGACATCGGTACGCGTATCGGCACCAATGATCTTCGCCTTGTATTCACGTTTGTCGGTCAGCGTGACATAGACTTCATCCGCGCCATTGACCACGTGCGCGTTCGTCATCACATAACCATCAGCGGAAATAATGAAACCCGAGCCGACACCACGCGGCACTTCCTCTTCTGCATCAGGTCCTGCCTTGCCGCGACCACGCGGTGCAGGTTGCTGTTGACGCGGCGGGATCGGCGCACCGAAGAAGCGGCGGAAAAATTCCTGCATTTCTTCATCGTCGGTTGCTGCATTCCCTTGCTGTACCTTGGCTTTTTCCGTGGTACGGATATTCACTACCGCCGGGCCGGTTTTTTCCACCAGGTCGGTAAAGTCGGGCAAGCCTGCCACCGACGGTGCCGCTATCGAGGGCGCAACACCGGCAACTGCCGGGATAAAGAAGGCACTCGCCACACCGAATAAAACCACGGAGAGTTTTTTATGCACGAGGGGAATTGTTTTCATAAATTCAAAAATATCTTATTTAGACTTGAACTCAATCGAATTCGAAACCTGCTTGATCGCCGCGGCAGGCACTTCGCCCACCACCGTCAACCAATAATCGCCCTGACGCTTACCAACGATGTTCATCGCGCCCTGTTGCATCGAACCTTCGGTACGGCTTTGCGTGCCTGATTCGATAAAGACCGAGATTGCGGCCAGGCCGTCAGAGTAAACGATCTGCGACACCTCACGCTGCGTAGGCGGTGTATTTTCCGCTGCATTTGCAGGGGCGGTATCGGTGATCAGGCGTTTCATTTCACGGATCTTTTTGAAGCCGGGCGGAATATCCTTCACGGTCCAGCCGGACAGATTGGTTTCGCTCATGACTGCGTTTTCAACGCGCCATCCCTGGGTATTCGGGAAGCTCGATTTCACACGGCTGGGATCAATATGGCCGATCGATAATTGCGTAAATGCAATCTGTTCGACCACATCATTTTTCTCATTCACGGTTTGTGCCTTGAGCAAGAGGCCGGTCGACTTTTCCGCCCACAGCTTGTAGCCGTAACGCAGCTTGTCTTTCGGTTCCAATATGATGGCCTGGCAATCATAACCGGCGACACGACCGGTCTCGCCCTTCTTGAGATTGTAGTGCTCGGCCAGGTCGGCCGGGCTGGCACCCAGGATGGCCGGGAACACATCCTTCGTCACGCGCTTTTCTACACGTATCGATTTGTTTTCCGGCACATAGCAGGCAATCTCTTCATTATTGCGGATGTACTCGCGCGGCTTGCCGTCGAGGATTTCGAGTTTTTCAAGCTCGTTCTTGCCATTGAAGATGTGCGTGATACGCGAAGTGCGCACCTGGCTGCCTTGCTGATACACAAAGGTGCCCGAGTAGTTCAACTTCTGTGCTGAAGACTGGATCTTCTTCAGCCATACCTGCGTATCGTGCGCATCATGTTCATGGCTCGCGCCGACGTTTTCTGCCTGGGCTGTAAACGCAATGACGCTGGAAAAAAGCACAACGAATTTAAAAAAACCTAATGTCTGCCGCATATCTATTACTTGTCTGAGTCAACAGCGAACGTAGCTGCGCGCGCATATTGTGCACTGCTGTACACAGAAGGTGAAAAACGTTGGTGGGCCAACAGATAATCGTCGATACGCGGATCACGCAATACTTCGCCATCCTTGCTCGCCACGGTGATTGTTTCCGGCGCCACGGCGGCAGTTGTTACCACCGGTGCGTTGGACGTCATCATTTGCGGTACGGTCAGGAAGGCCGCTACCGCAACTGCCGCAGCCATCCCGGCCGGCATCGCAAAGCGCCTGAGTGCGGCATCCTTTGCCACTGCTCCACGCTTGTCCGCAGGCACCATGATGGTGGCTTCTGCATCCAGGCGGGCAAACATGCGGGCGTTGAAATCTGCGCTCAGTTGCGTATTCAAATCGTCAGAACGCAGGGCGTCGCCGATTTGATGATACATATTCCACGTATCGCGTCCTTCTTGCTGGCGCAACGCAGCCAGGGCGATATCGACATGTCCATCAGACAATTCGTTATCGGCAAAAGCTGATATCTGTTCCCGCGTCATATTCGTCGTATTCATCACTACCTCGAAAAAATTAAGGCTACCCCTATATTTGCAGCAAAAAGCGTTTCTTTATTTATTTTTCACCAACGTTTATCGAGTGCCGTATCCAGCAACGGCCTTAATTTTTCCGAGATGGCTTCACGCGCCCGGAAAATCCGGCTGCGTACCGTACCGATAGGGCAACCCATCGATTCGGCTATCTCGTCGTAACTCAGTCCTTCGATCTCTCGCAAGGTAATCGCCATACGTAACTCTTCTGGCAACTCTTCCATCGCTAAATTCAAAGTCTGCGCGATTTGCTTGGTTGCCAACAACGATTCCGGTGTATTGATATCTCTTAGGTGGTCTCCGTCGTCAAAAGTTTCTGCTTCTTCGACATCTGCTTCAGTTGATGTCGGTGCACGACGGCCCTGGGTGACCAAATAGTTCTTCGCGGTGTTGATTCCGATACGATATAACCAGGTATAAAACGCCGAATCGCCGCGGAATTGCGGCAATGCGCGATACGCCTTGATAAATGCTTCCTGCACTACATCCTCGGCCTCAGCCTGGTCGCGGACAAGCCGCGACACCAGTCGCATCAATTTCCGTTGGTACTTGATCACTAATAGCTCGAAAGCTTTTTTGTCGCCACGTTGTACACGCTCGACAAGCTGCTGATCAATATCGCGTTCTGTCGTCAATCCATTCCCTTGTTATTCTGCAACACGCACGCGGCTCGCCTAATTGACTGGACGAAACTTGTTTGGTTCAAAAAATTCGCAACTAATTCCCGCTGATACGCTGCTTATCGGCATCCGCATGTCGCATGACGATCCAGCGACAAGCCACCAATAAGGCCCTGAAACTCTCTGCCGAAACCGAATCCGGCAGGATCACCACATTATGCGTCTGCAGCCCTTCGTTTTGTAGACGTAAGAGTAACAAACCTGGCCATAAAGTCGAGTCCGGCAACAATTCCACCAGCTCACCTTCATCGGCCAGGTCAGCCCCACCTTCGGGCTTGGCCAAAAGGCGGATCTGGCCGCTACCCGATATGTGAATCTTATATATTTTTCCACTCTTTAGAGTCTGGAAAAACACATAAGATCCGGATGCAAAACATGCCACGGCCAGCAGGCTTCTCATCATCAAGGACAAGTCCCCGACCTGCGCAAACAACAGCAGCCCGCCAATCAAAACCAGCCCCGCACACATGAGCAACAGCAGCCCGGACAACAATCTGGACTGCTTGACCACGGCTGAGACCGCAATAGACATTCGGGGGAGAAGTAAAAAATCCGATTACCCTTACGGGATAATCGGATTTTGATCAGACTTTACCAAAAATCAAGGTGCCGTTCGTACCGCCAAAACCGAAGTTATTTTTCATGGCGTACTGAATAGGAATCTCGCGCGCGTTATTAGCGCAGTAGTCGAGATCACATTCCGGATCCTGATTGAAGATATTGATCGTAGGCGGCGAAATCTGATGATGCAGGGCGAGTACGGTAAATACCGACTCAAGTCCGCCGGCACCACCGAGCAAGTGACCTGTCATCGATTTTGTCGAGTTGACTGTCAGCTTCTTCGCATGTGCGCCGAACGCGGCTTTCACTGCATCTGTTTCGTTCTTATCGCCCAACGGGGTCGACGTGCCATGCGCATTCAGGTACTGCACTTGATCGGCAGCGATTTCCGCGCTCTTCAATGCATTCGTCATGCTGCGACGTGGGCCATCCATGTTTGGAGCAGTGATGTGATAAGCATCGCCGCTCATGCCGAAACCAACCAGCTCAGCATAGATTTTTGCACCGCGTGCTTTCGCATGCTCGTACTCTTCCAGCACCATCACACCGGCGCCCTCGCCCAGGACGAAACCGTCACGGTCTTTATCCCATGGACGGGAAGCCGTAGCAGGATCATCGTTGCGCGACGACAAGGCACGTGCGGAAGCGAAACCACCCAGGCCCAGCGGTGAAATCGTCGATTCAGCACCACCTGCAATCATGACATCCGCATCACCGTATTCGATCATGCGACCGGCAGCGCCGATCGAATGCAAACCAGTGGTACAGGCTGTCACTATCGCCAGATTCGGTCCCTTCAGACCGTAAATGATCGATAGGTGACCCGAAATCATGTTGATGATGGACGCAGGCACAAAGAACGGGCTGATGCGACGTGGGCCACGATTGGTCAATTCAGCGTGGGTATCTTCGATCAGTGGCAAGCCACCGATACCGGACCCGACGATGACGCCAATACGTTCGGCATTCTCTTCCGTCACAACCAAGCCGCTGTCTCGCATTGCCTGCATGCCAGCTGCCACGCCGTAGTGGATGAATGTATCCATGTGGCGCGCTTCTTTAGCGGGGATGTAGTCCTCGATATTGAAGTTTTTTACTTCTCCAGCAAAATGTGTGCTGAAGGGTGACGCATCAAACTTGGTGATGGTTGCAATGCCAGATTGCCCTGCAAGAAGCGAATTCCATGCGTCTGCGACAGTGTTGCCGACGGGAGAAATACAACCAAGACCAGTGACGACGACACGACGTTTACTAGAGCGGCTCAAGCAATTCTCCTAGAGTCGTTCAAAACAACTTACGCTTTTACGTGTGCCTTGGCGTAATCAATCGCCTGCTGCACTGTAGTGATTTTTTCAGCTTGTTCGTCAGGGATTTCCATTTCGAATTCGTCTTCGAGTGCCATTACGAGTTCAACGGTATCCAGCGAGTCAGCGCCCAGATCGTCAACGAAGGACGATTCGATTTTGATGTCTGCTTCAGCGACGCCCAGTTGTTCAGCGACGATTTTCTTAACGCGTTGTTCGATATCCGACATGTTTTAACTCCAATGGGTGGTTACAGAAAGTGCGCGCATTTTAGCAGGTTTGCGCACCGAAAATTCATTTTTAGCTTTTGTCATCAAGAAACCTGAAACTTCGGCTAAAAGTGACTAATTACAAATTTAGTTCATATACATACCGCCGTTGACGTGCAACGTGGTACCAGTAATGTAACTCGCCTGAGGCGATGCGAGGAAACTCACTGCAGCAGCGATGTCTTCCGGCACGCCCAGACGTCCTAACGGAACCTGTTGCAGCAGGGCAGCAATTTGCTGCTCGCTCAGGGTTTTCGTCATATCCGTATCAATAAAACCAGGTGCGATGCAATTGACGGTAATGTTGCGGCTACCGATCTCACGTGCCAGAGCACGACTCATGCCAGCTACACCAGCCTTGGCCGCAGCATAATTCATTTGCCCGGCATTGCCGGACGAACCGACAACTGATGTTATGTTGATAATACGACCGGTTTTAGCCTTCATCATGCCGCGCAATACCGCACGCGACAAGCGTCCTACCGCAGTCAGGTTGGTCGCAATGACGCTATCCCACTCTTCGTCCTTCATCCGCATCGCCAATTGATCCTGGGTGATGCCGGCATTATTGACGAGGATGCTGACTGCGCCGAATTCCTTCTGGATTTCATCGATCAGGGCTACTGAGCGCGCGGCGTCATTGACGTCCAGCACGACACCCTTGCCGCCATTGCCCAGGTATTCGGAAATCGCTGCAGCGCCGGATTCCGACGTTGCGGTACCAATTACCTTAGCGCCCAGCTTAGCCAGTTCCTGTGCGATGGCACGACCGATACCACGCGAAGCGCCGGTTACCAGGGCGACCTGGCCACTCAAATCAACTGTAGTCATTATTTCAAAAGCTCCAAAACAGCGTCCAGCGACGCTTGATCGACAATCGCGTGTCCGGTCAACTCACCGTTGATACGCTTGGTCAAACCGGCCAGTACCTTGCCCGGGCCGCATTCGACGACGTCGGTAATACCTTCTGCCGCCATTTTTTGCACCGACTCAACCCAGCGCACCGGATTCGCAGCCTGGCGCACCAGCGCGTCCTTGATCCCGTCCACATCGCTGACAATCGCAACATCGACGTTATTGATCAATGGAATCTGTGGCGCATTGAAAGTCAGCGTTGCCATATATTCGCGCAAACGATCCGATGCAGGCTTCAGCAAGGACGAATGGAAAGGTGCGGATACCGGCAGCGACAATGCGCGTTTTGCGCCCTTCGCCTTGGCCACTTCGCATGCACGTTCGATTGCCGCCTTGTGACCGGCGATCACGACTTGTGCCGGTGCATTGAAGTTGACGGCTTCGACGACATCGCCTTGCGCCGCTTCTGCGCACACAGCCAATACGTCCGCATCCGACAGGCCCAGGATCGCAGCCATACCGCCCTGCCCGACCGGAACCGCTTCCTGCATCGCTTTGGCGCGGAAACGCACCAGTGGCACTGCATCCTTGAATGCGATCACGCCTGCGGCAACCAGTGCCGAATATTCACCAAGGCTGTGGCCGGCCACCAGTGCCGGTGTCTTGCCGCCGGCAGCAATCCATGCGCGATACATCGCGACGGCTGCGGTCAGCATCACAGGCTGGGTATTGGTGGTCAGGTCCAGCTCTTCCTTCGGACCTTCGGAAATCAGTTTGGCCAGGTCGAACTGCAATGCGTCCGATGCTTCTGCCAGTGTTTGCTGCACAACTGCGTTGTCAGCGAAACCATTGAGCATACCGATCGCTTGCGATCCTTGCCCTGGAAATACGAATGCGAATTTGCTCATGCTTGTTTTCTAGTTTTAATCAAAAAAACGATTTGTGTCCCTGTCCCCGGGATCACATCCGTGCCAGCACCGCGCCCCAGGTAAAGCCGCCGCCTACACCTTCCATCATGACGTTCTGGCCCGGCTTGATACGACCATCGCGTACGCCGACGTCGAGCGCCATAGGAATCGAGGCAGCCGAAGTATTACCGTGTTGGTCAACGGTCACGATCATTTTGTCCATGCCGAGGCCGAGCTTCTTGGCCGTGCTTTGCATGATACGGATATTCGCCTGATGCGGAATGATCCAGTCGACTTCGGAAGATTGCATGCCGGCGATTTCCAGCGCTTCGTGCGCGACTTTATCCAGCACTGACACTGCCAGTTTAAATACTGCAGGACCATCCATGTACAGGAAAGCGCTGCCTTCGACCACACCCTTGCTGACCTTGCCAGGCAGGCACAGGATATCGCCGTAATTACCATTCGCGTGCAATTTGGTTGCCAGTACACCCGGCTCTTGCGATGCAGTCATCAGCACTGCGCCGGCGCCGTCACCAAACAGCACGCAAGTGGTGCGATCTTCAAAATCGATGATGCGCGAAAATACTTCAGCACCGATTACCAGAACGTTCTTATGCGTACCGGCCTTGATAAAGTTGTCGGCGATCGACACCGCATACACGAAGCCGCTGCATACTGCTTGCACGTCCACCGCAGCGCAATCATTGGTGATGCCGAGCTTGCGTTGTACCACGCAGGCAGTGCTTGGGAAACCACCGAAGAAATCCGGTGTCGACGTGGCGAGGATGATCAGGTCGACATCGTCAACGCCGAGCTTGGCCATCTCAAGCGCGCGCTTGGCCGCTTCCACTGCCAGGTCGCTCGATTGCACGCCCGCATCTGCGTAATGACGTGCCGAAATACCGCTACGCGACACAATCCATTCATCCGAGGTTTCTATGCCGTTGCTGGCCAGTTGCGCGGTCAATTCCTGGTTGGTCACACGGTTAGGTGGCAGATAGCTGCCTGTACCGATAATTTTGCTGTAAATAGTCATGCGATTTTTCTATTCTATGGTTCTATTGTTGCATTAGGTATTGCACCAGCGGAATCTTCCGGCGTCGCTGCAGACTGCGGCATCAGATCGGCAATCTTTGTCGAAATGCGCGTCAATACATCGTACTTGGCGGCGTCAAACGCACGCTTGATGGCCCACTGATAACCATAGGCATCAGCCCCACCATGACTCTTGAATACCAGGCCACGCAGGCCCAGCAAACTGCCGCCATTGTAGCGAGAAGGATTCATTCTTTGGGAAATTGCTTTCAGGGCACCGCGCGCGATCAATGCACCCAGCATATTCAGCGGACTGCTTTTGAATTCGGTGGTCAGCACGCTCTTGACGAAACGCCCCAGACCTTCGGAAGCCTTCAACGTAACATTGCCGACGAAACCATCGCAGACGACGATATCGGTAGTACCCTTGAATATGTCATTGCCTTCCACGTTACCGTAGAAATTCAAGCGGCCCAATTCATGGTCAGCGCGCAGCAGGACTGCGGTTTGCTTGACCACTTCATTACCCTTGATATCTTCTTCGCCGACATTCAGCAAACCGACGGTAGGACGTGGATTGCCTTCCATCGCCGATACCAGCGCAGAACCCATCAATGCGAATTGATGCAAATGCTGCGGCTCGCAATCGACATTGGCGCCGAGGTCGAGCATATAGGTAGGGCCGTCTTTTTGATTCGGAAGGATGCTGCAAATAGCGGGACGATTTACACCGGGCAAGGTCTTGAGCACATAACGCGAGATCGCCATTAGCGCACCCGTATTACCGGCCGAGACACAGGCATCGGCATTGCCTTGCTTGACGAGATTGATCGCTACGCGCATGGAAGAATCCTTCTTGCGGCGCAAAGCAATTTCGAGGGGGTCGTCCATCGTCACGACCTCGGTCGCATTCACGATCGATAGACGCGGATGTTCGCTGGCCTTGTGTTTTTTCAGTTCGGCCAAAAGCGTTTCTTCCAGCCCGACTAAAATAAGCTCGGCGTCTGGCTCGCTCTCGACAAACGAAATAGCGGCGGGAATGGTGACTGAGGGGCCGTGATCGCCACCCATACAGTCGATAGATATTTTAATTGTCATTGGATTGACTCAGGGCGTCACTCTAACCGCATTATGGGCCAGATTCAGCTTGATTCAAAATGACGGAATGTGCTGTTTTAGCATATTAAAAAACGGCGCAAAGTCATGAACTTACAGCGCCGCTTTCTTTGCCTGAAAGACGAATGATTATTCGTCGTTTTTGGTTTTCAGGACTTTACGGCCACGATAAAAGCCGTTAGGGCTGATATGGTGACGCATGTGTGTTTCACCGGTGGTTGGCTCAACGCTCAGTTGCGGAGCAACCAGGAAGTCGTGCGAACGGTGCATACCGCGTTTCGACGGTGTCTTTTTGTTTTGTTGAACAGCCATGATAACTCCTAAACCTTAAGTTCTAAAATTCTAACACATCCGTTTTGCAAACTCACGGCAAAACCGATAATCCTTACTACAAAATCTCAATATGCCCGCTTAAGGCCTCACAGCTGCAGCGAATCTATTGCTTCATACCTTTCAGCACGTCGAAGGGCGATGGCTTTCTTGCACTCATCGCACTTTCAACTGCTGCATTGTCAGGACACACATCGTGCTTAGGCGCCAGAGGAATCGCCAACAAAGCCTCATCCTCAATCAGATCGGTGACATTCAATGTCTTCGATCCGACAATCACGTCTATGGTGTCGTCTGCCAGCAACGCGTCAATTTCATCAGCGTGCTCATCGTTTTTTGCAAGAATCAGCACGGATTCCGATGCAATATCGAGTTTCAGTGGCGTCATGCAACGCTGGCACATCAAATGAATTGAGCCGGATACCGACATAATCAGTTGCGGGTGGCCCAGTCCATCAGTACCACCATGCAAAGACCAATGCAGCGATGCAGGCATATTTACGGATTCTGCAGCAAGCCGCGGCAAATCAGCGATTGCAACGTCGCCTTCACGCTGCTCTCTATGCCGACTGAACTCGAAGGCGTCAATTACAAAAGCATTCATAGGCTTAGCCGAACCCGGAAAACCTGCGATAATAACAGGCTTTTCCTTTATTCGTCAAAGCCTTAGCGTACTTTTTTTGAGCGCTCATTCAAATAAACGTCAAATAAATGCCCTCTTTATCCCCGCCAGCACGCCTGATCCTCGGTTCCAGCTCGGTTTACCGCAAGGAATTGCTATCCCGACTGGGCCTGCCCTTCGAGGTCATGTCGCCGGATATCGACGAAACCGCACTGCCCGGCGAGACTCCGGCGGCCACGGCGTTGCGATTAGCACAACAAAAAGCCGCGGCGATTGCAGCCAGGGCACCGGATGCGCTGGTCATCGGGTCGGACCAGGTCGCCACGTTGGACGGCGCGCAGATAGGCAAACCGGGTAATCACGCGAATGCCTTGCGGCAATTACAAACTATGCGCGGCCGCGAAGTGATCTTCCATACCGCACTGTGCCTGTTCGATGGCCGCAGCGGTATTTCGTCGCCGCAGATCCAGCTGGACAATATCCAGACCTTTGTCACCTTCCGCGACCTGCCGGATGCCGAACTGGATGCTTACTTGCGCATAGAACAGCCCTACGATTGTGCCGGCAGCGCGAAAAACGAAGGTTTGGGCATCGCCATCCTGGAAAAAATCAGCAGCAGCGACCCGACCGCCCTCACCGGCCTGCCCTTGATTGCCTTGACCGGCATGCTGCGTCGCGCCAACATCAGCTTCTTCAACAATTAAAACAGGCCGGCCCTGCTGCGCCGCCTTCACGACAGATAAAACATGCCAGGCATTCTCTACCTCATACCAAATACGCTGGGCGAGACCCAGGTCGCCGACACTGATCCGCTGGCCCATATCATTCCGCAAGACGTACAAAACATCACCGCCAGACTCGATTACTTCGTCGCGGAAAACGCCAAGACCACGCGCGCCTTCCTCAAACTGATAGGTACACGCAATACCCTGGCAAAGCCGATACAGGAAATACGCATCGCCGAACTCAACGTCAATACTGAAGCGAAAGCACTGCCTGCGCTGCTCGAACCCATGCTGGCGGGACAGGATGCCGGCCTGATATCGGAAGCCGGCGTGCCGGCAGTTGCAGATCCGGGTGCGAACCTGGTGCGCCTCGCACATGCGCGCGGCATCCAGGTCAAACCATTGGTGGGCCCGTCTTCCTTATTGCTGGCCGTCATGGCGAGCGGCCTGAGCGGACAAAACTTTGCCTTCAACGGTTACCTGCCTATCGATGCGGCAGCGCGCAGCAAGCGCATCAAGCAACTGGAAGATCGCTCGCGGCAGGAAAAGCAAACGCAATTCTTTATTGAAACACCGTATCGCAATGCCGGCTTGCTGGAAACATTGGTCAACACCTGCAATCCGAATACGCTGCTCAGCATTGCCACTGATCTCACCCTGTCATCGGAAGCGATCAAAACGCAAACTGCCGCGCGCTGGAAAGCCGACCTGGCATCCGGCAAGACGCCAGATTTCCATAAAAAACCAACGGTATTTTTATTGCTCGCAGATAGCTGAGCAAAAATGCAAAACGGCGATGTTTCATCGCCGTTTTGCCTGTCTCCGAAGGAGACATTAGGAGAGGTCGAAGACCTTCATTTTTCCAGCATAGACACGCTACCGAAATGCGAGCGGATGCCCCTTAGCAGTTGCAGACGTTGTTGCATTCACATCTCCAGATGCTGATAGCGCAATTCCAATATAGACAAGCGCAAACAGATTTCAAGCTCGGTTACATTCTTGCAGCAACGCACTACTATCTGCTTTGCAGCACTGCGCATTTACAGAATTACTTCAGGATAGGCGCTGCTGATTCAGTGATCGCCTTGACGGCCGAAGCACCTGCCGCTGCACCAAACTTCCGCAGTACACGATCCGACAAACCTTCGCGCTGTGTGTAGTCGACGATATTGGTCGATTTAAATTCATCACGCGCCACACTCTCTACCGTACCAAAGCCATCAGCCAGGCCCAGCTCTATCGATTTGGCGCCGGTCCATACCAGGCCGGAGAAAGTTTCCGGTGTTTCTTTCAGGCGCTTGCCACGGCCCTTGCGCACCACGTCGATGAATTGCTGATGGATTTCATTCAGCATGTCTTGCGCATAGTGTTTTTGCGTTTCGGTCTGCGGGCTGAATGGATCCATAAAGCCCTTGTTGTTGCCTGCGGTCAGCATGCGGCGTTCGACACCGAGCTTTTCCATCGTGCCGGTGAAACCGAAGCCATCCATCAACACACCAATCGAACCGACCAGGCTGGCCTTGTTGACGTAGATACGATCCGCCGCCACCGCGATGTAATAACCACCGGATGCGCACATTTCATTGACCACGACATACAAGGGTTTTTGCGGATATTTTTTACGCAGGCGCGTCATTTCATCATTGATGATGCCGGCCTGTACCGGGCTGCCACCCGGGCTATTGATTTGTAAAATCAAACCAACCGAACCCGGATCTGCATATGCTTTGGTCAATGCCGAAATAACGGAATCAGCATCGCCGGCCCCCTTCGCTTCTATCGTGCCGTCAATCTTGATCAGCGCAGTATGCGGACCAACGTTTTCCATATCGCCGACCGATGGGCCAAAGCTCATCCACAGCGCGAAGGCAATCAGCGCAACCGTGACGAATTTAAAGAAAATGCCCCAACGCCGACGTGCCCTTTGCTCCTTGAGCGTGGCAAAGGCCAGCTTTTCCAGCACCTCGCGCTCCCAGCCTTCCTTCTTCGGTGCAGCTGCAGTCGATGCCTGCCATGCGGATGGCTGATTCAAATTGTCGTTATCGTTGCTCATGATGTCGTGTGTTTTGTTCCGCGCTGCTTATGCGCGCGCGGGTCTTACGAATTCGTCTGCCTGCCAGAATACCTGATTATCTTTTTCGGTGACGACAATTGTACGCAGGCGTCCGCCGCGGCAAGGGCCACCCGCACAGCGACCGGTTTCCGGCAGGTAAATCGCGCCATGCGTGGAGCAAATCAGGTAGCGCCCTTCCGTCTCGAAAAATTCGCCGTTATTCCAGTCCAGCTCGATCGGGATATGCGCGCAACGATTCAAGTAACCATAGACCACACCGTTATAGCGCACCACAAAACCGGTCGCATCTTCGCCACCTGCCGTCAGCGGGAAGCGCACTCCCGTGCCGCCGTCTTCCAGGGCCGCCGAGTCACAGATCAGGATGTCGGTAATCAATCTCGCTTATCCGTTTTCATTGAGCCAGCTATGCAGCTCAGGCACTGAAGTTGCTGAATACAGTGGGTTGAGTGCCGTCAGTTCGGCCGGGGTATGCGCACCGTAATGCACGGCCACACCGGCCGCGCCGGCATTTTGCGCCAACAACAAATCGTGCGTGGTATCGCCCACCATCACGGTGCGCTTCATATCCTGGCCCAATTCGCGCGTCAGTTCCTGCAACATCGCCGGATGCGGCTTGGAAAAGGTTTCATCGGCACAACGGGTCGCATCGAACAGCGACAGCAGCTTGGAAACATCCAGCGCGCGATTCAGGCCGACCCGGCTTTTACCGGTTGCCACCGCCAGGAAGTAGCCCTGCTGCGACAAATCTTCCAGCATCTCGCGCACGCCCTTGAAAAGGGTCAGGCCGCCATCCTGATTTAAATAGTGATAGCGGTAACGCTCAACCATGCGTGGGTAATATTTGGGATCGATGCCCGGCAACGCCGCTTCCATCGCTTTTTGCAAACTCAGGCCTATCACATGCGCGGCGGCTTTTTCGCCCGGGATCGGTAATCCCAGGTCTTTGGCTGCTGCTTGTATACAGTTGACGATGACTGCGGTGCTATCCATCAAAGTGCCATCCCAATCGAAAACGATGAGATCAAATTGCTTTCTTGCCATGTAACCTGACAGCGCGCTGCCAGCTCCTTTAACTATATATACGGGAATTCTTCGCTGCCAAGCGGCGGCAACGCAGCATCAATTAATTAGCGGTCTTCTTCAAACTCTTCAGGAAGCGCTCACATTCCGGCGGCAAAGGTGCGTTCAGGGTCACAGGCTTGCCGCTTTCCGGATGGATGAATGTAATCTGATGTGCGTGCAAAAACATGCGTTTCAAGGCCACGCGCTCGCCATCGGCTTTTTGCAAGTCACGGTTCAGCGCGAAATCGCCATATTTATCATCACCGGCAATCGCAAAACCGCTTGACGCCAGGTGCACACGGATCTGGTGCGTGCGACCAGTTTTCAGTTCAGCTTCCAACAGGGAAAACGGACCATAGCGCTGGATCAGGTTGAACACCGTGTGCGACTCCATGCCATCAGCCTGCACGCGCACGCGGCGCTCGCCTTCCGGCGTCGTATATTTATGCAGGGGGAGCTTAATGTGCTGGCGCGCATTCTTCCAGTCACCATGCACCAGCACCAGATAACGCTTGTCAGGTTCGCCGCCGCGGATTTGCTCATGCAAATTTGTCAACGCCGAGCGTTTCTTCGCCAGCACCAGGACGCCCGAGGTATCGCGGTCCAGCCTGTGTACCAGTTCAAGGAACTTTGCATCCGGACGCGCCGCCCGCAATTGTTCGATCACGCCATAGCTGACACCGGAGCCACCATGCACGGCAACGCCGGCCGGCTTATCGATGACGAGCAAATGATTGTCTTCAAGCAATATTTTGAATTCGGCGCCCGGCGCGGTGGATGGTGCTTTTTCGGCAATCCGGATGGGCGGGATGCGCACGATATCGCCTTCGACCAGACGATAGGTTTGATCTATGCGACCTTTATTGACGCGCACCTCTCCGGAGCGCAGCACACGATAGATATGGCTTTTTGGTACGCCTTTACAAATACGCAACAAAAAGTTATCTATCCGCTGCCCAGCGTCTTCATCATTG
The DNA here is from genome assembly GCF_000013625.1 of Janthinobacterium sp. Marseille. Lineage (NCBI taxonomy): Bacteria > Pseudomonadati > Pseudomonadota > Betaproteobacteria > Burkholderiales > Oxalobacteraceae > Janthinobacterium > Janthinobacterium sp. Marseille. The sequence goes on along the minus strand of NC_009659.1, from coordinate 1,530,581 downwards.
ATCGTGACAAGCTGGACTTGTGCCGGAACTTGAGAATGGACCTGTGATGACCGGGAGGGCGATAGGGTTTGAGCCTCTTTCCCAGAAAATATCGCTAAGTCCTTCATTTTGAATATATAATCAATTCGCAATGGTTACCAAACCATTGCAGGTGTAAGAATAAAAAGCACATTCTACACAGGGGCGTCTCCATCGGCCTCGCCAATTTGCAAATTCGATGGAAAAGATGTGTATGCAGCGCCCCTGTGCGAGTCAAGGTTGCACCGTTGTTGTAATCGGATAACGCGCAAGGGTGTTGGTCAAGAATGTTTGGATTGTTAGGATAAGTCCGGCAAGCTCACTATATTTAATAGCAAGCTTGCTGGTTGATAAAGTTGAAACTGTTTGCCGATTCTGCCCATGCTTTGTATGGCTCAACCAATTTGCTCACCACTCGCGATTGTGTTCGTTGCGCTCGATTCATTCGACGCGCACGATGCGGATCAAGTGCGCATTCGGCATCCGATTCACTCTATCCGCGCCCCGTTGTGACTACAGCGCGTTTGCGCTAAGTATCACACACCAAGGCAATTCCCTCCCCAAACCTTCCTGCCCCGCGTACATCCCTGTACTGTTGCAGTAGATGGCGCATATCGCCGTTGATGCCACATGGAAACGCACTGTAGCCTGCAGTTTGCTGCGAATTTCCCCGATAGCCGAGCTATCGCCGCTATTCGCTTCACGCAGTCCGCATGTTCGCGATTCGCTTGTGCATCGATGTAAATATGTAGCGCTACCGCACATAAAAAAACGGCCTTAGAGCCACGGAGCACTTACATGAAACGCATGTTATTTAATGCAACACAGCAAGAAGAATTGCGTGTTGCCATTGTCAATGGGCAAAAACTCATCGACATTGATATCGAAACAACCGGACGCGAACAACGCAAGTCCAACATCTACAAAGGCGTCATCACCCGTATCGAGCCATCGCTCGAAGCCTGCTTTGTCAGCTACGGTGAAGATCGTCACGGTTTCCTGCCATTCAAGGAAGTCGCCCGCACCTACTTCAAGGAAGGCGTCGATGTCCGTAACGCTTCCATTAAAGATGCGTTGCGCGAAGGCCAGGAAATCATGGTCCAGGTCGAAAAGGAAGAACGCGGCAATAAAGGCGCTGCGCTGACCTCCTTCATTTCGCTGGCCGGTCGCTACCTGGTCCTGATGCCGAACAATCCACGCGGCGGCGGTGTATCGCGCCGTGTCGAAGGTGAAGATCGCCAGGAACTGCGCGAAACCATGGACAAGCTGGACTTGCCACAAGGCATGTCCGTCATCGCCCGTACCGCCGGTATCGGCCGCAACGTCGATGAACTGCAATGGGATTTGAATTACCTGATGCAATTGTGGCGTGCGATTGAAGGTGCCGGTCAATCCGGTGGCGGCGCATTCCTGATTTACCAGGAATCCTCGCTCGTCATCCGCGCGATCCGCGATTACTTCCAGCCGGATATCGGCGAAATCCTGATCGACACCGACGAAATTTACGAACAGGCACAGCAGTTCATGAGCCACGTGATGCCCGACATGGTGCACCGTGTGAAACGCTATCGTGACGACGTGCCGCTGTTCTCGCGTTTCCAGATCGAACACCAGATCGAAACCGCCTACTCGCGTACGGTTCCACTGCCATCCGGCGGCGCGATCGTCATCGATCACACCGAAGCCCTGGTATCGGTCGACGTCAACTCGGCGCGCGCCACCCGTGGCAGCGATATCGAAACCACCGCATTCCATACCAACTGTGAAGCCGCTGAAGAAGTAGCCCGCCAATTGCGCTTGCGCGATCTGGGCGGCTTGATCGTCATCGATTTCATCGACATGGAAAACGCGAAGAACCAGCGCGAAGTCGAAACCCGCCTGAAAGATGCATTGCACTACGATCGTGCCCGCGTCCAAATGGGCAAGATCTCGCGTTTCGGCCTGATGGAACTGTCGCGCCAGCGCCTGCGTCCGTCGCTGTCCGAAGGCAGCCATGTAACCTGCCCGCGTTGCAACGGCACCGGCCACATCCGCGATACCGAATCGTCTGCATTGCAAGTCCTGCGCATCATCCAGGAAGAAGCAATGAAGGAAAACTCGGCTTCCATCCACGTCCAGGCACCAGTCGACGTTGCAGCCTTCCTGCTCAACGAAAAACGTGGCGAAATCCTGAAGATCGAAACACGTCACCGCGTTTCCGTCATCCTGATCCCGAACAAGCACCTGGAAACACCACACTACAAGCTGGAACGCATCAAGCATGACGATCCACGCCTGGAAGAAACCCAAGCCAGCTACGCGATGACGGAAGAAGCAGATACCGACATCAGCTACGGCAAACGCCAAAAAGAAGAAGGCAAGCCACGCCAGGAAGCCATGGTCAAAGGCATTACGCCGGATCAGCCTGCTCCTATCGTCGAACGCAAGCCAGTCGAAGCAGCCAAGGCAGCACCGGTCGAAGCTAAGGGCTTCTTCCAGAAACTGTTTGCTTTCCTCGGCGGTGGTGCTGAACAGCCGAAAGCGGCAGCAGCCCAGCCGGCAGCAGAAGACAAGCAACAACGCAGCCGCGAACGCGGTGAACGTAATGCCAATGGTGGTCGCAACCAACGCAACCGCAGCCGTGGTGGCCGTGGTCGTGATCGTGAAGAACGCGACGAAACAGCCAAACCGGCGCAAGCACCGGCCGCAGCTGAAGCACAAGCCCGTCCGCCACGCCCACCGCGTGAGCCACGCGAGCCGCGTGAACCACGTGAAGGCAATGCAGAAGGCCAAGGTCGTCGTGAACGTACACCGCGTCCACCACGCGAAGAACGCAAAGAAGTCGTGGCGGAAGATCCGGCCTTGTTGCAAGGTGCAGCGATCGCTGCCAGCGTCGCTCCAGCCCGCAATGCGGTTCCGGCCGGCGAAGCAGGTGAAGCGATCGTGGTATTGGATGCAAACGGTATCCCGGTTCCAGCCGCAGAAGGCGAAGAACAGCCACGTCGCCGTCGCCGTCGCGGTGGCCGCAACCGTAATCGCCGTGATCGTGACAATGCAGAAGCAGGCACTGAAAACGAAGGCAATGAAGATGGTGTAAATGCAACGCAAGAACAGCAGGACGATGGCGAACAAAACGCCGCCGCGCCACAAGTTCAGCCACGCGAAGTCGCTCCTGCCGCAGTGAATGAAGCAGTCGCAACGGAAGCACCTGTCAGCGCCCTCACCGCCGCCATCGCAGCACCGCTGGTGCCGCAGGAAGTAGCACGTGAAGAAGTCGCCGTACCTGCTGTCGTGTTTACCCACGAACCAGTCGCGCAAGTAGTCGAAGCTGCCCCGGCACCGGTAATTGCAGCCGCGCCAGTAGCAGAAGCTGCTGTAGCGGAACCAGCAGCAGTAGTTGAAGTTGCTGCAGTTGAGGTCGCCGCAGTGGTGGTAGAAGCTGCGCCGGCACCAGTCGTTGCCGCACCAGTACAGGAAGCGCCAGCCGCGGTTCCGGCTGCTGCGCCAACCCCAGCGCCAGCCCCTGCACCAGCAGCACCAGTCGCTGCGGCACCGGCGTCAGACAACCTGACAGCAGTCCTGCAAGCAGCAGGCCTGGTACTGGCATCGACCAATCCTGAAAAGCTGCGCGCAGCCCAGGAAGAAGCCGCCAAGTATGTAGCGCCAGCACGCGTACCGCGTGAACGCAAACCACTGCCGCCGCAATCGACGGAACCATTGGTTCAAATGGAAACAAAACGGTAAGCAGTACATGCATCCCTTGCGGATGCATGGCCGTTAAAAAAGGGAGCCTCGGCTCCCTTTTTTCTTTGCTCCATCAGTTTCACCGGGGCGTTGAGGCGCTGCCTCATCGCTGATGGATTTACATCAGGCAGCGATACGTTCCTGCGTCAGTGCTTCGATCTTTTGCAGGCGCGCGATGGTATCGGCGCAAGCATGGGCCGCTTCCTTGCCCTTGACCAGGAAGTGCTGGAAGAAGAAGTTTTGATGTTCGTCGTGCGAATGGAAATGATGCGGGGTCAGCACGGCTGAAATCACCGGCACTTCCGTTTCCAGCTGCACCTGCATCAAACCGCTGATGACAGCCTGCGACACGAATTCATGGCGATACACGCCGCCATCGACCACCAGGCCGGTACCAACGACAGCGGCATAACGGCCGCTCTTGGCCAGCACTTTGGCGTGCAAGGGGATTTCAAAGGCACCGGCTACTTCAAAGAAGTCGATACTGTCTTCCGTATAACCGCGTTCAGCCATCTCGGCGATGAATGCGATGCGGCATTGGTCAACGATTTCCTTGTGCCAGCTGGCTTGTATAAAAGCGATACGACGTACTGCAGATTTGGTTTTGATATCAATCGGATGTTGCATGCGAAGCTCCTGTTTACAAATAAAATACAGGGCGTACAGGAATGGCAAAGCGCACCTTACAGTGCGTGGAAAGTCATTCCGTTCTCTATCATCCGGACTATGACCGTCGGCCCCGGGATCACACCGGGTCTGCTGACCTTGCCGAAGACGCCTGCAGAAAGCAGACGGAGAACTTCGCCAAGCGCTCGCGGGCTATACGCCTAAACGTAATTACCGCCGGTGGGGAATCGCACCCCGCCCCGAGAACGTTAAACTGATGAAATGAATACATCGATGAAGCTATACATTCACTGCATCAGGTGTCGACAATTTATCATGATTTAAAAAAGGCTGCTGACGAGCACCGGATTTGCCTATTCCTTATCGTCCAGCAGGTCACCCAGAGGCAGGTCGACACCGAGCAATTGCTGCGCGGTTTCACTCGGCAGTGCTTCCACCGATTTGAGTTTGCGCGTCATCTGGCGGCTACGTGTTTCAGCCTGTTCGATATTCTTCGCCGCACGCTCCAGCGTGGCCTTGGTCGCAGCGAGCACGTCGCCAAACTTGCCGAATTCAGTCTTGACAGCACCCAGCACCTGCCAGACTTCGGATGAACGTTTTTCCAGCGCCAGCGTACGGAAGCCCATCTGCAAGCTATTGAGCAAAGCCGACAAGGTCGAAGGTCCGGCAATGCTGACGCGGTGCGTGCGCTGCAAATCGTCGGCGAGGCCGGGACGCCGCATGACTTCGGCATACAAGCCCTCGGTCGGCAGGAACAGGATCGCGAAGTCGGTCGTCAATGGTGGCGATAAATATTTCTCGGCAATCTTCTTCGCTTCAAAACGCACGACACGTTCCAGCTCGCGTCCCGCCAACGACACACCATCGGCATCGGCGCGATCCGCCGCTTCCGCCAGGCGCTCGTATTGTTCTTTCGGGAATTTGGCATCGATCGGCATCCAGATCGGTGTCTGACCATCGTCGGTGCCCGGCAACTTGATCGCGAACTCGACGCGTTCACCGGTACCGGGAACGGTTTCCACATTCTTCGCATACTGATCAGGCGTCAACACCTGTTCCAGTAACATCTCCAGTTGCACTTCACCCCAGGTGCCGCGCGTCTTCACATTCGTCAACACGCGCTTAAGGTCACCCACGCCGATTGCAAGTTGCTGCATCTCGCCCAGGCCTTGATGGACTTTCTCCAGGCGGTCCGACACCAGTTTGAAGGATTCACCAAGGCGTTGCTCCAGCGTCGCATGCAACTTCTCATCGACCGTCTTGCGCATCTCTTCCAGGCGTGTGCCGTTATCGGTTTGCAAGTCCTTGATCTTGGCTTCCAGCGTGGCCCGTACTTCCGCCATGCGTTGCGCATTCGATTCGGTCAGCGTCGTCAATGTCTGGTTCAGGGTATCGCCAAAATGCTTGAGCGCAGTCGCCTGCTCTTCGCGCCCGGCTTGCGCTTGTGCACCGATGGCGAGACGCATCGCTTCCAGTTGCTGGGCATTGGCTTCATTCAACTTAGCCAGTTGCTGCGCAAAGGAATCGATCTGATTGTTTTGTAGTGTCGCGACGCTGGTCATTTGGGTCGACAGCGCTTGCTGGAACTGGGTAAAGTTGCTACCCAACTCTTGCCGCGTGGATTGTGCCGTCGATTGCACCTGCTCACGCAGTTCACGCTCTATGCGCTCGCTGCCTTGTTGCTGGTGCGCTTGTACTTCATTCTGCAATTGCTTTAATTGAGGCGTGATTTGTGATGCGAGGTCCGTGCCGCGCGCGCGCAACAGCAGCACCACTTGCAAGGCAATGACGACTACCGCAAGTACTGCCAGGATGATGAAATGCAGTTGGGTCATGATTGGACTTTATCCGGATGGAACGAGTTGGGGAAAGGCCGCGGCTGCTTAGCCATGCGTATTGCGCATCCAGTCGGCAGTGTCGTAAAAGGCTTGCTGCAAGCGCTTTTGTATTTGCTCTTCAATGCCGACATCCTGCATCGCGGTTTCCATGCAACGCAACCACTGGTCACGTTCATCAGTGGCTATCGCGTAAGGCAAATGGCGTGCACGCAGGCGTGGATGGCCGAAGCGTTCGACAAACATATTCGGGCCGCCGGTCCAGCCGGAGAGGAACCAGTAAAGTTTGTCGCGTGAACCTTCCAGTGTGGTCGGATGCATCGCGCGGATGCCGGCAAAGGCCGGCTCCAGGTCCATCAAGTCATAAAACCGGTCGACCAGTTCGCGTACTTTGGCATCGCCACCTATCAATTCATAGATGCTTGCAGGCTGTGTTTCTTGTTCAGTAGTCATAGCCTGCATGATACCGCATCGCTATTCGATACGGCATCCCGCCGCGCGAAATCAGGCTTCGCGCAGGGTCTGCAACGGTGGTTGCTTGAGGACATGGCGCAAGCCTACCCAGCCACCGATAAAGGCACAGGCGGCGCCGATACCCAGGCCTGCCAGCCATACGACCGGGCTGAATATCCACTCGAAATCAAAGACGAAATGCGCGAGGCTCCAGCCAACCGCAGTCGCTCCGGTTGCCGCCAGCAAACCGGCCAGGCCGCCGACCAGCGCAAATTCTATCCATTGCGATTGCGACAACTGCTTGCGTGTCGCCCCCAATGCGCGCAACAGCCCTGCCTCACGCGTCCGCTGATCCTGCGAGCTGGCCAATGCGGCATACAAGACCAGCATGCCGGAAGCCAAGGTGAACAGGAAAAGGAATTCAACCGCCGTCACCACCTGATCCACCACATCCTGGATCTGCTTCACCACGCTGCCAATATCGACCACCGTCAGGTTCGGGAAATCACGTGTTAATTGATTTTCCAGCCCGGTATTTGTCTGTGGCAAATGGAAAGCGGTAATCCAGGTTTGCGGCATATCCTTCATCGCAGCCGGGTTGATGATGACAAAGAAGTTCACGCGCATCGAACCCCACTCCAGCTTGCGCAAGCTGGTAATGGGAACGTCGACCGTTTCCCCGGCGATATCGAATTTCAAATGATCGCCCAGCTTCAGGTTCAGGGTCTTGGCCAACCCCTCCTCCACTGATGCTTCCGGCTTGCTGTTGTCATACCAGCGGCCGGCGGTAATTTCATTTTGTTCCGGAATCTGCGTCATCGTCGACAGATTGAATTCCCGGTCAACCAGGCGCTTGGCGCGGTCTTCGATGAATGTTTCGCCGGTAATTTCCTTGCCGTTAATCGCCAGCAAACGGCCGCGTATCATCGGATAAAGATCGTTGCCGACAATATTGTTTTGTTTCAGGCGTGCTTCGATTTGCGCTTTTTGTTCCGGCTGGATATTGATCACGAAACGATTTGGGGCATCCGGCGGCGTGGCACTACGCCAGGCGGCGACCAGATCGCCGCGTATCACCGTCAGCAAGAGTAAGGCCATCAAACCCAGGGCCAGGGCCACTACCTGCACCACCGTCGCGCCGGGACGTCGCTGTAAAGCCGTCACGGCAAAACGCCAGCTCGGATGATTGATCATGCCGCGCAAGGATTGCAACGATTTCAAAGCGAACCAGCTGATGACTGCAAATCCGGCCAGGCCACCGAGGAAACCGGCCGCGGTCAGCAAACCCAGTTTCACATTCCCTGCCTGCCATAAGAGCAAGCCGACAAAGGTAGCCAAACCCAGCGCATACGTCGCGATGGTGATCGGCTGCGGCATATCCTGCTCACGGCGAATCACGCGGTTATGCGGCACATTGCGCAATTGCAGGATAGGCGGCACGGCAAAACCGATCAGCAGGAGCAAGCCGGTGGCGATGCCCTGCAATGCCGGCAGGAAGGAAGCGGCAGGCAAGACATTCGTCACCAAGCGGCCGAGCCATTCGATCAGGACAAAATGCGCGGCAAAGCCGATCGCGGCGCCCAGCGCACTACCCAGCAAGCCGACGATCAGGAATTCAATCAGGTACAAACTCGTCACCTGGTTTTGCGTCATGCCGAGGCAACGCAGCATCGCACAGGCATCCACATGGCGCAGCATAAAGCGACGTGCCGCCATTGCCACTGCGACGGCGGCCAGCATCGCCGACAGCAAGCCGACCAGTGACAGGAATTGCTCGGCGCGCTCCAGCGTGGCGCGCATTTCCGGGCGGCCCGACTCCAGCGATTCGGTGCGCAGGCCTTTGAGATTTTGTTTCTCGATCTGCTCCTGCACCTGCTTATCGAAGGCGCTGACGTCCGCCTGCTTGCCGGCCAGCAGCAAGCGATAGCTGACGCGCGAACCGTTCTGTACCAGGTTGGTAGCGGCGAGATCGGTTTGCGCCAGCATCACGCGTGGCGCGAAGTTCATGAAGCCGGCACCGCGATCCGGCTCAAAATTCAATACCTTGGCAATCGTGAACGTCTTGTCGCCCAGCTTCAGCGGGCTGCCGACTGCGACATTCAGGCTTTCCAGGATGCCCGGATCAACCCATACCGTACCGGTCGCAGGGATCGTATCGGTCACCTCGCCTTCGCCGACCAGGGTATCCGACACCTTCAGCTTGCCGCGCAGCGGATAACCGGTCGTAACAGCCTTGATCGAAGCAAGCTTGGAGACGGCCTGCTCACCTTCACCGGCAATCGCCATGCTCGGGAACACCGTGGTATCGGCCAGTTGCAAGCCACGCTGTTGCGCTTCCTTGCGCATGGCAGCGGCAATCGGTTCATCGGCACGTATGACCAGGTCCGCGCCCAGCAATTGGTGGGCATCGCGATTCAAACCGGCCCGCATGCGATCAACAAAGAAACCGACCGAGGACAAGGCGGCGACCGCGACTATCAGCGACACCAGCAGGAAGCGCAGTTCACCGGCGCGCCAGTCGCGCTGCGTCATACGTAGGGATTGCAGGAACATGGGTTCAGGCACTTTCTAAAAACAGGTAAGACAGCAGCACCGGGCATGCCCTGCGGCAAACCCGCGCTGCTAAAGGATTCTGATGGGAAAGAAATAAGCCAAGTGCATAAGACTAACAAAAAAATGCCGGTCTTGCGGCCCAGGGCTGAAACAGCAATGTTGACAGGCGGCAAATGGAATTTTTGCCAGCCGGCAGAGTCGGTACTATATTAAGCATTGAAGCGTAAAAAAACGAATAGCCACCAGGAGATTCGTCCGCCCACCTCATAGAGGAAAGGATGAACGCATGACTGTCAGTAAAAATAAATTCGGGGTACCGCAATATCCGCTCGATGATGCGCGCAGATTATTCGTGCTGGCATCCGCCATTGATTTGCTGGAACGCCCTACCCCTACCGCTATCGACGACCTGACCGGCATCGACAAAAGCTCTATCGATGAACAGGTCGACAAACTGCGCGAGCAATACGGCATGGTGATACACAAGTTCGGCGATATCTACCGCATCGAATCGTGGGGGGAAGTCTTGAACAAGGATAGCGTGGCAAAGGCCATGCGGCAGGATGCCTGATCAGGTGCAGGCACTACCATGCATAACGCAGGCCGGCAGTCACTGTATGCGCCGTGTCGCGTTTGGCAACGGTTGCATCGTAACTAAGATAGACATGCATATTCGCGCTATTGGCATAAATCAGGTTCAGACCCAATAGTGCTGCATCGCGCCACGCTTCCGCACCTTTGATAGTGAAAGTCTGGCCGGTTATATCACCGGCAAAAGCGGCCTGGAATTGTGGCGTACGATCGGCAAATTCATGCAACCAGCGCGCCTTGCCTTCCACCGTCAACACCCCGCCACTGACTGCAAAATCCTTCATCAGGGCCGCACCCAGTCCGGAGCGGACACTTTGCGTCGTTGCACTCTGCCCATTCAAGCCTATCTCGCCGGCACCGTTTTCACTGAAACCCGGTTCACGCTGCCGCACATAGCTCAGGGAAGCCAGGGGCTTGAGGACCAGTTGTCCTGACAATGGCAGCTTATAGCCGGTCTCCATATAGAGATTCACATGCCGGCCGGTGTAGGCGGCATTGGCACGTGCATCCGTACCGGCGAAACTGATATTGCGATCGACGGTATTCTTTTGCCGCCCGGCGCTAAGAATGCCATCCACATAAAAATCATCGCGTTGATAACTGCTGTACACACCAAGCTGGTAAGCATCGGTTTTCGCATGCGCATCATAGGACGAGAAATTGCCGTGCAACTGCGACACATCAATACCTGCACCCAGCAACCATTCCGGATTGACCCAGCCATCCATCCCGGCAGCCACCCCGCTGATGCGGTAATCCGCGTCAGCCACGACATCACTACGGACGCGACCGTCGCTGTAATAAGGTCGCACCCACAGCCCGCTATCGCGCGTCATGTCACGCGGCAAGGGACCCGACAAGCGTTGCGTCAAGGCGCGTGCAAACATGCCACTCTGGCGCATATTCAAACCAGCCAGCGTGGCGTGCACATCACCTCCACCCAGGCTATTGAAAGCACTTTGCGCCTGCGCGGCTGACATCGTCACCAATTGATTCACTATATTCGTCATGCCACCGGCATTCGCGTTTGCATCGAGCGAAGCAGCCAGGGCCTTGTCGTTTTCGGTAGTCGCCACATCGGCGAAATCGACATCGTTACGCTGATAGCCTATGAAGACACTATTGTTGCCGGCACCGTTGAATACGGTGGTATCGACAAATGCAGAAGGCGTATATGCGGTGAAGCTGCCGGTCACGCAATTGCCGGTGCAATGTATGATTTCCTGCTGCTGGAAGGCGTCATAGTTACCTGGTTTGAAATTCGCCGTCACCTGTCCGCCTTGCAGATTCACGTTACCCGTCACGTTCAGCTTGCCGGCAGAAGTAGGTGTGAGATCAATCGCCAGTGTGCCTGAACTCAGATTGGTGTAATTACCGTTGATCGTCAGCGCACCGGTCCCATCGCCTGCCCCAGGATGCACGGTACCGCCGTTCACCAGATTGCCCGCTACACTGCCGGTGCCGGATAAGACGCCAACCACAGTACCGGGCGCAGCACCTGCCGCACTGCCGGCTACTGTCGTGGTCCCGCCGGTGGTCGCCAGCGTTCCTGCGGTATCGATATACACCGGGCTGGTCAATACACTATCCAGCGTCAGAGTCCCGGTCTGGATCGTGGTGTTATTGAAAGTCGCATCGGTAGTCCAGTTCCACGCCGCACCGCGCATCGTCAATGTATTGAAATTACGGAATGCGCTATCAACCAGGCCACTGCCTTCCAGATAAACATTGCTGTTGCCACGCCCGCCTTCGGACGCACCGACAATCTGTGAACCGGTGCGCAAGATCAGTGAATTATTGACGCTGTTACCGAGGATGATGGCGGTATCACCCGCTGCCCCACCGTGCCCTTCCAGATAACCGGAATTGATCACCGTATCACTGCCGTTGAGACCTCGAATCGCATACGAATTCGCGCTGGTGATGCTGCCATTATTCGTAATACTCGATGTGAAAGTCGAGCTAACCGTATTCATGAAAACGCCATCGGAACCATTGCCCGCAACATTGATGGTGCCGTTATTGGTAAAGCTATTGGCGTTGCCCTGTGCGTACGCAGCTGTCGACGAAGAACCGCTGGTGCTGATCGTGCCGTCATTCGTGATCGTATTATTACCACCCACCACATGGATCGCATCAGAGCCGCTATTGAGCGTAGTGATCTGGCTGCCTGCGCTATTGACGATCGTGTTGCCGACACCGCCACCACCGGCGGCCGAAGTACCGACTGAAATCCCATAAATGCTCGGTCCCGTGACCGCAATCACGCCATTATTGATGATCGTATTATTGTTGGTCAGCGCCGATATCGCCGCCTTCAAGCCACTGCCCGAACCGGCAGCCGTCGTAATGGTGCCGTTATTGGTAACGTTGCTGCCACCCACCACTTGTATGCCCATGCGCGTAAATGAAATGGCACCTGAGGAATTGACGGTAACTCCGGTGCTGCCCGGCACGGCAATCACGCTGGTGGCGGTGCCAACCGAAGCGGTACAGGTGACAGTGGTGCCGGACGTTGGCGCGGTACTGTCGCAATCGGCCCAGGCACTTGTTGCGAACAAGGCGGTGATACCGAAAGCAAGGTGGTAGCCAATCCGATGCGGATGGCCTGAAGTAAGGATGGCGGATGGCGGCGTGACTAAAAATATTCTCAATATTTTCTCACTGGCAAGAGCAATTCTGATTGCTTCTCTTCAATCCCTGTTTGTGCGCTCCAGTATAGATAAACAAAAACAATATTGTCTATATTTCATCTAAAAAACGACAAACCGTCAGCAGACGTTAACGACGAACTGCCTTTACCTTGGGTTGCGGCGTACCGGACCATGACAGCTCATACACCTGTCCGCGTCGCACATTCCCTACCAGTGCCGGACGGAAGCAAGCCAGATTGGTGCCACCGGCATGCCGCACGCTCGGATAAATAATCCCCAGCGCCCCCGCCTCCAGTAATTGCACCGCCAGCTTTTGCGAAGCGACATAGCTATCCGGTGCCAGGCATTTGGCATAGCGTGTCGCGCCGCGCAAATCGTGGAATTCATTATTGAAATCCGCCAGCAAAACCTGATAGCGGACGGTATCGTCGAAACGGTCAATCTCGACATACTCGACGGTCTTGTGAAAGATGATTTCATCCAGTGCGGTCTGCAGTTCAAAACCGCAATACCAGGCACCGCGTTCGTCGGTATTGAAACGACTGCCTTCGGGCCGCGCATAGGTATAAGCGGCATTGATCATGCGGAAATTGGGCACGCCAAACACCAGCTCATCCACACCTATGCCGGTCGCACGACCATGCTCGGCAATCAGGCGTGCATTCGTTGCATTATCGAGTTCAAAGATATCTGCCAGATGCTTGCTATCTTCGGACAGCGGCACCAGTACCGAATCTTCCTTATCGACAAACCGCGACGGTATCAGGCGACAGGTATCGAACTGCCGCAACTGCACAAGTGGTGGTGCAGCCATTACAGTCCCCCGCGTCGTGCATCCAGCAACTTGCGCACGATTTGCATCGCCAGCAAACCGCCGGCCTGCATATAGGCGAGCGGCGACAAGCCGGAAAAGATCACGTTTTTATTCGGCAGGCTGACCCATTCATCTGCCAGCTTCTCACCGTACAGAATGTGCAATGCCTTATAGATACCAATCAGGTAGGAAATGCGCGTGATGCGATCCACCTCAAGCAAGCGGTCAGGATTCTTTTTCCATTCGTAGAAAGCGCTGCTGGACAAGCCTCCCAGCAATTCACGCGCATCTTCATCGCGCAGTTTCCACGCATCTGCCAGCAAGAAAAAGCCCTTGAGCGCAGAACGGGACAAGCGCTCTCTTTCCGACTTCGCGTTCAGGTCTACCAGCGCGGCCGGTTCAAAACGACTCTTGGGATAAGCGTATGCTGCACTCATGATTTCCTCCATATATGGATACAATATACTCCATATCCGGAATTTCAAGTTTACCCCTGGGCAGCTCAAACGTACACAGGCATATAAATGCATGAATGAGTAGCTATCCATGCATAAATGGATGCCACTTTGATAGTGCCTATGCGCATATGTATAGTCGATGCATGACTATCGGAAACCGCCTGGACCAGGCCATGAAGGCTGCAAGGATCAAATCGCAAAGCGAACTCGCCCGCATTTCGGGTGTGCCGCAAGCGACGATCAGCCGCATCCTCAAAGGCGTTGGCAGCAAAGGTCCGGAAACCGAAACGGTCAAGAAATTGGCAAAGGCCTGCCGCGTTTCTTTCTCATGGTTGAATGAAGGCACCGCAGGTGACGACGAGCATGCAGGCGCACAGGAAGATAGCTATCCCGCGATGGATAAACGCATAGCGCATGCGGTCAAGCTGATGCAGCAAATGCCGGAATACAAACTGAATCAAACCATCAAAATCATCGACACGATTGCCGAGCCGCTGCCGGATACAAGTCCGGATAAAACCTCGGACAACTGATCCCCAGCCCTCCGCAACTATCCTCAAACTTTCTGCTTCACCCCGCTTTTTTCAATCGCCTTACCCACCTCCCGGCACCGCACATCGACTCCTTCCAGATGATTCCCGCTTAATTTTTCCGGTAAAAGACGCATTATTCTATTCATTCACGAATAATTATCCGCCGGAATGGCATCTGTGCAAGACCGGCATGCCGGTTTGACCAATGGTATGAGTCAGCCTGAACGGCCACAGTCGAAAAAGGACGTGCATGAAAAAACCAGCCCATCGCTACTCCCCGCGCCCCGGCAGCAAGATTGCCGAGGCAATTGATGCGGTACGCAAGGCACCGTTGACGCCGAGGGAATTGGCCCAGGTACTGCAGCGCGACAGCTCCGCCATTAACACCTTGTTGCTGCGCGCGCTGACCCACTCCGCCATCATCAAGGTCAAGGACCAGCGTGGCCGTCTCTACTTTGCAGCGCCCGATACGATACTGGATCACCAGTTCACAGCTGTCAGCAAAAACGAAACCGGGATCGCAGGCACCGCGTCGAAGCAAAACATCCTGCGCCTGCAGAGCACATCAAATGGCAAGGCGGCGACCCTGATCTCGTCCAATGTGCACCCGATCAGCGGTCATGAGAACGGTGAACGACATGTGCCTGAACACAGCGACACTGACGAAGTACCACCGGCTCCGTTCAACGCCATGTCCGCACCTGTCATCGCCGGCCTGTTTTCAGACGGTGAATTGACCATCTCGATAGGCGGTGAATGCCTGCAACTCGATACCGCACAACGCCAGCAGCTCTATTCCTATCTGCACAAGATCAGGTACCTCGAATAACATCCGGCTCCGCCCAAATCAAGCATCAAAGCGTCCTAATTTGGTGCATCTCTTATCAAGCTCATATTGCAAAATATGGGCTTCTTTTTATTTAACGATTTTTATCAAAAAAACGTCGCAAATCCGCATCAAATCTCATATTTATGGGAGCGTTTATTTCCATAGCGCATGGTAGCGTCATGGAAATTTCCTCATGGCATCAATAAGTTACGAGCCCTTGAGCCTATTTTGCAGAAGCACGTCGTACTAATCATCACTCAGCGAAGCATTTCAATGAAACAATTTGGGAGATAACGATGTTTGCAAATATGAAGGTAGGAAGCAAGCTAAGCCTCGGATTCGGCGTCACCGCCCTGCTCACATTACTGATCGCGGTGTTTGCCTTGATGCGGATAAACCAGATCGACGGCGTCATCGCCACCCAGAACGAGATCCGCACCCAGCAACTGGAGCGTCTTTACACTGCGCGCGAAGCACTCGGCCAAACCGGTCTCGCCGCGCGTAACGCCTACATTTTCACCAACAAGGCAGACGCCTTGAAAGAGCTGGATATCCTGGATGAGCAAAAAGCCATCTATCTGGATGCGCTGGCAAAGATGACGCCTTTCTTCAAAGGCGATGCCAATTTCGAAAAAGTCAGCAAAGGCTTGCTGACCATGGCGGAAGAACTTAAACGTCCACGCCAGTTCCGTGATGCGGATCAAATGGAAGCCTTCGGCAAATTCCTCGTCAATGAATGCAGTCCGTTGCGTCGACAAATCGTTGCCGATATCGGCACTGTCGTCACTTCAATGCAAAAAATTGTCGACGTAAAAAGCCAGGAAGCCAATCTCGCCGCGCAACAATCCATCACCATCATCATCGCGATCTCCGCAGTGGCGTTGCTCCTCAGCATAGGCCTCGGTATCGTCATCAGTCGCTCGATCACACGTCCGCTGAACGAAGCAGTGCTGGTGGCGCAAACAGTTGCCAGTGGCGACCTGACCAGCCAGATCAACGTCAAATCCAAGGATGAAACAGGCCAACTGTTGCAGGCACTCAAGGACATGAACCAAAGCCTGATCGGTATCGTCGACGAAGTACGCAGCGGTACCGCCACCATGGCCACCGCTTCGAACCAGATCGCCAGCGGCAATATGGACCTCTCTTCGCGTACCGAAGAACAGGCCAGCTCGCTGGAAGAAACCGCATCGTCGATGGAAGAACTGACATCTACCGTCAAACAGAATGCAGACAATGCACGCCAGGCCAACAGCCTGTCACTGTCCGCATCCGAAATCGCGGTCAAGGGCGGCCAGGTTGTCAGTGAAGTCGTCGTCACCATGAACGGCATCAATGACTCGGCAAAGAAAATCACCGACATCATCGGCGTCATCGACGGCATCGCCTTCCAGACCAACATCCTGGCATTGAATGCGGCAGTCGAAGCAGCGCGTGCCGGCGAACAGGGTCGTGGCTTTGCGGTAGTCGCCAGCGAAGTACGCAATCTGGCGCAACGCTCGGCTGCTGCAGCGAAAGAAATCAAGGCATTGATTGATGATTCGGTAGGTCGCGTCGATACCGGCAGCAAGCTGGTGGTACAGGCCGGCTCCACCATGACCGAGGTGGTCGACAGTGTGAAACGCGTAACCGACATCATGGCGGAAATCATGGCGGCCAGCCAGGAGCAAAGCGCCGGCATCGAGCAAGTCAACCAGGCGATTGCGCAAATGGATCATGTCACCCAGCAAAACGCTGCATTGGTCGAAGAAGCGGCCGCTGCTGCCGGTTCGCTCAAGGACCAGGCTGTCAAACTGGAACAAACCGTCAGCGTCTTCAAGATCGACGCCAGCGCACCACAACAAACGGAGCATCAGGACACATCTGTGCGCTCAACTCCGGTTCGTCCGGCACTTGCATCCAAATTATCCAGCATCAAGCGCGCGGTTTCGCCACCACGCCGCCTTGCTGTCGTCGCGTCGGCAACCGGTATCGATTGAACACGATTCAAATCGGTTTCGGATTAACAAGAGCGGCCATGGTCATTATCTGACTGGGCCGTACAAATAGCTGTAAAGCATTTCCCGCCTTGAGAAATCTCGGCGGGATTTTTTTTGATAGAAAGGTAGCAGGCATCCATGAAAAGCATGAACGCCTAAACATCTACCTCTAGATATATCTCGTGAAAGACATCCCCACGCACATAATCGCAATAAGCACGCCAGCATGTAACGATTATTCCAAGTATAAAAGCGGCGTAGCAAAGATAGCCAATAGCGTCATGAAGAAATTGTCCGGCAGGATAAGAAACGCCACCTCCGCATGGACATGTAACACTTGATAAGGAATATAGAAAATGGGGAATTTCCGTATCGAACTTGTTTAGGAAACTGGAAAGTTCCGTATCAAACTTGTTATACGCAATGATCAGAACAAATGCAGGGAAAGAAACGCAGATGAACGGATAGAGAAATCGAATACGCAGCTTAAGTACTGAAAATTTGTGGTGTGACATGGCCAATCAATGACAAGTCAGCATGAGCGTTGCAGCCAGTTGGCGGAAGCGGTGAGATTCGAACTCACGAACGGGATAAACCGTCGCCAGTTTTCAAGACTGGTGCCTTCAACCACTCGGCCACACTTCCATTTCGGATATTGACGAATGAACACCATTCATCCGATTTACTAGCTGATTACACGAGCGTGCAATCTATCGGCGACGGGCCCATCAACTTCCAAGAGGTCGCATTATACCTAAGTCCCCCGGAATTGCCGACTGCCGCACAATATTTTGTTATTAATCGGCCAAAAACATTTCCTGCAAGTCGTTCAGAAAGCGCTGGCCCAGCACCGTCGGTTTAATCGTTTTATGGTCGCGGTACAGCAAACCCTTGGCTTCAGCCTCGTTCAGCGCCCGCTCCACTGCATTCAGCGGCATGCCGGTGCGTTCGGCGAACATATTGACCTCCACGCCCTCCACCAGGCGCATCGCATTGAGCATGAATTCAAAGCCCAGCTCGCTGCGCGTGATTTCCTTTTCTTCCTGGATAGGGTTGCCCAGGCGCATTTGCTCCATATAACTCTTCGGTTGCTTGTAACGCGCCTGCCGGATCACGCGATGCGGAAATGACAGCTTGGTGTGCGCCCCTGCACCGATGCCGAGGTAGTCGCCGAACTGCCAGTAGTTGAGGTTATGCCGCGCCTGACGCTTAGGCTGCGCATAGGCTGAGACTTCGTAGTGCTGGTAACCGGCGGCACCGGTTTCCTGCTCGATCATGTCTTGCATATCGGCACTGGCATCGTCGTCCGGTACCACCGGCGGGTACTTGGCGAAGACCGTGTTCGGCTCCATCGTCAGATGGTATAGCGACAGATGCGGCGGCGCATAGGCAATTGCGGTCTGCACATCCAGGCGCGCTTCGTCCAGCGTTTGCGACGGCAAGGCATACATCAAATCGAGGTTGAAATTATCGAAGTTGCTGGCGGCAATATCTACCGCACGCTGTGCTTCATCGCCGTTATGGATACGACCCAGCGCATCCAAATGACGCGAGTTGAAACTCTGTATGCCTATCGACAGGCGATTGATGCCGCTGGCACGATAAGACTTGAATTTCTCTGCTTCGAAAGTACCGGGATTGGCTTCCATCGTAATCTCGACCGCACCGTCCAAGGGCAACAAGGTACGGATGTCGGACAGCAAGCGATCCAGCCCGGCAGCAGACAACAGGCTGGGTGTACCGCCACCGATGAAGATCGTATAGATCTTGCGCCCCCATATCAGTGGCAAAGCCATTTCCAGGTCGGCACGCAAGGCAGACAGGTATTCATCTTCCGGGAAACCGCCGGTGGCTTCATGCGAATTGAAATCGCAATAAGGACACTTCTTCACACACCACGGGAAATGCACGTACAGCGACAGCGGCGGCAATGCCGTCAGGCTTAATGCACCCGGCTTCAGGTAGGCGGTGGCTACACGCGCCGGCCCTGAATGATCGAGCGCATCGGCGATGCTGTTGCTGATCGGTTTAATCGGGATCATCGCAATTTTTCGATCAGCGCACGCAAGGCCTGGCCGCGATGCGACAGGCGATTTTTTTCTTCAGCTGTTAATTCTGCCGCGGTTTTTTGCTGCTCCGGCAGCCAAAAATAAGCATCGTAACCAAAGCCGCCCTGCCCGCGTGGTTCTGCCAGCATTTCGCCATTCCAGCGACCTTCTGCGATCACTGGTTGCGGGTCGTCAGCATGACGCACGAAGACCAGTACGCAATAGTAGTAAGCGGATTTATCCGCATGTACCGCGAGGTCAGCAATGAGCTTTTCATTGTTACGTTGATCGGATTTTGGTTCACCGGCATAACGTGCCGAGTACACACCCGGCGCACCGCCCAGTGCATTGACGCAGACACCTGAATCGTCAGCCAATGCAGGCTTGCCCGTCAGGCGTGCCGCGTGGCGCGCCTTGGCGATCGCGTTTTCCACGAAGGTGACGTGCGGTTCTTCCGCTTCAGGGACATTGAATTCCCCCTGCGCGTGTACATCGAAATTGATGGACGACAGCAAGGCACTGAATTCTTTCAATTTACCTGCATTATTGGAGGCGAGGATAAGGGTACGCGACATGATGATCCGAAAACGATAAAAAACCCGGCCTCAAAAACAGCCGGGTTATGCAAGGGCCCAGGCTATACAGCCGGCCCGCATGGATATTTACATTAAAGCAAGAATGTTCGAGGCAGGCTCTATTTTACGCAGCTATTGCCAATGCCTGTTTTTGCAGCACGATCAGGTCCCGGATACCGTCTTGCGCCAGGTCCAGCAATTTATCCATGGTCGCGCGATCAAATGCTGCGCCTTCTGCTGTGCCCTGCACTTCAATGAAGTGGCCGGCATCGGTCATGACGATATTCATATCGGTATCGCAATCCGAATCTTCGTCGTAATCGAGATCCAGCACCGGCTGGCCTTTGTACACGCCGACCGAGATCGCGGCGACAAAATGCTTGAGCGGGATCGCTGGAATAACGTTCTGCGCCACCAGCTTGCTGAAGGCGTCGTAGGCGGCAACCATGGTGCCGGTAATCGCCGCCGTACGGGTGCCACCGTCGGCCTGGATGACGTCGCAATCCAGGTGCAAGGTGCGCTCACCAAAAGCCTGCAAGTCAAATGCTGCGCGCAGCGAACGACCGATCAGACGCTGGATTTCCTGCGTACGTCCGGATTGCTTGCCACGTGCGGCTTCACGATCCATGCGGGTGTGCGTCGAACGCGGCAACATGCCATATTCAGCCGTCAACCAGCCCTGGCCTTTGCCTTTGAGGAAGCCGGGTACACGGTCTTCGATGCTGGCAGTGCAGATGACTTTGGTGTCGCCGCACTCGATCAGGACCGAACCTTCGGCATGCTTGGTGTAGTTACGGGTCAGTTTGATGGCGCGCAAGGCGTCAGCGGCGCGTCCGCTGGGACGATTTTCATACGACATGTGGCTTTAATTCCTGGAAGTGATACGTGATGATTTATCGATAGCGTTGCGGATTTCCTCAATCGCTTTTTCGATTTCTGAATCGTTATAGGTGTCGGCATTTTCCAGATCGAGGTGCCGTGGCGCCTGGATCGTGGTGGTGACACTGCCTATCGGCAAGGTATGCGTGGTGATGGTGCTATTGCCATGCAGGTTTTCGCTGCTTTCCCACATCATCGCCAAAGCGGTGACATTATCCCCTGTTTTGCCGGCAATACCAGTGGCGGTCGTCAGTAATTCCGGTACCGCACGCACGATGGTGTTGTTGTGCAGGCGTTGCGCCAGTTCATGGTCAGGTAATACCGACCACAAGCCATCCGAACACAAGAGCATGATGTCGCCCGCCTGCAGGCTGGCGCGGCGCGAGATTTCAACGATGGGCATATTCGGCGCACCGAGGCAGTTGAACAGCTTGTTGCGTTCCGGATGCGTATCACGCTCCGATGGATCAACCTTGCCTTGCGCAATCAGGGTTTCTATCCGCGAGTGGTCACGGGTGCGCGCCAGGATTTGCCCATTACGCATCCAGTACAGGCGCGAATCACCGCAATGCGCCCACATCGCACTATTGTGCTGGATCAGGCAGGCGACGATGGTGGTACGCGGCGTTTCCGGCAAATTATTAATGGCACGGTAACGGTGTATCTCGCGGTGCGCGGCGAAGAAGCTGTCTTCGAGGAAACGCTCAGGTTTCTTGACGTAAGGCGTGGCGTTTTCCTGGAACAGCGAAGCGATGGTTTGCATCGCAATCTGTGCCGCCATCTCACCCATGATGTGGCCGCCCATGCCATCCGCCACCAGCAGCAACAGGGCATCGCGCGTGAAACTGTAGCCCATGCGGTCCTGGTTGTTCTTGCGACCGCCTATATGGCTTTCTTGGTAGACAGAGAATCGCATGACGTGCTTAGGTAATGATGGTTAGGGATAAGTTTAACGCGTGTGTTCTTGTATCGTGGTCGATACATTCGACGAGCGTTTACCCATATTGTTGAATATGTTTTTGATCTTGCGTGCCACCTGCTGCAGCCGGGCATCGCCCTGCTGTTCCTGGATCGGTTCGCGCAGGGCTTTTTGCAAGGCAAACACGCTTTGCGGACGCTCCAGCGGATCGACCATCAGGCTCCAGCGGATCACCTTGATCAGGTCGGATGAATACACGCCTTCCAGCTTATTAAAGTGGCCGTCCATCTTGTCATTCAGCTTGCGCTGATCAGCCGGTTGCGGCGGCGCCCCGACCATGCAGGCGAACATCGATGCACCTATGCTGTAGATATCGGTCCACGGTCCCAGGCTGCCGTTCTTCACATACAGTTCCGGCGCGGCAAAACCCGGCGTATACATCGGATAGAGCTTGGGCATATCGGATTGCAGTGTCTGGCGGGCCGCACCGAAGTCCAGCAGGATCGGCGTACCGTCCACGCGCAGATAAATATTCGCAGGCTTCAGGTCCAGGTGCAGTAATTTATTCGTATGGACTTCGCGCAAACCGTTCATCACATGGCTGAACATCTTGCGGATGAAGCGCTCCGACACCAGCGGTTTTTCGCCCTTGTCGCGACGGCGCAGGATGTGGTCCTGCAGCGAACGGCCGGACTCGTAGCCCATGACCATATAGACGGTTTCATTGGCGCGGAAGAAGTTGGTCACGCTCACCACATTCGGGTGTGCAATGCGTGCCAGTGCACGGCCTTCTTCAAAGAAGCATTTCAGGCCGATACGGAAAACCGGCAGGTTTTCCGGCGAAATAGCCGGTACCAGTTCGCCCGGCTGGCGCAGTGCCAGCGAGCTCGGCAGGTATTCCTTGATGGCGACTGCATTACCATCTTCATCGTAGGCCAGATAGACAATACTGAACCCGCCAGACGCAATCTTCTTTACAATGCGATATCCAGCGATTTCCAATCCATCCGGCAACGGGGCATTGTTTTGCGCAGCCATGTCGTCCTATAAATAATGTCAAGCGAGCCGGGACAGCCTCTTTTCCGGCTACCCGAATCCGGTAACCTTGTTCGTTCTGGATTGTGTGGACAAATCGCCGCTTTGTAAAGAAAAACGAGGAACTCATTTTGACAATCTGCAGCATGACCGGCTATGCCGTCACCACCCATGAGACCAGCAGCGGCACCTTGACCATAGAGGTCAAAAGCGTCAACTCGCGCTTCCTTGATCTGCAATTTCGCATCAATGATGATTTGCGCGCGCTGGAACCGGTGTTGCGCGAAGCCATCATGGCTCGCATTACGCGCGGCAAAGTCGAATGCCGCCTGAGCTTCGGCCGCAAGGTTGCCGGTGGCACGACACAGGCATTGAATTCAAGCGCACTGGATACGCTGGCCACCCTGCAGGCGGAAATCCGCCGCCACTTCGCCGATGCCGCACAGCTGTCGGTGAATGAATTATTGCGCTGGCCGGGCGTCATCGAAGAAGCCGAAATGAGTCAGGAAACCCTGCAGGCGGATGTCGCCGCCGCCATGCAAACCACGATGAATGCATTCGTGGACAGCCGTGAACGCGAAGGCAATGCACTGCAAACCATGTTGCTGTCACGTGTCGACGATATGGAAGCGATCGTGCTGCGGATTACGCCACTGATCCCGCAAGTGGTCGCGCAATTCCAGCAAAAGGCTACCGAACGCATGCAGGAAGCACTGGGCCTCGCCGCCGGCAATGGCAGCGGTGCAGCACAAGCCAGCGTGACGCGCGAGGAAGCGCTGGACCGCATCCGCCAGGAAGTCACGCTGTACGGCATACGCGTTGATGTCGCGGAAGAATTGACCCGACTGGGAGCCCATTTGAGCGAAACCCGCGCGATCCTGAAAAAAGGCGGCCAGGTCGGCAAGCGCCTGGATTTCATGATGCAGGAGCTCAATCGCGAAGCCAATACGGTCGGCTCCAAGGCCGCCGTCAAGGAATTGTCGGATGCGTCGATGGCGATGAAGCTGCTGATCGAGCAAATGCGCGAACAAGTACAAAATCTGGAGTAAATCCGGCGCTACAATCACTGAGCCCGATTGCCACTTTAATATTCAACCATTCATCAAGGACACCGATGTCTGAGCAAGCCCATTCTTCCGGCAGCCTGTTTTTAGTCGTAGCGCCGTCCGGCGCCGGCAAATCCAGCCTGGTCAACGCCCTGTTGCAACAGGAACCAAGCATCAAGTTGTCGATTTCCTACACCACGCGCCCACCGCGCCCGGGTGAACAGCATGGCCGCGAGTATTTCTTTACCTCGGTAGATGACTTCCTGGCACGCCGCCAAAGCAATGAATTCCTCGAATCGGCTGAGGTTTTTGGCAACTATTACGGTACTTCCAGGATACAAATTGCCGACCAGATGGCGGCCGGTACCGATGTTTTGCTGGAAATTGACTGGCAAGGCGCGCAGCAGGTGAAAAAGCAATTCCCGCATGCTGTCGGCATTTTCATCCTGCCACCGTCGATTGCGGCACTGGAAGAACGCCTGAAAAAGCGCGGACAGGACGAAGATCACGTCATTACCCGCAGAATCCTGGCTGCCGGCGGCGAAATCGCCCACGCTTCCGAGTTCGAATATGTTATTATCAATCAAGAGTTTACAGTTGCTTTAGCTGAGTTGAGCGCGATCGTAAAAGCCACCCGTTGTCGGTTTGCACAACAATCAACTCGCAACGCATCCCTGTTCGCCCAATTGGGCATTCATGCCAATTTAAGCTGATATCGAATTTTTAGGAGTACGTATGGCCCGCATTACTATCGAAGATTGCCTCAAACAGATCCCAAATCGCTTTCAATTGACCCTGTCCGCGACTTATCGCGCACGTCAGTTGCTGCAAGGCCACACGCCTAAAGTCGATGCGAAAGACAAACCAACCGTGATCGCACTGCGCGAAATCGCTGCCGGCCATGTCGGCATTGAAATGTTGAAAAAAGTCCCAAGCTAATAATCTCTGGCTAACCGCGATGCGGCTGATAGACTATCAGTATGAACCTGACACCTACAGATTCAACAGCATCCATCGCTTCAACTAACCGAGCGGTTCCTGACCGCTCGGCCAAAATGCCCCAGAAAAAAACCGCATCTGCCTCAACGCCCGCCCCCGTCGCAGGCGTTGCATCGGTCACGCAACTCACGACCAAACTCGCCGAATACCTGACACCTTCCGAATTGAAGAAGGTCAAGGAAGCCTATCGCTTCTCGGACGAGGCACATCTGGGCCAGATGCGCATGTCGGGCGAACCATACATCTCGCATCCTATCGCTGTCGCCGAAATCTGCGCCGACTGGAAGCTGGACGCGCAAGCCATCATGGCGGCGCTGCTGCACGATGTCATGGAAGACCAGGATGTACGCAAGGATGAGCTGATCGAACGCTTCGGCGCACCGGTCGCGAACCTGGTCGACGGCTTGTCCAAGCTGGAAAAAATCGAATTCCAAAGCCAGGTCGAAGCGCAGGCGGAAAACTTCCGCAAAATGCTGCTCGCGATGGCACGTGACGTCCGCGTCATCCTCGTCAAGCTGGCCGACCGCCTGCACAATATGCGCACGCTCGGCTCGATGGCGCCGGCCAAGAAACGTCGTATCGCACGCGAAACGATGGAAGTCTATGTGCCGATCGCGCATCGACTCGGCTTGAATAATATCTACCGCGAATTGCAGGACCTGGCCTTCTCGCACCTTTACCCTATGCGTTACAAAACGCTGGCAAAGGCAGTCAAGGCAGCACGCGGCAATCGCCGTGAAGTGGTCAGCAAGATCCTCGAATCAGTGAACAACACGCTGGACGCAACCGGTATCCCGGCGCAAGTCTACGGGCGTGAAAAAACCCTGTACGGTATTTACACCAAGATGCTGAACAAGCGTCTGTCCTTCTCGCAAGTGCTGGATATTTACGGCTTCCGCGTGGTGGTCGACAGCTTTGCGAATTGCTACGTCGCACTCGGCACCTTGCATGCGCTGTTCAAGCCGATGCCGGGCAAGTTCAAGGATTACATCGCCATTCCGAAACTGAATGGCTATCAATCGCTGCATACCACCCTGATCGGCCCTTACGGCACCCCGATCGAATTCCAGATCCGTACCCAGGACATGCACCGCGTCGCCGAATCCGGCGTCGCCGCACACTGGTTGTACAAGGATGACGAAGGCAGCCTGTCAGACCTGCAGCAACGTACGCATGCATGGCTGCAATCGCTGCTCGATATCCAGAAACAGACCGGTGATTCGGCTGAGTTCCTCGAACACGTCAAGGTCGACCTGTTCCCCGATTCGGTCTATGTGTTCACGCCGAAGTCCAAGATCATTGCGCTGCCACGCGGCGCGACTGCACTCGACTTCGCTTATACCATCCATACCGATATCGGCGACCAAACCATCGCGGTCAAGATCAACCTGGAACAGGTACCGCTGCGCACTGAGTTGCGCAACGGCGATATCGTCGAAATCATTACGTCGCCAAGTTCGCGCCCGAATCCGAACTGGCTGGGCTTTGTCCGTACCGGTAAAGCACGTTCGGCGATCCGCCATCACCTGCGCACCATCAATCTGACGGAATCGATAGAACTGGGACGCCGCCTGCTATCACAGGCACTGGTGACCCTGAATCTCGATCCTGAATTGCCGGCCCCGGTAGCGGAACGCCTGCTGAATGAATCGAGCGCGAAGTCGCTGGACGATTTGTATGCGGATATTGGCGTCGGCAAACGCATGGCAGCGCTCGTCGCGCGCCACATCCTCGGCATGGTCGAGAACGATCAACTGGTACCGCGTCCGCAGATTGATGCAAACGGTGAAGTGCTGCCGAAGAAAATCGATCCGGTCGTAATCTACGGCAGCGAAGGCGTATCGGTACAACTGGCATCCTGTTGCCAGCCTATCCCGGGTGACGCCATCATCGGCCAGATGAAACGCGACCAGGGCCTGACCATCCATACGCACGATTGCGAAGTCGCCAGAAGGCAGCATTCGAAAGAACCTGATCGCTGGATCGACGTGGTCTGGGGTTCTGATATCGATCGCCGCTTCGACTGCAGCATCACGCTGCTGGCACGCAATGAAAAAGGCATCCTCGCACGCGTCGCGGCCGAAATCGGTGAATCCGATTCAAATATTACGCATGTCGGCATGGATGAAGACAAGGATCACATGATCACTTACCTGCACTTCACGGTACAGGTCGAGGATCGCGTGCATCTGGCGCGCCTGATGCGCAACCTGCGCAGCATCCCGGGCGTCACCCGCCTGCTGCGCGACAAAGGCTAATCAGCCCTGCTGTCCGGCCTCATTGCGGGGCCGGATACGTCACTTCCAGAATCAATAATTCTTCCAGGCCACCCGGCGTTTTGAGGACTACGGTATCGCCTTCGCGCGCCTTGGTCAGCGCACGCGCCACCGGTGAAATCCAGCTGATCTTGCCATTCAGCGGATCCAGTTCATCGATGCCGAGTATCGTGACCGTGTGTTCGTCACCTGCCTGCGTTTCATAACGCACGGTCGCACCAAAGAAAATCTGGTCGCTACCATGGTGGATGCTCGGATCCACCACTTCGGCCAGGTCCAGTCGTTTGGTGAGGAAACGTATACGCCCGTCAATCTGGCGCAAACGGCGCTTGCCGTAAATATAGTCACCGTTTTCCGAACGGTCGCCATTCGAGGCAGCCCACGAAACGATTTGCACCACTTCCGGCCGCTCGACATCGATCAGCTTCAGCAACTCGGTTTTCATACGCAGATGTCCCTGCGGCGTCATATAGTTTTTTGCGCCGGCAGGAATCGGCGGCGCGCTATTGTCGCCGTCTTCATCGTCGTCGTTGGTATTTGCTTGATTCGTCATGCCGCTATTCTAACGTCATGCGCGGCTGCAGGCAGCCATCGATGACGTTTGATATGCGACTACGGGAGATGAAGGGAGAGAAACTACAGGGAATGCAGCGACAAGTAACTCAGACGCAACCCGACACATTATTGCTCCACTCGAATGCCGCCAGTTGCAAGGCGTACAGGTCTTCTATCGACAGCTGTAATTTTTGCAGTGTAGGAATCAGCAAGGCACCGGTCTTTTCAATCTGCTCTATGTATTCAGCCAGCTTCAGCAAATCACCGTAGAAGCCCTTGCGATACAGCAAGGCGTCGGTCACTTCTTCCACTACCGATACCTGATCGAGGATTTCTTCCATCGATTGGCTGAACAGCGTATCCATCAGTGACATGATGCCCACGGTAAAAGCGGTGTCTGCCATTGATCGATTATCCGGACGCAGCTTTTCGGTGATCAGTTCCAGCAATTTGCCGCGCGTCGTCGCCAGTTGCAGCAGAGGTGAAGTGAAATGACTACCCTTGTTGTGTTCCGCGTACAGGATGATTTGCAGCCAGCGCTGCAATTGACGACGCCCGAGCACCGTCAGTGCCTGCCCCAGCGAATCTATCCTTTGCGTGACGCCGACGCCGGGCGTATTTGCCAGGCGCAGCAAGGTCAGCACCAGCGAAGCATCTTTCTTGATATTGCGTTCGATTTCCGCAGTATCCGCATCAGCCATGATGAGTGCCATCAACTGCATGATCGCGAGTTGCGAGGGCGCGAGTTTTTTACCGGAGAGGATGACCGGCCGCGCAAAATAATAGCCCTGGAAATAATGGAAGCCGAGCTTCATACAGGCTTCGAATTGTTCCTGGGTCTCGACTTTTTCCGCCAGCAAGAGTTTGTCTTCAAGGCGGAAATGATCAGCCAGCTTACCCAGCTCGGTCGTGCTCATGCCGGTGATATCGATCTTGATGATCTTGATCAGCGGCAGCAAATCCTTCAATGCATCCGAATGCGAAATAACGTCGTCGAGGGCAAAGGTAAACCCCTGCGCGACCAGCTCCGAAACGCGTTCCACCAATTCATGCGTGATCTCAACCGTCTCGAGGATTTCCAGCACCACTTTGTCGCTCGGCAGGAAATTCACGAAATCGCACATCAGCACCGCTGCATCTACATTGAAGAAGCCCAGCGAATTACCTATTACGTTACCAATCCCGAGCTCGGATGCGTGCGCAATGACCGAAGCCGTTGCAGCCAGGTCATCCACCACATTGGCAGGACCGGACGAAGCGCGGCGGAACAAAAGTTCGTACGCCACCAGGTCCTGGTCATTGTTCAATATAGGTTGTCGCGCCAGGAAGAACTCCTTTACGCGGGGATGGTCATCAGGCAAATGCTGATTGAGATTGGTGATCATCAAGATTGTTGTCTCTGTCTATTAAGCAGAACGCGTAGATCAACCAAGGCACGTCCCTGTCAAATCTTGAAAAATACCTGCCATGCACAGACATCGCAGCATTCACATTCGATCAAACATTCGGTACATCCGGACAGCATCTTCATTGTTATTCTTTAGACGATGCTGCATGGATAGATGGTGTCTCACCACAGACCGCAAGTCACTGTCATTAACGGACCAACAGTTTGTAGCTGCTGCTGCAAATCTATTCAGGCCATTATTCCGTTAATATTTCTGCGACGCAAGTGTTCCAGTTCCCTTGTGTTTTCAATATTAAAAAAACGGAATTGTCTGTGGTTTTTCGGTACAACAATCGTTTCTGGCTATCTCCTGCCCTTATACTCGCCGCGTTCCGGTATTGGTCGCGACAGTCTGGCCGCTTTCCAGCGTAAAGCCGGCACCCTCATCACCACCCAAAGTCTTCACCAGGTAAGGCATCAACTCGCGCAGCATAGGCTCCAGCGTCCACGGCGGGTTATGCACGAACATCCCGCTGCTGTGCAAACCAAAACCATCCGGCGACGGCGTCGTTACGGACAATGTGACGTTCAGCCAGCCATTGGCGCTCAGGCGTTTCAATTTGTCCGGCATCTGGCGCGATTCCAGGCGATTCAGCACCGGATACCAGACCGCATAGGTACCGGTCGCAAAACGGGTCAAGGCGTCGGATACGGTCTGCACCACGGTGCGGTAATCGGTCTTGTCTTCGTACGGCGGATCGATCAGCACCAGGCCGCGACGCGACGGCGGCGGCAGCAAGGCCTTCAGGCCCTGGAAGCCGTTCCCGCGTTCTATCATGATGCGCTTGCCACGCACGGTCGGACGCTTGCCCTGCTCGGCGGCATGCGCCTCCAGTTTGCGGAAGTTATCGGCCAGCAGCTTGCTGTCGGCCGGATGCAATTCAAACAGGCGCAATCTGTCCTGCTCGCGCATGACGGCGTCGGCGCAGTAAGGTGAGCCCGGGTAATAGCGCAGCTTGCCGCTCGGATTCAAGGCCTTGATGACTTGCACATATTCGGCCAATGGTGCCGGCAAATCCTTGCGGTCCCACAACTTGGAAATACCGGTTTCGAATTCGGCGTTCTTGGCGGCGTAATTGCCGTCGAGCGCATACACACCGGCACCGGAATGCGTGTCGATATACATATACGGCGTGTCTTTTTGATTCAGGTATTTCAGCAACTGAATCTGGACCAGATGCTTGAGTACATCGGCGTGATTGCCTGCATGGAAGGCATGACGGTAACTCAACATAGGGAATGTCTATCTTGGCAAGAAAAAAGGAAGGAAAGTCGCGCGACACAGGCGGCGCAGCTCGGTAATACGCCATTCTAACAATTACCGGCTTGAATACATACGATTAACGCGTATCCGGCGCCGGCGAGGCCGGTTTAAGCTCCTCCCGTCGCCCATAAGAAAAACGGGTACAAGGCCGACGCCCTGTACCCGTTTTTCCCAGGTCAACAGCTGTTTAAGCTGCCTGTTCCTGCTGCGCGACTTCCTCACGCAGTGTGCGTGCGGCAAGCACCATATTTTCCAGCGCAGTAGTGGTTTCCGGCCAGCCACGGGTTTTCAGGCCGCAATCCGGGTTCACCCACAGGCGCTGGTCAGGAATCACGCCACGTGCCTTGCGTAACAGGCGCTGCATTTCTTCCACTTTCGGCACACGCGGCGAATGGATATCGTAGACGCCCGGGCCGATGTCGTTCGGATACGCGAATTCACCAAAACCGTCGAGCAACTCCATATCCGAACGCGAGGTTTCTATCGTGATCACGTCAGCATCCATCGCTGCTATCCACGGCAGGATGTCGTTGAACTCCGAGTAGCACATATGCGTATGGATCTGCGTATCGTCCTGTACCCCGCAGGCACTGATGCGGAAAGCCTTTACTGCCCAGTCCAGGTAATGCGGCCAGTCGACGGCTTTCAGCGGCAAGCCTTCACGGAAGGCCGGTTCATCGATCTGGATCATGCCGATGCCGGCTTTTTCCAAGTCCACCACCTCATCCCGCAAAGCCAGCGCGATTTGCAAGGCGGTCTGGTCACGTGGCTGGTCGTCGCGCACGAAAGACCATTGCAGCATCGTGACCGGACCGGTCAGCATGCCCTTCATCGGCTTGCTGGTCAGGCTTTGTGCAAATTCACTCCAGCCCACCGTCATCGCTTCCGGGCGATACACATCACCATAGATGAATGGCGGTTTGACGCAACGTGAGCCATAGCTTTGTACCCAGCCGTTCGCTGTGAAGGCATAACCCCACAACTGTTCGCCAAAGTATTCGACCATATCGTTACGTTCCGGCTCGCCATGCACCAGTACGTCGAGCCCGATTTCTTCCTGCTTTTGCACCACCAGGCGCACTTCTTCGCGCATGCGGTTCAGGTAATCCAGATGCCCTATTTCACCCCGCTTGTATTGTGCGCGGGTCTGCCGGATATCCGCGGTTTGCGGGAAGGAGCCGATATTCGTGGTCGGGAAAGCCGGCAATTTAAACCGCGCCTGCTGCTTGACTATACGCTCGGCAAATACGTTATTGCGCGTCGCCGGAATCTGATCGATCTGGCGCAAGCGTTTTTGCACCAATGGATTGTGGATGCGCGGCGAAACCTTGCGTGCGGCAACTGCCAGTGCAGCGGCTGTGAATTGCGCTTCGACTGCTTTTGCTTCACCGCTCAATGCGCGTTTGAGCGTGGTGATTTCCACCACCTTCTGTGTGGCGAAGGCCAGCCAGCCCTTGATCTCTGCATCCAGCTTGTTTTCATGCGCCAGGTCCACCGGCACGTGCAACAACGAGCAACTGGCGCTGACCCACAGGCGCTCACCGAGGCTGGCCTGCAATGGCTGGAGCAAGGCCAGTGCGCTATCCAGGTCAGCGCGCCAGATATTGCGCCCATCCACCACGCCAGCCGACAGCACGCGCTCTTGCGGCCAGTCTTGCAGGAATTCAGGCAATTGGCCGGCACCGCGCACCAGGTCCAGATGCACACCAGCCACCGGCAAGCTGCGCAGCAAGGCACTGTGTTCACGCACCTGATCGAAGTAAGTCGCCAACAACAACTTGGGTGCGCCAACTGACAAGGCCTGGTAAGTCGGCTCGAACGCGGCACGCCATGCGGCGTCCAGTTCCAGCGCCAGGATAGGTTCATCAATCTGCACCCATTCGACGCCTGCATCCTGCAAGCGCTGCAGCACTTTTTGATAGCCGGCGATGACCTTTGGCAAAAGTGCGAGCTTGTTCGCGATGCCGGATTTGATCTTGCCGAGGTAGAGCAGGCTCAATGGCCCGACCAGCGTCACCTTGGTCGCATGGCCCAGCGCGACTGCTTCTGCATTTTCTTCAAACAGCCAGTCGACGCCGCCGTCAAAGCTAATATCAGCGGTAAATTCAGGCACCAGATAGTGGTAGTTGGTATCGAACCATTTGGTCATTTCCATCGCAAAATGCTCAGCATTGCCGCGCGCCAGCGTGAAGTAATCGGCCAGCGTCAATTTTTCAGGATCGAATTTAAAGCGGGTCGGCACCGCACCCAGCAAGGCCAGCGTATTCAATACCTGGTCATACCAGGCGAAATCACCAACCGAAACATAATCCAGCCCGGCTTCAGCCTGGATTGCCCAATGGCGTTGGCGCAGGGTTTTGCCGGTTTCCTGCAATGCTGCAAGCCCGGTGTCGCCACGCCAGAAGGATTCCACCGCGAACTTCAATTCGCGCTGTGCTCCGATGCGGGGAAACCCCAAGATATGCGCCTTTGCCATGCCCTGCTCCAATATAGATTTTCGAAGCTTGCCATCTTGCGCGAGGATAGACTATGATTCAAACGATAAATATTCAGATTCATCATGAGTAAAATTCATAATGCAATCCATCCTTGAATTACGGCACCTGAAAACCCTGCTGGCCCTGCGCGAGGCGGGCAACCTGCTGCGCGCGGCCGCCCTGCTAAATGTCACCCAATCTGCTTTATCCCATCAAATCAAGCAGTTGGAAGATCATCACGGCACGCCGCTATTCGAACGCAAGTCGACGCCGGTACGCTTCACCCCGGCCGGCGAACGGCTGCTGAAGCTGGCAGATACCGTCTTGCCGCAAGTCGCCGAGACCGAGCGCGACCTGGTGCGGCTGGCGCAAGGTGTCGCCGGACAGCTGCGCATCGCGGTCGAATGCCATACCTGTTTCGACTGGCTAATGCCGGCGATGGATGTATTCCGCGGCCGCTGGCCGGAAGTCGAACTCGATATCGTCTCCGGTTTCCAGGCCGATCCGGTCGGTCTGCTATATGAACACCGGGCCGATGTCGCCATCGTGGCCGAAATCGATCCTGATGAAAAAGTCGATTACCACGCACTGTTCCGTTTTGAAATTGTCGCCCTGGTCGCACATGACCACCCACTGGCCGATAAGGAATTCCTGACGGCGGAAGATTTCATCGGCGATACGCTGATCACTTATCCGGTACCGGATGACATGCTGGATGTCGTGCGCCAGGTATTGAAACCGGCAGGTGTGCAGGTTGCACGCCGCACCACCGAACTGACGGTCGCCATGCTGCAGCTGGTGGCGAGCCGACGCGGCATCGCGACCCTGCCGGTCTGGGCGGCGCAAAACTACCTGAATCGTGACTACGTCAAAGCCAAACGCATCACGCGCGAGGGCTTGACCGGGCGCCTGTATGCCGCCTGCCTGCCGGAAACTTCCGAGAAGCCCTATCTCGCCGACTTTGTCACGACCACCCGGGAAAGCTGTTACCTGAACCTCGATAGCGTGGAATTGCTGTGATGATGTGCACGCACATGGCAGCACCTTAAACATCCATCCTTCTGCCAGAGTCCCCTCAAAAATCACGCAAGGTCTGTGCGTGCAGAGAATAACGGGACGATTCTGGAACAAATAATAATATTCCTCACTATTATTAAGTCCGCAATCTTCGTCGTTACCAACCTGTGAAAAATACCCTTCCAGGTTCGGCTACAACTCCGTAATCGCCAGCCCAGCCTACCGCCAGCCAGCCCGAGACATTTCAGACAGGCTGATCATGATCCCCTTCCAACGAAAAACCGTGGCGATACTCGCCGCACTCATATCCCATACAGTTTTCGCGCAGACGAGCAACGATCCATCCTTGCCAGCTATCTCTGTCACTGCCGACAAAATCGATAGCGCCGCACAAAGCGCACATGAAGCACGGCACCAGTCTATCAATCAAAAAACCATCATCGATGCAGAGCAATTGAATCAGTTTGGCGATCAACCACTGGGCGATGCGATGCGTCGTTTGCCGGGCGTATCTTTTGCCGGTGCCAACCGTGCCCGAGAAATCCAGCTACGCAATATTGGCCGCGAATACACGCAAGTCACGATCAATGGTCGACGCATCCTGGATGGCAGTGCGGAACGCACGGTACAAGTTGATCGCATCCCCAGCTCCATGGTGGAACGCATTGAAATCGTGCATACACCGCTCGCCAGCCAGGACGCACAAGGCGCTGCGGGTACGGTGAATATCATCCTGAAACAGGGAAGCAAGGCATTACCGAATGAAGTCAGTGTCGGTGCAGGTGCATTGCAGCACAATGGCCCGGTCGGTGATGCGACGATTTACTACAGTACAGGCGGCGAAAAAATACGCCTGACACTGACCGGCGGTGTACAGCAACAACGGCGCTCTGAAAGCCGCGACACATTCTTGAACAACGCCAGTGGTGCCGCGATTGCCGGCGGCACTTTAAATATTAACAAGCGCCGCTTTGAACAAGCCAACATCACTCCACGCATAGACATCAATATCAATCGCGACAACAGTCTGGTATTTGAACCGTCCTATTTGCGCACCACCGAGTATCGCAAGGACACTACGCACAGATTAGCGGCCGATCAACAGGGTGTTACCCGTCTCGACGACGAGGACCGCAAACGCACCCGCGAAAATAAGGGTCTCTACGGTGCGTGGAAGCATCAGTTCACGACGAATACAGAAATCAATGCGTCCTTTGATCGCCAGGATGCGAGTGAAAGCACAACACGCGATTCCAGGCGTTTCGACGCAGGTGTCTTTAAAGAAGACCGGCAACGCTCTGATGCCATAGACCTTGACCTGTTCAAAACCAAGATATCTGCAACTACATCATTGGACAAACACACCTTTGAATACGGTGTCAGCCGCTCTACGGAAGAACGGAGTGAAGACAATGCTGATCGCATCAACGGAACGGTAGCTACACCATCGATGAATCGTCGCTACAACATTAAGGAAGATATTACGAGCTTCTACATCCAGGACAGCATGCGCCTGTTACCGGGGAATCTCCTAACGATGGGCGTGCGACAGGAGCGCGCATCCACTCGCACCCGCGATTTCCTTGGCACTGCGAGCATCAAGGATGACAATTCTCTGCTGCCGTCCATCAGTCTGCGCCAGGCATTAAGCGCAAGCACGGATTTACGTGCCGGCGTAGCCAAAACAATGCGTCGACCGTCCTTGCGCAATCTGTCGCCAACGGTCAGCACGGTTGGTGGAAACTCCTTCTTGCGACCTGATAGCGGCGGTAACCCGCACGCAGGACCGGAAAGTATCGTCGGCTACGATGTAGCAATCGATCATTTCATCGCTGGACGCCAAGGCTTGCTGAGTGCCAAGGCTTTCAGACGCAATTTTTCAGACAAGCTGGAAAACATGACCGCACTGGAAGGCACACGCTATGTATCACGCCCGCAAAATAGCGGTGATGGCAATATGTATGGTGTAGAACTGGAAGCTCGCCTGCCCTTCAATCTGGTCGGTGGTTCACGCAACCTGAGCTTGTGGTCCAATCTGACCGCCGTAAAGACCAGCCTGGTATCGAAGCAGACAGGAGAGAAACGTCGCTTCCTGGATCAGCCGGATCGCATCGCCAACCTCGGCATGGACTGGTTCCTGCCCTCGATCAAAACCACGCTGGGTGCCAGCACAAACTTTTCAAGCGGTTACGACCAGCATTACAGGCTGGCCAACAATACCTATGTCCGCGACAAAGTTGCATCGCTCAAGCGCTTCGACATGAGTGCACGCGCGCAGTTGACACCTCAAACGTCAATCAATCTGTCTGCATTGAATCTGTTCGCACCCAAGGAAAAGCGTATCAAACAAACCTTCAATACTGCCAATGCACTGACGCAAACCAGCCATGTCAGTGAGCCAACCTACCGTTCAGTCTATATTCGCCTGTCACATCTATTTTGATTGGCCGGGCGGACTTGGCTAAGCTCTCAAACCAGCCTGCATGATGCTATCCACGAGTACCGGATACCTCATGCAGGATTTATTTTCTGCCTCGACCAATATTATTCCCGATAATATAAAATTGTTTTAACCGTCGCATTTCCGGCTGTATGCTGTCTGATATAGGATGAATCATTTACTTGGTGCATCAGGCTATGGCGACCACCAGCAATTCCCTTACAAACTCATCGGCCACCGGGCAAGGTGAAACGGCTGCTGCCAGCCTTCCCTTCGCGGCACTCGCGGCTGAAGTATCCGTGCCCACCACACCGCTACGCGACGCAATCAGCAATGCCTGTCGGCTGGATGAAATCACCGCGGTACAGAACTTGCTGGTGCAGATTAAAACTGATTCCATCTTGCAAAACGCGAGCCATACCCTGGCGCAGCAATGGGTGGAAACCGTGCGCGCGAAACGCAGCCGTGCGTCCGGCGTCGACGCCTTGATGCATGAATTCTCCCTGTCGTCGGAAGAAGGCATCGCACTGATGTGCCTGGCTGAAGCGCTCTTGCGCATCCCCGATCATCAAACTGCGGATCGCCTGATTGCCAATAAAATCAGCAAAGGTGACTGGCAACGCCACCTGGGCGAATCGCCGTCGCTGTTTGTGAATGCCGCGAGCTGGGGCTTGCTCATCACCGGTAAATTACTGCATGGCGCGAGTGAAGATGGCTTGGGTGCCGCACTGACGCGTCTTATCAACAAGGGCGGTGAACCGCTGATACGCAAAGGCACAGACCTCGCAATGCGCATGCTGGGTAGCCAGTTTGTCGCCGGCCAGACGATAAGCGAGGCTTTGGAAAGAAGCCCTGCACATGAAGCGCATGGTTATCGCTACTCCTACGATATGCTGGGCGAAGCGGCGATGACTGCTGCCGATGCCGATGCTTACTATCTATCCTATACCGACGCGATCCATGCGATAGGCCGGGCCGGCGCACAACGCGGCATACGTAGTGGCCCCGGTATTTCCGTCAAACTCTCTGCCTTGCATCCACGCTATGCACGTGCGCAACGTGCGCGCGTCTTGCAGGAATTGCTGCCACGCCTGAAACAATTGCTGCTACTGGCCAGGCAATACGATATCGGCCTCAATATCGATGCCGAAGAAGCGGACCGCCTGGAGCTGTCGCTGGACTTGATGGAAGCGCTGGCCTTCGATGCCGAGCTGGCTGGTTTCGACGGCATGGGCTTCGTGGTGCAGGCGTATCAAAAGCGCTGCCCGTATGTCATCGATTATCTGATCGATCTCGCCCACCGTAGCGGCAGGAAATTCATGCTGCGCCTGGTCAAGGGCGCGTACTGGGATAGTGAAATCAAACGCGCACAAGTCGACGGCCTCTCCGGCTATCCGGTTTACACACGTAAAGCCTATACCGACCTCTCCTATTTATTCTGTGCGCAAAAGCTGTTGGCCGCCAACGATGTGTTCTACCCGCAATTCGCCACCCACAATGCACTGACCGTCGCTACGATCTACCAGCAGGCGCAAGCAATGCAAGTGACTGATTATGAATTCCAGTGTCTACACGGTATGGGTGAAACCCTGTACGACCAGATCGTCGGCCCGGAGTATTTGAATGTGCCATGCCGTATTTATGCACCGGTCGGCTCACATGAAACCCTGCTCGCCTACCTGGTACGCCGCCTACTGGAAAACGGTGCGAACTCATCTTTCGTCAATCAGATCGTCGACGATAAAATCAGCACGGAAGATTTGTTGCAAGACCCGATCACACTTGCAGCAAAGTTCGGCGGCGCACCGCATCCTGCGCTGGCCTTGCCGAAAGATTTATACCGGCCGGAACGTGCCAATTCCAGCGGCATGGATTTGAGCGATGAAATTACATTGCGTGAACTCGGCAAAGCTTTAAACACCTACACGCGATGGCAATGGCGTGCGGCACCGTCGTGTACACAAGTATCGTCCGCATGCATTGAAGTACGCAACCCGGCAAATCATGCTGATGTAGTCGGCACCGTGCAGCAGGCGGATGCCGCCGTGCTCGAACTGGCTTTGCAGCATGCCACATCAGGCATCAATACATGGCAAGCGAAACCCATAGCAGAACGCGCCGCCATCCTGTTGCAAGCGGCAGACCTATTCCAGCAACATGCGACTGAATTGATTGCCCTGCTGGTACGAGAGGCCGGCAAGACATTGCCGAATGCGATAGGTGAATTACGTGAAGCGATCGACTTCCTGCGTTACTACAGTGCGCAAGCCATCGCCTCTGATGCGAACCAGCCCCTGGGCCTGGTCGCCTGTATCAGTCCATGGAATTTTCCCTTGTCCATTTTCACCGGCCAGGTAAGCGCGGCGCTGGCAGCAGCTAATGTCGTGCTGGCGAAGCCGGCCGAACAAACTCCTTTGATCGCTTGCCGTGCCGTGCAACTCTTGCATCAGGCCGGTGTGCCGGAAAACGCTTTACTGTTTCTGCCGGGAAGCGGTGAAACCATAGGCGCGCAACTGGTCACCGATCCACGTGTATCCGCAGTCGTTTTTACCGGCTCCACGCAAGTCGCACAAAGCATCCAGCGCAAACTGGTACAGCGCAGCATCAGCGAAGGGAAAGACATTCCGCTGATCGCAGAAACCGGCGGACAAAATACAATGATTGTCGACTCGTCCGCTCTGTGCGAGCAAGTCGTGCGCGATGTCATCAGTTCCGCTTTCGATAGTGCAGGCCAGCGTTGCTCGGCCCTGCGTGTGCTCTGCCTGCAAGACGATATAGCTGAACAGACTTTGCAGATGTTGCATGGCGCAATGCAAGAACTGCGGATAGGCCGCCCGGATCACCTGGCAACGGATGTCGGTCCGGTAATCGATGCAGAAGCACAAGCGCATTTGCAGGCTTACATCCGACAAGCGCAGGCGGCAGGCAAGCAAGTACGGCAACTACCTCTGCCTGTGACAAACGGCAGCTTCGTCGCCCCCTGCATCATAGAGATAGCCGATATCAACGAATTGCAACGCGAAGTGTTCGGCCCGGTATTGCATGTATTGCGCTATCGGCGCGACGACTTGCCGCAACTGCTCATGGATATCAATTCGACCGGCTTTGGCCTGACGCTGGGCATACATACACGCATCGATGAAACCATAGATTACGTAGTCCGGCATGCACAGGTCGGCAATATCTATGTCAACCGGAATATCGTCGGTGCCGTAGTCGGGGTCCAGCCCTTTGGTGGTGAAGGCTTGTCCGGCACCGGACCTAAAGCTGGCGGCCCCTTATATCTGAAACGCCTGCAACGAGAAAGCATCAGTCTCGCAGGGATAGCAGTAAAGGGTGATGAAGATGCAGATGAAACCAAACAGATGCAAAGCACGCTGACTGAATTCCTGCTGTGGAGCATGAAGCACAAGCAGCAGGAGCTCAGCAAGTTGATCGCCGAATACGCGCATACCAGCCTGTACGGCAAGACCATGCAATTGCAGGGTGTGACCGGCGAATTAAACACCCTGCACTTCAGCGCCCGCGGTGCAGTACTGTGCGTCGCCGAAACGACGCAAGCCTTGTTGCATCAATTGGTTGCGGTCTACGCCACCGGTAATCAAGTCGTCCTATTGCAAAGTACCGCACTCCTGTTGCCTGCCGATTTCCCCACACTGCTACGCGCCGACATGATTGTTATTGAGCAGCAACACGAATCCGGCGAGCTGCGACTCGCCTTGCTGGAACAGGGACAGCACAAGCCTGATTTACGCACGGCGCTGGCAGCACGCAGGGGTGCCATCGTATCAGTCGTCAGCACTTCGTTTCCTCATGCCATCCCACTCTGGCGCCTCGTGACCGAACGAGCACTCTGCATCAACACGACTGCAGCTGGTGGCAACGCCAGCCTGATGACCATCAGCGCCTGAATCTCAAAATAAAAAGCCCGCCATATTCATCATATGGCGGGCTCTTCGATTACTACATTAATTTATTACTTCTTGGTGAACACCAGCTCGCCGTCTTGCACGTCGAGCGAGATCACATCCTTCGGTCCAAACTTCCCTTCCAGGATAGCCTTGGATAAAGGATTTTCTATCTGATGCTGGATAGCACGTTTCAACGGACGCGCACCATACACAGGATCGAAACCGGCTTCTGCGATTTTTTGCAGTGCATCTTCCGAAACGTCCATGGACATATCCATACGCGCCAGGCGTTTTTCCAGAACCTGCAGCTGGATCTTCGCGATCGAACCGATGTTCTTTTCATCCAGCGCATGGAACGCGACGATTTCATCAATACGGTTGATGAATTCCGGCCGGAAGTGACCTTGCACTTCAGCCATTACCGCCATCTTGATCAGTGCCGGTTCATTGCCTTCCATTGACTGGATCTTGTGAGAACCAAGGTTGGAAGTCATGACGATCACAGTATTCTTGAAGTCCACCGTACGTCCCTGCCCATCCGTCATACGCCCATCGTCGAGTACTTGCAGCAAGACGTTGAACACATCCGGATGCGCCTTTTCGATTTCATCCAGCAGGATCACGCAGTACGGTTTGCGCCGTACCGCTTCGGTCAGGTAACCGCCCTCTTCGTAGCCGACATAACCAGGTGGTGCACCGATCAGGCGGGCAACCGAATGCTTCTCCATGAATTCACTCATATCGATGCGAATCAGCGAATCCTCGGTATCGAACATGAAGGAAGCCAGCGCCTTGCACAGCTCGGTCTTACCGACACCGGTAGGTCCGAGGAACATGAAGGAACCATATGGCCGATCAGGGTCACCCAGGCCGGCACGCGAGCGACGGATCGCATCCGACACCGCGACAATCGCTTCATGCTGGCCAACCACGCGCTTATGCAGCGCATCTTCCATCTGCAATAATTTCTCGCGCTCGCCGGTCATCATGCGTGAAACCGGAATACCGGTGGCACGTGATACGACCTCGGCAATTTCTTCAGCGCCAACCTGGGTCCGCACCAATTGCGGTTTGCCTGCCGACACTTCGCCCTTCACCGCATTTTTCAGTTGTGCTTCCAGTTGCGGCAAGGTGCTGTACTGCAATTCAGAGACACGCTGCCAGTCACTCTTGCGCGTTGCCTCTTCCATTTGCAGACGCACTTTTTCAATTTCTTCCTTGATGTGCTGGCTGCCCTGCGCCGATGATTTCTCGGCTTTCCAGATTTCTTCCAGATCCGCATACTCTCGACCCAGGCGTTCTATCTCTTCCTCGATCAGGGCCAGGCGTTTTTGCGAAGCTTCATCTTTTTCTTTCTTGATGGCTTCACGCTCAATCTTCAGCTGGATGACGCGACGGTCCAGCTTGTCCATTACTTCCGGCTTGGAATCGAGTTCTATCTTGATCTTGGATGCAGCCTCATCGATCAGGTCGATCGCCTTGTCCGGCAAGAAGCGGTCAGTAATGTAGCGATGCGACAATTCAGCCGCTGCGACGATAGCCGGATCAGTAATATCAACGCCATGATGCAGCTCATACTTTTCCTGCAAACCGCGCAGGATGGCAATGGTTGCTTCCACCGTCGGTTCAGCCACGATGATTTTCTGGAAGCGACGTTCCAGTGCTGCATCCTTTTCGATGTATTTGCGGTACTCATCCAGCGTGGTGGCGCCGACGCAGTGCAGCTCACCACGTGCCAATGCCGGCTTGAGCATATTGCCTGCATCCATCGCGCCTTCAGCCTTGCCTGCACCTACCAGCGTATGCATTTCATCGATGAAGACGATGGTCTGCCCTTCATCCTCGGCCAGTTCGGTGAGTACCGCTTTCAGGCGTTCTTCGAATTCGCCGCGATACTTGGCGCCGGCCAACAGTGAAGCCATATCCAGCGATAGCACGCGTTTGCCTTTCAGGCTGTCCGGTACTTCGCCGTTGACGATACGTTGCGCCAGGCCTTCGACGATGGCGGTTTTACCGACGCCAGGCTCACCGATCAAGACCGGATTGTTTTTCGAGCGACGTTGCAATACCTGAATCGCGCGACGGATTTCATCGTCACGACCGATAACCGGATCCAGCTTGCCGATACGGGCGCGCTCGGTCAGGTCCAGCGTGTATTTTTTCAGGGCTTCGCGCTGGCCTTCGCCATCCGCCGAATCCACTTTTGAACTGCCGCGCACAGCCTTGATCGCGGCTTCCAGCGCCTTGCGCGTCAAGCCGTTTTCACGTGCAATCTTGCCTGCCTCTGACTTATCTTCAGTCAGCGCCAGCAAGACCATTTCAGTGGCGATGAACTGGTCGCCATGCATTTGTGATTCTTTGTCCGCCAGGTTCAACAGCGAACTGAGGTCACGCCCGATCTGCACTTCACCGCCGGTGCCGGAGACCTTGGGCAGGCGATCGAGTGCACTGCGTAGCGCAGTGGTCATGCCATTGATGTTGGCACCGGCACGTTGCAACAGCGAGCGCGTGCTGCTGTCGTCCTGGCTTAACAGGGCGACCAGCACGTGTACCGGTTCTATATATTGATTATCGTTGCCTACTGCATGGCTTTGCGCATCAGCGAGCGCTTCCTGCAGCTTGGTGGTTAGTTTATCGAGACGCATTGCATACTCTCCAAAGAAAAATTCATTAATGGAAAGAAAATTGGGTCAGGCAACTACTTTTCAAGCAGGGATTCCGGAATAACTGCAGCAGCCCCTGAATAAGGGGGTGAATCGGGACTTTAGGCGAGGCGGACCGGCAAAATGCAACCGACAGAGTCAATAGTAGTCTATGCAGCGAATGCGCGATAGGTGGCAAAACCGGCAATACAGCAGGCAATCGAACCTATCAGGTGCAGCGCGGTATGCGCCAGCGCCCACATATAGTCGCCACGCTGCAGCAATAGTACGGCTTCAGCCGAGAAGGTGGAGAAAGTGGTGAGGCCGCCGAGAAAGCCGGTAACGGCAAATAAACGCCATTCCGGTGGCACACCCGGATGGCCGGAAAAGAATGCGACG
Organism: Janthinobacterium sp. Marseille; assembly: GCF_000013625.1. Classification (NCBI taxonomy): domain Bacteria; kingdom Pseudomonadati; phylum Pseudomonadota; class Betaproteobacteria; order Burkholderiales; family Oxalobacteraceae; genus Janthinobacterium; species Janthinobacterium sp. Marseille. The sequence continues at coordinate 1,487,585 of NC_009659.1, read as the reverse complement.
GCAAGCCCGACCAGGTAACCACCAACCAGGTTGGCCGCCAGGGTGCCGACCGGTACATGGTTATTTACCGCGTTGAACCAGATGCTCAGCCCCCAACGCAGCCAGGCACCCAGCGCTGCGCCAAGACCGACCGCGAGCCAACTCATTTTTCCGCACCTGTTGACGGCTGTTTCCATTTGGCCAAGGCCGTGTCATCGGTAGTACGGGCATCAACCCAGCGCGCACCTTGCGGCGTTTGTTCTTTCTTCCAGAACGGCGCATCGGTTTTCAGGTAATCGATAATGAATTCACAGGCGGAGAACGCTTCGCCGCGATGGGCCGAAGTCACAGCCACCAGCACGATTTGCTCCAATGGCAGCAAAGGCCCGATGCGATGGATCACCAATGCATCAAAAATAGGCCAGCGCGCCTTCGCCTGCTCCACGATGTTTTGCAGGGCTTTTTCGGTCATGCCGGGATAGTGTTCGAGCTCCATCTCGGCCACGCTGGAACCGTCATTCATATCGCGCACGGTACCAATAAAGGTCACGACGGCACCGACCTGCGGGCTATGCGCACGCAAGGCAGCGACTTCATGGCTGACATCGAAATTTTCAGTTTGTACACGTACTGGCATGTGCTCTGCTCCGTCTGATCAACCGCCGGTTACCGGAGGGAAGAAAGCAACTTCACTGCCGTCTTCGATCTCGGTGTCAGCACCTGTCATTTCCTGATTGTAGGCCATACGAAGCGGACGTCCATCCGCCAGCACTTCCGCCCATACGCCGCCGCGCTCACGCAGGAAAGCACGCACATCGCCAACGGTTTTGACTGTGGCAGGTACGGTGACAGACTCTTGGGCCACCTTCAGCGCTTCACGTACGCTGGCAAAAAATCGAAGTTGAATATTCATATCACTATCAGTACATCAAATCGCTGAATGAAATAAAGCGCACGGTATCGCCAGCCGCTATGGTCTTGCCAGGCGGATGATCGATCAGGCCGTCGCCCCATACGGTAGAAGTCAGTACACCCGAACTCTGGTTAGGGAATAAATCCAGGCCGCCCTGGTCATTAATCTTCGCACGCAAGAATTCGTTGCGCTTGTCGGCCTTGTTCAGATTGAAATCGGCACGCATAGGGTAAGCCTTGGGCGCTACATTTTCCACACCTTGCAGGCGCAGGATGAATGGTCGCACAAACAGCATGAAGGTAACGAAACTCGACACCGGATTACCCGGTAAGCCGAGGAAGTAAGCAGTACCATCCTTGGCACTGCGATTCACTTCGCCGAACGCCAGCGGCTTGCCCGGCTTCACCGCGATTTGCCACATATTCAGATGACCTTCGGCTTCGACCGCAGGTTTGATGTGATCCTCTTCACCGACCGAAACACCACCGGAAGTAATGATCAGATCGTTTTCAGCTGCAGCACGGCGCAAGGTGTCACGGGTCGCTGCCAGCGTGTCCGGCACGATGCCGAAATCGCTGATTTCACAGCCGAGGTTTTCCAGCAGGCCACGCAATGTGAAGCGATTGGAATTGTAGATAGCACCCGGTTTCAGAACTTCACCCGGCATCGCCAGTTCGTCACCGGTAAAGAAGACGGCAACCCGCAACTTGCGCACGACTGGTATTTGCGCCAAGCCGACCGAAGCGGCCAAGCCGAGCTCTTGCGCGCGCAAGCGCTGGCCTGCAGTCAGTATGGTGCTGCCGGCGCGGATATCCTCACCCGCACGGCGTATCCATTCGCCCGAGGCCGGATTGTGTTTGACCGTAACCAGGTCGCCGTCCGCACCTTTGGATGCGACGCAGACTTCCTGCATGACAACGGCATCTGCACCTTGCGGGATCATGGCGCCGGTAAAAATACGCGCGGCACAACCTGCCTCTAATGGCTGACCGACATGGCCGGCCGGTATGCGCTGGCTGACACGCAAGACCGCCTCACCACTGACGCAATCAGCAGCACGCACAGCGTAACCATCCATGGATGTGTTATCGACTGGCGGCACATTCAGTTGCGACTCCTGGGCAACGGCCAGGACGCGGCCATTCGCATCCAGTGTCGCCAGGGTTTCAGTCTCGGTAATTTTTTTGGCAGAGGAAAGCAGGAAGGCCAGGGCTTCAGCCACACTCAACATTGGTTTGGGTTCAGTCATGCTGGGCTCGATAATGGATCATGGAACGATTGTAAGCGGAAGCACTCTGCTCCGCTTGCCCGGTACAGCGACGGCTACGGCCAGGCCGTAGCAATCCTGGTATTACAAGCCGGTATGACGGGCGATGAATGTTTTCATCTGTTCGACATCGGCCGGCATCACTTCAAAACGTTGCGGCAAGTCTTCAATATTTTCAAAACCGGCAGGACGATCAGCGTCACGTCCCAGTGCTTCCCGTATGGTTTCATTGAATTTGGCCGGCAAGGCGGTTTCCAGCACGATCATGGTGACGCCGGGCGTCATGTGTTCGCGCGCGACCTTGACGCCATCGGCCGTATGCGTGTCTATCATCAGTTCGTACTTGTTTTGCAAGTCACGGATGGTGGCAACGCGGTCGCTATGCGTTGATTTGCCGGAAGCAAAACCAAACTTCGCAATATCCTTGAATTCGTCGCCATCGCTGCCCGGCTTGCCGGACAGATCGAAGCCGCCATGCGTTTCCACTTTCTGGAACAAGGCACGCACGCGGTCGCCATCGCGGCCCAGCAAATCATAGACGAAGCGCTCGAAGTTGGACGCCTTGCTGATATCCATGCTCGGGCTGGTGGTGTGATAAGTTTCGGCCGATTTACGGACGCGATACACGCCGGTGCGGAAGAACTCATCCAGCACATCGTTTTCATTGGTCGCTGCGACCAGCTTATCGATAGGCAAGCCCATCATGCGTGCGATATGGCCTGCGCAGATATTGCCGAAATTACCCGATGGTACGGTGAACGATACTTTTTGTTCATTGCTGGTGGTCGCGCTCAGGTAACCGCGGAAGTAGTAAATCACTTGCGCCACGACACGCGCCCAGTTGATCGAATTCACGGTACCGATTTTTTGCTGTTGCTTGAAGCCGTGATCATTCGACACCGCCTTGACCATGTCCTGGCAATCGTCGAATACGCCTTCCACCGCAATATTGAAAATATTCGGGTCTTGCAGGCTGAACATTTGCGCAGTCTGGAAGGCGCTCATCTTCTTGTGCGGCGACAGCATGAAGACACGTATGCCCTTCTTGCCGCGCATCGCATATTCCGCCGCACTACCGGTATCGCCCGAAGTAGCGCCGAAAATATTCAACTCCGCATGGTTCTTGGCCAATGTGTATTCGAACAGATTGCCGAGCAATTGCATCGCCATATCCTTGAAGGCGAGCGTCGGGCCGTTCGACAAGGCTTGCAAGACCAGCTTGCTGCCGTTTTTCTCTTCTACCGTACGCAAAGGCGTGATGCGCGCGGCTTCTTCGCCATGGCGCACATTGCGGTAGACATCCGCAGTATAGGTTTTATGTACCAGCGCCTTGAGGTCGGCGTCCGGAATATCGGTCGCGAACTTGCGCAGCACTTCGTAAGCCAGGTCGGCGTAGGACAAGGTGCGCCAGGCATCGAGTTCGGCGTCACTGACCTGCGGGTAAGTCTCAGGCAGATACAAGCCACCATCAGGCGCCAAACCGCCCAGCAAAATTTCAGAAAACGATAGCGCCGGCGCCAGGCCGCGAGTGGAAATGTATTGCATAGAGTAATAGATTTGGTTGGTGGCCGGCTTGCTCAGGAAACAGGATGATTCAGGCATGGCGACGCATTACATACAGACTCGTATTATAGCGTCGGGAGCGGGACAAACGGCAGTTGCCGGATAGTGCAGGCCAGTTTCGTTGAAATCGGCGTTGAAATCGGTATAAAAACGGTGAAGTCCGACCTAAACCGGCTTCACCGCATATGACTGCAAGATTAGCTCAGGTGTTCCAGGCGGATCTTGGTCACTTGGCCCATAACTGTTGGCAATGCTTCTATTTTTTTGATCGCAGCTTCGACGTTTTTCTCTTGCGTCTGGTGCGTCAGCATGATGATGTCGGTCTGGGTTTCACCCAGTGCTGGTTCCTTTTGCAACATGGCATCGATCGAAATCGTCGAATCCGCTAGGATGCTGGTGACATTTGCCAACACACCCAGTTTGTCTGCCACATGCATGCGCAGGTAGTAGCTGGTGGTGACTTCCGAAATCGGCAGGATAGGCGTATCGGCCATCGCATTCGGCTGGAACGCCAGGTGCGGTACGCGATGTGCCGGATCGGCATCAGCCAGGCGCGCAATATCGACCAGATCGGCAATCACGGCCGATGCGGTTGGCTCAGCGCCTGCGCCCTTGCCGTAATACAGCGTGGCACCGACCGCGTCGCCCTGCACCAGTACGGCATTCATCGCGCCTTCGACATTCGCGATCAGGCGCTTGGCCGGGATCAGCGTCGGATGCACGCGCAATTCAATACCTTGCGAGGTGCGCTTGGCAATGCCGAGCAATTTGATACGATAGCCGAGTTGTTCCGCGTAACGGATGTCAACCGCTTCCAGCTTGGTGATACCTTCGACGTGCGCCTTGTCGAACTGCACCGGGATGCCGAATGCTATCGCTGCCATCAGCGTTGCCTTGTGTGCTGCATCCACGCCTTCGATATCGAAGGTCGGATCAGCCTCGGCATAACCCAGGCGTTGTGCTTCTTTCAGAACGGTATCGAAATCCAGGCCCTTGTCACGCATTTCGGACAAGATGAAGTTGGTGGTGCCGTTAATGATGCCGGCGATCCATTCGATGCGGTTTGCGGTCAGGCCTTCACGCAGGGCTTTGATAATAGGAATGCCGCCGGCGACAGCCGCTTCATACGCAACCATCACACCCTTGTTTTGTGCCGCCTGGAAAATCTCATCGCCGTGGGTTGCCAGCAAAGCCTTGTTCGCTGTTACCACGTGCTTGCCGTTGGCAATCGCTTTCAATACCAGATCTTTGGCAATGCCGTAACCACCGATCAGCTCAACCACGATATCGACTTCAGGATTGGAAACGACCAGGTTGCCGTCGTTCACCACTTCACAGTGCGAACCAACCAATTCCTTGGCGCGTGCAACATCGAGGTCAGCCACCATCACAATTTCAATACCATGACCGGCGCGGCGGGAAATTTCTTCCTGGTTACGCTTCAGAACATTGAATGTACCCGCACCAACGGTGCCGATTCCTAACAAGCCAACTTTGATGGTTTTCATAATCTCTGTATAAATAATGTCACATGAAAAACAGCGCTCTCCAAGGCGGAGAGCGTGGTGACTAAAATAGAGTCCGGGGCTTAGCCCAGGCGCTTGCGGTAGCCTTCAAGGAAATGCGCAATTCGTCCGACCGCAACAGTCAGATCATCCGAATTCGGCAAGAATACTACCCTGAAATGGTCTGTTGTCGGGCAATTGAAGCCCGTACCCTGCACAATCAATACGCTTTCTTCGACCAGCAATTGCTGTGCGAAGTCCTGATCGTCCTTGATCGGGTACATCTTTGGATCCAGGCGCGGGAACATGTACAAGGCCGATTTAGGCTTGACGCAAGTCACACCCGGGATTTCGGTCAGCAGCTTGTGCGCAAGGTCACGCTGGCGCAACAAGCGGCCGCCCGGTGCCACCAGGTCATTGATGCTCTGGTAACCACCGAGTGCGGTTTGGATCGCGTATTGCCCCGGTACGTTGGCGCACAGGCGCATCGAAGCCAGCATGTTCAGGCCTTCGATGTAGTCACGCGCATGGCGTTTTTCACCGGAAACCACCATCCAGCCTGCACGATAGCCGCAGGAACGGTAGTTCTTCGACAAACCATTGAATGTGATGAACAAGACGTCGTCCGCCAACGAAGCCAGCGATGTGTGCGTATTGCCGTCGTACAGCACCTTGTCGTAAATTTCATCTGCAAACACGATCAGTTGATGCTGGCGTGCAACTTCAACGATTTGCTCCAGCAGCTCTACCGGGTACAAGGCACCGGTCGGGTTGTTCGGGTTGATGACGACAATCGCCTTGGTATTCGAATTGATCTTGCTCTTGATATCTTCGATATCCGGGAACCAGTCGGCCTGCTCGTCGCAAACGTAGTGCACCGGCTTGCCGCCGGACAGGCTGACCGCGGCGGTCCACAGCGGATAGTCGGGCGATGGCACCAGCACTTCATCGCCGGTATTGAGCAAGGCATTCATGCTCATCACGATCAGTTCGGAGGCACCGTTACCGAGGTAGATGTCATCAATGGTCACGCCGGTGATTTTCTTTTCCTGCGTGTAATGCATGATCGCCTTGCGCGGCGCAAACAAACCTTTGGAATCGGTGTAGCCGGAGGCGTTCGACATATTGCGGATCATGTCTTGCACGATCTCGTCTGGCGCATCGAAACCGAATACGGCGAGGTTGCCGATATTCAGCTTGATAATCTTGTGACCGTCTTCTTCCATTTGCCGCGCTTTTTCGAGCACGGGGCCGCGAATGTCGTAGCAAACATCATCCAGTTTTTTCGATTTTTGAATCGGTCGCACAGCTACTGTTCCTTGTGATTTTCAGAACTTGTCTTTACAAAGCTCTAATTGAAACGCCTGTTCCCCACAACTATGGCCGGAGCGTAAAGGCCAAAGGGCAAGCGAAAAATGACGGCTGCAATGTTGCACCGCGAAAGAGATCCATTTTGCCGAAAGGAAGCGATTTTATCAATCGATAAAGGCTGCTTTAAAGCTGAAAACGTTACAATAAGGGTTCTTTACCTTCCAATTAATCGGAAAGGCGCGAAAACACGCTCCCCTGTCCGACAGCTACAGCCATGAAGCTACACAGCACCGCTACCCAGCAATACCAGACCGTCACCGCCTATGATGAAAATGGCATTGAAATCAATCTGGTTCCATTCGATTACAGCCTCGTCGTTTTACCGGAAATCAAGCCGGCACCATGGCCGGTGACGTCCTTCGATACGCTGACAGCGGAGAATTTCGAGCAAATCAATGCGATAGAGCCGGATGTCGTGATCCTTGGCACCGGCGCTACCCAGCGCTTCGTGCATCCACGCCTGACCGCCTCGCTTACCTTACGCCGCATCGGCGTCGAATGCATGGATAACCAGGCCGCCTGCCGCACCTACAACATCCTCATGGCCGAAGGCCGCAAGGTCGCACTGGCGCTGATCCTGTAAGCCGGTAGCAAGCTGCGCAGGCTAAGCTGATGCCTGCCTGCAGCTGAACCAAGTCGAAAAATTATTGTCTTTTCAATAGCATCCTGCTCGTCTGCAAGCGGCGTTAAAAGTTGCGAAATAAATTAATTTCGTTGCTTGAAGGATAAAAACTCGTCCCCATCTGTATGCTCGGCCGTATTGTTTATCCTCGCGTACGCCGAACTGGTAGCAAATCGATCGACCATCATGCCGCTGCGCCAGCAGCGCCGCACTATCGGCAGAGAAAGTGAGATAAATGGATCAAGGCACTCCCGTAGCAGAACGCCCTTCTGCACTGAACAAAATCGTACCGGACTTTTCCGCGGCCATGACCGGCGAGCAGACCTTTCAACTCGCTGATTACAAAGGGAAAAAGATCGTCCTTTATTTCTATCCGAAGGACAACACCCCCGGCTGCACCACCGAAGGTATCCAGTTCCGTGACCTGCATGCGCAGTTCCAGCAAGCCAATGCAGAAATTTTCGGCGTCAGCCGCGACAGCCTGCGTTCACATGAAGGTTTCAAGGCCAAACTGGACCTGCCTTTCGAACTGATCTCCGACCCGGACGAAACGCTATGCACCATGTTCGATGTCATGAAGATGAAAAATATGTATGGCAAGAAAGTACGCGGTATCGAACGCTCTACTTTTATTATTGACGAGTCAGGTAAATTGGTGAAAGAATGGCGTGGAGTGAAAGTGCCTGGACACATCGATGAAGTACTGGAGTTTGTGAAGGCTCTTGCTTAGGTTTGCAAAACCCATTGAATTCAAAAGAATTTTTCTCTAAGAAAGCCGTTTGCGGATTAGGCCATGAGCCTTCCCAAACGGCTTTTTTACTTTTTGATTTGCACACCCTCCTCCCATCGGCATTTTCTTTTGCTGTCCTACAACGATTTTCCGCGTCTGCATCACCGTTAGCACCTGTTGTAAATGTTCTCAAACTTTCTAGATCGAGGTCCTGATGCCCCTGCCTAAACTACCGACCAAGCCTGCCGCATTGCTGTCACCGCAAGATTATCCGAAGGCGGATAAGGACAAGATTGTCAAATCGCTGACCCTGATTGAACCGGTAGCACGCAAGACCGAAGCAGCTCCAGTCCCGGCCCCTGTCCGCGCCAAGATCGCCGACAAGACGCCCGCCACCAAACCGCGCGCCGCATCCTCTGCACAAACCGTCGCGCTGGCACCAAAATCCGGCACCCGTCGCCCGACTGACAAGTCCGGCGTCACCAAACTGTTTGTGCTCGACACCAATGTCCTGATGCACGATCCGACTTCCCTGTTCCGCTTCGAGGAACACGACGTCTATCTGCCGATGATGACGCTAGAAGAACTCGACGATCACAAGAAAGGTATGTCCGAAGTTGCGCGCAGCGCACGCCAGGTATCGCGCTCCCTGGATGCGCTGGTGAGCGGTGTCGAAGAAAATGCAATAGACGAAGGCATCCCGCTGTCCAAGCTGGGCAACAAGGATGCCAAGGGTCGCCTCTTCTTCCAGACCAAGCTGCAAAACGTCACGCTGCCTGAAGGCCTGCCTATGGGCAAAGCCGACAACCAGATCCTCGGCGTGGTGCGGGCACTGGAAGCGCAGTATCCGGGCCGGGCCATCGTATTGGTATCGAAAGATATCAATATGCGCATCAAGGCACGCGCGATGGGTCTGCCGGCGGAAGAGTACCTCAATGACCATGTACTGGAAGATACCGACCTGCTCTATTCCGGCATCATGCAATTGCCGGACGATTTCTGGATCAAGCATGCGAAAGGCATGGAATCCTGGCAGGAAAACAAGCACGGCACCGGCTACACCTTCTACCGCCTGAGCGGTCCGGTCGTGCCGTCCATGCTGGTGAACCAGTTTGTCTATATGGAACCGCAAAACGGCGAAGCGTCGTTCTACGGCCAGGTGCGACAAATCAACGGCAAGACGGCGGTCATCCAGACCTTGCGTGACTATGCGCACACGAAGAACAGCGTATGGGGTGTCACTGCCCGCAACCGTGAACAAAACTTTGCACTGAACCTGTTGATGGATCCGGAATGCGATTTCGTCACCCTGCTGGGTCAGGCCGGTACCGGTAAAACCTTGCTGGCACTCGCAGCCGGCCTGGCACAGGTATTGGAAACCAAGCTCTACAGCGAAATCATCGTGACCCGCGTCACGGTGCCGGTCGGTGAAGACATCGGCTTCCTGCCTGGTACCGAAGAAGAAAAGATGTCGCCATGGATGGGTGCCTTCGACGACAACCTGGAAGTGCTGAACAAGTCCGACAACGATGCCGGCGAATGGGGTCGCGCTGCAACGCAAGACCTGATCCGCTCACGCATCAAGATCAAGTCGCTCAACTTCATGCGCGGCCGTACCTTCGTCAACAAGTTCCTCATCATCGATGAAGCGCAAAACCTGACGCCGAAACAAATGAAAACCCTGGTCACTCGTGCAGGTCCGGGCACCAAGATCATTTGCCTCGGTAACATCGCGCAAATCGATACGCCTTACCTGACCGAAGGTTCGAGCGGCCTGACCTATGTGGTCGATCGCTTCAAGGGTTGGGGCCACAGCGGACACGTTACCCTGGCACGGGGCGAGCGTTCCCGCCTGGCGGATCATGCGAGCGAAGTGTTGTAATAAGCCTGCACTGCCAGAAACAAAAAAGCCTGCTGAATCAGCAGGCTTTTTTTATAAGCGGGAATGATTACAGAATCATTGTCCCCAACCACCATGCAATCGCTGCCATAAAGGCTGCGGCAGGAATCGTAAAGATCCAGGCCCAGACGATATTGCCGGCGACACCCCAACGCACTGCCGACATCTTGCGCGAAGCGCCGACACCAACAATCGCACCGGTAATCGTATGTGTCGTCGAAACCGGCACACCGAGTGCCGTAGCGAGGAACAAGGTGATCGCACCGCCGGTTTCGGCACAGAAGCCGCCTACCGGTTTGAGCTTGGTGATTTTCTGCCCCATGGTCTTCACGATACGCCAGCCACCGAACAAGGTACCCAGGCTGATCGCGCTATAGCAGCTGATCACGACCCACCATGGCAACGGATCTTCGGCGGTCGTTGCACCGGCTGCGATCAGCAGCATCCAGATAATACCCATGGTTTTTTGCGCATCGTTACCACCGTGGCCCAGGCTGTACATCGCTGCAGACACCAACTGCAAACGCCGGAACCAGCGATCCACATTGCGCGGCGTCGACCTGACAAAGAGCCAGGACACCAGCACCATCATCAGCGAGCCAAACAGGAAACCGAGTAAAGGCGACAGCACGATAAAGGCGATGATCTTGATCAGGCCGGAAGCGATCAGCGCGTCGGTACCGGCTTTTGCCACTGCTGCACCAACCAGGCCACCGATCAGCGCGTGTGACGACGATGATGGCAAACCGAAGTACCAGGTCACCACATTCCAAACGATGGCACCAACCAGGGCGCCAAAGACGACATAGTGATCAATCACGATCGGATCGATGGTGCCCTTGCCTATCATCGAAGCGACTTTCAGGTGGAATACACCAATCGCGATGAAGTTGAAGGAAGCCGCCATCATCACGGCGGTTTGCGGTTTCAGTACACCGGTCGACACGACCGTCGCGATCGCATTTGCCGCGTCATGAAAGCCATTCATGAAATCGAAGACCAAAGCCAATATGATCAAAAAGGCCAGGACATAAAAGCTCATGTGAAGAGTTTGCATGGATATCTATTTTTTGTTGAATCTGCGTACGTCGCGGACAAATACGTCAGCAACCGCGAAACTTGATGACCGCTGCCCGCGTTGCAATCAGCAGCGCAAGAAACGGCCGGGTTGCGCCGGACTTAAGCGTTCTCGACAATGATGCCTTCGATGATATTGGCTACGTCTTCGCAACGATCGGTCACGGTTTCCAGCAATTCATAAATGGCTTTGAGTTTGATCAGGTTGCGCACATCCGGCTCTTCACGGAACAGCTTGGACATCGCAGCACGCATCACATGGTCGGCATCCGATTCCAGGCGATCGATTTCCTGGCAGATCGAGAGGATCTCGCGCGAGTTATCCATATTGTGCAAGAGTCCGACTGCGGCCTTGACCTTTTCGGTACACGCCAGGCACAGCTCGGCCAGGCGTTTGGCTTCAGGCGTAATCGCCTTGATGTCGTACAGGGAGATGGTTTGTGCGGCATCTTCGAGCAAATCGAGGATGTCATCCATGCGGGTAATCAGTTGATGGATGTCATCACGATCCAGCGGCGTAATGAAGGTTTTATGCAATGCATCCAACGTTGCATGGGTCACCTTGTCTGCCTGTTTTTCGATGCCTTCAATGGCGTGTACGCGGATTTCCAGGTCGTCGAAATTGGTCATCAGCGCGACCATTTCGCGTGCGCCCTTGACGCAGAATTCGGCGTGCTCATTGAAGAGATCGAAAAATTTACCTTCTTTCGGCAGAAGTCGTCCAAACATGATTACTCTCTTTGAATATTAAAATGTTGAAATACTGTGGCGGCAAAAGGCTAGCCCTTCGCCAGAATTCTAAAAACAGCTGACACTAAAAGACATCAATCCCCTTGATACAGGGCGGCTGAGCCGGTGTAATTCTCAAACTTGGTGTACTGGCCCAGGAAGGTCAGGCGTACCGCGCCAATCGGGCCGTTACGCTGCTTACCGATAATGATCTCGGCAGTACCTTTATCCGGCGAATCGGGGTTATAGACTTCGTCGCGATAAATAAACAGGATCACGTCGGCATCCTGCTCAATAGCGCCGGATTCGCGCAGATCGGACATGACGGGACGTTTGTTCGGGCGTTGTTCCAGCGAGCGGTTCAGCTGCGAGAGCGCAATCACCGGGCAATTCAATTCCTTGGCCAAACCTTTCAGGCTACGCGAGATTTCCGAAATCTCGGTGGCGCGGTTTTCACCAGCGGAGTTGGCCGACATCAGTTGCAGGTAATCGATGATGATCAGACCCAGCTTGCCGCATTGACGCGAGAGGCGACGCGAACGTGCACGCAACTCGATCGAGTTCAGCGCCGGGGTTTCATCGATGTACAACTGCGCATCGTTCATCTTCTGGATCGCATGCGTCAGGCGTGGCCAGTCTTCATCAGCCAGGCGACCGGTACGCAAACGGTGTTGATCGAGACGACCGACCGAACCCAGCATACGCATCGCCAGTTGGGCGCCGCCCATCTCCATCGAGAAGACGGCGACCGGCAAACCGCTTTCAATCGCCACGGTTTCACCGATATTGATCGAAAACGCAGTTTTACCCATCGACGGTCGGCCGGCGACGATAATCAGATCGCCCGGCTGCAAGCCCGAAGTCATACGATCCAGATCGGCAAAGCCTGTTGGCACACCGGTAATATCGCTGGTGCTGTCGCGGTTATACAGTTCATCGATACGTTCGACCACTTGCGTCAGCAAGGGCTGGATTTCCTGGAAGCCTTGCGCGCCACGCGCGCCCTCTTCCGCGATCGCAAAGATCTTGGATTCGGCTTCGTCCAGCATTTGTTTGACTTCCTTGCCTTGCGGATTGAAGGCATTACCGGAAATCTCGTCCGAGACGGTAATCAGTTTGCGCAATACGCCGCGATCACGCACGATTTCGGCGTAGCGGCGAATATTGGCAGCGGAGGGCGTGTTTTGCGCCAATGCGTTGAGGTAGGCGACGCCGCCCACTTCTTCGGCCTTGCCGCTATTGGTCAGCGCTTCAAAGACGGTGATGACGTCCGCCGGACGCGCGTTATTGATCAGCTTGACGATGTGCTGGAAGATGATCCGGTGGTCATAGCGATAGAAATCGTCGTGATTGACGAAATCGGCAATACGATCCCAAGCCGCATTGTCGAGCAGCAAGCCGCCAAGGACGGATTGCTCTGCTTCTATCGAATGCGGGGGAACGCGAAGGGACTCTAATTGCGGATCGGCACGGGTGTTCATGGCGCGAATTATACCTGTTGCGAGGCTTCCCTTTCAGAAATCAGGCAATAAAAAAGCCGGGAAAACCCGGCTTTTTCTGGGCAACTGGTGCCCGTGTTACTTTAATGCGACTTAAGCGTGATCGCCGATAACGGTGATTGTTACGTCAACGACTACGTCGGTGTGCAATGCAACTGCAACAACGTGATCGCCGGCAACTTTCAATGGACCGGTTGGCAGACGAACTTGCGCTTTTTCAACTGCAAAGCCTTGTTTCGTCAACGCTTCAGCGATATCGGAGTTGGTTACGGAACCGAACAAACGGCCGTCAACACCCGATTTTTGCGTGATTTGAACGGTTTGACCGGTCAGTTTCTCGCCTTGAGCTTGCGATGCCGCCAGTTTTTCTGCAGCGATTTTTTCCAGTTCTGCGCGCTTGACTTCGAATTCAGCAACAGCAGCAGCCGTAGCACGGCGAGCTTTACGTTGTGGAATCAGGAAGTTACGTGCGTAACCGTCTTTGACTTTAACAACTTCACCGAGGTTGCCGAGATTAACGACTTTTTCCAACAGAATGACTTGCATGTTTTTCTCCTATTTCAAGTCGTTAATTACGCGTTGTGCAGATCGGTGTACGGCAACAGCGCGAGGTAACGTGCGCGTTTGATTGCTGTATCAACCTGACGTTGATAGATAGCCTTGGTACCGGTCAGGCGTGCTGGCATGATTTTGCCGTTTTCCTGAACGAAGTCTTTCAAGGTGTCTACGTCTTTGTAATCAACTTGCTCTACGTGTGCAGCGGTGAAGCGGCAGAATTTTTTACGCTTGAACAAAGGGTTTTGTTGTTTGCGTTTTTCTTTGAGTTTGTTCTTGTCGAATTTTTTACCGAATGCCATTTTGGGCTCCTGTATCTAAATGTGGTTCTCGAAATCTGTGAGATGGAAAACAAGGCTTTTGCTGTTACGGCTCTTGCGTGCCAGAAATCCAGTGAACTGATATGTCCCGCCTAATTCGGCTTGATTGAATCGACCTGAAATTTCACCCGCGGCAATCGCGGCAATTTCAAACTCGACCAATCGTGGAACACCTGCTTCTATCTGTTGCGAACTGTGCAGCAAAACTGCTGACACAATCGGTACGCCTGCCGGGGTGTAGCGCAAAATTTCACGCTCGGCAATGGTCGCAATAAACTGAAGCTGATTCACTCTCCGTCTGGTAACGTCAATGGGCTATTAGGCAGCAGGTGCCTCGGCGCGATGGCTCTTGGCAGCATCTTCCTTCTGCACAGCCTTCATCATTGGCGATGGTGCGGTTTCAGCCTTCTTCATTTTCACTGTCAGATGACGCAGAACGGCATCGTTGAATTTGAAGCCGGTTTCGATTTCAGCCAGCGTTTCGCCGTCACATTCGATGTTCAGGCAGACGTAGTGCGCTTTTGCCAATTTCTGGATCATGTACGCCATTTGACGACGGCCCCAGTCTTCGACACGGTGGATAACGCCGCCGCGTGCGGTGACGATACCTTTGTAGCGCTCGATCATTGCAGGCACTTGCTCGCTTTGATCCGGATGGACGATAAATACGATTTCATAATGACGCATGTAAGCTCCTTTTGGACGGATTGAAAATCGCCCACCTCGGCGTCAAGACGAGTGTGGGAAGAGGAAAACCCGCAATCATACGCGCAGAAGCAGGAAAACTCAACGCTTTCAGGCATTTATCGGCGCAATACCGCATGAATACGTGGCAATTTCTGCCGAAATCACATAAATCAGCTTGCGTTTAGGCATGTACTGTATAAAAATACAGACTGTTCATACGAACAGTTTACGGCTGTGACACGGTTATTACCGATATACACCACAACAAAACAGGCCAAGGCAATGATCAAACTGACAGCACGCCAGGAACAAATCCTGAATTTGATTCGCGATGCGATCGAAAACACCGGCTTCCCGCCGACCCGTGCCGAAATTGCAACAGAACTCGGTTTCCGCTCGGCCAATGCGGCAGAAGAACATTTGCAGGCGCTGGCACGCAAGGGCGCGATCGAAATTTCGCCCGGCACCTCGCGCGGCATCCGCCTGCGTGACATGGGCAATGGCGATGAACGCTTCCCGGGCCGCCAGATGGCACTGCCCCACCCGGCACTGATGCAACTCAGCCTGCCGCTGGTCGGTCGCGTGGCCGCCGGTTCCCCTATCCTGGCGCAGGAGCATATAGAAGCGACCTACGATGTGGATCGTTCGCTATTCTCGGCCAAACCTGACTTCCTGCTGAAAGTGCGCGGCATGTCGATGCGCGATGCCGGCATCCTCGACGGCGACCTGTTGGCGGTGAAGAAAATCGATACAGCGAAAAACGGCCAGATCGTCGTCGCCCGCCTGGGTGAAGAAGTCACGGTCAAGCGTTACAAGAAATCCGGTTCATTGATTGAATTGTTGCCGGAGAACCCGGACTTCGAACCGATACGGGTCGACCTCGCACACGATGAGTTTGCACTCGAAGGCCTGGCGGTCGGCCTGATGCGTACCTGGAACTGAGGCTAAGGCCTTAGTTCTTGTTCTTCTGTGCCAGTATCTGCTTGGCGATGCCACGCAGGATATTGACCTCTTCCGTTTCCAGCTGGGTACGGGAAAACAGGCGCTTCAAACGCGGCATCAGCTTCTTCGGATTATTGGCATCGAGGAAGTCGATCGCCACCAGTGCCTGCTCCAGATGCGCATACATGCCATCGATCTGCGCCATGCTCGCCGCCTCACCCTGGAATCCGATATCGGTGGCGGCACGCGTTTCCCCTACCGCCGCCATGCGCGCCTCATACGCCAATACCTGTACCGCCTGTGCCAGGTTCAGCGATGAATAATCCGGGTTCGCCGAGATATTGATCAGCACATTGCACTTTTCAACGATTTCATTCGGCAGACCGAAACGCTCATTGCCAAACACCACCGCTGCACGCAAACCAGTCTCTTCCACCAGACGCGTTGCCAATGCACGTGGCGAAATCACCGGTGGCGAGAATTCGCGCAGGCGTGCCGTCACTGCTGCCGCAAAGTTGCAATCAATCAAAGCCTCTTCGATCGAGCCGACTATGCGTGCCGCCTGCAGGATGTCCTGCGCGCCACTGGCAAAGGCCACCGCCTCCTCTTGCAGCGCCGCATCCGGGAAACGCGGATTCACCAGCACCAGCTCGGTAAAACCCATGTTTTTGATGGCACGCGCGGCCGCACCGATATTGCCGGGTCGGCTGGTTTCCACCAGGATAAAACGCAATCGATTGAAAAGAGGCGTGTCGGTTTGTGGCTGCATCATTTAAAATAGCGGCATTGCGCGGTAGGAATCATGTCAGAAATGGCAACTCTATACCGCATCGCTCATTAATTTCAATTTAGGTGGTTCTGCTCGCCCTGCGGCGAAAGGATCGCCATTTTAACGGAATCTCTATGCATCCCATGCTTAATACGGCGGTTAAGGCTGCCCGCCGCGGCGCTGCCATCATTAATCGCGCGTCCTTCGATCTCGACCGTATCAAGGTCACCGAAAAAAAGCCGAACGACTTTGTCACCGAAGTCGACCAGGCCGCTGAGCAGGCGATCATAGATGTTCTGAAATCAGCCTACCCCGACCACGCCATCCTGGCGGAAGAGTCCGGCGCCTCAGCCAACCTGCACGACGAAAACGACAACGTCTGGATCATCGATCCACTCGACGGCACCACCAACTTCATCCACGGCTTCCCGCAATACTGCGTATCGATCGCGCTGCAACAGCGCGGCCAGATCACGCAAGCGGTGGTCTACGACCCGACCCGCAATGACTTGTTCACCGCGACCAAAGGTGCCGGCGCTTACCTGAACGAAAAGCGTATCCGCGTCACCAAGCGCGACAAGATTTCCGATGCACTGATCGGCACCGGCTTCCCGTTCCGCGACACCGACAACATCGATGAATACCTGAAGATGTTCAAGATCATGACGCAAAGCTGCGCCGGCCTGCGTCGCCCTGGTTCCGCTGCACTGGACCTGGCTTATGTCGCTTGCGGTCGCCTCGACGGTTTCTTCGAAAAAGGCTTGCAGCCCTGGGATATGGCAGCGGGTTCGCTGTTGATCACGGAATCCGGCGGCATCATGGGTACCTTCGCCGGTGAATCGGATTATCTGTACAAAGGCGATGTACTGGCTGGTACACCAAAAGTATTCGCACAAATGGTCTCGCTGCTGAGCCCGTTCGCCAAGTAATTCCAGTCACACCACAAAGGGAAATATCCGCCTGCTGCATTGCAGGCAGATATCTCCCTTTTGTTTTTTCAGCCTGGCCCTCGCCAAGTAATCCTCGGCGCAAGGGCCACTGCTGTTATACTCGCGGCACACGGCATACCTCCAGTCACCTTGCCGCTGTCTTGCGACTTCCGCACCCCAATCCCCGTTTGCCTGCGACTGGCGCCCATTGCGGCGACAGGCCGATAATTTTCTATTGAGTATCCATGTCTTTTACTGACCTCGGCCTGGCCGAAGGAATTGTTCGCGCCGTTACCGAAAGCGGTTATACCAACCCTACCCCGATTCAGGCGCAAGCCATCCCTGCCGTTTTGGCAGGTGGCGATTTGCTGGCCGGCGCACAAACCGGCACCGGTAAAACCGCCGGCTTCACGCTGCCGATTCTGCATCGCCTCGCGACCAGCGGCACGCCGCATGCGTCCGCTTCCGCGCAACGTCCTATCCGTGCACTGGTGTTGACTCCGACACGTGAACTGGCAGCGCAAGTCGAAGAAAGCGTACGCACTTACGGCAAATACCTGAACCTGAACTCCGCCGTGATCTTCGGCGGCGTCGGCATCAATCCGCAGATCAAAATGCTCAAGCATGGCGTAGACATCCTGGTCGCAACACCAGGCCGCCTGCTCGACCACATGCAACAAGGCACGGTCAACCTGAACCATATCCAGATCCTGGTACTGGATGAAGCTGATCGCATGCTGGACATGGGCTTTATCAAAGACATCCGCCGCGTGCTCGCAGCCTTGCCAAAGAATCGCCAAAACCTCTTGTTCTCCGCCACCTTCTCGAATGAGATCAAGGCACTGGCAGATGGCTTGCTGAATTCACCGGCAACGATAGAAGTGGCGCGTCGCAATTCCACGGTTGAGATCATCGAACAAAAAATCCATCCGGTCGATCGCGACAAAAAACACCCTATGCTGGCACACCTGATCAAGAGCAATAACTGGTCACAAGTCCTGGTTTTCACGCGTACCAAACACGGTGCCAACAAACTGGTCGAGCAACTGGAAAAAGACGGCATCAGCGGCATGGCCATCCACGGCAACAAGAGCCAGTCGGCACGTACCCGTGCCTTGAGTGAATTCAAGGATGGCAGCCTGCAGGTCCTGGTTGCCACCGATATCGCCGCACGCGGTATCGATATCGATCAATTGCCACACGTCGTCAACTATGATTTGCCAAATGTGCCGGAAGACTATGTACACCGTATCGGTCGTACCGGTCGTGCCGGTGCTACCGGTGAAGCGGTGTCGCTGGTATGCGTCGACGAACTGGAAATGTTGAAAGACATTGAAAAACTGATCAAGCGCAAATTGCCATCGGAAGTCATCCCCGGCTTTGAGCCAGACCTGAATGCGAAGCCGCAGCCTATCCAGCGCCGCAGCAACGATGCACCAGGTCGTCGCCCGCAAGGCCAGGGCCGCAACGCCCCGGCCAAATCAGCCAAGGCACCGGCACCGAAACCGAACGGCTCGTCACGCGGCGGCTTCGGTGGCAATTCGAATGCACGTCCGGCTGCACCACACCGCTCGGGCGGACGCGGACGCTAATCCGACGTACGTACTTCAGCCGGGATCCATCTTCTGCATGGGTTCCGGCAGTCTCTTCCTGCAGTATCCTGAACCGTTCCCTTCCCTAAGCAGGCATATCCCGCTTGCCGCCTGCGGCAATTTGCAGGATATCCAATGTTTCCCTGAACACCTGATCAAGTAACTGTCCCTCGGCAATATCTGGTGCGAGCGCAGCCCAATCGGCCTGCACACCGGCCATCAAATCCGCAGTCTTCACTTGCTGGTTCGCGTCCAGTCGCTGGATCAGCATGATGAGCAAATAACGCATTGCTCCCAGCTTCGCCGAAACATCAGTTTCACTATCGCTAGTTGGATTCATCCCGCCTGCTCCCCCGTCAAAATAATCAAAATGCCATCATAATTGAGCCCGGCGAGAATAGCGCCTGCCTAATGTCACCGCATATTCCACAACAAACCTTCAAAACAGTCATGTGATACATGTCATATAGTTGACTTTATAAAAGTAAAAATTTATCATATGGCTTACTGCTCCTGCTTGGCGACAGCGCCTTTTTGACAGGTCGAGGCAGTGAATCAGACTTTACCGGCATGTATTGCTGTCATGCCTTTACCACACAGCTCCCAATTCATTTATCAAAGGAAGAATGCGATGGAATACGCAATTGATTTCCCCCCGGTCACGACCTTGCCCGTTGTCGGCAGCAGCAAACCATTTCCCGTCGGACGTATCTATTGCGTAGGACGCAATTACGCGGAACATGCACGCGAGATGGGTCATGACCCGGATCGCGAACCGCCATTCTTTTTCATGAAGCCGGCTGACGCCATTGTGCAAAACAACGCCAACATCCCATATCCGCAGCTCACCCAGGATTTGCATCACGAAATCGAAATGATCGTTGCGATTGGCAAAGGCGGCGCAGACATCGCAGTGGAAAACGCGTTGGAACATGTCTTCGGGTACGGCGTCGGCCTCGATATGACACGTCGCGATATCCAGGGACAGGCAAAGAAAATGGGACGTCCGTGGGAAATGGGTAAAGCTTTCGATAATTCGGCACCTTGCACCGCCATCACACCTGTCACCACTATCGGTCATCCGAACAAAGGCGCGGTATGGCTGAAGATCAATGGCGAACTGAAGCAAAAAGGTGATTTGGCCGACCTGATCTGGAACGTACAGGAAACTATTGCCTACCTGTCGCAACTGATCACTTTGCGTCCCGGCGACCTGATTATGTCAGGCACACCGGCCGGCGTTGGCGCGGTACAGCGCGGCGACAAACTGGTCGGACATGTAGATGGACTGGAAGATTTGATCGTCAGCTATAGCTAAGCACCTGATCAGAAGCCACCATTAAAAAACCCGCTCGAGTCAGACTCGAGCGGGTTTAATTTTAAGTACCTTGCATGAAACAAGCAGCGCAAGCATGACTTACGCTGCCGGTTATCAGAAGCGGTGGCTGATACCCAGTGCAAGCTGTGTCAAATTTTGCCCTACGCCCGGCGGCTGCGCATCGCCTGCATTACTGTAATTTGCCGAGTGACCATTGCGCATTCTCGAAAAAAGCGAATACAGCTGCGTGCGTTTGGATAAGGTGTAAAACACACCCATGCTCAACATGCTGGCATTCAAGCCATCGGTATTGCAATTGCCGGCACCGACCAGTTCACACTCACCTGCACTCGCCTGGCCATAAGAACCGACCACCGCCCAGGCATTCATTTTGTGTTCAGCGGTCAGCAACCATGCATTGTGGGTATAGGATTTAAAGCGGCCAACCGCACCACCCGACTCTGCCAGTTTCATACGCACCAGGTTTAACTCTGCGCGCGTGTTGCTGGTGAATTGGTACTGCGCGGTTGCCCTGGTCGCAGTGTCCTTGGAACTGGTGCCGGGCACGCGGATAAAGCCCGCCCCGGTACCGCCGGTAATATTCCGCAGGGCGGCCGGCAGGTTACGCGAAGCGCCGTAAAAGTTTTCATGCTGCTCATTTGCCAGCGCGACGTACCAGGGTCCCGCTTTATAGGTAATGCCGGCTGAAATAATATTTCCGCGACTGCGATCATCGGGAATCTCACCGAATGAATAGCCCAGCAAACCCTGGAAACCACTTACTTCCGGCGTCGTGTACATCACAGTATTGGCAGGCCGTTCATGGAAGCGATGCGCACTATTGGTGCCGAATCCATTCTTGGACATGATATTGCTGCCGGAAACAAAGTTACCGCTCGATACGCCACCAAAACTCAAGGTGTCGCCCAGGCTTTTGTAGACGGTATCCAGTTTGCCCATTTTGATTTCACCCAGGCCACCTTCCAGCCCGACGAAAGTTTCACGGCTGAAAAAGATGTCTGGTGACGACTGTGCCCCGGTATCAATACCTATGCTGGCTTCAAGCTGGAACATCGCCGTCAAGCCATCACCGATTTTTTCACTGCCGCGAAAACCTATATAGGAATTGGATGATTCCACCACGGTTCCGGAGAGTGATTGTGGCGTCGCGGTAACCGGCGATACCAGGGTACTGACCGAAGTGCCGGCAGCGGTTCCCCGGCTCAGGCTGTAGTTGGTGATTTGCGGATACAACTTGCCATAGACCGTCACACTCGGTTCCGCCTGCACCGAGAATGGCAAGCCGCATGCGGCAGATATCGCCAATGCCGCTGATTTTCTTCTTGTAATGCGCATTTTTCCTGTCTCCTGATATAGATAAAACACACCGGCCGTCTGATGCGGCCTGATGAGAAACCTTTCGCTACCTGCGTTCAGCAACCGCGGCTGCCTACGCTTGAAAGCGAAAGGTAAATATCCGCCTCTGCCCGGCTTCATTCATTCGTGTCAACGGCGGAATCTATGCGTCCAGGCATGCTTAAAAATGCGTGGATTGCGTGATAAAAACGATGGCGGTTAATGCCCAGCGGAGCGGTATGCGCCAACCCGGCGATCTTCACCAATTGCTTATCTGGATGGGGCAAACGCTGGAAGAACTCCATGACGTCCTGTTCGGTCGCAATGCCGTCGTGTTCAGCACGTATCATCAGCACCGGACACAAGACCTTGAGCGGATCTACCAGCGGCAGCTTGCTGACCATATCGAGATAGGTGCCGGTCGGCACCGTATCGCCATACTGCATTTCTTCCGCAGCCACGACATCGCCTATCATCGGCTCCGAAGAACCTTGATAGTCACGCGTAAATACCGAGCGATAAAATGTCGGGTCAACCTTGCGCACATTGTTTGCCAGCAGCTGCGGCAAGAGCTTGGCGCGCTCAATCAGTGTCGGTGCATCCTTGCCGGTCCAGACAAAGGCATCCAGCATCAGGCGTGCGACATGCTCCGGATGAAAATTGGCAAAGCGTGCAGCGCGCAAAGCACCTGATGACTGGCCAAAGAAAGTCGCCTTGCTTTCCCCGGTGACCTTGCTCACAACCGCCATCGCGGCTTTGAGATCATCACAACCGCTGGCGATATCCGAATTCCCTGCAGTGCGATCCGAATGACCATAACCTTCGTGATCCATGGTCCACACTTCAAAACCCAGCTTCACGAAATGATCCATGAAGGAATAGCCTTCTCGCTCAGGCACCTGCAGGTCGAACATGGTTTTCCCCGAATAGGAAGAACCGTGGACGAGGAACAGCAACGGCCGCCGCGCATCGGCCGGCCCGCTGTATTTGCGGTATACCCATAAGCTCACACCGTTCTTGTCTGCCCAGTATTCTTCGGCGTTGATCGGGTTGGACTGTTTGCTCATTTTTTCTCCTGTTATTCCATGTAAATGATTGATTTCAATTTTTTCGGGCAAAAAGGGGCCCTGCACTGCTGTGCTCGTGAAAGCACGGCAGCGTGGTTTTATGCAAAGGGTGTTAGCGGGATCGTCTAGTTATTACCCGATATGATCCTCACGTGCTGGAACGATTGCTCCATGATGTTTGCTCCTCTGTCGCTTCTTGAACTTGGGCCAGAGTATCGGCATGGCGACTGAAATGATGGACATCGCAACCAGCGTGATGGTGATGCCGCTGCCAACGAAGGTAGCCGGATTGCCATTCGAAATCGTCATCGCCTGCCGGAATGATTGCTCCATGATGCCGGCCAGTACCAGTGACAGTACCAATGGCGCAATCGGGATATCGACCTTGTCGAAAAGGTAGCCCAATACACCAAAGAACAAAATCAGATACAACTCGAATACGCTGCCATTAATCGAATACGTACCGATGACGGAAACTGCGACGATGAGTGGATACAACATCCCGCTCGGTATATACAGCAGCCGCACGAACAAGCCTATCAATGGCAAATTCAGGATCAGCAGCATGATGTTGCCGATGTACATGCTATCGATCAGACCCCACACCAGGTCCGGCCGGTTCTGGAACAGCAGGGGACCAGGCTGGATGCCATGCATGATGAAAGCACCCATCATGACCGCAGTCGCACCACCGCCAGGCACGCCCAGTGTCAGCAAAGGCACCATCGCACCGGCAGTATCGGAGTTATTGGCGGACTCCGGACCGGCCACGCCTTCAATCGCACCGTGTCCGAATTCCTCCGGATGCTTCGACAGCTTTTTCTCGGTGGTATAGGACAGCATCGACGCAATCGTGCCGCCCGCTCCCGGCAACACGCCGACAATAAAGCCAAGGATGCCGCCGCGCCAGATAGGTCCGACCGAGCGCTTCCATTCTTCGCGCGTCAGCCATAAACTACCCTTGATGCGCATCGCTTCCGGTGCAGTACCTTTGTAGAGTTGCTCAAGGCCGCGGAACACTTCGGCCAGTGCAAACATCCCGACCACCACGACAATAAAGCCGACGCCGTCCTGCAGCTCGGCGACGCCGCCGGTGAAGCGCTGCTGCCCGCTTTGCAAGTCGATACCTATCGTGGCAATCATCAGACCGAGCACCGTAGCGAGCAAACCCTTGGCTGGTGATTTTCCGGACAGTGAGGCCACCGATGTCAGCGCAAACAACATCAGTGTGAAGTACTCAGCCGGACCAAACTTCAACGCGGCCGACGAGAGTGGCAAGGCAAACGCCGTCAGCGCTACCACGCCGATAGTGCCGGCGATAAATGAGCCGATCGCGGCCACGGCGAGTGCGGCACCGCCGCGCCCCTTCCTTGCCATCTCATAACCGTCAATCGATGTCATTACGGACGAGGCTTCGCCTGGCGTACGAATCAGGATGGCGGTTGCGGAACCACCGTATTTGGTACCGTAGTAAATTCCTGCCATCATGATCAAACCCGAAATCGGATCCATCCCGAATGTCATCGGAATCAGCAAGGCAATACTGGCGGACGGACCGATACCGGGAAGAATCCCAACTATCGTGCCGATCAGCACGCCGACAAATGTGTACCACAGGTTAATCGGCTCGAGGCAAACGCTGAACCCGTGGAGAATATGGCCTAAAGTTTCCATGTTTTCCCCGTATCAGAATGGCAGCAAGCCAGGTGCAAGTTGAACGTCGAATAGTTTGGTAAAAGCGAGATAGGAACCCAAACTGAACAGCACCGATGTCAACACATTGGCAGTCCATTTATCGCGGTTGAAATACGCCATCAAGGCAAACAAATAGACGCTGCTGGCAATCACATACCCCAGCCATTCAAACACCAGGAAATAAGCGACCGTCCATAACACGACCAGCGCGACCACCCAATACTGGCCATTGCCTTCAGCCGGCGTTTCCTCCGTCGTCACACTTTTTTCGGCGACCTTTTGCTCTCTTGCTGCCAGCCTCATTTCCAATAACAGCAAGCCGCCGGCCACCAGCAAGGCGATGCCCAGCACCCGCGGGATAGCCTTGGCTCCCATCGGGTCACCGATTTGCAGGGTCGGGATTTGCTCGGTCGCATAGAAGTACACGGCTGCCAGGATGACGATGCAGATAAAGATGATGCGATCGGCTTTCATGCTCACGCTCCTCACTTGACCAGGCCGATGTCAGTCAGGATGACTTTCATCGATGCATAGTCTTGCGCCAGGCGTTGCTTGAGCGCGTCTCCGGTAACAAAGGAATCGCTCCAGTAATTGAGCTCCAGATCCTTTTTCCATTCCGGTGAATCAACCACTTTTTGCAGTACGCCCACCCAGCTATTGACTTGCGCCTGGGTCAGTCCTTTCGGCCCCATGATGGTCCGCCAGTTACCCCACACCAGATTGACGCCTTGCTCCTTCCAGGTCGGTACCTGCGCCATAACGCCCGGCAAGCGCTGATCGGATGCAACCGCGACCACCCGCAGTTTGCCGCTTTCCACGTGCGGGGCAACATTGCCGGCTGCTGTCGTGACCAAATCAATATGGCCGCCCAATAAAGTAGTGAGCGCCTCGCCACCGCCTTTGAAGGCCACTACTTTCAAGCCCTTGGGATCGACCCCAACCGTCTTTGCCAATAAGCCCGCTGCGATATGATTGTGGCTGCCCAGCGTGGTGGAAAAACCTATGGTGATGGAGCGTGGATCTTTCTTGAGGCGATCAACCAGATCCTTACCCGTCTTGATCGGCGAATCCGCATTGACCACATACACCACATAGTCGTCGACGACAGATGCGATCGGTGTGAAATCGTTGTAGCCAAGTGCACTGTTCCCGGTCAGCTGATTAGTCAGCAAGGTCGGCGTCGTCACCATCAGATAATGTGCGTCACCTTTACGCTGCACCAGATAGTTAAGCTGCAAATTACCGCCGCCGCCAGGTTTGTTGACAACTGTCATAGTGGTGCTCAAGAGCTTCTTGCGCACAACCGTTTGCTCAATCGCACGTGCCGTCTTGTCATTACTACCCCCGGGCACCGAACCCACCACGATCTCCACGTTTTTTTGCGGCGTCCAGCTTTGCGCCCAGGCAGGTAAAGCAGCAAACAGCGCTACCAGGCCGGCAAGGACATAGCGGTATTTCCCATGTATTTGTCTCATCTTTATCGTCTCCGAATTGTTCTTACTGTCTTATGAACAGGCCTCCAGACAACTGCTACAGCAAAACCGATGGCCTTCACGACACACCGACATCAAGACTGAGCAACGTGGAAAAGAGAATCTGTGGAAGGATATTAAGTTCTAATTTTTGACAAGTCAACTATATGAGTTAAATGATTTAAATATATGAATGAATATTGGCACATATAAGACATATCTCTCACCTAGATGACATTGACGAATTATTACTTCTGGTACAATCTTCGGGATGCTTCGCACCACCCAAGTCTCTTGAAGCCCACTCTTATGTTTGCAAAAAATCATGAATGAATTCAGCGCCAACTCCCCCGTCGGAGTCACCCTGTACAAGGAAGTAAAGCGCCAGATGCTGGCCTCGCTGGCATCCAGCGAATGGACTTCGGGGGATGCGATTCCATCGGAGAAACAGTTGTGTCAGCGATTCGGTGTCTCGATAGGCACTTTGCGCAAGGCTATCGATGAACTGGTGGCGGAAAATATCCTGATCCGGCATCAGGGGCGCGGCACCTTCGTCGCGGTTCATAATCGCGGCCCGCACTTGTTCCGCTTTTTCAACGTAGTCCGCCACGACGGGCAAAAGAGCTATCCGCAACTGACCCTGAATTCCTTTGTGAAGACCAGCGCTGATGAACTGGCCGCGGAAAAACTGGGCATAGCAGTCGGCAGCAAGGTTTTTCAGTTCGTCAATGTGCGTAGCCTGAACGATGAAGCGGTATTGGTGGATGAAATCACTTTGCCGGAAGAGCTTTTTCCCGGCATGACGGAAGCGCAATTGCGCGAACGCCCGAGTACGCTCTACAACCTTTACCAGGTATCCTACGGAATCAATGTGATACGCATCGAAGAACGTGTACGTGCATCGCTCGCCAGTGCCGCACATGCCAAACTCTTAAATATTGCGACGGGTGCCCCCTTGCTGAAAATTTACCGGGTAGCATTCTCGTACAACAACCAGCCGATAGAATTCAGGACTTCTTACGTCAACACTGAACGTTACGAATACTTCCCTTCTGTGGCTTAATACGCTTTTCCATCTCAATCGTCTCGTCCCGGAGCAAAGCATCGTGTGCAGTCAGCGCACTTGGCCTTTTCCGCAGGCGCGGGCAGAGAATTACACAAGTGATCTGGCACTGCTCCCTTACGCGCCAGATCATATTTATCTGACAGTTAGCATATGAAAACCATCAAACCTCAAACACCTGAGGGCAATGAAAAACATACTCCGATGATGCAGCAATACTTGCGCATCAAAGCCGAGTACCCGACCACCCTGGTGTTTTATCGGATGGGCGATTTTTACGAATTGTTTTTCGATGATGCGGAAAAAGCGTCGCGCCTGCTAGGTATCACGCTGACCCAGCGCGGTGCGTCCAATGGCAATCCGATCAAAATGGCCGGCGTGCCCTTCCATGCGGTCGATCAGTATTTATCCAAGCTGGTAAAGCTCGGTGAATCGATTGCCATCTGTGAACAGATAGGCGACCCGGCCACCAGCAAGGGGCCGGTTGAACGCAAGGTATTGCGCGTGATCACGCCCGGCACCCTGACCGATTCCGACCTGCTGCCGGAAAAATCAGAACAGCCTCTGCTCGCGCTCTACAGCACCACGCAACGCAAGACCGCCACCATCGGACTGGCATGGCTGTCCATGGCCAGCGGTGTACTGAAGCTGATGGAATTTGCAACCGATGCGCAAAATGCCGATGTGCGACTGAAGCATGAATTGGAACGCATTGCACCGGCCGAGATTTTATTGCCTGGCAGCGTCAACGATTTGTTCAGCGAATTTTCCCTCGCAAAAAACACCACCGTACCCGACTGGCACTTCGATATCGCACATGGCACCAAGGCTTTGTACGAACAATTGAATGTCGGTACTCTGACCGGTTTCGGTGCCGAGAACCTCAGCGCGGCTATCGGCGCGGCCGGTGCCTTGCTACGCTATGCACAATCGACCCAGGGCAAGGGCTTGCAGCATGTGCGCACGCTGACTGTGGAAACGGAAAACGAATTCATCGGCCTCGATGCCGCCACCCGCCGCAACCTCGAACTGACTGAAACCATACGCGGACAGGATGCGAATGCCGCGACGCTATTCTCGTTGCTCGACCACTGCCGCACCGCAATGGGTTCACGCCTGTTACGCCACTGGCTGCATCATGCGCGACGTGATCAAAGTGTGGCAATGGCACGCCATGCCGCCATCAATGCGCTGATGCGCGCTGATGCCTGCAGTGGCCTGGCTTCGACACTGGCATCGGTGCCTGACGTGGAGCGCATCACGACACGCATTGCCCTGCTGTCGGCGCGGCCGCGCGACTTGGCAGGCATGCGCGGCGGCTTGCAACAACTGCCATCGCTACGCGCCTATGTCTCGATGTGCAACAAGGATGCCGATGCTCCGCTGCTGAAGACCATACATGATGCACTCGCTACACCCAGCGATTGCCTGGACCTGGTGGAACGCGCGATTGCGATGGAGCCAGCGGCAATGGTGCGCGATGGCGGTGTGATTGCACGCGGCTTCGATGCCGAGCTGGATGAGCTGCGCGGCCTGTCGGAAAACGCCGGGCAATTCCTGATCGATCTCGAAACACGCGAACGCGCACGTACCGGCATCAATAATCTGCGGGTTGAATACAACAAGGTGCATGGTTTCTACATCGAAGTCACGCACGGCCAGACCGACAAGGTGCCGGACGACTATCGCCGACGCCAGACCCTGAAAAATGCCGAACGCTACATCACGCCCGAGCTGAAAGCCTTCGAAGACAAGGCACTGTCGGCACAGGAACGTGCATTGGCACGCGAAAAGTATTTGTACGAGCAGGTACTGCAGCAAATGACGCAGCATATTGCCACGTTACAAAACATCGCCCATGCGCTGGCACAACTGGATACGCTCGTGGCGTTGGCCGAACATGCACTGCGCCATAACTGGTGTGCGCCACAATTGGTCAGCGAACCGACGATCACGATAGAGCAAGGACGCCACCCGGTTGTCGAAAACCATATCGAGCGCTTTATCGCCAACGATTGCCTGCTTTCCAGCGAATGCAAGCTCCTGCTGATTACCGGCCCTAATATGGGCGGTAAATCGACGTATATGCGCCAGGTAGCCCTGATCACCCTGCTTGCCTATGTCGGCAGCTTTGTGCCGGCCAGTAGCGCCGTGATCGGCCCTATCGACCGCATCTTCACCCGTATCGGTGCGGCCGATGACCTGGCTGGCGGGCGGTCGACCTTCATGGTTGAAATGACCGAGTCGGCTGCCATCCTCAATGGCGCGACCGAGAACTCGCTGGTACTGATGGATGAAGTCGGGCGCGGCACGTCTACCTTCGACGGATTGGCGCTGGCGTGGGCGATTGCCAAGCATCTTATAGACAACACCAAGAGCTTTACGCTGTTCGCCACCCATTATTTCGAACTGACACAGTTGCCGGAAATCCACCCTACTGCCGCCAACGTTCATTTGTCGGCAGTGGAACATAAAGACAGTATTGTGTTCTTACATGCAGTACAGGCTGGCCCGGCCTCGCAAAGCTACGGTTTGCAGGTGGCGCAACTGGCAGGTGTACCACAGCCGGTGATACGCGCAGCACGCAAACATCTGGCATTGCTGGAAGCCAATTCGATGCAGGCGACACCACAGTTCGATTTGTTTGCCGGCGGCGGTAGCCCTACTACAGTGGAAAGCGCAGCTGAACCACAGCAAGCATCTGCAGTCGATGAAGCGATCGCCGCCATCAATCCGGATGCCTTGTCACCACGTGAAGCACTGGATGCACTGTATCGCCTGAAGGAGCTGAGCAATCAGTAAATGAACGCATGAGAATTGTCGCTTCAACTTTGCTGCTCAGCCTCGCGCTCATCCATACCGGATGGGCGCAGGCGAATGACGCGACGCCGTTCAGCTTTGGCGTCATTGCGAAACCGGTCAAGGCGAATGAGAGCGAAGCGGCCTTGCGCGAAGCGATTAGCGAAAGCGATGCTGACAATCTCGCCTTCGTCGTTGCCGGCGGTCTCAAGGCAGCCGAAGAACCTTGCACCGATGCGCTCTACCGCAACCGGAAAACCCTGCTCGACAGCGCGAAGAACGGCATCGTGCTCGCCGTCAGCGGCGACGACTGGACGCGCTGCGTGAATACCAAAAATCGCCTGATTGCCACTGATCGCATGAATCGCCTGCGCGAACTCTTGTTCACCGATGAATTTTCATTTGGCGACAGCAAGATTCCGGTAGTACGCCAGTCGATGATGCCGCAATTCCGCAGCTATCCGGAGAATATGCGCTGGCGTATCGGCGATGTGATGTTCGCGACCATCAATGTACCGGCCAACAATAATAATTACCTGAATGCCGCCGGCCACAATACCGAATTCGAAGACCGCCAGACTGCCAATAGCGACTGGCTGAAACGGCTGTTCCTCACTGCAAAAATCAGCAAGGTGGATGGCGTCGTGATTTTTTGTGATGGCAATCCGCTCTTGCAGGCGGAGCATTCATCGATGTTCTCTTCCGGCAAGCGGGAAGGATTCGCCGACCTCAGGCGCCAGATCCTGGCCTTCGGTGAAAAGTATCGCGGCAAGATCCTGATCGTACACAGTGACTACAATACGCGCCCGGCTACCTCGCCGAAAGGCATCAGCTGGCGCGGCAATATAGGTGCGCTACGGATCGAGCCGCCATGGCGCAAGATTCATGTCAATCCGGCCTCTACCGACCTGTTCACACTGATCAATCCGATTACGGTACAGGCCGCACATCATTGAAGAATACGTTTGGATCAATCATAAAAAAACGGATGCCCATGAGCATCCGTTTTTTTATCCTGCTGACGTCCCTGTAGCAGCGACGTCGATCCAGCTATCAGTGGATAGGATGGCTGCGGAAGTGATCGCCTTCTTCGCCTTCATCATCGTCTGCACCATGGTGATGGCCATGCGCGCCATGAACGTGTTCATGTGCGATTTCTTCTTCAGTCGCTGCACGCACTTCTGTTACTTTCAAATTGAAGCGCAATGCCATGCCGGCCAAAGGATGATTGCCGTCTAGCACAACCTTGTCATCGGCGATATCGGTCACGGTAAAGATCAGCGGTTGCTCATCTTCATCTTCGGTTTCCGGCGAACCTTCGAACTGCATGCCTACTTCCAGCGGTTCCGGCAGGCGTGCACGTGGCTCGATCTTGACCAGGTTAGGATCGTATTCACCGAAAGCATCTTCAGGCTCAACCTGGATCGTGTCTTCAAAGCCGGCTTCCTTGCCTTCCAGCGCTTCTTCGATCTTCGGCAGGGTATTTTCATAGCCGCCGTGCAAGTAAACCATAGGCTCGCGGCCTTCTTCAATCAAATCGCCTTGCGCGTCTGACAATTTGTATTCCACGGTCACGACCGTATTTTTGGCAATCTTCATGATGATCCTTTCATTTAAATATGGCCGCAATTATACCCGTGCACTTATCCCGTGACACGGCAAGTCTGCGCGCCGGGCAAATACGGCAAGCGATATAATGGCGCCATGAAAAAATTGACTCTTTTAGGCGGTCTCACCGCCGCAGAATTCCTGCGCGATTACTGGCACAAGAAACCCTTGCTGATCCGCCAGGCTATCCCCGATTTCAAGCCCCTGTTGTCACGCGATGAACTGTTCGGTCTGGTCAAGAGCGAAGATGTGGAATCACGCCTGATTACACATGTAAAGCGTGAGTGGAATATGGACAGCGGCCCCTTCGAACAGTTGCCACCCTTAAAGCAAAAAGACTGGACTTTGCTGGTACAAGGCGTCAATTTGCACGACGAAGCGGTCGATTCCTTGATGCGCGAGTTCAGCTTCATCCCGGATGCACGACTGGATGACCTGATGATCAGCTACGCCACCGAAACCGGCGGCGTGGGCGCGCATTTCGACTCCTATGACGTCTTCCTGCTGCAGGCGCACGGCCACCGCCGCTGGCGCATAGGCGCGCAAACCGACCTGACACTGGTCGATGGCATGCCTTTGAAAATCCTGAAAAATTTCAAACCGGAAGAAGAGTTCATCCTAGCCCCCGGCGATATGCTTTACCTGCCGCCACAGTACGCGCATGAAGGTGTGGCGATGGATGAGTGCATGACATATTCAATCGGTTTCCGGGCACCGTCTTATCAGGAGCTGGGCGAAGCTTTCCTGGAATCGATGATCGATTCGATAGACTTGCCGGGCCGCTACGCCGACCCTGACCTGAAACCGGCCAAACACAGCGCCGAGATCAGTGCTGCGATGCTGTCGCGCATTGCCGCCGAATTAAACAAGGTTCGCTTTACACAGGAAGACATTGCGCTGTTTGTCGGCGAGTATCTATCCGAACCCAAGGCACAGATCTATTTCGACGCACCGGAAGAAAACCTGACGCGTGCCCGCTTCCTGCAAAACGCAAAAAAAAGCGGCATCAAGCTTTCTCTTAAAAGCCTTATGCTGCATCGCAACAATTACATCTTCATTAATGGCACTTCCTTTGAAGTCGGCGATGAAGATTTGGCAATTTTGACGGAATTGGCGAATACGCGGCAGCTCAGTGGAACGATTATCGCTTCTGCATCGGCCGATGTGATCGATGCTTTCCATACATGGCACAAAGATGGCTGGCTGCGACTGGGATAAAGCAAAATAAACGAAATTGCCCGGAGTAATGTGCATAAAGGATGAGGCACAAAAAAACCGGGGCCGGATTTCTTACATATTTTGTTACAAACTCGCACTTACCAAAATGTAAAAGTGTTGTGTCACGGACAAAAAGAAGCGCTATAATTACCGGTTAGGAAGGTTTCGTTTCATCGCACCGCAGCATTATGGTTCGAAATACTACGAAGCACCCTATAGAGCGATAATTACCGGTAATTATTCATCGCAAATTAATATCAACCTAGTTATTGAAAGATAATCATGACAAAATCCTTGCTGATCGCATCCCTGTTGGCTATCGCTTTGACCGCTTGCAGCAAAAAAGAAGAAGCTCCTGCAACTCCAGCAGCAGTTGAAGCACCTGCAGCAGCTCCAGCAGCTGAAGCTCCAGCAGCACCAGCAGCTGCTCCAGCAGCAGAAGCTCCAGCAGCTCCTGCAACTGAAGCTCCAGCAGCTCCTGCAGCAGCTCCAGCTGAAGCACCAGCAGCTAAGTAATTAATCCAGTTTCTGGATGAAAAAGCCGACCCTCGGGTCGGCTTTTTTACGTCTGTACATTTCAACCGCACTACTCCATTCAGGGCGCGGCCACCGCCACCCAATCGAAGCCTTCTTCCTGGCAAGCAATCAAGACTTCGGCACGATCCGCCACCACCTGCATCAAGGCCGCACGCGCCAGTTCCGGCGTATTGTTTTTCAGACTCAGATGCGCGCCCACAATCCGCTGCAGGCGTGATTTATCGAGCGCAGCCAATATCTCTCCCGCTGCATGATTCGACAGGTGTCCGTACTCGCCGCCTATGCGCTGCTTGAGTGAAGGCGGATAAGTGGAATTGACCAGCATTTGCCGGTCATGATTACATTCCAGCATCAAGGCATCACAGCCGCCCAGGGCGGCGACCATGTGCGCAGTGCCATGTCCGGCATCGGTCAGCACACCAAGTCTGCGTGTGCCGTCGCTGGCGACGTATTGCACCGGTTCACGCGCATCATGCGGCACGGTATAAGGCAGCAACTCCAGGTCGCCGATTGCGAAGCGTTCGTTATCGCGACAAAAATGCAGCTGCACGCCATCACACTTGTCGTGCACAGCCTGGTAAGTGCCATAAGTAAGCCAGACCGGCAGTTTGTGCCGCCGGGCGAACTTGAATACGCCGCCTACATGGTCCTGGTGCTCGTGGGTAACAATGATGCCGGAGAGATCCGTCGGGAGCATCTGCAATCTGGCCAGACGTCTTTCGGTTTCCTTGATGCCGAAGCCGCAATCCAGCATCAGCGTAGTACGCGTGCTGCCGGATTGGGTAGAAATGAGTAAGGCGTTTCCTTCACTGCCACTGCCGAGGCTGGCAAATTTCATGCGCAGGCCTCGTCAGCAGGCATTACAACAATTACTTCAGTTGCTCGTTCAACAGGCTCAGGATACGTTCGCCTGTTTTCGACGATTCGAGCTTGCCATCGCTGTTCAGGACAGTGATTTGGCTGGTGTCACCGGAGCTCTTGATGGCGACACGGTAGCGCGCTGCAGCTTTATCCTTATCAGCCTTGGAAGAACCAAAGGTGAACAGATTCGCGAAGAAACCTTTTTTCTCGGTATTTTTCGCATCATCGCCCTGGTCTACATAGCGCACGAAGTACAAGCCCTGGCTGCGGTCACGATCTTCAACGGTGAAGCCGACGCGATCCAGTGCCAGGCCGACACGACGCCATGCACGTTCAAAGCTTTCATCAACCTGTACGTAGCTGCCGCTAGGCGCCTTAATCAACTTGGCGCGGGACGATTGTGCAACGACGTTGGCTACTGCCGCCTTGGCACGCGTATCTTCAGCTCCCAGCGAGACCATCAGGCGCGACAAGAATTCGGCTTCCAGGTCAGGATCGGATGCACGTGCGGTCCAGACCGTGGTTTCCTTGTCGGTACCGGTCAAGACTTCTTCGGCACCGCGATGGCTGATATACACCTCGGTGGTACCGTTGGCACCACGTTCGAGACGGGTGCGGAATTTGTCACGCTCACCGGTCGAATACAGCGAATCGAATACTTTGCCCAGTGTCGAGCGGATGAAATCTTGCGGAATCTTGGCGCGGTTTTCTGCCCAGTCGGTTTCCATCACGCCGGATTGCGGTGCTTCCAGATTGATCAGGAAGCCATTGTCTTGCCAGAAATCCTTGATCTTCGGCCACAACACTTCAGGGGTCTGGTTAATCACCAGCCAGCGCTGCGAGCCGTCACGTTCGACGCGAATATCGTTAAACGCCTTCGGTGCCACGGTGGCAGCCTGTTCGGTCGGACGCGCCACTTGCTGCGCATTGTACGAAGAAGCGGTAGCGGTGCCACGATTCGAGTCCGGCAAGGCGTAGCGGTTTTCACGCTGCAACTGGGTCAAGTCGGGCGGGATTTCCAGCGTAGGTGTCTTTTTCACCTCGCTTTTGTAGTCGATGCGTCCCGGCTCGAGGATGGAGTTGATGGAGCTGCATCCAGCCAGTCCACCAGTCAGCGCGAGCAGGTAAATCATTCCACGTTTTGCGAAGCTACTTTGAGCCATGTAAGAAATCTTCCGAGTAATAATGTTGAATACTTAAAAAGCTGGTTCAGCTGGCAACTTCGGCTGCGAACGCCACATCAGGGCTTGTTGAGCGGGCTTATTGTAATACACCCGATTCACGCAGCGCCGCACGCAAGGTATCGTGGTATTCCGCAGCGAGCGGCACGATAGGCAAACGCATGCCGGAGGCAATCAAACCCATCTCAACCATTGCCCATTTCACAGGTACCGGATTTGGTTCGATGAACAGCTTGGTGTGCAAAGGAATCATTTTGTTGTTGATTTCGACCGCTTCCGCTACACGCTGGTTCACCGCTGCATCACATAATTGATGCATGGCGCGTGGGGCAACGTTGGCAGTAACCGAAATATTGCCTTTGGCACCACAGAACATCAGGGCCATTGCAGTTGCATCGTCACCCGAATATACGGCGAAATCTTTGCGGACCAGGCGCAGCAATTCAGTGCCGCGACCGATGTTACCGGTCGCATCCTTGACGCCGATGATGCCCGGCACTTTCGACAGGCGCACGATGGTGTCATTCGACATATCGGCTACGGTACGACCAGGAACGTTGTACAGGATCACAGGCAAATCAACCGCTTCGGCGATTTTCTTGAAATGCTGGTACATGCCTTCCTGCGTCGGACGGTTGTAGTAAGGCACAACCTGCAGGGAAGCATCTGCACCCACATCTTTGGCAAACTGGGTCAGTTCGATCGCTTCGGAAGTCGAGTTGCCGCCGGTACCGGCGATGACAGGGACACGCTTGGCGGTGTGCTCAACCGCGACGCGGATCAGCTCGCAATGTTCATCAACAGAGACGGTTGGCGATTCGCCGGTGGTACCGACGATAACGATGCCGTCTGTACCTTCCGCGATATGCCAATCAATCAATTTACGCAAACCCGGTAAATCGAGTGAACCGTCGGCGTGCATGGGAGTAACGATTGCGACTAAGCTGCCCTGAATCATAATAGTGTGTGAGCGAAAAAATTGGATAATATTAGATTGTAGCGGATCGCCCGCTTATGTGGTGTGCTCTTGCAAAGAATAGAAGCTCAATTTAAGCGCAGATTTGTGACCGGAATGCCTTTATCCACCTGATTATCGGCCTTTATCATGCAAATCCTTTGCACCATCGCCGGCTTGGGTTCGGCGATATATCCGTCTTCATAGGCCACCACCTGCAAGCCGTACTGACGGGCGACATCCAGCAATTCACCGTGCGCCAGCAGGAAAGCCGGATTCGACGGCTTGCCAAATTGCTCATTTCCCAATGCAAAGGTTTCATAAATCAGCATGCCATTGCTTGCCAGGCTGGCGACCAGGCTGCCCCACAAGGGGCGATGCAGGTAATTGGTGACGACGATGCCGGCAAAGCGAGCCTCTGCAAACGGCCAGCTCGCCGCCGGATCTTCGGTTTCCAGGTCGACTTGCATGGTCTGGATGCCGGGACCAGCCGCCAAAGCCAGTGCTTCTGCGTTCCGGTCGACTGCCAGTACCGCATGTCCATGCTGTGCCAGCAAACGGCTATGGCGCCCTGCTCCACAGGCCAGGTCCATCACTTCGCCATCAGGGATCAGCGGCGCAAAGCGGGTAACCCAGGCCGAAGCCCTATCCATTGCATTGTGTGCGTTAGTGCCTGGAATCGGCATCATCGGTGGCTGCGACACGCGAACTCAGTTCAGTAAAAAAGTAATCGGAGAAATCAGCAGCAACAAACCGGTTTCGGCTATCGTCATGACCGGCACCATCCAGAAATGCAGTACCTTCAAGAAGACCAGCGCCAGCACGATAAAGAAGCCATACGGCTCCAGTTGCGCAAACTTGTACGCATATTTATTCGGCAAGAGGCTGGTCATGATGCGGCCGCCATCCAGCGGCGGGATCGGGAACAGGTTAAACGCAAAAATCACCAGGTTGGTCAGAATACCGGCCTGCGCCATGCGCATCAAGAATTCTTCATTGGAACCGAATGCATGCAGGAAGACCGCCAACAACATCCACATCAGTGCCATCACCAGGTTGGCCGCAGGGCCGGCCAGCGCGACAAATGCCATCTGCTTCTTCGGGTTGCGCAAATTGGCGAAATTGACCGGCACCGGCTTGGCGTAACCGAACAGGAAGGGACTACCGGCGAAATACAGCACGATAGGAATCAGCAAGGTACCGATAGGATCAATGTGCTTGATCGGATTCAGGCTCATACGCCCTTGCGCATAGGCAGTGGTATCGCCAAAGTACTTGGCAGCATAGGCATGCGCCGCTTCATGCAGCGTAATCGCAAAAACGATAGGCAATGCATAAACGGAAAAGGTTTGGATAAGATCGTTCATCGGCAGAATTTTATCAGAGGGGATGCTGTCGTTTGTGACAACAGCTAAAGCAATCGGATATATACCCGCTCACAGCATCAATGGCGGCATACAAGACACGCTTGCCGGCAGTTGCCGACAAGCGCGATGGGAAAGGCTGTTTACAGGCCGAATAGCGTGGCATCGCCGCGCCCCTGGCGCTGCAGTACTGGTTCACCGCTGGTCAGGTCGATCACGGTAGTCGGCTCAAAACTGCAGGCGCCGCCATCGATCACCAGGTCCACCACCTTGTTCAGGCGATCACGTACATCTTCCGGATCGGTCAGCGGTTCATCTTCGCCCGGCAGGATCAGCGTGGTACCGAGCAAAGGCTGCGCCAATTCTTCCAGCAAGGCATGCACGATACGGTTTTCCGGGACGCGCAAACCAATGGTCTTGCGTGACGGGTGGCTCAGGCGTCGCGGTACTTCCTTGGTCGCTTCGAGGATGAAGGTATACGCGCCAGGCGTTGCCGCCTTCAACATCCGATACTGCTGGTTATCGACCTTGGCATACAAGGCGATCTCGCTCAGGTCGCGGCACAGCAGCGTCAGGTGATGCTTGTCATCGACATTCCGGATGCGACGCAAACGTGCCACCGCATCCTTGTCATCGAGATGGCATACCAGCGCATAGCAGGAGTCGGTCGGCAAGGCGACGATGCCGCCGTCCCTGACGATTTGTACGGCCTGGCTGATCAATCGCGCTTGCGGATTATCCGGATGGATTTGAAAAAATTGACTCATAAAATAAGAGCGGCGGCGACCCTTGGGTCACCGCCGCCACGCCTTCCTTTGTTTAAATTATTGCAGGCTACGTAAAGCGGCAATACGGTCTTCGATAGGCGGATGGCTGGAAAACAAAGCCGCAAATCCTGGCTTGTCATTAATACCCAGCGAAGCCAGGCCTTCCGGCAGGCTGGTCGGTTCAATACCACCCAGACGCGCCAATGCTTTCATCATCGGTTGCGGGCTGCCCAGCAATTTGGCAGCACCTGCATCCGCACGGAATTCGCGATGGCGCGAAAACCATGCAACGATCACCGAAGCCGCAATACCGAATACGATTTGCGACACGATCACTGTAATCGTGTAACCGATACCCTGGCTGTTATTGTTGTCACGCGAAATCGCACGATCAACGAAATAACCAACCACACGTGACAGGAACACGACGAAGGTATTCACCACGCCCTGCACCAGCGTCATGGTGACCATATCGCCATTGGCAACGTGGGCCACTTCATGCGCGAGTACGGCTTCGACTTCATCTTTCGTCATGCTTTGCAGCAGGCCGGTCGACACCGCCACCAAAGCCGAGTCGCGGAAAGCACCGGTCGCGAATGCATTCGGTTCACCGTCATAAACAGCAACTTCCGGCATCTTGATACCGGCGCGTTGCGCCAGCTTGCTGACGGTATCGATCAGCCACAGTTCAGTGCTGGACGACGGCGCATCGATCACGCGCGCACCAGTCGACCACTTGGCCATCGGCTTGCTGATTAGCAGCGAGATGATGGAGCCGGTGAAACCAACCACCAGCGAGAACACCAGCAGCATAGGCAGGTTCAGGCCTGCCTGCGAGATGAAGCGGTCGACGCCCAATAGCGACAGGACCACGGACATCACCGCAATGACTGCAATATTCGTCGCGATGAACAGGAAAATACGTTTCATTCAATAGCCTCCAGAGGGGGGTTAAGAGCGATTCCTAAATAAGACCGCAATCGAAAATTTCAATAGTGTAACTCACTGTTTTTAACGAAATCTTCACAAGTTTCACCACCCCCAGTTATGCCAGACGGGTTTCACACCCAGTGGCAATGGTGGCAAGCCCCCCAGATCAACGCGAGATTCACCGGGGCCATGGAAATCGGAACCACGTGACGCGAGGAAATCATAATCCTTTGCGACCTTCGCATAAAAATCGTATTGATCAACGGTATGGCTGCCTGTCGTCACTTCGATTCCGACACCGCCGAAGGATTTAAATTCCTTAAACAAGGCATCAAATGCCAGATCCGTGAACTTATAACGGCCCGGGTGCGCTATCACTGCAATTCCGCCCGCAGCGCGTATCCACTCGACCGAGTTTTGCAAACTGGCCCAGCGATGCGGCACGAAGCCCGGCTTGCCCTCACCCAGGTAGTTGGCAAACACATCATGCAGGTTATCGCACAAACCGAGTTCGATGATATAGCGCGCGAAGTGGGTACGAGAAATCAGGTCAGGATTATCGACGAATTTGAGTGCGCCTTCATACGCACCCTTTATACCGATTTTCTCCAGTTGTGCTGCTATTTCGCGCGCACGCGGTTCACGTCCGCCACGTGTGGTGGCCAAGCCATTGACCAGGGTTTCATTCGTTTCATCAATCTGCAAGCCGACGATGTGGACAGTCTGGCCCGACCAGGTAATCGAAATTTCGACGCCGGCTACAAAGGGTAAATCCAGTGCGGCGGCAGCGGCACGTGCCTCGGCCAGTCCGCCAACCTCATCGTGGTCGGTCATCGCCCAGACATCGACACCATTCGCCTTGGCACGTGCAGCCAGGGCCGTCGGTGTCAGCGTACCGTCGGAAAAATTGGAGTGGCAATGTAGGTCAGCGTTTAACATGCAAATTCTATAGTGATGCACCAGTAGTGGTGCATATGACGATTGTACGCGGGATAACGGTGATTTGCTGTACGGCAAAAGACGATAAGCAGTATCAGTCCAGGAATTCCTCGATCGCGACAGCGATCATTTCCGGCTGGTCATGCTGCAACATGTGCCCGGCGTCATCCAACAACAATATGGTGGCATCGGCGATACATGCAATACGCTTATCAATCTCTGCGCGCGGATCAGCTCCAAAACGCGCCAGCAATTCACTCTGCCTACCCTCTACCCACAATACCGGGGCCGAGATGGCACGCCAGCAAGCCAGCACCTCTTCGATCCGGTAAAGGTAGGGATTCGACAAGCGATGCGCAGGATCTGCCTGCAACTCCCAACGCCCATCCTTATCGGGCGCTGCCCAATGGACAGATAAAAAGGCGGCGCGTTCATTATTCAGGCGCGGATTATTCTTTTGCAGCCTTCGTGCAACTTCTGCCGGGCTGCCATAGCTGCGCAGTACGGGCGGCTCACGCAATTCATCCAGCCAATTACCAAAGCGCGCCGGTGCATCCTGCGCTTGCGTGGCCGGCATACCGAAACCTTCCAGCATGATCAAACGCGCAATCCGCCCGGGCCGCACGCCGGCATAGATCCCGGCGACATTCGCGCCGAGGCTGTGACCAAGCAAATTGACCGGCCGCGTCGGAGAATAATGCAGCAGGATCGCATCCAGGTCCGCCAGGTAATCAGGGAACCAGTAATTGCCGTCTGCATGTTCAGTCAGCCCAAAGCCGCGCCAATCCGGTGCAATCACATGCCAGTCATCTTTCAATGCATCAACCAGGAACTGGAAAGAAGCCGAGACATCCATCCAGCCATGCAGCATGAACAGGACAGGCGCATCCGGCTCGCCCCAATGCCGTATGTGGTATTGCAAACCGCGGATAGTGATCCATTCCGAGCGTGAAGGCTTCATGCTGAGTAAAGTAAAAACGTGAGTAAAAATTCCGCTGTAAAAAATGCTGCAGCACAGCTAAGCATTTTACATTCCAGCCCGTCCGGCGCTTCACCCCCAGCTGCAGGCAAATGCAAACACAGGCCGTAAACAACGAAGCGCGCCGCCAGTCAGGAACCGGCGGCGCGCTTCGCTTGGACAGCTTATTTGCTGGTGCTGTCTTTCGCGGAGTCCTGCATTTTCACGCCGACTTCTTCCACTTTTTTGCCGGCCGCATCGGTCATATTGGCAGCGCCCTGACTGATGTCAGTCTTCGCTTTTTCTGCTTCGGCACTTACCTTGGCAGCGGCTTCATCTATTTTCTGTCCTGCAGCGGCAGCCGCCTGGTCTATCTTCTGACCGGTGGTTTCCGCCGGACCGCCAACTTCTTCTTTTTTCTGGCAGGCGGCCAGCCCCGCGATCAATACACTTGCTGCAAGTATCGAGAGTAGAGTTTTGCTTGAATTCATGATTTTCCCTTTTATGAGTGATACGAAAAAGATGCCTCAAACCAAAATGCACTGGCAGA
This sequence comes from Janthinobacterium sp. Marseille, assembly GCF_000013625.1. Lineage (NCBI taxonomy): Bacteria > Pseudomonadati > Pseudomonadota > Betaproteobacteria > Burkholderiales > Oxalobacteraceae > Janthinobacterium > Janthinobacterium sp. Marseille. The sequence goes on along the minus strand of NC_009659.1, from coordinate 1,445,998 downwards.
GAAACATCCCTACGCATTGCGATTATCGATACGACAATCTTTCCATCAGACTAAGAACGTTGAATCAAGTTTCCATTCATGCAGTAACAGGGTGTAACAAGTGCAAACAACGGGTGCGGCAAAAACTTATTGCGCTTCACCTTGCAGTGCATCCAGTTCCGGTTCGCTGAAGCCGGCAGCCCTTCTGGCGTCCAGGTTGAAAGGCCCACGCAATACAGGCACCTTGTAGTGTAAGGCCAAATCGGCGTAAGTTGTCAAGGGATCAAGCCCGCGCTCATCACACAATACTTTGTACCAGTGGTTGCCTATCGCGACGTGGCCTATCTCATCGCGCAGGATGATATCGAGGATTTCGGCTGCCGCCTGGTCGCCCGCCTGTGCCAGTTTGGCCCGTGTCAGTGGTGTAGCGTCCAGCCCACGCGCTTCCAGCGTACGCGGCACCAGGGCCATGCGCGCGAGGATATCGCCACTGGTCTTGTCCGCCATCTCCCACATGCTGTTATGCGCGGCAAAGTCACCATAGCGATGGCCAAGCACCTGTAAATGCCCGGCCAGCAATGAGTAATGCAAGGCTTCCTCGCCTGCGACCTGCAACCAGTCCGCATAGTAAGCCGACGGCATGCCGGCAAAACGCCAGATCGCGTCCAGCGCCAGGTTGATGGCATTGAATTCGATATGCGTGAGTGCATGGATCAGCGCCGCCCGCCCCTCGTCGGTCCGCATCGACCGATGCTTGACGAACTTGGGTGAGATCAGCTCTGGCAAGGCGGGACGCCCCGGGATTGCCGTTTGCGCCTGCAAACTGGCATCGGTATCCAGGCTGAGTTGTCCGGCATGCCAGGATTTTGCCAATTCGATCACGCCGGCCGCCTTGAGCGCGGCATCGGTCTGGCCGGCCCAATACAGCGCCAGCGCGCGCAATTCATGCTGTGCGCCGGGCGCAGATTCGGGGATATTCATGTGAGTAACGTAAAATAGCACTTTTATACCTGATTGCGCAGCCTGGGCTGCCAATTCATGCGCTTTTCGGCCTTCCAATTCAGGAATGTGGCCCCATTTGTGGGGATTGATCCGGCTGCAGGCATGCAGCCCTGTCATCAAAGACGATTAAAGCCGTACCCGGGTACAGCCAACAAGCATCCATTTTACTGACAACATGGCCATCTACCAATTAGGCGAACACGCCCCGAACATTGCTCCTTCTGCTTACGTGACGGACAGCGCCACCGTCGTCGGCCGCGTCACCATCATGGATAACTCCAGTGTCTGGTTCCAGGTGGCGATACGCGGTGACAATGAAGACATCACCATAGGCCGCAACTGCAATTTGCAGGAAGGTGCCGTACTGCATGCCGACCCCGGTTTCCCGTTGACACTGGCAGACAATGTCAGCGTTGGCCATCAGGCGATGATACACGGCTGCAGCATTGGCGAAGGCTCATTGGTCGGGATCCAGGCAATTATCCTGAATGGTGCAAAAATCGGTAAGAACTGCCTGGTCGGCGCGGGTGCGCTGGTCACCGAAGGCAAGGAGTTCCCGGACAACTCACTGATCCTGGGCGCACCTGCCCGGGCCATACGGACATTGAACGAGGCGGATGTCGCCAACTTGCAGCGCATTGCAAACAGTTATGTAGAACGTGCGCGCGACTTTAAAAATACATTAAAACGGATAGGATAAGCATGACCGATACACTCCAAAAATTCATGTTCGAAAACACTGCAGTACGCGGTGAGCTGGTGGACGTCTCCGAAACATGGAAGCATGTGCAGGCACGACGCGACTATCCGGCTGCGGTGAAAACCATACTCGGTGAAATGCTGTCGGCCGCCGCGCTGCTGTCGGCAAACCTGAAGTTCAACGGTGCCATCGTGATGCAAATCCATGGCGACGGCCCGCTGCGCCTGCTGGTAGTCGAATGCGACTCCGACCTGAATATGCGCGCTACCGCCAAACTGGCGGAGACCGCAGTCATCGCCGATGACGCAACGCTGCCGCAACTGGTCAATTTGAATGGCGGCGGCCGCTTTGTCATCACGCTGGACCCGAAGGACAAGCTGCCTGGCCAGCAAGCCTACCAGGGCATCGTGCCGCTGGATGGTGAATCGGTGGCGACCGTGATCGAGAATTACATGATGCGCTCGGAACAACTGGATACCCGCCTGTGGTTGGCGGCAGACGCCAATGTGTCACGCGGCTTGCTGCTGCAGAAGCTGCCGCACGAAGGTGGCATCAAGGCTGTCAGCGGCGATGAGATGGAACCATGGGATCGTTCGGTGATGCTGGCTTCCACGCTGCGTACCGAAGAGCTGCTTTCAACCGATATCGAAACCGTGATGCGTCGCCTGTTCTGGGAAGAAGACATCCGCATTTTCGATCCGAAACATCCGAACTTCCTGTGCAGCTGCACGCGTGAAAAAGTCGGCTCCATGCTGAAAATGCTGGGCCAGGCGGAAGTGGACTCTGCTTTGGAAGAAATGGGGAAACTGGCGATAGACTGCGACTTCTGCGGCCAGCATTACGAATTTGACCCGGTCGATTGCGCCCAATTGTTCGTGACTGAAGCACCGGTGGAAACCCTGATCCCGGCCAGCCCGATCAAGCATTAAGTCATATCAAGGACGCGTGCCTGCATGTATATGCAGCACGCGTATCGTTCAGCGTTTTTCTTTGGGCTCTACTACAGGCGGGGGAATCGAGACGAAAGTGGATTTCTTGTTTGGATCAAGGATCTGCACGAACACTTCGTTTTCCTTGATCATGCCAAGTTCGTAACGGGCGCGTTCTTCCACTGCGCCGGTACCTTCCTTCAAATCCTGCACTTCGGAATTCAGTTTGGCGTTACGCGCCTTGAGTTCGTCATTCTTTTTTTGTGCCGCCACTACCTGGTGATCCAGGTCCCACACGCGCAGCCAGCCACCCTTTCCCAGCCATAGCGGGAATTGGATCAGCACCACCAGCGCTGCGAGACAAAGAATAATGAGGCGCATCGGACATGTACAAGAAAGAACCGGTCATCCAGCATCGCTGTATGACCGGTGATCGATTACTTCAAATTGTAGAAAGCGCCGCGACCTGGGTAGCTCGCGATATCGCCCAAATCTTCTTCAATACGCAACAACTGGTTGTACTTCGCCATACGATCCGAACGCGACATTGAGCCGGTTTTGATTTGCAGGGAATTGGTACCAACTGCGATATCGGCAATCGTCGAATCTTCGGTTTCACCCGAACGATGCGAGATCACAGCGGTATAGCCGGCACGTTTCGCCATTTCAATCGCAGCGAAAGTTTCGGTCAGGGTACCGATCTGGTTGATCTTGATCAGGATCGAATTAGCGATGTTTTTCTGGATGCCTTCACGCAGGATCTTGGTGTTGGTAACGAACAGATCGTCGCCAACCAATTGCACTTTCTTGCCCAGTGCATTGGTCAGGGTCGCCCAGCCGTCCCAATCGTTTTCGGCCATGCCGTCTTCAATCGAGATGATCGGGTATTTGTCGCACCAGGTGCCCAGCAGGTTGGTGAAGTCAGCGCTCGACAAGGTCATGCCTTCGCCGGCCAGATGGTATTTGCCATCCTTGTAGAATTCGCTGGCTGCGCAATCCAGGCCCAACGCGATTTGCGTGCCTGGCTCGTAGCCGGCTTGTTCGATTGCTTGCAGGATCAGTTTGATCGCTGCTTCATGGTTTTCCACCGAAGGAGCGAAACCGCCTTCATCGCCTACCGAAGTCGGCAAGCCTTTGTCATTGATGATTTTTTTCAGTGTGTGGAACACTTCCGCGCCGTAGCGGATCGCTTCACGGAAGCTAGGTGCGCCGACCGGGATAATCATGAACTCTTGCAAATCCAGATTGTTGTTCGCGTGTGCACCACCGTTGATGACGTTCATCATCGGCACTGGCATTTGCATCGCGCCCGAACCGCCGAAATAGCGGTACAGCGGCAAACCGGACTCTTCAGCCGCAGCCTTCGCTACCGCCATCGACACTGCCAATGTAGCGTTGGCGCCCAGGCGTGCCTTGTTTTCAGTACCGTCGAGGTCGATCAGGGTGCGGTCGAGGAAAGCTTGTTCATTCGCATCCAGGCCCATGATGGCTTCGGAAATTTCGGTATTGATGTGTTCACATGCCTTCAACACACCTTTGCCGAAATAGCGGCTCTTGTCACCATCGCGCAATTCGATTGCTTCACGCGAACCGGTCGACGCGCCGGACGGCACGGCCGCACGGCCCATTACACCAGACTCCAGCAAGACATCGCATTCGACGGTCGGATTGCCGCGTGAATCAATTACTTCGCGACCAATGATGTCAACAATTGCACTCATCTAATTCTCCTAAATTACAAATTCTTTTAACGTTTGTATGAATATGGAAGCTGCTTCGATACTCTTTGCTGCGTTTACTTCTTGGCCTGCCCTGCATGTTTGTGAGCCAGCGCCGCCTTGATGAACGAGATGAACAACGGATGTCCGTCACGCGGGGTTGACTTGAACTCAGGGTGGTACTGCACGCCGACATACCAAGGATGCACGGTACGCGGCAATTCCATGATTTCGCACAGGGATTCGGTCGGGGTGCGGGCCGAAACAATCAGGCCTGCATCTTCAACACGACCAAGATAATGGTTATTTGCTTCGTAACGATGACGGTGACGCTCGGTCACTTCGCTACCGTAGATTTCCGCTGCCAGCGTACCCGGCTTGACCGCGCAGGTCTGCGCGCCCAGGCGCATGGTGCCGCCCAGGTCGGAATTGGCATCACGACGCTCAACCTTGCCGTCATGGTTTTGCCATTCATTGATCAGCGCCACTACCGGTTGTTCTGTATCGGCATCAAACTCGGTCGAATTGGCTTTGGTCAGGCCGGCAACATCGCGCGCATATTCAATCAGCGCGACTTGCATGCCGAGGCAAATGCCGAGGTAAGGAATCTTGCTTTCGCGGGCGAAACGGGCTGAAGCGATCTTGCCTTCGACACCACGTTTGCCGAAACCGCCAGGCACCAGGATCGCATCGTACTTGGCCAGGCATTGCGGCCCGGTGTTTTCGATTTCTTCCGAATCGAGGTATTCGATATTGACGCGGCTTTCGGTATGGATACCGGCATGACGCAATGCTTCTGTCAGCGATTTGTACGATTCGGTCAGGTCAACATATTTACCGACCATACCAATGGTGACGCTATCCTTTGGATTTTCCAGTGAATGCACCAGCTTGGTCCACATCGACAGGTCAGCCGGTTTCGGCGACAAGGCGAGTTTTTCGCAAACGATGCGATCCAGGCCCTGGTCGTGCAGCATTTGTGGAATCTTGTAAATCGTATCCGCATCCCAGACCGAGATCACTGCGTCTTCCTGCACATTCGAGAACAGCGAAATCTTCGCGCGTTCATCATCAGGGATCTGGCGATCGGCACGGCACAGCAGCGCATCCGGTGAAATACCGATTTCACGCAGTTTTTGCACGCTGTGTTGGGTAGGTTTGGTTTTCAACTCACCGGCGGACGCCAGGTAAGGTACCAGTGTCAGGTGCACGAATGCAGCGGCATTACGGCCGGCACGCAGGCTCAATTGACGGGCGGCTTCGAGGAAAGGCAGCGATTCGATATCACCGACAGTACCGCCGATTTCCACCAGGGCAACATCGAAACCTTCGGCGCCACGATGGATGTAATCCTGGATCTCGTTGGTGATGTGCGGAATAACCTGCACCGTCTTGCCCAGATATTCACCGCGACGTTCCTTGCGGATCACGGATTCATAAATCTGGCCGGTCGTGAAGTTATTCACCTTGCGCATCTTCGCAGTGATGAAACGTTCGTAGTGACCAAGATCGAGATCGGTCTCGGCGCCGTCTTCAGTAACGAAGACTTCACCATGCTGGAACGGACTCATCGTGCCGGGATCAACGTTGATATACGGATCGAGCTTGAGAAGAGTGACTTTGAGGCCGCGCGATTCGAGGATCGCAGCGAGAGAGGCGGCGGCAATCCCTTTACCAAGGGAAGACACAACGCCGCCAGTGACGAATACAAACTTGGTCATTACAGAAGGTGCCGAATGGCACGTGCGGGAAATTCAAATTATACCGCAAACCCGCCCGGTTCTTCGAGGTTTTCAGATGAATTTAAAGCGGCCGAAACAAATTCCCGGGTTTCAATCCCGCCGCAGCACGGGACGGATCGGCAAAGCCTTGCCGGACAAGGCTTTGGGCATCCCCTGGTCAAAGCGCTGGAAATACAAAAATCGCAACGCCAGCGGCTAACGCCCGTACCAGTAGCGTGCATGCTCGCTTCGGTAATCGCTGACCTGCATTTGCGAACCGAAGCGCAGGCTGATGGCCCCGGTGTCGTCGCTGCGCAAACGTGAAATCCCCAATGCACCATAACGATCATAGACTTCTTGCTTCGGGTGGCGGTAGCGATTGCGGTAACCGACCTGGAATATCGCGAACTGCGGATTGACCGCTCGCAGGAAAGCTTCGGTCGATGAGGTACCGCTACCGTGATGCGGCGCCAGCAAAATATTCGCACGCAGGCTTTCCGGGTCGCTGGCAACCAGCGCCGCTTCCTGCCTTTTCTCTATATCACCCGGCAACAGGATCCCATACTCGCCCAGCGTTATCTTCAGCGTACAGCTGCGCGCATTCGGTTTCCACTTGGTGCTTTCATACAGGTCCTGCGGCGGATGCAGCACTTCAAAGCGCACACCATCCCATTCCCATGCCTGCCCTGCCGCACAACGCTGGTGCGACGACCCGCTATCCACAATCGGATGATCGAGCGGCAAGGAAGTCGACAGTTGTGCAACGTTGACTTCCTTGAGGATGGATAAAGCACCTCCGGAATGATCGTTATCGCTATGCGAGATCATCATACCGTCCAGCTTATTGATGCCGCGTGCATGCAGGTAAGGCAGGATGACGCGATTGCCGCCATCCGATTCAGGCGAATACACCGGGCCGGTATCGTAAAGGAGACGATGTTTTTCCGTTTCAATCAGCAAGGCCATACCCTGCCCGACATCGAATGCCGTCACCCACATTTCACCGGCACGCGGATGCGTCGCCGTATTCAGCAGCAAAGGCAGCCATGCAAACAAACCCAGGTAACGGGCCGGCCAGCCACGTGGCGCCAGCATCCATACCGTCCCGAACAAGGCCAGTGCAAACATCCACCAGCTTGGAATCGGCACAGTCCAGACCGCCAGTTGCCAACTGCTCATCCAGGTCAACAGCTGTGCCAGCTCCTGTACCAGCCAGTGTGCAACTTGCAGACACCATCCGGACAAAGGTGCCGGCAAGACACTACCGACCAATGCCAACGGCGTCACGAGGAAACTGACCAGCGGGATCGCTATGGCATTGGCAAGCGGACTGACCAGCGAAGCCTGGCCAAACATGAGTACAGTCAGCGGCACCAGGCCGATGGTCACCGCGTACTGCGTCATTCCTGCATTCCGCAAGGCAACACGCCAACGTGACTGCCCTGCCTTCACCGGAGCCCGCGCACGTCCGACGCTCACGTACAGGATCACCGCCACCGCGCCGAAGGATAACCAGAAGCCCGGCCCCAGCACCGACCATGGATCCAGCAAGACCACGACACCCAAGGCCAGGCACAAGACATAGGAAACACTGGTAAGCCGCCCGTACCACAAGGCCAGTGCCACGACCGTCAACATATACAGCGTGCGTTGCGCCGGCACGCCGGAACCGGCCAGCAAGACATACACCAATGCTGCCAGGCCACCCGCCAGTGCAGCTGCCTTTTGTGCCGGCAAGCGCAAAGGCAGGCTGGCCGAAGTAAAGAAGGAACGTCGCCACAATGCAAACACGAGGCCGGCGAACATGGCCGCAATCATCGTGATATGCAAACCCGAAATTGAAATCAGATGCGAGACGCCGGTCCGGTTAAACACCGCCCAATCCGGCTGGCTGATCGCGCGCTGGTCACCCACCACCAAGGCCACGATCACACCGGCATAGGGCTGTCCCTGTAATGTTTGTTCGATGCGGGCACGTAGCCAGCCACGACTACGCTCGACGACATTATTGAAACTGAATACAAACGGTGCCAAGCGTTCATTCTTGAATTCCGCCTTTTGATCGGGACGCACATAGCCGGTCGCCCGGATATTCTGCTCCAGCAGCCAGCGCTCATAATCGAAGCCATAGGGATTGGCATTGCCATGCGGACGACGCAGGCGCAAGGTCAGTTGCCAGCGTTCCCCTGCATGGATCTCACCGATGCCCTGCCTGTCTTGCGGATTGAATGACGAATACCAGGACAGAGCCAGCTTGCGTGGAATAGCCGGGGCGACGCCATCAAGCGGCAATACTTCTTCCACCGCAAAATTGAAACGCACGCCACGTTCGAAATAATTGGGCAGGCTGGCAACGGTACCGATGACGGTGATGTCCTTGCCCTCCAGTTCCTTCGGTAATTCATGCGACAAATAATATTGCGCAAACAAAGCCGCCCAGACAAAACCCAGCACTGCACCGAATAGTGCAAGCAAAGGCGTCTTGAATTTATGCAGGATGGAATGGCGGGCCAGCGCCAACAGTACACAGGCAGCAATCAGCAATAACAGGATGGAAAAATACTGCGGCAGCGTCGCCCGCGTTTGTAGCCACGCAGCACCGATAACAAAACCGATGATGGTGCTACGCATGCCGCTACCTAAATAAAGCTGCCCAGCCGCGGCATCACGGCAAGGGCATTGGCAGTCGTCTGCCGCGCGACGGCATCCAGTGGCAATCCACGCAGTTCGGCCAGGACCTGGCCTATATTGGGTAATTCTTCCGGGCTGTTACGCTGCGGGTGCAACCAGGCCGGTGAAATATCCGGTGCGTCGGTTTCCAGCACAATCGATTCCAGCGCCAAGGTGCTTGCCATGCGCCGGATTTGAAGCGCACGGGTGAAAGTCATCGCGCCTCCAAACCCTAATTTGAAACCGAGTGAGATAAAGGTTTCCGCTTGCTGGAAGCTGCCGTTGAATGCGTGCGCGATACCACCGACCACCTTGATACGACGCAAGTACTTGAGGATGCTATCTTGCGAACGCCGCACATGCAGCAAGACCGGTAAGTCAAAATCACGTGCGATCTTGAGTTGCTCGGCGTAGAAGAACTCCTGCTTCTCGCGCATCTCAGGTGTCGTCAGCATAGGCACAAAGAAATCCAGCCCGATTTCACCCAGGGCGACGAAGCGCGTATCGTTCATGGCCGCAGCCACAGTCTCGCGCAGCAAGGCAAGATCACTTTCCTGTGCCCGCGGCACATAGATAGGATGGATGCCCAGCGCATAACTGCAATTGCCATGCTTGCGTGCCAGCTCCGCCACCGTCACGAAATTATCGCGCGCAACCGCCGGGATCACGATCATGCTGACCTGTTTCTGCGCAGCGCCCTCTGCGACGGCATCTTCGACACCCGCAAACTCTGCTGCATCCAGATGACAGTGCGTATCGACCCACATGTCAGCAATGCGCAATCAGATGATGGAAGTACAAATCATCCATGGCTATCCAGGAAAAACATCAATCCGTATAAGGGTGCAAACCATCATCCGACAAGCGCATGATCCGGTCGCAGTGCGTGGCCAGTTCAACATCATGTGTGACGATGATAAATGCAGTCCCCAGCGTACGCGACAATTCCAGCATCAGGTCGAAGGTCTTGTGTGCAGTGACCCGATCCAGGTTACCGGTAGGCTCATCGGCCAGTACGCAAGCCGGCTGTGTCACCAGCGCACGCGCCAAGGCTACGCGTTGCCGCTCACCGCCGGACAATTCGCCCGGCACGTGCGTGACGCGATGTTCAAGCCCGACCCGCGCCAGGATGGCACGCGCCTTTTCATGCGCTTCGGAACGCGGTACGCGCCGTATCATCAGCGGCATCGCCACATTATCCAGCGCCGAAAATTCCGGTAACAAATGGTGGAACTGATAAACGAAACCCAATGATTTATTGCGCAGGTCGCCACGCTTCTTTTCATCCAGCGTTGCAAAGTCCTGGTTCAGCAAGGTTACCGAACCGGCACTCGGCGTATCAAGCCCACCGAGCAAATGCAGCAAGGTTGATTTGCCGGAACCGGATGCACCGACGATCGCGACGCGCTCGCCCTTGACGATATCCAGGTTCACATCCTTCAATACATTGACCGAATACTTCCCTTGCGTGAAAGTCTTTGCCAGATTGCGGCACGCCAATACATGTTCACTCATAACGCAATGCCTCCGCAGGTTTTACGCGGGCAGCCCACCAGCTTGGGTACAGCGTCGCAACAAATGAAAGTACCACCGCCACACTGCCGATGGTCCAGACATCGTTCCAGCGCAGATCGGATGGCAACTCACTAATCAGGTAAATATCTTTCGGCAGGAATTGCACGTGCAGCAGGCGTTCAATGAAAGGCACGATGACATCGATATTCGACGCAATCAATACCCCGCCACCGACGCCCAGCGCGGTTCCTATCAAGCCCACCAGCGCGCCCTGGATCATGAAAATCTTCATGATGGAACGCGGCGAGGCACCAAGCGTACGCAGGATCGCGATATCAGCCTGCTTGTCAGTCACCGTCATCACCAGCGTCGACACCAGGTTGAACGCGGCCACTGCAATGATCAGGGTCAGGATGATGAACATCATGCGTTTTTCCGTCTGCACCGCGGCAAACCAGTTGCGGTTCTGCCGCGACCAATCGCGTATCAACACATTGCCACTAATGACCTGCGTCAAATCCATCGCCACTTGCGGAGCGCGCTGCATGTCGGCGATCTTCAGGCGCAAACCCGACGGTGCCGGCAGTTTGAACATGGTCATCGCATCATTGATATGGATGAAGGCCAGCGTCGAATCGTATTCAAAATGACCGGAGTCGAAGATACCGACCACGGTGAATTGCTTCAGGCGCGGGATCACACCGGCCGGCGTCACCTGTCCCTGCGGCGCGATCATCGTGACCTTGTCGCCCAGTTGTGCGCCCATGCCGCGCGCCAGCTCATTGCCGAGCACGATATTGAATTCGCCGGGCCGCAGATTATCGAGGCTGCCCTGGCGTACTTGCGAAGCCACGTCCGACACCTTCGGCTCTTCCGCCGGCAACACACCACGGACTGCAACACCACGCAAAGTGTCATCACGCGTCATCATTGCCTGTGCATCGACGTACGGTGCTGCACCGCGCACTTCCTTGTTGGTGAATGCTTCGCGTGCGGTTTCCTGCCAGTTCGGCAACGCACCTTGCGGTTCAAAGATTTCGATATGCGACAACACCGATAGCATGCGGTCACGCACCTCCTTCTGGAAGCCGTTCATGACCGACAGCACGATAATCAGTGCCGCCACGCCAAGTGCAATGCCCGCCATCGAAATCAGCGAGATAAATGAGATAAAGCTGTTACGACCACTACGTCGTCCGGCGCGCGTATAGCGTATGCCGACCAGCCATTCGAAAGATAGATTTTTTATGATGCTCAATGAAGGCTCCTGAATGCAGCACGCAGTTTGCCATACATTCTCCCGCGCCAGCAAAGCAAGAGGATGAAAAGGCAAGCGTACCAGCCATTGACCCGGCCGCAGCCAATTCCGTTCCCCATGGCATCAAAGACAAGATAAGTATCAGATCGCGATCTTGATGGCGGCAAGGCGCGCAATTGCCCTACAATCGCGGCATGACTCAACTTGCACTCCTTTTACCGTTCGCGCTGCCTCAGAAAGAAATGGCACGCGACCTGCTGCGCGAACTGAAAACGCCCGCACTCGCCACCCTGCTCGGACGCGGCGACCTGACAGAACACCAGGCATACGATGGCTTTGCCCGTGCGTTGCCGCATGAAACATGGCTGGCCCGCCAATCCGGCCTCGCCGTCAACGGCGACTCCAGCCCGTCCGCCGCCCGCAATGCAATGGATGCTTTCGGCCTGCCCGCAGCTGACGGCGTCTGGTTCATCTTGCAGCCGGTGCATTTGCATATCGCGCGCGATCACCTGGTATTGACCGATACGCAGCAATTACAGTTATCCGAAGAAGATGCGCGCAGCTTGTTCGAAGTCGTACAGCCGCTATTTGCCGAAACCGGCCAGGCACTGCTGTACGGCGATGCCAATACCTGGTTCCTGCGGGCCGATGAATTGCACGCCTTACAGACGTCAACGCCAAGCGCCGCCTGCGGCCACAACATCGATATATGGATGCCGAAAGGCGAGAAAGAACGCAACTGGCGCAGATTGCAAAACGAAGTGCAAATGCATTGGCACGACCATCCGACCAATGATGCACGCGAAATGCGTGGCCTGAAACCGGTCAACTCGGTCTGGCTGTGGGGCGGCACAAGCAATAGCAATGCGGCTCCTGCGAATAAATTTGAAGAAACGTTCAGTTTATCTTCCGGGCGCAATCCGCTCATGGTTGCGGGCCTCAGGCATCGCGCCGTCAGCTCGGCCGCCGAATTACTGGCGACCCACCCGCAACATGGCTTGCTCACGCTGGACAGCCTGATCGCACCGTCCATGGCCGGCGACTGGTCGGAATGGCTGATGCGCCTGCAGGCAATGGAAGAAATCTGGTTCGCGCCCCTGCTGGAAGCAATCAAGAATAATCAGCTCGATCAATTCAGCATCACCCTCAGCAATAACATCGCCTTGTCGACCATCACCAGCAGCAAATCATCGCTGCGCAAATTCTGGCGCAAAGCTTCACTCTCACGCCTGGCACCATGACCCGCATCACGACCCGCCCTTATCCCTTCCGCGATGCCGAACGCATGCTGCAAAGCGGCGTGCATCCGGTCATGGCGCGCCTGTACGCGGCGCGCGGCCTGCTCGACCTGAAAGAATTGAATAGCGAGCTGACGGCGTTGATCCCGCCGCCCGGCCTGCTGAAGATAGATGTCGCCGCCACCTTCCTGGCCGATGCGATTGCAGCCAAAAAGAAACTGGTTATCGTCGCTGACTATGACTGCGACGGCGCCACCGCCTGTGCCGTCGCGTTGCGCGGCTTGCGTGCCATGGGTGCGATCGTCGACTTTATCGTGCCAAACCGCTTTGAATATGGCTATGGGCTGACGCCGGAAATCGTCGAGCTGGCCGTGCGTGAAAAATCGCCGGACATCATCGTCACCGTCGACAATGGCATCGCCAGCATAGACGGTGTCGCCGAAGCCAATCGCCGCGGTATAGACGTGGTCGTCACCGATCATCACTTGCCGGCCGATACCTTGCCGGCGGCGCGCGTGATCGTGAATCCAAACCAGCCTGACTGCGGCTTCCCGAGTAAAAACCTGGCCGGCGTCGGCGTCATGTTTTATGTATTGCTGGCGCTGCGGGCAGAAATGCGCAAACGCGGCATCTTCGACGCCCAGACACAGCCCAAGCTGGACGCACTGCTCGACCTGGTCGCACTGGGCACCGTGGCCGACGTCGTCAAGCTGGATGCAAACAACCGTATCCTGGTCGCACAAGGCTTGAAGCGCATGCGTGCCGGACGTATGCATGCCGGCGTGGCAGCGCTATTCCGTGCCGCCGGACGTGAAGCGCGCCGCGCCTCGCCATTCGACCTCGGTTTTGCACTCGGCCCGCGCCTGAATGCGGCCGGTCGCCTGTCCGATATGTCGCTGGGCATAGAGTGCCTGACCACCGACGATGAAGGTCGCGCCTGGGCCATCGCACAGCAGCTGGATGAAATCAATCGCGAACGCCGCACGATCGAAGCGGATATGCAGGACACCGCCCTGCTCTTGCTGGAAAACTTCAACCCGCAAGACAAGACCACCATCAGCGTATTTGATCCGAGCTGGCATCAGGGCGTAATCGGCATCGTCGCCTCACGCCTGAAGGATAAGTTTTACCGCCCGACGATTACCTTTGCAGATGCCGGTGATGGCTGGATCAAAGGCTCGGGTCGCTCCATTGCCGGCTTCCATCTGCGCGATGCACTGGACCTGGTATCCAAGCATGCACCCAAGCTAATCGATAAGTTCGGTGGCCACGCGATGGCAGCCGGCTTGACGATACGGGCAGACGCGCTGGATGCGTTTACCGAGGCTTTTGAAGCGGTCGGCAAGGACTGGCTGGACCAGAATCAGCTGGAACGCGTGGTGGAAACCGACGGTCCGCTCGAATCGGCTTATTTCACGACGCAATTCATTGAATTGATGGAAGCCCAGGTCTGGGGCCAGGGCTTTGCACCGCCGCTGTTTTGCGATGAGTTCCGCGTCGTCAATCAACGCATCCTGAAAGAGCGTCACCTCAAGCTGACGCTGGAGAAAGACGGCGCCAGCTACGACGCCATCTGGTTCGGCCACATAGACTCACTGCCGAACCGTGCACGCGTGGCTTACCGCCTCGATGCGAATGAATTCAACGGCAGGACCCGCGTCCAGTTGCTGGTCGAGCATGCGGAAGCTGCTGACTAAATCAACGCACCGGCAGGAATTGCAGGAAAGATCCGCCGATCAGGTTTTGCACATAAGTGATACCGGCGCGGCGGTACTTTTCAGTGAGAAACTCGGCCATCAGGTCGAGTCGCCCGACCACCTTGCCAAATTCGCGCTCAAAGCTCAGGTTGCGCCCGTTCTCGCTGATATCGTCGGCCAGTAACAAAACCTTGCCGCTACTGTTGCGCCGGCTACCCAACAGCCATACCGCGATCTCGATATTGCGCGCCGCATTGTAGATATGCTGCGCATCCAGGCCATCGATCAGGAAAAATTCGGTTTTGCCATCGTGTGCGGCGATGATCATATCGGCACTGCTGTAGATCAGCGCCGCCACCCGGTCACCAGCGAAGTCCGGCGTCAGGGCAAGCGACAGCGCCTTGATATCGCGTTGCCCCTGCAAGCCGGGCCACGGCTGGCGTTGTTCGACCGCTTCGCGCACCCGTTTGATACTTTCTTCGCGGCTGATACCGGTTTTGCGCCATTCGGCCGGATTGCGCCGGTACAGCTTATCCATCAACAGGTACAAACTCTCCAGGTTGTCACGCATGGCGATAGTCGCAATCCGGTTGGTATCCGACTGCCCCATTTCCTTGCCGCTGGCTGACATCCCCTTGACTTCCCCGCGTGGTGCCGGGGTCGTGGAACAGCCTGTCAGTACAGCACATGCGCAAAAAAATGCGCAAATGTGTCGCGACCGCCCCATATTTGTTACTCCCTTAATAATATTTCTTGATTATTAAAATATTAAAAAAACGATATGCCAAGCCAGTTTGCCCTAGAAACTGGCTTAAAAGCAAACACTAGCTCAGGTATAATTCACGGTTTGATTGCTGAAGAAATATCATGGAAGCTGAACGCTTAAATTCCCTCGAATCCCTGCTCGCCGATCTCACGACTCGCGCGACCGAACTCCGGAGGTATCTTTGACTTCGATGTGAAGTCAGAGAAACTCGACCAGGTCAACGGTGAACTCGAAGACCCGGACGTCTGGAACGACCAGAAACGCGCCCAGGACCTGGGCAAAGAAAAGAAATCGCTGGAAGCGATCGTCCACACGCTGATCAAGATCGACTCCGAGCTCAACGACGCCCGCGATCTGTTTGAAATGGCGCGTGAAGAAAAAGACGAAGACACCATCGTCGCCATCGAAAACGATGCACAGGAATTACTGAAGCTGGTCGAAGGCATGGAATTCCGCCGCATGTTCAGCAATCCGATGGATGCCAACAACTGCTTTATCGATATCCAGGCCGGTGCCGGCGGTACCGAGGCACAAGACTGGGCGTCGATGTTGCTGCGCCAGTACCTGCGCTATTGCGAACGCAAAGGTTTCAAAGTCGAAATCCTCGAACAATCCGATGGCGAGGTTGCCGGTATCAAAACCGCGACCCTCAAAGTCGAAGGCGATTACGCCTACGGCTTCCTGCGCACAGAAACCGGTGTGCATCGCCTGGTGCGCAAATCGCCGTTCGATTCTGCCAATGGTCGTCACACCTCCTTCTCCAGCCTGTTCGTCTACCCTGAAGTCGACGACTCGATCGAGATTGACATCAATCCGGCCGATGTTCGCATCGATACCTATCGTGCGTCCGGCGCCGGTGGTCAGCACATCAACAAAACCGACTCCGCGGTGCGTCTGACGCACGGTCCATCCGGTATTGTCGTGCAATGCCAGAACGACCGTTCGCAGCATCGCAACAAAGCCGAAGCATGGGACATGCTGAAAGCCAAACTGTTTGAGCTGGAAATGCGCAATCGCATGAGCGAACAGCAAAAGCTGGAAGATTCCAAGACCGACGTTGGCTGGGGTCACCAGATTCGTTCATACGTGCTGGATCAGTCCCGCATCAAGGATTTGCGCACCAACTTCGAAACCGGCAATACCAAAGCGGTACTCGACGGCGACCTGGACGATTTCATCGCCGCATCGCTGAAGCAAGGCGTATAAAAGTACTCCGTCCGTAATACACATTCATCGCCATTTACATACAGATTGTTGCCACCCATGACTACGCACAACGACGACGCTGCAGCAGCGCTACCGCAAGACGAAAACAAAATCATCGCTGAGCGCCGCGCCAAGCTGAGCGCCTTGCGTGAACAAGGCATCGCTTTCCCGAACGACTTCCGTCCGCAACACAAGGCAGCTGACCTGCATGAGAAGTACGACGGCAAGACCCGCGAAGAACTGGAAGCGGAGCCGGTCACCGTCACGCTGGCTGGCCGCATGATGTTGAAACGTGAAGCCGGCAAGAAGGCCGCATTCGCGACGCTGCAGGATGCATCCGGCGCGAAAGCGGACGGCCGTATCCAGATCTACGCAACACTGGACCTGACCGGCGAAGCGGCAATGGCTGCGCTGCATCACTACGATCTGGGCGACATCCTGGGCGTAGTCGGTACCCTGTTCAAAACCAAGACCGATGAATTGACCATCAAGGTTACGGAACTGCGCCTGTTGACCAAGTCGCTGCGTCCATTGCCGGACAAATTCCACGGCCTCGCCGATCAGGAAACCAAGTATCGCCAGCGTTACGTCGACCTGATCATGAATGAAGATACGCGCCGTACCTTCAAGGCGCGCACCGCTGCGATCTCATCGATCCGCCGCTTCATGGCAGAAAACGACTTCATGGAAGTCGAAACGCCTATGCTGCACACGATCCCGGGCGGCGCTGCAGCCAAGCCTTTCGTGACTCATCACAATGCGCTCGATATGGAAATGTTCCTGCGTATTGCACCTGAGCTTTACCTGAAACGCCTGGTAGTCGGTGGCTTTGATCGTGTATTCGAAATCAATCGTAACTTCCGGAATGAGGGTGTATCGATCCGCCACAATCCGGAATTCACGATGATGGAATTCTATGCGGCCTACACTGATTACAAATGGCTGATGGACTTCACCGAAGCCGTGATTCGCCAGGCTGCCATCGATGCACACGGTACCGCGACGCTGACCTATGGTGGTCGCGAGCTGGACCTGGCCAAGCCTTTCCATCGCCTGACCATCGTCGGTGCCATCAATAAATACGCACCGCAATACACCAACGAACAATTGCACGATGCCGAGTTCATCAAGGCTGAACTGAAAAAATTCGGCGTGAAGCCGCATGCACACTCCGGTCTTGGCGCATTGCAACTGGCACTGTTCGAAGAAACCGCAGAAGCGCAATTGTGGGAACCGACCTATATCATCGACTACCCGGTTGAAGTATCGCCACTGGCACGTGCTTCAGACACGGTTGCCGGCATTACCGAACGCTTCGAGTTGTTCATGGTTGGCCGTGAAATCGCCAACGGCTTCTCCGAGCTGAACGATGCCGAAGACCAGGCCGCACGCTTCCAGGCGCAGGTTGCAGCGAAAGATGCCGGCGACGAAGAAGCGATGTACTACGACGCCGATTACATCCGTGCACTGGAATACGGCATGCCTCCGACCGGCGGCTGCGGCATCGGTATTGATCGCCTGATGATGATCATCACCGACTCGCCGAATATCCGTGACGTGCTGCTCTTCCCGCATTTGCGTCGTGAAGATTAAGTTGCCACATGCAAACAAAAAGGACTGCTTAAGCAGTCCTTTTTTTATTGGCGGAAAGAAAACGTTGTTTTAACATCCATATCGTTACATTGGCTTACATTTGACACAGCTTTCGGCTTTTTATTTAACTGGTCGCGCGCAATACTGCAGCTACTCGAACAATAACCACTAGCCTGAGGGAATCATGGAAACCAACAATAATTCAACAAGCCGCATTCATCCGCTCATCGCTGCTGCTGCCGTCGCAGTATTGCTAGTCTGTCTGGTTGGTATCGCCGCCATGACCGGTATGTTGCCAAACTCAAATAGCTCCGGCTCGCAAAAAGAAGCAATTGCAGCACTGGAAAAAGAAGCTGCCGATAAGGCAGCGGAAGCCCAGGCCGCAGAAGAGCGTGCCGATCAGGCGCGTCGTGAAGCTGACGAACGCCAGGCCGCAGCCGCCAAGGCAGCCAAGCAGGCGCAAGCACGCGAAAACGCAAACAACAAAGTGGCACAAGCTGCTCCAGTTGCCCAGGTATGCAGCAATTGCGGCCGCATCGAATCGATACGCAGTGTACAAACCGCAGCCAAGCCTAGCGGCGTCGGTATCGTCGGTGGTGCGGTAGTCGGCGGTTTGCTCGGTAACCAGATCGGTAACGGCAATGGCCGTAGCCTGGCTACCGTGGCAGGTGCTGTCGGTGGTGGCTATGCCGGTAATGAAATCGAAAAACGTACCCGCACCGCAACCACATATGAAGTTCGCGTACGCATGGAAGACGGCCGCATCCGCACCTTCCCGTACAACAACCAGCCTAACTGGAATACCGGTGACCAGGTTCGTGTTGTAGACGGTTATCTGCGCGCACGTTAATCCTTACCCACAATAAAAAAGAGCGACCCGCGGGTCGCTCTTTTTTTGCCTGATTCAACAAGGCTGATTACTGCGCTTCTTCTATCCATGCCATCTGGATTGCTTCGAGGATCTTTTCACCGGAGTGCTCAGGTGCATCATCAAAGCCGTCGAGTTCGCAGACCCAGCGATGCAGATCGGTAAAGCGTATCGTCAATGGATCGATATCAGGGAATTTATCATTTAGTTCTTCCGCGATGCGGATGGTATCTGTCCACTTCATCTCAGCTCTCCTCAGTGATTTTCGCTGGCATGATTAATTGTATAGCGTGGAATCTCAACCACCAGATCTTCTTCCGCCACGATGGCCTGGCATGACAGGCGTGATGCAGCTTCCAGGCCCCATGCCTTGTCCAGCAAATCTTCTTCTGTATCGCCCGCTTCGTTGAGCGAAGCAAAGCCCTCGCGCACGATGACGTGGCAAGTGGTGCAGGCACAGGATTTTTCGCAAGCGTGTTCGATATCGATATCGTTTTCCAGCAAGACATCGCAGATCGACTTGCCTGCCGGCGCTTCAATCACGGCGCCATCCGGGCACAGGGTGTGGTGGGGAAGAACAACTATTTGCGGCACTTGGTTTACCTCGAAAGTTTAAGTTTAATGCGCCGGGCAAAAATTCGCTTGCCTGCCCCGGCGCCTAACAGCCCTTCAACCCGCAGGCTGAAGAGCGATGAATCAAATCTCGTCCAGTTTCTTGCCGGAAAGCGCAGTACGTACACTACGATCCATACGACGTGCGGCAAATTCTTCAGTGCCTTGCGCCAATGCCTCTACCGCCGCCTTGATCGCATGATGATCGTCACCCTTGCTGCTTTGCTGTACCGCCGCCAGCAGGCTGGTAACCGCATTGCGTTCATCATCTGTCAACAAGGCACCATCCGCGTCCAGCGCCGATTGCGTCGCCAGTACAATGCGCTCCGCTTCCACCTGTTCTTCACGCAAGGCGCGCAAGGCCATATCGACATCAGCCGACTTGAAGGAATCCTGCAACATCTGTGCAATCTGGTCGTCTGCCAGGCCGTATGAAGGCTTGACGCTGATGGATGCTTCGACGCCGGAACGCAGCTCACGGGCGGAAACCGACAGCAAACCGTCTGCATCAACCTGATAAGTCACACGTATGCGTGCCGCACCTGCCGCCATAGGCGGAATGCCGCGCAATTCAAAGCGCGCGAGCGAACGGCAATCGCTCACCAGCTCACGTTCGCCCTGCACGATATGAATCGCCATCGCGGTCTGGCCGTCTTTGAACGTGGTGAACTCTTGCGCACGGGCGCATGGAATCGTCGAGTTGCGTGGAATGACTTTCTCTACCAGGCCGCCCATGGTTTCAATGCCGAGCGACAAGGGAATCACATCCAGCAAGAGCCAGTCGTCACCGGCCGCACGATTACCGGCCAGCAAATTGGCTTGTACCGCGGCACCGAGTGCCACGACTTTATCCGGATCGATATTCGCCAGCGGGGTCGCCTGGAAAAACTCACCGACGGCCTTGCGGATATGCGGCATGCGGGTCGCACCACCGACCATCACCACGCCGTCGACATCGTCAACCGTCAAGTCAGCATCGCGCAGCGCTTTCTTGGTCGGGGTAATGGTTTTCGCCACCAGGTGCTGCGTCATTTTTACGAAATCCGCAGCGGTGACGGTGAGATGTACTTCTTCGCCTGAACCCAAAGCCGCATCGATATGCGTTTCCGCCTTGGTCGACAGCAGTTCCTTGGCTTCACGCGACTTCACCATCAGGACGCTGAGGTCTTCATCCGACAAAGGTGACAGCTTCGCTTGTTCGATGATCCAGCACAGCAGGCGATGATCGAAGTCATCGCCGCCGAGTGCGGAATCGCCGCCGGTAGACAGGACTTCAAACACACCCTTGGTCAGTTTGAGGATGGATACATCAAAGGTGCCGCCACCCAAATCGTAGACCGCGAACACGCCTTCAGAGCCGTTATCAAGGCCATAGGCAATCGCTGCCGCCGTCGGTTCGTTCAGCAGACGCAAGACATTCAATCCGGCCAGCTTGGCTGCATCCTTGGTGGCCTGACGTTGTGCATCATCGAAGTAAGCCGGAACCGTAATCACCGCGCCGACCAGCTCGTCACCCAGCGCATCTTCGGCCTGCTGACGCAAGGTGGCGAGGATCTCGGCTGAAATTTCTACCGGGCTTTTGACGCCGGCCACGGTTTTCAATTGCACCATGCCGGGTGTATCGAGGAAGTCGTAAGGCAGGTTTTCGACGTAGGCAATGTCTTTCAGGCCACGGCCCATGAAGCGCTTGACCGAAGCGATCGTATTCTTTGGATCGGTATTTTGTGCCGCCAGCGCCTTGTAACCGATTTGCGCGTGGCCGTTCTTCATGTAATGCACGACGGACGGCAGCAAGGCACGCCCCTCTTCGTCGGTCAAAACTTCCGGAATACTGTTGCGTACCGTGGCTACCAGTGAATTGGTAGTGCCGAGATCGATACCGACTGCCAGCCGATGCTGATGCGGCGCGGTGGACATGCCGGGTTCGGCGATTTGAAGGAGAGCCATATTCGTTTGTAACTTATCTCAAGATGAAATGATCGCCATACAGCGGCCATCATTGTTAGCGCGTGTTTGCATCAAACATTAGCCGCGCATTAATCGGTTTTGCTATACATCGACACCGCCAAATCAGTCCGGCAAGGCATCCAATGCATAAGAAACTTCTTCAGAAAACTTTTCCAGGAACATCAGCTGGCGTACCAATCCGGCCGCCTGCGTAAAATCATCTGCATCCAGCAAACCGCCAATCTCGGCCACCGTACTTTTGCGCGCGGCACGGATCGCATTATCAAGTTCATCCAGCTCGTCGCGGCTTTTGTGCGCGCGCGCATCGTCCAGCGCTTCACGCCATTCCATTTGCTGCATCAGGAATTCGACCGGCATCGCGGTATTCGATTCGACTTGCAAATCGACGCCATTCAATTCGCACAGGTAGGCGGCGCGCTTGAACGGGCTCTTCAGTGTCAGGTAGGCTTCATTGGCGCGCGTTGCCCATTGCATCGCGACGCGCTTCTCGGCATCTGATGCGTGTGCGAACTTGTCCGGATGGACCTGGTTTTGCACACTGTGGTAAGCGCCGTCCAACGCCTTCAGGTCTATGGCAAAGCGCTGCGGCAGATGGAAGAGATCGAAGTGGTTTTGCATTCTTGTGCGCTGGCTATCGGCTGGCTTTTAGGGCGATGCAAGCATCATCGCATCATCGAATACTCAGGGAATATCCGGTTTATTCAATAAAAAAGCCTGCGCACATTCGACAGGCTCAATCAAAAAAGGTAGTCCGCCGGGCGCAAGCGCCCTGCAGTCAGCTATCAAATACGGAAGCTTTCACCGCAACCGCATTCATCCTTGACATTCGGATTGCGGAATTTGAAACCTTCATTCAAACCTTCGCGTGCAAAATCCAGCTCGGTGCCATCGATATACGGCAAGCTTTTCGGATCGACAAAGACCTTGATGCCATGCGATTCAAACACGCTATCTTCATTGGCGCTTTCGTCCACGTATTCCAGCTTGTAGGCCAGGCCGGAACAACCGGTCGTGCGCACGCCGAAACGAAGGCCGATACCCTTGCCGCGCCGTTCCATATAGCGAGTAATGTGCTTCGCTGCTTTTTCAGTCAGTGTAATTGCCATGATCTTTGCTCAAAAAGATTGTCTTTGGCTGTGCCGCGCATCCTTACGGACACGCTGCACAGACGCTTAACAAGCTTAAGCCGCTTCTTTCGATTCAGCTACGCCGTGCTTGGTTTTGTAATCCAGCACTGCAGCCTTGATGGCGTCTTCCGCCAGGATCGAGCAGTGAATCTTGACCGGCGGCAAAGCCAGTTCTTCTGCGATTTGTGTATTTTTGATCGACATTGCCTGGTCCAGTGTCTTGCCCTTGACCCATTCGGTCACCAGCGACGACGAAGCAATCGCCGAGCCGCAGCCGTAGGTTTTGAACTTGGCATCCTGGATCACGCCGTCAGCGCCGACCTTGATCTGCAATTTCATCACGTCGCCGCAAGCCGGCGCACCAACCATGCCGGTACCGATGGTTTCATCACCCTTGTCGAAGGCACCCACGTTACGTGGATTTTCGTAGTGATCGAGAACTTTGTCTGAGTAAGCCATTTTGATACTCCTTGTTAAGCCTTATTCCCACCCTGCGGCAGGAACGAGAACGATATTAGTGTGCCGCCCATTGGATCGTGCTGATATCGATCCCGTCTTTATACATATCCCACAGCGGCGACAATTCGCGCAGCTTGTTGACTTTTTCCTTGATCAGCTTGATCGTGAAATCAACATCTTCTTCTGTCGTGAAGCGACCGAAGGTGAAGCGAATCGAGCTGTGCGCCAATTCATCGCTGCGACCCAGCGCCCTCAATACATAAGATGGTTCCAGACTGGCCGAAGTACAAGCCGAACCTGAAGAAACAGCCAGATCCTTGATTGCCATGATCAGCGACTCGCCTTCAACGTAGTTGAAGCTGACGTTGAGGTTATGCGGTACGCGGTGATCCATATCGCCATTGATATAAACCTCTTCCATATCCATCAGGCCCTTGGCCAGACGATCGCGCAAGCCCTTGATACGGACGATTTCTTCATCCATCTCTTCGCGTGCAATACGAAAAGCCTCGCCCATGCCGACGATCTGGTGGGTTGCCAGCGTGCCGGAACGCAAGCCGCGTTCATGACCACCGCCGTGCATTTGCGCTTCGATACGGACGCGCGGTTTGCGACGGACATACAAGGCACCGATACCTTTAGGACCGTAGGTTTTGTGTGCGGTAAATGTCATCAGGTCGACTTTGGATTTTTCCAGGTCGATCTTCACTTTGCCGGTAGCCTGTGCTGCGTCGCAATGGAAAATGATGCCCTTGCTGCGGCACAACTCGCCGATTTCGTCGATAGGCTGGATCACGCCGATTTCATTGTTGACCAGCATGACCGAGACCAGGATTGTGTCCGGACGAATCGCTTCGGCCAGTTGTTCGATGGTGATCAGGCCATTGTCCTGCGGTTGCAGGTAAGTTGCTTCAAAACCCTGGCGCTCCAGTTCACGCACGGTATCCAGCACAGCCTTGTGCTCGGTCTTGACCGTAATGATGTGCTTGCCCTTGGTTTTATAGAATTGTGCAGCGCCCTTGAGTGCCAGGTTGTTGCCTTCGGTTGCGCCCGAAGTCCAGATGATTTCGCGCGGATCGGCATTGACCAGGGCCGCGACTTGTTCACGTGCATCTTCCACTGCCTTTTCAGCCGTCCAGCCATACATATGGCTGCGCGAAGCCGGATTGCCGAACTGCTCACGCAGGTAAGGAATCATTTTGTCAGCAACACGCGGATCGATAGGCGTAGTCGCCGAATAATCCATATAAATCGGGAAATGCGGCGCCTTGATCGTATCAATCAGGCTTTTGTCTAACGGGGCATTCATCTTTTTAGCTCCAATAATCAAACGGCTGCGTGGTTGCGATGCACGACCACCACACATTGTTCAGAAATCTTTTGTTTTTGCTGGTCTACCAAATCTTTCAGGGATACGGAATCCAGGTAATCCACCATCTTGGCGTTCAGCGTTGCCCACAAGTCATGGGTCATGCAACGACCACCATGTTCATGTTCCGGGCTGTGGCAGTTTTCCTTGCCGCCACATTGCGTCGCATCCAGCGGCTCGTCGACGGCAATAATGATGTCTGCCACCGTCACATCTTCTGCACGGCGTGCCAGGTTGTAACCACCACCCGGTCCGCGCACCGATTCAACGATTTCGTGACGGCGCAATTTGCCAAACAATTGCTCCAGATACGATAGCGAAATCTCTTGCCGTTGGCTGATTCCGGCGAGCGTGACAGGACCATTGTCCTGGCGCAATGCCAAGTCAATCATTGCTGTTACAGCAAAACGGCCTTTAGTCGTCAAACGCATGAATCTTGCCTCCAGTGATCAACAGAAATTAATAACCTGATTGGTTGATCGATTCACTCAAGTATAACAAACTTGACTGATTCTGTCAGGTACCCGCTTTTTCCGGTTTGCCCATATACAACAAGGCTCTCCGCGCAGCATTTCCAGCAGCATATTTTATAAGTTAATCAGTTTCCCGGTATTGACCGGCGTCACTAAGCCGGATATTGCATTGCAAGAAAATGCACTCTTTCGCCCCGCATGGTGACAAGCAAATAAGGCCGGTCAAGCCGGATGCAAGCCATGCCCAGGCACCGCAAAACCACCATCAAGTCACCACACCAGTCTTCCACGAACCAACTTCCACTTTAAATTTGAATGACCATTCAATCAATTATTAACGGATTTCACGACTTGACCAGCTCAATTTGAGAATAAACAAAGCCCAAACAGTGCTCCCAATCATTGAAATATGACTTTGAACGAATATTCAATTTATAATTGATCCCTCGTTAATTAACTGAAACTTCGTTTCAATATCAGCAATGGCCACACGCATTTCCAAGACCCCGCAATCGCCTACCCAAAAAGCCGATAAGAAACGAATCGAAGTCCTCAGGGCCGCCGGCAAATGCTTCCGCAAAACCGGCTTCCACCAAACCTCCATGCAGCAGATCTGCGCAGAAACCGGCCTTGGCCCGGGTGCGGTCTATCGTTACTTCACCGGCAAGGAAGCCATCATTGAAGCGATGGTCGAAGACGAGCGCCGCCAGACCCGTGCCATGTTGATCCAGATGCGTGACGCGGAATCGATACAGCAGGCGCTCAGCAACACCACCCGCCTGTTTGCCGAACGCTATCGCGCCGGTGGCGATGCCAGCCTGATGACAGAAGTGTATGCAGAGGGAATGCGCAGCAAGCGTGTAGGCACTGTCTTGCGCAAGATAGAAGCAGAATGGATCATGGGCCTGACCAATCTGTTACGGATTGCACAGGCACGCGGACAGATGGATGCGTCGCTGGATGCGGCGCAGACCGCCTTGTTCCTGACCGGGATGTGGGATGGGATGGTGATACGCCAGCATTTCCATGCGCATGATGATCAACACGCACTGCCGGCTTTCTTTGAAATGATGATTGCACGCCTGCTGACACGTGAAAGCAAACCGGAAAAAACCGGCAAGGCTGCCACCACGACTCAGGCCAATACGGCGACTGTGACGAATGAAACCAAGGAAACGGCTGAAGCGGCCGACCTGCGCCAGCTCAGCCTGATCTGAAACCCGGATCGAATGCTTATTTCTTCAGTAAATGCATGGCGCCGAACAGCTCCTGCATCACCGCATTGCCGATAAAACTCAGGTTATACGGATGTTCTGAAACCTTCTTCGGAAAACGACCACTTTCCGGCAAAGCTTCCAGCTGCACCGCAATCTTGCCCCACAAAACCAGCGTCGGCGGCGTCTGCCCCGCCTGCTGCGCGTGATCCGCCAGGGCTGCCAATACCGTCTGCAGGAAAGGCAACCAGGCTTTGGCATCCTTCACCGGTGCCACATGTGCACGGAACACCAGTGATGCATTCAGCAATAGAAATCCGTGTTCAGTCAGCTTGTCCTGCAGCTCAGGCAAGGTCTGGATCACGCTGTCAGGAGCGGCTTGCGCCTTTTGCGACACACCAGCCAGCGCATCACCGGTAGTTTGCTCTATCGATAGCTGCCCATCCGCCACCAGCAGCATCTTCATGAAATTGCGCAGTGACGTGGCGCGATTGACCTGTTTCGACAAACCCTTGTCCGACCACAGCGAAGACACCGCACCATCCATGAAGCAAACCCCGGTTGCGCTATCCGGCCGCGGATAAGGCCCCTCTCCCACCAATACATAACGCACAGCCGCCAGCGGCTGGCTAAAGGCAGCGAACAGGCGACCAGCATTGGGCAAAAAGTCGTCAGTCGCCAGTGTCGGCAGGTAATCCGGCGAGGCTTTTTGTACGGCATTAAGGCCGGCCAGCAGGACAGGACACCAGGATGCATCGGCGGCATCCAGCATGGCTACAAAGGAAGGTGGAATTATGTGCGACATGGATATAAACAGGCAGGCGAAAGCAGCGATTGTAGCCCTAAGCCCGCCCGGCACAAACCAAACTGCAAATCGCCTGCTATTTATCCTGCCAGCGGTGTGACGTTATCCGCTCCGGGCGCGCCGAAAAGCTGCTCTTTCAGGATGCGCAACTGATCGCGTACCTGTGCGGCTTTTTCGAATTCCAGATTCTTCGCATGACCCAGCATCAGTTTTTCCAGACGCTTGATTTCCTTGCTGACCTGCTTCTCGCTCATCGCTTCATACTTCGCATGCTCTTGCGCTACCTGCAGTTCCAGGCGCGCTTCCTGCGGACTGTAGACGCCATCAATCAACTCACGGATATGCTTCTTGATGCCGATAGGCGTGATGTTGTTCGCAGTATTGAAGGCGATCTGTTTGGCGCGGCGACGCTCGGTTTCGTCAATCGCACGACGCATCGAATCGGTAACCTTGTCACCGTACAGGATAGCCATACCAGTCAGGTTACGCGCGGCACGACCGATGGTCTGGATCAGGCTGCGCTCGGAACGCAGGAAGCCTTCCTTGTCCGCATCCAGGATCGCCACCAGTGATACCTCGGGCAAATCCAGGCCTTCGCGCAACAAGTTAATCCCGACCAGCACATCGAAGGTACCGAGACGCAAATCGCGAATGATCTCGACCCGCTCCACTGTATCGATATCGCTGTGCAGGTACCGTACCTTGATGCCGTTATCACTAAGGAATTCGGTCAATTGTTCGGCCATGCGCTTGGTCAGCGTGGTCACCAGCACGCGCTCATTTTTTTTCACGCGGTCGGTGATTTCCGACATCAGGTCATCCACCTGGGTCGACGCCGGACGCACGCTGATCAATGGATCAACCAGGCCGGTCGGTCGCACCACTTGCTCGACCACCTGGTCGGCATGTGTGTTTTCATAGTCGGCCGGGGTCGCCGAGACGAACACCATCTGCCGCATCTTGCCTTCGAACTCGTCAAAACGCAGCGGCCGGTTGTCCAGCGCCGATGGCAGGCGGAAACCGTAATCAACCAGATTGGTTTTACGCGCCCTATCGCCGTTATACATACCGTTGAGCTGCCCCATCAGTACATGGGACTCATCCATGAACATCAGCGCATCCTGCGGCAGGTAATCAACCAATGTCGGCGGCGGATCACCGGCCTTGGCACCACTCAGGTGGCGCGAATAGTTTTCGATGCCCTTGGTAAAGCCGATTTCCTGCATCATTTCCAGGTCAAAGCGGGTACGCTGCTCGAGGCGCTGCTCCTCAACCAGCTTGCTTTCCTTGCGGAAGAATTCCAGGCGCTCGCGCAACTCGTCCTTGATCGTTTCAATCGCGCGCAGCACGGTGGCGCGCGGCGTCACATAGTGCGAACCCGGATAAACGGTGAAGCGCGGGATCTTTTGTTTGACACGGCCGGTCAGCGGATCAAACAGTTGTAAACTTTCAATCTCGTCATCGAACATCTCAAGCCGGATCGCCAGCTCGGCATGCTCAGCCGGGAAGATATCGATGGTGTCGCCACGTACACGGAAGGTGCCGCGGCCGAAATCAATCTCATTGCGCGTGTATTGCATCGCAATCAGGCGGGCAATCACGTCACGCTGGCTGACCTTGTCCTTGGCGCGCAGGGTCAGGATCATCTGATGGTATTCGCTCGGGTTACCGATACCGTAAATCGCCGAAACCGTCGCAATAATCACCACATCGCGCCGCTCCATCAGCGATTTGGTGCAGGACAGGCGCATTT
The DNA here is from genome assembly GCF_000013625.1 of Janthinobacterium sp. Marseille. Taxonomy (NCBI): domain Bacteria; kingdom Pseudomonadati; phylum Pseudomonadota; class Betaproteobacteria; order Burkholderiales; family Oxalobacteraceae; genus Janthinobacterium; species Janthinobacterium sp. Marseille. The sequence goes on along the minus strand of NC_009659.1, from coordinate 1,417,358 downwards.
GCTCGATATGCTCATTGATCGAAGAATCTTTCTCAATGAACAAGTCGCGCTGCGGCACGTAGGCTTCCGGCTGGTAATAATCGTAGTAACTGACGAAATACTCGACCGCGTTTTCCGGGAAAAACTCGCGGAATTCACTATATAACTGCGCCGCCAGCGTCTTGTTTGGCGCAAACACGATGGCCGGACGCCCCATGCGGGCGATTACGTTAGCAACTGTATAAGTTTTGCCGGAGCCGGTTACGCCCAGGAGCGTCTGGTAAAACAAGCCGTCCTCGATACCCTCGACCAGTTTGGCGATTGCAGTCGGCTGATCCCCCGCCGGCGGGAACGGCTGGTGCAGGCGAAACGGGGAGTTCGGGAAGGTAACGACTTTCGCTTCGTCAACGGAATTGGAAACCTGGGATAAATCAGCCATTTAAATCCGACCTTTGGTAAAATAGTGAGTCGCATTTTCCGCAAGACTTTTGGCCTTGCGCTTCATACAACCCGTCTGCAACACCACCGTTTGCAGCTAACTTTTGATGTTATCACGATGAACGCACCTCTTCCTGCTTCGCTCCTCAACGCCATCGAAATGGCGCCCCGTGACCCGATTCTTGGTATTACCGAAGCATTCAATGCTGACAAGAATCCAAACAAAATCAATCTTGGTGTCGGCGTATACAACGACGACAACGGTAAGTTGCCACTGTTGGAATGCGTACGTAAAGCCGAAGTATTGCTGGCAGAAAAACTGTCGCCACGCGGTTACTTGCCTATCGACGGCCTGGCTGCTTACGATAAAGCAGTGCAAGAACTCGTATTTGGTGCCGATAGCGCAGTAGTCAAGGAAAAACGTGCAGTGACCGCGCAAGCAATCGGCGGCACCGGCGCATTGAAACTGGGCGCTGACTTCCTGAAACGCTTCGCACCGAACGCACAAGTCTGGATCAGCGATCCAAGCTGGGAAAACCACCGCGCACTGTTTGAGTCGGCTGGTTTCGTCGTTAACAACTACCCATACTACGATGCAGCAACCCGCGGCGTGAACTTCGCCGGCATGCTGGATACACTGAAATCGATCCCAAGCGGCTCCATCGTCCTGTTGCACGCTTGCTGCCACAACCCGACCGGTGCCGACCTGACCGACGCACAATGGGCGCAAGTCATTGAAGTCGTATTGAAACGCGGCCTGATTCCATTCCTCGACATGGCTTACCAGGGCTTTGGCGACGGCATCGAATCCGACGGCAAAGTGGTTCGTCAATTCGCAGAAGCCGGCGGCCCGGTATTCGTTTCGAACTCCTTCTCCAAATCGTTCTCGCTGTACGGCGAACGCGTTGGCGCATTGAGCATCGTTGCAGTCAGCGCAGAAGAAGCAGCGCGCGTCCTGTCGCAATTGAAACGCGTCATCCGCACCAACTACTCGAACCCACCTATCCACGGCGGCCAGGTCGTTGCAACAGCACTGGCAACACCGGAACTGCGTGCACTGTGGGAAGAAGAACTGGCCGGCATGCGCGTACGCATCCGTGACATGCGTCAAGCCTTCGTGCAGAAGCTGAAAGAGCAAGCACCTGCACACAACTTCGACTTCGTGATTCAACAACGCGGCATGTTCTCGTACTCCGGCCTGACCAAGGAACAAGTCAATCGCCTGCGTGATGAATACTCGATCTACGCTATCGACACTGGCCGTATCTGCGTCGCAGCTTTGAACACACGCAACATCGATTACGTCGTTGGCGCAATCGCGAAAGTCATTTAATACCTGGTAGTAAAAGCGCGATAAATATTTTTGCAAAAAACAAAGAAATTTATCGCGAAAGCTTTGACAAGCGAGAGTTCTTGATACATAATCTCGCTTCTGTTCCCTGATAGCTCAGTCGGTAGAGCGACGGACTGTTAATCCGCAGGTCCCTGGTTCGAGTCCAGGTCGGGGAGCCACAGAATATGAAGGGCCTAGTTGAAAAACTAGGCCCTTTTCTTTTGTCTGATGCACTTCGATATTAGACACTGTCCAATATTCTTCCTCTTCACCGAAATCTATCCGCGCATCAAAGAATCCCGCATCATTCCAAGTCAACGCACATCCGGTCACCATGATGTAGACTCCTCCCCTTCGCAGCCGCGGTTCTCTTTCCAGCAAATCATACGAAAGCATCCATGGAAATCACACCTCAGGAATTCACCGATAAAATTAACGCACTTGCGGCAGATCCGCAGCGCCCCGGCAGTCACCCGGACTATGCCGTTGAGCTTGTGCAAAAACCCTTTGGTTACGATCTGCAAGCGATAGGCGATACAGATATGCAATTCATCCGTGATTGCTATAGGGATGTGTACAAGGAATTCCAACCGAAACCAACAGTCTTATTCCCCAAAGCATAATTGGCTTGAGCGCCTGCCGATAAGCACGATCACACTCCTTTCAAGCCAACCAGCTCAAGACTTATCACCCTTGTTGAAAGTCCGTCGACATTGATACCTCTTCCCATGCGGATATCTCGCCGGACAACACCGCAATTTTCTCCCTGACCAATTTCACCGCGTCGCTGCCGAGCAGCAGATGCACCGGCGCATCAGGAGAGTTTGCAATGCTTAGCAACACTTGTGCAGCCTGCAGTGGATTGCCGATCTGATGTCCGCTTTTTTCCTGGCGCGCAGCACGAATCGGATCGATCAATTTATCGTAATCAGCAATGCTGCGCGATGAACGCACCATTGAGCGCCCGGCCCAATCGGTACGGAAAGAACCTGGCGCGACCGCAGTCACCTTGATACCGAAACCCGCCACTTCCTTTGCCAGCGTCTCCGAGATACCTTCCAGTGCGAATTTACTGCCGCAGTAGTATGCAATCCCGGGCATCGTGATAAAGCCGCCCATCGACGTGATATTGATGATGTGGCCGGTACGACGTGCACGCATCGACGGCAAGACTGCCTTGATCATTGCAACAGCACCAAACACATTCACATCGAACTGATGTCGCATCTCCTCCAGCGGCGACTCTTCCAGTATTCCTTCATGCCCGTAGCCGGCATTGTTAACCAGGACGTCAACCGGCCCGACCTTACTGCTTGCTGATGCGACAGCAGCATCGATCGCTGAAAAATCCGTCACATCCAGCACAACGCCAATTGCCCGGCCGATTGCCAAATCCTCAAAATCCCTTTTCGCCGCATCATTGCGTACCGTACCAATGACCGTATGCCCTTCGCGCAAGGCCGTCTCGGCAAATGCGCGGCCGAAACCGGAACTGACACCTGTGATTAACAAATTCATCTTGGTCGTGTTAGCCATGAGTTTATTCCTTCAATGTTTATTTTTTCTTACTGCTCAGCAAGCAGCCTGATCGCAAACAAGAGTTGTTTGGGGTATCGAAATGGTAAGTCTGCGTGCAGGTCATGGAAATGCCGATTCACATGCCATCCTTGCCTAAAGCTATGAAACGCTATAATTCACAGAATACTTCGACAACGATTGCAGGCACATGAAGCACGCAAGCAAAACCGGCAAACGGCAGCATCAGCAGATGGCGACCCTGCTAAGCAGGCTCGCGCCGAACGAAGGCTACAATCTGTCGCACCTACCGGACGTCAGGTTCCTGCGCTCAAATCGCCCCATGAGTGTCACGCCGGTTTTGTATGAACCGGGAATAGTCGTGGTGTGCCAGGGTCGCAAGCGTGGATTTCTCGGCGAGCTAACTTACGTCTACGATGCACAACACTATCTGGCGGTGTCGGTACCGGTGCCTTTTACGATGGAAACCGATGCCAGCGAGAAGGAGCCTTTACTCGCGATCTACTTCCGACTTGATTTCCAGGTGCTGGCCGATCTGCTGCTACAGCTGGAAGGAGTTGACGCGACGGATGCAAGGCCACAGGGAATGTTTGCCACCGCAATGGACGAAAGAATGGCAGCGTCGGTATTACGATTTCTGGAAGCGATGGACCAGCCGATTGAGGCAAAGATCCTGGGTAATGCGCTCGTGAAAGAAATTTACCTGCGCGTATTGACCGGCGAACAAGGCGCTTCCATGCGCGCAGCACTTGTCAACGAAGGCCAGTTTGGCAAAGTCGCCAGGGCGATCAAGAAAATACACATGTCATACAGCGATAAGCTTGATGTCGAACTGCTTGCGCACGAAGCGGGGATGAGTGCACCATCGTTTCATGCCCACTTCAAACACGTGACAAAGACTTCGCCTATGCAATATCTAAAGTCGACGCGCCTGCATCAGGCCCGTCTGCTGATGGCGCGAAATGGATTAACCGCCGCAACAGCCTGTTTGCTCGTCGGCTATGAAAGCGCATCGCAATTCAGTCGCGAATTCAAACGCCTGTTTGGACGAAGCCCGGTCGATGAGGTCGAACGCATGAAACAGGCCTTTTCCTTGCCCGACGCCGATCCGGATTCCATCTATGTGTCTTCGCATTGATATAACAACGAGTTGTTCCGGCCAAAAGTAGTCAATTTGTCATCCATCTTGCCCAGCCCGTACAAAATGAAGCGCAATCCCTGCCTTGACAAGCTACCTACTAGTATGTAGAGTGCTTGAAATGAAAGCCAACAACACATCCGAAGAAATCATTAATTGTGCCCGGTCACTGATCGTTGCCGGCGGTTATAACGGTTTCAGCTACGCCGATATTTCCAAGGTGGTTGGAGTACGCAACGCAACGATTCATCATCATTTCCCGACCAAATCGAACCTGGTGCGGACACTCATCGTTAATTACCGATGGGAAGTCCAGCTGGGTATGGCGGAATTGGAGCGTAACGTGCCGGAACCGGTTGAACAGTTGCGCGCTTACATCCAGTATTGGGAATCCTGTATCACCGACGGCACTGCCCCATTTTGTATATGCGCATTGCTCGCGACCCAATTGCCGGCCCTCCCGGAAGAAGTCGCGCTTGAAGTAAGCGCCCATTTCCGCACCCTCTCGGATTGGTTGACCCTGGTGCTGGAACGCGGCGTGGCAAATGGCAGCATACGGCTGACTGCGTCAGCCAAGGACGAAGCGGAAGGCTTCATGGCCACTGTACATGGCGCCATGCTCTCGGCGCGTGCTTACAAGGATGCGAAGATCTTCGGAGTAATTACTCAACCTTTGTTGCAGCGCCTGCTGGAAGCCTGAAGCCCGGCAATAGTTTGCCGGGTTAAATTTTACCTTTTAGCCTACCTACTAGTAGAGAGTTTTATTAAGTGAATTAATTTTTTAAACAGTTGCATCATTTGCTCAACAGACGAAAGGAATCATCATGTTTGGAATATCACCGCTGGGTTGGTTACACACATTAGGCAGCTTGCCTGCCATACCTCTGGCCCTGTATATGTTTGTACGCTATGGCCGGATTACACCGCGTAATGGTGCGGGCACTGCCTACTTTATTTCGATGCTGATAGGCGCGACTACGGTGTTCCTCGTTGCGCACCAGCCCGTGAGTTACGGCATTGCGCTTGCGACGCTCCTGTTTTTGCTGACCGGTTATGGCATAGCACGCGTTACATCTATCGGCAGGGCCGCCGTTTACATCGAAACGATTTGCCTCAGCCTTACTGCTTTCTTGTTGATGGTTCCGACTGTAAGCGAGACCTTGCGCCGCGTGCCGGATGGACATCCATTCGTAACCGATCCAAAGTCCCCGCTTCTGCTCGGAGCCCTTGGCAGCATTTTCGTCATCCTTATCGTCGGTGTGACTGCGCAAATAATATCGCTGCGCAAAAAGAATAAAGCGGCTGTATATCCTTCCTAAGCTTGTAGACAGAGTTCAAAAATCGAAGGGCCCGGTCTTTATAACCGAGCCCTTTCTTTGCTTCCTTATTTCCAAAATCCCTCATGCGCCTTGGCAGCCTCGTCCTCCAGCAGCGGCCCCACCACTTCCACCTGACGCTGGCCGCGCACGAATACTTCACGGCACGGAAGTGAGAAAGTCGGGTTTTCCGGATGGTCGCCGGTCAGGCCCAGCAAATTATGTTCGGACAAGGCATACACCACGCGACCGATACCGGTCCAGTAGATCGCACCGGAACACATGCAGCACGGCTCGGCACTGGTGTAGAGCGTGCTTTTGGCGAGCTGTTCCGGGCTTAGCTTTTGCGCGGCGCGTGCGGCAGCAAGCAGCTCGGCATGCTGGGTCGGATCACCTTCCGGTGGCATTGAGTTATTGCCGGCGGTGACAATGACATTGCCATGTTCATCTGCCACCAACGCCGCAAACGGATGACGGCCGCGCTGCTTCGACTCTTCTGACAAAGCGATCGATTGCCGCAATAGTTCCAGATCACGGGTAGAGAGTTTTGAAGTTTCGGTGTTGATACCACTATTCATTACATGCTCCTGCTAAAGGTTGATTGATCAAAGGATTCTTGCCTGCCGCCGTATGCCTCAGTTGTGTTGCGTCTCTTCCGGATTCGGCTCTTGCCCCTCTTTTCCATTGAGAAGAATATTGAGTAGTACGGCGGTAATCGCACCAAGGAAGATGCCGCTTTCCAGTACGAGTTTGAGTGTGCCGCCAACATGCTGGAATAATGCGGGGAAAGACATCGGTAAGACACCGATGCTGATCGAGACAGCGACGATGATCGCATTCCGACTACCATCGAACTTGACGCGCGACAGCTCCTGGATGCCGGCAACAGTCGTCATGCCGAACATCACGATGGCGCAACCGCCAAGTACCGGCCGCGGCACCGCAGCGATCAAGGCTCCCAGTTTAGGAAACAATCCCATCAACACCATGATGACGCCGGCAGAGGCGACCACATAGCGACTCTTCACATTGGAGAGTGCAATCAGGCCTGTGTTCTGTGTGAAAGCATTGTAGGGAAAGCTGTTGAATATGCCGCCGAAGACGGTCGACAAACCATCGGCACGGAAGGCATTGCCCAGCGTTTCCTGATTGGCCGGTTTGCCAACGATCTTGCCAATCGCCAGGCAGTTGCCGGTGGTCTCCGCCATGATCACCAGCATCGCCAGCGTCATCACCAATGTGGGGCCAAGCCCGAACTCCGGCATGCCGAACGCGAATGGCGGGCTGACCTCGAACCATACCGCTTGCCCGACATGGGCGAAGTTGGTCAAGCCGAATACGGCCGCGACCGCAGTGCCACCAATCAGCCCCAACAGCACCGAGAGATTGCCGATGAAGCCTTTGAAGCGCGCGTAGATGAATAAAGTAATCGCAATCGTCGCCAGGCCCAGCAAGAGATTCGGCACGCTGCCAAAATCAGGCGCATCGGGATTGCCACCACCCAGCCAGATCGCTGCCGCCGGCATCAGCGAGATGCCGATGATGGTGATCAGGCTGCCGATCACCACCGGCGGAAAAAAGCGTAGCAGGCGACTGAAAATCGGTGCCAGCAAGATGGTCGCAATACCTGCAGTAATTACCGCACCGAACACACTGGGCAAACCGTATTGCTTACCGATCATGATCATCGGTGCCAGCGCGATGAAAGAACAACCCTGGATCAAAGGCAATCGTGCACCGAATTTCCAGAAGCCCAGGCATTGCAGGATCGTTGCGATACCCGAAGTCAGCAAGTTGGCATTGATCAGCGTCACTACCTGGGCGGAACTCAATCCCAGCACACTCCCCAAAATCAGCGGCACTGCGACCGCACCTGCATACATCACCAATACATGCTGCAAACCGTAAGTCGTGAGCTGACGTAGCGGCAGCACTTCATCAACCGGATGAACGTCCTTATACGTGTTCATTTGCATCTCCCTTTTGTCTCATGGATCAGGAACCCGAGCCGCAGCGCTAGCCGACTCAGGCAACACTTGGCTCCCATGCCTTCTGGCGGGAATGGTGAGCGTTGAATACCCCGGGTCCGGGGAATCAGGCAGGTTTCCTCAAGGGCAGACGGCTTTCACACGGTCCAGCTCATTGATGGAAACCCCGGCTTGGTCCAGCCATTTTTTTCGGCGGGCAAACAGTTCAGGAGCCGTTTCATTGACTTCATTGATCATCAGGTCCAGGTTGGCATTCCTGAGTCGCCCGTTCTCGACCAACACACGTCCGGCCACCATCGTCATGTCCACATCACCACCTTGCACGGCATGCACCAGGTTGTGGTGCAAATTGGCCAGCGGACCGCGAGTGATGAGCGGTGTCATCCGCGGTGTGTTGGTGCGTACTGCGATGATGTCGGCAGCCTTGCCGATTTCCAGCGAGCCGATCTGTTGCTCCATACCCAGCGCGCGTGCGCCGTCTATCGTGGCCATGCGGCATACCGACCACGCATCCAGCGCTGATGCATTCAGGTTCGCGAATTTCGCCAGCAGCGAAGACACCTTCATTTCCTCAAACATATCGAGGTTGTTGTTCTCTTTTTCTCCATCGGTGCCCAGCCCGACTGCAACGCCTGCCGCCAACAATTTTTCGATCGGGGCGGCACCGGATGCCAGCTTCATATTGCTGATCGGATTGTGTGCCACGCCTACATTGCGTCGCGCCATCAGCGCAATCTCGTCATCGTCGACCCACACGCAATGAGCCAGTAAAACCTTGCGGGCATCAAGCAAGCCGAACTTTTCCAACGCCTGTACCGGGCGCATGCCATGACGCCGGAGGGTTTCTTCAACGTCAAAGCGGCTTTCATTGCTATGGGTATGGAAACCGACCTGATTGGCCTTACAGATATCCGCGATACGCCTGAACGCCTGCGGCTCGGCGTAGAACATATGCTCCAGGCCAACCCACACGCTAATGCGGCCGTTCGCACCGCCGTGCCAGCGCTCGATCAAGGCTTCGTTGCTGTCGAGGGTCTCGAAGTAATCATGGTCCGGGTGTTCGGCAACATACGGCACCAGTACTGCGCGTATGCCCAGCTCATTGGCTACCTCTGCACTGCCGTGCATATAGCGCCACATATCAAGCACCGTGGTAGTGCCGGACAACAGGGCTTCGCTGTAGCACAGCATGGAAGACAAACGCGCCTCAGCCGGTAGTAGCACCCGATGCATGGGGTCTATGTATTGCTGCAACCAATCCCATACCGGCAAGCCCTCTGCCGTGCCCCTGAGCATGCCGGAGTGGCAATGGGTATTGACCAATCCCGGCATCAACAAACGATCGGTGAAGCGGCGCACCGTAAGCGAGGGATGGCGTGCGAGCAATTCTTGCGCAGGACCGATATCGGCAATCAGACCATCCTTGACCAATACGGCGCCATCTTCGATCACGGTGTTGTGAGCATCCATGGTGAGGACGAGATCGGCCCTGATGATTTCACTAGTCATTTTGTTTTTCCTTTTTTGTTTTGCTGGTTTTGTTATTCAACTGTCGCTCAGCGCCGCTGTGCGGGCTGCTACGATTTCAGCCTCGTCGGCTTTACCGAGGCCGTTGAACAGAATGTTGAGAATGAGCGCGCTGCATACGCTCAGGACAATCCCGCTTTCTGTGAATACGCGGCTCCAGTCAGGCAAATGGTGAAAGTAGCGCGGCGAAACCATAGGGATCATGCCTATGCCGACACTCGTCGCCACAATCAGCAGGTTGTAGCGCGAGCGTTCGAAGTCGACGGTAGACAGGATGCGTACGCCCATCAGCATGACCATGCCGAACATCACCATGCCGGCGGCACCGAGCACGTATTGCGGGGTGGAAGCGACGATGTAGGCCAGCTTCGGGAAAAGTCCCAAACCGATCAGGATCATCGCGCCGGCCATGCACACATAGCGGCTCTTGACACCGGTCATGGTCACGAGTCCGATGTTTTGCGAGAACGAGGTATAAGGAAAGGCATTGAAGACACCGCCGAGCACTGCGCCCAGGCCATCCGAACGCAGCCCGCGTACCAGGCTTTCACGCGTGGTCGGACGGTCAACCATCTTGCCCAGCGCAAGGAACATCCCGGTCGATTCGACCATCGTGACTAGCATCACCAGACACATGGAAACAATCGCGACGACATCGAATTTCGGCATGCCAAACGCGAACGGCGTAATCATCGAAAACCACGGCGTCTCATGTATGCCATCCAGCATGATATCGCCGCGAAAGTAGGCGATAAAGAATCCGACCAACACTCCCAGCAGCACCGCGATATTGGCAAGGAATCCTTTTGCGAAGCGGTTGATGCCCAGGATCAGGATCAGCTGTAAGAGGGAAATACCGAGGTAAACCGGATTACCGTAATCCGGATTGGGATTGCCATCGGCAAGTACCGGCTGGCCCCCGGCCGACCAGTCGATACCGACACGCATCAGGCTGATACCGATTACCAGCAGCACGGTACCGGTTACCAGCGGTGGAAAAAAACGCAGCAAGCGTCCCATGACCGGCGCGAAAAGAATACCGAACAGGCCGGATACGATGATTGCACCATAGACACCCGGCAGCCCCAGGCCCGGGTTCAGGCCAATCGCGATCATCGGGGTTATCGAGGCGAAGGTCACGCCCATCATGATCGGCAGGCGGATACCGAAGAAGCGGTTGCCCACGCACTGCACGAGTGTCGCCAAACCCGCGGCAAACAAGTCCGCGTTGATGATAAGGGTCAACTGGTCTTTGGGTAGTTGCAGCGCTGCACCGAGAATCAGCGGTACGATAATACAAGCCGAATACATCACCAACACATGTTGAAAACCATAAGTGCCTAGCTGGGCTAACGGCAACACTTCATCAACAGGATGGACATCCTTGTCTTTCCTCATTTGCATCTCCTTTTGTCTTATAGATTCGGCACCCAAGCCACAGCAATTGCCGACTCTGGTACCGCTGCTTATCTATTCCTTCTACGGGAATAATTAAGCGGGCAACCCCGCTGATCTCGCGTCAATATCCGGGGACACGCCATCATCTATCGAAAGGAATCGAGAATAAAATCAGTTACTATCGCTTTGATCGATAAGTAAATCAGGGGACGGGATGCGATTTTCTTTGGAACAACTTGAGACGTTTTTACTCGTGGCAGAAACCGGTTCCTTCTCCGCTACCGCGAGGAAGCTAGGCAAAACACAGTCGACCGTGAGTGCAGCCATTGCGAATATCGAAATAGATATGAACCTGTCCCTGTTCGATCGCACGACGCGTAAACCAACGCTCACGGCCGCCGGACAAAAATTGCTGATTGAAGCGGAAGCAGTCATGGAACGCTGTATCGCATTGGAGGCGCATGCAGACAGCCTGGGCGACAGCAATCCGGCTGAACTCACATTGGCAATCGAGATTCCATACAACACGGTCATGCCAGTGTTAAGCGCCTTTGAAGCGGAGTTTCCATTTATCGACCTGACGATTCGCAACCCTGTGTATGGCGACGTCAGCGAACTGGTACTCAAGGGAGAAGTGGATCTGGGTATCGCTTTCGCCCAACCGGGGTATCCGAGCGAACTGAACTTCACACAGTTGGGCAGGCTCGTGATGGTGCACATCACGCATCCGGATCATCCCCTCGCAAAAATAGAAAAGGTCAGCTTCAGCGACCTGCATATACACCGGCATCTCGCCTTCAGCGCACACGCTAACAAACTCCCCACCACTGAATACCTGAGGGCCACGAAAGTATGGCAGGCGGAAAGCTATCTGGCGCTGATAGAAATGGTACGTGCCGGCCTGGGCTGGGCCACACTGCCGCGGCAATTGATCCACCGCGAGCTGGAACAGGGTGACCTGGTGGAACTGCAACTGGAAGCCTACCCGTATACAGACTGGCTGGTCGGCGTAGACCTGCTGTGGCAAAAACGCCGGCAACCGGCAGCAGCCGAACGGTGGCTACGGGAACGATTCCAACAAAACAAGGTATTTGAATTCGACAACTTCGGGCAGACCACTGCACGCTAGATGGCGGTACTACATCAATTTACTATCCGGTTTGATACAGCCAGAAACTTCCAAGAGCATTCCTTCCATCAATATAAAACGCAAAGGCAAGCTTCATGAAAACTCATAAGATCGCAGTCATCGCCGGCGACGGTATCGGCAACGAAGTGATGCCGGAAGGTTTACGCGTGCTGGAAGCTGCTGCGCGCAAATTCAATCTCGCCCTCGAATTCACGACCATGGAATGGGCCAACTGCGAGTACTACCTGAAGCATGGACAAATGATGCCGGATGACTGGCGTCAACAACTGGAAGGATTCGAGGCTATCTACTTCGGTGCGGCCGGTATGCCTGCACTGGTTCCCGATCACATTTCACTGTGGGGTTCCCTCATCAAATTTCGGCGCGACTTCGACCAGTACGTCAACCTGCGCCCGGTGCGCCTGATGCCCGGCGTACCCTGTCCGCTCGCCAACCGCAAACCCGGCGATATCGATTTCTACGTCGTACGCGAAAACACTGAAGGCGAATATTCGGCAGTAGGAGGAAAAAGTTTCGAAGGTACCGAATATGAATTCGTTTCGCAGAACGCGATCTTTTCGCGGCATGGTACCGACCGTATCCTGAAGTATGCATTCGAACTGGCGCAAAGCCGGCCAAAGAAACACCTGACGTCGGCCACCAAGTCGAATGGCATTTCGATCAGCATGCCTTACTGGGATAGCCGCGTCGAAGCGATGGCACCATCGTATGCCGATGTACATTGGGACAAATATCACATCGATATTCTGTGCGCCCGCTTCGTACTGTCACCGGAACGTTTCGATGTGGTGGTCGCATCTAATCTGTTCGGCGATATCCTGTCCGACCTCGGCCCGGCCTGCACCGGCACCATTGGCATTGCGCCATCCGCCAACCTGAATCCGGAGCGTAAATTCCCGTCACTGTTCGAACCGGTGCACGGCTCGGCACCGGATATTTTCGGCAAGAACATCGCCAATCCTATCGGCATGATCTGGTCCGGCGCGATGATGCTGGACTTCCTCGGCAACGGTGATGCGAACTACAAGGCGGCGCATGATGCCATCATGCAGGCGATTGAAACAGTGCTGGTGCAAGGACCAAACACACCCGACCTCGGTGGCAGCGGCAATACGACGGATGTCGGCAAGGCGATCGCCGCAGCGATCTGATTGGCAATTACGGACTTAAAACGGACACGCGCTGACACCACGAAAGCGCGCACCGCTGAGCGGATGATCGAACTCCAGCGTAGTCGCATGCAAGAGCAGGCGCTCCGCCCCCTGCTCGCTCTCGGCTGTGCCATAGAGGTCGCAACCAAGGATGGGATGCCCGATACCGGCACTGTGGATACGCAATTGATGCGTACGTCCTGTGTGCGGCGTGAACAGCACACGCGTGGTATCCGCATCCACCTGCCTGTCCAGTACTTCGTAATGACTGCTGGCAGCCTTGCCGCTCGCAAGGCAAATCTTTAACTTCGGGAAATTGAGCGGGTCTTTGGCAATCGGCAATGTAATCTTGCCATGATCCTCAGCTACCTGCCCGGCCAATACCGCCTGATACGTTTTAGCTACGGTACGCAACTGGAACTGCCGATTGATATTGGCTGCCACTGCCTTGTTCAAGGCCACCACCAGCAAACCCGAAGTGCCAAGATCCAGCCTGTGTATCATCAGGGCCTGCGGGAATTGCTGCACCAGGCGGTGATGCACCGAATCCAGGTTCAATGGATTCTTGCCCGATAGCGTTAGCAAACCGCTGGGTTTATTGATCAGCAAGATAGCCTCATCCTGGTAGATGATTTCTATCTCATCTACACAGGTTGGTGCTACAAAGGTATCGATGCGGGTAGTCATTACAACGAAGTCTTCCTTGATCCGGGACAAGGCCGGCACAAGCCGACCAGGGTCCCATCTTACAGAAAAGATCCGCTACCGCCGCTATCCGCACTGAAAAGTGTCAAGCCACACTGCAAGTTTCCTGCGGCACTCAGAAATCTACCGAAGCCGACAGCAACAAGGTACGTGGTGCGCCCAGGGTAATAAAGCCACGCGATACCGAATTCCAGTAATTCTTATCGGTCAAATTGATCACATTGCCACGGAAGGTAACGGCCTTGCCCGCCACTTGCGTGACATAGCGTGCGCCGACATCCAGCGTCTGCCAGCCGGGAATGCTTTGCGTATTACCGGCATTCGCCTGTGCACCACTGAATGCATTAATGCGACCGGTAAGCGTGAAACCCTGCAGCGCTTCCACATCGTATTCACCGTTCAGCACCACGTTTACCTTCGGTACACCGATTGCGTCTTTGCCGTTATTGATGCCATTTGCCGTTTTGGTTTGTACTGCATCAATCAAAGTAATACCACCGAGCAAACGTACACCACGCAAGGGCTGGCCGAAGGTAGACAATTCAAGGCCACGGTTGCGCTGCTCGCCATCCGCGACAAAGAAGCCACTTGAGTTGGTAAAGGTATTCGGTTGCGATATCTGGAACACTGCTGCAGTGACACCAAAAGTTCCGGCGTTGTACTTGACGCCACCCTCCACCTGCTTGGTGACAGCCGGTGGCAACAGCGCATTGGGGTTGCCGGTAACGGTCGCAGGTGCGGTTGCGCCTTGTGCCAGGCCTTCACTGTAATTGGTATAGAGCGAATAGCTACCAAGCTTCACCAGCAATGCTGCGGCAGGTGTGACTTTGCTTTCGTCATACGCCCTGGTTTTGATACCAGCTGTAAAAATACCGCTGTACAGGTCTTGCTTGCGCAAGCCCAGGGTCAGCAATACATTGTCGTTCATAAAACCAAAGGTGTTGACCAGGCCGATACTGCTTAATTGCAAATCACCATTTTGCGGGATGGCGCCATATTTCACGACTGGCGGGATGCGATTAGGAATGTTGTAAACATTTCCCGTATATTCCGCACTGACATTCACTGTAGCGCCATACGCCTTGCGGCTAAAGTCACTGTAGGAAAGTGCATAGCTATTCGATACCTCGCCCAGCATGAACTTGCCGCGCAAACCTACGTCATAAGTATCCACTTCGTATGAACCGCGATACCCACCCGCTTTCGCAGTGAAGTCACCAGCATTGTTTATAAACTTGCGTCCTTGTGAACCCGCATAAAAATACTCTTCATTTCCCTCTGACTTGCCGTAGTTGGCATACGCCGTGATAGCGGGGTTGAATTCGTATTCGACATGCGCCATCGCGTACTTCGCCTTGGTCTTGATGAACTCCCAATTGTCTACGTAATTTTTATCGACTTGAGGCGGCCGTGGTAGCGCAAAGTTTTCAAAGTAAGTAATGTTCGCCGAGTAGCCATTCGTCAGGCGATCCTGATTTGCCACATCGAGGCTGGCCTTCAATTGCTTGCCACGATAATCCAGTGCCAGCGCACCGTTTTTCATATGGTCGTCCTGGCGGTCTATCGGTGTATCGCCATCCCGCTTCAGCAAGTTCACGCGTACACCCCATTCATTGTTTTCACCGAAACGACGCCCCAGGTCCAGATGCAAGCCAAACTGGCTGTCTGAAATATAACTGCCGGTGACACGGGTCAAAGGTTTGTCATCGGCGCGCTTGCTGGTCAGGTTGATATTGCCACCGACCACACCAAACGGACTGATGCCGTTCAGCATCGCGGCCGGCCCTTTCAGCACATCAATGCGTTCATAAAACTCTGGCGTAATACGGCGACTCTCTGTCATCCCGTACAAGCCATTCACACCAACCTGGTTCACGAATACCGGAAAGCCGCGGATGATATAAGTTTCGCTATCGCCATACTCGGCCATCGCACTGCGTACCGACGGATCGACCGAAATAATGTCGGCGACGCGTCGCGACTGCTGGTCTTGCACGAATTCTTCGGTATAGCTTTGCGTGCTGAATGGCGTATCGAAGATATCCACATTACCCAGGATACCGACACGGCTACCCTTGGCCACCTGGCCACCGGCGAAAGGTTTCGGCAATTCGCCGGGCAGGACCACATCGCTGGTGACCGTCACCGCCGGCAAGGTCGAATCGGCAATCGGTGCAAGGCGCAGTACATAGCTGCCATTGGTTTGCATCAAGGCTTCCAGTCCGCTACCGGCCAGCAGCCGGGTGATCGCTTCCGGCACCGATAAATTACCCTGCACACCCTGGCTATTCTTGCCGTCGGTCAGCGCACCATTGACGGATACATAGGTCCCCGACTGTGCGGAGAAGCGCGCAATCGCACTGCTGAGCGGACCGGCCGGAACATTGAAGTTATAGGTGGCGACTTTGGCTGCAGGCGGCTCGGCCGCGAATGAACTGGCCGGCAACACACTCAGGATGAGTGCACCTGCAAACATCGCATACATTGCCAGTGCCACCGGCGTCAACTTGAATTCTGCACGGGCTGCGACAATGCGGCTGGGGACATCATGTTTCATGATCTGATCTTTCGGAAAAAGTAAGGGCAGGCAGCAGGCCTTCACTCTGCTTTCCGTACGAGATCAGAAAAGGGGAACTGATTTTTCGAAATTATTTAAACAGGCTTTATTCGCCGGCACGTACCGTGACCCACCACGGCAAGGTTTGATGCACCCTGACCGGTAAAGACGCTTCCAGCATGGCGAGCGCCTGATCCGGCTGATTGAGGGGGAAGCCACCAACTACGCGCAAATCGGCGACTGCAGGGTCGCACGCCAGATAGCCGGAACGGTAACGCGCCAACTCCTCGATGAAGCTAGCCAGCGGCATATTGTCAGCCACCAGCAAACCCTGGCTCCATGCCTGTTGCGTCGGATCTGCCGCGGCCACAGCCAGCACTTCGCTGCGGTTGAAATCGACTTGCTGGCCGCTTTCTATGATCCGGCGTGCGCCCGGTGCATCCAGTGGTGCGACTTCCACCCTGCCCTCCAGCACACTGAGTCGGGTTTTACCATCCAGCTGGCGCACATTGAAGCGCGTCCCCAAGGCACGCAAACTGCCTTCGGCGCTATAGACGATGAAAGGCCGTGCTGGTGATTGGGTATCCGGATGGGTGGCAATCAAGACTTCCCCCTTGCGCAGCTTTATGCGTCGGATTTGCGCGTCATAATCCTGGTCCAGCGAACTATTCGTATTGAGCCAAATCTCGCTGCCATCGGCCAAAGTCAGGTTGCGAATCTCCCCGACCGCACTGCGGTAATCCGCATTCAAATCGGCCAATACGGTTTGTACCGCGCTGTTGCGACTGACGCCCCATCCGGCCAGGCCGGTCACCGCGAACAGGGACAGCATCTTCAGGCTACGACGGCGCTGCAGCACCGCCGCACTCAATGCCGCATTGGCCGCTTCCGGTGCCGCTTTGGGCAGCGCCAATCCATTGCTGATCGCTTCCACCCTTTGCCAGGCCAGGCGATGCTCTTCACGCAGGTCCAGCCATGCATGCCACTGTTGTCGTTCTTCGTCACTGACAGCACCGGAACGCAGCACGGCAAACCATTCGGCCGCCTGCTCCAGCGTGGCAAATTCAAATTCCTGTGTGATGGATGCAGGCACGGACATACTCAAGCCATAGCCTCTTTGAATGCCGCACCATTGAGCAGGCAATGCAGCATCGCTTGCGCCATATATTTTTTGACCATGCGTTCGGATACGTCCAGGACCTGGGCGATCTCGGCATACGTCATGTCGTGCAGATGCGCCAGCAATAATGCCCGCCGCGGCTTTTCCGGCAATTGCGCAAGCAGGCGATCGACTTCGATCAGGGTTTCGATGATGATGGCCTGATGTTCGGCCGATGGCACCACGGATTCAGGATGCGCAGCCAATGTCGCCAGCCACGCACGTTCGATTTCCTGACGACGCCATAAATCGACGACCAGGCCTTGCGCAATCTTGGTCAGGTAGGCGCGCGGATCGTAAGCGCTATCGAGTTGCCGCGGCCTGACGATCAGGCGCAGGAAGGTGTCATGTGCCAGATCTTCCGCCTGGAAGGCGCAACCGAGCTTCTTGCGCAACCAGCCATGCAACCAGCCGTGATGATTGCTGTAAAGCGTATGCATTTGCTGTTGCAAAGCCGGTTCAAAGGAAGACATGGGGATTCGGTGCGGGTTGATGTTAATGAGAACTATTCTCATATTAACCCAGGCACCTTGCCCTGCGCAATTTCTATTGCTGCGCTGTTGTTTTACAAGCCTGCTGCGTTCTATTTCATCTCCAGCGCCTGCTTCAGCTTGAGCGCAATACGTTTGGCATCTTTCTCATCCACCACATTGGCAAAACCCAGCAACAAGCCCTGCTGCGGTTTCGCATTGACGTACCAGCGCGATAATGGATGCAGTGCCAAACCGGCTTCACGTGCCTTATCCGCCAGCAAGACGTCGTTCTCATGCTCACCCAGCTTGGCTAACATGTGCAAACCACCCGGACGCAGGTCGATGCGTATGCGGTCTCCCAATACTTCCTGAAACACCTGCTGTGTCACCAAGCGACGCTCGGCATATAGCGAACGCATTTTTTTCAGATGGCGGGAGAAATGACCTTCCGCAATAAAGTCGGCGACACTGGCCTGGAACAGATAGGGGCAACCGGCATTCAGGTTATAAGAGACTGACTGGAAGCGTGCCACTGCGCTGACAGGTGCAACCACATAGGCCAGGCGCAAGCCGGGAAACATCACCTTGCTGAAAGTACCGCTGTAAATGACACGATCATTCCGGTCCAGGCTCTTGAGCGCCGGCAATGGCCGGCCCTGGTAGCGGAATTCGCTATCGTAATCATCTTCGATAATCCAGCTACCTGCTTCGCTGGCCCATTCGAGCAAAGCCATGCGGCGCTCAAGGGAAAGTGTCACACCCAGTGGACTCTGGTGCGACGGCGTCACCATCGCAAACTTCGCATACGGACTGAGGCGCTTGCCTTCTTCAACTATCAGGCCATTGCCATCGACCGGCACCGGCACCACCTTGACTGCTGCGTTCTGCAGGAAAGGACGCGCGAGGATATAGCCCGGATCTTCAAACCAGAATTCATCACCTGACGTGGAAAGGCTGCTTAAGGTCAACTCCAGCGTATTGCGCAAACCGGTCGTGATGAAGACCTGCTCCGGCAGGCAAGTGACACCACGTGACACGCCCAGGTAAGTCGCAATCCGTTCACGTAAACGGTCGTAACCAGCCGGGTCGGGATAGCCCAGCCGCGCCGGCTCGCTGCCGCGCAAGCGATGACCGACCAGCCGGTTCCATACCTTGCGCGGGAAGGCATCCAATGCCGGCAAGCCGAGTTGCAGAGGCTTCGGTGCCTTGCCGTCATGATCCAGGAAAGCCGACACGGTCTGACCGGGCATGGGTGTCAGCGGCTTGCTCGCTGCAGGCTGCGGCAAGGATGGCGAAACGATGGTGCCGGCTGCGCCGCGCACCTGCAGATAACCTTCATCGGTCAGGATGCGATAGGCCATTTCCACCGTACCACGCGCCAGGTTCATCTCCGTCGCCAGCGCCCGTACCGCCGGGACGCGATCGCCGGCGTGCAGGTGCCCCCGCTCTATTGCCGTCTTGAAACGCTGGCAAATCTGCAGGTACATTGGCAACTCCAGCGTACGATCAACGCTCAGGTCCAGCGCGGGTTTCGGTTTTTTCATGGACTAGTCCTTTTTGTATTTCTTGGCCCTTCTAACACGGCCATGATATTCGCATACTACACATCAAGGAAACACGATTTTTAACCGACTTACCCAAACAAGGAGCTTCACATGCAAACCCGTCTCGACTTCCTCGCTACCGACAAAGATGCAATCCGCGCCATGATGGGTGTGGAAAACCAGATTGCCAAAGGCACACTGGACATCCTGCTCAAGGAACTGGTCCGCCTGCGCGCCTCGCAGATCAACGGCTGTGCATTCTGCCTCGATATGCACTCGACCGATGCCCGTAAAGCCGGTGAAACGGATCGCCGTTTGGCAACCGTGGCTGCATGGCGCGAAGCCCCTTTCTTCAGTGAGAAAGAACGTGCCGCCCTCGAATGGACGGAATCGCTGACCCTGGTTGCACAAACCCACGTGCCGGATGCAGTATGGGAAATCGTCCGCCCACACTTTACTGATGCAGAACTGGTAGAACTGACCCTGTTGATTACATCCATCAATAGCTGGAATCGCTTCTCCATCGCCTTCCGCAAGATGCCGGTTTAATCTGCAGAAATAACAACTGAATACACCGACCCGCATTTGCGGCGGGCGGCACAGAAAGGTTTATATGAAAATCCTGGTAATCGGCGGCAGCGGCCTGATCGGCTCCAAAGTCGTCACCAACTTGCGGCAGCTCGGCTATGAAGTCCTGGTTGGATCGCCAAGCAATGGCATCAACACCATCACCGGCGAAGGCCTGAGCGAAGCGGTCAAGGGTGCACAAGTCGTCATCGACCTGAGCAACTCCCCTTCCTTCGAAGACCAGGCTGTGCTCGACTTCTTTGAAACTTCCGGTCGCAATCTGCTGGCGGCGGAAGCGGCGGCAGGCGTCAAACACCATATCGCCTTATCGGTCGTCGGCACTGACCGCATGCTGGAAAGCGGCTACTTCCGTGCCAAGATGGCACAGGAAAAGCTGATCAAGCAATCCGGCGTGCCTTACACCATCGTGCGCGCGACCCAATTCTTTGAATTCCTCGCCGGTATCGCGCAATTCGGTACAGTCGGTAACGAAATCCGCCTGTCGCCGGCGCATGTGCAACCTATCTCATCCGATGACATTGCCGCCATCGTGACGGATACAGCACTGGAACAGCCGATCAATGGCAGCTTCGATGCCGCCGGCCCGGAAAAGGTCGGTCTCGCGGAGTTGATGAAACGTTACCTGGACGCGCTCGGTGACAAACGTGTTGTCGTCACCGATCCGAAAGCTGCCTACTACGGCGCACAAATCAACGATCAATCACTGACGCCGACAGGTGAAGCACGCATCGCCACCACCGGCTTTGCCGCATGGCTGAGCAAGTCGCAGGCAGCACAATAATTTTGGAGAAGTATATGCAAGCTGAAACAGAAATCCGGCATATCGAAACGGATGCCGAGCTGGCGGCATCGTTCCCGGTCATGCAGGAACTGCGACCGCATCTGACGGATAGCACAACCTATGTAGAGCAAATCAAACGCCAGTACGCGCAAGGCTATCGCTTGCTGGCGGCATGGCGCAATGGCAGCATCGTCGGACTCGCCGGTTACCGCGAAGTGGAAAGCACGATCTACAGCCGCTTCGTTTATGTTGATGACCTGGTGGTGACCGGTAAATTGCATCGCTCCGGCATCGGTGAATTGTTATTGCAATCAGCACGCCAACAGGCTGCACTAATGGGCTGCAAGAACTTCGTTTTGGATACCGGCCTGCACATGGCACTGGCGCAACGCTTTTACTTCCGCCAGGGCTTGCTGGCACGTGGCATGCACTTTGTCGAAACGCTTTAATAGGGATGACATGAATCGTATTTTGTTATTGAATTGCGGCCCGCACAGCGACGCCAGCCACGGCTATCGCCTGGCCAGGGAAACGCTGGCTGCGGCCGGCATCACGGATGCTCACATTACCGAACGCGATCTGCTACAGGCACCGCTGCCACCGATAGGCCGTGACTATGCATTGGCGATCACATCGAACGCCGCACACGATGCCGACGAACTACAGCAGTCAGAACAGTTGATCGTCGAACTGGAACAGCACGATGTACTGTTCATTGTCACACCCATGCACAACTTCACGATTCCTGCCGCGCTGAAACTCTGGCTGGATCATGTCATCCGCATCCATCGCAGCTTCGCCGCTACACCGCAAGGCAAGGTTGGCCTGATGAAAGACCGTCCTACCTTTGTGCTGGTCAGTTCGGGCGGCTTCTTTGCCGGGGAACGGGCGAAGCAGGAAGACTTCCTGACGCCTTACCTGCGCTATGCACTGGCCTCGATAGGTATCAGCGACATCCACTTCTTCCCCCTGCAAGGCTTGGTATTCGGTCCTGAAGCGGTAGCGCAGGCAATTTCCGAAGTGCGCCTGCCCATGTCAGAAAAACTATCGAAGGCTCTTACATGATGCGAATCAAACACTGCAAAGTAGTCCTTGGGCAGCTTTTAATCCTGGTCACGTGCGCCGGGATATTCACTACAGCACATGCGGCAGATGGCGCAAAGCCGGCAGTCGTCAACGAAGGCGAGAGTCGTGCGCTCAGCGCCGGCCAGTCACTGATAGGTGCGCCGGGCCCCTACGTCAAACTCAAGACTATCGATGGCAAGCAAATAGATCTTGGGGCTATCTATGGCAAACAGCCGGTGTACCTGAAATTCTGGGCCACCTGGTGCATTCCTTGCCGCGAGCAAATGCCTGCTTTTGAACGTGTTTATCAGGAAGAAGGCAAGCGCATCAAGGTCATCGCGATCAATGCCGGCTTCAGCGACAACGAAGCTGCAATACAGGAATATAAAAAGAAGATACCCATGCACATGCCCATCGTCATCGACGATGGAAGTCTGGCGCGGTCCTTCAATATCCGTGTGACCCCGACGCATGTATTGATAGACAAGGATGGACGCATTGCGCATATCGGCCATCTGGAAGACGATAAATTCCACGCCGCACTCGCCAAAGTGCTGGGTGGTGCGACCGCTCCCGATACCGCCCGCCGTTCAGGCGCCAAGCCATTCCAGCAAGCGGTTTTCAAAGCTGGCGATACCGTCAGCGACCTCAATGTAACGACCCTGGATGGCAAAACGCTTGCACTCGCAAACGGCAAGGCACGTGCACTGGTATTCACCGCTCCCTGGTGTGAATCGTATCTGGCAAAGAGCCGCCCTGCGGTGGCACAAGCCTGCCGTCGCGTGCGACTGGAGAGTGAAGAGTTAGCGAAAAACAGCAAGATCGAGTGGGTGGCGATAGCGTCCGGACTATGGGCGAATGAACAGGATTTGCGCGATTATCAAAAAGCAGAGAAAGTGACGCTGCCTTTGGTGCTGGATGCGAGCGGCAGATTGTTCCAGGCATTCCAGGTCAGGGACATTCCAACCGTGGTCCTGATTGATGCCAACAATCGCATCACGCGGGTACTGGGACCGGACGATACCGGTCTGAAACAGGCCGTGCAACAGAAGTAAGTGGCCAGTTGAGGAAATATACGCAAGGGCAAGACCAGGTCTTGCCCTTGCTGTTTTCTGATTTCGAGTAATAGGCTTTATGACTTAACGCGGCGCAGCGACTTTTTCCTGTGTCGCTTGCACATCAACCTTTTGCAGACGTTCCAGCCTCAATCGTTCGTCGCGCCGGACTTGTGCAATCTCGGAATCCTGCTTCGCCTGTAGCGCCCTTTGCTCTTGCAACTTCTGCTGCTCAAGTCGCGCCTGCTCGACCAAAGCCAGTTGCTCAGCGCGTTCCGCTTCCGCCTCGGCTTTCTTTGCTTCCTGTGTAGCCAGCTCTACTTCGGCTTTATCCGCCTGCACCTGGTACACGTAAAGGCAACCGACTACCAGCAGCAGCGCAGCGACTATCCTCATCCATGGAAATGGCGAGCTTTCGACTACAAGCTCAGTCACCCTGGTCTTATTCCTCAATTTCTCGTCGTAGGCGGAGCGGCGATTCGGCGACGAGAGGATCGCGTAAGCCTCGCGGATTACTTTTTCGCGGATATCCCGCTCTTCCGTGCTTAGACTCGTGGACTCCCTAGCCAGCAGTGCAAGGTTGGCGTTATACGCTTGTTCGATTTCAGGTTGCATCGCCTGATTGCTTAATCCAAGCACCTCATACAGCGTTTTCATCTGTCAAATTTCTCGTGATTTTTGGTTCGTCACTTATAAGAGATTTGTTGCAATAAAACCATCCCATATATATGGCGTACAGTCTGCATCCCAGATATCACAAGAAAAAAGGCTTACGTTTTACCGGTAAGCCTTTTCATTGAATGAGAGCCGGTTCAATACCAGCCACTCCCATGCTTTAGAAGCGATAACCGACACCCACGCCCACCAGCCAAGGATCAACCTTCACCGCACTCAACTGCCCGGCAGCAGTATTCACATCACTCCGGATCTGTACTTTTTTTACGTCAAGGTTAATCGACCAGTTTTTATCAATCTTGAAATCAACACCTGCCTGCAAGGCCAAGCCAACGCTGCTCTTTTCCAAAGTCGCTGCGCCATTGAGTAAATCAACGCTGGAGATGCGGGTGTAGTTGATACCGGCACCTACATAGGGGCTGATCGTTTTTTCAGGTGTGAAGTGGTATTGCAACGTCAGCGTAGGCGGCAGGTGTTTGAAGGTACCGATCTGTGTACCGTCCAGCGATACTTTTTGTTTTTGCGGATATGTCAGCACCAGCTCTGTCGCCCAGTTAGGCGTGAAGAAGTAGCTGATGTCGAGTTCCGGAATGACTTTGGAATTGATGGTGAGGCGATCAGATGCACCAACGCCGCCTATTGGATCAGACTTGTTCGCCGGATCAAGGTTGACGGCGCGGACACGTACCAGCCATGAACCTTCTTGTGTTTGCTGCGCGAATGCTTGTGAACTGAGGGCTGCCAAAGAGCACAGGGCGATGGCCAATACTGATTTTTTCATGATTACCTTCTTGGTTTAATGGGAACGTGTCTACGTTACCGCTACGCCATTTCGGGTATTTGATATCGATCAAGTATTGTGCGGATTGCGGAAAAACCAGCCGCACTCTTACATTTTTTGCAAAGAGTGCGGCCTGATGATGCTTATCTCTTACGCGCCTCCGCCGGTATGCCGCTGGTCTTTTCAGCTTTGATATCTTCCCAGGTTTGCCTGAACCATTCGGCAATCGCGACGTTATGCTCGAGCAGCGAATACTTGCAGCCACCACCGTAATCAGGCATGTCTATCATGTCGGTAGTGATCCAGCGCAGCGGGCTGTTTGGCTGGTCACGGTGCTGTCGCAGGACACGGCGTACCACTTCCTTGCAGGGCTCGACCCGGTAGGCATGCCATGGCGAATGCCATTCACCCGGCTTGGGTTTAAAGAATGGATACTGGCAGGCACGACCATACGTATCGCTTGGGTTTAGTTGCCATTGATTCCGCGGGCCATTCGGAGAGACAGGACGGATTTGCAGCCATACGGTCATGTTTTGCGCAATCCAGTCGTCCAGCACATTACCCGGTTCATACGGGTCGATGATGCACAGGCCTTTTTCCACGTCTTCCCGAATGCCGCTGACGTCCTGCTCTTCCAGGTTATCGACCTTCAACAGCACGTGACTGTGGTCGAGCACGAAGTTGAAAGGCACGCCGCGTGAGCGCACCATGTCGGCGACACGTGTGACGCGCCGGAAATCTTCGGTCCACATATAAATGTGCACTTCGAAGCCAATCACGATACCGATTTTTTCACCCAAGGCATAAGCGTGCATATAGAAATCGACCACTTCCTGATCTGTGACTACATGCCCTTTTGCATGCCGGGTGTAGAGCATGATGTTGTGGCACTCGGCACCGGCTTCCTTGCACAGGCGCAAGTTCTTTTCGAGTACTGCTTCATCGCGTCCGGCGGTATACGACCATAAACCGGTGCGGATAGGCAGGTCGTATTTATTCGCCGCAGCTATATATTCCCGTTCCAGCCCCGGTTGCGGCATGCGATCGAAGTGATCGAAAACACCTGTGCTTTTAATTAACCTGAACTGCTCATCCACGCTGACGACCTTGCCCGGGATGTGTTGTGCGCCGCGACCATTGCAGCCGATAGAAAATTCCATATGCATGCCTCCGTTTAAATAATGTTATTGAATTTGCTGACTACGATCTATCCCGCGACTTGCAGCTCTGCCCGCGCGACAGGTACATTCCTTTCTGCCGCAAGCTGTTCAGCGGCGATGCGCTTATCCACCATCTTCCGTATGCGTGCCGGTGCATTGTCGATTCCCAGGCGTACGTATTCCCGTACGCCGGTTTCGTCCTGCGCCTGCTGCACGGCGGCGAGTATCGCCATGTCTTCTTCAAAGGTCAGCGTCATTAGCTTGGTGACATCGGCATCGATATCCGCCTTGCCAGTCTGGTAGTTGCGCACATGCAACCAGAAGTAATGGGTGGTGTTTTCTGTTTCGGGCGTCAGGAAGTTATAGGAGAAGGAACGCAGGCCACGATTCTTATTCTCTTCGCTACGCTCGATACCGGCATCCACCGTACCGAAATCCACGTATGAAATCGATGGCATGAGCAGGTAGTAGTACTGCCAGCGATCGGTCAGGCCTTTGAAGTCGCCCATTTTTTTTGCCAGTGGGATCGGCTCGGCATTTTCTATCCAGCGATACGCCAGCACATGATTGTCACCCTGCTCCACTTTGACCGCGACGTTTTCACCGGCGGCATTGCCTATGGTGTTTTTATGCACATAAGTGGTATGCGCGGGATCGACGAGATTGTCTGTGATATTCAGGTAATTGCTCTTGAAGTGCAGGTACTGCCCATCAATCAAGTCCCAGCCCGGCATCTGGTAACGCTCTACTTCGACGATATCGTCCGGGTTCGCCAGCGTCGCTTCCCCCATCCAGATCCAGACTGCGTTGTAACGTTCTACCAGAGGGAAACTTTTGACCTGTGCTGTGGGTGGAATCTGTGGCTGGCCGGGTACGCGTACACAAGTACCGCTGCAATCAAACTGCAAGCCGTGATAACCGCATTCAACGATGTCGCCTTTGAGTTCGCCCAGCGACAGCGGTGCCAGCTTGTGCGGGCAGCGATCCAGCAGCGCGACCGGCGAGCCATCTTCCTTCCGATACATCAGCACCGGCTCGCCCAGGATGCGGCGCGTTAAATACTGACGCCCGACCTCCTTGCTCCACGCCGCCACATACCAGGCATTACGTATGAAAGTACCCATGCTTATGTCTCCTTGCTTGTTATAGGGAATGTGATGATTGGTCGGCAGGCCGCTACTCAAATGTCCAGTACCA
This sequence comes from Janthinobacterium sp. Marseille, assembly GCF_000013625.1. Taxonomy (NCBI): domain Bacteria; kingdom Pseudomonadati; phylum Pseudomonadota; class Betaproteobacteria; order Burkholderiales; family Oxalobacteraceae; genus Janthinobacterium; species Janthinobacterium sp. Marseille. The sequence goes on along the minus strand of NC_009659.1, from coordinate 1,390,664 downwards.
GCCGTGCGGATTTGGCGCGCGATACGCAGATGCACATCACCTTGCCGGCAGCACGTTCGTCTTCCGGCAGGTTGTAGTCGCGGTGATCCGGAATACCTTCCAGTACCGCAGTCGCACACATCCCGCATTCGCCGCGCTTGCAGTCGTACATCAAGTCACACCCGGCCGCCAATATGACGTCCAGGATCGACTTGTCGACAGGCACCTGCAGTGTCTTGCCGGAAGCACGCAATTCCACTTCAAATGCCGTATCACCGCCCTGCGCTGCAGGGGAATTGAATAGTTCGAAGTGCACATGATCATCAGCCCAGCCATAGTGTTTAGCCGTCGCGATTACCGCATCGATCAAACCGCGTGGCCCGCATACATAGACGTGTTTGCCATTGGCCGGATGCGCCAGCAAGGCCTCCAGTTGCAGGCCGCGCCGCGGATCGCCGCCGTCGAAGTACAGTGCGGCATTACGGAATGTTTCCACTACATCGCGGAATGCCATCAAGTCGGGACTACGGGTGCCATAGTGAAATTCAAAAGAACGTCCGCCTGCCTGCAACGCATAGGCCATAGCCAGGATGGGCGTAATACCGATGCCACCGGCAATCAATACGTTGTGCCTGGCGGATGCATCCAAAGGGAAATCGTTTTTCGGAGGACGTATGCTTAAGTGCGAACCGACTTCAAGTCCGTGCATAAAGGCTGAACCACCTTTGCCTTTGGCTTCCCGCTGTACCGCGATCCGGTAATAGCTCCTGCATTCACTGCCAACACTGTCGTCTATCAGTGAGTAAGAACGCTCATCTGCATCTCCGCCCGGCAGGATCACTTGCACGCGTATATGCGCACCGGCGGTATAAGCAGGTAGTGCTGTGCCGTCAGTGCTGTGCAGCACAAAGGCCTTGATCGTCGGCGTCAAAGCGCGGATCTCGCTGACCACGACAGTAATCGGGGTGAGCTGTTTTGCTGGGGATGAATCCACCTGGCTACTCCTTCAGTTGAACCTGACAGCGCACATGCGCCTTTGCCTGGGAGTAGCTTCTCAGTCGGCCATTTATATGTAAATATAGATATACATATAAATTGATGAGATAAGCTCATGAATATAACCTTGCGGCAATTACGTGCTTTTGTCACCGTGGCTGAGACCGGCAAGTTCACGCTGGCCGCAGAACTGCTCGGCGTATCGCAGTCTTCACTCAGCCTGTTGGTGCGTGACCTCGAAAATTTGCTGGGCCTGCGTTTGTTTGACCGCCATACGCGCCGCCTGGAACTCACCGATGCAGGACACGACCTGCTGCCGGTCGCGCAAAAGACATTGATGGACTTGTTGTCGGTGGTGGAAAACTCGCGCGACCTGCTGGCGCTGAAGAAAGGGCGCGTCACTATCGCTGCAGGCTCATTGCATGCGGCGACCGTCATCCCGGATCTTTTGAAAAGTTTTAATCGTCGCTATCCGGGCATACGCGTCATCGTCGAAGATGTCGCCGAACGCCAGGTGCGTGAACTCATCGTCGCCGGTACCGTGGATGTCGGCATCGGCATGACGCTGGACGGGGATAACAGCATGCTGGCGCAGGTCATCGGGCGCGATAAATATGCCGTGCTGATGCACAAGGAACACCAGCTGATGCGCAAGAAAACCATCACCTGGCAAGACATCGCAGCGACCCAGCCGATATTGCTGAAACCACCGAGCCTGATCCGTACCTATCTGGACCAGCATCTGGCGCGCGTTGGCATTACGCTCACACCGGCTTATGAAGTGGCCCTGCCCTGGACCATGACCGGTATGGTGCGCGCTGGTGTGGGTGTAGCCATCGTTACAACCGGTGTATTGCCGGTAGCGGAACGTATGGGCCTGGAACTACGGACAATCAGCGCGCCAGTCATAGAGCGTGAACTCGCGGTGCTTACCCGTGCCGGCTATCCGCTGTCACCGGCAGCACAAAGCCTGCGTACACACCTGCTCGAAGAATTACCACAAGCAGTAGCCGGTTACCGTTAATCGTTTGAATAAAAAAAGCCGCATCCCTGTAACAGGATGCGGCTTTTCTCGTTCAGGCGATTATTTAGGAAGTGGCGTAAATATCGCTGCGCGTCAACGGCACTGCAGGTTCAGCACCACCCGGTTTGGATGCCAGGATTTGATAGATGCCGGTACCGCCGTATTCGAATTCCAGCGCACATGCGGCCATATACAAACGCCAGACACGATAGGCTGATTCACCGACGTATTGCAATGCTTCTTCGCGATGATCTTCGAGCCGGCTGACCCATTGCCGGAGCGTGAGTGCGTAATGCGGACGCAAGGCTTCGACATCGTGGATTTCAAAACCGGTCTGTTCCATGCGGCGCTGGATGTTGCTGACGGTATCCAGCTCGCCGTCCGGGAACACATAACGGTTGATGAACTCGGTATCTATCGTGCGCTGCCAGCCTTCTTCATCATGCGTAATGCCGTGATTGAGGAAGAGCCCACCCGGGCGCAGCACGCGCTTGATGGTGGCGTTGTAGACCGGCAGATTGGCCAGGCCCACGTGTTCAAACATGCCGACACTGGAAATCTTGTCGTATACCGATTCGCCTTCGAGGTCACGGTAATCACGCAACTCGACTGTCACCAGGTGACTCAAACCTTCAGCCTGGATACGCGCCTGTGCATATTCATACTGCTTCTCGCTCAGCGTGATGCCATGCGCTTTGACGCCATAGTGACGTGCGGCCCAGCACACCATCGCGCCCCAGCCGCAACCGACATCGAGGAAACGTTCACCCGGCTTCAGGCGCAGCTTGCGGCAGATGTGGTCGAGCTTGTTTTCCTGCGCCTGTTCCAGCGTATCTTCCAGGGAATGGAAGTAAGCGCAGGAATACACCATTTCCTTGTCCAGCCACAATTTATAGAAGGAATTGGACACATCGTAGTGGAAGGAAATCGCAGCCTGGTCACTGCTCTTCGAATGCTTGTGTGCAAACTCGCCGGAGCCGAAAGGCGTGGTCGGCAGGTTCCTTGGTTTCGATGGCAAACGCCATGCATCGCGCAATAACGCCCAGCGTGTCGCCAGCGAGAAATCGAAGGATGCAAAATACTGTTTGAGGCCCAGGGCCGCATACAGATCGCCATCGATATCGATCAAGCCATTGATATAGGCGTCTGCCAGCGGCAAGGGACTGCGCCCGAACACAAGTTTGCGTAGCACAGCCGGATCACGCAGCAACAGCGTGAACTTGGGTGTGGCAATTTCAATCTGGTCGAGCTTGTCGCCCAGGACGCGAAATGCTGTCGCGCCCGGGAAGTTATGCAAGAGATGCTTCAGGATACGCAGCGCTGCCTCTATCTGCGCACTACTGAAAGAGTCAGCCATTAAAGAAGCTGGTGTCGTGAGGTGGTTGTTTCGATCATTCATCGCTTAAGCCCTATCTGAAAAATTCCTGACGGGACCGCACACGCTCGTGCGGCGGCAATAAGTATGCTGTAGACAAGAAACGTGACCCGGTGTTCATTGGGTCGGTGAAGAGTAGCCGCCGATGTTGCGCAGGCTATGTTCGCCCTCCCGTCTGCGCAGGCAGAACGAGGCGGACTTAATCCGGGTAAGTGAACAGATTTCATGTAACGCTCCCCCTTTATTTAAAAAGTAGAAAAACGATTACTTCGACCTAGAGCGGCACTCGAATGCGGTGCCTTTACATACAGATTAAATTGGAAAGCTCAGCACCCCGCCGTAAATGGCAAGGTGGTGACCAGAGGCGATTATACGATCATGTTTGCAAGTGTGCATTGCGCAGCACTATGACCATGATGCGAACGCGGATATCAGGCAGGAAAAGACCGATTATTTACTGCGGGCATCAATATCGGCCAGGCATTCCCGGCCTTTTTCCGTAATTTCGTAACCGCCGTCTTTCGCTGCGATATGTCCCTTCTTGCCGAGGAAGGTTTGCACATCGGATTTCAATACCGTTGCAGGATCATTTGCAATGGCACGCAAGCCATTGATGCACCCCTTGATGAACAAGGTTTGCTTGCCTTTCTCGCTCAGGGCGAGCTGGCCATTCTTTGCATATTCGATATATTTGAGGCCGAGCAGGCGCTTGGTATTCCTTGCTACGCAGGCGGAAGGTCGTTCTCCGGCTTTGATACCGGCCACTATCTGCGCCAGCGCGTCGAACTCATCCGTCGTTAAATCACCACCCATTACTGCTTCCAATCTCAAATATATAAATCACTGCCGCCAACTGGCGACAGCTTAAAAACGCGGCAAATCTGCCAATGTGCGGCCCGGGACATCGTGGTCTATCGTGTCGATGTCTTCGATGCCATGTTGATGTATGACGATGTGGACGCGCGGGCCCAGCACCATTTCATTCCCTACCTTGAAGGCCGTCGCCACTTCGTCACCGAAGTGCAGCGCATCGACCACCAGGCTGACGTCATGTTCTGTCGTCACTGCCTCCCAACCAGGGGAACCATCGCCTTTGCGGTGGCCACGTCCCCATCTCACCATTTCTACCCTGTCGCCTGCTTCATTAAAACGTACTGCTTCAATCAAGTGAACTGACATTGATGTCTCCATAAAAAATGTCATTGTTTTATGGCTTCATGGTACGCGTCCCGTTGGCTGACAGCAAGACGCATATGCCGGCAAATCACGATGCAATAAATAAAAAATCCTATTTCCGCTCTCCAGTTTCACGGCTTCGCGGGCAAGCAAGGATCGCCGCTGCCAACGCGCAAAAGCAATGCCGCCGCGGCCTGGGGCTTCAACGCAAGTCGTTTAGGCGGTAGTCGGAATGTCAATTTACATACTAATTTATCAAGACTCCTTCCGCTTTTCCCAATGAAATTGTTAAATTTAAAATTAAAAGTATGTTTGACGCCACAGGCTAAAAAGCCGCGTTTTCAAATTTTCCCTATGGGCAACATCCGAGCAAAAAGAAGAATCGTTTGCATTTGTTAATTAAGGTGTCGGAGCCCCTTTTTCTCCCATATCTATGGGATAACAGCAATATTTCCGAATGACTACACTAGGTCGCTTTCTCGCACGATCCACTGGAAGTCGGCATCGGAAAAGAATAAAAAAATGACTAGAGATAAGCCATCGCGGCAGACATCAATGCCGGTACCAACCATATGCAAAGAAGCTGACTGATATTTGAATATTTATAGACAAGCCTATTAACAGGAAACGCAAGAAACGTTCTTCGACCTCCCGGACTGCCATTCGCCAGTCCCAAGAGCAAGCGTAGATCCGCATTCTTTCGCTATCGCTCGCTTACCTCGTCTAGTTTCCATCACAGAACATAACCTATGCTCGGTTGATTATTCTTATGCATGCGAAAAACCAAGGTGATTACCCGCGCGATAGTTCACCGAAAATCAGCTTTATCCAAAGGCACCTGCGCCTTGTGATCCTGTGGCCGCTGTCGGCCCTGCTGCTGATCGCCCTGCTCTGGGGCGTGGTTTATTCCAAACTCGAAAACGATAAGAAGATCCTGCAGGAAAACGCTGCCAAACAAGCGGTCTCCCTCTCCAAAGCCTATGCGCAATACCTGACTCGGAGCATAGAACAGCTCGACCAGCTGGCGCAGCAAATCAAATACGGTTGGGAACAATCAAAAGGTTACCTCGGCTTTGAAGAGATGATAGGCAAAGGCTTGCTCAACGTGCCGCAATTCTCCTCGGTCGCGATTTACGATGTCGATGGCCGCCCGCTCACCACCAGCGTGCCGGTAACGCAAATGTTCACTGTATCTGATCGCGAGTATTTCAAATTCCATGCACACAATATGTCGGCGGAATTGCGCATCGGCACGCCGACCATGGGGCGCCTCAGCAAGGAACGCATCGTCCAGGTTACGCGCCGCCTCGAAAATGAAGACGGCAGCTTCGCCGGCGTACTGGTATTGGGCCTGGCGCCGGAATTCTTCACGCTGTTTTCCGACGATCCCATCCTCGGGCACGACGGGGTGCTGGCCTTCATCGGCAACGACGGCGTCGAACGTGTGGCACAAATGCGCGGACGCAAAGAGGATGCATTCTCTCTGGTGTCCTTTCCGCTCCGTGCTGAGCAAAGCCCGAGCAATATCGTCAGCAATGCGCGCCAGTATGCTGACACCGATACCCACTTCATCGCCACGCAAAAGCTGAAAGGTTATCCCTTCTTTGTGATGGTCGGCCTGAGCAAGGAAGACATCCTGCTGCCATATGAAAACAATCTGGCGCTGTATCGCAAGATTGCAGTGTTTGGCAGTGCACTCCTGCTCTTGTTTGCCACTGCCGCGATGTGGATGTCGATACGCCTGGCCTGGCGCAAGCAGCAAGCTGATGCGATCCGTGAAACCTATCGCATCGCCACCGAAGGCGGCAATGAAGGCTTCTACATCCTGCTGCCGATGCGCGATCGCAATGAATTCATTACCGACTTCCAGGTCGTCGACTGCAATGAAAAAGGTGCGTCCTTCTACAATATGAATAAGGACAAGTTTACGGGTGTCAAAGTGTCCGATTTTTATTCCGGCGAATACTTCGACAAGGTAATGCAGGCATATCGCATCGCCATGGACACCGGTTTCTTCGAAGATGACTATCAGGTGCCGGCAGACAGCCCTGTTGATGCCGAATGGCTGAAGCGGAAATTCGTCCGCTCTGAAAACGGCCTGGCGATCACGCTACGCGACATCAGCGAACCAAAGCGCCACGAACGCGAAATGTCCCGCCTGGCGACTGAAGACGGCCTGACCGCGCTGCCGAACCGTCACTGGTTCATGAGCTATCTGCCCAAGGCTTTGGAAAATGCCAGGGCGAATGCAACCATGCTGGCGATACTCTTCATTGACCTCGACGACTTCAAGAACGTCAACGATACACTCGGCCATTCCGCCGGCGACCAGTTGCTATGCACAGTCGCCAAGCGCCTGCGCTCGGTGCTGCGCCCCAGCGACAAAGTCATACGCATAGGAGGTGATGAATTCACCGTGATACTGGAAGCCATCCATAGCGAAGAAGAAGCAGCGCACATTGCCCATGCAATCAACCAGGCTTTGCGCGAACCCTTCGAAATTTCGCGCGACACCACTTCGCAAAAGAACCGCATAGGTGGCTCCATCGGCATCAGCATCTTCCCGCGTGACGGGCAGGATGTGGAAACGCTGGTCAAGAATGCCGATATCGCCATGTATGCAGCCAAAACCGGCAGCAAGGGCCAGTTCCGCTTCTACGATCACACGCTGTATGAAGACATCAAAATGCGGCTCAATACCGAGCAGGAATTGCAGCAGGCGATCAAGGAAGATCAATTCCTCATCTATTACCAGCCGCGCGTGCAAACCCAGACCGGCAAACTGCTCGGCATAGAAGCCCTGATACGCTGGCAACATCCGACCCGCGGCCTGGTCTTGCCGAATGACTTCATCGGCCTGGCTGAAGAAAGCGGCCTGATCAACCCTATCGGTGAATTGGTGGTCGACAAGGTCTGCGCGCAACTGGCAAGCTGGCTCAAGCAAGGTGTGGAAGCGGTGCCGGTATCGGTCAATGTATCGCCGCATCAATTCAATGAAGGCAAGGTCAAGAAATCGATCGCAGCCAGCCTTGCCAAGCATGGCATCCCTGCATCGCTGCTGGAAATCGAACTGACCGAATCCGCGATGATGCGCAATATCGGCGACATCTTCGATGAACTGACCGCCATCAATGCAATGGGCATCAAGGTACACGTCGATGATTTTGGCACTGGTTATTCATCGCTGTCGCTGTTGCAAAGGCTGGACATGGATATCCTCAAAATCGACCAGGCTTTTACTTCACAGCTCGGACGCGGCAAGGATGGCGAAATCTTCTTTACCGCCATTGTTTCGATGGCCAAGGCACTCGGCATGCGCGTCGTGGCCGAAGGCGTCGAAACCCTGGAACAGTTGCATATCCTGCAAACCCTGTCCTGCGACGAAGTCCAGGGCTATTACGTCGCGTGGCCGCTGCCGGCCGACAATATTGCGGACATCATCCGCAAGCAAAACCTCTTTCCCTGAGTTCTCCCCTCCAGGTCCGGAAACCAGTCCCGGATCAAGGTTCCAACCCGCAGTCACGGCTATAATGGCGGACGCAACGCGTCGTCTGGCGAGCCAGTTCCGTTCAATACTTGCGCCAACCATTTTTTCTCAGGCCGGCTTCCAAAAAAGCCGCCATGTTTAAAGAGTCAATCAGCACAATGAATACTTCCAGTTCCCGCCCTGTCGTCCTCTGTCTTTCCGGCCACGATCCCAGCGGTGGTGCCGGCCTACAAGCCGATATCGAAGCACTGATGGCGCAAGGCTGCCACGCTGCGCCTACCGTTACCGCATTGACCGTACAAAACTCGGTCGACGTCTCCGATTTCCGCGTACTGGATTCGGCCTGGGTCTTGGCACAAGCTGAAGCCGTCATCACCGATTTGCCTATCGCCGGCATCAAGCTCGGCATGCTGGGTTCGGTTGAAATGGTGGATACCGTAGCGGGCATCCTGCAGCGCTTGCCGAATGTGCCGGTAGTTTGTGATCCGGTGCTGCGCGCAGGTGGTGGTGGCGCCTTAGGCAAGGATGAAGTCGGTTATGCAATGCGCGAACGCCTGTTGCCACTGGCCACCATCGTCACCCCCAACCTGCCGGAAGCTCGCATCCTGGCGGAATTGCCAAATGGCACAGCGGATGAATGCGCGGCCAAATTACTGCCTTTTTGTCAGCACCTGTTGATCACCGGCGGCCACGGCGATGAACAGCAAGTACACAACCGCCTGTATTCACGTGATGGCAGCTCGCATACCTTTACCTGCGACCGCCTGCCCGGCAGCTATCACGGCTCCGGTTGCACGCTGGCCAGCACTTTGGCAGGTCGACTGGCCTTGGGTGAAGCCACGGTAGAAGCAGTAGAGAATGCGTTGGCTTATACCTGGCGCACGCTGCGTGATGCAGACCGATCCGGTAAAGGGCAGCATTTCCCGCGTCGCTTGCCGCTGGATTTTTGCGCATAGGTAAAAGGCAGTTCGTACCAAACAAAAAAGCCTGACGATTTCTCGTCAGGCTTTTTTCTTCGTATAAACCGCTTCGCGGGAAGCGGCCGGAATACGCTCCGTCCTTATGTCAAAACCTGTAACGCGCCGTCAGATTGATATTGCGCTCCTGTCCGAGGTAGTAGCCATTGAAAGCGCGCGATGCATAGTATTTCTTGTCAAACAGGTTCGCAGCATTGAGTGCGAAGCGCCAAGGCCCCTGGTCTAAATGAATTGCAGCATCGACGAGGGTTACACCTGGTTCTTTCGAGGTGTTAATGGCGTCATTCCAGCGCTCGCCGATATAGCGCACACCTCCGCCAAAGCCAAGGCCATTGCCCATCATATAGTCCAGCCACACCGATGCGGTTTGCTTCGGCACCTGGATCGGTGTTTTATCAACTTCAGTACGGTCAGCGCTCTCGACTACCTTCATATCCAGCACGGTATATGAGGCAGTTGCATTCAGACCCCGCATCAACTCTGTCTTGGCTTCGAGTTCCAGGCCTCTGGAACGTTGCTTGCCGATCTGGCGTGCATCGAAGGTGATATTGTCATACGTTACAACATTGGTTTTGCGTATATCGAACACTGCTGCGGTGTACAAGGTACGGGAATTCTCCGGTTGGAATTTGATACCGGCTTCGACCTGCTTTCCTTTGCTCGGCTTGAAAGGGTTGCCGTCCAAATCCAGGCCGCCTGTCGGCAGGAAAGATTCCGCATAGCTAATGTAAGGAGCCCAACCGTTACCGACAAGGTAAGTAAGACCGGCACGTCCACTGAACACGCTATCGCTTTGTGCGCTTTGCTTACTGTTCAACCTATCGTTTGTCGTCACTTTTACATCATCCTGGCGACCGCCAACAGTAACGATCCAATGCTGGTTAAGTTTGATCTGATCCTGCACATAAACGCCAATCCGACGCGTAGTCTGTGAATAGTTACCCAGGAAAGTCTGTGGTTCGGCTATCGGCAAGTTGTAAACCGGATTGAGGATATCAAGGCTGGGCGCGGCACCAATGTATGAGCGCTCGTCTCCCCTGATCTGATTCCAATCGACTCCCAGCAAAACCGTATGTTCAGTCGTACCGGCCTTTAGCTTGCCAAGCAATTGTGTATCCAGGGCAGTCTGGTTAACTTCACCATCAATAGCCCGTGCGGTACGCGGATAGGTGCGGTTATCCGCCTGCAATACTCCCAGCCGCAAGATATGTTTGTCTACAGAAGTATTGGAGTAGCGGAAATTCTGCCGGAATTCCCAAGTATCGCTGAAGTGATGCTGGAACTGATATCCGACAGAAGCCTGATCCTGATTGATCTTGCTATAGCCCGGATCGCCACCCTTAACTGAAGTGAGACTACCGTTCGCTGCATTCACATAGCCAAGATTGTCATCGGCCTTATTCTTCATGAATTCACTGAGCAGGGTCAGCGAGGTCGCTGCTGACGGCTGCCAACGCAAGGACGGCGCCAGATAATAACGCTGGTTTGCCATTTTGTAGCCGTTTGAATACTTTTGCTCATTATTGCTGTCGAGCGCAGAACCAACCAGGCGATAACTTACTTCGTCATTCACGCGGTCGCCAAGATCAAAGGCAAGTTGTTTGCGATCAAAGCTGCCATATTGCATTTCAATTTCACGTATGGACTTGCCATTCGGCCGCTTGCTGACCCGGTTGACAATACCGCCGGCGTCGCCTTGTCCATATGCCACCGATGCAGGCCCCCGCAATATTTCCACGCGCTCCAGGCCATATGGTTCGGTCAATGGGAAAAGGTCGCCAAAGTCTGCCTGATAGAGGCCATCCCGATAACTGATATTGCTATACGGACTAAAGCCGCGCAGCATCAGCCATTCCATGCCGCGGCTCTCTATGCCCCACATATTGACCGCAACACCCGGTGTATAGCGAATCGCTTCCATGAGGTCTTGCACGCCGCGCGCATCCATCTCTTCACGCCCGATAACTGAAATGGATTGTGGCACTTCCAACAGCGGCGTATCTGTTTTGGTCGCTGTCATGCTGCGTCGGGCTACATAGCCGCTTACCGGCCCAAGCGGGTCTTCAGTGACAGCATTTCCCGCTACGCGTACCACTGGCAATGTTGCTTCACTGATCGCCGGCAATTTACGCAAGACATAGCTACCGTTGGCCTGTACCACTGCTTCCAGCCCGGTGCCGGCCAATATCTTGTCGAGTGCCTGCTGTACCGTGAATGAGCCCTGGACACCGACGCTACGCTCACCGCTGGTCAGGCTGCCGTCGGCCGACAGAAATATCCCGGACTCGCCGGCAAATCGATTCAGCACGCCGGCCAGCGGACCGGCAGGAATGCTATAGCTCCTGGTCGCGCTGCTGGCTGCGGGTTCTGCGGCTTGCGCGTAAGGAGTTACGACAACAGGGGCCAATAACAAGATTGCGCTGGCGACTGCAGTCACCAGCGGCCGCAATGTAGCGACAGGACTGCTGACTTTGTTGGAGGGAAATGGAATGGATGCAGACATGTTTTTGCCTTCTTGAAATTTGGATGACAGAGAGTGATGTCCTGTCTGCCGAACCAGATTCAAAAAGGGGAACCGGAACTTGAAAATATATTTTGTCAGCGTGCCTGTATGCTGACCCACCATGGGAAGGTAGCCTTGACCGTCACCGGCAAAGCGGTTTCCAGCATCGCAAAGGTTTGCTGCATATCATGCAGGGGATAAGCGCCGACCACACGCAACCCTGCTACCTCGGGCGCGCAAGCCAGATACCCTTTGTGATAACGGGATAACTCAACGACAAATTCAGCAAGGGTCAGGTCATCGGCGAACAAGACGCCTTTAGCCCAGGCTTCATTGGCAGGATCCACCGCGCTCGGGATTTCAATGCCGTCAGCACTGAAAAGTACTTGCTGGCCGGCGTCGATAATCTGCGCGGAACCGGAGGCAGCTACAGGTGTAATTTCTACCGCACCTTTATATACGCTGAGCTGCGTGATGCCATCCAGCTGGCGTACGGTGAAGCGGGTGCCGAGCGCACGCAAACGACCTTGTGCAGTATCGACGACGAAAGGACGTGTCGGCACTGCAGGATCCTTCGCTGTCTCTATCAATATCTCACCGCCCAGCAAGACCAGGCGACGCAAATCCGCCTGGTAACGGGCATTCAGCGCAGATGCAGTGTTAAGCCATACCTGCGAACCATCGGCCAACATCACATCGCGCGTCTCACCTACCGCCGTCGAGTAATCGGAAGAAAATGCCAGCCAGCTACGCTGCACCGGCTCCAATTGCCCAACGCTCCAGCTAACGGCACCGGTGGTACACAGCAAGGTGAGCATCTTCAGTGCACGACGGCGTTGTTTGCGTGCGCGACTCGCCGCATCCAGTGCATTAACCGCAGCGCTCTGCTCCGGTTCCGGTGTAAATGTTTCGAATTGCTGGCTGACCGCTTCCACCCTGGCCCAGGCGCGACGATGTTCGGCATTCGCGCTCAGCCATTTTTGCCAGCTGATGCGATCACTGTCGCTGATGCTGTCGGAGCGCAACAGCGCAAACCATTTGGCCGCCTGTTGCAGCGTACCGAAAGCAATTGCATCCGCATCCAGCCGATTAGTCATGCGCGATATCCAGGGCAATGCAGGCCAGCATGGCTTGCGCCATATACTTTTTTACCATGCGTTCGGATACCTTGAGCTCGACCGCAATCTGCTTATAGGTATAACCATGGATTTGCGCCAACAGGAAAGCACGCCTGGTTTTATCCGACAGGCTTTCCAGCATGCGATCAACCTGCAATAGCGCTTCCAGTATCAGCGCACGGTATTCAGGTGATGGCGTGATCGGTTCAGGCTGGTTCGCCAGCGCTTCCAGCCAGGCACGCTCGAGTTCCTGGCGGCGCCAGTGATCGATCAACAAACCATTTGCAATCGTCGTCAGGTAAGCCCGCGGTTCGCGCAATGCCTGATGATCGCAACGGATCAGCATGCGCACAAAAGTGTCTTGCGCGAGGTCGGCCGCATGATGGGTACAACCGAGCTTTTTGCGTAGCCAGCCATGCAACCAGCCATGATGGCTGCTGTACAGGAGGGCGACGGAGTCTGAATGCGGGTTCACGATGCGCAGGACACTTCCAGATGATGTGTGGTTGGACACAGCTGGCTGGCATCTACCGGGAGAGGCACTGGCTAGGCTTTATTTGAGAATGGTTCTCATTCTTGCATTAGCGCTTAGTCGCGTCAATATCCGCCTTGTGCTTCGTTGCGCCGGGCAGACGAAAGAAGGAAATCTGGATGAATCAGGGAGCAGAAAGGAAGAATACAGCGGCGGTGCAGAACGGCCTTGCAGGAAAACTTTGGTGGGAAGTACAAGTTTCGAACTTGTGACCTATCGCGTGTGAGGCGATCGCTCTACCCCTGAGCTAACCTCCCGAAGTGGTGCAAATTATCTCATAAAAGCATATGCCCTTCAATTTGTCTCCAGCTTGCGCCAGACCGATTGCCCCTTCACTTGCTTGTCCAGGCTTTCGACCATCGCGGCGTGCGCGGCCAGCTCTTCTGCGGTCGCTGCCAACAACTGGACAGGTGCAATCGCCACTACTTCCAGCACTTGCCCGTCGCTGCCGACATCCGATGCCCCGAGGTCCATGCTGAGGCTGTTCTGGCCACGCGTCATCGCCAGGTAAACTTCGGCGAGTAACTCGGCATCCAGCAAAGCGCCGTGCAAGGCGCGATGTGCATTCGAGATGCCGTAGCGATCGCACAGGGCATCCAGCGAATTGCGTTTGCCCGGATGCATTTCCTTGGCCTGCACCAGCGTATCAATCACTTCTCCAACATGTTCCTTGAAGCTCGGCGTATTGACGCGCTTCAACTCGGCATCAAGGAAGCCGATATCGAAAGGTGCGTTATGGATGATGACATCGGCACCGCTGATGTAGTCGCGGAATTCAGCGGCGATTTCTGCAAACTTCGGTTTGTCGCTGAGGAATTCAGTAGTCAATCCGTGCACTGCCAGCGCGCCCTCTTCCGAGTCACGTTCGGGATTGATGTAGTGATGGAAGTTATTGCCGGTCAGGCGCCGGTTGACCAGCTCGACGCAACCGATTTCAATGATGCGATCACCGGAGCGCGGATTCAGGCCTGTCGTTTCGGTATCAAGAACAATTTGTCGCATGCTTAATCAGTATTCAAAAGGGTGGAAGAAGAACGGCAAGTATCGAGACCAGCGTTAAGCTGCAACTTCGACGCCGCGATTGGCGAGTGCATCGGCGCGCTCATTACCGGCATGGCCGTTATGGCCACGCACCCAGCGCCATTCAATCTTGTGGCGTGCCTGTGCCGCATCCAGTGCCTGCCACAAGTCTACATTCTTGACCGGTGCCTTGGCGGCGGTTTTCCAGCCGCGCGCCTTCCAGCCGTGTATCCACTCGCTGATACCCTTTTGTACGTATTGGCTATCGGTATGCACTACGACTTCGCAGGGGCGCGTCAACAGGTTAAGCGCTTCAATCACTGCTTTCAATTCCATGCGGTTATTGGTGGTATCCAGCTCGCCACCGAAAATTTCCTTTTCGCGTTCACCCATCACCAGCAAAGCACCCCAGCCACCACGGCCCGGATTGCCCTTGCACGCGCCATCGCTATATATATCTATCTTGTCCATGCCTGTTTCTTTTCTGTACTGTGTACTTACTTGTGTATTTTATTCGTCGCCGGCACGCCTTGCGGCGCCGCGGCTTTCTGTGTTTTCCAGGCCGGGCCTATCAGGTGCATGCCACGCACGCGCTTGACCGCCTGCACTACATACACTGCGCCGAGATAAGGCCACCAGCGCTCTCCGACATTTTCCAGGAAGGTAAAGCGATCCAGCCACTTCTGCGTTTCACACGGCGGCGCATAACAACCGAAGTAACCGCCGCTGACTTCCATATTCAGTAACTTCAACCAATCCTTCACACGCGGCAGGCTGATGAACTCACCTTGCTGCGGCAGGAAATACGATTCGCTGAGACGCCCGATGATTTGGCGTGCGCCCCAGAAACTGTAAGGGTTGAAACCGCAAATGATGACCTGCCCTTCCGGGATCAGCACCCGTTCGACTTCGCGCAAAACCTGATGCGGCTCTTTCGCAAACTCCAGCGCATGCGGCAGGATCACCAGGTCGATGCTGGCCGATGCATACGGCAATTCTTCAAAATCCTGTACCACCACCAGCGGATGCGCTTCGTTGTCGTGCCCTTTGGCCGGGAAGCCGGTATCGGTCAGCCAGGTATGCGGCATGCGATTGGCGCGCAAGGCATCGATTTGCGGCAAGCCGATCTGGGTTGCATTGAAGCCAAAGATGTCTACAGTCAACTCATCCAGGCGCGCGTGTTCCCAATCCCGCACGTAATTGCCGGTTGGTGTCTCAAGCCACGGCCCGAGGGATATAATGGATTTTTCTGTAGAAGATGTTTCCATGCGTATGTTGAGTGTACTGACTGTTCCCGCTTTTAACGACAATTACCTGTGGATTATCCACGATGGCGTTCATGCCGCCGTGGTTGATCCGGGCGATGCCAAACCGATACTTGCCGCGCTGGAAGCGCATAAACTTTCCCTGGTCGCTATTCTACTGACTCATCACCATAGTGACCATGTCGGCGGTGTATCTACTTTGCTGCAACATTTCAAGGTACCGGTCTTCGCCCCGCGCAAAGATCCTATCGCTAATGTCACGCAGCCGCTGGATGAAGGCGATGTCGTCACCATTCCCGAGCTCGGCCTGGAATTGTCGGTGCTGCATGTGCCCGGCCATACGCTGGGCCACATTGCCTACGTCGCCAAAGAACAAGGCTGGCTGTTCTGTGGTGATACCTTGTTTGCCGGTGGTTGCGGCCGCCTGTTCGAAGGCACACCGACGCAGATGCTGGCTTCGCTGGATAAGCTGGCGGCACTGCCGGATGACACCAAAGTCTATTGTGCGCATGAGTACACCATCTCCAACCTGCGCTTTGCACTGGCAGCCGAACCGGCGAATACCGCGCTGGCAAGCCGCTTTGAGGCAGAGCAGGCGAAGCGCAAACAGAATATTCCTACCGTACCGTCAAATATCGGCCTGGAAAAATCGACCAATCCTTTCCTGCGTGCCCGTGAACCTGCCATCGCCAAACAAATGGTCGCCGAGGGTCGTGCCAAGAACGCCGACCCGGTCACTGTTTTTGCCGCACTGCGTGAGTGGAAGAACAACTTTTGAGCCGGGATTGCATCCCGTCCCTGATATAAAACCCCGCCTGCCCGCCGCCTGAAGTTTTGCGTGCGGGCAATATCCTCCCCAAGAGCGCCGGTTTCCTGTTGAAAACATTGTCTTTTTTGCATCCACCTTTAGTGCAAAAACGGGCGATAAACACTAGCCGTTGTGTAAATTGTCTTGACTAGCAAAATGCGCATTACTTACACTCGGCCATTATCCTTTTCAACCGGCTGCTCATGGGTCGGTCATTTTTGCGAGATCCCATGCCTACATCCGATTTTAAAGTGCCATACAAAACCATATCTGCCGCCGTCCTGCTAAGCTTCGCCGGCCTCTCCCACGCCAGCGATCTCTCGCTACCGCCCTATAACTGGGTCCAAGACGCAGCCCTGCAAGACAATCCCAGCCTCGCCAATGATCCCTTAAGCGAATTCGTCGTCGCCAGCGATGTCGATGTCTGGGCCCGCATACGCAAAGGCTTTGCAATCCCGGACCTGACCGACAACCAGTTGGTGATCAACCAGACGATCTGGTACAGCTCACGCCCCGACTATATCGGCCGCACCACCAAGCGCGCGTCACTGTATCTGTATCACGTGGTTGAAGAACTGGAAAAACGCGGAATGCCGACCGAACTGGCCTTGCTGCCTTTCATCGAATCCGCGTTTAACCCGCAAGCCTATTCCACTGCCAAGGCAGCCGGCATGTGGCAATTCATTCCATCCACCGGCCGCGACTTCAACCTGAAACAAAATATGTTCAAGGATGAGCGTCGCAGCGTACTGGCCTCGACCGATGCCGCCCTGACCTACCTGCAAAAACTGTATGGCATGTTCGGCGACTGGCAATTGGCGCTGGCTGCGTATAACTGGGGTGAAGGTTCCGTACAGCGTGCGATCAGGAAAGCCGAAGCAGCCGGTGTAGGCACCGACTTCAACAGCCTGTCCGCATACATGCCGGCAGAAACCCGCAACTATGTACCGAAGCTGCAAGCGGTCAAGAACATCATCGCTTCGCCGGATGCATACGGCATCACGCTGCTGAAAGTGGATAACCAGCCTTACTTCGTCAGCATCGCCAAGACCCGTGATATCGACGTCAAGCTGGCGGCGCAACTGGCGGAATTGCCGATGGATGAATTCAAGGCCTTGAATCCGCAATTCAATCGCCCTGTGATTACCGGCAGCAGCAATACCCAAATCCTGCTACCGCAAAGCAATGCCGAGAAGTTCAAGGCCAACCTGGCGAAATGGAGCCATGCGCTGTCGTCATGGACTGCGCACAAGGTGACCAATGCCCGTGAACGCATAGAAACCATCGCAGCGAAATTCCACACCACGCCGCAAGTCATACGCGAAGTGAACAATATCCCGCCGAAGATGTTGTTGAAGGCCGGCTCGACCGTGCTGGTACCACGCACTGATGAAACCGCACAAAAGGATATTACGCAGGAAGTCGCCGACAATGCGACGCTGGCGATGACGCCGGATGTACCGGATACCAAACGTATCAATGTGGTCGTCAAGAAGAAAGACACCATCAATACGCTGGCGAGCCGCTATAAAGTCAGCATCGCGCAAATCAAGTCCTGGAATAACCTGAGCCACGACAAACTGGCGAGCGGACAAAAGCTGGAAATACATGTGCCTTACAAGGCAGTGGTCGCCAAATCGAAAGCGGCACCAGGCAAGACAGTAGCGAAGCCTACCAAGCAAGCCAGCCGTACACCTGCCAAAACGACCAAAGCAAAAACCCTGGTCGCCAAATCCAATAACAACCGCAACACCAAAATCAGCGTAGCGTCCGCCAGCGGCAAAGTGAATTTGAAGTAAGCGCTGCCGGCAATACTATGAAGCCTGCCCCGCGCCCTCGCCGGGGCGCGCATAGACTGATGCCGCCAGCAAGCGCTGCGTATAAGGCTCGGATGGTTTGGACAATACCGTTTGTGTCAGGCCCTGCTCCACCACCCTGCCATCTTTCATCACCATCACGCGATGCGCCATCGCACGTATGACAGCCAGGTCATGGCTGATGAAGATGTAAGCCATCCCGTATTTTTTCTGCAAATCGGCCAGCAGCAATAGCACCTGATGCTGCACCGATACATCCAGCGAAGAAGTCGGTTCATCCAGCAAAATCAAATCCGGTTTCAAGACCAGTGCGCGCGCAATCGCAATCCGCTGGCGCTGCCCACCGGAAAATTCATGCGGATAACGCGTCATCATCTCCGCCGACAAACCCACTTCCTGCAAACCATCTGCCACCGCCTTGCGTATGCCATGCGGCCCGAGCTGCGGCTGATGCAAGGCCAGGCCTTCGCCAACGATCTGCTCTACCGTGCGGCGTGGCGACAGTGAAGCAAACGGGTCCTGGAACACGATCTGCATGCGCGCACGCAAAGGACGCAAGGCATCGCGACTCTGGTGCGTAATCGCCTGCCCGTCGAATGCAATCTCGCCTTTGACATGGGCACCGGACAGGCGCAGCAGCGCCAATCCCAGTGTCGATTTGCCGGAACCCGATTCACCGACTATGCCCAGCGTTTCACCCGGTTTGACCTGTACATCGACCTGATCGACTGCGACAAAGGGGATCTTCTTGAACCAGCCCTTTTTGATATCGAAGGTGCAGCTGACTTGCTCCGCTTTCAGCAGTGGCGTCGCCGCTTCACTGACGACATTCACCAATTGATGCGGCTGACTGGCCAGCAGTTTCTTGGTATAGGCTTCGCGCGGCGCGCTAAATAATTGCTGCGTCGTCGCCACTTCCAGCAAGCGCCCTTTTTCCATCACGCCGACACGGTCGGCGAAATGACGCACCAGGTTCAGGTCATGCGTGATCATCAGCACGGCCATATTCTCTTCGCGCTGCAACTGGTTCAGCAATTCAACGATTTGCACCTGTATCGTCACATCGAGAGCCGTGGTCGGCTCATCGGCGATCAGCAGTTTCGGTTTGCAGGCCAATGCCATCGCGATCATAGCGCGCTGGCGTTGCCCACCCGACAGTTCATGCGGATAGGACAAGGCGCGTCGTTGCGGCTCCGGGATGCCGGTCTTGTCCAGCAGTTCAACCGTACGCAAGGCTGCTGCCCTGGCGCTGATGCCTTCATGCAGCATCAGGACTTCGGCGATCTGGTTGCCTATCGTGAACAAGGGATTCAGTGCCGTCATCGGCTCCTGGAAGATCATCGCGACATCATTGCCGCGCACCGAGCGCATTGCCGCTTCTGTCTTTTGCAGGATGTCCTGCCCTTCGAACAGGATCTTGCCGCCATAAGTCGCGTCCTGGTTCAGGCGCAACAGGGACAAGGCAGTCACCGTCTTGCCGGAACCGGACTCGCCTACCAGTGCAAATTTCTCACCGGCAGCGATACTGAAACTGACATCGTTGACGACCTTGCTGGTATCGAAGGACACCTGCAGGTTTTGGATATCCAGCAAACTCATGCCTTCCTCCGCACATCAAGCGAATTGCGCAAGGCATCGCCAATATTGGTCAGCAGGAGCAGCATCACGGTCAGGACCACGAAGGTGGACAAGGCGATCCACCATGCATCCAGATTGTTTTTACCCTGTGCCAGCAACTCACCGAGGCTGGCGGTCGAGGGCGGCACGCCAAGACCGAGGAAGTCCAGGCTGGTCAGGGCGAGGATGGCTCCGCTCATGCGGAATGGAAGGAAAGTCACGACCGGCGTCAGGCTGTTCGGCAAGACATGGCGCCAGATGATTTGCCCGTTCGACAAACCAAGCGCACGCGCAGCCTGTACGTATTCCAGATTGCGATTGCGTAGGAAGTCGGCGCGTACATAATCGGACAAACTCATCCAGCCAAACAGCGACAGCAATATCAGCAGCAATCCTATGCTGGGCTGGAAGATGGATGCGAAGATAATCAGCAGATACAGTTCCGGCATCGCACCCCAGATTTCCATAAAGCGCTGGAAGAAGAGATCCGTCTTGCCGGCAAAGTAACCCTGGATAGCACCTGTAATCAAACCAAGCAACACACCGGTAAAGGTCAGCGCCAAGCCGAACAATACCGAGACGCGGAAGCCGTATAAAAGGCGCGCCACCACATCGCGGCCGCGATCATCGGTGCCCAGCCAATTTTCGGCCGATGGTGGCGCCGGGTTCGGCGAAGTCGCGAAATAATTCAGCGTGTCGTAGTGATAGTGGTTCAGCGGATAGATCGCCCAGTTACCGTCTTTCTTGAATTGGTCCCGGATGAAAGGATCAAGGTAATCGGCCGGCGATTCGAAATCACCACCGAATTTCTTTTCCGAATAAGTCTTCACGATGGGGAAGACCAGCTCACCGTTATAACGTGCGACCAGCGGCTTGTCGTTCGACAGCAATTCAGCCAGCAGGCTGATCACAACCAGAATACTGAAAATAATCAGGCTCCAGTAGCCACGGCGACTCTTTTTGAAGCGCAGCCAGACCCGGCGTCCCGGTGAAACCGGCGCTGCTGTAGCAATAGCGTTCATTGGTTCAGGCTTTCAAACTGCAGGCGCGGATCTGCCCAGACATAGCACAAGTCACCGAGCAACTTGACCACAAGGCCGACCAGCGTAAACAGATACAGGGTACCCATCACCACCGGATAGTCACGACGTATCACTGATTCATACGAAAGCAAACCGAGACCATCGAGTGAGAACAGCGTTTCGATCAAGAGGCTGCCGGTAAAGAAAGCGCCGATGAAAGCCGCCGGGAAACCGGTGACCAATGGAATCAGGGCATTACGGAATACATGTTTGTAGAGGACCCTGTTTTCGCTCAAGCCTTTGGCACGTGCGGTCAATACATACTGCTTGCGGATTTCTTCGAGGAAGGTGTTCTTGGTCAGCATCGTCATCATCGCGAAGGAACCGGCTACCGATGCAGTGACCGGCAATGCGATGTGCCACAGGTAATCGAGTACCTTGCCGAGCAGCGACAACTGCTCCCAGTTATCCGAGGTCAGCCCGCGCAAGGAAAACCATTGCACAAAACTACCGCCGCCAAACATCACCAGCAGGAACACACCAAGGATAAAGCCCGGGATCGAATAGCCAATCAGGACAACAATAGTAGAGAGTGAATCGAAGCGGCTGCCTTCCCGTACCGCCTTGGCAATACCGAGCGGCAGTGAAATGAAGTAAGTCAGGAAGAAGGTCCACATCCCCAGCGTGATGGAGACCGGCAATTTGGATACCACCAGGTCCCAGACATCCTTGTGATGATAAAAACTCTGGCCGAGGTCGAAGGTGGCGAAACCTTTCAGCATTTGCCAGAAGCGTTCCACCGGTGGCTTGTCGAAACCGTACAGTGCCTTGATTTCGGCCACACGCTCGGCATCTATACCCTGCCGTCCGCGATACTGCGAACTTCCGCCGCCACCGCCGGCTTCACCACCGGCGCCAAACTGCCCTTTCAATTCCACCAAAGCCTGTTCAACCGGCCCGCCGGGTACGAACTGGATCACGGCAAACGTAATGGCGATCACGCCCAGCAAGGTGGGCAGCATCAGCAATACGCGCTTGATTATGTAAGACCACAGGTTCATCGCGGCATCCTCATTTGGCTTTTTCCTGCCACCAGGTTCCAATCACATACGGATCCGGCTGGTAGTACAGCGGCAACTTGCCCGGCATGCCGAAGCGCTGCCAGTAGGCGATCCGGTGGCTGGATGAATACCAGTGCGGGATGACTATATATTTATTGAGCAGCACGCGATCCAGTGCACGCGCTGCACCTTGCAACTCGCTGCGGCTATCCGCTGCGACCAGTGCTTCGACCAGGCGGTCAACCGCCGGATCTTTCAAACCCCAGAAGTTGCTCGAACCTTTTTCATCGGCCGCCTTGGAACCGAACATATCGAACATTTCATTGCCCGGTGTGCTGACATCCGGGAAGCGGATGCTGGTCATGTCGTAATCAAAATCTTCCATGCGCTTTTGCAGCAAGGCATAGTCGGCCGTGCGCTGCGTCACCTGTATCCCGAGCTTTTGCAGATTGCGCACATAAACGCTGATCACACGCGACATCGCCGACTGGTCATCCATGATTTCAAATGCAAACACTTCACCCTTGGCATTGCGCAAGGCACCATCGCGATACTCCCAACCGGCCTGGCGGAAGAGTTCGACGGCTTTCAGCAAATTGGCACGCAGGGAACCGGGCGGATTGGTATCTGGCGGGATTGGAGCCTGCCCGAATACGGCAGGATCCAGTTTCTTGCGTAGCGGTTCCAGCAATACCAGTTCTTCCGCCGATGGCAAACCGGTAGCGGCCATCGGGCTGTTATTAAAGAAAGAGTAAATCCGCTTATAGGACCCGAAGAATAACTGGCGATTCATCCATTCATAATCGAGTGCCAGGCCCAGCGCCTGCCGCACGCGTACATCCTGGAATTGCGGACGGCGCAAATTCATCAGGAAGCCTTGCATGCCGGCACCGTTCGAATGCGCGAGCTCGCGCTTGATGATAGTGCCGTTGTTGAATTTGGGTCCCTTGTAGCTACGTGCCCAGTTCTTAGCGCTATTCTCGACGACGAGGTCGAACTCACCGGCCTTGAAAGCTTCCAGGCGCGCCACATCATCCTTGTAGAAGCGGTAGTTGATGCGCCCAAAGTTGTACATGCCTTTGCGCGTGGGAATATCCCTGCCCCAGTAATCCGGATTCAGCTTATAGCTGATCGAGCGTCCGGTATCGAAGCGGTCGATCAGGTAAGGGCCGGTGGTAATCGGTGGTATCAGCTGTATCTTGTCGAAGTCGGTACCGGCCGCCCATTTGCGTGAAAACACCGGTACGCTGCCGACGATCAAGGGCATTTCGCGATTCAGCGCCTTGAAGTCGAAACGGACAGTACGTTCGTTCAGCACCACGCATTGCTTCACATTCGCGAGCAGGGATTTGACTTGCGGTGCACTTTTGGCGACCAGGGTATCGAAGGAATATTTAACGTCGGACGCCAACACCGGATCGCCGTTATTGAAGCGCGCCTTTGGATTGAGGCGGAAAGTCATGGACATGCGATCCGCCGACAATTCCATGTCCTCGGCCAGCAAACCGTACATGGTTGCCACTTCATCGGTAATGGCTTCGCTACCACTGGAACTGGTAGCCAGGCTTTCAAACATCAGGTGGGTGAGCCCTGCCGCCGATACGCCTTTCATCGAGAAAGGATTGAATTTATCGAAACTGGTGCGACGATCCGGATTGGCGAGGAATAACTCACCACCTTTCGGCGCATCCGGATTCACGAAATCGAAATGCGTAAAGCCGGGCGGATATTTGGGTGTGTCGTAAAGGGAAAATGCATGCGCGGCAAAGGCAGCGGCGCTTTGGAAGGAAAGAAAACTGATCAGCAGGAAAGAAGGAAGTAATTTAGCCATGCGCCTGTCATTGGTCTGATCGCCATGCCGGGCCTGCCCGTGGCATATATTGACGTTCTGGCTATTCTACAGAAACAGACCGCCACTGGCACAGCTGTTAGCGCGTCCCGGCCAAACTGTTAAAAACCGGAGAATCAAGACAAAAGTTGCCGTTGCGCCTGCTAGCCCCTACAATCTTGCCCATTCCGCACTTATTCGCGCACTGTCGAAAATCCACTGGAGTCGTTCATGGCATTCTTGCAAGGCAAAAAAATCCTCATCACCGGTTTGTTATCGAACCGCTCCATCGCATACGGCATTGCCGCCGCTTGCAAGCGCGAAGGCGCTGAACTCGCATTTACCTATGTAGGCGAACGCTTTAAGGATCGCATCACCGAATTCGCAAAAGAATTCGATAGCTCGCTGGTATTCGATTGCGACGTCGGCAGCGATGAACAAATCACCGCCCTGTTTGCCGACCTCGGCAAATCCTGGGACCACCTCGACGGCCTGGTCCACGCAATCGGCTTTGCACCACGCGAAGCCATTGCCGGCGATTTCCTCGACGGTATCTCGCGTGAAGGCTTCAAGATCGCCCACGATATCTCGGCTTACAGCTTCCCGGCGATGGCGAAAGCAGCCTTGCCTATGTTGCGTCCAAACGCGGCACTGCTGACCCTGACCTACCTCGGCTCGATGCGCGCACTGCCGAACTACAACACCATGGGCCTGGCCAAAGCGTCGCTGGAAGCCAGCGTGCGTTACATGGCTGAGTCACTGGGACCAAAAGGCGTCCGCGTCAACGGTATCTCGGCAGGTCCGATCAAAACGCTGGCAGCCAGCGGCATCAAGGACTTCAGCAAGATACTCAACTTCGTCAAAACACATGCGCCATTGCGTCGCAACGTCACGATTGAAGATGTCGGCAATACCGCAGCCTTCCTGTTGTCCGACCTGTCGGGCGGCATCACCGGTGAAATTACCTACGTTGACGGCGGCTTCTCGCACGTGGTCGGCGGCATGGGTGGCCTGGAGTAAATCCGGCACCGGTCAGTAGCAGGCGGTAGTAAATCAAGGACGCGGCAAAGTTTTTTGCCGCGTTTTTTATTGGCAGACGCACAAGTGCGGGTATGTGTGCACTTCTGGTGCATATCTGCCCATTCCAGTACATGACTCGACAGCAGGGGCATTCTGTACTATAATGCGCGCTGTGCTTTGTTACAGACATCGCACTTTGCAGCATCGCGAACCGTTCGCATTAACGATAAAGCCCTCCCGCCTTCAGGTGTTGAATTCTATACACCGTCCCGGCGCAAAGCTTTTGTGCCGAAATCTCTCAGAGCTTTCTTAGCTGTTTCGTTGGTTGGCGTTGCATTTTTTGCGCACTCGCAGACATTCATCGTGGACACAATCCATGATGCGCGCTGTCGCGCTGATATATACGAAAGAAAAATAATGACTTTTGAATCACTAGGCCTCCACGCGTCCATCATCAAAGCACTGACCGAATCCGGCTACACAGCCCCAACTGGTGTGCAAGCTCAGGCGATCCCTGCAGCAATTGAAGGCCGCGACATGATGGTTTCGTCGCAAACAGGTTCCGGCAAGACAGCGGCATTTATGCTGCCTGCCCTGCATAAATTCGCCTCCGAAGGCGACCAGCCGCAAACTGGCAAAACCCCTAATCAAGAAGCACAATCGGCACGTTCACGTGGCGATCGTCCTCGTTTCAAACCTGCACAACCGAAAATGCTGGTGTTGACCCCAACCCGCGAACTCGCACTGCAAGTTACTACTTCGACCGACAAATACGGTGCGTTCATGAAACGCGTCAAGGCTGTCTCCATCCTCGGTGGTATGCCTTACCCGAAACAAATGCAATTGCTGGCCAAGAATCCGGAGATTCTGGTGGCAACCCCAGGCCGTCTGATCGACCACATGGAATCGGGCAAGATCGATTTCTCGCAACTGCAAATCCTGGTATTGGATGAAGCGGATCGCATGCTGGACATGGGCTTTATCGACGACATCGAAAAAATCGTGGCAGCGACACCTGAAGGCCGTCAAACCATGTTGTTCTCGGCAACGCTGGACGGTATGGTCGGTAATATGGCCAAGCGCATCACCAAGGATGCATTGATCATCCAGATCGCCGGTTCCGCTACCAAGCATGAAAACATCAAGCAATGCGTGCACTTCGTCGACGACCTGTCGCACAAGAATCGCATGCTGGATCACCTGCTGCGTGACGAAACCATGGATCAGGCTGTTGTCTTCACCGCCACCAAACGAGATGCAGACACCATCGCTGACCGTCTGAACATCGCCGGTTTCGCTGCTGCCGCCCTGCATGGTGACATGCATCAAGGTGCACGTAACCGTACCCTGGACGGCTTGCGTCGCGGCCAGATCCGCGTATTGGTAGCGACTGACGTTGCTGCACGTGGTATCGACGTTCCCGGCATCACCCACGTCGTCAACTACGATTTGCCTAAATTCCCTGAAGACTACGTGCACCGTATCGGTCGTACCGGTCGTGCCGGTCGTAACGGTATCGCGGTATCGCTGGTGAACCATGCAGAAAGCATGAACGTCAAACGTATCGAACGTTTCATCAAGCAATTGATCCCGGTCGAAGTCATCGAAGGCTTCGAACCAAAACGCAGCGCTTCGGCACCGCGTTCGAACCACAAACCAGGTGGCTGGAAACCAGGCGACAACCGTGGCAACACGGCCAAGCCAGGTCAACGTACCTTCAGCAAACCAAATGCACCGCGTAAAGACGGCAGCAGCTTCAACAAAGGTCCACGTACCGGCGATGCAGGTGCAACCCGTCGTCCTTTCGGCGAGCGTTAATATCACTGAAGTCTTGCTGACTTCAAACTAAAAAGGCCGGGTCCATAAGACCCGGCCTTTTTTATTGTTTTTTGGTTTTGAGATAACAAACCAGGCTGTTGTTAGCACCTGTAATAAAAGTGGTAACAATTGTAAGCGGATGAATACTTTGCTGAAATTATTACGATAATAGCTATATTGAAACCATCATCACTTCCATACAAAAATCATGAAACGATTAGTCTTAGCCTTGGCCGCAGTCGCTATCACCAGCAGTGTCGTTTTGCCCTTACAGGCATCGGCGCAAGTCAGCGTCAGTGTAAATATAGGCACAGCCCCGCCACCGCTACGCTATGAACGCGTACCGCCACCGCGCAATGGTTATGTCTGGGCACCGGGCTACTGGAACTGGAATGGTTACCAGCATGTGTGGGCGCAAGGTCACTGGATTCAAGCCCGTCCCGGCTATTCCTACCACCGGCCAGAGTGGCGCCAGGATCACGGTCGCTGGTACCTGGACAATGAAAGATGGCAGCCGAGCCCGCATGACCGCCACTACAAAGACAAGCACCACAAGAAGGATCATCATGGTTATCACTGCCCACCAGGCCAGGCCAAGAAAGGCAATTGCTAAACCGGAACCGGAAACCGGTCCTCGTACCTGCGCTTTAAAGCGCGCAGGTACGGAAGCCCGCCAGCAAGTCGCTGCGTTCGGGCAAATGGAAATTCCGGAATTTGGCTGAACGCATGCGCTGGCGCGTGGCAAATGATGCGCCCCGCAGCGTCTGGTGTGTCATGAAATAGGGTTGCGAATACTCGCGATATGCATCAGCGCTAAAACCCGGATAAGGCTCAAACGGCGACGCCGTCCATTCCCACAGATCACCCCAACGCATGGCCGGATGCGCGCTCAACGCGGCATATTCCCATTCCGCCTCAGTCGGCAAACGTCGCCGCGCCCACATGCAATATGCCTGTGCCTCATACAGGTTGATATGCCGTACCGGCTCATGCGCCGCCAGTATCAACAAATGTCCGAAACGTTCCGCACACCAGCGCTGGCCATCACGCTGCCAGCTGTTCGGCGCTGAACGTTCCTGCCGCATCAGCCACCCGCGCCCCGACTTGCTCCAGTAGTCGGCCTTGTCGTAACCACCATCGGCGACGAATTCGGCAAACTGCGCATTCGACACCAGCGTGGAATCCATCGTGAACGAGGGCACATACATCGCGTGCGCATACTTTTCATTGTCGAAAACAAACCCGTCGCCTTTGTCCGAACCCATTTGTATGGTGCCGCCGGGGAAGCGGATCTCGCCCTGCGACCAGTTCGGGATTGCCGGCGATGCGAGCCGCGTCATCGGCATCACGCGCAAGGCCTGCATCTGGTTGAGCATGACTTCGCCACACATATCTTCATAGGCCAAAGCCAGCCGATACGGATACAAGGCGGCTTCATCATCGGGGACGCGCGTGAGTTTATCCAGTGCGCGATCCAGCACTTCATGGCAATAGGTTTTAAGGG
The DNA here is from genome assembly GCF_000013625.1 of Janthinobacterium sp. Marseille. Classification (NCBI taxonomy): domain Bacteria; kingdom Pseudomonadati; phylum Pseudomonadota; class Betaproteobacteria; order Burkholderiales; family Oxalobacteraceae; genus Janthinobacterium; species Janthinobacterium sp. Marseille. The sequence goes on along the minus strand of NC_009659.1, from coordinate 1,362,717 downwards.
CGCCGGTACGCGGTAAATCCAGGGTCCAGCGTCCGCGATGCGGCAATGTATTCGGATCGAACCAGTCATCGCCCTTGGTCAGCAGGGAGGTACGTTTGGCGGCAGTCGGCGCGCTGGATTCGGCTTCGCGCAAGATATACCACTCGGCAAACCAGGCGATATGCCCGAGCATCCACAAGGGTGGCGAGACATTCGATGAGACCGGCACCTTGCCCGGCACATCCAATCCCTCCGCACAAAAACATTCAAAAAGCTGCAGCGTATAATCACGTGCATCCTGCAGCGCCTTGCTCAGCTCTTCGGATGTGGCATTGCGGAAAGATGAAATCATCGGATGGATCAGCATCTGTTGGAATATCCCATGATGCCACGCCTTGTCCCCGTCTGCAGCCCACGAACCTGCAACACACGAGTAACACCGCAACCAATTCTATACAGAGGCATGCATGAACGCAGCAATCAAACTCACATCGTTTTCACACGGCGGCGGTTGCGGCTGCAAGATTGCGCCCGGCGTGCTGGCCGATATCCTGAAAAACTCCAGCGGCTTTCCCGTGCCCAAGGAATTGATGGTCGGTATCGAAACCTCGGATGATGCAGCCGTCTACAAGCTCAATGATGAGCAGGCCCTGATCGCGACCACCGATTTCTTCATGCCTATCGTCGACGACCCTTTCGACTTTGGCCGCATCGCCGCCACCAATGCCATCTCGGATGTCTATGCGATGGGCGGCACGCCCATCATGGCACTGGCGCTGGTCGGCATGCCGATCAACCAGTTACCGCTGGAAACCATAGGCCAAATCATCAAGGGTGGTCAGTCGATCTGCGCCGAAGCCGGCATTCCGATTGCAGGCGGTCACACTATAGATTCGGTCGAACCGATTTATGGCCTGGTCGTGCTGGGCCTCGTGCATCCATCCAAGGTCAAACGTAATGCCGACGCCAAAGCCGGCGACAAGCTGATCCTCGGCAAACCGCTGGGCGTCGGCATATTGTCCGCCGCCCTGAAGAAAAATGTGCTCAACGACGACGGCTATGCGGCGATGATCGCCAACACCACCAAGCTGAACAAACCCGGCATGGCCTTATCGAGGCTGGACGGCGTGCATGCGTTGACGGACGTAACCGGTTTCGGCCTGCTCGGTCATTTGCTGGAACTGGCACGCGGCGCAAAGCTGACGGCTAAATTGCAGATGTCGTCCATCCCGATGTTGCCGCAAGTGCTGCAACTGGCCGAACAAGGCTGCGTCACCGGTGCTTCCGGCCGCAACTGGGATGCCTATGGCCACGATGTGACATTGGCAACAGGTGTCAGCGCGGTACAAAAGGCATTGTTGAGCGATCCGCAAACCTCGGGCGGCCTGCTGGTGGCCTGCGATCCGGCATCCGTCGACGAAGTGCTGGCGCTGTTCCGGCAAGAAGGCTTCGCCCACGCTGCAGTGATAGGCGAAATGTCGGCAGGTGTCGCCAAAACCGACGTCAGCGCCTGAAAACGGTATTTCCCCCAGACAAAAGTCCCGGCAAAGCCATGCCCGGCGCGGCATACGCGCATTATCAAATCCACAACGCCAGCCACGCCGGACTTGACAGCCCGGCCCTGCTTCACCTAAAGTTAGCCCTATGTTTTCTGCACACCACATTCCTTCCGCATCCAAGCACATCGCTGGCATCTCGCTATCGACGCTGCTATCGCTACTACTAGCTTAGTAGCGTACCCCCGTGTTGTCCGCAACACAGCAGTAATACCCGTCGCAGTAAATAATAAGTAAGAGCAGTACAACCGAGTTATTCGTAACCATCATGCCTATCAAGCCGATTTCAGCAGTGCGCATCAATGGCGATTTGTTCGCCGGGATGAGCTTCGCTCGTTCATTGGCTTTGCTATTGCTACCGATCGGTTACCTGACCTAGCGCACGTGGCAGTCAGGTAGCCCAATCGCCACCCCTGACGCTTTCCCCGATTGAACCGAATTTAAGGATTTATCATGATGTTGACTAACCCGGCTGCGAAATACCGCGCCTTCCCGCCCGTGCAACTCAAGGACCGTACCTGGCCTAACCGCGTCATCAGCACCCCGCCGATCTGGATGAGTACCGATTTGCGCGATGGCAACCAGGCTTTGATCGAACCGATGAACCATGAAAAGAAGCTGCGCTTCTTCGACATGCTCCTGAAAATCGGCCTGAAGGAAATTGAAGTCGCCTTCCCTTCCGCTTCGCAAACCGATTTCGATTTCGTCCGCAAACTGATCGATGAAAAGCGTATCCCCGACGATGTGACGATTGAAGTATTGACGCAGGCCCGTGAAGACCTGATCCGCCGTACCGTCGATTCCGTCGTCGGCTCGCGTCGCGCCATCGTGCATATGTATAACGCGACTGCACCTGCATTCCGTCGCATCGTCTTCAATATGTCGAAAGAGGAAGTGAAGGCACTCGCGGTGGCAGGTACCAAGCTGATCCGCGAATTGACCGATGCGCATCCGGAAACCGAATGGGTATTCCAGTATTCGCCGGAAACCTTCAGCATGACTGAACTCGACTTCGCGAAGGAAGTCTGCGACGCCGTCTCCGAGGCATGGCAACCGACGCCTGAACGCAAGATGATCATCAACTTGCCGGGCACGGTAGAAGCCAGCACACCAAACGTCTATGCCGACCAGGTCGAATGGATGCATCGCAACCTGGCCCGCCGTGACTCCATCATCCTCAGCGTGCATCCGCACAATGACCGCGGTTGCGCAGTCGCTGCAGCGGAATTGGCGGTGATGGCCGGTGCCGACCGTATCGAAGGCTGCCTGTTCGGCAATGGCGAACGCACCGGCAACGTCGACCTCGTGACACTCGCCCTGAATCTTTACTCGCAAGGTATCAATCCCGGCCTCGACTTTTCCGACATCGATGAAATCCGCCAATGCGTGGAAGAGTGCAACCAGATCCCGGTGCATCCGCGTCATCCCTATGTCGGCGACCTGGTCTACACCGCCTTCTCCGGTTCGCATCAAGATGCGATCAAGAAAGGCTTCGCCAAACAAAAGCCGGATGAAATCTGGGAAGTACCGTATATGCCGGTCGATCCGGCCGACCTCGGTCGCAGCTACGATGCGGTGATCCGTGTCAACAGCCAATCCGGTAAAGGTGGCATGACTTATTTGCTGGAACAGGAATATGGTTTGGTCTTGCCACGCCGCCTGCAAATCGAATTCAGCCGCGCAGTGCAACGCATCACCGATGAAACCGGCGGCGAAGTCGCAGCCAACGATATCCACACCATCTTCAACAGCGAATACCTGAATGCGGTCACGCCTTACCACTATCGCAATCATCATATCGATGATTCGAAAGACGGCGAAGTGCAGATCAAGGTCGAACTGGAAAAAGATGGCAAACCGGTTTCCATGCAAGGCGTGGGCAACGGTCCTATCGATGCCTTCATCAATGCGCTCGGCCTGAATATCAAACTGATGGACTTCCATGAGCACGCGATTGGTGCCGGTGCCAGTGCGAATGCGGCGAGCTATGTGGAACTGCGCGTCAATAACGGTGTGACCCGCTTCGGCGTCGGCATCGACGGCAACATTGTCACCGCATCCTTCCGTGCCGTGCTGAGCGCAGTCAATCGCGACATCGCCCTCGCCGGCTAAGCTACTGCCCTGTCATAAAAAGCCGCTGCCTGTCAGCGGCTTTTTTACGCCCGTAAATTGACACCCCAGGCAAAATGCGGCAAGGTCACATACACCTTCCATTTCCCGGGTATGTCGCATGCGCCGACTTCTGCTCCTACCCCTCGTCATACTGATAGCCGCCTGCGGTACGCTGCTCAGCTCGCAACTGGATAGCCTGTACGGCCCGGCGGATCCGACACGCTTTGATGTGCCCATGGCACCGCCTGCCGACCTGTCCTACCTGCAGACGATACAACCGATACTCAATCAACGCTGCGTGGTATGCCACGCCTGCTATGACGCACCCTGCCAACTCAAGACCACCAGCTGGGACGGTCTGGCACGGGGTGCGAATAAAACCGCGGTCTATGATGCATCGCGCCTGCTCGCAGCCGATCCATCCCGCCTGTATATCGACGCACAAAAGCCGTCGGAGTGGCGACAACGCGCTTTCTTCCCGGTACTGAACGAACATATGTCAACGCCGGAAGCAAATCGCGCCGTCGGCCTGATCCATCGCATGCTGGTCTTGAAGCAGCAGCATCCGTGGCCGTCCGAAGAAAGTAAAAGCAACACCCTCGATATCTCGGCAGATCGCGTCAATATGTGCCCGGCCGATTTTGAAATGGCCGCTTACGAACGCAAACAGCCACTGGCAGGTATGCCCTTCGGCCTGCCCGGCCTGTCGCCGGAAGAACATCGCAAGATGACTGCATGGCTGGAACAGGGTGCACCATACGAAGGCCAGCCGGCCTTGCCGACAGCGGTCATCACCAAGGTCAAGCTGTGGGAAAACTTCCTGAACGGTAACTCGCTGAAAGAACAACTGTTCGCACGCTATGCCTACGAACACCTGTTCCTCGCACACCTGTACTTCGGCGAAGATTCGCAGCGCCGCTATTTCAAACTGGTACGCTCGGCGACACCACCCGGACAGCCGATCAAAATCATTCCAACGGCACGTCCGGTCGATGATCCGAAAATCAGCCGCGTCTACTATCGCCTGACGGAAGAACGCGAAACCATAGTCGCAAAAACGCATATGCCGTATCGCCTTGATGCGAAACGCATGGCGCGCTGGCGCAGCCTGTTTTTTGAAGTACCTTACCAGGTCGATAAGCTACCGGGCTATAGCGAAGAAACCGCAGCCAATCCATTCGCCACTTTCGCGCAATTGCCGGTCGGTGCGCGTTATCGCTTCATGCTGGATGAAGCCGAATTCACCATCATGGGTTTCATCAAGGGCCCGGTATGTCGCGGCCAGGTTGCATTGAATGTGATCCAGGACCAGTTCTGGGTTACCTTCCTCGCACCGTCCGATAGCTATGACAAGGATGTCGACGCCCTGCTGCAGAAAAGCGCAGAACTGGCGCGCCTGCCGACCGGTAGCCGCACTACCGGCTTGCTCGGGCCTTGGCTGGCCTACGGCAAACTGGAAAATGAATACCTGAAGGCACGTTCCGACTTGCTCGCCAAAGTCATCAGGAAGCCGGCCGACCTTAACCTCAACCTGATTTGGGACGGCGACGGCAATAACGACAATGCGGCCTTGACCGTGTTCCGCCACTTCGACAATGCCAGCGTGGTCAAAGGCTTTGTCGGCGACACGCCAAAAACCGCCTGGGTCATAGGCTACCCTTTGCTCGAACGCATCCACTACCTGCTGGTCGCCAACTACGATGTGTATGGCAATGTTGGTCATCAACTGGCGTCACGCCTGTATATGGATTACCTGCGTGCCGAAGGTGAATCCACTTTCCTGATGCTGCTGCCTAAGACGCAGCGCATCGCGACACGCGACGACTGGTATCGCGGTGACAGCCAGTCGGTGCGTGAACAGGTATATGGCGGCCCGGCCAGCACGCTGGACGTCGATAGCGGCATCCGCTACGGGACCGATAATCCGAAGAATGAATTACTTGAGTTGATGAGGAAACGACTGGCACCAGTCATCGCCACCACGCTGGATTGGACGAAGCAAACACCTGCCGCCTTGCAAGCACCGTTGAAATCACTCGCAGCAAGCAAAGGCACGGCCTTGCAATGGCTACCGGAAACAGCAGTACTGGTGGTCGAGACGCCGGATGGCAAAGCCAGGTCCTACAGCCTGATGCGCAATACCGCCCACGCCAGCGTCTCGCATCTGCTGGGGGAGCGCAAGGAATTAGTACCGGCAGAAGACACCCTGACGCTGACACCCGGCATCACCTTCAGTTATCCGAATGCCTTCTATCGCGCCAGCGCTGCCGAGCTGCCGGCACTGGTCGCAGCGCTGCAAAGCTTGCGCTCGGAAAGTGACTATGCCGCCTTCAGCCAACGCTGGGCGATACGACGCGATAACAAGGATTTCTGGGCTTTCAGCGATACGCTGCACAAACGCTATTTCAATGAACAGGCATCGGAAGCGGGCATACTCGATTACAACCGCCTCGAGTTCCGCTAGGCATTTGCTGCACTATGCCTGGCGTGCGAGACGGATGCCGGTAAATTGCCAGCGGGCGGATGAAGGGAAGAAATTGCGGTAGCTGATACGCGCATGCCCATCCGGTGTGACGCAGGATGAACCACGTAATACATACTGGTTCGCCATGAATTTACCGTTGTATTCACCGAGCGCCCCGGCCGCGGTTTGATAGCCGGGATAAGCGGCATAACTGCTGCTGGTCCATTGCCAGCACGTGCCGAACAACTGGCTCAACTCTACCGTCGTCTGCGCCGCATGCTCCCACTCCGCTTCGGTCGGCAGGCGCGCACCACTCCAGCGTGCATAGGCATCCGCTTCAAAATAGGAAATATGCGTCAGCGCGGCATTCAAATCCAGCGGCCGCATGCCTTGCAGCGAAAAGGCATGCCAGCCCCGCTCATGCTGCCAGTACAAGGGATGCAGGATTTGCTGCGCCTGTACCCAGTCCCAGCCCTCGGACAACCACAGATCCGGATCTTCATAGCCACCCGCTTCGACGAAAGCCAGGTACTCGCGATTCGTCACCAGCCGTGATGCCAACTCATACGCTTCGACAAACTGCCGATGGCGCGGCAATTCATTATCAAAGCAAAAGCCTGTGCCGTCATATCCGACTTGCACCACACCGCTGGCAAACGGAATCCATTCCAGCACAGGCGGTGCTTCCGCCAGCGAGTACAGCGTATCGGCATACGCCGGCTTGAGCGGATTACGCGAGAACAGATGCAAGACATCCGTCATCATCAATTCCTGATGCTGCTGTTCATGCTGCAAACCGAGCTCCAGCAAGCCCCTGATTTCCGTCAACAGTTGTTGCGGCAATGGCTGAGATAACAAGGCTTGGATCCGTGCATCCACATCGCGGCGGTAAGCCAGCACTTCATCGAAAGGTGGCCGCGTCAGCAAACCGCGTTGCGCGCGCGCATGCTTGTCGCCGACCCCGTTGTAATAGGAATTGAAGAGGACGCGGAAGGCAGGATGGTGCGGCTGGAAGTTGGTTTCGAAACGTTCAAGGATAAAGGTTTCGAAGAACCAGGTGGTATGTGCCAGATGCCATTTGACCGGACTCGCATCCGGCATCGATTGCGCCGCGCAATCTTCTTCCGATAGCGGTGCCGCAAGCGCCAGGGAACGGCCGCGCACCGAGAGATAAGGCACAAGCTCTTGCTGCGGTGCCAGCAGATGGATGGTTTCTGTCTGTACGTTCATTGCAATCCGTCTTGTCGTTGGTGAAACAGGTTCGGGATGCCGCCTCATTGAAGCCATTACAGCAGTCTACTGTAATCTGCCTAACATCAGTTTACGTGGGCATGACACACCATGAACCACTGTTGCGGATCGGTCCAGAACGATAACTTGCGGAAACCCGCCTGCTCCAGCAAATCCGTAAAGCTGCGCTGCGTGTACTTATAACTGTTTTCGGTATGTATGCGTTCGCCGCGTTCAAAGCGCCGTTCGCCTTGTGGCCAGCGCACGATTTGCTCTGATACCGCTTCCAGATGCATTTCAATCCGGCTGGCCTTGTCATTAAAAAATCCGCGATGACGCCAGGCCCGTACATCGAAGTCGGTGCCAAGCAAATGATTCAGGTGCCGCAACAGGTTCAGGTTAAAGGCTGCGGTAACGCCCAGCGCATCATCGTATGCCGCATCGAGGACGGCTTTATCCTTGACCAGGTCAACACCTATCAACAGGCCACCGTCTTCATCACAGGCGGCACGTATGCGTTGCAGGAAAGCCAGTGATTCATCCGGTGTGAAATTACCGATGGAAGAGCCGGGATAAAAGAACAGGCGCTTGGCATCGCGCACGCTGTCCGGCAGCGCCAGTTCACTGGAAAAATCCATGCCTACGCCGGTCATCACAATGGATGGAAATTGCTGCTGCAAACGCTGCAGGGATTCGCGCAGGAAGCTGACTGAAATATCGACCGGCACATATTGCACCGGCTGCAAGCCGGGGAACAGGCGCGCCGCCTTCGCGCAATTACCGGCACCAAGGTCGATCAGCGTAGTGCCGCTGCCGATTGCCTGCGCAATCGCCCTGCCATGCGTTTTGAAGATGAGGGCCTCGGTGCGGGTCGGGTAATACTCCGGCAGCTCGCAGATCGCCTCAAATAATTTGGAACCCAGCGCATCGTACAGGTACTTGGGTGATGTAAAAGCCTGTGCTGCGCTCAAGCCCGCGAGCAGTTCGTCACGGACACTCTGGTCATTCTGTTCGGTACACTGGATGAATTGCAGCAATCTGCTCCCCCGTGATGCGTGAATCTGAGTGACCCCATTTCAGCGTGACAGTTCATTTGCCGGGCAAAGATAGTGCTTGCCCTGCGCCAGCCCGCCCCCATATTGCCTGAGAACAAAACGTTTTCGGTATTTTTTACAAAAACAGCAGGAAAAATAGCGGGCCTGGACTGGTGTTAAGCTAGCCCGGCATGCCCATTGCGCTGAAGTATATTAAATAAGCGTTAAATTCCGGTGACAAGCAGCCACCTGTTGGCATCAACTTTTATCAGCACATCAAAACACGGCATCCATGACCATCCAGACCTCCCGGGAATTACAAAAAGGCAGTATCGCCACACTGCGCGGCTTGCTGAAATTTTTGCTGCCCTACAAGAAGCAGTTTGTGCTGGCCGGCATTGCGCTGATCGTCGCCGCTGCCGCCACACTCGCCATTCCCTACGCCTTCCGCCAAATGATAGACCTCGGCTTCGGTGCCAATGGCATGCACGATACGTCCAGCATCAATACCTACTTCATCGCGCTGTTTGGCGTCGCCTGCGTACTGGCGATTGCCACCGCGGCGCGCTTCTATATGGTCTCCTGGCTGGGTGAACGCGTGACTGCCGATGTCCGCAATGCAGTGTATTCACACGTTGTCACGCAAAGCCCGCAATTCTTTGAAACCACGCAAAGCGGTGAAGTGCTGTCACGCATCACGACCGACACCACGCTGATCCAGACCCTGATCGGCACCAGCATTTCGATGGCGCTACGCAATGCCTTGCTGTTCGCGGGTGGGCTGGTGATGCTGTTCTTCACCAGCATCAAGCTCTCGTCCATCATCCTGGTTACCCTGGCCTTCGTCGTATTGCCGATAGTCTGGTTCGGCCGTCGTGTACGTACTTTGTCGCGTGATTCGCAAGATCGCGTGGCCGATGCTTCCGCGCTCGCCGGTGAAATCCTGAATGCGATGCCGACCGTGCAAGCCTATACGCATGAAAAAATCGAAGCCAAGCGCTTCGGCCAGACCGTGGAAAACGCATTCAAAACCGCAATGCGCCGCATACGCGCCCGCTCGCTGCTGACGATGATTGCGATCCTGCTGGTATTCGGTGCGATTGTCTTTGTGCTGTGGCTGGGTGCACATGCGGTGATAGACGGCAGCATGAGCGGCGGCCAGCTCGGCCAGTTTATTTTGTATTCGGCAATCGTCGCCGGCGCCATCGGCGCATTGTCCGAAGTACTGGGCGATGCGCAACGCGCAGCCGGTGCCACCGAACGTTTGCTCGAATTGCTGTCGGTGCAATCACCTATCTCGTCACCGGCGACGCCGCGCAGCCTGCCGCCACGACGTGCGAACGGCGCGGCGCTGACGCTGGACCTGGTGACCTTCCACTATCCGTCACGCCCGTTGACACCGGCCCTGTCAAATCTGTCGGTTTCTATCCAGGCCGGGGAAACAGTCGCCATCGTCGGTCCGTCCGGTGCCGGCAAGACTTCCTTATTCCAGTTACTGCTGCGCTTCTATGATCCACAAGAAGGTGTGATCGAACTGGACGGCATCGATATCCGCGAACTCGACTTGCATGCGCTGCGCAATACCATAGGCATCGTGCCACAAGACACCGTGATCTTTTCCGCCAACGCGATGGAGAATATCCGCTATGGTCGCCCCGAAGCGACCGATGAAGAAGTGATTGCCGCGGCACGCCTGGCCGCCGCACATGAATTCATAGAGCGCCTGCCCGAAGGCTATCTTTCCTTCCTCGGCGAACGCGGCGTGCGCCTGTCCGGCGGCCAGCGCCAGCGCATTGCGATTGCGCGTGCCTTGCTGAAAAATCCGCCGCTGCTGTTGCTGGATGAAGCCACCAGCGCACTGGATGCCGAATCCGAACGCCTGGTACAAGGCGCGCTGGAAGCGGCGATGGTCGGTCGTACCACGCTCGTGATTGCCCACCGGTTGGCGACGGTACAACGCGCCGACCGCATCATCGTGATGGAACATGGCAAGATCGTCGAAACCGGTACCCATGCATCGCTGGTCGCGGCCGGCGGCCTGTACGCCAGCCTCGCCGCCCTGCAATTTGGCCAGCACTGAAGGCGATCTGCTTGCCCGCCGCCGTAACCCGTTAAAATAGCGAATTCCCCGGAAATATAGGAAAAGCTATATTTCTGACAACCCATTCTAAAAACGGACTACGCATGAAACAGTATCTTGACCTGGTGCGCACAGTACTTGATACCGGCACCTGGCAGGAAAATCGGACCGGCATCCGCACCATCAGCATTCCCGGTGCCATGTTGCGCTTCGATCTGCAAAAAGACGGCTTCCCTGCGATTACCACCAAGCGGCTCGCCTTCAAGTCGGTCATAGGCGAATTGATCGGTTTCCTGCGTGCGACGCGCAGCGCTGCCGAGTTCCGCGAACTGGGTTGCAAGGTGTGGGACCAGAATGCCAATGAAAACACCGAGTGGCTGAATAACCCTTACCGTACCGGACCGGATGATCTCGGCCCGGTATATGGCGTGCAATGGCGCCAGTGGCCGGCCTACAAGCTGCTCGACGCGGATCAACAGGCACAAATCGACGATGCGCAAAAACGCGGTTTCCGCGTGGTGTCGACTGTCAACGATGAAGGCAAAGACAAGGTCTTGCTGTACAAGGCGATAGACCAGTTGCGCGATTGCCTGGATACCATCATCAAGAACCCGGGCAGCCGCCGCATCCTGTTCCACGGCTGGAACTGCGCCGACCTCGATGCGATTGCATTACCGGCCTGCCACTTGCTGTACCAATTCATCCCGAATGCCACGACCAAGGAAATTTCGCTCTGCCTCTACATCCGCAGCAACGATATCGGCCTCGGTACGCCGTTCAACCTGGCTGAAGCCGCCGCACTGCTGCATGTGGTCGGCCGCCTGACCGGTTACACGCCGAAGTGGTTCACCTACTTCATCGGCGATGCGCATATCTATGAAAACCACCTGGATATGCTCAACGAACAAATGACGCGCGCACCGCATCCGGCACCGCAGCTGGTGCTGTCGGATCGGATTCCCGATTTCGCCGTCACCGGCAAGTACGAACCGGAATGGCTGGAAAAACTCGAACCGGGTGATTTCAGCCTGGAAAACTATCAACACCACGCGCCGCTGACCGCGCCTATGGCCGTTTAATCAGAAAAGACTATGCCTGCACACCTGACCATCGTCGTCGCTACCGATAGCAATAATGGCATCGGCATCAACAACACCCTGCCCTGGCATTTGCCGGAAGATCTTGCGCACTTCAAGCGTACGACCTCCGGCCATCCGATCATCATGGGTCGCAAGACTTTCGACTCGATCGGCCGTCCGCTGCCGAATCGCCGCAATATTGTTATCACCCGTAATGCAGAGTGGCAACATGCGGGCGTCGAAGCTGTCACCTCGCTGGACTCCGCCAAGGCGCTGGTGGGCGACAACCAGGCCTTCATCATCGGTGGCGCGCAAATCTACACCGACACAGTAGGACAGGTAGACCGCCTGATCGTGACCAAAATCGACAAGTCCTTCGACTGCGACGCATTCTTCCCGGCTATCGATCCCAAGCTGTGGCAGGAAACCGCCCGCGAACAGCATCATTCAGAGGCAAATGGCTACGATTACGCCTACGTCACTTACGAGCGTATCCGCTGATCCGGGCAGATTTGTAACACTGGGGTCACAGTAGTGACGCACTATGCCGCCTATCCTTTGTTTGGCGGCTTTTTTCTCCCCAAATCGCACACATATCTGCGAAAATTCGCATTCTTTATCTGACGTACCAGATTAGCTGGTGCGCCGCACTTTTCGTCTTGTTGGAGACCTCATGAAATTTCGCTTCCCCATCGTCATCATCGATGAAGATTTCCGTTCCGAGAACACGTCCGGGCTCGGTATCCGCGCGCTGGCCGAAGCGATTGAAAAAGAAGGTATGGAAGTGCTGGGCGCGACCAGCTACGGCGACCTGTCGCAGTTCGCGCAACAGCAATCACGTGCTTCCGCTTTCATCCTGTCCATCGACGATGAAGAGTTCGGTGCCGGCTCCTTCGAAGAAACCGATTACGCACTGAAATCGCTGCGTGCTTTCGTCGAAGAAATCCGCCACAAGAACGCCGATATCCCGATTTACCTGTATGGCGAAACCCGCACTTCGCGCGATATCCCTAACGATATCCTGCGCGAACTGCACGGCTTCATCCATATGTTTGAAGACACACCGGAATTCGTCGCCCGCCACATCATCCGTGAAGCGAAGTCGTATATGGATGGCCTGTCGCCACCCTTCTTCCGCGCGCTGGTGCATTACGCACAGGACGGTTCCTATTCGTGGCACTGCCCGGGTCACTCCGGCGGCGTGGCTTTCCTGAAATCGCCTATCGGCCAAATGTTCCACCAATTTTTTGGTGAAAACATGCTGCGCGCCGACGTCTGCAACGCGGTAGAAGAACTCGGCCAACTGCTTGACCATACCGGTCCGGTTGCCGCTTCCGAACGCAATGCAGCGCGTATCTTCAATGCCGATCACTGCTACTTCGTCACCAACGGTACTTCGACTTCGAACAAGATGGTGTGGCACTCGACCGTCGCACCCGGCGATATCGTCGTGGTCGACCGCAACTGCCACAAATCCATCCTGCACTCGATCATCATGTGCGGTGCGATCCCGGTCTTCCTGATGCCGACCCGCAATCACCTCGGCATCATCGGCCCGATCCCGCTCTCCGAGTTCTCGATGGAAAACATCCGCAAGAAGATCGAAGCGAATCCGTTCGCACGCGAAGCCGTCAACAAGAAGCCGCGCATCCTGACCATCACGCAATCGACTTATGACGGCGTGATCTACAACGTCGAAACTCTGAAAGACATGCTGGACGGCGAAATCGACACCCTGCACTTCGATGAAGCATGGCTGCCGCACGCGACCTTCCACGATTTCTACAAAGACATGCACGCGATCGGCAAGGACCGTCCACGCGCCAAGGAATCGATGATTTTCTCGACGCAATCGACGCACAAATTGCTGGCCGGCCTGTCGCAGGCATCGCAAATCCTGGTGCGTGAATCGCAAAGCGTGAAACTGGACCAGGATGCCTTCAATGAAGCCTACCTGATGCACACCTCGACTTCGCCGCAATACTCGATCATCGCTTCCTGCGACGTCGCGGCGGCGATGATGGAAGCGCCGGGCGGTACCGCGCTGGTTGAAGAAAGCATCCTCGAAGCGCTGGATTTCCGTCGCGCCATGAAAAAGATCGATCAGGAATGGGGTCAGGATTGGTGGTTCCAGGTGTGGGGACCGGACAACTTCTCGGCCGACGGCATAGGCTCGCGCGAAGACTGGATGATCCGCGCGGAAGACGACTGGCACGGCTTCGGCAACCTGGCTCCGGGCTTCAATATGCTGGACCCGATCAAGGCCACCATTGTTACCCCGGGCCTGTCGCTGGAAGGCAAATTCGGCGAATCCGGCATCCCGGCTTCCATCGTTACCAAATACCTGGCTGAGCACGGCGTCATCATTGAAAAATGCGGCCTCTACTCATTCTTCATCATGTTCACCATCGGCATTACCAAGGGCCGCTGGAATACCTTGCTGACTGCACTGCAGCAGTTCAAGGATGACTATGACAAGAACCAGCCGATGTGGCGCATCCTGCCGGAATTCGCTGCGGCCAATCCGCGCTATGAGCGCATCGGCCTGCGCGACCTGTGCCAGCAGATCCATGATTTCTACAAAGCCTATGACGTGGCGCGCCTGACGACAGAGATGTACCTGTCCGATATGCAACCGGCGATGAAACCATCCGACGCTTTTGCAAAAATGGCACATCGCGAAATCGACCGTGTGCCTATCGATGAGCTGGAAGGTCGCGTTACATCCATCCTGCTGACACCGTATCCACCGGGCATTCCTTTGCTGATCCCGGGTGAACGGTTCAACAAGACCATCGTTGATTACCTGCGCTTTGCACGTGACTTCAACGAGAAATTCCCGGGCTTCGAAACCGATGTCCATGGCCTGGTCACACGTGAAGTTGACGGCAAACGCGGTTACTTTGTCGATTGCGTACGTCAGTAACACTGCCTTGATTGAGGGAGTATGAAATGAAGCCTCGTATCAGCGTCATCACCCTGGGCGTCGACGATCTGGAACGGGCGCTGCATTTCTATCGCGACGGCCTGGGCCTGCAGACCGAAGGCATCATCGGCAAGAAGTTCGAGCACGGTGCAGTCGCCTTCTTCGATTTGCAGGCCGGGCTGAAGCTGGCCTTGTGGCCGCGCGCCAGCCTGGTACACGATAGCGGTGTCCCGCTGGCACCGGCCAGCTCCAGCGAATTCAGCCTCGGCCACAATGTCGCGTCAAAAGCTGAAGTGGATGCCGTCATGCTGCAGGCGAAGCAAGCCGGTGCGCAAATCATCAAGGTGGCGCACGAGACCTTTTGGGGTGGCTACGCCGGCTACTTCAAGGACCCCGACCAACACCTGTGGGAAGTCGTCTGGAATCCGGCCTGGACTGCGCCGGATTAAGATTCAGCTCATCACCCAGCCGTTTGCGGCTGTCAGTACAGAGAACACCTTTTCATGAATAAACTCGCCCTCTTCTTCATCTCGCTCGCCTTCTCGGCCGCTGCCACCGCTGCCGACAATAATGGCCGCGTGATCAAATCCGCATTGCACCCGCAAAGCAAAGGCATGGTGGTGGTAGCCGAAGGCGACTACGAACCACGCAGCATAGGCAGTTACACACTGCGCATCTATGCGAAAAATGATCCGGCCTATCCATATGATGAATTTGTCACCGGCACCGTACGTCCGCGCAATGGCTCGATAGAAAGCCTGAAGTTTGCCGATCTCGATCGCGATGGTACGCAAGAGATTATCGTCACGACACGCTATGTCGGCAGCGGTAATTACGTGACGGTCGATGCCTACCGCCTGCGCAAGAAAAATTTACAGTTACTCACTTCGATTGCAGGTATGGATGCCGACAAGGATGCGGTGCAAGCGCTGAAGCAAAAACTCGCCAAGACCCGCTAAGCCGTCATACCAGGCCATTCCCGAGCAAGGCCGCCAGGCTGCCCACCAGCAGCAACCATAGCGGATGTATCCGCGTTTTCCACGCAAGCAGCGCGCTGACGACGGTGATCGCCGTCAATAGCCAGTTGGTATCCGACGCATGCGCAATCACCACGGCGCTGGCGGCAACAATGCCGGCCGTCACCGGCACCATGCCGGACTGTATGTACGCGCGCCACGGTTTATCCTTGAAGCGTTCCCAGGCATGCAACGACATGATGGTCAGTAGCGATGAAGGGCCGAACTTGGCAATTGCAGTCACCAGCATGCCGGCCCAGCCCGCCACCTGCCAGCCGACAAGGTTCACTATCATCATGTTCGGCCCCGGTGCCGCCTGGCTCAAGGCAAACAAGGCACTGAATTCCTTGGCCGACATCCATTGATGTACCTCGACCACCTGGCGCTGCATCTCGGGCAGGATGGCATTGCCGCCGCCAAAGGCCAGCAGCGACAGCTGTGAAAAAATCAGGAATAAGGCGATCAGGGTCTGCGTCATTTTTTGCTCCTTGCCGTTACCCAGATGCTCAACGGTGTCATCACCAGCATCACCCATAGCAAAGGCCAGCGCAGCAAGGCAATCGCAACAAAACAAATCACCGCCACCAGCGCCATCAAATACTTTTTGCGCAAGGGCAGCGCAATCTTGATTGCCATGGATACCAGTAAACCGGCGGCAGCCGCAGCCAGCCCCGCAAATACATGCGTGACTTGCGCATCATTCTGGAAGCGTTCGTACAACATGCCCAGCATGACCAGCACCACCGACGGCATCGCAACCAGACCCATGATGGAAACGAAAGCGCCCTTCACGCCACGAAAGCGCATGCCGACCGCGACTGACAGGTTAATCATATTGCCGCCGGGCAGGAATTGGCACAGCCCAAGCAATTCAGTGAACTCGGATTCATCCAGCCAGCGTTTGTCTTCAACCAGCATCCGGTGCGCCAGCGGCAAGGCACCGCCGAAGGCCATCATGCCCAGACCGAGGAAACCGAAGAACAGTTGCCGCAAGGTCGGATGCTCGCCCCTCGCTACGGCCTGTGTTGTTTCAGCTATTTGTGTACTGCTTTCCATCGTCCTGCTTCCGTCATGAGCATCAATAAGCGAAAGCTTACGCGTGAAGTGTCATTCAGTCTAATATATGGAATCGTCTTTAAACATACTTAAAATATATGTCATCCATAGACCTGCGCCTGCTGCGCTACTTCGTCATCGTCGCGGAAGAAGGTCACCTGACCAAAGCCGCGCAACGCATAGGCATACAGCAACCGCCGCTGAGCCAGCAAATCCGCGCACTGGAAAAAGAACTGGGTGTCACCCTGTTCCGTCGTATGCCACGTGGCATGGAATTGACCGAGAGCGGACAGGCATTGTTGATAGATGCACGCCTGATACTGGAACAGGTCAACACCACGATAGAAGGCGTACGCCGTATCTCGCTCGGTGAAAGCGGCCGCCTCGCGGTCGGCTTCACTGAATCCGCCGCACTGCATCCTTTCATACCGGCGGTGATACGCGCGTTCCGGCAAAAGTCACCGGGCGTCATCATGGCAGTCGAAGAAAGCAATACCAACGAATTGGTCGAAGACTTGCGCCACAACCGGCTCGACGTTGCCTTCATACGCTCACCGATAGGCAGCGCAGCCGGTTTAAAGATGGAAACCATGTTGGTGGAAGAAATGATCGTCGCGCTACCGATCACGCACAGGCTGGCGCAGCGCCGCAAGAGCCTGCCGCTGACGGCGCTGGCCGAAGACGACTTCATCCTGAACCGACGCCCCAGCGGTCCCGGCCTCTATGACAGCGTGATCGCGGCGTGTCGTGCCGCCGGTTTCAGCCCGCGGGTAGTACAGGAAGCAAAGAAGAATTTATCGACGCTGAGCCTGGTGGCAGCCGGACTCGGTGTGTCCATTGTCCCGGCCTCGATGCGGCATGTGCAACTGAAGGAAGTGGTTTACCTGAAGCTGGAGCAGGCCCCCGACCTGCGGGCACCGCTGCATCTTGCGTATCGCGATGAACCTCAATCGGGCGCAGCGGAGAGGATGATTATCGAAGCGAGGAAGCTGGCGCAGCGCTGATGCTTAGCCGCGCACTTCTGTGTCTACTTCTTCCGGTTGCAGAGCGGGCTGTGGTTCAGGTTGCACTTGCGGCTTTGCCTCTGGCTGTGCTTCTGTCTGCACCACAGGTTTGGCCGTATGCTTGGCGACCTGCACACCGGCAATAAAAGCTTCCGCATCCTTTGCCAGATCCTCTGCCACGGCGTCACCGCGGTGCGACATCCCGACCATGAAGCCGACGCCGGCTACCGTAGGATGCTGGCAATACAGGGAATTAAATTGCAGCACCAGTTGCACTGTTTCGGTGGCTGAAGTGGCACTCTTCGCCTTCAGGTCTTCGGTGACACCGACATACCTGATGCATGGATAACCGCGCTGCTCGGTATATTCATAATCAGCCGACACCGGTTTGAAGCGCTCGGTGGGTGAGTCGGCCAGCACGCCCTGTTTCACCAATGCCTCAAATTCCGCCCGGTCTTTTAAATCAGGCAGGGCAAACAGGTTGACCTGGGCGATAAAGCTTTCATTCACCGCAGCACCGCTACGGGCAAAAGCCAGTTCCGCCTGCGACGACTTGGCGATCACCCAGTCACCGGAAAGCGGCGCGCGTACATCGAGGAAAGCATTGGAAAACATTTTGCCGGCCGGCACCACCGCCTGCGCATGCACGATCGCGGGCGCAAGGCACAGCAAAGCCGGCGCGAGCAGCTGCGCAAACTTTTTCATGACAAATCCGGAAAGACGCATCAGGTTTTTGGCAGGGTCACACCGTGTTGACCTTGATACTTGCCGCCGCGATCCTTGTACGATGTTTCACACACTTCATCGCTTTCAAAGAACAGCACTTGGGCGCAGCCTTCACCGGCGTAAATCTTGGCCGGCAATGGTGTGGTGTTGGAAAACTCCAGCGTCACATAACCTTCCCATTCAGGTTCGAACGGCGTTACGTTGACGATAATGCCGCAACGCGCATACGTCGATTTGCCGAGGCAGATCGTCAATACATTACGCGGGATACGGAAGTATTCGATGGTGCGTGCCAGCGCGAACGAGTTCGGCGGGATGATGCAGACATCGCTCTTGATATCGACGAAAGAGTTTTCATCGAAATTCTTGGGATCGACGATGGTGCTGTTGATATTCGTAAAAATCTTGAATTCGTCAGCGCAGCGAATATCGTAACCGTAGGACGAAGTGCCGTAAGAGACTATCTTCTGGCCGTTGGACTGGCGCACCTGACCCGGCTCGAACGGTTCGATCATGCCGGTTTGCTCTGCCATGCGGCGTATCCATTTATCGGATTTGATGGTCATATTCTTCGATTTAAGTGAGTGTTGTAAGGAATTTCCGCAATTTTACGCGAAATCAGCCGACATTCGACTTCAGGCCACGCGCTTAGGGCAGCTTAAACCTGAGAAATATCGCGATTGCGGCTGGAACACCGAATATCAACAGGAAAATCGGCAATTCTTCGCCGAAGGAATAACCGGCCTGGCTGATGCCGACCCACATATTGAAGGCCGATATGGCCAGCCATAGCGCGA
Organism: Janthinobacterium sp. Marseille; assembly: GCF_000013625.1. Lineage (NCBI taxonomy): Bacteria > Pseudomonadati > Pseudomonadota > Betaproteobacteria > Burkholderiales > Oxalobacteraceae > Janthinobacterium > Janthinobacterium sp. Marseille. The sequence goes on along the minus strand of NC_009659.1, from coordinate 1,343,658 downwards.
CAAACAAGCCCACCGCCCCACTGGTGGCGGCCGGATAATGCGCCGAGAACAGCCGCGCCAGCAAAAGCATGGCGGCCAGGATCAGGAAACCCGCAATCAAGAAACTGAGTGTACGCATATTGCCTCCTTATGGTTTGCTGCTGCCTGCCTCTATCCGTTCTTCGTAATCATTGAGTTTTGCAACGATGGCCGGGTGCCCGGCATACTTCTTTTTCAGTTGCGCCAGCCTGGCATCGCTCCCCTTGCACAGCGCATTCATATTCTTTTGCAGGAATTGCCGTCGCTCTTCATCATACGGATACTCACCACGGAAATGGTCGCAACCATCGCGCTGTTCGATAAAGCGCGCAACATCGGCAGGAAACTTCGCCTGTGCCCACAGGCCGGTGCTGGTCACGAGCAACAGGCAAAGGAATTTTATGCGCATGATTTTCCTGGCCAAGATGGCGTCTATCAGGAAGCCGGCGCGCGCAAGGCACGCATATACGCATCCTTGGTCGCCTTATTAAAGAACGATGGCTGATACATCACGACAGCCGGACTGTCTTTCGCCTTGATCGTGAACTTGAACAGGAAAGTTGAATTGCCACTGCTATACAACCATGGCGACGCGTCCCTGGTCGCGGCGACCGGATTGGTCTTGCCTATCCAGCTCTGGCTTTTCAGGACGGGCGCATCATCCTGCAACACCAGTTGCAAACGACCGTCGGCAGGATCTACTTGTTCTATGCGCACGGATTCCAATGTTGGACTCTTTTTGGCGAAGAAAGAAAAACTCTGGCGTATTTCGGACTGCCCGGCATCACCCGGTTTCAGGCTGGCGATATAACCTGCGACTTCTATCTTGTAATCGTCATTTTCCGCTGGCAAGGCACCGCCGCGTACCATAGGCAAACTGATGGTCTTGCCACCGTCAACCTTGAACTGCGCTTGCTGCACAATCTGTCCCTGATGCGTAGCGCAACCAGCCAATAGCGCAGCCCCCAAGGCGGCAAACAACAAATACTTCATTACATTTTTCCTTTACCGATATCTATCCGACACAAGCATCCTAGCGTTGCATCGATTCCCACACTTTTTGCAAACGCTTGACCGATACCGGCATCGGCGTGCGCAATTCCTGTGCATACAGGGACACCCTTAACTCTTCCAGCAACCAGCGGAACTCGGTCATCTTCGGATCGCCATGGCGTTCCTTCAGAGCCCGTTGCCACGGCGCAGCCGCTTGCTGCCATTCGGCCATCGCCCGCGTATCGCGCGCCGGATCGGCCCGCAATTTATCGATACGCACATTGATCGCTTTCAGGTAGCGCGGGAAATGCGTGAGATTGGTGTAATCGTTGTCCGCGATAAAACGCTTGCCCACCAGGCCCTGCAATTGCGCCTGCATATCGTTCACCGCCTGCGTATGTGCTTTCACCGTTTGCAGCTTCTTCGGCAAGGCATGGTACTCGGTCAGCACCAGGCCCACCAGGCGGGCAATCTCATTTACCAGCAAGCCCAGCCTTGATTTTCCTTCATCCTTGCGCGCATTGAACTGCTCCGCCGTTTTCGGCAAAGGCTCTTGCAGGCAGGCGCGTTCCAGTCCGGCGTGGATGATCTGTTCACGCAATTCTTCCTGCGAACCCAGCGCCATGAACTGCATGCCCATTTGCTGCAAACCGGGGATGTTTTTTTCCAGGTACTTCAGCTGCTCTTTCAACTGCAAGGCCAGCAGGCGACGCAAACCTATCCGGTGCACACGCGCCGCTTCATTCGGATCATCAAACACTTCCAGGTCGCAATACGCGCCTTTGTCGACCAGTGCCGGGAAGCCGATCAGCGTCTGCTTGCCCTGCTGGATTTCCAGCAGCTCCGGCAATTCGCCAAAGGTCCAGCTCGTCAGGTTTTGATGTATGCCGGTTGCCGCCGACGTTGATGATGTGGCCTTGTTGCCCGTTGCCGGTGTAGCCGCTTTACCAGCTACTTGCACTTGCGCTGCCTGCGCCATCGGTGCAGCCGTCTTTTCCGCGATGCGCTGGAAGCTTTCGCGCGCCTGCCCGCCAAACTCGTTGCGCAAGGAAGCGAGGTTGCGCCCCATTTCCAGTTGGCGACCATGCTCATCGATCACTTTGAAATTCATGAATTGATGCGCAGACAGGGTTTCCAGCTTGTAGTCGGTAGTCTTGGTGGCGATACCGGTTTGCTCGCGCACATCAGCGATGACCGCATCCAGCAAACTGCCTTTGCCAAAGGCGTGCGCATCCTGCACGCGATCACAGAAGCCTGCTGCATAATCCGGCAAGGGTACGCAATGGCGGCGCAATTTTTGCGGCAAGGACTTCAGCAGCAAATGCACCTTTTCCTTCAACATGCCGGGCACCAGCCATTCGCACCTGTCCGCTGAAACCTGGTTCAAGGCATACAAGGGCACGGCCAAAGTCACGCCGTCGCGCGGGGTACCGGGTTCAAAGTGATAGGACAAAGCCATATCGACGCCGGCCACATTCATCACCTTGGGGAATAACTCGGTCGTCACACCCGCCGCTTCATGCCGCATCAAATCATCGCGGTTCAGGTAAAGCAGCTTCGGTTCTTTCGCCGTCGCATCCTTATGCCATTTCTCGAAGCTGATGCCGTTGTGGATATCGGCCGGTATCAGCTTGTCGTAGAAAGCAGCGATCAATTCATCATCGACCAATACATCGAGGCGACGCGATTTGTGTTCGAGGTTTTCGATTTCGCGCACCAGCTTGTGGTTATGCGCAAAGAAAGGTGCGCGCGTTTCGAAGTCGCCACCGACCAATGCATCACGTATAAATATCTCACGCGCATCGGCCGGATTGATCAAGCCATACTGGATGCGACGCTGGCTATACACCACCAGCCCGTACAGGGTTGCGCGCTCATAAGCGGACACCTGTGCGGTGCGTTTTTCCCAGCGCGGTTCGCCATAGGATTTCTTCAGCAAATGGCCGGCCACACGTTCCAGCCATTCCGGCTGTATCTGTGCGATGCAACGTGCATACAGGCGCGTCGTATCAACCAGCTCCGCCGCCATCACCCATTTGCCGGCTTTCTTGATCAGGCTGGAACCCGGCCAGATGTGGAATTTGATGCCACGGGCACCAAGGTAATGCGGCTCATCCTCAGCCTTAAAGCCGATATTGCCGAGCAAGCCGGTCAGCAAGGCCGTATGCAATTGTTCGTAAGTCGCCGGTGCCTCGTTCAGGCGCCAGCCCTGCTCACGCACAATGGTCAGCAATTGCGAATGTACATCGCGCCATTCGCGTAAACGTAGTTGCGACAGAAAATTGGCGCGGCATTCTTCCTGCAGCAGGCGATTCGACTTCTTGTGCGCGATCGCATCTTCAAACCATTTCCAGATTTTCAGATAGCTGGTGAATTCCGATTTTTCATCGGCGAATTTCTTGTGCGCATTGTCGGCTGCCCCCTGCGCTTCCATCGGTCGATCCCGTGGATCCTGCACCGACAAGGCTGCGGCGATGATGAGGACTTCGGTCAGGCAGACATTGTCCTTCGCCGCCAGGATCATGCGCCCTACGCGCGGATCCAGCGGCAGCTTGGCGAGTTCACGGCCAAGTTTGGTCAGCCTGTTCTCATCATCAACCGCACCCAGCTCCTGCAACAACTGATAGCCGTCGGCAATCGCGCGACCCAGCGGCGGTTCGATGAAGGGGAATGTTTCGACATCGGTCAAGTGCAAGGACTTCATGCGCAAGATGACAGACGCCAGCGAAGAACGCAGGATTTCCGGCTCGGTAAATTTCGGCCGCAACAAATAATCCTGCTCGTCGTACAAGCGGATACAGACACCGGCCGCGACACGGCCGCAACGACCGGCGCGCTGGTTCGCCGCCGATTGCGCAATCGGTTCTATCTGCAGCTGTTCGACTTTATTGCGGTAGCTGTAGCGCTTCACGCGCGCCAGGCCGGCATCGACCACATAGCGGATGCCCGGTACCGTCAGCGATGTCTCTGCAACGTTGGTCGCCAAAACGATACGGCGCGCATTCGAAATCTTGAATACCCGCTCCTGTTCCTGCACCGAGAGGCGCGCAAACAGCGGCAGGATTTCCACATGCGGCGGATGATGCTTGCGCAAGGCTTCCGCTGCGTCGCGAATTTCGCGCTCACCCGGCAAGAACACCAGTACATCACCGGAACCTATGCGCGCCAATTCATCGACTGCATCGACCACCGCATCCATCAGGTCGCGCTGTCCGCGTTCCTTGGCAGCCAGTGCGGAACGACGTGCAGCGGCCGCATCCGAGGTGGCGTTCGGATTGCTGTCGGCATTCTTGTCGAAGGCTTCAACCGGGCGATACCGGACTTCGACCGGATACAGGCGGCCGGATACTTCGATCACCGGTGCCAGCTTGCCGTTGCTGCCGAAGTGACGCGCAAAGCGATCAGCATCGATGGTGGCCGACGTAATGATGACTTTCAGGTCCGGACGCTTGGGCAGCAACTGCTTCAGGTAGCCGAGCAGGAAGTCGATGTTCAGGCTGCGTTCATGCGCCTCATCGATGATGATGGTGTCGTACTGGCGCAGCAGCGGATCGGTTTGCGTCTCGGCCAGCAGGATACCGTCGGTCATCAGCTTGATCCACGCCCCCTTGGTCAGGGTGTCGTTGAAGCGTACCTTGAAGCCGACGTGCTCACCCAGCGGCGAACCGATCTCTTGCGCAATGCGTTTGGCGGTCGATGATGCGGCGATACGGCGCGGTTGCGTATGACCGATCAGGCCGTTCAGGCCGCGCCCGAGTTCGAGGCAAATCTTCGGCAATTGCGTGGTTTTACCGGAGCCGGTTTCACCACTGACGATAATCACCTGGTTCGCCTGGATCGCGCGCGCGATATCGTCGCGCTTGCCGGAAACCGGCAGCTCTTCTGGAAAGCTGATCGCCGGTAAAGGATTGCGTACCGGCGGAGCGGATGGGGCCTGCGCGTTACGCGCCGGACGCCGGGATGCATTACCCGGCCTTTGATTGGATTCTGGAGCAGACATGTAGGGCAGAATTATACAGAGCAGTGTCGCATTTCGTCGTCAGATCACACAATCGATCCGGGTTGCCGTGGTTATAATGCGTCTCATGGAAAACCAAGAACAATTCGTCCAGTGGCTGCGTTCGGTCGCGCCGTATATCCACGCCTTTCGCGGCAAGACCTTCGTAGTCGCCTTTCCGGGCGAACTGGTCAAGGCCGGCGCGCTGCCGGTGCTGGCACAGGATCTGTCGCTGCTGCATGCACTCGGCATCCGCGTCGTCATCGTGCACGGCTCGCGTCCACAGGTCGAAGAACAGTTGGCCCTGCGCCATGTGGAAGCCCGTTTCCATGACGGCGTACGCATCACCGATACCGCTGCATTGGAATGCGCGAAGGAAGCCGCCGGCGAATTGCGCCTCGATATCGAAGCCGCTTTCAGCCAGGGCCTGCCGAACACGCCTATGGCGCATGCCGCCATCCGCATTATCTCCGGCAACTTCGTTACCGCACGGCCAGTCGGCATCATCGACGGCGTTGACCTCGAATTAACAGGCGTTACGCGCAAGATCGCGTATGAAGCCATCCATCCGATCCTGAATGCAGGCGGCCTGGTGCTGCTGTCGCCGCTCGGTTTCTCGCCTACCGGTGAAATCTTCAACCTGACGATGGAAGACGTCGCGGTCAATGCCGCCGTCGCCCTGCGCGCCGACAAGCTGATTTTCATTACCGAAACACCAATGATCAAGGATATGGCCGGAGCCGATATCCATGAATTATCTTCGCACCAGGTGGACGCCGTGCTGCAGCATGATTGCGTTCCGGCCGATGCCGCCTTCTACCTGCAGCATGCGATGCAAGCCTGTAACGGCGGCGTACCGCGTGCACACATCGTGCCGTTTGCCACCGACGGCTCGGCCTTGCTTGAATTGTTTACGCATGATGGCGTCGGCACCATGGTTTCCTTCGAAAACCTGGAAAGCCTGCGCGACGCCACTATTGAAGATGTCGGCGGCATCCTCAAATTGATAGAACCGTATGAAGCGGACGGTACGCTGGTCAAGCGTGGTCGTGAACTGATAGAACGTGAAATCGATTACTTCTCCGTCATCGAGCATGACGGCGTGATTTTCGCCTGTGCTGCGCTCTACCCTTTCCCGGCGGAAAAAATGGCCGAAATGGCTTGCCTGATCGTCAATCCGGAAGTGCAGACACAAGGCGACGGCGAACGTTTGCTCAAACATATGGAAAACCGTGCGCGTGCCGCCGGTTTGAAAAAGCTGTTCGTGCTGACGACGCGTACCGCACACTGGTTCCTCAAGCGCGGCTTTGTCCCGGCCACGGTCGACAGCCTGCCGAAGAACCGGCAGCAAATGTATAACTGGCAGCGTAAATCACTGGTTTTCACGAAAAACCTATAATGACGCCTCTTTCCCTGATTTTCACCGGCGCTTAACCCGCGACGGTGTCTGAATTCAACACTCGTCAACACCAGCTTCACCCGCGTGACCTACCCGGCAACGCGACGTGGCAACAGAAAAGGACAGCACCATGACACGCATGATTCACTGCATCAAACTCGACAAGGAAGCGGAAGGCCTGGACTTCCCGCCATATCCGGGCGAGTTGGGCAAACGCATTTACGAAACCGTATCGAAAGAAGCATGGGCTGCCTGGCTCAAGCACCAGACCATGCTGGTCAATGAAAACCGCCTGAACCTGGCCGATGTGCGCGCACGCAAATACCTGGCGACACAAATGGAAAAACACTTCTTCGGCGATGGTGCCGATGCCGCACAAGGTTATGTCCCACCGACCTATTGATGCAATCCAGACATAAAAAAAGCCCGCACATCGCGGGCTTTTTTACTATGCAGTTACGAGAAAAATCATGGCCGTGCAATCGGCTCTATCCTTCTCTCATACAGTGAATTGGTCGCGGACAGAATTTCCCGCAAGAGCATCACAAAGCTGGAAACCAGGCACAGCATCGCCATGATGAAAAACACGGCGATGAATTTGGATAGCTCTATGCTCAGCGCATCACCCAGGAACAGCGAAATGATGACCAGGCTCACCATCAATGCGCAAGCGGTGCTCAGGACAATCGCGCGGTTGATCAGGTGGGCACGCGGGTACAGCGTCACCAGTTCCGCGTTCAGGTCCCCATGATGCACGGGGTCAACCGTGCGCAGCTTGTCTTCCAGTACCCGCGAGCGATCGGTAATCCGGCCCAGGCGGTTGGTCAACACCATCAGATTGGTGCCAACACCTGTGAGCAAGAACACCGGCGCTACCGATAACTGGATAATGTGACCAATATCCCCGACTTGAATTTCCATGGCAGTAATCTAAAAAATTAAACGATGTTAACGCTGTGACATGACAATATCATGCCTGAAGCTGCTTGCGACAGGCAATATACCCGCCCGTCTCAAACCATCATTTTTTCTCGACTTCGCCACCCAGCGCAGCCACCAGGTCCGCCAGCATACGGCTCAGTTCGCCCGTCATCAGCATGATGTCGGAATCGAAGCGTTCTTCGTCGTTTTGCGCGGTCGAATCCGCGTTTTCCTTGATCACGTCCAGCGGTGTTACCCGCTTGATGGTCAGCGACTCGGTCAACACGAAGGAAATCTTGTCGGCCCAGGTCATGGCGAGACGGGTGCATTGCTTGCCGGATGCGATATGACGGCGTACATCGTCCGCTTCCAGCGTGTGGCGCACATAACGTACGGTCGCCTTGCCTTCACCGGTAGCGCGCAATTCCGTATCCTGGTCGACGGTAAAACCGTGCGGCGCAGTATCGGCAACCAGCCACTCGGTCATCGCGGTGACCGGCGATTGTGCGACGTGCAGGGTTTCCAGCGGCAATTTGTCGACCGATTTGACCAGCAGCTTGATGACTTCATCGGCTTTGGCCGGGCTGCCGGCATCCACCACCATCCAGCCATTGACCGGATCGATCCAGACCCAGGTCTGGCGCCAGACGCTGAAGGCACGCGGCAACAGGTCATCGGTGACCTCTTCCTTGATTTCCTTCATTTGTTTGCGGCCCGGCTTGAAGCCTTGCTGCTCTTCGATTTCCGCTGCCTTGATCTTGGTGACCTGGTTGATCACGGTGGTAGGCAGGAGCTTTTTCTCGGTTCCGAGCAAGAGCAGCATTTGCTTGTTCAGCGAGTAAACCAGTTCGCCGTTTTCACGCGGCGAGACCCAACCCTGGCTTTGCATTTCCAGGCTGGAGCATGGCTGGAAAGCATGCGGCGCGAGGTCTGCCGCCAATTGTTCAGCTGAAACGGCCCACGGCGCAGGAAGACGATATATCTGAAGATTCTTGAACCACATGGCTTGCCCCGGCAAAAAAAGGGGCTATTCTACACGCGACCTCCTGCTCTGCCGTACACAAAATTGTATAAAAATGCCGCCCGAACCGGCCCGGCAAAAACGATAAGCGCGCGGCGCGGTCATATCCGGCGAATGCTCGCGGGAAAGCACTTAAAAATGGCGTCTTATCCAGCCAAACACCGCGGAAACACTCGCGGTAGCGGTTATAATAGCGCTCACTTATCATCTGACCGGCAGCGCTGCATGCAGAACTGATTCTGCAAGCATTACCTGCCAGAAATTGATTACGAAATTTTTTAGCACACAGCATCAACATTTATCGTCTCCATGTCCAAAAGCACATCCCGCAAGCCGATCGAAATTAAAATTTCCACCGTCGTCGCCGTCTCTGCCATCCTGCGCGATGCCAACCTGGCCGTGCTCGATGCCGCCATGCAGGAAATGACCGGCGGCAACGCTGATTTTTTCGATGATGAATTCGCTGTCATCGATGTCGGCTCGCTGGAACCGGCCGGACAAGTCATAGACTGGGCCGCAATCACCGCCCTGCTCAAATCCTATCGCCTGAATGCAGTCGCAGTGCGGAATGCAACGCCGGAAATGGCCGCCGAAGTATTGGCGCATGGCCTGAGCCTTGACGGCTCGATCAAGGAACGCGCTCCGAGCACAGCAAATACGCCGCAACAGGCGGAGATCGAACTGGCACCAGTCGCTGTTGAACCGACGCCGGAACCGGTAGCCGTGCAGGTAGCAGCCCCGGTCACCACCCAGTTTGCAGCCAACACCATGATCGTCGATACCCCGGTACGTGCCGGCCAGCGCATCTATGCGCGTGGTGCCGACCTGATCATTACCGCAGCAGTCAACAATGGCGCCGAAGTCATTGCTGACGGCAGCATCCATATTTACGCACCACTGCGCGGCCGCGCCCTGGCCGGTGCCAGCGGCAACACCGAAGCACGCATTTTCACCTTAAGCATGGAAGCCGAACTGGTTTCCATTGCCGGCATGTATCGCACTTTTGAAAACGGCTTTCCACAGGATCGCGCACAACAGGCAACGCAAGTCCGCCTGGTTGGCGATCGTATCGACATGCTGCCTATCAAGGCAGCGGCATAAACTTATTATTTAACGAAAGGGGTTTCCTTTGGCAAAAATCATCGTTGTAACGTCAGGTAAAGGCGGCGTCGGCAAAACGACCTCGAGCGCAAGCTTTGCATCTGGTTTGGCCATGCGCGGACATAAAACAGTCGTCATCGATTTTGACGTCGGCCTGCGTAACCTCGATTTGATCATGGGCTGCGAACGCCGCGTGGTGTACGACCTGATCAATGTCGTCAATAAAGAAGCAACGCTGAACCAGGCACTGATCAAGGACAAGCACTGCGACAACCTGTTCGTGCTGCCTGCCTCGCAAACCCGCGACAAGGATGCATTGAGCGAAGACGGTGTCGAGCGCGTATTGCAAGACCTGGCTGCGATGGACTTCGAATTCATCATCTGCGATTCGCCGGCCGGTATCGAACACGGTGCGGTCATGGCGCTGACCTTCGCCGATGAAGCCATCATCGTGACCAATCCTGAAGTATCGTCGGTACGCGATTCGGATCGCATCCTCGGCATCATCCAGGCCAAATCGCGTCGCGCACTGAATGGTGGCGAACCGGTCAAGGAACACCTGTTGATCACCCGCTATGTACCCAAACGTGTGGAAGCCGGCGAAATGCTGTCTTACACCGACGTGCAGGAAATCCTGCGCATCCCATTGGTTGGCATCATCCCTGAGTCGGAATCCGTCCTGCACGCATCGAATGCAGGCAATCCGGCGATTCATATTGAAGGCAGTGAAGTTTCGGAAGCATATAAAGATGTCGTCTCGCGTTTCCTCGGAGAAGACGTTCCGCTGCGATTTACCGACTACGAAAAACCTGGCTTTCTGCAGAGAATTTTTGGAGGTAAGTAATCATGGCGCTTTTGTCTTTTCTCTTCAATAGCAAGCCGAAAACTGCGAGTGCAGCCAAGGAACGCTTGCAGATCATCATTGCGCGTGAACGCAATGGTCGTGCCGGTCCCGACTTCCTGCCAGCCCTGCATCAAGAGCTGATCGCAGTGATCTCGAAATACGTCAAGGTCAATCCTGACGACATCAAGATTTCGCTCAACAGCCAGGGCAACCTGGAAGTGCTGGACGTCAACGTCGTGTTGCCGGACGACGCCATTGAAGCGGTCAAGTAAGCCAGGCCTTATCGTCTGAAGCCGGACTCCAGCGCCGCTGGGTCCGGTGTTTTTCCCCGCAGTTGCATGAAAAATTGCCCCTGCCGTCAGCCTGTCCGCAGATGACGTATCATTTCACCTCCATTATTGAGTGAGACCCCACCATGAAAACCAAAGCTGCCGTCGCCTGGAAAGCAGGCCAAGCACTGACGATCGAAGAAGTGGAACTGGGTGGTCCACGTGAAGGCGAAGTGCTGGTTGAGATCAAAGCCACCGGCATTTGCCATACCGATTACTACACACTATCAGGTGCCGATCCGGAAGGTATCTTCCCGGCCATTCTCGGCCATGAAGGTGCCGGCGTCGTGGTCGAAGTCGGCCCGGGCGTGAAGAGCCTGAAAAAGGACGACCACGTCATCCCGCTGTACACGCCGGAATGCCGCGAATGCAAATTCTGCCTGTCGCGCAAAACCAATCTGTGCCAAAAAATCCGTTCGACGCAGGGCCGTGGCCTGATGCCGGATGCGACCAGCCGCTTCTCTATCGATGGCAAGCCGCTGTTCCATTACATGGGTACTTCGACCTTTTCGAATTACATCGTGGTGCCGGAAATCGCACTGGCGAAGATCCGTGAAGACGCACCTTTCGATAAGGTTTGCTACATCGGTTGCGGTGTCACCACCGGCGTCGGTGCAGTACTGTTCACCGCCAAAGTCGAAGCCGGCGCGAATGTCGTCGTATTCGGCCTCGGCGGTATCGGCCTGAATGTGATCCAGGCGGCAAAGATGGTCGGTGCCGACAAAATCATCGGGGTCGACCTGAATCCTGCACGCGAAGCAATGGCGCGCAAATTCGGCATGACGCACTTCATCAATCCGAGCAAAGTCGAAAACGTGGTCGACGCCATCGTGCAATTGACCGATGGCGGTGCCGATTACAGCTTCGAATGCATCGGTAATGTGCACACCATGCGCCAGGCGCTGGAATGCTGCCACAAGGGTTGGGGCCAATCGATCGTCATCGGTGTAGCCGAAGCCGGCGCGGAAATCAGCACCCGTCCGTTCCAGCTGGTGACCGGTCGCGAATGGAAAGGCTCTGCCTTCGGCGGTGCACGCGGCCGTACCGATGTACCGAAAATTGTCGACTGGTATATGGAAGGCAAACTGAATATCGATGATCTGATCACGCACACCTTGCCGCTGGAACGGATCAACGAAGGCTTTGACTTGATGAAGAGCGGCGAATCAATCCGCTCGGTTGTAATTTACTAATACGGGGAAGATGGTGGAACTGATCAGCCAGCACGTATGCTTTAACGGCGTACAGGGATTTTATAAACAGCAATCGAAAGAGACCGGCTTGCCGATGACTTTTTCGGTGTACCAGCCGCCACAGGCAAAGCATAAAAAAGTACCGGTCCTGTTTTACCTGGCCGGCCTGACCTGTACCGAAGAAACCTTCATGATCAAGGGTGGCGCGCAGCGTTACGCCGCCGAACACGGCATCATGCTGGTCTCGCCGGATACCAGCCCGCGCCGTACCGGCATCAAGGGTGCCAGCGATAGCTGGGACTTCGGTCATGGCGCAGGTTTTTATATCGATGCGACACAAGCCCCGTGGTCCGATCATTTCCGCATGTACTCTTACGTGGTGCATGAATTGCGCAATACCATCATTGCCAACTTCCCCGCCCTCGCCGATCGCATCGGCGTATTCGGCCATTCGATGGGTGGGCATGGTGCATTGACGCTGGCGCTGAAGAATCCGGATATCTATAAATCGGTCTCCGCCTTCGCACCTATCACTGCGCCTAGCCAGTGTCCATGGGGTGAAAAAGCATTCTCGAATTATCTTGGTTCGGACAAGAGCACCTGGCTGGATCACGATGCGAGTGCGCTGATGCGCGCGCGCAAGACACCGTTCCCGCAGGGCATCCTGATTGACCAGGGACTGGACGATCAGTATTTGGATACCGAGTTGTTGCCGCACCACTTCGAATCCGCATGCTGGGCGGCGGAACAACCGCTGACCTTGCGTCGTCACCGCGGTTACGACCATAACTACTATTTCATCTCGACCTTCATGCAAGACCACATCGCTTTCCACAGCGATATCCTGCACAAGTAATTGCGATGCAGCCAATAAAAAAGGCGGGACAGATTTTCTGTCCCGCCTTTTTCTTATCTTCTTCTTATTCCCTGAGCATCAGTTAAAACTCTTCCCAGTCATCATTATTACCCTGCACTGTCGCTTTGCTTGGTGTGGTTTTCTTGATCGCCGGTGCCGGTGCACGGCTGGCTGCAACCACAGGTGCCGGCGCACGTACCGCAGTCGACTGCACTGTGCGCGGAGCTGCCGGCTGGCTTGATGCATAGCCGCTGCCGATCTGGAATACGCTGACTGCCTGCGCCAGGTTCTTCGCCTGGTCCTGCAGGGATTCGGCTGCTGCTGCAGCTTCTTCCACCAACGCCGCATTTTGCTGGGTGACCTGATCCATCTGGCCAATCGCCTGGTTCACCTGCTCGATACCGTCGCTTTGTTCCTGGCTGGCGGCAGTGATTTCAGCCATGATGTCGGCCACGCGTTTCACGCCGTCGACAATTTCATCCATCGTGGTACCGGCTTCAGCCACCAGCTTGCTGCCGGCATCGACTTTTTCTACCGAGTCACCGATCAGTGCCTTGATTTCCTTCGCTGCCGCGGCCGAACGTTGTGCCAGGTTGCGCACCTCGGTTGCTACCACCGCAAAGCCACGGCCCTGTTCACCGGCACGCGCCGCTTCCACCGCTGCATTCAGCGCAAGGATATTGGTCTGGAAAGCGATACCGTCGATCACACCAATGATGTCGACAATTTTCTTCGCCGATTCATTAATGGAACCCATGGTATTGACCACTTCCGACACCACGGAACCGCCCTTGACTGCCACTGCGGATGCAGCCACTGCCAACTGGTTGGCCTGACGCGAATTATCGGCATTCTGTTTCACTGTCGAGGTCAATTCTTCCATCGACGAAGCGGTTTCTTCCAGCGAGCTGGCTTGCTGTTCAGTACGCGAGGAGAGATCCAGGTTGCCGCTGGCGATTTCGCTGGAAGCGGTGGCTATCGTATCGGTACCCATGCGGATTTGGGTGACTGTTTTCGCCAGGCTGTCCTGCATGCGGCGCAAGGCCTTGAGCAAGAGCCCCGCTTCATCATTCGCTGCCGGCATGGTGCTGCGTGCAGTCAGGTCGCCTTCAGCTACCGATTCCGCAACCGACAGGGCTTCCTGCAATGGACGGGTGATGCCGACCGTCAGACGCCATGCGATCAGTGCGCCCAGCAGCAATGCAATCACTGCACCTATGATCAGCGTCATGCGACCCGAAGCATAGTCAGCCGTAATCGATTGATCTGCCAGCTTCACTTCATTTTGATAATGCGCAAGCACCTCACGCACGCTTTCGACATAGGCATCCAGCGCTGGGATCATCTTGCTGTCGATCAGTTGCTTGGCTTCCGCTTCATTGCCTTTTTCCTTGACGGCAAAGATGGCTTTACGCAAGTCGACGTACACTGCGCGCTTCTTGCCCACTTCGGCAAACAGCTGTTTTTCTTCCGGGGTCACCAGCGAGGCTTCTACACCATTCTGGATATCGGTAATTTGCTTGCTCTGTGCAGTGATGGCTTTCTGGAAGAATTGCTGTGTTTCAGGATCAGCACTCTTGACCAAAGCCACGGTACGCACACCGTTGACGCTGGTTGCCAGCAACCAGTCTTCTGCAGCCTTTTGCTTTTTCAGTGACTGATCCACCAAATTGCGACTGGCATTATTAATATTTTCCAGACGCATGATGCCGGTTGCGCCCATGGCAGCCACCAACAACAAGATCAATCCAAAACCCAGGCCCAGCCTTACACCTATTTTCATATTTGCGATGCGCATCGTAGCTCCTTCAATATTTTAGTTTTTTGTACTGCAAAAACATTGTTTCTAATTCTTCCTCCGACTAAAAAACGATGCCGCTCTATTCAACAACTCATTGCCTATCGGACATTTCAGGCTGTCGGTGATTTGACTACATCCGGATATGAGCGATGCCTACAACATGACATTCTGAAAACAAGTATGAAAATCAGGATAAATTCCATGTCACACGTATGTCATTAACGGCAGTGAATATGCAAAATTGATGGCTAAGCACAAAAATAGTGCGTAGTTATGCGAAAAACATATATGTACAAATGTACAAAGAATGTTTGATGTCCCGGATTCGGGACAGGCGGGGGAAATAAGGCTGGAAAGAGTGCCGGTTCAAGCCCGGCTATGCTGCGCGGGTCGGCTCAAAACCGTTCATAGCCCTTCAGGTAGCGCCATTGCCCGACCGGCAAAGCCGCCATCGGCATGCGCGCCATGCGTATGCGTTTGAGGCCGACCAGTGTCAGACCAACTTGCTCACACATATACGGGATCTGGCCGCGCTGTATGCCTTTGCCGGCGAAACGCAGGCGCGTTTCGTTTTGCCAGCTGACCTTGACGGGTGCCAAGGGCTTGCGGTTCATGCTCAAGCCATGGTTGAGCAAAGCCAGGCCGTTGGCAACCAGCGTACCGCTGACTTCGGCAATGTATTCCTGCTCTATGCCGGCGGCATCGTCGACCAGCTTGCGCGCCACATGCCAATCCTGCGTGAATACCAGCAAACCGCTGGCCAGGCTTTCCAGGCTATCGGTAGGCTTCAGGTCGACAGTGTGTTTTTTCAGGAAACGAATGCCGGAACGATCTTCCGCATACAGGTTTTCCGGCGTAATGCATTGCAGCGCAGCCGCCGCATCCATGCCGGCCGGCTTGTGCAACAGGATAGTGACGGGGTCCACCGCGACCAGCGTTGCATCCGGCGACAAAACGATGGCCTGTTGCGGATCAACCCGATGGCCGGGTTCTTCGATGACCTTGCCATCCACGCTGACCCAACCGCCTTCGATGTATTGCTCGGCTTCGCGGCGCGAACAGGCAAGCGCTTCGGCAACGCGTTTGGAAAGGCGGATAGAGTCGACCATAGTGGGGCAATCTGAAAAAGATGTGTATTGTCAGCTTGCCGCACAGTCGCTGCAAGCCTTTTAGCTCGCAGCCACCAGGAATGATGCAGAAAGCACCGGCCCCTACAGGAAACCGGTGCCGGATCCGTCAAGCCGCCTTGGCTGGAGGATTGCCTTCTTTGCTAGCGATGCTGACGGTGTCGGGAATGCCTTCACTTTCCCAGCGATCAAATTCGGCCATGATGGCCTTGTGCGTTTTTTGACTGATTTCCGGCAAGGTGCCGCCCAGCATTTCGGTCGCTTCCTTGAAGCCTTTTTCAACCGCCGCGCGTATCGCCTCCAGCTTGGAAGGATCACCACCGATTACGCTCCTGGCGAAATTGAGTATGCGTTCCGCCACTTGCTTGACGCCGAACTCGCCGTCTTCCGCTATCGCCGCCTGCGCTTCTTCTATGGTTGCCGCATCAGTTGTCAGCTTTTGCTCGCCACTGACAACCTTGGCGAGGTTCAGGCCTTGCTGCTCGACCAAAGGCAGGATCAGGTTGATGATTTCCTTTACCTTGCGGTTTGACTCTTCCAACATCGCTGCGACATCCGCCGGACGTGACGACGTTGCGCTCGCGGCATTGCGCAAATCGCCATAGGTACCGTCTTCCGCCGGCTGCGCGCCGAGGGTGACCTTGTCGGTGGCGGCGGCATCATTCTTATCCGCCGGGCGCTGGACCGCATCGCGGTTGCTGCTAGCAGGGGCAGCCGATGGTCTCTGCGTGCTATTTAAAATACTAATGCTCATGTGAACTCCTTCATTCATCACATCATTCGTAAAAAAATGATCGCATTGACAACATCGTGCCGAAATTCGACGCAATCGTATAAGTTGTAACGGCTGAAAACAGAAAAAGCTGAGCGCGAATGCAAACGACCGGATTCGTTTGTTGCCGCAAAAGCAACGCAAAATAAAATATCCATGAAAATCAAGGCGCTAGCCTGCTTTAAGCCTCGTCGACCGGAGCCAAAGCTGTCATACTGTCGCCTTCCTCGCCTGTCGTGAAATGGCGTTTGCGGCGCTTGCAGTGTTTATATAAAAGCGCGCCGCCGTTTCCACCCTTGCAATACATGAGCGCACAGCCAAAAAACCTGTTTTCCTATTCCAGCCAGCGTCGACGCGAACTCCAACCCGCGCCCTTCCTGCCCATGTCACGTGCAGAAATGGACAAACTGGGCTGGGACAGTTGCGACGTGATCCTGGTGACCGGCGATGCCTACATCGACCATCCCAGCTTCGGCATGGCGCTGGTCGGACGCTTATTGGAATCGCAGGGTTTCCGCGTCGGCATCATCAGCCAGCCGGACTGGCTGTCGGCAGAACCTTTCCGTGCGCTGGGCAAACCCAATCTGTATTTCGGCATCACCGCCGGCAATATGGATTCGATGGTCAATCGCTATACCTCGGACCGCAAGATCCGTTCGGACGATGCCTACACGCCGCACGGCGAACCGAACAAGCGCCCGGATCGCGCCGTCACCGTCTATGCGCAACGCGCACGTGAAGCCTATCCCGGTATCAATATCGTCATCGGCAGCATCGAAGCCAGCCTGCGCCGTATCGCACATTACGATTACTGGTCGGACAAGGTCCGCCGTTCGGTACTGCCCGATTCCAAAGCCGATATCCTGATCTTCGGTAATGCGGAACGGGCACTGGTCGACCTCACGCATCGCGTCGCGGCCGGCGAACCGATTTCATCGATACGCGATTTGCGTGGCACCGCCTTCATGGTGCCACCGGGCTGGAAGCCGACGCCGGAATGGGCCGAAGCCAATTCAACCCGCGTCGATACACCGGGCAAGGTCGAGCCGCATCCTGATCCATATGAAATGAAGATGAAGGATCCGGAAGGCTGCAAGACTGAAAATGCCGCGCCGCCGGAACCTGCCGTCAAGGTCATCAAAATCATGAGCCGCGAAGAGCGCCGTGAAGCTGAACGTGAAGTACGCAACAAAACCGTAGTGCGCCTGCCCGCATATGAAGTGGTCAAAGATGACCCGGTGCTGTATGCGCATGCATCACGTGTCTTCCATCTGGAATCAAATCCCGGCAATGCCCGTGCGATGGTGCAGGCACACGGCGAACGCGATGTCTGGCTGAATCCGCCACCGCTGCCATTGGCGATGGATGAAATGGATGGCGTGTACGACATGAACTATGCACGCGCACCGCATCCGAGCTACGGCAAGGCACGCATCCCGGCATGGGAAATGATCCGCTTCTCGGTCAACATCATGCGCGGCTGCTTCGGCGGCTGCACCTTCTGCTCCATCACCGAGCATGAAGGCCGCATCATCCAGAGCCGCTCCGAACCATCCATCCTGCGCGAAATTGAATTGATACGCGACAAGGTCAAAGGCTTCACCGGCACCATTTCCGATCTTGGTGGACCGACCGCGAATATGTATCGCCTCGCCTGCAAGGACAAGCGCATCGAAGAATCCTGCCGTCGCCTGTCTTGCGTCTATCCGAGCATTTGTTCCAACCTCGGCACCGACCACAGCAAATTGATCCAGCTGTATCGCAAGGCGCGCGCCATTCCCGGCATCAAAAAAATTCTGGTCAGTTCCGGCCTGCGTTATGACCTCGCGGTGCGTTCGCCTGAATACGTCAAGGAACTGGTATCGCATCATGTCGGTGGCTTGCTGAAAATCGCGCCCGAGCATTCGGAAGAAGGCCCGCTGTCGAAGATGATGAAACCGGGCATGGGTGCTTACGACAAGTTCAAGGAATTGTTTGAAAAGTATTCGAAGGAAGCCGGCAAGGAACAATACCTGATCCCTTACTTCATCGCGGCGCATCCCGGCACCACCGATGAAGACATGCTGAACCTGGCGCTGTGGCTGAAGAAAAACAACTTCCGCCTCGACCAGGTACAAACCTTCATGCCTACGCCGATGGCTTTGGCAACTACCATGTACCACACGCGCAAGAATCCTTTGCGCAAGGTCAGCGAAGATTCCGAAGCGGTCGAGACGGTACGTACCGGCAAGATCCGCAAGCTGCACAAGGCTTTCCTGCGTTATCACGATCCGGAAAACTGGGAAATCCTGCGCGAAGGCTTGCAACGCATGGGACGCAGCGACCTGATAGGCAGCGGTGAACACCATCTGGTCCCGCGCCATGCAGCACCGTCACGCGCCATCATCGCCGCCGAACACCGGCGCGAAACGCCGGGCCCGAACCAATTGGCGAAGAAATTCGGCCAAAACAAGCCCCGCCCGGGCGCAGCCGTGGTCCGTACCCCGGTCGCACGCAATAAGGGCACTACCGTCGCCGCCAGGCCGGCACGCAAGGCAACGACAGTCAGCAACCGTGGCGGCCGCAAGTAAGCTTTTCCAGTTACCTGTGCCGCCCTGTTGTAACTGGCTTTTTAGCTATGACGGGCACGATAAAACAGCTGATTTGCGCTTGCACAAAAATTCCGGCGTCCTACCTCCTTTCTGATTTTCGGTTATTCTTCCGCCAAAGTTACCGCGCTTGAAATGGCGGAAGTATCGATAGGGGATCACCAATTGAGCAATTTATTCACGCGCCGACTCGCGCTACTCGCAGACGACGCGCATCGCGACCTGCTGAATCAGGGACGCCGCGGCATAGAGCGGGAGACGCTGCGCGTAGACCTGCAAGGCAAGCTGGCGCTGGGACCGCATCCGGTCGCGCTCGGCTCGGCACTGACCAATCCGCAAATTACCACCGACTATTCCGAATCACTGCTGGAATTCATTACCCCGGCCGAACATGATGTCGCCACCGCACTGGAAGAGCTGGATCGCATCCATCGCTTCGCCAATGCCAAACTGGACCATGAATTGCTGTGGAGCCAGTCGATGCCATGCACCTTGCCGGAAGAAGCCGATATCCCCATCGCCTGGTACGGCACCTCGCATATCGGCATGATCAAGCACGTGTACCGCCGCGGCCTCGCCCTGCGTTACGGCAAGGCAATGCAATGCATCGCCGGCCTGCACTACAACTATTCGCTGTCGGAAGATTTGTGGCGTGTGATCAAGCAGAGCGAACAAAGCAGGCTGGATGACAAATCCTACCAATCCGAAAGCTATATCTCGCTGATCCGCAACTTCCAGCGCTATAGCTGGTTGCTGATGTATCTGTTCGGCGCATCGCCGGCGCTGTCGACGCACTTCCTGCGCGGTCGTGAGCATGAGCTGCAAACCCTGTCCGACGATACGCTCTACCTGCCTTACGCCACGAGCTTGCGCATGAGCGACCTCGGCTACCAGAATAATGCACAAGCCGGCCTGATGCCGCCGTATAACGATCTCGAAAGTTATATGCGCAGCCTGTCGCGCGCGGTACGCCAGGCTTACCCGGCATATGAAGCCATCGGCACCCGGCGTAATGGCGAATGGATACAACTCAACACCAATCTGCTGCAAATCGAAAACGAGTATTACGCGACGATCCGCCCGAAACGCGTGATCAATAGCGGTGAACGTCCGGTAGAAGCACTGTGTGCACGCGGCGTGCAATACATAGAAGTGCGTTGCATGGATATCGATCCATTCGAGCCGCTGGGTATCAGCCTGCCGACTTCACGCTTCCTCGATGCCTTCCTGCTGTTCTGTGCACTGGATGACAGCCCGCTGACTGATGAAGCGAATAATCGCGAAAGAACCGAAAACTTTGCGCGCACCGTAAAAGAAGGCCGACGCCCCGGCCTGCTGTTGCAACGCGATGGCGCAGCAGTCAAGCTGCAGGACTGGGGACTGGAATTGCTGGAACGTATCCAGGCTACCGCCGACCTGCTGGATGCACAGCGCGCAGATAGCCAACACGCACAAGCGCTGGCGGCACAGAAAGAAAAACTGCTGGATGCCGGCCTGACACCTTCAGCCCGTGTATTGGCCGAACTGCAGGCAACAGATAAATCATTCGAACAATTCGGCTTGCGTCAAAGCATTGCACATGCAGAGTACTTCCGCGCCCGCCCTTTGAATGCGGAAGAAAACTTTTACTTCGAGACGCTGGCAAAAACTTCCATCGCCGAACAGGAAGAAATGGAACGCACGCAAAGCGGCGATTTCGATGCCTTCGTTGAGGCTTACAACCAAAGGACGCCACAGCAGCTGTGTGACTGATCGAAACGCATCATCAACTGCTTGCAACAAGCCCCGGCATTTCACAGTGCCGGGGCTTTTTTAATGCCTGCCGGCATGTAATGGATGCCGCACAGCAAGAACACTGGTAACCGGGTGCAATCAATTGCTATTTTGCTTCTGTGTTCGCTAACGTACAGACCCCCTCATTGCAAATCAGTAATCTCCTTCCATCGACGGCAAAACAGCATAGCGTCGAAGCCAGATCTCAAACCATTTGCATCGGACCCCTGTCCGGCGCGTACAAATAATTAACCGGAGAGTAAATCATGATCCTGAATAAATCTAAATCGAAATGGATGACCGCATTGTTTACCGCCGTAATGCTGACAGCTGTCGTCGGCTGCGCATCGACCTCGAAAACCGAAGGCACAGGCGAATACGTGGATGATTCGTGGATCACCACCAAAGTGAAAGCCGCCATCGTGAATGAACCAACTTTGAAATCGACCGAAATCAATGTTGAAACATTCAAAGGCACAGTCCAACTGAGCGGCTTCGTCAAACAGGCACAAGACATTCCGAAAGCAACCAGCGTTGCACGTAGTGTCAAAGGCGTACAGGCTGTTAAAAACAACCTGATCGTCAAGTAATAGAAATGAAAGAGGGACCACGCCAGTGGTCCCTCTTTTTTTCATTAAAAATACTCAGGATTCATTTCACCAATTTGCGTGAGATGTATTCCAACACGACATTCCAACCCTGGAATAGTTCCCCTTGAATTATCAAGCGGCGTGTCAACGCACCCAGGTGAACACCCGTTAATGGCGCTGTATAGGCATCAATTGAATGAGCGATGCCGCACACAGATACAACATGCAGAACTGCACTGTCATTTGCCCGAAACTGCATTATGATGAATGTCCAGCAATGCCTTGCGTGTACCTGCCAGACGAATACTCATTACGCGTTGTTAAACCATATCTTTTATAAGGGAATTCATCATGCGCACACTAATGATCGGCAGCCTTGCCGCAGTATTGGCCCTCTCCGGCTGTGCAAACATGTCTGAAACAGAACGCGGTACCGCACAAGGTGCAGGTATCGGTGCCGGTGTCGGCGCACTACTCGGTGGCATCACCGGCGGTTCGCGCAATATCGCAGGCGGCGCAGCCATCGGCGGCGTGATCGGCGCAGTAGCCGGCAACGTCTGGTCCAGCAAAATGGAAAACCAGAAACGTGCGATGGAACAGGCAACCCAGGGAACCGGCGTACAAGTCAGCCAGACTTCGGACAATCGCCTGAAACTGGAAATCCCCAGCGACATTTCGTTCGCCACCGGCCGTTCCGATATCAATCCTAGCCTGCAACCTATCCTCGATCGCTTTGCCACCGGCCTGGTAGATAACCCAACCGCCACCGTCACCATCATTGGCCATACCGATAGCACCGGTAGCGATGCAATCAATAACCCATTGTCCTTCGACCGCGCTTCACGTACCCGTGATTACCTGACCGGCCGTGGCGTCGCACCGCAACGCATTTATGTTGACGGCCGCGGCAGCCACGAACCTATCGCCAGCAATGCAGATGCCGCCGGTCGTGCGCGTAATCGTCGTGTCGAAATCTTCGTTGCCGAGCCACAGCAACAGCAATCACAACAACCGACACACCAACCACAGCCGCTGCGATAAACAATGCAAGCTGGTCTGCACGAATGAAAAAAGCCCCGCACTAGCGGGGCTTTTTATATGCGGCGATGAAGCTGCGTGATTCAGTTTTTCAGCAAACCTTCATAGACCTTTTTGATACCTGCATAGCATTCACAGATATGCGCTTCCAGGCCGGCGCGATCCAGTACCGTAATCTGACCACGGCTGTATTGGATCAAACCCTCATCCTGCAATTTACGCGCAGCTTCGGTCACGCTCTCGCGACGTACGCCCAGCATATTGGCGATCAGGTCCTGCGTCATGCTGATTTTGTTACCCGGTAACCGATCCAGGCTCAATACCAGCCAGCGGCAGAGTTGCTGCACGATGGTGTGATGACGGTTACAGGCAACGGTATGCGCCATTTGAGTGAACAGGGCCTGCGTAAAACGCAGCAACAACTGTT
This sequence comes from Janthinobacterium sp. Marseille, assembly GCF_000013625.1. NCBI lineage: Bacteria > Pseudomonadati > Pseudomonadota > Betaproteobacteria > Burkholderiales > Oxalobacteraceae > Janthinobacterium > Janthinobacterium sp. Marseille. Next base: position 1,320,870 of record NC_009659.1, on the reverse strand, counting down.
GCAATGCGCCACCGCGGGCGAACTCTTCATTCAATATCGAAGCCTTGATGCGGAAACCGTAACCGGCGCTTTTGACAAAGGCACGATGCAAGGAGGCACCGCCACCCATGAAGACGTCGGCACCGACTACACCTTCGTAACCGATGACTGCGGTTTCCGACGAAGCACCGTCGGCAGTTTCATACAATAGCGACACGATGCTGCCAGTGAGGAAGTAGACATGCTGCATCTGTTCACCGGCTTCGCAAATCGTTGTACCAAAAGGCATTTCCACGAATTCCAGGTGCTGCGAGATACGCGCATAGTCTGCCTCCGGCAAAGCGGCCAGCAAACCATTATGCTTGGGGTGATGACCATGCAATCCGGCCAGGGCCCGGGGTGCGACCGGCCTATGCTGCAGAGAGTCGAATACCGCACCCTCTTTCATTCTTAACGCAGCGATCGCGTTGGAGTTTACAACCTGATGGCTTGCAACTGTATTTCGAACGTTAGCGGTCTGTGCCATGTGTTCCTCCCTGGATAATCAATATTTCCAAGGTTTCATCATTACATCGGACGCGCCACATCAAAATCAGTGCTTATCCCATTCTTGTGTGAGATCACACTGACAAAAAGATAATAAAACCAATATGCTTCCTTGCCTGCAGGCAAAAAAATAGCCCGCGTCCTTGTGGGAGCGGGCTGAATCCAATTCTTGAGGAGTTGGAGGAGACGGAATCACTATACTGCGCCGCAACATATTCCTCAAGGATCAAATAATTATTTGCATAGTTGCAAATTCATATAACAGGGTCTTACTGCGAGGCAAGCCACTTGCCCCAGACACCGCCATTAATTGAACTGCGACAACATCGGAAAAGCCTCCATCAGGAAACCCAACAAGGGTTTCGCGACAAAAGCACCGGCGATACCGACTACGGAAATCGACAGCATTGCCACCGACAACCTTAAAGTCAGGCCGCGGTTATGCGCACGCAAGACCAAAGGCAGGTTGATCAGGACACTGGCCAGCGAAGCGATCACCGCACCGGTCGACGCTACATGTTCCGGCACCGAACCGCTGGTCACCAGGCTGGCCGCTGCCGCCACCGCACTCGCGCTGGACACCACACCACCGATCAGGCTCACCGCATAGAAACCTGCTTCACCAAAACCCTGTTGCGCAATCACGCCGGCGATATGCAGGATCAGGAACAGCAAACCATATTTCAGCGCTGCACTTAGCGAGAAAGGCAAAGGCAGTTCGACGGTCTGGGTCTGCGTCTCCACTGTCTTTTTCACGGTATCGGTATCGATGAAGAACCAGACCGCATTAATAACCAACATCAGCACGAAAGGAATCAGGGCCGAGAATGCGGCCGCCGGTGCCAGTATCAGGAGCAAGCCGCCATTGCGGATCAACATCGCCGCAGTCGCCAGCAAAATGCCGCGATATGCAGCGCTGACCGTATCGCGCTGATTGTCCCGCGCACGCGAAGCCAGTTCGCTGACGGTAATGCTGCTATTGACAAGGCCACCGAGGAAGCCCGTCATGACGATGCCACGCGTGCCGTACAACTTCCACAACACATAGTTGACGAAGCCGATACCGGCAATCAGGATCACCGTGACCCAGGCGGCGCGTGGTTCTATCAGTTTCCACGGACCGATGGCACCGACCGGCAGGGCCGGATAAATCACAATCGCCAGGATCGCCAGCAACAAGGCCGAGCGCATTTCGTTTTCGGTCAGGCCCAGACTGAAACCGGTCAGCCGGTCTTTCCATGCCAGCAGTGCGGTGACGATCACGATGATGGAAGCCGGCGTTGCGGTATGTCCTTTGCCGCACAGGATACCGGCGACACAAGTGATCAGCATAGCGGCCGAAGTCGTCAATTCACTACTGTCATCGGTGCGCAGGCGCTGCACATTGAGGAAGACCGTCAGGATGCCGACCAGGAACAGGATCAGGTAAGCATAGTTATCACCCAGCGTGCCACCCATCGCCCCCAATAGCGCGATCAGCGAAAAAGTGCGCAGCCCTGCTTCCTTGCCGCGTCGTTCCCGCTCCAGGCCAATCAGCAAGCCGAGCGCCAGTGCCAGGCTCAAACGTGTCAGGCTGACGAGATAAGGCCATTTGATTTCAGGCAGCGACATGCCAACCTGTATCAAAGGTTCGACAATCGCGTTGGCTGTGTGTGGATCGGTCATAGACGTAAGTAAGAAAACTTGTGCAACAGGCGACTATAAACCACTGGCTGACAATTGTCCGCGCAAAGTCCGCATGTCCTTATGCGCGCGCCTCATGTGTCATCGTGATTCGCCGACAAATTCAGACCGGTCTCGCCAATATATCGTCGATCTTTTGTTTGGTGTCTGCAATCACCAGTGCTTTCGCAGCATCGCTGCTATGCGCTTCGAAGGGACCGGCAAAGCCTTGCGAAATTTCCTCACCTTCGGCACCCGTGATTTCGATCTCGCTGGTGGCCGACCACAGGCCTGCCTCTAGTGGTACGACGATGGTGAAGATTTCATATCCTTTATAAACACTGTCGGGGACCCGGCTCATGATTAGCTCCTTTATCAAAATGCGTTTTATTTGCTGACAACATACTACTGACAGCAATTCATATGATTAGTGCGCGCGCGAACCACCGCTGCCGGACTCCAGCATGCTCAGCGCAACCCGGTGCGCCTCGGCTTCCGCTTCTTCTTTGGTAGGGAAAATCGCATCCAGTGATACACGCTGTTCGGGGAACACATTGTTCCTGTGCATAGGATTAGTGGAATGTCCGTAAATAGCCAGATGTGCGACCCAGCCCTGTTCGCCGGCCAGTTCAACGGCAGAACACTCGACTTCATACTCACCAATTTTTTCAGATGGCATATCCGTCTCCTTGTCAGACAGACCATCCTAACATGGACCGTAGTGACGGGTCCGATGCAAGGGCTGATGCGGCAATTCACGCGATACGGATCAACAGTCAGCAATCAGTCCGCAGAAATTAAATCACCATATCCCATACACATGGGATCGCCATTGCCCGCGCGACACCTGATAATCACAACAAATTACAACTCCATTGATGTCTCTTCGGGCCACCCTGGCAACAAGGTGGCCCATGTTTTTTTGTAGCGGGATTTTTATCTGCAATGCCGGTCGCAAGCGACACATGTATTCACTTGTCATCATCCGGTCGCTTATCCACACACAAATACTTATCCCCGGATTCTGTGGACAGTCCTGTGGATAAGCATGGGGGCAGAATGCTAAGCACTTGATATCAAACAAGTAATCAGTGCTGCTCAAAATGGAGATTTGTTGCGATAACAAGCGCAAACAAGTGCAATTAAAGTAAAAATAAGTCAAAAAATCCCATGTACATGGGATCGTCAAGCAAAAAAGATTCAGTGATACTCGACCTGCATCTTTTCCTTCGATACTCTTTGGGGCGACTTCCTTACCGGAGCCGCCCTATTTTTTTACCCACGCGCCAAAACGAATCCCCTCTGCATTTCCACCCTGCTCCCGCGTCCGGGATGCGTCGGGTACACACGCTTGTACATCTCACGCAACAACTCCCATCATACAAATTGACGCGGCACGCACATCTTGCAATAATGAGAATCATTCTCAACAAAGCCCAGCCAGCACCCCTACCCGGAATGCAAGCCAGCTTGATGATGCCGTCCCGGCATCGCATTCCCGGAGCAAACCGTGTCAGTCGCAAGTCATTCCGATGCAGTCGCCAACTTATACAGCCATCATCACGGCTGGCTGGTCGGTCTATTGCGCCGGAAACTGGGAAATGTCGATAACGCCGACGACCTGGCACAAGACACTTTTACACGCCTGTTGACAGCGCGCAGCGAAGAGCTGATTCGCGAGCCGCGCGCCTACCTCACCACCATCGCATCGCGCCTCACCGCACAATACTTCCGCCGGCTCGCTTTGGAGCGTGCCTATCTGGATGCGCTGGCCGGTATGCCTGAAGAAACCGTACCGTCACCGGAAACCCGCATGCTGGTAGTCGAAGCACTGACTGAGATCAGTCGCGTCCTCGATGGTTTGTCACCACGCGTACGCGAGATTTTTTTGCTGGCGCAACTGGATGGCCTGACTTATGCAGAAATCGCCACGCAGTTTGATATGTCCGTCAATGCAGTCCAGAAATCGATGATCCGCGCATTCCAGCATTGCTACACCGCAGTCTACGTCGCGAGATAGATGCCATGCAAAGCCCAAGCATGTTCACATCACTAGCCCAAGCCGGGGAAGAGATTGATGCCTCTATCGTCAAACAGGCGATCGTCTGGCTGGTCACGCTGCAATCTGGCGGTGCCAGCCCGACCGACGAGCGCGCATGTGAGGCATGGCGTGCAGCCGACAGCAGGCATGAGCAAGCGTGGCAACGCTTGCATGGACTGGGACAGGATTTTCGCGCCAGCAGCAATGTCCTGGCATCGCCTTTACTAAGGTCTGTATTGCGCAATAGCGAGCGCAACAATAGGCGCATCGTCTTGAAATCCCTGTTCGGCCTCGCCCTCATCGGCGGTACCGCTACCGTGGTACGCAAGCAGCCGGCATGGCAAAGCGCCATGGCCGAGCACCAGACCGCGACTGGCGAACAACGCCGCATCGTGCTGGCGGATGGCACCCGTATCTTGCTCAATACCGCGACTGCGATCGATGTGCACTTTGATGATCAGTTGCGGCTAGTCATCCTGCATCGCGGCGAGATCCTGATCGAAACTGCACAGGATGAAGCAGGCCGGCCCTTTGAGCTAGCTACCAGCAACGGCACTATCCGCCCGATTGGCACCCGCTTTACGGTTCGACATAGCGACCGGCCATCCAGCACCGCGGTTGCAGTACTCGAAGGCGCGGTCAGGGTCACACCCGGCCAGGGCAACAGCGTACGTATCAACGCCGGTGAACAAACCCATTTCACCGAGCTCGCCGCACTGGCACCATTTGCGCTGGACGACAGCGCCGCCGCCTGGACCGATGGTGTGCTGGTAGTTGAACGCATGCGCCTGGCGGACTTCGTCACCGAACTTGATCGCTATCGGCCCGGCGTACTGCGCTGCGACCCGGCGGTTGCCGATTTGCTGGTCAGCGGTTCCTTCCCGTTACGCGACCCGGATGCAGTACTGGCATTGCTGGCGGAAACCCTGCCGCTGCAGGTACGCACGCTCACACGCTATTGGGCCACGGTCACGGCTGCACCTCAAACTTAAAGCAAGTCCACGCTCCATCCGCCCGGATAAAAATATTTTCAGTTGCGAAGGCAGGTTTACAGATTTCGAGCATCAACAGGGATAGAGGTGCTGCATATACCGACAGCGCCGCATCTTCAGCTCGATACGAAAAGGAAACACCATGCCCCAGCACTTCCCGCCCGATGCCAGCCTGCATCGTTCCTTGCCGTTAACCCTGACGCCGATTGCGCATGCTGCACGCATCGCATTGTGCGGCGTCCTGCTGCTGGGTGGCGCAGCCATGGTTCCGGCTATGGCACAAGGCACACCGGATGCGGCAGTACAGTCCGACAACGTGCGCCAATACAGTATTGCCGCAGGTTCGCTGGACCAGGTACTGGGTAGCTTCGGCCGCGCTGCAGGTGTGATGATTGCAATCGACCCTGCATTGACCAGTGGTCTGCGCAGCGAAGGCTTACAGGGCAAACAAAGCGTCGCCAGCGGCTTGAGCATCTTGCTCAGCCCTCATCAACTGGAAGCCATACCCGGTGCCAACGGTGGCTATAAAGTGCGGCGCCAGACCGTCAGCGATACCACGCTCCCGACCGTATCGGTCACCGCAGCAGCACTCGACGCCAATTCGGAAGGCAGTCGCTCCTATGCAGCGCGTGCCACCACAGTAGGTAAATCGGCCAAGACCCTGCGCGAAACACCGCAACCAGTCACCGTACTGACCCGCCAGTTAATCGAAGACCGCGGCCTGCTGGACCTCACCGATGTGCTGCAAAACACACCCGGTGTCACCGTGGACTACACCGATAGCGAACGCGTCACCTATTTTTCGCGCGGCTTCCAGATCGATGCCCTGCAGATAGATGGCCTCACCATGAACCAGAGCGGCTCCATCTTTGTGCAACCCGACACAGCGGTACTCGACCGTGTTGAAGTCTTGCGCGGTGCATCCGGCATGATCCGTGGCTCGGGTAATCCATCGGCCACAGTCAATATGGTGCGCAAACGACCGACCCATGAATTCCAGGGTTCGGCCGCATTGACGCTAGGCTCATGGGATCGTCGTCGCCTCGAAGCGGACATCTCCGGACCATTGAATGAAGCCGGCACTTTGCGCGGTCGTATAGTCGCAGTGGATGACTCGAAAGACTTCTTCCAGAAAGCACGTCATGAAGACCGCAAGGTGTTCTACGGCGTACTTGAAGCCGACCTCGGTCCACGCACCACCCTCACTGCCAGCCTGCAGCACACCGACCTGGATGCCACCGGCGCCTGGGGCAACCTGCCCGGCAACTTCGACGGCACGCCATTGAACCTGCCACGCGATATGTATCTCGGCGCAGCATGGAATACCTGGAACCGCTATAACCAGCAGGCAATGACCGAGCTGGTGCATCGCTTCGACAATGACTGGACATTCAAGGCCAGCGCCGCCTACACGCGGCTGCGGATGAAGGAGAATGGTTTCAAGCAAAGCTACTTCACGCGTGCAAGTACTACCAATCCTTATATCTTTGATGTCACCACTTCGATGTACACCGGCGATGCCAGTGACCAGCTCGTGTTGGCTACCAGTGCCAGCGGACCGTTCACGCTGTTCGGCCGCAAACACGAATTGATCGTCGGCGCTGAATCACTGCGCAACAAAGCGGTCGCCACCAATGGTGTGGGTAATCTGAACAAACTCGCGGGCGTCGACATCCGCAACTGGGATCCATATACCAGTTATCCGGAAACCTATCCGACCATCACCGGCACCGGTGCACCTACGACTACCAGCCAGCAAGGTGTTTACGGAACAACACGCCTTTCGCTCACCGATCCCCTCACGTTGATTGTCGGGGCGCGTGTAAGCTGGTGGGATTACAAGGCACCACGTACGCCTGCCAGCAATTACAAGGTTGAGGCAGAAGTGACGCCTTTCGCCGGCCTGGTCTACGACCTGTCGAAACAGGTCAGCGCCTATGCAAGCTACACCGAGATCTTCACGCCACAAGATGCAAAGGACGCCACTGGCAATATCCTGCCGCCAGTAACCGGCCAGGATTACGAAGCCGGTGTCAAAGGTGAATTCTTTGGCGGTCGCCTGAACGCATCGCTGGGTATCTTCCGCATCAACAACAATGGTAAAGCGGTAGAAGACGCAAGCTCATACAGCCCTTGCCTGCCCTATTACACCACCGGTTACTGTCGTGTCGCCGGCGGCAAGCAACGCAGCGATGGCTGGGAAATGGAACTGTCGGGTGAACTGGCACCAGGCTGGCAAATGATGGCCGGCTATACCAATACGCGTACCAAATACCTGAAGGACACAACTGCAAACACCGGGCAACCATTGCGCAGCATAGATCCGCGGCACCAGTTACGCGTATTCACCAGCTACCGCATAGGCGGTGAGACACAGGGCTGGACAATTGGTGGCGGCGCACAGATGCAAAGCGATTCCTACGTCCGCACCGGCGTCCTCACCTCACGCCAGGGTGGCTACGCGGTGTACAACGCGATGGTCGGCTATCGCTTCGACAAAACTTACTCGATACAAATGAACGTGAACAATGTATTTGATAAGGTCTACTACAAGAAATATGCACCTACGGGCATCGCATATTACTACGGTGATCCGCGTAATGTGATGGTTTCGCTGCGGGCTAATTTCTAGTAAGTGGCCGGTAGAACCTAATATGAAAAGCCCGCATATGCGGGCTTTTTATTAGAAGCTGGGATTCGCCTACATCCTGCAGGCCGCGCTTGCGCTTGCAAGCGCAAGCCTTCGAATCCCACGCGCAGGCCAAACTATTGGCCTACTCCTCTCCGCCCAATAAAAAAGCCCGCTTGCGCGGGCTTTTTTATTGAATCTTGGCGGAGAGGGTGGGATTCGAACCCACGGTACGGGAAAACCGTACGCCTGATTTCGAGTCAGGTACATTCGACCACTCTGCCACCTCTCCTGATACAACCTTCGCGATGGTCGAATACCGCGAAGCAAAAAATTATATCAGAGTCTTGCGCGACGGGAAACCTTCTCTTCACTTTGTTGAAGCACTACGCAAAAAATATCTCACCCGCGCGCCACAATTTCATTCCCAAATAATTCATTTAATTATTAAATATACAATATTTCCCATCATCATCTTGTCATAATTGACCAGTAACATTCGGCAGAGATAAATCCGCTCAGCATATACAGCTACCAAGCCAAGAGTCACTTAGATGTTCTTTTCCCCTGTCCAGCCAAGCAACACCAGACGGTATCCGCTAGCCGAAAAAGCCTGGGCGCTATCAGCCATTGCCCAGCCCTTAAGGTTCAAAACCAAGGAGGCTCACTTGTCATTAGTCGCCAAAAATATTGCGCAGAATGAAGACACGGATCCGGCAGAGGATCATCTCGTGCAACGCCTGAAGGAAGTCATCGAGCATAGACAACTGACGCCTCTGTTCCAGCCCATCATCCGCATGCAGAGCGGTGAGATCATTGGTTATGAAGGCTTGATACGTGGCCCGTCGGACAGTCCGCTGCACTCCCCCTTGAATTTGTTCAAGGTCGCCCGCTCCTGCAATCTGAGCGTCGAAGTCGAGCACCTGTGCCGTCGCATCACACTGGAAAAATTTGCGGAGCTGCGCCTGCCGGGAAAGCTGTTCCTCAACGTCAGTCCTGAATGCCTGATCCAGCCTGACGTCAAACATGGTGAAACCCTCGGTTATATCCATGAAGTCGGCATCAATCCGGAACGCGTGATTATCGAGCTGACCGAGAGCCAGCCGACTTACGACTACGACCTGCTGCGTGAAGCAGTGACGCATTACCGTGCCATGGGTTTCCGCATTGCGATTGACGACCTGGGTGAAGGTTTCTCCAGCTTGCGCCTGTGGTCGGAGCTACGGCCCGAATACGTCAAGATCGATATGCACTTTGTGCAAGGCATCAACCTTGATCCGATCAAGCTGCAGTTCGTCCGTTCCATCCAGGAGATCGCCGAAAAGTCCGGCACCATCGTAATCGCCGAAGGCATAGAAACCGATGCCGAATTACTGATGATCCGCGACCTCGGTGTCGCCTATGGCCAGGGCTATAAGATCGCGCGACCGCACGCCAATCCGGCCACCACGCTCTCTACTGATTTATGTAATCTCTTGCGCCACAATGGTGTCGCCGTGTATCCGCACGAAAACGGCCGCGGGCACAAGATGTTGACGGCAATGAAGTTGCTGCGCAGCGTGAAAGCGGTCGCACCCGAGGTGCATAACAACCGCATCTATGAAATGTTCAATAACGATCCGACGCTGGAAGTCATCCCGGTCGTATCGAACGGCATACCGGTCGGCCTGATTACACGTGCCAACCTGATCGATCGCTTCGCCCGTCCTTATCTGCGGGAACTACATGGCAAAAAGTCCTGCACGCTGTTCATGGATTCCAATCCACTGATCACCGACAAAAACACCGCCTTGCACGCGCTGAGCCAGATCATCGTCGACGCCGATCGCCATCATCTGTTCAATGGCTTTATCATCACCGACAACGGCCAGTATATGGGCATGGGCAATGCGCACGATCTGATGCGCGAAATTACCCAGATGCAGATCAATGCGGCGCGCTATGCCAATCCACTCACGCTCTTGCCGGGCAATGTACCTATCGATGAACACATAGACCGGCTGCTGGAGAATGGCACACGCTTCTGCGCCTGCTATGTCGACCTCGATCACTTCAAACCCTATAACGATGTATACGGTTATCGCAAAGGCGATGACATGTTGCGCCTGACCGGCAAAATCCTCAGCGGGCATTGCGACCCGCAAAAAGATTTCGTCGGCCATATCGGCGGCGACGATTTCATTATCCTGTTCCAGAGTGAAGACTGGGAGCAGCGTTGCCGCGCCATCATCGATGCATTTGTGGCAGCGGTACCCGACTTTTATTGCGTCGAAGACCGCAAGAAAGGCGGTTACATCAGTGAAGACCGACGCGGCAAACAAGTCTTCCACACGCTGGCCACCATCTCCTTAGGTTTGGTAAAAGTGGAGCCGGGCCACTATGGTTCGCACCACCAGATTGCAACTGCCACCGCTGATGCGAAAAAGCAGGCGAAAAAAATCCCGGGAAACAGTCTGTTCATAGACCGTCGCCTGGGACCTTATGCGATGGAAAAGCAGAACGACGACGATGCACAGGAGCTCGTCGCCTGATCTAGCTTCAGGCTTGTGGCGTCAGACGCTGCAAGCCGCCCATGTATGGATGCAATACTTCCGGGATCGTGACGCTGCCATCTGCTTGCTGATAGTTTTCCAGCACGGCGACCAGGGTACGACCCACCGCCAGGCCTGAGCCATTCAGCGTATGTACCGATTCCGGTTTGCCTTGCGCATTACGGAAACGCGCCTGCATGCGACGTGCCTGGAAAGCTTCGCAATTCGATACCGAAGAAATCTCGCGATAGGTATTTTGTGCCGGCAACCATACTTCCAGATCGTAAGTCTTGGTCGCGCCAAAACCCATATCACCGGTACACAGCGTGATCACGCGGTAAGGCAGACCCAGCTTCTTCAGGATGTTTTCGGCGTGGCCGCACATCTCATCCAGCGCTTCATAGGATTTTTCAGGATGCACCACCTGTACCATTTCGACTTTGTCGAATTGATGCTGGCGTATCATGCCGCGCGTATCACGGCCATAGCTGCCGGCTTCCGAACGGAAGCATGGCGAATGGGCGGTCATGCGGATAGGCAGTGCATCACCGGCGACGATTTCATCGCGCACGATATTCGTCAGCGGTACTTCCGCCGTAGGAATCAGGTACAGGGCTTCGCCCTCACCTTCCTGGCCGCCTTTTTTAACCGCAAACAGGTCGGCTTCGAACTTCGGCAACTGGCCGGTACCCTGCAGTGAATCTGCATTCACGATGTAAGGTGTGTAGCACTCGGTGTATCCATGCTCCGCGGTATGCGTATCCAGCATGAATTGCGCCAGGGCGCGGTGCAGGCGGGCAATGCCACCCTTCATCACCGAGAAGCGCGAACCGGTAATCTTGGCTGCCACATCGAAATCCAGGCCCAGTGCAGCGCCGACATCGACGTGATCGCGGATTTCAAAATCAAAGCTGCGTGGCGTACCGACTTTGCGCAATTCCACATTGCCTGCTTCGTCTGTACCGACAGGTACCGATTCATGCGGCAGGTTGGGGATAGACAGCATGAATTCGCTGATTTTCGCCTGCACGATATCCAGGCGTGCTGCCGATGCTTTCAATTCATCGCCGATACCGGCCACTTCTGCCATGACTGCGGAAGTGTCTTCACCCTTGCCTTTCAAGGCGCCAATTTGCTTGGACAGGGTATTGCGCTTGTTTTGCAAATCTTCGGTACTGGACTGGATCTGCTTGCGCTCCGCTTCGAGTGCATTGAAGGCGGCGACGTCGAGCTTGAACTTGCGACCGGCCAGGCGGGCTGCAACGCTATCGATGTCTTTACGAAGAAGTTGAATGTCTATCATGGAAAAAAGCTAAAAGATGAGTTAAGTAGAGATTGTACCAAGGCACAGGCCGATTCCAACGTGGCCGGAAAAATTCATCCCGGATAGCCCTGCCACCCGGCCTGCGTTACCATTGCCATACTTTTCAAACCAAGCAAGCAGAATCATGGAAGATCCAAGCACACCACGTCCCGTTTCCCTCACCGTCCTGATCATCGGATTGGTCATCGCACTCGGCGTCGCGATCTGGGGCGGGATCCAGTTCCTGAATTCCGGCCATAGCCTCGGCTATGGCGTGGTAGCAGGTGTCAGCATCGGTGCCGCTTATGCCTTCCTGAAGCAAATCCGGATACGTCGTAGCGAAAAGTAGGCTAACAGCTGAAATCCAGCTTTAGCCGCTATTTATTCCCCGGCCTCTTCATCCCACTTTTTCAGCAGGGTCAGCTTTTCAGCTATCTTGATCTCCAGGCCCCTGGGCACTGGCTGATACCAACCTGGTTCTTCCAGGTCATCAGGCAGGTAGGTTTCGCCAGCCGCATAAGCATTGGGCTCGTCGTGCGCATACCTATACTCGTGCCCGTAGCCCAGTTCTTTCATGAGCTTGGTCGGGGCATTGCGCAGATGCACAGGAACCTCACGGCTTTTATCCTGCTTCACAAAGGCACGTGCAGCGTTGTAGGCGTTGTAGCCCGCATTGCTTTTGGCGGCGACGGCGAGATAAATGACCGCCTGCCCCAAGGCCAACTCCCCTTCCGGGCTGCCTAGTCGCTCATAGGTAAGTGCCGCATCATTGGCTATCTGCATGGCTCTCGGATCAGCCAAACCAATATCCTCCCACGCCATGCGCACAATGCGGCGTGACAAATAGCGCGGATCAGCACCTCCGTCCAGCATACGCGTCAACCAGTAAAGTGCAGCGTCCGGATGGGAACCACGAACGGACTTATGCAAGGCTGAAATCTGGTCATAGAAGTTGTCCCCACCCTTATCGAACCGCCTTGAATTCAGGGTTAAGGCATTCTGCAAAAAATCAGCTGTGACCTTCTTGGTACCGGTCGTGTTGGCCGCAGTATTTGTCTGCTCCAGCAGGTTCAGGAACCTGCGCGCATCACCATCGGCATAACCAATAATGGTGTCCGTAGCCTGCTCGTCAAACTGCAGGTCACCAAGTGCTTTCTCCTGCGCCCGTTGCAGCAGTTGCTTCAATTCTTCGTCGCTCAAGGACTTCAGTACATAGACCTGGGCCCGTGACAGGAGCGCCGAATTCACCTCAAAAGAAGGATTTTCAGTCGTGGCACCGATGAAGGTAACCAGGCCGCTTTCTGCATACGGTAAAAGAGCGTCTTGTTGCGACTTATTGAATCTGTGGATTTCATCCACGAACAAGATGGTGTGCTTGCCCATGGCAAGATTCTGTTCGGCCTGCTCCATCGCAGCGCGTATGTCTTTCACGCCGGAGAATACCGCAGACAGCGCGATGAACTCACATTCGAAAGCACTTGCGGTGAGTCGCGCCAGCGTGGTCTTGCCGACACCAGGCGGCCCCCAGAAGATCATGGAATGCGGCTTGCCCGACTGGAAAGCCAGCCTTAAAGGTTTGCCTTCGCCCAGCAAATGCGACTGCCCGACGACCTCGTCCAGGGTCTTCGGGCGCAGTGCTTCAGCCAATGGCGCAGCAGGCTCACGTGCAAACAAATCAGACATGTTGAACATCTCCACAAATCAACGCATGTCGTTCGGCAAGAGGGATGGAACTCATGTAGCCTGATCTTCAAGAAGTAGTCGTAAGAATGAAATCGACGCCAGTCGAATATTTCAACTGGCGTCGCGATTATTTTACAGGGCTGCCGTCACCGGCAGCATTGAGCAATTACTGAAAAACGTCAGCGCCTTTAGGCACCACGAATTTGAACTGATTCGCCGGCATAGGCGGATTCTTTTCAAACTTGGTAAAGGTCAGCAAGGATACTTGGCCGAAGGAATCGCGCAACTCCATCGCTTCCGGTACGCCGTTACGCAAACCGATGCCGATGTGGTCGAAGGTGGTGTCCTTGGCTTTAGGCGTGGCTTCCAGCCATTCCAGGCCATTCTTCGTACCCGCTTCCTTCAGCGTGAAATTCTTTTCCAGGTCATTGCTGCCGAACAGGATGGCGGCCGGTGAAGAACCGAGCGCATCGCCCAGTTTCTTGATCGTGACCTGGTTCAAATCCTTGTCGTAAATGTAGAGTTTGTCACCGTCAGCCTGCAGCAATTGCTCATACGGCTTTTGGTAAACCCAGATGAATTTACCGGGACGCGCAAACGTAAAAGTACCGGTCGATTTATTCGACACCTTGCTGGTACCGCTTTCTATTTTCACCAGTTGCTGTGTGAATTCACCGCGTGCCGATTGCGTCGATGCGACAAAGGATTTGAATTGTTCCAGTGCCGCAGCGTGCGCAAAACGTGGCACGGCCAAAGCTGCACCGACCAGCAAGGCACTCACGAGCAAGGTACGTGGTGCAAAGATTTTTGTAACTAAAGATTGCGATTGCTTCATACCATCCTTTTATTCAGCTGTATTTCCAGCCGGCACCAGGATTTCCCGGTTGCCGTTGGATTGCATGGTGGAGACCAGCCCGCTTTGCTCCATCTGCTCCAGCAGACGTGCAGCACGGTTATAGCCTATGCGCAAATGGCGCTGCACCAGCGAGATGGATGCACGACGGTTCTTCAATACAATCGCCACCGCCTGGTCGTACAAGGCATCCGCTTCGCCGCCGGCACCACCTTCGGCACCGAGTGACAAATCGCCGTCTTCGGCAACGCCCCCTTCTAGGATGCCTTCAATGTAGTTTGGTTCACCCTGGGCCTTCAGGTGATCCACCACGCGATGCACTTCTTCATCCGAAACAAAGGCGCCGTGTACCCGTACCGGCAAGCCGGTGCCTGGCGGCATGTACAACATATCGCCCATACCCAGCAAGGCTTCGGCCCCCATCTGGTCAAGGATGGTACGCGAGTCGATTTTGCTGCTGACCTGGAATGCGATACGGGTCGGGATATTTGCCTTGATCAGGCCGGTGATGACATCCACCGATGGCCGTTGTGTCGCCAGGATCAGATGGATACCGGCCGCACGCGCTTTTTGCGCGATACGTGCAATCAATTCTTCGACCTTCTTGCCGACCACCATCATCAGGTCTGCCAGCTCATCAATGATGATGACGATGGTAGGCAGTTTTTCCAACGGTTCCGGCGCATCCGGCGTCAGGCTGAATGGATTCGGGATCTTTTGTTCATTCTTTTCCGCTTCGGCGATCTTGGTGTTGTAACCGGCGAGGTTACGCACACCCAGCTTGCTCATCAGCTTGTAGCGGCGTTCCATCTCGTTGACGCCCCAGTTCAGCGCATGGCCGGCCTGGCGCATATCGGTGACAACAGGTGCCAACAGATGCGGAATACCTTCATAAATCGAGAGTTCCAGCATCTTTGGATCGATCAGGATCAGGCGAACCTGGTTCGGATCGGATTTGTAGAGCAGCGAGAGGATGGTTGCATTGATGCCGACCGACTTACCGGAACCGGTGGTACCTGCAACCAGCAAATGCGGCATCTTGGCGAGATCGGCCACCACCGGGTTACCGGCGATATCCTTGCCGAGTGCAACGGTCAGGCTCGAAGAACTATCGTTGTAAACCTTGGAACTGACGATCTCGGTCAGGCGCACAATCTGGCGCTTCGGATTCGGCAGCTCAAGCGCCATATAGTTTTTACCCGGGATGGTTTCCACCACGCGGATAGACGTCAATGACAGCGAGCGCGCCAGGTCACGTGCGAGGCCGACGATCTGGCTACCCTTGACGCCGGTCGCCGGTTCAATTTCGTAACGCGTGACAACCGGGCCGGGATAAGCCGCCACCACTTTGACGACGATACCGAAGTCGGAGAGTTTTTTCTCGATCAGGCGGCTGGTGAATTCCAGCGTTTCTATGCTGACGGTTTCCTGTGATTGCGGTGCTTCATCCAGCAGCGATAGCGGCGGCAGATTGGTATCCGGCAAATCATTGAACAGCGAAACCTGGCGTTCTTTTTCTACCCGTTCCGATTTCGGTACCGCGATGATTTGCGGTTCGATACGGATAGGCGGCGCGTCAACGATTTTTGCGCGTTCATTGACGACCACTTCTTCACGTTTGACCGCAGCCACCACACCGACCTTACGGTCTTCACGTGCACCATACAGATTGCGCACGGCCTGGAAAGCCAGCTCTATGGTTTCGCCTATACGCTCGGCGACGCCCAGCCATGAAACATGGAAGAACAGGCTGAAACCGAGGCCGAACACCAGCAAGAGCAACAAGGTCGCACCCATGAAACCAAAGGTACTTTGCGCAGCGCTACCGATCAACTCACCCAGCACGCCGCCCGGCGAGCGCGGCAATGCGGCTTTCAGCGAATGCATGCGCAGGTATTCCAGCGCCACACTGCCTATCATCAGCAGGAAGAAACCGATGCCACGGATCAGGCCTTCCTGATGGTGTTCCGGTTCCGGTTCTTTTTTCAGCAGGAAGCGCTGCGACAGGCGGCGATAACCGACCCACACATGGCGCAGCAGGAAGATGCAAATCCACCAGGCCGACAGGCCGAAGATAAAGAGCAGCAAATCGGCCATCCACGCACCGACGCGGCCGCCGACGTTATTCAATTTTGCGACGACATTGGCGTGCGACCAGCCCGGATCAACCGGCGAGTAGGTCAGGAAAATCAGGATCAGGTACAGGGTCAGGGCAGCAAGTATCAACCAGCGTGCTTCGGACAGAAGCCGCACGAGTCTGCCCGGTAATGGAGGGGCTTTTGTGGCGTCGGTCTTGCGAGTGTAGGCTTGGCTTGTTTTAGTCATAAATCCAGACGCGGTAGCGTCAATAATCAATATGCACGAATGCCGTGCTTGTAACACGGGAAACGGCGTAAATATTGCAAAAAGCACAGAACAAAAGCTGAGGTAAAGGCCGTTTCTGGCTGCCACCCCTGCTGGGACGGCTGGTTCGTCTATAATCTTAACCAGTTTTTCCCGGTTACACCGAATAATTCAGGAACAGCTTGAAATTTGATGCCGGAGCGACATATATAAGCTCCTGGCAGCAGGTTTTACTGTTCAAAACAGCATTCCGACTCACTTTTTACGATTAATTATCCACATGTCCAGCGCAAAACACGCCCACGTTTTAATTCTCGGCTCCGGCCCCGCCGGTTACAGTGCTGCAGTCTATGCCGCACGTGCCAACCTCAAACCGGTGCTGATCACCGGCGTCGAGCAAGGCGGTCAATTGATGACCACAACCGATGTTGAAAACTGGCCGGGCGATCCGCTGGGCGTGCAAGGCCCGGAACTGATGCAGCGTTTGCTGCAGCATGCCGAACGCTTTAACACTGAAATCATTTTCGATCATATCCACACCACCAAGCTGGATGAAAAGCCAATCCGCCTGATCGGCGACGCCGGCGAATATACCTGCGACTCGCTCATCATTGCAACAGGTGCTTCTGCGCAATACCTGGGCCTGCCATCGGAACAAGCCTTCATGGGCAAAGGCGTGTCCGCCTGCGCCACTTGCGACGGTTTCTTCTATCGTAACCAGGAAGTAGCGGTCATCGGCGGCGGCAACACCGCGGTCGAAGAAGCGCTCTACCTGTCGAATATCGCGAACAAGGTCACCGTCGTACACCGTCGCGACAAATTCCGTGCGGAAGCGATCCTGATCGACCGCCTGATGGCCAAGGTTGCCGAAGGCAAGATCGAGGTCAAATGGAATTCGACGCTGGAAGAAGTCACCGGCGACGACAGCGGCGTAACGGGTATGACGATCAAGTCAACCGCCGACGGCAGCATCACGCCTATCAAATTGCACGGCGTCTTCGTCGCCATCGGCCACAAACCGAACACCAGCATTTTTGAAGGCCAGTTGGAGATGAACAACGGGTACATCAAAACCAAGACTGGTCTGGAAGGCATGGCAACCTCGACCAGCGTACCGGGCGTGTTTGCCGCCGGCGACGTGCAGGATCACGTCTATCGCCAGGCCATCACCAGCGCCGGTACCGGCTGTATGGCAGCACTGGACGCGCAACGCTATCTGGAAAGCCAGGAATAAAGCCCGGCTGCGCCGCATGCCCGGACCTGTTCCGGCATGCGGCACAGCACCGCTTTATCCATCACACCTTAGTCTTTTGGAAGTAATGTCATGCCTGCTTCGATCAAGGATTTTGCCGCCCTCAAATCTTTGCACAAGGATTTGAAGAAGCAGGAAGAAGCACGCAAAATTGCCGAGGCTGAACGCCTGCAAGCAGAGAAAATTGCCGCCCTCGAAGCCGACCTGTTCCGCCGCAGCATAGGCGACGTCGCACCACTGAATCCTCCCGACAAGCTCCACGCCAGCAGCCCGCGTCCGCTGCCGATCGCGCGCCAGCGCCTGGCAGACGAACAAGCCGCACTGCGCGAATCGCTGTCCGACGACTTTACCGTTGAAACCCTGCTTGATACCGATGATGCACTCAGCTATGCGCGCAATGGCATAGGTCCGGACGTGATCCGCAAATTGCGGCGCGGCCATTGGGTGATACAAAGCCAGCTCGATTTACACGGTTTGCGTACTGATGAGGCGCGCGAAGCCTTGGGTGAGTACTTGCGTGGCGCGATCAAACGCGGCTTGCGCTGTGTGCGCGTAATACACGGCAAGGGACTGGGCTCGATCAATAAAGAGCCGGTCCTGAAGAATAAGGTGAGGAATTGGTTGACGCAAAAAGACGAAGTGATCGCCTTTTGCCAGGCCAAGGCAGCCGACGGTGGCGCCGGTGCCCTGATCGTACTGCTCAGGGCGAGCTGAAGCAGCAGGGACCGGCTACATGAGCCGGTCAGCGATATACAGCAGTCTTAAACTGCTTCAGCGCCGGTTTCGCCGGTACGGATACGGATAACCTGCTCCACTGCCTGCACGAAAATCTTGCCGTCGCCGATCTTGCCGGTACGCGCCGCCTTGATGATGGCATCCACCGCCTGCTCAACGCCGGCATCATCCACCACCGCTTCCACTTTTACCTTAGGCAGGAAGTCGACGACGTATTCCGCACCGCGATACAGCTCGGTATGGCCTTTTTGACGGCCAAAACCCTTGACTTCAGTCACGGTCAAGCCGGTAACGCCTACTTCGGCCAGCGCTTCACGCACTTCGTCCAGTTTGAATGGCTTGATAATTGCGGTAACTTGTTTCATCAGTACTCCCTCAGTTAATTGTGCACTTGCATAAGTCTACGCCGCAGATGGCCCGGGCTGAAAACTTTCGTTTATTTTGCCATCATTCACGGAATTTGGATGTAATCGGATAACGCCAGTCACGTCCGAAAGCCCGGTGCGTGACACGGATACCGACCGGCGACTGGCGCCGTTTGTATTCATTAATCTTGATCAGGTGGGTAATGCGCGCCACATCTTCCGGGCGATAACCGGCGGCAATGATCTCGACGCCGCTCTGGTTTTCTTCCATATACATCTGCATGATCGCGTCCAGCACCTCATACGGCGGCAGCGAATCCTGGTCGGTCTGGTCCGGCCGCAATTCGGCCGACGGTGCACGCGTCAGGATGCGTTCCGGGATCACGTCGGACACGATATTGCGATACGCACACAGGCGGTACACCAGCGTTTTCGCAATATCCTTGAGTACCGCGAAACCGCCGGCCATATCGCCATACAGTGTGCAGTAACCCACCGCCATTTCACTCTTGTTGCCGGTCGTCAGCACAATCGCGCCATGCTTGTTCGACAGCGCCATCAGAATGGTGCCGCGGATGCGCGCCTGGATATTCTCTTCCGTCGTATCCTGCTTCAAGCCCTTGAATTCATTAGCCAAAGTACGGTTGAATGCTTCGAAACAATCGTTGATGCCGATTTCGTCGTAACGTACGCCGACCCGCTTGACCATATCGCGCGAATCAACCCATGAGATTTCAGCCGTGTATGGCGACGGCATCATGATTGCGCGTACCTTGTCTGCGCCTAGCGCATCTACCGCCACTGCCAGCGTCAAGGCAGAGTCAACGCCACCCGACATGCCGATCAGCGCGCCCGGGAAGCCGTTCTTGCCGATGTAATCGCGTACCCCGAGTACCAGTGCTTTATATACCTGCGCTTCGACTGACAGCTCTTCGACGATAGTGCCGTCGACCGGCTGCCCGCCCTGGAATTCGATGATCTGCAAATCTTCGACACAATGCTGCAATTGCGCCCGGATCTCGCCCGCCTGGTCCAGCACAAAGGAATTACCGTCAAAAATCAATTCATCCTGGCCACCAACCAGGTTCGCATACACCAGGCTCATCCCGTGTACCGTCACATTTGCGTGCATCACGTCGACGCGCAAATGCTGTTTGTTCATATGGAAGGGCGAGCCGTTAGGCACCAGCAATACTTGCGCACCGGCTTCCGCCGCGCGCGCAGGCGCATGCGGGAACCAGGTGTCTTCACAGATATTGATGCCGAAACGCACACCCTTCACTTCAAACACCAGCGGTTCATCGACCGAGGTGAAATAACGCTTTTCATCAAACACGGTGGCATTCGGCAAATCATGTTTGCAGTATGTGCCGGCGACTTTGCCATTGAGCAGTACCGACGCTGCGTTATAGCGCTGGCCATCCTGTTCGAATGGATGGCCGACCACGACATGCAGGCCATGCAGCGGCGCCAGGTCGGCGGCGAGTGCGAGCAACGTTTCCGTGGTTTTTGCGTAGAATGACTGGCGCAACAATAAATCTTCCGGTGGATAACCTACCAGCGATAGTTCCGGCGTCAATACGATGTCTGCACCCTGTTCAGCGGCGCGGCGGGAGAATTCGGCAATCCTGGCACGGTTACCGGCGAGATCGCCGACGGTGCTATTGATCTGCGCGATGGCGACTTTGACTGTCATGGCGTGAGTAATAAAAAACTGAAATACTGGCTAATGAAGAAAGCTGAAGCAACTAAACGCTAGAATAAAGTTGAATCAAATTGAGTGAACCTGTTAATTATCGCACGCGTATCGTTTCTTCTTTGTCAGAAATAGGCCAAAACGCATGGGATGCACTGGTACAACTGCAGGACGAAGCCAATCCCTTCCTCTCTTACGCCTTCCTCGACGCACTCCATGAAAGCGGCTCGGCCTCGGTCAAAAGCGGCTGGCAGCCACAGTTCCTGACGCTTTGGCGCGGCGAGGAACTGGCCGCCGCCCTGCCCCTGTACGCCAAAGGCCATTCCTACGGTGAATATGTCTTCGACTGGGCCTGGGCCGACGCCTATGAGCGTAACGGCCTGCAATACTATCCAAAGCTGCTGTCGGCCATTCCATTTACACCCGTCACCGGCAGCCGCCTGCTGGCACGCGATGCCGAAGCACGGGCCGCCCTGATTGCAGCGATCATCAATGTGCAGGAAAACAATTCCTTTTCCTCCACCCACATCCTCTACCCCCAGGCCGAACAGGCGGAGCAGTTACGGGAAGCCGGTTTTATGTTGCGCAGTGGCGTGCAATTCCACTGGCTCAATGTCGGGTACCGCAATTTCGAGGAATTCCTGGCAACGCTGGAGCGCAAGAAGCGCAAGAACATCCGTGCCGAGCGACGCAAAGTGCAGGAAGCCGGCGTCAGCTTCCGTCATATTTCCGGCCACGATGCGAGCGCTGAAGACTGGGTGTTTTTCAAGCGTTGCTATGACCGCACCTATGCAATGCATCATTCGACGCCTTACCTGAACCTGGATTTCTTCCAGCGCATAGGCGCCGGCATGCCGCACAACATACTGCTGATCGTGGCGGAGAGGGACGGCGTGCCGGTCGCGTCATCGCTGCTGATCCACGATGAACAAACCGTGTACGGGCGCTACTGGGGCGCGGTCCAGCATATCGACTGCCTGCACTTTGAAACGGCTTACTACCAGCCGCTGGAATTCTGTATCGCCGCGAAAATGGCCTGCTTCGAAGGCGGTGCGCAGGGCGAACACAAAATGGCGCGCGGCTTCCTGCCGCAAAAAACCTGGTCCGCGCACTGGCTCGCACATCCGGCGTTTTCAGATGCAATCGAAGAATTCCTCAAGCGCGAAAGCGGCGGCATAGATTCCTATATCGATGAGCTGAATGAAAGAAATCCGTTTAAACGTTAAATATTGTTGATTTATAGCAACTATTAACAAGTCAACACTTGTCACCAGTGGCGGCGCAGGGCATGCTGCTTACACGATGACATCCAGCTCCACTCTTCCTAACGGCAGCACCCAAACCAGACTGATACGCATAGGTCGTTTTGCGATCAAACACGAGCTCGGACGCGGCTCCATCGGCGTGGTTTACCTGGCGCACGACCCCATCATAGACCGCGATGTGGCGATCAAAACCTTCCGCAGCCGCCTGTCCCTGGTAGAGAAGAAGCAACACGAACAACACTTCATCAATGAAGCGCGCGCCGCCGGACGCCTCGCGCATTCCAACATCGTCACGATTTACGAGGCATCGAGTGAAGGCGATGCGACCTATATTGCAATGGAATATTTGCAGGGGCGCGAACTCAACAAAATGCTGGATGGCGGCCATCGCTTCACGCCCGGCGAAGTTGCTTCCATCAGCTGGAAAATCGCCGATGCGCTCGAACACGCGCACAAGAACGGCGTCGTGCATCGCGATATCAAACCGGCCAATATCTTCCTCAGCGCGGACCTGCAACCGAAAGTGGTTGATTTCGGTATCGCACGCGCACCGAACCGGGTTAGCGACCAAATGCACAAGGCAGAGGAACCTTACACCCTGTTCCATGACAACCTGCTCGGCACGCCGAACTACATGTCGCCGGAACAGGCAATGGGACATGCAGTCGACGCCCGCACCGATATCTATTCGCTGGGTGCGGTGATGTATGAAATGCTGGCCTTCCGCAAACCCTTCCAGGCAGACGATACCGACAAGCTGCTGCACCAGATTTCGTTCAAAGCGGCAGCCGAACCGCATGCGGTGGAAGCCGGTGTACCCCTGGCATTGTCAAAAATCGTCATGAAGGCGATGAGCAAGAAAGTCGACAAGCGTTACCAGACAGCTGAGGAAATGGCGCTCGACATCAAGCGCTTCCTGGCGCGCACCCGGCGCGACCACGGTCGCAAAGCCAAGCTGGAAGATATAGAACCCATCAATGAAGCATTGCCGCTGCGGCAATCACGCCTGTTCTGGCCTGTATGCGGCGGCATCGTCGCCTTGCTGATCGCGGCCTATTCCATCTGGCGCGGCTAAAGGCGCGGGCGGGTAAAACCCGCAAAACCGAATCGTATTAAAATCTCATGTTTGAAAAGCTGCATTTCTCATGAGTCCCACCGATATCCTGCTTGCACTTGCGATTGTCAGCATCTGGGGCCTCAACTTTGTTGTCATCAAGATCGGTTTGCAAGACCTGTCACCGATTGCACTCACCGTACTACGCTTCGCCTTCGCTGCCTTGCCGATGGCCTTCTTCATCAAGCGACCGGCGATTCCATGGCATCTGTTGTGCGCCTTCGGCCTGTTCCAGTTCGCGCTGCAATTCACCTTCCTGTTCACCGGCATGCATCTGGGCCTGAGCTCCGGCCTGGCTTCGCTGGTAATGCAGTTGCAAGTGTTCTTCACGATCGCATTGGCCATCCTGTTCGTCGGTGAACGCCCACGCATCACGCAACTGACAGGAGCCCTCATCGCCTTTTGCGGGATGGCGCTGGTGGCTTACAAACTGGAAAGCAAGGCGACACTGATAGGCTTCATGCTGGTCATCATCGCCAGTATGTGTTGGGCCACTGGCAATATCGTCACCAAGAAGATAGGCAAAGTGAATCCGCTAGCACTGATGATCTGGGGTTCACTGATCTCGCTGCCGCCGCTGCTGATTGCATCGCTGTTGATGGAAGGTACCGAAGGTTGGGTGACGGCTGCACACAATATGAACTGGCGTGCCTTTGCCACCGTTTTGTATCAGGCGTATCCGAATACGATGTTTGCCTTTGGCGCATGGGCGGTATTGATGCGCAAGTATCCAGCGGCCACGGTTGCGCCATTTACCTTGCTGGTTCCTATCATTGGGATGGCGTGTGCAGCTTTGATATTGGATGAGGCTCTGCAGTGGTGGAAGCTGGCAGCTTGTGGGCTGGTGTTGGGAGGCTTGGCGTTTAATCAGTTCGGACAAAAATGGCTGGAGCGGCGCGGGATTATTTGAGCCGCAGTCGCTTATCGCATGATCCGTTGAGCCATAAAAAAAGCGCACTTCACAGTGCGCTTTTTTTCAAGCATGCCAACAATTATTTGCCGGCGCTTTTCTTGTAAGCCTCAACGCCAGACAAGATTTCGGCTTTAGCTTCATCCGGACCAACCCAACCATCAACCTTCACCCATTTGCCTTTTTCCAGATCTTTGTAGTGTTCAAAGAAGTGCTGGATCTGCTGCAAACGCAGGTCGTTGATGTCTTCCGGTTTTTGCCAGTGGCTGTAGATAGGCAGGATTTTGTCGATAGGTACTGCCAGCAATTTTGCATCGCCGCCAGCTTCGTCCGTCATTTTCAGCATGCCGATTGCGCGGCAACGTACGACTACGCCCGGGTACAGCGGGAATGGTGTGATCACCAATACGTCAACCGGGTCACCATCGTCCGACAAGGTTTGTGGAATGTAGCCGTAGTTGCACGGATAGTGCATCGCGGTGCTCATGAAGCGATCGACAAACATTGCGCCCGACTCCTTGTCAACTTCATACTTGACCGGATCGGCGTTCATTGGGATTTCGATAATGACGTTGAAGTCGTTCGGCAGATCTTTGCCGGCTGGGACGTGATTCAGACTCATATTTGTTTTCTCAAAAGTGGGGAACAGTGCTGCAAACCCTGAATTATAGCGGCTTTCAGCATTTTTCTTGCTGGGGTATTACGGATGAAATGGCAGGAAATATTGCCTGGTGGCGATACCGGCAGGTGTGAAGCTACACACCTGCCATTACAGCAGTCTTACAGGATGGTCGCCACCGCACATTGACGGTAGTGCGACGCAGCCTCTGCTTCATGACCCAGCGCTTCATGCAATTGCGCCAGTTTCAAATGTACTTCCTGCAACATGCGCGCACCGTTTGCATCTGACAACGCTTGTTCCAGATGACGCTGGGCCTTGCCCCACAGGTTTTGGCGCAGGCACAAAGTACCCAGCGTCAACGCCAGTTCAGGATCGGTCGGATGGGTTTTACCCCACTCTTCGCAACGCTCGATCTGCGCCAGCAAGGCCGGTGAACCCTCGCCTGCAGCCGAGGCACGATAAGGACGCAACAAACGCTCGTCCCATTCAACGGCCATTGATTTTTCAATAATTGCACGCGCATCATCATGCAAGCCGCGCTGGTTGAAAGCATTCGCGCCGTGGATCGCGACATAGGCCTTGACGCGGTCTTCGGCCGGGATGGCCCACCAGATATTGCGCAGGGATTCAGCATCGTTGGACGGATTCTTCAGCAAATCCTGATACGCCAGTTCGCGCAAACGGCTCGACAAGGCCGGATGCAATGCATTGTTCTTGTCCAGCGTGCGCACCAGGCGCAAGACTTCCGGCCAGTTGTTGGCACGTTGATTCGCCTTCAGCGCCATGCGCAAGGCATGGATGTGGCGCGTACCGTTTGCATTCAATTCCTTGACCACGTCCAGCGCCAGTTCCGGCTGACGTTCATCGACCAGCAATTCGATCGCCGTCATCAGGCGTGCGGTTTTCAGTGACTGGTCTTCTTCCACTGTCGCCAGCCAGGTATCGCGGCGTTCGGTTTGTTGCATCCGATGCGCCGCACGTGCGGCGATCAATGCGGCCAGGCCCGAGTTATCCGACGAATCCGACGCGCGCATCGCGGCTTTTTCGGCATGGCCGAAGCGACCTTCAAAGTAGGCTTTCAGTGATTCACGCAAAGCCTGGTTGCCTTTGCGTTCCTGTTTGTCGCGACGATAGGCGGCGACCTTGCCCGGCATTTTTTGCGCCACGCGTACTGTTTTGAGTACTGCATAGATCAGGAAGAACAGCAGGACTGACAGCAGGATAAAGAAATTCAGCGACAGGTCAACCCGGTATGGCGGGTAGAAGAACACCACGTTACCGGCGTTGAAGCGTGCCACCACCGCCAGTCCGATGGCAGTGGCAAACAGGACGAGGAGCCAGAGGAATATGCGCATATTAAAAACGGTAGGCAATCATTGTGGTTTTAAAGCGAAGCTTGCAGCCGGAAGCCGGCATCAAGGCTTCGCTTTGTAGTTACGGACTGCATTCAGGCTTTCGGCCAGGGTCGGCATCTCAATTGCCAGATTGCTCGACTGCACTTGCTTCAAAAGCGCCTGCACAGTTTGTGTTTGTTTGGCACGCGTATCGAAGTATTTGCTGATGGCATCCTGCGACGCGATCATATCGCTGCGGAATGCGACTTCATTGCGCGACAACAAAGCCAGGCGTGCATTGAGCAAGCGCAGCTTGAGGTTTTCACGTGCGTAATAAGCCTGGGTCGGCGACAACAACAAGGCATCCGAAGTATCGACACTGCGCACCCGTATCAATTGCTGGATATCGCCCCACATTTCATTGCTCAGGCTTTCCCACTTGGCTTTGGCCACAGGCCACCAGTCATTCGCGGCCGGTTCGGGAGCAGGTGCAGCCTTGGCATTTTTTGCCGCAGGCTTGGCAGGTACCGGACGATTTTTCGGTTCGCTGGCTGGCAGCGCCGGTTTTTCATCCGACAGCAAAGGCATGGTATCGATCTGGCCGATGACGCTGTCCAGACGCAGCGCGATGCCGGTCAGGTCCAGGCTGGGCAAGGCTTTCAGGCGTGCGATATCGTGACCGATGGCACGACGCACATTGACGAATTGCGGCGTGTCGGCACGCGACAGGCGTGCATCGGCATTTTGCAAGGCGATCAATGCACCTTGTACATTCCCCGCCAGTTGCAACTGCTGGCTGGCGGTCGACAATACTTGCTCGATTTCTGCCAGCGCCCAGTCTTCACGCTTCTTGAACAGATCCTGATACAACTGTTCCAGTGCCAGTTGCTGGCTTTGCGCTTCAACCTGTTTACCTTCCAGCACATTCACCTTGGCTTGCAGCTCGGTGATGGTTTCCTGTGCCGACTTCACAATGACCTTGGTTTCGGTATTGATCGCATCACCACTCTGGATACGGCGCGCCACTTCAGTCCGCACCGTGGACAATTCCTTGTGCGACATCCACCACTGCACACCTACCAGAGCAGCGAGGGCGACCAGGGCCACATAGACCAGGCCCTGTTTACCCGCACCGCTATTCTTGTTTGATGGCGGCGGATTCGGCGGCAAACCATGGGATGGAGCCGCAGCAGGAGCTGGCGGCGGCGTAGATTCGGGAGATGTTGGCATATCGTTCATGAGCAAGATTGTAACGCGGCTAACAGCCCGTCGTCGCCTGATCTGGTTAGCGTAATATTGGAGAAACCCAGCAACTGCGCGGTTTCTGCGATGCGAACGTGGGATACGATAATTCTTTGTTGTTGCATTTTTGCGACGCTCCCTGCTTCATCAAGTTGTGCAACCATCTCCGTCAGGAAACGCAAACCTTCGGAGCTGGTCACGATCCAGTCATTCTGACAACTTAATAAACGTTTCAGTTCGCCACGTCTTGCATTATTCAATTCCGGCGCTACCCGCCGATACGCTGCAAGCGGCGTCACGCCTACGCCTGCGGCGCGCAAGGTATCGCCCAATAATTCGCGTCCGGTCTCGCCACGTATGATCAAAACCTGCTTGCCGCGCAAAACCGGCAGGTCAAGTTCGGCCAGCAGGGTCTGGCTATCGGTGCGCTCCAGATCGGTCGGGCTGATGATGGTGCTGTTGCCGGTGGTCGCGCCATGCCTGAGCAAAGCCATGCGGCTACCCTCACCCACGACTGCCAGCGGGATCTGCCAGGGCCAGTCGGGCCGCGCGTTGAAGGCGGCATCGATGGCATTCGGGCTGACAAAGGCGATCAGCGCATATTGGTCGAGCTCGCGCAAAGCCTGGCGCAATGACTGCTGATCATCCAGCGGTAGGATTTCCAGCAAAGGGAAAATCACTGCCTTGCGCCCCAGTTCCGTCACGCGTTGTGCCAGCGCATCGGCTTGCGCCAATGGCCGTGTAATAACTACAAACTCAGACATCCCCGTCCGCATCCGTTTTGCACAAAGCCAGGATCGCTGCCGCATCCTGCTGCTGCAAGGCGTCGGCGATCTGGCGTCCGAGTGCTTCCGGCGCATTCGCCGCACCACTGAGGTCGGCACTCGCCATTTTGGAGCCGTCCGGCGTCGCAATGATGGCGCGCAAACGCATGTTAACACCATCGATAGTGGCAAACGCCGCCAGTGGAATCTGGCAACTGCCACCGAAATTACGCGAAACCGTGCGCTCTGCCGTCACCGCCAGTGCGGTTTCGGTATGGTTCAGCGGTGCCAGCCATTCCTTCAGGTCGGCGCGCTCGGAGAGGATTTCAATTGCCATCGCACCCTGCCCCGGGGCCGGCAGGCTTTGCTCCGGCGGCAGGTAGGAACGTATGCGTGCGGTCAGGCCGAGGCGCTTAAGCCCGGCTGCTGCCAGGATGATGGCCGCATATTCGCCGTTATCGAGCTTGCCGAGGCGACGGTCGAGGTTGCCACGCAAGGGGCGAATCACCAATTGCGGATAGCGCGCCGCGATCAGGGCCTGGCGACGCAGGCTGCTGGTGCCGACGATGGCACCGGCCGGCAAGGCTTCCAGCGTATCGAATTCATTGGAGACGAAGGCGTCGCGCGGATCTTCACGCTCCAGCACGGCCGCCAGTTCAAATCCGTCCGGCAAGGTCATCGCCACATCCTTGAGGGAATGCACGGCGAGATCGGCACGCTGCTCGGCGATTGCGACCTCCAATTCCTTCACGAACAAGCCTTTGCCACCCACCTTGGACAGGGTCCGATCAAGAATTTGATCACCCCGAGTTGTCATCCCGAGAATCTCTATCGAACACTGCGGATATAATATGGCTAGTTTTTCGCGGACATGCTCGGCTTGCCACATGGCCAGGCGACTTTCGCGCGAGGCAATGACCAGTTTTTTCGGGGGTGGAAATTTCAACACGGCTTCTTTCGATTTTCTGTCAGGGGGCTGGCAAATTTGCTGAATTCTTATTTGTTTTCAACAAGTTCGACACGCTTTCAATGTCATCACAGTATCGATGACATCGCAGATTTTTGCATCATGAGTTCCTTGAAATTTTAGCATGTACCCTCGTATAAGACGCCGCATTACTCCATCCTTATCACTCTGAACAAGCTGACTGTATTTTTCCACTATGGCAAAACAACCGACAACCCCGCCTCGCGTGAGCTCTCCATCTGCCAAAAAAGCTGTGAACAAGGCTGCAAATCCGGCTACCAATAAGGACGCCCCACTCAAAGAAGATATTCGTTTACTCGGACGTATCCTCGGCGATGTCTTGCGTGACCAGGAAGGCGATGCCGTATTCGAAGTGGTGGAAACCATCCGCCAGACCGCCGTGCGTTTCCGTCGTGAAGCCGATGTGCAGGCCGGTGCCGACCTGAACAAATTACTGAAGAAGCTGACCCGCGAACAAACCATTTCGGTGGTGCGCGCGTTTTCCTATTTCTCGCACCTGGCCAATATCGCGGAAGACCAGCATCACAACCGTCGCCGTCGTGCACACCTGTTGGCTGGTTCGGCACCACAGGAAGGCAGCGTTGCCTTCGCACTGGAAAAGCTGGCGAATGCAGGCGTCAATGGCGCAACCGTACGCAAATTCTTCAAGGATGCACTGATCTCCCCGGTGCTGACCGCGCATCCGACCGAAGTACAGCGCAAGAGCATCCTCGACGCAGAACACGATATCGCCCGCTTGCTGGCCGCCCGCGACTTGCCGATGACGGCACGCGAACGCGCAGCCAATACCGAACTGCTGCGCTCACTGGTCACCACCCTGTGGCAAACCCGCCTGCTGCGCTATTCGAAATTGTCGGTCGAAGACGAAATCAATAACGCCTTGTCCTACTACCGCATCACCTTCCTGCGCGAACTGCCGGCGCTGTATGAAGACATCGAAAGCGAAATCGCAGAACAATTCCCGCAACGCGCCAGCAGCGCCAATGCGAACCGCGACCAGCATTCCTATGTACAGATGGGGAGCTGGATCGGCGGCGACCGCGACGGCAATCCGAATGTCAACGGCGACACCATGCAACTCGCGCTGGCACGCCAATCGACGACCATCCTCGAGTTCTACCTGGAAGAAGTACATGCACTCGGTGCAGAACTGCCGGTTTCGACCTTCCTCGCCGGCGTCAGCCCGGAAGTACAGGCCCTGGCAGACAAATCACCTGACACCTCCGAACATCGTGCCGATGAACAATATCGTCGTGCCCTGATCGGCATTTATGCGCGCCTGGCAGCAACCGCACGCGCGCATGGCGCCACCAATATCCTGCGCAAGGAAGTTGGCCCGGGTGCGCCGTATGAAAGTGCTGTCGAATTCTCGGCCGACCTGCAATTGCTGGTCGACTCGCTCAAGGAACGCCACGGCGCCGTACTGATCAAGCCACGCCTCGCGCCATTGCTGCGCGCTGCAGAAATTTTCGGCTTCCACCTGGCGACGCTGGATATGCGTCAAAGCTCGGACGTGCACGAACGTGTATTGAGCGAATTGTTCAAACGTGCCGAAGTCGAAACTTCATATGCCGATTTGCCGGAACAGAAAAAAGTTGAATTACTGCTGACCGAGCTGGATAAGCCTCGCCTGCTCTACTCGCCGTATATCGATTACTCGGACGAAACCAATTCCGAACTGAACATCCTGCGCGCCGCGCACCACATCCGCCAGCGTTACGGTTCCCGTGCCATCCGCAACTACATCATCTCGCATACCGAAACCGTATCCGACTTGCTGGAAGTCCTGCTGCTACAACGCGAAACCGGTTTGCTGCGTCCTGATACCGATGTCGCATCGGTAGGCGAAGTCGAACTGATGGTGATCCCGCTGTTTGAAACCATCCCTGATTTGCGTCTCGCCGCAAGCATCATGGAACAAGTGATGGCGATCCCGAAAGTACGTCGCCTGATCGCCAAGCAAGGCCACCTGCAGGAAGTCATGCTCGGCTATTCGGATTCGAACAAGGACGGCGGCTTCCTCACCTCGAACTGGGAACTGTACAAGGCAGAAACCGAACTGGTGAATGTATTCAACCGTGCCGGCGTCAAACTGCGCCTGTTCCACGGTCGCGGCGGCACCGTAGGTCGCGGCGGCGGTCCAAGCTATGAAGCAATCCTGGCGCAGCCACCGGGTACCGTGAACGGCCAGATCCGCCTGACCGAACAAGGTGAAATCATTGCGTCCAAATTCTCCAACCCGGAAATCGGCCGCCGCAACCTGGCCTTGCTGGTTGCCGCCACACTGGAAGCCAGCCTGACGCCGCCACCGGCAGATCGCAAGGCGGCGAAGAAACTCGCCGAGTTCGAAAGTGTGATGGCCGAGTTGTCGGAGCTGGCTTACAAGGGCTACCGCAACCTGGTCTATGAAACACCAGGCTTCACCGATTACTTCTTCTCGGCCACGCCGATTGCAGAAATCGCCGAACTGAATATCGGCTCACGTCCTGCATCACGCAAGGCGACCCGCCGGATCGAAGACTTGCGCGCGATTCCCTGGGGCTTCTCATGGGGTCAATGTCGTCTGTTGTTACCGGGCTGGTATGGCTTCGGCAGCGCGATCGAGCAATGGCTGGAACAAGGCGAGAACAAGGCCAAACGCGTAGCGACGCTGCGCGCGATGTTCAAGGAATGGCCATTCTTCGTCACCTTGCTGTCGAATATGGACATGGTCTTGTCGAAGACCGACCTGGCGGTTGCTTCGCGTTATTCGGAAATGGTAGTTGACCGCAAACTGCGCAACAGCATCTTCAAACGCATCGTGGCCGAGCATGAACGTACTTCGTCCTGCCTCACCCTGATCACCGGCAAGAAAGAACGCCTGGCAAATAACCCATTGCTGGCTCGCTCGATCAAGAACCGCTTCGCTTACCTCGATCCGCTGAATCACTTGCAGGTCGAACTGATCAAACGTCACCGTGCCGCCATGCGCGATGGCAAGATTGATGATCGTGTGCGTCGCGGTATCCACCTGTCAATCAACGGTATCGCTGCCGGCTTGCGCAACACCGGCTAAGCGGCCAAGTATCAGGCAGCCAATAAAAAAGGGAAGCAAATCTGCTTCCCTTTTTTTATGCGTCAAAGATTTAACGTACCAATGCCTTGACACCGGCCCACTGCCGACGCGAAATCGGCAGGCGGTCATCGATATGCTGCAGGATCACCTGCCACGATTCCTGCGCCTTGTCCGCTTCGCTGTCTGCATCGACAATTTGCGCGCCGCGTTCCACACCTATGATGGCTTCGCGTGCCACCAGTGCATTGCGATGTACACGTATGAATTGCGTGGCGAATTCCTGCTCCAGTGCGGATAGCGATGCTTCCAGCAAGTACTCACGTTGGCGCGTGCGCAACGTCACATACTTTGCTTCGGCTTTCAGGTACAACACATCTGCCACCGGCACCAACAGCAAACGCCCTCTTTCCTGTACCGAAAAATTCTTGCGTGCGCTTTGCAGGGTATTTGCCACCTCGCTCATCATTTTTTTCTGTGTCCCTGCCTGCAAACTTCCGACACGTCGTATTGCATCGGCGAGTCGCGATGCGCGTACCGGCTTGAGCAAATAATCAAGTGCGTGTACTTCAAAAGCCTTCAGTGCATATTCATCGTAGGCGGTAACAAAGATTACGGCGGGCGCAGCCTGCTCGCCCTGCGCCAGATGGGATGCCAGCTCTATGCCGGTCATGCCCGGCATTTGCACATCCAATAAAACAATGTCCGGTGCCAGGGCGACGATGCTGTCGAGCGCCTGCTGCGCTTGCGCAGCCTCGCCTACCAGTTCATGCGGACACTCGGCCGCAATATCGGACAGCAAGGTAGTCAGGCGCGCACGCGCCGGTGCTTCATCATCGACGATCAGGATGCGCGGCCTCATGCACCCGCCTTTTGGTAAGGAAGATAGAGCCGTACTTCAAATTGCCCATCCACTACCTGCGTCGTCAATTGCGCCTCCATATCGTATAAAAGCGTCAGGCGTTCACGGATGTTATCCAGCGCCATATGGTTACCGGTCGATTCCACATCGGCATGATACGGATTCGTCATCATGATTTCTATACGGTCGCGCACACGGGCGATGCTGATTGTGATCAGGGCGCTATCCGGCGACGGCTCCACACCGTAATGCACGGCGTTTTCCAGCAAGGGTTGCAACAGCAAGGCGGGCGTGCGTGCCCTTTGCAGGGTATCGGCGGAAATACCATCGGTATCCCATTTCACCAACAATCGTTCACCGAGGCGCACTTTTTCAATCGACAGATACTGCATGCCGATGCGTACCTCATTGCCCAGGGTGGTGATATCGCGCGCATCGCGCATCAGCACGCGAAACAGGTCAGCCATATCTTCCAGTGTGGTTTCGGCACGGCGCGGTTCGCTGCGGATCAGCGACAGGACAGCGTTCAGGCTGTTGAACAGGAAGTGCGGCCGTATCCTCGCCTGCAAGGCCTGCAGCCGCGCTTCCGCCAGCGCCGGGGAAAAGGCGCGAGTACGCAATTCAAAGTAATGCTGCAAGGCGATGCCGAACAAGGCGGCACACACTACGCCCTCCAGCGCCGACAGGCGACTCAGGCTGGCCAGCAAGACCGTGTCATTCAACAGGTAATGGATGATCAGGCCGGTAATCGCGCCCGGCACCAGCGCACAAGCCAGGCGCTGGCCCCACGGCGGGATCGAACGGACCAGCCGCCGCAAGCCGCACAGCGCAAACAATGAAGTCAGGCATGCCAGCTCCAGCAGCATCGACGCTTCGCCAAATGCCAGCAAACCGGTCTGGATTGAACCCGCATTAATCAGCATCACCACCAGCACCACGCCGTTGACGCACAGCAAAGACCTGACCATGATGCCTATATTGCAACAGTCTGGGATCACGATTTCCAGCGGGGAGATAGGCGCGGAATCTGGCGATGGCGGCATGAGTTAAGGATTTATCAGGGCTAGGGTGGGATTGCGGGGTGCGCTTGTTCTATAATCGCGTATTCATTAGGACCCAATTATGACAGCACAACTCTCCAAAAAGAGCGAGGCCTGGTCGGCACGCTTCAACGAACCCGTTTCCGATCTGGTCAAACGTTACACTGCTTCGGTATTTTTCGACAAGCGCCTGGCCCAGGTAGATATCCAGGGTTCGCTCGCACATGCAGAGATGCTGGCGCACCAAAAAATCATCAGCCAGCAAGACCATGCCGAAATCCAGCGCGGCATGGCACAAATCCAGGAAGAAATCGCTTCCGGCAAGTTTGAATGGCTGCTGGACCTGGAAGACGTCCACCTGAATATTGAAAAACGCCTGACCGAGCTGGTCGGCGATGCCGGCAAACGCCTGCATACCGGTCGTTCGCGCAATGACCAGGTCGCCACCGACATCCGCCTCTATGTACGTAGTGAAATCGACAACATCGTCGGCTTGCTGCGCGACTTGCGTCTGGCCCTGCTGGACCTGGCCGAAAAACACGCAGACACCATCCTGCCCGGCTTTACCCATATGCAAGTGGCGCAACCGATTACCTTCGGCCACCACATGCTGGCCTATGTTGAAATGTTCAGCCGCGACGCCGAACGCATGCTGGATTGCCGCAAGCGCGTCAATCGCCTGCCGCTGGGCGCAGCTGCGCTGGCCGGCACCACCTTCCCGATCGACCGTGAACGCGTTGCGCGCACACTGGATTTTGAAGACGTTTGCCACAACTCGCTGGATGCAGTTTCCGATCGCGACTTCGCGATTGAATTCTGCGCCGCTGCTGCGCTGATCATGACGCACGTGTCGCGCATGTCGGAAGAATTGGTGATCTGGATGAGCCCGCGCGTCGGCTTCATCGATATCGCTGACCGCTTCTGCACCGGTTCGTCCATCATGCCGCAAAAGAAAAACCCGGACGTCCCTGAACTGGCACGCGGCAAGACCGGTCGTGTCAACGGCCACCTGATCGCACTGCTGACCCTGATGAAAGGCCAGCCATTGGCCTACAACAAGGATAACCAGGAAGACAAGGAACCGCTGTTCGACACCGTTGATACCGTGGTTGATACCCTGCGCATCTTCGCTGACATGGCGACCGGTATCACCGTCAAACCGGATGCAATGCGCGCCGCCGCCCTGCAAGGTTATGCAACCGCAACCGACCTCGCCGATTACCTGGTGAAAAAAGGCCTGCCATTCCGTGATGCGCATGAAGCCGTCGCACACGCAGTGCGTGCCTGCGTCGATCGCGGCTGCGACCTGAGCGACCTGACCTTGGAAGAAATGCGCGTGTTCTCCCCGCTCATCGAAGCCGATATCTTTGAAGTACTGACGCTGGAAGGCTCGGTCGCGGCCCGTAACCACATCGGCGGCACCGCGCCACAACAGGTACGCCTGGCGATTGCAAGACATCGCAGCAAGCTGAATTAAACAGCGATTCCGGGCATGCGACTCCGCATGCCCGTTTTGTAGTCGGCCGTATTCATTTCAGGGCATCACATAACCCATTTTTTGTAGGGGCTTTATGTGCTCATTTCCCTCTGAAAAATCTCATAATTTCCGTCTTCCGTAATGTTCGTGTCAGCTAGGCGCTGTATCGTGCTGCCTTGTGAAAATGGGATATGTGTGTACGTGTTAAAAAACGCTTTCGTAACATAGGCGTCAACTGATATGACTTATACTCACATGGCAATAAAAAGCATCTTCGCAGGCATTTAAAAACAGGGGCATGCGCACGTGCTTCATTCAAAATCAATCTGGAGACAAAAATAATGTCTTTTTTGCTATCGCTATCGCGATTCATTGATGCCCTCAATGAAAAAATAGGCCACGGTATCAGCTGGGCCCTATTACTCGCCGTCATTATCTGTACCGGTAATGCGGTAGTTCGTTATCTCTTCAATATCAGCTCGAATGGCTGGCTCGAAATCCAGTGGTATTTGTTTGGTGCCATCTTTTTGCTGGCGACGTCGTACACCCTGCGCCGCAATGAACACGTGCGTATCGACGTGATCGTGGGCCGTTTTTCGAAACGTACACAAGTCTGGATCGATTTGCTCGGCTTCCTGCTGTTCCTGATGCCAGCGACTTTGCTGATCTTGTACTACTCCACGCCTTACGCGCTGATTTCGATCGAAAACCAGGAAGTTTCCAGCAATGCCGGCGGCCTCATCGTCTGGCCTGCGAAATTGCTGATCCCGATCGGCTTCGTATTGCTGGCCCTGCAGGGCGTATCGGAAATCATCAAACGGATCGGTTACCTGAAAGGTGTGGTCCCTGCCAGCGCCTTTGAAAAACAGGCCGCTACTCCGGAAGAAGAAATTGCGGCGATCAAAGCTGCGAACAAACTTAACTGATCGCCAGGAACAAACATGACTGAATTTCTCATTGCGAATATGGCGCCGATCATGTTCGGCGCGCTCGTGGTATTCCTGCTATCAGGTTTCCCGGTTGCTTTTTCATTGGCCGCAAACGGCTTGTTCTTTGGCTTGATGGGCATTGAACTCGGCCTGCTCAAGCCGGAACTGTTGCAAGCCTTGCCGAATCGTATTTTCGGCATCATGGCGAACGACACCTTGCTGGCGATTCCATTCTTTACCTTCATGGGTCTGATCCTTGAACGATCAGGGATGGCGGAAGACCTGCTGGACACCATTGGCCAGCTGTTTGGCCCTCTGCGTGGCGGTGTCGCGTATGCGGTTATTTTCGTCGGCGCATTGCTGGCGGCAACTACCGGTGTGGTCGCTGCATCGGTGATCTCGATGGGCTTGATTTCGCTGCCTGTGATGTTGCGCTACGGCTACGACAAGAAGATCGCGAGCGGCGTTATTGCCGCCTCCGGTACGCTGGCACAGATCATCCCGCCGTCACTCGTGCTGATCGTGATGGCCGACCAATTGGGTCGTTCCGTTGGTGATATGTACCAGGCAGCATTCGGCCCAGGCCTGATGCTGACCGCGATGTATGCCGGTTACATCCTGATCATCTCCATCATGCGACCAAAATGGGTACCTGCGCTGCCACTGGAAGCCCGCAATCTGCGTGAACCTAACGGCAAAAGTGGCGTGGTATCGCTGTTCTTGCTGATTATTGCTACGGTTGCCGTCTGCTTCGTGTTTGAAGAGCTGCTGTTGTCCCTCAATCCCAAGCTGCATGCCGATGAAGGTGCAATTTACGCAGCGACCCTCGGTATTGCCGGTGCATTCCTGGTCGCCGTCATTAACCGTCGCATGAAGCTGGGCTTTCTGTCGAAAATGGCAGAAAAAGTTGTCTTCGTGCTGATCCCGCCACTGGCGCTGATCTTCCTGGTGCTCGGTACCATTTTCGTCGGTATCGCAACACCTACCGAAGGTGGCGGTATGGGTGCATTCGGTGCATTGGTGCTGGCAATCATGAATCGTCGCCTGTCATGGGACTTGCTCAAGCAAGCAATGAATTCGACTTCACGCCTGTCCTGCTTCGTGATGTTCATCCTGATCGGTTCCAGCGTCTTCGGCCTGATTTTCCGCGGCGTGAACGGTGACTTGTGGGTTGAGCATCTGCTGACCTCGCTACCGGGTGGTACTGCCGGCTTCCTGATCGTAGTCAACATCCTGTTCTTCGGCCTCGCCTTCTTCCTCGACTTCTTCGAGTTGGCATTCATCCTGGTACCTTTGGTTGGTCCGGTAGCTGAAAAAATGGGCATCGACCTGATCTGGTTCGGTGTGCTCCTGAGTGTGAACATGCAGACTTCCTTCATGCATCCGCCTTTCGGCTTCGCCCTGTTCTATTTAAGGTCTGTCGCGCCGAAAGAGGTCAAGACCTCGGATATTTACTGGGGTTCGGTACCGTTCGTGCTGATCCAGGTCATCATGGTGACGCTGATCATCGCCTTCCCGAAACTGATCTCGGTCGAATCGAAAACCGATATGCATGAAAAAATCGAGTTGAAGATCGATATGGGTGAAGAAAGCGTCGATTATGGCAATGATGATGCTACAGATAGCAGTAGCGAGAAACCTGCTGCCAGCGACGATGAGGCACCACAACTGAACTTCTCGACTGACGAACCAGCCAAGAAGTAAAACAGGACTCCCCTGATAATCCCGCACGATGCTTGTGCGGGATTTTTTTTGCCTGCAGCACATGCGAGCCAACATCTGACCAACCTTGTCGCAAGCAGCCTCAGCCAGGTTAACACGGCGTGTAGCACCACCCTTCTCATACCCCTATCAACATGCCGGGCCATGCACAGCTGTTTCAGGCAGACATAAAAAAACCCGCAGCACAGGCTGCGGGTTTTACTGAAACAGTAAGAATTACTTACGGCCGATCATGAAGTTCTGGATAGGCACTTCAGCAACCGAGAACCATTGGTTCTGGTCTTGGCGGAAGCGTTTCCATGGTTCATAGATTTTCTTGAACTTCGCGTTTTTCGCAGCTTCTTCATCCATCGTTTCAACAGCAGCCTTGTAGCAAGCTTCCATGATTGGTTTGGAGAATTGACGCAGCTTGACGCCGTTTTTCAGCAAACGTGCCAATGCGGCTGGATTACGTGCATCGTATTCCGCTTGCATGACGACGTGTGCTTCGTAGGAAGCGGCTTCTACTGCAGCCTGGTATGCCTTAGGCAGCTTTTCCCATTCCTTGATGCCGATGTAAAACGAGAGTTGCAGGCTTGGTTCCCACCAGCCTGGTGTGTAGTAGAACGGCGCAACTTTGTTGAAGCCGAGTTTCTCATCGTCATAAGGACCGATCCACTCTGCTGCATCGATCGTGCCTTTTTCCAGTGCCGGGTAAATATCACCACCGGCGATCTGTTGTGGCACCAGGCCGAGGCGTTGCATGACGCGACCGGCGAAACCACCGATACGCATTTTCAAGCCTTGCAGGTCTTTAACTTCCTTGATTTCCTTACGGAACCAGCCACCCATCTGGGTACCGGTGTTACCGCCCAGGAAGTTGACGATGCCGTAATCCTTGAAGAATTCGCGGGTCAGTTGACGACCACCGCCTTGGTCGAACCATGCGGTTTGCTGACGCGAGGTCAGGCCGAAAGGAACAACTGCATCGAATGCGAATGTAGGATCTTTACCGAAGTAGTAGTACGAAGCCGAGTGACCGATTTCAACGGTACCTGCTTGAACTGCATCCATCACTTGCAAAGCCGGAACAATCTCACCGCCTGCGAAAGGACGTATATTGAATTTACCATCTGTCAGTTGCGATACACGTTTGGTAAATACATCCGCTGCACCGTAAATCGTGTCTAGCGATTTAGGGAAGCTGGAAGCCAGACGCCAGTTAATCGTCGGGTTGGTTTGTGCGAAAGAAGGCACGGCAACCGCACCTGCGGTAGCACCGACTGCTGCTTTCTTAAGGAATGAACGACGTTCCATTTTGTCTCCTGGAGTGGTTAACGACAACAGCTATTTGAAATTTTCTTGCCGATAAAATCAGCCGTTAAATCTCATTCAAATTATTAGTTGTAAGGGTGACGTAAGTTGCCCGAAGTAGAAAAAATCTTCCTGCTTTACGCTATAAACAACTGGTATAACCATACACCGAAAACGCCGTATTAACCACCCGCAACAACCATATTTTCAATCAACACCGAACCGGTTTGCTTGGTTCCGCGTACCAGGGTATCGGCACCGATCGCCACCACTTGCATGAAGATGTCCTTCATGTTGCCGGCAATCGTAATCTCTTCGACCGGGTACTGGATCACGCCCTTCTCGACCCAGAAACCGGATGCGCCACGCGAGTAATCGCCGGTCACATAATTGACACCCTGGCCCATCAGCTCGGTCACCAGCAAACCGGTATCGAGCTTCTTCAGCATCGCCTTGAAATCATCGGTTGATTTCGTCAATGACGAGGTCATCGAAAGATTATGTGAACCGCCTGCATTGCCGGTGGTTTGCATGCCGAGTTTGCGTGCCGAGTAAGTCGACAGGAAGTAACCTTGCACGATGCCGTCCTTGACCACATCGCGGCGGCTGGTCTTAACACCTTCTTCATCAAACGGCGACGAACCGACCCCGCCAATCACATGCGGATCTTCGACGATCTGCACATGTGGTGCGAACGCAGGTTTGCCCAGCGAATCCAGCAGGAAAGTCGATTTGCGATACAAGGCACCGCCGGATACGGCCTGGACGAAAGCACCAAGCAAACCTGCCGCCAATGGTGCTTCAAACAAGACAGGGCATTTGCGGGTGTCAATCTTGCGTGCATTCAGGCGTGCCAGTGCACGTTGTGCCGCATACTGGCCGACCGCTTCCGGTTTGGCCAGCTTCTTGGGGTCGCGCATCGACGAATACCAGTCGTCGCGCTGCATATTGCTGCCCTTGCCGGCAATCGGTGCGACCGAGATGGTATGGCGCGAATAGGGATAACCACCGATAAAGCCGCGTGAATTGGCAGAAACAAAGTGCGATTGCTGTGCGTAAATACTGGCGCCCTCGCTGTTCGTGATGCGCTTGTCGACCGCAAAAGCCGCCGCTTCGCCGCGTTTTGCCAGTTCTACAGCTTCTTCGCTCGAAATCAGCCACGGATAGCACAATTGCAGGTCGCGCGGATTGAGTTCCAGCATGTCCACTTCAGGCAAACCGGCGCAATCGTCTTCCGCGGTAAAACGGGCAATGTTGTACGCCGCCTCTACCGTGTCTTTCAACGCCTGCTGCGAAAAGTCGGAAGTGCTGGCATTACCGCGCCGTACATGGCCGTCGCCACCTAGGTAGACGGTTACGCCCATGCCCTTGTCTTTATTCTGCTCTATCGTCTCGACGCCGCCTTTGCGCACCGAAACCGATAAACCACTGCCCTCATTGATCTCTACGGCGGCATCGGATGCGCCTTTTTCCTTCGCATAACGCAGTACGTCCTGCGCCAATTGCTTTAACTGATCTTGACTATGTATAAACACTGATTCGCTCATGAGGGGGTCGTTTTCTTCGGAAATACCTATAAAACAGTTATCATAGCAGTCGTTTACAGAATGGCTCTACGCCTTATCAAATCAGATCATGCCAAATCCTAACCGAGGCTCCTGCGGCTTCCAGTCGACCGAATTCGAACAGGAATACGAACGCCCATCAAAATCCGAGCTCAAGCGCCAAATGACGGCCTTGCAAAAGCTCGGTGAAGAGCTGATCGCCGAACCCCGCGACCGCGTCAAACGCGTGCCGATGCCGGAAGATGTGCGTGAAGCCATCCTCGAATGCCAGTTGATCAAGGATCACGAAGGACGACGCCGCCAGACCCAATACGTCGGCAAAAAAATGCGTACGCTGGAACCGGACGAAATCGCCGCCATCCAGAAAATGCTGGATAGCTGGAAAGGCGCATCCAAATCCGAAACCGCAGCCCTGCACGCGATCGAACGCAAACGCGACAAATTGCTGGCCGACGACAAGGCCCTGACCCAATTGCTGGAAGACAATCCGGAACTGGACGCACAGCATTTGCGCACCCTGATCCGCAACGCCCGCAAGGAACAGGCGGAGAACAAGCCGCCGAAAGCCTATCGCGAAATTTTCCAGATCCTGAAACAACTGCAGGCCGCCGCTGCCGCATCAACTACGGATGAAGAAGACGATGTCGAAGAAGACTAACCCGGATGAATTGAAAATCGGCCTGGTATCGATTTCCGACCGCGCCTCCAGCGGCGTCTACGAAGACCAGGGCATCCCGGCACTGCAAGCATGGTTCACCTCTGTCCTGACCAGCCCGTGGCAAATGGAAACCCGCCTGATCCCGGATGAACAGGCGGCAATTGAAAAGGCCCTGATCGAACTGGTCGATATCGAACATTGCGACCTGGTCATCACCACCGGCGGCACCGGTCCGGCCCGGCGTGACGTTACGCCGGAAGCGACTATCGCAGTCGGCACCAAGGAAATGCCGGGCTTCGGCGAACAAATGCGCCAGATCAGCCTGCACTTCGTCCCCACCGCGATCCTGTCGCGCCAAGTCACCGTCATCCGCGAAACCAGCGATCATGCAGCGCTCATCATGAACCTGCCGGGTCAGCCGAAATCCATCAAGGAAACGCTGGAAGGCCTGAAAGATGCCGACGGCAAGCAAATCGTGGGCGGCATCTTCGCCGCTGTACCTTATTGCATAGACCTGATGGGCGGCCCTTACATTGAAACCAATGAAGCGATCTGCAAAGCCTGGCGTCCGAAGCACGCGATCCGCCCGGCCAAATAATTTTTTACACTTCCAGTACTTAACTCACTCACACCATGACCTTAGAAACAGTCGAAATTGAAACCGCACCCAACCCAACCGTTTCCATCATCTGGATGCATGGCCTAGGCGCCGACGGCAATGATTTTGTTCCTATCGTCAGAGAACTGGATTTGAGCGGCTGCCCCGGCATCCGTTTCGTCTTCCCGCACGCTCCTGAAATTCCTGTCACCGTCAACGGCTTCCGCGAAATGCCGGCCTGGTATGACGTCGTCGTCACCGAATTCGGCCGCGAAGAAGACGAAGCCGGTTTGCGCGCATCACAAGTTTCGATCAATGAATTGATAGAACGCGAAAAAGCACGCGGCATCGCCGCCAACAAGATCCTCATCGCCGGCTTCTCACAAGGTTGCGCCATGACCTTCCAGGTCGGCCTGCGCTACCCGGAACGCCTCGGTGGCCTGCTCTGTCTGTCCGGCTATGTACCAATCGACTCGACGCTGGAAGCCGAAGCCAGCGCAGCCAATAAAGACATCCCTATCTATTACGGCCACGGACGCGGCGACCAGGTCATCCCTATCACCCGTGCGCAACGTTCGCTGAGCCTGTTGCAGGCACTGGGCTATCAGGTTGAATGGCATGAATACAATATGCCGCACTCGGTATGTGGTCCGCAGCTGGATGATATTTCGAACTTCCTTAAACGCGTTCTGAATTAAGCGTCGGGTTAGACAATAAAAAAGCACGCTATATGCGTGCTTTTTTATTTCTTGTTTGGTTTCCATTCTGTGCTGCTGATGCTGTACTTTCTTCGATCAGGCTTGGATTGCCGGGGGTGGCCCGGCAAAGCACTTCTCCACGGAGAGCGAACAGCATCAGCAACATCAAAACGAAACCAACAACCAACCTACTTAAACACCACCGTCTTATGCCCATTAAGCAAAATCCGATGTTCAATAAAATACTTAACGGCGCGCGCCAACACCACACACTCCACATCCCGCCCTATCGCGGTTAAAGTAGCCGGATTCATCGCATGATCCACCCGTTCCACATCCTGCTCGATGATTGGCCCTTCATCCAGGTCCCCGGTAACAAAGTGCGCAGTCGCACCAATCAGCTTCACACCGCGTTCATGCGCCTGGTAATAAGGCTTGGCTCCCTTGAAGCTGGGCAGGAAAGAGTGATGGATATTGATCGCCCGTCCCTGCAAAGCCTGGCACATGTGTGGTGACAGTATCTGCATGTAACGCGCCAAAACCACCAGGTCGATTTCCGCACTCTTCGCGATTTCCAGTACCCGATCTTCCTGCGCGCGCTTGGCTTCTTCCGACGCGCCGGGTGCCAACGGCAAATGATGGAAGGGAATGTTGTAACTCGCTGCCAGTTGATAGAAATCGGTGTGATTGGAAACAATGGCGGGAATCTCGACAGGCAACAAACCGCTTTTGTAACGGAACAGCAAATCGTTGAGGCAGTGACCAATCTTCGACACCATCAACATCACACGCGGTTTCTTTTGCGCATCATGCAGTTGCCATGTCATCTGCATCGTCTTTGCCATTTCAGAAAAATCGGCCCGCAAGACTTCATCGTTGACAGATGAATCTTCGGCGGCAAAATAAACGCGCATAAAAAAAAGTTGCGACTGCGCATCACCGAACTGCGCAGACTCAATAATATTGCAACCGTGCCCGGCCAAAAAACCGGATACCCTTTGCACGATACCGCGTTGATCGAGGCAGGACAGATTGAGTATGTATTCGGGATGCATGATGGGTACCTGAATGACAGCGCTTGCAGTTCAAGCGGGAAACCTTATTGTCGCATGGCTTTCTTGATCGCGAGAAACTTCACCCGGGCAGGCACGCAAAAACCCTCGCAGCACCACTGACGGCACTGCGAGGGCTTTATCAGGCAATTACCTTGCTGAAACTATTAGACGCTTTTTGCGACGGACAAGCTCTTCGCTTGGGCGCCGGTTCCACCAACTTGTACGTCACCAGCCAACTGGCCGCCTTCTTCAATCACGACATTGCCGTAACGAATTTTTCCGGAGACTTTACCGGACGCATAGATCACCAGCTTCTGGCGTACCGTCAGTTCGCCGTCGAAGGTGCCATGGATCTCTGCGATATCGATGCC
Source organism: Janthinobacterium sp. Marseille (assembly GCF_000013625.1). NCBI lineage: Bacteria > Pseudomonadati > Pseudomonadota > Betaproteobacteria > Burkholderiales > Oxalobacteraceae > Janthinobacterium > Janthinobacterium sp. Marseille. The sequence goes on along the minus strand of NC_009659.1, from coordinate 1,276,701 downwards.
GGCTGAACCTTTGAAAGAACCGTCTTTTGCGATCTGGATCACGCGTGAATCCATCGTCGCTTCAACGAAGCCTTCCACCACCAGCGTATCGCAATCAGTGATTTCAACGCCTTTGAGTTTGATGTTGGGGCCGACGATCAGCTTGCTGCCAACTTCATTGGTGTGTTGGTTCGCGGTTGCGCCCGACGAATTGAAACCGGTAGCAGGAGTTGATGCCTTGGGAAAACTGGAGCTGCCTGTGCTTGAACTGGACAAGGTGGACGAGTTGGTTGTGCTCATAGGAGGGTTTGGCGTATTGGATTCTCGCTTGCCAAAAAGCGTGTCTGATCGAAGCATGAAATCTCCTGAAAATAATTGTCGCGATGACGTAATAAAAATAAATGAATACGCTGGCAGCATCGGCAGTACATCGCGCGTAACGGCATTCCGGCTTATCTGTTTTGCGTGGTGGCAATGCGACGTGTAGAAAAACAATGCTCTCTACCTCACACAACCAACGCTTGGTGTCTCGCTCGTTTTTAAAGTTCACATTTGTTACATTTTTATTAAAAATTATTTTGCTTAAATTTTAGGCAGTACTTTTGTAACTCAAATTTTTGAATGCGTAATGAGAAGTGCAAAATGAAATGCGATGCACCTTCCGCATACAAAGCAAAGTGCAATACCTGATTGAATCGTGTGATTTGTTGCCGGGAGTTATCTGGAAGAAAAATTAAGCAAGCTCAACATATGCCATGTACCGGCATTTTCCATGCATGGTTTTACGCACCCAGCCCAACCGCCGCCATCCATGCCTGTCACATGGTCGATATATTTGCTATGCATACTCGTTGGACGACTGTGCTTGACAATTACTTGGCTACCAGTAACCTTGTGCAGTCGTACTCGCAGTACTTAATAACAATAAACCCGCAGGGAGCAAAAATGACCGACGCAGCTGTAGTCCACGAAATACCTGAAAGCAACTCCCACCCATCCGATACACCGATACGCTTTTCCTTCAGCGGCACCGGCAGCGAATACTTCCGCATCTGGATCGTCAACCTACTGTTCTCCATCCTCACGCTAGGCATCTATTCGGCCTGGGCCAAGGTACGCCGCACCCGTTACTTCTATGGCAGTACCAGTGTTGCCGGCACCAGCTTTGAGTATCACGGCAATCCGGTCGCCATCCTGAAGGGACGCATCATCGCCGTCCTGCTGATCATCATCTACAACATTGCCTTTGAAATGTCTGACCTCATCGGCCTGTTGATGCTGTTACTGGTGATGGCACTGACGCCATGGCTGATCTGGAAGAGCCTGCAGTTCAAGCTGTATAACTCCAGTTATCGCGGCATCCGCTTTGGTTTCCGTGGTGCATTGAAACAAATTTACTGGGTATACCTGGCCTTGCCTATCCTCACCATGCTGTCCGCGTTCTTGCTGACACCATTCACGCATCAACGCGTCAAGAAATTCCAGCATCAGGAAAGCCGTTTCGGCACCAGTCACTTCTCGTTCAGCGGCAGCGTCGGCAGCTTTTACCTGGCCTATCTGCTGGTGTTTGTCATTTGGCTGGTCGGTGTCATCGCCATTTCGGTAACCCTGGGTGGTTCTTTGTTTGCCATCATCACGGCTGATGTGATGGATCGCGAGGCAGCGTCTGCGGCAGGTGCCGCGGGTATCGTCCTGTTCCTCGGCGTACTGTATGTCTGGATGTTCCTGCTGTTTCCCATCTTTGCGACGCTGATCCAGAACCTGATCTGGAACCACACCCAGCTGGGCCAACATCGTTTCCTGAGCGATATGAAATGGACACGGATGGCCTTCATTACCATCACCAATATCATTGGCATTATCTGTACCCTGGGCTTGTTCCTGCCCTTCGCACAGATACGCGCGATGAAATACCGGGTGGAATGCATGGCCCTGCAGCCTAACGGCAGCCTGGAAAATTTCATTGCAGCAAGCCAGCAGCAGGTTTCCGCGACCGGCGAAGGCGTGGCCGACCTGCTTGATTTTGATTTGTCACTGTAAGTGCAGCAGTCCGGCATGAGCATCCCCGCCCTTTATTTCGATGGCAAGACTTCACGTGCGCATCAAGTCACGCTATCGGTAGAGGGCGGACACGCGACAATTTCAGGCGACGCTGAACGTAGCTGTCCTATCAGTGAGTTGCGCGTATCCGAGCGAGCGCGCAACACCAAACGCAAAGTCACCTTCCCGGATGATGCATATCTGGAGATAGTCGATACTGCGGCTTTCGATGCGCTGCTGGCCGATACCGGCCATCAGGACTCCTTTATCGTACGCATGCAGCAAAGCTGGCGTGGCGCACTAGGCGCAGTTGCAGCCACCTTGGTGGTGCTTACGCTCAGCTACCTCTATGTTTTGCCGCTGGCATCCGAGGGCATCGCCAAGATGCTGCCGGAAAGAGTTGAACGTTCAATCAGCCAAGGCATGCTGGACTTCCTGGATAAGCGCATCTTCGCGCCGAGCAAATTGCCACTGGCGCGACAACAGGCACTGATCGAACAATTCAAGCAGCTGCAGCCGCCCAGGGAAGGTGTGCCGAATTACCGTATCCTGTTCCGCAAGAGCAAAATAGGCCCCAACGCATTTGCCCTGCCTTCAGGTGAAATCATCATCACCGATGAACTCGTCCAGTTGATGAAGAATGATGAGCAAATCATGGGGGTGCTGGCCCATGAACTCGGCCACTTGCATGAACGCCACCTGATGCGACGGGTGGTACAGAGTTCGGCGATCGCGGCATTGGTCACCGTCGTCTTTGGCGATGCTTCAGCGATCGTAGCGAATATTCCTACGCTGCTGCTGGATATGAAGTATTCACGTGACGCTGAGCGCGAAGCGGATGACTATGCCATCGCGATGATGAAAGCAAACGGCATAGACCTGGCGCATATGGCAGGTGGCTTTGAACAGTTACAAGCGACGACCAGGGAAACAACGCCCCCACCCTATCTGTCCAGCCATCCGTCCACGGACGAACGTATAGAACACATACTCAAGTCACGTTAAGCCATGCATATGGGACGGACGAAAAAAAAGCTGCCTGAAGGCAGCTTTTTTATTTACAGACGGTGATTAGTTACGAACCACACGTTTGTATTCATTGGTACGGGTGTCGATCTCGATCACGTCGTCCTGGCTCACGAACAGTGGCACCTGGACAGTGTGACGGTGTGCTTCAACCGCGTTTTCGATTTTCGCTTCTTTCAAAACGTTACCCGAAGTATTGCCTTTGACAGCTGGCTCGGAGTAAACAACTTGACGTGCGATGGTGATAGGCAGCTCAACCGAGATTGCTTTGCCGTCGTAGAACACAGCTTCGCATTCCATACCGTCTTTCAGGTAGTGCAATGCATCGCCCAGGTTTTCTTCTTCGATTTCATACTGGTTGTATTCTTCATCCATGAATACATACAGCGGATCAGCAAAGTACGAGTAAGTAACTGGTTTCTTGTCGAGAACAACAACGTCGAACTTGTCGTCACCGCGGAATACGTTTTCCATCGGTGTGTTCGTCAGAAGATTTTTCATCTTCCATTTGTATGTGAAGCCCGTGCGGCTAGAACCATTGACATCAGAACGCAACACGATCATAGGCTTGCTATCAACCATAATGATGTTGCCAACGCGAATTTCTTTTGCAGGTTTCATAAAAAGTGTACGTAAAAAGTGGGTTGCATAAAAATCATCGGTCGCCTCCCGCCCAACAGCGCCGTAAGCTCACGTTTGATCGAATTCTAAATTAGCCGAGAATTATACCTTTTCTGGGCGCACGACTTAAGGCAGCGTGGTGGCAAATTTCAACAAATTTGACGCTAAATCGCCATTTTTCAGCATTTGGCGCTGCCAATCGGCCGATTTCCCGCTTATTTCCGCCATATCGGCCTCTACCGCCGGCCATAAAACAGACCAGTCGGCGGTCTCATCCGCATCCGTCACACCGGCACCGTTCCAGTACAGGGAGAAAGTCGCGAGGCTGGGTACGGCCGCCGCATAGCGTTGCAAAAATGCACGCAACTTCTTGTGATGCAGGTTTTCATCCTGCGGATAGATATGCCAGACAAAGGGCCGCCCGGCCCATTGCGCGCGGACAAAGGAGTCTTCCCCACGCACGAAATTGAAGTCGCAGGCCCACAACAATTTGTCGTAATCCTGCTGCGGCACGAAAGGCAGTACCCGTACGGTCAAGGCGCCACGGCTGGCAAATGCACCGGCTTTGGCTTCTGTGCCGAGGAAAGCCTGCACCGCTACGCTCGCCACGCCTTCCGGTACCAGGCAGCAAATCGGCGCATCGCCGCTTTGCCATACGCGGAATAATTCGGCGACCGGGGCATGCGGATAGCAAAACAACGAGACCCTGGTCGCCGCCATCTCGGCTGCGGTCACGCCAAACTGCGCAAGGAAAGCAGCCATCGCGGCCGGGTCTGCCTGGAACTGCAGACGCTGCTGCTCCAGATCCGCTTCGCGCAACAAACCACCGGTTTTATCGGTAAAGCCCGGAAAGAAAAAGTGTTTGGTCAGCGGCAAGCGTGGATGCGGTGAAGTCAACAGATGACAACCCTCGACCCACTCTTCTGCCGTCAGGCCTTCGAGGTTGAACCAGCGTGGACGCGGTTCGCACTGCGCCATCGCGGCGATATAGCCGGGTGGAATATCCACCGCAAAGAATTCGATAACGATATCAGCCACGTCGGCCGTCGTGTATGCACCATCCTGACTCTGCCAATGACGGACGGTGACGCCGGCCACCTGCTGCAGCTCGAGATCCGGCACAACTTGCGGGCAGATACGCCGGAAGCTGTGCAAATCATCAACCCACAGGGTGACCGTGATTTGGTGTTCCTGTTGTAGCTGGCGCGCGAGGCGCCAGCAAATGCCGATGTCGCCGTAGTTATCGACGACGCGGCAAAAGAGGTGCAAGGTGGTTTGAGAAGTCATGCTGCCGGCCAAAATTTAATCCCAGCATGATAGACGATCAGCCACCTGCTGCGCTGAATCAATGCGCACCTGCGGCATCGGCACCACCACTCGCCTTGCTGCGTTTGGTAATCCAGATAAAGCCGATCAGGCACAGGAACATAATGGCCGACATCCAGAACAGGTCCGTCGCCGCCAGCGTACTGGCCTGCACCGTCATCTGCCGGTCTATCACCGCCCATGCCGCCTGCTCCGACATGCCGCGCGACATCAGCGCACTCACCGCCTGGCCAAAGGCCGGGTTATGTGCACCGGTGTATTCCGCCAGTTGCGCATGATGCAGGATGGTGCGGTTATCCCACATGGTCGACATCACCGAAGTCCCGATACCGCCGAACATGATGCGGACGAAATTCGACAAACCCGCGGCCGCCGGAATCTTGTCCGGTGCCTGTCCGGACAGGATGATGGACGTCAGCGGAATAAAGAACATCGCCATCGCCGCCCCCTGGATCACGGTCGGGATCATCAGCGTCATCATGTCCACATCCTGCGTGAACTGCGAACGCATGAAGAACACCAGCGAAAAGATCAGGAAGGCGGTCGTCGCCACCCAGCGCGCATCGATTTTCGGCAACATCTTGCCGACGATAGGCGACAGGATAATCGCGAAGATACCGACCGGCGCCATCACCTTGCCGGCCTCGGTAGCGGTATAGCCTATTTGTGTCTGCAACCAAAGAGGCAGGATCACCAGGCTACCGAAGAACAAGCCATAGGCGACCGAAATCGCAATCACGCCACCGCTGAAATTACGCCCCTTGAACAGGGACAAATCAACCACCGGATGTTCTTCACCTATCTCCCAGATCACGAAGTAAATGAAAGCCACTACCGCGACGGAAGCAAGGATGATGATTTCACCGGAGTGGAACCAATCCAGTTCCTTGCCTTTATCCAGCATCAATTGCAGCGAACCTACCCACAACACCAGCAAGACCAGGCCGACCTTGTCGATAGGCAGCTTGTAAGTGCGGGATTCACGCTCCTTATAGATGGACCAGGTCGCCCACGCAGCAAAGAGCCCGATAGGAATATTGATGAAAAAGATCCACGGCCAGGTGTAGTTATCCGAGATCCAGCCGCCGAGCAGCGGCCCCATGATAGGTGCCACCAGCGTCGTCATGCCCCAGAAGGCAAGCGCCATCCCGCTCTTGGCGGGCGGATAACTGGAGAGCAGCAAGGCTTGCGACAAAGGAATCATCGGACCCGCCACCGCCCCCTGCAACACGCGTGCCGCGATCAGGATTTCAATGCTGGGGGCAAAGCCGCACAGACAGGAAGCCAGCACGAACAAAAGGATGGAACCGATGAAGAGACGTACCTGGCCTATGCGTTGCGTCAGCCAGCCGGTCAATGGTACCGAGATCGCATTCGCCACCGAGAACGAGGTAATGACCCAGGTGCCCTGCTGCGGCGACACACCAAGGTCACCGGAAATTGCAGGGATCGATACGTTTGCAATCGATGAATCGAGCACGTTCATGAACACTGCCAGCGACAAAGCCAGCGTGCCAACAATGAGCGGCGTGCCGCTCAGCGGCGGCACGACAGAACGAGGAGTGGCGCTCATGATTTAGTGTTTGCCTGTATTCGCAGTGCTATTGTTGTTGACGGCAATAATCTGGGCAACGCGGGCTGCAGCCTGGCTGCCGGCATCTTCAAATACGGCAGTCTGGTATGCCGGTTCAGCGCGCGGTGCGGTGGTCGAAGTCAGCGAGGTCCCTTCGGATTTGGCGACATCGACTTCTACCTGCATCGACAAGCCTACGCGCAAAGGACGCTCTTCCAGTTCCTTCGGATCCAGCGTAATGCGCACCGGAATACGTTGCACCACCTTGATCCAGTTACCGCTGGCATTCTGCGTCGGCAGCAAGGCAAATGCGGCACCGGTACCGGCCGACAGGCCGGCTACCTTGCCGTGGTATTTGACGCCGCTACCGTACACATCTGAATACAGTTCCACCGGCTGGCCGATACGCATCTTCGCCACTTGTACTTCCTTGAAGTTGGCATCAACCCACAAGGCATTCAAAGGCACCACCGACAATAACGGCGTGCCAGGTGCGACACGCTGACCGACCTGCACCGAACGCTTGGCGATATAACCGGTGATCGGTGCCAGCAAGGTATTGCGTGACAAGGCGAGGTAAGCCGCTTGTACCTGCGCCGCCGCACGCTGCACATTCGGATGCTGTGCAACCGTCGTACCGTCAGTCAAGGCCTGGTTCGAAGTCAATTGATCGCGTGCCGCCTGCAAGGCGGACTCGGCAGCAATCAACGTCGTCCGCGCATGCTCGAGATCTTCTTTTGCTACGGCACCGGTGCCGCTCAATTCCTGGCGACGTGCCAGGTCGTCACGTGCACGTGCGACATCGGCGACACGTTGCGTGACCGCAGCACCCAATGCGCCGTTGTTGACAAACAAGGTACGTACTTCGCGCACGGTCTGCGCGAGTTGCGCTTCAGCCTGGTCCAGTGCCACCTTGGCATCGCTGTGATCGAGGTCTACCAATGGTTTGCCGGCTTCCACCAACTCCGTATCATCGGCATGGATGGCAATCACCGTGCCGCCAACCTGCGGCGTCACCTGTACGACATTACCGGCGACATATGCATCATCGGTGTCTTCAAAATGACGCGCGTAAATTGCCCACCACACTCCATAGGCAATCAATAGCAAGGCCAGCAGGACGGACACCACTATCAGGCGTTGGCGGCGTTTACCATTGGTTTTAGGTGTTTCTTCTGCTACTTCTGGGCTGGTCGTATTCATGATGCACTTCTCACGGAGGTGGAAACGGTAGTTGAATTGGAATGGTCTTTATCAAGATCCAGTGCCTGCGCGTCGAAGCCGCCGCCCAGCGCCTTGATCAGGGTGATGCGTAAATCGCTGCGACGCGCCTGTGTATCGAGGTCTATCCGGCGTTGTGACAGCAAGGTCATCTGCGCCGACAGTACCGGCAGCATATTGGTGGTACCGACACGCTCACGTTGTTGTGCCAGCTGGAAGCTATTCGACGAAGCCTGGGTTGCCAGGTGCTGCTGCTCACTTTGCAGGGTCGCCGCGCGCAGCGATTGCACCTGGTCCGCCACATCATGCAGCGCTTCAGTCAGGGTCTGGTTATAGGTCGCGATCAAACCGTCATACGAAGCCACGCGTCCTTTCAGGTTGGCACGCAAGCTGCGGTCAAAGATAGGCAGATAGATGGCAGGGCCGACACCGACAATGCCACTACTGCTTTTCAGCAGGTTGTTCAGGCCAATGCTGGAGAAACCGGCAAAAGCCATGATGTTGACGTTCGGATAAAACAGGGTCTTGGCAGCATCGATATCGCCTTGCGCCGCTTCCACATTCCAGCGTGCGGCCACGATATCCGGACGACGGCCGATCAGGCCCAGTGGCAAGGCATCCGGCAAGGCAATCGCGGTTTCGGACGGCAAAGCAGGACGCTCGATTTGCAAGCCCCGATCCGGCCCCTTGCCCAGCAAGGCAGCCAATTGATTACGCGTCAGTGCAATGGCTTCGTTCAGCTGTGCATTTTCTGCGCGCAGGCTGGCGAGGCTTTGCGTGACTTGCTGGTTTTCACTTTGGGTGCCGAGGCCGACTTTAAAACGCAGTTGCGTCAAACGCTGGATCTCGGCGCTGGCTTTCAATTGCTCCTGATTCAAATCCAGTTGCCCGTATTGGCGCGCCAGTTGAACCCAGGCGCGTGCCACTGCGGTCGAGATCACCAGGCGCGCATTGTATTGCTCGGCCTGTGCCGCTTTTCCAGCCGACAAGGCGCTGCGCAATTCAGCAGCATGCTTGCCCCAGAAATCGAAATCGTAGGAAAAATTCAGCGTCAGCTGGTTATCTGATTTGTACTCGCCACCCAATGGCGGCGGGATGATGCCGTTTTCGGTGTAGCGCTGATAGGTGCTGCTGGCATTCGCCGACCACGACGGACGCGCATTCGCACCGGCGGCATCAGCTGCAGCCTGCGCACCGGCGACCCGCGCCGCGGCTACCTGCAGGTTGGGATTGCCGGCTATCGCTTCATCTACCAGCGCCTGCAAAGGTGCACCGCCTATCGCCTGCGCCCATGACGCATCCGGCCATTGCCCGCCCTGTTGCGGCAAGGATGCGGTGCTCGTGTAATCACTGCTCTGTTTCAGGCTGGCAGTCGGCTCTATACCTTTGAAACTGGCACAGGCACTCAGCAAGACGGCAGCACAACAGGCCGTCAGCACACCGCGGAGCGGGACGCTAAAACCTTGATATGAAGAAGTTTTCATGATTGATCCTGCTAGTTATTTTTATTTACTGCTTGCTTGCCGTTTTTTCTGCGACGGGGACATCGCCGGCATTGCTATCCAATAGTTTGCGCAACAGGCTCTTCAGGGTGTCCACTTCGTCCGCACTGAAATCGGCGAAGCTCTGGTTCAACACCACGGAATACAGGGTCGGCAACTGTTCGGCCAATGCCGCACCGGTTTCGGTCAAATGCAGATCGATCACGCGGCGGTCATCAGCACGCGGTTTACGCACCAGCATGCCGCGCTTTTGCAGGCGATCGACCATGCGCGTCATCGACGCCGAATCCAGGTAAAGCTCGCGTGACAGTTCGGCAGCGGTCGAAAAATTACCGCTGGCCAACATCATCACTACCGCGCCCTGGGCCGAAGTAATGTCATGCGCAGCCAGCTTGGCATCGACTCTTTTCGCCAGTTTGGTACGCGAACGGGCGAGCAGATAGCCAACGCTGTCTTCAATGCAATAGCTGCCGGGAGGGAACTTTTCTTTCATTTTTATCAAAATAGGGGTCATGTCAATAACTGCATAGGCAGCTATTATGCCGAAAAGTTCAAAAGCTTGCACGAGGCCGCTAAATCCTGAGGTGGCGCGTTCTTTTGACGACTGGGATGGGAGGGGTTAAACGACGTCCTGGTGCAGCAAATCCTGATAGAGCGCATGTAGTGATCCGCCCCTGGCGAATTCAGTCTTGATCCACTGCGTCACTTGCCCTGATGTACTTTGCTGGGTCGCCAGCAGCATATTGGAGTTTTGTCGCGGGTTCTGTACCTGCTTCCTGACCAGCGCGCCGCTTTGCAAATGTTCAGCAACCAGGTAATCCGGCAGGAAGCCGATGCCATTCCCCAATATCTGGCATTGGCACTTTGCATTGAAGTCCGGCACCTGTATCGCTTCCTGTCCGTACAGCAGCCATCCCACCTTCTTGTTGATGGTATAGGCGCTGTCTTTTACCGTAATCGCGGGGAACAGGCGCAACTGGCTCTCGGGTATCGGCTCCTGCTCGCGTGCCAATGGATGGCTGGGCGCGAGGACAAATTCCCATTTGATATAACCGATCTCGGCGTAATCAATGCCGCCGCCTTCCATCAGGGTTCCCGGCGCACCAATCGCAATGTCGACGTTATTATTGATAATCGCATCCCACACGCCGTTGTAGACCTCGGTGGTTACCGCAATCTGGCAGGTCGGGAAATGTTTTTTCAGGGCTTGCAACAACAAGGCGGTGTGTCGCGGCGTATGCAAGAGGCTATTGATGCATATCCTGATCTTGGCTTCTATCCCCTGCTCCATCGTATAGATGCCGCGCTTGATGGCATGGAACTCATGCAGGAGCTCTTCGGCCTTGCGATAAAAGTAGAAGCCTGATTCGGTCAGTTCAATATTGCGCGTATTGCGTATGAAGAGCGTGACCTCCAGATAGGTCTCCATCCGTTTGATCGTATAGCTGACTGCCGAGGTCGTGATCCCCAGTTCTTCGGCAGCCTTGCGGAAGCTGGCGTGTTTGACCACCGTAGTGAAGGTGTGGAGGTTTTCTTCTGAAAAAATCGAATTCATACGGTCTCTGCAGGAAACTGCTTACGCTCAAAACGGCGGAACTGGGAAATTCATACTACCAGTTGGCTTACCCTTCCCGCCGTTCAATCACTATACCGTCACGATATGGGTTCCGGTTTCCCTTTTTATCGCCTGCGGCAATTTTTCCGGTGTAGTAATGATGACCCGGCTGCCACCGCTGGCGAGGAAATTAAGGCTGGCCTCGATTTTAGGCAACATGCTGCCGGCCGGGAAGTGCCCTTCCGACATATAGCGGCGTGTCTCTTCCGAAGTAATCTGTCCGAGTGCCTGCTGATTCGGTTTGCCGAAGTTGATGCAGACTTTTTCTACGCCAGTCGTAATCGCCAGGATATCGGCATCCAACTCTTTCGCCAGCAAGGTCGTGGCGAGGTCCTTGTCAATCACAGCATCCACGCCGCGATACAAATGATCGCCGTCCTGCACCACCGGTATGCCGCCACCACCCAGCGCAATCACCACGAAGCCGCGTTCCAGCAAGGATGTGATCGCATCGGTTTCCAATACCTTCACCGGTACCGGCGACGCCACGACGCGACGATAGCCACGCCCCGAATCTTCGACGAATTTCCAGTCCGGATGCTCCTGCATCAGCAAATCACGTTGCTGCTCACTGAAGAACGCACCGATGGGCTTGGTCGGATTGCTGAAGTTGATATCATCTCCCGCCACTTCGACGCGGGTAATCAGTGTAATCACCTGTTTATCGATGCCGCGTTGCGTCAACTCGTTGACCAGTCCCTGTTGCAACTGATAGCCGATACCACCCTGCGTATTGGCAACGCAATTTGCCAGCGGCACGATAGGAATGTCTTCATACTGACTCGCCACTTCGGCACGACGCAGGTCCAGCCCTACCTGCGGGCCATTGCCGTGCGTAAGAACAATGTTATATCCCCCTTCCAGCATATCGGCGATATTGCTGACGATTGCCTTGATCGCCTTTTCCTGATGCTGGATGCTTTGCTGTTCATTACTGGTAATAATGCTATTACCACCGATGGCGATGACTACGAGTTCGTTCATGAGTATGACCCCGAAAATTAATCTGCACGGAGGGCAAGTGCCGCCCCGTGCAGCGCTACAAAAAAGTGTTGAATAAAACCTGATACTTACGACGCCAGCTTGCCGCCGTCTGCTTCAACCGCCAGCGGCACTGCCGCCCTCACGTCCATATAGTGCTTAACCAGGAACACGCCTGACATCATCAGGTAGGCATATACAAACGGCATCGAAGCAGGAGCCGCAAAACCAACTACCGGTGCATGGATAATCCCGAGCAAGGCCAGCAACGCGCCGGTGCCAGCTGCCACCGCACCACGCAATGGATGATTCAGGATTGCGAAGATCGCGATACAACCCCACAACATGCTGGCCAGAGGCGCACCGCTACCCAGGTGCAGCAGCCCGTTGTAATAAACCCCCTTATGCGCCAGCGCTTGCGTGCCCAATACCTTGGCTGAAGTACCCGCCGTGGCCATCACGTTGTTGACGATCGTCAAAGCCCAGTTGGCGATCCACGGAAACATGCAAATGAAGATGACAGGTACCTCGACCTTGGGGGTCTCTCGCACCACCTGATTGGCCGTGACGACACCGATGAAGACCAGGATGGGAACAATCGCCGTCATCGGAATCACCGCCAGCAGGAAGGCCCCCAGGCCAAACAGTGATACCAGCAGCATGGAGACACCGGTCGCGACCGTATAACCTATGCCTGCACCCATCGCTTTCCAGCCGGCATGACCGACATAGACGGTGACCGGGAATGGATTGCCGCAGAAGCAACCCAGCGTGGACGACAGGCCGTTGGCCAGCATCACGTTGCGGGTGTCGTACGGATCACCGGCAGCATGTGCGCTTTCAATGTTTTCCAGATCGAAGATGTAGTTAGCCAGGCCCAGCGGTACGGCAGAAGCCAGGTACGGCAAGGCGTGCGGCAAACCTTGCATGAAGCTATCGATGTGCACGGATGGCGGATTGAAGCCAAACGAAGCCAGCGATGCCTTGATCGCTTCCGGGCTCTGCAAGCCGAAGGCCCATGCCAGCACCGTGCCGACTACCAGCAAGAGCAAACCGGTAGGAATACGTGCGAACAACGGCGACTTGCCGAACCAGTTAATAAAGATCAGCAACAGGACGATGAAAGAAACAGTCGGTGTTTCAAATGCCTGCAGCATCGGATTCATCGCCAGCAATAGCAGGCCGAGACCGGACAGGCAAGACAACAGCACCGTGCGAGGAATCATCTTCCTGACGGTTTCACCGAGGAAGGAGCCACCTACCAGGATCATCGCTTCGACGAAGCACCAGACCAGCGCGATCTGCAACGCAAACTCGGCATCCTTGGTTTGCTGATAAACCGGCATCAGTACCAGGAAAGTCACCGTGAAAATAGACGGTGCGCTCGGTCCCGAAGGCAAGGCGGTAATGTCCTTGCGATTGCCGGACTTCGCCATCTTGATACCGAAGTAACCATAAAACATACTGGCGCAAAACACGGCCAGGCCAAATGCCGGCGTGATACGGCCGTACACCATTTCTTTCGGCAAACCAACCACAAAGAGCAAGAGGCCCATCATGGTCAATAGATTCGTCAGGTTGTTGGTCAGCAAACCGAAGTAGGCTGCCCAGTCACCTTTTTTCCACCATATCTGCTTTTCCATACAGTCAATCTCCTCGATATAGACGAGTTATTTTTTATGTGTGTTCACTTTCTGCAGGCGCGAGTTGTCCCACACCCGAATCGGATGAACAAAATTTTTCTGTCGTTTATTTAGCGGCCGGGATTACGGCGCTTCCTGAAGTACTGGCTTATGAAGAGTTCATCGCATTTCTCCCCGGGATCACCCTGCCACCAGCCGATGGCAGGGTTGCTCACATAATGAAATCAGCCGTGGCGATAGCGCTGTGCGTAAGCAACGATTGCTTGTTCGAAGCATTCGAATGGCGGATAAACGATGCCGGCGCCGATCATGCCTATGCCCGCATCCTTATGCGCGATCGCCGTATTGATGACCGGCAGGATCCCGCTTTGTGCCACCTTGACCAGGTCGATACCGGTCGCAATGCCCTGGAATTCCAGCAAGGGAATAGTGACGTTGGGATTTTGTGCGGTGGTGATTTCTGCCATCTGACGCGAGAAATCAATCGCCTCATCTACCGTGCCGCCGACCAGCGCCACGATGGCCGGTGCCGTCGCCATCGCAAAGCCACCTATGCCATAGGTTTCGGTAATCGCGCTGTCGCCGATATCGAGGCCGGAATCCTTCGGTTTGTACCCGGCAAACATAGGGCCTATCACTTGCTGCGATGGTCCGGTGAACCAGACATTGCCCGGGATGCCGCTGATACGGATGCCGAAGTCCACACCGTTACGTGCCATGGTGGTCACGATAGTGCTGTACTCGATGCCATGTGCTGAATCCATTGCTGCCTTGCACATCGCCATCCAGGTCGGACCGGAGAAGTAATCGCTGCTGGCAACGAATTCAAATACTTCCTTCTTCTGTTGTGTCGTGAAATCGGTCTGGATGATGTAAGGCGTCAAGGCCTGGATCAGCAAGACGGTACCGGCGTTATTACGGTTGTGGCATTCGTCACCCATGTGCAGCGCTTGTGCCAGCATCAGGCGCAGATCAATTTCCTTTGCCAGTTTCATCGCATCGCGCAGGATAGGTCCCAGCGTGTCACGCATCCAGTTCAGGCGGATGATCACGCTTTCATCGTTGGCACCCATGCGCAGGATCTTTGCCATCTGCTCACTGAGGTTGGTATAGGCACGATTACCGTAGGTCTTGTTTTCCACGATATGCATATACATCGAAGCCGAGGTCACGCCTGCCATCGACCCCACGCAATCATGTTCATGGCACGGTGAGAAAGTAATCGCGCCGGAAGCCGCGACACGCTCGGCATCCGCCAGGTCTGTTGCCAAACCTTCGAATACCAGTGCGCCGGTAACCGCCCCCTTCATCGCACCACACATGCGATCCCAGGTAATCGGCGGACCGGAATGCAGGATGGTGGTCCTGGTCATGCCGGGTACCACATTGATCGCCTGGTCAAAACCGATCAGCACCGGTTGTGACTGGATGATGCGTTCGACCGCCTGCGCATTGGCCTTGGCGATCTTTTCACCAAGCGCTGACTTCTCCACCTGATCCAGTGCACGTATGACATCTACATTGCCGCGACCGGGTGGCATCCAGTTCAGGTGGGTGACCGGCACTTGCTGTTCCTGCAGGTCATCGCGGAACATCTCGATACCAATATTGATGACGTTCAGTTTTTCCTGAAACAATTGTGGGCTGGCCATCATTGTGCCTCTCCTTTGCAAACAAATTCCCTTGATAACAAGCCGGTATTGGCACTGCTGCTGGCGATCGTGACGCCGGCCGCACTCAGCCGCTCAATCTGGTCCTGCAGATTTGGCCGATCAAGGTCTGTACCCAGTACATAAGCCAGGATTTCCAGATGACGCTGCTCTTTCGCGGCGATGGATTTCGCTTCGTTGATAGCATCCAGCATGACGCCGACCGGATCGGCATGGGAGCCATAACCGAGGATGAAATCCATCGTGATCACGCCGACTTCCGGATCGCGCGCTTCCTGCAACAAGCGCTCGATACGATTGGATGGGTCGATCATTGGATGCGGCTTGCCATTGGTGAAGTCGTCGTCGCCAAAGTCGAGGAAGGTGTGTTCCTTGCTCTTGCTGACATCCTTCAGGCGATATTCCGGATTGAGCTGGATGTTGCTATAGACCTTCGGATACTTTTCCAGCGCGGCATACATGGCTTCATCGCACAGGGTGCCGCCGCAAAATAATCCGCGTATATACTTTTGTTCCGGTTTCAGCTTGGCGCGGACTTCTTCAATCAGCGGCCAGTTCAACGGATGCAGGTCGAGATCCTCTTCCTTCACACCTGTCAGCAAAACCGCTTTCAACGCCGCTTCTTTGGTTGACTTGGCGAATACACCGCCGGCCTTCACCACATCCGCTTCCTTGCCACCGATGAAACAAACCACGACCGGTTTGCTGCAACGGCTGATTTCGGCCAGCACCTTTTTTTCCACTGATGCTGCCGGTGGTTTGGAGATGAGGACGATGACCTTGGTCTGATCGTCGGCGTCCAGCATGCGCATCGCATCCAGCATCATGATGCCGCCGATTTTTTCATGCAGGTCGCGCCCACCGGTGCCTATCAGTTGCGAAACGCCGCCGCCGAAATCGTGGATGCGTACGCTCAGTTCCTGGCTGCCGGTACCCGACGCGCCTATGATGCCGATATTGCCCTGGCGCACATGGTTACCGAAACACAGTGCCTTGTTATTGATAATCGCGGTGCCGCAATCCGGCCCCATCATCAGCAAACCTTTGCTGTGTGCCAATTGCTTCAATGCGAGTTCGTCTTCGACGCTGACGTTATCGCTGAACAACATGACGTTCAGTCCTTGCTCCAGTGCAGCGCGTGCTTCGCGTACCGCATATGCACCGTTCACGGAGACAACGGCGAGGTTGCTGCCCGGGACATTTTCCCTGGCCGAAGCCAGCGTTGCATACTTGGCTTGATGTTCGCCTTTCGCACCCGGCTTCTTCTTGAACAATTCTTCTATCGCCAACAGCGATTGTTCATTCAATTCATCGCTGGCCCCTTTGATCAAAATCATCAGGTCGCCATTTTTTGCGTCTTCGAGTTCAGGCGTCAGCAAGTTCAGGTTACGCAATACACCTTTATTCATCTCTGTCGCCATCGCGACAAAAGCCTGCTCCACGTCCGGCAATTGATTCGCCTTGGTGGATATCGACATCAATGAGACCGAGTCGAAGTAAGTGTTTTTCTTGATTAAAATCTTAAGCGGCATGTGGACTCCCCAAGTGATTACTCAGTAACAAGCCGGCCGAGATCCCGCTGAGAATATCCGCTCCCGAGCTGGAACCTATGTTTAAAACCGGCTTGATACGCTCCTTTAACAAAGACAATTCCCCGTTAAATATTGTTGCCAGCAAGGCGCCGATACTGGCCCGCGTCTTGCCCTCGACGGCTTTAATTAAAGCCATATAGCTAATCGTGTTGGTGCGTGACTTACCTTCCCTGATGACTTCGGCTATCAATCGCATATAGCCGTGCGCCGGATGCTGCGGCAAGGCCAGCACCGCACACAAACCAACGATGTAATCATCCCCGGATGGCGTCAGCCCTATTCCCAAACCCAGCAATTCGCTCAGCCCCTTGCGTATCTGCGGCTCATGCGCCGTTCGCATGCCTTCAATCAGGCGTGTACTGCCGCGCACCAGGTGTTGACTCATTGCCTGGTAGAAAACGTCATTGCCGTCGTAATCAAAAAACGATATGCTATTGTTTGCAAATTTTTCGTCCTGAATCCTTGAGCTAATATTTAAAAAATATTCAGGTGGAAAGGCGCGAAACACCACTGGCGGCGGCGACCATTCGCCACACGCATCCAGCTCTATCTCCAGCACCCTCCCCAGCCGCAACATCCCGTCATCCAGCAACAACTCGGCGTCTTCGCCTAGCGGCAAGGTGTCGAATTCACTCAAGCCTATGCGCAAAGTATTCGGTGCATCATCCAGGGCCGAAGAGACCACTGAATACAAGAGCCCACTCTGGCTGCAACGCAGATTGACGACCCGGCTGAAGCGACTGTGCATCCGCAATTGGAAATCACCTTGCTTCAGTCGCGACATGAAATCCGCATCTGCAGATAAGGCGCGCACCCTGAGCGCTCGCATTTTTGTCTCTTCAGTGTGTAATCGGATTTATGCGCCGGCAGCGATCAGCAACCTGGCAATTTCGGCATACCCTTTTTCCTGCGCCAGGAACAAGGGCGTCTTGCCCCACATATCGGTCATATTCGGATTCGCACCATGGTCCAGCAGCAACTTCACGATCTCTTGCTGTTTGGCGCCACCGTCATTGAGCACAATCGCCTCCAGCAGAGGAGTCCAGCCGACGAAGTTCGTATGGTTGACGTTGATATCGGTACGCGTCACCAGCTCACGCACGATTTCGACATGCCCTTTTTCACTGGCCGGTGTAATCCCGACACCTCCGAAACGCGTGAGGCGCGTCAAATCAGGATGACCTTTCAGGACGATACGCAGCAGCGTCAAATCGTTGTTCAGGCAGCTAAGGAGGAATGGGTTGAAGCAGGTTTCATCCTGCTTGTTGATATCTGCACCCGCGGCAATCAGATATTCAACGCTGGCATATTGCTTCTTCAGGCTTGCCACCACGATAGCGGTACGCCCCTGGCGATTCGTGACATTGATATCCATGCCGCTTTCCAGCAACGCTTTCAACGTTGGGATATCGCCATTTTCGGCAGCCAGCAAAAATTGAACGGCAGATTCGCTATTCGACATAAAATTCCTCTTGAGTCAGTCTCGTTGTAATAATTTTTCCTGCATCCCCCTGGTGGAAGACACGGTTGTATTTTTTGTTCTCAGTACTAATGGAGCTTTATTGGGACTCACAGTAGCAAGAAGTTTTGCTTTGCATAAGGCACCTAAAATTAATTCATCACTCACCCTTTTATCCTTGAATTTTTTTTAACAGTCGACTTTTCGCCCCGACAACAGCCGTCAACCACGATACACAGCTATCCGCACGAACGACACCCGCGCCAGACAAAACGCGAACGTGCGCATCACAGGTCAAACCACAGACCAAACACAGACGAAAAAAGTGAGAGCGGATTAAATACTCGCATACGGAGCAAACAGGAGGGATCCCTGGCAAGGCGATACTGAAGGGGGCAAAGGCGCGGACCGGCGACAAACCGGAAAGACAAAAAAAAACACCACGCAAAAGCGTGGTGTTTTTAACTTGGCGTCCCCAAGGGGATTCGAACCCCTGTACTCACCGTGAAAGGGTGATGTCCTAGGCCTCTAGACGATGGGGACAGAAAACTGCCCTTATTACTGGCCTTACTACTTCCTACACATTCTCAACCACAAGTTGGTGGTGGAGATAAGCGGGATCGAACCGCTGACCTCTTGCATGCCATGCAAGCGCTCTCCCAGCTGAGCTATACCCCCTCGAGTGCAGAAGCGAGATTATAGCAAAGCATTTCTCTCTGTGTAAATGCCCTTTTGAAAAAATATTAAAGATTTTTTCCCAAACGCGCCAATACCACCTCGCGACCGAACAATTCGACCACTGCATCGATGGAAGGCGTCTGCAATTGACCGGTGATGAGCAAGCGCAAAGGCATCGCCAGTTGCGGCATCTTCAGCTTGTGTGCGGCCAGCACTTCTTTCAATGTAGCCGACAGCGCTTCCTTGCTCCATGCCACTGTCTTCAATTGCTCGACGTATTGCGCCAGCGCCGGCCTGATTGCATCGGTCAGGTGTTGTGCCAGCAATGCGGCATCCGCCGCCGGTTGACGATAGAACAGCATGGCCGCGACAGCCAGTTCATTCAGCGTATTGACACGCTCTTTCATCAAAGCGATGACAGCGGCCAGATCCGGCGCATTCTCAAACTGTGCACCCAGGCCTTCCATCATTGGTCGTACCAATCCGGCCAGGCGGGTATTGTCGGCTTGCTTGATGTAGTGGTTATTCAACCAGTCGAGTTTTTCCGGATTGAATTGCGCCGGCGATTTGGTCAAATGGTCGAGGTCAAACCATTGCGTGAATTGCTCCATCGAGAACACTTCATCATCGCCGTGGCTCCAGCCCAGGCGCGCCAGGTAATTCAGCATCGCTTCCGGCAGGTAACCTTGCGCCGGGTAATCCATCACACTGACCGCACCATGGCGCTTGGACAACTTCTCACCATCAGTACCCAGGATCATCGGCAGGTGGCCGTAATGCGGCAGCGTTGCGCCCAGGGCTTGCAGGATGTTGATCTGGCGCGGCGTATTGTTAACGTGGTCATCGCCACGGATCACATGCGTGATCTTCATGTCGGAGTCATCCACCGCCACGCAGAAGTTATAAGTAGGTGTGCCGTCCGGACGCGCAATCACCAGGTCATCCAGTTCGCGATTCGAAATCGTGATCGAGCCCTTGACCACATCCAGCCAGGTCACATCACCTTCGGTCGGATTGCGGAAGCGTACGACCGGCTTGCGGCCTTCCGGAATCGCCGGCAGGGTTTTGCCCGCTTCCGGACGCCAGGTGCCGTCGTAGCGCGGCTTTTCACCGGCGGCGCGTTGACGCTCGCGCATCGCTTCGACTTCTTCCGGCGATGAATAACAATGGTAGGCAGTACCGGCCGCCAGCATCTGGCCTATCACTTCGCGATAGCGATCCATGCGCTGCATCTGGTAGAACGGGCCTTCGTCGTGATGCAGGCCGAGCCATTCCATGCCTTCGATAATCGCCTGTACGGCTTCCGGCGTTGAACGTTCCAGATCGGTATCTTCGATACGCAAAACAAAAGTGCCGCCGAAATGGCGTGCATAGGCCCAGGAAAAAAGCGCGGTGCGCGCGCCGCCGACGTGCAGATAGCCGGTCGGGCTGGGGGCAAAACGGGTACGTACTGTCATGGCAAATAAAAACGGCCTTGGAGCGCCAAAGCCGTCCTGTATATAAAAGAGCCATTTTACCGCGGCTGGCCCTCTCGAGCCAGCCTTACCCGGCGATATCCGCGCGCCGGCCCCGCCTGCCGCTTTAAGGTGTCCAAATGACCATATATGGCGCCAACTTCGACAAGCAACTGCGTCAATCCGCGTGGCACTGCTAAAATTACGTCTTTATTACCTTATTGATCGCAAAGTACCGCCTTATGAGTAAACCATTGCCACGCAAACTATTCGTTACAACCGCCCTCCCTTACGCCAATGGCGCATTCCATGTCGGCCACATCATGGAATACATCCAGGCAGACATCTGGGTCCGGTTCCAACGAATGCAGGGCAATGAGGTGCATTTTGTCGGCGCGGATGACGCGCACGGCGCACCTATCATGATTGCGGCAGAGAAAGCCGGCCTGACGCCACAGCAATTCGTTGCCAATATTGCAGCCGGCCGTAAACAATACCTGGATGGTTTCCATATCGAGTTTGATAACTGGAGCTCGACCGACAGCCCGGAAAACCACGAGCTGTCGCGTGAAATCTATCGCCGCCTGCGCGACGACGCCAAACTGATCACGACCAAGTCGGTCGAGCAATTCTACGACCCGGTCAAGGAAATGTTCCTGCCGGACCGCTATATCAAGGGCGAATGCCCGAAATGTGGCACCAAGGACCAGTACGGCGACTCCTGCGAAAACTGCAGCGCCGTCTACGCGCCGACCGACCTCAAACATCCATACTCGACGCTGACCGGTGCCACACCGGTACGCAAATCGTCGGATCACTTCTTCTTCCGCCTGTCGGATCCGAAGTGCGTCGCCTTCCTGCGCGAATGGGCGCTGGATGGTCAACGCCTGCAATCGGAAGTGGCGAACAAGGCCAAGGAATGGCTGGAAGGCGAAGGCGGCCTCGGCGACTGGGATATCAGCCGCGATGCGCCTTACTTCGGCATTGAAATCCCGGATGCACCGGGCAAGTACTTCTACGTCTGGCTGGATGCACCGGTCGGCTACCTCGCGACGTTGAAGAATTACTTCGACAAGACCGGCCGTGACTTCGACGCTTTCATGGCAGATCCGAGCACCGAGCAATATCACTTCATCGGCAAGGACATCACTTACTTCCATACGCTGTTCTGGCCGGCGATGCTGAAGTTCGCCGATATGAAAGTGCCGAACAATGTCTTCGTGCACGGCTTCATCACGGTCAGCGGTGAAAAAATGTCCAAGTCGCGCGGCACCGGTATCTCGCCGTTGCGCTACCTGGAAATCGGCATGAATCCGGAATGGCTGCGTTACTACATCGCCGCCAAGCTGAGCTCCAAGGTCGAAGATATCGACTTCACGTCGGATGATTTCATTGCACGTGTCAACAGCGACCTGATTGGCAAGTACATCAATATCGCCAGCCGTGCTGCCGGTTTCATCACGAAAAAATTCGATGGCCGTGTCGCCACCGACTGGGCCACCAGCGATGATGCTTTCCTCAGCCGACTGCGCAATGTCGCATCGGAAATCCAGGCACTGTACGACCAGCGCGAATACGGCAAAGCCTTGCGTGCAATCATGGAACAGGCCGATGCGATCAATGCCTATGTCGATGCGAACAAGCCATGGGAACTGGCGAAAGATCCGGCCAAGGAAGCCGCACTGCAGGAAGTCTGCAGCCGCTTGCTGGAAGCCTTCCGCATCCTGACGATTTACCTGAAACCTGTGCTGCCGGCACTGGCCAAGCAAGTCGAGGCACAGCTCAATATCGCGCCGCTCGAATGGCATCACATCATCACGCCACTGCCACACGGCCATCAAATCAATCCCTATGTGCATTTGATGACACGCGTCGAACCGAAAATGCTGGACGCCTTGTTCGATATGCCTGCATTGGTTGACGCCACGGTAGGCGTACCGACCTCGCCGTCAAACAAAGATGGCGATACCAACGGCAACGGCCATGCCATTGAAAGCATTGCGCCGGAAATCAAGATCGATGATTTTGCGAAAATCGATTTGCGTATCGCCAAAATCGTCAATTGCGAACACGTCGAAGGTTCCGACAAATTGCTGCGCCTGACACTGGATGTCGGCGAAGGCCGGATGCGCAATGTGTTCTCCGGCATCAAGTCGGCGTACAAGCCGGAAGACCTGATCGGCAAATTGACTGTGATGGTAGCCAACCTGGCGCCACGCAAGATGAAGTTCGGCATCTCGGAAGGGATGGTGCTGGCAGCTTCCGCTGCGGATGAAAAAGCCAATCCGGGCATTTACATCCTGAACCCATGGCCGGGTGCGGAACCTGGCATGCGCGTCGGTTAAACAGACGCGTTGCAAACCACAACGGCCCTGATCGTCAATTGATGATCAGGGCCGTTGGCATATGCGAAGCTGGTTTTTCGCTGTTACTTTTTCCCCTGCGTTTTTTCCAGCCAGGCCAGCGTATCGGCCAATACCTGATCGGACAATTCCTTGTCATCGACCAGGCGTGACAGCATGACCGCTCCGACCATCGCGGCCCAGCCACCGGCTGCTGCCTGGCGACGTTCCACTGCCGTTTTACCCGCAGTCGTCTGACTGAAATTATCTATCCGGCGCCTGATACTTTCAGTCAGCGTATGACGCGTGGCATCCGATGCACGCACTGCCTCGGTGCCGAGGCTGGGGAAAAGACAGCCCTGACCCGGATCATCGCGATGCCCGGCACTGAGATAATACTCAGCGAAATCCATCATCCCCACCGTCGGCGCATCCTCCGCCAGATCGGGCGCCAGCGCATGCGTACAGGTTTGCGTAATCAAGTCATCCTTGGACGCGAAATGCCCGTAGAAAGCGCCATGCGTGAGCCCGGCCGCCTTCATGATTTCCGCCACCGTCACGCCTTCAAAGCCGCGCTCGCGAAATAGCGTGGCAGCGGCATCCAGCACCGCCTGTCGGTTTTCAGCAACCTGCTCTTTGCTGATTTTCATAGCGACTCCTGATTTTTTTCAAATTAACGCTTGACATTATACATTACGGTCATCATGATTACATTCATTATGATCATCATGATTAAATAAAACCCTGTTTTTACCCCGATTTCGTCTTATTCGCAGCCCACACACCAAGGAAATGATATGAACCAGCAAACCCGCAATACCCAAGTAACCACCGCCCTGATCACAGGTGCATCCACCGGCATCGGTGCAGTCTATGCAGACCGCCTCGCACGCCGCGGCCACAACCTGGTCCTGGTGGCGCGTAACGGCGCCCGCATGGAAGCTTTGGCAGCCAGCCTGCGCCAGGAAACCGGCGTTGAAATCGAAGTCATCGTGGCCGACCTGACCAAAGCGGCCGACCTCGCCAAAGTGGAAGCACGCCTGCGCGACCAGCGTGACGTTGGCATCCTCATCAATAATGCCGGTGCAGCGGCACCCGGCGGCTTTGAAACCTCGGATGTGGAAGCACAGGAGAACCTGATCAAGCTCAATGTCACCGCCCTCACCCGCCTTGGCGCAGCCGTGGTCCCGCGCTTCTTGGCGCAAGGACAAGGTGCAATCGTCAACATCGCATCGGTGGTCGCATTGGCACCGGAATTCCCGCTGGGCGTATATGGCGCAACCAAAGCTTATGTACTGGCCTACTCACAGGCGCTGCAAGTTGAACTCGGTGCACGTGGTTTGTATGTGCAAGCAGTACTGCCTGCCGCAACGCGTACCGAAATCTGGGAACGCTCCGGCCGTGATGTGGAAGAAATACAGGGTGTGATGGAAGTGGATGAACTGGTCGATGCTGCACTGGTCGGCTTCGATCGCGGTGAATTGATCACGATTCCACCACTGCCGGATGCAGCGCAATGGGAAACCTTTAACAGCGCGCGCCAGGCCATGCTGCCCAACTTTGCGCAAACACATGCAGCGGCGCGTTATCAAGCCTGATCATCAAACTGCGAGGCCCAGCGACACTGCTTCGTATTGTCGCTGACAGGTCCTGCTGCTAACATGGTCCATGTCGTGCCACGCGCGTCTTACGCGTGGCACGCATTTGATCGTGAAGGCGCAAGACCATGAAGCCGTTCAAGTTTTCGTTTCATCCGCGTTTAATCGACTGCTTACGCGACTACGACGGCAGCAAGTTCTTCCAGGACCTGACTGCCGGCCTGACGGTGGGTATCGTTGCGCTGCCACTGGCGATGGCGTTTGCGATTGCCAGCGGCGTCAAACCCGAAGCCGGTATCTTCACCGCGGTGATTGCCGGTTTTCTGGTATCTGCGCTCGGCGGTTCACGCGTGCAAATCGGCGGACCGGCCGGCGCCTTCATCGTCATCATCTACGGCATCGTGGAAAAATACGGTGTCGCCAACCTGCTGATCGCCACTGTCTTTGCCGGCGTGATGTTGTGTGCCATGGGGGTGTTCCGCCTCGGTTCCCTCATCCGTTATATCCCGGTTCCCATCGTGATCGGCTTTACCAGCGGGATTGCGGTGTTGATCGCGCTCTCGCAAATGAAGGATTTTTTCGGTTTGCATATCGAAAAAATGCCGGGCGACTTCTTCGCACAAATCCAGACCCTCGCACAAAACTTCGATAGCTTCAATCCGACCAGCATCATTATCGGCGTGCTTTCGCTCGCCCTGATTTTTGGCTGGCCGCTGCTGCTCAAACCCAAAGCGACCGAGCTTGAACTACCGCCACGCGTAGCTACCCACCGTATGCGCCGCCTGCTGCGCGCACTGCCCGGCACTATCATCGTATTGGTGCTGGCGACGCTTGCAGTCAGCCTGTTTGACCTGAAGGTCGACACCATAGGCAGCAAATTCGGCGGTATCCCGCAAGGTGTTCCCGACTTCGCATTACCGGAATTTTCGTGGGCGCTGGTACAACAGCTATTCGCACCAGCGCTGACCATCGCCTTGCTCGGCGCGATTGAATCATTGCTGTGCGCCCGCGTGGCTGACAATATTACCGGCGACCGCCACGATCCAAACCAGGAATTGATGGCACAAGGCATAGCGAATGTAGTCACGCCATTCTTCGGCGGCATCCCCGCCACCGGCACGATTGCGCGTACCGTGACGAATATACGCGCCGGCGCAGTCTCGCCGGTGTCCGGCATCCTGCATGCGTTGACTTTGCTCTTCATCGTCCTCATCGCGGCGCCATTGGCCAATAATATCCCGCTCGCAGCGCTGGCTGCGATCCTGCTCTACGTCGCGTACAACATGGGCGATTGGCACGAATTTGCACGGCTGCGGCACTTCTCGATGAATTACCGCATCCTGATGCTGTCGACTTTCTTCCTGACCGTGATCGTCGACCTGACGGTAGCGGTACAGGTCGGCCTGGTGCTGGCTTGTGTATTCTTTATTTACCGGATATCGAGCCTGACGCGGATCGAGCAAATTCCAAATGAAGAGATGGTCGTCGAGCTGCCGCCCGGCGTGCACGCGTATTCGATCTTCGGTTCACTGTTTTTTGGGGCGGTAGGCAAGCTCGAAGGTTTAATCGAGCCGAAGGCAATGCCGGAAAGAGCCTTGATCCTGGAGTTACATCAATTGATCAATCTCGACGCTACCGGCCTCGATGCGCTGGAAACCATACGCAAGTCTTTGCAGAAACACGGCAGCCAACTCATCCTGTGCGGACTGAACCGGCAACCACGTGATTTGATGCGGCGTAGCGGCTTCCTTGATCGCCTCGGTGCCGACCACTGCCTGCCCAACCTGCAGGCGGCGATCGATGTCAGCGCCGCACTGGAAGGATACCCGGCTTAACCGTAAGTAGGATCGGACACCGAAGTACGTGTGACCTTGCCGGTTTCCAGGTCAAAGTGCACATTGAAGAAGCGCTCGATCGACGGTCCTTCCAGATAGCGCCAGTCCCAGACTTCTTCATTCTTCAGGTTGAATTTACCGACAGTGCGCGGCTTGCCCAGCTTGCGCCGCACTTCTTCCCGCGTCATGCCGACCTTGATGGTGGCAAAGTTATCGTTCGTCAACACCTGCGTGTAATCGCGCAACTTGCCCTGGGCATCGATATCGACCATATAGGTGCGATGCCCGGCCGGGCCTTTCGGGTATTCCAGCGTGCGTGAGCCGTTATGCTCTTCCCACACGATCTCGGGCTCGCCCATGGCGCTGCGCACATCGGCTTCGGTAGAAACGCCTTTTGTCAGTTTTTCCAAACCAAACTCCGATTGTTGGCAGCCCAGCATCAGCAGGCTGCAAAAGAAACCCAGCAAGGTACGCATGATTTTTCCCATTTTCAAGCTCATCCAGGGCGCTACACTGCGGCCGGAATACGGCCGCCCGGTGACTTTCGTCAATATTGCAGAAAACACATGATAGCAATATTACGGGCAACAAAATAATGCCGGATTGACATATCTGAGACACTTACCGTTTCGATAGCAGCTTAGCCGACAAGACAAGGTAAAATAGCGTCTGACTCTAACTTGTTGCCAATTTATTCATGAAACTTAGCAAACAGCATTCCAACTACCAGTCTGAAATCACTCAGTTCATCAGCTCGCTGAAGGAAAAGAATCCGAACCTGGAAGAATCGCAGCGCGCAGGCCGTGCCTTGCTGTGGGATAAAAGCCCGATCGACCTCGACCAGCAAGCGCGCACCAAGGCGTCCAACGTCAGCCAGCAAGCCTACGTGTATCAAAACAAACTGAAATAAATGAGCACGGGCCCGAACACGATGCTGGCGCACTTGCCCTCAAGTGCGCCTGATCTTGTAGTCGAAGGCAGACCGGATACCACGCCGGATGTCATCGATGGCGTTGCGTATGCACGCCTCTACGGCGAGCCCTTGTTCCGCATGCCGACGGATTTATATATCCCGCCGGATGCACTCGAAGTTTTCCTCGAAGCCTTTGAAGGTCCGCTCGATCTCCTGCTCTACCTGATCCGCAAGCAGAACTTCAATATCCTCGACATCCCGATGGCGCAGGTTACCAAACAGTACCTGCAGTACGTCGACCAGATCCGCCTGCACAATCTGGAGCTGGCTGCCGAATACCTGCTGATGGCAGCGATGCTGATTGAAATCAAATCGCGCATGCTGCTGCCGGTACGCAAGGCGGACACCGGTGAAGAAGCGGCCGATCCGCGCGCCGAACTGGTACGTCGCCTGCTCGAATACGAGCAAATGAAACTGGCCTCACAACAAATCGATGCGCTGCCGCAGCTGGGGCGCGATTATGTGCGTACGCAGATTTATATCGAACAAAGCATCGTCACGCGCTGGCCTGAAGTGGAAGTCGTCGATCTGCAGCAAGCCTGGGCTGATTTGCTCAAACGCGCCAAGCTGACCGCGCATCACATGATCAGCCGCGAAGAATTATCGGTGCGTGAACACATGACCGCCATCCTGCGTCGTCTGCAATCCACCAAATTTGTCGAGTTTGCCGACTTGTTCGACCCGTCACGCGGCGTGCCGGTAGTCGTGGTCAACTTCGTCGCCCTGCTCGAGCTGGCCAAGGAAACCCTGATCGAAATCACGCAGGCGGAACCGTTTGCGCCAATTTACGTGCGACTGGCTTACGCGCCAAGTTAAACACTCGCCCTTATCATCCCGGATTACTCATTCGTTCCTTCACCGCTGAAGTACTGAGGCGGCGACCAATTCACTAAGACAGATTTATGAAGATCATCTCTTGTATCGAAGAATTGCGCGATCATTTGCGCGGACAATTACGTACTGCTTTCGTCCCGACCATGGGCAATCTGCATGACGGTCATTTGTCGCTGATGCGCCTGGCGCGCAAGCATGGTGATCCGGTTGTCGCTTCGATCTTTGTGAATCGCCTGCAATTCGGTCCAAACGAAGACTTCGACAAATATCCACGCACTTTCCAGGCTGACGTCGAGAAGCTGGAAAAAGAAGGCGTCTACATCCTGTTCGCACCAACCGAAAAAGACTTGTATCCGGAGCCACAGGAATTCCGCGTACGCCCGCCGGACGACCTCGGCAATACGCTGGAGGGCGAATTCCGTCCCGGCTTCTTTTCCGGCGTCACGACCGTCGTATTGAAATTATTCTCTTGCGTGCAACCTAGCGTCGCGGTGTTCGGCAAGAAGGATTACCAGCAGTTGATGATCGTGCGCAATATGTCCAAGCAATTCGCACTGCCGACAGAAATCATTGCCGCCGATACCTATCGTGCCGAAGACGGCCTCGCGCTGTCTTCACGCAATGTGTATTTGTCGCCAGCAGAACGCGCCGAAGCACCTGCACTGTTCCAAAGCCTGAACTCGGTGGCGAATGAAGTCCGCAGCGGCCATCTGGATATCTTTGAACTGGAACGCAAGGCCATGGCCGACCTTAGCCAGCGTGGCTGGAAACCGGATTACATCTCGATCCGCAAACAAAGCAATCTGCAACCGCCATCAGCCGGCGATATGGCACAAGGTGAAAAACTGGTGGTACTGGCCGCTGCCAAGCTCGGCGTTACCCGTTTGATCGACAACCTGGAAATTTAATGATGTGCGTCGGGCCTGCGCGGTAGCTAGAACTCATTTCATCAATATCCGTGAGATGCGTTCTAATCAGCCCAGGTCACGCATCGTGGTCGAACAGGTCGCAATAATCTTTTGCAACTGCAGTTGATGCGCTTCCACGCTGCCATCGATATACAAGCTGGTGCGAAAACCCTGGATACCTGCGAGTGTGCAATCCACCGCCTTGCCGGTAAACTTCAATTGCATCATGCGTCCGCCCACCAGCGCATCCAGCATAATGGCGCACACCTCCCCGGTCCGGACTGGTTCCGGCCCCATCACTCCCATCCCTTGCGTGGAAACATCGACAGTATGGATTTGCGTGGTAGTCGCACCACGCGTCATCAGCCCGCGTCGGCGAAAGACGAAGCGCTGTTCCTTGCGGCGGGGTTCGGGATTGGGTAAAGCACCATGCGCATTCATGAAGACACACTCTCCAGGATGAGTAAGTGTCTGCATGCTACCCACACTGCATTACTTCTTGATGACAACTGTCACCATTGATCACGCCTCTCTGGGCATCATCATTAAATCAGTCGCGCCGATGTCGACACGCTGCTGCGACAACAAGGTAGTGACCTGTCCGCGATGATGGGTCTGATGATTAAACATATGCGCGACAGATTGCCATGCCGGGCCACTGCGCATACTTTTGGTCATACCGCTATACCAGCTGAAATCACTTGCCAGCCAGTTCGCATCCAGGCTGGCAGCCCATACCAGCAATTCTTCGTCCAGCACAGCACGTGCCGCTTTCAACCCCTCCCAGTCAGCATGCACATCAACGCCGCCGGGTGTAGTCGGCATAGGCCGTTCCAGCGCGGTGCCTTTGGTAAAACGCCCCAGCCACATCGCGTCGCCCCACACCAGGTGATTCAGCGTCGAATGAATGGACTTGAAGAATGCGCCGCGGTCGGCCTTGCGTTCCGCGTCGCTTAATTGCTCGCTGGCAGCGTAAATCTTGTCATTCATCCAGCGGTTATAACGTGCAAGCAAATTCGCGTATTCAGGTGTAATCATTTTTTCTCAAGCCACTGCATCAGATCCTGCCACTGCTCCAGGTCCTTTTCCACACGTGATGGTGCGATATCCCAGATGGTGCTGCCATGCGCGGCCAGTTGTACATAGTTTTGCGTATCGCGCAAAAAACCGAGGACCGGGATCCCGAGTCCGTTCACGTATTGCGTCAATTGGTCGGCGGCACGGGTGCGACTATTGACACGCATGCCGAGTACACCGAGATCAAACTTGTCTTTACGCTGCGCCAGCTTTTGCAGGAATTCCTGGGTCGCCAGGATATCGAACATCGATGGCTGCAAAGGTACGATGACCTTGTCGGCGATCTGCATGACTTTTTCAAAGCGCTTGCCACTGAAACCGGCCGGTGTATCCAGCACGATATGGGTAGTACCCTTCGGTGGTTTGGCGACATGGCCGTCATCGATTTCCCAGGCCTGGATAGGCGGCAAGGATGCGGGACGCAAGGCCAGCCAGGAGCGCGAAGACTGCTGCACATCGACATCACCCAGCATCACGCTATGACCCTGCGCGGCGAAATATCCGGCAATATTGGTGGCAAGCGTGCTTTTTCCTACGCCGCCCTTCGGATTGGCGATGACGATCACTGGCATGAAGTTCCCCTTTAATGTGGTATTCCGCTCGTGCTGCTTGGACTCAGGCCGGGATCAGGCTTGCTGCCTGACCATCAGTCAGGCACAGCCCGGCCTTCGAATTGATTTTCAAACAAGAATATCATGCTGCGTTGCAAGGTCAATACGGCATTGTGCTAACTCCAGCCCCGTCGCGGGAATACGACAATATCAACGGCTGTAATCGGGCAAGGCCCGCAAGGCTGCCAGCAAAGGACGGGCGGCGGCGGCCAGGCGCTGCAGGCTGGCTTCACGCAATTGGGCGGTATCGACCCGGACATCGCTATTAAGCCCCGCCCAATGCAACAAGGCCGCGCAAGCGTCCGGGGTATCAAACAAACCATGCAGATAGGTACCGAGCACCTGGTCGTCGGCGGAGCGCGCACCTTCCGGCCGGCCATCTATCAGGAAGGCCGGCTGCGCACGTGCTGCGCCGTCGGATGTACCCATATGGATTTCATAGCCACTGACGCCCACATCGGCAAAAGCACACACACCGCTGACCTGCTCAAGGCGCTTGTCGCGGGTTAACTCGGTGGCGACATCCAGCAAACCCAAACCGGCAGACTCACCGGGCGTCCCTTCGACGCCATGCGGATCGGCCACCGTCATACCCAGCATTTGATAGCCACCGCAAATGCCGATGATCTTGCCGCCGTAACGAAGATGGCGCAGCAAAGCTTCGCGCCAGCCATTCGCAATCAGCCACTCGAGGTCACCACGGGTATTTTTGCTGCCGGGCAGGATGATCAGGTCGGCCGCAGGAATCGGCTGCCCCGGCCCTACCAGTTGCAGGTCGATTTCCGGATGCGCGCGCAAGGCGTCGAAATCGGTATGGTTGCTGATGCGCGGCGGCACCGGCACCACCACGCGGAAAGCACCGCGTACCGCTTGCGTATGCTCGACCGCATCTTCGGCGTCGAGGAAGAGGCCGTGCAAATAAGGTAAAACCGCCAGCACCGGCTTGCCGGTTTGTTCTTCCAGCCATTTCAGGCCGGGTTCCAGCAAACTGATATCGCCGCGGAAGCGATTGATGACAAAGCCCACCGTGCGTCTGCGCTCACTCTCGGACAGGCAGGCCAGCGTGCCAATGATGTGTGCGAACACACCGCCGCGATCAATATCGGCTACCAGGATGACCGGGCAATCCACCGCTTCGGCAAAACCCATATTGGCGATATCGCGCTCACGCAAATTCACTTCGGCCGGACTGCCGGCACCTTCCACCAACACTGACTCGTATTGCGTTTGCAGGCGTTGATAAGATTCCAGCACCGCCTGCATCGCTATAGGTTTGTACGCATGGTAATCACGCGCATTCATATCGCTACGCGCCTTGCCATGGATGATGACTTGCGCACCGGTATCGCTCGAAGGCTTGAGCAGGATAGGATTCATATCCGTATGCGGCTGCAAACCCGCGGCGACCGCCTGCAATGCCTGCGCACGCCCGATCTCGCCCCCATCCGCTGTGACTGCACTGTTGAGCGCCATATTCTGCGGCTTGAAGGGCACGACCCTGACACCCTCCTGCGCCAGCAAACGACAGAGTGCGGCAACCAGCGTCGTCTTGCCGGCGTCGGAAGTGGTACCTTGCACCATCAGTGTGTGTAGTTTCACTTTGCTTATGGCTTGTTGGTACGACGGCTGCGTGCGAGTTCCAGCTTTTCACATACCATCGCAGCGCCTTCGATCAGGCGTGGACCGGCACGATTCACCAGGTCGGCATCGACCGAGAACATATTGTCGTTTTTGACCGCGAGTATATTTTTATATTGTTTCCAGATTTCGAGTCCGCCCGATTTCTCCGCCTGGCGGTCACCTGTCATCATCACTTCCGGGTTTTCCAGCAACACCGCTTCCGTCGTCACGACAGGTGCCGGAATCGACAAATTGGCGAAGATGTTTTCACCACCGCACAGGTGGATCACATCACTCATGATATTGCCGCCGTTCAGTGTGTACACCGGCTTGCCCCACACCTGATAAAACATGCGTACCGTCGGCCGGTTGCGGTATTGCGCCGCCAGTCGCGCCAGTTCGACACGTTCTGCCGCGGCGACTTTACTTGCTTGCTGCTCGGTGCCCATCAACATGCCCAGGCGTTCTATGCTGGTCGGGATATCGGCCAGCTTCTTCGGTTCACTGAAATAAAAGGGAATGCCGAGCTTGCGCACATGCTCGAGCTGGCGCTCGGAATTGCCGTGCAGCCAGACCACCAGCAAGTCTGGTTTGAGCGCGATGATGCGCTCCACATCAATTTGCTGATGGCTGCCGACGCGCGGGATCTTCAAGGCTTCCGCCGGATAATCGCTATAGCCGACGGTACCGACAATACGATCGCCGCCACCGGCAGCAAAAATCAACTCGGTTGCATGCGGCGCCAATGAAATGATGCGCTGTGCCGGTTTGTTCAGCGTGACTGTATTGCCACCATCGTCCTTCACCGTGATTGCAGCAGCAGCGCCACCGGCGATAAGGGTTGTACTTAGTAGCAGGGCTTGCAAGAAAAACTTGTTCATTTCATGTCCTGTGAAACTTCTATGTAGATGGCGCATCCGCCAGCGCCTGTTGCAAACGCAGCCAGCCGGCATCATCCGGCGGCAAACCGAGGCGCACGCCATGCGAAAAAATCCTGATCCAGATACCGTGCTGCGCCATATGCGCGGCAAATCCCACAGCATTGGATGACGGCCAGTACTGGAACAACTCCGTACCATTTGATTGAATTCCGTGCGTCTGCAGCATCTGTTGCAAACGCTTGGCACTATCCTGCAACTGCCTGCGCATTTGCTGCTGCCAAACGGTATCAGCCAGCGCTGCAGCGCCTATTTGTTGTGCCGGGCCGCTGACGGTCCAGGGGCCCAGCAGATCTGCAAGTTCTTGCAATAAGTTGGCATGCGCAGCAACAAAACCCAGGCGCAAACCCGCCAGCCCAAAAAACTTGCCGACCGAACGGAATACGATCAAACCCTTCTGTGCCGTATATGCAGCGACGCTTTGTTCCGGCATGGTATCGCCAAAGGCTTCATCCACAAGCAGCCAGCCGCCACGGGCCGCGAGTCGCGCCGACCATTCGAGCAATAACTGCGGGCTGATTTTTTCACCGGTCGGATTATTCGGATTACAGATGGACAGCACATCGCAATGATCGATTTCAGCGGCCAGCCGGTCGTAGGCCACTTCATGTACTTCATGACCCGCTTGCCGCCATTGATAACTGTGTTCCGCATACGAAGGCGCAGCAATCACCACGCGGCTGTGCGCTCGCAAGCGTGGCAATGCCTGTATCGCCGCCTGGGTTCCGGCCACCGGCAAAAGTTGTGGCGCGCCATAATAAGCCTGCGCCGCTTCCAGCAAAGCCGTACTGGGCTCGGGCAAGCGATGCCAGGCATCGGCTGTCAACGGCGGTACCGGATAAGCTTGCGGGTTGATGCCTGTCGACAAATCCAGCCACTCTGCCCGTGGCCGTCCGTAACGCTGTATGGCATCGTGCAGGTTGCCGCCATGCTCAAGCATAGAATACTCCCGCGATACAAATCAGCAGCAGCCACAAAACCGTCGTCAAACGTACCAGGCGCCAGGCACGTGCAATATCTTTACCAGCGGCCAAAGGCCCGCTGCCCAGCGGTGGGCGCTGTTCAAGTTCACCATCGTAAATTGCCGCACCACCCAGCGATATGCCGAGCGCGCCGGCACCAGCCGACATCACCGGCCCCGCATTCGGACTCGACCAGGCCGGTGCTTGCGCGCGCCAGCATCGCCAGGCCTGCCTGGTATTCCCGAGCACGGCATAAGACAGTGCCGTCAGGCGTGCCGGAATGAAATTCAAGACATCGTCAATGCGTGCCGCGACCCGACCGAATTCATTGAAACGCTGAGTGCGGTAACCCCACATCGCATCGAGCGTATTCGCAAGACGGAACAAAACCACACCTGGACCACCGGCTACGGCAAACCAAAACAAAGTGCCGAACACTGCGTCATTGCCGTTTTCCAACAAGGACTCAACTCCGGCTTTCGCCAGATCGGCTTCTTGCGCCTGCGTGGTATCGCGGCTGACGATGCGTGCAGTGAGCAGACGCGCCTGCGCCAAATCGCCATCCATCAAGGCATGTGCTATCGGTAAGGTGTGGTCGCGCAGGCTGCGCAAACCGAGGCTGAAATACAATAGCAAGGCATGCACACCAAGTGCGAACAAGGCATCGAATTGTGCGACCCAGAAAGTCAGCAGCCAGGCGACTGCGACAAACGGTGCGACGACCAGTATCCACGCCAATGCACCGCGTGCAATGCGCGAACCGCCGGTGTTGAACTTCTTTTCAATACGTATCGCCAGGTTGCCGAAGCCGACCAACGGATGCCAGCGCGTCGCTTCACCCAGGCGCATATCCAGCAATACGCCGAGCAACATCAGGATCGCGATCGCGCCGCAAGACAAACCAAATAACATCTCAGCCCTTCAGCGTCAGCGGCAAACCCGCCACGACCAGCACTGCACGCTCGCATGTTGCCGCTACTGACTGATTCAGGCGTCCGGCTTCATCAACAAACCAGCGTGAAATCGCACCTTGCGGCACGATGCCCTGCCCGACTTCATTCGAGACCAGGATGATGTCACCGGCGGCTTGCGTCAGGGCTTGCAAGAAAGCAGCACGCTGCTCAGTGAAATAAGCCGGCGCAGCTATCGTTCCTACCTCAGGGAATTCACGGTTTTCGGAGAACAGCAAATTGGATAGCCAGACTGTCAGGCAATCAACCAGGATCAGGTTGTCCTCCCGACTGTATTGCTGAATTGCGTCGCCGAGCGCGAGTGTTTCCTCCACCGTTTGCCATTGTCCATCGCGGCGGGCGCGATGATGTGCGATACGCAGCTGCATCTCGGCATCACCGGCTTGTGCCGTGGCGATATACACGACCGGCTTGCCGGATGCCGTCGCCAGCGCTTCTGCATGCGCACTCTTGCCGGAACGTGCACCACCAATGACCAGTGTGCGCATCATCACTTATCCTTCGGAGCAAAAATCCGCGCGGTCGCCGCCGGGCAGGATGAAAAGTAGGCGTGGAAGTAAGTCGCAGTCAATGCACCCTGCTTGTACACCGCCTCACCTTGCGCGCCATTCGAACGTTTGACGGTTTGCGCCTGCGGCTCGACCGGCGTACTCAGCGTCGAGTAATGAAATGCATGGCCGCGCAATTCGCCGTCTTCGGTCGCCAGTGACTGCATGCCGAGACCGGCCAGCTTGCCTTGCATTACCACCTCACCCGGCATCAAACCGACCATCGGCCATTGCCTGCCCTGTGCATCGGTCAGATGATCGGCAATCACCATCATGCCGCCGCATTCTGCGAGGATGGGTATATTCCGCGCATGGGC
This sequence comes from Janthinobacterium sp. Marseille, assembly GCF_000013625.1. Lineage (NCBI taxonomy): Bacteria > Pseudomonadati > Pseudomonadota > Betaproteobacteria > Burkholderiales > Oxalobacteraceae > Janthinobacterium > Janthinobacterium sp. Marseille. Next base: position 1,240,787 of record NC_009659.1, on the reverse strand, counting down.
CGCACGCATGGATTCCTGCCAGTTCTGCGCTCCCGCCAAAGTCGCGCAATGCAGTTCCGGATACCCGCCGGGGATATACACGGCATTCGCATCGGCCGGTATCGCTTCATCATTCAATGGAGAAAAGAATGCCAGCTTCGCACCGGCAGCGCGCAGGCATTCCAGGTTCGCGTGATACACAAAGGCGAAGGCTGCATCGCGTGCAATCGCGATAGTTTTACCTGCCAGCAATTGCGGCATTGTCGCTGCAGCCAGGCTCTCATCCAGCGACACCGGCGCAATCGCTTCCCATGCCGCCATATCGATTTCTATCTGGTCGGCCATCTGGTCCAGTACCTGGTCGACCTGTGCAATTTCATCCGGCTGTACCAGGCCCAGGTGACGCTCCGGCAAAGCCTGCGCCTGCTTCGACAAAGTCGCGAGGATAGGTACATTGCGTATGCCCTGCGTCACCATCTTGGCGTGCGATGCGCTGGCAATCCGATTGACGATCACGCCGGCCAGGTCAACCGGGCCGTATTGCTGCAAACCGAGCACTACCGCCCCCACCGTCTGCGCCATCTTGGCTGCATCCAGTACCACGACTACCGGCACACCAAACGCACGCGCCAGATCCGCCGATGAAGGATCGCCATCGTACAAACCCATTACGCCTTCGATCAGGATCACATCAACTTCTCTTGCTGCCTTAGCCAGCAATCGACGGCAATCGTCGAGTCCTACCATCCATAAATCGAGCGCATAGACTTCAGCTCCGCTGGCACGCTGCAAAATCATGGGATCGAGGTAATCAGGCCCGGTCTTGAACACGCGTACACGCAAACCCTGGCGTATCAGCTTGCGTGCCAGGGCTGCGGTGACCGTAGTCTTGCCCTGGCCGGATGCGATGCCGGAAATCAGGACGATACGTGCGCTAGCCATTTACCACTCCACGCCCTGTTGCGCGGCGATGCCATTCGCAAAAGCATGCTTGACCGGCTGCATCTCGGTGACGGTATCCGCCACCTCTATCAATTCCGGCGGCGCACCGCGACCGGTGACCACGACGTGTTGCATCTCGGGACGTGCCTGCAAATCGGCAATCACCTGCTGCACATCCAGGTATTTATATTTCAGAGCGATATTCAATTCATCCAGCACCACCAGGCCGATGGCCGGATCACTCAACAAGACTTGTGCGCGTTGCCAGGCTTTCTCTGCATTCGCCACATCGCGCTCGCGGTTCTGCGTTTCCCAGGTATAGCCTTCGCCCATTACATGGAAACTGATTTCATCCGGAAAGCGACGGAAAAAGTTTTCTTCGCCGGTGGCGATTGCACCCTTGATGAATTGCACTACGCCTACCTTCATGCCATGACCGAGTGCGCGTGCCGCCATGCCGAAGGCGCTGGAGCTTTTGCCTTTGCCATTACCACAGGTAATCACCAATACACCTGCATTGCGCTTGGCTGCCTCTATCTTTCTATCGACGACTTCTTTCTTGCGCGCCATGCGCGCGTTGTGCCGCTCGTTCAAGCCGTCGGCGTCCTTGCCGTTCTGTTCTTCACTCATTGTTCTTCCTCAACTGCCAGGTAAATTGTGCGCTTGCCATGCTGTACGATTTCAATTGGATGGCCCAGGCACTCACTTAATAATGATGCCTGCATCACTTCAGCGACCGGACCGGCATGCCAGCGTCCGTCACCCATCAAGAGCAAGGCATGCGTTGCCACGCTATGCGCGAGATTCAAATCATGGCTGACCATCACCACTGCCTTTTGCTGTTCACGGCATAGCCTGGACAACAAACCCATCACACTGACCTGATGCGCCAGGTCCAGTGCACTGGTTGGCTCGTCCAGCAACATCAATGGCGTATCCTGCGCCAGCACTGCCGCTATCGCCACGCGCTGCCGTTCGCCGCCGGACAGGGAGCGCACATCGCGTTCCGCCAGGGTGTCCGCATCCATGATCTGCAAGGCCGTATGCGCGGCAGCATAATCCGCATCCGACTCCCAGTAAGCCGACTCATGGTAAGGATGGCGCGCGGTCAACACTGTTTCAATCACACGGTAACCAAAAGCATCGCTGCGCCCCTGTGGCAAATATGAACGTTCACGTGCCAGGTCCTGCAAAGGCCATTTCGCCAGCGCGCGTCCGTTCAGTTCCAGCTGGCCACCATCCGCATCACGTAAACCAACCAAAGTGCGCAGCAAGGTACTCTTGCCTGCGCCGTTCCGGCCGATGACACACCAGCATTCACCGGGTCCGACCTGCCAATCCAGTGCATCGACCAGCACGCGATCGGCAATACTTAATTTGAGTTTGATAGTTTTCATCAGCGCTTCCTCAACTGATGCAATTGCAGCAGGAAAACCGGCACACCGATGATCGCGGTAATGACGCCCACCGGTAATTGCTGCGGTGCGACGATAGTGCGCGCCAGCGTATCCGCCAGCACCAGGAAGGTACCGCCGACCAGGGTCGCGGCAGGCAATAACAATCTATGGTCAGGCCCTAACACGAAGCGGCAGGCATGCGGCACGATCAGGCCGACAAAACCGATGCTGCCGGCATTGCTGACAGCACTGGCCGTCAACAAGGCCGAACAGACAAACAAACCGGCGCGAAAGCGCGCGACATTAATACCCAGCGTCGAAGCGGCTTCCGCGTGCAAGGCCATTACATTAATCGCGCGTGCGGCGCGTACTGCAAACAATAGTGCCGCCACCAAAACGATCCACGGCACCCAACGGAACTGGGTGCCGGACAAGTCCCCGATCAGCCAAAACACCATGCCGCGCAAACGATTGTCAGGAGCAATTGACAGCATCAGCGTCACCAGCGCACCACAACCCGAAGCCAGGATCACGCCCGTCAACAGCAACAAAGGCGCACTACCGTCAGAACCAGCTGCACCGCGCAGATCGCGCCGGGCCAGCAAAAATAAAATCAGTGAAACAGCAATCGCGCCGCCAAAGGCCGCCACATCGATCACCCATGCTACGGTGCACACCAGCATCGCGGCCAACGCCCCCACCGCCGCACCACCCGATACGCCCAGCACATAAGGCTCGGCCAAAGGATTACGCAACAAGGCTTGCATCATCACACCAGCCAGGGTCAGGCTCGCGCCTGTCACAAAAGCGGACAATGCACGACTCAGACGCAGCTCAACCAGTGTCGCCGCCATGGTGTCAGCAGTACCCCTAAATAATTCGCGCATCGCATTAGCAATATCGCCCAGGGACAAAGTGACGGAACCCATCATGCCTGCCACCACAAAACTCAGCAAAGCCAAAACAAATAAAGCAGACAACACCGTCCACGCGCGCGTCCGCCCCTGCAACGCAGCGATATGCATGCTTTTATTCACTACCGTACTCATGGACGCAACGACATTCGGACTTCCTCATGGAACTTGCGCATGCGATGCCGGATCAACCACTCCGGGCATGCATGCGCAATCTTGCAACAGACGCTATTTTACTGATGCTTATTTAAAACCGTAGCGAACACCTACCAAACCATTAGATCCTGCGGTGTTGTAACCGCGTGCCAATACATAGTTCTTGTCGAGCACGTTGTTCCAGCGGGCAAACAATTGCCAGTCATCGGAGAGATTATAAGTGGCATTCAGGTTCAGCAAGGCATAACCGCCGAGTGGCTGCTTATTATTGGAGTCAGAAAAACGCGAACCACTGAAACTTACATCAGCACCAGCGGTGAATTTCTGATTAACATAGTCCACACCCAAAGTGCCGTGATATCGGGCGCGACGCTCCAGCAAGGTATTTTTGGTCTCATCCTTAGGATTTTGCAGATCAAGCGTACCGTACAACCTGAAATCACCAAAACGCGTGCCTGCACCCATTGAAAGTCCAGTCAACAACGCTTCATTAACGTTATACGCGCAACTTCCCGTGCCACTTGTAGGGCAAGGAGTTTTGGTAACGATCATGTTGGTAATTCTGTTGCGGTAAAAGGCAACGCTCGCATCCGACTTACCGTCGTCATAGTAGATACCTACTTCAGCATTCCTGCCTTTTTCCGGCTGAATGTCCGGATTACCATAACCTGCGTAGTACAACTCATTGAAGGTCGGCGCACGGAAACTTGTACCGACACTACCGCTGATACGCAGCTCTTTGCTCAAACGATAACCATATCCAAGGCTACCAGTAACGTTAGAACCGTAGGCAGAGTTATCGTCGTAGCGCGTACTGACATTACCTATATGCGCACCACGTTGTAATTGATAAGCCAGCGCCAGGGAGTTGGTTGTGCGATCACGATTGAAAGGCTGATTGGTAACCGCCTCTTCTTTTTTGTGTTCGGTAATGACTTGCAACAGATCCGTGCCGAGTTTGATATCGTTTTGCCAGCTGACTTGAGTACTTTCCGAATTAATGGAGCTATATGGATTTGACGTATAGCTATTCAGTTTGTCCGAAGACTTCGACACCTGGAACAAACTTCCCCAGTTTGAAGTGATCTGGTTACGGGAATAAACCGTGTAGATACCGACGTCCGCATAGTTACGCGCGTCATATCTAGGAAGGCCACTATCAAATTGCGAGTTGCTACTCGTTTGCAAGAAAGTGGCTCCTATCTCCTGCCCTCTTGCCAGCTCCCAGGAAATACGACCACTATTACTAGTCTTGGTATAACCATCTTTGTCTGGAGCATAACCGCTGCCAACCAATGGATTGGTCGCGTTAAAGCCTTTGGCTTCTTCTCTGGAAGAGTTAAACGAGTAACGAAGCTTGTGATCGCCGTCAGTCGAACCAGAGACACCCAGCGTATATTCTTTCGTTCCATAGGTGCCAGCACCTGCAGATGCTGTCACATGCGGCGCACCCGCACCTTGCTTGGTAAATACCTGAATAACACCGCCAGTAGCATCCGCACCGTACATGCTGCTCAACGGGCCGAACACTACTTCAATACGATCAATTTGTGACAATGGAATAGATGACCAGCTAGGCTCACCTGTCGTAGCTGATGCGGAACGTACACCATCGATCAACAAAATAATCTGCTTGCTTGACGAACCACGCAGATAAACGGTGGAAGATGTGCCTGGACCACCATTACGTGTAATTTCAATGCCACGCTTGCGTTGCAAAAGATCTATCAACGACGACTGTCCTGATTGTTGAATTTCTTCCGATGTGATGACGAGATTGTCACTCAGCACATCACTCGCTTTTTGCGCGGTGCGCGAAGCTGTTACCAAAACTGGTTCCAGCGATTGATCGGCAGGAGTTTGCGCAAAACTCAAAGGAGAAAATGCAGCGGAAACGGACAAGGCAATAGCCAGCGGCGGGAACGCCAGATTGGCGCGCCGTAAAACAGATGAGCTCATGATTACTTTTCATAGAAACAGCACCCAGCCCACCTCCCCGCAGGCTGGATTGAAAAGAAATACCGGAACCGATTAACGACGGAAACAGACAGGAAGCAGCTCGAAGCGGCACATGAACGAATCGCGTCGCGAACATCCCCGTTCGCGGCATTTCCACCTGTCCTGGCCGGTATCCGGGCTAGCAAGCACGAGCGCCTCACCTTCCCATGCAGCTTGCACAGTGGTTTGAGAGACGATCTGTCATCGAAAATGACGCTTGATTACCGTTGCGGGGGCAGCACACGTTAGCCTGAGGCATCGTGTTTCCCGTTTAACTGCAGACATGAGCATGTCCGCGAGCACCAAAACTGGCGACATTGTAAGGCTCATGCGGGTGAGCCGCAACTTTGCAGGGGATTTGGCCTGGTGACGCGTCCTATTTGTGCAACAATCGGCCATAAAAATTGCGCACCTAAAGCCTGACTCAGAGCCCTCTCTTCGGATGCGCAGCAAGGTTGCAACGTTTTAAATTATTAGAAATCTTTACGAACCGATACCCGTACGGAGCGGCCTGCTTCGGGGTAAATGCTGGCATCGCTGCTGCATTCACCATATGCCTGCGTGTAATAATTTTTATCGGTCAGGTTTGCGCCACGAACTGCAAATTCCCAGGTTCCGACACGCACTGCGTAACGCGCATCAAGCGTTGTGAAAGCCGGGATTTTCGAATTACATGCGTTTGTAAAATCGCCCGCATAGCGTTGCTTATCGACCCACTGCAAGCCAATATCAGCATTGTGGCCGTTGCCAGGAGCCCAATTCAAACGCAAAGTTGCGGTATTTTTAGGAACCAGCGTCATTTCCCTGCCCGCGTAAGGACCTTCGATAAATTTAGCTGAGACATGCTGCAAGACTGTCGACAATGTAAATGTTTCTGCCAGACGGGTACTCGCCTCTATCTCTATGCCTTCGCGTTCGGTCGGGTCCAGGTTTACATTCGCGCCGGCACAAAATCCAAAACCACACGGCGGGGTCAAAGGGTCATAATATATTTCGTTCTTCAGGCGATGCCTGAACAATTTTGCGGTCAGCTTCTGATTTGCGTTACCCAATGTCGCACCCAATTCATAGTCATTGGATACTTGCGGCCTGAGCGGCACATTGTTTTGTGTATAACCGTTGTCATCCACATTCGCTACACGATAACTACGGCCTGCCTTGGCGAAAATACTGGCGATTGGCGTCAGTTGATAACTGCCTTGCAGATCCCAGGCATTGAGTGAGAATTTCTGATCATAAGGAACACCACCCCTGAAAGACTGATCAAACTGCTCATGTCGTGCACCAACAGCAACGCGCGCATCGCCAAAACGCAATTCATCTTTGAGATAGATGGCTTGTGATTTCTGGTCACCGTTCTTCACCAGCGGATTGCCGTCCGAACTCACCCGGCGGCTGGCGTCAGAAAAATCCAGCCCAACGACAAATTCATTCTTTATCGCTCCAACTTGCGACAGATAGCGTGCCCTTGGGGAAAACTGCGTTGCATGGCCATCATAGGTCGACACAGGCCCTTGAACCAAAGGTTGGAGGAACGGTGAGTAGGATGTTTTAACTACGCGATCCCGGTAAGAAAGATCAGCAGCCAATTCCCAATCTCCCAAGCGTTTTTCAGCGAATATCGTGTAGAGGTTTGAGTCTATGGAAGCATAATCCAGCGGTGTCGTTGCTTGCCGTGGATTTTGCGCGAACTGTGCCGATGTCAGCGAACCCGCCAAGCCGGAATCCTGCCGTGCTGAAGCGACACGCAGGCCAATTCGACCATCTTTAAACGCCCATTGCATACTGCCGCTAAAGTTGTCCTGCCTGAGCTTGTTATTGTCACGGTAATTATCGGTGTGAATACCACTTAAATTTGCATCTATCGAGAAGTTATCCCAGCCTTTGGCAAGCGATGCGCGCACCTCTTTGGAATTGAAACTACCAAGCTCCGCAAACAAGGATGCTCGTGTAGCGCCGGCCAGTCCTTTTTTTGTAATAATTTGAATCGTGCCACCGGTTGCGCCTTCGCCATACAACACACTGCTGCCACCACGCACAATTTCAATCCGTTCTATCGCATCGATGGGAATCGCCGACATGAGCGGAACCGCCTGTTCATTCTCAGAAATACGAATGCCATCAACCAGTACCACCATGTTTTGATCACTGGTTGCGCCAAACCCGCGCAAATCCAGCGAGTAATCAGACGTGCCGTACGGACTTTGCCTGCCATACACGCCACCAATCTTGCGAATGGCCTCATTCACATTCCCTATCCCTGCTTCACGAATCTGCTCCGCAGTAATCACCGTCGCGCCGATAGGTGCAAACGAAGGATCATTTTCAAACCGCGACGCCGACACAGTAACCGGCGTCAGTTTCTGGCCCGTCTCAACCTGTGCGACAGCAGGAAAACTCAGGGTGGCGAGTGCGGAAACCAATGCGAACGGTTTCCATGCAGCGGTGCTGCGATGTGATGGCAGGGATTTCATTTTTTGCTTTATTCAATGGGAAGCACCCGACCTGCCTCCCCGCGGGTCGAGTTCAACGAAAGTATGAGCATGGAGATCAGGACAGTGCCACATTGCTTTCACCTGTTCTGGCCGGTATCCGGGCTGACAAGCCTGAACGTCCCACCTTCCCATGCAAGATGCACAGTGGTTTGAGGGGCGATCTGCCAGTTGAACTAATGCTTCGAACTGACGCTTGCTTACCGTTGCGGGGGCAGCACACGTTTGCCATCAGGCATCGTATTTCCCGTTTAACTGCGGATATGGACATATCCGCGGGCACCAAAACTGCGCCATTGTAAAGGCGCGCGCCATTTATGGGCAAATTCGCAGCAAATGAACAAGCTCTTTCCTGTGCCAAAACAACCACATTAACCGGCACCTGCTCAGCCATGCAGAATGCCACCTGGCATGGGCTCTGGTCTATAATCCAGCCTTCCCTGCTTACCCCATTCATCGCATGCTTACTCCCGACCAAGTGCAAACGATCACCGCGCAACTGGCGCGCAAGAATGACCGCACGCAATTGGTGGATATGGACGGCACCCCGGTCATCGTCAAACGACTGGAAGCACCACTCAAACACTGGGGTTATCCGGTACTGAATACACTCGCCCGCCTGCTCTGCCAGCCAATGTTGCGCGCTGTACCCGCGCCCGGTGGCAATGAGGCGCAGGCAATCGAAGTGGCACGCTTGCGCGCACTGGCCGCAGCCGGTGTCTCGGTACCCGAAGTCCTGCATGTGACACCACAATGGTTTGCGCTGTCTTTCCTCGGCGCAAACTCGGTCGATCAATTGCTGCGCCAGCAACCGGCACAAGCACGGGAATACTGGCAGGCAGGCTTGCAGGCCATCCTCGAGCTGCATCGCCAGGGCCAGACCGCCAGCCAATGTTTTGCACGCAATATGATTGCGCATGAAGGCAAGATCAGTTTCATCGATTTTGAAGATGACCCGAGCAAGGTCATGCCACTGCCGGCAGCGCAAGCGCGTGACTGGTTGCTCTATCTGCACTCGACCGCCTATATCCTGCCTATGGACAGGCAAGAGATCGCGCAGCTATTCGCCGATTATTTATTGCAGGATGATGTCGTCGTGCAGCGCGAAGTACGACGTGCCGGAAGTGCTTTCAGCTGGTTGCGTATCCTGCCCAGGGAACGCAAGCCATGGGGACGTGATGTGGTGTCGGTACAGGCGGCAGCACAAGTGCTAAATATCGTTGTGAAGCTGATGCGCAAGCAGACGCGCTAACAATCCACTACCAGTAATTCACCGTAGCGTATCTTGTGCGGTTTTTGCGCCGCATACAAAGCCATTTCCGGCACCGACAAACCATGTTCACAAGCCGCCAGCAAGCGGATGATGCCAGCATGACAAATCACGATCGCATGTTCGATTTGTAGTTCGGTCAATTCGTCACGGAATGCGCGCACCCGGTGTGCGACTTGCATCACACTCTCGCCGCCACCAGGTTGGTACTCAACCATATCCTGGCTCCATGCATCGATAGCGGTACGCGGAATGTCGTCCCAGGTACGCATTTCCCAATCACCGAAATGCATTTCCGCCAAGCGCTCATCGTAAGTAGGCTTGGCACAGCCCAAGGTTTGCGCCAGGCTTTCCGATAAATCCATGCAGCGCCGCAAGGGGCTGGAAAACACCATTGCATTCCTTGGCAATACCGGTAACAAGGATGCATGTGCCGATGCCAACTCTTCCGCGGCAACAGCCAGATCAGTGCGGCCATAACAGGTGTTGGCAGCAACAATGGGGCGTGGATGGCGGACGAGATAGAGATGCATGGCACTCCTCAATGGCTGATGACGGTCAGGACTCCAAGATAAAATGCAACTTCGGCAACTTGCTGGACAGCACCAAGGGTGTCACCGGTATACCCTGCAATGCGGCGCTGGAACAGGCGCGCCAGCCAAAAAGCGGCAAGCGCGGCAAAGAATATCCCGCACGCAACGCCAGATACAGGGAGTAAACCAGTGAGGCACAGCAATGCTATCGGCAAAAAGGTGGTGCCGGCGGCAATGCCGAATTCCCTGTTAGACATCTGTTGCGCAATTGGTTTCGCTTTACCGTTGGCTTTTGCATATTCCATGCGCCACACCAGGCTGATCGCGGCCAGGCGGGACAAGGGATGGGCAATCAACAAGGCGGAAACCACGGCCGGCGATGGCAAACTGGAAAGTGCCATCCACTTCAAAGCCAGCATCAAGCCAATCCCGATCGCACCATAAGCACCGATGCGCGAATCCTTCATGATTTCCAGCACCCGTTCCGGCGTGCCGCCACCACCAAGGCCGTCACAGGTATCGGCAAAACCATCTTCATGGAAAGCACCAGTCAGGTAAATTCCGGCTATCGTCGACAGGAGCACTGCAATCGATTGCGTCCACAACAAGGACGCGATGATATAAACCACGATGCTCGCCAGGGCAACGACGATGCCGACTGCCGGAAAGTAACGCGACGCATGCTGCAGCCATTGCACATCAAAACCAACCCAGCGCGGCACCGGAATGCGCGTGAAAAATTGCAGGGCGATAAAGAACAGGCGTAGCTGATGCAGGCAACGTGCGGCGAAACTGCTGTGAGGGACGATTTCCGATTCCATGATGTGCAGGTTTATATGTTTATGCGTTTTGTTGACTGACGTCTGCCGATTCAAAGGTGGCCATCTCGCGCAGGAAGTTGACGGCTGCATGCAATAAAGGCAAAGCCAGCACGCTGCCGGTACCCTCGCCCAGGCGCAAACCCATTTGCAGCACCGGGCGCCCACCGAGGTGGCTGATCATTTGCCGGTGCCCGTGTTCGTCCGAACAATGTGCAAAGACGCAGTAATCAAGGATGGATGGTTGCAGGCGCGCCGCAATCATCAAGGCGCTGGTAATAATGAAGCCATCTATCAGCAAGACCATGCGACGCTCTGCCGCTTTTAACATCGCACCGACTATCATCGCGATTTCAAAACCGCCAAAGGTAGCGAGGATATCCAGTGGCGCATTCTTCGCGACGATGGCCGCGTGATATGCAACCGCATCCTGTACCACCTTTTGCTTATGCAAAATCCCTTCATGCGCGAGGCCGGTACCGGCACCGACGCATTCGGCCGCCGGTAATTTGGTCATCGCCTGCATGATGGCTGCCGCGGCAGTAGTGTTGCCTATGCCCATTTCACCAAAGCCCAGTACATTGCCCTTGATCCCGGCGGCCAGGTCCATCCCGGCTTGCACTGCTTGCGCACATTGTTCGGCACTCATTGCCGTTTCCTGCGCGAAGTTGCGCGTACCGTAGGCGACCTTGCGGTCCAGCAGGCCCTCGCGCCGGCCGAAATCATGGTTCACGCCGGCATCCACGATATGCAAGGCGCAGTGATTCTGGCGCGCAAAGACATTGATCGCGGCACCACCGGCCAGGAAGTTTTCCACCATCTGCCAGGTCACACTCTGCGGATAGGCTGAAACATTCTCCGCCACGATGCCATGGTCGGCAGCAAAGACGATCAGCGCAGGATCGATGATCTGCGCTTGCGTCGTTTGCTGGATCAGGCCGATCTGGCGCGCCAGGGTTTCCAGCATGCCGAGGCTACCCAGCGGCTTGGTTTTATTATTGATCGCGGCCGCCAATTGAGCGGATAAAGCGTCGTTTTCGGTTGAGACAATGGTAATCATGTTTGTTATGCAAAGCGGCGGAGCGCGGATATGTGAATCGCGCACCACCGTGGAATAAATGCCAATACGTCAATAAGATCCTGCAGAGTCGCAGTGTACGAAAGGCTTGCCGGCCATGCCCAAACGGGATGGGCATCGAAAAGTGCTTGCAGTGTAGGCGCGAGCCAGCGCTCCGTCAAACGAGATCCGGCCAGGGGCACCCCTTCCATTTTCGACCTTGCACTACCTGGATAGGCCAGCATGGCAGACGGCAATGACAAGCGAGTTACAGAATTACAATGTAAATCCGGTCCGTTTAACAATATTTTGCAAGTGTTGCCAACAGCCGCCAACTTCGAGCGATTTACTATGCGCCCCTCTCAAATCTGGGTATTATTGCCTAGGATCAACGCGCAAATTGCGCGTACCAAAATCCATAGTCTGCCGGGTTTTTCGCGCCAATTACCGAGCGCCTCACGACCGGCATTGATATAAATGGATAACCGACAGGGAAAGGTATTACATGAGCGGCGATTTAGATGATTTTGATGCATTGTTTGAAGAGATTTCTGCGCAACGAGCGGAAACGGTAGCTGCGCCAGTCGCCGCTCCTGCCGCTGCACCTGCTACAGTGACGCCCGCCGCTGCCGTACCTGCTCCTGCCGCCACTGCCACAGCATCGACACCCGCAACGGAAAACGGCGAAGACAACGGCGACAAACCAATGTTTGAACGCCTCGGCGGTATCGTGCGCTTGCTGCACGATTCCCTGCGCGAACTCGGCTATGACCGTTCGCTGTCCAATGTCGCTTCCGAAATCACCGATGCACAAGGCCGCCTCGAATACGTCGCAACCCTGACCGAACAAGCCGCCAATAAAGTCTTGAACGCCATTGACGTCGGCATGCCGGAACAGGATGCGTTGTCCAAAAGCGCCAAGGATATGGATGCGCGCTGGGCGCAATTATTCGAAGGCAAGCTCAGCGTCGATGAATTCAAGACACTGGCCAATGATTCGCGCCAGTTTGCCGGCAAGGTCACCGAAGTGACCGAAGCGGAAAAAGCCCGCTTGCTGGAAATCATGATGGCGCAGGACTTCCAGGACATCACCGGGCAATTGATCAAGAAAATCGTCGCGATCACGCACAAGGCCGAAAGCGAACTGGCACAACTGCTGCGCGACAACGCACCGCCGGAAGTCAAGGCGGCCCACCCGGAAAACAAACCGGTCGAACTGATGAACGGTCCGTCCGCACCTGCGATTGCCATGGTGCAGGATGATGTCGATAGCCTTCTTGCCGATCTGGGGTTCTGATGGATGACATGCTCAAGGATTTCGTCGTTGAGGCGCTGGATCTGGCGACGAATGTAGAAGAGCACCTGCTTACACTGGAGCGTAATCCAGGTGATCTCAATACGCTGAATGCGGTTTTCCGCTCCTTCCACACGATCAAGGGCGGCGCCGGTTTCATGAACCTGCCGGCCATGGTCTCGGCCTGCCACCTGACCGAAAACCTGTTCGATGCCCTGCGCACCGGGCAGGTACCGGTGACGCCTATCGCCATCGAAGCGGCGCTGCAGGCAAGCGGCTTTGTTGCCGATCAACTGGATGAACTGGCGAACGGTGCACAACCGGAAAGCCTGTCGGCCATGCCAAGCTCGCTGGAAGATATCCTCAACAGCGCGATCGCAGGCACCAGCGAAACCAGCGCACCGGTGGTCGAAACAGTCGCCGCTGCGCCGACAACAGCCGTCAGCACAGTCGGTGCCGATGGACTGGACTGGAATGCACTTTACCTTGCCGTGGTACCAAACGGTAGCGCGCCGGAACTGGCTGCGAATGCAAGCGGCGCAACACCTGCAGCAACTGTCACTCCGGTCGCAGCCGCACCTGCCAAGGCTCCCGAAACCGGTGCCAACAAACCCTGGGATGGCATAGACCGTCGCGGCAGTGGCGACAAGCAAGGGGGCGCGGCGCTGAAGGAAGACAGCATACGGGTCGATGCAGTCAAGCTCGACACCCTGCTTGAAGTCGCCGGTGAATCGGTACAAGCCGCCAACCAGGCCAGCGTCCTGCTGGAAAAACTGGCGCAGTTCCCGGTTGAAGGTCATGCAGCAACCCTGATGGCGGCTTTGGCTGAAACCCTGAATCGCGCATCGCGTTACTCGACCGAATTGCAACGTGCGACGCTGGCGACACGCATGCAGCCGGTCGGCAAGTTGTTCCAGAAATTCCCGCGCCTGGTGCGTGAATTGGCGAAAGACCTGGGCAAGGATGTCGAACTGCAAATCGAAGGTGCGGAAACAGAAGTCGATCGCGTCGTGGTCGACAGCCTGTACGATCCATTGGTGCATATGCTGCGCAACTCGCTGGATCACGGCATCGAAGAAGCTGCTGTACGCGCCAAGTCCGGCAAGCCGGCCAAATCAACCATCCTGCTGAAAGCATGGCAGGAAGCCAGCAGCGTCATGATCGAATTGTCGGACGATGGCAAAGGCATGGATGGACAGCAATTACGCGCCAAGGCGATTTCGAAAGGCTTGATCTCGGATAACGCGGCCCAGTCACAGGAAGAAATGTTGCAACTGGTGTTCCTGCCGGGTTTCTCGACCAAGGAAGTCGCGAACAGCGTTTCCGGTCGTGGTGTCGGCATGGACGTGGTGAAAACCGCGGTCGAAAAACATCGCGGTGCAATCACCATCGATTCCGTACTCGGTGCCGGCACCCGCTTCTCGATCCGCCTGCCGATTGAATTGTCCATCGTTCCAACCATGCTGGTACGCAGTTCGGATGCAGCGTTGGCATTGCCGATGGCGGTCGTGCAGCGTGTCGTCGAATTGCCGGAAGAATTCGAGCAAGTCGGTGGTGCCCCGGTCCTGCGCGACCAGGGTCGTCCATTGCCGGTACGTTCGCTGGCTGGTGCCCTCGCCTATGAAGTAGGGGTGGAAAAGGTCGGCATCGTCATCGCGGCACCACAACCCTACATCCTGTCGGTCGGCATGGTGGAAGGTACGGCTGACCTGGTCATCAAACCAATGACCGCGATTACGGTACCCGGTATCGCAGGTACTGCACGCTCGGCAGAAGGGGAACTGGTGCTGGTCGTCGGCCTGTCCTTCCTGCTCGAAGGTTGTCGTTCCACGCCTAAACTGGCTGCATAAAAAATTGCAGGTGGTGATGTTCTTGCGGACATCACCACCTGCCAGTCATCCTGCAAATACCCCGCCCCTCTTAGCGCGTCTTCTTGCCCTTGGCTTTGCTGGTGGCTTTGACGGCTTTCACAGCCGGCTTCGGCTTGCCCTTGCCTTTTTCCGCCACGAACACTTCATAGAATTCGGTCGCCATATTGCGGATCGCACGACCGATATTGGCGTAGTCATATTCATTCAGGTTGGCCAGCGATACCCGTCCGGATGGATGGGTGGTACCAAAGCCGCGTCCCGGCAAGAGGATGACACCGTTTTCTTCGGCCAGGCGGAACAGGGCTTCATTCGGTTTCAGGCGCTTCAGCAACCATTGCGAAAACTCCTTGCCATGCATTTGCTCGGACAGCGATTCCATATCCAGCAAATGATAGTAGCGCACCGAGTTGGGATCATGTTGCATAGGCAGGCCCAGCTCGCGATATAGCGCCTGCTTGCGGCGCAAGACGATACGTTTCATCTCGGCCTTGTAGCTATCTGCCTCATCCATCAGGGCGAACAGCGAGAACAAACTCATCTGCGCCTGCACCGGCGTCGACAAACCAGCCGTATGGTTCAGCGCCACAGTCCGGCTGTCGGCCACCAGCCTGTCGATAAATTTCAGCTTGCGTGGTTCGGTCGTAATCGAGTGATAGCGCTCATCCAGTTCCTTGCGCAGCGATTCCGGCAGTTTCGCGATCTTCGCATCCAGGATGTTGTTTTCATGCGTTGCCACCACGCCCATACGCCAGCCGGTTGCACCGAAGTATTTGGAGAAGGAATACACCAGGATGGTGTTGTAAGGACACATGGCAAACAGCGAAACAAAGTCATCCGCAAACGTGCCATACACGTCATCGGTGAGGATGATCAGGTCCGGACGTTTCTTGACGATCTCGACGATATAGGCGAGCGTCTTGTCATCGATCTTGACCGAAGGCGGATTGCTTGGATTGACCAGGAAAAAGGCTTTTACCTTTGGATCAAGCAACTTGTCCAATTCCTTCTTCGTGAATTGCCAGTTATTCGATTGCGGCGCATCGATCGACATTTGTACCAGCTTGTAGTCGTTGAGCTGTGGAATCTCGATATACGGCGTGAAGATAGGCATGCCGAGCGCGATGGTATCGCCCTCCTTGATCAGGTGATTTGCCTTCATGCTGGCAAACAAATACGTCATCGCCGCAGTGCCACCCTCCACCGCATACATATCGAAGTTACCGACAAATGGATGCGTCCCTATCATTTCCTTATGGATGTACTGGCCGACGATTTTTTCACTCAGGGTCAGCATGCGATCCGGTACCGGATAATTACAACCGAGGATGGCTTCACACATTTCATAAATAAAATCGCCGGCAGACAAGCCAAGCTGGTCGCGCACATACGATACCGCCGCTTCGATAAAACGGATACCGGGGACAGTGGAATGCTGTTTCGCAAAAATTTCAAAACGCGACTCTATGCCTTCGCGTTGCGGGAAACCGCCCACATCTTTCATGTAGATATACGAACGCTCCGCTTCCGTCATCGCAAACAGGCCGAACTGGAAGAAACCGTGGCGTGGCGTCGTCGCCAGGAAGTTAGGATTGCCGCGCCCTGCATTCAACATATGTTGATTACTTTTCTTCGCTGTCTGTATCAGCGCATCCTTCAATTCAAAAGGGCTTAACAATGCGAGTTTGTCTGGGTTACTGAAGTCCATTTGCACTACTCCTTATCAATAAATGAGAAGCCCCGCACCAGCGGCCTCGGAACGGTAGATCACACCAAAGCCACGATCAGCGGCCCAAGCAAAGTCAGGAACACATTCGCCAACGCATAAGTAATAGCGAAAGGAACGGTAGGAATGGAGTTTTCGGCCTTATCCAGCACTTCACCGAAAGCCGGATTGGCACTGCGCGAACCGCTGAGTGCACCGGCAAAGATCGCGGTATTGTCATAGCGCAGTACATAGCGTCCGATCAGCATGGTCAGGATCAGCGGCAGGATGGTGACCACCACACCGACGCCAAAAATGGTGAAGCCGTGTTCCTTCACTGTCTGTACCGCCTGCAAGCCGGAAGACAGACCCACCACGACAACGAAGCCGGCCAATCCCAGGTCCTTGAGGATTTGTACCGCACCGCTGGGCATCGCACCGAAAGTCTGGCGCTTGGCGCGGTACCAGCCGAACAGGAGACCGGACAAAAGTGCACCGCCGCCGCTACCCAGCGTCAACGGGATAGAACCTATCTTCGCCGTCAGCATGCCGACCAATAAACCGACAACCAGGCCGGTGCCCATATAAACGAAATCGGTTTTAACGCTGGGCACGATGACATAACCGACCAGTGCGGCAATGCGCTTCACATCCTGCTCCGAACCATAAATCGTGATGACGTCGCCGAGCTGCACTACCGTTTCCGGCATCATCGGCAAGACTTGCCCCATCCGGCTGATTTGCAAAACATAGATGCCATGACTAATGCTGTGTGAAGTCTGGCTGCGGATTTCACCGACGGTCTTGTTGTGGTATTCCTTATTGGTCAACACCAGTTCCTTGCGCTGCATGGTGAGCTCCATGCCTTCGACTGCGTACAACTCCTTGCCCAGCTGCGCAGCCACGCCGACCATTGCTTCACGCCGACCTACCACCAGCACAATGTCGCCAACTTCCAGCATCAGTTGTGGTGTCACTTCTATGATCTGGCCATGGCGCTTGATGCGTTCTATCGTGATCGAAACCGAAGGATTCGCGGTTTCTATTTCCACTACGGTGCGCGCATTGCCCTGGGTAATCTGATAAATGCGGCCGACCAGATCGGGGGCCGCTGCATGCTGTCCCTGGCCCAGCACCTGCACGCCCGCTTGCATCGCCGCTTCCGCCTTCACCGCATCTTCCTTGATGGTGCGTCCCATCAGTTTCGGCAGGATGTTCACGCAAACGATAATGGCGCCGAAAGAACCGAACACATAGGTCACCGCATAACCAACTGCGACATTGCCCTGCAGTCGCGTCACTTCATCCGCCGCCAAGCCAAGCTTGGCAATCGCATCACCGGCAGTACCGATAATCGCCGATTGTGTCAGGCCACCGGCAGCCACACCCGCGGCCAGTCCCTTATCGAGGCCGAAGAGTTTCGCCATGATGACGACAGTCGCCAAAGCAGTAATCGCAAGCACCGCGGCCAGGATGATTTCGCGTACCGATTGCTTGCCCAGCGAATTGAAGAATTGCGGCCCGCTCTCATAGCCCACCGCATAAATGAACAAGGCAAACAAGACCGCTTTCACTCCGGGATCGACCTGTACCCCGACCTGGCTCACCACCACTGCCACCAGCAACGAACCGGCCACGCCGCCTAGCTGGAACTTGCCAAACTTGATCTTGCCTATGTAGTAGCCCAAGGCCAGCGACAGGAACAAGGCAATCTCGGGGGACTTCTTAAACAGTTCGTGTAACCATTCCATGGCATTCACCTTTCGGTTCGTGGAAATTAAAATTGAATTGCATGTCAACTATCAGCGGTGCACATATCCGACCAGGCCCACAATCAGCGGCCCCATCAATGGCAACACCACATTCGAAATTGCATAGGTAATCGTGTAGCCAAGCAAGGGCGTGGAATTGCCCGCCGCATTCTGGATTGCGCTCAGGGCCGGCGTACTGCATTGCTGGCCTGCAATCGCGCCCAATAAGATTGGTGCTTCCAGTTTCAGGATGAAATGTCCGACCAGCAGCGAAATGGATGCAGGCAGTACTGCAATCGCCACACCGATCAAAGGCAGCGCGACGCCGTATTGCTTGATCAGGGTCAGTGCTTGCGGTCCGGAAGCAAGGCCGACGCAGGCGATGAAGCTGGCGAGACCGATATCCTTGAGCAAGGACAAGGCATCCGGATGGATGCCCATCAATCCCGGACGTTTCGACTGATACCAGCCGAACACCAGACCGGTCAGCAAGGCACCACCTCCGGTACCCAGGGAAAAAGGGATGCCGCCCAGCTTGACACTGAAAGTACCGATGAAGACACCCAGCACAATGCCCAGCCCGGCATAGACAATATTGCTGCGATCGGTGCGCTCTATGCGCGTCCCTATCATCGCAATCGCTTCCGCCATCGCGGATGACTTGGCATCCGCCGAACCGTATAGATGCAGCACATCACCCAATTGCAATTGCATATGCTGCAACGGCGGCAAAGTCTGTTCACCGCGCGTGACGCCGGATACATGTACCCCGGCCGGCAAACCCAGTTGCCCCAGTTGGCGCTGTGCCAGAGCTTTGCTCTTCAACATCGCTTCTATGGTTTGCACCACCATATTCAACTGGCTGGTGTCGGCAAACTCGGGCCCCAGCAAACTGCTCGCCGTCAGCAAGACACGTCTGTGCCCTATTACCAGTACTTCGTCACCGCGCCGTAGTTTCAGCGTGGGCGTAATTTCGATTTTGCCGCCGTGGCGGATAACACGTTCGACATTGGCCTGTCCGGCGAACAGCTTATGCAGGGATTCGATACTACGACCAGCACCGACATCAATGCGGTAGACCCGGCCGGTCATTTCCCGAACCGCGTTTACCTCATCCGGCGCAACTTCCTTGCCGCCCATCTGCGACCATAACTTGTCGGCCTCTTCCCGCAAATTCACGCGTAGCAGCAAAGGGAAAATCTGGCTGGTCACGATCACGATAGTGATCAGGCCAAAGATATAGGTAATCGAATATGCAGTCACCACATTCGCCTGTAATTGCTGGATCTCGGCCGCCGGCAAAGCCAGTTTCGATATCGCATCGGTCGCGGTACCGACTACTGCCGATTCAGTCGCGGCACCGGCCATCAAACCTGCAGCGGTACCTGCATCCAAATTCATTACTTTGGTCGCGACCAGTACCAGTGCCAGCACCACGACCACTTCGATCAGGCACAGGATGCCAAGGCGCAAGCCTTTGAGATTCAGGTTGGAAAAGAATTGCGCGCCACCGGCATAGCCGAGGGCAAAGATGAACAACATGAAGAAAACATTTTTGACGCTGGCATCGAGTGTGACGCCAAGCTGGCCGATGAAGAGTGCTGCAATCAATGTCCCGCACACGCCACCGAGCTGGATCGGGCCAAATTTGATCTGTCCAATCGCATAGCCAATTGCGAGTGCGAGGAACAAGGCAATTTCCGGTACCTGACGCAAGAGATCAGTGATCGAGCCGAGCATAAGCCAATTCTTTCAAATTCGCGGGACTTCTACCGAAGCAGGCATATTGCTTCTGTAGCGTCCCATCTTAATCAATAGAAAGTTGCACTTAAAACTTCACGCAAGGATCATCGACTACTGACCTGCGTCACATACTCTTACTCACTTCAGGACGATACCCTTCACCTAAATCCGGCATCGATTTTTGCAAGCCTACCATATTGAACTGCCGAAGGTAAATTGCACCTGTTAACCGGTGTCACAGAAACTTAACGCGAAAAAAAACGGGCCACCTCTTCGGCAGCCCGTCCTTATTACATATCCAGCTTATTGTCGGCAAGCGTTAGCAGACTTTGGAATGACAAACAATACGCCATTCACCTGAGGTGATTAATCATCCTTCGCGCCGTCTATACCCAGCTCATGAATTTTACGTGTAATGGTATTGCGGCCAATACCCAGGCGCACCGCCGCATCGTTCTTGCGACCATGCGTGTGTTTCAGCGCAGTCTTGATCAGCGTCGATTCAAACTGACGGCCCAGCGCATCCATCACTTCCGGCTGACCCGCAGCCAACAGTGCTGCCGCTTCGGTTTCCAGCAGGGTAATCCAGTTGCCCGGTTCAGCCGGAGCAGGCGCAGCAAATGCCATTGACGGTGGCGCACCGTTCGGGCTGGCTGCCTCATCCGTCGTCGCATAACTATGCGCCGCCGGCTGGCTGCCCGGGAAACTACCGGATGCGCTGGCGGCGAAGGCTTGTCCTTCGGTCAGCTCGTGTGGCAAATCCTTGGCTTCCACCGTCTGGCCCGGTGCCATCACAGTAATCCAGTTACACAGGTTTTCCAGTTGCCGCACATTGCCCGGCAATTCGAGGCTGCTGAGGAATTGCATCGCACTATCCGACATGCGTTTGACTTCGACACCGAGTTGCTTCGCACTTTGCTGCAGGAAGTGACGGGTCAGGATAGGAATGTCTTCGCGGCGCTCGCGCAAGCTCGGCAGGCGCAGGCGGATCACATTCAGGCGATGATACAAATCTTCACGGAACAAACCTTCACGTACACGGTGTTCAAGGTTTTGATGGGTGGCGGCAATGACCCGCACATTCGCCTTCAGCGGTTGATGACCGCCGACGCGATAGAAATGACCATCGGACAGTACGCGCAATAAACGCGTTTGCAGGTCGAAGGGCATGTCGCCGATTTCATCGAGGAACAAGGTGCCGTTCTCGGCCTGTTCAAAACGACCGCGACGTGTCGCCTGCGCGCCGGTGAAGGCACCACGCTCATGACCAAACAATTCGGATTCCAGCAAATCTTTTGGGATTGCTGCGGTATTCAATGCGATGAAAGGTTGCGATGCACGTGGGCTGTGCTTATGCAAGGCACGTGCGACCAATTCTTTACCGGAACCGGATTCACCGGTGATCAGCACCGTCACATTCGATTGCGACAAACGGCCGATGGCGCGGAACACATCCTGCATCGCCGGTGCCTGGCCGAGGATTTCCGGCGTTTCGGCCGAGACCTGTTCGACGCTGGTTTCACGCAGGCTTTCTTCCAGCGCACGACGTATCAGGCCGACAGCATGATCGATATCGAAAGGTTTCGCCAGGTATTCAAAGGCACCGCCCTGGAAGGCTGCGACTGCCGAATCCAGATCGGAGAAAGCCGTAATGATGATGACGGGCAAACCCGGATGCTTGGCTTTGACAGCCTGTAGTAATTCAAGGCCGGATTCGCCCGGCATGCGGATATCGGAAACCAATACTTGCGGCGCACCGGTTTTTAAAGCCTCCAGTGCATCGCGTGCATTGGAAAAACTCTTGGTTGCAAGATTTTCTCGCGCCAGTGCTTTTTCAAGGACCCAGCGGATAGACTCGTCGTCGTCAACAATCCAGATTGGCTTCATATATTTATAGTGTCCCGCGTCATGTGGCTAGGTTTATAGATTCATCGCCAAATACGAGCTCAAGCTGCTCATGGTAATGGAATCAAAATTCTGAAATCCGTGCATCCCGGCCGACTCTCGCATTCGATCAAACCCATATGCTGTTGTACGAATGTCTGTGCCAGCGTCAAGCCCAATCCACTACCGCCATCCCGGCCAGAGACCAAAGGATAAAAAATACGATCGCGGATGTCCGGCGGGATGCCCGGTCCGTTATCGATGATATGCAAGTCTAATGCCAGCCGGTATCGCACCTTGGCCAGCGTCACTTGTCGCGCAATCCGGGTCCGTAAAGTCAGCTCCGCATCGCCGGCTTTCATGCGGGCCGACAGCACTTGCGCCGCATTGTGTGCAATATTCAATACGGCCTGGATCAGTTGCTCTTTGTCACCACGGAACTCGGGTACCGATAAATCATAATCGCGCTTGATCTTCAGGCCGTTCGGGAATTCCGACACGATCAGGCTGCGCACCCGTTCGCACACTTCATGGATATTCACATCCCCGACGATATGCGGACTGCGGTGCGGTGCCAGCAAACGGTCAACAAGTGTTTGCAGGCGATCGGCTTCCTTGATGATGACCTGCGTATATTCGCGAAATTCCTTCAGGTGCCGCTCCGGCAACTCCATTTCCAGCAATTGCGCGGCGCCGCGTATGCCACCCAAGGGGTTCTTGATCTCATGCGCCAGGTTGCGGATCAGCTCCTTGTTGGCCTGGCTCTGGTCGATCAGGCGCTCTTCGCGATCCAGCTTCAGTTGCTGTACATTCTCGCGCAGTTCAATCAGGACCGGGGTTTCCGCGCTATCCAGCGCCGACACCACCACATGTACCTGCAAAGGGTCACGTCCGTGGCGCTCCAGTACCAGGTCCAGCCGCTTGTCGGCGAACTGGTGCTCAAGCGCCTCCTGGAACACCTGTTCCAGCTCCTCGCAGTTGATGAACAATTCATTCAGTTTGTGGTTGGTCAGGGCCTTGCTGGAACTCTCCAGCAGGATTTCCGCCGCCGGATTGGCATAGGCGATATCGCTGTCCGGACGCAGGACCAGCACCGCCGAAGCCAGCAAATCAAGGCCATCTAAAGCAATTAAAGGTTTTTTCACAGGAATCCAAAAAAGAAAGGCCGCTACACGCGGCCTGATTCAAGCAAACATCGTACCGATGTTGATTCAATGATCTTACTTCAAGTTATTGAGTTCGCGTTTCAGTGCTTCGACATTCTTTTCGGAACGTGCCAGGTCATCCTTCAGTGTCGCGGTACGCTCCTGATATTTCGCATAGTTACGCTCGTCACCACGGCGCTCCGGTTCACCATTATTGTATTCGCGCTTGATATCGGCGAGCTTTTGCTCCTCGGTTTTCATTTCATCCAGCAGGATCTGGCGCCGGTCGCTGTCGCGCGCCTTCTGGATCGTATTGTCTACCTTGGGGAAATCGCTGGGCGAAGAGGTCTTGGCGCTTGCAGTTTGCGGGGTCGCCGATTTTTTCACGGCCGGGATGGTGGTAACGCCGGGCAGGTCTACCTTTTTGCACTTATTGGTAGGACCGGTATTCTTGTATTCACGATTGCCATTGGCGTCTATGCACAGGTAGACATCATTTTGCGCATACGCGGAAAAGCCAATGGCTGAGAGCAACAGGGCTGCAAGTTGACGTTTCATAGACTCTCTTCATTTGAAACTGTTAAATCAGATACTTAGTTTAGGGCAACAATCTTGGCCTGACAAACACTGATCCGCCATTTACTGCTTCCTTGCAACAAATCAATAAAAAAGGCGGAGAAAGCTTACGCTTTCCCCGCCTTTTTATCTTGCGGTAACAATCAGAGATTGATTACAGCGAGTAGTACATATCGTATTCGACTGGGTGAGCAGTCATGCGGAAGCGTTGAACTTCTTGCATTTTCAATTCAATGTAAGCATCGATCATCGAATCGCTGAATACGCCGCCACGGGTCAGGAACTCGCGGTCTTTGTTCAGGTGTTCCAGCGCTTCTTCCAACGATACGCAAACGGTTGGGATCAGTGCGTCTTCTTCTGGTGGCAAGTGGTACAAGTCTTTCGAGGCTGCTTCGCCTGGGTGGATCTTGTTCTGTACGCCGTCCAGACCTGCCATCAGCAAAGCCGAGAAGCACAGGTATGGGTTAGCCAGTGGATCCGGGAAACGTGCTTCAACACGGCGACCTTTAGGGTTCGCAACGTGTGGAATACGGATCGAAGCGGAACGGTTACGTGCCGAGTAAGCCAGTTTAACCGGAGCTTCAAAGCCTGGAACCAGACGTTTGTACGAGTTGGTACCTGGATTGGTGATCGCGTTCAATGCCTTGGCATGCTTGATGATGCCGCCGATGTAGTACAGCGCGAAATCGGACAGGCCTGCATAGCCGTCGCCAGCGAACAGGTTTTTGCCGTCTTTCCAGACCGATTGGTGCACGTGCATGCCCGAACCGTTGTCGCCAACGATAGGTTTTGGCATGAAGGTTGCGGTTTTGCCGTAGGTGTGTGCAACGTTCCAGACCACGTATTTCAGGTTCTGGGTCCAGTCAGCGCGCTCAACCAGGGTCGAGAATTTGGTGCCCAGTTCATTTTGGCCAGGACCGGCAACTTCATGGTGATGCACTTCGACAGGAATGCCGAGGGATTCGAGGATCAGCGACATTTCCGAACGCATGTCCTGGAAGCTGTCGACTGGTGGCACTGGGAAGTAGCCGCCTTTTACTGCAGGACGGTGACCGGTGTTGCCGCCTTCGAGTTTCTCGCCGGAGCTCCATGCTGCTTCTTCCGAATCAATCTTGACGAAGCAACCGTCCATGCCGATTTTCCAACGGATACCGTCGAAAATGAAGAATTCTGGCTCAGGACCGAAATAAGCGGTGTCGCCCAGGCCCGAGGATTTCAAATAAGCTTCTGCACGTTTAGCGATCGAACGTGGGTCACGATCGTAGCCTTTGCCGTCCGACGGTTCAATCACGTCGCACTGCATGAATAATGTGGTTTCTTCGAAGAATGGATCGATATTCGCGGTGTTTGGATCAGGCATCAACAACATGTCGGATGCTTCGATACCTTTCCAGCCAGCGATGGAGGAACCGTCAAACGCATGACCGGATTCGAATTTATCCATGTCGAAATGCGAAATTGGCACTGTGACGTGCTGTTCCTTGCCTCTTGTGTCAGCAAAACGAAAATCAACGAATTTAACTTCGTTGTCTTTCGCCATCTTCAAGACCTCTGCGGCCGTCATTGCCATGCGAATCTCCTAAAATTTGAGCAAAGTAATACAGAATTAGTGAATGGGTTGTGAGGCCTGCGTGAACAAACAGCATGCGTCCATAACTCGCCCGAAATGATAGCAGATTCCATGCCACCACCTTCCAAAAATTCACGCAGCCGCACTGCAACGGAGCGCCCTAGCCAATAGATGGCACATCGCTATTTTTCTGCATCAAAGGAGGTGAAACCATACGCACCAAACATGTGCAAACAATCATATTTGCACCAAAATAAAACGTTTTTGAAAGGCAAGTCTGTTTACGCTCCAAATTAGTGCAAACCGACCTTATTCCGGCTTTTTTGCCGGCCCCCGCCAAATTGCCTGTGGGTACCGGCTGGTGTAAAATCAGGACAGGGTGTTTACGCTGCATACCGCAGCGGACAGGTAACGCGTCGGTCGGGCCGCCACGCGGGGATACTCACGCACATGACTCCAAATACGTCACCAGGCTCCACCCTGCCGCGCGCGCAAGTTCTTGCGGAACGCGCATTTTCCACTTTAGAAAAATTCCTGCATATCGAAGCCTTCAGTGGCGTCGTGTTGCTGCTCGCTGCTGCTGCCGCACTGATCTGGGCTAATTCCCCGTATGCCGACGGTTACCACCACTTCTGGCATACCGCGGTTTCCTTCTCGATAGGTAGCTGGAGTGTTTCCGAATCCTTGCACTTCCTGATCAACGATGGCTTGATGACCATCTTCTTCCTGGTCGTCGGGATGGAAATCCGCCGCGAAATCCATGAAGGTGCCTTGGCCAATATGCGCCTGGCCGCCTTGCCGCTGGCTGCCGCCCTCGGCGGCGTGGTGGTACCGGCCCTGATTTACTTCATACTCAACCCGGGCGGTGAAGCGGCCCATGGCTGGGCGGTACCGACTGCCACCGATATTGCCTTCGCGGTTGGCGTACTGGCACTACTCGGTCGTTCCATTCCGTCCAATGTCCGCGTCTTCCTGCTGGCGCTGGCGATCATCGACGACATCGTCGCAGTGCTAATCATCGCAGTCTTTTATTCCGGCGGCATGGATTACAGCGGTTTCATTATTGCCGCCGTCGGCATCCTCATGGTGTTGGGCATGCAAAGGATAGGCATCGCGTCAGCCTATCCCTATGTAATACCCGGTGCAGTGCTCTGGTTCGGCTTGCTGAAAACCGGTGCGCATCCGACACTGGCCGGCGTAGTACTCGGCCTGATGACACCTGTGTTCGCCCCGCATGCACGGACACACCCGCTGGAACTCGCGAGCAAGGCGCTGAAAGACTTGTGGAACCAAACCGCAAACAGCACACCGGATCCGCATCACCTGGCGCACCCCCTGAAACAATTACGCCGCGCACAACGTGATTTGCTGCCACCGGTCAGCCGTGTACAAATGGCCTTACATCCTTATGTCGCTTTCGGCATCATGCCGCTCTTCGCGCTCGCCAATGCCGGCGTCTCGCTGGACGGCATCGATATGTCGGCCACTGGTTCCATGAGCGTCATGCTAGGCGTGTTGATCGCCCTGGTCGCGGGCAAGCCGCTCGGCATTATCGGAGCCAGCTTCCTGATGGTACGCATGGGCTGGTGTGCACTGCCGCCGGGCGTGACCTGGGGCGGTGTCTGCCTGGTCGGTTTGCTGGCGGGCATAGGCTTCACCATGTCGATCTTTATCGCAACGCTGGCCTTCAACGATCCGAACCTGCTCGGTGCGGCGAAATTGGGTATCCTGCTTGCTTCACTAAGCGCGGCTGTACTTGGATTGGCCTGGGGATTCTTCCAGGCGAAACGCAAACAGCCTGCCGTGGCCTGAAGATGTGACGCGAAGGCCAGAGAACTTTATACTGCGAGCGATGCGCTTGTGAAAGCCACCATCGTTTGCAGCTCAACTGAAAACCGGAAAGACAAGACCATCATGACGAAGTCCGCAGATATACTCGCTGCCGCACAGCAGCGTGGCAAAGATAACGCACTCCCGTATGCCGGCGCGCTGACGCCACAGGAAGCCTATGCGCTCCTGCAAAGTGATCCGAATGTGAAGCTGGTCGATGTACGTACCAATGCAGAACGGGACTGGATCGGTCGTGTCGCAATCCCTGCAGAGCAACACCTGGCAGTGGAATGGAATGTGTATCCGGGCGGCACACCAAATCCCGAATTCCTGCCGCAACTGAAGAACGCGGCAAGCAAGGATACCGTGCTGCTATTCCTGTGCCGTGGTGCAGTGCGTTCCCGCCATGCCGCCAAGCTTGCAACTGAAAATGGCTTTGCCCAGTCCTTCGATATCCTCGAAGGTTTTGAAGGCGAGAAAGACGCTGACGGCCATCGCAAGAACGTCAACGGCTGGTGCAAGGCCGGCCTGCCGTGGATCGGTGCTTAACTACTCACTAAGCGGATGCCGGCTTGCTTACAGCCGGCTCTTCCGTTTTCGCTTCCGACAGCCACAAGATACGCTTGCGCACCAGATTGATATTGCTGCGCAGGCGATACAACTCATCCGCAAATGAAAGCGGAATCGAGATCTGGTTCACCTTCTCTTCGATTTCTGACAGACGTTTAAGCTGCGCCGGATAAACCGTATTTCGTTTCGCCGGTGGCACATCTTCTATCACTTGCTCTACCGTGCGTAACTGCCCGTACCAGCGATACACGCGTGACCGCACCTTCCATACATACAGCGGCGGCACGATGCGCGACAGCGGTAGGATCAAGGCACCAAGCGCAACGATCACCACCCACATGCGCTCAAAGAAATTCGCCAGCCAGAACGACATATAGCGTTGCAGGAAAGGCGGTCCGTCCTTATAGAATTTTTCCGCTTCCGGAATAACCGGGATTTCGGTATAGCTCGCATTCGGGAATTCGCCCTGCTTGCGGAACCAGCCGGCACCACCGTGTATGGTTCCCGCTGCCTGCACGAATAAATCGATCAGCGCCGGATGCAAATCTTCGCGCGCCACCAGGGTCGCGGTCGGTGCAATCAAGTGATAATTTTTCGGTGGCAAATCACGCCCGAGGTCGACGATGCCGCGTGGCAGGATCACATGCGTTAATGAAGGAAAGCGGCGTGAATAAGCTTCCGCCTGCGTGAAATCAAACAGCTTGATACCCGGTGTCTGCAAGAGCATTTGTATCAGCAGGGCATCCGGCGCGGAACTGAAAACCAGCGCATCGATGCGCCCTTCCAGCAACTCCACCGTGGCCGGTGTATTTTCCAGTTGCCTGATTTTGACATCGCCAGGCTCCAGCCCGTTGACTGACAAAATATTCTTGAACAACTTCGGCACACCGGTTCCTTCCGGTCCGACGTTGACGCGCAAGCCCTTCAATTGCGTCAGTTGCGTGAGCTTTTTGCTTTCGCGGTAAAACAACCAGACCGGCTCCGTGAACAGGCTGCCCAACGACACCAATCCGGCATCTTTCGCCGCCTGCTGCTCGATCGAGCCGCTTTGCACGAATGCAATATCGACACCGGAATCCGGATCCATCAAACGCTGCAGGTTTTCCTGTGAACCCAGCGACGGTACCAGGGTCACCTTGATACCGAACTTGCCGAGCGCTGCTGCATACTTTTTACCAAACTCCTCATATGCACTGTTTTCCTGGCCGGTCGCTAGCGTCACCTGCTTCGGTGGCGATGGATCGACCAGGCGATAAGCGACATAGCACAACGCGATCACCAAAACTGTCATCGGCCCGGCCGTGACGATTAAATCGCGTAGCGAGAATTGGGTGAACTGGGAAAATTTGAAAATCTTTGGCATGTGATCCTTGGTACCGGCAATTACCTACACGATGCCAAGAATGCAGGCATACGGCAAGCACCGCCACAACTCTTGCATGACGGCAAATCAGGGTAAAGGGAATGCCCGCCACTGCGGATGCAGCAGCGGGATATAAAGAAAAGCTTAGCCCAGCTTGACCGCGTGTTCACGCGTCTCGTGGAATGTAACGCCAGGCCAGCGCTCCTGTGTCAGACGCAGGTTGACACCCGAGCTCGCCAGGTAAGCCAGGTTGCCGGCAGCGTCATGCGCAAGATTATGTCCGGCGGACGACTTCTCGAATTCGGCCAGCATCTTTTTGTCATCACATGTAATCCAGCGCGCGCTGCTGATGCTGGTGCCTTCGAATACGGCATCCACGCCATACTCGTTGAGCAAACGGCTGGCGACCACTTCGAATTGCAGCACGCCGACGCCGCCGAGGATCAGGTCGCTGCTATTGACCGGTTTGAATACCTGGATCGCGCCCTCTTCACCCAACTGTTGCAAACCCTTATGCAATTGCTTGATCTTCAGCGGGTTACGGATACGTACCGAGCGGAAGAAGTCCGGCGCGAAATAAGGAATACCGGTGAATTGCAGCAATTCGCCTTCGGAGAAGCTGTCGCCGATTTGCATATTGCCGTGGTTAGGCAAACCGATGATATCGCCGGCGTAGGCTTCTTCGACTTGCTCACGGCTCGATGCCATAAAGGTGACGACGCTGGACACCTTGATCTCGCGATTCAGGCGCAAATGCTTGATCTTCATGCCACGTTCAAAGCGTCCGGAGCAAACGC
Organism: Janthinobacterium sp. Marseille; assembly: GCF_000013625.1. NCBI lineage: Bacteria > Pseudomonadati > Pseudomonadota > Betaproteobacteria > Burkholderiales > Oxalobacteraceae > Janthinobacterium > Janthinobacterium sp. Marseille. Next base: position 1,211,135 of record NC_009659.1, on the reverse strand, counting down.
GCAGGAAGGCAATGCGATCACGATGCGCCGGGTCCATATTCGCCTGGATCTTGAACACGAAGCCGGAGAAAGGCAGCTCGGTCGGCTTGACCGAACGCACGGTGGCATCGCGCTCACGCGGCGGTTGCGCCCAGTCCAGCAAGGCATTCAGGATTTCACGCACACCAAAGTTATTGATCGCGGAACCGAAGAAAACCGGCGTACGCGTACCGTTGAGGAAAGCGTCCAGTTCAAACGGATGCGACGCACCGTGTACCAGTTCGACTTCCATCTTCAGTTGTTCGATTTCTTGCGGGAACATTTCAGCCAGGCGCGGATTGTCTATGCCCTTGATGACTTCAAATGTCTGGTCGGCTTTTTCATTGCCGGCCGCGAACAGCATGATTTCATCGCGCAGCAAGTGATACACGCCGCGGAAATTCTTGCCCATGCCGATCGGCCAGGTTACCGGTGCACATTCAATCTTCAGCACCGATTCCAGTTCATCCAGCAATTCGAGCGGATCGCGTGTTTCGCGATCCAGTTTGTTCATGAAAGTGATGATAGGCGTATTGCGCATGCGGCAAACGTTCAGCAGCTTGATCGTTTGTTCTTCCACACCCTTGGCTGCATCGATCACCATCAGCGCGGAGTCGACTGCCGTCAACACGCGATAGGTATCTTCCGAGAAATCCTGGTGGCCCGGCGTATCGAGCAGGTTGACCACGTGATCGCGGTACTCGAACTGCATGACCGAGCTGGCGACCGAGATGCCGCGTTGCTTCTCGATGTCCATCCAGTCGGAAGTCGCATGGCGGCCGCTCTTGCGGCCCTTGACGGTACCGGCAAGCTGGATCGCACCCGAGAACAGCAGCAGTTTTTCCGTGAGCGTGGTTTTACCCGCATCCGGGTGGGAGATGATGCCAAAGGTGCGACGACGCGCAACTTCGCTATTGATCAGGTCGGAGGAAACGGTACGCGGTTCAAACGCTTCGGTTTCAGCGGAATCGGATGTTGGTAATTCGGGCGCGGCGGACATGGAATAGCCCTTGGAAAAAGGCCTAAAGTCTACCGACTCTTGGCCTTGAAGTCTAATAAAGTCAATGACTGACAGGGATTTTGCGATGGGCGGCAGATGCCGCAAAGCCGGAAAAGCTTAACGCTTTACCAAGCCAGCAGCCTCCAGGCGTGCCCATACTGCGGCTTTTTCGTCATCGTCGTAAATGATCCAGTTGATCACTTCGTCGAAGGTCCGGCCACATCCCTTGCAAATTTCATCGCCATGCGAAGTCGAGCAATAGCCGGCGCACGGTGAATCGGGACGCAGGGTATTGCGCGGCTTGTCTTCAGGCTTGTTGGCGGACGGATCGTCGGGATTATCGGTATTACTCATGCGGCAAATATTCGGTGTTTCTGTTCTGGGGCCAGTCTACGGCAAGCCCGGTTAATGGCTGAAGGCGGATGGCGTCAGTTCAATTGCAGCACGTAATCAGTCAGCAAGACTTCCTGCACGCTGCGCGTCTGCAAGGCCTTGTTCGCGGCATCACGCAATAAACCCTGCACATAGGCGACACCGTCCGGCGTCTTTACGCGTTCCAGGTCGGCGCTGGCCAGCGCGGTTTGCAAAGCGACCGTCAGCGCCGCCTTATTACCCTGTACCCATGCCGCTTCTTCCGGCGCGGTTTGCAGCACGATGGTGGTCTTGATCGCGAAGCCCGACGAGCGCACCACGATAGGATCAAAACTGGAATAAGCAATCGGCGGTACGTGCCGTTTGTCCGATTCGAGGTAGTACCAGGCAAAGCCAATTCCGGCGGCAATGGCGATCATGACAGCGAGCATACCGACAAGGATCGCGAGTAATGAATTGCCGGATTGCCTGGCTGGTGCCATGTTGATGCCCGTGGGGGGAAATAAGGGGTACTAGTTTAACTGATGTACCCCGGAATTCTTGCTGTCAGCGGCAATTTATAATCGAATAAATTGCTTATTTGATCACACTGGTCGGTTCGGTGTCAGCGTAGTACCACCCCGCTCCAGCCTGTCTTCCAGTTCGCCGATATAGGCTGCCAGCGTATTCCCGGATTGCTCCACCGCAGACACCACGCCGGTATCGAGCTTGTCGAGACGCTGCAGCAAGGCGCTTTGCGCTTCTGCATCCTGCTTTGCCACGGCCTGGATTTCTTCTTCAATGAAACGATGCAATTCGCTGAAACGCGATGCTTCCAGCTCCCGGCTGTTTTGCAATTCCTTCGCATGACGGCGTGCTTCCAGCATCACCGACGATTGCAGGTAAAGGATGCAGACAAGGAAATAGAACGTCAATGCAGCGGTCAGCCCCAGCATCACCATACCCAGCGGAGCCTGCACGGTTGCCACACCCAGCCACAGTGTGGTCGGTGTATTAAAGGCATCCCAATTCAACGCTGCCAGCGCGCCGATTGCTCCAAGGATGATAACGAAGAACAGAGTACGGATTTGCATAGTGGTCTCGCTCCTTTGTTGGCACATCGATTAATAATAAGCAAACAAGCGGGCTATCACTATGGGCTAACACACATACCGGCCATCGTTTACGATCAAAACCGGTATTGCGCCATGTCCCGGGACACCCAGCCATCAACTTGGTATTGATATAAATTAAATAAATTGTTGTGCATTTATACGTACAAGCACAAGAAAAACTCTTTTGCCGTGCTTTGTTAATGTAACATTCACACTGGAATTAGTTACCCAATAAAAACAATTTTTACGGAGTACCGCTTATGAAACTCGCATCTTTTTTGGCTATGACAGTACTGGCGGCCGGAATCAATTCGGCAGCTGCGCAAGACCTGGTCCTGGCCATCAATGAAGGCGTGACTTATCAGGACGGCGGACCGGCCAGCGAACGTTACAAACCATTGCTGCAATTGCTGTCGAAAGAGCTCAAGCAAAACGTCAAGCTGCAAACCGTAGACAAATACGCGGTATTTGAAAAAGGCCTGGCCGAAGGCAAATACGACCTGGCTTTCATACACCCTGCCCACATCGGCCTGCAAGCCGTGAAAAAGAATGGTTACGAAGGCCTGGTGACTGCCAAAGGCTACACGGATTACCGCGCACGCGTACTGGTGGCGCAGAATTCGCCTTTGAAGGCCATGACAGACCTGCGTGGCAAAAAGATAGGTGTACCGTCGGTGGAATCGATCACAACCGTGATGTTCACCGCCAACCTGCATGAATTGCGCTTCACCGATCCGGAAAAAAGCTACACCCCGACCCGCTATCAGGATGCCGTGCCATTCATGATCGATAACGGCTTTGTCGATGCCGGCGTCACCGGTTCGGCGGCGGTAGCCAAAGCCTGGACTGCCAAAGGCGGTCGCATCCTGGCGGAGACTAAACCCGTCGCAATAAAGCAATTCCTGGCTTCGAAAAAGCTCAGCGAATCCGATCGTGAAAAAGTCAAAACCCTGTTGCTGACCTTGCCGGACAGCGAAGCCGGCCGCAGCGCCCTGTCAAAAATCGGCATGACCGGCTTTGTGCCATGGAACACTGCTGTAATGGACGAAGCGACGGCGCGCCTCGGCCTCTAAAATTCGATCCCGGTAATGCAAAAGGGGCCGCTTCATGCGGCCCCTTTTCTTTTCAGGCTGCGCGCAAAGCGACGCGCTTCTGCAGCAAATCAAGCCAGCGTTCACCACAATTCTCATTACTGATACACAGTGCGTAATCGGTCACGGTACGCGCTGCACGTTCCAGCAGCTGGATGTCGGCTTCGTGCTGGCGCGCCACATGCGGGTCCTCCAGGAATAGCACGCGACGGCATTGGTCTTTATCGAGGATTAATTCGGCAATCTGCGCATCGCCGCCCATCGGACCGCTCAGGTAAGGCTTGACCCAGTTGCGCCCCGCTTCTTCCCCTTTGATTTTTTGCGCCAGCTTGTTCAGCAGGCTGCCGGTAGTACCGGTCGCACAGCGGAAGCCGAACTGGTCCAGCAAATCAAAATGACGCTCGGCGATTTCCAGCATGCGGCCTTTCATCGCATCGTGCGCAATCATCGCAATGCCTTCATTCTTCAGGTCGAAAGTTTCATCCAGCTCCGGATTCGGTGCCGCGCCGATGGCGATAGACTCCAGCTCCAGCCATTCACGTGCACCGGCCAACGTCGACAGGAAAGGTTTGCCATGGATTACGCACTGGCGCTTGAGGGCTACCGCTTCCGGAAAGATAGACGAAGGATCGACCGGATCCATCAAGTACATCACCGCATCCAGCCGCCGCGCCGGATCGGTATCGACTACCCGCGACACCAGCTTCATCAATCCGCCATGGCGACCATAAGGAAAGCGCTCGATATGCGGGTAATTCTTCAGCAAACCGAGGTGATCCATCGCATCCAGCGTACGCCCGACGACAATCAATTGCGGTTGCAAATGCTGTTCGATCGCGATGCGGCTGCCATTGAGCAAACGTGCCAGTACGGAATTCGGCGCGTCTTGGTGAGTGCGGCTGGTGGCTAAACCGATGCGGAATTGATGCGGAGTGGTCGTCATAGGGATAAAAGTGAAGACGGGCAATATTGCACCGCACAAACTTTATCATGACGACATCTTTTATTCACCTTCCGTACAACATTGCGGAATATATTTCACAGACTTGATGTGGGCTTTTGATTTTTGCCGGATCCGATGTTATACTGTGTTTATATACAGTATTTACCATTTTCGTCGGGTCGCTCCCCCTCCAAGTTTTATTGTGCGACCCGACTTTTCTTTTCTGCCGTTCGGCATTCCTCTGCAGGCAAACACGCAATGTGTGCCGCCTGCTCCTGATCAGGAACGCTTTCCCAGGCTCTTCAAATCCCGCTTCAGTTTTTTTCCGGCATCGCGGAAGAATGATGGCTTGAGATCAGCCATTGTTTGCCATCCCATTTATAAGTGAAGGTGTAACGCGCCTTTACTTGCGAGCCATCGTCAAACTTGAAGGTGTACAAGCCGGCATCGACTGCACTATTGCAGTTGAGTTCGATGCTGCGACTATCGATGCTGCCGACCGGTTTGTGTGCGAGAAAATGGGCGAAGTAGTCTTCTTTTTCCGCCACACTCAGGCGCGGCTGATTTGAGACAGTAGGCAACAAGATGGATTTGGCGGCGTAGTTGGCGACCACTTTCGCGGGCTCGCCGGTTTGCAGCGATGCATTCCAGCGATCAAACAAAGAAGCAATTTGCTTCTCGGAGGTCGCGTGGCAAACCTCGGACTTCGCATAGACATTAGTGGCAGTGACAAAAACAAGAGCGGACAAAGAGATAAAACGCAGCATGGCTTCCCCGGTAAAAGATTAAAAGACGGAATATTTTCGGACATCGTTTTTTGCTAAAAAAACAAGCCCATTCTAGGATGGAGAAGAATTGCTTTGGTTCAGGAAGTTCTCGGTTTTTTCGGCCCGGCCCCTTCCCCGCAGATGGCGACTTCATCGCACATGCCCGCCGGGCTTGCCTATAAATGTTTTTTGGCTCAAAGTAGCGACCTGTTTGAACATTTACTTTAAATACGTGTTCAGACACTTGGCTCGGGGTCCTGCGCATGCGCGTGGGTGAGAGATACCCGTTGAACCTGATTGAGGTAATCCTCGCGCAGGAAAGCATGTAATCCATCGCCGCTCCACGCGGCATCGAATCCGCTGACCTGCCATCTTTTGAAAGACCATGATGGCTTTACCAAACGCTTCTGCGGCAACTGGCAATACCGCATTCACTCCTATCCCGGCAAACGAGCGCGTCTTTTCCTTCCGCGATCATGCAGCACTGTGGTTCAGCCTCGGCGTCGGCCTGCTGGTCATGCAAATCGGTGCCTTCCTCGGCACTGCGCTCGGCACGCAAACCGCCCTGTTCGCTATCGTTATCGGCTCCGTACTCGGTGCCGCCCTGCTCGCACTGGTCGCCTATATCGGCTTTGAACGCGGCCTGTCGAGCCCGGTACTGATGTGCCAGACCCTCGGTACCTCGTTTGCCAAACTGCCGGTCATCCTGAACGTGGTGCAACTGATAGGCTGGAGTGCATTCGAACTGGTCGTCATGCGTGACGGCACCACCGCACTGATCAAGGACATTACCGGCCTCGATGCAATCTGGCTGCCCTACGTCACCGCCTTGTTCTGGGGCTTGTTGCTGGTCGGCTTGGCGACCGGTTCGATGATAGGCCTGGTGCGTTGGTTCGTCGGTCGCTTCGGCCTGCCGCTGGTGATCCTCTCATTGATCTGGCTGACCTACCAATTCTTCCTGAAAGCACAGGCCCAAGGCCTCGACGCAATCTGGCATCGCGCTGGCGATGGTTCGATGAGTACCCTGGCTGGCATAGACCTGGTGATGGCAATGCCGGTCTCATGGTTGCCGCTGGTGGCTGACTTCGCGCGCTACGGCAAAGCCGGCGCCACAACCTTCCGCGGCACCTGGCTCGGCTTTGCGGTGGCGAATATCTGGTGCCACGCCTTGGGTGTATTGATCGTCAGCACGTCCAATCCCGGCGCTGACCTGATGACCACGCTGTTGCTGGCGCAAGGCGGCCTGATTGCGCTCGGCCTGATCCTGATCGATGAAATGGATAATGCTTACGGCGACGTGTATTCCGGTTCAGTCTCGCTGAATTTCCTGCATGGTAAATTCACGATACGTTTCTGGGGCATCACGCTGGCACTGGTCGCCACCGCCTGCGCCCTGTTCCTGCCGATGCATGGACTGGAACCCTTCCTGCTGACCCTGAGCTCGGTGTTTGTGCCTTTGTTCGGCGTGGTGATTTCGCAATTGGCATTAAAGGGTGAAGCCACCGATAAAGGCGTGAACGTGGTGCCGGTAGCGATCTGGCTGGTCGGCATTGCAGCGTTCCATCTGTGTCCAATGATGTGGCCGGTAGTCGGCTCCGCCTTGCCGGCACTCGCAATCACGCTGCTGCTAGGCAGTATTTATCGCATCGCACGCCGCCCCGCATTGCAATCGGCATAAATAAAAACGGCGGCCCGGTTTCCCTGGCAACCGCTTTTCTCACATGTCGGCTTACTGCACTGGCGTCCTGCTCCAGCCACCACCCAGTGATTTGAAGACATCGGTGGTACCGGTCAGGCGCAGCAAACGCTGCTGCGCCACCTGGTCATCAGCCGCAAACAGGGTGCGCTGTGCATCCAGCAGCGTATTCAAATCATCCGCACCTTCGCGATAGCGCAATTCGGACAACTGCAATGCGCGTCGTGCTTCATTCCTGATTTCGATTTGCGCCTGTTCCTGTGCCAGATTGCGGCTGGCGTTGCTGAGTGCATCATCGACTTCCTTCAGCGATGCATAGACAGTACGACGGTAACTTTCCACCAATTGGCGACGCACTGATTCACTGGTCTCCACCTGCAGGCGCAAACGATTGCCGTCAAACAGCGTCTGCACGAACGAAGCCGTCAGCCCGACGCTGTAAGCCGGATTACCCAGGGCCAGCAAAGCGGCACTGGAATTACCCGCGGCACCGGTCAGTGAAATCGTCGGCAATAAAGCCGCACGCGCTGCCGCCACATTTGCATCGGCGGCAAACAATTGGGCTTCCACGCTTGCCAGGTCAGGCCGGCGCGTGATCAGCGTCGACGGCAAACCCGGGCTGACTTCCGGTACGGTCAGGACATTCAAATCCTGTGCGGCAACCTGCAAGGCTTGCGGCTGACGCCCGAGCAGGATCGCCAGTGCGCTGACAGTCTGCCGCTCCTGCACCTGCAAAGGCAGCAGGATGTTTCTTTGCGCCAGCACCGCACCGCGCTGGCGGCTCATATCAAGTGCCGAAGCCGAACCAAAGCGGTAACGCGCCTCGACGATCGAATACACCTTCTCTGCGATAGCCAGGTTTTCCTGTGCCACCTTCAGGCGTACGCGCAACGCCAGGGTCTGGAAGTAAGCGTTGGCGACACCGGTCGTCAGCGTCAGTCGCACGGTTTCCATATCGTAGCGGCTGGCATTGAGGGAAGCGTTCGCGCCGCTCGCCACTGCGGCGACCCTGCCCCAGACATCGACCTCATAAGCCACCGCGAGTGCGACGCCCGAGCTTTCGTTTCTGGTCCAGCCGGTTGCCGTTGCAGTTTGGCCGGGCTTGCTGGAGCCGACACCGGTATTCGCACTGACCGTCAGCAACGGAAACAAGGATGCACCCGCAAGACGCGCCGTAATCTCGGCCTGGGTCACACGTTCCGCTGCGATATTCAAATCAGGATTGTTTGCCAGTGCCTGGTCAATCAGGCCGGACAATTCATCCGAACCAAAACCGCGCCACCAGTCGCGTTGCAACTCTGCGGTAGCCGATGATGCTTCGGTCCAGCTAGCCGGCATTTCCAGGTTCGGTTTGGTCGCATCGATACGGCCGGCGCAGGCACCCAGCGCCAGCACTGCGGCAATGGCCAATGCGAGACGGGTATGACGGAAAGTAAAACGTGGGTTCATTGATTTCATTTCATTCTGCCGACAAGGCGACCACAGGGTCGAGTTGCGCTGCTTTTTTTGCTGGGAGGTAACCGAACACCAGGCCCGTCATGAAGGCACAGCCAAAGGCCAGCACTACCGGTGTCAGCGAATATTTGATCGGGGTGCCAAAGGCATCGATCACCGCCGCCGTCGCCAACCCGCCAACCACACCGATGGCACCGCCGATGGCGGACACCACCACCGCTTCGATCAGGAATTGCTGCATGATATTGCTCTCACGCGCACCGGTCGCCATACGGATCCCAATCTCGCGGGTACGTTCGGTCACCGAGACCAGCATGATGTTCATCACGCCGATACCACCGACCAGCAAGGAAATCGCGGCAATCGAACCAAGCAGGATGGTCAGGGTGTTTTGCGTCTGCTCCATCGCTTCCATGATGGAAGCCATATTGCGGATTTGGTAATCAACGGTACCGTGGCGTTCCAGCAGCAGCTTGTCGACTTCTTCCTGCGTATTGTCTATATGGTCGACGTTCTCTACCGCCACCGTCACATTGCGTAAAAATCGCTGGCCGGACAAACGCAGGCTGCTGGTTGAGTACGGCACGAACACCACATCATCCTGGTCTGAACCCATCGGCGAAGCACCGCGCTCCGACATCACACCGACGACCTGGAACAGCAGGTTATTCACCAGGACAAATTCGCCGATAGGATTGTCTTCGCCAAACAATGCAGTTGCGACGGTCTTGCCCAGCACTGCGACCGCAGCGTAATTCGATTCATCTTCTTCGCTGAAGAAAGTACCCTGTGCCACCGGCCATTGGCGTGCCAATGGGAATTTGGCCGAGGTGCCTGTCACGCTGGTCGAAGTGTCTGACGTACCGAAGCGCAAGGTGACGCTACTGCTTTGTTCCGGCACCGCCGCCAGTACATTCGGCAACTCATCGATGGCGCGAACGTCATCAACCACCAGCGTCGCGGTACTGTTGAAACCGCGTTGGTTCGGTACACCCGGACGCACCAGCAACAGGTTGGAACCCATCGCACTGATGCGCTCCACCACTTCCTGCTTGGCGCCGTCGCCAATTGCCAGCATCGCAATCACGGAGGCCACACCGATCACGATACCGAGCAACGTCAACACTGAACGGAAGAAGTTGGCGCGCAATGAACGCAGTGCCATCTTGGCCGCTTCCAGCATGTCCGCCAGGCGCGAACCCACGCCGGCCACTACCGGACGAATAAATGTTGCCTGCGTCGGCGACTGTTGCGCCGGCCCCGGATCGGACAGGATATGACCATCCTTGATTTCAATCAGGCGTTGCGCATGGTCGGCCACTTCCTTCGCATGCGTAATCAGCAAAACCGTATGCCCGCGCGCCGACAAATCCGCCAGCAACTTCATGACATCCTGCCCGCTCTTGCTGTCCAGCGCACCGGTCGGCTCATCGGCCAGGATGATGCGGCCACCATTCATCAGCGCGCGTGAAATCGACACCCGCTGCTGCTGCCCACCAGACAATTGATTCGGCCGGTGGTGCGAGCGCTCAGCCAGGCCCAGTTCCGCCAGCAAGGCTTGCGCCCGCGCATGCCGCTCGGCCGGCGGCAAGCCGGAATACATGGCCGGTACTTCGACGTTCTCGACTGCACTGGCGGAAGCGATCAGGTTGTAACTCTGGAACACGAAACCGAAATCATCCCGGCGCAACATCGCCAGTTCGTCGCGATCGAAGCCGGACACATCGCGTCCCATGAAGTGATAGCTGCCGGTCGTCGGTCTATCCAGGCAACCGAGGATATTCATCAGCGTCGATTTACCCGAGCCGGATGCGCCCATGATGGCGACGAATTCGCCTTCATAGATTTTCAGGTCTATGCCGTGCAGCACCTCGACTTCCAGTCCGCCATTGCGGTAAGTCTTGGTGACGCCGCGCAACTCGATCAGTGGCGTTTCATCATGTGGACGCGTGATATTGCTCACGACATCCATATCCATCTGCTCGTCCATCAACGACCCCGTGCCGATGGTCCGCCCATGCCAGGCGGCATACCGCCTTGCTGGTTAGTTGCGGCAGCCGGACGTTTGGTCGATGGTGGCAGCTTCATGCCGAGCACGACCGTGTCACCTTCTTCGAGGCCGCTCAAGACCTGCATCTGCACACGGTTGGTAACACCCAGCTCGACCTTGCGTTGTTCGATATTGCCATCCTTGCCAATGACTTTCACAGTACCGGTACGCGGTGTACGCGTGGTGCTTTGTTCGGCAAAACCGCTGCTGGAGGTTGATGCATCTGCCGCAGCATTACCTTTGGCAGCAGGCGAGCCGGCCTGTGCTTTGTCACCCTTGGCAGATTTGGCTTCGTCTTTCTTCGCTGTCACGGCTGCCGCTGCGGTTTCCGTCGCCGGTGTTTCAGCCAGCTTCTCCGCTTCACGCAACGCACGACGACGCTCACGCATCACTTCACGTTCTTCCGGGCTCATTTTTTCAAATGCGGCACGACGTTCTTCCGGAGTCATATTCGCAAACTGGTTCGCACCGGCCTTGGCCTTGTCTGTGCCGGCTGCAGGCGCAGTTGGTGCTTTGACTGGAGCAGCAGTTGTATCCGTCGCTTTCTTGTCGCCGGATTCCACCGGTTTACGTTCGCTTGCTTCAGCTGGGTTGCGCTCACCACCCTTGCGTTCACCGCCTTCGCCACGTTCACGTCGGCCACCGGCATTGCCGGAACCGCGGCTGGTAGTTACTGCCGCAGTCGGCACCAGCAATGCATCCCTGGCTGTTGCCGCGATAAAGAAGACCTGCGTCGTCATGCTCGGCATCAAGGCCTGGTTTTTATTAGGCACATCAAACAGTGCGTTGTACAAGACCACGTTATTGGTCACCGTAGGCGTCGGCTCAACCTTGCGCAAAGCGCCATACCAGCGCCGTCCCTGACTACCCAGCGTAGTGAAATAAACTTCCATGCCCTTGCGCAGCTTGCCTACTTCGGCTTCCGACACCTGGGTCTGTACCGTCATCGTCGACAAATCGGCAATCCGTAAAATTGTCGGTGCCGTCTGGTTCGCATTCAAGGTCTGGCCCTGGCGTGCAGTCAGCGAGACAACCGTACCATCCATAGGCGCGTAAATCTTTGCATAGTTGAGATTGGCTTCATCCGCACGCAACGTCGATTGTGTTTGTTCGATCTGCGCCTGCAAGGCATCGATTTGCGCCTTGGCCGAACGCAATGTGGCTTCCGCCGTTTGCAGTGATTCTGTCGTTGTCGCATCGGCTGCCATCAGGTTCTTTTGGCGGTTGTACTGCAAGGTCGCCAACGCCAGCTGTGATTCCCTGTCCTTCATTGTCGCCAACTGATTACGCAAACCCGCACGGCGCGCATCGACAGTGGCAAGGAACACGGTCGGGTCGATCTCCGCCAGCAGATCACCTTCCTTCACGACCGAACCAACTTCGATATACAGCTTCTTCAATTGCCCCGAAACCTGCGCACCGACGTCCACGTATTCGAGCGGCTGTACGGTACCGGTCGCCGTTACCAGGTCCTGGATATCGCCGCGCTGTACTTCGGCAACCTGATAAATCTCGCGCGGATCTTTTTTGCCATAGAATTTTTTCCAGCCCCAATAGCCGCCGGCAGCCAGCAGCACAATCAGGAAGGCGATCAGTGCACGACGACTGAAGAGACGTTGGCGCAGGCCGGCGAAAAAAGTAATGGACTTCATGGGCAAAGGCATTCGAAAAGTGAACGATTAAATGGTTTGAATCAAAAACGCTGATAGCTCTTGCTACAACGCAGGAACAAATCCGGAGCGACTGCTGCCACCTTAAAGCGCTGGTGTGACAGCGGGATTACTGCTGCGCCGGATGACTTCGGCGCACGATAGTGAATAAGCAGTGAACGAGCCCTGACCGGACTGGCTGGCTATTCCAAAACATGATGGCGTGGCTGGCGATGCCGTCAATACGGCTGCGACAGCATCGGATTAACGGTAGCTAACGATAACGAGTCTGCCGCGTATTATCAAGACAAACCCTGCCTCTGCAAGGTAAAGAATTGTGAAGAAGATCAGGCAAAAAAATGGCGTTGAATGTTCATATCGACATTCAACGCCATTGTTTGATTCCGGACACCCTGCTAGTGCCGGGGCCGAATCCTGTAGTGCTTAGCCGCGATCGACGAAAGCGCGTTCGATCACATAGTCACCCGGCTGGCCGATACCCGGCGACACTTCAAAGCCGAGTTTGTCGAGTTCGCCGGCGGTGTCTTTCAACATGTCCGGGCTGCCGCAAATCATTGCGCGGTCGGTCAATGGGCTCATAGGATCGATACCCAGGTCCTCGCACATCTTGCCGGTCGAAATCGCCGTCGTGATACGACCTTCATTGACGAAAGGCTCACGCGTGACGGTTGGGTAGTACAAAAGCTTGGCTGCGATTTCTTCGCCCAGGCCTTCGATTTGCAGCAACTCATTTGCCACGTAATCGCGGTAAGCCAGTTCACTCACCAGGCGCACACCGTGCACCAGGACCACCTGGTCGAAACGCTCATAGGTATCCGGATCACGGATGATGCTCATGAATGGCGCCAGGCCGGTGCCGCTACCGAACAGGAACAAACGCTTGGCCGGCAACAGGTCGGAAATAACCAGTGTACCGGTTGGCTTGCGGCCGACCAGCATTTCATCGCCGACTTTCAGGTTTTGCAGGTGTTTGGTCAGTGCGCCGTCCTGCACCTTGATCGACAGGAATTCCAGATGCTCTTCCCACGACGGGCTGGCAATACTGTAAGCGCGCAACACATTCTTGCCATCGATCGGCAAACCGATCATGACGAAATGGCCGCTTTCAAAACGGAAGCTCGGTTCGCGGGTGGTAGTGAAGGAAAACAGCGTGTCGTTCCAGTGGTGTACAGAGAGAACACGAACAGTGTCAAAAGCAGCCATAAAATCAATACATCCTAAATATCAAATTGTCTTGTACAAGCAAGCAGAGGCAGACGGGCAAACCAGTTGCGACGCGTGCGACAGGCACTCCCGGGTTTCCCCGGAAAAAGGAGCGCGTATTTTACCAGTCGGGACTGAACTATCGCAGACATCAGCAGGCCAGCCTGAATACGCTGCATGATGGGTATTGGTCAGAACAAACTACTTGAGAATAGTTCTCATTATAACGAATGCCTTATAACTCGGCAACATTGTCCGTCAGGATACCGTGTCCGCCCTGTTCTGATAATGACGGAATTGTCATTTGCTTATAACCAAAGCGATTAAAGGCGAACTTTACAAGCGTATACAAAGCACGCTCTGGCGCTCTCGAGCTGTCTCCAATTTTTGTTGCTCATTCATCAAACCGTAACAAAACTGTAATCAGCTTGTCATTTGGGCTACGCATAATCCGGCAATTTATTCGGAGACATAAGAATGCGTTTCAGCCATCCCTTGCGCCCGCTTCCCCTCGTCATAGCTTTGCAGGCAGCCTTGTGCTCCCCTTTGTGGGCGGCATCCTTCACCATTCCGACCGATTCCGGCACAACAACAAAGACTCTGACCGCTGGTGACACCGGAACAGTCAGTAACGGATCAAGCTTGAGCCTCGGTGGCTCAACCATCGCCGTAACTGTGACTGGCACGAGCGGCACAGCCACGTTAAATAACGCAGGAACGATCGAACAAACCGGTACCGAGCGCACAATTGACGTGACCGGAAACGGAGTCAAACTCATTCTGAACAATGCAGCCGGCGCAACCATATCCGCCGCAGCCAATGATGTTATCCGTACCAATAAAGCAAACATCGTAATCGAGATCAATAACCAAGGCACCATCTGGCAAAAGAGCACGGGCAGCGCGGCCGGCGGGCAAGCGATTGATTCACGCGGCATTACGTCATCAAGCGGCAGTCTGATTACCAATGGTTCCGCGACCAATACCGGCGCAACGATACGTGCCGATGCCGATGACGCAATTCGCGCCGGCGCCAACACCACCATCAAAAACTACGGAACAATCATCAGTAATGGCATAGTCAATACCAAATGCCCTGACTATCTTGGCTCAGCCTGCGACAGCGCGATCAGTGCCAGCGACGCAATCGATATCGGCGGTAACACTGGCGTCGTTATTGAAAACTACGGAACAATCAGCGGCCCACGTCACGGCATTACTGCAGATAATGGCGTGACGGTGACGAACCAGCGCGGCGGTCAAATTATCGGACGTAATGGTTCGGGTGTCGGTAGCGACGGCACAGGAACCGTGATTAACTATGGCACGATCAGCGGCCAATATGCTGGAGACGGCAAGGTCTTCCAGCAACCTGGTACAGGTGGCATCAGCACCACCAGCAATGGTGACGGCGACGGTGTTGATATCGACGGCGTTGCATACATAGAAAATTATGGCCGTATTCAGGGCCTGGGCGCCGGTGGTGTTGATTCCGGTGGTGCTCCTAACGGTGCAGACGGCATTGCCGCAGGTGGCGGCACCATCATCAATCATGCGGGCGCAACCATCTACGGCCAATCCAAAGGCATCCTGATTGACGACGGTTCCGACGGCACTGCAGTCGCTAGTGGCCGCGGTACGGCCACCGCAGCAGCTGCAGCCATCAGTATCGTCAACGAAGGCACCATCATCGGTGACAAGAAAGTCGCGGTCGGCCTGGTCGGTACTTTTGATGACACCTTGATCAACGGTGCAACTGGCGTCATTACCGGCGGTGCAGATGCCACACGCCTCGGCGAAAACAATAGCACCGTAGCCGGCGCTGCCGTGCAAATGGGTGCGGGCGATGACGTGCTGGTCAACTATGGCCGCATCGAAGGCAAGAATGGCCTGGCGATCGATATGGGAACAGGCAATGACACCTTGCGCCTGCTCGGTGGTGTAGTGGTCGGCAGCATAGACGGCGGTACCGGCGTCAACCTGCTGGAAACCAATGGCACGCAAACCTTCAATGCCGGACAGCTGAGCAACTTCCAGAACATCACCGTTCTGGGCGGCAATACCACCTTCAACTATGCAGTGACCGACGCCAACAATATCCAGGTCGATGCCGGCGGTAACTTGCGCATCAACGGTGATGTCACTGCCAGCGGCAACCTGACTGTCAACGGCACCCTGCAGGCAGCAAGCGGCGAAACCTTCCGTAACGTGACTGTCGCCGGTGACTATACACAAGGTGCCAGCGGCGTATTGGAAGCACGCATCGGTGCCAACAATATCAGTGACAAGATTACCGTGACTGGTAACGCGACCTTCGCTGATGGCGCAACGATACGACCTTTGATCACCGGTGCGGTGGCAGACGGCTCGAATTACACGCTGGTGTCGGCCGGCACATTGAACGCCACTACCGGCAATCTGCAAGTCAACAATGGCAGCGGCGCTTTCTATACATATAGCCTGCAAGGCAGCGGCAACGACCTGCAACTGGTCGCGCATCGCCAGAACGGTTTGGCAAATGCAGTGCCGCAAAACCTCGGTGGCCTGGCCAATTCGCTGAACCAGCTTGCTTCCGGTGCATTCTCTAATTCGGAACAAGGCCTCAAGCTCTTGAACAGCCTGCAATCCTTGCCGAATGCACGTGCGCTGTCAGAAGCCACGTCGCAGCTGGCACCGGAAACCAATGCAGCAGCACAATCCACCGCGACCGCAGCACAAGGCAGCGTATTCTCCGCTTTCGACAATCGCATGGATGCAGCACGTGGTGGTGAACAGGTCGCAATGAACAAGACCGGCCTGGCCGGTGGCGACGCTTCTGGCAACCGCTTCTGGGTACAAGGCCTGGCTTCCATCGCAAAACAAAAAGCACGCAAAGGTGCGAACGGTTTTGACCTCGATGCACAAGGCCTGGCAGTCGGTTATGAAACCGATCTGAACAAGAGCGATATGGTCGGTATCTCCGGTGGCTACACCCAAGCCGGTAGCGATGGTCGCGATGCAGGTGTCGGCGATGACAATGATGTCAAATCGCTGCATATCGGTGGCTACTTCAGCCGTACCGAAAGCAATTACACACTGGATGCCAGCCTGGCGATTTCCGCCAACCGTTACACCACGCAACGCCTGGTCAGCATTCCCGGCTTTAACGAAACCCTGCGCGGCAAATTCAATGGCAACCAGATCGGTGCCCGCTTTGAATACGGCCTGCCTTTCGTCTTGGATGCAACATGGAGCGGTCGCTGGTTGATGGGTGCACGTGTCAGCCGCCTCGACAACGGCAGCTATACCGAAACCGGTGGTGCATCGGCACAAACTGTTGCCAGCACCAGCGCCAATTCAGTACAAAGCGTATTGGGTGTGGAATTCAGCAACAAGCTGAGCGCCTCTTCCAGCGCGACGCTGCGTGCCCGTTACCTGCATGAATTTGCCGATACCCCAGCGATCGAAGCGACCTTCGCCAGCGGCGGCCCGGCCTTCAAGATCGATGGCGTACAACCAGGACGCGAAGCACTGCAACTGGGCCTCGGCTATCGCAAAATCACTGCAAGCGGCACCACGATTGCAGTTGGCTACGATATGGAAGTCAGGGATAAGTATCTCGGCCATCAATTGACGGCAAAAGCGCTCTGGAACTTCTGATCCGGCTTAAATCGAGAGGCGTACGCATCCGATGATCGATACCCGGCAGGGTCACAAGCTCTGCCGGGGTATCTGTCGGATAGCCACGCAGGAAATCCTGCAACAGGAAGGGCGGCACAATCTTGTCGTCCGCTCCCACCACATGCAGTTGCGGCAAGCGCGACAATTTCTGCTGTACCGCCACCACGCTCAGCGAAGCATGTAAAGGCGTGACCTTGTGATATGAGGTCCATGCCGCATGATCGAGCGGTGAAGCGACCGTCATCAGCAAGGCAACATCATCCCGGCGTGCCGCGATCAGGGCAGCCATCACCCCGCCACCCGAATAACCGGCCAGCACAATCTGCCGCGCCTGCGTCATGCGTTTGGCCTGGTCTACTGCGCTATTCAAACGCTGCACCCATTTTTCTGCAAAGCGGCCATCGGTCCAGTCGGCCACCGAGCAAGCATCCAACTCATCGCTGGATACATACTGGCAGGGACGTGCCAGATACAACACTGTTTTTTGCGAGATATCTTTTGCGAGTCGCCAGCCGACTGCATCCACCGGTGTCGGATCCATCGATGGCTCGCGCATATTCAGCCACGCGCGCCCATCGCCTTCTATGACTACCCATAGATACGCCGGTGCCTGCTGCCGCTGTGCCTGCATGCGCAGCAAGCCGGTCAGCGGCGGCGCACTGCCAAAACTTACCGGTGAAAACCCTGCTGCCCGCCCCTCCTGCGTTATCAGTTGATAACGCTCGCCAGTCGATGTGGCGCAGGCAGATAATAAAAACGCTGCCAGGCCCACGGCAGCGTAACGCAACAAGCGCTGTTTTGATTGAGTGAAATAAAAATCCATCACTTAATGTCCCTGCAATCGCAGCTTACGTCAAGGTGATGGATTAAAAATGATGGGATACGAAATGAAAAATGCGACCTGCAGGTGCCAAGCTTATGCCATCGCGGGACTTCTGTTCAAGAGATTCCAGTAAAAGCCCGCACGCGAAACTTCTTCCGCGAACTTCACCGGCAACACCGGTTTGACAATATAGTTGTTCACACCGTATTCATAACAGTAAGTGATATCGGGTTCTTCTGCGCTGGAGGTCAGCATGATGATAGGAATGAACCTGGTCTTTTCGGTGGTTTTCAATATCTTCAGCACATCCAGGCCGTTGACCTTGGGCATTTTCAAATCGAGCATGATCAGGGTCGGGACGCCGCCCACGCGACCGATAAACGGTCCGGTACAAAAAACATAGTCCAGCACTTCCTGCCCATCCTTGACCCAGACCACATTCGAGGCCAAGCCAACTTCTTTCAGTGCGAGCAAGGTCGCTTCCGCATCGCTCTGCGTATCTTCAGCCAGGAGAATTTGTATTTTTTGCAAATCACTCATACGTCCATCCACCCAAGTAATCAGAAACTGTTCTGCCCGAAACCAATAAAAAGGATCAGGAATGATGCAACGGTACATCAAAGCCCGTAACTGATATATCTGTTGTCAGGAGAATTTTGAAATGTTTGCATTTGCCCTAAAGCATTAATTTCATTGGAAATATTGCTTCCCAGAGCGGAAAATCGCAGACCGCCAAGCCTGCGCGGGATTCCGTGCTGTCGCGCCCGTCCCACACCTCAGGGCAGCAGAAAAAGCCGACCCGTTCCGGCACGAGGCATACAATGGCGGCATCACCGCAACAAACTCATTATTGGAATAGAAGATGGAAAACGCCGTATACAACAAGGCCCTCGCCGCATTGAAAACCCAATTTGGCATGCCGCGCCCGCTGGGCGGCCAGAATGGTGCACGCTTCCTGCGCAACGGCACGATCACGATTTATCACACCGAACTGGCGCCGGGCAACCTGGCTGAAATCACTTTCAATGTGCAGCCGATTTCATCGTCATACGGGATTTCACCGGCAAACCTGAACAGCCTGCTGGACGAATTGCGCCACCTGACCGGTCGTCCGACCGAAGTCAATAAACTGCAGAACTGGCCACGCATCGGCCTGGCGACCGAAGAAGACGTCACATTGGTGATGGATAAACTGGCCGCTGTATTGAAAAAATAACAGATGCAAATCCCCTCCACAAAGCTGTTTTACGCGTATAAACTGGAAGCACTAGCCGCTCGTGCCACAGGCTCGCCGATGTAATGTGACAAGGGGGAAATGATGGACAACCTGAACGTACAATTTCATGTCTCCGTTTTGACCGTACCGCATTTCGTCACGGCAGATCAGTTCCCGGAATGGCTGCAACGCGAAGCACTCGCAATTCAGGAGCTGAGCGAAGACAACGGCCTGACCATCATCAGGCTCTTCCTCGCCGCACGTATCCGCGAAGTATGGCCGAAGAAAAAGCTCGATGTACTGTTGCAGGGTATTACCGACAAGTACCCGCATATCTTCCGAGTCGAGATGGTCGTCATCGACGATACGCTGGATTTCGATGAGATAGAACTGATCCAGTCGGATGCCGAAGATGAATTGGCGCAGGTACTGGAAACCGTGAAGCAATTCCAGGAACTCAAAGTCGCGCGCAGCAAGCTGCATTAAGCGCCTGCTGCGGTCTGCGTTCCAACACCGGCCACCAGCATGGCCGGCACTCTCCTACTGGCTGAATCAGCTGAAAACAAAGGCCAGCATGGCCGCGTCTTCTTCCAGCATGACGATCAGCGTCAAGGCCCAGAGCAGGCCATGGGCTTGTAGTGATGCCAGCAGGTCATGCAGGTTTGCTTTGATTTCCGGCTCCGTACTGCAGGATTTTCGATCCGCCATGATACTCCGCCGGCGGCATCACGATACCCATTTACGCTGTCAGTTTTTGCATTTCGCTATACAGGTCGGCCTTGCCTTCAAAGCCTATGCCCGGCAAGTCCGGCAAGGTGATGTAACCATTCTGCACTTTCACGCCATCCGGGAAACCGCCGTAAGGCTGGAATAAATCCGGATAGGATTCATTACCACCCAGGCCAAGGCCTGCTGCAATATTCAGCGACATCTGGTGGCCGCCATGCGGGATGCAGCGCTTACGCGACCAGCCGTGTTCATGCAGCATGTCCAGCGTACGCAGGTATTCCACCAAACCATAGCTGAGCGCGCAGTCGAACTGCAGCCAGTCACGATCCGGACGCATGCCGCCGTAACGGATCAGGTTGCGTGCATCCTGCATCGAGAACAGGTTTTCACCTGTTGCCATCGGCTTGTCGTAATAGCTGCGCAGGGTTGCCTGCAATTCAAAGTCGAGTGGATCACCGGCTTCCTCGTACCAAAACAAATCGTATTGCGACAAAGCCTTCGCATACTTCACTGCGGTATCAAGATCAAAGCGGCCATTTGCATCGACTGCCAGCTTCTGTCCATCGCCAAGCACGCTCAGGATGGAATCGATACGACGCAAATCTTCATCCAGCGACGCGCCACCGATTTTTTTCTTCACCACCGTATAACCGCGGTCGATATAGCTACGCATCTCATCCTTGAGCTTGCCGTGATCCTGCCCCGGGTAATAGTAGCCACCGGCGGCATAGACGAAAATCTTGCGATCCGCCTGGCCATTGCCATAACGGTCGGCCAGCAACTGGAACAGCGGCTTACCTTCGATTTTGGCGACCGCATCCCACACCGCCATATCGATAGTGCCGATCGCGACCGAACGTTCGCCATGGCCGCCCGGCTTTTCATTCGTGAACATGGTGTTCCAGATCTTGTGCGGATCGAGATTGTCACCGGCATCATTGATGAGCGACGCCGGATCGGCTTCCATCAGGCGCGGGATGAAACGCTCGCGCATCAGCATGCCCTGTCCATAGCGACCATTCGAGTTAAAACCGTAACCAATCACCGGTTTGCCATCGCGTATGACATCTGTCACCACCGCCACCAGGCTCAGCGTCATCTTGCTGAAATCGATGTAGGCATTACGGATGGGCGAGCTGATCGGCAGGGTCTTTTCGCGAATTTCAACAATCTTCATGGCGGCTCCTAAAAATATCGCTGTATGCCGGACTGGATACGAGCATCTATGGAGCGCTAGCTTATTCGCAGACGAGCGCTTTATAATTCACTTAATTTCATATAATTATTCACTTATAGTGAAAACTGACATCACATCCGAACTGGAATTCTTTGTCCTGATCGCCCGCCTCGGCAATCTGTCAGCGGCGGCACGTGCACTGGATATCACGCCGCCGGCCGCCACCAAGCGCCTGGCGCAACTGGAATCCCGGCTCGGCGTCAGGCTGGTCAATCGCACCACACGCAGCATCAGCCTCACCAGCGAAGGTGAAATCTACCTCGGCTATGCGGCGAGGATATTGGCTGAAGTCAAAGAGATGGAAGACGCGGTCTCCTCCGGTGGCGGCGCACCGCGTGGCTTGTTGCGGGTAAACGCAACGCTGGGTTTCGGCCGTACCGCGATCGCGCCGCTGGTATCCGAATTCGTGCGGCGTTATCCGCAAGTCGAAGTGCAGTTTGAAGTCAGCGACAAGCCGATAGACCTGGTTGAAAACGGTTTTGACCTGGCGATACGCTTCGGCACGCTGCCGGATACCCGCCTGAATGCGCGCAAGCTGATGTCCAACCGCCGCTTCCTATGCGCGTCGCCCATTTACCTGGAACGCCATGGCACGCCGCAAACGCTGGCCGATTTAAGCCGGCATCGCTGCATCACGCATAGGCAGAACGATGAAGCGGCTGCGACCTGGCGCTTCACGCGCGATGGTCGTAATGAAGTCATCAAAGTGGAGAGTGCACTGTCGAGCAATGATGGCGACATCGTGCTCGGCTGGGCGCTGGATGCGCATGGCATCCTGATCCGTTCGGAATGGGACCTCGCCAAATATGTGAAAAGCGGACGCCTGAAAATCGTGTTGCCGGATTACGTCTTGCCGTCAGCAGACCTGTTCGTCTATTACCCGAACCGGCGTAACCAAAGCACTCGCGCCCGCGCCTTCATCGATTTCCTGATTGAGCATATCGATATGCTGGCAGCGCTGCCGCTGCCGGATTAAAAAATCAACGCGGACAGGGAGCGGCAGGATTGGTAGCCAGCGTCGCCAGATGTTGCGCGATCATTTGCGCCGCGCGATCCGTAATGCGTTGCGCACCCTGTGCCAATGCATCCATACCGCTGCCGACCGCTTCACTACCCGCCCACTGGCAAACCGCATTGCTGCCGGTATCGCTACGGCGTGCAGTCCAGCTGAAAGCGGCATCCACCCTTGTATTTTCTATCGCATCGAACTGACGCAACTGCACCGCTATACGCCAGACCGCCTGCCCTTGCGAACGTCCGCTCTTGCTGACGTCAACGGCGCCAAGCCGATTCGTAATCCCGGCCGACAAGGCATCGCGCATTTCATTTTCAAACGATGAAGTCCAGCGATACTGTTCGAGCAATTCCAGCTCGGCGCTCTGCCCGGCCGGCTTGCTCAACACCATCTGCGGCCGCGCCAGGCGTTCCGGTACGGCAACCGGCGCCAGCTCAATGAAGAGCGGTGTCGCCGATGCCGGCGGCGTAAGCGCACTGGCAGTCGGCCCGGTCAGGGTGTAATAGCGCGCATTACTTGTATTCGCACATGCAGCCAGCAAGACTACGGTGCCCAGCACGCATACACCCGTCAACAAACGTGAACGCAGCACTCCGGTCGTTTTGGCACTATTCAGCAATTGCTTCATTTCTTTTCCTCCGGTTTACCGCGCAACAAGGATTCAGGATGACGTTCCAGATAATCGGTTAATACTCGTACCGAGCCCGCCGCACGTGTGATCTCACGCATTGCTTCGCGCATGTCCTGCTGCAGCGGTGAGTCTTGCGACAAGGTTTGTTCGGCGCTATTGATAGTCTTGCGCGCATCCTTCATCGCTGCCGTGATTTCCGGCGAGACGTCATTGTTCAAGGTACGCGTCAATTCTTCCGCGCTGATCAATGTCTTGTTCAGCGTCGCCAGTGCGGTGCGCAAATCCTTGCCTATCTCGTCAAACGGCACCTTGTTGAGCTTGGTGGCGATGTCCTTGATTTGTGCCTGCAACTCATCGAGGCTGTTCGGCACGGTTGGCAATTCAAACGGCTGCTTGTTCAGGTCGACCTTGAGCGGCGGCAGTTTCGGGAAGAAATCCAGCGCCACATAAACTTGCCCGGTCAGCAAATTACCCGGACGCAGTTGCGCACGCAAACCCTTGTTGATCAGGAATTGCAGGCGTTGCTTTTGCGTATATCTGGATTCCTTGCTTTCATCCGTAGACTGGCGACGCAGGCGGTCCGGATAAATTTGTACCAGGACCGGCATGCGGAATTCACGTTCATCGCGGTCGAATTCCACGCCTATCGATTTCACTTCGCCGATCACCACGCCGCGGAAATCAACCGGGGCACCAGGCGACAAACCGCGCAAGGATTGGTTAAAGAACAGCAATATGGTTTCCGAAGAACCGTCTTTTTGCTTCATCGCCGCCGCTTCATCTTCCGCCAGTGCGAAGGCGGTATTTTCCAGCGCCGCCGGTGATGCGGATGGCGTGCCAAGGTCAGGCGTACCGAAGGCGATGCCGCCAAGCAGGATGGTTGCCAGCGATTGCGTGCGCAATGTCAGCCCGCTCGCATTTACCTGCATATCGAGGCCACTGGCATGCCAGAAGCGCGTATTGGCTTCGACGAATTTTTCGTAAGGTGCATTGACAAAAACGCGCAGGGTTACACCCTTGCCATCACCATCCAGCTCATAGGCGGCCACTTGCCCGACCTTCACACGACGGAAATAGACTGGCGAGCCGACATCAAGCGAACCGATATCATTGGCGCGCAAGAGGAATTGCCGCCCCGATGCATCACGCGTGACGATAGGTGGCACTTCAAGTCCGGCAAACTCTTCAACCGTCTCCTCCGAAGTTCCTGCATCCACTCCGATGTAAGCACCTGACAGCAAAGTCCCGAGGCCGGAAATGCCGGAGGTATCGAGGCGCGGACGCACGACCCAGTAACGGGTATCTTTAGCGGTAAAAGCTTCGGCATCCTTGTTCAGCTGGACCGACACGCGCACATGCGAACGATCACGTGACAGGCGCAAACCCTCGACAATGCCGATCTGCACATCCTTGTACTTCACTGCCGTCTTGCCGGCTTCCAGTCCTTCCGCTGTCTTGAAGGTCAGCACAATCTCCGGTCCGCGTTGCATCAGGATATGCGCGACCAGCGTAATGCCGACCAGCGCGGCAATGATCGGGATGAACCAAACCAGCGAAGGCATCCAGTCACGACGGCGCGCGACCCGCGGCGACGGAAGTGGTGTTCGTTCTTCAGTGTTTGTCATGATTTGCTTTCATAGTCGATCCGGCTTCATTCAAATGTTCTTGTGTTTCGTCATCGCCATCCCAGGTCAGCTTCGGATCAAAGCTCAACGAAGCCAGCATGGTCAGCACCACGACTGAACCGAAGGCGGCAATTCCCAGGCCCGCAGTGATTTCAGCAAATCCCTGGATACGCACCAGGCCCGCCAGCAGCGCGACGACAAATACATCCAGCATGGACCAGCGTCCAATCAATTCGATCACATGGTAAAGCTTCGCACGTTCACCCCGCCGCCAGTTGCTGCGGCGTTGCGCCATCACGACCAATATGAACAAGGCCGCCAGCTTGAACAGCGGCACCAGGAAGCTGGCGACAAAGATAATCGCCGCCAGGCCGTACGCACCACTGACCCAGAAGTAAATCACGCCGCTCAGGATCGTATCGTTTTGCGAACCGAATAAAGTTTTGGTAATCATCACCGGCAAGAGATTGGCCGGCAAATACATCATGCAGGCGGCAATCAGCAAAGCCCAGGTGCGGTTCAGGCTATCGGCCTTGCGCGTGCGTAATTTGGCACCACAGCGTCCGCACGCAGCGCCTTCTTCCGCCTCTTCCCATACCGTATCGCAATGGTGGCAGGCAATCAGGCCCATATTGATGGCGCGACGCGACTGGTCGCAAGCCTGCTCACTGCTGTCAACGGCATCGCCGGGAATGACAAAGTCCAGTGTCTGCATGCTCATCGCCGCTCTCCCGCGACGCGCTTATCTTCCTCTATGCCTTCGACCATATCCCAGAAACCGCGCGGATCGAAAGACACCACCACCGTCAGCAATACGGTCAAGGCCATGAATGCCCACAATGCGGGTCCGGGCAACACCGTTGCCATGCTGGATAACTTGATGATCGCGACCAGTACACCAAGCAGGAAGACTTCGATCATGCCCCACGGCCGCAGTGACTGCATAATACGCACCAGCCACGCAAAGCCGGTGGCGCGATGTTGCTGCTGCAAAGGCAGCAGCAACCACAGCAGGATCAGCAACTGCAACAAGGGAAACAACAAGGTCGTCGCCAGCACCAGCATCGCCACCAGTGACATGCCCTCGCCTGCCAGCGCCATCACCGCACCGGTCAACGTAGTCTGGCTACGCAAGCCGCGCAGTTCGATTTCCACAATCGGAAACAGGTTCGCAATCAGGAACATGATCAGGCTGGCGACCGTCAGCGGCAGGATGCGTTGCTGCTGGCCGCCGGTATCGCGCTCGAGTTCGGTACCGCAGCACGGACAGCGTGCGACTTCACGCGCGCGCAGCGGCACCCGCGCATACACCGCGTCGCAACCTTCACACACAATGACGTCGTGGACTTCTTTCATCTGGACCTGAATGCCCGTAAAAACATACGTATGCTGTAACTGCAAGAGACACGATCCCGCTCCAGCGGACCGTCCGCATAACCACCTTCTATTCGTGCTTCCTGTGAAATGCCATTGATCAGGTTGCCCAGCATGCGGGCCGCCTGCTCCGGATCATCGATCTGCAATTCACCGCGAGCACATGCAGTACGCAAACAGCGTTCCAGCGGAGCATAAATCTGGAGCGCTATTTGCTGGCGCAGATAATCCTGCATTTTTTCCAGGCGATGGCATTCCGCCATAATCAGGCGATAAAAACGTACCGAACGCTGCTGCACCGCATGCGCCACCAGGCGCTGTGCGATTACTTCCAGCGCCTCGGCCACCGGTAGCTCAAATACCGTCGCGGGGAATACCTGCTGGCGCAATTGTTCCAGTTCGCGCTCCAGCACCGCGATCAGCAATCCCTCTTTATTACCAAACAATTGATAAGCCGTCGAGGCGGAACCGCCCGCATTGCGCACGATGACTTGCATCGACACATCGGCATAACCGAATTCGAGAAAGGCGTCCGCCGCCGTTTCCAGCAAGCGCTGGCGTCGCGCCTCACCCTTCTGGGTAGGCGCAATACGGGCCGGTTCGGGGGCGATGGCGGACATGGAAATAGCAGGGGCCGGGTTGAATTTAAACAGTAATGTACACTACATTACAGAAAATGATGATTTTCTTATACGAGGTCAATTCCCGACATCGACCTGTTTGCAACAACGCTTATTGCTTGCGCGCGACGATGGAATACATCAATGGAATACGCGGCATACCGGCAGGTGGCACCATGCGTCGGCCGCCGCTATCCTGCATATCGTCGAAACCTTTCCAGCCATTGGCGTAAGGATATTCATCCAGCCGTTCGATCGCCAAACCAGCCTGGCTCAGCGCGGTAATCACCTGCCCCAAACCCCAGGTGAATTCGTGACTGGGATGCGGATTGGCAAATTCCTGCTCACCTGCCTGATACTCGCCCAGCGCCAGGCCATCACCGGATTCGGCGACATAATCACTGACTCCATCCTGCGCCAGCGGAGCGCTATTGAAATAATCGTAGTGCATGCGCCACTGTTCATCGAAAACCATTGCATACGGATGGAACTCGACAAACACAAAGCGTCCGCCCGGCTTGAGTACACGTGCAATGCCTTGCGCCCAAGCAATCAAATCGGAAAGCCAGCAAATAGTGCCATAGGAACTAAAGACCATGTCAAAACTCCGGTCCGCCACTGCGGCACTGCCCAGGTAATCAAATACATCTGCGCGCTCGAAGTGCGCGGCTATGCCGGAATCAGTCGCCAGCTTGCGGGCAAAGGTAATGGCTTCATCGGAAATATCAACACCTGTAAGCTCTGCACCCAGGCGGGCGATACTCAAGCTATCTTGGCCGGAATTACATTGCAGGTGCAAAACCTTGAGACCCTGCACCTCACCCAGCAAACCCTGCTCTTCCGGGAACAACGTGGAACCGCCATTGCGAAAGAACAGGGCCTGGTCACCCTTGTGGCTGTTGTGCGCACGTGTCGCCGCGTTCCAGGACAGCCGGTTGGCTTCGTGTAAATCTTTATGCATGTGATGTTTTTACGTGCCGCACACGCAAATTGCAGACAGCGGGCTTAGCTGGTCGCTACACTCTTTTCTTCTGTCTTTTTATCTGCGGACTGCTCGTCTTCTTTCTTATCTTTGTCGTTATCCAGCGAGACGCCCTGCGTCAGCATGTACTTGGCATAGGCGTCGATCAAGGCGCTCATGAAGGAGTCTTCGGTTTTCACCGGGCCCCAACCTTTATCGCCGAGCTCTTCCACCTTCATATCCTGACCATCGAATTTGACGCTCATGGCTTTCGGATCTTGCGTATCTTCAAAATCCTTCAGGAATTTCTTCATCGCAGAGGTCGGATGATCACCGCCAAAGGTAGTCATCGCACTTTGCAAGGCCGCTTTCCTGCCCATGGTGGCAGAACTGATAGCACCACCAAAACCGTTGCCGAGCGATGGATGATCGGCCAGCATTTTCTTGAATTGTGTATTGCGTGGGTCACCGCTCAACTCGTAACCATTTGCACCTGCGGTGACGCGCAATGCAGGTGGCACATTGATGCCATAGGCTTTGAGGGCGGAATTCAAATCCGAAGTGAATGAGGCGGATGACGTGGCACCCACAGCAGTAACACTCAATGTACCTTGCCCGATTGCTAGCGTCTGGTTCGTTGTATTGTTCAGCACATCCGCGAATTGCGTGCCGGGGGCTTTCTTATAATTACCGAAAGTATTCTGTAAAGCCGCAATATTATCCAGATTGATTCTCGTCACGTCCGTGCTCCTGTCAGGGTGTGTAAAGCGCTCCTCTGGCCACGGCGGAAGACACGGTAGCCAGCGCCACTATTCTGGCAATGTATAAAGCGACATCATCTTTGAACAGAGGGGTGTTTACCCGTCAATTCCGGCTTTGCAGTGCGCCTCCGTCGTGCTTATTTGTCAGAAAAATAGCGTGCCGGTGATTTGCCCAGGGCTTTCTTGAACATCGTAATGAATGCGCTGACCGAGTCATAGCCGAGGTCTTCCGATACCCTTTGCACCGATGCACCGGAAGCCAGGCGTTGCAAGGCGATTATCAGGTGTAACTGGCGCCGCCAGCGGCCGAAGGTCATGCCGGTTTCATTCAGTACCAGCCGCGCCAGGGTACGTTCACTCATCGCGAAGCGCTCGCCCCACTCTGCAACCGTGCTGCGGTCATCCGGATGCTGGGTCAACGCGCTGGCAATCTGGCGCAGGCGCGCATGGTCGGATACCGGCAAATGCAATTGTTCGGTCGGCATCATCACCAACTCACTCAGCAATACTTCAACCAGCTTTGCTGTATGCCCATCCGGTGGATAGTGCTGCGGCAAATCCGCGAGGTGCAAAATCATCTCGCGGATCAAGGGCGTCAGCGCCAGCGTCGCACATTCGCCGGGCAGACTGGCGGCACCCGGCTCCACAAACAGGAAACACAGGCGCGCATTGGCGGTCGCCCGATTGCTATGCGGCATGCCACCCGGAATCCAGACCCCGCATTGCGGCGGCACCATCCACAAACCACCCGGCACTTCGCAAGTCACACCGCCATGCAAGGCCACTACCAATTGCCCCTTGCGGTGCATATGGATAGGTGACTCGCTTTCCGATCCCTCGGTATCGATACGCAAGGCAACGGCCGGCTGAAAAAGCCGGTCGGCGTTGTAATCAATCGAACCCAGCAGAGTGACCATAAGGCAATTTGACTGTTTTTAGATATAAATTGTCATTATCCACAAATTCCTAAAAACCGGTGCGGCTTAAGCTAAATCCTGTGATTTTCTTGCGAGAGCTTGTCGTGAAACCGTATTCCACTATTACCACCGCCACCACACCCCGGCTTGCCAGCCCGGCGCTGCTGTTGTTTGGCATCCTGTTGATTGCGATGAACCTGCGCGTGCCATTTACCAGTGTCGCGCCCCTCATCGATTCCATCCGTACCGGTCTCGATTTAAGTTCCAGCGCCGCCGGCCTGCTGATCACCTTGCCCTTGCTGGCGTTCGCGGCCGTGTCACCATTCGGCTCCCTGCTGGCGAAAAAATTCGGCATCGAACGCTCACTGCTCGCCGCACTGCTGGTCATCATTGCCGGCATCCTCCTGCGTTCGGCAGGATCGGCAGCGACGCTGTATGTGGGGACGGCGATCATAGGCGGGGGCATTGCGATCGGCAATGTGCTTTTGCCCGGCTTGCTTAAGCGCAGCTTCCCACAGCAAATCACCAAATTCACGGCCATCTATGTGTTAACAATGGGCGTCGCTTCCGCCGTCGGCTCGGTCTATGCGATTCCATTGGCGCAGTTATCCGACTACGGCTGGCGCTTTGCGATGGCGGCTCTGGCCGTACTACCATTGATCAGCGCCTTCATCTGGTTGCCGCAACTACGCAAGCACACTGAAGTGAAAGGCAGCATCAGCACGCCACCGCCATCAGCACCGGTGTGGCATTCGGCATTGGCATGGCAAGTCAGCCTCTTCCTTGGATTCAATTCCCTCGTCTATTACATCATGACGACCTGGCTGCCAGCGATGTTGACAGATGCCGGCTATACCGCCACTGAAGCCGGCAATCTGCACGGCCTGATGCAATTCGCGGCGGCGACGCCGGGCTTGCTGATCGTGCCGCTGGTCAGTCGCTTCAAGGACCAGCGCGGCATTGCCTTCGGCGTATCGATCATCACCGTTTTGAGCATAATCGGACTCATGCTTGCGCCAGGCTTCGCCGTATTCTGGACTTGCCTGTTCGGCTTCAGCGCCGGTGCCACCCTCATCCTCGGCCTGTCCTTCGTCAGCCTGCGTGCAGCCAATACCCTGCAAGCTGCCGCACTGTCCGGCATGGCGCAATGCATAGGCTACACGCTGGCGGCGATCGGACCGACGCTGATAGGCAGGATCCATGATGCGCAAGGCAACTGGAATGCGACCTTGCTCATATGCGCGGGGGCGGCTTTCATGATGGCGCTGCTCGGCCTGTTCGCCGGGCGCAACCTGCATATCGGCGTACGCGCATAAGGACTAGCCGGCATGCAGGCTCATGCCGGTGTTTTCTGCCAGGCCCTGCAAGTCCTGATTTGCGCCGATCAGGATCATCCGCGTATGCAAATCTTCCCGCACCCGGCTGCTGACTTTGGGGCCGAGGCAGCACAGCTTTTTATCGCGCAAGTCGACATACACCAGGTCGTAGCGCTTACCGAGCGAGCGCCACAATGCATGTGCGCCGGATGATTGGCGCGCACCACTGATCAGGCAATGTCCGGCATCCAGCCACCAGCGGTAAATCGCCGTCGCAATCCCGCGTCGCTGATACGGTGTCGCGTACTTCGAATGCGTCGCGCGCAAATGTTTATCCTGTCGCCGGTTGAGCTCAATCAGGCGGTTGAAAATCGTGTAACCGGCGAGGCAATCGCGCTTCACGTCTTCAACATAGATGTAATGCTCGCCGTCGGCCACGCGATAACGAAATCTCAAACCCTGGAAATCAATCTGCAGCGTCGGCAAGTCATACAAGGCGTCGCCGGGACGATTGAGGCGACGGTGCAAGCCATCCAATTCTTTTTCCACTTCGGACGGTGGCAGTTGTACATCGATGCGTAGCTCCAGCAAACCAGGACACCACAGCGGCAAATGGAAAGAAGCAAACAAGCTGCTCAAACTCACCTCCGGAAATCTCTCATCTCTCGCGTATGTTCAACAATGCGAACCCGGTGTCACACCAGGCAGGCACCTCCCCACCAACCGCTCATCAAACGTTGCGGTTTGCTGCTTGCGTGCACTTGCGCACTCGCTTCCCAGGCCTCTAGCTGCACCACCAGGCCGGCGTACACGCCATAACCTTCGCCCGCCTGTATTTCTTCCTGCGCCTGCAAACTCTCACCGGCCTTGATCGAACCCTTGGCAACAATCGCCTGCCCGGCCTTAATGCCCCAGTTCGCTTCCAGATGGCTATCGCACAGTATCGTGGCACCGCAGGCAATGCCATTACCCGCCCACACGCTGTCATGTGCGGTGATCGCACCGTTCACGCGTATGCTCTTCTGGCAATGCAATGCACCTTTGCTAAGCAGGTCTTGCCCGACCAGGAGATTTCCCTCCAGCGTCAGCCCCGCTCCGCACAGCACTTCCCATTCGGCGCGTACATCGCCACCGCTGCGTATCGCATCTTCGACCTCAATGCCCCAGGCCACCTTGATATCGCCACCGGCTTCCAGCGTACCGTCGCAACGTATGCTGCCACCGGCCTGGATATCTTCACCGGCGACAATCGCCTTGCCCGCACGTATGCCGCCACCGGTGCGGATCGAACGACCTGCGCGTAATACGCCGGTGACTTCGATATTGCCCTGCACTTCCAGTGTGCCGGCAAACACCATCGCTTCCGCATCGATCGCATCGACCTGCAGGATTTCATCGGTAGGACCGAATTGCGTCAGTAACCAGCAGGCGTCATCAACCCGCCCGGCATCGACCAGGGCATTCAGCAAAGGCTGGTAATCGCTGCCATCGGCATGGTTGCGCAGGAACCAGCGGAAACCATCCGCGCATGGACGTTTGTTTTTAACGAAGTTTTTGGTCAGGTCCATATATCCGTCCCGCTGGCGCAAGAGATGCATGGCCTGTTGGCAAGATGACTGAAAGCCAAGACCACAACACCAACGTGCTGATACCCGACAAGGCTATGCTTGCCGCAAATAAATGAAGACATGAGTTAATCCCAAAGCGCGGCATAACCCGCGTAAGGGTCGGCCGCTATCGCGCCTGGCTTAAGCCCGGCGATAGATGATGCGCAAATGAGAAAAAGGAAATATCGCCGGGCTTAGGAATCTGCTGCCGGCTGAAGGACGTGTTCTGCGCCCATAAACCTGAGCGCGTGCGAAAACAGAACGGTCATCAAGGACTGTTCTGTTGCAAAGCTGCTCATGGAAGGAAAGTGGAAAGACATGGGCGATAGTTTAGGCCATCTGCGGACCAGGGTCAAACCGCAAGCCCGCGCCATCTCGGCTCAAAACCAGTAACGCCGCGCATACACAATGCTCATCACGATCCCCGCGACAATCACAAACCAGCGCACGATAGATGCAGGCAGTACACGCACCAGCAAGCCACCGACATAACCACCCAATAGTGCGCCACTCAACATCACCAGGGTCTCGCGCCACTGCACTGCCCCTTGCACGATAAAGATAGTGATCGCCGCCAGGCTCACCGCGGTTGCCAACAGATTCTTCATGACCTTGACCTTGCGGATGTCATTCGGCTCGGCCAGTGAAAGTACGGCTGTCAGGATCACGCCCAGGCCAGCGCCAAAGAAACCGCCATAGATAGAGGCGGCACCCAGTGCCGCATAGCCATGCATCCTTGACGCCTCCGCACCGGCGCGGCGCCGTTCCGCCCAGGCACTGATGGCAGGGGCGAAGGCAAACAGCAAAGTGGCAAATGCAATCAGGGCCGGTACCGGCAAGACGAACAGGCGATCAGGCAGCGTCAGCAAGAGCAGCGCACCTAACACACCACCGACGACGCAAAGCAGTAGCGAGATGATCAGTTGCTTATCAGCGGTCGGCAGTTTTTCCCGATCCGCGAATGCGGCAATCAAATGACCTGGAGCAACCGCCACCGCATTCGACGCATTCGCAATCACCGGTGCAAGCCCGGCTGCCAGCATCACCGGAAACGTAATCAAGGTCGCGCCACCGGCCAGTGCATTGATAATGCCGCCGGCGATACCGGATATAAAAAGAAGTGCAATGATCAACGCGTCCATAACAGCCTTTCCCGAGTCAGGACAGGCTAACTATTCGATGCAGTCTGATCTAGAACGTTTGTGATCGGCGCATGCTATTGCGATAAGCACCGGGCGTCACGCCAAAGACGCGGAAGAAATGACGGCCGAAATGGCTTTGATCGGCAAAGCCAAAATCGGTAGCGGTGTCGGCGACCGCGACGCCGTCGCGTAATTGCCTGCGCGCTGCATTCAGGCGGCCGACCAGACGATACGCATGTGGCGACATGCCGATGTCCCGCGTGAATTTGCGGCTGAATGCTTCGCGGCTCAAGCCGCTTGCGGAAGCGATGACGGCGATGGATTCCAGGCTGTTGCGGAATTCTTGCAAACACACGGTCGAACCGGCTGCCTGTATTCCGGCACGCATTAATGCCAGCTCTTCTTCTATCTGCAGTAGCAGAGCAGGTACATCAAGCGCTTGCGCATTCAGTTGCCGGATATCCAGCACTACCGGCTGATGTCGTGCATGCGCTGGCTGGTAATAGATATTCAGGCATCTGGTCCCGGCCGCCAGGTGCGGCAAACTGCAATGCGGCATGCCCGCCGGAATGTACAGGCATTGTCCTGCATCAAGCCGGATGACTTTGTTGTTCACTTCAAACTTCCTGCTACCAGCGAGCACCAGTGTCAGTTGCCCTTCATCATGGAAATGCGAACCCAGCGCCGGCGCCGAGTCACCGGCCCAGAAGCCATACTCCGCCCTGCTTGCGCTGCCATCACGCCAGTAAGTCCAATATTCGTGCTTATGCATAACTCTTGCCGCCGATTGCAATACAGCATTGTTGCACAGGAAAAAATGATGCGTGTGCTGGTCACCAACTTCCTCTAATCCCACATCAGTTTGCGTCAATGTCCGATTAACTAAACGGCGCAGCGTATCTATGATTAGATTTTTGCTGCCAACAGGAGGATGGAATGTCCGACATCAAGACAGGCAAGAAAACCGAAGCCACTGATCAGGCTGAGGAATCGGGTTTAAACAATGCCACACCCACTCCACCGCCGGATGCACAAGTCAGGCTGCGCGAAAACGCGAAAGAAAGCGACAAGCTGGATTCGCCGGAGAGAACCAACGATTCGACCATAGACCCGAACAAGCCGAAGGAAGACATATTGAAAGGTTTTCACGGCGGCTGAACAGGATCGCATGCTGTGCCACTGCGCACAACTTTCCCTGCATCACCAACGTTCGCTTTTTGAGTGAACACACTACAAGGAGTTACTGCTATGAACAAAGATCAAGTTAAAGGCAATCTCAAGCAAGCCGAAGGTGCCATCAAGGAAGTCACCGGTAAAGTCATCGGCAATAAAAACCTCGAAGAAAAAGGCAAGATAGAAAAAGGCATCGGCAAGGTCCAGGAACACTATGGCGATGTCAAAGCCGATATTAAAAAAGGTAGCTGAAACTAATCAGTGTGCTTCCCCAAGCGCATAAAAAAATGGTGTTCAGCTAGGCACTGAACACCACAAAGCTACTGCACACGAAGCACAACAAGTGGATGACACCGATCCACACGGTGTCATCCAGTCACAACATCAACCCGATACTTCTTCCAGCGAACGCCCTTTGGTTTCCGTTCCCATTACGATCACGACCAAAGCAGCGATACCAAAAGAAATAGCACCCAAAGTAAATACACCGGTATGACCAGTCATGGGCAAGATCACGCCGACTGCGAATGGTCCGAGCAAGGAGCCCAGGCGACCGATCGAGGAAGCAAAGCCCGAACCGGTAGCACGTGAACGGGTCGGATACAGTTCCGGCGTATAGGCATACAGGACAGACCACATGCCGAACAGGAAGAACTGCATGCACAGACCCGCACCTATCAATTGCGCAACCGGCGCTTGTGCCGTTGCTACCTGTCCATATACATAAGCGGCACAGGCACTCCCCACCAACATCAATACGCAGGTCGGCTTGCGTCCCCATTTTTCCAGCAACCAGGCTGAAAAGATGAAGCCCGGAATACCCGCCAGCGAAATATAAACGGTGTACATCACTGACTTGGTGACTTCGTAGCCTGCCTGCTGCAGCAAGGCACCCAGCCAGGTGGTCAGGCCGTAGTAGCCCAGCAATGCAAAGAACCACAATGCCCACAACATCACGGTACGTTTCGCATATACGCCATGCCACAGCTCGGCAAACAAGGCGCGCTTGTCTTGCTTCTTCGGCATTTCATTAATTGGTGGCGCAGGAGTCGGCAGAGGTTTGCCGCCATTCGCCTTGATCACATTCTTTTCAATCTTGGTCGTTACTGCATCAGCTTCCGCATCACGGCCCACTTCTTCCAGCCAGCGTGGCGACTCCGGTACGTAACGACGCACGATAAATACAAATACTGCGGGAATCGACAAGGCGATAAAGATACCGCGCCAGCCAATCAAAGGCAGGGTCAGGTAAGCGAGGATACCGGCGGCGATAAAGCCGAGCGGCCAGAAACCTTCGAGGATCGCCACATATTTACCGCGGCTCTTCGCCGGTACAATCTCCGATACCATCGACAAGCCGATAGGAAATTCCATTCCCATACCGAAGCCGAGGACCACGCGGAACACCATCAACCATGTGACGTCAGTAGCAAAACCGCAGGCCAGGCTACCTGCACCCCAAAAAATCATGCTCCACTGGAAAACCGGTTTGCGTCCGAATTTATCGGCCAGCATGCCGGCGATTGCGGCACCGAGGAACATGCCAAGGAAGCTGGAACTGGCAAGCAAGCCGGCTTGTGTCGTAGTCAGTGCGAATTCGGCTTTGATAGACCCGAGTACGAAGGTCATAATGCCGAGATCCATCGAATCGAAAAACCATGCTGTTGCAATAATTCCGAATAGGGATCGTTGGTAACGGGTCATTGGCAAACGCTCAAGGCGTGCAGCCACATTGGCGCGGAGGCTAACTCCGGTATGTACATCCATCTTTGTCTCCTGTTGAATCGCCGCGGGCGATCCTGTTGCTCTGTTCTATTTATTATCTATATGCTGTACGCATAAAATGTACTGATATATTACATGAATTCTAGTGACATTCAATATGTTTTTTTAAAAATTCATACGAAATTGCAATCCGGAAATTCACAGAAGATCGCATCGATGTTCGCTGTAAACAAAAAAGAGGACTATCTGAATAGTCCTCTTTTAGTTGGCAAAGCATGCGCGGCAATACTGCACTGCGCGCGCCGCTTTTTATGTCAGCCCCCCTTGCCTCAGAAGCGCTGGCGAATACCAAAGCCCGCGCTGACACCACTGGATTGCGCAGTCAGCTTATCGTAACTGACGACGCTATAGACATCGGTACGCTTTGAAAGAAAATAATCATAGCCAAGTGAAACCGTATTGCGCACCAGTGATGACTGCACATCGCTATTGCCGAGTACCGCACTCAAATCCCCGTCAGCCTTGACATTGGTCCTGGCCCAGGAAAGCAGTGCCGAGCCCTTGCCGATCGGCATGCTGGCACCAAGTTGCACCGTATTTGATTTTAGGTCATAGCGGCTATCGTCTGCGGCATTCAATAATTTGTTCGTCGAGTAATTCAGTGTTCCAAACAGTTTGATGAATTGCAGGTCATATGCGCCGCCAACAAACCAGGTGTCGTTTTTGGAAGCGGCCAGTGCATAGGTGGCCCCGCTTGCCCGGTTATACGGTGTGAACGAAAACACTTGCGAAGCGCCGGTCACCGGATCGACCGGATTATTCGATTTCACGGATTGGAAGTAAGCACCGAACGAGAGCGGGCCATTGGCATACATGGTATTGGCGCCAAAATTGTTTTTACCTGAACTACCGGCTTGTTCACCAAGTTGCAGGAAAAGGCTGGTAGTAAATCCACCCAGTTTAGGCGTGACGTACATGATTTCATTGCTCCACGCCGTATCACCGGCAACGGTGGCTGACCATGCCCGCCCGGCATAGCGACTGGACGATGTTTGCGTATGCAAACCGAGCGGCGAAAACTGGAAGGAAGAACCAAACGGGTTGAATGTCAGCGACGGCACAAAGTTGGGTGCCAGGTCACGGCCCAGCGACACTGTACCGAAGGAGCCCGACAACCCTACGTTGGCGTCGCGGGAAAACATGGTATCCGTACCGAAGCGCCCCATCGCACCAACGTCAGGGCGCATAAAGCCGGTCAGCGCAAAGTGTGCCTTCAGGCCATTGCCCAGTTCCTCCGTGCCCTTGAAACCCCACCAGGAGGTTTGCAAGCCACCACTATTAACCACCGATGTACTCGCAGCATCACCGCTGCGTTTGATCGAACCGGCATACACGTCGAGCATACCGCCGACTTGTACGCTGGTCTGTGCCAGTACCTGCGTTGAAAATGCACACGCGAGCAGACCCAGCACGCTGCCGACGGCAGCATGTTTTATTTGTTTCATTGTTAGCTCCTTTTTAGATAAACGACCGATTCATTGTGATTAGCGGGCTTGATTGACACCCCCGACTTGCCCATCTTTACCAATAATGTGGTACACCACCTTTACAGGAAAA
Source organism: Janthinobacterium sp. Marseille (assembly GCF_000013625.1). Classification (NCBI taxonomy): domain Bacteria; kingdom Pseudomonadati; phylum Pseudomonadota; class Betaproteobacteria; order Burkholderiales; family Oxalobacteraceae; genus Janthinobacterium; species Janthinobacterium sp. Marseille. Next base: position 1,173,627 of record NC_009659.1, on the reverse strand, counting down.
ATATCAGGCGAACATTCGCCGACCGAACTGACATAGCAGTTACCGTGCCACCCTGTATCATCATTTGAAACGTGGATATCTCCCGTTTTTGGTGAAAGAAACACATCCACATTAGGTGGTATGCCACATTAATGTGCGCAGACAGAATGAGAAAACTCTCAAACATCCATATGCACTAGTAATTGGCTGAACTTCCGATGCAAATTTGCATCAACGCGCCTTTTCTTGCGGCAGGGGCGTGAATCCCATCTGTCACCAGGCCACTGTCGGCGTGTACCGACAAGCTGGCATTACCGCGACGACATGCGCTGTCAGCCTTATAGCCGCCCGGAACTCATCACCCATTTGACAGTCAAGCATGCATCACTTGCGTAATGCGAGTCCATATCAGGAGGAAGATGCCATGACAGTAATCATCGCCGGACACTTTCAACAGCAGGATGAAGCAAAAGCAGCACTTGCAGCCTTGCATCGTGCAGGCGCGCCAGATGGACAGATCACGTCGTTTTACGTTAATCCGCCTGGGCAGCACGATATGTTTCCTATCGGTGGGGATCGCGATGAATCGCCGGGCTCGGAAGATAGCGATAAAGGCACGGCAGCGGGGCTGGCTGCTGGCGGCCTGATAGGTGGCGCGGCGGGTACCGCGGCCGGACCACTGGGTGCCGTCACCGGTGCATTGGTCGGTGCGCACATCGGTTCGCTGGTCGGTTCCTTATCCAGTACCGATGAAGAAAAGGATATTCCACCCTTGCGCAAGGCCGGCATGCTGGTCGCGGTCACTGTGACCAGTGAAGAAGAGGAAGAAAAGGCCATCGACACCTTCCGCGCCCTGGGTGCGCAGTGCGTCGAACGTTCGGAAGGCCAGATTGTGAATGGCGACTGGACTGACTTCAATCCCTTGTCGTCGCCGGTATTCGTATAAAGTTACAGACGTAAAAAAACCGCATCCCTGCAAAAGGCGATGCGGTTTTTTATCGGCCCAGCTTATCGGATGACACTTAATTCGTATCTTCATCCGTCGTGCTTTTGGCGACCCTCTCCCTGGCGATACGCTTTTCTTCTTCAGTCAGGATCTTGTCTTCCCCCGGCACCGTCTCCTGCACTATCGTGTCACGTTCTGCACGCTTTTTAAGTTCTTCATTACGCTGCTGCACGGCCTGGATTTGCGTCATCATGGCGATCTCCTTTGGAATGATTGTCTGGTGATCTTACGTGGCCCAAGCAAAACGACAAATCAGACAAGCGGACAAACGCTTGTCGGAATAGACCTGCAAGCAATATTGACAGGCGATCGACGTATCAGCCTTATTTTTTATTTCCCAATCTTGTCCCGCTTTCAGACAGAATACGCCGCTTATTCATCAATCAGGGCATGGCCTCCACATCACGATAGTGATCATTGTCCTGTGATTATCCGGAATTTTAATAATGAAAAATTTGACGTTCAAAACCACGCTTGCCATCAGCGCGGCCATCGCATCCCCACAATTGCTCGCCAATGGTTTTGCACTTAACGAACAAAGCATTAGCGGCATGGGTACAGGCTTTGCCGGCCGTGCTTCTTCCGCCGACGATGCCAGCACCGTTTTCGGCAACCCTGCCGGCATGTCGCACCTCAAGCGACAACAAGTCAGTGGAGGTATTGCTGTAATTGATAGCAAGAGCGAAATCAGCAACGCCAATGGCAATCGCCCTGGTACCAATCATGGCGACATGCTTCCTTCCAGGACTGTGCCTATGGGCTTCTATGTCAAACCCCTTGATGAAAAATGGGCGTTTGGCCTCGGCGTTTACTCGCCGTTCGGCCTGGACACTGAATACGAAAACACTTTCCAGGGTCGCCACTTCGGCAGTCAGAGCAAGATCAAGGTCGTGACTTTCCAGCCGACCATCAGCTACGCATTCAATGACAGGGTCTCGATCGGCTTCGGGCCAACCATTAACCGCATCTCCAGTACCCTGAAAACGGCATACACGACTGCATTCTCACCAAACAATGACGGTCAGGTTCAGATCAAGGGTGATGACATCGGCTATGGCTACAACTTCGGCGTGCTGGCCCAGGCAAACGATACCACCCGCATCGGCCTGAGCTTCCGCTCAAAAGTGGACTACACGCTCGAAGGGCATACCAGCGTCACACCGGGTCTTGGCACTCCGACTCCTGTGCTGGTGGCAGGCCGCTATCAAGCTTCCTTTAAAATCCAGACACCTGAGTCATGGGACCTGTCGCTGACGCAGCAAGTGAGTGACTCCTGGATACTGTACGCCGGTACGACATGGACACGCTGGAGTCGCATGAAAAGCATCACCGTTAACAACGCTAACGTAAGTGGAGGCGCCCTGGCTCCGGATGCATTCACCACTATCACGGAAGAACAGAACTGGCGCGACACCTGGACCTATGCCATAGGAACCTCCTACCAGATGAATAAGCAATGGCTGCTGCGCGCCGGCTTAAGCTATGACCAGTCCCCGAGCAATGACCTCGACCGCACACCGCGCTTCCCTACCGGCGACCGCACTACGCTGAGTCTCGGTGCCGGCTGGAGCCCGATCGAGGACCTGACGATCAATGTGGCTTACTTTTATCGCAAAGAAGAAAAAGTAAGCGTCAACAACGCCAACCCGTTCCCACTCGGTCAAACCTATAGTGCTGATTTCAGTAACAGTGCGAACGGCCTGGCTGTGGGTGCGACTTATCGGTTCTAGATTGCGCGGCGAGGCCTGTGACAGGCCTCGTTAATTGACTGGTTATAAGCATACGGAACCAACTTTAACCGCAGCTGTCGTTAATAATGTTGACGCTTCGTCCTTCTTAGTTGCGCATTCGAAATGCGTCATACAAGTGCAACGATGGAATATCCATCCGTTTGCGAACGATTCATTCTGCCGACCAGGCCCATATTGATTTCCCGTCGGCAAGCGAAACTTATGGAGACTGACATGCTGAAGAGCAAGGAAGCGATCACCATGGTCGCAGTCAAGGATATACAGGTCGCAGCGAAATTTTACGAATCCACGCTCAGCCTGCAGAAGGAATCGGTTGAAGGCGATGAGGTCATTACCTATCGTAGCGGCAATACCAAAATCAATGTTTACCGGTCGCAGTATGCCGGCAGCAACAAGGCGACGACGCTGATGTGGGATGTCGGCGATGAGATTGATACCATTGCACGCGCATTGAAGGAAAAAGGTGTCGTCTTTGAGCATTACGACCTACCCGGCCTGACACTTGAAGGTGACCTTCATGTGGGTGGCAACATGAAGGTTGCGTGGTTCAGGGATCCGGATGGCAACATTCTTAGTATCGTATCCGGGTAGTCAGCATTTCAAACGAGCATCATTTTAAGCAACAGCTACGCCGCATAAAAATTCGCGGTGACGAATGTTTGCGGCCTTCATCCAGCGACAATCGTTAAACCGGATTCATGGCTGCGAATATATCGTCGTAGCGGCCATCGCGCTCGGCCCGGCGTCGTGCCAAGTCTTGCTTCAGCAGGATTTCGCCGTGTGGAGTATGCCCCTTTTCCAGCATCTGCAGGACCTCTGTCATGTAATCGCTCAGCGGCATCGCACGCGGGTCATGCAATTGCTGCCCACCGGTGAGCGCGGTCTGTACATACGGCGGTGAAAGTTCAAGTACCTCGATCGGGAAGTGACGCATCTGGTGCCGCAAGGACTGCAACCAGGAATGCAGGAAAGCCTTGCTGGCGCAATAGACAGGAAAATCTGCGCGAGGCACGAATGCCAACGCCGAACTGGTCGCCATAAAAGTCGCATCAGGTTTGTGTTTGAGAAGTGGCAGTGCGACTGCTGCCATGCGTAGCACGCCCAGGATATTGGTTTGCACAATGGCTTCCGCATTATCAGTAGTCCAGCTATCGGACGCCATATCCTCAGCGTGCGAGATACCGGCATTGGCGATCAGCACATTAAGCTGGGGAAATTGCTCGTGTAGTTGAACTGAAAATCTCGATAATGAGCTTGCGTCGTTCACATCCAGCTGTAGTCCTACCAGGCCGGGCCGGGCAGCTGTAATCTCATCAAGCAGGACCTGGCGACGGCCGGTGATGATGACGCGATTCCCGCGATCATAAAATGCTTCGGCCAAGGCGCGGCCAATCCCGCTGGTGCCTCCGCTTATGAGGATAGTATTACCGGTGATTTTCATGGAGTTACCTTTCGTAAATTAGTTTGGTGTGCAACCGCAAAGCAGCGGAGTACTAAGTGCTGTGCCGGGCAGCCTCAAAGACGAATTGAAAATTCCACGTCATCCGCCAAGCCAACCGAGCGATACCCGTTGGTTCCGGAACGGACATAAGCCATGTATTCCGGGCAGTAGTTGGCGTTGTCGGCGACCACAATCGCGCCTGGGCGCAGATTGCCTTCCAGGGTTTTGAGGATGTCGGGGTACAGAGCTTTCGCACCATCGAGCAGCACCAGGTCGATCGATGCAGGCAAGTCGCTGGCCAATGTATGGAGTGCGTCCCCCTCCCGGATCTCGACCAGATCGCCAAGGCCGCCCGCTTCAAGATTGGCCCGCGCGCGCACCAGCTTTGATGGTTCGAATTCAGTTGTTATCAACCTGCCCCCACCGTTGTCTCGCAAAGCGGCAGCAAGATGCAAGGTGGATATGCCGATCGATGTCCCGAATTCGACAATAGATCGTGCCCCGGAGCCACGCACCAGCATATAAAGCAGCAAGCCCGTTTCACGCGATACCGGAAGAGGCATGTCTTTCAGGCGCGTATATAGATCAAGGTATTCCGTTTTACTGCGCAGCAGCCGATCCAGTTCGGCCCTACTGAATTGCGACAGGAAGGCACCGCTTTCGGGGGAATTTTCTGCGGCCTCCTGGAACAGGCGGTCCAGCAATGCAGCGAGTGGTAAATCATTTAGCGTTGTCATAGGGGTTTCCATTGATGTTGAGTGCATTCACCAGAGAGAGGTAAAATGCGACGAATCCGTCACATTTAATTATGTGACGGATTCGTCGCATTCCCTAGTCGCATTCCGAAACGCGCTTTTTACTTATATGACAGATCGCAAACGCCCTCAAATTGCCTCGCGCAAGCAGCCCAAGCAGGCTCGCTCCACCGAACTGGTGGCGGCGATACTGGAAGCTGCTACTCAGGTTTTGGCGCAAGAAGGCGCGCAGCGTTTCACCACGGCGCGGGTAGCCGAAAGAGCCGGCGTGAGCGTGGGATCGGTATATCAGTACTTCCCAAACAAGGCTGCCATCCTTTTTCGATTACAAACGGATGAATGGCAACAGACTGGCGGTATGTTGCGCCGGATCCTGGAAGACACCGAGCAGCCGCCACTTGTGCGACTCCGAATCCTGGTCCATTCATTCATCCGCTCGGAATGTGACGAGGCAGAAATGCGCCAGGCATTAAGCGATGCCGCACCGCTATATCGTCATGCACCCGAAGCGCACGACGTGCGGGAATCGACGAATCAATCGGTATTGAGATTTATGGAAGAGGTCTTGCCCGATACTTCTCTAGCTACACGCTTGCTGGCCGGCGATCTGATCACCGTTACGCTGGGGACAGTAGGAAAATATCTTTCAAGCACATCTCGAACACCTGGCGAACTCAAAACATATGGTGATGCAATGGCAGATATGTTTTGTACTTACCTGGAATCGTTAGGTGAATAGCTATCCTCCAGTGTGATAGATGAGCCCGTTTTTGACAGGCCATTCAACTGTTGGATTCCCCTAACGCTCGGTCGGTGTATCGACGGGTAGATGGCTCTTGATACACTCAGGCAAAATAGTCCCCTGCGTACTACGACTTTTAAGTATCTCCCTTCGCATCCTCCCGCAAACCCGGCCAAGGACTCTCCGGCCCTCCCAAAGACAATGGCAAAGCCGCGTGCCCATAAAGCACTCGTATATTTTCCTCGCCGCAATGAACGGAAAAAAACTTGCACCCACAAACTACGACTGATATAGTCGTAGTTAACGACGCGGATCCTCGCATCGCAAAATTGACCGGAGCACTATGTCATTGGAGCGACAGCCGGTCTCATAAAACCGAGATTTGATGAAGGAATACTAGTATGTCAAAACGCATTCTTGTTATCGGCGCCGGCTTTGCCGGTATGTGGAGCGCACTGGCCTCAGCCCGTTTGCTTGATCAGGTAGGCCGCAGCGACGTGGAAATCATCCTGATCGCCCCTGAACCAAAACTACACGTCCGCCCCCGCCTGTATGAACAAAACCCTGAAGGAATGAAGGCCCCCTTGCAAGAAATTTTCAATGCTGTCGGTGTCACGTTCATTCAGGGCCTCGTTCAGCAAATTGATGTCGCGAACCAGGAACTGAGCATTACTGAAACTGGAGTAGATACGGCATCCCGGAAGATCAAATATGACCGTCTGGTACTGGCCGCAGGCAGCCGCCTGCATTGCCCACAGATACCGGGACTTAAGGAGCATGCATTCAATGTCGATCAGATCGCTGACGCAGCTGTGCTTGAATCGCATATCCACGGCTTGGCTCAAAAAACGGAAAGCACTGCGCGTAATACAGTGGTAGTAGCTGGCGCCGGCTTCACCGGCATCGAGACTGCCGCCGAGATGCCGGCCCGGCTGCGAGAAGTATTTGGACAGGATGCCTCGGTGAACGTAATCATGGTGGAGCGTGCTGACGCAATAGGGCCGGACCTTGGTGCCGGACCGCGACCAGTAATCACCCAGGCCTTAACTGAACTTGGTGTCACATGGAAACTCGGCTCAGGAGTTGCTTCTGTGGACTCGAACGGTGTGACGCTTGAAAACGGAGAGCGCATTGACGCGGACACTGTCATCTGGACTGCCGGTGCACGTGCCAGCACGCTGACTGCACAAATTCCGGCAGAACGCGACAACTTTGGACGACTTCATGTTGATCGCAACTTGAAGGTCAAAGGCCTTGCGACAGTATTTGCCACAGGTGATTGCGCTTACGCGGCTACCGATGACGAAGGAAATTTCGCCATGATGTCATGCCAGCATGCAATGAATCTTGGTCGATCCGCCGGGCATAATGTGGCAGCAGACCTGGTGGGCGAAACCCCGATTCCATATAGCCAGGCGAAATATGTTACCTGCCTGGATCTTGGCCCGTGGGGCGCGGTATACACAGAAGGATGGGATCGCCAGGTCAAACTATCAGGAGCTGAAGCCAAGGCCCTGAAAACGAAAATCAACACTGAATGGATCTATCCGCCGAATGCGGATCGCGCCGAAGTTTTTGTCCTGGCAGATCCGCGTCGCATCGTTGTAGCCTGATAGACTAGCAGCAAAAAAAGAGGGCAATCCGATGGAATGCCCTCTTTCTTTATTTACTCTCGCGCAGTATGCAAGCAAGCGAATGCGTATCGGATCTCAAGCACGCTTACGCGTCTTTGCACCTGTTGATTCAGGTTTGTCGCCCCGGCGATTTGTGGCTCTGTCATTCAACCAGGTGACAACCTGTCCACCGAAAGCAGCAGGAGCCTTATCATTTGTACGTTGCGCAAGGTCGGCCAGCGTATGCTGCTTCAGTTCGGCACGCATCGCTTTCTCAGCCAATTGCATAACCGCATCGATTGAGCATACGCCTCGTGTCGCCCAAGCCGGTGCATTACTGTCGAACACCGCACATCGGCCGCGAATTTCCCGACAATCAAACAATGACTTATCGCCATCGATAGCAACTATTACATCGTGAACCGTAATTCGTTCCGGAAGCCTGGCAAGCCTGACCCCACCCTTGACACCTTCAGTGGAAACTACCAGTCCGGCCTTTACCAGTTTCGTAAAAAGCTTGGCTAGAAAATCGTGTGGAACACCTTGAAGTTCGGCCAGATCCCGGACGCTCGCTTCTTCTACCGCTGCTGACGAACGGGTCAGGAACAACAGGCAATGCAAACCGTACTCCACTCCCGAACTGATGTAAGACATAATTTAACTCAGACTAAAAATATCGTAGTTTAGAGAATATACAAATCTTCTTTGACCTGCAAGTCCCTTTGGATTTAACGCGTAAGCGAACTGAAATTTGTATCAAGACAGCATTCAAATCGCGCTGGAAAATGCATCAATAGATTGCAATCGATTCAGATTCTGTTTGCAATTGTTTAGAAAAAATTAACACATACTTTTTGCATTTCTCAATAGTATCCTTGCGCAGACGAACTGACATACCACTCACATCTTTTATCAACGAGAAAAAGAAAGTGTGGAATTACAAAGAATGAGCGCAAAACGTACTCGGGACTTACGCGCCATTAATTCTTAAGGTGCAGACCTGCAAGAAAGTGAATTTGATATCCGGGGCAATAACGATATTAATGCTAGCGCCAGTATGTATTCCCTTGTCTGCACATCGGCGATTCAAGTGCGTCCGTGACGCCACACAACGTTGAACAGCAGGCGAATCTTCATTGTATTCATGCGGGAATTAGAGCGAATCACCACTAACCGACAATAGTAGTTAGGAAGGTCTCCATTGAGTGCGTTTTTTGAAATCGCCTATGCAGCGGCATCAAGGCGTTTATGTCTATTTACCGGAAGTGGTTTTTCAAAGGCCATCACTGAAAACAATGCGCTAGGCCGGGAAGAGCTTTTGGAAAAAAGCTGCAGCTCCCTGGCCAATGCAAAAGCCATGAGAACGGCTTTATTCCCAAAAAATAAAAGCAAGCCCATGCCTCTCGAGGACATCGCCCAGGTTCTTAATTTGGAGTTGGCAAAAACAGGAAAAAATATTCACGATGAAGTAGCGAAGAGAATATCGAAGATAAAATTATCTGGCGATAACTCTGTCATAGAAAAACTCTTTAACGAGAATGCCATCTGCATTGTCACAATGGCCTATGACAAGCTGGTAGAGGCACTTACCGATAAAAGAAAATACCACTCCATTACACCGGGCCTTCCAATACCCGGAGCCACTTCCAAGTCACCTATTTATCATATCCATGGTTCGATAGACTCGCCCGCGAATATGGCGCTGACATCTGACGATTGCACCAACTATCTCAAATATGAATTCTATTTTTCGCAAAAAATAGAAGAGATATTCCAGGAAAAAACGATTGTTTTCCTTGGATATTCGCTCACTGATATCAACCTGAAGAAAATAATCAACCAACATCAGGAATTTTCAAAGAAGCGATCCAATTATGGAAATATATTCCTGGTAATACGCAGCGCAGTAAGCCGACGGGTAAAAGACTATTATGCGCACTTCTATGGCATCAAAGTCATTGATCAGATTGAGATTCATACCTTCTTTGAAAAGGTAGAAGAGCAAATGGATGAGGCAAGAAAATTTTCTTTCTCCTCCATAGAAAATTTAAAAAATGTGCTTTCGCAAGGTCATTTTTTCGAAGACCAATACTTAAAGATAAATACCTCCTTCTTTGAAATAATCACAACATTAACCGTCATCGGCAGAAAAACGAATGAACCCATGGCCGTGGCAATGCTCGGGAATATCATACAAAAGAAGATTCAGCTCACCAGGCAAGATGACGGATGGGAGCAACATGTGCAATTGGCCAGATGGTTATGTCTGATTGCATCAATTCTGGATTTCCGTGAACTGCCTACGCGAAATGTTTTTTTAAACGCAGCACTACACTCGATGAATTCAATGTCCAGGGATTATTGCCATGGACATTCCTGGCTTGTTCATAGGGTATGGAGTAATAGCTGGCCTTGTTTACTGACCCAGAACAAAAAGATATTGAGAAACCACATTAGGGACAAATCCAAACGCCCCGACGCGCTCTCCCTTGTGGGCTGGATTAAGTAACAGTCGAATTTCCCTGCATAGGCTGAGCAAGTGGCTTCTTTATCTTCGCTTCAGAACAAAAAAGCCCGCATGGCGGGCTTTTGTACTTTACAAGAGATCGGGGATTCGCCTACGTTCCGCAGGCCGCGGAATCGCTTGCAAGCGATTCCCTTCGAATCCCCCGCGTAAGCCGCGCAGGCGGCTTACTTCTCTCCGCCAAAACAAAAAAGCCCGCATGGCGGGCTTTTGTATTTTGGCGGGAAAGGGGGAGTCAAATCAATAAGCTAACCAATTGAATTTAATGAAATTTAAAAAAACATAATATGTGCATGTGTACTAGCATGTGCTAAAAATAAAAAGGCTAAACAATCCGTCAAATTATTACTGCTCTTTATTTAAAGCCTAGCGTAAGCAAGAAATTTTCAATCTGTCCAGGCAGCATCCTTGCTACCTCGTTTTCATGCACCATAACCTTACGTTCATTTGTACATGTGTACGCCAATGGCTAACCGTTTATTTTCGGATCAATCATATCAATAGATCTATTTTACTCACCAATGCTATTTGAGAAATTTCAGAAAGTATTAGTCATGCAACTGTTCTGCCGCTTTTCTAGTAACTTCCCCACTGCCGTCACAAGCGCCGCAATCGTTATCTTCATTAGTACCTTTTCCGTCGCACAGAGGACATTCGACCATATCGAAGTCCCGTTTATCAAACGCCTCCGCATAACTACTTGCTACTTGTTGCTCACCGCCGCAGTACGGGCAATCATCCCCATCATATCGACCCTCACCGTCGCAGAGCGGACAATACACCATCTCATATGCAGAAACATCAACTCTCTCGGCCTCTTTGCGAGGAATTACCTTGTCACCTTGGCATACTTCGCAATCATGATCATCACGTTGTCCACTACCGTTACAGAGAGGACAGTTGACATCGGTATAGTCCTTTAAATCGATCAACTCAGCAAACCTTCGATCCATCGAACCATCTCCGTGACATTCAGGGCAATCATGTTGCTCATATCCGCCAGAACCTTCACAAAGTGGGCAATCCACTGTGCTGTAATCGCCCAAATCCATAAAATCCGCGAATCTGCGCTCTATATGTTTGTCACCTCGACATACTGGACAGTCATCGTCATGTCGAATCCCGACACCTTCGCAAAGTGGGCAGTTAACTAAATCGAAGTCACGAGCGTCAAAAGACGCTGCCGCGTTGTTAGATACAACACCATCGCCATGACACAAAAAGCAATCGTCGCCGTTTCTAATTCCAGTGCCTTTGCACAATGGACAATCACACATGCCAGCGGCTTCGCGAAAATCTTCTCGTAGGGTTGCTACCAATTCCAGACGTTCTTTGATAGGACGCGTTTTCTCAAAACTTTTACTGGATGCAAGTTCCCCTAGTTTTTTGAATGCAGTGAAATCTTTGGACGATTGTTTCTTATTATTTTTTACTCCAATCAGTTTATCTAGCGAATCCTCTGCAAGCGTTGCAACCGAGGCTATTTGCTCTGGTGTGGTCGGATTAAGCAATGCCGCTCGTCGACATGTTTCGATGATATGAAAAATTATCTTCGCGCCCTCGGCCTTACTCTCATATAAAATTTTCGACATGCTAAGCAGAACTATTTTGAGACCCTTTACAAACTCCTCCTGCCCGCTCATGGGTCCTAAAGTACCTTTGTCGTATTTAGTGTGATGATTCGCGCATAACCAAAGTAGGTTGTGTGGATGATTGTTTTTCGACTGCGAGACAGGCTCAATATGAGCGGCTTCACAACTATCTTTATGGCTGTGGCATATTGCGCATTGTCCCGCCGCTTCTGTTTTTATCTCAGTCAAGATACCTGCAGGGATGATAGGTCGCGTATTTTTTTTTGTTGGCCAAGGTTCTGCAAGCCAGTTAGAAAAGGTTACAAGCTCGTCTTGATCAAAGAAAAGCATGTCACCTGCTTTACGCAACACCTTCAACTTTTTCTTGCCGTCTGACTTGGCACCATATTTTGTTAACCAGCGCAGCAACTCTGGAGAAATAGAAAGTAATACTGCAGCTTCAAAGATGTTGAGTTCTTTATTTTTGGACATGACGGGTTGATTATCTAAGGTGATGCAAAGGAAGTGATTATGTGGCTAAAGTAACAGGACGAGTGGCCTTAGTCGTTAGCGATGGCTTATAGAACGGTGGTGAGTTCTCTGAGCTAAATACCTTCATGACTAAAGCCTTGGCTAAGATGGCAGACGCGTAATTTATCTCAGCGGTCTCCGGCCTCTTGAAAACCTGCGGCCAATAAAGCCGGCCGCATTTCTCGTAAGGCGGCCGATGGAACGGCTAACCAAAGAAGATTGCACGCACGAGTCACTGCCACATATCCTATCCGGCCCAACTCAGTCTCCACGCCGTCCAGCATTGCTTGCAAATGGGGACGCGTCGCTACATATAAGACAGCGTCAATGCTTTCTCCCTTGACATGATGGACGGTTCCGACACGAATACGGGGACCACGCTCAGCAGCAAGGTCAGCTCCCGCACCGAGTGGCCCAGCTGGTAATCCAGTTCGAGCAAGCTTATGCCCCAGATTGTCAGTTGGCACCATACCGAAGTCTTGATGAATCTCTTGTAGTAGTGTGCGCACGCGCGCTAGCATTAAAGGATGCCAGCTATCCATCGCAGGCAATTCGGATGATGGCAGCCCGGTTTCAACCTCCCGTGAAAATGCCCATAGCCGGCGGCGAAGATCTTGCAGTGAGCGGTCATGAGCAGGATGACTAAGACTTGCCAGCAGGCCTTGTGGCGGGCCGTCAAGCAAACTAACGATTCCTCGTACTACGGCTTTATACGCGTCTTGAAAACGGCCATGCATGTCGCGATGGAGAGCAGCTTCTACAAAATGTTTAACTATTCCTCGGCCAGACGGCTCGTTGACTCCGGCAAGTTGATCCGCCAATTTGGACGAGCGACAAAGAATGGCTGCATTCTCTATGCGCATGCCTAGATTAGCTACTTCCGCATGGAAAGCATCAAGCAGACCTGGCAACTCAGGATTGCTGTAACCAATGAAATAAACACCATGTGTACCAGGATCAATCGGTCGATGAGGTTCGTCATTCCGGCCAGAAATGTGATTGGCGATTGCTTGTATGGATGGTCGGGAACGATAGTTGCGTGTAAGGGAGAATGCAGTGACCTCTTCGCGTCGATGGTAATCACGTAGAAACATACCGTTGGCACCCGCGAACTCGTAAATACTCTGATTAGGATCGCCGATAAGGGAGACCTGTACGCCTGCGCGCATCAGTAACTCAAGTATAGCTTGATGTAGCAATCCAATATCTTGTGATTCATCGACTAAAACGTGCGGATAACGTCGGACCAATGCTCGCAATATAAGTGGTTGGTCGATCAATGTATGGTAAGCCCAATACCGACCTAGGTCATGGGTGTACGCCCCGGTACGCCCAAGTCGCCTCACAGCCAAAGAGGCTGCGTTTTGGTCTAGACGTTTAATATTTCCTTGGAAGTCGTAATAAAAGAACAGCTCGTTGTTCTCAAAGCCAACTTTCATATCAGTAATCGGAAGCGGGAATGGGTCCCGCCTACATGTGAATCCACTGAGGAATGGCTCTGTACCCGTCACCAAAAACGCGGCTCTTTGCGAACCCATTGTGCGGTATGCATGTGGCCGAAGTATGTGGCTAGTAATAAAGCCATCTAGCGTTTCAAAATCGACCCGACTTCGGCCAGCACCATTCGGTAATGTTTGTGCCAGTGTCTGGTAGCTTTGCCGGAAGGTATCCACAGCGACATTCGAAAAAGATAACAGAGCTACTCTTGCGCGACTGTCGGCCAGTAGCCTGCGCATCTCAACGAGGCGACGTACTGCAGTCGCTGTTTTTCCACTACCAGCGCAAGCAATGACTGCAAGAGGTGCTAAGGGCGCATTGATGATGGCCTGTTGTTCGGCAGATAGGTCCATCAGTGTGGTTCTTCTTTGCACACGTGCTCAACTGCGCTTTTAATATAAGCAGGCACGTCGCAAACTACACCTTCACTAATCACTTGAGCCAAAGCTTGGCCAAAGCGTCCTTTCTGCACATTGTTTTGGCTCCGTTCAAACATGCCGCGAAACAGTACGCGAGCTTTGTCAGTGTTGTCATTCTCCGCGTCTACGATTTTCCGTAAAGATTTGGCAATTTTTGGATGAGGGTCAGCCAAGGCCGTCAGCATTGCTTCCCGAGCATTTGCATGTAGAGCCAAATCGTATTCCAATGTTTTTACACCGTGAAATACTTTTACATAACGGTCTTCCAATGCTTTCATCTTTGCCGTGTTGGCAGATACTTTTATTTCTTCGCCCAGTGCTGGATACACTGCTTTGGCTCTCTTTCGTTTTGGTTGCACACCATCTTCTTCAATCGCAACATCTTCTGCGTCGTCATCATCGTTATCATCGTCATTTTCGCCTTCTTCCAATTCTCTCTGTGGGTCAGCGTCAGTGATCAAAGCGACAGGTATCTTCAAGGCGTTTTCACCAAACAGCGGCAAGAACGAATCAAAGTTCAGTCCTTCGACGCTGATGAGACTTACACCGTGGCCGCGTAGATCATAACCGGCGAGTGTCGCTAGAGCATCGATGAGCATAAGCTCAGCTGCACCCTCAACAAAAATTACACGCCGTGCAAAAAATATCTCTGCGCGTGTGACGTCGAGATAGCGCTCAAGCTTCTCGCGCTTACCTTTTTCAAATGTCACATCGCGAGGGAAAAATGTTTCTACATGGCCTTCTGACTCAACTAAACAAGCAAGACAATCAAGATTAGCGTTGCTCGCAAAGTTTGGGGAATGGCTGGTAACGAACAGTTGGACTGGTTTCTCTCCTGCTACTGCCTGAAGACTCGCCAAATAGCGCAGCAATACAGCCTGTAACTGCGGATGCAGATGGGCTTCAGGCTCTTCAACAATCAATCCTCGATAAGTGGCGTCAGTATTCTTGGCCAATTCGCTTAGAACTACCGCCATGAAAATCAAATTATTGAAGCCAAGACCATTCTGTTCGATCTCAAACTGGTCTACTGATAGAGATAGGCGTGAGGAGAGACGTTGAAAATCGCTTGCGCTAAGCCCGACAGTCAATGCTTGTTTGAGCTGCTCGCCCAGCATGTCGCCGTGACGAGTTGCAATAGCGCTCTGAGTGCTGATCATCGGCGCATGTTGTTTAAGCTCTTCGTCCAATTTTTGTAAAGCCGCGTTGATACCGTCCCGTCCTGCGTCGTCAGTGAGAAGGTGCAGTAAACGCGATAATTGACTGTTTCGACTAGGCCGAAGGCTTTGTGATGCATCGCGAAGCGGCTGCAGATAGACCCCACGAAGGTTCTCCATCATATCTGACAACAGAGGAACATCTTCATGATCACCACACCATCGTTTTACGCGGAAACGGCCAGTTTTATCTGCGTCAAAATATCGGACATGAATATGTATTTCCATCTGGCCGTCACCTCCTGCTTTAAGAGCCGCAAGAAAGTCAGCTTCGTCGTCTCGGTCTAAGCCACGAAACACATAATGAAAATCAATATCGCCTTCCGGTTCACCTTCAGCGGGGCGATGCCGATCAGCGACGTCTAGTCGCGGGTAAGGCTCTTCCTGTCCGGCGAGTAACGCACGAAGCGCGTCCACAACAGCACTCTTGCCGACATTGTTGGCTCCAACCAGAACGTTCAATCCAGCTTGGAATCGCAGTTTTGCATCGCGCAGCTTGCGAAAATTGGTTATGTTTAATTCCGCTAAATGCAAGGGCTTCTCCGTCTCTTCTATTTGTCTTCGCCATCTTATTAATGCGATTGTTATAGCCTTACATTCTTAGTGCGGAATAATGAAACTCTCTCCATTGATTGCACCGATCATTCCGCCAGGTTTTAGCTCGGTCACGCCTGCGCTTCCATCACGCATAGTCGCGAAAATTGGTGGATCAAGTTTAAGTGTTCCAAGTGACGGTATTTGCAAACTATTCCATTTAATCGCGATTCTTTCACCTCGTTTCTCAGTCACCGAGCCGAATAATTGACTACCTTTAGGTATCGCAACATTTCCGTAAAAATCGTAGATATTGGAAGAAAGCTGGGCGCTCACAAACATTTCATTTGTATTCATTAGAACCAAATCAAAAAATGTTCCTGGTCGAACCTCGAAAGGCAGTACCTTTCTGGCTTGTAATAGGATGGGTTTTTCAAACTCTAAGACCTTTGGTTCGGCGAATACTGAACTACTTAAAACGATTAAAGTGGTGATAATCGAAGTTGCTAATTTCATAAATACCTTAGTCCTATGCGAAGAAATATATAAGTATGCGCAACTATATGGGATGTATTTAACGCCGCAGGTTCTTTACAAGGATATTTTTCAATTCTTAACATTTACTTTCAAAACATCCCATAAATATGGGATGTTTTTTACGTCCTTCCCATACAGCTTTCGAGAGACTAGACCAGCGTCGACTTATCGCACTAGGGCTGGAAACTAAACTGCCTCGCGCCATCGCCAACCTTTTTGGTTTGCATTGAAAACTGACCCACGTTTAGAACACAATCCTACTTACCAAAGTGAGTAGGAGATATGGAGTGATCGACGTGGCTTTACTTGGAATAATTCGACGCTGGCACCTTAGTGACCAGGTCTCATTGAAGGAAATCCAAACGACTGGGTATCTCTCGAAATACCGTTAGACGTTATCTACGGGCCGAAACTGTCGAGCTAGCCTATGCTGATCGACGTTCTCCGACTTCTCTCGACAAATACGCGTTCAAGCTTTCAGCCTGGTTGAAGACCGAGGCGACGAAGTCACGCAAGCAACGACGGACTTTGAAACAGATGCATATCGATCTATGTTCATTGGGATTTGAATGGTCATATGACCGGGTCGCAGCCTTCGCCAGACAGTGGAAGGTGGATCAATTAGAGAGGGTCAATTCTGCGAGCAAATCAACACCCATAAGGGGCGTGATTTATGGCAATGACACCAAATACTGTTAGATTTTTTAAAATTTTCGAGATTAGATGGGCAGAATTTTGATTACCTTCACACTCTTCTCATACGCCAATGTGTAGCGTCTTAAAAGTTGTGAACCTTTTCACCAAGAGGTTTCTAAATATTGATCGTCTTCCTTATCGATGCCAGATCTGGCGTTAAAACCAAGTGCTCGCAAAGCTTCAATTAATGAAGGAATATCTTCATCATTAAGATTTAGTGTCTTAACTTGCATATGCCCGTGCAACGTCGCATTTTTCACATCTTCCAAAACAACTTGCAAGTTATACGCAACTGATGCGTTGTGATAATGCGTGCCAAGATTTGTCAAGATTTGCGCTTCTCTGGCAGTCAAAAATTCCATTTTTATTCCTCATTCACTGTACGAAAAAATGAATTGCAAACCTGCAATTGCAATCGAGCTTAAGCTCTATGTACTAATCAATTTTCTAAGAACAAAACCTAATTTGTTTCATTTCCAGCCCCCACCCAAGGCTTTGTAGAGTCCTATTTTGTTTTGCATTTCTGCCAACTCAGTAACGATCGTCTTCTGTTGAATTGCAAACAACGATCGCTGAGCGTCGAGAAACTCCAAATAGCTTGCATACCCACTTTCATAACGCTGCTTAGATAAAACATATCGAACGCGTTCTGCTCTTTCTTGCGCCGTGGATGCGCGTAGTTCTTCCTTTAACGTATCTGTGCCGGCGAGCGCATCCGCAACCTCGCGAAATGCGATTTGAATCGACTTCTCATACTCTGCGATTGCAATATCTCGGTCCGCTTTCGCAACATTCAAATTGGCGCGATTGCGACCTACGTCAAAAATCGGAAGTGATACTTGAGGAAGAAAACTCCAGCTACGCGAACCTGCTTCAAACAATCCTGAGAGCTCACTACTAGACGTTCCTAAACTTCCAGTGAGTGATATGCGAGGAAAGAAGGCCGCACGAGCCGCGCCAATACTTGCGTTCTCTGATCTAAGAATAGCCTCGTGTTGGCGGATATCAGGGCGTGTCGAAATAAGATCGGATGGAAGGCCTACAGGAATATCGGCCAACATGGCGGGAAGGGCATCGCTCATACCGCTAGGCAAAAGAGATGGATCAATTGTGGCGCCGACGAGTAACCTCAATGCATTTTGATCGACCGCACGTTGCCGGGTTTGTTGAGCTAATGCTACCCGTGCGGCTTCCAGTAAGGATTCGGATTGCCTTAGATCCAGCTCAGATGACGCACCTTGTTCTAATAAACTTTGTTGGCGTGCATGCGAATCAAGGCGAGTGCTCAGAGTATTGTTCGCTAGCTGCCAAAGCCGATGGTCCGCAGCCAATGCTTGGTATCTCATTGCTACTTCTGAGATAAGAGCTATTTGAGCACTGCGTCTTGCTTCATCTGTTGCTATATAGCGTTCCAGCGCAGCTTGGCTTAGATTCTTTATACGACCAAAGAAGTCTAATTCAAATGAAGTAATACCGATTCCCGCAGAATACGTGCTCGTTACATCTGAAAATCCTTTGTCATTCAAATCCGCCGGCGTTCGTTGTCGGGCACCGCTGGTGCCTACCCCAACGCTTGGCAATCGATCGGCACCTTGAACACCGTACAGCGCGCGTGCGCGGTCGATATTTAAAGCTGCTACGCGTAAATCTCGATTGTTGTTAAGCGCGATTTGAATGACTTGACTGAGATTTTGGTCGATAAAAAACTCTTTCCAGTCAATTTCACTTGCTGTTACATCAGGCGAGTTTCTTTCGTTAGCAAGTCGTTGATCAGGCCATGTCTTTGATACCGGAAGGTCTGGGCGTTCGTACACCGGCGCCAGAGAACATCCTACCAAGATCGATGAGAGAACCGTTGCATAGCTCAGTTGAACTACAACACGAAGATTGAACGATTTCATATTAGGTATTCCGTGACGTGATGTTGATCGGCGTTGCTACTGGGCTTTTTCGGCGCGTCACGACCAACACGGAACCAAATCGAATAGAGCGCAGGAAGAAACAAGAGGGTCATAACGGTCCCAACACCTACTCCACCAATCAAGACGTATGCCAATGGTCCCCAAAATGTTGAATGGGTCAATGGAATGAACGCCAACATCGCTGCAGCAGCGGTCAAAATAACGGGCCTAGCTCGACGAACGGTTGATTCCACAACTGCGTTGTAGGGTGAAAGTCCTGCATCAAGATCATGTTTGATTTGGTCCACCAAGATCAAAGTGTTCCGCATCAAAATACCGGCTAAGCCTATCAATCCGAGAATCGCATTGAAGCCGAAGGATTGATTGAATATAAGTAAAGTCGGCACGGCGCCAACAAGACCCAGCGGCGCTGTCGCGAAAACCATCCACATTGTGGCGAACGAGCGCACCTGGAACATGATGACTGTCAGCATGAGAATGATCATCAGTGGAAACAATGCGCCCAACGCGACGTCGGCCTTGGCGCTTTCTTCTACAGAGCCACCCGTATCGATGCGATAGCCTTCCGGCAATTTGGCTTTGAGTGCATCAAGAGTGGGCAGGATTGCTTTGGTCACATCAGGTGGCTGAACACCATCACGTATGTCTCCCTGAACCGCGATGTAGGTATCTCGGTTGTATCTCTTCAAAACGGGGTCTTCCATACGTGTTTCAAATTTTGCGACCTGCGAGAGCGGGATAGCGCGGCCGTCACGTGTTGTGAGATTCAAGTTTCCGATATCACCTAAGCCACGGCGATCCTTAGATGGACTTCTAATTACCACTTCAACCGAACGCAAACCTTCCCGAACCTGCGTAGAGGGAGAACCATTGAGCAATACCTGTAACTGCGTGGCTGATTCGTTGGGCGTCAATCCCAGCAAACGTAAGCGGTCTTGGTCGAGGACCAAATGTAATGTCGGTACGCGGTCACCCCAGTCCAGATGCACGTCGCGCATATTCGGATTTTTTTCTACGATTGCACGTACATCCGCAGCAATCGTTCTGAGCTTTTCAATGTCTGGGCCGACCACACGGAACAACACTGGATATGTAACCGGTGGCCCAAACAAAAACTGACTAACGCGAACACGTGCCTCAGAGAATTGGCCAGCGGTGACCATTGCGTTGATTTTTGCTTTCAGAATGTCACGTGCTGCCGAGTTTTCCGTCAAAACGATGATTTGGCCAAATGCGGGATTTGGGAGCTCAGGGTTGACCGAGAGAAAAAACCTTGGCGCACCTTGGCCAACGTAGCTGCTAACAATCTTGGCCTCAGGCTCTTTCCGTATAGCTGTTTCGATTTTCGCGATGGTTGCATCGGTCGTACTGAATGCACTACCGGAAGGCAGATTCACTTCGATTGTTAACTCTGGACGTTCTGAGTTCGGGAAAAACTGCTTTTGCACCGAGCCCATACCAACAACTGCAAGTACAAACAAACCAAGCGTAATTGCTGCTGTGATCCATTTTCGATCGACACACAATTGGACTAGCGATCTAAAACGCTTGTAATTTTGGGTCTCGTAGATTCCATCATGGTCGCCGTGATGCGCTTTTATTTCAGGCAAAAGCTTGACGCCCAAATACGGTATAAACAGCACAGCGACGAACCAGGATGTGATCAAAGAGAACGCAACGACCCAGAAGATATTGCCGGCATATTCGCCCGCTGTCGATTTTGCGAATCCAACCGGCAAAAATCCAATAATGGTTACCAACGTTCCTGAAGCCATCGGTGCCGCAGTCGCGCCCCATGCAAATGTGGCGGCAGCGACGCGATCCATACCTTCTTCCATTTTGACGACCATCATTTCAATTGCAATGATTGCGTCATCAACCAAAAGTCCGAGAGAAAGGATCAATGCGCCCAACGTAATACGATCAAAGTCACGACCTGTGGCGAGCATAATCACGAATACGGCCGCTAAGGTGAGCGGGACAGCGGCGGCGACAACGATGCCTACTCTAAAACCAAGGGTCAAAAGACTCACCACGATAACAACTGCTAATGCGACGATGAACTTGATCATGAACTCGTCGATCGATGCTTCAATCGCGTTTGCTTGATCTGAAACCCTACTCAATTCAATACCGAGAGGAAGTGTCGTTTTGATTGATGCTTCTTCATTCGCAAGCGATTTGCCTAAGGTCAAGCCGTTAAAACCTCGTTTCATAACAACTGCAAGCATGAGTGTTGGCTCACCTTGGGTTCTTATGGCGAAACTTTTTGGATCTTCATATCCACGTTTGACGTCAGCGACATCTCCGACTTTGATGGTTCTCCCACCTGCAGCAATAGGAATTTGCTTGACTGCCTCCACGCTATCAATCGATCCGTCCAATCGCAAATAAACTCTTGGCCCTGCGGTCTCAACAAATCCAGACGCAGTTACATTGTTCTGCTGGTTTAATGCTTCGAATAGGGCTTGAGCCTTGATACCCAATGTTGCGAGTCGAGCATGTGATATCTCCACATAAATCTTTTGCTGCTGCTCGCCAAGTATGTTTACTTTTTGGACGCCGGACACTTTCAAAAAACGTTGCCGTAGTACTTCTGCTTCAGCGACTAATTGCCGATGCGGATAATTTTTTGCCTCTAAGGCGAAGAGTGAGAAATAGACGTCTGAATACTCATCATTAATGACTGGGCCAATCACTCCCCTCGGCAAGTTGATGCTTTCGTCACCCAATTTTTTTCGTACTTGATAAAACTGTTCTGGCACTAACGCCGGTGGAGTCGCATCTTTCAGATACAGCTTCATTGTGACGATGCCTGGGCGCGATGCGGTTTCAACGCGATCGTAGTAGTCCAGCTCCTGCAGTCTTTTTTCAAGTCTGTCAGCTACCTGCTGCTGCATTTCCTGTGCGGTTGCGCCAGGCCATATTGCTGTGACCGTCATGATCTTTACGGTGAAGCTCGGATCCTCTGCGCGCCCTAGTTTGATGAATGCGAATGCACCTGCGACGGCAATGGCGATAATCAGAAATAAAGTAATTGCCCGTTCGCGTACACCAAACGCCGATATGTTGAAGCCACTCATAGTTCACGACCAACTTTAATAGGTGCGAGTAACTCAACCTTTTGACCTTGCTTAAGCAGATGAGAGCCGAAAGCTACGATGCGCTCTCCGGTAGCAATGCCTGACGCGATGCCGACCACCTCTTCACCCAAACTAGCGACCTTAACTTTTCGTAAGCTGACTGTTGAGTTGGCTTTGTCGATTACCCATACGCTTGGGCCATCTCCCTTGTCCACCAGGGCGCTAACTGGTGACGCAATCAACATGTTTGATGAGTTTGAATCGCCCGTAGTGTGGATTGTTACTGTTGCACCCAGTGGCGCTTGGTCACCCTCGCCGGCAAGGGCGTATTTAGCCTGATAAGTTCTTGTCAGCGGATCTGCTACCGAGGACAACTCGCGCAATTTGGCAGCAAAGTTGGTTTTCGAATCTGAATAAAGCGAAGCGCTTGCAGCACGTGGCAATAATTTCAGAGCCTGCTCCGGAATGCTAACTACAGCTTCTCTAGGGCCTGACTTGGCAAGCTTCACAACTGTCTGTCCCGCGCTAACAATCTGGCCGGGCTCAACAGGAACGTCCATCACGACGCCTTTGACATCAGCTCGAAGGATTGTGTAGTCAGCTTGGTTTTCAGTTTGTTTCGACTGAGACTGAGCAGCTTCTAGTTGGGCTGCTGCTGAATCTGCTGCAGCTTTAACCTGTTCGTATGCCTGCTTGGAAACAGCACCTGTTTCCAAGAGTTTTCGAAGGCGAAGCTCATCTGAACTTGCTTGCAAATCTCTAGCTTTTGCGGCCTGAACTAATGCTCGCGATGCATTCTTGGCGAGCTCATAGTCGACCGGGTCAATCTTCATCAACGGCTGACCAACTTTGACACTGTCGCCTGGATCAACAAAGCGCTGGAGGATTTTTCCGGATATTCGAAACCCAAGATTACTTTCCGTTCTTGCGTGGACAACGCCCGTATAGCTAGCCCCGTTTGATGTAGCTGCTATAGCGTTGAAATAGGCGACTTTCGCGAGTGGCTCTGTTTTTTCTACTGGCTTTCCACATCCAGGCAAAGACAAGGACAAAATCGCCAATACAGCGGCAGTTGATACCTGCCCGGTCCTTCTAAACATGAAAATCCCCTTAAACTTTAAGTGTGCATATGCACACATATAACCGCAAAAATAGCCCAGCAAAAGGCTATGTAAAATTTATGTTTCTGTAAGACTAATCAACTCTTCTCGCAAAGCTTTAGCACGTTCGGAGCCAACTTTATTATTCCATTCTTGCTGCGCAGCACGCCAATGTGGGTCAGACTCTTCAAATTTTGTAATGCCCGCCCTCGATAAAGTAAGGAGCATTTTTCGAGAATCAGTTTCACTCGGCGCATCGACAATATATGCTTCTCTGTAGAGTGGTTTTAGAGCGCGAACCAAACTCGTTCGATCCATCCCCAGCTCTTCTGCCAACTCCAGCATTGAAATGCCAGGACGTGACCGAACTACAGTAAGGATGGTGTACTGCGAACCTGTAATCCCAGCTTTCTGTAAATGTCGTTCGTATATCTGCGTAATGAATCTAGCCGCTTTTCGAGCGGCAAAACAATTACAAACATTTGCGACAGGAGTACTCATGAGAAGAGTATATGTGTGCATATGCACACAGTCAAGTATTTTTTTAATTGACGCCTCAAAGGACTAGATTGAATCGGGATACTTGGCTTGCAGCGCGTTGACCAGATGACTGATATGAAGTCTGCCTAGCGAATCGGGTGCATTAATCTTTAACAGCCCTCTGATACCTTTACTCTTGTCCTCAAACTGGTCGGAAGCTGAATCAAGGAGCTCCACCGCCTGTCGAACATGCGAGTAGTACCGTTGACCATGCTCAGTAAGACGCTCCGCGCGCGTGCTTCGATAAAAAAGATGTTAGCCGAGTTCTGATTCCAGTGATGAGATCGCACGAGATACGGAGGAAGCCGGAACTTCAAAATGGCGTGCCGTTGCAAGGAAACTGCCGGTCGTGGCGACCATCAAGAAATATCGTAATGTCTGGACCTGCATAACTGCCTTATAAGAATTTCCCGGATTTTACGCCCTGTCACTCGCGTATGTATCGACAGTCGGTGCCACCTACGGCGAATCTTGCATTTCATAACGTCTCGATGCTCAACAAGGGCCGGCCGCTTACTTGTGATCACGCCTCATGCCGTCTGTTTACTGGAATTCCCCGTTTTGCTAGACGGTTTTCATGACAAACCTCCACATATAAATTGGATGAAACGCTAGTTTGATCCAATTTGATCCGATTGGTGGTGTCGGGTCCATCTCAGTAAATCAACACGGAACACTTACAGGCAATTCAGGACACAGAACTTTTCGATAAATTTTTATCACCGAACATACCCATTGGTAAATTTGGCACTTCGCGTTGCTTCTGATGTACTGGCAAACGATGAAAAACGTTCTCGTGAAAATGATACGCTTCCTCAAGATGAGGAATACCGGAAAGTATAAAGTAGTCAATTCCCAGTGCGGCATACTCAAGTATTCGAGCAGCGACTTGCTCTCCATTTCCAACCAAAGCTGTTCCTACACCGCCCCGAACAAGACTAATTCCTGCCCATAGATTCGGGCTGACTTCTAATTTGTCTCTACTACCGCCATGTAATTCCAGTAGCCTTTTCTGACCTTCGGAGTCAAAGCGAGCCAGTGTAGCTTGGGCTTTTGCAATGGTGTCATCGTCAACATGCTTAAGCAGATCGTTAGCGGCTGTCCATGCATCATCTGCATTTTGTCGCACTACAGTGTGCAATCGGATACCAAACTTAACTTGGCGTCCAAGTTTTTCCGCTTTCATCCTTATGTCAGCTATTTTTTCTTCAACTTGGGCTGGAGGTTCACCCCATGTTAAATACACGTCAATATGCTTTGCCGTGATTTCATGCGCGGCAGCCGAGGATCCCCCAAGAAATAAAGGTGGATAAGGCTTTTGACGCGAAGGTTGCAATAATTCACCATCCGTTAGATGAAAATACGGCCCTTTATGAGTCACGCTGGCTTCAGTAAATAAACGACGAAATACTGTTAAAAATTCGTCGGTTTGCACATAACGCTCAGAATGGCTTAGGTGCAAACCGTCGCCAGCCAACTCTACAGGGTCGCCTCCAGTAACCACGTTTAGCAATAAGCGTCCATCCGAAAAACGGTCCAATGCCGACGCCATTCGCGCCGCTGCAGCAGGAGCGATAATGCCAGGACGAAGCGCTATTAAAAATTTCAAACGCTGCGTAATTGCGGCCAAGTTTGATGCGACGATCCACGCATCGTCGCATCCTTTACCAGAAGGGACTAAAACACCGCTAAACCCGAGCTCTTCAGATGCAAGGGCTACTTGTTTTAGGTAACCCAGAGTTGCTTCGCGACTTCCTACTGCAGTGCCCAAAAACCGACCATCGCCATACGTAGGCAGAAACCAAAAAAGTTCCATCTCGTAACCTCAGTTAGGTTTCCAAATTACAGCTTCTACTCGTACGGGTTTTGGTATTAGTCCCACCTCGTAAAACATATCAGCGATTTTCTGCTGAGATTGAGTAATTTCGGATGTTACCGGCGAGATTCCGTAGCCCATACGTTGCAAGGCAGTGATAACCACGGATTCATCCATGCCAATTAGCGGAGCAAGCTGCTTCGCAACGGACGAAAAATTTTTACTAGCGTACTCATCCACTGTCTTTATTTCGCTCAAAACTAAATTAACGACATCAGGCCTTTTTGTGGTTAAAGCCTCCGATGCAAAATAGAATTGGTAATTGGGCGACAAACCCTGTCCATCTTGGATTACCCGAGTACGACTAGAATGCTGAACATTTGCAAGGTACGGATCGAACGCAACCCACCCATCGACAGCACCACTTTCAAAAGCAGCCCGCCCCTCTGCTGGCGCCAGATAAATTGGAACAATATCAGTAGGCTTCAGACCATTAACCTGTAATGCTCGAAGTAAGAGCACATGGACATTACCTCCTTTACTTACTGCGATTTTTTTCCCAACTAAGTCTTTGACACTTTTGATTGAAGACTCCTCCTTGACTACTAATGCAATGCCTTTTGGAGATGGTGGTTCATAGCCCACGTAGAAAAATTTAGCGCCGGCTGCTTGCGAAAAAATAGGTGGCCCATCGCCTGTTACGCCAAAATCAATGGCTCCTATATTGAGAGCCTCTAGCAAACGTGGACCCGTTGGAAACTCGAACCACTCAACTTTTACATTATTATTTGCGAGTTTGCGTTCAAGATCACCACGTGCCTTTAGAACTACAAGCGTGCCGTACTTTTGGAATCCAACTCGTAGAACATCGGGTCTATAAGCATCAGCAGCTAGAGCTGTTTTGACGCTCATGACCGTTAGTAAAAACAAGATTACATAAGCTAGGAATTTTTGGGTAATAGAGGAATTCATAAATTAAGCGTAAGAGTTGATAATGGCCTGCGCATTGCTAAGATCCAACGAGAAAATGCGAGAAATGTGTGAGCTTTGCATCAAAGTATGGCGCGGTAGAAAACAGAATCAAATAATATCCATTCATAAAAACTCTACCAAAGAAGCATTTCGCATTTAGATATGCGTTTAATTTTTCGCGTCCAAGAATGCACATATATACTTTTATGGACATCAGGTCTTATCGTTCTTCCCTAAGCATTGATAGTCTTTGCAACGAAGCTTTTAAGGCTTCTGAACGAAAAATAAAAGCGACCACTTGGTCGCTTTTATTTTTATATGGACGTCAGCTATTGACCGATAAAGATCGTCAGCTTTCGACCCAAAGAGGACTTTTAATAATCAACAATTGAATTAGCACCGGTTAATCTGTCCATCGTTTGAATAACACGCTCGCGTTGACGCCGCCAAATCCGAAACCATTCGACATCGCATGTTCAATATCCATATTCCGAGCGATACCATTAACGATGTCTACACCAGTAGCATCAATATCTTTTGTTTCAAGATTCAATGTCGCAGGCACGATCTGATCACGAAGTGCCAAAATAGCAAATATGGCTTCAACTCCACCCGCTGCACCGAGTAGATGGCCCGTTGCTGATTTTGTGGACGTAACGGCAATGCTATTACTCGTGCCAAACACCGCCTTGATTGCGGCTAGTTCGCCAGCGTCACCGACCGGAGTAGATGTGGCATGCGCATTCAAATGCTGTACATCTGCTGCAGTTATTCCTGCTTGCTCAAGTGCTATAGCCATGGCTCGTGCGGCGCCACTACCATCCGTAGGGCCAGCGGTTATATGATACGCATCAGCTGTCGTCCCATAACCTATTAGCTCAGCAATTGGTTTGGCTCCTCTTGCCAGCGCATGATCGAGATCCTCCAGCACGAGTATGCCGGCTCCTTCGCCCATCACAAAACCGTCTCGTGCTTGATCAAATGGGCGAGAGGCCGCACAAGGTTCATCGTTGAAATTGGTTGATAATGCGCGCGCTGCGGAGAACCCACCAAGGCTAACCCTATCAATAGCAGCCTCCGCACCTCCACATAAGGCCACATCAGCTTCTCCATTTCTAATCATGCGCGCTGCATCTCCTATGGCTTGAACACTCGCCGCACAAGCAGTAACAGGTGCTGCAATTGGTCCTTTGAATCCGTACTTTATTGAAACGTGTCCTGCCGCCAAGTTAATCAAAAACGAGGGAATAGTGAATGGTGATAGTCGATTAGGACCTTTTGTATCGGTGACACGTACCGCATTGGCAATCGCTGGAAATCCACCGATGCCAGAAGCAATTATGGTTGCGGTTCGTTCTTTTTGACGCTCAGTTGTTGGTTGCCAGGCTGCCTCACGTAGTGCCTCTTCAGATGCAGCTATGGCATACACAATGAATTTATCCATTTTGCGTTGATCTTTTGATGACACATGACGATCTGGATCAAATCCACCGTTCTGATCTTCTGCTATTGAAGGGACAACGCCACCGACTTTTGCGTCGATACCGGCGGTCATATTTTCATCAAGTCTGCGTAATCCGGATGATCCTGACAATAACCTCGACCAGACAATTTCCACACCCGATCCCAAGGGGGAAACCATACCCATGCCGGTAACGACCACACGGCGTTGACGTGGCTTGTTCGAAAAGTCAGATGCTTGAAAAACGGCAGACATAAATCACCTCATAAACAACCTACCGGATGGTAGGCAAAAAGATTAATAAAAAAGGAGCAGAGCTCCTTGCAATTGTTTTAAGCGTATATCGTTGAACGAAGATGCTTAATTACCAAATCAAATTCCTCAGCCCTTCCGGTCATCCGCGAAGAGATCAATCCCCCTTGGCAAGCTGAAAAGACATAGGACGCGAGCTCATTTGTCGCTTTTTTTGTTCTTTGCCTATTGATTCCAGCAATGGCATTGGTTAAAAACATAATGTGTGCGCTTCGTAAATCACGTGCAGCAAAACGCATTTCTTCTCCGACGCATGACCAGGCCGAAGCCAAACCACCTGCTGGACACATTTCTTCACCGACTTTCACCGCGTCTCGAAATTTTTTGAAATACGCGTCCAACTTCTTTTCTGGAACAATAGAAATCGACTCCGACCAATCGTCGAAGCTAGAGCGCATCTCTTGAATGATCTCGACGCCGAGCATTTCTTTTGACGGAAAGTGATGGTGGAGGCTAGCTTTTTTTAAGCCAATTTCATTAGCAATATCTTGAAAACTAAAGCCAAGATACGAACGTGTTTTGATCAGCCGTTTGGCTAACAAGACGATATTCGACTTTGTAGTCGACGGAATAGTTGAAGGCATAGCAATCCTACTGGATGGTAGGTAATATTAGCACGACTTGGTGAACGGCTGCAGTATTTACAGCCATGGTAAAACGGTTATGGATGCTCGAAATTGTGGTCGTCGCAACGATCAGCCGTTGACACAACGAAAGACAAGGCGCAAAATAATATTAAATGACCAGTCGGCTAATTAAATATGTCCCGCCCAACCAATCCTGAAGTTAGAGATCGCTTGCTTTCGCACGGCAGGGAAGTTGTTCATATGAACGGCTTCCACGCTTGTGGAGTGCAAGAAATTACGAATGCTGCGGGCATTCCCAAGGGTTCTTTTTATAGCTATTTCGCTAGCAAGGATGCCTTTGCCGTAGAAATTCTGGAAGCATATTGGACCGAGATTGAAACTCTGCAATCAGCTGCACGTACAAGTCGCGACCCCGCCACTACTTTGCGCTCTCATTTCAGAGCATTGTCGAATTTCCACGAAAGTAATGGTTTCGTCCGCGGTTGCCTTATCGGAAATCTCTCACTTGAGTTAGGTGGCACCAGCGGAGCTGTCCGCAGTCAGTTGCAGGATATATTTCGCCGCTGGCAAGAAACGATCGAGGAACATGTTGCTTTGGCGTTGCCATTGCGTTCATCGAACGAATGTAGAAAGATTGCTGCTGCTATGTTGGACGCCTACGAAGGCGCCGTCATGCGCGCAAAAGTTGATCAAGATCGAGCACCTTTCGATCGTTTTGAGAATTTAGTTTTGGCTGCTCTGCTCGTCTAAATATTTTTTTATATTTTAATTAGATGACTGGTCAGCTTTCTTTAACGTAACCAAGGAAAAATAATGACAACTCCAGCAAATAACGGTCTTTACGACGACCCAGTCAATCCAATATTTAAGCCGTCGACCTTTAAACTTGATCTCAGCCGCGCGGCCCTTGTCGTGGTTGATCCCCAAAACGATTTCCTGAGCCCCAAAGGCGTGAGCTGGCCGTTCTTCGGTGAGAGCATTACGGAAAACGATACGGTCAAGCATATCGAGCAGCTGTTCATAGCAGCGAAAAGTAGCGACATTACTGTCGCGGTCTCACCGCACTATTACTATCCGGTTGATCACAACTGGAACTTTGGTGGCCCACTTGAACATGTCATGCACGACATTGGTATGTTCGGCCGCCTTGGTCCTTTGACAGTGGAGGGATTCGCAGGCTCCGGCGCGGACTTCCTTGAGGAATATAAGCCATATATCTTGGATGGAAAAACCATCATCGCATCGCCACATAAAGTTTATGGCCCTGAATCAAATGATCTAGCTTTGCAACTGCGAAAGAAAGGTGTGTCTCAGGTCATTATTGCCGGCATGGCTGCAAACTTGTGCATCGAATCGCATTTGCGTGAATTAATCGAACAGGGATTCGAAGTTGTAGTAGTGCGTGACGCAACTGCAGGCCCTCGAATACCAGAAGGTGACGGATACCTTGCTGCAATTATCAACTTTAGGTTTCTAGCTCATGCCTTATGGACAACGGAGGAAACAATTCGTCAACTGCGCTCAGAGATCTAATACATATTCGAATCGTAATAAGTAATGGTTCAAATCTAAACATGCTGATTTGAAAGCACCCGGTACGCCTGAATTGAGGCGTCTGATTAATTCGACGTGAAATGAAAAACGCGACCTCCGGGTCGCTTTTTTATACATGTTTTGAGAGGCTGCTTCTGGCCAGAAGCAGACATTAGTTACTGATGTCTATTCAATTTTTAAGGCTTTGCTGCTTCACTACTTTTATTCGTAGTTAGTTAGGGCCAATGTCGTTCGCCAACGGGTATTTCAATAGCTCAATCATCTGATTCATCTCTCCCTGGCTAACATTCCTGCTCTTCGCATAGCCATTCAATAGCGTCAGAAAGTCACGGATGCTATCGTCATCGCCAGCCAACAAGCCTGATATTGCGCTTTCGACACTACCCTTACTAATCCGTAGGTTATGTTGAGCTTCGAGTTCTGGAGTGCGCCAATGTCCCACGCCATTGAAATTAACGTAGTCAGCTTCAGGTATGACAAGTTGAACATCGACAGAAGCAATATTGACGAGTTTATTCGCTTCAGCACTATAAGCGGCGATGCCTCCATAATTTGCGGAAGTGCTACCGCTCGAAAGCGCATTTTCACCAGTCGAAAATACTTGCACCATTCGTTCAAGGAACGCGTGATTAACAGCATGCCCGCCGGCAGTTAACTTGGAGCGTAGGAAACCTTGTTCTATAGTCGTCGAAGCGATAGCATCGCCATGAGCTATCCGCTCTGCGGCAGCT
This sequence comes from Janthinobacterium sp. Marseille, assembly GCF_000013625.1. Lineage (NCBI taxonomy): Bacteria > Pseudomonadati > Pseudomonadota > Betaproteobacteria > Burkholderiales > Oxalobacteraceae > Janthinobacterium > Janthinobacterium sp. Marseille. Next base: position 1,142,735 of record NC_009659.1, on the reverse strand, counting down.
TTGTTAGTGGCGGAGAACACAACTGTTAATGCATGCCCTTCAACATCGTAGAGGTCTTTTGGAGCAACGCTTGCCCCGAAGCGCCGGTATATTGCCAAGTCCGTACCTAAGGCATCGACATGCCGTAAATCAATTCCATTCGCGGATGAATATTCGTACATCTTTTCCAGCATTGTCCGGTCGTTACTGGTCAAGTAAGGAACTAACTCACCCGACATATTGCTTTTATCAGTCTTGACCTCACCGGTATATGTCGACTCGTCTTGACCGAATAAACGGGAGAGCAATGCTGCGCGGCCGCTGATTTCTACCACGCTATTTGATGCGCCTTTTGTGTCGCCAGAAACCGTTGTATCAACTGGTTTTTTCTGCCCTGCGGCATTGGAGGAGCGAATGCCAGAGAATGCATTAGGGTCTACTGTGGGGGTTACAGTTTTAGATATAAAAGTCATCAGTAATCCTATCACTGGTGAGATTAGGGGAAGTACTAATTTGAACGTCCGCTTTGGGTCGATAGCGGCCGTCTGCTTCCGACAGCGGACATTACCATTTGCACATGCAAAAGGATCAAATGAAAGCTTTGTCCGTCACCGATTCTGATTGATAGAAAGTTGCGAAAAACTGAACTGGAAAAAGCCCCGCATAGACGGGGCTTTTTTACACGAACAAGACTGACGCCTGCTGCTCATGATTTATCAATTAGGAAAAGTTAGGTTGTGTGCGACGGTCAAAAATATGTGAGCTTGCATAAGCTTGCAAGCCGCTGCCACTGACATATGTTCTGCAACTGCAAACAGCGCAAACGAAATAACTACCATGTCCGTCAGCGGCACAATTGACTGCGCTTTTTTGGGTGCCACACATACATTTACTGTTTTTGCATTGATACGACATGGTGCGCCTCTTTGCTTTATTTGTATGTTCCTACTCTGCTCCTTAAAGACGGCGCGTGCGACTTAGCAACATGCTGTTACAAACCAATATGGATGTCCGCTACTGGCCGATAGCGGACAGTAATTTTCTCCGCCATTACAAACGGCGAGTGAATCTCGACGAACAATTAGAATAAATTTTCGCTACAAAATACAAATAATCTTTACCTCACGGCAGGCAACCCAAGTGCATTTAAGGTAGACGTTCCCATAGTTCCAGTTTCAGGGAGTCCTTTTATCATCTGGAAACGCTTTAACGCGATCTTCGTATCTTCATTCATCACTCCATCGATTTGCCCATCGTACAATTGCAAACTATGCAACTTGATTTGAGTTCGTGTTATTTGTAATTTTAATTTTTCAGTGTGTGTAAGCACAGGTGCCGAGTTAATAGAATCTGCATTCGATTTCTTTGATCTATCACTTGTACCAACGCCGCTTGAAAAATTATTTACCGAGCTACCAGAGCTCGGCTGATAAGATTTATCTGGAACAGCATAGCTTGGTGTTGATGGATAGCTGCGACTATAAGAGCCTCCTCCAGATCCTGAGTAATGCGAACTATGAGATCTGTGACTAGAATGAGATCGGTGTCCTGCGAATAAATTATCGATATCGTAGTTCAATGGTCGTAAAGGAACAGCAGTTGGTTCCAATGAGTCGGTGAACATTTCAGCAGGAGGCATTGCTGCGCTAGACGTTTTTGCTAACAGGAGCGGAACCCCCGCTAAAAACAGGGAAAGATCTTTGATAAATTTACTCACGCGATAGTCTCCTCAATTGCCTTTACTTTTGCAGGCTTCCAACCAGTTTCATGCCAACTAAACAAACCGGAACAACTTTCTTTTACTGAACATTTTTCGCATTCTTCCGTATATACATTCTTCCAATCGGAAATACTCTTATGTGAGTCTGCCCAAAGTATCTTCGGTAAAGAGCAGAGGGGTGCATTCATAAATAAATATGGAATTTTGGCGCGTCGAAAAATCTTCGCGGCGGCCACAAGCTGGGCCTCCCAATCATTTAGATCAACTTCGCAATGTTCCCGATTGGCAAGCGCAAAACCAATTGGCTCACACGCCATCAGAGCAACCTCACGAATAAACGCTAAGTTCCTACCTATAAAAGAACTGAGTTCATCCAATATCTGCAGTACAGGTTCAATTAATACTATCCGAAGCTGAACGGGCTGCTTATGCTCTTGCAGTACAAGCAAGCCAGCGATTGTTTCATCAAACGCTCCGGGCGATTGAACAACGAAATCATGAATAAAGTCGGCATGACCGTATAGCGGGACAAGCCAACTGACATAGTTACCGAGCTCATCAAGTACGGCCTTAGCAATTACGCGATCGGAAAAGAGCCTACCATTTGTAAGTACCTCAATTTTAGTATTCGGATGATTCCTGTGAATTTCATCTATTACAGTTCTAAGCGCAGATCCGAGCAATAAAGGCTCCCCCCCACTCAACCCCAGGACAACAGGTGAAATACGAATGTGCCTAATGACATCAATTGCCTCCCGAACAAGCCAAGAATCGTTTTGTTTTGTTGGCGGTTGCGAGCACATTAAACAATAGCTATTGCATTGATTCGTCATCAAAAGAGAGTGATGTAAATCGTTCGCGCGATACAGAACGATCGCTACCGATTTTTTTGCCTGCGGAACCACGACATCATCAATCTCAATATCGGCACTTTCAATCCAGCCGATGTTGGTTAAGCCTGCAGATCGCAGCTTCACCACCTCTTCGATTTCACTCTTCTCATTAACGAGAACCAGATATCGTATATCTGGCGTCCAACTGTCGGAGATTTGATCAATCGCAATTACCCGATGGACCTGAGACTCCACAACCTCATCAATCCGGGCTGCTATGCGTCTCATAGAATTTCCTTATCTACAACTGGTTCAGCCCAACGACAAAAAAGATCAAGTAAGTCGTCATCCGCATTTTTTACAATTGAGAAAACATAGTCAAACAACCACATATGCCGACGACAATGTTCCGTCAAATGTACAGGTGCGAAAGGCGTTCCAAATTGAGCTTGGGAATCAACAGGGTTAGGCGCGCAGAATTGGTTATAAGCGCACTCCTTACACCCTGGAACTAAATCAACGAGACTGGCATTGATGAGATTCTTTTGAATATCAGAACTTAACAGGGACGCTATTGCTTCTCCAATTCGTCCCAAACGTAAAGATTGGTCGCCTGTCTCGGCGATCATTCTCGCCTCATCACTCGGGTAAACAAATCCGTCGTAGTTATAAACCAACGTACTTAGACCCGCGCCCGTAGGGCTTTGCAAATCCACGTATCCACTATCAAATGTAGATAACAGTTTGTTCAAAATAATCGAGGTGTAAACTTCGCGTAACTCTACCCCTTGCTGATTCCAATATAGAACTCGCTCTAAAGCGGACAAATAAAATTGATTGAAATCTTCAAGTGTATAAGCCAAAAATTTCTGATTTCTCTTTGCAAACCCATAAGCACTTAATGGCCGCAGAAAAATCTCCTTAAACCCGAGCCGTACATACTCATCAACTATCTCATTGGGATAGAGAAGTGATTCCTTGGTCGTTGTCATTAAGGCCGACACAGCATCAGGGCCTATAATTTTTTGTGCGAGCGCCACTCCCTGTAACGTTCTCTCGAAAGCATCGCGCGTTGGGGTAGGTCTATTCTTATTGTGGAGCCTAGATGGTCCATCAATGCTGGTCGATAAATAAACCTTATGTTCTTTAAAAAAAAGACACATCTCTACGTTCAGCTGGTGCAATGTGGAAGCAACCACATACCGTATTCGACGGTTTTGAGATTTATTCAGACTCGTAATATAGAGAATGGCACGTCTAACTAAGTCGAAGCGCAGCAAAGGATCGCCGCCTTGAAACTCTACAGTAAGGGTCGGTGATGAACTCTCGAAAATAGACTCACACGCGGCATCCAAATCTTCAATTTTAATCGTATGCCCCTCATCATTGAGAGAGCGACTCACCTGACAGTATTTGCAAGAATGTGCGCATTGAAGTGTCGGCACGATGATGTGAAGCGAAGGCCCGTCTTGTGTCGTAGTACGCCTAGCAGCGCGCCGTGAGATTAATAACCGTCTCATTCCAGGTGATTGATCCACGGATTTTATAAAAAAACGGGCGCGCAAAAATGCTTGTCTCTCGTGAGAAAGCGAACTGGGGTGTTTTCTTATCTGCCTGACTTCATCAACACTTGTAAATATATGATCGCCTGATTCGGAAATAGCAATCATCAACTCGTCAGAAATCTCTCTCGTAAGAAATGGCAAAGGAATAGATTGATAACTCATGAATATTCCAGAGAGAAAAATTCCGATTTATAAATCGGAATTACAAAATAACAGAAGGTCTGGTTTGCTAGCTGTAATTGTAGTTATGGCTTTGCGATGGCAACCGTAAATTGCGGTGAGCCGAAGTCGTTACTGTACTTCAATATGAACCGTCTCTCGTCCACCTGCCTCTGATCTCTCAGTGGTGGATATGGATGCTGCAGCTCCACTAGAACCACAAAGCTCCTAGATTGCTTTTAGCATCCATGCGAAATGCCGATGTTCACATGACCATTTTCGGCGTTAGCAGATATGGGAACCACGTTCCACATCAAGTTTGGGTTACCGGCATGGCATTGGGGCAAACTGCTAAATGGCCGAGTGATCCGGGTGGAGCAATCCATCCGGCAGCACCTCCCCCCAGATGATTCGTGGGATGCGTCGCGGTCGCCAAAACATTGCCCCCAGCAAGCAATTTACCACCTGTAGCGGGAGTCCAAAAACCATGATCCCAGCCTGCATTTTGATGTACTTTCACTGCCGTAGCGACTGGATGGCAGACCGGCGGTGTCTTGGGTCCGTGACCGTTTCCAGGGCCAAAGGAGTAGAACAGACGCGCATAACTGGAGGTGCGCAAAAAAGGGATGCTACTTTTGCCCATGTCTGCTCCGTGATGTGGGACGATCAGGGCAGCAATTTTACGCAGTTTGCTATGTGCGATTAAGTTATAACCTGCGTCACCCGTCAGCACCCATGATCTTTGGTAGGTGAGATCGGTCACTATAAGAACTAGCCCGCTGCCGTTTCTCCCCTTTCCAGTAGCACGCCGCAAATTATAGTCTTGCCCATGGTCAGACCAATTGAGCGGCGATGCACTATTCCCTACAACAAGGATATTCCCGCCCGCCTTGAGGATGGCGTTAGCAAAAGCTGTGTGCGTCGTCGATATGGTCTGGCGCGGTACTACCCAGGTGCACGCCTGCAGTCTAGCGTGGCCAGAAGCACCAGCCCAGTGGTCGGTGTCCCAGTGAGAGAGAATGACAGTTGGCGAATCGCAAGTACAGAAATCGACGATCGCGGGTGCCGTCGGGGCGTTGCGCCCCGAGCCGCACCCGGTATCAAAATAGTAGAGCGGCACCCCGCAATCGCAGATTAAGGCCGAAGCTAAACCTTGGCCAATATCGAAGCAAACCAAAGCGTTAAGTTTGCACTTTGGTTTTAGTGCATCGAGCAGATCGGCCTCGCTCGCATCAGGCCAACTCTTCATATCGAACAGGATAGTAAGCGGAACTGATGGCGCGGCTGCGGGAGCGCTATGGAGAAAGGCTCGCATCGGTGGAGCGAACAAACCACCATAGACATCGACTGTAGTATCGCTTTCGATACTCGACAGTTTGAGCGAGATCCATCTTTCCTCGTCCTGAGGCATTAGTTTGAATAGTTCATTATCGCGAGAGAGCGAGATTTCGAGACGGAAAATTGGCACTTCTTCATAGCCGTCCGGACCATCTGACTCGTTGTCATCATCGCGGCCGAACCGTTTACGCCAATAGGCCGGAATGCGTCGATCAAGATCCGGATCTAATAGGTTGAACATCCCGCCTTCCTCGAAGCCTTTCCAGTCGGCATCAACGGCGTCGAACACAAAGGTTATTGCGTCTTCAGGGCTGGATGTTATTGGTTCAATATCGTCGAGGCGCGCGTAGACCCTAAGGGGTAACTCGCGCCGATATCCTTCTCGGAGGAAGAATCTATTCATGCCCTATTTCTCCATTGACCGTGAATCAATATTACGGAACTGCATTTGGAACTACTAGCACGCTTACGTCTTGGCTCGTACTTTATGTTGATATTGATCTCCTGGATTCATCGACAGCCCAAACTGCGTTTGGTGTCAATATTTCCTTCCTAGTAAGATGCTAGGTCGCCAGTAGAACGCGATAAGAAAAACCGGTTAGACGAGCGGTTTGGGATCACCTTCAACTACCAAGGTGATGGTAAATGGAGAGAATCAAATCCTAGCAGCCATGATCTAAGATCTCCTGAACCAAAGCCCAAGAAAGGCTGGCATGCCGAGGAACCCTGACCTAAAGAGGCTGCCAATCTCAGACTCGGCGTCGACTAATAGCATCTGACCTCTGCTTCCGGCCCAAAGCAGACAATCCTTCGACAATATTTTGCTTAAGAAGATTTCTTATCCCAACCCACAACGATGTCATTTTCGAGTGTGATTCTGAGGGCATATCGACCTTTTCCGGTCTGCTGATACTTCCAAATTTTGCGGGTGAAAGCCCGCATCACTTTAGAATCAACATCTAACGGCTGGCCGATTGAGTCTAGAAGTTGTTCATCTGTCTGCCCCTGCCAGAACAGGCCGTCCATGATACGGTCGACCAAATCAGCATCCCCATATTTCGTCATTAAGCGCTGCCGACGTACTTTCTTCTTATGGCTTGAATACCAGAGAGAAGCAGCGACGATTAAACCAAATATGACGATATATTCCATGATTAGCGACGGGAGGCAGAGAACCAGCTAATGTACTCGTTTCTGTTATGGAAGCTAATCCCATAAACATGGTAAATGCTGTCAGGTCACTCTTCCATTAACTGAGCATCTGCATTTAACTCGCGGATCACGAATTCCGAATCATTCATATCCCGTTTTATGGCAAAGAGTTAAACTTGCTGCAAAAATTTTCGTACCAATAAATGACAAGCACAAATATTCAAGACGAGCTGAATAAAGCAGCTAGATTGATCAACGCGATCCTGCGCCTTATGCACAAAGGCGCAATGAAACATGATCAAGCTAGGCAAGAACTGAACGCGCTAACGAAAGGCATAGCAAAAGCAGAAATTGAATATTGCGTAAGACAAGCAATCAAAGCTGTCGATATCAACGAGCAAAATTTGCGAGTGAAAGATGCCGAGCATACGACCTACACACGTTGGTAAAACATTCTAAAACCGGTCTCAGCCCCTCCTTCCGAAGGCGACTCCTCCTCGGTTAAATAAAAGATACCTCCGGTGAAGAATACTTACTTTGCGCACGAATCAGGGTTAAGGAATTAGCTTTCCGGTTTCTCTTGATGGCAGCCCCAACCTCCGGCGCACAATAGGATCATCACCTTGATACTGCTTCGCAATTTCCATCTGACTAATTTCATCTTCAGAGTATATTTTCTCCACATCGCTGCTTACTTGTAGCGCGGATGCGGATGAATTCACGCTTGAAGCCGGTAGCGGTCTTTGCGTGTTGTTCGGCGTTCCATTATGAACGGCGCTTGGCAAGAAATTATGTACTGGCTCGATCCCACCATCAGGAGCAATTCCCGATGGCATCGACTCCGTAGGCACTAGCTGTTCGGCAGCCATGTTCACATCAGGCGTTGATGTTTCAGGGGAATTTTCCTTTCCAGAAAAAACCAATATTCCTACAACAATGGCGGCTCCCAATCCCAATTTTCCGAGCAAGCCCGTTCCAGCATAGGTCACGTTGACACTCGCGCATTCAGGACATCGAGCAGACAGATCTTTGCCCTTTGGATACCAAGTGTATTTGCAGTCCAAGCACTTGTTCTGCGAGCGTTTAGTAGCCGCCATAATTCCCCTTTATTAACGATAACCGGCATTCTGATTTCGTAAAAAAATACCAATTACATACGCCCCTATTTTTTACTCGGGCTTCTCTTTTATTTGTACCCAATGGCCTCCACCATCTAGTCGTGTCGTGAGATCCGGATAAGTCTTTACCATCTCAAGTAAGCCACCGTAGCCGTTCTTTTGTGGCGAAAAGCCTGGATCTGTTCTGCGCATGTATTGACCCAAAGCGCCTAAGCCGACCCATCCCTCCTCGCTCTCCGCTGCCATGAGCGATACAGCTGCGATCAATGCTTTAGGCTTTTTCTTGGACTTCTTCTCAACGCCGACTTTGGCATTCTCTACTTCAGGCTTTTGGTATTCAAAAAACTGATCGCTAGCATTACGTAAAGCGTCTGGTGTTTTTTCTTCTCCCACGATACATACGGTCGCGCCACGTTCACGCAACTTGCGACACAGGTATGCAAAATCTGAATCGCTGGTAACGAGACAATAGGTATCGGCACGGTGATCAAATAAATCTTCGAGCGCATCCAATGCAAGCGCGATATCTGACGTGTTTTTACCTGCGGCGTACTGATATTGAAGGCATGGGGTGAATGCGAGACGTACTAAAGCCTCTTGCCACTTGTTTGCAAGGGTAGCGTGATTGCCATAGCCACGACGCACAACGACTCTCCCGAATTGGGCAACGACACGCAACGCATATTCAAGAATTTCCGGGGATGTATTGTCGCAATCCACCAAAACGGCCACGCGATCATTCTGCTTCGTATTCTCGACCATATCAAAACCTAAAAGAAAATCGAACAATACAGAGGTGATTCATGGTGCGACATCCCATAAACATGGGATAACAGAATTTATTTCGCATGCAAGAATGCACGATTAAAATCGTAGCGAAAGCGAAACAACCCCTCAGATGATTCTTTCATCATTAGAAGCCGGCTTGTGATTAATAACGTAAGTCGTTCCAGTATGATGTGCCTGTCCAATTTAATAGAAAAACCAAGTGACTGAAGAATCGAATCAACCGCTTCAGGTTGATGAAAACGAATCCGGCTCCTTCGAAGGATATTTCCGCGATCCCAGCTTAGCGAACGAATCAATGCTGGCTTGGGGATTGAGCCAGCACCTAGATGTGTTGGATGCCTTACGCGGCTTATTGTCCGGCGGGCATGCTGCGGCTCGGCTGCGTGTATGGGTGTTTCTCGAACTTACTGCCCAGCCTCAAGGACGCTTGCTGCGCGATGATCTCAATCAAATTTTCTACAGTCTTAAACCTGAAGCATTAGATGCAGTGCTGAAACGACTGCGCGAATTAACTTTGCTGGTGTGGGATAGCACCTCACAGGATTATTTTTTATCATCGCTCGCGCTACAGGTTCAAGCACTTCTTGCGCCGCTCACAAGAGCGAGCAGCGAAGATGATGAGATGGCTTCGCTTCTTGCACAAGTAGCAGGTGCGCAAGCTCTGGGTTTGTCAGATGCCAGCCAGATTCGCCATCTGCATGCGCAATTAGCTCGCTTATACGATGAATTCGCCGACGCTATCGCTAGTGGTTCCGAAGCTAGATTGCGTGAAGCGCAACCGCGCTTTGAACGCGCCTTGAAACTGGTTGGGCGTGCCGGCGAAGCGCTTACGGCATTAATTCGTAGTGAGCATGGCGATGCGCGCTTAGAGCGTGAAGCTAGAGCATTGGGTAATGGGCAAGCACGTTTGCTGTCCATGGCCAGCCAGTTCACACGCGCACTGCAACAGGCTGACCGTCAGAGGGTAACGCTAGGCAGTACGGGCGTGACGAGTTCAGACGTTCGACAATGGCTGCAGTCTTATTCTTCTTTGCCAACGTTATTGGGCGACTCACTTTCTATTGGCGTTCAGCCGATCTTCGTGAGCGGCCATGAATTGGTGGACGTGGCCGAGGGAGAATTTGAGCGCGATAGACCAAACCCAAGACGCTCTGAAGGACTGCCGCCTCCGTCACAAGCTGCGGCTGGAGAGGTTGAAGTCCTCAGCATGCCAGTTGAGTTAGACGAATTAATAGCGCAGCTAACTCGTTTAGGTGCGCTGCCTGAAGGCGAGACTGCGAATTCTTTGCCATTGCAAGAGGTGGTGCTTGGCGGTCGCTTTTCTCAGGCTGCTTATCGCATGCAATTATTGCCTTTGCTGGGCGATCATCAATCGCGAACCTTAAAAGGTCAGACCGGTGATTTGGCACGCTTGCCTTGGCAAGCTAGTTTTCTTCCAGCTGTTGAACGGGTTGACGACCCTAGTGTTTTTGCCCTGAGTCTCGGCGCACTACATCCTGATATTTCAAGAGAATCCAATGAATGAAGTAATTGACGATGCCGCATTGTTGGCAGCCGAGTTATTGGCACGCCGATGGTTACCTCGCAAACATCCCCGTGTACGTCGCGCTCTGATTGAAGCCGACATGTGGCAGGCCGTACAGGAGCGTTTGGCACAAGTAGGTCTGCGGTTAGTAGATAACATCTACGCAGACCATATCTGCGTTGCTCTTTTACGCAATGCTGAAACGGCCGTGTTTGGCGAGGCAGGACTCGATGCCAACAACAATCTTGAACTGCCACGCGATGCGGTTTCGTTATTGGTCGTGTTGTGGTCACTGATCGTGCTTCCTAAGCGCGAACGGCAATCCATTCGCGCCACAACGGCTAATGGCGATATACAGGACGAGATGTTCAGCAGTGACAAACCCATGCCAAGTGCTGCGGCGGTCAGTCCCGTTGCTTCGTACAAGGCGTTACTGGCCGATTTCGGTACGCAATTAGGCAAGAAAATGCGCATGGATGGCAATCTCAAACGGCTTGAATCAAACGGCTTCATTCTTCGCCGCGGCGACGACATTGTCGAAGGACCACTACTAGATCTTTTACTCGACTACGATACATTGGCTCCGCGCATCCTCGACGGTGCGTTGGGAGATGTGTTGACGCGAGTAAGAAGCAAAGAGGCAGAAGTGCCGCAGGTACAAGATGAAGAAAGAGGCGCTTGATGTTTCACTTGCAATCGATTGAACTGCTCCAATGGGATTATTGCCAGCGTCTGACATTACCGCTAGACGGCGCCATCATCACGGTGGCCGGACCCAACGGTTCGGGTAAGACCACGTTGCTCGACGCCATGCGCACACTTCTCGGGTTGGATTGTTCTGGGGGCCGCAGCTATAAAACTTACGCGCGCCATGCCAACTCCGACACGACCTGGTTACGCACCACTGTTGATAATCGTCCCCATTCTCGACAAACGTCGACACGCCCCTTTGCACGCAATCTTTTATACGGTGATCAAGTCACCTTGGCTTGTCGCATTGAACGTAATGGAGGCGACTGGCAAAGACGCTACACGATGAGTGACGGCGATGTCTCAATTGAGACCTTGGCAGCTACCCCCGATAAAGAATGGCTGGGCGTGGAGCATTGGCGAAAACGTTTGGAGGGTGCAGGGCTTTCTCGTGCGATTGCTCGAGTGTTAGCGTTAGAACAGGGTCAAACTGACAGGCTGTGCGAATTCTCACCCAAGGAATTGTTACGATTAGTATTTGAAGTGTTCGGTGACCAAGAAGTCCTAGACCGCTATGAGGAAGCACGACGCCATCAAAGAGAATTGACCGCTGAGGTCGAAGCTGCAGAGCGTGAACTGACTCATTGCGAGGCTCAACTGTCAGCACTGGACGCACGCGTTAACCTCTATCGCCAATACCAAATAAAGTTGGGCGAGCGAGAATTGCTTGCGACCGAAGTGATTCCCGTCTTGAGTTGGCACGAGGAGCGGCAGGCAACCGCCACTCGCTTACGCGAATTGCATCGACAGCGTCTGCACGCCAGTTCGCAACGGCAACAGCGTGCCGAGGACAGTACACGACTGCTTCGCTTGTTCGAAGAGAGTCAGGCTGCCTCCAACAAAGTACGCGAGTTGGACACTGCCAGAACCCGCGCTCAGGCAGCCCAAACCCAGGCACGAGACGCCGAACGCCCAATTGAAGACCTTGTTCGTCACGCCGACGAATTGTTGTCCCTGGCAGCAGTCGAAGGCGACGCTGCGCAGCTCTCAGCGCTAGTGCAAGAGCTTGAGAAGAAAAAAGTAGATCTGTCTGACCAGTGGCGTAATTTAGAAAGTCAGCGAAACGATGCACAACTCGCTTGGGATCGCTTACAAGGCCAGCGCCACGCACCGCCACCGAATGACGTGCAAAAATTCGAGCGCGTGCTCCACCAAGAAAAAATCGGCCACCACTTCTTGGCCAATGTCATAGAGATCACTGACGATACTTGGCGCGCAGCGGCCGAGGGTGTTTTACGGTCCTCGCGTTGGATCGTCGTATTAAACGATCCAGCCGATGAGGCACGCGCCATGGCGATTGCTGAACGTGAACGTTACAGACATTATGTTCTCACCGATGCTGTACTAGCGCCAACGTCTCCACCTGCAGATAGCCTGCTAGCGGTACTCAACTTCTCCGCCAAGATACCGTCTTGGCTGTTAAAGCAATTGGCTCAAATTCGGCGTGTCGCTGATACGGAAGAAGGTGCGAAACGAGGTGGAGAGTGGATCACTCCGCGTGCTTATTTGCGCGATGGCCGCGGCGGACGTAGTGTGTGGAGCGACGCAGGCGATTATCAGTTCGGCGCCGCCGCCCTCACCTCCCGCAAAGCATCAATCGAAAAACGGCTCAATGCACTGGACAAGGAACTCACTGAAGTGGCGCTGGAAGATAGTGCTGTCAAGCGCCAGCTTGCCGCTGCTGTCGATGCGACTAAAGGGCATCGTGCTGCTGAAGAATTGGCAAACCGTAGTGAAGAATTTGAACTTGGACGCAGACAGCTACCCGCGCTGAAACAAGCTCGCGCTGCCGCGAGTGAACGCTGGCAAAACCTGGATCACGAATACTCCAGCGCATTGGTAATTCAAACCAACTCCGCTACCACCTACGAAAGACTGCAAAAGCAGTTACGCGAAAGCGAGGGGGAAATAGAACGTCAAGAGCGAGAGTGGCGTGGCCGTTACGAAGAACAACGTACCAAGGCTACCGCGTCATCTGCACAGAAGCGGAAGTTTCCTTCAAGATGGATTACTACTTCTGCGATAGCGGCTCTCAACGTTACCTACAGTAACTCCAAACAAGCTGAACTACGTATGAAGTCGGTAGAGACCGATTTACAAAGCGGAACGTGGGAAACCGATTCCACTGTCTTAGAAAAACAAGCGCTGATGGGAGGAACGGTAAGCAAACAGCGTAGCGACCTTGACTCCCGTAAGTCAAGCAACTCTGCGGCAGCCGTGGCGGTTGACAACGCTAGAGAGCGTTATATCGACGTTCTGCGTGCCACCATCCGCCGCTATCGCAAAAATATTGTTGAGTTAGGTTTGCTGGCTGGCGTGGAAGTCAGTGCTGATTTGCCGCATCTGGACAATGACGACGACGTGCTGCGCCACGCTGAGCTCAAAGTCAGTTTCAATTTTGATGGCAAGGGCGACATTGGATTGAACGATGGCGAAGCCTCCGGTGGGCAGCAAGTCATCAAGTCCTTGATTCTGCTTGTAGGATTACTCAAGGATGAGGATGTCCCTGGCGGATTTGTGTTTATTGATGAGCCGTTTGCACATCTTGACGTGCGTAATATTCAACTGGTCGGACACTTCCTCAAATCCACAAAAGCGCAATATGTGCTGACCACGCCGATCACGCACAACGTAGAAGTATTCGAGCCCGCCGACATCACGTTGGTCACATCCAAAAAACTAAGAGATGCACGTTGGGCGCCGCCGATCGGTGTCTTGCAGCGCCGCCCAGGCGCGGCTTAAGCGGACAGGCTATGCAAGAATTGCTCCTCCTTCCAAAGGGCCGCAATGCACGCGACTTATGCTCGCGTAATGCTGTACCGCTGACGTTGCCTTTACTCGATGCCGAGCATAAAACAGCGTTGTTACGTTGGGCACGTAGCGATGCGCAAACACGTACACGTGCGGCATTGTTGAAAGAAGCGCAAACCAGCGGTATCACTATCGAGAAAGCGGAGCATCTCTGCGACAAACTGCTGGTTAACGGATGGATAACGCGGCGGGAGCAACTTACCGGTGGCAATTGGTTATGGGAGTCGGTCACATGGCGCGATTTGCTCCGACTACAAAACTTATTGGGTTTGTCCAACGCAAGTCAGCGCTTGCAGGCACGTCAGGCAAAAATTACCGAAATAGTTGAATGGTTAGACGCTAGGCGCATTACAACGACAACGTCGGTTTTAGATCCTGATTTACTCGACGAGTTGTCACGTAGTGTGACGGAGTTGGAACAAGACAAAATGTTACGTCTGGAAGTTTTGGACAGCCGGCTGTCCCTGCTGAAGGCTGTCGCCTCTTGGCACGACAACCAGCAACAAGGATCACGTCGCAATTTTGCCTTGCATGCCCGCGACACGACCAAGTCGTTGAGCGCTGCGGAATGGCATTGGCTGGAATCGACATTCGATCTAGAACGACTAGGCATTGCCCGTTTTGCTCAAGTCGCTTGGTTAGCTGGAGACATTGAACTGATCTGGGGCAAGCATAAGGTTGACCTAGCCCCGCTGCATTGTTTGGGTTTGCCTTTGGATGATTTACAAAAGCTCGACACCGTAAGCTCACTTGAGCGATGGTGGCTCATTGAGAATCGTGCCAGTTTTGAGAAGCAGGCGGGACAGATCAAAAAGGGAGTCGTACTCATCTGGATGCCAGGTCGCCCTTCTCATGCTTGGATGCTCGCAATGTCCAACTTGCTACGCTTGGCCCCTGCTACTGCATGGATCAGCGCCGACGCAGATCCAGCTGGTGTCGATATCGCTTGTGGTGTCGGGCAGCTTTGGGAAAAACAGGGTTCTACTTGGGAGCCACACCTGATGGGTGTCGAGCAGTGGGAAGCGACTCTTCAACGTTGGCCATTGAATGATCATGACCGGCGCTTACTTAGCTTCCTGCTCGCAAAGGAAAATCTTGAGCCGACCTTGCGTGCTTTGTGTGAGGCGATGATGCGAGAAGGACGTAAGGCGGAACAGGAGGCGTGGCTTTAGTCGTTAGAACCTTCAATAATCCAAGTCTGTGTTGATTTTCTCGCAGAATTGAATCTGTACTGATTCACCTTCCAGCAGCCCGATCCACGCCCTTCAAATCCCAATGTGTACAAGTCGTGCCAGATCAATCACTCCAATTTCCAATTCACTTTGGCAAGTAGGATTGTGCTCTAAACATGGGGGCAGTTTTCGATGAAATCAACACTGCAATATCAGGGGCATGCATGGCAATTAAGATGTCTGAAATTACTAGCTAACGTGACAGCGCGCTAGGTTTAGCTAGATTACCTTGGATAACAAGTACGCAGATTGCTACCCCGCTGTCGGCGTGCACACGAAGATCAAGCAAACTGTCAAGTGAACGAGATGACGTATTTTTTTCACTGAAGTCAAGGACACATAAAATCGCTGTACGCTTTCCCTTTGCTACAGCGTAACTTGCCGTTTGAGCAAAGTACCTCTCGCATTCGTCCACCGTAGTAATCAAGCTACTCAGCGCTTTGAGCTCAATCGGAATTCCGTGCAAGGAGAGGTCTGTAATACCACCACCTCCATAAGCATGCTCATCAAGCTGGGAACCGATCAAAGCATTGCGTCGCAATTCTGATCTAACATGAGTCTGAAAATCCGCTTCATTCCATTTCCCAGAGAATTCAGCGTCCTGTACTGCCCTGCCGGCTAGATTGCATAATGGTGCCAGCAAAAGAAGAGTATCTGTCGTCTCTTCCTGCGCGACGCCACCTCTGCGTCGAAGGGCATCACGGATTTCAAATAGTCTCCGATCCAAGACTGGATACCCACACACCTGGAACTTCGAAACATCCGTCCCTTCGATCAATAATGTACGGTGGCCGACAATCGCCACCGGCTGCTCCCCTCTCTCTGGCAAAAACTCAGCCATGTACTTGAATTCAAATGGTCTGGCATGCATACCTTGGGGCAGAAGAACGATGGCACGTCCGCGCTGGTGCATGGTGTACGGAGCATCACCGCTAGGTCTGGTAAAACTGAATGTTGGAAAGTCGTAGGTGCTCTTTGGCTCGACCGATATTGGAGTCAAGCGCAATTCCTCCTGTTCAGTAGGCCAGCGGGAGACACGAACTTCAATCTCTAAATCATGCACTTCACCAGGGGCAAGATGTTGTAGTTCAATCGTCGGTCGGCCGTCAATCTGAAACTTCAAAAACGCTACGGTCAGCTCAACTGGTTCCTCTTTTGGCCGTTCAGGTCCATGAACTTCTGGGATCCATGATGGCCG
Source organism: Janthinobacterium sp. Marseille (assembly GCF_000013625.1). Classification (NCBI taxonomy): domain Bacteria; kingdom Pseudomonadati; phylum Pseudomonadota; class Betaproteobacteria; order Burkholderiales; family Oxalobacteraceae; genus Janthinobacterium; species Janthinobacterium sp. Marseille. Next base: position 1,126,566 of record NC_009659.1, on the reverse strand, counting down.
CCCCTCTACTTCGAAAATTCCCAATGGGAGCGGAACCTTCACTACCGACTGCGCAATCGATGCAACTTCCGAAATGGATGAAATACTAGGAATGAGATTTGCTGCAGCAATCAATCCCTCCACTGCCGGCTTGCTCTGGTATTCAGTCAACCAAAGTGTGTGGCGCTCACGCGCACTCCGAAGGAACCTCTCGGCATCTGGAAGTGCTTCCAGAACAGCCGCACGCCACTGCACCAAGGCGTCGATAATACGAGCCAATCCGGCAAGCGCTGCAAAGGAGTTGGCAGCAGCAGTACTGGAAAAGCATAGGGAGAGGGAATCCAGATCGATAGCGATTTTCTTTAGATCGTGGGACGAAGGCTCTTCTCTGGAGATCGCCCACAGGGCTTCAACTATCTCACGGCGTCTGGGAAATGAATCTGAAAGGGTCTGTTTTCTCATTCTGTTTATGAATTTCGTTAATTTCTGCTAATGCAGCGTCCCAGCTCTTTCCAATGGAAAGAGCTTCCTCAATCTTCCCTTGGTCAATCAAGAGTTCAAACTCGGTCTGACAATGTTGTTGTATGGCCAGAAGCCAGCGTACTCGCATGCGGATATTGTCTGGGATGGCATTCAGTTGGGATTGAGCGATGTAAAGTGCTGCATCCCACTCGCCATCACGTGTGAGCACTTCTAGAAAGGTCCCAATCACCATTGGGTCCAATGGATCACCTGCTACAGTCTTTTTGATCGATGAAATATGTTGCCCAACAGTGTTAATCGGAATGCCACGTACTAAATCCAGTACCCGCTCCATCTCATAATCGCTGTCGCAATGTTCAAATAAACCAAGCACAAGCTCCGCGTATCCTTCTACTTCTACAAGACGATTTAATAACCATCGATGTCCTTGTCTCACGAGCAAATCAGGTTTGACTTTATGCAAGATCGCGATAAATACCTTACCTGCTTCCGTCTTGAATTGATCGTTATCTCGCTCCGCCGAAGTATATGCATCCATACACGTGAGCAAAAACTCTTGATCTTTATCGCCGCGATAGACAATTACCAACCGACCTAACGCAAGAGAAACTTGTTCATGAAATTCGTCAGGAAGTCTCACCTGTCTAAGCGCGCGAACAGCAGACTTATGTACGATCACATAGGGATCTGAAAGCATCAGCAGGAAAGCCTCTCCGACCATATTAGGCAACTCTGCGAGACGGCGTGATCCTATTTCCCCGATCGCCGTGGCGGCAGCTGCTCTGCCCAAGTTCGATTCACCAACCATAGTGGTATACAAGAAAGGAAGCACCGCGCTCAGCCCTATTCCCGTCTCCATTAAAGGAGGAAGCTCTTCGACGATTGCGGCCTTGAACCCTTCGCTCAGCGCATTCGACCTAGCAAGAAAATCTGTAAAAACAGCTAAACCACTTGAATCCATAGCCGCCCCATGAATCGCCCAACGGGCAAACGAAGCACGAAGGGAACGAAATTGCGATTGGCGAGTTTCTTGGTCTATTTCATCTAATAGATCTGGAGAAGTGACAAGTGGCGAGCGTTTCTTAGAAGCCTCCAATCTGGAATCCGCCAGTGCAGCCGCACCCAGTAACATGTCCATCTGCTCACGGGCTAGTGCTGCAAGACGACCCGGATCACCACGCAACGCCTCCAATATGCCTCGGACTACGCCTTCATTATTAGAAACTCCAGCCAAGGTTACAAATCTTCGTAGCGCTACTCGATAAACATCTAGTGATGCGATTTCCCGATCATTCCCGTAGCTTCCACTCGCCTCACGAATGATCTTCTCGTAGACACCACTCAATCGCGCCTCTCCATCTTTTGACGCTCCTTCGAAGTAGCGCATAAGCTCGATATCCGTGCTATTCGGATCGGATGTAAAGGCACAGATCAATGCCTGGGTCAGATCATGAACGACATAGCGGAGCTCGGATTCACTTTCTACGTCAATCAAGACATCGGCTCTAGCAAGTCTAGTGGTGAGCGACCGACACAAGCTCACTGGCAAATTCGGATACTCAGACGCAAGTGCAACAACAGCACTTGCACCTATTCTTACGCGGAAAGGATGTCGCTCAGAAAGCAGGTTTTCAATGCCTAAGGCGGTCTGCTCGGGATAATGTTTGAAAATCTGATGAAGCGGAATGGGATTCTCCGACCTGGGATCGTCGAAATGAGAAGACGAGCGAGGGGGACACGCCACAAGCGCCAAGCCTCGTACTGCGTTGCGTACGTCTTCCATCTTCACATGTGATACCTGATTTGCGGCGACTTCCGCGGCAAGATCAAGAACTCTGCCTTCCGATAGACACCGCATTGCACAACCCGCTAGCCGCACTGGATCCAAAGGAGATATTCCCAAAACTACAAGACCCACTTCGTCGAACCAGTGTTCACCATTTTCTAAAAGAGAGAATAAATGCTCGGTCACCGCCACTGTTAGCAGTTCAGGGGCCAAACGCACACTCTCGATCAGTCTCTGAGCGCTCGCATCGTCACGCACCGTATCTAAAGTCTGCAGATCGTCCACAAACGTCGCAACTGCGACCGAGGATGTTGAGCGGAGTACCGCCCTCGCAGAACATCGGGAATCAAAAGCGAGTTGGTGCTGTCGTTGCAATTCCTCCTCGCGAACTCGAGCGCGCTCGGCATCAGCATCCCGTTGTGCAATAAACTTTGAAATGTTGGGCAGCCGGATAGGCTGCCGCTTTTCGCATCCGACGCAATTGCTGTCATGAAAATGAATCGCTGCCTGTTCGAGGAGCCATGTAGCCATCCCACCATTGTGGGCATGATCGCATGCCATAAAGTGATGCCCGATGGGTAAACCAGTTTCGATCTCGATAAGGCCAGTACCACCGAACTTCTCCACACGGGCATGTCCACACCAGTTATGGATTAGCTGCTTAGCTTCCTGATTACGCTGCCCTGCTTGAATCGTGTTATGGATGTCAAGTTCCGAACTCAATTACACCTCCCCTGCTTGAAAAAGCCTTGGCATTCTTGAGCGATGACAAAAAATTTCTGGGCCGCCGTCTCCACCACGTCGCTAGATGCTGCGTCGTTTTTCCAAAGCACCTCTTGTATAACAGCCATACATGATTTAAACAGATCTATATCGGGGAATTCCCTAAGCAGCACGATTTTAATAAATTTGAGGCATTCGAACGAAATAAATCACGCAGACTTTCCCTATGTTTTTTGGCATCAATCAACTCGTAATCAACTGGGTTCGAAACACATAGCTTTGCAATGATCCTGTTCACGGGAATACTTTCGTATACATGTATGGCTGCGGTTGCGCTCTGAAATTGAGCCTTCGTTAAACCATTAAGATCAACGGCGTAGATTACTGGCTGGCTCGAACGAATAACATCGATTTTTCCTTTTATGCCCATTAGACTCTGCGTCTCACCCGAGGAGAGCCGTGCAACCTCCGCCCCAAGAATCTGAGTGACAGTGTCATAGACATATCCGCCCCCCTGCCCACCCAATGATTTGGGACTTGAATAACTTAGCGCTAGTTCAGAAATCGGAGAGAAGCTGATTGATTCCAACTGCTTGAATCCCGCTACGCTCTCCCAATTCACACCCGTTTTCCGAGCCAAATCGATCACAAGATCCAAATCTGCCATCGGCAATGGCTTACTTATCGAAAAGCCATCGGACTCAATTTGAACGGAATAACAAGAAGCCGTCCCATGATAACCAATGCAATCCATTTTTTCGATGTGGTCAGGAAACACACGTCCACTGCCAACCGTTGAGGTATCAATGTCAAATATCTTCAAAATATTCCTATTTGAAATTTCAGGTGAAGGATTGGAGGCGCCCAATTTCATCTTTCATTCGCAATGTCATCTGGATTTTTCTTTTCAGATTTTCCAGTCCGAGCAAAATATTTTCTCAACACCCAGCCTTGTCGCATCTCCTGATGGATCCAATCGAAATACTCAACCTGGATCCACTTGCCTCGCTCATCAATCAGAGTAACTACTTGATTGGAAAAAACTTCCGCCAATATCTTAGACCCATTTTGCGGAGTCTCGCGAATTGACGCGGCTCTCGACTTCACGACGTAAACCACCTCGCCTCGCTCTTGAGGTTGCTGAGCGCTTAACGCGTGCTCTAAAATTTTTTCTAACGCCCGCATGCGCTCGTCATGTTTGGCAAAGCCGTCGCGAATCTCACCCGCAATTTCTTTGCTGCTTTCAGCGGACTCGCTCTGCTGCCAAAGAAAAATCAGCACCGTTAAGATAATTTGAATAATGCTTAAAACATTAGGAGCAGAAAGCAGCGAGGCAGAAGGTGGAAATGCCTTGCTAGACATATTTGTGTCAGCGGAGCTCTCCGAAACAAAGCTATCGTAATCAATGCCAAATTCTTGAAGCTGTTTCTGCACCCCGCCCTCGCCCCACATTTGACCAATCGCCGCTGCAGTGGCATGGTCAATAACCGGCAACTCAAAGTGTTTTGACCATGCCAACGAAGATGCCATTGCTGACGCAGCCTTCGCATAATCGGTATTCAGACGCAGAATCTTATCAAGGCCCGCAAAGGGCTTAGCGATCGCCCCGATCCTCTCTAGGAATTCTTTATTTCGTTTAAATGATGCCCTAATCAAACCCAACGAAGAGCCTGCGGCAATACCTGCCGCGCGCATGCTGGCGTTTTGCTCTTCCATGGTTCTTAACAACCCTAACGGCAAAGTTGGATTGTAAAAAGAATTCATTTTCTCGATCGACTTGTTCATCTCTGTCAAGAACCTGAGTTCATGCACTGGACTCATGACCTTCGACATCTTAGCGAAATCAACTCCAGCAAAATTAAGCCCTCTGACTGCACGCAACTGATCCGAATGCATGGAAAGTTGATTTGCCAACTTAATTGAGGGTGCCAAGGCGTCAAGAAGCTGGGCATGTCCGCTCATTTGGCTGTGTAGTTGTTTCAACGCGGAACCCGCTTCAAACCCAAAGAAAGAATTAAAATTCTGCCGCACGCTAGCCTCTTAAAAATGAATGTTATTTTTGTTTAAAATTTGCTTAAGAAATAGGCCATTCCCACGATGATCGGTAAATAACGCGATTGTCAAATTCGCTCCATCTAACGGCTTCCCACATGTTCACACCATTCGCCAGCTTGGACGCGTCATTCAATCGGTCATACACTTCTTTGGTAATGTATTTGGAATAGGCATCAGAAAGCGCGGATAATTTGGCTGCATAGTTAGCTGCTCGACCAACCCACACAAGATCATTACTGCCACGAATGCCTGTCCGAGCTACAAAAAGGTCGCTGGTATCAATCCCAACAACGTGTTTGAGTTTGAAATCGGTATTGGGGTATTGATTTTTTAATGCAGGCTGGACAACGTTTCTAGTGGCCCAGTGAAGCTGCATGGCGGTCTGAGCCGCGGCGCTGTTCTTATTGCTCTCAATATAGACAGCCATAATACGATCACCGTCATAAGCGGTAATGACGCCCCCGTTTGATCGGATAATCTTTGCGGCGCAGTGCAAGAACGTCTTGTAGACCTCGGCGGCGAACGCCGCAGGATAAGAATCAACCAGCACTGTGGAATCCGCCAAATCTGCATAGAGCACTGTCGCATTGATCTTGATCGCGTCGTTGCCCAACCCAAGCGCCTCGTCCACAGGAACAACCTTGCCATCACGCGTGGCCCACTGCGACTTAAAAATTTTATTAACTTCGCTATTAAGGTCGTCTTTTAAGCTCATGAATCTGCCTTAGTTGTTTGCGCCTAGCGCAAGAATATGTTTGCGCAGAGCATTAGACGCGGGCGCCATTAATGCCGAGGTATCTGATCCCTTTTCATAGCGATACGGGACGGTTGTCACTCCCGCGAGGTCGCTTGGAAGCTTCACTTTCTCGCCGCGCGGCTCCATGAGAATCGCTCGTTGCCGTCCAAGCCTTCCCATGAAAAGCCCAAGCTCAAAAATTACGTTGTCGCGCGCAGACGGCCAGTCCTCTCCTCTGCAAGTTGTTGTGTCATCTGGATGAGCAATTGCGATCGCAAAATCAGATTGATCAACCTCGTCCTCCAAACTTTGAAGGGTGTAATTCGCAATTCGGAATACGCCATCAGTCCAAACCACCGTCGTGAACGGATCATGCTCAAAGGCGCTTTGTATCTCGCGAGCGATTGGCAACGCTTCCGCAGAAGAAATAATGAACACCCTGATTTTGTCTCGAAAGCCATTGACGAGAGCATTGCGCTGGGTCAATCGCTTGGCCAGTTCTTTCGCCAAATAGCGCCATACTTGGGGGAAACGCGAAGCGATGTCCGATAGATCCGTTTCGCTAAGTTTGGCGACCACTGAATCCTCTGCGGCGATCACGGTGGCCGAACGACGCAACGTGGGTTCAACAGCCGCCATTTCACCGACCGTGTCGGTCGGGCCTCGTCGCTGAACCAACTTTCCATTCACCATGATATTAAACAGGCCAGTAAGAACGAAGTAGACGTCATTGTCAGCGTCTCCTTGTTCAATCAAGGTGGACCCGCTTGCGACAGTCATCAATTCAGCGCGTTGACTGAGTTCCTCCGCTAACGCAGCGTTCGCGGCCACAATTTTTTGAGACGAGAACGCCTCGATGCGAAGACGCATTCCTTTTTCACCGCTCAATCGTTCAAGCATGTTTATCTCTTTTCATTTTTTAAACACTGCGCCTAGCAGCAACGCCAAAGCTTCATCTGATTCACGTTTTGATTTATCAGCCAGTTCCGTTTTCTGCTTCTCTTTTGACCAACTCTCAATGCTTGAATCAACGATGTTCCCTTCATAGTGAATGATCGGGTCCCACACCAAATTCAGCCCGTCTCTGACCGGCTGCAGTAGGCTCTTGTTGTGATCGTTTAAGTTCTGATACGCGATCTGGGAAATTTGGAGTGGAAGACGCTCGCCGCGATTTCCTTGATGGCACAACTTAGCTGCTTCGTTAACCACATTGCCCATCCAGACCACATCGTTAATGCCGGAGCCTTTGTAGCCCGCCTTAATCATTAGCGCGCGACCGTAAGACAAACCAATCCCGCAGCGCAGATCGCTATACCCGCGTTGAGAAAGTCGCCAATTCAGTTGGCTGATCACGCTGTTGAGGCGCGCCGCTGTTGCGAAAGCTGAGTCAATGTTCTCCTTGAATGGCGCGTGGAAAACACCTCCGACGCAATCGCCTTGTATAAAAATCTCGCCGCAATTTTCGTCCTGATTCATCACTGCGACGCACTCTGACAGATACGCCCTGTAAATCTTGCCCAGCACCGGGTTAGTGTGTTTTTCAACCAATTTGGAGCTGCCCCGAATATCCACGAACAACGCGGCGCAATGCACGTAAAAGCCATTGTCATAGGTCAGCCTCTCCGCGTTGGGAATCGATTCGCTTTCGCCAAAGGATTGATCCGTCGCGCTCAGAATTTCGCGCATCCGATCGTCGCTGTCGTCAATTGAATAAGGTTGGTGGGTCGGTTTCATAAGTTTGAAAGCGCGTTGATTTTAATGAAACGCCAGGGCCATCGCTGACCCTGGCGTCTCTCGGTCGCTAAAAAAAGCGGAATCGCCTATTTTGCATCATCCCTTCGGTGGAAAGCCATCTTTGCCATGGCTGTCCTTCGATTGAATTTGCCCCGTCTTGCCGTGCACTAGCAATTCGGTTCCCTGATTGCGAGAAATTTCCCGCGCTTTGTCCACCGCCGGCTGCTTAGTCGTGAAAGTGGCCGTAGCGCGTTCAGCCCCCGCGCCCTTGACCGCCCAGCCGTCCTTATATGGAACGACATGCTGATTACGTTTCTCGCTCATCAAATTTCCTTTACAAGACCGAACAAAAGCGTTCACTTATATATACTGCAAAGATAAAAAAACCGGACACATAGGCCAAAATGTCCGGTTATTAGCGGTTGTCCGTATATAAAAATAAGGCCCCACAGGGAGGAGCACTTTGAGCATTGAATGCGCCGCGGCGCCTATAGCTATACGAATTGAGGAGGCGCTCTCGCGCCTAACAGACGCCGATTTATTCCGTCTGTATCGACGCGCCGCCATCCGATTGCGCGGAACTGGATTAGCCGACCCTCAGGAGCTTTTTAACGAAGCCGTACTAAGAGTGCTCGAAGGCGACCGCAAATGGCCTAGCCATGTGAAATTCGAGGCTTTCATTTTAATGACCATGCGAAGCATCGCGGACGGGTATCGAAATCTCATCAGGCAAGATTTGGAGCACTTGGCGAATGACTCCGCCAGCGTCAATGATGAACAAGAGTCTGATTTGATGGATGGCTTTGGGGATTCCGATCTGGCCGTTGACAATGTTTTAATTGACGAAGAGGCCCGAAGAAGAATGGCGGCGGATTTGGAATTGATAGAAAACCATTTTAAAAATGATGAAGCGGTGACGCTAGTGATAATGGCGATTGAAGACAAGATTCCACCGCGCGAGCTGGAAGCGGATTACGGCTTGACGATAACCAAGTATGAATCGGCGAGAAAGAAGCTTCGGCGCGGCGCTGACAGCCTGTTCCCAGGACGGAGGAAAGCATGAGCAAGTTAGCCAAAAACGATCCGAGAGCAAAGTACGAAGCTCTTGAACGGCAATTTGATAAGGAGCTTGACGCGTTATCGGACGCTAATCTCCTAAAAGAGGCCAACGAGGATGGATTAAACGCTGCGGAAATCGCAAACGAAATGCGCTCAAACGCGATACGGCTTATCGCTGAATCAAAACGCAAGCTTCTTATCCAAACTCGGGAGCGGATGGAAACGGCTCGGCAGATCTCAGTCAAAAAGGACATTTCTCGTCCAACTCTTGATGTAATGAAAGACAAGCTCCAAAGGCTGTTTGCTCAAAAGCCTAATTTGGCCGTGGCGTTTAGGCAGGGGAAGAGCCAATCCGACTCCGATTGGGCAGGCCTTTGGGACGATCTAGTGGAGATGGGCGAGATCAAAGAAGACGATGACGATCGTTGACGCTTCAAAGCTCTCCCCAGCGGAGCGCATTCTCTGGAGCTACGGCATCGACAATCCCGCGGACATCGATTTGCAAGTCATCGCGTTCGGATTGGGGGCGACCGTCCACCACAAGCCACTGGATGGCTGCGAAGCTCGGCTTGTCGGCATTGGCGAAAAGGCCATCATCACGGTCAACTCAAGAAGCATTCCAACGCGCCAACGCTTTTCCGTGGCCCACGAGCTGGGACACTGGCAACTGGACAAGGGACGCGGCGGTTTCTTGTGCGCCAAAGACGACATTAGCCCTCAAAACGATGCCGCAAAAGACGGCGAAGCGCTGGCGAACAATTTTGCGAGCCAACTTATTCTGCCTGACTACTTATTTGTTCCTATTGCGGCGGGCAAACAGATCTCAATAGACGCTGCGGAAAAAATCGCTAGCGTGTTCAAAGCTAGCTTGACGGCTACATCCATCAAGATGGTTCGCAAAGCGACCATCCCAGCCTGGATTGTTTGCCATAGGCAGCGCGGCCTGGCTTGGTTTTTTAAGAGCACGAGCGTTCCCGATGACTTGTATTTGAACAAGGATCTTCATCACGACACTGAAGCGTTCGGCCTGTTATGGGGAGCAGAAGACGCGAGGACACGATATAAATTAGAGGAAGCATCTCGATGGTTCAATAGCCGAGACGCTTCTCGCTATCAAGTGCGCTCGCAGTCGATGAAAATCCAAGACGGCATGGTAATCAGCCTGCTGTCGCTCTCAAAATGAGCCCCGATGTGAAAAGAGACGGGTATGGATTTAAATAATCGAGAAATTTCGATGTTGGTTTGGCTGAGCATTGCGTTGATGGCGTGCTTACTCTCCAAAAATATTCGTCCTAGCGTTTACGGAGTCGTAAAAGCGCTTTGCCAAACGACTGTGTTGATGTCCCTAATCTTGGCAGCGCTTTGGATTTTCCTTTCCGCTAGCCTTCTTCATTTCATGTCTCTATGGCAATTAGACAATCTTAAAACAACGCTTCTCTGGTCTGTGACGTTTGCGTTTATGTCGATGTTTAAAGTGATTAACGCCGGCGATAGCAAAGCGTTCTTTACAGACACGATTAGAGAGGCGCTCCGGCTCGGCGTTGTCGTAACGTTTATCACGGAGTTATACACATTTCCGCTTTGGGTTGAGTTCTTTCTTTTGCCGCTTTTATTCACGATTGGTGGCATGTATGTGGTGGCGCAATTCAATCCTGAGCATGCGCCGGCCGAAAAATTCTGTTACACGTTGCTGGCACTGATAGGATCCGCGCTGGTCGCAAACGGTTTTTATCAAGCAGCTCAGGACATGAGGTCCTTTTTTTCCCTCGAAAACATGCGGGATTTTATTGTCCCCATTCTGCTGACATTTCTCTACCTTCCCTTTGCTTACTGCGTAAGCATCTATGCCTCATACGACGCTAGTCTTCGGCGCTTAAACAATTGGATCAAAGACAACGCGTTGCGTCGCTTCGCGAAAAGGCGGGCCGTGTTGGCTTTTGGAGTCGACGTCGATTTTTTAAATCGATGGACCCAAGAGAGAGGAGCTTTCCCTCCATTAGAAAGCAAGAAAGATGTTTTGGACTCTCTATCGGAAATGAAACGTCGGAAACAACGAGAGCGACGACCTCCGGTTATCGAGCCATCGGCGGGTTGGAGTCCTTACGCGGCGATGACATATCTTGCTGACCAAGAGCTTTCAATGAATAGCTATGGCCCGAAGTCATGGGGTGATTGGCAAGCGAGCTCAGGGCTGCATGCGATCAATAAAGAACCGCTCATACCGGACAACATCTCGTATGTTATCGAAGGCAACGAGAGCGTGGTCACAAAGCTGTCAGTGACTCTTTTTATAAATTCTTTAGACGCTCCTCTTCGATCCGAGGACGTGTTTGCAAACGCTTGCCGAACCATTTTGAGTAAAGCGAACAGACCTGATCTGTCGCAAATCGCAAACCGGATCCTCGACGTGGGCAATGACGATGAAATTTTGAGCCATGGGCATCGCGTCTCTCTAAGAAAAGAAATGTTCAGTGGCGGTTTCAGCAGGTATCAGAAAACTTTCAAGATAGAGAAAATGTAATTTCTCTTCATCCATTTGTCCTTCCAATAAATCGTGAGCGCTTACGTCGTTGAATTTAAAAAAGATAATTGATTCTTCATTGTTGAGATGCAAATGCCTGTTTAATTCAATTCGAATATATAAATTTTCATTCACATATCACTTCTATGAGCTACAGGCAGTCTTTCTCTGTAGTGCGTTCATTCAACACAATGAAGGAATTTCATGGAAACCACCCAGCTCTACCCGCACGACCCCGAGGAGCCAATAGAGGCTTTTCCACCCTACTCCGCATTTGAAGCCTGTCCAAAGTGTGGATCACATCAAATCGAGATCAGGAATTTTGCTACCAAGGCCGGTTGTGCAATCGGCGCAATTGCTGGCATCGGTATCACTATCGCTAGCAGTGCAAGAGGAGCACGCGTTGGTGCATCGATCGGATTGATTGGCGGCCCAGTTGGCTCGGCCCTAGGCGGTATCGCTGGTGCTGTACTTGATGCATTAGCAAATGCTGCTGCAGGCTGTGCCACTGGCATTACCGTTGGAAAAATCATCGACAACACTCTACTGCTCAACAATAAATGTCATCACTGCGGACATACCTTCAACGCCCACTAAATCTGCTGTCACAAGTTAAGCGTCATTTACGAACGGCTTAACAAGCTCCTTTTCTTCTTTTTTTCACACCCGCCCATGCCATCCAGCCGACCTCTGTCGATTGCGATGGCATGGGCTTTTTTATGCTGGGAACACAATGTCACACGAAATTGAAACGATGGCTTATGCAGGACAAACCCCGTGGCATGGTTTAGGTAATGTACTCACTCCCAACCAGCCTCTTGATACTTGGGCCAATCAGTCTGGTCTGAACTTCAAGATCATGGAAACACCAGTCCGTTTTAACTCCGGTTTGTTAGGAGCCCCAGAAAAAATCCAGTTGTTCAGCGACCAAAAGGTCCTGTATCGGTCAGACACCAAAGCTGCCTTATCTGTAGTCTCGAACCGATATCAGGTCGTGCAGCCTGACGAGATCTTGGAGTTCTACAGAGATTTGACGACACGTTCTGGGTTTGAATTGGAAACTGCCGGCGTCATGAAAGGTGGACGCAAACTATGGGCGTTGGCCAAGACCGGCCAATCTTTTTCAATCAAAGACAAAGATCGTATTAATGGGTATCTGCTGCTGGCTACAGCCTGTGATGGCAGCCTTGCGACAACAGCGCAGTTCACTAGTGTGAGAGTCGTCTGTAACAATACTTTAGCGATTGCTCTATCTGGTGGCAAAGACGTCGTGAAGGTGCCGCATAGCACGACCTTCGAGCCGGATCTGGTCAAGAAGGAATTGGGTATTTCGTTTTCTGCCTGGGATAACTTCCGATACCGCATGACCAAGCTGGCAGAACGCAAACTCAAGGATCAGGAAGCAGATGCTTTCTTGCGCACCCTCTTCTCTATTCCAACCGATCACAACGGGCGGCAATACATGGATCGCACCATGCGTCAGGTCAAAAACATCTATGAAGGAAAAGGACGAGGTGCCGAACTACCTTCGGCGAAGGGAACAGCTTTTGGGCTGCTGAATGCCATTACTGCTTATGTGGACCATGAACGGCGAGCCAAGAGTGTTGACCATCGGCTGGATTCGGCTTGGTTTGGCCCTGGGGCAGCATTGAAAAGTCGAGCATTGTGGCAAACGACCGCGCTGTTATAAACGATCCGATGCTATACGGCTTCCAAAAGCCGAGACATCGGCACGTCTAGGGCGAAGGCGATGCGTTCGATATTGCAAATAGAAATGTTGCGTTCGCCCCGTTCAACCGAACTGACGTAGTTCGTATGCAGGTCTGCCAACTCAGCAACTCGCTCTTGCGTAAAGCCTTTCTCCAATCGAATTCGACGGATATTCGAAGCGAAGAGAAGCTGGGCATTACATCTTTTGATTTGTTTTTCTGTCACCACGCGAGGATGACTTTAGATGCTCCAAACCTCCACACACTTTGAGTTTGTTGTTATTATTCAATAACACTTTGAGTTTGATTTTAATAAGGAAATAACCATGGTCTTTTGCCGCGGATGCAGTAAAGAAATTCATGAAAGCGCCCCATCCTGCCCGCAATGCGGTGCGGTTCAAGCAGTAGCCACTAAGTCCGCAGAGGAATCAGGATGGATGGGCATCGTCTCTGCAATTTTTGCTGGCCTGGCGTTCCTAGGCAGCGTGGGTGTTGAGGGGACGCACGACAAAGATGCGATCTTGGGCGTCGGCATCTTAGGAGTGAGCAGCCTGATACTCGGCGCAATCAGCCTGCAGCAACGAAAGCCCCTGAAAACCTTATCGATTGTCGCCGTCACTTTTGCAGCACTCGGCCTTCTTGTTCTCTTAGGGAATACCCAATTTAACTAACTTCCAACTAAAGGAAAAAATGAGTTCATTTCTAAACTGCCAGCACTGCTCTCATCAAATTCACGTGAGTGCTCCTGCTTGTCCAAAATGTGGTGCGCCCGCTATCAAGGCAGCTTCACCAACTGTAGCTGTTAGCAGTACGGTGGTGTGGATCCTCGCATTCGCACCTTTGATTGGTTTGATTCTGGAAAGCCTTGTGGCTGGTGTACTTGCACAAAATGAATATGAGGCAGCACATGCGATGGCTACTAGTAAGTACTGGTACATCTCGCTAATACTCAACATTGGGCTATCTGCTGGAGAAGACGCCCGGTTGAAACAAGACGGCGTCGATACGTCCAGCTTCGGGAAGTATTTCTTCTTGGTCCCTGTCTTTCTGTGGAAACGCGCTAAAGCGTTCAATCAAAGCCCTGCCTACTTCTGGACATGGATAGGCATGTTCGCCTTGACGATGATTCTTGGAATATTCATCGGAAGATAAAACGGCAGTAGCGGCTCAGGCTGCTACGCAGCTATCCCCATAAAAGAATAAAAGTACCTTTCAGATATAGGAACAAATGGCTATGACCTCTTGCCACGCCTGCACTAAAGAAATTCCCGATAGCGCGACGCATTGCCCCGAATGCGGCGCGCCTCAAGCCGTAAAGCTCATCTCAACATCAAAACCGACTATCGCTAAGGCTGTATCAGAGCCACTCCCTGCCGGCGTTCACGGCTGGTGCTGGGGAGGTTTTTTATTGAACGTCATTTGGAGCATCCGATTCCGGGTTTGGTGGGGGCTGCTCGCACTCATTCCCGTAGTCGGCATTGGCGTAAGCATCTGGCTTGGCTTGAAGGGACGTGAGTTAGCATGGAGAGCCGGTAACTGGAGCAGCCTCGAAGAGTTCAATCAATCACAGCGGAGATGGTCGATCGCCGCCATCATCGTCTTCGTTGCTTCAGTAGCGATTAGTTTGCTGATGGAATTCACCAATGTGGGGCGCAAGCCTCCATCACCAAGAGATCAAATCGTAGCAGGACTTGATTTATCCATTCCGCAGACACCTGTAGAGAACGTTGTGCCGACTGAGCACGTGCATGATGAAACGACCTTAGCTAACGTAGACAAAGAAGGTGTCGATTTATTAGAAACGCGTTACGGCCATCTCACGACTAATCAACATACTCAACTCATCCTCAATGGCCGTTTGGCAAAGCCAGTCATTCAGGCGAACTCCTCACTGTCGATCAAAGAGTCTTTTCTTATTGGAGAGGACCAATTCGTTCTTATTGAAAACCTTGGTGGCTCCGCTTGTCCTGCTCTATTCAATTTCGTATCGATTAAAGCCAGCGGTGCGCAGAGCTATCCGACATTTGGGACATGCTCAGACATCTATGAAGCAGAGCGCAGTGGCGACTCTATCGTCGTCACCATGCAAGGAGAAAATAATCAGGCGCATCGATACGTATTTGCAAACGGTGTACTTACGGACAATGGCAAACAAGTTGGAACGCAACCAGTAAAGGACTTTTCTGTTGAGGCTGTCATCGACGATCCAGATGGCTACACAAACGTGCGTGCACAAGCTAATGGACAGAGCGCAATCATAGGACGTGTCAAGAGTGGCAATTCGTTCCAGACGCATCCGCAAAATTCCGAATGGTGGAAAGTACAGGTAGCAGGAGGAAATACAGGATTCATTCATCGTAGCCGCATTGTTTTAATGCAGCAGAGGTTTTAATCTCATGACAATCAATGAGCAATACATGCTGCGTATTTATACCTGCATCCCTCTCCCACTAAATCAAGACCGCCTCGGCGGTCTTTTTATTTGCAACTTCATATTCAACACAATCAGGAAGTGCCTTCCTTTCATGCCGGGCGCATTCCTCTATCCGGAGGTCATATGACTACCACCATCAACGTATGTGAAGAGAAACAAGATACCAATTCTCTCCGCCATTGGAGCGAATTCCTGCATGACCTAACAGCAGTAGATACCTGGATAGTGCACAGAGCGATTGAAATCTTAGATGAACACGTAATCAAGCACGGTCCTAAGCTAACAAGTCCAAAGGATGTGAAGGACTATTTGCGCCTACAACTCCTCAATGAGAAGAGGGAGGTGTTTGCGGTTGTGTTCATGGACACACAGCATCGTGTGCTTGCTTATGAGCCACTGTTCTTTGGGACGATCCATCAGACGTCTGTGTATCCTCGCGCGATAGTGCAACGTGCGATGTCATTGAACGCTGCATCAATGATCCTGGCACATAACCATCCTTCTGGTAGCACACATCCTAGTGAAGCAGACAAGCAGCTTACTAATCGTCTTAAGTCTCTTCTGGAATCAATCGACGTACGCGTATTAGATCATTTCATTATTGGAGAGGAAGGTACATTCTCGTTTGCAGAGCATGGACTGCTCTTCTAAGTTAGATCTCATCACTATTCATTCAATATCTTTTTTACATCTCTACCTATGTTATGCGAGACAGTAATACAGGTACTTGATGATGGAGATAGTGATCGTTGAATAAACAAGAGCTAATAGAGGGGTGATATAAGGACGCGCACTTAACCTTTCTCAAGATTTCCTCAAAAGACTACCGGTATTACTTCATCTCACAAGCAGCCAGCGAAGACACTCGCTGGCTTTTTAATGTGGACATGAGGATAAATGAAAATGGCAAGCTTCCATCACTGCATCAAGAGCGGCAAGAAAGGCACAGCAGCAAATCACGCTGCTTATATCAGCAGAAAGGGTAAATACAATCAACGTGATGACCTAGTGGCAACCGGTCACGGCAACATGCCCCAATGGACCGACGACGATCCACATGCATTTTGGAAGGCGGGAGACAAACACGAACGTGCGAACGGAGCGGTGTACCGGGAGCATGAAATTGCACTTCCTTCGGAATTGACGTTGAAACAAACGCTAGATTTAGTCGATGAATACATAGAGAAAATAATAGGCGAAAAACCCTATGAGTATGCTATCCATCAACCACGATCTTCGATTCAAGGAGCAACCAACACACACCTCCATTTGATGTTTTCTGATCGTTTGGATGATGGTATTGATCGCAAACCCGAACATATGTTCAAGCGATATAACTCAAAGCAGCCAGAAAACGGCGGATGCAGGAAAGACAGTGGTGGGAAGAGTCCAGTCGAGCTTAGAGAGGAAATAATTAAAATGAGACAGATAAGTGCCGCTCTTCAGAATGCGTCACTTGAAAGAAACGGACATTCAAGCAGAGTCGATCATCGGTCATTGAAAGATCAAGGCATTGCAAGACGACCAGAACGTCATCTAGGTCCTGCACGTATTCAAGCAATGACAGGCGAGCAAAAAGAAAGCATCATCAAAAACAGAGCGGCCTGCCTTACATAGTGGTTTAAGAGGTTGTACAAGCCGCCTCATGCAGATGCAGAGGGTCACGTGGATTGAAGCGCAATCAAGAGAGCGCAACACGCTACCATCGACGTACAAGCATGAGTCAAACGAGTGATCAATTTTTCGAGGGAAGTTCGTCCGGACGGAAAGCCCGCTGCCGCACCGACGAAAGAGAAAATTTTAAGAAATCATTTGAAGCAGGCAAAAAATATGCGATTCATGCTGTTAGCAGCATGAATCGCATGGAAATCTAAGAACATTTTTTATTTACTTGATCAATCTGTCAATCACTTCAAAAGTTTTGCAGCGCTGGAAACTGCTTTGCATGGAAGTAAGCCTGATGCAGATTGATATAACGTTCGCCTTTTAGACCAACCCCGATCTGAATACGTCCTAGTGACTCCAGACAATCCAAAGCCGGTTGAAACTTGGCTTTTGTGCGTATAGGTCCGAAATTGAGCGCATGGTTTTTAAGGACAGACGTGTAATTAGCCTGCCAAACGTATCGATATAAATAGTCCTCCACTTTCATCGCGTTGATAACCACTTCTGAAACAGCAAACTCTGGCGAAAAAAGACGTTTGAATTCATCAATGTGCCATCCAACGATATCGAAAGCTCGTTGAAGTGTCTCGACTGAAATCTTACCTTCCTGCGATGAGAACACATGCATCACACCTGCCAAGCGGCTGGTAATTTCCAGCACCTTGGAAGCAAAGTCATCGATATCATGCAGGTACTGCGATGGCCGCAACATAAATTCGATTTCGTTTGATAGTTCAATCCAGCGTCTGATTGCATCCTCGGAAAATTCCAAGATGTCACGTTCGATCTTCCCTAAATCGATACGTCGCTCATACTCTTCCAGCAACTCCCTCATTCTGGCTTGCAGTTTTGGCAAATGCATATATGGTGGATTAACTGTAAAAATGAAACGAGTACCCTTCCTAGTTCTGGGATCACCAATTAGATACCGTGCCCAGTTTCCTGACCCTCTTAGCTCATCTCCACGTTTTCCCAAAAAATCCTTAAATATCAATCGTTGAATCATGAACGATATACTCATCCGCGGCTCCTTGACGTGGAGTTGTACACCTTCACTGCGGTCCATCACCAACTCTGCGCCATCCCACAACGAATTGTTGATACCAACGCGCTCAAGCGCTCCGCCTTTAACCAAAACGTGTCCTTCGTCACTGACAAACCCAATGGATTCGCCGCATCCCTCAAGTGCCTCCATCATTGCACGCTCATTTGTGAGTTTGCGCATGATGCGACGCGGTCTCGGCTTTACAGGCTTTGCTTTCGCATGTACCAACATGCGCTCTTTGATATCCTTGATGCATGCGTCTTCGCGCGTCAGCTTAACGAGCCTCTGCTTGAGTCCTGACAAAACTGATTTCCAAAAATCCAACTCCGCTCTGTAATGTTCAAATTGAACGTCGTATTTATCCTTCATCTTTTGATCGAATTCATAAATCGGCTTGGCTACAATGGCATGCACTGCCGATTTGCGCTCACCGGAATCTGCTATCACAGCCCAATTCATTGATAGAGGGCGAACTTGCCCTGTAGGCAGACGAACGTCATATAACGGTTGGGTAACGATGCTCATGCAACTGCCAACTTCCATGGCAATCAATGCATCGGGCGCTTGTACGTTTTGTATCAACTCTTCGATAGAATCCTGAACATCAACGTAATAACGTTTTGGATAAGGAAACGGCTCAAGAAAATTATTCACGTTCTACCTCCGTCACGAGCTGATCGATCATAGAGCTGAGATGACCTTGCACAAGTGATTTACGCGTGCCAGTCTCTGCAAAAGTCAGGTTATATATTGCGGACGATCGACGTGGAATTGCAGCCGGCCAGCTTGCATGTATGGAGTTGGCAGATTCGGAGTTTTTACTGTCTTGACATAACTTCAGCATGTTTTTGTCTTCGTTTAACATTGAACGATTCACTTTGAGTGCTGTAGTCAAATTGCGTTTCGCTTTAGATTTCATTTGTATCCTTGTTAGTATTGTCTGCAGCATGGCTGCATGTCATTCATGTCGTTGGGTGCGCACAGAATGAACTGCGTCACACCCCTGCTCGTTACTTATTCATATCTTTGTTAGCAAACGCGGCAGCAATGCTGCTACTGACTTTCTCCATATGTGGCAAAAGTGATCCACATAAACTGCACGGCAAAACATCCCCGCACTCTTTTCGACGATCCTGCTCTGCCTTTAACTGCGCACGAAAGCCGCCAATGGACAGTTTCAAATCCATCTTTTCTAATTGAGATACAAGTTGCTTCTGTGAGACCTTGCGAGACAATGCACGCTCGATTGCCGGATACAGTTTTTGAAAGTGCGCGGTGTTTTTCTGTTGCGCGCAAGGCTGTAAGGCATCCAGCTGATCAATGAACTGTTGCGTTGTTAAGTCCGATGATGCTGCTTCTTGATTTGGTGTTTTCACGTTTTCTTTCCTGTTTATAAGTTATGTAGATTGAGTCTTAGGCTTTCGTGCGTTGACGGCTGCTGAGCCAAATATCTACCTCCCCTTCGATCCATCCCACTGAACTGACCCCTAACTGGATAGGTTTCGGAAAATCACAATCGTAGTATTTGCTTTTGAAATTGAGCTTGTTATATACGCTGCTGTTTCCTAAACCGGTCTTCTCCTTAAGCCGTTTGATACGAATTACATTGGTTAAAAAATTGGCTGTTGTATGCATTTATTTCTCCTTGAATGAAGTTGGTTACAACGAGACAAGTTTAGAAAAATCAAGCGCGAACGGAAATGAAGATATTCAAGAATCTCGTAACGAGATTCTTGAATATCTTCATGACAGAAAATAGAACTGGTGATATGGGAAAGAAGAAAATACGTCACATCGCCGAGCCAGAGCGACGACAATGAAGTATGCGGGGACAGTAAGAGATACTGCTTAAGGGGATCGGGAAGTGATGAAAAGCGCAAATGGCGTGAACCATTTGCTACTTAAATGCAGGTACTAGTTGGCTTGCAGGAGATATCGCAGTTTCGTTTATTTATCGAACAGCTCGTTGGCGTCTTTTAGCGTTCCAAAATGAATGAAAATTGCGTCGTACTTCAGCGGAAATGATTGATTACGTTTAGCATAATCTTGATTGAGCTTATCCAAAACGCCGAGTGTGGCTTGCCGGCGAGATGGCCATCTTTTTTTCATCGTGCGCGCAAGCTGTTCCGCTTCCAACTTGTAGGGCATGCTCTTTATCCCTTTGCCAGTTCCAGCCTTTGAACTCTGCTGAGTTTTCACTTGCACTGTAGTATCTGCAATAGTGTTCTCTCTCGCATTCGCTACACCTCTGTAAGAAGAGGAAAACCCACACCAATAATTGGCGTCAACCAAATACGACCAAGCAGCGAAAGTTAGACCTTTGTCGTTCGCATCCAATGCCCGACAATAATAAGCCGTGGCGTTTAACAAAGGTGCCTGGGTTATCTCCACAAAATCCTTACCCCGCTCGGACTCATCCAAGAATTGCATAAAGATTTCAGAAGGGTTTTCAATTCGAGGGTCATCAATAACCTGGACCTTCGCAAACACATCGTGTTGGTAATCTCTAGACGTCTTACTGGGACATAAGCCAATAAAGCAATTAATAAGGTCATGAGCAGTCCGAGCGATGAAAACATCTAGATCTGTTACTGAGCGGGAAAGTGGGTACGCTGGATATGAAATCGACATGATTCGAATAAAGTAAGTAAATGCCAAAAAAATTTGGCGGACAACTCGACAGCAATCAACAATTATTGTTTTTGTAAAGACCGTGCCTTATGAATAATTTCTTGAGCCTTTTTTGACCCTTCAAATTCCCTTAATCCTTCTCGAAATAGTACTCCTCCGAGTGCTATCAAATAATTTAAATCGTCACCTGCTATTTGAGACTGAAGTCTAGTGAGAATTCCAACCATAGCTCCCGCAGCTTCGGCGCAGGACAAATCAGTCTTTTGTCCAGACTCGCTCATGGATCGTGCAATTTGATTGCTATCCATTGTGGTGTGTTAAAAAATGGGATGGCTGCGCTACGAATAATTTAAACATTTGATGTCTCAAATTTATTGTTCTTGTGGGATTGAAGCTTTCGCTTCCTGCAGACGAGCTTTGTGGTTTGAGTTTCGCTCGTGTATCTCATGTCAATTTTAGAATTTTGGCATTAATGTAAAAATATTTTGTACCATCAATGACATGAATAAAAGGACCAAGATTCCAAATTTTTGTGTGTACCAAGATTGAGAGAGCGAAGGACACTTCATACTCACAAGCTTCATCACATCATGTAGATCAACATTCAATATCGATTTTCGGGTGCAGTTCGCCGAGAGCCAATGCCATCATCCGAGTCCAGAATAACTATCACTGGGAAAGCCAAGAACCACTCCGCTGGACGCTGTATGAAAGATCATGGACATATAACGAGGTGCGTCTTTTATGTCTTGATCTAAGTGAACTGGCCTTGCAAGAATCTCTAACTGCTTCGAGCTCGGCTCGTAGTGTGCCTGAATGATCACTTTGGGGTCTTGTTGGATTGCAGTACGGATCACATCTCCGTGTAAGCCGAGGAAGAATGCTCGACCGGATTTATTACAGTAAACCTGACCGACTATGTCGCGATCCTCCATCCACACTTTGCCATTCGCAAAGAAATCCTCCACATAGTTACGCGCGGTATATGCGTGCCCTGTTTTTGAGCGAAGAGTCTCAGGTTCGTCTGATGCCTTCCCTTGCCGCCACAGTGCCGCACGTGTTTCTAGGGCATCTGCCAGACTGGCTTTTGGCGCTAACAGAGATACAATCGAAGCGACATATTCCAACCGACTGGCGATCTTGATATCGCTAGGATTACCCGGCACCTGATCGCTTGGCGGATCGAGTAACAGGCATTTCGCAGTATTGCTTGGATCTATAGAGGCGATCATCCCATAGCGTGCAAATGCGGGATGTTTGTAAGCGCCCGCCTTTGCAATTTTGATTTTCTTTTTTTCGATTTTTCGAGCTTGTGCTACGACGGCTTCCTGATTTACGTTGTTGTCCTTGACGAAGCTCCCCTTCGCCTCGATCTGAATGACTTCATTCTTGTTCGTGATCCCCACCAAAATTCGCTCGAAGTCAAACGTCGGATGAGCGGTCAGCCCGCGTTGCTCAGGAATCGTTGTCCAATCTGCCGCCGTCAATCCAAACATAACACTCGCAACAGAAAGACTTACTGCTTCACCTACTTTCTCTTGCAGACCTTCGCTACCCTGTAGGCAATTGATCGTGTCATTGATATTAAGGACGCCGTCTATCCAATCGCTAGCTTGTTTAAGATACTTGCGTCGAGCTTTATAAGTAGCATAGCTAGGATTGTTGGCCCGATGAATCAAGAAGTAGTTCAGGAAATCTGCCAGGAAAATTTCACTTGTCGTTTTAAATGACTTTACTTTGGCAGCAGTGCCAAGCGTCCGGTAAGTCCCTTCTGCCAGCAACGATTGGTGTTTGGCATCATAGTACTGGAGATCGATTTTCAGCTTATGCGCTTTTGTAGCAGGATTGCTGGACATTCTTACCTTTAATCGTTAAACGGTGCGCGAAATCCTAACACGAGTCGATTCGCAAAAAAATTCTGCAGCCCTATTAATGCGTGTCCCTATATCTTGTTTGTTGAATTCAATAAGAATCAAAAAGAAGGCAGTAGCATCTCAATGAGAGTATGAAATCTAATCCACTGGCAAACATTCCACAAAATAAAGTAGCATGCATCTAAATTGACGAAGTTAGAAATTGCATATAAAGGATGACCATGGCATCGCAGATATTTGATTTTGAAGGACCTAAAGGTTACCGACTATCTGGTCGCATTGAAGGGCCCGAAACACCTAATGCATGGGCGATTTTTGCGCACTGCTTTACCTGTGGCAAAGACAGTCTTGCCGCGACGCGGACAACACGTGCTTTGGGCGCACGTGGTGTCGGTGTCTTGCGTTTTGATTTTGCTGGATTGGGTGCTAGTCAGGGCAAATTCGGTGATTCGACCTTTGCCGCTGATGTGGCTGATTTAGTTGCTGCCGGCCAGGCTATGACGGCGGCTGGTAAGGAACCTTCATTATTAATCGGTCATAGTTTGGGAGGCGCAGCATCATTGATGGCAGCAGGCACGATGCCTAATATTCGTGCCGTCGTGACGATCGGAGCACCATACGATTTAAAGCATGTGCTGCATCAGTTCGATCCGGCTGCTTTGGAAAAGATCGAAGCAGACGGCGAGGCCGAAGTTCATCTAGCTGGTCGTCCTTTTGTTGTACGCAAGAATTTAATTGATGCTTTACGCGAGCACGATTTGCGCTCGCACATCGCGGCCTTGAAACGGCCATTGTTGGTGATGCACGCACCTAGCGACGACACGGTATATATAGAAAATGCTGCGAATATCTTCACCGCAGCCAAACATCCTAAGAGCTTCATTTCTCTGGATGATGCAGACCATTTGCTGACGCAACGTCGGGATGCCGACTATGTCGCCGATCTAATTACCGCATGGTCCTCTCGTTATCTTCCGATGAAGAGTGATGCAAGTTAAGTAGCATTGCTGCCATAGATCTCTCTGATGCGGCAATAAATGCGGCATCAGAGAACTTCGTCAAATATAGTCAGACATTAGAAACAACAACACTCGATGCAACACCACCTACAGCGACGCCACTTACGGCAACAGCAGTTGCGCCAGCAGCCATTCCACTACCACCAGCAGCTAATGCACCACCACCGAGAGCAGCTAAAGATGCACTTTCCAATGCTGCGCCCGTTAAAGCACTGATTGCGGTTCCAGTGCTAGCCGAACCAAGTACACCCGCGCTTCCTAAAGTTGCAGCAATTGGCCCCGCGAACGCAAATGCGGCTCCGCCAGTGACTACCGCAACACCTGCAACAAGCGCTGTTTTTCCAGGATTTTCTGAAACAACTTCAACCACTTTATCAATGCTTCCGCAGACACCATCGATTACCACCACATTGACTGCTTTATCGATTCCACGACCAGTTCCCTCGACGACATCCTTAATTACATCTCCCACTGGGCAAAGAACATTGTCACAAATAGCATCCCACAATCCCATTTCGCTCTCCTTGAAACTTTCAACATTAGAATGGTAGCTCACCAACCGTAGTACTCAGTATCGCGAAATATTTAAAGCGTAAAGCATTTATCAACGAGTGGGATAGTATTGTTTATCCGACGTCAGTACCACCCGTCGCAACTTCTCGAAAAACTTCCAGGTAAGAAAAATGGTTCGAAGTACGAAAATGCTACATGCGGAAATTGCTGCCTGTACTAACTGCGCCCCAAATTTACCCTTAGGCCCTCGTCCGGTGGTGCAATTCAGCAGAACGGCGCGAATTTTGATCATCTCACAAGCGCCTGGTACGAAGGTTCATGCCAGTGGCATTCCCTGGGACGATCAAAGCGGCGCGCGTTTGCGAGAATGGCTTGGTATATCACCACAAGATTTTTACAATCCAGAAAAAGTCGCCATCATGCCAATGGGATTTTGTTATCCAGGTAAAGGAAAAAGTGGCGATTTACCACCACGTCCCGAATGCGCACCACTGTGGCATGACAAAATTTTGGCACAACTACCGCCGGATCATTTGACATTGTTAGTTGGAAGTTATGCGCAAGCGCGCTATTTGCCGCCAACGGCTCCTCGATTACAAACGGATAGAGTCGAAGCGTTTGCCTCTTTTTTACCCGCTTTTTTTCCGTTGCCGCATCCGTCATGGCGTTGCGTTAGTTGGATGACTCGCAATCCCTGGTTCGAAAGTAAACTTTTGCCGATTTTGCGTGATACGGTGCAAAAACGTCTTGATTGAATGAATCGTTGAGGAACAGAAAATGTCCAATTTAGCCAATAAACCCTCAGTGATTTCGATTCGTCGAGCATATGAAGATCCATCCGAAAATGATGGATATCGAGTGTTGGTTGACCGTCTCTGGCCTCGCGGACGTAGCAAAGAATCACTCAAACTTGATCAATGGGCGCGCGAACTGGCACCGACCGACGAATTGCGAAAATGGTTCGGACACGAGCCGCAACATTGGGAAGTTTTCCAGCAACGCTATCGAAGCGAACTTGCTGAGACAGAAAAATTGCAGCAAATGCAATTATTACTCGCAGATGCTGCCGGTCGGTCGATAACGCTCGTATACGGCGCTAAAGATGAACAACACAATCAAGCAGTAGTGTTACGCGACGTCATGTCAAAGTTACTTCTAAAATAGGATCAATATCGTATTCTTTTGGATTGATGAATACTTGTCCAAGCAATTTTTAGTTAGCAATATCGGTCGATAATCTCGAACAATTGGCGACACGATTTAGCGACGTACCGTTCAGGTGCAGAAGCAATGCCGAGTAAAAGACCGGGTAAGGCTCTAGATGGAGTAGCAAACCACGCCGACAAAGGCGACGGTGCGATACCAATGTTCCTTGCTTCCCGAACGATTTGCACGTCGGGCGCGCCGGCAGGAAGTCTGAGAAGTACTGCCAAACCCGCCTTAATCCATTCTGCATCACGCATTCGTAACTGTTCGCATAACCCGTCACTCTGTGCAGAATA
Organism: Janthinobacterium sp. Marseille; assembly: GCF_000013625.1. NCBI lineage: Bacteria > Pseudomonadati > Pseudomonadota > Betaproteobacteria > Burkholderiales > Oxalobacteraceae > Janthinobacterium > Janthinobacterium sp. Marseille. The sequence continues at coordinate 1,101,098 of NC_009659.1, read as the reverse complement.
TAGACGCTTGAGTCGACGTACCCGCTGAATGTAGTGCCCATCATGCATAAATTGAGCCGTGGCGAGTTGAATTACGGGCGATGGAGCAGGAGCAAGTGTTGCAACTATCTCGGAAAATGCCTCAGCCAATTCGACTGGTACAACTACAAATCCAAGTCGCAGCCCTGGACTAATAGTCTTGCTGAAAGAACCTATATGGATAACTCTTTTTCCTTCGTCCAAAGATGCTAAAGCAGGTGCTGGTCTGCCTTCTAGTTGCAACTCACTGAGGTAATCATCTTCGATGATCCAGGCGTTATTCGCTGCTGCCCACTCAAGTAATTGAAGCCGTCGTCTCAAAGACAGAGTTGTACCCAATGGCGCTTGTTGTCCAGGCGTCACCACGGCTAACGCGGCGTCCGCGGCGTTCTTGATTCCGTAGTCCACATCGAGACCTTCGGCGTCCACTGGTACTGGAACAATATTCAAACGAGCGAGCTCCAATCCCTTCCGGGTAAGAAGGAAACCAGGTTCTTCCATCCAAACCTTTCGACCATCCAAACCTAACACGCGTAGTACAAGACCTAAGCCAGAACTGTATCCTGAAGTAATAAACACCTGCTCCGGAAAGCAGTGAAGATTTCTAGAAATGGAGAGATAGCCTGCGACCTCTTTACGCAGTTCAATCTCTCCTCTCGGATCTGGATAAACCAGTGATGAAAAAGATCCAGTCTTCAATAAATTGGAAGAGCGTGCACGTGCGAAAAGTTTATCCGGGAACCCTTCCATCGCTGGAATGCCGAGCTGAAAGATCGCCGGACCGGCCATCATCTCCTGATAGGTTTTCATAAAAGCCCCGGGTTGCGGCGCTTCTGGTTTTCCAGCCGTCGTGTGAAGTCGCGGAGCTACGCGAGTTCCCTTTGCCCCGAAGGTTTCGATCATCTGAGAATCAGATAACCGTTCATAGGCCGCTTGAACTGTGCCACGAGCCACACCAAGCTGTGCGGCTAGACCCTGCCATGAGGGTAATCGAGTTCCAGGTGCAAGAAGACCTGACTCTATTGCCCGGCAAATGCTTACACAAATTTGCTCAGACAACGACAACTTCGCTGTCCGATCAAGTTGAATTTTCAGATTTGGATTCATATTCTTAGTACACACAAAAATGGGAAGTCTTGGTTCTTTTTTTCACACCATCGATGGTACAGAATATTTTCAAATTACTGTGCGATATTCTAAGGTCAACGCGATATACACAAGAAAAATCCAAGAGGCCAATCTCATTTGCAGGAAGAGTATACATCCGCTACACCAGAGCAATAAATTTGAAACATGAGGAAAGCAACATGGAACAGTCTCCCCAAATTGGCGAGAGAATCTCCGACAAATTAACGCCCCCCGATGAACGCACAATCCGCAACTGGATCGGACAGGAGGCATTCAAGCATTGGAATGAGATGAGGAACTGGATCGGGGCTTCCTACCCGGATGTCTTCGAACCAGATTGGATCTATGGCGGCAAGAAACGCGGTTGGTCTCTTCGCTACAAGAAGACTAAGGCGTTCTGTACGTTAATACCCGCATTCAGACAGTTTTCAGTTCTGGTGGTTTTGGGTGGCGCGGAGCGAGAAAAGTTTGAAGAGCGGCGTTATGCCTGGAGCCCTCAATTGCTTAAGTTCTACGATGAAGCTCGAACATACACTGATGGGAAATGGCTGACACTTGCGATCTCATCTGCAGATGATCTGCATGATGTGATGGAACTTGTGAGTATGAAGCGTCCACCACTCCATCTTTCTTAGTACACACAAAAATGGCGCGTCTTGGTTCTATTATTCATACCATCGATGGTACAGAATATTCCAACATTAACACTCAAAATTCTAAGGTCAACATGAGACATTCGAACAAGATCGTTCATCCGATTCTGATTGCACTTTGCACAACAGTTGCAATGTTCGTCAGCACTGGTGTTATAGCGCATGAGTCCAACGAAATTGTGAAGCCGAATTTTGAACAAACAATTCCCAATCTGCCGGGCAAATCACTCATCGCCGTCGAAGTCGAGTATCCACCAGGCACGGCCTCATTACCTCATAACCACGCGAAGTCGGCTTTCATATACGCGTACGTGGTATCTGGTGCGATCGAATCGAAAGTCAATGATGGTGATGTGCGCGTGTACCGCGCTGGTGAGAGCTGGTCTGAACCGCCAGGTGCGAACCATTCCGTAAGTCGGAATGCGAGCAAAACCAAAGCAGCAAAACTCTTGGCCATATTCGTTGTTGATAGCAACGACAAAGAACTGACCACGCCTGCCAAGTAAATACCTTCTTGTCCTCAACTTATCCCTTCACCCCTAGGAATAACCATGTTTAACGGAACCACCCAGACCAACCCCGTCATTGAATGTATTTTGAGCCGCTCTTCCGCCAAGTATTACGACCCTGCCGCCACCTTAAGCGATGAGCAAATCTATGAGCTCGTTCGCATCGGCACGGCCGCACCAACATCTTTCCACTTGCAGAACTGGCGCTTCATCGCCGTACGTACACCGGAAGCTAAAGCTAAGCTGAGTCCGATTGCTTGGGGCCAACCTCCGATTACTGAAGCGGCCGTTACCTTCATCATCTGCGGTCAGTTAGCCGATTCCAGTGTAATACCGGAGCGCTTAGCGCCACTGGTGAAAGCGGGCGTTATGCCAGCAACGATGGTGCCGGAATGGGAGAACCCTGCACGTGGCCTTTACTTTGATCAGCCGCAGCGTCAGCGCGACGAAGCAATGCGCACTGCCACCTTTGGCGCGGCAGCGATGATCTATGCAGCACGTTCGTTCGGCCTGGGCTCGACGCCGATGATTGGTTTCGATGCTGATGGGGTACATCGTGAGTTCGGATTGACCAAAAACGAAGTGCCAGTTATGCTGTTGTCCATTGGAGTGGAGCGTGCAGGAAATTGGGCGCAGAAGCCACGTCGTCCGGTGACCGAAGTACTGAATTTCGTCTGAACTTTATCCGGTCATATTGCCCCTCCTTCTGGAGGGACATAAAAGTGATGCAAACAAATCCCAGAGGCGTCTAGGAAAAGTCTTGGAAACGCCTCTGGGTTCTTCGTATGTGCAAACCAATTCCTTGGAAAAATTTACGTTCTACATGTACGATCAGGTCGCGCATTAAACTCTGTCGTACGTAGAGCCGGTGTACAACCGCAATCAGCGTTTCAAGTTTCCGAGGATCTATGTCTCAAGTCGACTGGCTAAGCCGTCTCCTGCAAATGATCACCATCACTGGCAAGCTAGAGGTTCACTGCACCTATGGCGCCCCATGGCGTGTGGCTTGGTCCCAGTCTGCAGCTCATGAAATCCCCTATCACGTCGTACTCAATGGCCGAGCCATTATCGAAGATCCGGAAACGAAGACGAACAGGGAATTGCTGGCCGGCGATATCGTGCTGTTACCTCACGGGTCTGCACATGTGCTGCACGATGGCAGCGGGCATCCGCCGGGGACTACCCACAATCGCCAAGGTTCTGCAGGATGGACGCTCAGCGAAAATGAAAGTCCGGGAGAACATTTGGACATGCTGTGTGGGCGATTCTTCATAGAACCGCCTCACGATCGGATGATTCACGATTATCTACCTGCGACTTTAATAGTGCGTGCCATAGATGGCCACAGTGAGGGGAGCATTAAGTCTGCTTCGAACCACTTAGTCAGCCTCGTAGAACTGATGCGCGTCGAATCTGCAGGCGATAAACCAGGCGGATGCGCAATCCTCAACTCACTTACTTCGGCGCTGTTCACATTGGCACTGCGGGCAGCGAGTGAATCCGAACAGGCACCGCCAGGTCTGTTAGCGCTTGCCGGCCATTCACGATTGACTCCGGCCATTTCAGCCATGTTCACTAATCCGGCACGTCCGTGGAATCTTCCTGATCTGGCCGACTTGTGCAACATGTCACGCGCTACCTTCGTTCGGCACTTTCAAGACAAACTGGGACGTTCAGCAATAGAACTTCTGACGGATATCCGAATGAGCATGGCCGCCAACGAACTGAAGAAGCCTGGAATGACCACTGAGGCTGTGGCTGATGCAGTTGGCTATCGATCAGTTGCGGCATTCAGGAGAATATTCACCGAAAAAATGGGAATGACGCCGGGGCAATGTCGACGTCTATCGCGCGAGGTGAAGTAATGTCTTCACTTTCAGTCTGCAGCCTCGAAGAAATAGAAGGCACACCACCCCATGCCGCGGTGCTGCGGATTGATAAATTTTATTTTGATCTTTTTGAGCATTCTATTGAGCAAAGCTCGTCTCGAAATTTGTGTCTGGCAAGCCTAAAGTGAAGGCTACTAACACGAGGGAAGATTCCAAGATGTACTTCCCCAATTAGTGAAATCAGCAACTTACTTTACTTACGGAGATCATGATGACAAGAACTGCCGCTTTAAAACCAGAACAAGTACCAGCCGATTCAAAAGCAACTCTCGAAATGTTCACCAAGAACATCGGCTTCACCCCGAACATGATGGCAACTTTCGCACAGAGCCCGATCGCGTTCAACGCATGGGCCACCCTCCTCGGTTCCTTGAGCAAGGCACTCGACGTGAAGACACGTGACAGCATCGGTCTCGCTGTTTCTGAAGTGAACGGTTGCAACTACTGTCTGACAGTTCACAGCTTTACAGCGCAACATATGGCCAAACTGCCAGCCGATGAAATCATTCTCGCTCGGAAAGGTCGTGCTAACGATCCAAAGCGCGATGCCGCCGTTCAGTTTGCACGTAAAGTCACCGAGAACCGTGGTCAGGTCAATGATGCCGATTTGAAAATTGTCCGTGATGCTGGCTACACAGATGCGAACATCATGGAAATTGTTGCCTTGGTGGCAATGTACTCCCTGACGAACTTCATCAATAACGTGTTTGATCCTGAGAAGGACTTCCCCGCCGTTGCTCCGGCCGGTTCGATCTAAATGCAATCCGGTCACCTGACATCTTCAGGTTATAGAAGATGCCATGTGATAGGAGCGTAATGCCAAACCCAGATGCATCACCTAAAGATTTTGAGGAACGTGTCTGGTTTTTCGTATGGATCGATGATCGACATTTGAATAATACTTTCAGGAATAACGCATGAACAAGTCACAGAAGGTTGTTGTTGTCACAGGTGCATCGCAAGGCATCGGCGCTAAGATAGTGCAGGCATTCCGAAAGCTAGACTACAGAATCGTAGCAACCTCGCGTTCGATCGGACCATCAGATGACGACAATATATTGAACATCGCTGGCGACATCGGCGATCCTGCAACCGCTCGACGCGTCATCTCCGAAGGAGTCGCACGATTTGGCCGAATTGATACGCTGGTAAACAACGCCGGTATCTACATCGGAAAGCCGTTCACCGAACACACGGTAGAAGATTACGCAGCTGTAATGAACGTAAACATGGCGGGCTTCTATCACATTACGCAACTCGCAATTGCTGAAATGGAAAAGCATTCGAGCGGCCACGTGGTAAGCATTACTGCCAGCATCGACCAAGTAGCAATCAGTGGGGTTTACTCAGTCTTGGCGGCGTTGACAAAAGGTGGCATCAATGCCGCAACAAAATCACTTGCAATCGAATATGCGAAGAAAGGAATTCGTGTGAACGCCGTCGCTCCTGGCAACATAAAGACGCCGATGCACCCTCCTGAAATTCACGAAGTGCTTGGAACTTTTAACCCTATTGGACGTTTGGGTGAAACAAGCGATATCGCCGATGCCATCCTCTTTCTCGAATCCGCACCGTTCATCACTGGAGAGATTCTCCACGTCGACGGCGGACAAAGTGCTGGTCACTGAAATGCGCCATCAGATAAAGCCATAATTAAAGGAATACTACGATGCCAAGAGCAACTGCTCTAAAACCGGAACAGGTACCGGCTGATTCGAAACCGACTCTCGATGCATTCAGCAAAAGCCTTGGATTCACCCCAAATATGTTGGCAACCTTTGCGCAGAGCCCGATCGCGTTCAATGCATGGGCCACCTTCCGAGGCTCCTTGAACAAGGCGCTCGACATGAAGACGCGTGAAGCGATCAGTCTCGTTGTCTCTGAGGTAAATGGCTGTAATTACTGCTTGGCAGTTCACACCTATGCAGCAAACATGGCTAAGCTGCCAGCCGATGAAATCATCCTCGCTCGTAAGGGACATTCCAGCGATCCAAAGCGCGATGCCGCCGTTCAGTTTGCACGCAAAGTTATCGAAAACCGTGGCCAAGTTAATGACACCGATGTACAAGCCGTTCGCGATGTTGGCTACACAGACGCGAACATCATGGAAATCGTCTCAATGGTGGCGATGTTTTCTCTAACAAATTTTTTCAATAATGTGTTCGATCCCGAAAAAGATTATCCGGCCGTTCCGCCGGCTGGCTCGATCTGAATACTGACAAATTCAGGAGAAAGAAAGTGACACCCGATCATCCAATTTTCAAACGATGGCCAGCGCAGTATCCCGATCGCCTGCAACTGTTTTCTCTTCCGACACCCAATGGAGTGAAGGTTGGCATCATGCTTGAAGAAACAGGCCTCGCTTACGAGCCGCATAGAATCGACATCATGGCGAACGAAAACCACGACCCGGCCTTTATTGCACTCAACCCCAACGGCAAGATTCCCGCAATCTACGACCCGAACGGACCGAACGGCACACCGCTTGCATTGTTCGAATCGGGCGCGATCCTTCTCTATCTTGCCGACAAGACAGGACAATTCATCTCGACCGATCTGAACACTCGCTACGAGACGATCCAGTGGGTAATGTGGCAAATGGGTGGAGTCGGTCCGATGTTCGGTCAGGTCGGTTTCTTCAACAAATTTGCCGGCAAAGCATATGAAGACAAACGCCCACGTGACCGTTATGTAAACGAATCAGCGCGACTACTCCGAGTTCTAGACAACCGGCTCGCCGATCGCGACTGGGTGATGGGTTCTGATTACAGCATCGCCGATATTTCATTGCTCGGCTGGGTGCGTAACCTGATCGGCTTTTACGAAGCGCGTGAACTCGTAAACTTCGACCACCTTCTTCATGTGCAGGCATGGCTCAACCGTGGCCTCGCTCGTCCGGCAGTGCAACGCGGACTCGAAGTGACGGCAACTAATTAAGGGAAATAACCGATGAAAATAGCCGTAACTAGCTTTGCAAAACTATCAGGATCGTTCGCATGAACATCCTTCATATTGATTGCAGCCCGCGTCCAGAATCACACAGCCGCCAACTTTCAGCTGGGATCGTAAAAAAACTTCTTGAAATTGAGCCCAATGCGCGCATCAGCCGACGAGACTTTGCCGCAGCTCCTCTCCCGCACGCTTCGTCAGACTATGCGACTACCCTATCGTCGCCAGTCACTTTGGCAGCTCCGCTGAAGGGTGCGTTGGAACTTTCGGAGACGCTTATTCAGGAAGTCGATGCGGCCGATGTGATTGTCATCGGAACACCCATGAACAACTTAACCGTTCCCTCGGTTCTCAAGGCGTGGATAGACCAAATTCTTCGCGCCGGCCGCACGTTCAAATCAACGCCAACTGGGAAGGTGGGGATGCTCCGAGATCGTCCAGTCTTTATCGGTATTGCTGCCGGCGGTGTCTTTACCGGTGAGCGAGCCAACCAACCCGACTTTCTCACGCCATATCTGTCAGCAGTGCTCGACTGCATTGGATTGAAAAATCTGCAATTTCTCTCCGTGCAAGCAACTGCATTTTTAGACCAAAATCAATCCATATTAGCGAGAGAAAAAGCACTCGCAACGCTCAATCTCGCAGCTATTGGGGAAACCCCATGTCTATGATTGAAATCACCGAAGATATGGAGACGATCATCAAGCAAGCGATGCTATCGTTCGTTGCGACGGTCAATGAAGATGGAACACCCAATCTTTCGCCGAAAGCGTCTTTGACCGTCAAAAACGGCGCTCTCTACTTTGCTGATATCGCATCGCCCCGGACAATACAGAACTTGAAACGAAATCCTGCCGTCGAGATTAACGTGGTTGATATTTTCCAAAGACGCGGTTATCGATTCAAGGGCCGAGCGTTCCTATTACCGTCAAGCGACGACGAGCATTCGATGATCGCTGACTGGGTTCGTGCGACGAACGGTCCAGAATATCCCGTCGATCACGTTGTCAAAATTGAGACGACTTCAATCGCCCCGTTGTTGTCCCCCGCGCATGTTTTTGCCGATCCTCGCCGAAGCCAGGATGAAATCAAGAGTACCTACTATCAAAAATACGGTGTGAAACCTCTCGCTGAATAACTCTCTCAAAGAACGAAAACCAATTGATCCTTCCGACATACAGTAGCGAGGCAACAATCTGAATTTCAGGAGCATTCCATGCAATCAATCGAAATCAAGGCCATTGAAAACAAAAATTTTGAAATATGGCTTCCACTGTGGAAAGGCTATCAGCGATTTTACAAAGTTGATATTCCCGAATCAGTGACGTTCGAGACTTGGGCTCGCTTCTTGGATCCGACTGAACCGATACATGCAGCGCTGGCAATGATGGACGGACAAGCAGTAGGACTAGTGCATTCGATCTATCATCGATCAGCTTGGACGACGAGCGATGACTGCTATCTTCAAGATCTTTTTGTTGCAGAAGACGGACGTGGTAGTGGCGTAGGTCGCGCGCTGATTGAGCATGTGTATGCAGATGCGAAAAGTCGTGGGGCATCCCGTGTGTACTGGCTGACGCATGAATCCAATCATAACGCCAGGCAGCTTTACGACCGTATCGCCGATCGCTCTGCCTTCATCCACTACCGAAAACTATTGGCCTGACACAATGAAGTAGGCGCGTCCTGCGGTGATCTGTGCATAGCAATAGAACAAAAAGATAGCCGCGGCCAGTATTTTAATTTCGAATCGTAATGCCTAATAAAGTACTAATTTAATAGCAGTTGAATTCCAAGGAAAATTGAATGATTACCTATGACTATGATTTGTTTGTAATTGGCGGTGGATCGGGTGGAGTGAGGGCGAGCCGACTTGCCGCGTCACTCGGCAAGCGAGTTGCAATTGCCGAAGAATACAGATTCGGCGGCACTTGCGTCATCCGCGGTTGTGTACCGAAGAAGCTTTTTGTCTACGCATCTCAATTTCATGAGCATTTTGAGGATGCTGTGGGTTACGGATGGGAGGTCGGTAAAAATACGTTCAACTGGAAGAAGCTGACTGCTGCTAAGGATAAAGAAATTGCTCGGCTCGAAGGCCTTTATCGACAAGGCTTAGAGAACAATGGCGTTGAGATCGTCGAGAGTCGCGCGGAGTTGATCGATGCGCACACTATTCGCTTAACTAAAACCGGCAGGACCGTCACCGCAGAGAAAATCGTCATTGCCACCGGTGGTACGCCAAATCCGCATGCTGCACTACCGGGCCACGAACTCTGCATTTCGTCCAATGAAGCTTTTGACCTTCCAGAGTTGCCACGATCGATCCTGATTGCCGGTGGCGGCTATATCGCCGTCGAGTTCGCCAATATTTTCCATGGCCTTGGTGCACATGTAACGTTGATCTACCGCGGTAAAGAAATTCTATCGCGTTTCGACCAAGACATGCGTCATGGCCTGCACAAGGCAATGACGGAGAAGGGAATCCGCATTATGCTCACCGACGTTATCGAAAACATCTCGAAGACTGCGGAAGGTGGTCTCATGGCGAAGACAAAGAACGGCGAGTCAATGGTCGTCGATTCCGTCATGCTCGCGCTTGGACGCGATCCAAACACCCAAGGGCTCGGACTGGAAGCTGCTGGCGTCGAGATTAACGAACGTGGCGCAATCATCGTAGACAAATATTCCCGTACCAACGTCCCCAATATTTACGCGCTGGGAGACGTTACTGATCGAGTACAACTGACACCAGTTGCAATCCATGAAGCCATGTGTTTCATCGAAACGGAATACAAAAACAATCCAACAGCTCCTGATCACGATGTAATCGCAACAGCTGTATTTTCTCAACCAGAAATAGGCACAGTGGGTCTGTCTGAAGAAGATGCTGTCAAACGCCATTCCGAGCTTGATATCTATCGCGCCGAGTTCCGCCCGATGAAGACGACGATTTCTGGCCGCGTGGAAAAAACGATCATGAAACTGATTGTTGATGCAGTGAGCCGCAAAGTTCTAGGCGCCCATATTCTCGGACATGACGCTGGCGAGATGGTACAACTACTTGGCGTTGCTCTAAAGGCCGGTGTCACGAAAGAAGATTTCGATCGCACCATGGCCGTTCATCCCACTGCGGCGGAAGAATTCGTGACCATGTATAAGCCGAGCTACAGCATTAAAAATGCTAAACGCATCTGATTTCCAAACTGTCATCTACACATGAGAAAGCACCATCTCCCCGGCTATACGAAATCAGACAATTTAAACAAATCGATATATGGAGGCAAACGATGAAAGCAATTGTGGTGGCAGACCAAACTGCAGGAACGGCCGGAATGAAGTTAGTAAAACGTCCGGAACCGCAAGCAGCAATAAACGATGTTGTTGTTCAGGTCCATGCAGCGGGATTCACTTGGGATGAACTGACGTGGCCCCCAACCTGGACTGATCGCAACGGTCGTGATAGAACACCGTCGATCCCCGGACACGAGCTGGCGGGAGTAGTCACTGCTCTCGGCTATGGCACAACAGGACTGTCGATCGGACAACGTGTATTCGGCCTCACAGACTGGACGCGTGACGGTACCCTGGCAGAGTACATTGCAGTTGAAGCGCGCAACTTAGCACCCTTACCTGGTGACGTCGACTTCACGGTGGGAGCGAGTCTGCCAATGCCCGGGCTGACTGCGTGGCAAGGACTGTTTGAACACGGTCGTCTTCGAACGGGACAAAGCATCATTGCGCACGGCGCAGCGGGGGTCGTCGGTTCGATGGTAGTGCAACTTGCACGTGAAGTTGGCGCGTACGTTATCGGTACCGGACGCGCTGCCGATCGTAAGACGGTTCTAGATTTCGGCGCACAGGAGTTTATTGATCTCGACAACGACACCCTGGAAGACGTCGGCACAGTTGATCTTGTTTTCGATATTTTCGGCGGTGACATCGGTAAGCGATCCGCTGCGTTGATTCGAACCGGAGGAACGCTGGTGACTATTGCTGGCCCAGTCGAAGTAAAGCCTACTAACGGTTTGGCAGTCGATTTTGTAGTTGAGTCCGATCGCGCCCAACTGAGTGAGATCGTTCAGCGAGTGCGGGATGGAAGACTACGGACGAACATCGGCACTGTCACGACCCTCGACGACGCCGTCGCTGTCTTCAATCGTACCGAGCGCCGTAAGGGTAAAACGATCGTGCGCGTTCGTCCATGAGACTTGGGAAATGAACTGACTCGTTGTTGTATTCTCTTTCGGCATTTTATTGAAGTCAAATATTTGAGTTCATCATTTAGGGCAAATGTAGTCTGAAAAATGGTATACCTCCGGCATCAAAATGGCACAATAGACTTGCTTGCTTTTCTTAAGTTTGAAATTGATGTCGAGGTATTCAAATGCCTGAACTCTCTTCTTCGCCGCACATCATTTTGGATCATCTGTTAGCCGCTCTTGACATCGGTGTGACCCATTTCACGGTCTGCGACATACGTGACGGCTGGGGAATGCGCCTCGATGCTTGCCAGTCGGCAAGCCTGCATTACTGTCTGGAAGGTCGTGGCACGCTCACCGTCCATGGTTCGCCACCTATTCAACTCGAACCGCATACCTTCGTGCTCTTGCCATCTGGGATTGCGTATCGTATCGAGAGTGCCTCGCATGAATCTATCCAACTTGAACATCGAATTAGCTTGTGTGGATCGTTTTCCCATGAGTCAGTGCCGACCCTAGTCGTCGGAAACGGGCTGCAAGGTATCGTCACGGTTTGTGGCGAAATACGCGTGGAATTGGCCAGTGGATCAGACCTATTTACCTCGTTGGATGTTCCCCTAGTGGCGCGCTTTAATGGAGCCAATGGGCTTCGGGATCAGTTTGTGATGCTACTAGCAGAATCTACTCAACCAGGAATAGGATCAAGTGTATTGACAGAAGCATTGCTCAAGCAATGTCTGGTGTTGGCGTTGCGACAATGGGGTGAAAACGATCCCTCACCATTGCCTTGGCTAGCTGCAGTAGGCGACAAACGACTTAGCCGCGCATTACACGCTATTTTCGAGCATCCTGCCATCGCTTATACAGTGGATAGTCTCGCGATGATTGCTGGCATGAGTCGTTCAGCATTTGCTGCCGCATTCCAGCGGGCCTTTGGTCAATCGCCGATGAGTTTAGTCAGACTAGTCCGACTACGTCGCGCTAGTGAATTATTGATTACGACCGCAATACCCGTAGCCGAAGTTGCGAAACGCGTCGGCTTCTCCAGCAGGAGCAACTTTTCTCTGGCCTTCAGTCAACTTTATGGATTGGATCCAAGTCGCTTTCGCCGTACGTTCACAGTGACTGGAAAAAATATGATGTTTCAAGAGAGATAAAGAATCAATTGATGCTTCTGCCAACAATAGCGATTTTACAAAGTTGATATTCCCGATATTGGTCTGACACCCTGATGCAAGCCCCCTCACGGTAATTTAATCAGACAATCTTCGCTTGTCGAAATACATTTTGGTGTCGCCGTCGAGCAGCATTCGATTGACGTTTACGTCTTCTAGACCATCATAATCGACATGACCAACGCTGAAGCGGAGTTCGTATCCACGTTTTTCTCTGTCGTTTTGAGCAGTGACGATCCCTCGAAGGCGTTCTACCGCCACACCGGTGTCAGACGGACTTGAATCAAGCAACAAGACTGCAAACTCATCCCCGCCCAGTCGCGCAACAATGTCCGTACTACGAAAAGCCAATTTCAACGCGTTAGCGAAGTTACGTAACGCGAGATCACCTTCAGCGTGTCCGAACGTGTCGTTAATAGCCTTAAAACCGTTCAGGTCAAAAAAAAGTAAGGAGGCTTGTCCCTGTATGTTCTTACAAACGTTCAGCCGACTCTCAGCCAGAGCTTCAAAGCCTCGACGATTCACCAATCCCGTGAGCGCGTCGACAATGGCCATGTGCATTGCTGTTAGTTCGTGTTCGACAGTCGCCGCTAAATCTTTTAAAAGAATGATATCTTCTTGCGTCATCTTCCTAGGGACCTTATCTACAAGACAGAGAGTACCTAATCGGCAGCCGTTCATTACAACTAGCGGACAGCCGGCATAAAACCTGATGCGAGGATCCTCCACGACGAAGGGATTATCAGCAAATCGACCGTCGTCAAGAGTGTCAGGGATGATCATGATTTCATCACTGTGTATTGCATGAGAACAGAATGAAAGGTCTCGCTGTATCGGCGCCTGTTGCTCCCCAGCGCAGGACACGGTGTACACCATTTCAGGCCCCACAAGTGTCACCTTGGCTATTGGGACATTGAAAACACGCTTAGCAAGACGCGTAAGCCGGTCAAACCGTTCGTCGGGATTCGCGTTGAAAAGACTTAGTGCTCGTAGTGCATCCAATCGAATCGATGTGTCTTCGAGATACGTAAGCGAATCCATCAGCATTCCTTTTTGTTAGCAGGTAGTTAGGATTAATCGACGGTTATAACCTCAACGTTGCCTGTTGCTAAATCAGGTAAACATGTTGTTTGTCATTAGCCTGAAAGTGATTCTCAACAGCTGGGACTAATCTTCACTCAGCCTCACGACAAAGCCTATCAATGCCCCACATGAGCTTATCACGCGATGACATGAAGCAATAACGGCGATTAGATTGTGACCATTCGCAGCATCAAATTCAATTCGTTAAATTTCATTAATATTTTTTCGCATCCGCAACATTTTTCCAAATTCATCTGCAGCAATCGGGCGGCTGAAATAATAGCCTTGTATCTGGTCACAACCGATCTCGCGAAGCAGTTGAAGTTGCTCAGCGGTTTCGACACCTTCAGCGATTACTTTGAGTTGCAGACTGTGCCCCATGCCAATGATTGCTTTTGCGATGGCAGCATCGCCCGTGTTAGTCGTAATGTCGGTGACAAACGTGCGGTCTATTTTTACTGAGCTAAAGGGAAAACGTTTCAGATATGCCAGCGAAGAGTACCCAATCCCAAAGTCATCCAATGATAAATGCAACCCGGCGTCACGAAGCGAATGCATGGTCTCTTTAGCTGCCACTGGGTCTTGTATTACCAATGTCTCTGTCAGTTCCAATTCAATGTGATTCGGACTTATCTGATGGGTGCTGAGAGCAGCTTGAACGTCTCTAAGTACGTCACCATCTTTGAACTGCATAGCGGAAAGGTTTAAGGCGACAGGAACTATTGGGATACCTTGCGCGAGCCAAGCTGACTGCTGAGCGCAAACGGTATCGATTACCCATTTTCCTATCGGAATAATCAAACGTGTCTCTTCTGCCAGCGGGATGAAATCAATTGGATAAATCAAACCTTTTTCAGGATGCATCCAACGTATCAACGCTTCGGCCGCTACAATTTCTCCAGATTGGACTGGAATTACCAGCATTTAGTAGACAGCTGATTTCCGTCTACGATGTGCGGTTTCAAACGTATTCGGACTGACACCACCAAGATGACTGTGTCGTCTTACCCCATTGTAGAAGTCATCAATGTATTCGGCTAGGTCCAGTGTAGCGGTTTCGCGATCAGCATAAATGTGCTTTTTGACGCGCTCTTTCTTTAAACTGCTGAAGAAGGACTCTACCACTGCGTTATCCCAGCAATTTGCCCGCCGACTCATACTCGGCTCCAGATGATTAGCCTTGCAGAACCGTCGCCAGGCGTCGCTGCCGTATTGCGTTCCTTGGTCTGAATGAATCAAGGTATGGCGAGGGCGGCGGCTGCGCACTGCTTTGGCAATGGCATCGAGTACTAATTCGCGATGAATGGTAGGTCGAACAGCCCAGCCAACGACCTTTCTTGAGAATAAATCCATCACCACGGCGAGATAAAGCCAGCCCTGCCACGTTCGGATATAGGTAATGTCAGTTACCCATGCTTCGTTTGGCCGCGTAACCGTAAATTGCCGTTGGAGTAAATTGGGGATCAGTGGTGATGGCTTTGAGACGGGTATATGCCGTATGCGATAGCCATGCAGCGCTCGCAACCCATTTTCTCGCATAAGACGGGCTACTCTGTGCTTACTGCATAGTTCCCCGCGCTCCCTTAGATCTTGGAAGACTCTCGGGGCACCATAGATGCCATGACTTGCCATGAAGGATGCTCTGATCAGCTTAAGAAGCCGAGCATCTTCCTGTGCGCGATCAGACAAGGGATTCTTCAACCACGCGTAGTAACCTGATCGTTCAACATCGAGAGCCTGGCACATGCTGATTACACTGAATTCGTCACGATGCGATTCAATAAATTTATATGCTTGCCTTACCTTGCTGGAGGCCTTGATTTTGGACATGGTCACCACCTTTAGTTACAGGTCGAATGCTACTCCTGTCTACTAAATCCTGGTAACTCCAGACATCAACCTTTGGTTGATAGTGCATGACGAACTGGTTCGTTCCGATAGCAGAACGCATGAGAACTTCTAGTTTAAGTTTATCACTCACATGTGCATTTAATTCAGACGAATAAAATGAAGTTCTTTCTCCAGTTAACTTAGCGTGTTTCAGCGCTGCCTCAGCATTGTGAAATACTACTTTGCTTCCCTCGCCGTCCTCGGGACTCCTAGCAAATCCCAAATATGCCGACAGTTGTAAAGTGTGACCTTCAAGTTGTATCGGGTTCTCAATGATCGTTGTAATGCGATTTATTAACAGTGTTAGATCTGTATTGTCGGGATATAGATCGGCGATAGCAAAAGTATCGCCTGCAATGCGGGCGACACTGGTTTGTTCCGGCAGACTGGCCCGTAAACGTTGAGCGATAATTTCCAGTACCTGATCACCTGCCTGGCGTCCCAATACTTCATTGACGTTCTTAAAATGTTCGAGCTCTAGTACTAGTACGTAGGCACCGACCTCACGACTAGAGGCCATATAAATAATCTGGTTCAGTTTTTCGAGAAAAAGTGAACAGTTAGGTAGACCTGTCAGAACATCGTAACAAGACAGATAGTTTGCTTGGCCTTGTTGTTCGAAGTTTCGTAACGCAAATGAAAGATCCTGACTCAGTTCGGATAACAGAGATATGTCGCTGTCGTCAAAAAATTCTTCTTCAGCTGCATATAGCGCCATCACCCCTTCGACTTGGTTCTCCAGTTTTATTGGAACTAAGGCCAAAGCACCAAAGCCACGGTTATAAGCATCGATACTATATGGATCAGTAACAGTGTCCAGCGAGGTTGTATTACAAATATCCACCACTGCCGAGTTAACTCTATTTTTTATCGCATCATCACGAGCCAGTAGAGCATTGATTCCCAAAAATTCGTCGTTCGAAAAACCACTGCTTGCAACGATCGCAAAACGCTCAGTTTTGTCACGCAATGCAATCCATGCAATTCCATATCCTCCATCTTCCACAGCGACACGGACTACTTCATTAAATAGAACCGAGCGTTCACTCAGGCGAACAATCGCCGATTTGGTTCGATTAAGTGTCGCAAGAGATCGATTAAGTTTGACACTTTTTCTTTGTTGCAGCTCGAGTTCGCGAATGTAGCATTCGAGTTCTGACATTCGCCCTGAAAGGTGGCTGCGAAGTCGTGCCGTCAACACAGACATCTGCATCGCATCTGATAAGTAGTCAACCGCCCCCGCTTCTAATGCTTGCAATTCCTGCTTGGTGTTGGGATGTCGCGCGATTAGAACTGTGGGCACAGTCAAATTTTTAGGTAACCCAGTCAATTCGTTCCCTACACCGATCACAGCCATGACAACGCGCTCTTTTTTTTCTTTCAGCGCGATCTCTTTCATCGCATCAATCTGGATTAGCCTGTAGGTCGCCCCGAAAGTGGCTTGAATGGCGTTCAATGTAGCGATTGTCACATTGCAGTGAAGAATGATCGGCCTTTTCATCTGATGTTATCCCTATACTGAGTTTACCTGCGCGTGTGAATTCATATTCTGCAACTGAGAGTACGGAAAACCGTCGCTTCCCACTGGTAATCTTCTTGATCTACGCGTAGATATCAGTCATGGAAAAATCAATGGCACAAATAGCGCTGCGCCTCATGATTGGACTCTTTCATCGGTAGTTAAGACCATTCACTTTAAGCTTAGCCGGCGCCAATTTCGAGACTGCATTTACTCAATAAAATGCCCGAATGAATCAAATCAACGAGATAATCTATCCCCACTGGTGGTAAGGCAGTTCACAGAATTTTTTTGGAGGTAGCTCTCTGCCCAAGTTGTAATGATTTAGAAAGAACTTCTTCTAATGAGTGAGAACAGCAGTTTGTGTGTCATGCAGGGCATGGCTCTTACAAGAATGGCACTTGTGGAATGGGTTCTGCTTCCTACAATAGTGCGAACCGTTCTTGATGAAATATTGGACGAATCATGCTTACTGAAACGAAATTTGTTGGTTAAAATTTGCGAATCGATCGACCATGATCTATCTACTGAATATCAGCGTAGACAATTACTCGACTTCCGTTATTTTTTTCCATCAGTTGCGAACGTACGGCGAAAGCGACTTGGATCCAATCCGTAAAGTTGACTGAAGGCCAGAGAAAAGTTGCTTCTGCTGGAGAAGCCGACTCGGTTAGCAACTTCAGCTACGGGAAGTGCCGTCGTAATCAATAGTTCACCAGCACGACGCAGTCTCACTAGTCTGACTAAACTCATCGGTGATTGACCAAAGGCCCGCTGGAATGCGGCAGCGAATGCTGAACGACTCATGCCAGCAATCATCGCGAGACTATCCACTGTATAAGCGATGGCAGGTTGTTCGAAGATAGCGTGTAATGCACGACTGAGTCGTGTGTCACCCACAGCTGCCAACCAAGGCAATGGTGAGGAGTCACTCTCGACCCATCGTCGCAACGCCAACACCAGACATTGCTTGAGCAATGCTTCGGTCAGCACAAGTGATCCTATTCCCGGTCGAGCTGATTCTGCTAGCAACATCGCAAACTGGTCACGTAGTCCGTTTGCGTCACTAAAGCGTGCAATGAGTGGCTCATTCAATAGGGTAAAAAGATCCGCCCCACCTGGCAATTTGACACGAATTTCGCCACAGACCGTGACGATACCTTGCTGCTTTCCCCCGACGACTAGGGTCGTCACTGATTGGTGTGATGACAGCGGGCGTAAGAGAGCGTGGTATTCGAGTCGTATCGGATTTTCAGATGTGCTTTCGATACGGTATGCAATCCCCGGTGGCAAGAGTACAAACGTGTGCGAAGTAAGATGAATAGGGGCGGTACCATGAACCACCAGTGTGCCAATACCTTCCAAGCAGTAATGCAAACTTGCTGTCTTGCAGACTTCGAAGTGCATTCCCCAACCGTCACGTATATCGCAGACCGCGAAGTAAATAACTCCGATATCAAGGGCGGTCAGCAAATGATCTATAGCCATCTATACGAATGCATGTGATTGAAATTGCGGGCGATTATGACCGTGATTCAAACAAATCTATGCGTGCAATTTCGATATTTGGACGATTAAGAACAAATGCGAGACCAAAGGGAACGAAGACGAAGCTACGATGAAGCTTCATCTAGTCTTTAAGAGAAGCAGAAGAATTATGTGCACTTCCATACCATCAGCGAAATCATCGGTACGGATATTGCCTCAACCACTTTTTGCCAACCTGCGGCTAGTGACGATAACTGACAAGTAAGAGAATGTTATCTTCCCGAATATACGAAATCACACGAACTAATCTCGCCGAAAAATTGCCATGCGCGGATATCCGTTGGTTAGATCGATAGATAGTAAGGTCGATTTCACGCTGCTTTTTGGGCAATTAGCAACTGCAAATACGCATAAAAGAGAAATCAAGCTTATCGAAGTCTAGGTAAATATACTGGACGAATTGGAGTCAACATGCAGATTGGAATTGTAGGAAGTGCGGCTCCTGAATTACAGGTTCCTTATTGGATTGATTCCAATGGCCAGGAACGGCCGCCGCTGAAACTCGCCGAACTCGGACCTAATTTTAAAATGCTTTTTTTCTTTCAGCACTGGTGTCCCGGGTGTCATATTGATGGTTTTCCTCAATTGAAACGTCTTATTGGACATCTGGAACATAGAGGTATGGGATTCGCTGCAATTCAAACAGTATTTGAGGGAGCAGATACAAATACCAAAGACAAAATCCTTCTTGATCAGCAGCGACATCACTTAAAGATTCCTTTCGGTCACGATGCACCTTCGACCGCAGATCTTTACCCTACGTCCATGGAAAATTATCGAAGCGCAGGGACGCCTTGGTTTGTCGTAATAAATCCTAGCGATGTTGTGATTTACAACGACTTTAGATTGGATTTCGATAAAATTTTGACAATACTCTAACGGAATTCTTCGTTTGATTTTTCTTCTAGTTTAGGGAAACAAATTTTCGACGGAATATCGTTCCCGTTTAGATCGATAACGCTATGGCGATTACAATTTTTAACAGCTGACTTTTATCCTATTGGCAAACTAAGGATGTGCAAGACTCAGCATATTGCGCAACTTTCTCGATACCGTTAGGCCATGGCGAGCGATATCTAGATGGTGGTAGTGACGGATGAATAAGCAATTTTTTAGAAAGTGATCATGATCAACAAAAATGCGTTACTAAATTCAATGCTTGCGTTAGAAAAAGAAAAATTAGTATTTTCGGAAAAAGCATATGCTGAATATCTAGAAAATGCGAAGCGGGATAGTGAAGAGTCTCAAGATCATCATGAGTTTTCCATAAGGTTCGCTGAATCAGAGGTCGCGCAATCATTCGAAACGACACTGCATAGCCATATAGATGCATTAAATAAGCTAAAAACTATCGATTTTTCTCCAAAAACTGTAGTTGAAGAAGGTGCGATTATTTTTCTGCGAGATCGCTGGTTTGTTATTGCCGTTGCGACGACACAATTTGACTGTGATGGAACTCCATTTATGGGTATATCAACCGATGCGCCACTGTTCAAAGCAATGGAAGGGAAACGGCCTGACGATTGGTTCACATGGGGTGGTAAAGAATTTCGAATCAGCGTGGTTGCCTAAAATTAATGTTCCCGCAAATTAGCAAAACGCGGGGCAACAAATATTTAATTGATAAAACTTTTCTGGCAGGTTCGTCCGTTCAAATAAACACATATCCCGAAAAAACAGAACGTGGTTAAAGACGACGTTATGGAATTCAGAACCTCGTTTCGACATACCCAAAGTGAAATTTCAATTTCAGAACGCTAGTCTTAACTTACTTACATTTACCCATGGAGTGATAATGTCTAAAAAAAATGAAAGTACTGAATCACAAAACGATTCATCTATAAAAAGAAAACCATGGAAAGTAAATGCAGAACCAATTCCTCCGCACCGGTTGACTATGGACGAAATAAAGGAAGATGAAAAATTACACGGATTGGTCGACGAAGACCATCCTTTTCCATCAAAAAGCAATTAAAAACGCTTAAGTAGGATTGAAAATATATCGTCTTTTGTCAGTCGCATTCTTTTTACAAAGAACTGACGATGATTAAAAAATCAGAATGAGAAATGACACGCGGCGATTGGTTATTTTGAAAAAACAGGAAGCAAGTATCTGCTTCCTGTTAAGAACTAAAATCATAAAATGTCGGAAATTTACCTTGCTGATTCGCATCGAAAAATAATCCACTTATGAGGTGTTTCTTCACTCTCAGACTGAACCAGTGAAGCAGAATGGATAATGTATTTTTCGAGCCTTGCTAAGAGCAGTGACACAATGTCCGTATCAGATACATGTCGCAACTCTAGAGCATCAAATCGATCAACTCACCTTAGAACTGTACCCCCTAACAAAGACACCAAGGTTACAACTCGCCGCCGACAAGGCGACATCATCGATTATCGACGACCTGAAATGAACTCGTTTCGACGAAGATCCCACGTGATTAGTCTTCTTCATAGCGTCTACTATTACCGTCCAATATCTTCGTAAGCAGTCATCGACGATACTGTTTTGATCAGATTGATCAAAAACATATGAGATGAATTTTCAAGATACGGTTATCGACGCATTATCTTGTATTTGCATGCAGCTGGTCAGTGTAATCAATCATAAGCAAATCGCCCGCGCGATGAGAAAGCACCTTTTCCGTATCGCATGTCCACAATCTTTCAACCAATACCGGACAACGAAGGTGATTTGGGCGTCTTTCCCAATAGCTATCGTGATTCCTTGAAATAACCCGGGTTGATTGATTCAATGAACGAGTCACAAATCACAGTATGACCGATAGCTGCAGGCCTCAGGAAATTATCCACATCACGGGTACCCCGGATAACATCAAAAATCCTCCAATTTGCTATCAAACACGAACATGCATAAATCTCAAAAAAGACATTTCGACTGATTCCATGCCACCACCGTTTTGGTATAAATTAACCCTAACCTAAAAGAACCCGACGTGAACGACAAACCCATTTTGCGGATTTCTCCATCCGACCTAGATAACCTTCTAAATGCACTCGAAGTGCATTTCGTGCGCTTGTCTGAATGCCTGATCAATCCAGGTTGGCGACTTGAATTAGGGGGCGTTGACTCACCTGCTATTCACTACAACATTCAGGGACATGGTCGTATGATTGTTGGTGAGCATGTCATCGACTTGAGACCTCACACACTTGTCATTCTGCCGGCTCGACAGTATTTTCGCATCGAAGTACCAAGCATAGATGTTGGATTGGTTGGCATGCCGATAATGGAAATCCTTGACGGACGAACCATGGTGTTTCCTCCTGACGCCATTCGCCGCTATGAGGCTGGCACCGGTGAACCAGAGTTAATCATGATCTGTGGATATTTTCGTGCACTGTATGGCGCATCGATGAACCTGTTTTCCAGCTTGGCAACGCCTATCGTTGAACAATTTGATCCTTCTGATCAACTTGATTACAAATTGAAATCTGCATTGGCCGAATTGGTTGCGCAGGAAGTAGGCATGGGAGCTATGACAGCAACACTGCTGAAACAGGTATTAGTGCTCCTACTTCGACGCTCATTGTGTTCCATCAATCTTTGGGTGGAAAGATTTTCCGTTCTCAGTGACCCTCATATAGCCCATGCCTTTGCTGATATGGTTACGCAACCAGGTGCGCCGCACTCCGTCAAAAGCTTAGCGCAGAAAGCTTGTCTCAGTCGATCAGCGTTCATGGCACGCTTTACCAATTTGTTCGAACAATCGCCAATGGCTGCATTGCGTGAAATTCGTATGCGTCAAGCGGCCATCCTGTTTTCCAATGAAAGTCTTTCAGTCGATCAGGTTGCACGGATAGTTGGTTACGATAATCGAAGTAGTTTCTTTCGTGCATTTCGCAAGACCTATGGCTGCAGCCCGTCTGACTATCGTGTGTCTGAAAACGAAGCTGCTAATTCAAGTGTATTAACTGACGAAAAAGCAAGTTAAGTGGTACTGCCATTCCATATGCGGTTTGCTTGTCGCACATATCGGAAAAGGAAATAGAAGCAGCACCCAGATAAAAAAATGAATAATTTATTCGACGCGGGCCATGAAGCGTGCAAAACAATAATCTTGCTGGACGTTTTACATCACTTGCAAGACTTTTAGATTTAATGGTTGCTTTAGACTATTAAAAAGATTTAAAAGCCTGAATTTATTCCTTCGCCCATTAACAGACTTTTATTCCAACACCGAGAGAACTAGATCATGGCAGCAGGAGAAATATCCGATGTAACGTCGTTAGTGATGTTGGTGCCTGCTATAGTTTTCCTTGGACTTGGTATTACGACGGCGATCGTCAGCCGAGCTGTGGGTCTCAGCCCCATCGTTGGGTATATCGTATTGGGGCTTGGATTAAATATAAGTGGCTTTGGGCTTCTATATGGCAAGTCCACAATTTCATTGCTAGCAGAGCTAGGTGTTGTATTCCTGTTATTTGACATCGGTCTTCATTTCTCACTCGACCGTATCAGGAAGCAGGCGTCGGATATTTTTGCATTCGGACCATTCCAAGTCATATTTGCTACCACTGGCCTGACCCTCACTGCACTGGTTTTGGGGATAAGTATTGTTCCCGCGCTGTTGATCGGTTCTATTCTCGCCCTCTCATCAACTGCAGTCGTCGGACGACTGATCGCTGAGCGTCACCAACAAAATTGTCCGGTTGGACTGACTGCTACTTCCATTCTTATATTTCAGGACGTTGCGGCGATATTTTTGCTTATCGTTGCCAATTCTCTTGATGACGGCGGCACAATCTGGACCGTTGCAGCGCTAGCTCTATGCAAAGCCATTCTAGCGTTCGCGATCACTGTGGCCATTTCCCGTCTGCTGATTGGTTCATTGCTTGGTCTTGTGGCGCGCAGTAAAAACGAAGAGGTTTTCACAGCAGCAGCCCTGTTGATTGCGTTAGCAGCAGGTTGGGCCACGGGAAAAATGGGATTGTCACTGACATTAGGCGCATTTCTAGGGGGACTCGCCCTAGCAGAAACACCTTATAGAGCTGTAATTGAATCTGAGATCCGGCCGTTTCGTGGGCTGTTGCTGGGATTTTTCTTCATTTCAATTGGTTTATCGTTGAATGTGAATGTCCTTGCACATTCGTTGCCACTGATCATTGGCCTCACTATTCTTCTATTCATAGTCAAAATAATATCCAACATCACAGCCAGCCGTGTTTTTAAATGGTCAGTTCCTGGCTCGACACAATTGGGTTTTTTATTAGCCCAAGGTTCAGAATTCGCGTTTGTGATTTTGAGCCTACCATCAATGCAATCTGCTATTGGAGATACAAATACGTCAGTCATTATTGCAGTAGTTGCATTGAGCATGGCGGTAACGCCGAATCTCGCCGACGTCGGCCGCAAACTTGCTGGTCGCATGCGCATGCGCAAGCGCGTAAAAGAGGCATTAGATGCTGAGCTCACACCAAAAATTGACAATGCTCCGATAATTATTGTTGGAATGGGCACCATCGGTCGCACCATTGCCGATGCGCTGATTAAATTTGAGATCGGCTATTACGCAGTTGAGTTTGATCAACAACGCCTTGAAATGGCGATTGCGGATGGTTATGACGCCACTTTTGGCGACGGTTTCGACATGCAAATGTGGGGCTCTTTCAAACTGCATGAACGCAAATTCAGCATTCTTACTACACCCAATTTCGACATTCTCGATGGAACCCGCCATATGGCCAATAGTCGGTTTCCAAATCTCAAACGTTATGTCGTTGTCACAGATGAAATCGAAGCACAGCGTTTTAAAAATATTGGCTTTGCTACCGTTATCGATCGGCGCTTTCCTCGTGGCTTGGATGTTGCAGAGGCGATTTTGTCTGAAATGGGCATAAGTCCGGAAGCGATTGAAAATTGGATTCAACAACAGACTCAACCCAATGATTCAGTATCACCACTTGCCAAAACGGCTGCCTGATCTATCGCAATGGCAAGCACACTAAAGCGATTGAGATAACGTCCGATCTGGACATGATTAGTTACAGAAGAATTTGGGAGTTTTTCTTTCAAATCCACGATCCAACTACATCGAATCACTAGGGAGATGACACGGGAGGTGGTGGCCGAAGTTGCATCCGCAGAACCATTTTGACAAGCGGAATCCGAACATCAAAATTATCTGAAAAAAAAATCATTGGGGTAGATATACCTGCAATTTCAGTCACGGAAACTGGTGCCCCTCTAACAAAACATGGATTGGACGATGAACAAGAAAATCGAACCGACAAGCGCCACCACATCTGGTAAACAAACCGAAATCTTCGATGCCATTATTATCGGAACGGGTCAGGCGGCGCCAGCGCTTGCTAATCGACTAACAGCGTCTGGTATGCGCATTGCTGTTATTGAGCGCAGCTCCGTAGGAGGCACCTGTGTCAATACCGGCTGCACGCCTACAAAAACCATGGTCGCAAGCGCCTACGTTGCACGAATGGCTGCACGCGCGGCCGAATATGGTGTTGTTTTACATCACCCGCCAGCGATCGATATGAAAGCTATCAAAGCACGTGTCGATAAAATCGTGCAAACAGATCGCGTCGGACTTGAAAACTGGATGACTGGAATGCCCGGCTGTACATTGATTCGTGGACATGCGCGGTTCGAAAGCGGCAATGAAGTCTGTGTCGATGATCGGCGCATTAAAGCGAACAAGATATTTATCAATGTTGGTGGCAGAGCCTTCATACCAGATGCGGTGGGCTTAGAGAATATTTCCTACCTGACAAATACAGACATGGTTGCGCTTGATATTGTCCCGTCGCATTTGATCATCGTCGGTGGTAGTTACATCGGACTGGAATTCGCCCAGATGTTTCGACGATTCGGCTCGTCCGTGACCGTGATTGAGCGCGGCTCTCGTCTGATAGCACGTGAGGATGAGGAAGTCTCCGCCCAAATTAAAGACATTCTTTCGAACGAAGATATTTCTATCATGCTCGACGCGGAGGAGCTTCAGTTCCAAAAACATGCTGCCGGTGTTGCAGTTAACGTCAAATGCAAAAATGATTGGAAAAAAATAAGTGGAAGTCACTTACTTATCGCAGTTGGAAGACGTCCCAATACGGATGATCTTGGACTCGATAAAGCTGGTATCGAAACAGACACTATGGGATACATCACCGTTGACGAACAACTACGCACAACAGCGAATGGTGTCTGGGCACTTGGCGATTGTAATGGGCGCGGCGCATTCACTCACACCGCCTACAACGACTTCGAAATCGTCGCTGCGAATTTACTGGATGGCGAAACACGTTGTGTATCCGATCGTATTCCGGCCTACGCGTTATATATCGATCCCCCACTCGGTCGTGTTGGAATGACTGCGACACAAGCAAAAAAAGCTGGCCGAAAAATTCGCGTGGGAACAAGACAGATGACACGCGTAGCTCGCGCCATCGAAAAAGGTGAAACTCAGGGATCCATGCGCGTCGTGGTCGATGCAGAGACAAATGAAATTCTCGGCGCCGCAATTCTTGGCCCCGGAGGAGACGAAGCAATTCACGCTATTTTGGCAACGATGGCGGCCAAAGCGCCTTACACCCAGTTAACTCACACCATGGCCATCCATCCAACGCTGTCAGAATTGATTCCGACCATGTTGGGCGAACTATCAAACCCACAGTAATCGCCGATGACAAAAATAAATGTAATAACCAATAAGAACACATTCACCATTAAACACGGTTCCTTTCAGTCCGATGTAATGTCAGGTTTGTCAGGCCTGAAAAAGACTCTGCCCTGTCGCTGGCTATATGACAACTTAGGATCAGAGTTATTCGAAGAAATTACACGTGTCCCAGAATATTATCCGACACGAACCGAAACTATCATTCTGCAAACATATATTCGAGAAATTGCGGATTTTGCAGGCCGAAACGCTATTCTCGTTGAGTACGGAGCTGGGGCTGGAATCAAGACCGAGACATTGATTGCAGCACTACAGTCTCTCGCTCTCGACTGCTACATTCCTGTCGATATTGCGGGAGAATTTCTCGAAGAAACAGCATCCCGCATACAGGGGAAATTTCCGCATCTATCCATCAAACCGGTTGTCTCGGATTTCATGACCGACTTTGCGTTACCACCGAATCTTCTGGGTACACGTCGTGTGGCATTTTTTCCTGGATCGACAATAGGAAACCTAAGTCCAAAACAGGCTGGAGATTTTTTGAGACGTATGCGTAATCACGTAGGCCCCGAAGGCGCTGCAATCATAGGATTCGATTTAAAGAAAGACGTCGAGACGATGATTTCTGCCTACGATGATAAGGCAGGAATTACATCCAAATTCAATCTCAATTTACTGACACGCATCAACCGTGAACTGGAAGGCAATTTTGAACTTAGTCGTTTCAAACATAGTGCTCGTTGGAACGAGGAGGAATCAGCGATAGAAATGCATATCGTGAGTCTGGAGGAGCAAATCGCGACGGTTGGTATGTTTAATTTTCATTTTCGGGCTGGAGAAACGATTCATACGGAAAGTTCACGAAAATACGATGTTAAAGGTTTTGAAATGCTTGCCAACGCCAACGGATGGAAAATGGATCACATCTGGCGTGACAGTGACAATAAATTTGGAATAGCTGGATTACGCTAGACCTAGGTCGTAATAGTTTCAATTTCTAGTTACTGCCTTTTTAATGTCCATCCAAACGTTGATCCAATGCGTCGTGTCACATCTATGGCAACGCATTGTCGTCGATCATCAAACAGCGCTTAAGATCGGGGCCAGATGATTGCCTTGCGCAGTACCTCTTCTTGCTACGGTGTCGTCACCCAAGCCTTCCATTGGCTAACAGCGGTATTGGTTCTTGTTGCCTATGTACTGAGCAAGAGTGATCGCTATTCACTCTATTCCGCCGAAGCAGACGGAATTCGTAGGATTCACGAAACGCTCGGCGTACTTGTTTTCATTGTCGTCGTGCTGAGGTTGCTATGGGGATTGATCGACAATATGCCTGTCAGACGAATAAGACCTCGATGGATGGCAATGGCCGCGACGTTTGTCCGATTTGCACTTTATGTGCTCCTCATCTCAATTCCGACAACAGCAGTGATCGGTACCTGGCTTGAAGGAATTCCTATTACGCTTATCGAATTCGACATCGCCCCTCCGATTGTGGAGGCACGTGAGATGGGACAGCTAATCATGAGAATACACAACATCCTCGGCACAGCCATACTCTGGATTGCTGGTGCTCATGCAGCCGCTGCTCTTTTCCACCATTTCTATCTGCGCGATGAAGTCTTTAAGTCGATGATTCCAAGTCGATGAATGTGAGTAGTGCGTTAACGCGATGAAGTGTTCTTCTCCGAATCCTAGTTAACGCAACACGGTTGACTTGAACCTCACATCTCGCACGACGGCTCAGCACGATATTCGGACGTACGTCTACAGCACTAACTGATTTTTATCCCTCCTTCATTTTCAAATTCCTATAGTCGTCCGAAGACATGTGTGGCAATAAACAATTCAAATATTTGGACGATACAGAACAAAGACAAGACCAAAGGGAACGAAGACGAAGATACGATGAAGCCTCATCTAGTCTTAAAGAGAAGGAGAAAAATTATGCGCACTTCCTTACCGATTATCAGTGTGATTTTTAGCGCGATAGTTGTGACAACTGCTTTTGCCCAACCTGGGTCTGGTGACGATGGCTCACAAGCAAGAAAACGTTACCTTCCCGAATATACAAAATCAGGTGAACTGATTTTGCCGAAAAATTACCATGAATGGGTATACGTCGGCTCACCACTTACCCCTAACGCACTCAACGGCGGCAAGGCCAATTTTCCTGAATTCCATAACGTCTATATCGAGCCAGGCTCATACGCAATTTACAAAAAAACTGGCAAATTCCCCGAAGGAACGATCTTCTTCAAAGAACTACAACTCACACTACCAGGCCAGAATCCGGATGGATCGCGCACTGAAGCATCTGGACGTGGTTACTTCCCCGGAAAATTCAACGGCGCTGATGTAACTGTCAAAGATTCTAAACGGTATGCAGATACCGGAGGCTGGGGTTACTTCAACTTCAATCACCACGAACCAAAGGCCCCGACAGCGACCGCGAAGCCAAATAATGAATGTGCGTTCTGCCACAGAGCCAGTGCTAAGAAGGACGACATCTGGACTCAGTTCTATCCTCTCCTGGATAACTGAAATTTCCTATAAACGTACCCGCTTACCAACATAAGGAAGCAAAGTCATGAGAATCATAGGTGCATTGGGCGTTGCCCTAATAGGATTGTTCATAAGCGTCGATGGCACTGCCTACGGCCAAACCACTACACATTCACAGTTCGGAGCGACGACTGCGGCCGTTGTCGATGACAAAGGAAATATGCACGTTCCTGCCGACTATCAGACCACTTATCAGATATTAGGTACATGGGCTGTGGCTACGGACAATGGCGTGGGTTCAAAGGAAATGCACGTGGTTTATGCATCTCCTGGAGTAATCGCGGCATATCGCAAGACGGGGCACTATCCCGATGGCGCTGTCCTTGTGAAGGAAATACACAAGACGGCCACCAAACCAATGACAACAGGAACCGTGAGTAGTGCCGACGCTCTCGTTGGTTGGTTCGTTATGGTGAAAGATGACGTCGGTCGTTTTCCAAAAAACAAACTTTGGGGAGACGGATGGGGTTGGGCTTGGTTTAATGCAGCTGATTCTAAGGTGACTACCTCCACGGACTACAAGAAGGATTGCCTGTCTTGTCATGTGCCCGCTCAAGCGTCAGATTGGATCTACAGCTACGGCTACCCGCCTCTGAAGCGATAACGAAGCGTGGCGCTGATCATGTCATTAGTCGGGACACTATTCTTCATCAAGTAACTCGGAACAGAAGTCTTGTCGACCACGGGTAGCGTGCCGAGTTGAACAAGACTTCTGTCTCTGCAAGATTTTCAGTAAACGGACAAACGATTAAAGAAACGATTTTCCCGCAACTGAAATGACATGCTCATTCAACTTTACGTGCGGATTAGAAAGCACGCGACGACTTGATACAAAGGAGAAGGTGATGAAGGCAATCATAGTGACAGAACAAGCTACCGGAACGGCTGGGATGAAATTGGCGGAACGACCTGAGCCGCAGGCAGCGATAAACGACGTTATTGTGCAGATTTATGCGTCGGGATTCGTCGCGACCGAATTGGAATGGCCCTCGACTTGGGTTGATCGCAATGACCGGAACCGAGCGCCGTCGATCCCAGGTCACGAGCTGGCAGGAGTGGTCACTGCTCTCGGTTACGGTACGACGGGACTATCGGTCGGACAGCGAGTGTTCGGCCTCGCGGACTGGCATCGCGACGGCACCTTAGCGGAGTATGTAGCGATCGAGGCACGCAATCTTGCACCCTTGCCGGGTGATGTTGAATTCACAGTAGGTGCGAGTCTACCGATTTCAGGTCTGACTGCATGGCAAGGATTGTTTCAACATGGTCGCCTTCAATCTGGCCAGCGCGTCCTCGCGCACGGCGCCGCTGGCGCGGTCGGTTCGATGGTAACCCAACTAGCACACGAAGCAGGTGCCTACGTCATTGGTACCGGACGGGCCACAGATCGCCAAGCGGCACTCGACTTCGGCGCACAAGAGTTTATCGACCTCGATAACGACACACTAGAAGACATTGGCAGAGTCGATTTGGTATTCGATGTCATTGGCGGTGAGATCGGAAAACGATCAGCTCGCTTGATTCGTGGCGGTGGAACACTGGTGTCTGTTGTCGGAGCGCCAGAGGTGCAGCTTGACAATGGTCTAGTGGTTGACTTCGTAGTTGAGTCAGACCGTGCGCAACTGACTGAGATCGTCAAACGCGTGCGAGATGGACGATTACGAACAAACATCGGTACCGTGGCATCCCTTGACGACGCCGCCGCTGTCTTCAATCGCACCCAACGACCCAAGGGAAAAACGGTCATTCGCATTCGGTGAGAGCTGAAGACGATGCATGTGCGCTGGAGACTAATGGCAACACTCTAGACTCTCAAGCAAAATATTGGAGACTGATCGTGAAGTATAGAAAGTCCGAAAAGGCAATAAGCCAACTAACTGCGGAACAGCGACGTGTTACTCAGGAGTCTGGAACCGAACGCCCGTTTTCCGGTGAATACAACGATCACAAGGAACCTGGCATCTACGTGGACATCGTCTCGGGCGAACCTCTCTTTGCGTCGTCCGACAAGTTTGATTCGGGTTGCGGGTGGCCTAGTTTTACCAAGCCGATCGTTCCTGCAAATCTCAACCCGCTGTTCGACACATCTCATGGAATGACCAGAACTGAGATTAGATCCACCCATGGCGACAGCCATCTTGGCCACGTATTCCCGGATGGTCCAACCGATCGCGGTGGCCTGCGTTATTGCATCAATTCTGCGGCACTCCGGTTCATTCATAGCGATGATATGGAACGCGAGGGTTATGGAGAATATCTCGATCAAGTCAAAGGAATTTAACATGCATCAACGTGCTGTACTTGCGGGCGGATGCTTCTGGGGAATGCAAGACTTGATCCGCAAACTTCCTGGCGTTGTCTCGACTCGTGTCGGTTATACCGGTGGTAACACACCAAACGCGACCTATCGCAACCATGGTACTCATGCGGAGGGAATCGATATCGTCTTCGACACAACTCTGACAAGTTACCAGATCATCCTCGAATACTTCTTCCAAATCCACGATCCTACGACTTGGGACCGTCAGGGGAACGATGTAGGCACAAGCTACCGTTCGGCCATTTTCTATACGACTGACGAGCAGAGAAAAATAGCAGAAAAAACAATCGCCGACGTGAATGCATCAGGTCTGTGGCCGGGCAAGGTCGTTACTGAAGTGGAGCCTGTTGGAGACTTCTGGGACGCTGAGCCGGAGCACCAGGATTATCTTAAAAAGCTGCCGGAAGGCTATACATGCCACTTTCCGCGTCCGAACTGGACCCTTCATAAAAAGAAGAGTGCAGATTAATCCTCAACGACTTCTGATCATATCAAAGTGACCATTCGATTTTAGATACGCCATAGATACAACATATTGTGCACAAACTTTGCGGCGTCCAAGACACCAGTCCCGATACCACTTGCTCAGTGCTCGAAGTAGTAGCCCTCGGCTGCGAACGAGATCAGCGCAAGCTATTTACGGGACTGACCTTCCGCTTACGAGCCGGCGACATGTTACGTATTCAAGGCCCCAACGGCAGCGGTAAAACGAGCCTGCTGCGCTTGCTATGTGGCCTTACCCAACCAACCAATGGGCGTGTTGAACTTTTCGGTCAGACATTAGCTCGGCAACGGGACATACGCGCTTCAAAACTGCTATGGATAGGCCATGCCGCTGGCGTCAAGGCGCTTTTGACAGTCGAGGAAAACCTAACTTGGCTAAGTGCTTTGCATTCGACTGGAGAAACCGCTGCAATCGGAAAGGCTCTGGCTGCAGTGGGCTTGCGCGGTTTCGAAGACACGCCTTGCCATGCACTGTCTGCAGGACAGCAACGTCGTATCGCATTGGCACGTTTGTACTTACCCAACCTACCAAACTTGTGGTTATTAGATGAACCCTTCACAGCACTAGACACCGCTGGCACAGAGCAATTGGAAGCGCATTTAGCAAGACATTGCGACCATGGTGGCACAGTTGTATTGACCACACACCATGAGCTAAGCAAACGAGCATGCGCGTATGTTGATCTTGATTTAGGTCAATACACCTCGTGAACAATATCTTTATCACCCTTTTTTATAATGAGCTACGCCTCTTATGTCGCCAATCCGCAGACTTTCTCAATCCCTTGGTATTTTTCTCAGTTGTCGTTTCACTGTTCCCATTGGGATTGGGAGCAGAATCGCAGCTTCTGAAAAATGCTGCTCCAGGGTTACTTTGGGTCACTGCGATGCTGGCAGTATTACTATCCCTAGACGGTTTGTTCCGTGCCGATTTCGAAGACGGCTCACTGGAGCAGTGGGCACTTTCATCGCACTCATTAGTGGTGCTAGTGCTGGCCAAAGTAGCAGCACATTGGCTTTGCAGCGGCCTTGCGCTGGTAGTACTAGCTCCGCTCTTGGCCTTAATGCTCGGCCTGCCGATCCATTGTCTCCCAGTGCTAATGTTGTCGCTGTTGCTAGGCACACCTGTGCTCAGCCTGCTTGGGGCAATCGGCGCGGCTCTTACAGTTGGTTTGCGGCGCGGTGGACTACTGCTGGCTTTATTGATTTTACCGCTGTATATCCCGGTACTGATCATAGGCAGTGGCGCGCTACAAGCTACCTTGCAAAATCTTCCCATCGCAGGACATCTACTTTGGCTAGCATGTTTCACCATACTAGCTATCACCCTAGCTCCATTTGCCGTCGCCGCAGGGTTGTCCATCAGCATAGCCGAATGACACAAGAACAATTCAAATGAACTGGATCTGGTTACACAAATGGGGTTCGCCCAAATGGTTCTACGACATAAGCGGCAAATGCCTGCCTTGGCTCGCCATTGCCAGCGCATTGTTGCTCTTGATCGGCCTTACATGGGGGCTGACATTCGCGCCGCCGGACTACCAGCAGGGCAACAGCTTCCGCATTATTTATATCCATGTGCCTGCCGCACTACTGGCTCAATCCATCTACGTCATTCTGGCTGCGACAGGCATCATCGGCATGATCTGGAAAATAAAACTAGCTGACGTTGCTCTACGGCAGGCTGCACCAATTGGGGCATGGATGACGGTCATCGCCCTAACCTCAGGAGCCATCTGGGGTAAGCCAACTTGGGGGACTTATTGGGTATGGGACGCGCGCCTAACTTCCATGCTCATCCTGTTATTTCTGTACTTGGGCGTGATCTCACTGGGTCAAGCGATCACCAATCGCGACAGTGCAGCTCGGGCTTGCGCGCTGTTGGCCGTGGTAGGCGTCATCAACATTCCCATTATTAAATACTCGGTTGAATGGTGGAACACCCTGCACCAACCTGCCAGCTTTTCGCTCGCGCAGAAGCCGACCATGCCATTACAAATGTGGCTGCCGTTACTGCTGACCGTGCTGGGTTTCTATTGTTTTTTTGTGGCGGTTCTGTTTGCGCGGATGCGTCTTGAAGTATTGAGACGTGAGGCAGACAGTCGCTGGGCCACAGCTGAAATCGACCGACTGCTCGAGGAGCATACATGACAGCATTTGCATCATTCGCTGATTTTCTTGCCATGGGTGGCCATGGCGTCTATGTCTGGAGTGCCTACGGTTTGTGCATGGCACTCCTGACATTAAATGCTGTCCTTCCCTTGTTGGCGCACCGCCGTTATCTAAACGACCTAGCGCGCCGCCGACGTCGTGAGAAATTGTTATGAATCCTATTCGCAAGAAGCGCCTATACTGGATACTAGCCTTGCTCTGTGGCGTTAGTATCGCTATGGCATTGGCTCTCTCCGCCCTGCAAGAAAACATCAATCTGTTCTACACCCCAAGCCAGATCGTCGCTGGTGAGGCACCACAAGGCACGCGCATCCGCGCCGGTGGAATGGTCGAGAACGGATCGCTAATGCGCACCCAAGATTCACTGGCACTGCGATTCAGCGTCACAGATGGTGCCCACAACATCACTGTACGCTATCAAGGCATTCTGCCTGACCTATTTCGCGAAGGCCAAGGCATCGTCGCTATGGGCAAACTCGACCGCAATGGGTCGCTGATTGCCGACGAAGTCCTGGCCAAGCACGACGAAAACTACATGCCGCCCGAAGTCATCCATGCGCTGAAACAAGCCGGCGTGCTCGACAATCCCAAGCGTGTCAAACAGGAATCTACTCGATGATCCCTGAACTTGGACTGTTGGCCCTGATCCTTGCGCTATGCCTCGCTCTAGTGCAAGCCAGCATTCCACTGATCGGTGCCTGGCGCGGCGACCGACACTGGATGGGACTAGCAAAACCGGCTGCCTGGGGCCAACTTACCTTCTTATTGTTCTCATTCGCCTGTTTGTCCAATGCATTCCTGACCGACGACTTCTCGGTTGCATATGTTGCACACAACTCCAACAGCATGCTGCCTTGGTACTACAAATTCAGCGCGATCTGGGCCGCGCATGAGGGTTCATTGCTACTGTGGGTCTTGATATTGGCCGGTTGGACATCCGCTGTCTCGTTCGGTGCCAAGCAACTACCGGAGGCGATGCTGGCACGGGTTCTGGCCGTGATGGGCATGATCAGTACTGGTTTCCTGCTATTCCTCATCAGCACCTCCAATCCCTTCGTCCGCTTGCTGTCCAATATCCCCGCTGATGGCCGCGATCTTAATCCTCTCCTGCAGGACATAGGCTTAATCGTCCATCCACCCATACTCTACATGGGCTACGTCGGCTTCTCGGTGGCTTTCGCCTTCGCCATCGCGGCTCTGTTGGACGGCAAGGTTGACGCCGCTTGGGCACGCTGGTCTCGACCTTGGACAACTGTGGCTTGGGCGTTTCTCGGCTTGGGCATCGCCCTAGGGTCGTGGTGGGCTTATTCTGAACTAGGTTGGGGCAGTTGGTGGTTCTGGGATCCCGTCGAGAATGCGTCGTTCATGCCGTGGCTGGTGGGGGCAGCACTGATCCATTCCTTAGCTGCAACTGAAAAACGCGGCGTGTTCAAAAGTTGGACCGTACTGCTTGCCATTTCCGCGTTCTCACTCAGCTTATTAGGCACCTTCCTGGTTCGATCAGGAGTACTGACCTCCGTGCACGCTTTTGCCACTGACCCTGCACGTGGCGTGTTTGTGTTGGTGTTGTTGCTAGCAGTGGTTGGTGGCTCGCTTGCATTATTCGCACTGCGGGCTCCAGTAATCAAGAGTCAGGTCAGCTTCGGAATACTGTCGCGTGAGACGTTACTGTTGGTAAACAATCTGCTGCTGTCGGTAGCAGCGGCCATGATCCTGCTCGGCACGCTCTATCCCATGATTCTTGACGCGTTTACTGGAGCAAAACTATCGGTCGGCCCCCCTTACTTTAACGCCATGTTCGTGCCGTTGATGGCGCTACTAATGGTGGCAGTGGCAGTCGGTATGCTCACGCGTTGGAAAGATACGTCGGGGCGCTGGCTGGCACGCATGCTCGTCCCGGTGCTGGCTGTCAGTCTACTAATCGCACTAGGCGCTGCTACGCTGCATGACCGATCGCGTTGGGCAGTGATGGGGGTCTGTCTGTTGGCTGCTTGGGTCGTGCTGACGGGCCTGCGCGACATATTCGACAAGACTCGCCACATGGGGTTGTTCAAGGGTTTGTCGATGCTAGGCAACAGCTATTGGGGTATGCATCTAGCCCATCTGGGTTTCGCCGTGTGTGCTCTAGGTGCTGTGCTGACTACCGTCGGAAGCCTTGAACGAAATCTGCGCATGATGCCCGGTACAGCCATCGAGTTAGGCGGCTACCACTTCATATTCGAAGGAACAACCCGACTCCAGGGACCCAATTACGTTGCCGACTACGGCAATGTACGGGTTCTTCGCGACGGCACTGAGATCGCGTTGCTACACCCTGAAAAACGTGTTTACCACGTTCAGCAAACCTCCATGACCGAGGCAGGGATTCAAGCTGGCTTCACACGTGACCTCTTCGTGGCGTTGGGCGAACCACTAACTGACGGCGCTTGGGCGGTGCGAGTGCAGATCAAGCCGTTCGTACGCTGGATCTGGCTGGGTGCACTACTTATGACCCTGGGCGGCTTGCTAGCAGCGACTGACTGGCGCTATCGCAGAGGATCTCGACTGGCTCCAGACACGCGCATGGTCGGAGAACAACCATGAAACGTTTACTGCTATTGCCGCTGGCATTGTTCCTGTTCCTCGCAATCATGCTATATCGCGGACTGTTCCTCAATCCAACTCAGTTACCTTCTGCATTAATCGGCAAGCCCTTCCCCGTTTTCACGCTTCCCTCTCTTGACGATCCATCACGCTTGTTAACACGGGAAGACGTCAAGGGTAGGCCAGCACTGGTCAACGTCTGGGCAACATGGTGCCCATCCTGCCGTCAGGAACACCCTGTGTTGACCAAGTTGGCTAACCAAGGGGTCATCATCTACGGTGTCAACTACAAGGATGATCGGGACGCAGCGCAGCGCTGGCTGCGCACCTTGCACAACCCATACCAACGGAACATCGAAGATGCGGCCGGTACGTTGGGTCTGGACCTCGGCGTATACGGTGCTCCGGAGACCTTCTTCATCGACGCCCAAGGCATCGTTCGCGACAAGTATGTTGGCATCATTGATCAACGCGTCTGGCAAGAAGAATTAGCGCCCATCTACGAAAAATTGTTACGGGAGGGCGCGCCATGAAGTGTCTGCTTGTCGGGATCATTCTGGGCGTTGGCGTACTCGCCAGCAGTCAGGCCGCCATCGACACTCACGAATTTACCGATGACAGTCAACGCCAACGCTATCACGATTTGACCTTGGTACTACGCTGCCCCAAGTGCCAAAACCAGAATATATCGGAATCGAATTCACCGATCGCCAACGATTTACGCAACGAGATCCATCGCATGCTAAGTACGGGTCAAAGCAACGAAAAAATCATCGATTTCATGGTTTCGCGTTATGGTGAATTCGTGCTGTATGACCCCCCATTGTCTTCACGGACGGTGCTGCTATGGTTAGGCCCGATTGCGCTACTGCTGATCGGAGGTGTTGCAGTAGTCGCTATCGTCACAAGCCGACGCCACCCACGGCCGGCAGCAGGAAGTGCATTGTCCGATGCCGAACGACATCGCCTGGTTCGTCTGCTGCAAGAGACAACCTCCACTACCGAGCAGAACCTATGATCACTTTTTGGCTCTACGCTGGACTGCTGTTAGTAATAGCCCTAGCCTTCATTTTGGTTCCTCAACTACGTCTCCCTCGCGGCCAAGTCGACGTCGATCGCACTCGTGCGAATGTAGGTCTATACCGAGAACGCCTGCGTGACTTAGAAATACAGCGCGACGCCGGCACGCTCGACGCAATACAACTCGAGGTTGGCCGGGTCGAAGCAGCTCGCAACCTGTTGGACGATACACGGATATCGAAACATGCCGCTGACACCCCACTGGGTCGAACTATTCCCTTGATTGCAGCACTATCAACACCACTGCTAGCGTTGATGCTATATCTGCACTGGGGTTCGCAGGATCAACTTATGCTGGCGCGCGAACATGCCGGGCATTCGGCACGGAGTATCGAAGAAATAACTACACATCTAGAAGTGTTACTGGGTGCAACACCCGACTCGGTCGAAGGATGGTCACTACTGGGGCGCGCCTACACGAAGCAAGAACGCATGGCAGATGCAGCTTACGCGTTTGAACGTGCCGCCACTTTGGCAGGACGATCATCCGAACTATTAGGGGACTGGGCCCAAGCATTGTATTTCGCAGGAAAACGACAATGGACGCCCCAACTGCAGGCACTGACTGATGAGGCTCTGGCTAACGACCCACAGGAGGCCACCAGTCTGAAACTAGTAGGCTTGGCCAGATTTGAGGCGGGTCGCTACACCGAGGCAGTCATCTACTGGGAACGCTTGGCAGCCACCCTACCTGAGGGAGATCCGCGTCGACTCACGATCTCTGATGAAATTTCGCACGCTCGCGAATTGACTAAAGCCTCAACCACGAAAGAAATGCGACAGTGAATGCGACATGAGTACTACGTTGAATTCGGTGATATCGGTTACTAATTTTTTTGGGGAACTATGCAAAAAATCGCGTAGTTCCATGCTGACATCTAGAACGAATCGACCCACTTTTTGATTCTTTCTGACATTTTATTGAGTCAATTCAGTCTCGAAATTGGTATTGGATAAGCCTAAAGTGGAGGCTCTTAACCACCCGATGAACAACCTGAACGGAAAACACAAAATGACTATTAAGACAAATCAGTTTCATCTACAAATCGCTGAAAAAAATGTTGGATCGCTCTCTCATCTTGCTCTGCTCAGATGGGCGCTGGTCGTCATCTTTCTTTGGTTCGGTGGAATGAAATTCACTACATATGAAGCAAACGCCATTGCTCCGTTCATCACCTACAGCCCCATCATGAGTTGGCTACATACCTTATTTGGAATTCAAGGAGCAAGTTACGTTATAGGTGTACTTGAGCTGTCCACTGCAGCAGCTTTGATTCTTGGTGCGTTCAAGCCTATTTTTTCTGCTTTGGGAGCTGCGATGTCGGCTGCAACCTATCTGCTCACGCTCACCTTTTTCTTTAGCACCCCTGGCGTAGCAGAGGTAACGGCGGGTGGCTTTCCGGCCATTGGAGCTATGCCAGGCCAGTTCCTTCTTAAGGATCTTGTCCTACTGGCTGCTTCGCTCTCTCTCCTTCTGGCATCCATCCAGACCTCCCGATCTAGCGCTCGGTAATTATGAAGTAATTCTCCGATCCGAATATTTGGATCGGAGAATCATATATGGCAAACATGAATACAAAGAAAAGATTGCCTATCACGCTGTATCAGTTGAAGCTAATTACGGCCATGTGCAGACGAACACAATCGGAAACATGACCTATGTATCCGTCGATTTTCAAAAAATGTGAATTATCCGAGTCGTTGTGCTTTTGGCGAGTTGTGAATTTATGCCATGTGTGATTTTTCAAACCACAAATTTCGTGCTTAATCGAATAAACAGTCTGCAAGAATCTAGTCGAAAGGAATGACGTTGACAGCACTTGCTCTTTTGAACTCGATGGTTGTTGAACACAAATCCCCTCGTCATATATTTCGCAGACGAGCTGTCATGACTTCCGACACTGTAACTCTTCACGTTAGAACATTAGATGTGTCAGAACACGGCTTTGGCGTAATCGCCAAAGAACCTGTCAGAGTTGGTAAAACCTGCTCTCTCGTCCTCAACGCTCTGGTCGGCGAACATGTCATTCAACAGACTTTTGCTTGCGAAATCGTTTATTGTATTCTGACTGGTGTTGATGGATTTCGTATCGGTCTGAACATAAACAATGCTGCAATAGACTCCTCGAAGCAGCACTTGCGAAAAATCATTTCCAGTTGTTCTTCGCCATTTTCCTAACAGCGGCGTATCCACGATTAGTACCGAACGACGACCTTGTCGACAATCTCCTGAGCGAAGAACAACGTAACCAAAACTATTAGTCGAATCACCAACGAACGAATAATATTTCTTGCCACAACCGCTCCATCAAGATTAAGAGGCTCTCTCAATAAAGAAAAACAGAACGCTAAATAACGTTAGACACTGACATTGCTGATAATGAATGTCTGCTTTCGACCCAAAGCAGACATCTCTCACATCCAGCGTAGAACGTACATGCTCTGTTCTCATACTTACCCATTACGCTCTTAAACAATAGCTTCGACTGCGAATGCTAGTACGCACATCACGGCCACATATACCAACCCAAAAAGCGAAGTACCGAACGCCTGAAATACGGATGCTTGGGCCCGCTGTACTCTGTCAGTTCCTGTGAGCTGAAGCGCGCGAGTACAACGACGTGCCGTTAAAAGTGCGGGAAGATACATAGTGGCCGCTACTATGTAGGTGATAGGAAAAGGAAGAAAGAATGGCCCTATGACAAGAACAACCGGCCCTAAAGGAAATAGTAAAGCGGCGTATGCCAAACTACTCGTTTGACGGAACTCATTCAAGACCGTTACCTCACGGTTAATCCCCACGAAAACTCGGTAGGACATTACGGTAAAGAAAATTAACAGCGCCAAGTCCAGCATTCGCGTTCCTTTTAATTTAGATTGTTCTTCTTGAAAAATGATCGATTTTTACCGATATGGAAGCAATAAGGATTACAGAAAATAGCCTCAGCAAACTTTGTCTTTTTTAAAAAAGACAAAGTTAATGCAAAGCGCCACTGCGCAAAAAACGGAGATTAGCTGATTAACCCACATCCCCATCATTACGGTCCAAGCCATTCCAATATCCATACCGTGATATTGCGGTTGCATTGCACATAAATAGGCAAAACTCGCCCATGAAAGGGTGACCAAAAATCGGGGTGATACCAACATCAATCCACAAGCAAACAGGCAAAGGCCAATTCGCTTTAGGGGTTGCGTGACATGTTTAGTTTGAGCGAGCCAATACAGCAACAGACAAAAAGTAACCTCAAGATAAATCGACGTGAAAAAGAAGAGATTGGTAATCCATTGCTCCATTTTTTATTCAACCCTTACGATTTTTAGTGCTAGGAGCAATCTGAAGAGAATCCTTGAGAGTGGTGGAACGTGAATTTCGGCGACATGGGGCTCATACGATTTTTGTTCGACTACGTTTGTCCAGATAGGAGCATATAGCGCCCGAGAATCCGCCCACCGATCCAAGCAATAGTGGAACGTCAATACTTGGCTCAAAAAAGCTAGATAGCAAAAAAAGAAGTATCGCGGTTGCAAAGTACCCACTGATAAATCCAATGATTACCTCGTGCGTGCGTCTGCCATCTGTCTGGGGGCGATAAATATGCCATTGGTATAGGAGCCCGCTGAGGGCAGCTGGAAGAATGCCGACCACATAGGAAAAAGCCGCTATTGATACCGCACCCGCGACGATTTGAACTACGCCGGGAGATCCCGCCGTCGTAGACCAAACAAATAATATGGCTGGTACGGCACCAATTAAAGGCCCCCATAGTGCGAAAACAAGAACGGTTTTAATCCGTTCCCGTTTTGCAGGAGAACTGTCAGTTGAAATGCGCAAGATATGCCAAGCGATGAGGGCAAGCGCTTGCTCCGCCGGCAGCAGCTATTATATTTATCATCAATCAAGCGTACGCAAAGCAACCTCAATTTACTATCCCATGAATGTGGGATGGGTGCCGTTTAATGTTCGCTTTTGGCCGATAGCGGACTACTGCAATCAACCCAAATCAGACATATAGAAAATCGGTGTGCCTGTCAACAGAAATGTATCGCACAACTCTCCCAGAGCAAAGAGTTATTGAATGCAAAGCATATCAACTAGTCTCGCAAAGTATGCACTTAGACCTAACTCAAGCGACTTCTTTATCTTCAGATTGAGCGTATACGCTGAGAGAAACACATCGATTGCTTTTGACAATCGGAAAATAACGTCTCGCTACGATAAAGAAAATTACATACGTCGACGGTCAAATGTAGAGTGCGCATAGACGCCAAATGGAGCGTCATAAGAGATATAAGTTTTAAACTTGCAAACGGAACAAACGAAATAAGTGCCTTTTACATCTTTCAAACATGTCACATTGGCTTTCTGAATTACACACATGCATTTTTCGACTTGGCATTGATATGACATAACGTTCTCCTCGATATGCATTAACTCTGCGCCGAGGTATCCGAAATGCTGTTTTTATTATTCTTTGTTACAAATCAAGCAAAAATTTTGGGAACTGTAGTGCTTGTATTCCTTTTGGCCAATAGCGGACGTCTGCTTTCGACCCAAAGGAGACATTCAACGCAGCTTTTTACGAACAAGCAAATCTGTATATTTTTTTGATCG
The DNA here is from genome assembly GCF_000013625.1 of Janthinobacterium sp. Marseille. Taxonomy (NCBI): domain Bacteria; kingdom Pseudomonadati; phylum Pseudomonadota; class Betaproteobacteria; order Burkholderiales; family Oxalobacteraceae; genus Janthinobacterium; species Janthinobacterium sp. Marseille. The sequence goes on along the minus strand of NC_009659.1, from coordinate 1,059,038 downwards.
GCGAACTGAAAGTACAACGGCACATGTAATGATCAGTAGCGTCAAAATGATCAGCGAACCGCTAACTAGATTTGGCCGTTAATGGCAACATCGATGCGAGTATCAAGTGGCTGTTTCTATAGTGTCGCTCTGCATCATTTGCCTTTACAATCGCACAGTCATCGCTATGCCATATTTCATCGACTTCACCCAACCACCCAATGTTTCTTACTAAATATCAATGGCTTCACCTCAATGATTTTCACACGCCTAGCTCAACTCCACAATTACCCTGCCCTTATTGTTTAGAGGAGTCATTGACTTTAGATGTTGAATCATTATCTGTAGATGAGAGCCCTGCTCATAGGTGTCACATTGCTGCAAACAGGTCGATCGCCGAAACAAAAAGGAATCGGGAAGCACTCGGTGGGGATGGTTGGAAGCTCGTCTTAGCTGTTACAGAATTAGTCACTAAAGAGGAAGCGACTCCAGGAATTTTTCACTCGACTCTTTATTGTCAGGATTGTGGGGGCGTTGTTCTTGGAATCGGTTCAGCGATATATCGGAGCAATAAGAACTTCTCCACTGTTGCTGTTAAACATGAATACTTTTGTCCTTCAGTCCCGCTCTTCGAAATAGCTTCTAGTGTTCCTGAAAGTATCAGACAAGAGCTACTACAAGCATTTAATTACTTTCACAGTGACATATCGACCGCAGGCTTCAAATTACGACGCGCAATAGAGCGAGTTTGCGAAGAACTGGGATACAAGGGGAAAAATCTTCATCAATGCATCGACCTCATGGCTGATAAACATAACGAAGAAGCCATCTGGCTAAAAGCGTTAAAACTTGTTGGCAACGAAGCCACCCACGCAAATGGTGTTAACGCATCGGATCTGCTGGACGCATTTGCAGTCTTTCCGGGAGTTTTGCAAATCTTTGAAAGACAGAAATTTTCCAAAGATGCATCCGAAAAAGTGAATGCCTTACACAACAAATTCAGCAAGCAACTTAAATAACTTGCAAGTTGAAAGGATTGAGTCGGTAGCTAACGTCTGCTTCCGACTCAAATGAAAATTCAACCTGTGCAACTGCTCTGGTACACCTAGCGACGAGAGCAGCCTAGATTATTGTTTTGAGACAGATAAAGTCGTTACTGTCGCGATGCCATCTATGTTCTCGACCGTAAATTTCACCTTATCACCCGCTTTTACATTTGAAAGCAGCGTTTTGTCTTTCACTGCAAATTGCATGGTCATTGCTCCCATCTCTACCGTCGCACTTTTGATGCGTCCATGTTTCAAAGTAATGCTTTTGTTTTCTTTGTCGACAGCTTTGACTTCACCGTCAGATAAGGCTGTTGCACTCGCTGGTTTCACCTGCATGCTATCCATCTTCATCCCTGCCATGTCCATTCCTTTGCTGCCTTGTTCAGCGTAGACGTTCACTGCCAGAATGGATAATCCACAGACTGCCACCAGATTCAAAAACGATTTCTTCATTTGATACTCCTTAGTAGTTAAATTGATTTGTTTTGTACTGCCAAACGTAATTTGCGTTCTTGAAGCAAACGCCATGCTGCTGGAATCACAAAAAGCGATAACAATGGTGCGGTAATCATGCCGCCCACCATCGGTGCCGCAATCCGCTGCATTACTTCAGAGCCGGCGCCACTGCCGAACATAATCGGGATAAGGCCAGCCAGGATAACTGCCACTGTCATGGCTTTGGGACGCACACGCAGTACCGCTCCTTCTCGTATCGCTTCCGCAATGAGCTCCTTGGTCAATGGCAAGCCGGACTGCAATCGCTGATTCAATGAATTACGTAGATACACCAGCATCACAACACCGAACTCAGCCGCCAATCCTGCCAGTGCAATAAAACCGACCGCAGTGGCAACCGAAACAGCATGCCCCAACAACCATACAAACCAGAAGCCGCCGATGAGTGCAAAAGGTACTGTCAACATGAGTAGCAATGCCTCAGATACTGAGCGAAACGCCAGATACAGGAGGATAAGGATGACGGCCAGCGTTAACGGAATCACCGTTTGCAACTTGGCGAGCGCCCGTTCCAGGTATTCAAACTGCCCCGACCAGCCTATCGAATATCCAGGTGGGAGTTGCACTTCTTTTGCCACCGCTGCCTGCATTGCTTTCACGGCTGTGTGCAAGTCAGTTCCGCGTACATCGACATAGACCCAACCAGAAAGCCGTGCGTTCTCGCTGCGTATCATCGGCGGCCCATCGCTTACCTTGATGTTCGTAATATCGCCTAGCCTTACCTGCGCACCTCTCTCTGTCACGATAGGGAATTCGCGCAGTGTCTGTACCGAATTTCGATATTCCTGCGGATAGCGGACATTGATAGGAAAACGCTGGCGTCCATCCACAACCTCTCCAATGTTTTCTCCGCCAATCGCAGATGAAATGACCGACTGCACATCCGTCACCGCAAGGCCATATCTTGCAGCTTTTGCTCGGTCGATATCAACATCGATATAACGTCCGCCGCTTACGCGTTCCGCCAGCGCAGAAGTCACCCCGGGTACCTTTTTGACGACGGCTTCGATTTGCGTAGCGATCTTGTCGATTTGTCCGAGGTCGGCACCGGATACCTTCACACCGACAGGCGTCTTGATACCTGTCGAAAGCATGTCGATACGATTACGGATAGGCGGCACCCAAACATTCGATAGTCCCGGAACCTTGACTATCCGGTCCAGTTCTTCAATGAGCTTTGCAGAGGTCATGCCGGCACGCCATTGGTCTTTCGGTTTGAACTGTATGGTCGTTTCAAACATCTCCAAAGGCGCAGGGTCGGTTGCCGATTCTGCGCGGCCGGCTTTGCCAAATACCGTGGCGACTTCAGGTACCGTCTTGATTAAACGGTCTGTCTGTTGCAGCAATTCGCTGGCTTTGGATGCTGACAGTCCAGGCAATGCAGAAGGCATGTACAGCAAATCACCTTCGTCCAGAGGTGGCAGGAATTCGCCACCCAGTTTGAATAGTGGAATCACTGTCAGGACAAGAGCGATAAATGCAATCGCAATCGTCCATTTCGGATGCGCCAGACTGGCATTCAACCAAGGTCGATATATTCGTATCAGTACGCGATTAATCGGATTCGATGCCTCGCTTGGAATACGCCCACGTATCATGTACCCCATCAGTACCGGTATCAAAGTAATCGCCAGTCCGGCTGCCGCAGCCAAGGTGTAGGTTTTTGTATACGCCAGTGGCGCGAACAGCTTGCCCTCCTGCGCTTCCAATGCGAATACCGGAATGAAAGATAGCGTAACAATAAGTAGTGAAAAGAACAGTGCAGGCCCTACCTCGATAGCCGATTCTGCAATCAAGTCCCAGCGCTCTTTCGCACTGATTTCCTGATTCGGATGCGCGTGCGAATACGCCTCCAGATGCTTGTGCGCATTCTCAATCATGACAATTGCTGCATCGACCATGGCACCGACTGCAATGGCGATACCCCCCAGGGACATCAGATTGGCATTGACGCCCTGGTAGCGCATCACAATGAAGGCAGCGAGCACGCCCAAGGGTAGCGAAATGATGGCAACCAAGGCACTGCGCAGATGGAACAGGAAGATGGCGCAGACCAGTGCGACCACTACAAACTCTTCAATCAGCTTGTCCCTTAGGTTCGTGACTGCTGCCGTAATCAGTTTGGAGCGGTCGTAGGTCGTGACAATTTCCACACCTTTCGGCAACGAACTTTGCAAGGTAGCTAGTTTTGCCTTGACCGCTTTGATGGTTTCCAGTGCGTTCTTACCGGAGCGCATGACAACGACGCCACCAGCAACTTCACCTTCACCATTCAACTCCGCTATCCCGCGACGCATTTCCGGACCTATGCGAACTGTCGCTACATCCTTGAGCAATACTGGCGTACCCGCATCGTTTGCGTTAAGCAGAACATTGCGGAAATCTTCCAATGAACGCAGATATCCGTGCGAACGCACCATATATTCGGTCTCGGCCATTTCGACGACCGAACCGCCGGACTCCTGATTTGCCTTCGCCAATGCATCAAGCACCTTTGCATGAGAGATACCGAAAGCGCGCAGCTTGTCTGGGTCGAGAATGACTTGATACTGCTTCACCATGCCGCCTATGCTGGCGACCTCGGCTACATCCGGCACGGTTTTCAGCTCGAACTTCAAAAACCAGTCGTTCAATGTCCGCAACTGACTGAGGTCGTTTTGCCCGCTACGGTCGACCAGTGCATATTCAAATACCCAGCCGACTCCCGTCCCATCCGGCCCAAGTTCGGCTCGCACACCCTGAGGCAAGCGGCTTTGCACCTGACTGATGTATTCCAGGACTCTGGAGCGAGCCCAGTATTGGTCCGTCGCATCGTCAAAAAGAACATACACAAACGAGTCGCCAAAGAAGGAATAACCACGGACAGTCTTGGCGCCGGGAACAGCCAACAATGCCGTAGTCAGTGGGTAAGTAACCTGGTCTTCCACTATCTGCGGTGCCTTGCCGGGATACTGGGCGCGAATGATGACTTGCGTGTCCGACAGGTCCGGCAATGCGTCCAAAGGTGTTTTGTTTAACGACCATAGACCCCATCCTGCAATGACGAGCGCAGCAAGCAGCACCCAGAATCGGTTGGCAATGGACCAGCGAATAATTCGCGCAATCATTGCTTGCCTCCGACTGGTTTGACACTTTCGAGCAGGTAGCCGTCGTCATTTTCCCTGAATGAAAACTCAACTTCCTGCCCTGCTTTTATCTCGCTGAATAACTCGGGACGCGACTTGTAAAAGTCCATCGTCATCGCATCCCATTCAAGTTCAGCAATCGGCTTGTGCGAAAGAGTCAGTGCTTTTGGCGTTACTTTTTCTACCGTGCCGACGCCCCGATGAACAGGAGACGTTGCCGGCCGCATTGTCTGGCTATTGCCGGAAAACTTGGGTAATACCGACTTCAAGCTAGCTTCCGAATCGATAAGGAATTGCCCCGAGGCGACTACCTTCTGCCCTTCGCTCAAGCCACTCAAAATCTCGGTATCGTTTCCGCTATCACGGCCCGTCGTCACAACCACAGGTTGCATGCTGTTGTTTTCGCCAACCACCAGAACGATGGATTGCTTGCCGCTTGCAATCACGGCTTCACTAGGAACCAGAAGACGTGAAACGGACTTCTCGGTATCCAGACGAACACGCATCAGCATGCCCGGCGTGAGACTGCCATCACGATTATCCAGCTCCAGTCGAGCCTGCAAGGTCCGTGTCGCAGTACTGATACCCGGCAGGATTTCTCTAACCTTGCCGCTGTATTTTCTATTCGCGTCACCGGAGAACGTGGCTTCCACCGTCATGCCGGAACGGACTGAATTGTTCAGTGCTTCGGGTACTTCCGCTAGTAGCCAGACTTTGTTTAAGCCAGCGATTTTTGCGATGGTCATGCCGGGCGTTACCATCGCGCCATCACGCACAGACAGCTCAGTGATGACGCCAGTAACCGGTGATGTCAGCGTAAAGTGTTTTTGAGACTGCCCGGTGCGGTCTGCCTGATTGATCAATCCGTCCGGAATAGACATCGCGCGCATTCTTTGTCGGGCAGCCGATGCCAGTTCCGTATTGCCACCACGCTTGAGAGCCAGATATTCCTCTTGCGGTGCAATCCAGTCAGGAACGAAAATCGAAGCAATTGCTTCGCCACGCTTGATGCGCTGCTGAGGCGAACGAGCATACAGTTTGTCTATATATCCCGTCACGCGGCTTTGCACGACTTCCGATGCACTCTCATCGAACTGCGTGGTGCCGACCATTTCAAATGCATCGCGTACTTCTTCGCGTCTTACGGTTGCAAATCGAATACCCAGATTCTGCTGAAGTGTGGGGCTGACTTTTACGCCGCCATCTTCTGAACCTTCATCCGCATAAACCGGTACCAACTGCATATCCATGAAAGGACTTTTGCCTGGCTTGTCGAACTTGTTTCCCGGGACCATAGGGTCGTGCCAATACAAGACTTTGCGGCCCGTCTTCGGGTCAACTTTCTCGGTTGCCGCGCCAGATGTAGCAGCGTTATCCATACTTCTTTGCGTGCCGACCCAATACCCGCCAAACATGAGGCCAGCACCTGCTAATACCAACACAATCGTTTTCAATGCGAACTTCGATTTCATTTCATTTCTCCTGCAGACGCCATGTCATGTGGAACCACGTGATATTCCAGCGCCGCCCAGGTCAGCGCCGCTTCTCTTTCAAGCTCGGCTATTTGCAGCCGTCGTTCCAACAACATTTTTTTTGCATTGAATACGGCACTCAGACTGCCGGCACCCGAACGGTAAGCAGCAGTTGCCAGTTCCACCTGCTGCGATGCTGCCGGCAGCAATTGCGCATTGAGTTGCGTTACACGGGCTTTGAGACTTTCCAGAGTGGACGATTGATTCTCGATTTCAGCCTGTAGTTCACGCAATGCTTCTTCGTATTGCATCCTGGCCTTGGTACCTAGCGCGGATTTTTCTGCAATGTCGCGATTCTGTTTTTGCGCACGATTAACGGCCAGAGGAATGCTGATGCCAAAAGACACCATGTTTGAATACTGACTGCCGCGCTGACTGTAAGCGGCTTCAAGCGACCAGTCTGGATTGCTTTCACGGCTTGCTACTGTGCTGTCGGCATCTGCTAGATTCACCGCTCGACGCGCACTTAAAAGCATCGGATGATATTTTTCGAGTTCTTCTACCGGCAACCCAGGCACATGTGAAGTCAGTTTGGGTGTCTCGTCGGCGACAGTGGCGGCTGGCATGCCAGTCCAGCGGCTTAGCGCAAGGCGCGCATTTCTCAAATCCTGTGTGTTCTTGCGCGTCGCATCTTGCGTTTGCGAGAGCGTCAATTGCGCTTGCATTACGTCCGAGGCGTTTGCCTTGGCACCTCGATGGGCAGCATTCATCGCATTCAGGTCTTCGGCCGCTTCTTTTTCCATTGCACTGACCAATGCCAATGTGCGCTGACCATAAAGTACATTTACCCATGCCTTGGCTGCTTCTTCCCGCACCTTGGCAACGCTTTCCAGATAAGTACTTTCTTCCATTTCGACAGCGCGCTGGGCACGTGCTGACCGTGCAACACGTTTGTCGGAAGATACCCATTGCTGTTCGATACCAACCCGACGCATGGTCATGAAGTCGCTTGTGGTGCTGTAACGGTCAGCACCAGTCACAGGCAGATTATCGATGCCAACTTTCAGCATCGGGTCCGGCAATTGGTCGGCTTTCGCTGCTGATTCACGACTGGCCAATACGGATGCATTAGCGGCCTTGGTCAGTGATGAGCGCTGCAATGAAAGCTGCAATGCTTCGTTTAATGTGAGTCCATTGGATTGGGCGTGAACAAAAGATGTACCAAAAGCCAACGCCAGTAAAACGCTGATTTTGCACAGAGTGCGCGACTGATGATTCAGTGGCGCGTGGATACGCAAAAACATATAACCCCCGATAATGAAGACGAACGCCGACCACGGCACAATGCCGGTCAGCGAAACAACTGGGGGTTAAATCAAATGCGGAGTCGTTGCGTGCGGAGATAAGGCGGAGCTACGCCTAATTCCAGAGGAATGTCTGTCCAGGCTGAAGCCAGAACTGCAGGAACAACCGGCAGAGGTGCCGGCATGATGAATGAAACAATGGTTGGCGCCAGCAATGGTGCGGCGGCCAGATGTTCAAGTGCCAGCTGCGTACCTGATTGGTGGGAAGCACAATGAACCGGCTTCTCGATATCCATCCCTGCACACGGTGTGTCGCCCATCGCCATCTCTTGCACAGGAGCCGTTGTCTGCGGACAGACGTAGGCAGCCATTGCTATTCCTGAAGTCAGAACGGTCATGACCAGAAGGCAAGCAATTAGGCGGCAAAAAGATGAAAAAGAATGGTGCATATGTGGAATCAAGAATTAGATAATAGTTTATCTCAGATCTTTCAAAGAAATCCTATATTGAGAGCAAACATTTTGTGACTAGCTGTCGGCAGATTATTGATTATCACTGCCGAAACGGTTTGCTAAAACAACTTGATATAAATTATTTGATGCCTAATTTATGATCGAGTGACACCGAACCACCTCCGCGTGCAATCAAATACAGCAGCAACCCGGCCCACGACAGATGCGTCGGCCAAGCGTCCGGATAAACGAATATCTCTATCACAGCCGTCATGCCAAACAGCGCAAATGCTGCAAAGCGAGTGAACAGGCCGAACACCAGCAGGATCGGAAACAGATGTTCCGAATACGTCCCGAGGTGCGCAGCAATATCCGGCGGTACCAGTGGCAATTTATAATCGGTTGAGAACAACGAATAGGTGCTGTCGGTTAAGGTCAAAATTCCCGTTACCTTGGTGCGGCCTGACAGAAAAAAGATCGATGCGATACCGAAGCGCATTACCAACGCCAAAAAAGAATGCGTTAGGAGGCGATTCAAGAAATCCGCACACGTGTTCCATTGCATTTTCAGTTTACCGAGCCGCGTGTTAGTTACTGCGTTTGATTGCATCATGGGGGTCTCCAATTAAGAAATTCGTGCAGAGCGTCCGACGGAAGCAAAAACGCCGGCGGTAAGAAGATCGGAAAGCATGCGTGCGATGTCGAGCGACGGTTGCGCTTCTATCGCAGCATTGGCCGCCTGTTCCAACGGCATACCAATTGCACAGGCATCGAGAAAAGCACATGCACCCTGTTCCAGACTGCGCCAAGTGACGACACCATCATCGCGGACAAGCAAAGCTCCCTGTCCTATCCACTCTATATTATCGGCAAGAGTTTCCCCTTGTCGATTGATGCTCCAGATTGTGTAAATTGGTTGCGTGTCAAACCAGATCCAATGGGCACTGACGAGTGTTCGCAGCACGGCTTGGCCTAATTCTTCTGGAGGCAACTTTCCAAGTGCGGACGGGTCAATCGATTCTTCATCTAGTGCCGTATGTGATTTGACCCAGAAGCGATCGAGTCGTGCAACATTTGCCAGATAAGGCAATTCTTTGGCTGGTTCAAACTGCACGAGAAAATCGGCAAACGTTTCGCCATATTCCATCAAGCTGACATTAGTGGGTCGCGTCTCGCGCACATAAATAGCAGCCGCAGCACGGAACCATTCGGTACCAACTAATCTTTCTACCGTCGGATAGTTGGCCTGCAATGCATCGATGCAACCCTTGATAATCGTATTGCGATAAATGGCAAAGCCCGGTTGTACAACTAATGCCGCTATCGAAGAATCGGCACCAAGATCGCCGTAGATCGCTTGTACGAAATCGTCTTGAAAGCGTTCGAGCGTATTGTTCATGCGGTGACTTGTAATTTTGTTTTCTGGCGCGTAAGCACGTCTTGCGCATGTTCCCGTTCTTTTTGAAGAACCGAGAACGCAGGAATATGGTCATCACGTTCAATCAACGTCGGTCGTGAGCCAATGCGTTCGATGAACACGCTGTACAACGCCCAAACATCAGGCGCAATGGCAGCATCGTGTGAATCAATCAGCAGTGATGTGTTGTTTTTATCTTCGTTATGGCCGGCCAGATGAATTTCCATCACGGCCTCGCCAGGAACGCGCTCCAAGTATTGTGTAGCGTCGAATTGCAAATTGTTCGCGCTGATAAAAACGTTATTTACATCTAGCAGCAAGCCGCAGCCGGTACGTTTGACAAGTTCCGACAAAAAGTCGATCTCATCCCATTCATGCTGGTCGAGACGTAAATAATGTGTCGGATTTTCAACGGCAATTCGCCGACCGAGACGGTCTTGAGTACGCTCAATATTGCCCGCAATACGTGCAAGAGAAGCGTTAGTTCGCGGAAACGGTAGTAAGTCGGGATAATAATGATCTCCCCATGCCGACCAAGCTAGGTGTTCAGAGACTAACGCCGGCTCTGTACGATTGATCAGTTCCGACAGTTTTTTCAGATGCTCTGCATTTGGCGGCGCATCTGCTGCCAGTGATAACGATACGCCATGCAGTGAAATCGGATGACGTTCACGGATTGCGTCCAGCCATCTCAATCTAGGGCCGCCTGCCACCATGTAGTTTTCCGGATGTACTTCAAACCATAAACCAGTATCCGCGCAGTTCAGCGCTTCCTCGTAGTGTTGTGATTTCAGGCCGAGACCAGCGCCGAGTTCCGGTTTATTCATGGTGTGCAGACGGCTATGCAATCAACGCAATCGAATTAGATCGCTTCCAAGGAACCATGGCCTTTTGGTGTTTGGATCGAAGTGCAAGTGCCAGCTGGAACGTTTTTCCAAGCATTGCCTTGGTAGTCAGTTACCGAAGTACCTGCACAGGTGGTACCGGCACCAGCTTTGCAATCATTTTTTCCTGCGAGCGAAACGCCATAGCATTTTTCGACAGCTGTTTTGGTGGCAGGTGTTTTGTCTTGTGCCATTGCAGTACCGGAAACGATGGCTGCAAGGGTGAATGCTGCGGTTGCGAAATTACGTGCGTTCATGTTGGACTCCAATTGATAAGGTTAATGTGTTGATCGCCTATCTTAAAAAATGCTTTCGGCGATCTGTTAAGTAATACGTCATTCGACACATATTGGTTACAAAGACTTTTAAAATAATTTCTGCTGAATGAACAGCACAGGCAATGTGCCGCAGTAAATCTCAATGAACGCGCGATTTGATGACAACGCTAGCTAAGAATATTTGGCCGGTAGATCAACACGAACTTGGAAGACGATTAGTTTGGGTGATTTTCTGCAAACAGGGGCGCCCTCTGCTCAACGTGCTCTCTGTTTTGAATTGGATCACCGCCCCCCTTCCTTGACACCTATGCCGTGACCAAGGGGGCTGCTTGGTTACTTACGAACTGTCGCGCATTGAGTTGAAAAACCAAGACACACAAATTCTTGGTTTTCATGCGGGTTTTATCGATTAGAACTGGCGTATGGCATTGATGCGCCGAAGGCACGCCCCGAGGACGTTGTGCGTGCGTCGCATGAAGCGATCGAGGCGGGCGCTGATGAGGTAATTACCGACGAGACAAGTCGCCGAGTCAAGCAGGGTCTGTGGCACGGAGTGTATCTGACGGACGTGGTTGCGGGGTAAGTCACTCTTATAACGGCATGCAGACATAGGCCCCTATTTGCTCTGCATGCCTTACGATCATTTTACAGACGATCATTTTATGTATCTTCCATACGGCGACAATTATCCAATCATCGTCCCGACGCAGAATTCGGTGTCGACAGCATCATGTGATGCGCCGCATCGAGCCGAGCTGACAATCTTGGTCGCGCATAGTCTAGAAACGCGCGTACCTTCAATGGTAGGATGCCTTGCCCAGCATGTACTAGGTTGATAGGCCATGCCTCCCTCTCATATTCCCGTAGCACCATCTTCAACTGCTTGTCGCGCACACGCTCAGCAATTTGGTAGCACAGCACACTGGTGATACCGATATCGGATTCCGCCGCCTCAATCGCAGCTTCGGCAGTATTGACGACCACGCGCGAGAAAACGGGCACGTTAATTTCGCGACCGTTCTCGCATAGTTGCCACAATTTTGGCGCCATTAATCCATCAAACGTTATGCATTGATGCTTACTCAAATCATCCGGCTTCTTTGGTGTACCGTTCTTTTTCAGGTAAGCGGGACTTGCGCACATCACACGGTTTATCGTTCCGATACGTGCTGCCACCATGTTGCTATCAGGAAGCTCTCCGACGCGCACCGCGATGTCCACATGTTCTTCGAGAAGATGTACGACATGATCGGCAAGCACCACGCGTACATTAATGTCCGGATACGCTTTTAAAAATTGTGCGACCACAGGCATTACATGTTTGCGACCAAATACGATCGGCGTTGTAATAACTAGATCGCCTTTTGGTGCCGCGTATTCGCCTGATACGGCCCGTTCGGCCTCGTCGACTTCCTCTAGGATGCGTCGGCATGCCGCCACATATGCTTGCCCCGCTTCTGTCATTGACAACTGCCGCGTTGAGCGCTGCAGTACGCGTGTTTTCAACATCGTTTCCAATTCACCAATCTTACGACTGACTGTAGCAAGCGGTATACCAAGACGCCGCGCTGCGCCGGAAAAACTACCCGCATCCACTACTTCCACTAGCAGCGCCATCGATTCAAATCTGTCTGTCATATTCTCAATTTATGGAAAAATCGTTCTCAATATTACCGGATTATCATTTCTATTAAGATTATTTAGGATGTGTGTGTGCCAATCACGGCCGCCAACACATAAAGGAAAAATCATCATGTCCCGTCTCTTTACACCAGCAACTGTCATTGATTCACCTGCTAAATCGCAACCACTGCTCGAAGCAGTCAACAAACAGTTGGGCGTCGTGCCAAATCTATTTCGCTTGGTCGGCAGCAATCCGGCTGCACTGGAAGGTTATTTAAATCTGTCCGGCGCACTTAACAAAGGCGCTTTGCCGGCTCCTACACGTGAGCGTATCGCTTTGGCCATCGCTGAATTCAACGCTTGTGATTACTGTCTGTCGGCCCATACCTATCTGGCAAAGAATCTCGCCAAGCTGAGCGATGCCGAAATCACTGCTAATCGCAGCGGTAGTTCCAGCGACCCAAAAGCGGAAGCGGCAGTAGCATTCGCTCTGAAGGTCGCGACCGATCGTGGTCATGTTAATGATAGCGATATTCAGACGGTCAAAGCTGCCGGTTACGATGATGCGCAAGTGATCGAAATCATTGCACACGTCGCGCTCAATGTGTTGACTAACTACATTAATTCGGTAGCCCATACTGAGATCGACTTCCCGGTTGTGCGTGCACGCGCAGCTGCTTAATCAACCATTCGTCGGAAAGCTCAAATCATGTTAAGTTCAAAGAAAATTCTGCTCGCGACGGTCGTCGCTGCTTCTTTCGTCGCCACCGGTGCGCAAGCGCAGGCCAAAACGCACAAGGCCAAACCTGTATCGGTCGCTACTACAAACGTTACATTCCACAAAGTGGATGTAGGCGACGTCAAAGTGTTCTATCGCGAGGCCGGTGATCCATCCAAACCGACGATTCTTTTATTGCATGGCTTTCCGACGTCGTCGTTCATGTATCGCAACTTGATTCCGTTACTCGCGGATCGCTACCATGTGGTTGCCCCGGATCTGCCGGGCTTTGGCTTCACCGAGGCACCGGATCGGGCTCACTTCAAATATACATTTGAGAACCTCGCGAAGGTGATTGATGGATTCACTCAAAAACTGGGGCTGTCACATTACGCGCTACAAATATTCGACTATGGCGCACCGGTCGGCTTACGCCTGGCCCTTGCCCATCCTGAGCGAGTGACCGCAATCGTTTCGCAAAACGGTAATGCATATGAAGCCGGCTTGGCCAATGCATGGACGCCTATCCAGACATACTGGAAAGCACCGACTGTAGAAAACCGCGAGTCGCTGCGCCAATTTCTGCAACCGGACGGACTGAAATGGCAATACGAAACCGGTACGCCGAATCCTGCTCTAGTTTCACCTGAGAGTTACACGCTGGATTCCGCATTGATGGCACGTCCTGGGAACGAAGAAGTACAGCTCGATCTGTTCCTTGACTACGCCAGCAACGTCGCGCTATATCCGCAATTCCAGGAATACTTCCGCAAATACCAACCACCGTTACTCGCAGTGTGGGGCGACAAGGATCCCTTCTTTGCGGTGGCGGGTGCAGAGGCTTACAAGACCGATTTACCGAAAGCGGAAATCCATTTGTACAATGCCGGGCATTTTGCGCTTGAAACCAATCTTGGCGAAATGGCACCGGTGATCCGCAATTTTCTGGATCGCAAGTTGAAACGATAACTCTGTTGGGTATAGCAAGGGAGCCCGCGCAAGCGGGCTTTTATTGCTAACGCGGTATGCGTCCTTACAATTTGTGTCCATTCAAAACGCAGATTTGCGGCTCTCTAGGCGGATACCGTAACACCTCCTCCGTCCGCAGAAAGAAGACCAAAACAACCATGCCGACCTATTGCGATCATGTCGTGTTAATATAACCTTCCTTCTAGTAGGATTGTTATGCGACTAACTACCCCTTCCAACACAAAAAATAATATTATCGTGCTTGCCAAGCAACTGCTTAAGACACGTTCATATCTTGGCTTCAGTTTCCAAGATATTGCTGATGAGATCGGGTTACGAAAGGCCAGTCTGCACCACCATTTCCCATCAAAGGAATCGCTCGGTGTCGAAATAATTCGTGAACTACGCGCTAGCTTTGAAGAATGGGCGGAATCGACTCCAATTGATCCTCATAAAAAGTTGGACGCATACTTCTGCCGGTTTCGGAAAACAGTAGATGTAGGTGCTGAGGTGTGCCCGGCTGGCGGCTTGGCATCAGGTTGGTCATGTATCGGAGAGGAAATGCGCATCGCTGCGCGCGATCTACGTAATACCCACGTTTCGTGGCTAACCGACGTTATTGGCACGATTAAGCAGAAAAAATCAAAAACGATGAAGGAGTTAGCATCCTACGTTTTTTCAGCGTGCCAAGGTGGGCTAATCTCATCGAGAATGACCGGGCGGAGTGAAGAATTCGACTTGGTTGTAAAGCAACTTCGCGTAGCCATATACAGCTAAATAACTTCAAAGAGCTGTGCTTTTTTATAACCTACTCCTACCTTCTGATAGGTAGTATTCAGGAGTGAAAGTTTGAATATCGTTTCTCAATCAACCACAATCGCGGCCCACCAAAAACATCGTCGTATTGTTGTTACCGGCATGGGCATAGTTTCGCCTTTGGGATCAGGAGTCGAAACCGTTTGGTCGCGATTATTAGCTGGACAATCAGGTATACGTCGACTTGAGGAAGATGTCACCGATGGCATTGAAGCCAAGGTGGGCGGTGTTGTGCCAACATCCTTGGAAGATCCGGCAGGTGGATTCGATCCGGACCAACATGTGTCCTCGAAAGATCAGCGCAAAATGGACAAATTCATTATGTATGCCCTAGTGGCATCAGAAGAGGCATTACGTCAGGCAGATTGGCATCCTACGACAGAGGCAGAAAAAGAACGGACCGCAACCGTAGTTGCGTCGGGAATCGGAGGATTCCCTGCGATTGCCAACGCAGTGCGGGTTACGGACAAAAAAGGGCCGAATCGACTATCGCCGTTTACCATTCCCTCATTCTTGATCAACTTGGCGGCTGGGCATATTTCAATCAAGCATGGTTTCAAAGGACCGATTGCTGCTCCAGTTACCGCCTGCGCAGCGAGCGTTCAAGCTATCGGCGATGCTGCACGCATGATTAGAAATGAAGAAGCCGATGTCGTTCTATGCGGAGGGGCAGAGGCTGCAATTGATCGAGTCAGTCTCGGAGGGTTCGCTGCTGCACGCGCGTTGTCAACAAACTTTAACGATGACCCAACTACGGCATCGCGTCCTTTTGATGACGAGAGAGATGGTTTCGTTATGGGCGAAGGAGCTGGCATACTCATATTAGAGGAACT
Source organism: Janthinobacterium sp. Marseille (assembly GCF_000013625.1). Classification (NCBI taxonomy): domain Bacteria; kingdom Pseudomonadati; phylum Pseudomonadota; class Betaproteobacteria; order Burkholderiales; family Oxalobacteraceae; genus Janthinobacterium; species Janthinobacterium sp. Marseille. The sequence goes on along the minus strand of NC_009659.1, from coordinate 1,043,603 downwards.
GAGTCATGCATTAGCGCGAGGGGCGAAGCCAATCGCAGAACTGATAGGCTACGGGACAACTGCTGATGCCTACCATATGACGGCTGGCCCTGCGGACGGCGGTGGTGCTGCTCGTGCAATGTCGATCGCACTTCAGCAAGCAGGCATCATAGCGACTGACGTTCAACATTTGAATGCCCACGCAACGTCTACACCGGTTGGGGATGCTGGCGAATTAGCGGCAATCAAAGCGGTATTTGGTACCGATAATCGCATAGCCGTCACGTCTACGAAATCTGCCACTGGACATTTGCTGGGTGCGGCCGGAGGTGTCGAAGCCATCTTTACCATTTTGGCGCTTCGCGATCAGGTCGTCCCAGCAACATTGAATCTTAAAACAATAGATTCTGGCGCTAACGGCATCGACATCGTTACGCATAGCGCACGTAATATGAAAATTGAGCATGCGATGTCGAATGGCTTCGGCTTCGGTGGCGTGAATGCAAGTGTTCTATTCAAACGGTGGAGCGAGTACTAGTGATGGCGCCCGGTCATGAAATTGTCGGTCGCGTTTCTGCGGTCGGCGCGCACGGGAGCGATATTGCCGGCGTCGGTTGCATAGTTGGATTCATGCCGACATTGCGCAGCATGCAACGCCGATCTCGAACAATATTGTGCCAAAGGTGCGACCTGGACTTATAACGGGACCGAACACGACAGCGACAAATTGACCTTCGACGACTACTCCGATCACGTTGTGGTGGAAGAACGCTTCGTCGTCAAAGTGCCTGGCACGCTGGATGTCAAAGCCGTTGCGCCATTGCTGTGTGCCGGTATCCCCACGTATTCACCGTTGCGTCAAGATTGGCCCGGGACAAAAGGTTGGCATCATCGGCCTCGGTGGCCTGGGTTATATGGGCGTCAAATTTGCCAAGGCGATGGACGCGCATGTGGTGATGATTACTACCTCGCCGGATAAAGGCAAGGACGCAGATGAAATTCTGGTCTCGCGCGATCCTGCCGCAATGACTAAACATGCTGGCAGCTTCGACTTTTTGCTCAACACGATTCCGGTCTGTCATGACGCCAATCCTTATCTCGGCTTGCTAAAGCTGGATGGAAAAATGGGCATGGTTGGTGTGCTGACCGAGCTGGAACCGATTGTCGGCGCCAATCTGATTTTCGGTCGCAAATCGATGTTCGGTTCCGGTATCGGCGGCATGACCGAAACGCAGGAAATGTTGGATTTCTGCGGCGAGCACAATATCATCAGTGATGTGAAGATGATCGCAATCAAGGACGTGAATCATGCGTGAGGACGGATGGAAAAGAATGATGTTCGTTACCGCTTTGTGATCGATATGACGACGCTGGGATAATTTAGCAATAACCACGCTTACCTTCCTGATCGTCAGCGCATAGCAGAAACAAAAAACCGTCTTCGCGACGGTTTTTTCAATACTCGGCAAACAAGCACGAAAGTCCTGCCGAAGTACGTCGCTAACGCAGAAGGCAGCAATTCTTCGCTATTTGAATCTCAATTGACTTCTGACATTAGCCATTCCCTGAATGCCGCAACACGAGGCAGTTCTGCGCATTCTGGTCGGTACACGATGTAATAAGCCAGTTTAGATGGGGAGGAGATTGTTTCGAATAATCTCACCAGGCGCCCAACTGTCAGATCTTCGCGCATCATCACACTACGACCCAATGCAATGCCTTGGTTATCGATTGCCGCTTGTAGTACCGCAGCAGAGTTATTGATCTGAAGTCCTCTTTCCGACTGCACCGATGGAAATCCGGCGGCATCAAGCCAACTTCGCCACGTTTGAAAGCCGGGATGATTCTGCATCGATAGATCATGAATCAGCGTATGTCCTGCAAGAGCAGCTGGATCCACAAACGGGCCATGACGTTTCAGATAGCTCGGCGAGCAAACCGGATATATTTCTTCATCAGCTAATTTGATTGCTGCAAGTCCAGGCCAGTCCCCCGAACCGTACCTCACGCCTACATCAATGCCGCTCGCGAGAAAATCCAGCGCCTTCAAGTTAGTGTCAAGTCGAAGATCTGTTTGCGGATAAGCCTGATGAAAACGGTCGATTCGTGGCATCAACCATTTGGCCGCGAATGCCGGACTGACCGTCACAGTCAACGCGCCACCTGTCGATGCTTGTTTGAGCCGTTCCAGACCAATGCTCAATTTATCAAAACCGGCTCGAATATCCGGCAGTGCTCTTTGCGCCGTGTCGGTTGGCATCAACCTTGATGTGCCTGTTCCGCTGCGATAAAAAAGCGGCGTACCAAGCCATTCTTCCAATCCTCGTACTTGCTGCCCTACCGCTGCTGGCGTGACATTCAGTTCCGTCGCAGCTGCCGAGAAACTCTGATGCCGGGCACTTGCTTCGAACGCCCGCAGCGCATTCAGATAAACAGGATATTTCATATATAAGATAGTTTTTCTTTGTCGATGACGTGGATTATCTCATTTGTCACGAGCTCTTTCAATGTCGATACTGCTCAGGTAGTTCAATTTTCTTAAGGATAAATATCATGAATAGTTTTTCTTCTAAGGTTGCAATCGTAACCGGCGGTAGTTCGGGAATTGGTAAGGAAGTAGCGAAACGTCTGGTGGCAGCAGGCGCTTCAGTGGTGATCGGCGGCCGTGATGAGGCCAAACTGGCAAACGCCGCCAGGGAAATCGGCGGCAAAGTTCTATACGTAGCCGGTGATATCGCTTTGCCTTCCACCGCAAAAGCATTGGTTGCCGCTGCAACCGACGCTTTTGGCGGCGTGGATATCTTGATCAATAATGCAGGTGTTTTTAAACCGAAAGCATTTCTTGAAGTCGATGAACAAGAATACAGCTGGTTCCTGGACACGATTTTGAAAGGTAAGTTCTTCATGGCGCAAGCTGCAGCGAAAGCCATGCAATTACGCGGCGGCGGCGCAATCGTACAGACTGGTTCGCTGTGGGCGATTCAAGCCATTGGCGCGACACCTTCTGCTGCTTATTCCGCCGCCAACGCTGGCGTGCATGCACTGACGCGCAATCTCGCAATCGAACTGGCACCGTTCAATATTCGCATCAACACGGTAGCGCCAGCAGTAGTGGAAACGCCGGTCTACAACACCTTCATGACCGACGATCAAGTGAAAGACACACTGCCGTCATTTAACGCTTTTCATCCGTTGGGACGCAATGGTCAGCCAGCCGACGTTGCGGAAGCAATGTTGTTTCTTGCCTCGTCAAGCGCGTCCTGGATTACTGGCACTGTTCTGCCGGTTGATGGCGGCGTGACCGCTGGCCGCATTTAAACGGGAGAAAATAATGATCATGGACTGGAATAACTACAGAGACCAACTCTTGGCTCGCGTCGGTGAATTTGCAAAATTAAGCCCTGATACCGTACGCGGCTTGCAAGTGATGGAGACCGCCGGAATAAAAACAGGTCATCTTGAACCCAAGATGCATGAGTTGATCGCACTAGCGGTCGCTGTTACAACGCGTTGCGACGGATGTATTGCGGTGCACACCCAAGCAGCAGTGAAACATGGCGCGTCAAGAGAAGAGATTGCTGAGGCGCTGGGCGTTGCGATAGCACTGAACGCGGGCGCGGCAGTTACCTATTCCGCTCGCGTATTGGACGCCTTTTCAGCACTCGAAAATTAAAAAACCTAACGCTGGCGCATTTGTGCCAGCGTCTCACTTGACTACAAATTTATGTTGGTTAACGCTGATTTTTCCGAACGCGTGGCGATTCATTCCACAGAAATGGAATGGATTACTTCGCCACAAAGCGGAGTCAAGCGAGTAATGCTAGACCGCATCGGAGGTGAAGTAGCCCGTGCGACCAGTCTAGTTCGGTACGATAAAAATTCACGCTTTCCGCGCCACACGCATCCGCTTGGCGAAGAAGTCTTGGTACTGGATGGCGTGTTCTCCGACGACAGCGGTGATTATCCAGAAGGTTGGTACCTACGAAACCCGCCAAAATCTTCGCACCTGCCGTCCAGCATTGACGGCACGTTGATATTCGTAAAGCTAATGCAAATGTCTCTAGAGGAGCGCAGGCCCGTCCGCATCAATACGCGAGATCCAGCCATGTGGCACGTCCACCAAAATCAACTGGTGTGCCCCTTATTTTCTAATGAGCAAGAACAGGTCATGTTGGTACAAATCCCTGAAAGTAGCAGTGGCGAAGAAATGTATGACTTCGGCGCAGAAATTCTTGTACTTCAAGGCCAGATGAGGGATCAATACGACGAGTATTCTGCTGGAACATGGTTACGACTACCACCCCGGTCTATTCAGACGTGGACTAGCGGCGCAGGAGGCGCGCTGATTTACCGTAAATCGGGACATTTGAAAGATCTACCAACCGACAAGTTGAGCCATGAATTCGAAGATATCTTCTAAAAAAACGATGATGCTTGCATGGGCGGGCTCCAATTTGGGCGCCGCCTTGGTGACGCAATTCGGGCATTCAGCTATCGGTCTGTCCCATTCTGGTAAATCAATGCAGTCCTCTCTCTACACAGCACTAAAGCGCGACCTAATAAATCCTCCGGAGGTGGTCGCGCCGGCCGGAGCGTTCCACCTTCACGGCGTTTATGTCTGTCGCGTTGTACGCGACAGACTAATGGCTTCGAATAACCGGCGACTAACGCATGCGGACGTGAATATTGGATGCTTATCGCATTCGTCACAAATCGCGGATAAATATTGGCGTCTTGCGCATCAAAGTCACTCTCCGTGGGCACGCGAACTGAGCCTGTGCCCGTCCGCGGAGCGCTCTTAATGGGCAATATTCGCGTGGGAATCTTGGGTGGCGGCCTGAGCGGCTTGTATGCCGCTTACTTACTAGAGCGGCACAGGGTCGATTACTTTGTATTGGAAGCGCGTACCAGATTGGGCGGCCGTATTCTCTCTAACGTCGATGGGTCCGGAAGGGCAAGCGCGGCTCGTTTCGACCTTGGTGCGACGTGGTATTGGCCGCCGCTCCAACCTGCCATGAACAACCTGATCGAACAACTAGGGCTGCGCACACTTCCACAATACGATATGGGCGATATCGTATTGGAGCACTCACGTCACCAGATACCAATCAGACAGGCCGCAGCTGGCCTTGCCGAAGGCTCGATGCGGATCGCCGGAGGTACTGCGACTTTGGTTGACAGACTGGCCGCTGACCTTCCTCGCGAAAAGCTATTCCTGAGCCATCAAGCTGAGTCGATTAGACTAGATTCACATCGCATCAATATCAAAGCCATAAATGGACTTGCCAAGCCAAAAACATTCGACGCAACCCATGTATTGTTGGCCATACCACCGCGACTGATGGCGCAAAACCTTGCATTTGAGCCTGCAATCGATCGACATTTGCTCCAAAGCTGGAAAGGCACAAATACATGGATGGCTTCTCATGCAAAGTTTGTTGCTGTCTACGAGCAGCCATTTTGGCGGGAAAATGGATTATCGGGCATGGCGCGCAGCACAGTTGGTCCGCTTGTGGAGATTCATGATGCAAGCGATATCAACAAAACAGCAGCGCTGTTTGGATTTTTTGGCTGGCAAGCAAATTCCCGCCGATTACTGAATGAGGAAGCACTAATTGCGCAATGCATTGCGCAATTAGTACGGCTATTTGGGCATCAGGCGGCACAAACCAGAGCAAAACTTTTCAAGGACTGGGCGCAAGATCCGATGACCGCAACGCAGGCCGATCAGTTTTCCTTCGGACATTCTGATGCAGATTCGTTGAAGCCCAAAGATATTTGGGCGGATCGATTGCGACTGATTGGCAGTGAGGCATCGACGACATTTCCTGGATACTTGGCTGGTGCATTAGAAGCCGCCGAAACCGGCGTCCAGTCCCTTCTCTCTTCTCACGAAACGTAGCAGCGGTGTACCGACCCGAATACAGGAGATTCTTTGGCCATTACATACTTTGATTCGATATTGATGTATGCCGCAGATCATTGCAACTAGAGGTCAGATAATTTGGGTATTCACCGGCCATTTTTCTTCATGGCATCAGAAATAATTCCAGTGCTTATATCCTTTATCTCGGCGGCGTAGGCGTCATCCGTCTCCAGCCGCTTGTTCATCACATCATCAAGTAGGTTATACATGTTATGAGTCAAATGAGCGATCTCATGATTGAGCTTAAGGAGTAGTTCCAATTGTTTGGGATTAATTTTACTCATGCCGAATGCGAATGTCGAAAAGTTAATTCAATTGTTCAAGCAGAATCGATTGATCCAACAATCGCGGTACGTCACTTGACGGAATTGGTTTCGATACAAGATAGCCTTGAATTTCGTCACATCCGAGTTGCTGTAGAACGCGCAACTGTTCAATCGTTTCAACACCTTCAGCTACCACCCTCATCTTCAGTACTTTTGCCATTGAGACAATGGAACTAAAAAATATCTCCCCCCCCTTGCCATTGCAAATCTGAGACGTGAATGCACGATCGACTTTCAGTACGTCCATATTGAATTTATAAAGTAAAGATAACGACGAGTAACCGGTACCGAAGTCGTCGACGTGAATTTGAATCCCAAGTGCGCTGATGGAACTAATTTCTCCACGAACTTGTTCAAAATTTCCCATCATTGCCGACTCGGTTAGTTCTATTTCTATAAATCTTGGATCCACGGCATATTTATTCAGACAACTTGCAATGAATTCGCTGACATTGCCTTCATCAAACTGCCGGGCAGAGACATTAACGGACACCGGTACAACTGCTAGTTTTTGGAATTGCCATGCAGCGATTTGACAAAACACCTTTTCCATCACTAGTCTTCCCAATGGAAGAATCATGCCGGTACTTTCAGCCAACGGGATGAAGTGATCGGGCGCAATCAATCCCCGTTCTGGGTGCGCCCATCGAACCAGCGCTTCCATACCAACCATGCGGCCTGTCTGTGCTTCTACACGGGGCTGGTAATAAACGATGAAATGGTCCTCTTGAATTGCCCGGGCCAACTGGCGTTCGCCATCAACTCGTAATTCAATCTCTTCGTACAATTTTTTATCGTAGACGCGGACCTTATTCTTACCATCGGCCTTTGCAGAATACATAGCGATATCGGCGTTCTTCAATAATGTTTCTGCATCGCGCCCATCGAACGGATATCTACTGATTCCCATTGACGCACTGATTGTCAGCATTTTTTGCTGAATTTCGAATGGCTGATTAAACGTTTGCATGATCCGGTTTGCGATTAAAGAAATATCCTCTTGCAACGGTAAGGATTCGAGCAGGAGTGTGAACTCGTCTCCGCCTAATCGTACAACGCTATCACCAGGCCGAAGAACAGACTCAAGACGAGACGCGACAACCTGCAGTAAGCTATCCCCGGAAGAATGTCCCAACGTATCATTAATATTCTTAAAATCATCCAGATCGATAAATAGAACCGCTAGTGAATCTTGTTTCTCATTTGCCTCGTTTAATGCTTTGGGCAAATGATTCATGAGCCAGTACCGGTTCGGAAGGTTTGTGAGGGTGTCTTTTGTTGCGAGACGATGTAATTCCTCTTCGTGAGCTTTGCGGTCACTGACATCTCTGAAAGTCACCGCAAGACCATCTTCACAACGGAGCATGCGCTTGTGTATCCAACCTTGATTGTGGGCCTGCATCTCGAAGTCGTCTTCGTAAAAACCTTTTTCCATCGCAATCCGAGATTGCTGCATCAGGGTATATAAGTAGCCCCTAATAAATTCGACCGTTGACAATTGGGTGTTCAAAAGTTTTTCTTTGCTTGTCCCAAAAAATGTCGCTCCACGTTCATTACAATCTATGATTTCAAAATCAACAAGATAACCATTCCGATCCTGAATCGCGCTCCAAATGTAATACCCCTCATTGCCAAATTCCGTCGCAATCCTATAGGTGTTACGAACAGCATCGAGTCGATGTGATTTCCATGCAAGCCGTAACGACATAACAACAGCAATGACGGCAAATACAAAAAGAAAAGTTGTAATAGCAATTGCAGCATTACGAATTGTGTCTCTATGAACGGTATAACGAGCAAGCACTGAGTCCTGGCTCATTCCAACGATAGCAAAAAACGGATAGCCATTCAAACTAGAAGAAGCCACATAACGTGATTTTTTGTCGTGAAACCATTTTCTACCGTCCAATAACACAGGGACAGTCTGCTGAGGTGTCATCGCAAAAATGGGCGCTAGGGACGACGGTTTTGATTCACTCTCCTTTGCCACACGCACCACCCTATCCATTCCCACCAATGCCTGCAACCCGCCTTGTCCCAGAACAGGTGTATTCGCAAACGAGAAAAAATAATCCGGCGTGACAGAAGCGACGATCATGCCATTGAAATTTCCCTTGGCATCCTGCAACCTTCGGGTAATTCGCACAACAGTTCGTCCTGAAATTTTCCCTTCGGAAGGCATGCCAATATGAAGATCATTTGATTCATGAGAACGATGATAGTCGTAGGCATCACTATCTCCCCAAGACGTACGATTATCAAACGGAAATGAACTTGTTATTGGCGCTCCATGCCGATTCACGATAGTAATTGCCGCAGAATACTTAAAGTTGAACACGCCATTTCGCGCGGGTTCCTCCAGTCTGTACGCGCCACGAGATTTTTCCCAGTCGTACTTTACTTGCAGTGTCAATTGATCAAGTCTCTCGATGGTTCGGGTCAAATATTCCGCGTAAGACCTTGAAAGTAACTCGACATCTTTAAGCGCATTTTGCTCAATATTCTTCTTTTCTCTATTGAGCTCAGAAGAGACACCTATCCATAACAGAACGCCAAGAATCAAAATGACTGTAAACCACACCAATGGAAAATGAATATTTCTTGCAAAAAAACGGGCGCGATCGGCATGCCGAATCTTGTTCCAAGAACGTATTCCTGTTGAACTACAGCTCACCAACGAATATGCCACAGCAAGATGGGCATGGTTTATAAAATCCGGCTTCATTAAAATATGAACATCCAGCCTAAAACTGTGCCCACTCACCTCCAACGGCAACTGGAAGTAAATTTTTTTGATTTGGCACAGAGCCGGACTTCACGCCGTCTGTCGCAACTTGGTCACTTCCTCTCGACGTCACCGACGTTAATTTCGTCATCCCATTGAGATTCAATTGTGAAGCCATTGGCATCATGTGCTGCGTATTGTCTAACTTGAAGACCCTGACAACTTTTGACAGATTCTCTGCTTGCTCACGAAGAGAAGCTGCAGCAGCAGCAGCTTCTTCGACTAATGCGGCGTTTTGTTGTGTCACCTGATCCATCTGAGCGATAGCCTGATTCACCTGTTCGATACCAGCACTCTGTTCCTCGGAAGCCGCGGTAATCTCCGCCATAATGCTCGTTACCTGCTGCACGCTAATCACAATCTCTTTCATTGTTCTGCCTGCTTCTTCCACCAGAAGACTACCCGCATCAATTTTTTGCACCGAGCTGCCGATGAGAATACGAATATCTTTTGCTGCTGCACTCGATCGCTGAGCGAGATTACGTACCTCAGTAGCGACCACCGCAAATCCGCGGCCTTGTTCGCCAGCACGTGCAGCTTCCACCGCAGCATTTAACGCTAGGATATTGGTTTGAAACGCAATCCCATCAATGACGCCGATAATGTCCGATATTTTTCTGGACGAGCCATTAATAAACCCCATAGTCTCGACAACCTGAGCAACGACGACGCCCCCACGACTCGCCGCATCTGACGCATTCAGTGCAAGCTTATTTGCCTGCCGTGCATTGTCGAAGTTGTGTTTGACCGTCGATGTTAGCTCCTCCATTGATGAAGCTGTTTGCTCCAGGGAAGAAGCCTGCTCCTCTGTCCTCGCTGAAAGGTCGAGATTGCCGGTAGCAATTTCAGCAGAAGCCGTTGCAATGGTCTCTGTTCCATGTCGTACCTGCGTAACTATGCTTACAAGATTGTCATTCATATCTTTAAGAGCATGCAGGAGTTGACCGGACTCATCAGCTGTTGTTATTTCAATGTGACTGGTTAGGTCTCCCAATGCCACCGTGTTTGCGACATTCATCGCAGAGATAATTGGGCGAGAAATTGATCGCGTAATGACCCATGCGATTACAATTCCAAGTATCAGCGCAACACCAGAAAGCGCTCCCATATAAAGCTGCGAATTTTCATATGTAGCTGTCGCGGCGACGGCATCCGCTTCGTTTGCATGTTTTTGAAGTTGAATACTTTGATCTAATGCTTGTTGCCAAGCTTGGTTAAGCGGTTCCGCAGTTTTAATCAAAAGCGCGCTTGCTTCTTCGTCCTTGTTACCTCTAGCAAATTCAATAATTTGATCGTTAACTACACGTGCGTCTGCTTGAGCTCCTTTTATTTTTTCTCTCAACACACGTTCTACTTCGAGAGCAGGTTTTTTCTCAAGTACCAAAATTGCAGCATCGTATTTACTGCGCGCATCTACGACTTTCTTTATCTCGAGAACCATCTCACTTTCGTTGCGCATTAAAACAAGGGTCCCCATACTGTGGGAAACGATATGCACCGACTCCGACATATCTTGAAGTAAGTTCATTTTATGAACATTGTCATCAATAATTGTGTTCAGCCGTTTTTGGATATTCTGCATGCCATTTACGCCGCACGCAGTTAGAGCCGCCATAAGCGCTAGGACCAGAAAAAAGCCAATGGTCAGGCGCGTTCCGATCTTCAGATTTGAAAATTTCATTCTTCTATCCCGTAAGATTGCGTATAAATGAACATCGACCAGGCATTTTTTACATGGTCGCGTCGTACGCCAACAATCAGAAATGGGAGGTCAAATCGACATGGGAGTGCCGACGCAGACCAATTGCCCCTGACGACTGGCAGCAGCAATCGTCGGACAAACTGAAGAACTAAAACATCAGGCAATGATGATTTATGTGTAGGAATTTTCCGAATATGGATCGTTAGGGGCGTCGAGACACAATTTACTCGAGCATTCCGTGGGCTATCGCATATCTAATCAGCTGTGAAACGTTTTCGCATTTCATCTTCTCCATCAATCTGGTCTTATGGGTGCTGACTGTTTTGTTGCTAATCGAGAGTTCATCCGCTATTTCATTGACGCCACGGCCATGTACCAGCAATTGAAAAATTTCGTATTCCCGAGTGGAGAGCAGTTCATGCGAAGGTCTGGCTCTGGTGCCATGGTCAAACAACATTTCCTCAGCGAGCCCACGGCTGATGAATCTGCCACCCTCAGCAACTCGATGGATTGCATCGATCAATGTCTGCGGGTCCGTGTCCTTTGTTATGTACCCAGATGCCCCGGCATCTAGTGCCCTTCTTGCAAACTGAACCTCGTCATGCATGCTTAGTACAAGGATGTTTGGCGCTGTTTTTTGGGACCGGATGTGATGGATCAATGTTGCACCGCTAATTCCCGGCATCGTCATATCCAGCAAGATGAGATCAACGTCAGTTCGACGTAACAACTCAAAAACTTGGGGCCCTGTAGAGGCTTCTGCAACTACATCAATTCCTCCGACAACCGAAAAAAGATGCTTCAGTCCTTCGCGCATCAATGCGTGGTCATCTGCCATTAGAATACGCAACATTTATTTCACTCCGTTGTCGGGATATTTACCCGGATAGTTGTACCTTGGCCTTCTTCGCTCTCAATTTCTACTTTTCCACCCAGAATCAACACGCGCTCCTTTATTCCCATAAGACCAAAAGAGTTAAATGGAACGTTGGTTGTATTGAATCCCCGACCATCATCGCGAATAGCTAGGAGACACATTCCATCCTTGTGACTAAGATTAACGTCAACGTTACAAGCTTCGGCATGACGTGAGATGTTTCTCAGCGACTCCTGAGCAATGCGAAAAATTGCCGTGGCAGATCGATCACTCAAGATCAAATTCTCGTCATGAATATGAAGCCGACAAGAAATTTCTTTATGCGTGGAAAAATCCTTCACCAACCATTCCAAAGCCTGAACGATACCCATGTCCAAAGCCGTCGGACGCAACGCCGTAATAACATTGCGCGCTATTTTAATAGTTGCGTCTAGACGCTCAATCATGGTTTCCGCTTGCCCACTAAATGCCGAGCTTAGATGACCGAACTCCAATTTCATTACTGATACATTCATCCGCAGCGCAGAAAGATGCTGAGCGAGATCGTCATGTAGTTCTCTTGCAATATGTTTACGTTCATCCTCGATAGAGGTTTCACTGCGATCCGCCAATTGACGTAGAAGCTTCTGAGATTGCCTCAATTGATTTTCGGCCTCTATGATCGATGTGATATTGCGACTAATCGCCAAAACGCTTTCAGCCTCGCCTTTCGAGTCGAACTCGGCCACAGCGTGGACGGCAAAAAACACGATGCCCCCATCAGGTCGAGTCCACCGGCCACTAACCTCCGCTGGCTGTCCAGTAGTCATCACACTTCTGAGTATCGCCCGATACTCATCCACTGTCATATCGGCTCCCCAGTAGGAATCCAATGTGACATTAACTGCATCATCATATTCAACGCCCATGTTTCTGAGGTGCGCCGGATTTACATAAATTCTTTTACAGTCTCGATCGTAACGAATCACGCCATCAGGCGAATTTTCTGCCAGCGTACGAAATTCCTGTTCGCTTTTCCGCAATGAATCTTCCGCTTGACGCTGAGCCGTGATGTCGACTGTCACACCAATGTAGCCTTCGAAGTGGTCATTCCGAGAAAAAACAGGCATCCCAATCCCACGCAAAAACCGTATGCTGCCCGCCGAAAGGATAATCCTGTAATCGCATTCGAACCGCTGTTTTTTAGCTACTGCTTCTTTGACGACATTCGCTAGGAGAAGATGGTCGGTTGGATGCGCTCGACTGGAATACATTTCGAAGCAGGACATGTCTGACGATGGTTCATAACCAAAGATGCGGTAATGTTCGTCTGACCACTCAAGAGAGTGCACCTCTATATTCCAGCGCCAACTGCCCGTGCGACTTATTTTTTGTCCTTCTGTCAAAAACGCTTCGCTATAGCGAAGTGATTCGTGGATACGATTGCGCTCCGTATTCTCCATCTCTAGTTTTAAATTAACGCTTTTAAGATCATCTATTGCCAAGGCGAGTTTGTCGCTTGCGCGCTTAGCACTTCGCACTGCAGATTGCTGCGCAGCCGCAAGCCCGCCGATGAAGATCGCCGCCATCGAAAAGAAAAGAATACGAAAGGAGTGTCGTCCATTTATGACGAATGAATGCAAGGGTGTTACGAAGAAGTAATCGTAGGCCAGAACCGACAGGACGATGGAAAAGAAGCATGGTCCGGTTCCACCTACCCACGCTGTAAACATGATTGCGCATAAAAATAATGGCGTGGGTGCCGCAGAAAATTGCGGTCTCATGACAGAAAGAACGAAAAACGCTAACGCCACCGAAAAGAGAGCGGCAGCATAGCCAACAATAGTTGGCTTGTTACTTTGTGAAAGTTTAATAATCCACACTTTCTTCCCAAATGAATCAAATTTCGGCAAGATTTTTGACGCTTGCTAAGTAAAGCTGCAAGTATATAGAGCAAACTAAAACTCTGTTGAGGACAAAAAATCCCGAAAGAATCAAGACAAATAGCAACTCACGCGACAAGATAATGTATGCCTGTTTTTTTGATTTAAGGGTTAACCATTTTTCCTGGCAAGTCTTATGTCAATCTCGTGATCAATGTAAGACCATTCGTGAGTAGTACGTAACTGCGCCACTAAATCATCAAATTGAGAAGCGTCAGAAGGGCTAAATTCAAACCATGTCAAAAAATCGAATGGCTCAGGTGTTCCAATGTCGCGACAGTGGTATAGCCGCCGTGCGATAGCGGGTAAATAAGCCATGCCAATTTGAATGTGATGGGAACGTTCTTCGAGAATCTCTCGTCGCTCTTCCTGAGTGAGCAACCACCAGGAAGCATTTTTTCGAATGGGAATTAATGCAGCTAATGTTGATTCAGTACGTCCCAATCCCTCTTGCGTAGCAATCAAGCGACTCTTTTCTTCTTTAGTCACGTAACGTTCGTTGCTAGTCACTCCACGAAGAACCCAGTGAGCATGATGTCCTTGGATCGAAAATCCGTTTAGTATTGCAATGGTCTTTACTTCAGGGAGTGGTGCACCTTTAACAGCACGCATTTGCGTGACTTCCCACGCACCTGAGTCGCCTCCAACAAAACCAAAAAGTCGTTCGTTCATTCTTACTCCTTAAAATACTATTGCGGAATCATCATTACCGATGGTCAGCGGCCGTGCTTTATCAAGTATTTTCACGGCACCACGATAGTCTGGATTGGCAGTACGAAAAACTGAAACGGACTCGACAAGACGCCTAGCCTGAGCCGTGAGGTCGTTGGCGGCGTTAGCTGTTTGTTCAACCAGCGTCGCATTTTGCTGTGTAGATCGATCCATTTGCACGACTGCTAAACTAACCTGTTCGAGCCCAACCGATTGCTCCGAGGTCGCAGTCGATATCTCCTGCATCGTGCTCATGACGTTGTGAACGGATGTGACTATTTTTTGCATGGCTTTGCCAGCTTCTGTGACCTGCCCGGAACCAAGGTCAATATAAGAAGAAGACTCTCCTATCAATCCTTTCACTTCCTTTGCGGCCTGTGCGCTGCGCAATGCCAGTGACCGTACCTCTGCGGCGACGACGGCAAAACCCCGCCCTTGCACGCCCGCACGTGCGGCTTCAACCGCAGCATTAAGCGCAAGAATATTGGTCTGAAAAGCGATACCGTCAATTACGCCGACGATCTCGGATATCTTGCTAGAACTGGCTGAAACCTTCCCCATGGTCTTGACAAGGTCCGACATCATCTCGCCACCGCGAACGGCATCACCAGCAGCATCACTCGCAAGACGATTGGTTTGATGCGTGTTTTCCGCATTCTGTTTAACCGCTGCGGCCAACTCTTCAAGTGCTGATGCGGTTTCTTCCAAGGCCGAAGCCTGCTGCTCCGTTCTACTCGATAACTCGACGTTGCCTACTGCAATGTCTCGCGCACTATGGTCGACATCCTCAGTGGCCCGTCTAATTGTAGATACAGTCTGCAACAGTCCTTGTTGCATGCGCTGCAACGCGGCCAACAATGCACCAATCTCATTGTTTGAAACAACATTGACTTGCGCCGTTAAGTCACCGCCAGCGATACGATCAAAATGCGCGCCGACTTCTTTTAAAGGCTGAAGCAAAACACGATTGAAAAAGAACCAGTAGAACCCGACCAGCAACAATGAAAATACAAACATCCCGGTCGCAAGGTAGGCCGCGATCATGAATCGCCTTTCGGATTCAACACGAAGATTGTCACGTACCATTTCGGCGTGATTAATCATCTCGCGCAAAGCAGAAGCAAAAACACTATCGGCTTGTTCTGCATCGGTTGTTGCGGCCGCATAATTGTCAAGAGAGACATCGTATAGCGCTTCTTCGCGCTTACCTATTACTTCTGCGTAGCGATCGTAAGCGCGGATGACGTTCACCGAACGGTCGGCAAGATCACTATCATCTTTGATGGCTTCTCGATATCGGTCGAACGCTTTTTTACCCTCTTGAAAAGAAGCGGACGCCTTACGAGTGTAATCGTTGGCAATGACTTGGTCGCTCTTTACTAAATTGATATACGCGTTGTCCATGTTGATCAATGTGGAAAGCAGCAACCTTTCTGTGTCATGAAGAGGTTGAATTTGGCTATCAGACAATTTGATCACCGCTTCTAAAGCCTGAGCTGACTGGCGTGCATATGTCCAAGACATGAACACAGCAGTCCAAAGCGCGATAGAGAACATACCCAATACAAATAACAAGCCGGTGCGAATCTTCAGTTTTGAAAACATGATGAATTATTTGTTGGAATTGAAGAATGTATGTCGATCTCGGAATTCGAGAAGACATCAATGTCGCCGCTTTTTCCTGGCGATCTAAGGATAGTTCGCCAACGCAAGAACAATAGTTACAGTTTTTAGGAAATTAATTTCCAAGAAGATAGTAGTTAGAACTGTGCAGAGAACGCTTATTTTCGTATAAGCTGGCACAGCAAGCAGATCGAAGTTATCGAGAAAAAGAGGCCAGTCTCACCGGGTTTAGCAAAAGGTGTTGATGTAGATGCTAGAGGAGCGCAAGCGGACCTTCGTTAGAAGAACTTTCGGGGAACTACCTACTACCAAGATAATGCTCGGGGTCCGATCAAGGTGCCGATTAAGGCCGGGATTAAAATCCCCAGCAAATACCAGAAGCCGACAAACGGTGCTGCCATTTCTGGGCAGTGCAGGCAATAGACGGCGGCGGCGGCGGCGCCGGCAGTCAGGCCAGCGGCAGCGCCGGCCAGGCGCAAACGGGTCGGGGCCAGTTCACGCATCGCGCTCAAAATCGCAATAAAAATCGGGATCGACAAGCCCGAGATCACAAATGGGCATGCTTTCCACGTATCGCCCCAAAACAGTTCGGCGCGCTCGCCGGGTGCAGCAGTCATTAGCGATACGGCGGCAATGCTCCAGATAATTACGATCGGCACCGCCAGCATGGCCGGCACACGATTGGTCTTGCCGCCCGGCGACGACAAGCGACGGGCGGCAATCAAACCAATGCTGGCCAGCGCAATGACGAAAATGAACTTCATCCAGAACGCCGGCAGCATTAGCACTTGCAACAGGTTCTCGCGCACACCGAGAAACGTCATCATCAGCGCGATTGTCACCAGTAGTCCGAGCGTAATGTGCGTCGCGATTCGCAGAATAGGAATCGGCTGCGGCTTGATGTCGCCACTTGCCAACATGTTGATCAGGTCATCCGTTTTCATGATTCGTTCCGTAATTTGGCCGCCAACGTTTTCAGGCCGCGATGCACAGCAATTTTGACGTTGGATTCCGACATCTTCAACACGACAGCGGTCTCGCGCATCGACCAACCATCAACTTTGGTATGCAAAATAGCGGCGCGCTGTTGTGGTGGTAACGTTTCCAGTACCTTACTTAGATCGCGTCGTGCTTCGTGTGCATCGGCATCGGCGGTCGAGAAAATTTCATTTTCATCGTCCAACGGATCGTTTTGTGATTCGCGTCTTGCGTGTCGTCGTAACCAGTCGATCAGCTTGTACTTGGCAATAGCATACATCCACGCCGTTAGCGGCGCGCCCTTGTCATAGGTCGTACGCTGGTTGTGGATCGCCAATAGCGATTCTTGCACCAAATCTTCCACCTGATCCGGCCAGTGGCTTAGGCGTCTGCGCAAAAAAGCACGCAAATGCGTAGCCGTCATCTGTAAAAATTGACGATACGCATTTTCGCTACCGTTTAGCCCCTCCAACAATAGAGCGCGCAACCGCGTTTCAGCTTGGCTGACCGATTGCTGCTCTCCCCCCTGAATACGTTGCATTTGCACCCTTAGTTACATAGCCGTGACATTTTTTGAATATTCAAACTATTTCTTAATTAATTTGTAACCAAACCAACTCTGGTTGCGAACTAACCTCCATATCGTCGAAGGATCGCGCCATGAAACTAACCGCACTGACCATTTTTGCATGTGCACTGTACACTGCTCTGCCATCGTATGCCGGGAATACCTGCGAAGTCAAAAGTAACGTATCGACTGCCGCCCTGGTCGAACTGTACACAAGTGAAGGCTGCTCTAATTGCCCTCCCGCAGACAAACAATTGAGTCGGGTAAGAGAACTAGTGGGGCCAAGTGCAAATGTCGTTCCGCTTTCTCTGCACGTCAGCTATTGGGATTCGATTGGCTGGAAAGACGTCTTCGCGAAAAAAGCATTTGATGATCGACAAAGTGAATTGCTGGCAAACAAACAGAGCCGCGTCGTGTACACCCCACAGTTTTTTGTCAACGGCAATGAGCTACGTTCATGGCGCGACAATCTGCCGAGTGCGATACGTCAGATCAATGCGCGACCAGCACCAGTTGTCATTACACTGAAAACGTCGGCGGGCCCTAACAATACAATAATGCTGGACGCGATAGTTAAGTCGATCGATGTGAATGCAAAGATCAGTGGCGATCTATACGTTGCGATTAGCGAAAACGGATTGACATCACGGGTACTGCGCGGCGAGAACGGTGGCGTCACACTGCATCACGACAATACGGTACGACTTTGGTACGGGCCGATCCATTTATTGCAAGGTAATGCGCAATTCAAGCAAGAAGTAAAATTGCCAGTTGAATGGAATCGGCAAAACCTGAATGCCATTGCCTTTGTGCAGGACCAACGTGATGGCAATGTACTGCAAGTCGTCAGCACGGCAAAATGCATGCCGACCGCGACGTAAGGTTTGTGATAAGCGTTGCCATAGAAAAGGCGGTTTTATTTCCTCGAAAAATAGATTCTGCAAGTTAAAGGAGCCACTTGTTTGTGCAATAACTCGTTGATTAGCGTCACGAATTCGTGCCACATTTAGTACCCGCTATACAACCGATATTCATTGATCCCTCAGCTTATATCGTTCTTACCTCTCTTAGGGACCTAGAGAACGCTATGCCTATGTCATTTGGATTGTCGAAAATTTACCAGAGCTACTATGAACATACTCAGCCGCATAAGTAATTTATTTACCGATAAGTCGAATACAAACCGTAAAGATCTTTTAGTTAGCCTGTTAATTATGGCTTGGGTAGTCGAAGCCAGGGATCCATACACGGGAGGCCATCTCTGGCGCGTTTCTCGTTTCGCGCATAGGTTGGCTTTAGAGTTAGGAATGTCGGAAACCGACGCCGCACGAATCGCTATTGGCGGATTTTTGCATGACCTTGGAAAAGTTGGTATTCCCGATCAAATATTAAACAAGAAAGACAAATTAAGTGAAGAGGAGTACGACGTCATTCGTACTCATCCAGAAATCGGATGGAGAATGTTGGCGAATCATCCACTTGCTCATATTGCCGAACATGCGATCCGATTCCATCACGAGACACCTGATGGTAAAGGCTATCCTACCGGCATTCGCGGCACCGATATTCCAGTTGAGGCCAGAATTGTTGGAATATGCGACGCCTTCGACGCGATGACAAGCACCCGACCGTATCGAAAAGGTATGCCAATTGAGAAAGCACTTTCAATCATTGAATCCGAGCTTGGGCGTCAATTCGACTCTATCATAGGTGCTAAGTTCGTAGCGCTGGGAAAGCTCGGGCATTGGAATCACGTTGTGGGCCACACTGATCAGGGAATCCCGCTGCAGGTGTGCGGAATGTGCGGGCCAACGGTGGTTCTGCGCAAGGAGCAGCAAGCAGGTGAACACGTTTACTGTCGCAGCTGCGCCACCGAATTTGTCACAGAACAGCGCGATGAGGTATTAGGGATTTCTCCGACTGGTCGCAATGGTCGAGCGCAAGATTTGGAGCCAATAGCGGACTTGAAGCTTATTAAGCGTCTACTAGTAGGGGTGGCGATCTAGGATAGTATTCGCGGTTGTTTTGCACCGAAAAACTGACCACGTTTAAATCACTTTACCGTGCACGTCCGAATACATATTTTCCCATCAAAATGTGACTTCTAAAACGCTCGTTCTCGGCGAAATAATTGGCAGCTCTATCGCACTCATCGTGAGTTAGTAATTTTGGCATGACGGCATACCTTAAGCGATAGAGAACTACAAGCTTTGTCATCGAGCTCGTAGACTTTGTTGATTTGCTCGTAAAATTGACCCTCTCTAACTGATCCAGTTTCCACTGTCTAGCGAAGGCTGCGACCCGGTCATACGGCCCTTCATATCCCAACGCACACAAGTCAATGTGTATCTGTTTCAAGGTCCGACGTTGTTTACGTAACTTCGTTGCCTCAGTCTTTAACCAGGCTGAAGGCTTGAACGCGTATTTATTGAGAGAAGTCGGAGAACGTCGATCATTCCAATCTCCTATTCACTTTGGTAAGTAGAATTGTGTTCTAAACGTGGGTCAGTTTTCAATACAAATCAACACCCTAAAAAAGAGAAGACGATAAACCCCACGGCTGCTGAGCTCTGTCGGCGTCATCCGTCCTTAAGCCGCCGCACCACGGTTGATTGACTAACCTGCAAATGTTTTGCTGCCGCACGTGTGTTGCCATAGCGTTCCACAGCCTCTTTTACGATCTTGCGTTCGAAGTGTGCGGAGCGTGCCTTGATATCTAAACGTGCCAAGTCACTTTCAAGTTCGGACGAACGCAGCAAGGTCGGTAAACTATCGGACCGGATCAACGATTCCGGTGCCGTTACTACTAGCCGTTCAACCATGTTACGCAACTCGCGTACGTTTCCAGGCCAATCGTAATCTAGCAGCGCCGCTAAGGCCTGTTCCGATAATCTTTTGTCCAAATCGTATTGCGCATTGAGCTCGTCGAGATAATGCTGGATCAGAGGCAAGATATCTTCGCGCCGCTCACGCAGCGGCGGCACATGGAGTGGCACCACGTTAAGCCGATAAAACAAATCACTGCGAAACTGGCGTGCATCAACCATCGCCTGTAAATCGCGATTGGTGGCGGCGACCACCCTGACATCAACCTGTATAGGCCGTGTACCGCCCAAGCGTGTGAGCGTGCGGTCCTGTAAAACCTGCAAGAGTTTGACTTGCAAGTCCAATGGCAACTCGCCGATTTCATCCAGGAACAGCGTCCCTTTATCGGCCACTTCAATCATGCCAACCTTACCTTGACGTTGTGCCCCGGTAAAAGCACCCGCCTCGTAGCCAAACAGTTCGGACTCCAGCAAATCCCGCGGTATGGCGCCACAATTTATTTTCACGAAAGGGCCTGCGTGATGAGCACTTTCCTTGTGAATCAGGCGAGTCAGCACCTCCTTGCCGACACCAGATTCGCCACTAATTAGCACAGTCGCACTCACCTTCGCGACCTTCTGGGCAAGTGCGGTAATTTGCTGCATGCCGGGACTGCGAGTAATAAGACCGGCGATTGCAGGATTATCCATGCGTAGCTGGCTAACCTCCATTTCGAAGCGATGCAGTTTTTCCTGCGCGCGCGCCAACTCCTCCTGTAACTGAATCAGTTCGGTCGTGTCGCGCGAGTTGATGATGACCTTTCGCACTGCGCCTTGATCGTCCAATAAGGGAATGCCGGTCACCATGATGGTCTTGCCGATACTGGTTTCCTGTACCGCGCTGATACGTTGGCGACTTTCAATCACGCGCATGGCAATGACGGGATTAATCAGACCGCTGCGCTGAAATTCTGACACATGCCGACCGATCATTTCGCTCGCTGGCACGCCGTAATTGCGCTCACATCCCTCATTGACCATTAAGGTGGTGCCCGTACCATCGGCGATAAAAATTCCATCGAAAGAATTGCGATAAATCTCCCGAAAGTCTTGATACATCTGCTCCAGCTGCTCCATCTGCGGCGCGAACTTCACTGCGGCGGCAGTGGGCCACAATAACAGCGCTTCCCTGTCTTCAAGCACTCCACATTCCACCTGATATTGATCTCCATCCACTTCAAGCATGCCTACTGGTGCTACACCACCATGAAACCATTCGACAAGTGCTGGAACGTCGGTCGATGCAAGGTTGGAATGACGGGTGCTGAGGAAATCATTGAACCACACAGATCCATCTCGCTGGCGCGCAATGATACCGATGGGTAGGCACGACAACAGGGCGGCAAGGGCATGAGGTGATGGCGACATGAGATATCCAAAGTAAGAGCGAATCTCCAAAGCACTCAGATTCGCGATTGAACCAATTATGAATCAATTTTAAAAAATTTGGAAAATCGAAATTTCATTCTAAAAATTTATTAGTTGTAAACAGAAATGATCTATATAAGCCAAACTGATTCTAAAATGAATCAAATCGATTCATATATGACTCAGAATTTAGTATTTTCGTCCAAAATTCTGCTTAATTTTTAGTTTTTTCCTTATAAATCAATTACTTGAATATTTGGCACGAAGGATGCTAAAGAAAAGTGCTATCAGTCGCCCGTTAGAGGCACGAGAGGCATAACTTCATATCAGGAGACACGAAAATGGCTGCAAACTTGGTACTCAAGGAACGCGAACTTCTCAGCGCTTCCCGTCACACCCTACGCCGGCAATCTTGTAGTTCGCCTGGATTCCGCGACTTAGTACAGACAAAGAAACGCATCGTGGCCCCTCTCCTAGTAGTCAGCCTAGGGTTCTTTTTCTGCCTCACGTTGCTCGCCGGATTCGCCAAGCCGCTGATGTCCACCAAGCTGGCTGGATCCTTCAACATCGGGTTCCTTCTCATCCTAGTAGCCTATTTGGTCTGCTGGGTGACTGCCGTTTTATATGTGAGGGCGGCCAATCAGATCTTCGACAAAAAGGTAGCAGCGATCATGGATGCCGAGCCTAAAGGGAGCAATCAATCATGAAGCTCCTTACTTTTGGAATTTTCGTATTGATCCTCTCTCTCACACTGGTAGTTACTTATTGGGCCGCTCGGCGTACCAACACTACCAGTGAGTTTTATGCGGCTGGCGGTAACCTGTCGGCCAAAGAAAACGGCTTTGCCCTTGCTGGCGACTGGATGAGTGCCGCGGCTTTCCTCGGCTTCACTGGCCTGACTGCCTTGTACGGCATGGACGGATCGCTTTATGCCGTTTCGGCACTTGCGGCCTTCCTTCTAATCTTGATGGTTGTGGCGGAACCGATTCGCAATACCGGGCGCTACACGTTGGGTGATGTGATCGCCTATCGCATGCAACGCCCGCAAGCGCGGCTCGCTGCTGTCGTCGGCACGGCGATCGTCAATCTCGCCTACATGATTCCGCAATTGGCAGGCGCTGGCGCACTGATGAAACTGCTGCTCGGTGTCCCCTACTCCACCGCCGTTATTTTTGTCGGCATCGGCATGGTGGTGTACGTGCGCTTCGGCGGCATGATCGCCACCACTTGGGTACAAATCATCAAGGCTGTACTGTTGTTGGCCACGGCCACTGTACTAGTGACGTGGCTGTTAGCGGAAGTTGGATTTAACCCGCTTAAGCTGTTCTCGATTGCGGAAGACAAATACGGTCTGCAGATGCTCGCGCCTGGCAATTACCTGAAGCATCCACTAGACGCGTTCTCCCTTTCACTCAGTCTGATCGTGGGCACTGCAGGCCTGCCACACATCATGACGCGGTTCTTTACGGTGCCTGACGCGAAGACTGCACGCAAGTCGGTCATCTGGCTGATGTTCTTGGCAGGTTCGTTCTTCCTTGCCACGACGCTCATCGGCTTTGCCGCAGCGATCTTCGTTGGTCAGGATGCGATTCGCGCAGTCGACAAAGGCGGCAACCTTGCCTTACCGCTTCTGGCACAAACCTTGGGTGGCGGCGCTGGTTCAATCGGTGGCGAGATATTCCTCGCGATCGTCTGCGCGGTCGCCTTTGCGACCATCCTCGCAGTGGTGGCAGGCCTGACCTTGGCAACATCCGGCACCGTGGCGCACGACCTCTACGTGAATGTGATCCGGCAAGGCAAGGTCAGTGAAGCCGACCAAGTGCGCGTGGCAAAACTCTCAACCTTGGCTATCGGCGCCATCGCTACGGCGCTCGGGTTGCTGGCTGAAGGCGTGAACGTCGCTGTGCTGGTGATTCTCGCCATTTCCATCGCGGCGTCGGCAAATTTTCCGGTCATTGTGTTGTCGCTATTCTGGCGGCGTTTCAATACTGCTGGCGTCATCGGCGGCATCACAGTCGGCCTCGTATCTGCTGCAGGGCTGGCGTTTATCGGCCCCGCATTCATGGGCAAGGCAGCGATTTTCCCGATCGTGAATCCAACCATCCTCAGCCTGCCACTTGGCTTGCTGGGGGCAGTGGTGGGCACCTTCCTCGGCGGTCGTGATCTGGCCAATGAAGAACGCTTCGAAGAGGTTTTATATCACGCACAAACCGGCGCAGAAATTCACTAATCGTCCATTTTTATTCAGCTGCGGCTCAGGGGCCGCAATATTATTAAGGAGAGCAGTAAATGAAAAATATCCAGAGCATCGTCTTCGACCTTTATGGCACCTTGTACGATGTGCAGTCCGTCAGCACCGCGTGCGAAGAAGCCTATCCCAATATGGGCGACGCCATTGCCACATTGTGGCGGCAAAAGCAGCTGGAATACACTTGGCTGCGCAGCCTGATGGATCGCTATGTGAATTTCGAAAACGCGACCGAAGATGCGTTGCGCTACGCCTGCGGACACCTCGGGCTGAAGCTCGACGAGACATTGCACCGCCGCCTCAGTGATGCTTACTTGCGCCTCCAACCACATCCTGACACGCCAGGCGCTCTGCGCCGCCTGCATGACGCCGGCTTCCCTTTGGGAATCATCTCCAACGGCTCCACCGCTTCCATTTCGCAAGTGGTAGAAAACTCGGGATTAGGCTGGGCGTTTGACCAATTAATAAGTGTTGAATCTGTACAGGTCTTCAAACCGCATTCAAAAGTCTATGCATTGGCCGAAAGCCGTATGGGGCTACCGCGCGAGAACATCCTTTTTGTTTCGTCAAATGCATGGGATGCAACAGCGGCGGCACATTTCGGCTTCCCTGTGTGTTGGGTAAATCGGCGCAACTCAGTGTTTGACGAAATGGGCACACGGCCCACATACACTGCGCCAAGCCTTCAAACGATGGCAGACATGTTGGTGGAACAGCACGACGCTCTGCGCACCGCCTGACCATCCGTCCGGTTGACATGCCGTTGCCGCTAGCTGCGGCATGTCGCATACCGGTCCCCCCGACCTATCGGCGTTGTCGCCTCAGCTTCCATGATCGATTATTTATCGCGGTTATCGTTGGGCCGCGCTGTTCTTTGGTGCTATTTCATCTGGTACAGCCTTGCCATCGCCTGGTATTTCGATCCCTCGCCCACACTGTGGTTAACTTCGCTCGGTATTGGCACTATGATGGGTTTCGGCCTGCTTTTCAGCACCACCGGTTTTCCCTTTACACCGACCAACCTCGGAAAATGGCAGGTATGCCGATTCTTCTTCATGCCGTTTTGCGTATCTAGCTTCTCAGCAATCGTGAAGGGGCACGGATTCACGTTCATTGTTTTTCCGACGTCCAAGCAAACCGCTATCGCTATCATGACGTGCACTATATTTTGCGTGCTAGTGATTTCTTTGAAAAGGATGAAAAGCGCAACATCATGAAAGCCAAATATCGCAAAACTCTGTATCAAGCCACGGCATTGATTCAGTTGTAGCTGTTGGCGTGCAGTTCTCTCGGAGTATTGCCGTGGACCACACTTAAAACTTACCGCCAAGGAAAGCTTTAGTACCTAATGACTTAAATATTTATATTTTTATGTAGGTAACGGTAATGCCTTTGGAAACACAGTCCACTCAACCGTGCTTGCCGGCATGTGTTTCGAATGCATTCTATTTAACCGGAAGACGCTCACGACATTAGCTAAAGCGATTGCCTGCTCTTTCAATGATTCAGCTGCTGCAGCCGCTTCTTCAACCAGCGCGGCATTTTGTTGCGTAACCTGGTCCATCTGGGCAACTGCCTGATTGATTTCATGTATCCCCGCACTTTGCTCCTCGGATGCAGCTGCGATTTCACTCATGATGTCAGTACCTGCTTTGCGCTTCTCGCAATTTCACCCATTGTCTTGCCAGCCTCGACTTTCTCAACTGAATCAGCAATGAGGATGCGAATATTCTTGGCTGCAACTGCGGAACGTTGCGCCAAACTTCTTACCTCACCTGCAACGACTGCAAATCCTCTTCCTTGTTCACCAGCACGTGCTGCTTCAACAGCTGCATTTAATGCAAGAATATTCGTTTGAAAGGCGATTCCATTAATCACCGCAATGATGTCCGCGATTTTCTGAGCTGACGTTTGAATGAATGCCATGGTTTCGACTACTTCGTTGACTACATTCACTCCTCGACTGGCGGTTGTCGATGCTGCAACTGCTAATTGGTTTGCTTGACGAGCGTTGTCCGCATTCTGTTTGACGGTCGACGTGAGTTGCTCCATAGAGGATGCTGTTTCCTCCAGCGAAGAAGCTTGCTCTTCCGTTTGTGATGAAAGATCAAGATTGCCTGATGCAATTTGGTTGGATGCCATCGCAATCGTCTCAGTACCGGTTCTTGCTTGACTCACGATACGCACCAAATTGCCATTCATTTCCCTCAACGCACCGAGCAACTTGCCTGTTTCGTCGGTGGGCGTCACCTCAATCTCGCGTCTCCGATGCTGCGTCATATTTTTTTCGTGCGTCTAGAATTTTCTGAAATTCTTTTTGAATGTTACTTTTTTCTTGCGCGAGAACTAAAGTCCCATTACTTTCAAAACTATATGGACCGATTCAGACATGTCCTGGAGAAGATTCATTTTGTCGACGTTGTCTTCGACGATCGTATTAAGGCGATCATGAATACCTCCCATGCCCAGCAGTCCTGTCACCGTTAACGCTCCCATCAATACAAGGACAAAAAAGAAACCAATCTCTAATCGCGAGCCGATACCAAAGTTAGAAAATGTCATCTTGTTCATCTAAGAGTTTTGTTTGTCGAAAGCAAGTCGATGGCATTGGGTTATTGTGCTGTATGGCCACCGTCGACAGCAATGCTCTGTCCGGTGAGGTAACTCACCTTGTCGCTTGCGAGAAACACGATGGTCTGTGCGATTTCATCCGGAGTAGCGGCACGACCTGCTGGTATCGTGGCAAGGAAGCCCGCCTTGTTCTCTTCACTGCCGCCGACGAAGCGGTCAAGCATTTCGGTGGCGACGGGACCAGGTGCTACGGCGTTGACGCGCACACCGGCAGCAGCACCCTCGAGTGCTGCACTTTTTGTGAGTCCTTCGACTGCGTGCTTACTAGCCACGTAGACCGATGCGCCCGCAATACCAACCTTTCCCGCAACTGACGAAAGATTGATGATTGAGCCCGACCCTTGCGCTAACATCACGCGCATCTCATGCTTGAGCGAAAGCATCGTGCCCAGCACGTTGACCCCAAAGGTTTCTGCATAGTTGGCCGCCGACTGCTCGACGATCGGTGCCAGCTGGCCTTCAGTACCTGCGTTGTTAACCGCCACATCAATGCGACCAAAGCGTACAACTGTTTGTTCGACTAAATTGCGTACGTCCGCTTCGAAACGCACATCTGCGAGCAAAAACTCTGCTTCGTTGCCTAGTGCACGAAGTTCTGCGGCAAGCGCATTGCCGGCTTCTTCACGGCGACCACTTACTGCAACGCGATATCCCTCACGAGCGAATGCGAAAGCGGTCGCGCGACCAATTCCTGTTAATGCTCCGGTAATAAGAACGGTAGGTGTATTCATTTCATTGCTCCTCTGGTTGGTATCGCGTTTTGCGATGCCTGAACTTTGATTGATTCCCGAAAAAAGATATAGATGGAGTATGCTCATATAACTAATTCCAATTAGGAATATATAAGGCATAAATGGACAAGCTTCAGGCAATGAAAGTTTTTGTGCGAGTGGTCGAGGCAGGAAGCTTTTCGGCAGTGGCCCACGAGTCAGATACGACGCAAAGCGCAGTAAGCAAACAGGTAGCCGCGTTGGAGCGGGAACTGGGAGTGCGGCTGCTGACGAGAACCACACGCTCGCTCGCACTGACTGAAGAAGGCGAACGCTACTTTGAACAATTACGACGTTTAATTGCAGAGATTTCCGAAGCAGAAGGTGAACTCCAGCGAGGCGAGCAACAGCTAACAGGTTGGTTAAGGATTGCTGCGTCTGTAGGCTTCGGACGTCTCAAACTCATGCCATTGGTACAGTCGTTTCTCGCTGAGCATCGTGGAGTCAAGATTGATTTGCGTCTGCATGACGGTTTTATAGACCTCGTGGAACAAGGGATAGATGTGGCGGTACGTCTTGGCGACCTACCTGACAGCAGCTTGATAGCACGGCGCGTGGGAACAGCCTCTCGGATGCTGATGGCTCATCGCAGCTATTTAAGATCTTTACCAAAGGGGACTAAAACCCCTATTACTCCGGACGATTTGTCGGAACACAATTGCATCGTCTACACGGAGCTGGCAATGCGAAATACCTGGAACTTTAAGGCGGGTCCCGGAGCTCCAGATGCAATAGGAACTACACGTATCGTTCGGGTTGAAGGCAATCTACAAACCAATAGTAGTGAAGTCATCAGAGCGTCAATACTGGGCGGCATGGGTATCACTTATTCGCCAACTTGGCTCTTTGAAAAAGAATTGGCTAGCGGCGAGGTTCAGCGGATACTCCCAGACTGGGAAACGCTACCCATACCGATTCAACTCGTGAGTCCACGGGAACGTCGACACTCGGCCAAGGTCAAGGCTTTCGCTGAACACGTCGGTCAGAAATTAAGTTCGTAGATAAAGTTAGCTTTACAACATATGTGACTGTCCGCTATTGGCCGATAGAGGACGTCTGCTCTCACCCCAAAGCCGACGTTTGAACCGGGCTCAGCCTTGCGTCCTCCTGACCGATAACTCAGGGCGTGAAGCGGCCCTTCAAGCCGGGCGCGCGACTCGGAAACCCAGGTCATCGATGGCGAAGGTCGGATGGCTGCGGCGCCGGTTGGTGACCAGGCAGCCGCGCTCCAGATCGTCCCAGCCCCCGCCGCGAAAGACCCGGTACTCGCCGTACACCTCGGGGTCGTACAGGTCTTGACACCATTCCCACACATTGCCCAGCATGTCATGCAGCCCCCAGGCGTTCGCCGCTTTGAGGCCGACCGGCTGGGACGCGCCCGCAGCATTGCCGCGGTACCAGGCGATGTCATCGAGTTCGCCGTAGCGCGGCTCCCGGGTGCCGGCGCGGCAGGCATACTCCCATTGTGCCTCGGTGGGAAGCCGATAGCCGCGCGCTTCTGGCAGGAGCGTAACCGCCTGGCCATCGGCTGCGATCGCGTACGACGCTGCCAACCCCTGGGACAATGACAGCAGATTACAGTAGCGCACAGCATCGATCCAGGAGACATTCACCACGGGGTGCTGGGCTGTTGAGCCCGGCTCTGGCGCGCCCCCGCTCAACTGGGCGTATTGCGCCCGCGTGACGGGATACTTGCCGATAGCAAAGGGCGCCAGCGCGACCACCCAGCTCTGTTGCTTGCGGTCGTCGCGGAGATTGATGCTGCCGGGCGGAATGCTGATAGTTTCCATGCTTGATGAAAGGAAGGGGTAATCCGGCATTCTAAGTGCAGGTCGTAGCCGCACGCGTATTTCTCAGCACTTTGCCGACAGGAGTACATCACCGAGTGACTGCAAACGCCCCAAACCGGCCATTGCTACAAGAGGTACTACAAGGCAATTGCTCTCAACCGATGACCGCTCGGCAACTCCGATTCCGAGACATCGCTCATCACTCTAAGCGGCATCGCTAAAGGGCGATCGACAAATTCCTGATCAGTCAGCGGATCTAGACATTCGACGATCAACCAGTGAGCCTTCAAGGGATCAGGGCAACCCGCGCAAAAATCTAGAAGCACGGCGTCGCGCATCAGCTTCTGACAATCCATCCGATTCTGGCTGCGTAAGTTTGCTCAGAAGTTGGATCAAGCGATCTTTGCTGAGTTTTTCTTTCATTGCCGCCTCAACCTCCTTAGCTCTTCTATGTCATCTCTTGGCCGATTGCTTCCGCGCGCTTTGTCATGTCCGGATTGGAGAAACAAACCCGTTGATAGCTGCGCCGTTTGCAGCGCCAAAGCAGAGCAAAACGTCAGTGCCCATCCGCAGAACCGACAATAGACAAGTCCCACGTTCAACGTCCAAAAAGACCCCACCACGCACGCCTTCTGGCTCTAGCCCATCCGAAGTCACTTCTTCAGCAGCGCCCACGAATACCCGCCCCGATGGTACCTTTAGCATAACGCTGGCCTGCGGTGTTGGTAGGTGGTCCTAATGGTGACCGAGAACATTCCATCGCCCCCCAGCCCCACAAACGCGACGTTTCCCAAGTTAAGTTCCTCCAACTCGCTCTGCGGGGTGCACCACCAATCCGCATCGTCATTCAAGCGATGCCTCATGCACGCGACATCGAAAACGCACATGGTCGACGTGTCGGTTACAAAAGTGAATTCAGCTCTCAAATTTGTCTTCCCCAGTAAGAACGCGAATGACTGCTTCTGGCCGAGACGAGACATCCACTATTGCCCCAACGCCAACTTAATCAAAGCTCCGCCAAGGGCTTGTTGCTCGCATTACTTCAGTCTCGGTCAGGCGCTCCAAGAGGAAAGTACGGACGGAAATAGCGCGCCTCGTCCACTGCCCGTGCAAAGGACGGGCGGGCAAGTAACCTCGCACGGTATCCGAGTAGCACTGGAAACGCCTCAGAAATCTGATGCGTCCAATCCGCATAAAACAGCGAGGGCGCGGCTGCACAGTCCGCGAGTGTGAAGTCCGCACCTGCGGCCCAAGTTTTGCCGGCAAGCTGTCCTTCAAGCCACGCATAGGCGCGCTCCAACTTTTCCACAGCAAGCGCCAATTCTTCCTGGCGCTTCACAGGATCACCCGTCAGCGCACCGCCTACCGCATGCTGTACTGGACTCATCACATGCAGGTCGAAGAACCGGTCGAGAAAACGCACGTCAAGCGCAGCCATCCGATCGGCGGGTAACAGGTGCACTGGCCCGGGATGCACGAGCTGCAGGTACTCGATAATAATGCTGGTCTCTGCTACGCTGCGCTCGCCGTCCACCAGCAAGGGGAACTTGCGTAGCGGCCAGCGTCTCAGCCACTCGACCGAGTGCTGCGGCGTTTCTGGCCCCAGACAGAGAAATTCGAAAGGGGTGCTGTTCTCATACAATGCGACAAGCACTTTCTGCGTGTATGAGGAGAAGGGATGACCGTAGAGAATGAGTGACATATTTAACCACTTGTAGTTTGCAAGTGGTTGTAGCATATTCTTATGTCTTTCATATTGCAAGTACCTGACTAAGGAGATCGGCCGTGCCGCAGACAAATCGATCAGGCTGTCCAATCAACCTGACTCTTGAGCAGTTGGGTGATCGTTGGAGTTTAATAGTCATCCGCGACGTGATGTTCGGTAACAGGCGCAGCTACGGCGAGCTGCTTGCCCAAAGTGAGGAAGGTATCGCCTCGAACATTCTCGCGAACCGGTTGAAGCGCCTAGCTGCGGCGGGGCTATTGACGAGATGCCCTGATCCTGAACACAAGCAGAAAGGGATCTATAACCTAACTGAACCAGCCATCCAGCTTGTGCCCCTGCTCGCCCACATGGCGGCTTGGGGGCGTCATCATACTTCCCCTAGTAAGGAATTATCCGTGCGCGCGGAGCTGCTGGAAAAAGGCGGTATGCCGCTTTGGAATGCTTTTATGGTTGAGTTACGCCATCTTCATCTCGGCGCAAAACGTCCTAGACGCTCTGTGTTTGGCGAGCTACAGGCCGCTTATGAAAATGCAATGCGATAACTTAAAGCGATCAGCGTCCATAATTTGCATCCCATGAATGCGGGATACGCTGCTCTCAATGCGCATGCGATCATCTCGCCATGAACTTATTTCGCTCCGAGATTTCGCATCCTGTTGATTTGCTCGCAAAATTGACCCTCTCTAACTGATCCAGTTTCCACTGTCTAGCGAAGGCTGCGACCCGGTCATACGGCCCTTCATATCCCAACGCACACAAGTCAATGTGTATCTGTTTCAAGGTCCGACGTTGTTTACGTAACTTCGTTGCCTCAGTCTTCAACCAGGCGAAAGCTTGAACGCGTATTTATTGAGAGAAGTCGGAGAACGTCGATCATTCCAATCTCCTACTCACTTTGGTAAGTAGAATTGTGTTCTAAACGTGGGTCAGTTTTCAATACAAATCAACAGCTACCCATACCAATTCAACGGGTGATTCCGCTTGCTCGTATGGGACGTCCGGAAGAAGTGGCCGCAACCGTCCTCTTTCTTGCGTCAGACGATAGTAGCTTCGTCGCAGGCATTGAATTGAGTGTCGACGGCGGCATGGCACAAGTTTAATACTTGAACATGATTTTTTAGGTGCGCGACATGTTCGTGCGATCTAAATTCAGTACTGTTTGCAAAAAGGTCTATGCCACAGCGGTTGGCATAGACCTTTCTCATTTCTATTTTCCCAAACACACTGCTTATTCTGAAAATAGATGTGCTGTAGTAGCTAGTCGTCGTTGACGAGCTTCAGTAACGGTCTCGATATTGTCGTGCCCCCAATCACACATCGCTGTGATTATTTTTTCCAGCGACAAGCCAAAATCGGTAATTTTGTATTCGACCCGCGGCGGCACTTCGGGATAAACGGTACGTTCGATGATGCCATCACTCTCCAGCTCGCGGAGCTGCTCGGTCAGCACCTTTTGCGAGATGTCCGCCATTGCCCTCCGCAACTCTCCAGTTCTGTGAGGTTGTTCGAAGAGATAGCAAAGTATTGAGCATTTCCATTTTCCGCCAATCAGAAAGATCGTTGCATCAATAGGGAATTTAAATTCAGAAGATTTCATATGGAACCTGTAGGTTATCAAGGTACAAAAAAGTGCCTACTTTTCAACTGCGCTATGCGTCAGTAGTATGCAATTTTTCGTTTGGAAGGTCATCATGAAACTCAACAAGACACTCGTTATCGTTACCCATCCGGACATAGAAAATTCTGTGGTCAACAAACGATGGGCTGAAGAGGCACATAGAAATTTGGATTTTGTTACCGTTCATTCGATTTATGATCGTTACCCTGATATGAAGATCGATGTCGGTGCGGAACAGAAACTGTTACTGAATTATGACGTTATTGTGTTTCAGTTTCCTCTCTACTGGTTCAGCACCCCTCCACTTCTCAAGATGTGGTTTGACGAAGTTCTGACTCAAGAATTCTCCTATGGTAGACAAGAAAATGAACGAAATCTAAGTGGAAAGCGCATTGGCATTGCGGTGTCTGCCGGAATCAAGGAGATAGACTTTACCAAAGACGGACGTTACGAAGGCACTCTCACTGATTATCTACGGCCACTCATATCGACAATGGATTACATCAGCGCGAAACCACTCCCTGTATTTGCGTATTATGGAGTGGAGTTTGGAATTTCTAACGATGATCTAGAGAGCAGCGTCGAGCAATATTTACAATTCCTCAAACATTCAGCAGTTGCGTAACTCAACGCTTGGCATTATTTTTAGATGAGTTTCGTACGGCAGTCGTACCAAATACGAAAGTAACTACCAGTAATATCTGCTTTGGCCGATTGCACGCATTTTTAAACGCTTTTTCAGCGTCAATTACAGAATGTTAATTTTGCGAGCAAATCAACAACTGCGTCACTTAATGTTCGAGGAAGCCGAACTTTCTGGACGTTTTTAAAAATAAGTGTGTGCGCTAACTCGATGGAGCATTTTTAAAATGAAAAATCAGCTCGCTTCTGACTTACATCTTGAGTTTCTTGAACGAGATTTCGTTATCTGTTTCTAGATAACGAAATCTTAATGACGCCTACAATTCAAGTGTTACTGAGACTCTCGCTCGCGATACACAAGGCATCATTCGGTCCTGTCTAGCAGACACATTTAGTATGGAATCTCGGTGTATTACAACACCCTCCGAGTATCCGCATTCGCAGGACCCACATACGCCAAGACCACAAGAAGTAGCGACGTTGAATCCATTTTGATGCAACGCCTCCAGCGCAGATTGATTGGCTGCAACACGAATGACATTTCCGGTTGACGCAATCTTTATATCGAAAGGTTCAGGCTTGAAATTTTCATCCAGCGTTGCGGAAAATACCTCAAAGTGAACCTGGCTCTCTGGCCAGCTTTCTGTTGCCTGCCGCACCGCATCCACAAGTTTGCCAGGCCCGCAACAATAAATATGCGTCCCTTCCACAGGGGGGCCAATTTCGTTTACATCAAAACGTCTGCGTTCATCTCCATTGCTAGCCCACAGATGCAAGTTCTCCTGCACCACTGTTTGCTGAAGAAACGTCAGCAACGGTGCATCAGCAGCGGACCTGACGCAGTAATCAAGCTGGAATGGAACATTCGCATTCTTCGATTCGATAACCATGGAAGCGAATGGCGTAATGCCTATACCTCCGGCAATAAAAATATTGCGCGTCGCTATTGGGGAAATCGGAAAATTATTTCTTGGTGCAGTAACGTGCAGGACAGAGCCGAGGTCAACTTGTTCATGCATCCAGCGCGATCCACCGCGGCCTGAATCTTCTCTGCGTACTGCGATTTTATAAATCGTATCGTCTGCAGGATTGCCACAAAGAGAATACTGTCGAATCTTGCCGTCCGGGAGTCGCACATCAACGTGCGCGCCAGCAGTCTGTCTGGGTAAGGCGGACTTGATTAGATGCTTTAATGTGTAGATTTTGACGGTAGGCGTATCTTGCACGATGTCCGTCACCATTAACTTCATAATAATTCTTGCTGTCATATTTACGCCTTATTCGTCTATCGGCTCAATCATTGCACCAGGTTTGATAAATCCGCCAACTTCAATCGAGCAATTCAACCCAGAGCGGTTATAAAGTGGCAGGTACAGCGGCATACCCAGCAATTCCTCAAGGTACTTGCAGGGAAAATTGAGCCTGCCACCTTTGAGAATGACATCACCGACACGGAATCTTTTTCCAACCAGATGATTAAGAGGGACGCCGCGCACTGTCAAGTTACGCCTGTGGTCCTCAGGCTTGAGCAAGATGGCCTCAGCCTGTAATGGCGGATCATTGCGCGCCAGCGCATCCAGCACGTCGATATCAAACAGCGTAACTTCACGGATATCCGGCTTGGGAGAGTAAGTACCGGTACCGTTATAGTATCGATCCCCGACAATGCCCTTGCCGGCAATCAGTTCCGCTACCTGCAACTCCTCCATTTCATAGGACGCCGACGGAGCAATGTGTATGTGCAGCAGTTTGCCGCCAGACCACTGGATCATTTTAGACTCCCTTCAATTTCGCAAGCGCTATGGCTTCTACTTCAACCAGCACATCTTTTGGCAATCTCGCGACTTCAATTGTCGAACGTGCTGGTGGATCGCCGGGGAAGTAAGTCGCATAAATCGCATTCATCAGAGGGAAGTCATTCATGTCCTTCAGGAACACCGTCGTTTTCAGAACATCATCCATGCTGGCTCCCGCTGCTGCCAGTACCGCAGCCACATTTGAAAGTGACTGCCTGGTTTGCGCTTCAACGCCTTCAGGAACCGCTCCTGTTTCAGGATTAATCGGAAGCTGTCCAGAGCAAAAGGCAAATCCCAATGCCTGGGTGCCTTGGGCATAAGGCCCAACAGCTGGTGGTGCATCTGGAGTGGAGATGGTTATCTTGTTTGTCATTATTAATCCTTGTTTAATTTTTTACGAAAATTCCGGCCGAACATGCAATCGCATTTCGGCCCTTTATAAAATCACTTCAAGAGTGCTTCATTTTTGGTTTCGCGAGCAAAGAACGCAGCCGTGAGCGTAATGAGCGCCAGCAGGATGAGCATGATGGAGACGCCGGCAGTGCCGCCCAGGTATCCGGCCAGAGCTGTAGCGATAATCGGACTCAAACCACCGCCGATTGCCGCCGCCACCTGGAATCCGAAGGATGCACCGCTATAGCGAACATTGGCGCCAAACAGTTCCGGGAAGTAGGTCGCTTCCGGCGCAAACATCAGGCCGTGGCCCATACTCATGGCAACAACAACGGTGAGAATGACGGCCTCAGGCGTGCGCATTTCCATAAACAAGAACAGCGGAAACGCAAAGGCAATCGTGAATAAGGCGCCAATGAAATACAGTGGTCGACGTCCGATTACATCAGACAAATAACCAAACAGTGGGATGGTCACAATTTCTACCATGGCAGCAATAAGGATTGCCTCCAGAATCAGCGACTTCGGCAGTCCCAGGGTAGTGGTTGCGTAGACAACCATGAATACCGTCAGCATGTAGACCCAGGAAACCTCGGAAATTTTCAAGCCTATGGCGATGAAGAATGTACGCGGATGTTTCAGGATGACGTCCATGACAGGACTTTTCGATAATGCCTTGCGCATCTTCATGTCTTCGAAGACCGGAGATTCTTCAACATTCTTGCGGATGAATATGCCGACAATGATCAGTACGGCGCTAAGCAAAAATGGAATGCGCCAGCCCCAGCTCAAGATGTCTGCCTCAGGCATCTTGGATACGAAGGAAAACACCAGCGTTGCGATTACAAGGCCGAGAGGGAAGCCAACCTGGACCAGACTTCCATAAAAACCTCGACGGTTCTTTGGAGAATGTTCCAGCACCATCACTGCAGCCCCACCCCATTCACCACCCAGTCCTATGCCTTGAATAATGCGCAGGGTGATCAACAAGATAGGCGCCCATATACCAATTTGGCCGTAAGTAGGTAGCAAACCAATGAGGAAGGTCCCGATACCCATCAGGGCCAGAGTAATCATCAGTATCGATTTCCGCCCGATGCGGTCCCCATAGTGGCCGAAAATTGCGCCGCCCAACGGTCGTGCCAGGAAACCTACCGCGTAGCTACCCAGTGCGGCGAGCGTTCCTAACAAGGGGTCGATATTGGGGAAGAACAATTTATTAAAAACCAATGCTGCGGCCATACCGTAGATAAGAAAGTCATACCACTCGATAATGGTACCTATCGCACTTGCGAAGACCACCGACCTGATTTTTTGCTTTTCTGCCCGCGGATTTACGGTAGAGGCAGTTGCGCTTGCGTTGAATGCCATGCTCATTTCCTTAATGAAAAAGTGATTGGGAAAATAAACGGCATAAATATGTGCTCATATTAGGAAACATTTTTTGTAAAAAAATGTTTAATTTTTATCGTGCTTTAATTAAGTGCACTAATTTACCTATAGGATTCTATATTTTGCCGACTTAGTCATTACTGCATGTTTCATGCCATGAAACATTTGTGGCATTATGTTTCATATTGAAGCACTTATTTAAATAAGGAGAAATGCATGAAATTCGGTGTTTTTATCTATGAAGGCGTAGAGCCCGTCGACTTGGCGACGTATGGAGTACTGTCGATGGCAAAACGCATAAAGCCAGAAATCGAAATCTGCACGATTGCACCCAAACGAGGCAATGTACTGTTTTCAAATGGGTTGGTGGTGCAAGCAGATTTCGGAATTGAAGATGCACCAGAGGTGGACGTGCTGATTGTTACCGGCGGTCCAGGCTGGGTTGAGCAAGCTAAAAACCAGACTACGCTTCTTTACCTCAAGCACGCAGCTGTGACCTCCCTTATTGCATCGGTATGCACCGGCGCCATGATTCTCGCCGCAAGCGGGGTTCTAGACGGCAAAACTGCCACCACAAAACGCGCCGTTGTTGAGCCCGAATACCCGCCGATAAATCTTATGCAAAAGAATTACGACAGTATTAAGGTGGTCGAAGGTTCCGTGATCGACAACGGACGCGTCATCACTGGCGGCGGAGTTACGCTATGCATAGATACAACTCTATACATTCTTGAGAAGATATTTGACGCTGAAACAGCTGCTGAGACCGCACGTATCATGGAGTACACTGTCGCTCGCAGCGCAAACATGAGTGCGCTCCCCTTTCAACATTCAAGACATTCAGAATGACAAGCAAGAAAGCAGACAAACAGGACAGTGCGTCAAGTATTGAAATTCAACTTGGAGGAAGAATTTCAAAACTCAGAACTTCACGAGGTTTTACCCAGGACAAACTCGCCTTAGAAACGGGTTTTACCAAGGGCTACTTGTCCAAGATTGAAAACTCTAAAGTGATTCCTCCCATCGGGACCTTAGTCAAAATTGCGCAGGTTTTGGATACGGATCTTTCTGCTTTATTGGAGCCGGAAACAGAAGAAATAGATTCCCCTGTCTGCATTGTCCGGTCATGGCAACGAGAATCAGTCATTAAGGGAGCCTCTTCGTTTGGATACGACTACACCGCCTTAGCTCACAAGCGACGACACAAGCAGATGGAGCCGTTTATTATGGTGTTCCCATCACAAATTGAACGTGAAGTTCGTTTTGAACATGACGGAGAAGAATTCCTTTTCGTATTGGAAGGCGAGGTGGAGTTTGAAGCAGTAATCGGTGGTCGGCCACAAACTTGGATACTTGCTCCGGGAGATAGTGTGTACTTCGATTCGCGGACACCTCACCGCGGGCGAAGCCTCAACGGAGACTCTCGCGTACTGGCAGTGATTTATCGCACGAAGACGTCACAGACCTAGACGACGTGTCACCGCTAAATTTTGCAATCAAAAACGAAGAATGGGTCAGAATTCGATGCAATTCAACAGCAACTGCTTTAACCGCTTTCATATTGACGCCAATTAATTACTGTCGCCTATTTTTCTACTTACGGCATCAATGTAATCTGCATATCCCTGCATCATGATCTTACGTTCCTCCAAAAAAGATTCCCTGTCATACGAAGCGCCATAGGCCTCTCCTGACGAATGCGCTAGTTGACGTTCGATATTACTTATATCGTTTCCTAACGTTTTTAAGATGCCTTTAGCGAGTGAACGGAAACCATGACCAGTATGCTTGCCGGCATAACCGAGTCGTTTGAGAGCCGCAAGAATTGCACCATTGCTGATCGGTTTTTTAGGATCACGTTGATTCGGGAAAAGCCATTGATTTCCACCAGTATAGGTACGCAGCTCTCTTAGAAAAGCCCATCCTTGCTTCGGCAGAAACACATGGTGATCTACTTTACGTGGATTGATCTTTCGCTTGCCCATTTTCATGCGCTGCCATGGAATCACCCACTGTTCGTTTTTCAGGTCAACTTCAGACCAAGGCGTTTCCGTCAGCTCTGATGTTCTGACAAAGGTCAGCATCATCAACTGCATGAGAATGCGCGTCACCGGGAACATTCTGGCTTTGTTGTGATTAAGCGTTTCAAGAAACTCTGGGAGTTCTGCGACCAAGATGGCTGCATGAACGCCTTTGATTCGAGGCTTGAGTGCCCCTCGTAGAGCGGGAACTGGATCATTTTCAGCGATGCCGCAAGCAATGGCATACCTGAAAATTTGGCTGCAAACCTGTGCATTTCGTCTAGCTATCTCTGCCGCGCCACGTTTCTCAATCTGCCTCAAAACATCCAGCATTACGGGAGCCTTAACTTCTGCGATGGGTCGCTTTCCAATGAGAGGAAATACATCCTGTTCAAGTCGGCGAAGAATATTGTTAGCAGTTCTAGGCTGCCATTGCTCAAGCTTGTTTTGGTGCCACATTCTTGCAACGGCCTCGAATGTGTTCGCTGCAGCGGTTGCCGATATCGCTTTCTCGACTCGACGCGCTTGCGCTGGATCCACTCCTTCTACAATCTGTTTCTTTGTATCCGCGCGTTTGCGTCTGGCCTCTGCAAGACCAACAGCGGGGTAATGCCCGAAGGTCAAACGAGTGCTAGTCGTTCTGTTTTCCTGACGATATGCCATGCGCCAAACCTTGGACCCGGAAGGCAGTATTTCCAGATACATTCCCTCCCCGTCAGCTAACTGGTACGGTTTTTCCTTTGGTTTTGCAGCTTTGATACGCAAATCGGTTAAAGGGGTGGCGAGTTTTGGCATTTTGTACCCATGGTTATTTACACATATCCTACATGTGCACAAACATGGGTGCAAATCTGTTGGATTTCAATGGACATCAAAAGACATCACAAAACAAAAAACCCGCATCAGCACTAGGCTAGAGGCGGGTTATTGGACGTTCTTGGACTTCTTAAAACTAGATTCTGGCGGAGAGAGGGGGATTCGAACCCCCGGTAGGCTATGAACCTACACACGCTTTCCAGGCGTGCGACTTAAACCACTCATCCATCTCTCCTGAATCTGGTCTTCGCGGACTACTTTTTAGCGAAGCCGCTGATTATAGCAAAATTTTCCCAAAAAATACCCGTTTTCCTGCTTTAGCGCCCTTCCCCAATAAAAAAGCCGCCGCAGCTGGTCGCCGCGACGGCTTTTTCGAGCACTACCGGTAGTCTATTGCGCCTGCTTCAACTGTTCCAGGATGGCCGGATTTTCCAGAGTGGAAATATCCTGTGTGATGACTTCGTCTTTCGCCAATACACGCAAGAGACGCCGCATGATTTTGCCGGAACGGGTTTTCGGCAGGTTGTCGCCAAAACGGATTTCCTTCGGCTTGGCGATAGGACCGATTTCTTTCGCGACCCAGTCACGCAATTCCTTCGCGATCTGTTTGGCTTCGTCGCCGGTCGGACGGCTACGCTTGAGGACCACGAAGGCGCAAATCGATTCGCCGGTGGTTTCATCCGGTTTACCGACTACCGCAGCTTCGGCCACGATAGGATTGGCTACCAATGCAGATTCGATTTCCATCGTTCCCATGCGGTGACCGGAAATGTTCAGCACGTCATCGATACGACCGGTAATGGTGAAGTAACCGGTTTCTTCATTGCGGATCGCACCGTCGCCGGCGAGATAGATGGTGCCGCCCAGTTCATGAGGGAAGTAGCTCTTCTGGAAGCGCTCAGGGTCGTTCCAGATGTTGCGGATCATCGATGGCCATGGGCGCTTGATGACCAGCAGGCCGCCTTTGCCGTTTGCCAGGTCGTGACCGACTTCATCGACCACCGCCGCAGCAATACCAGGCAATGGCAAGGTACAGGAACCCGGCACCATAGGCGTTGCGCCCGGCATCGGCGAGATGACGTGACCGCCGGTTTCTGTCTGCCAGAAGGTGTCAGCGATCGGGCAACGTTCGCCGCCAATGTTTTTGTAGTACCACATCCATGCTTCCGGATTGATAGGCTCGCCTACCGAACCCAGCAAACGCAGGCTGGACAGATCGTATTTACTTGGGTGGACTGCAGGATCTGCATCCGCCGCCTTGATCAGCGAACGGATTGCGGTCGGTGCAGTGTAGAAGATGGTGACCTTGTGCTTTTGCACCATGTCCCAGAAGCGACCGGCGTTCGGGAACATCGGTACGCCTTCGAATACGATTTGTGTCGCGCCGCAAGCCAATGGGCCGTAGGTCACATAGGTGTGGCCGGTGATCCAGCCAATGTCGGCGGTACACCAGTAAACATCGTTCGGCTTGATGTCGAAACTCCACTTCATCGTCAGCATCGCCCACAGCAGATAGCCGCCGGATGAATGCTGGACGCCTTTTGGCTTGCCGGTCGAACCGGAAGTGTAGAGGATGAATAATGGATGCTCGGCACCGACAGGAACCGGTTCGCATTCGGCTTTTTGTTTGTCGACCAGGTCGTGCAGCCAGATGTCGCGGCCGGCGACGAAATTCATCTCACCACCGGTGCGTTTGTAGACCACGACATTGCGGATGGTGTCGCAACCGCCCAGCGCCAGCGCTTCATCGACGATGGATTTCAGTGGCAGGTTTTTACCGCCGCGCACCTGGTAATCCGAAGTCAGTACCGCAACCGCGCCGGCATCGATGATGCGTTCCTGCAGCGACTTGGCCGAGAAACCACCGAATACGACGGAATGCGTAGCACCGATACGGGCGCAGGCTTGCATTGCGGCTACGCCTTCGATCGACATCGGCATATAGATAATGACGCGATCGCCCTTTTGGATGCCCAGCTCTTTCAAGCCGTTGGCGAATTTGCAGACGCGTTCGTAGAGTTCCTTATAAGTGACACGTGTCACCTTGCCGTCGTCTGATTCAAAAATC
The DNA here is from genome assembly GCF_000013625.1 of Janthinobacterium sp. Marseille. Classification (NCBI taxonomy): domain Bacteria; kingdom Pseudomonadati; phylum Pseudomonadota; class Betaproteobacteria; order Burkholderiales; family Oxalobacteraceae; genus Janthinobacterium; species Janthinobacterium sp. Marseille. The sequence continues at coordinate 1,002,063 of NC_009659.1, read as the reverse complement.
AGCGCGACTTTGTCGGCATTGCCGTTGGTGAGGTGGCGATCGAGGCAGTTATAGGAGACGTTGAGCTCACCGTCTTCGAACCATTTATAGAAAGGCGCATTCGACTCATCGAGTCGTTTGGTGAACGGTTTGCTCCACAAGACATTCTGTTGCGCCAGGCGCGCCCAGAATCCTTCGTAGTCTTCCGCGGCTTCAGTACATAGAGCGTTATACGCATCCATGCCGCTGATGGCGGCATTGTTTACGAAATCTACAGGCGGATTGAATACCCGCTCCTCTTGTTTGAAGCTCTCGATGCTGGACATTGTCCCCTCCAATATGGATTTTATTTGTTACTCACAATATGCTTTTACACTTACTGAAGCCTTACACGATTCTGTGCCCGTGGTTTGGCTCCGACAAGCTGAAATCGGCGACCCGTGCTGCACAGGAAAACGGTCGGCACGTGTAAAATGCATTCTTCCGTTTTATCCCTGCTTAACCCAACGCTTCCCATGAAAACACCCGTATCTACTAACGAATTGTCAACAAAACAGCCGATACCGCCGCTGGCCCGCTTTATTTTCATGACGCGCTGGCTACAGTTACCATTGTATCTGGGTCTGATTTTGGCGCAATGCGTCTACGTTTTTCATTTCTGGGTTGAATTATCGGATTTGATCGGCGCCGTGCTCGGCAATCCTGATTCCCTGCAACATATCCTGGATGCGGTGGCGATCCCGGGCGCGGTCAAACCAAGCAAACTGAATGAAACGACCATCATGCTGGTGGTTTTGGGCCTGATTGACGTCGTGATGATTTCCAACCTGCTGATCATGGTGATCATCGGCGGCTACGAAACCTTTGTCTCGCGGATGAACCTCGAAAGCCATCCGGACCAGCCGGAATGGTTGTCACATGTAAACGCTTCGGTATTGAAGGTAAAACTGGCAACTGCGATCATCGGTATTTCGTCGATTCACTTGCTGAAAACATTTATCAACGCTTCCGCTTACGATACCAAGACCCTGCTGGCGCAAACCGGCATCCATATCGTATTCCTGTTTTCCGCCATGGCCATCGCTTATAGTGATCGCATCATGGCTCAAACCGCTGCCATCAGCGAATCCCATTAACCCGTCATCACTTTCTAGCCGATACTGCCATGACCATCATTAAACAAGACGATTTAATCGAATCCGTAGCAGCCGCTTTACAGTACATCAGCTACTACCACCCACAGGATTACATCCAGCATTTGGCACGTGCGTATGAAGCTGAACAAAGCCCGGCCGCGAAAGATGCGATTGCACAGATCCTGACCAACTCACGCATGTGCGCTGAAGGCAAACGCCCGCTGTGCCAGGATACCGGCATCGTGAATGTGTTCCTGAAGGTGGGCATGGGTGTGCGGTTTGAAGGTTTCTCCGGCTCGGTGACCGATGCCGTCAATGAAGGTGTGCGCCAGGCTTACAACCATCCGGATAACACGCTGCGTGCATCCATCGTCGCCGATCCGCATTTCGAGCGCAAAAACACCAAGGACAACACACCTGCCGTAGTGCACGTGGAGTTGGTTCCGGGCAATACCGTTGATGTACAGGTCGCAGCCAAAGGCGGCGGCTCGGAAAACAAGACCAAATTCGTCATGCTCAATCCTTCCGACTCACTGGTCGACTGGGTCATGCAAACCGTGCCGCTGATGGGTGCCGGCTGGTGTCCGCCGGGCATGTTGGGCATAGGCATAGGCGGTACCGCGGAACGCGCAATGCTGATGGCAAAACAAGTGTTGATGGAAGACATCGACATGTACGAACTGAAAAAACGCGGCCCGCAAAACAAGACTGAAGAATTGCGTATCGAATTGTGCGACAAGATCAATTCGCTCGGCATAGGCGCGCAAGGCCTGGGTGGCCTGACCACCGTGCTCGATGTGAAGATCATGATGCATCCGACGCACGCCGCATCGAAACCGGTAGCGATGATCCCGAACTGTGCGGCGACCCGCCATGCTCATTTCGTACTCGACGGTTCGGGTCCGGTGTATCTGGATCCGCCTGCCCTGTCCGACTGGCCTAAGGTCAACTGGATGCCGGATACCGAGCAATCCAAACGTGTCGACCTGAACACGCTGACCAAGGAAGAAGTCGCATCGTGGAAACCAGGCCAAACCCTGCTGCTGAACGGCAAGATGCTGACCGGTCGCGATGCGGCACACAAACGTATACAGGACATGCTGGCCAAAGGCGAAAAACTGCCGGTCGATTTTACCAATCGCATCATTTACTACGTCGGCCCGGTTGATCCGGTACGCGATGAAGTGGTTGGTCCGGCCGGTCCGACCACTGCCACCCGTATGGATAAATTCACTGAAATGATGCTGGCACAAACCGGCCTGATTTCGATGGTGGGCAAGGCGGAACGCGGCCCGACCGCGATTGAAGCGATCAAGAAACACAAATCGGCATACCTGATGGCCGTCGGCGGCGCTGCTTACCTGGTATCGAAAGCGATCAAAAAAGCCAAGGTATTGGGCTTCGAAGACCTGGGTATGGAAGCGATTTACGAATTCGATGTGCAAGACATGCCGGTGACAGTCGCGGTTGATTCCACCGGTACGTCGGTGCACACGACAGGTCCGAAGGAATGGAAAGAAAAAATTGAAAAGATCCGCCTGAACGACATCCCTGTTTCTGCGGTCTGAATCAGCACATCCCTTATAAGATAACCAGATACTTATTGTGAGTTTTTCCGCTTATCCTGACCCGGTTGCAGCCGACGCACCGATAGGAATTTTTGATTCGGGCGTCGGTGCATTATCGGTGCTCCGCCATATCCAGGCACGCTTGCCATCCGAGCATTTGCTATGCTTCGCCGATTCCGGTTATGCACCATACGGCGGTAAATCCGACGCCGCCATCATAGAACGCACACTGGACATCGCGGCCTTCCTCACAACCAAGAACATCAAGGCCATCGTGGTTGCCTGCAATACGGCTACTGCGGCGGCCATCGAAGCCTTGCGCCAGCATTATCCGCAACTCATCATCGTTGGCGTCGAACCTGGCTTGAAACCGGCAGCGGTGTTCAGTAAAAGCGGCAAGGCCGGTGTACTGGCCACTGCCAGCACCCTCGCCAGCAGCCGTTTCATCGCGCTGCGCGACCAGATCAGCACCAGCACCGGTATTACTTTCCTGACGCAAGCCTGCGTCGGCCTGGTCGAACAAATTGAAAAAGGCGAGCTGGATTCCACCGAAACGATTGCAATGCTGGAACGCTATGTGACGCCGCTCCTGCGTGGTGGCGCCGATACGCTGGCGCTGGGTTGTACCCACTACCCTTTTGTCCAACCGGCAATAGAAGTCATTGCACAACGTGAAAGCGCGGTACCGGTGACCATTATCGATACCGGCGAAGCAGTATCGCGCCAGCTGGAGCGCCTGCTGCAACAGCGCGGCCTGCAACGCTTTGAAACCACAGCCGGCTCGCTGCAAGCGTTCACCACCGGCAACCGCGACGCCCTGGTCGCGGCCTTTGCGAAGCTGCTGAACCAGCATCCGAGCGTGACCGAAATGCCTGCCAAAACAGCGGCTTAAGGAAATTTCACATCATTTCTTGAATTGATTTGCCAGCCGCGTATGAATTTTGTATAATGCGCAGCTGTCCTGCAAAACATTGCAAGGCAGATCGTTGTAAATCAGTGGTGGCTGTAGCTCAGTTGGTAGAGTCCAGGATTGTGATTCCTGTTGTCGTGGGTTCGAGCCCCATCAGCCACCCCACTGTTTTCACCTGGTTATCCGTTTATCGGCTCCGATAAACTCCGCAGCAAACCCCAAATTATTGTTTTAGTCGCTGGCGCAATTCGTCCGCACAAGGTTTTTGCACGTCCGTTGCTTTGATGGCAGGGGAAATCGGCAGGCGCGAAAAGACCATGCGCAGATATGCGCAATGGCCTCCGGCCCAGGCTCGGAAAATACTATTAAAAGATTTTGTCGCTATGCAGGTAATCGGCTGCAATTGCATTGATGGCGGCGAGGCGCACTTCTGCATTACCACCCTGTGCCGCGACGATGCGGTGCAGATAGTCCAACATCGCGGTCTTGGCTTTGCGGGCGACTTCCACCGTCACGGCCTCTTCTTCATACAGCATGACGTAGGAACGGGCGAAGTTCGCGATCAGGAAATACGCCGCCGCATTCGCCGGATCTGTTTCTATCAGGGGCAGGCATTGCGCACGCAATTCAACGTAGGCATCGGTACCGGCTTCGCCTGATTCAAACTGACTGACTATCTCTGCTAAATTCATTTTCACTTCCAACAAGGTCGGTTAAATTCACTTTTTCAAAGCAGCAGTCGCTGAGGACTTTTTCTTTCGCCTTGAGGACATATTGTACCTAAGCTGTCAGGCTATGCACGTCCGGCATGAATTCACTTGCTGATTGGTAGCGCGCATAAAAAAAGCCGTCGCAAGCGACGGCTTTTTATTTGACTGACCTGAATCAGATCAGTGACCGGACAATGCAGCTTCTGCAGCAGCGTTTTGCTTACGGATTTTTTCTTTTTCAGCTTCTTCAGGGCTCAATGGCGCTGCTGGATCTGCGCTTGTTGTTTCTGCTGCCGGTGCTGCTGCAGGTGTGTGGCTTTCTGCGCCACAACCAGCCAACAACATAGCCATTGCAAATGCTGCGAATAATGCTTTACTCATTGCTCTTCCTTCTGGATTGATGAATCTTGACGATTCGATGTATTTGCAAACGCGCGCTAACACCCACGTTTGACACGTGTACTCTCACGACGAAACATTGCATACGCCACTGAAGCCTCTGACGTGAATATAAGAGTTGTTAAGAAAATGGTAAATTGTGGAATCCACGTACCGCCTGCGTGTCGCAATGCCAATGTTTGCAATGCTGCCGGGCACATCGCGATGCCATATGATGTATGCGTCACAACAAAATATCTGCGTCAATTGAAGGAGCAAGCACATTCAATCGACGCACTGATCAGGGAAAGAAATAAAGATGAAAGCTTGCTTGCGCAAGGTAATCAAACTTGGTGTGCTCATCGTCAGTGTTGTATTGATTACTGTACTCGCCGTGCGCATTTACGATGTACACGGTGGACCGTCACTGCAACTCTGGCATACACATGTGCCGCATGAAATGCCGCACAAGGAAATACTGAAAGCAGATTGGTCCGCATATCTGGCAGCGGAGAATGCAGTATTCGATGAAGTCAGGACCGAAGTCAGCGAGAAGCTGGATGCAGAGACGCGCGTACCCGGCAATCGCTACTATCAAAACAGCCCCATCTATCCGCCACACTTCAAACAGGACTGGAACCGTTCTTTCTTGCTGGAGCCGCAAGGCGCAGCAAAGGGTGCTGTCGTGCTCTTGCATGGCTTGACCGATTCACCATACAGCCTGCGCCATATCGCCTACCTGTACCAGCAACGCGGCTTCGTCGTGGTTGCGATCCGCCTGCCGGGCCATGGCACGGTGCCGGCCGGCTTGACCGATGTGGAATGGGAAGACTGGCTTGCCGCCACACACCTGGCCGTGAAAGAAGCCCGCCGTCGCGTCCCTGCCCCCATGCCGCTACAAATAGTCGGCTACTCCAATGGCGGTGCACTCGCATTGAAATACACACTGGAAACACTGGATGACCCGCAACTGGCGCGACCGGATCGCCTGGTCTTGCTTGCACCGATGATAGGAGTCACTGAACTCGCCCGCTTTGCCGGTGTATTCGGCTGGCCGAAGATTTTCCCCGCATTTGCGAAAGCGGCCTGGCTCGATATCGTGCCCGAATTCAATCCATTCAAGTACAACTCGTTCCCGGTCAATGCGGCCAGCCAGTCATCCCTGCTGACGCGTAATCTGCAAGCGCATATCATCCGTGAAGAACAACGCCTGCAGCAATTGCCGCCTATCCTCACCTTCCAATCCATTGTTGATTACACCGTCAGTACGCCTTCTGTCGTCTACAGCCTCTATGCGCGCCTGCCGGACAATGGCAGTGAACTGGTGCTCTTTGATTTGAATCGCTATATCAAGTTCGGCCCTCTACTGCGCTCCGGCAATAATATGCAGGCAGATCGTTTGTTGCCGGCCGCACCGCGCAACTTCCGCTCTACCGTGATTACAAATGCGGGCAGCGATACCCGCGATGTGAAAGAACACAGCACCGCGGCTCGTAGCGTGAACGAAGAAAAACGGGCACTCGGCCTGTCCTTCCCGGCAGATATATTTTCCCTGTCGCATCTGGCGCTACCATTCCCGCTCAGCGATCCGCTCTACGGTACACAGCCGGACAATAGCGATAACTTTGGCGTCAATCTCGGTGCGATGGCGATCCGCGGTGAACGCGGCGCACTGATCGTCAGCCAGGATGCACTCACGCGCCTGACCTCCAATCCATTCTTCCCTTACATGCTGGAGCGCATAGACGAAGGCTTGGCTAGGTCGACACGACCATGATCACGGTCGGCTGCCTGCATTAGGCTATCATTGCGTATTGTTCTCCTTCGAGCTGCACAATCATGACGCAAACCCTGATCGATACCAAGGCGCTGGAACAGGTACTGGAAGAATTCGCCGATGCACGTAACTGGCACCAGCACCATTCACCCAAAAACCTGGTGATGGCCCTGACCGGTGAAGTCGGTGAGTTGGTGGAAATTTTCCAGTGGCGCAGCGAAGAAGAGTCGTGGAAGGTCGCACAAGCGCCGGAAACTGCTGAACACGTACGGCAGGAGCTGGCTGATGTAGCCCTGTACCTGATACGCCTGGCATCAGTATTGAAGGTGGACCTGAATGCCGCGATCCAGGACAAGCTGGTGCTGAACGCAAAAAAATACCCACCACTGTAGAATCCGGCGCTGGCCTCTTTAGTGCAGCGCCCAGGTCCGACATACAAGATTTAAATCATCCCGATATTCCCATGACAGATACAGCTTTCAATTCCAGAAACAATCCTGCCACTACCTTTACCGAGTGGCTGCGCGAACAAAACCAGGAGAACTGGGATGCCGCCATCAATCATCGTTTCATCGATGAACTGTTTGCCGGCACCGTCGCTACTGATGTGTTGCGACATTACCTGGTACAGGATTACCAATTCATAGACCGCTTCGTCGCCCTGCTCGGTGCCGCCATTGCAAGTGCCGACCGGTTTGAATCGCGCGTGCGCCTGGCGCGGTTTACCGCAATGATTACCAGCGATGAAAACACTTACTTCCTGCGTGCATTCGATGAACTCGGCCTGCCTGCGAAACATCGCAATGCTCCGCAACTGACAGCACAAACCAAGGCCTTCCAGGATTTGATGACGGAAGCCGCACAAAGCCAAATCTATCCACTGTGCCTGTCGGTACTCACGGTCGCTGAATGGCTATACCTGAGCTGGGCGGATCGGCCGGATGCACAATTGCCGCCACGCTTCATCCACGCCGAATGGATTACCTTGCACAACAATCCGGCCTTCGCCGACTTCATCGGCTGGCTGCGCTCCGAGCTGGACCGTACCGGTGCCGCACTCGATGCGGAAGGCCAGGCCCGCAGCGCCGATATGTTTGCCCGCGCCGTCAAGCTGGAACGTGATTTCTTCGATCACGTCTACACCCCGCTCCAATATTCTTGAACCACCGCCCGCTCATTCACATGGCGGGCCACGTTTTATTGAAGGAAGACCATGTCTTTTACTGCAGAAATCTGGAAAAAGAATGCGGCCTTGTTTGAAACAATCCGCACCATGCCATTCAACCAGGAACTCGCTGACGGCACCCTGAGCAAGGAACGTTTCCGTCACTACATGATCCAGGATGCGCACTACCTGGTCGCTTTCGGTCGCGCCCTCGCCATTGCCGCCGCCAAGGCAGACAATGCCGACGAAGTGGTGCAATTCGCCAATGCCGCGCATGGTGCAGTGGTGGTCGAACGCAGCCTGCACAAAGACTTCATGGAACAGTTCGGTGTCAGCCCTGCAACCTTCTCGTCCACGCCGCTGTCGCCGACCACCCATCATTACAGCAACTTCCTGCTGGCAAATGCCTGGGGCGCCTCCTATCCGGTAGCGCTGGCCGGTTTGCTGCCCTGCTTCTGGATTTATGCCGAGATCGGCCGTGACATCATCGGCCGTGCCGCCAAGAACAATCCTTACGATTCATGGATTGCCACCTACGCCGGTGAAGAGTTCCATACGGCAGTACGCGGTGTGATCGCTACCGTGGATCGCGTGGCATCCGTGGCAAGCGAAGAGACGCGACGCGATATGCATATTGCCTATACGCATGCAGCGAAGCTGGAATGGATGTTCTGGGATTCTGCTTATCGCCTGGAGCAATGGCCGGTCTAGGCTGCCGGGCCCAACTTCACCTTTTGCAAGGCAGGAAGAGGTAGACTAAGGGCTTGATTGCAGCAAGGACGCTGACATTATTTCCCTCACCACAAGACAGGAGTTCGACATGGACGAAGAAAATTTCAACCTCAGCATGCGCAAGTTTTTGAAGATGGTGGGTGTCAGTTCACAACACGAGATTGAAAAAGCGGTGGCTGCGGCGATCGCCAATGGCAGTGTGGCGGGCACCGAATCTTTCCCGGCCAAAGTCACGCTGGAAATTGCCGGACTCAAACTGAAGGTAGACTTTGACGGCGAGATACGCCTGCAATAAAACCGAGATAACCGCCCACAATTAAAATCGGATGTGCATCACTGCACATCCGATTTTTTATTTCAACGCCGCGGCCTGGGTAGCCGATGATTTACCACTTGTATGGCGGAATCGCGATGCTGACCAGTTCATTGATTTGCGTTTGTTCGGCGAAGTGACCCGGATTGCTTTCAGCTGCGGCCTGCCGTGCGTGCGTAATGATGAATAAGGCACCGATCACGGTGATGGCGCACACCGCCAAGGTGTAGTGAAGTTTTCTCATGGTTGATCCTCGATTCAAAAAATGGAGTCACAGAATTACGGCAAGGTGCTGATAATCTGATCACTACCTACTGTAATTTGCGGCCCGAAAGCCAAAATATTGGCATGTGTATGCCATGCTTTTTCATTGCTGTCTCGGCTCATCTTTTGCTTCTTCCCCAACCATGGATTGCGTTTCTTGCGTTGCAGGGAATTTTCCTCGCCTAATGCGTGCACGAACTCCGGCGTAAAGATGCTTGGTTCGGTCTTGTTATATGCATAGCCTTCGTTTTGGATCTTGTTGCCCAAATAACGCAAAGCTTCAATTCGTTTTCGTTTCAGGATTTTTTCGGTTCGTTCAGTCTGATGTTCGACACTTTCCTGGCGCGCGTTGATATAACCCGGCCATTCGATGTCGCCCAAACGCTCGGCGATAATCTGCTTGAACATCGTCGATGTCTCGCCTGCTGTGCCTGGAAGAATGGACATGATCACCTCTGATCCGATTTATTCTCTGATTCAACCCTTATTCAGAACCCTGCATTCACCGTCCCTACCCTGCCATATAGTTCCGGCTAGGTATCAGTATCGTAGCCGGAGGCTGTAAGGGCTCATATAGGACAGAAGCGCGAGTTCGTGTAGGAAAAGATGAAGGAATGCAAACTTTCTGCCATAAATACGATATGTCAGATGCCATTGGATGACAGCTGTCAAGCCTCCTGTTGTCTTTTGGTAATTTCGTCTATAGCCGTCAAATCCATTGTCAATTTCCTGTAGGCTTGTGAGTCAGGACTAACTTGCCCGGTACTTACTCGACACGCACCATGCCTAACGACGAAACATCTGTTAAGACCACTGCAGCCATTCCCAAACTTGCCATTCCCGCACTATCGCTGGCCGCCTTTGGCAGCGCGATATCGCTGCGCGTGACCGATCCGCTGCTACCGCGCCTGGCACAGGAATTCAGCATTTCCCTGGGGAATGTTTCCTACGTTATTACCGCTTTTTCGATTGCCTACGGCATCTCACAGCTATTCTTCGGTCCGGTCGGCGACCGCTTCGGCAAATATTTCGTGGTCGCCTGCGCCTGCGTTGCCTGCGCCCTGACTTCGCTGCTGTGCGCACTGGCACCCAGCTATCCGCTGCTGCTGGTCGCACGCCTGATGGCGGGTGCCACCGCCGCCGCGATTATTCCGCTATCAATGGCGTGGATAGGCGATGTGGTGCCGTATGACGAACGACAGCCGGTACTCGCGCAATTCCTGATTGGACAGATTGTCGGGATTTCCGCCGGCGTCCTGTTCGGCGGGCTGGCAGCCGACTATTTCAGCTGGCGCGTACCCTTCTTTGGTATTTCATCCTGTTTTGTACTTATCAGCATCACGCTGTTTTCCTTCAACCGGCGCTTGCCGGCGTATGCCTTGACCAAGCACAAGGCGGAAGGCGCGGTGATACGCCGCATGATCAATGAATTCGCGCAGGTCTTGTCGACACCTTGGGCGCGTGTGGTCTTGTTTACGGTCTTCCTCGAAGGCGGTTTCCTGTACGGTGCGTTTGCCTTCATCGCGACCCACCTGCATCATGTCCACCATTTATCGTTGACCAATGCCGCGTCACTAGTCATGCTGTTCGGCCTCGGTGGCTTGCTGTACGCGGGCACTTCGCGGCGCCTGGTACGCGACCTCGGTGAAAAAGGCTTGGCGCGCTGGGGCTGTGTCGTGATTGCCGCGTCCTTCCTGACCATAGGATTGGCACCTTCCTGGTGGTGGGCAATCCCCGGCTGTTTTGCCGCTGGCCTCGGTTTCTATATGCTGCACAACACCCTGCAGATCAATGCGACGCAGATGGCACCGGAACGACGCGGCGCAGCGGTTTCCACCTTTGCCGCCTGCTTTTATATGGGGCAATCGGTCGGGGTTGGCATCGCCGGCCTGATGGTCGGCTTCATAGGCACCACCACCGTGATCTGCATAGGTGCCATCGGCGTACTGCTGACCGGACTCAATTTCAGCCGGCTCAAAGCGAAGACCTGAGACAGTAGCGACATGTCAGTATCAGAGTGATTTGCTTGCGGCAAATGTCGTAAGCGATATACTGATACTGAACACTATTGCTTATCAGGAGGCTATATGTATCGCAAAATTCTGGTCGCTTACAATGGCACGGCCGAAAGCCGTTCCGCCTTGCAGGAATGTGTAAGGCTGGCTCCGACTCCTGCTACCGAGGTGCATTTGCTGGTCGTCGTCAGCCCACCGCAATCAGTCGTCATCGGCGAATATGCAATGGTTTCCATGCTCGGCGTTGAAGAGGAAATCGCGGCGGAAAGACAAAAGATGGAAGACGAGCTGAACATCGGCTTGAATCATTTGCGCGATGCCGGTTTGAATGTGCAGCCGCATCTTGAAGTCGGTGAACCGGTGCCGATGATTTCAGACCTGGTCGATAAACTCGGGATTGAATTGGTGATCGTTGGGCATTCACGCCAGCAATCGCTGGCCATGCGCTGGTGGCGTGGCTCCACCGATGCGCTGCTGGTCGAAAAAATCCGCTGCAGCCTGCTGGTGGCAAGCGATCCAAATTAATTTACGACACTGAAACAGCCAATCGAAACATCTTGTTACAGTCTTTACCAATAAGCGGTGGCAGTACGGCCTGATTGGGCGTTAAATACAATCATCATTAGTGAGATTGCCATGAAAAATATTATGAAGCTTTCCCTTGCCGGCCTGATAACAGGTGCAGCCTTGCTGGCTGCAGCGCCGGCAATGGCGGGCGGTGGTCACTGGTCCGTCAATGTCGGCGTCGGCCTGGGTGGCGGCGGTTACGGTGGGTATGGCGGCTACTACGCGCCACCACCGGTCTACTATGCGCCACCCGTGACTTACGCACCACCGCCGGTGGTGTATGGCAATGTGGTACCGGTCTATCAACCGCCACCACCAGTCTATTACGCACCGCCACCGGTCGTCGTGTATCGTAGCGCGCCACGTTATTACCCATATTATGGTGGCAACGTTTATTACCGCAATTCGGGCCATTATCATGGCGGCTACCGTGGCAACCACGGTCATCGTTAACACGCAGCGATCAGATAGTTACAGCATAAAAAAAATGGCTAGCCTGCAAAGGCTAGCCATTTTTATTTGGCCTTTCCGTTGTCGTGACGGCCTTATCTCCAGCCACGATATCCACGACCGTAACCGCCGTGGTAACGCGGGCCATAGTAGCCACGCGAGCGGTACTGGAAGCCGAGGTTAATCGATGGCGTCACATAGACAGGTGCAGGTGCGGCGTACACCGGCCCGCTGACATAGCCGGGTTGAGCATAATAACCATCGTTATACGGCACCACCGCACAACCACCAAGTGCGGCAAGCGCCAGCAGCGAAATTGTGAGGCGTTTCGCCATGCCTGGTGTAAATGATTTCATCTCAAACACCTTTCTCTAAACAATTCAGACTTAACGACGATAGTAATCACGGCCATATGGCTCGTAATCAACACGCCGTTCATTGCCGCGGTAATACTGCCCACGATACTGATCACGCTGGGCATAGCTGTCGCGGTAGTAAGGACGCTGGTAAACCTGTACCGGGCGTGGTGCCGGGCGATAGTATTGTTGCGGTTGGTAATACGCTTGCGGCTGACGGCCGTAGTAGCGATCATCACGATGTCCGGAAGAAGCGCTCGCACCTACTACTGCACCGAGCACACCACCGACAATCGCTGCATCCTGTCCGCCTATGCTGTTACCAATGACGGCACCCACCACTGCACCGAGTGCAGTATTGACGCCACGATTGTCTGCAAAAGCAGTGGTCGACACTGCAGCAGTCGCTATCAGGGCAATACCGATCAATTTCTTATGCAACATGGCGCTTCCTTTTATCCGTCGCGGAAGCCAGGTTTGGCTTCAAACTCGCTACGTCATGGAATCACTATATAGATCGGCTGCGTAAAATCCACGAGGGAAATAGTCTTTTACAATTGTAAAGAAGTATGAAGACAACACGCAGCACACCAGGCATTGAGGCCTGGCGATTGCATGTCGGTGGAGTAGTCGAATGATATGGAAATAACATCCGTATCTGATTCAGGAGGACAACAGAATCAGGAAATAAATCAGAGATTAACTTCGGAAACAATCTTCCATTGCGCGCCTTCCTTGGCCCAGTACTGGCGCTTGCGCGTAACGTGCTTACCTTTGCCTATGGTTGCTTCCTGTGTGAAAGCGGCAACGATTAATTCTTTCTGGTCTTTTTGGTCAGGGTAACGGAACAGCGTCACATCACGCAGGCTCACGCTGATTTTGCGCGCACCCAGGTTCGATTGCTGCACTTTATCCAGCCAGTTGCTCAGGTTTTGTCCGCGCATCGCTTTGAAGTTGCGCGAGTAATGCCGACGCAGCGATTCCGGATCCGTGGTTTCCAGGTCAGCGCGCCAGGCTTCCAGCATTTTGTTGGCAGCCAGTTTGTCCGCTTCCCATTTGGCCTTGCTGACGAACTTCAAATCTTCACTGATGATGACCGGTGTATTGCCGATCTCGACCGAGGCCGACAATTCTTTCAAATCCGGATTCGTCAACACGACACAACCATCAGACGACAATGGCGGGCGGCTGTAACTGTCGGAAGGCGTACCGTGCAACCAGATGCCGGAACCACTGCGGCCATTCGCCTTATCCCATTCATTCGGATAATTGATAGGCAAGGCACCCGGACCGTAGAACTCGGGCAGGCGCGCACCGGGCAAACGCGCAGTGATGTAGTACACACCGAGCGGCGTCTTTTGATCGCCTTCCTTGAATTTGTTAACGCCGAGACGGCCCTGGCTGATGTAGTAATCGCTGGTCAGCTTGAATTGGCCGTTGACGCGTTGATAGACATACAGGCGTGAGCGTTTGGCATCGACCAGCAAGACATTCTTCTGGTCTTCGCGCATTTGCAGGATCGCACGCGGCACCATGTCAGGGTCCGGACGTTCGCGCAAGGACTTGAGGCGGACGATTGCTTCGTCACGCAAATTATCGAGGCGGTCGGCCGGGGCATTCGGTGCCGCACCAAAGGTTTTGATCGGACGGGTGTGCAGCAGGAGCAAATCGCCACGCACCAGATGACCGAGACGGAAAGTCGGATAAGCGGCCACCAAAGCATCGGCCTTGGCTTGTGCATCACGCAGGCGATTCGCCGCCAATGCCTTATAAACGTCGATCAGCATGATTTCCGGATCGAGGCGTGCCGGTACCCCTGGCTTGCTGCCATTGGCCAAAGCCGGCGTCGACATAACACTGGCGGCAACCAACATCCCTAAAGCAGTACTACTTGCCTTATATCCGATACGACGTGCGATAAATCGCAACTGTGTGCACAAACAAACCATCAGCTACCCGAACGCTCCTGCTTGATATGCCATTTATTGCCTTGCTTGGTCATGACCAAGGTTTTGCGGCTATTGGCTTTGGTACGATCAGAATCGTAAATCTGACGGAATTTTACAGTAGCGGTGTTACCCGTCACGCTGACTTGCGGTGTTTCTATCTTCACGCTGATGCGGCCCTTGTCTTCGATACGCGCGCGACGTTCATCCGCCCAATCCTTGCGTGACTGTCCGGCCGGCAAAACAAAGTCGCCGGCATAGGCATTCAGATAGCCTTTTACATCACGTGCGCTCCAGGCCTTGGCCCAGGCATTGACTGCACTCATGACTTGTTCGCGCTCAGCATCAGCAGCGGCATTGGCTTTTGCCTTGGCTTCACGCTTGGCATCGGCTTCCGCTTTTTGCGCTGCCTTCTGTGCTGCTTTTTGTTCGGCTAATTGTTCTGCCTTCGGATCATGCTTCGGTTCCGGCTTGGCTTCGACCTTAGGCGTTTCCTTGACTACCGGCTTTGGTGCCGGAACAGGTTCCGGCTTCACCGGTTCGACCCGTGCCGGCGCAGGTGTCGGCGCTGCCGCCACTACCGCCACTTTTGGATTGGTGCCGCCGGTGGTATTGCCCACCAGGGTGCGCACCATCGTCAATTTGGATTTTGCCGCGGTATTGCTGTTATCGAGCTGCAAAGCCTTGTCATAAGCCTGGCTTGCCAATTTAGCATGTACATCGCCCAGGTTTTCATAGGCGGTCGCATAGGTAGGATTGGTACGGATCGCCATATCCAGCGCCGTGCGCGCCTTGTCGTATTGACCACTGGATGCGTACAGCACGGCCAGGTTGTTATACGGCTCAGGCAGGGTTGGGTAATCTTCTGTCAACTTGGTAAAAATGGTGATCGCTTCTGCCGACTTGTTTTGCTCGGTCAGGATCACACCCTTGAGGAAACGCATTTGCGCGTCACGCGGATTCTTGCTGAGGAAGGCATCAGCCTTGGTTAAGGCCTGTGCATGCTGGCCGGCGCGCAATAACTGCGATACATCTGCCAATTCATCGGCCATCGCCGAAGAAGCATATACACCTGCAACAAAACCGATAGAGACGAGAGCGCGGCTCAACGCGTGGCGTAGGCCTGAATGAGGGGTGCGACGCGACGCAAAGAACATGGTTTTCCTTATTATGGTTGTGGGGTAAATGCGCACACCCGATATAGTACGACAAACAGCTCGGCTTCCCCAATCGATTGCTACATGGAAATGTGGCTGTATGACTACGTTAAGCGGGGTTTTATCGCGAGCGGAAGGACAATTTCGAGGGCGGCGTCGATTTTGCGCGATTTAATTGACAGCTGCAAGCGAGATGGCGGCAGAAGCTGCCGGTAATTACGCTGCCAATAAGAGGCCCTTACACAAGAAAAAAGGAGAGGCAGCTGTATGGCTGCATCTCCTTCTTCCGGGTTACCGGCGACGGTTTATTTCGCTGCCGGTGCCGGCAATGTGGTCAGGGCGTAGGACATTTGCAGGTTGGCGACCGGCGTCACGGCCTCCTCTGCCGTGGTGGCAGGCAGCGGTGCGACCACAACCTGCGCTACCGGCTGCGCAGCAAACATCTGCAAACCATTGCCCTGCACTGCCCAGCCGGCGAGACCGGCACACAAAGCAAAGCCTGCGGCAACGGCGAGCCATGCACCGGTGCGTGATTTCACCGGACGTGCCACAGAGGCTTCCGCCAATACCGCTTCGGCCCGCATACGCCATTCTTCATTTTGCTCGCCCTGCTCGCTGATACGGACCAGCAGTTCGTGCGCGACAGTTTGCGCTTCGGCTTGCTCACGTTCCAGGCGTGCCTGGTTCGCTTTCGACAATTCCAGTGCAGCTGCCGCCGATTTTGCCTGTTCCTGCGCATAGCCGAGTGCGATGCGTTCCGCTTCCAGCTGCGCTTCCTGCGCCAGGCGTGTTTCGGTTTCTGCCGCCAAACGCTGGTTCGCCAGCTCTGCTTCTTCCAGCTCGGCAATCGCACATTGTTCGGCTTCCGTACATGCACGTTGCTCGGCCAATAATTTTTCCTGCATCGCGGTCAGGGCGATTTCACTGGCTTCCGCTCTTTGCAATTCCAGTTGCTGCTGTTCTTCCAGCATGGCCACCGCTTGCTGTTCGGCGCGGATGCGTTGCGCTTCGATTTCCGCCAGTTCGCTGGCTTCCAGTGCCTTGCGCTCCGCCAGCTCGGTCAGGATGCGCTGTGCTTCCGCTTGCTGCATTTCTTTTTCAAGCAATTCTTTTTCTGCAGCGTTGGCGGCTTCGGTCGCTTCACGCAGAGCCGCCTGCACTTGTTCACGGCTGCGCAGGATGCTGGTTTGTTCCTGTTCGGCACGGGCGCGCGCTTCGGATGCTGTCAGCGCAGCTTCTTCCGCCTGCAGTTTTTCCTGCGTCGCTTGCAACAGCGATGCTGCAGCATTCGCGCGCTGCTGCTCGGCCTGCAATTTTTTCTCAATCGCGTTCATCGCCTGCTGCTCAAGGTTGGCACGTACCCTTTCGGTTTTTGCCAGTTCCAGCGCCTGCTTTGCCTGTACTTCTGCAGCAGCAGCGGCCTTGCGTTGCAGTTCGGCTTGTTGCTCGGCCGCTTCCAGTGTTTGTTTTTCGGCAGCCAGGCGCAAGGCGCTGGATGCGCGCAATGCTTCTTCTGCAGCGCTGCGCGCTTGCAGCGTATTGGCTTGCTCATGCTCGAGCAAAATGCGCGCCTCAGCTTCTACGCGTGCTTTTTGCTCCAATGCCAGTTTTTGCTGTATCGCTGCCAGCGCCTGTTGTTCGGCTGCGCTGCGTGCCTGTTCCTGCTGCGCCAATTCCAGTGCTTGCGCTGCCAGTTGTTCCGATGCGAGCGCTGCCGCTTGCTGGAATTCTGCACGAGCCCTGGTTTGTTCCAGCGTCGCACGGGTCGCGGTACATTCCGCTTCGCTCGCTTCACGGATTTTCCGCTCTTGCAATTCACGCTCGCGCAGCATTTCCATCTTTTGCAATTCCGCTGCAGTGCGTGCTTCAGCTTCCGCTTGTGCGGCTGCTTCGATCTGGCGCTTTTCTTCCAGTGCCTGCACTGCCAGCTCTTCAGCTTCTGCACGTTCACGTTCGGCGCGTGTCAGCTCAACCATTTGGCGCGTTTTTTCCAGTTCGGCACGCGCTGCCTTGCGCTGCATTTCGGTCTGCGCCCTGGTTTGTGCCAATGCATGCTGCTTGGCCATTTGTTCTGCCTCGCGCGCCGCACGCAATTCCTGATCGGCTTGCGCTTGTGCTTCCAGCAGTGCTGCAGTTTCCTGGTTCGCACGGTCACGCGCTTCGGAGGCTGCCTTGGCCGCCTGTTCCTTCGCTATCCTTTGACGATGGCTGAGCAATTCCTTTTGCACGGCATCGGCATGCGCGCGTTCCGCAGCCAGTTTTTCCTGCATGACCTGCAGCGCTTTTTGTTCATCCTGCAGGCGTTGTTCCTGCAGCTTGGCGAGCTTCACCGCTTCATGCGCTTGCGCCAGGGCGGCATCGGCTGCCGCACGTTTGTGGTTCGCTTCGGCGACGGTTTGTTCCAGCGTCAGCTTGATGGCGGCACTTTCGGCTTCCTTGGCCGACAGGTTTTGCTGTTCCGCTTCTTCTTTCAGGCGCAACAAGGCCGCTTGTTCCTGGTCCGCTTCCGCATTCGCGACGACACTGGCGGCGACGGCTTCTTCCGCCTGCTTTTTAGCTTGCAAGGCTGCCAGCGCAACTTGTTCGGCAGCCGCATGTTCGCGTTCCGCATTGGCCAGGGCCAGCGCTTCTTCGGCTTTTTGCGAAGCGGTTTCGGCCATCTGCTGTTGTAGCTCAAGGCGTTCTGCAGCGCGATCCAGAGCAATTTTTTCTGACGCGACGCGCGCTGCTGCCATGGCGGCTGCCGCACGTTCCATCGCGACCCGTTGCTCTGCCAGTTCACGTGCACGCAACTCTTCTTCGGTGCGTACACGGGCTGCTGCTACTGCCTGTTGTTCGGCGATTTCGCGCTGACGTGCTTCTTCCTCGCCACGTGCTTCTACCGCAATGCGGGCACGCACTTGTTCATCCGCCTGGTGTTCGGCTTCCATCCGCGCGACAGCGGAGCTTTGCAATTCTTTCTCGACCTGGATACGCGCTTCAGTCGCGACACGGATACGTTCTTCCGCTTCACGGCGCGATTGGGCGGCCACCGCCGCCATTTTTTCCACATGTTCACGGCGCGCTGCCGCTGCCTGCATTTCGGTTTCGGCCTGCATGCGCATCTGGATCGCTTCCAGTGCACGCTGTTCGGATTCGATACGCGCTTGCGCGATGCTATGTTGCTCCTGCTCGGTTGCCGCGCGCGCTTTCGCTTCTTCACGTGCGCGCACTTCGGCCGGCATGCGGCTGAGCATGGTGGCGAGTGCCTTGCTGTCAGCTTCTTCACGTTGCTGGCTCAGCATGACCGCATCGCGACGTGTGCTGATCAGCGCCTTATTGGTTTCCAGCGCCAGCTTTTCGCGGCGTGCATGTTCACGTGCCAGGTCGGCGACACGCGCTTCCAGGCGAGCGCGCTCTTCCGCATCTTCCTGCGCGGCACGGGTTGCAATTTCGGTAGCGGCGATACGTTCAGCCACCTGGCGACGCATGTCTTCGGTTTCTTGCGCCAGTTGCTCGGCGGCGGCGGCCGCACGTGCGCTCAGTTCGGATTCTTCGGCGATTTGCTCGACAGTACGCTTGCGTGCCAGTTGTTCCGCTTTGGCGCGACCGATGGCGATGATGCCCAATTGGGTATCGGCTTCGGTGCGGGCACGCAGTTCGGCGATTTCCTTGTTGACGGCAATAGTGCGCGCTTCACTGGCGGCACGTGCCTGGCGTTCCGCTTCCAGGCGGGAGCGGCTGGCGGCAATTGCTTCTTCTGCTGCACGCGCATGTTTATTGGCTTCGGCAATCGCCGCCGCATCAGTCTGCACCCGGTCTTCCGCCAGCGAACGGGCATGCGCCTCGGCATAGGCGCGGTTTTCAGCTGTTACGGTGGCCTTGGCTTCCGCCTCTACGCGGGCGATCGCCTCGCGGATTGCCTTGAGATCCATGCCACCGACACGTGCACCACTTTTCGGCACATCAATTGTGCTGTCGATCACGTCGTCGTTCTCCGCCGCTGTCGCTGACAGAGAAAGATTTTTGCGCAGTGCCTGGTTCGTTTCCATCATGGATCCCCGTTTGAATATCGTTTCCGGCTGCTTTTTATCCGCTTTGGCCGGAATTTCTTAATAGGCATTATCAAGGGATGGCCGGCAAATCAGGCCTGAAAAAGAGGGGGAAAGCCGAGTCATTTCGGCGATATGCAATGAAGGATGGGCCCACCAGGGGCGGAACTGCCGGGCTTAACAGGCGTTAATCCCGCATTAATGACTAGCGCGGGGTGATCGAGAGTTCGTGCAGGATGCTGCTCAGGCGCTCCATGCGGAATGGCTTTACCAGGAAGTAGTTCATCCCCGCATCCATGCATATTTGTATATCTGACAATGCCCCGGCTGCTGTCAGCGCCACGATCGGCAGCGTCGCAGCCGGGCCGCTCATATTGCGGATGGCACGGGTAGCGGCCAAACCATCCATTTCCGGCATGTGCATATCCATCAGGACCACATCAAAAACACTGTTCTGCACAGCTTGCACCGCTTCCAGTCCGTTTTGCGCGATTTCCACCGTATGCCCGGCTTTTTTCAGCAAGGTAGCGGCGACTTTCTGGTTGATTTCATTATCTTCCGCCAGCAGGATGCGCAACTGGCGCGTGCTTTTGGCCGGTGCGGCCAGCACTTCCGGCGTCACCTCCACTTCACCGCCGACACCAAACTGCAGCTCGAACCAAAACTCGCTGCCCTTGCCCTCGGCACTGTGCACACCAATGCTGCCACCCTGCATATCAACGATCTTTTTACAGATAGACAAACCGAGGCCGGTACCGCCGAAACGCCGTGAAATCGAGTTATCCGCCTGCGAAAAGGCCTGAAACAAACGCGCCTGCGCTTCCGGTGCAATGCCGATGCCGCTGTCAATCACGCTAAAGCGCATACGCGCCTGGCCCGCATTCAGGTTTAGTAATGCGACCTTCAGGGTGACGCCGCCCTGCTCGGTAAACTTGAGCGCATTGTTGATCAGGTTCAGCAAAACCTGGCGCAAGCGATTCGCATCACCAACCAGCATGCGCGGGATCTCGGCCGGGCATTCGACCGCCAGCGCCAGGGAGGCATCGCAACTGCGCGAAGCCATCAGGTTAATCACGCTATCCATGGTTTTGAGCAAATCAAACTGTGCAGCTTCAAATTGCAGGTTACCGGATTCCAGTTTGGAGAAATCCAGGATGTCGTTCAGTATGCTCAACAAGGCTTCGGCAGAATACTGCGCGGTTTCCAGGTGTTCGCGTTGGGTGCGGTCCGAAGTTTCAGCCAGCGCCAATTGCATCATGCCCAGCATGCCATTCATCGGCGTGCGGATTTCATGGCTCATGACCGCAAGGAATTCGGATTTCGCGCGGTTCGCCGACTCCGCCTCATCCTTCGCTATCGATAAGTCGCGTGTGCGCTCCACCACCTGGTGTTCCAGGTTGCGGCTCAGGTTCAGCAGCGATTCATAGAGTTGTACATTCGCCAGGCCGGCCGAGATATTGGTGCACATGACATCGATCAGCCTGTGCTCTATCTCCGATAAAGCGCGCTGCAAGGGACAACAGATGACATATTCATTCGCATCGTTCAGCGTTTGTATATACAGGCCGATATGCTGGTCGCTATAGATATTCTTTTGCGCCGCCAATACTTTTTGCACGGTATCCAGCACCGCAGCTTCGGTTCGTATGATTTTGCCGACCGATGTGACCACCCGCATGTCTTCGCTATCCAAGGTGCGTCGCATCACCAAACCATCGAGCGGATGCTGGATCAGCAGGTTTACCTGCTTGAGGATTTGCATCGCAAAAGCTTGTTCGGAAGGTGTTTGCAGGAAGGCTGAGGCGGCGTTCACCACGTGTTCTAGGCCGTTGCGCCCTTTTTCCAGCAAGACGATATCTTCGTAGGAACGCAGTGCCGAAATCACGCAAGTCAGCAGTTTTTGCCGCGTCAGTTCAGTCTTGGATTTGTAATCATTGATGTCGTAATCGATCACGACGTCGCGTTCCGGCGCCTGGCCCGGCTGCCCGGTGCGTAGCACGATGCGCAGGCTGCGGTTACGCATTTCTTCGCGGATGTAACGTACCAGCCTGAGGCCGGCATCTTCGTCTTCCATCACCACATCAAGCAGGATGATGGCCATGTCCGGATGTTGCTTCAATACTTCGCGTGCTTCCGCCGCGGAATATGCATGCAGGAATTCCAGCGGACGCCCTTTGAAACGCACATCTATCATCGCGACGGCAGTGACTTGATGCACTTCCTCTTCATCATCGGCAATCAGGATTTTCCACGGCACGCCGCTATCGCCGCTGGCACCTTCTTTTTCCGGGGCAAATGAAAAGTCGTCAAACATCGCGCATCCTAAACATGGCCTGGTCCGCCACTATCGTTTTCCTGGTTCGCTACCGCTTCGACCGGGCTGCGCGGGAAACGCAGGATGAAAGTGGTACCCACACCCAATTGGCTTTCCACCGCAATCTGGCCCTGCAAACTGCTAGTGACCAGATTGTGCACGATGTTCAGGCCCAGGCCGCTGCCGCCACGACCGCGTGTAGTCGTGAAGAAAGGATCAAAGATCTTGGCCAGGTTTTCCTGCGGGATACCTTGACCGTTATCGGACAGGCTGAGCTCGATCATATCGGTTTCCTGTCCCTGTTCGTACACACTGCGCACGACGATCAGGATCTCACCCGGCACATGGTCAGTGAATGCATGCAGCAAGGAATTCATGACCAGATTGGTAATGACTTGCGACAAGGCACCGGGATAGGTATCGACCTCTATCGCCTCATCGCAATCGACCGCCACCCTGTGCTCGGAGCGACGCAACATCGGACTCAGGTTGGACAGGATTTCATCGATATAAGCCTTGAGGCGGAAGGTACGCCGCTCTTCGCTGGTCTGGTCGACCGCTACATCCTTAAAGCTTTGTATCAGCGTCGCGGCGCGCTCCATATTCGACAGCAGCAATTTGCTGATAGTCCCTGCAGTACCGACATAGGCATCCAGGTCGGAGCGCTTCATCGCACCGCTCTGGAATAATGATTTCAATCGTGCCGTTTCTTCCGCCAGCGTTGAAGCGCCGGTGACGCCGACGCCCAGCGGCGTATTGATTTCATGTGCAACCCCGGCCACCAATTGGCCCAGAGAAGCCAGTTTGGCCGATTCGACCAATTGCTTTTGCGTGCGGCGCAGGGAGTTCAGCGTGTCATGCAATTCGGTATTCTTTTGAATCAGGGCTTGCGTACGCGCTTCGATTTTTTGTTCGAGGTCGTTATACAGGCCGGCGTTTTCCAGTGAAATCGCGATCTGCGTCGACAGGATTTGGAGCAGTTCCGTATGTTCCGGCGTAAAGGCATCGACCGCCAGATTATTTTCCATATACAGCACGCCGATCAATTGCCCCTGCTTTTGCAAAGGCAGGCACAGTATCGATTTCGGTCGCTCGCGTTCTATATAGGGATCGCCGTTGAATTGGCTGTCATTCCCGGCATCACCCAGCACCACGTTGCCGTGTGTACGCTTCACATAATTGATGACGGCCAGGCCCAGCGTCGTGCTTTTTTCCAGCGGTAATTCCTGCTCGACGACGATGGTGCCGTCCGCACTGACTTCGGCCTGGATAAACAGGCGGCCGTGCTCCATCAAGAGCAACGCACCCTTTTGTGCACCGGCATTTTCAATCAATAGGCGCATCAGCTTGGAAAGCAATTTATCGAGCTGGATTTCACCCGATAGCGTCTGCGATGCCTTGATCACCGTTTGTATATCGACCTGCCGTTCGCGCGCATCTTCGAGGTCCCGGCTATTCTGACGACGGCGCGTAATCACCCGTGCCAGCAAAATCGGGTACGCTTCTTCCATCTGCCTCGCCTTGGCGAATGCACCCCATTCTTCATAGCGAGCATGTGCCTGTTCCAGGTGCATGCGTGCATTGATGTCCTTGCCCTGCCCCAGATAATACTTACCGGTCAATTCATGTGCCAGCGCTTCATCATTGATGAAGCCGTATTTGCGTGCACCGGAAATTGCCTGTTCATAAGCTTGCTCGGCTTGCCTGTTCCGGTCGCTCACACGATACCGCTCAGCTTCGACCAATTGCCATTTATGCCGGTAATTCATAGGTGCATGATCGGCCCATGCCTTGAACTGATGCTGCCAAACCCTGACCCGTGCCAGCGCGCTCGATGCGTGTGCATCGTAAGGACGGCACAACGCCAATTCCGACAGCGAATGTACCCACATCAGGAAACCGGATGACGGCGTACCAAAATGAAAGCCCGGCAATTCCATCGCTTCCGCCGCATGCATGCGTGCTTTGACGAATTCGCCGAAGTAGTACTCACCGATAGCCTGTATCGTGCGCACATAGAAAATGCCCCAGGGATCGGCAGCATTCTTGCGCGACTGCACATAATCCTCTTGGTCGCGGCCTTGCGTGATGTCGGTGATGGATTCACCGACCAGGCGCGAGAACAGCAAGGCCCATGGAATCATGACGCCGAGCAAAGCGGCATAATCCATCTTGCGATAGATATCGAGATCCTTGCGTATCGTCTGAAGCGCTTCCTGCACATTGCCGCCGGACTGGAAACGGATCGCGTCGGAGAAGGACAGCGCCACCATCGCGCCCGGCCGGTCGCCGGTTTCCATCGCCTTGACGTAAATATCCATCAGTGGTTCCAGCGACAGGCGCAGGTGTTCGCGATGGTGCCGGATGATGCCGTGGAAAATCCCGGCCGCACCCAGCGATATCTTGTCACCACCCAGTTGCGCCGCGACCTTGCCGAATTTATAGCCGTCGACGATCTTGCCCAGCTTGCCCACCAGCGTGCGGCCCCAGACTGCATAGGCGTACGCGCAATGCGGCGATGAGCCGTAATGGATCGAGCGCCTAACCATTTCCAGCGCGACCCACAGCACGGCATTCGAACCTGCCAGGTAGGTGAAGCCGTAGCCGAGGAAGGCCATGGTCGCATGCAATTGCAGCAGGTAGCCCGGATCAGTTGCCGGCGGCAGGTGTTCCAGCTCCAGCGGGTCACGTCCGCGCATCGCCACTTTCAGCTTCAGGCGTGCCAGCAGGATATGTTTTTCATTCAGGTTGGCCGGTATCCTGATGCCGGCAATTTCCAGCATTTCGATGCCGGTCTTCATCAGCTCTTGCGGCTTGTAGATCGCGCCGTAGCAACGTATCAGGTAATTCTTGGCGGCGATGATTTCGCCTGGTGTTTCACTGTGCTCACAGACGATCTGGCACAGTTTTTCCATTTCCTTGTAGTCGGCGCGGGCGAAGGCGGCATTGATTTTTTCCATGTACAGCTCATGCATGAAAACCTGTTTTTCACGCCAGATATGTACGCTGCCGAATTCGCTGGCAATATTGATGCAATCACGGTGCACGTCAAAAGCCGCCGATTTGCGCGCCTTCTTCGCCGCCTGCAGATTCAATTCCGCCAGCGTTTCTTTTTCGCTGTGCTGCGTCAGCAAGGAGCGGCCCTGGTTCAGGTGATCGACCAGCTCAAAAATGGATTCTTCTTTCTCTTCTTCTGTCAGACTATTTAGCAGCAGGCGGCCGATTTCCAGATGGATCGCATCGGCTTCGTACTTGGCGATACCTTCATAGGCCGCTTGTTGCACCTTATCGTGCCGGAACTGGTAAACGTAAGACACCAAGGCGGTGGCTGCCACCGTATGCTCGGCCGGCAACACCAGGCCGGTCTGGATCGCATCGTGCAAGAGTTCGCCGATTTCCTGCTTGCTGCGCTGGCTGACGGTTTCCAGCGTTTGCAAATCAAAACGGCTGCCGATGCAAGCTGCAATCGTCAACAGGCGTTGCGTGGATTCCGGCAGGCGCCGTAATTCCTTGGTCAACAGGTCGACCACGTTATCGGTGATGTTGAGTTCTTCGATCTGCGCGATATTCCAGCGCCAGCGACCGTTTTCAAAGAACAGGAAACCATCGCTGTTGAGGCTCTTGATGAACTGGCCGATGAAGAAAGGATTACCCAGCGTCTTGCGATAAATCAGGCTGGCCAGTGAAATCGCTTCCGCTTCTTCGCATTGCAGCGTATCCGCCACCATCTCGAGGATACTCAGGTCTGATAAGGGGTTCAGCTCTATGGTCGTGACGTTGGCGTCCTTGCGGATCAGGTCCAGCGTCAGGTTCAGCGGATGTGCAATATCGACTTCATTGCTGCGGTAAGCCCCGATCAGGAGCAGGCAGGGATCGTTCAGATTCCGCATCAGCAGGCTGATGAGTTTCAGCGACGCGGCATCGGCCCATTGCAAGTCATCGAGGAACAGGACGATAGGATGTTCGACACGTGTAAACACACTGACGAAGTTTTGCATCACGTAGTTGAAGCTATTGCGCGTGGCACTCGGCAAGGGCACCTGTGGCTGCTTGCCGATGATGAATTCCAGTTCCGGAATCGCATCGATGATCAATTGCCCGTTCGGGCCCAGCGCTTTCAATAATTTGACGCGCCATTCGGCAATCCGGCTTTCGCTTTCAGTCAGGATTTGCCGCATCAATTCGCGGAAAGCCTGGTTAAACGCGGAGTACGGGATAGTGCGCTTGAACTGGTCGAATTTACCGGAGATGAAGTAACCACCCTGCGCGACCACCGGCTTATGGATTTCATTCACCAGCGAGGATTTACCGACGCCCGAGTAACCGGTCACCAGCAGCAGTTCGGTGGTACCCGCCGTTACATTCTTGAATGCATTCAGCAAGCGCGCATATTCGCACTCGCGGCCATACAATTTTTGTGAAATTTGCAGGCGGTCACAGACGTCATGTTGCGCCAATGGGAAAGGCGGAATGATGCCGCTTTCCTGCAAGGCGGCCCGGCATTGCTCTATATCGCTGAGCAAGCCTTCCAGGCTCTGGTATCTATCCTCGGCATTCTTGGCCAGCAGCTTAAGGACGATATTGCCTACCGTTTCCGGAATCGCCGGATTGAAGCGGCTCGGTGGCAGCGGCTTCTTCGCAATATGGCTGTATACCAGCTCCATCACGCTATCCGACTCGAAAGGCAAATGCCCGCTCAGGAGTTCATACAACACGATGCCGAGTGAATAGTAATCGCTGCGGTAATCGACCTGGCGGTTCATGCGACCGGTTTGTTCCGGCGAGCTATAGGCCAGCGGTACTGTCGCATCATTACGGAATTCAACCGAACCGTCATGCAGCAGGCGCAGGTTGGCCATGCACACTGCCTGATGCAGGTCGACGCGTTTATGCACTTCGCTCAAACCCTCGATCAGGGCAACGAATAAATGCAGGGCGGCATTCAGGTCGTAAACAGGAATATCAACCGGCTCTTCCGCCTCATCCGAAATCGCGGACGCACGGAAAAACATCGTGCGGTGCAAGCTGACTTGCGTCTGGCTTGAGCGCTTCGCTAATGGTGACCAGGCAGATTGCTGTGGGAATTTGATTTGATGCTCCGATTTGATCGCAAATTGGCGACAAAGGGTGCCAGTTCATCTTGCAAAAAAATTAATTACAGTTAATTATAGGCAACTGTTATTCGCTCAACCGCCCCGCGTAATATAGCTGAATCCTCTAGTGCGCGGCCATGATGTGGTATCAAATCTACAATTAATTTATGTCAGACAACACACTCGCGCAAGAATGCATTCCGGTTGGGGAACAGCAATACACCGAAGACCTCGCCGCCCGCCTCAAAGCCAAGATCATCCGCGACAACCCGACCGGCATTATGCGCCGCGATGCGCACCCAAAAATGCATGGCGTGGTCAAGGCGGAATTTACAGTTGAAAGCAATCTGGCACCCGAACTGCGCGTCGGTATTTTCGCCGAGCCACGCAGCTACCAGGCCTGGATCCGTTTCTCCAACCAGGATGGCACGATACAGGCAGACAAGGCGCGCGACATCCGCGGCATGGCGATCAAGCTGATGGGCGTACCCGGCGATAAATTGCTGGACAGCGAGCGCCACGAACAAACCCAGGACTTCATCGTCATCAGCACCAATGTCTTCGTGACCAGGAACGTCGAGGAATTCGATGCACTGATCAAAGCCATGACCGGCAGCATATGGGCCAAGATCGGCTTCTTCGCGACCCATTGGCGCGTGATCTGGAACCTCGTGACTTCGCTGAAGAAGTTCGCCAATCCATTGCAAATGCGCTACTGGAGCACCACACCTTATTTATTCGGCGACACCGCCGTCAAATACTCGGCAATCCCGCATGTCCCGCACCCGGATGCGATGCCACCGAATCCGGGGCCGGATTACCTGCGCCAGGCCATGGTGCGGCAATTGGGCCAGGGCGAAGCCAGGTTCGACTTCACGGTACAGCTGCAAACAAACGCCGAGAATATGCCGATCGAAGATCCGGGCAAGGAATGGAAGGAAAGCGAATCGCCATTCCGCAAAGTGGCGACGATACGCATCCTGCAACAGGAATTCGACAGCGAAGCACAACGTGTATTTGGCGAAAACCTGTCGTTTACGCCATGGCACAGCCTGCCGGCACACCGTCCGCTGGGCGGCATCAACCGCGCCCGAAAAATCGTCTACGACGCGATCTCCACCTTCCGTCACGAATACAATAAGGTGACACGCAAAGAACCGGGCAGCTGGGAAATCTGAACCGTCATTCAAGCCGCAAGCTGAAATAAAAAAGGGAAGCCGCTTTGGCTTCCCTTTTGCTTGCCGGGACCTGTATCAGGTCGGATCGACGATACCCTTCGCAATCATGCGCAATGCCGTCATGCTCGGAATGAAGAAGTAATCACCGCCACGCGTTTCGACCAGGCGTGGAATCTTCGACAGGAAGTATGGTGCTTCATCACTATCCTTTTCGACCTGCAATACCGCCTTGCTCGGATGCTCGTCATCGTGGTTGCCGAGGATGATTTCCTTGTCATTGGCAGCACGGAAATCATTGCCATAATTGATCCACTGCTGCTGCACGAACTCGAACTGGCGATTGATGCTGGAGTTCAGCATCATGATGACGATGCCGTGATTACCGTCATCACGCGCCGGATCCTTCACTTCACCATATGGCAAGCCGCGTCGTATTACGCGACGGCGATTTGCCAGTGCACCCGGGGTATCGAAGGCATTCGGCGTCAGTTCCAGCGAAGCACGCGGATTGATGCGGCGCATATGCGAGCTGAACGGACATTTGGCACCATCCATATCGTCATCGAAAGTAAAGCCGCTCAACATGCGATCACGTTCAGCCGGCGTGGCGGCTGCGAACTTGGCATCCCATTGCGCCTTGCTCGCGACATCCGGTGCCGACACGATAGGTGCGCCATTGTCACGCCAGCGGCCGACGAACTTCGCTGCCAGCAATTCCTTGCCGCCCGGGTACTTCGCACCCTCCTGTTCCAGGTAGGCATTGAAGGTACCGACGTTTTCATGCAACTTGCGATACACCATGAAGGTACCGTTGCGCGACAATAACTGCGGTGCCGGCGCGATCGGATACTCTTCCGCCTCATCCCTATGTCCGAGGATAAATTCACCGGTTGCCAGCGGCGCCCATTTGCCACCCTTGAGTTGCTTGCCGCGTCCGACCACACGCTCCGGCTTGCCCGGCAAACCTTCGAAGACCGGATCGCCGATACCGTCGGTATAGCCAAAGTGCTCCTTGCTGGTCGCCTTACCGTTTTCGAATACCGCATGCACATCCTGGAACGGCAGGTGTTCGGCACCGTCGTCACCGCGATGGCCGGACAGGATGGCGACACCGCCGGCGCTGTCATGCACTATCTTTTGCAGCCACTCATAGCTTTGCTGCATGGCCTCACGCGTTTGACCATTGATCGAAATCCACACATGCACGTCCTTATGACGGTCATGTTCGCGGCTTTCTTTCCAGATCGGATCCCAGTAGTCGGGGGCGCTGCGTTTGTCATCGCCGAGGATATCGACACGCTTCTTCATCCCCATCACGAATTCCATCGGGAAGCCGATCAGCGATGCACGCGGCAACTCCAGCGTCTTCAGGCCGGGATAGGTGAAGGCGACATTCACGGTCGACATCGGTTTTTCAATCGGATTCGGCCCCTGCCCCCAATTCACCGCTGTCGTGACCTGTTCGGTCACCTTGCGCACGAACTCGCGTCCGCGTGCACCATCGCGGATATTCAAAAACACATAGCGTGCATAGGGAAAATTGTAACGACCATAGGCACGGATCACGTTGCCTTGGATATCCATCAAGTCCAGAACTTTGCTCACAAGAAGATCCTTCTACGATTGTTTATTGACAGTGGATTGACCGGGAAGCCATGTCGGCTCCTGTAAATTGCCCGGGTCAACCCGCTGGATAAATTCCTGATATGCCTGTTGCAGCTCGACGGCCGGCAAGCCCTGATGTGCAGTCACGAAACGCGAGAACTCCTGCTTCAGGTAGAGTCCCTTCAATTGTTCCGGTAGCGGTTCGTCGTTGGACCCGACGAAGAACAAGGCGGCTTTCAATTGGCATTTCTTGATATAGGCAACGAAGCTGTCGGCATCCGATACATGTTCGAAGCCATAGCAAAAACCCCACAGGTGACGGATGTCATCACTGATGGCTTGCCACATCTCGCGCAGGTAGGTATCGGGGTCGCCGTGGATATTGCAGCACCAGACCAGGTATTTCGATTGCAGGTGGTCTTCTTCCGGCAAGGCGGCCCGGCGGAAACGATCAGAGAAGATGGACAGGAAGTCGTACCAGGTGCCGCCGAAGTCAGTACCGGGCAGCGATTCGTAGTAGACATCGTCGAGCACGAAGTAACGGCACAAATAAGTTTGCGGCACCTTCGCCATCGGGCTCATTTCATTCAGGCCCCAGTCCTGCAAGCGCCGGCGCACTTCATCGCTATATGCAGTACCGCCGATATGGCCTTTCTGGATCGGACACAAACAGGTGATGGCATAGGCATTATTGCTGACATTCCCCATGCTTATTCCCCTTTCGCCTGGTCGGCCAGGCTGACAATCGGCGTCGGTTGCATATCGCCGAGGTCATGCTGCAGGCTGCGCAACAGGGTCTTGTACTGTTTGAGGAATTGCTCCGGTTCGGCATTGCCGAACTTCGCATCGAAAGCGATCAATTCGGCTTTCAATGTTTTCGCCGCCTTCACATCGTTCGCAGC
The DNA here is from genome assembly GCF_000013625.1 of Janthinobacterium sp. Marseille. Lineage (NCBI taxonomy): Bacteria > Pseudomonadati > Pseudomonadota > Betaproteobacteria > Burkholderiales > Oxalobacteraceae > Janthinobacterium > Janthinobacterium sp. Marseille. The sequence continues at coordinate 971,517 of NC_009659.1, read as the reverse complement.
CGCCATCGGATAGGCGTTGTAATAGTGATCAGTCTGGACCTGGTTGAATTGGATATAGGAATGGAAGGGTGTCAGCGGGACTGACTTGGGATAACGGATATTCCATTTCCAGAACAGGTCCAGCCCGCTTGGAATCGCAAACGTGAAGGAATCGACGTATTGCGCCCAGCTGCCGTTGAAATTACTGAAAAACAGCATATACGCGTAATTCAGCTTTTCCTTCGGCTGCCGTTCATCCAGGTGCGGAAACTGGTTCTTGCCGATGATGACCCAGCGTGCATAGTGAATCAGTGACAGGGTAATCAAACCCTTGAGGGTGGCCGGCTTCCTTAGTGCCACCCAGAAAATTATCTTGTTAATCCAAGTCATATACCAACGGATCGGCGTGATCACATTCATGGCATATGCTTTTCCAGCAATATTGGACATGCATTTTCCCCTTGTTGCAGCAGCTCAAATAAAAAAGCGCACAGGTACGCCGCCGCATACCAAATGCGCTCGCTTTACCAAACATGTCTGTGCATCCGTCGGCAGCGGGCTACTTTGGCCCTATGCTCGGTACGCTGTGTGGCATACCGGCCCCGATCCGGCACAGGCAATTGCTATCTTTTCCTTCAATAGCATTTCCGCACGGAAAATAACTTTCGCAAGACTACATGAAAAAATGTGCTTTTAGCAATTCATAAAGGGTTTATGCTTGACGCCGTGCTTTGATATATTCTTGCAGTGCATCAAGCCATTGCTGATTTCGCTCACGATGCAGGACAACCCGTCGGGAAACCATGTCTTCATATCTGCCCTTTACAATAAAAAAACTAAGTAAGGCGCAACGCCTGCGGATAGCGCGGCGCCGCGAACACCAGAACAGCAGCCTGACTAATACACAGCTGGACGAGCGTTTGCTCGACGACCTGCAACGCGTGGTCAACAGCCAGATGAACGGCATCGTCGGGGCGCTGGAAATGATCCGGCAAAACGACCTCGCTCCTGATCAGCGCGAAATGATCCATCTGGCACAAAGCAGCGCCGACAATCTACTGCTGAATATCGAACAATTACTGGAATCGAATACCGACCTTGGTATCGGCCAGGTGGCCGCCGACAGCGCCATGGGCTCGCTTAGCGGCATACGCATGCTGTTGATAGACGCCAATGAAGAAAGCCGCAGCCATGTGGTGCGCGAATTGCAGCAGCGCGGCGCGCGCATCGAAGGTTTCGAGGTGCCGAAAGTGGCGCTGGCGGCACTCGAAAGCGCGGCGATTGCCGGCGATCCCTACCGTATCGCCCTGTTCGATCAAAACATTCCCGGCATCGATGGCGAAACACTGGGCACCGCCATCGGCAGCTCACCCTTGTACCGCGACACCCTGGTCGTATTGATCAGCAATGAACATACACGTCACGACGCAGACCGCCTGGCACAAGCCGGCTTCTCCGCCTGGCTGCCAAAACCACTGCAGCAAGCCATGTTGCTGGATACGCTGGCAATGCTCTGCACTTGCATCGCAAAGAAGGATGCACCGCGCTTCGTCTGTGCCGGCGTGCATTTAAATGCCGAGCATGTGGTGTCCGACAATGCACATGCCTTCACCCACGCCCGCGTGCTGGCGGTCGACGACAACCCGGTCAACCTGCAAATCGCGGAACGCATGCTGGCCCGCTTCGGCTGCCAGGTCGATACCGCATCCGACGGGCAACAGGCTTTACGCATGGTGCATGTGCGGCATTACGACCTGATCCTGATGGATTGCCAGATGCCGAATATGGATGGCTACCAAACCACCGCCCTGCTACGCGCCGCGGAAACCGGCGATGAGCACGTGCCTATCATCGGCTGGTCATCAGGCGTCAACCGCAGCGAGCGCGATACCTGCCTGGCAATCGGCATGGATGATTTTATTTTTAAACCGATACGCATGCGCCCGCTGAGCGACATGCTGAGCCGCTGGCTGAAGCCGGCCTCCACGGAGCGTTCGATGGTACGTAATGATGATGACCTGGAAGCCACGCAGGCGATGTTTGGTGCCGACTTTGCCGAACTGGTGGATTTGTTCCTGACTGATAGCCCGAAGCGTTTCGTCTTCCTGCACGAAGCGATTCTCGCCAATGATGCATTGACGGTCGCCAAGTTCGCCCATGTGCTGTGTGGCAGTACCTCATCGATAGGTGCGACGACGCTGGCCGCCTTGTGCCGCGAACTGGAAATCCGTGCGAAGAACAATATCCTCGGTGACGCGACCTTGCGCCTCACCGAAATCGAACTTGAATATGCGCGCATAGACAAAAAACTGCGCGAGATGCTGGCGCGCACGGTACCGCATATCGAACTGCCACCAGGTGCCCACAATAAACTTTGATCGCATTCGCCTATCGGCGCACTATCCCGACTGCAACACAAAGCACATATATCTGCCGCCGGCTGTGCATTTCTATTCCTGCACAGCGCCGCATATCACTACAATAGCCACACAATATTGAACTTACGATGAAACAAGCCGGAGCAAGTACGCACATGAGTCCTATCCCTGAATCGAAAAAGAACCACCTGTGGCGCAAGACGATCTGGTACACCGATCCGGAAGTCTATCCGCTCGGCCCGCATCATTCGGCAGAAGTGTATTGCTGTGAAGAGTCGAACGGTTATGCAGTCTGGTATGCCCGCCGCCTGGCCAAGGATGACAGCCGCAACGTATCAAAAACGGAAAACGGTGATTACCTGCTGGCCTACTTTGCCCCCACCAAGCGCGATGATGCGATAGAGACTGCTGTGATGATCGCAAATAGCGACAAGGATGTGGACCAGGTCATTACCAGGCTGGACGCGCTGGCAGCCAAAGTACAAAAGATTTGAAGCGGCGGCGGCCGATCCAGCCTGGCAATCAGGCCGCCATTTTGCGGAATTGCTTTTTCCCGCCCGCTTTCGCTTCATACATCAGGCGATCCGCTGCTTTCAGGATCTCATCGTAGGTCTGCAACTCCGGATGCGGCAACACGCATATCCCTATGCTGGCGCCTAGGCGCAAATCGCTGCGCGGTGCAGTCACTTCGGCAATCGCCGCCAGAATCTTTTCCGCCACCAATTCGACGTCCCGGTCCTGGCTGATATGCCGCAACAGGATGCCGAATTCATCACCGCCCAGTCGTGCCACCCGGTCCGACGCACGCACACAGCCACTGAGTGCGTGTGCAACCTTTTGCAAGGTTTCATCACCGGCCGCATGACCGCAACCGTCATTGATTGCCTTGAAGCCATCCAGGTCCAGCAATAATACGGCGCTGATTTCCCGGTGCTCCACGCGTGACTTCAGCGAGCGGAATAATTCCTCGAACACATCGGCAAAACCGGTCCGGTTCAACAGGCCGGTCAGGTGATCATGCTTGGTTGCTTCCTCGAAGTGCGCGGCACGTTGTTCAAACGCGTACTTATCCTGTTCCAGCCGTTTGACCAATACCACCACGTATAGCGGCACCAGTACATTGAACAGCATGATGCCGGTGGCGACCCCGGGTATCGTGCTCCAGTCCGGCGAAAAATAAAAAGCGATTGCCATCAGCGAACCGCCTACCACCGATGACAACCAGGTATAGCGCGTACCGAAACGCAAGCCGTTACCGATGGAACCCAGGGCCGGCACCCATGCCACCAGTCCGGCGAGAAAGCCCGCCAGATACATGCCCAAGGCCGGTAAAGCCTGGTCCAGTATGGTCGCGATAGTGCGGCGCAAGCTGCTATTGAAGATGGAAAAACGCACGATAAAAACCCAAATCACGGCATAAGCGATATAGCCGACCGCACCGATCACGACGCTGGTCGACACGGCATGCCATTTGAAATACCAGGCGAGGATTAGGTAGAGACAAAAAGGTGTGACATTGATGACGCGAAACCTGGCCTGGCCAAGTTCAGTACCGATCGCGGACGGTTGCGGGGAAAGACCGGATAACCAACGAAACCTTTGCATAGATCAGACCATCTTCTTCATCGTGGTTTTTATTAAAGCCAGCTTCTAGGCTAACAATTTGGGCAAGGACGAACTCAATAACGCAATACCGGAGAGCGTGAGCAAGCTCAACACCAGGCGCCGGAACGCCACGTCGGAAATGCGATGATACAGCCGTGCTCCGAGCAAGGACGGTATGAGCATGGCCGGAGCCAGCACTGCAAAATAAGGCAGCATGGTGACCGTGATAATGCCCTTGTACAGATAGGCAAGCATGGTGAATATCAGCGCGCCCAAATTAAAGTTTTGAATAATGACACGCTGCTTGTCCTTGCCCATACCCTGCAGTGTGCACCATAAAGTCGGCACGATCCCGGCAAATCCGCCAAAACCACTCATCACGCCACCGATCAGACCGATAAGACCATCTGCGATGCGCCCTTTCGGTTGAAGCTTGGGAAAGCGGGAAACGAAGAGCATGGAAGGACACCAGATAATCAATATCGCACCCAGCAAGGCCTTGAACATATCCATATCCAGCAGTGGCAATAGCAGGACGCCCACCGGAATACCAATTGCGCCACCGACAAAGAAAGGCAGTAACAGCTGCCAGTCAAAACCGCGCTTTACCGTGAATGCCGCAATGATTTGACCGGTCAATGCACCAAACACCGCCAGCGATGCGGCAATCACCGGATCCATGCCCCATGCCCAGAATGACATGGCCGTCATGCCAAATGCAAAACCTGATAAACCCTGGACGAAGCCGGCGGCAATACCACCGACAATGATAAAAATGTAGATTGAATCCATCAGGTCTTCAATTGGTCCACAAAGGCGCTTCATCCATCAGCGCCACCTGCTCGCGCAATTCCAGGATCCGGTCTTGCCAGTAGCGTTGCGTATTGAACCAGGGGAAAGCCACCGGGAACGCCGGATCGTCCCAGCGCCGCGCCAGCCAGGCCGCGTAATGGATCAGGCGCAAGGTACGCAAGGCTTCGATCAGGTGCAATTCACGCGTATCGAATTCGGCAAAATCCTCATAGCCGACCAGCAAATCGGTAAATTGCCGCACCATATCGCGCCGCTCGCCGGACAGCAGCATCCATAAATCCTGGATCGCCGGTCCGCTACGGCTATCGTCAAAGTCGACAAAGTGCGGGCCGGCGTCGGTCCACAATACATTGCCGCAATGACAGTCGCCATGCAGGCGCGTGCTGCGGACATCTCCCGCCCTGTCGTAGCAGCGGCGCACTCCATCCAGCGCCTGCGTCACCACGCTGCGATAGGCTTCGAGCAAATCCGGCGGGATGAAATTATGCGCCAGCAGATAGTCGCGCGGCTCTTCACCGAAGGTCTGGATATTCAATGCCGGCCGGTGTTCAAAGTTTTTCAACGCGCCGACTGCATGGATGCGGCCGATGAAACGACCCAGCCACTCCAGGGTCGCCGGATCATCCAGCTCCGGCGCGCGTCCGCCATGCCGCGCAAATACCGCGAAGCGAAAACCGGCAAATTCATGCAGGGTCTTGCCGTTTGCGAGGGTAGTCGCCGGTACTACCGGGATTTCGCTTTCCACCAACTCATGTACGAAAGCATGTTCTTCCAGGATGGCGGCATCGGTCCAGCGTGCCGGCCGGTAAAACTTGGCAACCAAAGGCGGCCCGTCTTCCATACCGACCTGGTACACGCGGTTTTCATAACTGTTCAGGGCCAGCAAGCGGCCATCGCTATACAGGCCGACGCTTTCCAGCGCATCCAGTACGCAGTCCGGCGTAAGTGTAGAAAAAGACAAGGGAGTGGAATCATTCATTTGAGCATTGTACGGTGCGATGCCCACCTGCCGCCGCCTGATTGAATAGATTTCATTGCTGCCCAAGCATCGCTTCGACAAAGGCGTACTGTTACACTGTCGCCCTGATCATCATTGAAGAAAATCCCGCCATGCATCTCGACCAGCCCCTCTCCGACAAGGAATTCGACGAACTCGACAAATTCCTGCTTTCCGACCGCACTGCAGACGACTGCATGGCGATGGATTCGCTGCACGGCTACCTGACCGCCCTGGTGGTCGGCCCGGAAGAAGTGCCGCTGGCCGAATGGCTGCCGCATGTATGGGGTGAAAACGCGGAAGCAATCCCGAAATTCAAGAACGACAAGGAATACGAACGCATCGTCGGCCTGATCGCACGTTTCATGAATGAAATCGCCATCACGCTGGAAGTCGCACCGAAAGAATACGAACCGCTATTCTGCGAACATGAATGGGAAGGCAAGCCGGTACTGGATGGCGAAGCCTGGGCCTGGGGCTTTAACCTCGGCATGAGTTTGCGCGCTGAAGCATGGGAGCCTATCAATAGCTCGAATATCGCCCCGCTGATGCGCCCTATCTATTTGCTGGGTGCAGAAGAAATCGAAGAAGAAGAAATCGTCCTGGTCGACAATCCGATTAAATGCCACAAGCTGACGATTGAAATCGAATCGGCGATCCCGGAAATCCATAAGTTCTGGCTGCCGCATCGCAAATCCGCCGTCAAAACCGTACAGCGCGAAGAACCAAAAATCGGCCGCAATGACGAATGTTCATGCGGTAGCGGCAAGAAGTACAAGAAATGCTGTGGTGCCGCCACCGAAGGCGGAGCGGAGTAAACACCGACCTCAAATAAAAAGCCGGCAATAGCCGGCTTTTTTACGTCAGGCCGGGCGGCATAGCGCCGCCCACAGCCCTTATTCCTTGATGAAGTGTTCGCGGTAGTAACGCAGCTCTTCGATCGACTCGAGGATATCGGCCAATGCGGTGTGCTTTTGATGCTTCTTGAAACCGTTCACCAGTTCCGGCTTCCAGCGGCGGCACAGTTCCTTCAACGTCGACACGTCGAGATTGCGGTAGTGGAAGAAGGCTTCCAGTTTCGGCATGCCACGCACCATGAAGCGTCGATCCTGGCAAATCGTATTGCCGCACATCGGTGATTTGCCGCTAGGTACGTATTTCTTCAGGAATTCGATCAGCGCGGTTTCCGCCTCGGCTTCAGTCACAGTTGACGCCTTGATACGATCAATCAGGCCGGAACGGCCATGCGTCCCTTTATTCCACGCATCCATGCCATCCAGCACTTCATCCGATTGATGGATTGCAAATACCGGGCCTTCGCCTAGTATGTTTAAATTCGCATCCGTCACCACCACGGCAACCTCGATAATGCGGTCCTTGTCTGGATCGAGCCCGGTCATTTCCATATCGACCCAGACCAGATTGAACTCGTTCGGGCGGATTGGGGCTGCGGATGACGACTCTAATTCAGTAGCTTGTGACATAATTGTTTTCCTTTAGCCTGCTCAATCCGCCATTTTCTCACAGGAAAAGAATGTCATCCCTCGCGTTTACCGTTTTGTTTGTCACTTTTCTGATTATCAGCCTGCTGGTACGCTTTTGGCTGGCTTCGCGCCATGTCCGCCACATCATGGCCAATCGGGCCGCGGTACCGCCACAGTTCGCCGGCAAAATCCCGCTGGAAGCGCATCAAAAGGCAGCTGACTACTCGGTCGCCAAAACCAAATTCGCCCTTTTCGTCGTCATCCTGAATGCCGCCACCCTGATCGGCTTCACGCTGATGGGCGGCTTGCAATGGCTGGCGGAAGGCTCGCTGTTTATCTTCGGCCCGGGCTACCGCTATCAATTGGCGCTGGTGCTGTCATTCGCACTGATCTCCGGCCTGATCGAACTGCCATTTGATTACTTCCGTCAATTCGTGCTGGAAGCGCGCTTCGGTTTTAACCGCATGTCGCCGGGCCTGTTCTTCACTGATTTGATGAAAAGCACCGTCATCTCGCTTTCACTCGGCCTCGGCCTAGTCTGGATCACCATCATCCTGATGGAAAAATCCGGCGACCTGTGGTGGCTGTATGCATGGATACTCTGGTGCTCGTTCCAGATGCTGATGCTGGTCCTGGTACCGCTCTTCATCGCACCGATGTTCAATAAATTCAAACCATTGGAAGATGAAAACCTGCGCACCCGCATCGAAAACCTGATGCAGCGCATCGGCTTCAAGGCCAGCGGCCTGTTCGTGATGGACGGCTCCAGGCGCAGCGCACACGGCAATGCCTACTTCTCCGGCTTCGGCGCGGCGAAACGCATCGTTTTCTTCGACACCCTGCTGGAACGCCTGGCTCCGAATGAAATTGAAGCAGTGCTGGCACATGAGCTGGGCCACTTCAAACTGAAGCATATCGTCAAGCGCATCGTCGTCATGTTTGCCGCTTCGCTCGCCTTCCTGGCCCTGCTCGGTTACCTGAAAAACCAGGCATGGTTCTATACCGGCCTCGGCGTTGAACCGATGATGGGTGCCAGCAATGACGCAATGGCGCTGATCCTGTTTGCCCTGGTCTTGCCGGTCTTCGCCTTCCTGCTCTCGCCACTGACTTCGCTCAGCTCGCGCAAACATGAATTCGAAGCCGATGCCTTTGCCGCCCAGCACACCAATTCACAAGACCTGGTTTCTGCCCTGGTCAAACTGTATGAAGACAATGCATCGACCCTGACACCGGATCCGCTGCATTCGGCCTTCTACGATTCGCATCCGCCGGCCACCGTGCGTATCAATAAACTGCTGGCGGCCGGTTGAAGCCGGAACTCATGACCAGCGCCGCCGAACTACGCCTGCAACGATGCCAGCCGCAAGTGCTGGCATCGTCTGCAGACGAAGTTGCGGCAGGCTTGCAGGCACTGCCTGAATGGAAACTGCAGGATGGCAAAATCGTCCGTGAGTATTCCTTCCAAAATTACTATCTGACGCTGGCCTTCGTGAATGCCATCGCTTACACGATACATACCGAAGACCATCATCCAGAACTTGTCATCACCTATAAACAGTGTCTGGTGAAGTACGACACGCATTCGGTCAATGCAGGCAAAGGCGGCCTGTCGCAGAATGATTTCATCTGTGCCGCCAAACTGGATGCCATTTACGCGCAATCCGTGCCACGGAATGTGAATTGATGGAACTCATTACAGGCACCGTCATTGCCGCCCATGGCCGTCATTACCTGGTCCAGACCGAAAGCGCCAAGCTGCAATGCGTCACGCGCGGCAAGAAGAGCGACGTCGCCGTAGGTGACCTCGTCAAACTGAAGTTAACGTCTGCCAACCAGGGCGTGATTGAAGAAATCACCGAACGGCAAACCCTGCTGTATCGCTCCGACCAGTACAAATCCAAGCTGCTGGCGGCGAATGTCACCCAACTCTTTATCGTGGTCGCGACCGAACCGGGCTTTTCCGACGACCTGGTCTCGCGTTCACTGGTGGCGGCGGAAGCGGCCGGCGTCAAGGTCCACATCATCCTCAACAAGATAGACGTGGTCGCTTCACTGGAAAAAACCCGGCAGCGCGTCGCCTTCTATGCCGGGCTAGGTTATCCGGTACATGAAGTATCGGCCACCACGCAGCCGGAAGCGACCTGCGCCGCGCTCTTGCCATTATTAAAAGGACATTCGACTATCCTGATCGGCCAGTCCGGCATGGGTAAATCGTCGATCATCAACCTGATCGTGCCGGACGCCGACATTGCGGTGCGTGAAATTTCGGCCGCCCTCGATACCGGCAAGCACACCACCACCTTCACGCGCTTGTATGTGATCGATGAAGAAACATCGATTATCGATTCGCCCGGCTTCCAGGAATTCGGCCTCTATCATCTGACCGAAGGCATGCTGGAACGGGCTTTCCCGGAATTTGCCTCGTACCTGGGGCACTGCAAGTTTTATAACTGCCATCATTCGAATGAACCTGAATGTGCGATCCGCACTGCCGTTGCGGCCGGTGCCATTGCCCCCATGCGGCATGCGCTCTACCTGCAGTTATTGCATGAATCATCACAAAAGCTGTACTAAAGAAGCGGTGGGCAAGGGCCTTAGCGCTGGCTTTTAGATGGAAATCCCTTATAATTGAAGCAGTTACAACAATCGGCGGCAGGCGCCAACCTAGCCGCCGTTTTCAATTATGGCAATCAAACACTTTCTGCAGTTTTCCGATTTAACGCTGGATGAATTCGAGCACGTTATCGAACGTACCCGTGTCATCAAGCGCAAATTCAAGAACTACGAGCCCTACCATCCGCTCAGCGACCGTACGCTGGTGATGGTGTTCGAAAAGAATTCCACCCGTACCCGCCTGTCCTTTGAAGCCGGCATGCACCAGCTCGGCGGCGCGGCGATTTACCTCAATACCCGTGATAGCCAGCTGGGTCGCGGCGAACCGGTAGAAGATGCGGCACAAGTCATGTCCCGCATGTGCGACATCATCATGATCCGTACCTTCGGCCAGGAAATCATCGAGCGCTTCGCTGCCAATTCGCGCGTGCCGGTGATCAACGGCCTGACCAATGAACACCATCCCTGCCAGGTACTGGCCGATGTATTTACCTACATCGAACAACGCGGTTCGATCAAAGGCAAGACTGTGGCCTGGATCGGCGATGCCAACAACATGCTGTACTCGTGGCTGCAGGCGGCGCAAGTGTTCGACTTCCACGTCAATGTCTCGACGCCGAAAGGGTATGAAATCGATCCGACGCTGGTAGCACAGGACAATACGCATTACACCTTGTACGCTTCACCATCCGACGCCTGTGCCGGCGCACACCTGGTCACGACCGATGTCTGGACCAGCATGGGCTTCGAAGAAGAAAACGCAGCGCGCCTGAAAGCCTTCGATGGCTGGATCGTCGATGCCGCAAAAATGAAACGGGCGCAGCCTGATGCCCTGTTCATGCACTGCCTGCCGGCCCATCGCGGCGAAGAAGTGGCCGCCGAAGTCATAGACGGCCCGCAATCGGTAGTCTGGGACGAAGCAGAAAACCGTTTGCACGTGCAAAAAGCGCTGCTCGAATACCTGGTCCTCGGCCGGCTCGAATAAGCCAGGACATCATTTATCCGCTCAGTCACCACTGACCCACAAACACATTCCAAGTACGCGAAGCAAACACCATGTCGAATATTCTCCAATCCGTTCCCGTCAATCAAAAAGTAGGCATCGCCTTTTCCGGTGGCCTGGACACCAGCGCAGCCTTGCACTGGATGCGTCAAAAAGGCGCGATTCCATATGCTTACACTGCGAACCTCGGCCAGCCTGACGAAACCGATTACAACGCGATCCCGGAAAAAGCCAAGGCCTACGGCGCTGAACTGGCACGCCTGATCGACTGCCGTGAACAACTGGTGGCAGAAGGTATTGCAGCGCTGCAAAGCGGTGCATTCCACATCTCGACCGCTGGTGTCACCTACTTCAACACCACACCGCTGGGCCGCGCCGTTACCGGCACCATGCTGGTTGCTGCGATGAAAGAAGATAACGTCGACATCTGGGGCGACGGCAGCACCTTCAAGGGCAACGACATCGAGCGTTTCTATCGCTACGGCTTGCTGATGAATCCGGCGCTGCGCATCTACAAACCATGGCTGGACGACACCTTCATCCAGGAATTGGGCGGCCGCAAGGAAATGTCCGAATTCCTGATCAAGTCCGGCTTCGACTACAAAATGTCGGTGGAAAAAGCCTACTCGACCGATTCCAACATCCTCGGTGCGACGCACGAAGCGAAAGACCTGGAAGAGTTGAGCAGCGGCATGAAGATTGTGCAGCCGATCATGGGCGTGGCATTCTGGCGCGATGACGTCGAAGTCAAACGCGAAGAAGTCACCGTACGCTTTGAAGAAGGCCGTCCGGTTGCATTGAATGGCGTGGTCTATTCCGACCTGGTGGAACTGATGCTGGAAGCAAACCGCATCGGCGGCCGTCACGGCCTCGGCATGAGCGACCAGATCGAAAACCGCATCATCGAAGCAAAGAGCCGTGGCATCTACGAAGCTCCGGGCCTGGCACTCCTATTCATCGCTTACGAACGCCTGGTCACCGGCATCCACAACGAAGACACCATTGAGCAATACCGCGAAAGCGGCCGTCGCCTCGGTCGCCTGCTGTACCAGGGCCGCTGGTTCGATCCGCAAGCCATCATGTTGCGTGAAGCGGCGCAGCGTTGGGTCGCCCGCGCGATCACCGGTGAAGTCACGATCGAACTGCGTCGCGGCAATGATTACTCCATCCTCAATACCGTCTCGGCCAACCTGACTTATGCGCCGGAACGCCTGTCGATGGAAAAAGTCGAAGATGCGCCATTCTCGCCGGCTGACCGTATCGGCCAATTGACCATGCGTAACCTCGACATTACCGACACCCGCCAAAAACTCGGCATCTATAACGATGTCGGCCTGCTGACCGGTAACACTTCAGTAGCCTTGCCACGCATAGGCAAAGACAGCGACAAGAAATAATTTTTAATTTATTTACATATCAGAGCCTATCCATGAGCACACAATTCGACCAAGTCAGCGTCATCAAGAAAGCCAATATCTACTTCGATGGTAAATGCGTATCGCACAGCGTCCTGTTCGCTGACGGCACCAAAAAAACCATCGGCGTAATCTTCCCGTCGACGCTGAAGTTCAACACCGGCGCAGCAGAAATCATGGAATTGAATGCCGGCAAATGCCGCATCCGCCTGGCTGGCGCAACTGACTGGGAAACCTATGAAGGTGGTCAGCAATTCAACGTACCGGCCAACTCCAGCTTCGATATCGAAACCATCGATACCCTGGACTACGTTTGCCACTTCGTCTAAAAAATTTCGTCTGACGCAAGCGACAAAGACCGGATAAACCAACCGGTCTTTGTGCTTTTTTGCCGGACGCATAGTCGCATATCACGGAGTAAACATGTCTTCGAACGCCCCATCGGCAGCAGCCACTTCCCCTGCGATCGTCCTGACCGGCGACCGCCCAACCGGTCCCTTGCATCTCGGCCATTACATAGGTTCGTTGAAGTCGCGTCTGGAACTGCAGGACACACACAAGCAATTCATCCTGCTGGCCGATACGCAAGCCATGACGGATAACGTCGGCCGTCATCAACGCGTGACCGAGAACGTACTCGAAGTTGCACTCGATTATCTGGCCGTTGGCATAGACCCGGAAAAATCCACGATCTTCATCCAGTCCCAGATACCTGAACTGTATGAACTGTCCATGGTGCTGTTGAATCTGGTGACGGTGTCGCGCCTGGAGCGCAATCCGACCATCAAGGAAGAAATACGCCTGCGCAATTTTGAACGCGATATCCCTGCCGGCTTCCTGACTTATCCAGTCAGCCAGGCCGCTGACATCACCGCGTTCAAGGCGACCCTGGTACCGGTCGGTAACGACCAGTTGCCTATGATCGAACAAACCAACGAGCTGGTGCGCAAATTCAACAGCGTGGTCGGCAAAGATATCCTGGTCGAATGCAAAGAGCTGCTGTCGGCGACCAGCCGCCTGCCAGGTATCGATGGCAAGGCCAAGATGAGCAAGTCACTCGGCAATTCAATCGCACTGGGCGCTACTGCTGCAGAGATCAAAAAAGCCGTCAATGCCATGTACACCGACCCGAATCACCTGAAGGTGGAAGATCCGGGCCAGGTCGACGGCAATGTCGTGTTTTCATTCCTCGATGCCTTTGACGAAGACAAGGCCGCAGTGGAAGAACTGAAAGCACATTATCGCCGTGGCGGCCTGGGCGATAGCGTGGTGAAGCGTCGCCTGGAAGCACAGCTGCAAGCCATGATAGAACCGATACGCACCCGCCGTGAAGCGTATGCGCAGGATAAAGGCGAAGTACTCGCCATGCTCAAACGCGGCACCGAACGCGCACGTGCAGTCGCAGCAAAAACACTGTCTGAAGTCAACGCGTCCATGGGACTGAACTACTTTGACTAAGGCATTCTGTTTAATTGCATAAGCAACAAAAAAGCCCGACTTTGTCATGAAGCCGGGCTTTTTCATAAAAGGTGCGGTCTGGACGGCCTTGCATGCCTTCCACCATAATGACGCTGTTAAAGATTGCCCTCTGCCAGTTTGAATTAACTTACATCGCGCGACTTAGCCGCTGTGTTTTAACTAAGAAAGAAAAGCATGATTCTTGGAATTGATGTCGGCGGCACCCATACCGATTCGGTATTGATGCAAAACCGCAAAATCATCCGCAAGTCAAAAGTACTGACCGACAAAAATGATATTTTGGCTTGCGTGATGCGTGCGACCCAGGCTGTCGCCACGCCTGAAGATATCAAACAGCTGCAGCGCATCGTACTCAGCACCACGATTTCCACCAATGCCGTGGCACAAAACCAGCTCGATCCGGTCGGCCTCATCGTCATGAACGGCCCCGGCGTGTCGCCGAAGGATTTGCCGCTGGCTGACCAGACCCACCTGATCGCCGGCTATATGAACCATCGCGGCATAGAAGCGGAAGCGCTGGAAGATGATGAGCTGGAAGCACTGAAACAGCAATTCCGCGCAGACAAGATCGAGAACCTGGCCGTGATCGGCAAGTTCTCCACGCGCAATCCGGTGCATGAACAGGAAGTCGCTGCCTGGTTCGCGGATCAGTCCAGCCATGTTTCACTCGGCCACCACCAATCCGGCGTACTGAATTTCCCGCGCCGCATTGCCACGACCTACCTCAACTCTGCGATCTGGCGCTTGCATAGCCGCATGGTCGACCAGCTTGCCAGCTACCTGCAGGAACTCGCGGTCGACGTGCCACTCTTCATACTGAAGGCGGACGGCGGCACCATAGGCATACAGCAATCGCGCAACTATCCGGTACAAACCATCCTGTCCGGACCGGCCGCCACCATCATGGGCGTGCTGCCTTTCGTCTCGTCGACCCAGGATTCGGTATCGATAGACGTCGGCGGCACCACTACCGACATCGCACTGTTCGCCGATGGTGCACCCTTGCTGGAACCGCAAGGTGTCGAGATCGAAGGGCACAAGACCCTGATCCGCGGCTTGCTCACGCATTCGATGGCGCTCGGCGGCGACAGCCATGTGCAGGTAGTCAATGGTGCATTGCAGATAGGCCCGGAACGCAAGGGTTCGGCGATGGCATTCGACGGCCCGGTACCAACCCCGACCGATGCGCTGATCACCCTCGGCCTGGCCGCTATCGGCGACAAGGCCAAAGCGCTGCAGGCAATGGAAAGCCTGGCGACCGCATTGAAGCAAACGCCGCAGCAAGTCGCACAAGCCATCGTTGACAGCATGTGCGCCAGCATCGCCGCCAAGGTCACGCAAATGATTGCAGAGGTCAACAGCAAGCCGGTCTACACCATCCATGAACTGCTGGAAGGCAAAGTGCTTAATCCGCAGCAATTGATCGCGGTCGGCGGCCCTGCCCCGTATATCGCCGAACAGGTAGGCGCATTACTGGCCTTGCCGGCACTGGTGCCGCAGGACTCGGAAGTAATCAATGCCAGCGGTGCCGCAATGGCGCGCACCACGGTTGAATTGAATCTGCTGGCCGATACCGAATCGCAGCAGCTGACCTTTGCCGAAGATGGTCGCAAGATGCAAATCTCGGCGCGCGCCACGGTCGATGATGTGGTCGAAGCCGGCAAGGAAAGATTGCTGGAGATCGCCAAGGCTGCAGGTGCACGTGACGAAGACCTCGAAATCGAAGTCGCCGACTGCCAGTCCTTCAATGTCATCCACGGTTATTCGACCACAGGCAAAAATATTCGCGTCCGGTTGCAGATCAAACCCGGCCTGATCAAGCAAGAACAAGTTTGAGGAACACATCATGACGAAAAAAACAGGATTGGTATTCTTCCCCGCATTTGATTATGCGATTTCACCCACGCATCCGGAACGTGAAGAGCGATTGCTGTACACGCAAGACCAGGTATTCGAAGAAGGTCTGCTGGACTTCGACAATATCAAGGAATTCAAACCCGGCGTCGCCACCGCGGAAGATATCCAGCGCGTGCACTTCTGCGTGCCCGGCATCGACGAGATCGTGCATGCCTCGCACCTGATCGCAGTAGGCGGCTGCATTACCGCAGCAGACAAGGTGATGACCAAGGAAGTCGATAATGCCTTCGCACTGGTGCGTCCTTGCGGCCACCACTCCTATCGCGTCGTTCATGGCAGCCGTGGCTTTTGCACGCTGAACATGGAAGCGATTATGGTCGAATATATCCGCCACAAATACGGTGTGAAGAAAATCGCGATTGTCGATACCGATTGCCATCACGGCGACGGTTCCCAGGATATTTTCTGGCACGACCCGAATACACTTTTCATCTCCATGCACCAGGACGGCCGCACGCTTTACCCGGGTTCCGGTTTTGCCGATGAACTCGGCGGCCCGAATGCCTTCGGCACCACCATCAACCTGCCGATGCCGCCGGATACCTGCGAAGAAGGTTTCCTCTATGTGCTGGATGAAATCGTCATGCCTATCCTGGATGAATTCAAGCCAGACCTGATCATCAACTCGGCCGGACAGGACAATCACTACTCCGACCCGATCACCAATATGAAATTCACCGCGCATGGTTATGCAGTACTAAACCAGCGCCTGAAGCCGGACCTGGCAGTGCTGGAAGGCGGTTACTCAATCGAAACCGCACTGCCCTACATCAATACCGGCATCATCCTGGCGATGGCAGGCATGGATTTCAGCCACATCCAGGAACCGGACTACGATGCGGAAAGCCAAAAGCAGCCGGCCAACATTACTGCCTATCTGGAAAAATTGAAGGAAGCGACTTTCTATCACTGGAACAACCGCCACGCCTTGCGTGAACAGGTTTATCCTGAGCAGGAATTCCACAAGCGCAGCATGGATGTCTACTACGATACCGACGGTATCCGCGAAAACATCAATGAAACCGTGCGTTCGTGTCCGGATTGCGGCGGCACCGTGGTGATCGATTCGCGCTGCGACGATACGCGTAACCACATCCTCGCGGTACAAATCCCGCGCTACGCGTGCGCCCCTTGCCGCAGCTATGGTGAAGAGCAATACGCGAATGCGACTGTCGGCCGCTACACGCAAGTCTTCCTGCAAGACAAGGACAAGGATATTTACCTGTCCAAGTAAGGAAATCTGAATCAGTACCGGCCCGATCAGGGTCGGTACTACATGACGATTTTATCCGGCACTTCCCATGGCCTTCAGCATATTGCTGCCATAAGGCGAAAAGAACCAGCCCACCACAGCACAGTGCAGTGCCACCGTCACCCAGTAGATACGCTGGAATGAAGGCTTGCTGGTTTTATGCCGCAGGAATTTTTGCGCCACCCAGCCACCGGGCCAGCCGCCCAGGAAATCCAGCATGTGCAAATTGCTTTCACTGATGCGCCAGCTACCCTTGCGCGCCGCTGATTTATCGATGGCATACGCGGCGAAAGACAACAGGCTGAGCGCGAGATAGCTGCCCGCTACCTGCAATAAGATTTTCGTATCCATTCGGTATTCCAGTGCATCAAAGGAAGATGGGTTCAGGCTCGAGCTGCACCGCAAAGCGTTGTGCCACATCGGCCTGTATGGCCGCTGCCAGTTGCGCAATTTCGGCTCCGCTGGCACCACCACGATTCACCAGCACCAGTGCCTGTTTTTCATAGACACCAGCGGCGCCTGCCGTCCTGCCCTTCCAGCCGCACTGGTCGATCAGCCAACCTGCTGCCAGCTTCACGCTGCCATCCGGCTGGGCATAATTCACCATCTGTGGATAGCGCTGCAGCAAGGCATCACGCTGTTCTGTTGTCACCACCGGATTCTTGAAGAAACTGCCGGCATTGCCGACCACTGCAGGGTCCGGCAATTTACGGGTGCGGATCGCGATGACAGCGGCGCTGATATCTTGCGGCGTCGGCTGGCTGATGGAACGCGCCGCCAGTTCCTGCGTGACATCGGCATAGCGCAAATTGGGCTGCCATTGCTTGGGCAAGGCAAAGGTTACGTCCAGCACCACCGCGCGGTCGCGCAGGCGGTGCTTGAACACGCTGTCGCGGTAGCCAAACATGCAGGCTTCCTTATCCAGTACCAGCTGTTCGCCGGTCTCGAAATCGAATAGTGTCAACGAGTGGAAACTATCCTTGATCTCGACGCCGTAGGCACCGATATTCTGGATAGGTGCAGCACCCACGCTACCGGGGATCAGCGACAGGTTTTCCAGTCCGCCCAGGCCCTGTGCCAGCGTCCATTGCACAAACTGATGCCAGTTTTCACCGGCGGCGGCACGGACATAGGTAGCGCTATCATCCTCGCCGACGATTTCTATGCCCTTGATACCGATATGCAATACCAGGCCGGGGAAATCGCGTGTCAAAAGGATATTGCTGCCACCACCCAGCACCAAGCGCGGCAAGGCAGCCAGCGCGGCATCCTGCCGCACTTGCTCCAGTTGCGCCACATTGCTTACGGGGAGATAGGCTTGCGCACTCGCCGCCACGCCGAAGGTATTCAGCTGGCGCAAGGAAAAGTTGTACTGTACGGGCAAGGAATGAGTCATAGTGGGCGATTATAATCGCAGCACTAGCTGCCCGGTTTTTTGTCCGTTAGAATGGCAGCCAAACCAATGAACAACAGGCTTTCGCGGCTACCTGCCGCGAGCCAAGCAAGAAGGAAACCGCCATGCCATCATTTGATACCGTATCCGAAGCCAATATGGTCGAAGTAAAAAACGCCGTCGACCAGGCCGGCAAGGAAATCAGCACACGTTTCGATTTCAAGGGCAGCGATGCCCGCGTCGAACAAAAAGACCGTGACCTGACCGCCTATGCCGATTCCGAATTCCAGTTGAACCAGGTACTCGACGTCCTGACCGGCAAGCTGGTCAAACGCAATGTCGACGTCCGCTTCCTCGACCGCGGCAAGATTGAAAAAATCGGTGGCGACAAGGTCAAGCAAGTCATCAAGATCAAAAACGGCATCGAAACCGAAGCTGCGAAAAAAATCGTACGCATCATCAAGGACAGCAAGATGAAAGTGCAAGCCAGCATCCAGGGCGACGCCGTACGCGTTACCGGTGCCAAGCGTGACGACCTGCAAGCCGCGATGGCGATGTTGCGCAAGGAAGTAGCCGACCTGCCACTCGAATTCAATAACTTCCGCGACTAATCATCCCCGACCGGCAAGCAGTTCATTCCAGCCCAGGCTATCCATGAAAACTACACTGCTTGCCGCCCTGCTCAGTCTCAGCGCCTGGCAGGTACAGGCGGCTGACATCAGCGTCGTCGGCCTGTTTCCCGGCAAGGCTGTATTGGTGATTGATGGCGGTGCACCCAAAACCTATTCGGTCGGCAATACCGTGACCTCCGGTGTCACGCTGGTCGATGTGAACCAGACCACCGCCACCTTCGAGACCAACGGTAAAAAGCAGCGTATCGATATTGGCGGCCACGTCAATCGTGCAGCCTCATCCGGCTCCAGCAGCGTCACACTGCAAGCCGACGCCCGCGGGCACTTCCTGGTGCAGGGCCAAATCAATGGCGGCACCATGCGCATGCTGGTGGATACCGGCGCCTCGATGATCTCCCTCTCCGCCGCCGATGCCCGTCGACTCGGCATCGATTACAAGAAAGGCCGCCCGGCTTACGTCAACACGGCGAACGGTACCGTCCCCGCTTACCACGTCATCTTGAATACGGTGAAGGTCGGCGACATCGTGCTCAACCAGGTTGATGCACTGGTGCAGGAAAACGACCTGGGTTTTGCGCTGCTCGGCATGTCCTTCCTCAAGCGCACCGAGATGAGGCGCGAAGGCGAACAAATGATGCTGACCAAACGCTTTTGAAGCTATCCGTAAAATTCACGACAATAAAAAACGGGCACTGAATTCAGTGCCCGTTTTGCTTTTCGCTTAATTAACTCAAGCGTCCGGATCCTTGACGTGGCGGCGTTGTTTGACCGCTTCCGCCAGGCCTTCCAATACGCCCAGGCTGTCTTCCCAGTTGATGCAACCGTCGGTCACGGATTGGCCATAGACCAGTTCCTTGCCCGGGATCAGGTCCTGGCGACCGCCGACCAGGTGCGATTCAACCATCACGCCGACGATACGGGTGTCACCACCGGCAACCTGCTTGGCGATATCGGCACAGACCGGGATCTGGTTTTCCGGTTTCTTCGAGCTGTTGGCATGCGAAGTATCGATCATCAGGCGCGAAGCCAGCCCGTTTGCAGCGATGTCCTTGCATGCCTGTTCGACGCTGGCAGCATCGTAGTTAGGCGTTTTACCGCCGCGCAGGATGATGTGGCAATCCTCGTTACCAAGTGTCGACACAATGGCGGAATGACCGCCCTTGGTCACCGACAGGAAGTGATGGGGCTGCGATGCGGCCTTGATCGCATCCACTGCGATCTTCACATTTCCGTCGGTACCGTTCTTGAAGCCGACCGGGCACGACAAACCCGACGCCAGTTCGCGGTGCACTTGCGATTCGGTGGTACGTGCGCCAATCGCGCCCCAGCTGATCAGGTCGGCGATGTATTGCGGGCTGATCACGTCGAGGAATTCGGTACCTGCCGGCAGGCCGAGTTCATTGATGTTCAACAGCAGTTCGCGCGCAATCCGCAAACCGTCATTGATGCGGAAGCTGTTGTCCATGAAAGGATCGTTGATCAGGCCTTTCCAGCCGACCGTGGTGCGTGGCTTCTCGAAGTAGACGCGCATGATGATTTCCAGCTCGCCGGCATAACGCTCGCGCTCCTTGATCAGGCGGTTCGCGTATTCCATTGCAGCTTTTGGATCATGTATCGAGCACGGTCCAATCACCACCATCAGGCGGTCATCCTGGCCGTGCAAAATGCGGTGCAGTGCGATACGCGCATTCGCTGCGGTCGTTTCTGCCTTGTCGGAGATGCCAAGCTCGCGAATCAAATGTGATGGTGGCGTCAGTTCTTTCATTTCTCGAATCCGTAAATCATCTGTGCGTGGCATGTTTTTCTCCAGTCAAAATCTGTTCTGCAAAAATAAAAAACCGCCATCGCGGGCGGTTTTTTAAAGAATTTCGGTCTAAGCTTTTTTTACCTGCGCGCTTACCGCTTCTCCACCGCCGTTGGGCTGGAATAGCTAAAGTAAAAGTAAAATTGGAAGCGCGAGGAAGTCATGTTTTCACGTGTAATGCAGTTATCTGTCAGCAATAGTGCAATAAATCAGCCGGTTTCGCAAGTAAAACGGTAAAAAGGCGTGGCAGATATGGCAATTATGGCTTGAATACCAACACTATCAAGCCGTACCGCCCACTGTTACGCCATCTATGCGCAAGGTAGGCTGACCGACGCCTACCGGCACGCTCTGGCCTTCCTTGCCGCACACACCGACACCGCTGTCGAGGCGCATATCGTTACCTATCATCGATACGCGATTCAAAACGTCAGGGCCGTTACCGATCAGGGTGGCACCCTTGACCGGGTAAGTTACCTTGCCGTCTTCAATCATATAAGCCTCGCTGGCCGAGAACACGAATTTGCCGTTGGTGATATCGACCTGACCGCCGCCGAAGTTCACCGCATACAAACCGTTCTTTACCGATGCCAGGATTTCTGCCGGATCTTTGTCGCCACCCAGCATATAAGTATTCGTCATGCGCGGCATAGGCAGGTGCGCGAACGATTCACGGCGCGCATTACCGGTAACCGGCATCTTCATCAGGCGCGCATTCATGGTGTCCTGGATATAGCCCTTCAGGATGCCGTCTTCGATCAGCGTCGTGCATTGCGTCGGATTGCCTTCATCATCGATATTCAGCGAACCGCGACGATCAGCAATGGTGCCGTCATCGACTACAGTCACGCCTTTGGCCGCGACGCGTTCACCGATGCGACCGGAGAATGCACTGGAACCCTTGCGATTGAAATCACCTTCCAGGCCATGACCAATCGCTTCGTGCAAGAGCACGCCAGGCCAGCCGGGGCCAAGCACCACGGTCATCGGACCGGCAGGTGCCGGACGCGCTTCGAGGTTCACCAGCGCCGAAGCAACCGCTTCGCTCGCGTATTTTTCCAGCAGTTCATCGTCGAAGTAAGCATAGCTATAGCGACCACCGCCACCGCTGGAACCCATTTCACGACGACCGTTCTGTTCGGCGATCACGGTAATCGACACGCGTACCAGCGGACGGATATCGGCTGCCAGTACGCCATCGCTGCGTACCACCAACACCACATCATATTCACCGGCGAGGCCGGCCATGACTTGCACCACACGCGGATCTTTGGCGCGTGCAATACGTTCTATCTTTTCCAGCAGCTTTACTTTTTCGGTGGCATCCAGCGAAGTCAGCGGGTCATGCGGCAGGTACAGCGAACGACCGCCGCCGGCCTGGATCGCCGAAGCAACCTTGACCTTGCCTGCACCCTGGCGCGCAATGGTGCGCGTTGCCAATGCCGCTTCCAGCAACGCACGTTCGGAGATTTCATCCGAATACGAGAATGCGGTCTTGTCACCGGACACGGCACGCACACCGACACCCTGGTCGATGGAGAAGCTGCCGGTCTTGACGATGCCTTCTTCCAGACTCCAGCCTTCACTCTTGGTGAACTGGAAATACAAATCTGCATAGTCGACGCGATGCGTGAACATCGTTCCCAGTGTTTTGATCAGGATGGATTCATCCAGGCCAAAAGGCGTCAACAACACATCGCGGGCGACGGCTAGCGTTTTAAGATTTGGTTCAAATGGAGTCATTGTGTCTTTGCTATTCACGCGTCAAGCGCAAAAATTGATTCGGATAAGCGAATTGTAGAGCATATGGCCGTATTCGCCCCCAACTACTACAGCTTGCGATGTTTCAACGCAGGAAGATTTTCCCGGATACCTGATAGATGATGGGGTTCAATATCCCCGATTACAAGGCCTTCGCCCTCTGCCAGCACGGTTTTGACCTCACCCCAGGGATCGATCAGCATGCTATGGCCCCAGGTTGTACGGCCATTCTTATGGCGACCACCCTGCGCCGCCGCCAGCACGTAGCACTGGTTTTCAATCGCCCGTGCGCGCAGCAGGATTTCCCAGTGCGCCTTGCCGGTTGTATAGGTAAATGCCGCCGGCACCACGATCAATGTGCAATCACCCATTGCACGGTATAGCTCGGGAAAGCGCAGGTCATAGCAAACCGACAAGCCGACTTTGCCGAAAGGCGCATCGAAGGTGGTGACCTCATTGCCATGCACGATGGTACGCGCTTCATCATAGGATTCTTCACCCTTGGTGAAGCTGAACAGATGGATCTTGTCATAGCGTTTGACCCGCTCGCCTGCCGGGTTGTACACCATCATCGTATTCAAGACTTTATCTGCAACATCGGCCGCCAGCGGCAAAGTGCCGCCTATCAGCCAGATTTGATGTTCGCGCGCGGTAGCCGCCATAAAGCTTTGGATCGGTCCGATATCGACTTGCTCGGCATAGCCCAGCTTATCGGTTTCCTGCATGCCCATCGCCGCCCAGTACTCGGGTAGCAGGACCAATTGCGCGCCTTGCTGTGCAGCTTCTGCAATCAGACGTTTGGCGGTAGCGATATTCTCTTCTATCGATGGAGTGGAAACCATCTGGATCGCGGCCACGCGCGAGAGGGGGTTCGTCATGGTTCAGCTTTCTGTTTGCAGTATTCAGACACAAGCATTTTTGTATATATTACCCGGGCGTTGCGGCCGGTGCCGGTGTTGACGATTGTTCCGTCTTGCGTTCCACCTTGGTGACGTTCGGATCCTTCCACGGTCCGGTAATCATGTATTCAAACGTAAACGCGCGCATCAATGGTTCACGCAGGAAGAGTTGCGCCAGGAAGGTACCGGCACCAATCACTGGATTGACCGCCAGCGCATAAGCGACCGAGGCCGCACCAGCATTGATTTCCGGGATCACGACTGCGCGCAGGTTTTGCGATTCCTTGTCGATATCGGCCGAGCCGTCTATCAAGACCGTCGCGCTGACACCGCGCATTTTCAGGTTATTGGTGGACGCCACGCCATTGTTGATGTTGGCGCTGCCGGTGATGCCGTCGAAGGCAAAGCCTTCAGAAAACACATCGCGGAAATCCAGGGTCAGGCGGCGCGGTATCGATTGCAGACTGAGTACGCCCAGCAGTTTCGCCGCACCCGGTTCAACTTTCAGGAACTGGCCGGACGCCATATCCAGGTTGATATTGCCGGACAAGCTCGGGTAATCGATGGAGAATGGCAGTCCCTTCCAGCTGATTGTGCCTTCCATTTTTCCTTTGCCGCTACGCACGACGTCAGCAAAGCCGAAACGGCCGAGCAGATTGCCCGCGTTATTGATGTTCATACTGTAATCAAGGCTGGAACTATTACCGCTCTTCTTCGCCAGCCAGCTGCCACTGGCCTTCAGGCTTGCATCCGGATTGCTCAGCGACAAATTGCGGATACGCCATTCCCTGCCCTCGGTAGCGCGCACATAATGTGCCAGCAATTCGAGGCGGCCGAGTTTCTTGCCCATCAATTCAAAATTATCGGCGATCACATCGAGTGCCGGCATTTCCGTTGCGGTATCAACGCCGTCGAGCAGATTCTTGACTTCGGTATTCGCCGTCTTCGGTACAGTCAGCGATGACAATCTTGCCGTCACCTTGCCGAGGCCGCGTCCCGATGACGATTCAATCCAAGTCAAATAACCGGACATTTGCGCGGCATCGACGTTGGCTTGCCACGCACCTTTATCATGGGTTGCGCCGAGCACGACATTATCGAATTTCTTGTCCAGCAAATTCAATTCCGTCGCGCGCACCGCAATACTGGTCGGTTCCACATACTGCGACATATTCAGCGCGCTTAAGGGATCAGCCGCTACCTTCTTCTTTGGATCGACGGCATCGGTCGACATCACTTTCAGCCAGTCGTCGACATTCAGCGAACGCATGCTGATATTGAGCGCCAGTCCGCTCGTCGGCACAGGAGCCGGTGTGTTCACGCCGATGCCGCCGTAGACGACACGCCACTCCGGGTTCGCGACGCTGGTATTCTTTTCACGTGCATAGTTAGCGACGATGGCCGGTCCCAGTGCCACTTTCAGGTTGTCCCGCATCAGGCCCGTCGCATCAGGCGCCAGGCTCAGTTGTTCGAACTTGAGCGGCAAGGCATCTTTGGCCGCCTTGTTCAAAGGTGCCGGGAAATCCAGGCCGAGGCCACGCAAATTGGAATCCACCACGACATCAACGCGCTTGCTGCGCACGCCGATCGTGACACCGAAACGCGTGCTGCCGTTGATCTTGTCCACCAGCTTCTGCATCGCCGGTGATGGATAGTTTTTGCGCAAGCCCGCAGCAGTCAGCGTGCCGTCACCCTTGATCAGGATATTGCCGTCTTTTTGCGTGCCACCAGTCACTGTCAGCGGGCCACCCAGGAAAGTCGATTTGATGCCATTCAGCGTCAAACCCTTTTCATTGAATTCCAGTTGGCCTGTGGTACCCGACATCATCGGGATCACATTTTGCAAGGTCACATTATTGTTATTGAATTTCAATATGCCCTGCACCTTGGCATCTATCATTTTGTGCAGCGGTAATTGCAACTTGAGTCCCAGCGTCGCATTGCCGCTGGCCTTGGTCTCATCAGTGAAGTGGTCTATCCATTCCGCTACCGGGCTATCCAGCGTGTACTGCACCAGGGTCTGCAGGGTACCGGCTGCATTGCCGTCAATTTCCAGCACAGGATTGTCGGCGAGCAAATCCGGGATCACGGCTTTTACATTCGATACATCCGCGCCATTGGTCTTGCCGCTTTCACCCTTGATTTCCATGCGGGTGCGGTCGAACAGGATGGTGCCCTTCACTTTTTCCAGCAAAGGCCACATCGGTTTCTTGCCATCCTTGGCGAACATGTCAGGCGCGTAATTCAGGCCACCATCATCAATCCGGCCACCAAAGGTAAATTCACCTTTCGGTTTTTCATTCGGCTTGGTCGTATGGAAAGGGAAATGCGCAAGGTCGCCTTTCAGCTTGATGCGGGCATCGCGCAAGGTACCGGCGATCAGGGCATGTGAAAGCCAGGTACGGAAATCGGCATTCATTGCGGTAGGCAGGTAATTGCCTATCTTGTTGAGCTCCAGTCCCGAGATATTGCCTGTCACATCGATCGTACCGAGGTCATGCCCGGCCTTCTTGTGTAAAGGCATCAGATGCGTACCGGACAGGGAAGCGGTCAAACCCTGCTGCACAAAATTCAGGCCCTTCACGCTAAGCAGGAATTGATCGTTCTTCTGGAAAGCCCACTGCGCATCCATATTGAAGGTATCGAACGCCACTTCAGGTTCGGAAAAATAGGTCGGCAAGGCCAGCTTGAGCTGGTCGGATGCCAGCACGATATTGCCGCCCTGGCTGTTCGCATCTATCCGTCCGGATAAATTCTCAAAGCCGGGAATCGCCGGGATTGCCGCTTGCGCCGGCGCAGTCGCAGTGGCGGCACGGGCCGAACGGGCCGGCTGCGCATTCATCGACAGGTTCGCAAAATCACCTTTGATTTTGTAGGAAGCAATCTCCGGATAAGCACCGGCCCACTGCGCCGAAAAATCCTTCAACACACCACGCGGCGCAAAATCGCTGATCATGCGCAACTGCTCTTCCGGCAGCGGCAGGCGACCGGCAAAATTGGCCCAGGCTTGCAAGTCCAGTTGCTTGACCAGGATTTCCGCATGTTCCGGCACGTCTTTCTTCGCCGCCACATAGCGCTTGCTCAAGGTGGTGCTCGGCAAAACCAGGCCGTCGCGCGTCAGCAGCGAGAAATTCATCAGCGAAATCGTATAACCCTGCGCGCCGAAAGTCGGCTTACCGTCGCGCGGACTCGTGTCCAATGGCTCGCTGATCGCAATACGGCCATTTGCCGAAGTCAGTTCCAGCGGCACCAAATCCTTGCGCAATTGCGCCGACACATCGGACAAGGCCAGGTCAGCGGTCAGGTCGGCGATACGCGCATGGTCGAAGCTCAGCCACGCCCGCAGGGAACCCTTGGCTTGCTGCAACTCAAACGGGAAGTCGATATAGGTTTTCCAGGCCGCCAGTTCGGTATCGCGTACCGCGGTATAAATGGTGCCGGTCCAACGCGTGGCGTCGGAAATCTTCTTGGAAAAATAAGGGTGGTCGAACGCCGCACGCACATCCAGCGGCGCAGCTATGGCAGCCGGCGGCGTCGCTTTCAAAGCGAACTGATGATGCCGGCCTTCATTATGCAAGACCACATTCACATCGTTGAGCAACAGTTCCGGTGCCTGCCGCGATTTGTCCTGCCAGCGCAGTTGCCCGTCCTTGATGCGGATTTCGCGCTGCGACAGTATCCAGTTGGCAGCCTTGCCGTCGCCATCCTTTTGCATATCAATCAGCATGCCGGCTACATAGAAGTTGCCATTGGCGTCGCGTTCGACATCCATGTCCGGCTTGTCTATCTCCAGGCTATGCAGGCGCAGGTCGGCCACCATGACCGACCACCACGACACGGTGGCCGAGACTTTGGGCAGGCGCAAGGCGACATCCCCACCCTTGTCATAAATCGCGACATTGTCCAGCGAGAGGAAAGGACGCAAGCCGTGCCAGGATGCATCGATCGAACCGATGGTGACCGGACGCCCGATCGCCTTGGTCGCGACATTTTCCACATCGACACGGTAGTTGGAGATTTGCGGCAAGACCACATAGCGCAAACCGAGGAAGAGCACACAGAATATAAAATAAGCCACCAGCAACAGCTTGCCCAACCAGCACAGCGCATTAAAGCTGGCCCGGTTGGCATAGCTCAGGCATGCCTGGATCGAGCGCCAGCCGGTCTGCAACGAATGCGCAGCCTGGCTCGGTTCTGGTGGACGTTGATCTGTAGGCATCAATCAAAAAGGTCGGTGAGTCGACTTCGCGTAGAATAAAACAGCCGGCAGGCCAAAAACTGACATAAGCCGACAACAGCGCGGACTTACACCGCAATCATCAAGAACCCCTAGGATACTCTCTCCCAGCCCGTGACGAACATACCTTTGACCCAAGTTGCTGCATCCCGGTTTTATACCCGATGGATTAACGCGGATGAATCCCGCGCACAAAAGGTAGCCGAAGTCGGCAAATTATCCCTGAACCCCGAGGTTTTCGCTCGGATTTTACAAAACGAAACAGATAGCGGTGCTTCACTGCCGGCCGCGATGCGGCGCTTGCGCAATCTGGTGATCGTGACCCTGATCCGGCGCGACCTCAGCGGCCAGGCCGACCTGGCGGAAGTGGTCGATACCATGACCGCCTTCGGCGACTTCGCGGTACAGCAGCACCTGGCTGCGGTCATGGCGGATATGGTGGCTATCCACGGCACGCCGGTGGGAGCCGAATCAGGCGAAACCCAGGAAATGATCGTGCTCGGCATGGGCAAGCTGGGTGGCGGCGAATTGAACGTTTCTTCAGATATCGACCTGATTTTCGTCTATCCGGAAGATGGCGAAACCGTCACCACCACGCCGGAACAGCGCCAGTTGTCCAACCATGAGTTCTTTACACGGCTCGGCAAGAAGCTGATCGCCGCCCTGTCCGAAATCACCGAAGACGGCTTTACCTTCCGCGTCGACATGGCTTTACGGCCTAACGGCGTGTCCGGCCCGCTGGCCGCGAGCTTTGGCATGGTGGAGGAATACCTGATCGTGCAAGGCCGCGAATGGGAGCGCTATGCCTGGGTCAAGGCGCGTGCGCTGACCGGCAAACCGGCCGATATCGAAGCACTGGAAAAAATCATCCGCCCCTTCGTCTATCGCCGTTACCTGGATTACGGCTCGATTGATGCGATCCGCAATATGCATGCGCAAATCCGTGCCGAAGTCACACGGCAGGAAGCGCGCCACCCGGATCGCAGCAACAACGTCAAGCTGGGCCGCGGCGGCATCCGCGAAATCGAATTCCTGGCACAGGTATTCCAGTTAATACGCGGCGGCCGTGATGCCGCGTTGCGTGACCGCTCGACGCGTCGCACACTGCGTATCCTGGCCGAAAAGCAATTATTCAAACCCGAAGTGGTCGAGCAATTGCTGCATGCCTATACCTTCCTGCGCAACCTGGAACACCGGCTGCAATACCTGGACGATGCGCAAACCCATACGCTGCCGGCGAATGAAGCAGATCGCCTGATCGTCGCGCAAATGATGGGTTACAACGATGTCGCATCGCTGCTGGCAGCGCTGGAAGAACAACGCAAGCTGGTGGCGACGCAGTTCGATGAAATCTTCAGCGACAAGGCCAGCGATAATGCAACAGATGAAAACGTCAATGCAGAACTGAGTGCGGTCCTGAGCGATAGCGACAATGCGGAAGCGATAGAAACCTATCTGACTACCCTGTCCTTCGACCACGCGGCCGATTCTGCGCAGCGCCTGCTATCGACCTGGCACTCGCCACGCCTGCAATCCTTGCCGGAAGCCAGCCGCAACAAGCTGGTTGCACTCGTCAACGCTTCCCTGCCCATCGTCGCCAAAGTCACCGAAACCCGTTCGCTGGCGCTGAATCGCTTATTGAATTTCTTTGAAGCAATTGCACGGCGTGCAGCCTATCTGGCCCTGTTGACCGAATACCCGCATGCACTGGAACGCGTGATCCGCATGATCGCCGCCAGCGACTGGGCTGCTCAGTATTTGACGCGCCATCCCATCCTGCTCGATGAATTGCTGGATGACCGTACATTGAAAGCGGCACCGGACTGGAATGCCTTTGCCCGTGACTGCCGCCGACGCCTGGATGAAACGCCGGGAGATACCGAACGGCAAATGGATGCCTTGCGCGAAATGCACCATGCGCAATTGATACGCCTGCTGGCACAGGATCTGGTCGGCGACCTCAGCGTCGAACGCCTGGCCGATCATTTATCGGAGCTGGCGGACAAGCTGGTGGCCGAAACCATACACGCCATCTGGAAAACGCTGCCGACCCGCCATCGCGAAGATCCCAAGTTTTCGGTGATTGCCTACGGCAAGCTGGGCGGCAAGGAGCTCGGCTATGCGTCGGACCTTGATGTCATCTTCCTCTACGATGATGATGACCAGGAAGCACCGGCGCTGTATGCGAAGCTGGCACAACGCTTCATCACCTGGATGACCGCGCATACCCCGGCCGGCATCCTGTTCGATGTCGACATCGCGCTCCGGCCTGACGGCGCCAGCGGTTTGCTGGTGTCGACGGTTTCCTCTTTTGAGAAATACCAGTCCACCTCGGCCTGGCCATGGGAACACCAAGCCCTGACCCGCGCCCGTTTCTGCGCTGGCGACGCCGACATCGGCGCACGCTTTGAGGCGATACGCGTCAATGTCCTGCGCCAGACGCGCGATCCGGTGAAGTTGAAGAGTGATGTGCTGGATATGCGCAAGAAACTGCATGATGCGCATCCGAACCGCAGCGACCTGTTCGACCTCAAGCATGACAACGGCGGCATGATCGATATCGAATTCATCGTCCAATTTTTAGTCTTGCGCGACTCGGCGCAGCATGCACGCCTGACCGGTGATATCGGGAATATTGCCTTGTTGAAGCTGTGTGGCGAACTGGGGCTGATTGATCAAAACCTGTCTGGCAAGGTGGCGGATGCTTACCGCACCTTCCGCAAAATGCAGCATCAGATACGTCTGCAGGGGGCGGAGCGGGCCCGGGTTGAGACGGAACGGGTTGCCAAGGAAATTGCCGACGTTGAAGCTTTATGGAAAGCAGTATTTGGGTAATATCCTCCCTGTCAGTGCACTGATAAGGCAAAGCTAAGAGGCTTTGGTTGTTACCCGCTTTGACGCTGCCGTCTGTGCGGGGCAAAAAATGGAAAAAGAAGGGGATGTTGTCTGAGCGAAGCGAGTTTCGTCCCCTTCCCATTTTTTGACTTGCACAGACGGGAATCCCGCAGGGGCTGCGGCTTCGCGGTCGCCTTTCTTTGCTTACTTTCTTTGGCGAAGCAAAGAAAGTGAGTGGCCGCCGGGCCACCCCCGGCAACGCACTTCTCCACGAAGAAAGAACAGCATCAGCAACATCAACACGCTACCAAACCACCAATAAAAAACGCCCCGAATCCCGGGGCGTTTTTAATAAGACTAAAACCTGAAATTACTTGGCAGTCATCAATGCAACCGTAGTATCCAGCATACGGTTCGAGAAACCCCATTCATTGTCATACCACGACGACACTTTCACCAAACGGCCCGACACTTTGGTCAATGTCGCATCGAAGTTGCTCGAAGCCGGATTGTGGTTGAAGTCGACCGAAACCAGCGGCTCGGTTTGGTAAGTCAGGATACCTTTCAACGAACCTTCCGACGCTTCCTTCATGACCGCGTTGACTTCTTCAACAGTCGTGTCGCGTGCAGCGATGAAAGACAGATCAACCAGCGAAACATTGATGGTCGGAACGCGGATTGCGAAGCCATCCAGCTTGCCGTTCAGCTCAGGCAAGACCAGGCCAACCGCTGCGGCTGCACCGGTTTTGGTCGGGATCATCGACTGGGTCGCCGAACGGGCACGACGCAAGTCTTCATGCATCACGTCGGTCAGGACTTGATCGTTGGTGTAAGAGTGGACGGTTGTCATCAGGCCGTTAACCACACCGATCTTGTCATTCAAAGGCTTGACCAGTGGTGCCAGGCAGTTGGTGGTGCACGATGCGTTCGAAATCACGGTGTCGGTGGATTTCAAGACATTGTTGTTGACGCCGAACACTATGGTTGCGTCCACGTCTTTGCCGCCTGGTGCCGAGATAATGACTTTCTTGGCGCCGCCCTTCAGGTGGGCCGAGGCTTTTTCCTTGGTGGTGAAGAAGCCGGTGCATTCCAGCACGACGTCAACATTCAACTCACCCCAGCCGATGTCTGCCGGGTTGCGTTGCGCGAATACGCGGATCTTGTCGCCATTGACCACCATGTAATCGCCGTCAACTTCAACGGTGCCTGGGAATTTGCCATGCGCGGTGTCATAACGGGTCAGATGGGCATTCGATTTAACATCGCCGAGATCATTGATCGCAACGATTTGAATGTCATTCTTTTTGCCACCTTCGTAATGTGCACGAAGGATGTTGCGGCCGATACGGCCGTAGCCATTAATTGCAACGCGGATGGTCATCTTTTTCTCCAGAAAAATTCAACAGCAAACAAAAATATTCAGTAGTTATTCAGCACAAGCCTGCCGCAGTGCAGGCAGATCGCGCCAGCCGTAACCGGCTTCCATCAAATCCAGGCCGTCCCATGTGAACGGCTGTTCAATCAGCAACTCTGCGCCCAGTTGTTCGTAAAACTGGCGGGCACCCTGGTTGCCGGCAATCACCCACACCAGCAAACTGTGTGCACCCTGCTTTTGCAATGCTTCCGCCACCAGCGCCAGCAAACGGCGACCGACACCGCCACGCTGGGCAATCGGCTTGAGGTAAATCGCCGTCAATTCGGCATTCATCTCATGCTTCTCCGGCATCAGGTACATGCCGGCGGCAAAGCCAACCAGTTCAGTACCGGCTTCCGCCACGAAAATCGAAATCGTCGGCAAATCGGCCAGCAATACCTGCGACCACATCGCAGCACTTTCTTCCGCACGCATGCTATCCAGATAGGCATCCGGCATCACACCACGGTAAGTCGTGCGCCAGCTGTCTACGCGCAAGGCTGCAATAGCCTCGGCATCGTTGGCCGTCGCGCGGCGGAAAGTGATCTCGGTCACGCCAGTGTCTTCTTGACGGCTGCGATGACGTTTTCGACCGTGAAGCCGAAGTGCTTGAACAGCACGCCGGCCGGGGCCGATTCGCCAAAGGTGTCGATACCGATCACGCCGCCTTCGAGGCCGACATACTTGTACCAGAAGCTGGTCACGCCGGCTTCGATTGCCACGCGTGGCACGCCTTTGGTCAGGACGCCGGCTTTATAGGCTGCATCCTGGCGATCAAAGACATCGGTCGATGGCATCGAGACGATGCGCACTGCGACACCGTGCTTGGACAGTTCATCCGCTGCCTTGGTTGCCAGCTCGATTTCGGAACCGGTCGCGATCAGGATCGCCTTGGCATTCGGCGCGTCACGCAAGACATAGCCGCCGCGTTTAATGTTGGCGATTTGTTCTGCAGTGCGCTCCTGGAACGGCAGGTTCTGGCGCGAGAAAATCAGTGTACTTGGACCGTCTTTGCGTTTGACCGCTTGCTCCCATGCCACTGCCGATTCAACGGTATCGCATGGACGCCAGTTATCCAGGTTAGGGATCAGGCGCAGGCTGGAAACGTGTTCAACCGATTGGTGGGTCGGGCCGTCTTCGCCGAGACCGATCGAATCGTGTGTGAATACAAAGATGGAGCGCAGCTTCATCAGTGCCGCCATGCGCAATGCATTACGGCTGTAATCGGAGAAGGTCAGGAAGGTCGCGCCGAACGGGATGTAACCGCCATGCAGGGCGATACCGTTCATGATTGCGCTCATGCCGAATTCACGCACACCGTAGTTGATGTGGTTACCGGCCTGGTCAGCGCGGACTGCAACGCATTCTTTCCAGTTGGTCAGGTTGGAACCGGTCAGATCGGCCGAACCGCCGAGGAATTCCGGCAATACCGGTGCCAGCGCCTGGATGGCGTTTTGGCTGGCCTTGCGGGTGGCGATGGTTTCTTTTTTCTCTACGCATGCAGCGATGTAAGCGTCGACCGCCTTGTTCAGGTCGCCCGGCAATTCACCGGCCATACGACGCGCCAGCTCTGCTGCTTCCTGCGGGAATTTTTCGCTATACGATTTCAGCAAGGTATCCCAGTTGGATTCCAGTGCCTGGCCTTTTTCTTTTGCATCCCATGCTGCATAGACATCAGCAGGCACGTCGAACGGTGCGTAGGTCCAGCCCACCGCTTCGCGGGTAGCGGCGATTTCCTTGTCGCCCAGGGCCGCGCCGTGCACGTTGTGCGTGCCTTCCATATTCGGCGAACCTTTACCGATCACGGTACGGCAGCAAATCAGGGTTGGCTTGTCGGAAGATTTGGCTTGCTTGATCGCTGCATCAACTGCGTTGACGTCATGGCCGTCCACTGCGCGGATGACATTCCAGCCGTAGGATTCAAAACGTTTAGGGGTATCGTCGGTGAACCAGCCTTCAACGTGACCGTCGATCGAGATGCCGTTATCGTCATACAAAGCGATCAGCTTGGACAGGCGCAAGGTACCGGCCAGCGAGCATGCTTCGTGCGAAATGCCTTCCATCAGGCAACCGTCGCCGAGGAAAACATAAGTGTGGTGGTTAACAACGTCAAAGCCCGGGCGATTGAATTCAGCCGCGAGCAGTTTTTCCGCCAATGCCATACCAACGGCGTTGGTGATGCCCTGGCCCAATGGACCGGTAGTGGTTTCAATACCTGGCGTGATGTCAACTTCAGGGTGGCCCGGGGTTTTCGAGTGCAATTGGCGGAAGTTGCGGATTTCATCCATCGACAGGTCGTAACCGGTCAGGTGCAACAAGGCGTAATGCAACATCGAACCATGACCGTTCGACAACACAAAGCGATCGCGGTTGACCCATTTAGGGTTGGCCGGATTGTGCGAATAATGATTGGCCCACAAAGCGACGGCAATATCTGCCATCCCCATAGGCATACCGGGGTGACCGGAATTGGCCTTTTGTACTGCATCCATTGCCAGCGCACGGATTGCGTTGGCCATTTTGGTAGTCGGGAGCGTGGAAGTCATGTGATTTGTGTAGATGGCGAGTCGAATGGAATAGAATCAAATCCGGAACAAAATACTGATG
The DNA here is from genome assembly GCF_000013625.1 of Janthinobacterium sp. Marseille. Classification (NCBI taxonomy): domain Bacteria; kingdom Pseudomonadati; phylum Pseudomonadota; class Betaproteobacteria; order Burkholderiales; family Oxalobacteraceae; genus Janthinobacterium; species Janthinobacterium sp. Marseille. The sequence continues at coordinate 937,000 of NC_009659.1, read as the reverse complement.
CACAAGCAAATAAAAAACTCTTTGCTGCGAAGCCGCATATTTTACCAGAGTGGCGCGCCCAGACTAAAATCGAATTCCGGCGTTTGGCCGAAGTTTCACCTAAATTAAACATTGCGACGCCCTATTTTGTCGCAAAACCATGTCGAAAAGACAAGCAACGGATCACAGATGCCTCGTTTTTATTGCCCGCAGCCGCTCGCCATCGGCGCGGTAATCACCCTGCCGGACCATGTCGCCCACCATATCCAGGTGGTGCGCCTGGGTAGCGGTGACCATATCACCCTGTTTAACGGCGAAGGCGGCGAATACACCGCCACCATCACCACCATAGAAAAAAAACGGGTGACAGCTGAAATCAAGCTGTTTACCCCGCGCGAGGTCGAACTGCCGTACGCGGTGACCGTGGCGCAGGCACTACCCGAAGCATCCAAAATGGACTGGATCATCGAAAAAGCGGTCGAACTCGGTGTCCATGCCATCCAGCCGCTCGCCTCACAACGTTGTGTGGTGCGGTTATCGGCCGAACGCGCAGCCAAAAAGATGCAGCATTGGCAAGGTGTCATCGTCGCCGCATCCGAACAAAGCGGGCGCAATCGCCTGGCTGCGCTGGCCGAACCGGTCGATTTCAATCAGTGGGTGCAGCAAAAGGATTTACATAAGCGCATCCTGCTCAGCCCGCGTGCAGAGCAATCCTTGTCTGACTGGGCGCGCCATCATCCGCCACAATCGGTGGCCTTGATGATAGGGCCCGAAGGTGGCTTTACCGACAAGGAAGAAGACCTTGCGCTGGCGCAAGGCGCATTAATGCTATCCATGGGGCCACGTGTGCTGCGCACCGAAACCGCCGGATTGTCGGCGCTGGCAGCCCTGAATGCGGTCTGGGGCGAGATGTAGCAAGCGTCTCCGCCCGCGTCCTTATGCGGAAAATCAGCTTTCCGCGCAGCGGTTTGCCCCGCCCGACGATCTTAGTCGCAGGGAAACCCGACGAAAGCATTTATAATTCAAGGTTTTGCGACAGTTTCACTCACTCATTACATGAAGGTATTTCGCGGACTTCCCAATGCTGCTTCCCGTGCGCCATGCGCGCTGGCAATCGGCAATTTCGACGGCGTGCATCGTGGCCATCAGGCCCTGCTGGCACGCTTGCGCGAAGTCGCGTCGAAAATGGGGCTGGAATCAGCCGTGATGACGTTCGAACCGCACCCGCGTGAATTCTTTGCCGCGCGTGCCGGTGATCCATCCAAGGCCCCAACCCGCATCGCCAGCCTGCGCGACAAATTACAGTCGCTGGCAAAAGCCGGTGTCGATCGCGTCATCGTCGAACATTTCAATGCGCACTTTGCTTCATTGTCGCCCCAGGAATTCGTTGAAAAAATCCTGGTGCAAGGCTTACACGTCAAATGGCTGATCGTCGGCGATGACTTTTGCTACGGTGCCAAACGCGCCGGCAACGTCGCGACCCTGATCGAAGCCGGCAAGCAATACGGTTTCCATGTTGAGTCGCAGCCTACCGTGACCAGCAGCACCGGCACCCGCATCTCGTCATCGGCAGTGCGTGAAGCCTTGCTGCATGGCGACTTTGCCCGCGCTGAAGAATTACTTGGTCATCCGTACGCGATGTCCGGCCATGTCATCCACGGCAAAAAGCTGGGACGCACGATAGGCTTCCCGACGCTGAATGTACGTGTCGCACACAAGCATCCTGCCCTGTCCGGTATATATATAGTGCAGGTGCATGGCCTCGATGAGCAGCCATTGCCCGGCGTCGCCAGCATAGGCGTGCGCCCGACCGTCGACGACAGCGGCCGCGTGTTGCTGGAAACGCATTTGTTCGACTACTCGCAACAATGCTATGGCCGCCTGATCCGCGTGGAATTCCTCAAAAAACTGCGCGACGAAGAAAAATATATAGACCTGCCGACCCTGACTGCCGCGATCAACCGCGATGCGATAGAGGCACGTGCCTATTTCAAGCAACTGACCGACGCGGCTACTTCCGCGACTGACCGAATTTGACGATGGCCCGCTGAAGTATCACGACCGTTGTTTCACCGACCACCTTCGAAAAAATATTATGTCTGACAATCAAAACAAACCTGGCAAGCCGGCAGCAAAACCGCAAAGCAAATATCCGGTCAATATGACCGATACACCTTTCCCCATGCGCGGCGACCTCGCCAAACGCGAACCGCAATGGGTCAAGCAATGGCAGGATCAAAAGGTTTACGAAAAAATCCGCAAGGCTTCCAAAGGCCGCCCGAAATTCATCCTGCATGACGGTCCGCCGTATGCGAATGGCGATATCCACCTGGGTCATGCGGTCAACAAGATCCTGAAAGACATGATCGTCAAGACGCGCCAGTTCGACGGCTTCGACGCACCTTACGTGCCGGGCTGGGATTGCCATGGCATGCCGATCGAAATCCAGATCGAAAAACAATTCGGCAAGAATTTGCCAACCGCAGAAGTGCTGTCCAAGGCACGCGCTTATGCGAACGAACAAGTCGAACGCCAAAAGAAAGACTTCATCCGTCTCGGCGTCCTCGGTCAATGGGACAAGCCATACAAGACCATGGACTTCGGCAATGAAGCCGATGAATTGCGCGCACTCGGCAGCCTGCTGGAAAAAGGGTATGTCTATCGCGGCCTGAAACCGGTCAACTGGTGTTTCGATTGCGGCTCGGCACTGGCCGAAGCGGAAGTCGAATACCAGGACAAACGCGATCCGGCAATCGACGTCGGCTTCCCGTTTGCGGAACCGGAAAAAGTGGCGAAAGCGTTTGGCCTGGCGAAGCTGCCGACCAACAAAGGTTACGCCATCATCTGGACCACCACCCCGTGGACCATCCCGGCCAACCAGGCGCTTAATGTGCATGGTGACCTACCCTATGCACTCGTGAATGTCGTCCGCAATGGCGTTCCTCAACTATTAATACTAGCTGCTGATTTAGTGGGTACTGTGTTGCAGCGTTGCGGCCTTACTGGTGAAACGATCGCAATCTGTGAAGGCTCAGCACTGGAAGGCATCCGCTTCAAACACCCATTCGCCGATCTCGACCCAGGCTACAATCGTGAGTCACCTATCTATTTAGCAACCTATGTTGCTGCGGACAGCGGTACCGGCATCGTGCACTCGGCACCTGCCTACGGTATCGAAGATTTTATTTCCTGCAAATCGCACGGCATGCGCGACGATGAGATCATCGCGCCGGTCATGGGCGACGGCAAATACGCATCGTGGCTGCCTTTGTTCGGCGGCCTGACCATCTGGGAAGCATCGAAGCCGATCTGCGCCAAGCTGGATGAAGTCGGCTCGCTGTTCAAACTGGTCATGTTCGACCACAGCTATATGCATTGCTGGCGTCATAAGACACCTATCATCTACCGCGCCACTTCGCAGTGGTTTGCCGGTATGGACGTGATGCCGAAGAACCAGGGTGCAACCCTGCGTGAAACCGCATTGCAGGCAATCGAAGAAACCGAATTCTTCCCGAGCTGGGGCAAGGCGCGTCTGCACGGCATGATCGCCAATCGTCCGGACTGGACGCTGTCACGCCAACGCCAATGGGGCGTGCCAATGGCGTTCTTTGTCCACAAGGAAACCGGCGACCTGCATCCGCGTACACCTGAGCTGCTGGAACAGATTGCGCAACGCGTCGAAAAAGACGGCATAGAAGCATGGCTGACACTGGACCCGAAAGAGTTGCTCGGAGCGGATGCGGATATGTACCTGAAGAACAAGGACACGCTGGACGTCTGGTTCGATTCGGGTTGTACCCATCAAACCGTCTTGCGCGGTTCGCACAAGGAAGAACTGGCTTTCCCGGCCGACCTCTACCTCGAAGGTTCGGACCAACATCGCGGCTGGTTCCATTCGTCGCTGCTGACTTCATCGATGATGAATGGTCGCGCACCCTACAAGGCATTGCTGACCCACGGCTTCACGGTCGATGGCGAAGGCAAGAAAATGTCGAAGTCGCTCGGTAATACGCTGGCGCCACAAAAGATTTCCGATACCCTGGGCGCCGACATCCTGCGCCTGTGGATCGCTTCCACCGATTACTCCGGTGAATTGTCGATCTCGGATGAAATCCTCAAGCGTGTGACCGAAAGCTATCGCCGTATCCGCAACACGGTGCGCTTCCTGCTGTCGAACACTTCGGACTTCGATGCGGCGAAAGACCTGGTACCGGTAGCCGACATGCTGGAGATCGATCGCTATGCCGTCGCACAAATGAATGCGATGCAAGCAGAGATCCTCGCGCATTACAAAGTCTACGAATTCCATCCGGTGGTTTCGAAACTGCAGATGTACTGCTCGGAAGACCTTGGCGGCTTCTACCTCGACATCCTGAAGGATCGCCTGTACACCAGCGGCGTTACTTCGCATGCACGCCGTTCGGCGCAAAGCGCGATCTGGCACCTGACGCATTCGCTGCTGCGCCTGATGGCACCTATCCTCTCCTTCACTGCAGAGGAAGCATGGGCCGTATTCGCCAGCCCGGATGTGAATACCGACGGCACCATCTTCACGCACACCTTCTATCAATTGCCGGAAGTCAGCGATGGCGCAGCCCTGCTCGCCAAGTACACGCTGCTGCGCGAAGTACGTAACGATGTCACCAAGCAATTGGAAGAAGTGCGCGTCGCCGGCGGTATCGGTTCTTCACTGCAGGCAGAAGTCGAACTGAAAGCCAGCGGTGACAAATTTGCCGCACTCGCCAGCCTCGATGATGATTTGAAGTTCGTGCTGATCACTTCGCAAGCCGGCGTCAGCCAGGTTGCCAGCGCTGAAGAAGAAAGCGTTGTGGTCACACCTTCGACTTACCAGAAATGCGAACGCTGCTGGCACTATCGCGCCGATGTCGGTTCGCATGCGGAACATGAAGGCTTGTGTGGCCGTTGCGTCGCCAACCTGTTCGGCAAGGGCGAAGCACGTCGTTTTGCATAAGATTGACGCAAACGGCATCATTGATTTGCGCACACCTCGCTCCGGCTGCGGCCGGAGCGATTTTTACGACACTTACCGGCAAAGATAGCGATGGCTTCCAATAAACGTTACTTCTCATCCTCCAGCAGCATGCTTCCATGGCTAGGCATCGCCGCCGTCCTGGTCCTGCTCGATCAAATCACCAAAATCACGATTACCCGCCTCTTCGTCTATGGCGAATCGCATGCGGTGACGTCTTTCTTCAACCTGGTACTGGTGTATAACAAGGGCGCTGCCTTCAGCTTCCTCGCATCAGAAACCGGCTGGCAACGTTACTTCTTTACAATAATGGGGATAGGCGCAGCCATCTTCATCATTTACCTGCTGAAAAAGCATGCCGGGCAACGCCTGTTTTGCTGGGCGCTGGCCCTGATACTCGGTGGTGCCATCGGCAATGTGATCGACCGTGTACTGTACGGCCATGTCATCGATTTCCTCGATGTCCATATCGGCGGCTGGCACTGGCCTGCCTTCAACATCGCCGACAGCGCGATTTGCATCGGTGCCGTATTGTTTATCTACGACGAGCTGCGACGCGTCGGAAAATGAGCCTGCCGCGCGCAAGCTGATACACTAGCCCGCACATCTTTCAGGAGAGTCCTTCATGGATCTTGCTGGTAAAAAAATCGTACTGGGATTAACCGGCGGCGTCGCCTGTTATAAAGCGGCAGAACTGACACGCGCGCTCGGCAAGGCCGGCGCGCAAGTGCAGGTGGTCATGACGAATGCCGCCACCCACTTCATCACACCGGTCACCATGCAGGCACTGTCCGGCCATCCGGTCGTCACCGATCAATGGGATGCGCGCGTAGCCAACAATATGCCGCACATCGACCTGACACGTGATGCGGATGCGATTGTGATCGCACCCTGCTCCGCCGACTTCATCTTCAAGCTCGCGCATGGTGCATGCGACGACCTGCTCTCCACTTTATGCGTGGCCCGTCCCGACACACTGCCTTTGCTGGTAGCACCGGCCATGAATGTAGAGATGTGGCAAAACCCGGCTACACGTCGTAACGTGGCGCAACTGAAAGCAGATCGCATTGCCGTACTCGGCCCTGACGCCGGTGAGCAAGCCTGTGGCGAAACCGGTATGGGCCGCATGCTGGAACCGGAACAATTGCTGGAAGAAATCATTGCATCCTTCCAGCCCAACCTGCTGGTCGGCAAAAGCGTGATGGTAACCGCCGGACCAACCTTCGAACCGATAGACCCGGTACGCGGCATCACCAACCTCTCGTCCGGCAAGATGGGCTATGCGATTGCCCGTGCCGCGCGCGAAGCCGGTGCCGACGTCACGCTGGTATCCGGCCCGACCGCACTCGATGCTCCGTACGGCGTACAACGCATCAATGTGCAGACCGCCGAACAAATGCACGATGTCGTGATGTCGCGCATCAGCGCACAACACATCTTCATCGCAGTGGCTGCAGTCGCCGACTGGCGCGTCGCCAATGTCAGCGCACAGAAACTGAAAAAGAATGCAGCCGGTGATGCACCATCGCTGGCTTTCGAACAAAACACCGATATCCTGGCTGCTGTTGCCGCATTGAAAAATGCGCCGTACTGCGTCGGCTTTGCCGCCGAATCGGAAAACCTGCTCGAATACGGCGAAGCCAAGCGCAAGAAAAAGAATATCCCGCTGCTGGTCGGCAATATCGGCCACCAGACTTTCGGCCAGGACCAGAACGAGCTCGTACTGTTCGACGACAAAGGGCATACCGCCTTGCCGCTGGCAGACAAGCAGAAACTGGCACGCCAGCTGGTGCGTGAAATCGCACAGCGCCTGCCCTGATCACCGCCATATCCAACCATCTCCATCATCCGTATATTCCAGCCCATGAAGACTATCGAAGTAAAAATCCTTGATCCCCGCATGCAAGAACAATTGCCAGCCTATGCCACCGCGGGCAGCGCCGGCCTGGATTTGCGTGCCTGCCTCGATGCGCCTATCACCATCAAACCGGGTGAGACCCATCTGGTACCGACCGGCCTGGCGATTCACCTGGCTGATCCGGGTTATGCCGCGATGATCCTGCCACGCAGCGGCATGGGCCACAAACACGGTATCGTTTTGGGGAACTTGGTCGGCCTGATCGACTCCGATTACCAGGGCCAATTGATGGTGTCGACATGGAATCGCGGTCAGACAGAATTTACCCTCAATCCTATGGAACGCCTGGCGCAATTGGTCATCGTTCCGGTCCTGCAAGTCGGCTTCAATGTAGTTGAAGAATTTGATACAAGCGAACGCGGTATTGGCGGCTTCGGCAGCACCGGGAAACACTGAATCTCTAGGAGAATTTTTTATGCATGCCCTGCTGCAACCTGTAATGTCCAAAATGAAGCGGCTACCGCCGGCCACCACCGCCCTCTTTCCCATCGCTTTATTGCTGGCCGGTTGCAGCACTGTCTCGCTCGATACTCCTGGTGCCCGTCCCGGCACCGTAGCACCTGCCCCGGTCACCGAATCCGCGCAAAAGCAAGCCTTGCGCAATGTCACCGCGCAGCAAGATCGCCTCTATCGTTTGGCCGCTCCACTGCTGGTCAACAATGCAGCGCTGTGCAAGGGCAATGCGCGCAACCTGATCGGCTTCAGTGCCAAGACCAAATACTCATTCTCGGAAGATTATGTAGAAGCCGCGCAATCGCTGGGCTTCGATGAACGCCTGCAAGTCACCGGCGTCCTCAACAATAGCGGCGCAGCACGTGCCGGCGTCAAACGCGGTGACATCCTCGCAACGGTACAGGACAAACCGATGCCGCAAGGACCAAATGCCGAACGCCAGGCTGCCGCGATACTCGGACCGCTGGTCAACTCGACCTCCAATGTCAAACTCGGCCTGATACGCAACGGCAGCAATGTCGCCGTGACCGTGCCACTGACCCGCGCCTGTGGCTTCGGTATCGAATTGGGTAACACCGACAATGTCAGTGCGTATGCCGATGGCCGTCGTGTCCTCGTGACACGCGGCATGCTGAATTTTGCACGCAACGATAACGAAGTCGCTTACGTACTGGCGAAAGAACTGGCACATAACGCGCTCGGCCACCCGGCCCAGCAAAGGATGAGCGCAACTGTCGGTGGCGTCATCGACAATATGATACGCATCACCCCGGATGCCGGTGCCCTCGGTGGCAGCGGCGGCATCAAGGCGGTACCGCAAGAAACCGATGCTGCAGCCGATCACCTGGCGCTCTACATGCTGGTACGTGGTGGTTACAACATCGATGGTGCCAACAGCTTCTGGCAACGCCTGGCAGCGCAGTACCCGGCCAGCGTCGCCAACAGCTACACCGCGATCCATCCTGCTACTTCGTATCGCCTGACCACCATAGACAAAACCGTCAGCGAAATCAAAGCCAAGCAGGCAGCAAAGCAAAACCTGGTGCCTTGATCGATGAGTCAAATATGAAATAAAAAAGGAGCGCATTGCGCTCCTTTTTTATTGCTTCAAATTTTTACAGCAGCAGTCTCTCGCTCCATTGCAGATGAATTTGAAATATCCAATCGTCGTCTCGAGAGCGCCGCATTCCGCAAACTCAAAAACGCTGCCGTATCGTATCAACCAATGCGCGTGCCGCCGCCGATAAATGGCTGTTGCGGCGCGTGAACAAGCCTACCGTATGCGTCACGGTAGGTGTCAACGGGACCTGGTGCAGTCCCGGCATTTCATCAACCAGGTTAGCCGACAGGATAGTCGCGAGTGAACTATGGCGCACGGTTGCAAGTATCGGTTCTATCGCATTCATTTCCATCACGATACGCGGTGTAATGCCGTTCGCCAGCAAAATCGCATCCATCATTTTTCGCGAATTGTATTCATCCGAAAGCATGACCAATTCGTGCTCGTTCAATTCGTTCAGCGTAATCCCCGCACTACCGACGAGTGGATGATGATCGCCTACCACCAGTGCAAGCGGTACGGTAAAGAGTGGTTCGACATTGATCTGTTCAGTACTTGACGGTGCGTATGCCACACCAAAATGCAAATCGCCGTCCAGCAAACGTTCTTCTATCTCCCCTGAACGCAAACGCAATACCGTGATCTTGATGCCGGGATAAACCTTGTTGAAATCGGCCAGGATAGGCGGCAGGTGAAAAGTACCGAATGAAGACAGCACACCAAAGGTCACCCTCCCATGCTTGAGATTCTCCAATTCGTTCAAGGCATCGAGGCCCGCATCGACTTCCAGCAACGCACGCTTCGCATAAACCTGGAACAGTTCGCCGGCAGTCGTCAGTTTGACTACGCGACCAACCCGGTCAAATAACTGTATGCCCAGCTCATCTTCTATTTGCTTGATTTGATGCGACAGCGTTGGCTGCGTGATGTGCAGGCTCTCCGACGCCCGCGTGAAGCTCTGTGACTGTGCCGCCGCTAGAAAGTAGCGCAAATGTCGTAATTCCATACTTTATTTGCTCCTGGTTCTGGTCTTCTTTTGCGATCCGCTAAGGCTGCTTTTCCAATGATTTCATCAATGTTATACGGAAATACATAGATGGTATCTATAAATTATATAAATTTAAATCATTTGTGCAGACAGATGCGCAGGCTTAGTCTGTAAAAAAACGCGCAAGGACGCGTAAGCAAGACGGTTTATCCGCGGACACAAAATATCAAGGAGACAAGGATGAAAAAGCTGTTTGCACTAACGCTCACTACATGCCTGACGCTGACGGGCGTAACGGCCCACGCCGAAGATACCTATCCGCAGCAGACGATACGGCTGGTTGTCCCGGCATCGCCAGGCGGAGCTGCTGATGCCATTGCCCGCCTGGTAAGTCCCGGCCTCTCGGCAAGCCTGGGACAACCGGTAGTGGTCGATAACAAGGCAGGTGCATCCGGTACCATCGCCGGCGGCCTGGTCGCCAAATCGAAACCGAACGGCTATACCTTGTTGATGGCGCAATCGACCAGCATCGTGATCGCACCACATATCTACGAACAACTATCCTACAACACGCTCAAGGACCTGGTACCGGTGACGCAAGTCGTGCGTGTACCGAACATCCTGGTGGTTAATCCGCAAGTGCCGGCAAAAACTGTTGCCGAGTTCATTGCCCTCGCCAAAACCAAACCGGGTGTATTCAACTTTGGCTCTGCCGGCATAGGCTCACCCAGCCACGTCGCCGGTGAAATGTTCGACAGGCAGACCAAGATCCAGATGATGCATGTGCCCTACCAGGGATCCGGCCCTGCCGTCATCGCCTTGCTCGCAAACCAGATCCAGGTGATGTTCGCACCGATCACCGCAGTGCTGCCCCTTATCAAGTCCAACAAATTGCGCGCACTCGGTGTTACCACCATCGTCCGCCAACCGGCATTGCCGGATGTGCCGACTATTGCGGAATCAGGTGTACCCGGTTTTGACATTAATTCGTGGTTCGGGGTTTTCGCGGCCGCGGGTACACCGCCCGACATTATCGCCCGCTTGAATCGCGACATTGTCCAGGTACTGAAGGATCCCCACGTCGCCAACGCGATTGCGCTGCAAGCATCGCAACCGGTAGGCAATTCACCTCAAGAATTTGCCACCCTGGTACGCAACGAAAACCAGCAGTTCGCCACACTGATAAAAGAAATCGGCGCGCAAACCCTGAGGTAGCTCTGCCATCCCGGGACAGGCGTGTCCCGTTCCAAATTCGCCTTCAACCTTAACCGCAACATTCACGGGAGATCACGCATGTCCGCTTTAACCTTGAAACAAGCAAACAGCATTATTGAAAACGCCCTCGCGCATGCCCATGAAGTTGGCATCAAGCCGCTCGCGGTAGTCGTACTCGATGCCAGCGGCAATATCATCGCCGCACAACGCGAAGACAACGCCAGCATGTTCCGGCTCGACATTGCACTGGGCAAAGCCTGGGGCGCCGCAGCCATGGGTTGTTCCAGCCGTGCACTCGGCCAGCGCGCCAAAGATAATCCGGCCTTTTTCACGACACTGGCGGCGACTGCCAAAGGTCGTTTCCTGCCACAAACCGGAGCGGTACTGATCAAGGCCGAAAACGGTTCGATCCTTGGTGCAGTCGGTGCCAGTGGCGGCACCGGTGATGAAGATGAAGCCTGCTGCCTCAAAGGGGTGGAAGCTGCCGGCCTGCACAGCACTGCGGCATGAATAGCAGGATCACTGCAATCTCAAGGAAAGAACAATATGACTACCAATACCAAAAACAAGGGTGCCGTTAAAGCAGGAAACGGCACATACATCTTCGCGTTGCCGGAGATGGCTGGCATGGATGCCGGCATCGGTTACTCGACCGCTTTCGGCCCTGTTGTTGAAGGCGAACGCATGCAGGTTGGCCTGATCAGCAAGCCTCGTGGCACTGGCGCGAAGCCGCATACCCATCCGAACGAGCAATGGAATTACATCGTGCAAGGCACCTTGCGCGTGAGCATAGGCGATCAACCGGAGCGACTATGCGGCCCGGGAACGCTGTTGTACTTCCCGGCCAATATCGTGCACTCAACGGTCGCAACGCCGGATGAAGACGTCGTCTTCCTCACCGTCAAGGATTTGTCACATGGCATCCATGGCAAGGCGGTCGATGGCACCACCGACGGTGGCTACTTCGAACCCGGCTTCGAGAACAAGTAAGTCCTGCCATGCAAGAACGCGGATTTTAAGCGGGACACAGGAGAAATACAGCGATGGATAACATCAGGAATATCGGTTTCATCGGGATCGGCAATATGGGTGCGCCTATGGCCGGGCAACTCGCGCGCAAGGGTTTTTCCCTGACCGTCTACGACACGCATGCGACGACCGCCAACGCCTTCGCACAGGAACATGGTGCACGCGTTGCACGCAGCGCAGCAGAAGTAGGGATAGGTGCAGATGCAGTGATTTTCATGCTGCCCAGCGATCAGGTGGTGCGGCAAGTATTGTTTACCGACGGACTCGCGACGCAGCTCGCACCAGGCAGCATCGCCATCGACATGGGCACTTCCGCTCCGGCGGTAACCCGCAGCATCAGCGCCGAACTTGCAACGCTGGGTATCGGCTACCTGGATGCGCCTGTCATGGGCGGGGTGGTATTCGCGAAGGATGCCAGCCTGGACATCATGGTCAGCGGTGACGACGCATCAATCGAGCGCTGCCGGCCATTGTTCGACGCGATGGGACGCAAGCTCTGGCCTTGCGGCGACATCGGCAGTGCACACGTACTGAAGGCGATGACCAATTACATCAATGCATGTGCACTCATCAATACGCTGGAAGCGATGACCATAGGTCGCAAGTTTGGTCTCGACAGCAAGGTCATGGCCGAAGCCATCGATGTGATGTGCAATGGTCGCCAGCACCCGGTCGTCAAAAAAATCATTCCGCATGTACTGACGCACAAATTCGGCACCGGCATGGCGATGCAACTGATCGCCAAGGACGTAAAGATCGCCGTCGACAGTGCACATAGCGTAGGTGCGGCAGTACCGCTAGGTGAAGCAACCGAGAAATTGTGGCGCGCCGCCTGTGAACAAATCGGCGGTAGCCGCGATCACTCAGAAATCGTCAAGTACTGGGAAACCGCAAGCGGTGTCCAGCTCTGACGCGTCACACAAGCAGCTTCCGGTCACATAGTTTTAATTGGAAAATAACCTTAGGAGAATTGAATGAACGCAGTACAAAAGATATCCGAAACCGCAGTGCAAGGCGTAGAACATTGGACCAACAAAGGCGACGTGCGCCTGTTCTTGTGGGAAAAGTTTGTCGATACACCGGAGAATAAACCTGCGGTACTGTTCGTCCATGGTTCGTCGATGGCATCGCAACCCACCTTCGACCTGGAAGTACCGGGTCGGGCGGATTCATCAGTGATGGACTGGTTCGCCAAGCGCGGCTTCGTTTGCTGGTGCGTTGATATGGAGGGATATGGCCGTTCCGATAAAACACGCGATATCACCTGCGACATTTCCAACGGCGCGGACGATCTCGCTGCTGCCACCGACTATATCCGGCGTACACGCGGTGTTACCAGTTTCCTGACCTACGGCATTTCGTCCGGCGCCCTGCGCGCCGCCTTGTTTGCACAGCGCTATCCGGACCGCGTATCACGACTGGCACTCGATGCCTTCGTGTGGACTGGTGAAGGTGCACATACGCTGGAACAAAGACGCAAGAAGCTGCCTGAATTTCTTTCGTCGAATCGACGCGCTATTGACAGGGCTTACGTCTATTCGATCTTTGAACGCGATCACGCCGACTGTGCGGAAAAACGCGTGGTGGAAGCCTTTGCCGATGCAATCCTGGCACTCGATGATTCCATGCCGAACGGCACCTATATCGATATGTGTTCCAAGCTGCCACTGGTTGATCCGGAAAAAATTACCGTCCCTACCGTCGTGTTGCGCGGTCAGTTCGATGGTATCGCAGCCTTTGACGACCTGATTGAATTCTTTAAACTCCTGCCCCACCCGGACAAACAGTTCACCATGTTGAACGGTATTTCCCATGCCAGTTTTCAACAGAAAAACTATCTGATGGTTTATCAAATACTGCACGCCTACTTTACCCAACCCGCGCCGGTATACGTATCAGAAGCAGCACACTGAAACACATGCTGTCTCCGAATGCCTGTCAGGCAAACAGGCATTCGGCCATAAGAAGGAGACAAAAATGGCTATCAATAAGTGGTTCAACAAATATAACAAGGACTACTACGGCGGCGCACTGATGATGTTGATCGGTCTCGCTGCGGCAGCGCGCGGCTTCAACTACAAGGTCGGCACGCTGGAACAAATGGGCTCCGGCTTTATGCCGGTAGTCGAAGGAGTATTGCTCGCGCTGGTCGGCGGTGCAATTGCGCTGCAAGCGACACGTACTGCGCCCGCCGCCCAAAAAACCGGGACGCCGCAATGGCGCGGCTGGTTGTGCATCGTATCCGGCCTCATCGCGTTCGTGATCCTCGGCGAGCACGGCGGCTTGCTACCGGCAAGTTTTGCGCTTGTCTTCATCTCGGCGCTCGGCGACCGCAACAACAAGCTGAAAGATGCATTCTTGCTGGCGCTGGCACTCATGCTGGTCAGCGTAGTGGTGTTTTGGTGGGCACTTAGTGTGCAATTTCCGCTACTGCAATGGAGTTGAAAAATGTGGCAATCTCTGCTGGACTTGCAACATGGCTTTGGCATTGCGCTACAGCCGCACAATTTAATGTGGTCCTTCTTCGGTGTCCTGATAGGTAACCTGATCGGGGTATTGCCCGGGATGGGTGCCTTGTCTGCGATTTCCATCCTGCTGCCGATCACCTACGCGATGCATCCCATTCCCGCCATCCTCATGTTGGCCGGTATTTTCTACGGTTCACAGTACGGCGGGGCAATCGGTGCGATCCTGCTGAACCTGCCTTGCCATCCGCCGCACGCTGTCACCTGCCTGGATGGCTATCCGCTGACGCAACAGGGCAAGGGAGGTACAGCGCTCGGCATCACGATGATTTGTTCCTTCTTCGCAGCCTCGGTTGGCATCATCGTCATGATCATTGCGTCACCACTACTGGTCAGCATTGCCTTCGAGTTCGGGCCGGCTGAGATCTTTTCGATCATGCTGCTCGGCTTGCTATGCGGCGGCACCATGTCGCGCGGTTCTGCCCTCAAGGGAGTCGCAATGACCCTGGTCGGTTTGCTGATTGGCACGGTAGGTACTGATGTGAACACCGGTGTGATGCGTTTTACCTTCGGCTTCCTGGAATTATCGAACAGGGTCGAATTGGTAGCACTGGCACTCGGCCTGTTCGGCGTGACCGAGTTTTTACGTAATGTAAACCAGATGAAAGTAATCGATACGCATAACACCAGGGTCAGGCTACGCGATATGCGTCCCAGCAAGGCGGAGCTCAAGCGCTCCTTCATGCCCATGTTGCGCGGTACCTTCATCGGTACGCTATTCGGTTGCATGCCGGGTACCGGCCCGACCATCACGACTTTTATTGCGTATGCATTCGAACGCAAAATATCGAAAACGCCCGAGCTGTTCGGCACCGGCATGATAGAGGGTGTAGCGTCGCCGGAGGCTGCTTCTCACTCGAAGACACAAGTGGATTTTGTGCCGACGATGAGCCTGGGTATCCCGGGGGACGCCGTCATGGCGCTGATACTCGGCGCGCTGCTGATACAGGGTATTCAACCTGGACCACAGCTGATCACCGAACATGCTGATTTGTTCTGGGGACTGGTAGCCAGTTTCTGGATCGGTAATGTGCTGCTTATCTTGCTGAACGTGCCCCTGATCGGGATTTGGGTGAAGCTGTTGCGCGTACCGTATCGCTTTCTGTTTCCCTCTGCGCTCTTCTTTATCGCGGTCGGTGTATACAGCGTCAATAACAGTTTGTTTGAAGTGGGTGAAGTTCTTTCATTCGGATTGGTCGGAGCATTGTTCGTCGCGCTTGACTTCTCCGTTGCACCGATACTTCTCGGCTATGTACTGGGTCCGATGATAGAAGAAAACTTCCGACGCGCATTATTGCTGTCACGCGGCGACATGGTGGTATTCCTGCAGCACCCTATCAGTTGCGCATTTCTTTCCCTGTGCGCCCTCATGATCGCGACACAGGTTTTCTTTTCGTGGCGCAAATCACATCGTAGCAAACAGGCTGTACGCCATGATTTGTCGGAAGCGAAAGGCATACCCCTGCCTTAAGCGGCAATGAGTTGCTGCAGAATGTTAAAAAAGCGTGCTGTCCAATATAGACAGCACGCTTTTTTTATCACCCAGGCTACCGCATCAAACTATTCAGGCATGTGCCTTCATCGCCTCATCGATATCCGCACGCGTAAGGTCCGGTGCAAATTGCTGGATAAAGTCGTATGTGTATTGACGCAGGTAAGCACCGCGACGTACCGCCAGGCGTGTCACGTTTTGTGCAAACAGGTGTGACGCATCAATCACTTTCAAGCCATTGCTGCCATTCTGCTGCAGCGCCATCGACGCAACGATGCCGACACCCAGGTTGAGCAATACGTATTGTTGAATAACGTCCGAATCCATCGCCGTCAACACGATATCGGTGGTGATATCAGCCTGTTTGAATGCTTCATCGATATGGCCGCGACCAGTAAAGCCGAGGTCATAGGTAATCAATGAATACTGCGCCAGGTCGGCCAGTGTGATCAGTTTCTTTTCCAGCAAGGGATGGCCGTCCGGTACGACTACCGAGTGATGCCAGCGGTAGCATGGGAAGGACACCAGGTCTTCGAACTGGCTCAAACCCTCGGTCGCGATACCGATATCCGCCTTGCCCGACAAGACCCACTCGGCAATATGTTCGGGTGTGCTCTGTTGCAGGGCGATACGCACTTTCGGGAATTCCTTGCGGAATACCTGCACCACTTTCGGCAACATGTAACGTGCCTGGGTATGGGTGGTCGCCACCGCCAGCGTGCCGATTTCCTGGCCGGCATATTCCTGGCTCGCACGTTGCAGGTTTTCCGCTTCCAGCAAGAGGCGGTCTATGATCTGCAAGATGCCGCGACCGGGATCGGTCAGGCCGGTCAGGCGTTTGCCATTGCGTTCAAAGATATCGACGCCCAGCTCTTCCTCCAACTCCCGAATCTGGCGGCTGACGCCAGGCTGCGATGTGAACAGCACATTCGCCACCTCGGTCAGGTTGTAACCGCAACGCGCGGTCTCGCGGATCGATCGTAGTTGTTGAAAATTCATATCCAGGCACCTCTATCTATACTTGCGCAATAGTGCGGTGACTAACGGTCAGCGTTTGAGCGCTTACACCGATTCGTCAACGAACACTTGCAAACGTTTAGGACGAACAATTAGTGTTTCGCCCTCTTTCAATTTCAAATGACCAAAGCGTTCATTCGAGATCACGGCTTCAATCAATTCGCCGTTATCATCGCGCTCCAGTTCCAGTTGCGCCAATGGACCGATCGCATGGGCACGGCGCAATTGCACCACGATGCCTTCTGCACCGGTCGTGTATCTATCCACTTCCAGGTCATGCGGACGCACATAGCCGATACCCTTGGTATCCTGGGTTTCTGCATGTTCAGGCGCCTCGAATGCGATGCCCGATGATTGCAGGATGCCTTCATGTACACGGCCATGGAACAGGTTCACATTGCCCAGGAAGCCATAAACAAAAGGCGAAGCCGGGTTGTTGTAGACATCCTTGGGTGCGCCGATCTGTTCGACATTGCCCTTGTTCATCAGGACGATCTGATCAGCCACTTCCAGTGCTTCTTCCTGGTCATGCGTGACGAAAATACTGGTGACATGCAGGTCGTCATGCAGGCGACGCAACCAGCGACGCAATTCCTTACGTACTTTTGCATCCAGTGCACCGAAAGGTTCATCCAGCAGCAAGACGCGTGGCTCAACGGCCAGCGCACGTGCCAATGCAATACGCTGACGCTGGCCACCGGACAATTGCGGCGGATAACGATCAGCCAGCCAGTCCAGTTGCACCAGTTCCAGCAACTTCGTGACTTTTTCCTTGATCTGCGATTCCGACGGACGGGTCGCCGCAGGGCGTACGCGCAAACCGAAAGCGATGTTTTCAAACACGGTCATGTGCTTGAACAATGCGTAATGCTGGAATACGAAGCCGACCTGGCGTTCGCGCACATGGCGCGCCGAAGCATCTTCGCCATCCAGCAGCACTTGCCCGTGGTCCGGTTGTTCCAGACCGGCAATGATGCGCAACAAGGTGGTTTTGCCGCAGCCGGAAGGGCCCAGTAAAGCAGTCAACTCGCCCGCCGGAAAGTCCAGCGATACATTGTTAAGTGCGACAAAATTGCCAAATTGCTTTTGAATATTCTTGACTTCGATGCTCATGATCCCTGCTCCTGAAACTGTTCGTGTGTATCTCGTAAACGCCATTCGATGAATGATTTGAGCGCCAGTGTAACCAGTGCCAACATTGCCAGCAACGATGCTACCGCGAATGCCGCTGAAAATTGGTATTCGTTATACAGAATCTCGACCTGCAAAGGAATCGTATTCGTCTGGCCGCGGATATGACCGGAAACCACCGAAACTGCACCAAATTCACCCATCGCACGGGCATTACACAAAATCACACCGTATAACAGACCCCATTTAATATTCGGCAGCGTCACATGCCAGAAGGTTTTCCAGCCGGAAGCACCCAGTACCAGCGCCGCCTCTTCTTCTTCACTGCCCTGCGACTGCATCAGCGGGATCAATTCACGTGCGACAAAGGGGAAAGTCACGAAAATTGTCGCCAGCACAATACCGGGTACCGCAAACAGGATCTTGATATTGTGTTCCTGCAGCCAGCCGCCGAACCAGCCCTGGGCGCCAAACAGCAAGACATAAATCAAACCCGAGATGACAGGTGAAACCGAAAACGGCAAATCAATCAGCGTCAGCAAGATGCTTTTGCCACGGAAATCAAACTTGGCGATACACCATGAAGCCGCCACACCGAAGACCAGGTTCAGCGGCACTGCAATTGCAGCCGTCAGCAAAGTCAGCTTGATCGCCGATACTGCGTCTTCTTCCAGGATGGCTGCAATATAGGCATCCCAGCCTTTTTTCAATGCTTCGGCAAATACCGATGCCAGTGGCACAAACAGGAATAACGTCAGGAAAGCCAGCGCTACGACAATCAATAATGTACGTATCCAGGTCGGTTCCAGCGTCGCTGCCGGTACGCACGGCGCACGCGCCAGGCTAACTGGAATCGCGCTGCTGGAAGGGGGAGCTATCGCCGCCATATCAAACTTTCTCCGCCTGGCCACGCTTACGGGTCCAGGCTTGCAATAAATTAATCGTCAACAACATCAGGAAAGAAGCCAGCAACATCACCACCGCAATCGCTGTCGCACCTGCATAGTCATACTGTTCCAGCTTGGTCACGATAAACAGCGGTGTGATTTCAGACACCATCGGCATATTGCCAGCGATGAAAATAACGGAACCGTATTCACCGGTGGCACGTGCAAACGCCAGCGCAAAGCCAGTCAACAAGGCCGGAAACACTGTCGGGAAAATCACCTTGGTAAAGGTTTGCCAATGGCTCGCACCGAGGCTGGCCGCAGCTTCTTCCAGTTCCTTTTCCATATCTTCCAGCACCGGTTGCACGGTACGCACGACAAACGGCAAACCAATAAAGGTCAGCGCGATAATCACACCCAAGGGTGTAAAGGCTACCTTGATACCAATCGCTTCCAGATAGCGACCGATCCAGCCGTTCGGGGAATACAGCGCGGTCAGCGCGATACCTGCAACCGCAGTCGGCAATGCGAACGGCAAATCAACCATCGCATCAATAATTTTCTTGCCGGGGAATTTGTAGCGCACCAGGACCCATGCCACGATGCCGCCAAAGAAAGCATTCAAAACCGCGCCTATCAGCGAAGCGCCAAAACTCAACTTATAAGAGGCAATCACACGATCCGAAGTAACGGCCGCAACAAAAGCGTCCCAGCTCATCGTGAATGTTTTCAGGAAGACGGCCGACAACGGTATCAGGACGATCAGGCTGAGATAAAAGATCGTAAAGCCAAGCGACAAATTGAATCCAGGCAAAACCCTGGATGCGGTTTGTTTCCTGACAGGAAGGGCAAGGACGGCTGACATAAGCTCTCTTATTACAAATATGGCTAACAGGCTGCAATAATTGCACTTAGACGTTATAAAGAAAACGAATCTTTTTGCATTTTGTTAGAAGAAAAACGTATATAGAAATCAGCTGCGTAAAGTGACGGAGAAGTTGAAATCCCTGCCGAAGAAAGTGAGATTTTTGCCGTAAAAGCTAACTTAAAGATGGATTTTCTGCCCATAAGCGACAGAAGTAGTTTTTGACGCAACAGCGGCTATTGACGTAATGCGGTTCTTACCCAGAAGCTGATCGGTTACAGCGATTGCCGCGAATCACAGTCTAGGTTATGGAGGGGCGTTGCTACGGCCTGTGGGAGAGAATTTTGATCCTTAGACGCCTTCTTGGGAATTTAAGATACCCCAAGCAAGCACGAGAGACCCGATGTGTCTGATGGTCGCAGAAAATTGCCGCTCTGGGTGCCTTATTGTCGCAACCATTGGGTTGCGACTTTGATATTATTCACGCTATTCATACATCGATTGCCATGCCACTATGAGTTGGGCACGTTGACTTCGATGTCATTCAATGCGCTCTCCACATAGTTCCCTAAGCTTGCTGCAACAGAGTTATATATCGAAGAGCTAGTTTTTCCGGGTGGTGCGCTCAAGGTCAGAGCAAAAGCAACCGAACTTTCTTCAATCTCAGCATTACTGCGTATTCCGAACTGATATAGGTCACGCCCAAAAACTCGAGCGCACACCCGTAAGGTGCGGCCGCTGAAGACTTTTCCTCCAGGAATATTTGTCGCATGATGTCGAATCGGATTCCACTTTGCATGCTCGGCACGCGCTTGGGCTTCCCGATCCGTGCTTTCTTTCATGGATCCAGCCAAGTTTCCCATTTTTCCATTAGGCTTTGTATATTGCAATGCCACTTGCAAGCGCGTCGAAAAATAATTCGCAGAACCTAATTCAGATACCTTAGGTCGCAGAATGGCTGTTAGTGCAACGCTACCTTTAAGTTTATTCTCAGTAATGAACTCAGGGGGTATAGGGATGTCTTCCCAATAATGCCAAAGACCCGCTCGCAGATTAGACGTCCAAATCAAGGTCACACTTCCTTCTGGACATTCCCAAGGCGTTGGAGATTTCAGACAAGGCGATCCCCAACCCAGCCTGTTGTCGTGCACATTCCCGTCCGCAGTATTAATCAGTAGCGCTTTAACTAAATCCGGCGTGGGCGATCTCAATTGGTGGAAAGTATGTGCAGCTACAGCGGAAACAATCCCGGTCGCATAGCTGCTGCCAGTTTCCAGATTCCCGCCGAGTCCCCGCAGTGTAGAAAACCAAGAAACTTCTGGCTTCATCAGTCCTTCGGGCCCTGGACCAGGTAAACATGAAACGCATGCTGCTCCAGGCAGCGAATCTTCCTGAATGCGGCCACCGACCGTTAAGGCAGCTTCACAATCCGCGGGGGGATTCAAGCGCCGGTTGTTGTGTTGATCAACGTTACCGATCGATATAACCGGCAGAATGTCAAATTCCCTCGCAATCTTATGTATTTCATGACCCAGCTCGCTCATTTCCAAATGATCAGCACCATCAACCGGTTCGTTGAACGAAAAATTCCAAACCTTAGTATCGCCGTGGTGCCGAGCAATTACGGAATGCAAATAGCTTCGAAATGCGGTGCGGGTCGCAGAACCTGCGTCGTCCTTTGCGATGGCTTGCGCAACCCCAATCCGACATACCAAAGATGGCAGCGTCAAGTGCGTATTCCATGCCGAACCGTGCACGACCAAGGAGCCAACCCTGTTGCCATGCTTGCGGTTCGCCGCGATGTCTGACACTAGGGACGGCGCCCGCCACGCAACCATCGGGGCGTATGTCTGGGCAAATAGACCACCGTCCACCACACCGACAATGGGTTGCCATTGTTCGTCTGGCACCGGGCGATCAGGATCTGGTGCGGAAGGTATGTCGGCCGCCTTCAATGCTCTCACAGGCTCAATTCGGAACACAGCGCCGGAATTGACCAGTCGAATGAGCGCCGTAGGATTACGTGCGACAAATTGCATTCGCGTGAAAGGGTTTTGACGGTATTCCCTTATTGCGCGAATAATGCTTGCAGATGCTTGGCTGTTCTGAACTTGTAATTGATCCGCGTCTGATCCTTGCTCCCGTGTGATGGCCACAAGATCAGCAAGAGAGTAAATATCCTGAGCACCTGCGAATTCCCCGATCTGGGCAGCAACCTCTGAGCGGGCCATGTTTTCACTATATGGAGCTAACCACAAAGTGAAAACTCGCCCCCTATCGTCTTGGATCGCATGATCCCAAAGTGATTGAACCGTTCGTCCACGTAAAACATCAACTTCTGTAGGGATTGAAATGCTTTCAATGCGCGAGACAGTAACGCGCACATCTGTCGTTGCACTTTCTCGGACGATCTTGGATATATTCTTTAAAGCTCGATGATCCAGTTGGGCAAGATATCCACCATTAATCGGTGCGATAAGCTCTGATCCTAGAGTTTCTCTAAAAATGGATTCCGGCTCATAGCTCGGAGCCAAGGAATCGTCATACATCTTGACCGCAACTAGTAATTTTCCAGCATGATACCGAGCAGTCTGTTCTTCAAAACTCAAAATTTGCTCGGAAAGTTTATGTCTTTGGATTGCCAAGCGTGACACATCCACTTGTTTTTCATTAGCAGATCGCCCCGTCACGCTAACGCGTCGTGGGTCGCGTTTTAATGACAGGACCGGATTCAGTACGGGGCGAGCTTCTGTAGGCATTATGTGACCTTCAAATATGAAGAAACTGCTTGGCGGCTGATGCCTAAAAATCTTCCAACATCTGCTTGGGATATATTGTGATTAGTCACAAGTTCTCGAGTAATACGACGACGTGGCTCGTTGCTTTTTCCGTGTGCTGTAGTTGGGATCTTATAATTCTCTACGGTCAAGGACTCTGCTATCGCAACCGCATCAATGGGTTGTGAAGCTAGGGCTGAGCGCCTCCGCGCCGCAAAAGCCCATTGTTCGATATCTGCACCTGATTGCCCACTTGATAGACAACTGAGTATGCGACACGTTAACGAGTGTTCAGGGCCAAGCTGCAAGAAATACGACCATAGTTCTGTCCGCAGATCGAAATCTGGAAGGGTGAAAATAATTTTGTAATGAAAGCGTCGCCAAATGGCGCTGTCAAGCATTTGGGCATGGTTCGTAGCCGCAATTATGACGGCAGATGCATCCAAAGAGTCGATGCCTTGGATGACCGTATTAACTACACGCTTTAACTCCCCTAATTCGGCACGGTCGTCTCGCATCTTAGCCACAGCGTCAAGTTCATCCAAAAAAAGCACAGCATCCTTACCCGCGACAAAGTCGAAGACGCTTCTTATATTTTTTGCGGTATCTCCCAAGAGGGAAGAAATTAGTGAGTCAAGACGAACCACATATAGTTTTCGGCCGAGCTGAGCCGCCACATGACCAGCAAGTAAGGTTTTGCCAGTACCAGGAGGGCCTGCAAGCATCAGAGAATGCTTAGATGCGATGCCTGCTGCGGCTAATTTCTCATGATGCTTAATGTCTGTAAGAAATGATGCAAATTGCTCGTTACCAGCGTCATCCAAGAAAAGAGGTGCATCAGGCCAAGGCTGCTCTTCGATCAACGGCAGTCTAGATTTATTGTCAACCGGAAGCATCTCGACGAAACCTGAAGCTTGTAATGGAACACCTTTTTTATTTAGAACAAGACGAAATCTGCGAGCACCTTCAGGATCTTCAATTTCAATGGCTTTCGATATGCGCTGACCAACTCGGCGCAGGCGGCTGTAGTCAGCAGCAAGGGCTGCATCAGCGAATTCAACAAGATCAGGGACAGGCAAGGACATCGGGATAGGCGTCAATAGGTTTATTAGTAAGTGTCAATGAAACTGCAATCATTGTCAACCTATGCCACCAATATGTCAATCATAATGAATCAAACAAATTGTCTAATATATACGACGTCAAGCGTTCCACGACACACGTATCGCTCCATCTCACTACTTTTTCCCAATATGAAGAGCACATTCAATTTTCGACACAAATCAATACACAGTGCGTCAAAATTCCAAAAGGGAACGCACTGCACTAACTCCTTGAGGATGCAACAAGGCATCACGGGGCGCCTCCCCCAATATGGGATGAGGTTTATCTAACCAGCTTATTAGCATCGAAGTATCGTTAAACAGGCGCTGAAGTTTCTCGATTAATTGATGCTCTAATGCTCTGTATTCATCAATTTCCCAAAATCTCGCCTCGTCTTCCATCAATCGCGCCAAATTAATTTGGGGGCCAGGTAACGTAATATCGCCAACCATATGATATTTAAATCGTGCGATCTTCTCATTGAGGCATTCCACTACGTCTTCAAGTACCTCGAATAACTCCGGAATTTTCTTTAAAAAGAATAGTGTTTCTGAAATCCGAAACATTAGCTGAGCATGTGCACGCCCATTTCCAACTAGTTCCGCCTCCCGAACAAGTAACAATATCGCGGTTAAACCATCCAGAGAACGCAAATACGAAAGCTTGGTAGGCACTCCATAATCGTACGGTGCACGTGTTAGAGTTGCTTTGTCGCGCGCTGCTTGCGGCACAAAACAAATATCAACTACCGATGCATCAAGACTAGCCAGCATTATGTTAATTTCATTCGTATTGGTTATTGCTTGTCCCATTGCAGTCCAAATCAAATGACGGAACCAATAAGCTGTTCCCGGATATTTACCCTCCACAATATCGATTAGAGATATCTCTGTGTCGTCTACCGGCGAATGCGTTCCTGCCGCATAGCGCTCCCAGCGATGAGAAGTCTTTTGCTTTTCACCATCATAACTATAGTCCTTAGGATGGAACTCCCGTCCTAATTCCACACTACTTTTCCCGGATCTTTTTTGAACGGCACGAAACCACGCCAAGGTTCTGATGCGGTTCGCCATATCCTTAGGTGGACGTCCTCGTTTTGTCTTCAATGATTGTACGGACATGAAAAGATTCTTTTTGTGTCAGGTTGTGCAATTGAATATATAAATCGAAAATCAACCAAGATAAACCAAACGCAGCGTGACAAATGACTTCACATGCAGAAATAAATACAGAAACTATGGAACGAATTTATCTCGAGCTATCAACCAAACATGGTCCTTTGATGGGATCTACAGGTCTACGAATGGCACTGGGTTTTTCGACACAGGAATCCTTTAGGCAGGCTATCGTTCGCGACAAAGTAGGCGTGCCAGTCTTTTCTATACCAGGACGTAGGGGGAAGTTTGCACATACTTCCGATGTAGCAGCATGGCTTGCTCAATTGGGAACATCACAATAGCAATCGAATAGCGATACTCCATTTACCTAATCGTACAGATATGACACTTCCCACAAAATAACTTAGGAGATACCAATGTAGACGTTCCATATATTGGAGCCGAAAAGCAAACGGCCCAGGTGTAGGAACCCGGGCCGCTTTGAAGAACATGTATCTAACGTTACTGTTCTTATTCTATTCGCCTCTCACCCAAAGTCAAGCCCTGCAGCGGACATTTTTATGTCTGGTTGGATAACTGCGTCTTGTTGCATTGGCTTGCATGATCAATTCAGACATATCCATCTTTAATCGTATCTTTCTTAGATACGAAATGGATTTTTGCATCCAAAAATTGGAGTAAGAATGGAACAAATACTAAGCAAGCAAATAGAAGCTGCACGTCAGCGCTCGCCGGGACTCGACGGCATCATTCATGGAAGCCGAAAAATAAGACAAGGCAAGCACGGTTCACGTGCGTCTCTTTTCTATAGCGAAAAGAATCAGGCATTCATCCCAGTAGAATCTAGATTGGAACGAGACTTTTGCTACCAATTGGAAGCAGATCCGCAAGTAGCTTTCTATCGAACGCAAGCACTCGCCGTACCTTACCGTAGTACCACACTACATCCTGATTTCCTGATTTTTGATCGCAAAGGCAATGCTTACATAAGAGAGGTAAAGCACTCGGCATTTGTTGACTCCGACAGAACCACCCTGAAAACCAGTTATCTCATGGCGTTGTTCGCACAACATAACCTGGAATATGCGGTAGTAACTGAACAAGACCTACCAACTCCGATCGAGAAATCAAACTGGGCAATGCTTTATGACCGCGGAGGCCGTTTAGGCATCAGCAAAAGCCTAATGACATGGGTTGTTTCTCTAGTAAAGGAGTTTGCGCATAAGTGCTGGACATTGGCAGCACTCCGACTTGCTATACATGCAAATAGACTTCCGGCTTATCTACTCGAAGCCACGTTGTTCGTCGGTGGACTACGTTGCCGGATGGATCAACCTATTAGTCAACATACCTTGATAGAGGTGGTGCAATGACTGGCCTTTTACCTCAAAGACTGAGTATCGGTACGCGGTTTTCCCTCAAAAACCAAGCCTTCGAGATTACATTCATCGATGCGGTGAATGTTCGCTATGCAGCCTGCGCTGGCGGCAGAATTCATACCATGCCAACTACAGCCTTCTGGGAATTCGTAGATAGTGGCGTCGTAGGATTTCTAGATAAATCACATAATGTTCCATCTCTTGAGAATGGCTATGCTGTTTCACGTTTAAGCGATACCGAACGAGAGCAGATGCTGTCTCGATATAAGTTCGTCCAAGAAGCGATGCGTTGCACACAACGCGTTCATAGCCGTAAAAATCTCAAACGTGCAATCGAAACAGTATTCTCAGCAAATGAGAGTACAGCTCGTCCTGGCATAAGTACTTTATCGCGCTGGATTCAGCGATTTATCTCTTCAGGATGCGATGTTACGTCGTTGGTCCCACGGCATGCGGAGAAAGGCTATAGGCAAAAACGCTTTTCTATTGATGTCGAACATATTATCAACATCGCCATTCGGGATGATTTCCTGACTTCGGCACGTCCCACGGTTCGACAAGTACATGCAAATGTAATTGGCCGGGCGCTGGAATACGGATTCAAGCCTGCAGAAATTTCTCTACCAAGCTCTCGCACGATATACCGACGAATCAACGAACTTGACCCATATATCAAAGCGTTGAAACGCAACGGTAAGCGATATGCCGATCTACGGTTTCGTGCGGCCGGCGCATCCACAGAAACATCTCGTCTGATGGAGTTGGTAATGATGGATGGGCATCGAATGGACGTTATTGTGATTGACAAAGAAACTGGCGAGGCATTGGGTCGCCCATATCTAGTATGTCTATTTGATGTCCACACCCGAGCCGTTGTCGGGTGGCATATTAGCCTAATCCCCTTCTGTTCAACTACGGCATTAGCTGCAATCAAAGATATGTGTAGCCGAGATCCTTTGAGTGGCCCGGGGGGTGTGCCTGAAACAATAATTACAGACAACGGCCCAGACCTGGTAAGCAATGCTCTGCGAAACTTGCTATCCAAGCTGGAAATTCATGTCCAGTCATCAAAAACATACTGCCCGGACGACAAGGCATTTCTAGAACGCTTCTTCCGCACACTGTGTACGCAGCTAGTTCATATTTTGAAAGGTTCCACATTTTCGTCTCCCACTCAAAGGGGCGACTATGACTCGGTAGCCAACGCTTCGATCAGTCTGGAGGATCTTCGTTCTTACTTTAAGCAATGGCTCGAAGAAACCTACCACCAAGCCATTCACTCTGTAACAAATCGTGCTCCAGCACTTTCCTGGCGAGACAAACAGGCCGAAATGCCCATTCTTTCATATGCAAAAGAAGACCTAGATGCGATCGCACGTATCTCATATCGCCGCAAGATCAGTAACGGAAGAGTCATCGTCGATAACCTTGCGTATAAATCGGATGCGTTAGCTACTTTTGAAATGCGTGGCCAACAGAATGTCACAGTCATGGTCGATGAAATGAATCTCGAATATGTCTATGTCTCGATAGACGGTCAGCCTCGGTCATTAATACGAGCAGATTGTGTAAAACAAAACTACGCAAACAAGCTCACAAAATATGAACATCAAAAAGTTCAGGAAGAACTTGCAAAGCTATCACAGAATGACCGCGACGAGCTCGGCGTGCATGCTCACGAAATTGCGCGATGGCGACTTTGGAACACTATCCACAAGTTACCCAACAGTAAAAGCACACGGAAACTCAAGTCATTAGAAAAAGCACAAATCGAAGATACAAAAGTGAAGATGAGAAATGCTGTTCTTCCTGTCGACACTATTGATAATCAACCTTCGAACTCTAGTTCTCGTCTTCATTCAGATATTACAGAAGATCATTCCCTTTCGTCTGTTAAAAGCATCCGAGATAACGCTTTCGAAACTATCGAAATATAAGGAATATGCCAATGACGAAAACTAATATTTCCTCCACTACCAATACCCCATTCAGTGACTCTTACGAAATCTATGAAAAGATTAACCGTCTGGACAATGTAATTATTACCTATCCATCGATGACGAGTGCCTATGAAGGTTTGCTCGAATGTATAACAATGTCAGATACCAGCAAGGAGCCCTCAGGGGCCTTACTAATAGGTTCCGGTGGCATGGGGAAGACATCTATCTGCAATATGATCGTGAAACGGTTTTCCACATATGTCGTAGAGGATGAGTTATCCACGACCAACGTTCGGCCAGCTTTCTATTCATCGGTACCATCGCCTTCGACAATCAAATCGCTTGCAGCCAATTTACTCGAAAGTCTGGGCGATCCTTTTCCGAAAAAAGGGAGTGCACATGTCCTAACGGGTCGCCTATACAAACTGCTTAAGCAATGTCAGACCAAAACTATCCTATTGGATGAATTTCATCATTTGTTACTTGAGGGTAGTATTAATGAGAAGCGCACTCACAAAATTTGCAATTGGCTTAAGTCGCTTATCAACAATACCGGTGTAATGGTTTGCCTTATTGGTACTCCCTCGTGCGAAGCATTGGTGAATTTCGATAGCCAGATGTCTCGACGCTTCATGCATCGTCATAGACTATCGCCATTGGATATAGGTACTTCAGAAGAACCAGGTCCGCTCGGCGGGTTCCTACGCGCTCTCAGTCAAAAATATGGGAAAGAGCTAAACCTCGATGGGATGATTGATTTTCATAAGCCAGTTCATGTTCAGCAAATGTGGGCCGCTACGGCCGGCAATCCTGCGTTTATCTCGGCGCTATTGAAGAAGGCGATCTATACCACTTTAACTTCAGGACGTGCAGCAGTCGACCAAGAAGACTTTGCCACAGCATTCGACTCTGGCATCACACTCCCGATTGCTGTGCTCCATGACAACCCATTTCGTTTATCCCCACAAAAACTGGCGATCGCCTTAGGCGATAAGAAATTGAAAGGGAGAAATGCATGCTGATCGTTAAACCTATCCCACAAATAGATGAATCGCCTTCCAGTATCTTTTTGCGCGCAGCCTCGTTAAATGGACTGGAGAAGGTTCGATACCTGCTGCAATTCAAAGACAAAAATGGCAAGGAACCCTTAAAGCAAGGACTATCGCCCTCATGGCGCTCACCCGAACTATTCAATAGCTATATGAACGCATTGGGAATTACCTTACCTGAAGGTGTAAGTGCCTATCGGCAAGTCAAAACAATTGAATGCATAAAGGTATATTTCACAGAAGACCTTTACTTGCCTTCTCTTATATATCGAGGGGAAGGTAGCGCAACCTGTCCACACTGCCTTGCTGATAAACCATATCTTCGCAAAATATGGTCTTTGAAGTTAATTGATATTTGTCCAGTTCATCGATGTGATCTCGTACGCGTTTGTCCACAATGCCAATGGCCCTTAACCTGGCATCGCAGATGTCCAAAAACATGCTCCTGCGGATTTGATTTGAGCACTTGTGAACCGACATTCCTTAGCATGAATAATCCAGACGAAGTAACTGAAGCCATTGCGGATAAAAGGCAATACTCTCTTAATTTTCTTAGTGATTGGACACTGCGAAAGGAAAGGAAGCAACAGCGTGAAAATCGACATCGATAACCAAATACATTCGATTTAAATTCGACGCGTAGCCCGGGAATAAGTAATGCCACTGGCCACGCGTCTCGAATCTTCTTAATTTATGAATATGAAAAAATGACTAAATTAAATGGTATCAGGGCAGTAGCATTTGACGTGTTTGGCACAATAGTTGAAATTGGCGATAAACGACGCCCTTATAAACAACTTATGCAAAAAATCTATAAGGCAGGTAGAGAGAAAGACCTCAAAGACGCTGAGCTTCTAATGTCTACCAATATTGCATTCTCCAACGTCCCATCATTATTTGACATGAACCTCTCGCCTGAGGAAATCTCATTACTTGAAAAGGAATTGATGTCAGAGCTATCGACAATCACATTGTATCCAGAAGTACTTTTTACATTAAATAGTTTAAAAGAGGCTGGTTACAAGATTGGATTGTGTTCGAATTTGGCTACTCCCTACGCAAAACCTGTAAAGGAGCTATTGCCCTTTGAACTTGATGCTTATGCCTGGAGTTTTGAGGTAGGGGCTATAAAACCTGAGGAAAGAATCTATCAAAAATTATGCGAAGCCCTGCATTGCATGCCGAATGAGGTCTTGATGATTGGTGACACATTAGAGGAAGATTATCTGGGTTCCCGCAGCTTTGGAATGCATGCGCTCCATCTCAACAGAAGTTGTGAAAGTCAAATGGCTGAAAGTATAAGCAAGCTTGATGAATTACTCTCTATTCCGCTTTAAGAAATAAAACATCTTAGTACCACTGATAGTATCTTACTTGCGATATCCAAAAATTTGGGTTATCTTTGTTTCAACATAACCGCCACGCCTCTTAACAATGCGCAACCTTGGCGGTTTTTCTTTATCCATTTTAATTTAATCTTTAGACTTAAAACATACTTCGCTTTATCGAAACAATGGGAGAGTTGAGGTCCTAATAATTAATTTAATTGGAATCAATATATCCAAAATGTCGATCGAAATGCTGTCGACCATAAAAACTATAAGATTGCTGCGTCGGTAAATTTTAAAGAATCTGGGGGGGGCTGTTGAATTTATCCAAGGGAGAATTTTCCGTCGTGATGGGCCTAATTTGTAAACACGACTGGTTAAAAGACAAGTCAGATCAATTAGGCGACTTACTTTTCGAAGATTGTCAAAGTGAAGACGAATTTGGTTTGATTACTGATTTACTTGATAGATTTATGTTTATTACTGCGGAACAATTTGTAGAGAACATAAACTCACTTGTATTGGATATCGTCACTACCCCTGATATTCAACCAGAAAATACCATTGTGGCAGCGATGGCTGCCGATTCAAGCGCAGATAGCTCTCAGTATCTTGTGCATCATATCAAGGGCAAGCTACAAGATGCGGGCTGGGGAAATGTAGAAATCGTCAATACTTTTGGAGTTGCGTTTAGACATTCTAAGAATAGCAATTTCACTAGAAATAATATAATTTTAGTCGATGAATTTGTTGGTTCCGGACGAACAGCAGTTGGCCGAGTTCAAACAATTAGAAGTCAATTTCACAACGCTAATCAAGAAGTAAACGTTCTAGTTAAATCTGTATTTGCATCGGTTGTTGGTGTTCGTTGTTTGACTGATAGTGGCATAAATTTTACGTTCATAGAAAAGGTTAATAGAGGCATCTCTGACTATGAAGATTCAGAGAACATCGAACATAAAATTAACTTGATGTTAGAAATAGAGCGGCGCCTGGAACCCGTTGTAAAAAAACTCAACTTAAGCGATTGCTCTTTGGGATATGGGAAAGTTGAAAGTCTATTTGGCATAAAAGACCAGAATATTTCCAATAATGTCTTTCCAGTTTTTTGGTGGCCAGAACGGACCGCAAAAGCGGCTAGAAAGCCATTATTTACACGATGGATGGGAGACTGAAATGCGCACTCAGACTATACAAAAAATAGACATTCTTATATTGAAAGAAATCTATGAAAAAAAGGGGAAGGCAAGTACTTATTTGCTTTATAAAAAATTGAAGATTTCAATGGGAGATCTTCTCAAAGTAATTTTTTCTTTACAGACTGATGGACTACTAACGATTGATGCTGACTGGTTACACATTACACCTAACGGTATTAAACAGTTATTAGCTGTCCGCACACACAACAAAGTGCCGAAAAATCATATTCCTAACCAGATGAAACGCCCCTATCAAATTTTACCAACCGACCCATATATCCCATCGTGTTCCCGTTTAGATAGCAAAGTATTCGCGGAATAGAATTTATGTTATCTTTGGCAACAAGGGGATAGCCAGTAGCTAGTGTTAAGGAGTGGTGTCGCTCCGGTTGTTCAGGCTGAATTTTTCCAGCCCCTGCAAATTTAAACATCAAATTTGCAGGAATGTGAAATTGGCTACGCCAATTATCACTGATCACAACACTAAATTTGTTCGTTCCGAACAAATGTTAGCGTTGTGATCGCAGCTAACGTACAGTAGGTAGCGTTGTACTATCCCCTTACCTGAAATCTTTTATCCCTATGAAAACAAACGAATGGCGCGCATATTTTGAAGACCGTGGAGTTTCTACTGCTCGCATTGATAAATATGTAAGTTATATCGAATGTTTGTCAAAAAAAAATCAGCCAGTTATTTTTGAGTTAGATCATTTATCAAGTTTACTAGGCATTCAAATTGAATACCTATCAAAAATGATCGCTTCGTCTCATAGCTTCTACCGCAAGTTTTCCATCCCAAAACGTAGCGGCGGTAAACGGGAAATATTAGCTCCCTATGAATCACTTTTAACTTGCCAACAATGGATACTAAAAAATATCCTAAAAAACATACCTCTCCATTCGGCCGCACATGGTTTTCGATCTGGAAAGTCAATCAAGACTAACGCATTAGCACATATAAATGGAAAAGCTCTTTTAAAGATGGATTTAAAAGATTTTTTCCCTTCCATTCCATTAAGTTGGATTATCAAAACATTTCAAGATATTGGATATGCGCCAAATGTGGCCTACTATCTAGCGTCGTTATGTTGCTACGACGAGAAACTAGCACAGGGCGCTGCTACTAGCCCTGCGCTATCCAACATAGTTTTAACCAGTCTTGATAAAAGATTAGATCGTCTAGCAAAAAAATGCTCGATAACCTACACAAGGTATGCAGATGATCTGACATTTTCAGGAGAACACATTCATTCGTCGTTCAGCAAGTTAGTCACCAAAATAGTGGATGAATATGGTTTAGTTGTAAATACAGATAAAACAAGATTGAAGGTGAAAAATGGTACGAGAATTGTCACGGGTATCGGTATTTTAAACGGGCGACTCAGCATCCCAAGAGAATATAAGAGAGAATTAAAGAATGAAATTTTTTTCATAAGAAAATTCGGTTTTGTGTCGCATTTATCAAATAAAAAAATCTCAAATCCTAATTACATAAACTCACTACTCGGAAAAATTTCCTTTTGGTTATACATTGAACCAGATAATCAATTGGCAATCGATTCGCACAAATTAGTATTGCAATTAATTAACGATTAATTTTTTTAATTGTATGAAATGTCGCCCTATTTTTCATCAAATTCGCCCCACCCTATTCAAGCAATTTTTAAATTAATCGATGTTGAATTGCGTCGAATGCTGACCCGACTTTTGCATCGAATTCTGACCCACTCTATTGATATAATTTTAAGGTTAGCTCGTAGTTAGTCTGGTCACTATCTCCTTTTGATTTACTTGAGTTGAACTATTCTTGAAGCGATAGCTGTCGTTTCCGGTTTCAATAATATGGCAGTGATGAGTCAGTCGATCAAGTAGTGCTGTCGTCATTTTCGCATCTCCAAACACAGATCCCCACTCAGAGAATCCAAGGTTCGTGGTAATGATCAGACTTGTTCGTTCATACAGTTTGCTGATCAAATGAAACAAAAGTGATCCACCTATCTGACTAAATGGAAGGTAGCCAAGCTCATCCAGAATCACAAGGTCGGTATAAAGCAGACGCATTGCAAGTTGGCCAGCTTTGCCTTGTTGCTTCTCCAGCTCCAACATGTTAACCAACTCAACTGTAGAGAAATAGCGAACCCTGCACTGGTGATGTTCGATCGCTTGTGTGTTGATTTGCTCGCAGAATTGACCCTCTCTAACTGATCCACCTTCCACTGTCTGGCGAAGGCTGCGACCCGGTCATACGACCCTTCAAATCCCAATGCACATAGATCGATATGCATCTGTTTCAAAGTCCGTCGTTGCTTGCGTGACTTTGTTGCCCCGGTCTTTAACCAGGCCGAAAGCTTGAACGCATATTTGTCGAGAGAAGTCGGGGAACGTCGATCAGCATAGGCTGGCTCGACAGTTTCAGAGCGTAGATAACGCCTGACGGTATTTCGAGAGATACCCAATCGTTTGGATATTTCCCTCAAAGAGACCTGGTCACGAAGGTGCCAGCGTCGAATAATTCCAAGTAATGCCACGTCGATCACTCCAATCTCCCACTCACTTTGGTAAGTAGGATTGTGTTCTAAACGTGGGTCAGTTTTGGATGCAAATTATGCGGCTAAGTGGGTCAGTTTTCGATGCAAATCAACAGTCGACTATTCGGTTCTGGTAAGCTTGCACCTAAAAAGTTGCCTTATAACATTCAATCTAAGTTAACCTCATTCTTGCCTACTATCTGAACCACGCTGTTGTTCGCATAAAACGACTGAATAAAGAATAAATATGTCTGAAAAATTTAACTGGTTACATTTATCGGATTTTCATTTTGGCAAGCAAGACTACGAGCAAAAATATTCTTCAACAAAGTTGATCGAACATCTTTCCGAAAAAGTACAACAAGGTCAAAAACCAGATTTCGTCTTCATTACTGGGGACGTCGCTAACTCAGGAAAAAAGTCTGAATACGAAAAATTTAAAAATTTAATAATTTCCCCCTTGGTTGATTTGTTTGGGGAAAACTATCTCGACAACATATTTATCGTTCCAGGAAATCATGATTTAGATAGAAACAAAAACGATGGGTTTAGCAAAGAAAAATTTGGTCGGCCTGATTCGCCTCATTTTTATCCAACCCAAGAATCGTTAAACGGCAGGAACATGCTTGTTGAAAGATTCAAAAATTTCTGTGATGACATACCTACTGGCAACGCAGTTGATTTTTCTTTTGAAACTGGCACATTCGCAATAGAGCGAACAGTTAGTCAAAAAACTGTCGGGATTGTCGGAATAAATACCGCGTGGTTGTGCGATGGCGATAGAGATAAAGAATCGCTTACACCAGGCTTGCCGCTGGTACGCGATGCCTTGGCGTCTTTAAAAAACTCTTCAGTCAAAATTGTACTTGGTCATCATCCATTAGACTGGTTGCATCCAGCTCATAGATCAGCTGTACAAGCGGTATTGGCACAGCATAAAGCAATTTATCTGCATGGTCATATGCATGCAGAAGGGTTTTCTAGTTTGACCAACGGTCCTAGTGAATTCTGTGCCATCCAAGCAGGCGCTGCATGGCAGTGCCCAGAAGGTGGAAAATGGAAAAATGGATTTATGTGGGGGCGCTTCGATGGTGATGCAGAGAGCATTTCATTACAGCCATATCACTGGAGTTTTGATAATCAATGTTGGACTTTAGATGGCACCCGATTTCACGAAGATAGTCGCTTGTCAGACTGGTGGACTTTCGATGCACCAAAGACGAGAAATGTCATTAACAAAAAAACAAAAGCTAAAATCGAATCTTTGGTGGGATGGGATATAA
The DNA here is from genome assembly GCF_000013625.1 of Janthinobacterium sp. Marseille. NCBI lineage: Bacteria > Pseudomonadati > Pseudomonadota > Betaproteobacteria > Burkholderiales > Oxalobacteraceae > Janthinobacterium > Janthinobacterium sp. Marseille. Next base: position 901,746 of record NC_009659.1, on the reverse strand, counting down.
AAGACCTAAATGTTCTAGAACGGCATACCAAAAAACTTAGTATTGAAGATTGCATTGCTTATTTTGATGGTGCAACTCCAACATGGGCAACTGCTCTTTCAACATCAATACCAAGACGTGAAATTGTAGGGAAATTATCTGGCAATTATAGAAGTGAAACCACTATGCCTCTCGTTTGCGTTTTACTTGCAGCTGGATGCGAAGGAAAAACGACAGCATTGTTTCAAGCGAGCTTGGAAATACTGCAAAATGACCCGAACAAAAAAATTATTTACAGAACCAATCACACTCGTTTATTTGATGGGGAAGAGCTGCTTGAATCATTTAAGTCTCATAACAACTGGTTAGTAGTAATAGATGAGGCCGATCAAATTGCGAAAGATGTTTTACGCTTTATCGAATCCGGTTTCTCAGGATACGAAGGAAGAATTGATTTTTTATTCGCAAGCAGGGATTCTGACTGGCGATCATCAGGTGCTAGTCAACTTGAGTGGAGCTTCCGCTCAAAATTCAAAGAGATAGTGCTCAAAGATTTAAGTAGGCCGGATGCGGAGAAAATCGTCCAAGCTTGGGCAGAGTTCGGGGCTCGTGGATTAGGAGAAGAACTCGCCGCTCTTCCTCCAGGTGAGCGAGCGGATAAACTACGTCATCACGCAAGAAAAGAGGCCAAAGGAAATGCCGATGCCTTCTTCGGTGCTCTGTTGGTCTCTCGTCATGGAAATGACCTGCTACAACACGCGGAGTCAATGCTACAAAGACTTGCATCAGTGGAGCTTGATTGCGGGAAATCGCTTAAAGACGTGCTTGGTTATATCGCAGCCATGCACGCAGAAGGATTTGATAAATTAAGTTTCGCAGCCTTAGCATTTTTGTTGGAAATGAGTGTTCCAAAACTGCAAAGTGAAGTAATCAGACAATTGGGAAAAGAAGCTGCAGCTACAAGCACCTCCACCAATATCTTTACTCGCCACAAGTACATTGCGATAGCGTTAGTGGAAGTTTTGGAAACTAACTTTAATGAAGATATCTCTCAATATTTCCTTGATCTCGCTTTATCCGAAACTCGCAGAGCAAAATTCGAAAACGTAATTAATCTCGCATTTTGGCAATATGAAATGGCTGAACAATTATTTTCTTCTGGCAAATCAAGATTGGCGATCGATATTACTAAAAGCCTGTACGAAGAGGATTCTTCAAATTTCTATCTGCTAACGAAATTGGCATCCTTCTATAGAAAGGAAGGTAATGCTGCCGAAGCAATAAAACTCTTTAGAAACTTCGATCAGCCACCCTTCCACCGTGGATTTTACTTTGAATGGGGAGTCAGCGAAGGAATACAGGATCACAGACTGGAAAACGCAATACTTGCCAGTTACGCCCTAAGTGATGAATCAGAAAATTCATCGATTACAGTTGAAAATGCAAAAATGTATCTTAACGGTCTGTCAACGTGTTGTGATCGGTTGCATATCTCTTTTGCAGATCCTATTTTTACAAAAGCTGAAGCGGCATGCTATTCAATTTCAAATATTCTTACCAAAAACAAATCCAACAATGATGGAAACAAAGACTTATCACACTTCTTAAAAGACGTCGCAAAAAAGAGAAAAAAACTATACGGAAGAGTTGAGGCTATAAAAATAATACAGGACATGGTCGGAAGCTTGCGTAAGTATGGACCTTCATCAGAAGTCACGTCTGCAATAGATTCCAAAAATATGACTTTCCTTTCGTTAGACCGAATTGTCCGGAATGTAGAGTCACTCGGAGAAAAAACATAGGTGTTGAATTGCATGCAAAAAAGTTATATATATCTCATGTATTTATCGTACAAAGGTTTCCAGAGTTTAGATTTGCATACGTGGTCATCAAAGTGTTCGAACTGACAGATAAAGTATGTCCAACTAAACAGTAGATTCGCTGGACCAACATGCAAATTGATCCAGAATCTTTCATACATAGTTCACGTTGTAGATTTGCTTGCTGAATTGCCTCTCTCGAACTGATCCACTTTCCACTGCCTAGCAAAGGCAGCTACGCGATCGTAAGACCCTTCATAGCCCAGTGCACACAGATCGATGTGCATCTGTTTCAACGACCTTTTTTGTTTGCGCGACTTCGCTGCCTCGATCTTTAACCAGATAGAGAGTTTTAGCGCATAGGTGTCTAGAGATGTGCTGGATCGCCTGCTGGCGTACGAGGGCTCTACTGATTCAGCCCTTAAGTAGCGTCTGACGGTATTTCTAGATATCCCTAAACGTCTGGATATCTCTCTCAATGAAACCTAGTCACGTAGGTGCCAGCGTCGAATAATTCCAAGTAATGCCACGTCGATCACTCCAATCTCCCCACTCACTTTGGGAAGTAGGATTGTGGTCTATACGTGGGTCAGTTTTCGGTGCAAATCAACACACATGTCAGCTTTTGGCCGATAGCAGTCGCCTTAATGTTTTATTTCAACGAATCAAAAATATAAAAATAGGTAGCGATTCAGAAAATCCCACTTTATTTGGCGATATGACAAAAAATCTCATTTTCCATGTCAAATCGTCTCATCTTCCACGACTAGTTATCAGTTAAGTGCTTGTTTTGACGAATTTAGAGTCTCATGTTCTGAGTCACGTTACGAGCTGTCACTGCTTTGAATCGGCCCGGCTACACGCTTATAAGCGCCGTTCCAAGACAAATATTGCACATTTAATAATTTTATTGAGGAGGGGGAAATAAGTGCATGAGCGGACATCGGTAGAGGAGAACTACCGTTTGCTCATTTCAGGAAGTGAGATCCGGGCGGGGTACCCGGATTATGGGAAGATGGAAATCAGCCAGCGCCGCGCACTGTCGGTGCCAACACACCCAGCCATGCGACGCAGGCAATCACGAGCACGACCAGTGCCGTTTCCGTCAGCATGCTTCTGCGCAACAAGCTGACCGCTTCGAGCTGATTACCGGCTTGCAAGGCCAGTTCCACGCGAGGCCCGAGGAAAAAGCGGTTTGCTGTCGCGAGGGCTAACATGCCCAGGAACAAGGCCAGCTTCACAGACAGCAACATGCCGTACTGCGTGGTGATCAAGCCTTTGATCGACGGCCCTATGATCAATAGATAGTTCGCTATGCCGGTTGTCATCAGGGTCGCCACGATCACTGTCCCGAGCCGGCCAAACCCGTTTGAAGTCTTGCTCAGCACTTCCGGCGCGTCCGGATAGAACTTGGGCTTCATCACCGCCAGCATCACAAAAGAAAACAGCGCGCCGACCCAGGCACCTGCAGCAAGCAAATGCGCGATATCTGAAACCAGGTGGATCATCCCTTTTACGCCGTCGTTCATTGCGGCATGGCCGGACCAGGCGAGTGTCGCCAGCGCCAGTGCCGAAAATGCAGCCAGCAAGCCATAATGGAATCGCGCACCTGAGCTGGCCACAACGATGACACATGCAAGCAAGGCCACGATCCGCAGCGCCCATGCCAAACCCATACCAGTGTCGGTCACGACCATACCGAGGATATGGATAGTCAATTCACTGTAACTCTCGGCCCCTGACATCGCCCTGGCCATCACCAACATGGAAGCGATAGACAGTAGCAGGCTGAGGACAGCCGCCGCCGCTGTGAAACGGACGTAGGCCCTGTCAAAGTAAGCAAACTTCACCGTAAGCCGGAGTGCATAAAGTCCGAATACGGCGACGCCAAACAATGACGCCATGCTGACGTAAAGACCAAATCGCAATGCGATATTGAGTCCGTCGTCAGCCATGGCTTATTTCACCTCGAAGGAGATGCTGCCTTTCACCGGATGTGTGTCCGATGAAACCGCGCGCCATTCGACACGATAGCTACCGGCCACCAAAGGCTTTGCCGGTGTAATCACCATGGTCTTGTCATCGCTGCCGCCGGATACACTGGCTCCCATTTTCATGGAACCGTGATTCGCCATACCCGGCATTTCCGTCATGATGAGTGTCGCACCGGAGAACTTCTTGTTCAGCGTTTCCGTGAATTTCAGTTCTATCGTGGTAGGTGCAGCACCTTCGGACTTGTCACCCGGGGTAGAGGAAACCAGTTCAGGATGGGCAAAGGCGGATGCCGCAACAAACATCGCTGCAGCAACGAAGACGGCTCTGGAAGAAAAATGACGGAGAGACATAAGGATTCCTTTCTTTTGGTAATTGATATATCAAGGCTTAAAAATTTCGTTGTATGCCCTGCATCGGCATCCATTCAATTGCCTAGAACCAGAAACGCAAACCGGCAACGACGCGTGTCTTGATTGGCTTGCCGCCATCCGCACGAACGAAGTCAGCTGTCTCGCCAAAACTGCCGGCACGCTCGACGCCTATATAAGGTGCAAATTGACGCGTAAATTCGTAGCGCAGGCGCAGGCCCGCAGACGCTTCCGCCAAGCCACTGCCGAGCCTGAGTGCCGGATCACGTTTGCCAAATGCCTGCAGCTCCATCTTTGGTTCGAGTATCAGTTTTTGTGTAATCAAGAGCTCGTAACTGGCTTCGAGTCGAAGTGCGGTACGTCCGCCACTTCCCACATAGGCTGTCGCATCCACTTCAAACCAGTAAGGCGCAAGTCCCTGGATACCAAATGCGGCCCATTGACGGTCCGGGCCTTCACGACTGGAATCCAGGCGCACACCCGCCTGTACATCCCAGTACGATGCAATCGCGCGGCTCCACAATAATTCGGTGCGCGATTCCTGGATCCGGCGTTTTTCCGCATCGCCTTCAGCCTTGATGACAAAACGGTTGTAAGTGGTGCCATACCAGCCTTGCAAGCTGTATGCGGTTGAGTCATTGCCACCGTCGTTAAACCTGCGCTCAAGCTGTTCGCCGCGTATCGATGCAAATGTATGTTCATCTGCCAGCATCAGGCGATGGACACCGGGCACCATGTAATCGCCTTCGCCCAGCTTGATCCCGTCGGAATAGGCATGCGGATCACGCGCATCCGCCGGGGCCGAACCACCCTGCATCTGCATGGAGCCATGATCCATCGCAGCTTCGGGAGTTGCACTACCGGACATGTTGTGACCTGCGTGCGGATCGGCTGCCTCCGGTTTCGCACCCATATCGTGTCCGGCATGCGGATCAACGGCATCCATTTGCATCGCACCATGACCGGCGTGCGGGTCTACCGTCTGCGCATATACGGCAACACTCACGAAAGACGCGCAGACTACCGCCATGGCCTGAAGATTTTTTACTCTGAATATCATTTGTTTCCCCATCATCTTTCAGACACCACGACCTCGCGGAACATGCCCGCGTCCATATGGAACATCAGGTGGCAATGCCAGGCCCAGCGTCCGAGCGCATCAGCTGTCACCAGGAAGCTGATACGTTGTGCCGGTTGTACCGGCAAGGTGTGACGACGCACGAGGAACTCACCTTCCGGACTTTCCAGCTCACTCCACATGCCATGCAAATGCATCGGATGGGTCATCATGGTGTCGTTATGCAGGATGACGCGCAGGCGTTCGCCATAACGAAAATGGATAGGCGTGGAATTGCCAAATTCGAGGCCGTCTATGGACCAGCTGTAGCGTTCCATATTGCCGGTCAGGTGCAGCTCTACTTCGCGCCCCGGCCCACGGCTGTCCATCGGACCTGACGGTGTATGCAAGTCAGCCAGTGTCAACACCCGACGACCGTTGTTGCGCAAGCCTATGCCCGGATCATCCAGATTGGTGCGCGCCATATCCACACGCATATCTGTGCTCGCGCCATACTCGGTACGTGCATGTCGTGCAGTCTTGGACGGTACCGCCAGCCCCGACATGCCGGACATGGAATCACCATCCATCATGCTCATGCCATCCATGCCCGTCATACCGCTGTGATCCATGCCGGACATCGCACTGTGATCCATATTCATTCCGCCCATGTTCGCCATGCCGCCATGGTCCATACCCGCCATCCCGCCGTGGTTCATGCCACCATGGCCGCCGGCACCATGCTGCATATCACCCATCATGTCGCGCATCGTCAGCCATTCAGCCTTGTCCAACGCCGGGACTGGTGCCTGCAAACCTTCACGCACTGCCAGCGTGCCGCGTGCGAAGCCGGTCCTGTCCATAGCCTGTGCAAACAGCGTGTAAACCTCATCCTTCGGTTCCACCATGACGTCTATGGTTTCGCCTGGGCCGAAACGGAATTCATCGACCGTCACCGGCTCGACGTCGAGCCCATCGACATGCACCACCTTCAATTTAAGGCCGGGTATGCGCACGTCATAAAAGGTATTGCCGGTGCCGTTGATCATGCGCAAACGCACGCGCTCGCCCGGACGGAACAAGCCGGTCCAGTTACCGGCAGGCGTGATGCCGTTGGTAAGGTAAGTCAAGGTCTTCGATGACAGATCCGCCAGGTCGGTCGGACTCATGCGCATCTCGTTCCACATCTTGCGTTTGTCGAAAGCTGCACCGAATCCATCGCGGGCGGCATCGCGGAAGAAATCCACGACGGTAGGCTGGTTGTAGTTGTAATAGTCGCCCTGCGACTTCAGTTTGGCGAAGACACGCATCGGGTCTTCATCAGTCCAGTCGGACAGCAGCACCACATGATCGCGGTCGGCACGAATGGTCTCGGGGCCTGCAGGATCGATGATGATGGCGCCATACATGCCGGTCAGTTCCTGCATGCCGGAATGCGAGTGATACCAGTAAGTGCCGCTTTGCTGAACTTTAAAGCGATAAGTGAAGGTGGTGCCTGCCGGGATACCGGCAAAGCTGATGCCAGGCACGCCATCCATTTGATACGGCAGGATAATGCCGTGCCAGTGTATCGACGTGCTTTCTTTCAGTTTATTGTGCACCCGGATGGTGACGGTCTCGCCTTCGCGCCAGCGCAGCGTGGGTGCCGGCAGCGAGCCGTTGATGGTCGCGGCCAGTCCCGGCTTGCCGGTGAAGTTGACCGGCAACTCTTCCACCACCAGGTCGAATTCGTTGCCACGCAGGACCGGCGCTGCGCCGCGACTCACTTGTTCCCCACGTGCCACGGCACTCAGGACCGGTACCGACAGGCTGGCCAACACCCCACCCGCAGCCAGGCCCTGCACAAACCGCCTGCGGCTCAAGCCGGCAGAAGGAAGGATGATGGGTAATCGACGTGACATGTGTAATTCCTTATTGATTGGACTGTGTCTTGCAAAATCGCCAGTGATGTTGGCTGGCCCGACACGATGGTAGCTATCCTAAGTGCCTGCTACTGTCAGGGAAATTACGACTTCATTACATTCCTGTAATGTTCATGTCATCTTCATGCAGGATTCGATCAAGTAGCCGCTTTGGCGTGTAAAAATACGTTTGCGCGCGGGTTTACCGACAAGTAGCCGGGCTACCTACAGAGGAAGTAATGAAAATATTGGTTGTGGAAGACGAGAACAAGACTGCGGACTATATACGGCAAGGCCTGCGGGAAGCCGGGTTCGTGGTTGATGTGGCGCGCAATGGCCTCGACGGTCATCACATGGCCATGAACGAGGCATACGACCTGGTATTGCTGGACGTCATGCTGCCCGATGTGGATGGCTGGCATATAGTCAAATCACTACGTGATGCCGGTCATCAGGTCCCGGTGTTGTTCCTGACTGCACGCGGCAGCGTCGATGACCGCGTCAAAGGCCTGGAACTGGGCGCGGACAGCTACCTGATCAAGCCTTTCGCCTTTTCTGAATTGCTGGCGCACGTCCGTACCCTATTGCGCCGCAGGAATGTCCCTGCGCAGTCTGACCAGTTGCAGATCGCTGACCTGGTACTCGATCTCACACGCCGCAAGGCCACACGCATGGGCCAGCGCATTGTGCTGACCAATAAGGAATTTGCCCTGCTCGAACTGCTGGCACGGCGGCGCGGTGAAGTGCTGCCGCGTTCACTCATCGCATCCCAGATCTGGGACATGAATTTCGACAGCAACACCAATGTCATCGACGTCGCGATACGCCGCCTGCGTGCCAAGATGGACGAACCCTATGAGCCCAAACTCATCCATACCGTGCGCGGCATGGGCTACACACTGGATATCCCGGATGACAACTGATATCGCCGGCAATACCACCGAGAAACGCCGCCCCGCATCGCTGGCGCTGCGGGTAACCATACTCGTCGGCATCACCACCACGCTGGTATTCATGGCATTCAACTGGGTCATCGTACGCTCGCTGGAAATGCACTTCGCAGAACAAGACACGACCGAGCTGCAGGCAGTCGCCGGCGCTGTGGTCAAAACCTTGACTGAAGTGCCGCACCAGGACGGCAACAATTCTGCGATGGTGAAACAGCTTGCCGCCATTGCCATCGGGCGCCACGGCGTCACCTACAGCGTGTACACCAAGTCAGGCAGCCCGGTCTATATCGGTCACGGCGCCGACCTGGGCCTCCTTCTCAAGCGCGGCAAGTTCGACTCGGCCATCGCGGACGACGACGTGATCATCTGGAAAGACAGCGGCAGGTCCTATCGTGGCGCGGCGCTGGAAGTAAGGCCCGAAAACACGCCTGGCGGCATTCCTTTTATCGTCGCGATTGCGATGGATATCGACTTCCATCTGGATTTCCTCACGATGTTCAAGACCATCTTGTGGTGGGCCACGCTGATCGTCTCCGTCATCGCACTCATCGTTGCCTGGTGTGCCGTGCAGTGGGGCCATCGTCCGATACGCAAAGTGTCACGCGATATCCGCGCCATCCGCTCGTCCCGCCTGGACGTGCGGCTCGACCCGACCGAGGTGCCGATCGAACTGGCAGAGCTCGCAGCATCATTTAACGATATGCTGGGACGCATAGAAGACGGCTTTGCGAAGCTGGCGAATTTCTCTGCAGATATCGCACATGAACTGCGAACACCTGTCACCAACCTCGTGATGCAAACAGAAGTCGCTCTCAGTCAAAGCCGCTCCTCAGCCGAGTATCGCGAAATCCTCTATTCCAACCTGGAAGAATTCGAGCGCATGAGCCGCATGATCAGCGACATGCTGTTCCTGGCACAGACGGAGAACGATCCGCACAATCTTCATTTGTCGGATATCTCCATCGCAGCGATGATCCAGGATCTGTTCGACTACTTTGAAGCGCTCGCGGAAGAAGCCAACATTACCCTCACGCTGGAAGGCAATGCAGCACCGGTCAAAGCAGACCGCGAAATGATGCTGCGTGCGCTCAGCAACCTCATCTCCAATGCCATCCAGTACTCAGCCCCCGGCTCAACGGTCATCGTGCATCTGTCCCAAGACAAGCAAGTAACAACTGTAAGCGTAGAAAATCCTGCCGGGCAAATAGCCAGGGAAGACTTACCGAAACTGTTTGATCGCTTCTTCCGCACCGATCCATCGCGCAAGAGGAAAGCATCGGGTGCCGGACTGGGCCTGGCTATTGTGAAGTCTATTGCCGAAGCACATGGCGGGACGGTGCAAGCCACGTCAGAGCAGGCGCAGATCAAATTTGAAATCACCCTGCCGCATATCCAGAAGGCCTGACAGATCAGCCGATAACACTTTACGGCGGCCCATGATAGTATACGTTTCGTATACGCTTTATACATACTTTATATAAACACAAATATCATGGGCATCGTCAAAATCACCGAAGAAATGCACACCAATCTGCGCCTGACCAGTGGCGCGATGAGTCGCTCCATCAATTCGCAAGCCGAGCACTGGCTGCGCGTAGGCATGATTGCAGAATTGAATCCCGGGCTTTGCTACAACGAAATCTGTCAGAAATTGATAGAGGCAGAGCAGCAGGCGGGAGCCTCCAGTCGCGACATCAACCTGTCACTGGAAAAAACCTGATGCCTAAAGTCGAACTAAAAAGCGCAGCCGATATTGCGATGCTGCGCATTTCCGGTGGTTTGGCGGCGGATGTCTTGCGCATGATAGGCGAACACGTCAAACCCGGCGTCACGACCAATCAGCTGGATAAGCTATGCCATGATTACATTGTTGATGTCCTGCATGCAGTGCCGATCAATATCGGCTATCGCGGCTTTCCAAAAACGATCTGCACTTCGGTCAATCACGTCATCTGCCACGGCATCCCTTCCGACAAGGCCTTGAAAGATGGCGACATCATTAATATCGACGTCGCATTGACGAAGGATGGCTGGCATGGTGATACCAGCCGCATGTATTTCGTCGGCCAGCCGGGCATCCTGGCGAAACGCCTGGTGACGACAACTTATGAAGCGATGCGCGCGGGCATACTCGCGGTGAAGCCGGGTGCGACCTTTGGCGATATCGGTTATGCGATTCAATCGGTCGCGCACAAGGAAGGGTTCAGCATCGTCCGCGAATATTGCGGTCATGGTATCGGCAGGATTTACCACGAAGACCTGCAGGTACTGCACTACGGGCAGCCCGGCACCGGCTTGCAGCTGCAAACCGGGATGGTGTTCACGATAGAACCGATGATCAATGCAGGCAAACGTCATTCGATGGAATTGCCGGATGGCTGGACCGTGGTGACCAAAGATCATTCACTCTCAGCGCAGTGGGAACATATGGTAGCCGTTACTGAAACCGGCTTTGAAGTCCTTACGCCCTGGCCTGACGGATATGGGGAATATTCGCCGATCCCGGCCTGAACTGAATATTCGCATTAATGTTGCCGCCGGTTCACATTCCAACGTTGCCACTGGGGGAAGCATCCAAATCAGCAAGGACATTATGTCCTAGGGCTTTATGTCCAATGTTGATCGCGGCTTACTTAAACTAGAATAAACCTGCTTGGATTGAGGTGCCATGCAGCGTTTTGAAGTCGTGCTCCTCACGAAGATAGTGTCAAGTAACAGCCTGGAAATACTCAAAATGACGGATTGGACCCTTATCAGCTTCGTTACCTTCAAGGTTCTCGTGCTCGGCACGGGCATGTTCTTCGCGATCAAGTGGCATTACGATCAGGGAACGAAGGAGAAGGACAGGGAGAAGGAGAAACGCGCGGTGCTGCGCGCGAGTGGCAAGGTGGCCGTAGTTTTCGTGCTATCGCTGCTGGGCCTGGTACTTGTCACCTTCGTCTTTGCCACCAAGCTCGGTTTGGACTTGAACTTCCCATGATGGCAAAGACCCGCCGGATGATGCGCTAAACCAAGCAAAAACTTGTTTTGCGCAATCCAGTAGTTGATAATTGTCGGCATGAACGATACTACACAACTCCCGCCCCTCCCCGACCGACTCTCCATCGACCCGCGCAGCCCGTTCCACGTCGCGGCCATCTTTGAGCATGAAGTTGGCATCAAGCTTAACGACAAAGAGCGCTTTGACGTTGAAGAATATTGCATCAGCGAAGGCTGGGTGAAAGTCCCGGCCGGCAAGACACTGGATCGCAAGGGTAATCCCTTGACCATCAAAGTAAAAGGCAAGGTCGAAGCTTTTTACCGCTAGACACATATCCGCTGTGGGTCGGTAAGCGCGTCGCTGCAATCGACCCAAAGCGGATATTCATTAAGAGCGCTGCGCTTAGCGCTCCCCCCTCAAACCTGATCTTGCTTCACAGGCATAACTGTTCTTTACCTGAACTGTTCGAGGTCGGGCAGTTTCCATGTCTTTTCAGCCAGTTCTTTCTTCGGTCCATAGAGCCGGAACAGCAATTCGAACTGTCCTTTCGGATCGGTCGGTACCCAGTTGGATTTCTTGCCGGCTGGCGCAACCGGGCCGAAGTAGATATCCGTCGAGCCATCCGCATTTTTCTGCACTGACGTGTCATTCGAGGCCAGGCTAGGACGGGACATCCCTTTGATGAGTGCGTGTGTGGCGCGATCATACACAGTCACCGACCAGTACTGCTCAATGGGCGCGTTCGGTGGCACCGTCAGGCGATAAGTATTTTTCCCATTCAGCGGCTTGCCCGTGCGATCGACGATATTGATGAGGTAGAACTGGCCTGCGCCGAATACTTTCGCACTGAAATAAGCCATGTGATACATCACCGCACGACCGTCAAGGCCATACTCATTGGGGTCTGCAAAGTTGGTGCTCAGGCCATCCCGGGTTTCCGGCGGCACAGGTACCGACCAGTGCGTTCCATCAAAGAAAGGCGGCACGAAGCCACCTTCGTATTTCAAGCCAATGACCGCGCGTGCTTCCTGCGTAGCCTTGCTCAGGATCGCCTTGGTCTTCGCATCCGGTTTGAACGGCTTGCCTTTTTCTATACCCAGCGTCTTCAATGTATCAATCATGACTTTATCGCGTGTCAGCCATGGCTCCAGCTGCACGAAACGATTGAGCAATTCGAAGAAGCTCGCGTCGTACGGAATCGTCGCGTCGAACGCTTTGTCATAGGCATCTACAAACACCGTTGAATCCGGATTGCCACCCAGCGGGTAGACTTTCACCCGCTTGCCGTGATCGACGGCAGACTTGATGTCGGCATCACTACGGCTCTTGAAGTTGGAACGCAGGATCACAAAGCCGCGATAAGTTTCGGACGGCAACACGATATAACCATCCGGCGCTTTTTCCTTGTATCCGGGTGGAGTAATCAGGTATTTTGCGCCCTTGCCCTTATCCATGCCGGCCGGGCCGACGTCGGCCAGTGCGTTTTGCCATGCGACGTCGAAGCTGCCCACGATCACATGGTCGGCATCAGCCGGAGGGATTTCCACCACGACCGGGCCGTTCTTCGTGTCATAGAAAGGGTTGAGGTAAATCGTGTCCGGATTTGGTGTCAGCGTCTGGTTTTTCCAATTCACCGGCCGCGACCAATAAACGACCTGATTTGGCTTGGCACCATTTTCGCTCGCCGCCTGCAGCATGCGCTCGTAGTTGACGGCCGGCATACCCCAGATCACTGCCTCGACTGCACGACGATAAATAGCTCGTTCAACCACCTGGCCGGACGAAGTGGCCGCCTTTTCCCTGGATACAGAATCCGCGCCAAGCACGTAAGGTGAGTACACGGCACACAACGTGGCCAGGAATGCGACGAATTTTTTCACGATACTTCTCCTTTATTTTTCGGTCGAAAAATCTTCCGCCAGGAAGGCTGCATACAAGCTTCCGGGCATCAAGGCACAAGCTTCCGGGCATCAAGGCACAAGCTTCTATTTCACGATTTCAAAGTCAGCCGGCTTCCACGAGCCATTAAAGGCGGCTGCTTCCGGGCCATAAATCCGGAAATAAGCGAACCAGCCCTTGCCCGGTTTGGTCTGTATCCAGTGAGTTTCTTTGCCCTTCGGTGCCTTGGGGCCGAAATACAACTCTGTTACCCCGGTCTTCGGTGCGTCTTTCAATTCGAACAGGGAGCGCAGTGCAGCCTTGCCCTGGTCCGCAACTACCTGGCTGCGGGTTTCCGCATCGTAGACAGTGACCGACCAGAATAAATGGCCCGGTACCGGTTGCGGGACGACCAGCTTATAGGTCTTGCCGCCATCAAGAAATGTTCCGGAACGGTCACGCTGCGCCAGCCAATACAGTGATCCCGCCTGCGGATCACGACGGAACATGGCCGGTGAAGAGCCGATCGCCTGGAAGAACCATTTGTCGCGTGCATAGGTATCGACAAAGTTCGCCGCATTGAAATCGCCATCCTCGAAACGCAGCGCAGCCCACTCCCATTTGCGGTCCGGCCATACGATGCGATCTGCACGACGGTCGGCAAAGGACTCTACGCGCATCTGGGCATTAGCAATTTTTGCAGCTTCGGTCAGGATGCGTTTGCTACGCTCATCGGGTTGAAACGGTTTGCCCTTTTCGATACCGAGTGCGGCGAGTTCACCATAAGCATCGCGATAACCATCGAAAGGCGCCTCTTTCTGTATCACTTCATTCAGTGCTTCCCAATATTTGAAATTATTTTCCCAGGCCAGCGGTGTCGAATCTTGCGGATTGGGTGTCAGGTCTTTCCATGCTGAGGCGCTCCATTCGGTCCAGTTCGCGTCCGGGTTGAGTGGTCGTACCTTGATCGTCTTGATACGTTCAATCGCACCGGGAACATCACCAGCTACCGGTAGTGAACGTACACCTACGAGCATTTGATAAGTCGTGGAACGGGCGACGCGATAACCCTTGGGTTCCTCCCCTTTATAGCCGGGCGGCAGGAACACGACCTTGTCACCCTTGCCTGCAGCCGGGCCGGGCACGCCGAGATCCGCAACCCAGCGCTGGTTGATATCCATCGCGATGCAGATGAGCGGACCGGCCGGCAATTCCACCACCATCGGCCCGTTGGTCAGATCGAGAAAGAGCGGCGCATAAGGCGTGTCGGAATTCAGTGTGTAACCAATATGCTTGGGCTGGGTATCGAGCGTGCCGGAAACCTTGTTGGGGAAGATACCGATCTTCTCGTTACCCTTGAGCATTGCATAGCCTGAAACCGTCGGATAAAAAATGCGATAGGTCTGGATGGCGCGATTCATGTCCAGGCTGTCGTAGGCTTTACGCACAGTCTCCGCCGTCGGGTAGCCACCTTTAAACTTGTAGTCTTCTGCGGATGCAGCTGAAAAAGTGAATGCGCCTAACAGCGTCAGGCCAAGCAGTGAAGTTCCGGTTTTCATGTCATGCATCCTTCCACGTTGTCGGGCTCAAACAGAGCGATATATAAACATCAGAAATTCAACTTCCGGGACACCATCCTTAATGCGGCCATGCCTGATAACGCCAGCAAGATAAGCTGTGATGGGCTGGCATCAAGCGAAACTCAAAATAGCAAAATGAATGAGGCTGTGCTATTGCCTGAATGGTCTTTTGCCATTGCCCTTTAGGGCAGAACCTGGGACGGGAAAGCCTGGGACAGCCGGTGGATTTGAGACATGGAAAAGAAAAAGCCCGCTTCCCTGTATGGGAGGCGGGCTTTTATCGGGAATGCTTTTGCGCGTTGGTTGACTACACAAAAACCAGTTGACCGCGCAAGGCGGCAACAAAAACATAACCAATGAAGGTGCCAAGGATGGCAAAAATGCCGCCGAGGACGTTAGGTGCCGGGATCGGTGCGCGCACGGATGTGTAAATCAATCCGGTCACCAGACCGACGCAAGATGCCAGAATTTCGGTCTGACCAAAGCCAATTTCAACCATGAGAGTCTCCTGTTTTCTTTAAATAACGATTGCTGTTTTTTGTACTTGGTTGTGTGTTTAATCGTTCTTTGGACGACCGAAGACAACCGCTTTACGTATTTTTTGCACGATCAGGTAACCGATGTAGGTAAAGATGATCGCGAAAATCCCGCCGAGGACCGGTGGCGCAGGGATAGGCAGGCTCAGCCAGGAATACAGGGTGCCGGTGATCAGGCCGACGACCAGGGCCACGATTTCATTTCGGCCTACATAAACGTGTTCAGGTTTCATTGCTTTTTCTCCTCCAGGATGGTCGGCAAATATTTGCCGCTTACATTTTTTAAATTTGATGCTGACGGGCTTGCCCGTCAGCACACTGCATTACTTTGGAAAGATTGCCTTCTTGATGATGGCGTGCACGCCCCAGTTACCATCGACGACTTGCGTAATACCAAAGTCGACTGATACCGAGATCAGCGAAATCGCTTCATCTTCGGTCAGGTTGCGTGTATCCATGAAGAAGCGGCGGGTCTTGTTGAAGGCGTCGGTCATTGCGCTATCGAGCGACGATTTCTTGAAGATTTCCGACGCATTGTCGGCACCGAATTCCTTCAGGTAGTTCGGGCTGCTGAAGCCGTGCACGATCAGTTCGCTTGCGGTTTCCAGCAATGGATAATCGAGACCCTGCAACTTGGTGCCTGCCAAATCAGCTTTCTTGTGCACGATGAACTGGAACAAACCGGTCAGCGAGCATTCGATTGCAGTACCGCAGAGTTCTGCATCACCTTGCGATGCATGCGGATCACCGACCGAGAACATGCCGCCGGCCACAGCTACCGGGAAGAATGCGGTAGCACCCTTGCCCATGCGCCAGTTATCGAAGTTACCGCCGGTGTAATTCGGCACGATCGACGACACCATATCGGCTTCAGACGGTGCAACACCAATCGTTCCAAAGTGTGGACGCACAGGGATTTCATAACCCTTCAGCACATCGTAATTTGGTTTGATCGTGTTTCTGTCGACAGGTACACCCGGATAATCGATGATCGGATGCACGGTACCAAAAGGATCGGTTTGTGGTGTCCAGCGATAGTTATAGACAGCCTTGGCCCAGGTCTGGTCGCCCTTTGCATCCACCTCATAAATGGTGATGACTTCACGGCCTTTAGGCTCGGTGATCAGGTTGTTGTAGTGGAAGCCCCAGTTACTGGCGACGTTGGAACCAAAGGTCTTGCCGCGGTAATCAGGATTAGCGGACGGCCGTTGCATGGTGTCGATGATGCGTACTTCCAGCACATCGCCCGGCTCCGCGCCGTTGACATAAATAGGACCGGTACACACGTGTACGCCGAGACCGCCACCGGCACCCAATGGATCATCCATCGCGCCTGCGCCACGGCGATTCACCGCCTTGCTCTTTGCATCCCACTGGAAAATACTTTCCGCACCGGCATCGCCCTTGACCATGCGCTCGATATCGTCGTTCGCATGATGGGTTACGGTTTCTATCGTCGCGTAGTCGCCGGATTCCAGCTTCAGCAGCGGCTCCATGGTCTTGCTGAAGTAACCCCAGTGAATGGTCTTGTTATTGGCCGGAACGTAATAATGGCTGACTTGTTCGCCGGCTTTTTTGGACGGCAAGGGACGGTGCGTCACGCCAGCCAAACCTGCTGTGCCGGTAGTTGTGTTTCCGCCTATGCTGCTACGCAAGCTTTGACGGGCTTCCTTGAATTCGCCTTGCAAATCGGCATCGTTCAGGTGCGAAAAGTGCTGGCAGCCAGCACCACAAGTATGATCTGACATATATCTCCTAATTTTTCTAAGTAACCACTGGATCGTGGTCTTGCTCAGATCATAGGAGCGAGGAATTTTTTATTCTTGTCTGCAGGCGCACGATTCGTTGTCAAACCAGGCCAGGCGCCTTGTTTGCAATGCAACAAATGGCCGTTCTTGAGAGCAGTCTGAAGGGATACGCAGGAAACGCGCAGGCACCCGCGTCCGAAGCTAAAAAAATGCAGGTACAAAGTATCCTTTGCACCTGCAAAAACGGAGAAAACTAGGAAAAGTGCATGAGGGCGTCTGCCTTCATGCGAAAGTCGTCTTTCTGCTTGTTGCTTGCCACGTCGAGATCCGCGCGCTGCACACCATTCTTGGCCGCGACCACTTCGGCCATGATGCTGATGGCGATTTCAGATGGGGTCTTGCTACCTATATAGATACCCACCGGGCCGTGCAGTTTGGCCAGGCTTTCATCGCTGAGCGCAAAATGTTCAGACAGCCTGCTCCGGCGAGCCGTATTGTTGCGACGACTGCCGATTGCACCAACATAGAAGGCAGGACTCGCCAGCGCTTCTATCAATGCCAGGTCATCCAGCTTCGGATCATGCGTCAGTGCGACTACGCAGCTGCGTTGGTCCAGTTTCATCGCCAGCACCGCATCATCCGGCATACCTTCGATGAACTGCACATTCGGCACGCTCCACGCGCGGCGGTATTCTTCGCGCGGATCGCAAACCGTGACCGCGAAACCACTGAACACCGCCATCGTCGCCAGGTATTCAGTCAGCTGCCCGGCACCTATCAGTAACATCCGATAGCCGGGTCCGAATACCGCCTTCATATCGTGCTTGGTAACGCTCAGGGCGGACGGACGATCGGCCGGGGACAATACAACCCGGCCGCTAGCGAGATCGACCTGGCGTTGCACCAACACCCCACCCTCCAGTTGCCTGACCAATTGCGCCAATAGTGCTGCGTCCGGATTGAACTCCAACAGCAGTTCCAGCGTCCCCCCGCAGGGCAAGCCAAAGCGGTGCGCCTCATCCGCGGACAAGCCATAGCAATCCCATTGCGGACGCCGAGCCTTGCCTTCCGCCGTAACAAAAGTTTCCCAAGTCGCGAAGCGCCGGATCAGGTCATCCTCGATGCAACCGCCGGAAACCGACCCGACCACGCTGCCTGTTTCGCATAAAGCCATCAACGAACCCGGCGGTCGCGGTGAAGCGCCCCAGGTTCGCGTCACCGTTGCAAGTACTGCATTCTTCCCTTGCAAACGCCAGTCTCGCAAGGTCCTCAGTACGATCAGGTCGAGGTTTTCCATCTGGACTCCTTATCCGCCCAGATAGGCGCGACGAATTTCCGGATTGGCACGCATTTCTGCGGAACTGCCCTGCGTCACGATGTGGCCGTTTTCCAGCAGATAACCTCGGTCGCACATCGCCAGCGCGGCATATGCATTCTGTTCAACGATCAGCACCGTCGTTCCTTCGCTGCGGATTTCGCGGATCAGGCTGAAGATCTGTTCGACGATATTCGGTGCCAGTCCCAGCGACGGTTCGTCAAACATGACCAGGCGCGGACGCGACATCAAGGCACGTGCAATCGCCAGCATCTGCTGTTCACCACCGGACAAGGTGCCGGCTACCTGCTGCACCCGCTCACGCAAGCGCGGGAACTTGTCGAACATGCGTTCCATATCGTCGCGTACCTTGGCTTTATCCTTGCGCCGATATGCGCCCATCTCCATGTTTTCGCGCACCGTCAGTTGCGGGAAAACACGGCGTCCTTCCGGACAATGCGAGATGCCGTGGTCGATGACTTCGGCCGGAGAAGCACCGGATACCAGGTGACCATTCATGCGGATGCTGCCATGTGCCAAAGGCTCAAGCCCGTTGATGGCACGCAGCGTGGTCGACTTGCCGGCACCGTTGGCACCAATCAGCGTGACAATTTCGCCTTCATGTACTTCCAGCGAGATCTTGTTGATGCCGGTGGTAGCGCCGTAGCGTACGGTGATTTCTTCAATTTTCAGCATGTTCGATCCCCGATCCAAGATAGGCGCGAATGACTTCAGGGTCATTCTGAATTTCCGATGGCGAACCGGTGGCAATCAGGCGACCATAGTTCAGCACCACGATGTGATCCGAGATCGACATCACCATATGCATGTCATGTTCGACCAGCAATACGGTGACGCCGCTCTGCCCGATGCGCCTGACCATTTCCTTGAAGGCTTCCGTCTCCGAAGGATTAAGGCCGGCTGCCGGTTCGTCCAGCAACAAGACCTTGGGCTTGGCCGCCAGCGCCAGGCCTACGCCCAGCAGGCGCTGTTCACCGTAAGACAAATTGGATGCCAGGGTATTGGCACGGGCACTTAATCCGAGGAAAGCCAGCAAGTCATTTGCCTGTGTGCGCAAATCGGCTTCTTCACGGCGAAACTTTTGCGTCCGCAACAAGGCTTGCAGTACGCCGCACTGCCCTTTCAGATGCAAGGCGGTCAGGATGTTTTCCGCCACCGTACAAGCCGAAAAGATACTGGTGCGCTGGAAGCTGCGTACCAGACCGAGCTGCGAGATTTGTTCCGGTGCCATACCGGTGATGTCATGGCCGAATAATTTGACGCGACCCGAAGTCGGTTTCATATAGCCGGAGATGACGTTGTAAGTCGTCGTCTTGCCGGCACCGTTGGGACCGATCAGGCTGACGATCTTGCCGGCCGGGACGATGAAGCTGGCGTTATCCACCGCCGTCAAACCGGCAATGCGCATGGTCACGCCCTGCAGTTCGAGCGCGGCTGTCGTGTTGGTTTGGCTCATGCTATTTTCCTCCGTACGACCGGTGTTTGTTCACTCATGGACTTGGCGGAATAGCGGCGCAGCAGGTTACCGGCCGATGGCACGACACCTTTAGGCATGAAGACCAGTACCGCGATCATCAACACACCGTAAATCATCCACTGGATTTCCGGCGACACCACACCGCGCAGTACTTCCGGCAACAGGCCAAACAACAAGCCGCCAACCACCGGTCCGGCCAGCGTGCCCTTGCCTCCGACGATGACCATGATGACCATCATGATGGTGAACATGAACATGAAGACATCCGGATCAATAATCCTGACCGTATGCGCATACAGGCCACCGGCGGCACCGGCGATACCGGCGGCAAAGATGGTGGCAATGCCGAGATAGTGGGTAACGCGAATACCGACCGAACGCGCGAGGGTTTCGTTTTCACGCAAAGCAATCATCGCGCGACCAATCCGGCTATGCACAATCGCCGCGACCAGCAGGTAGGACACCACGGCTACCGCCAGCACCAGCCAGTAAGTGGAGAGCTTGGATGCAAGGTCGATGACGCCTTCGCCCGGTACCCACATCGTCAGCGCCGGGATATTGTTCAGCGCCATCGGTCCTTCGGTCAGGTCAACCCAGTTCAGCGACACCATGCGCATCACTTGCGCGAAGCTGATGGTGACAATCACGAAGTAGGCACCGCGTACCCGGAACGCCAGCTTGCCCAGCAACCAGCCGGCAATGGCGGCAAACGCGATCCCGCAAGCGAATGACACCCAGACCGGCTTGGCCGTCACCACCAGGGGTTCTGTCATCCCCCATAAGGTAACGTCAAAGCCGAGTGACAGCAGCGAAGTGGTGTAAGCACCGAGGCCAAAGAAAGCCACATGCCCGAGGCTAAGCTGCCCGGTGTAACCCAGCAACAGGTTCAGGCTGATCGCGGCAATCACAAAGATACCGACCGAGGCCACCACCGACAGCAGGTAGGGGTCCGGCCATATCAATGGCAGCAAGGCCAGCGCCAATACAGAGACAAGAAAAGTGATTTTCTTTTTCATGATCAACCTACTCTTTCCCGAATAGTGAACAAACCTTGTGGACGGAAAATCATGACCGCAAGGATGACAAGGAAGCCCAGTGCATCGCGATACGCGGTAGAGATGTAGCCGGCGCCGAACTCTTCCACGATGGCGAGGATGAAGCCACCCAGCGCCGCGCCCGGCAGGTTGCCAAGCCCGCCGAGGATGACGATGGCAAATGCCTTCAGGCTCGCCAGGTCACCCATGGTCGGCGTCACCACGAACACCGGTGCGAGCAAGGCACCCGCTACCGACGCCAGGCAGGAACCCAGCGCAAAGGTCAGCGTGTAGACATGCGACACATTCACACCGACGATCTTGGCTGCATCCTTGTCCTGGAAAGTGGCACGCATCGCCAGGCCGAGACGCGAACGTTCGATCAGCAGGTAGAAAATCACCAACAGGGCCAGCGCCGTCACCAGTACGAACAGGCGGATCGGGGAAACGGAAATTGCGCCCCAGACGATAGGCTCCTGGCTGAATGGTGAAGGTACCGACTTGGCGACACCGCCCCACATCAACAATTCCGCGTTCTGCATGATGATCATCACACCGATCATGATCAGCATGACTTCATCGATAGCCTTCAGGTCACGACGACGCAACAGGAAGTATTCAATTGCAGTGCCGAACAGGAAACCGACGATGGCTGCCACAATCAGCGAGCCGAAAAAGTTCATGCCAAACATGGCCACTACGCCATAAGCGACATACGCACCCAGTGCATATAATTCGCCGTGCGCAAAGTTCACCACCCGCATGATCCCGAAGATCAGTGTCAGGCCGATCCCGAGCAAGGCGTAGGTCGAGCCCAGCACGAGAGCGTTAAGCGTATGCTGTAATAATTGGTCCACAGGATTCCTCCTGCAGGCGGCGTGATCAAAAGGATGTCACGCACTGCCCACGTGTAGGTGAGAGAGAGCGGAGCCGCAGCAGCGACTCCGCACGCCATGATTACTTGACCGTGACCTGGCCGTCTTTCAGTTCGACGACATAGACGTTCGGGTTCGCCTGGCCGCTTTCCTTGCCGGCTACACCGACCTTGCTGAAGGCGATATCACCATTGGTGCCCTTGACCTGTACCTTCCACAATGCATCACGGATAGCCGCAGGTTCTGCCTTACCGGCCAGCTTGATCGCTTCGGCGATGGTCAGGATCGCGTCAAAACCGCGGAAGCCTTCAACCTGGCCTGCGAGTTCCAGGCCGCGTGACTTCCAGCCATCCATGAAAGCTTTCGCCACTGCCGGATGCTTCGCACGTTCAGGCGCCCATGGTGCGAAGAACAAGAGATGCTGGCTGACGTAACCTTTAGGGCCGGGCGTTTTCAACAATGGCTCAGGGAAGGCACCACCGGTAGTAATGATGCGTTGTGGCAGGCGTTGTTCACCGGCCTGGCGGATCGCCAGTGTCAATTGCTCGATACCCGAAGTAACGAATACCGTATCCGAGCCACTACCCTTCAAGGCGGCCAGCTGGGCCGACAGATCGGTCATATCAGGCGTCATGGTTTCGGTGCGGCCGATGGCGATGCCTTTCGCTTCCAGCATCTTCTTGAATTCGACCGCAGCACCCAGACCCCAGTCATTATTCACGACCAGGAAATCGGCCTTTTTGATTGCCGGGTTATAGCCATCTATCACTTTGGAAAATGCCTGTGCTTCCATCGCGGAAGTCGGGCTGGTGCGGAATACCCATGGATTACCGGCGGTGGTGATTTTGCTGGACGATGCCGCTTCCACTACCAGCGGTACTTCGTATTCGATCAGCTTCGGCATGATGGCGAGCGTAAAGGTCGAGCTCCAGGCACCCATCAGGACCGGTACCTTATCCTTCAAAATCAGTTTCTCTACCGAGTTGACGGCTTCACGTGGATTGGACTTGTTATCTTCGATCACGAGCTGGATTTTCTTTCCCAGCACCCCACCGTTTTGATTGACATAGTCGGCGGCGATACGTGCACCATTGGTGACGTAGGTACCGGCCGCGGCAACCGGCCCGGTCAGGGGTTCGGTGACACCGATCTTGATGGTTTCCTGCGCATATGCCGAAGTTGCTGCAAACATGGCCAGCCCGATACAGGCTGCCAGGGATTTTTTAATGTGCCAGTTCATTTTGAGTATCCTTTGTGTCCGAATTAATGGAGTAATTGAGTAAGTAGTTAGGTAACTAAGTGTGTTTAATTTCGACGACTGGAAAACAGACCGGCCAGCCATGCCTTGAGTAAAGTCCAGAGATCAATCGAAGAGGTATCCCTTTGCGCCGGGCGGGGCTTTGCTGCAGTAGCCGATGCACTATCCGCCACACCGCTGCCATGTACCGCACCGGCAGTCGCCGGCTGCGGCAAACGCGCCTGCAGGTTTTCGGCGAACTGCTTGGTCAGCTGTTCCGCCAGCGCCCGTACGATCCCTTCACGGCTGAACTGTGCAAGTGACCCGGTGATACTGTGATCGACCTGGACCTGTACATCGGTGCCGCCACCTGCGGCCGGAGTAACAGTAAAGCTGGCTTCACCCTTGACCCGGCTATTGCTGCGGGCATCGACGGCGGTGCCGACAATCGCGCCGCTATTCGATGCTTCATCCAGGTTCAAACGGCCCTGTCCGGCAAAACTGGCAGCGATAGGGCCGAGCTTGACCTTGAACAGCAAGGGAATGGAACCGTCTTCGCCGGCTGTCGCCGCTGTATTAATGGAAGCACCCGGCAGGCAATCGACCAGCAACTCAATATCGTGGAAGGCTTTCCACACGGTGTCGGTCGGTGCTGCAATGTGGAAGGATTGTTCAAGCTGCATGAGTATTCTCCTGAGATGAAACTGATTGGGCGCGTTCGTGCAGCACACGCAGGATCGCGCGCACGATGCCGAAGTAACCGGTGCAGCGGCACAGATTGCCCGCCAATTCTTCGCATACCCTGGCCTCATCGGCATCAGGCAAACGCAATACGATGTCGCGCGCCGTCATCAACATGCCGGGCGTGCAGTAACCACACTGCAAGGCATGTTCGGCGGAAAAGGCCGCGCGCAGTTTTGCCATCAGCGGATCGTCGTCGAAGGCTTCCAGCGTACGGATCTGTTTGCCTTCGAAGCGTTTGGCGGATTGCAGGCAGCTGCGCTGCGGCGCCCCGTCAACCTCGATGGTGCAGGCACCGCAAACGCCCTGTTCACAACCGATATGAGTTGCAGTCAGACCGCAGTGGTCACGCAAGGCATCGGCCAGATGGGTGCGCGGCTGCAGGGTCAGTTGATAGCAGCGATCATTGACGGTCAGCTGGACCTCGCTGGTTTCCACCGCCGGGAAATCGATAGGTAATGCGCTCATCGTGTTGCTCCCATATCCAGTGCCACCAGTCTCAACATTTCAATCAGAGTCAGGCGACGATCAAGTTCCAGATCGGGTGCAGCCTGCATCACGATCTCCTCACGTACTGCTGCTTGCAATAAATCAGTCATCAAGCCACTGCGTTCGAGCACATACGGTGCGCCGTCCAGCGCGCCCAACACTATGCGTTCGCTACCGTCACTGCTATCGCGCATGCCGGATGCCATCGCATGTGCCAGTTCGCCGGTCTTGCGGCAGAGCTTGTGATACGTCCAGCGCATGCCGGTCGTGCGTTTTGGCACGCTGACTGCGATCAGTATTTCGCCGTCCGTCAGTTGCGTCTCGTAGGCCGAAGTCATGAAATCGCGTGCCGCGATATCCCGTTCGCCGGCAGGGCCAAGCACGTGCAGCGTGGCGCCCAGTAAAGGCATGCTGCTGACCCAGTCGGCAGCCGGATCGGCGTGGCACAGGCTGCCGCCGAGGGTGCCGCGATTGCGCACCGCACGGTAAGCAATGCCACGTGCGACGAACGGCATCAAACCCTGGCTCGGATCAGGTACGCGCTTGTCTTCGATGGCTGCATGCGTGGTCATCGCACCGAAGCGGATGGCAGCGCCGGTATCCTTGACTACACGCAGCGATTCAAATGCATCAAGGTCAAGCAGCGTCTCCGGTTGTGCCAGGCGCAAATTCAGCATCGCACCCAGCGACTGGCAACCGGCGACGGCTTTGCTGCCCCAGCCACCTTCGGCCAGCAATGCGGTCGCTTGTGCGAGATCATCGGGACGGCTCAGGCTATAAGCGGAAGGTTTCATGCGTGTACCTCCTTGGCGGCTGCAAGTGCTTCCAGCACGCGACGTGGATTGGCCGGGCATTGCGTCAGTTCGGCACCAAGTCCGTACAGCGCATCATTGATACCGTTGATAATCGCCGCCGGCGGTGCAATCGCGCCGCCTTCGCCTATACCCTTCTGGCCGTACTTGCTGTTCGGGCTCGGGGTTTCCATATGCAGCATCCGGGTTGGCGGCATTTCACCGGCACCGGGCAACAGATAATCCTGCATGGTCGAGGCCAGTGGCTGGCCTTCGCTATCGAAAGGCATTTCTTCGTAGAGCGCAGTGCCTATGCCTTGTGCCAGGCCGCCATAGATCTGGCCTTCTACTATGAGTGGGTTCAGCAAGACGCCGCCGTCTTCACAGATCACGTAATCAAGTATCGCGACATGACCGGTGGCGGTATCAACTTCGACCAGGCAGGTGTGGCAGGCATAGCTGAAGGTGCCGGCATCCGGCATCATCTTGTACCCGGCCACCACTTCAAGTCCGCCCGGATCGACCGAACCGACCGGCAGTTTTTGCGGCGCGCGATACCAGGTGTGTGCAATCTCGCTTAATGCCAGGCGCTTGACACTGTCTTGCACACCGACCGTGCCGTCTTTCAAGTTCATCAGGCCGACATCGGTATCAAGCAATACTGCAGCCATCACCTTGACGCGCTCGGCCAGTTGTTCGCAGGCAGTACCTACCGCACCACCCGCCATCACCGCGCAGCGCGAACCCCAGGTACCGGTGGAGTAAGGCGTCATGCCGGTATCGCCGTGGATCACGCGCACTTTTGCGATATCGATACCGAGTACCGTATGTGCAATCTGCGCCATCGAGGTTTCCAGCCCCTGTCCGTGCGAGTGCACGCCGATACGCAATTCGAGGATGCCATCGGGTGTAAAGCGTGCAGTGCACTGTTCGTAACCCGGCACCATTGGTATGCCCCAGCCGTGGTAGACCGAAGTACCGTGCGCGCCCTGTTCACAAAACACGGCCATACCGAGGCCGAGGCGTTTCTGTGCCGGGGTGTCGCCATTTGCAGCGTGACGTTCGCGTTGCTTCGCGCGGCAGCCTTCCCAGTCAATCGCAGCGACTGCCTTGTTCATGCAAGTCGTGTAATCGCCGGAATCGAACAGCTTGTTGGTGATATTTGCGTAAGGCATCGCGGCGGCAGGAACCAGGCTTTTGGCGCGCAGTACATGCGGCTCTATGCCGAGTTCGCGTGCTGCAATATCCAGCATTACTTCCAGCGCGAAGCAAACACCGGTACGTGCCACGCCGCGATACGGCAGGATCGGTGGTTTGTTGGTAGCCGCCGAACGGGTGCGACAAACAAAGCTGTCCATCACATAAGGACCGGGCAGGATGGAACCGATCTGTGCCGCTTCCAGGCAGGCACTGAATGGATAGGATGAGTAAGCACCGGAATCGACTACTGCATCACAACGGATGCCGGCCAGCCGGCCTTCGCTGGTCACATCGACTGCGATGTCGTAACCGTGTTCGCGACAGTTGGCATTGGCGGTCAACTGTTCACGTCGGTCTTCCAGCCAGCGGATCGGACGCTTCAGGTGCATCGCCAGCCAGGCGCAGCAAATTTCTTCCGGCAGCAAGATGCCCTTGTAACCAAAGCCGCCGCCGACGTCAGGAGAGATAACGCGTATCTGTCCTTCGTCCAGGCCCAGGCATTCAGCCAGGCCGGTGCGATTGATATGCGGCACCTGGGCGGCCGAGTACATGATCAGCTGGTCGACACGGGTATCCCACCAGCACAGTACCGCGCGCCCTTCCATCGGCATCATGCATTGGCGCGCCATGCGCAGTTTACGGCTGACACTGTGGACTGCTTCGTCGGTCGGGCTGACGCGTCGGTCTATATTGGTTTCCGCGAAAACGTTTTCGCTCCAGTCGTCATGCACGCGGGTATCGCTCTGCAAGGTGCCGTACATATCGGCCATGACCGGCAATTCCTGATAGTCGACAACGACACTCCCTGCGATATCTTCGGCGCGCGCGCGGTCCGGCGCGATGCATGCGGCAACCAGTTCACCGACATGGCGTACTTTGTCTTGTGCTAATGGGTATTGTGCGGAACGTTTGAAACCGGGCAAGGACGATGCAGCTACGATTGGATGCACGCTGGTCATGTCTGCCATCGTGTAAACCAGGTGCTCCATGCCTTGCGGTTTTTCGATCTGTCCGAGGCGGGCATGTGCCACCGGCGAACGGACAAATGCAACTTCGAGCATATCCGGCATGCGCATATCGCCGACGTATTTGCCCTGGCCTAACAGCAGCCGCTTGTCTTCCTTGCGCAATACTTCGCGACCAATCCCTTGATCGGTACCGGCCTGCATGAGCAAATCGGGCATCACCAGATCATTCATCGATATCTCCTGAACATTGCTGAAACATGAAAATGAATTCCATGTTCCCGCATCTCCAATAATTATGTGGCATACCACATTTATGTTGTTATATGTAATTCATTTTTGCGTTACGAGCGTGAATTATTTTCACCTCCTTTGCGCCGTACTACGATTTAATTTCAGTGAGCCCTATCCTGCGGGGGCGCTACGGAACTGTCGTGATACTGAATACTAAACACCAACCTAAATGTGCTTTTTCAAGCTATGTCCACATACATAAAACTGACGGAGTACCTTTAGCAATGACCATGCCAACCTTGCAGACATGTCAGATACTACGCCATTCAAGTCATTGATTTCAATAAAAATTATTGATTTTCAATTTATGTGGTACAGCACATTTATTAGACTTGTATCAAACAATGTTCTTGAATGAATACCGATATTTGCTGTTGTACATGAAAATCACGCGCTTTGCATCAAATTGGAAAAAATTTGTCTCAAAAAGGTGCAACTGTATTTTTATTTGCGCACCACTTTGATCACAACCAACTTTTTACGTGACACAAAAATATATGCATCACGTCTGTCATCCATGTACAGGATAAGCGTGATGAATCATCTCAAAGCAAATGAGAAAATGCACGCTGCACTGCAATGTGAAATTTTTTTGAAGGAAGAAAAGCGTTAGCGCGCTTTGAGTAAAGGCACTCTATCGGTGGCTTCACTGTCGACGAGCCGCACCATCAACAGGATAAAGAGTTTGCGCTCTTCCGGTGAGAGGCTCTCGATTGTACGATCGTGCGCTTTTTGCACTGAAGGACGCATCTTCTTTACCAATGCTCGCCCCTTGCGCGACAGCTTGACGTACTTGACGCGCTTATCGTGTTCCGACTGGCTGCGCACGATCAATTCGCGTTGCTCCAGTCGCGGCAATACTTCCGCCACGCTGGTGCGTTCCAGGCCGATATGGTGTGCCAGCGAGTTCTGATCCAGTTCGCCGTACTCTTCCAGCGCGGTCAGCAGGCTGTATTGCACCGGCGTGATGTTGTGTTCCAGCGTCTCTTCCATGAACAGGGCACTGTGGATCTGGTGCAAGCGGCGAATCAGGAATCCCGGTCGCGTCAACAACAGGGAACGTGCCTGCACGGACTCCATTTCGCTTACCAGAGAGGGGAAGGCTGCTTCTTCAATCTTGTTCATGGGTAGTTTATATATAAGGGAACTGGATGGAATCCGGTGTGCCGCAAACCAGAAGTATATGTGAATCTGCAACAAAACCGGCAATAAAAATAGTTTATAAATGTGGTGCACCACATTTATTTAAACTTGGCATAGAATATGCGGTGCACCACATATTATCCCAACCATGAAGGACTTGCCATGAATCATATAATTCTCAAAGGCGGCCGTGTAATTGATCCAGCAGCCAATCGCGATGGTGTCTTCGATGTATTGATCAAGGACAATGTCATTGCTGCGATGGACCGCGACATCGCGGCACCGGACAGCAAGACAACAATTGTTGACTGTCGCGACAAGCTGGTCTTGCCCGGCCTGATCGACACGCATGGACATGTATACCAAGGTGTCACCGGCCGCTTCGGCCTCAACGCCGACATGTGCGGTGTGTATTCAGGCGTAACCACCCTGGTCGACCAGGGCGGCGCCAGCTGCATCACCCTGCCCGGCTTCCGCCAATATGTGATCGAGCCATCGAAGACGCGTGTCGTTTCATATATGTCGGCCTATCTGGTCGGCGGCCTGGAAGGACACTTTTACCCTGAGCTGTATCGTCCTGATTGCCTCGACGTGGAGGCAACCGTGACCGCGGCTAAAAAGAACAGCGACATCGTACGCGGCCTGAAAGCACACGCAGAAATCGGTGGTTTCGCGCGCTGGGGCGTGGATGTCATGCGTATCGCCGCACAAATCGGTCGCGAAGCCGCGCTCCCTGTTTATATCCACTTCGGTCAACTGTGGCCAAAGCCGGAAGATGGCGGCGCACCGGTCAATCCGGACAGCATCTTCAACCAGGTGGTCGATATGCTGAAACCGGGCGATGTCCTGGCCCATCCTTTCAGCCGGCATCCGGGTGGCTTCGTTGAGGTTAACGGAGCTATCCATCCCATGGTCAAGGAAGCGATTGCACGCGGTTTGAAGATCGACGTAGGCCACGGCTCGCACTTCAGTTTCAAAACCGCGCGCATCGTACTGGATGCCGGTGTCATGCCAGACACCCTGGGTGCCGATATGCATGGCTATAACACCATCGTTCCGCCACCGGCCGGCACACCATCCTGGCACCCGGATGAAAGCGTACACATCTTCAAGGGTAATGAGCGTTTCAGCCTGGTATCCGCGATGACCAGCATGCTGGCACTCGGCATCCCGCTCAATCACGTGGTCGCCATGGTTACCAGCAATGCCGCCAAACTGGCACGCATGGAAGATGAAATCGGCACCCTCAAGGTCGGTGGCGTCGCCGACGTCAGCGTACTGGACGACCTGCGCGGACGCTGGGTGATGCATGACAATGAAGGCACCCAAGTCATCACCGAACGCATGCTGCATCCTGCATTCTGCTATCGCAATGGCCAACGCTTCGATGCCACTGCCGCCATCCTTCCTATCGCAAAGGCCGCATGATGAACATCAACCAGCCACTTACCCTGCAAGAAGTCGAACAAGTGTTCGACGCCTACGAAAAAGCATTGGTCGGCAATGACGTGGTCAAGCTCGATGAGTTGTTCTGGAATGATGCTGCGACCTTGCGTTATGGCGCCACGGAAAACCTGGTTGGCTATGAAGAGATACGTGCCTTCCGCTTGCAACGCCCGTCCGCCAATCTGGCGCGCATCGTGACCAGTCGACACATCACGACCTTTGGTGACAATTTTGCGGTGGCAAACATTACCTTTACCAAAGAAGGTGTGGCCCGCATCGGACGACAAACCCAGACCTGGGTCAAATTCCCGGATGGCTGGCATGTTGTCGCCGCGCACGTCAGCTGGATGGACACCAAATGAATAACCCCCATAGCCCCCATAGGTCATTCAGCAGCCAACTGCAACCCGATACCGGCGGCGCGTTCCTGGCCGAAGCTTTCGGCCTGCCCTTGCAGGCACATCTTCCGCTCGGCAATAAACTGGAAGGCGTCCGTTTCGCAGTCAAGGATGTGTTCGACATCGCCGGCACGCGTACCGGAGCCGGCAATCCGGTCTGGCTATCCGGCAACCCGGCAGCCAACAAGCATGCGGCGGCAGTCGAACGCCTGTTATCAGACGGTGCCCGGTTCGTCGGCAAGACGCTGACCGATGAACTCACCTATAGCCTCGCCGGGATCAATGCGCACTATGGCGTACCGCGCAATCCTGCCAGCCCGGACCGTTTGCCCGGCGGCTCTTCGTCCGGTTCGGTCGCGGCAGTCGCCGCCGGCCTCGCCGATATTGCACTGGGTACCGACTGCGGCGGCTCCGTGCGCTTGCCGGCCAGCTACTGTGGTGTATGGGGCATGCGACCTACACATGGCCGCCTGTCCGGACACGGCTGCCTCACACTGGCACACAGCTTTGATACGGTAGGCTGGTTTGCCGATACGCTGGAACACCTTGAGCAAACCTTTTGCGCACTGGCCCATGCGGAAACCACCAGCATGCCGGCCACTTTCCTGACGCTCAATGACAGCGGCATCAACGGCTTGCTCGACCCCGCCGTATTCGATGCATTCAGCAAGCTGAAAAACGAACAAAGCGATTTTCTTGCTGTAGACAGTGAACTCGAACTGGCATCCTGGGCGGCCGCCTTCCGCATCCTGCAGGCATCCGAAGCATGGATGGAACATGGACTGTGGGTGACACAGCATGCGGATGAACTGGGTGTTGATATACGCCAGCGCTTCAACATCGCCGCCGGTGTCACCGCAACACAAGTCCGTACCGCGCAGGAAGTCCGGATCGCCGCCATCCGTGAACTCAACCGCATCCTGGACAGCCAGCACAAGGTCATCGTGCTGCCCACCGTACCGACACCTGCACCCTTGCTCACCGCCGACAGCGCCACGGTCGATGACGTACGCATGCGTTCACAACACCTGCTGTGTATCGCCGGGCTGGCCGGCTTGCCACAGCTCAGCATGCCGTGGATACAGGTCAACGGTGCACCGGTCGGCCTCTCCATCATCGGTGGCCGCGGCTGCGATGAAATCGTGCTGCATGCGGCACACAAGTTGCAAGCACGAATTACGAACTAAACCCTGACGGAGACGCAATATGAATCCCAATAAATTCGATGAAGAGATCGCATTAATTGCCAGCCGTTTCGATGACATATTCTGGACAGATATTCTATTGCGCTCCGAAGCATTGCCCGCCTTGCCTGCCAGCGTCATGCTGCATGCCGGGCCGCCGCTTACAGCTGTCATTCCGGCGGCGATCAGGCAAGCCACGCTGGAGGCGATCCTGTTTGAAGGATTGGCCGAAGACCACGAAGCCGCAGCACAATTGCTGGCGCACGGCAAAGTCACACTGCAGCCGGCGCAAGACCATGGTGTCGTTACGCCGCTGGCGCAAGTGGTATCCGCATCCATGCCCATGTTCGCTACCACCCGACACGGGACCACACGCTATGCGCCCATGGTTGAAAGCACCCCGCCTGCGTTGCGCTTTGGCAAACCGGGCGCAGGCTCACGCGCGCAACTGCAGTTACTCGCCCGGTTTGGACTGCATGTACTCAAACCAATACTGCAAGCCCGGCCTGTGGCCTTATCCATTCCGATTCAGGATGCCTTGTTGGGTGGTGAGGAATGCCATGCACTGACAGCACGCGCCAATGTCGCGCTGGTAGCGCAACTGAACGCACTCAGCTTGCAGGATCGCCAGGTGATCCTGTCCAATCCGGGTTTCGTATTGCCGCTGTTGATGGCGGTATGTGCATTGCGCCTGGAACAGAGCGGACACATCGTTGCCGCCGGAGGAAACGGACAGGTCTTTGGTTATCGCTTGCGCGAATCAAACGAATGGCAAACCATCACAGCCACACCGCCGCAAGGCACGCGCTTCAGTGGACATGAAAACACAGCCGCACTCGGGGCAATAGGCGATAGCGCCGTCATCGATTTCTGCGGCCTCGGCGCACAGGCACTGGCATTCGTGCCAACGCTGGCAAACGCGTGGAAAGAATTCCTGCCTGCCGACCTGCATGCACACCGCGTGCAATTATTGAATGAACATAGCGGGATGGTGGACCTGAAAAATATCCTGAGCCGGGATTGTGCACCCATGGTCAATCTCGCCATCCTCGACAAGGCGGCCGAGGCAGGCCTGATCGGACGGGGCGTATTCACAGTGCCGCCGCAATTGTTCGCCGACCCGCAGGAACAACTCAAGGATGTGCTGATCAATTAGCGTTTAGAATCGACTATCATCTGCGCTATGAAGCCAAGCATGCAATCACATGATCAGGAACAGATAGTCGGTATTTTGCTGGCCGCCGGCAAAGGCATGCGCTTTGACCCGTCCGGTGCGCAAAACAAATTACTGCAAACCACCATGGACGGTGACACCGTTGTGGTCGCCGCTGCCACCACCCTGCTCGCCGTGTTGCCGCATGTCACGGCGGTAGTGCGCAACGCAGAAGATGCCGTGGCGATGGAACTGGCGCAGCTGGGATGCAAGGTAGTCGTCTGTCCCGATGCCGACCAGGGCATGGGTGCCTCGCTGGTTTGCGCGCTGGAACAAAACCGGCAAGCCACCGGCTGGATCATCGCCCTGGGCGATATGCCGCGCGTGCAAACAAGCACGATAGTGGCACTGGCAAATGAACTCAGGAATGGTGCCGGCATCGTCGCACCGTTTTACCACGGCGAGCGCGGCAATCCGGTCGGCTTTGGTATGCAGCATTTACCCGCACTATTAATGCTGGGTGGCGACCAGGGTGCACGTTCCCTACTGAAAAATCATCCGGTCACCCAAGTCGAGGTCGACGATCGCGGCATCCATTACGACATCGACACCGCGGCAGACCTGCAATCTTCGGCGAACTAAACTGTCTTTTCAAAAGTTTCCGGATCCGACAATATTTCGACGATACGATCAAAGACCAGCCTGATGCGCGCCGGTACCGGGCCGCGCTGCGGGCGATAAACATACATATCCCACGGCTCCGGCTGGTACTCATCCAGCACCGTCACTAATTGACCGGAGCGTATATACGGTTCGGCCTGATGGCTCGATAGCTGGCCGTAGCCTACCCCGGCCAGTACGGCATTGCATTCCACTTCCGGATCGTCGGTCACAAAGGTAGATGCCGTAGGCGTCAGCAAATGGTTATCGGCAAAATACCAGGGCCATATCCGACCAGTATTGCCATCCATCAGTGCCGTCGTCGGCAATTTGGATAAGTCCTGCGGTGTCTTCGGCTTGCCACGCGCGGCGACCAGTTCGGGCGTACCCACTATATAGAAAGATATTTTTGCCACCGAGCGTGCGACAAAGCTGCTATCGCGCAACTGCCCTATACGCACGCCGATATCTATTTTCTTGTCGACGACGTCGGCCACCAGGTTCGTCACACCAAGTTCCAGCCGCAGGCCCGGATGACGATTGATCAAAGGCAGCAGGGATTGCAGTAAATGATGGCGGCCGATGATGCTGGGGGCCGTGATCCGCACCAGCCCGGCCAGATCCTTGTCCGACTGCCGGTCGCTGTGATGGAACAGGCCGTCAACTCCTGTCACCATTTCGCGGGCATGTTCGGCCAGATGGGTGCCAAACTCGGTAATCTGGATGCCACGCGTATTACGGTGGAACAGCAACTCGCCTACCGCCTCCTCCAGTTCCTTGACCGCGCGCGTGATGGCCTGCGGCGATGTACCCAGCCTGGCAGCGGCTTCCTTAAAACTGTTTGAGTCCGCGGCGGCACAAAAAAGGCGAAGCATCTCCAGGCGGTTCAGCACGTTTTGTCCCCTTTTTTACCCGTTATACGCCAAACAGATAGCGTCCATGCGAATTCCAGATTTTGGAATTCTCAAATCTTAACATTTTCATTTATTGCGCGTTCGGGACTGCAGATACTACAACTCGTTTCACAAACGTTTGCGAGACGCACATGAATGTTTGTGAAATGATTTTCATTACCAACTTCGCTCAAAGAAGGCAATTTTGGTCAACCGTATTCCATCCCACCTCACTCCAAAAAAATCATGGCGACTCTCACTATCAACGGCAAACAACATCAAATGGACCTGTCCGACGACACTCCCTTGCTGTGGGCATTACGTGACCACCTGGGCATGACGGGAACGAAATTCGGTTGCGGCATGGCTTTATGCGGTGCCTGTACCGTCCACCTCAACGGCCAGGCCATACGATCCTGCATCACGCCGGTGTCGGCGGCGGTCGGGCAAAACATTACGACCATCGAAGCAATGTCGGAAGACAGTGTTGGCAAGCGTGTACAACAGGCGTGGACCGAGCTCGGTGTGCCGCAATGCGGCTACTGCCAGTCCGGACAAATCATGTCCGCCACCGCCCTGCTGAAAACCACACCGCATCCGACGGATGCCGAGATTGAATCGGCGATGAGCGGCAATATTTGCCGCTGCGGTACCTACACACGCATACGCGCTGCCATCAAACAAGCTTCCGCGAAGAAGGGTCAATAATATGAGCACAGTATTCGATAATGAAAATGGCAATGACGCGCTGAACCTGCCGGCCTTGCCATCCATGACACGCCGCACCTGGCTCAAAGGTGCGGGTGCGCTCACCGGCCTGGCACTCACGATTGGTGCCGCCGGTATCGTGCGTGCCGCTACCAGCGATGAAGTCAAAAAATATGGCGGCGACGGCATGCCGGGTGGCCTGGTCGATGACACGCTGGTATTCGTATCAATCGCTGCCGACGGCATCGTGACCATCGTCGCGCATCGTTCCGAAATGGGACAAGGCGTGCGCACCAGCCTGCCTATGGTGGTGGCCGATGAACTGGAAGCGGACTGGGGCAAGGTACGCGTCGCGCAAGCCCTCGGCATGCAGGAAAAATACGGCAACCAAAATACCGACGGTTCGCGCAGCATGCGCCATTCATTCGAGCCTATGCGTCGCGTCGGTGCGGCGGCACGCCAGATGCTGGAAATGGCCGCGGCACAACAATGGAATGTGAAACCGACGGAAGTGCAGGCGAAGAACCATGAAGTCATCCACGCCAAAACCGGCCGCCGCCTCGGCTATGGTGCATTGGCCGAAG
Organism: Janthinobacterium sp. Marseille; assembly: GCF_000013625.1. Lineage (NCBI taxonomy): Bacteria > Pseudomonadati > Pseudomonadota > Betaproteobacteria > Burkholderiales > Oxalobacteraceae > Janthinobacterium > Janthinobacterium sp. Marseille. The sequence goes on along the minus strand of NC_009659.1, from coordinate 866,346 downwards.
CGGCCGCAAAAATCACTCCGCCTGCAGCCAAGGACTTGCGCCTGAAGAAACCATCCGAGTTCCGCTATATCGGCAAGGAAAGCACACGCGGTATCGACTTCCGGAATATCGTCACCGGCAATACCCAATACGGCATAGATACCCGCCTGCCCGGCATGCTGTACGCAGTCGTCGCACGCCCGCTGGTAATGGGTGGCAAGGTACGCAGCTTTGATGCATCCGAAGCACTCAAAGTGTCGGGCGTAATACAAGTGATCGAATTGAAAAGCAGCCCTGCGCCAGCCGGATTCCATCCATTGGGTGGCATCGCCGTCATCGCAAAAAACACCTGGGCTGCCATTAAAGGACGTGAAGCGCTCAAGATCACCTGGGATGATGGCAAGCATGCCAGCTACAACTCGGCCGAGTACAAAAAGACTTTGCAGGATGCCGCGCGTAAACCGGCCAAGGCCGTACGCAACAATGGCGACACCATGAATGTACTGGCCAAGTCTACGCGCCGGATGGAAGCTGAATACTATCTGCCGCATATCGCCCATGCGACGATGGAACCACCGTCCGCCACCGCCCACATCGTCGATGGCAAATGCGAAGTCTGGGCCTGCGTCCAGGCACCGCAGGCGGCACGTGAAATCGTCGCCACCCACCTCAAACTCAAACCGGAAGACGTCACCGTGCATGTCACGCTGCTGGGAGGCGGTTTCGGCCGCAAGTCCAAACCCGACTTCGTGGCGGAAGCCGCACTGCTGTCGCAGGCCATGAAAGGCGTGCCGGTCAAGGTGACATGGACGCGTGAAGACGATATCCACAATGACTACTTCCACACTGTTTCCGTCGAGCGACTCGAAGTAGCGCTGGATGCAGGCGGCAAACCTACGGCCTGGCTGCATCGTACCGCCGCACCAACCATTGCATCGATCTTTAGCGAAGGTGCGAAGGGTGAACAGCCGTTCGAACTCGGCATGTCGGCAGTCAATATCCCGTTCACGATACCCAACTTCCGCGTCGAAGCACCGGAGGTCGAAGCCCATACCCGCATCGGCTGGTTCCGTTCGGTCTCGAATATTCCGCATGTGTTTGCGATCCAGTCATTCGTGGCTGAACTGGCGGCGGCAGCCAAGCGCGACCACCGGGACTATTTGCTGGACCTGATCGGACCGGCGCGAAAAATCAATCCCAAGGATATGGCGGATGAATGGAATTACGGCGAATCGCCTGAGCGTTATCCGCTGGATACCGGCCGCATGCGCAACACCGTTACCCTCGCCACCAACAAGGCGGGCTGGGGTCGCAAACTGCCCAAGGGACACGGCCTCGGTCTCGCGGTCAGCTATAGCTTCGTCACCTATGTCGCGGTCGTCATCGAAGCGGTGATTTCGGACAAGGGTGAACTCTCGATTCCGCGTGTTGATATTGCCGTCGATTGCGGCGCGCAAATCAATCCGGATCGTATCCGCTCGCAAATCGAAGGTGCCTGCATCATGGGGCTGAGCCTGGCGCTGACCGGTGAAATCACTTTCAAGGATGGCCGTGCCGAGCAAGGCAATTTCCATGAGTACGAAGTCATGCGTTCAATGGATGCGCCGCGTGAAATACGCGTGCACTTTATCAAGCATGATTTTGATGTGCCCCTGGGCGGCGTCGGTGAACCTGCTACGCCACCGATAGCACCCGCCTTGTGCAACGCAATTTTCGCTGCAACCGGTAAACGCATACGCGACCTGCCGCTGCGCAATCAATTGCAGGCGTCTGCAAAATAGTGGGGAGCTGCCATGGATAGCATCGATCTGGAAGTACTCAAGGCCGCCGATAGCTGGCTGGATGCAGGTCATGCCTGCGAGCTGGTCACTGTCGTGCAAACCTGGGGTTCCAGCCCGCGTCCGGTCGGTGCAATGATGGTGCTGCGCGGAGATGGGCTGGTCATCGGCTCGGTCTCCGGCGGTTGCATCGAAGACGACTTGATGGCACGTGTACGCAATGCAGAACGAAAACACGAATTGCCTGAACTCCTGACTTACGGCATCAGTGCGGAAGAGGCTTTCCGTTTCGGCCTGCCTTGCGGCGGCACCATCAAGCTGGTGGTCGAACCCCTGTCCGGAAAAAGCCGGATCAAGCAGTTACTGGCGCACGTGCTGCGCCATGACCTGGTCATGCGCCAGCTTGACCTGCTCAGCGGTGCCGTGCGGCTCGCGCCTGCCCAGGCAGGTGCAGTACTGGACCTCACACTCAGTGTGTTGACCACTATCCACGGTCCGCGCTGGCGCCTGCTGATCATAGGCGCCGGACAGCTATCGCAATTCCTCGCGCAAATCGCAAGCGGCCTTGATTACCAGGTGGTGGTATGCGACCCACGCGAAGAATACCGGCTGGCCTGGCAAGTCGCAGGGGTGGAAGTCATCCATGCGATGCCGGACGACCTGGTGCTGGAAATGAAAATGGATAGCCGTACCGCAGTGGTCGCCCTCACGCATGATCCGAAACTGGATGACCTCGCCTTAATGGAAGCATTGAAATCCGAGGCCTTCTATGTCGGCGCAATTGGCTCGCGTATCAACAATGCACGCCGCCGTGAACGCCTGAAAGAATTCGATCTCAGTGATGCACAATTGCAGCGCCTGCACGGTCCGATCGGCCTGTATATAGGCAGCAAGACGCCTGCCGAAATCGCAATCTCTATCCTGGCCGAGCTGACTGCGATACGCAACGGTGTCGCCCTGCCGGCGAAGATGAGCGTGGCCGGCGCGAAGGATGAAATGGAAATGCCGCTGTGGTCGCCCGACGAGCATGAGGCAGTGCCGAAACAGCTCAATTGAAGATCTGTTTTGCTGCTCGTCAGGAAAGGTTTTCCGTCAGCGCGACCTTGTCGGTGGCAAGGCCTGGCAACTTGAGCGCGGTATTATGCGCCAGTACCACCGCTTCAAATTCCGCATTTGGTACCGGCCGGCTCAACAGGTAACCCTGGAATGACAGGCAGCCGAGCTCGGCCAGGAACTGCCTTTGCTCCTGCGTTTCCACGCCTTCTGCTATCACGTGCAAACCCATGCCGCGTGCCAGTTCCACTACCGTACGTACTATCGTGACGTCATTCGAATCGAAGAGCATATCGCGCACAAACGATTGATCGATCTTGAGCTGATCCAGCGGCAGTTTTTTCAGGTAACTCAGCGATGAGTAACCGGTACCAAAGTCATCCAGCGACAAACGCAAACCCTTTTCTTTGAGTGCATTCATCTTGGCGATGATATCGTTCACATCATTGACCAGCATGCTTTCCGTCAATTCGAGTTCCAGCAAATGCGGATCGGCACCGGACCTGTCCAGCACTGATACGACCTGGCTGACAAAATCCGGCTGCTTGAACTGCAGTGCGCTGACATTGATTGCCAGGCTCAGCTGCGCCGTGGCCGGATGTTTGGACCAGGAGATCAATTGCGCACAAGCCATGCCCAGCACCCAATGCCCGATCGGCAGGATCAGCCCGGTTTGCTCGGCCAATGGAATGAAATCGGCCGGCGACACCATGCCCTTGACCGGATGCCGCCAGCGCAACAATGCTTCTGCACCGACAATCCGGCCATCATTTCCGGTTTGCGGCTGGTAGTACAGCATCAATTGATTATCCTGCAGCGCCTTGCGCAAATCGGCTTCCATGACATTACGCTCGGACAGGTCGGCCTGCATTACCCACAGCAGCGTCCACAATAAGCCGCAGACCAATATATTGTGGATCCAGGTACCGGGCACCCGCACATCCGCACCCAACGCGTAATCCATCGTCGGCACCCATGCGCTACTGGCAAAGAAAATGAAACCGAGTAAAGCCAGCAACACCATGCCGTGTCGCAGCCATGGCTTATCCCCCTTGAATACCAGCCAGGCGAAGAGCCCGACCACGAGAAAATAATTCTGGTTGGAGCGTGGTGCTTCCGGTGTCGGTACGTCAACGAAAGCACAAAACACACACAGGATGAGATAGACCGCGCAAAACAGGATGACGGAGGCTGCACGTATATGGCCGCGCAAAGTCATGACGGCGGCAGCAAGCGCTACCGTGATGGAAAGCACATTAAGGGGCCAGATATCCCAGTTGCCACGCATGACAAAGTACAGGGCCCACACCAAAGTGATGCCGGCGAGGGCGATCGAACTCAGCAGCAAGGCGCGGCGCATGCGAAGCGACTGCTTACTGCTGGAGTTGACCGGCATACCCATGGATAGCTTCCCTTGTCCGGGTTCGAGCCAGGTGGTCGAGCCTGCTTGCAGAAAAGTCTACGCTTGCGCACAGCCCTCAGCAAGAAAAACCGGATGGAAGGGGTCGCAGTTAACATTAGTTAACTGCGCGGTCACGACGACCGTAGGGTGGCGGGTAAAGCCGATTAAAACATGAAAGCCAGCATGCCCCAGATACGGCCGGAACGATCCGTATCGCTACGCGCAGTGGCGGCCCCAATTTTATGCGCGTACATCAGGCGCAATTCCAGCCTGTTTTGCATCGCGAAGGACAGGCCGACACCGGCGCCGGACAAGCGACGCTGGTTGTCGCCCTGGATGAAAGGTTTGGCATTGGTCTCGACCATACCGCTATCGACAAAGCCGCTCAGCATCAACTGGCCTGGTAATAATTGCTGGTCCAGCGTATGGCGGATCTCTGCCGTTGCTACATAACCTTTGTCACCCGATGCTTCACCGCTTGGATAGGCGCGCACTGCGAACGGTCCGCCCAAGGACATTTTTTCCGCTGAATCGAGATTCTTTGACGCCTGTTGTCCATTGACCGACAGCAGCAACATGGTGCTGTTGCCGAGCCATTGATATTGCGCCAGCGCGTAGGTGTAGCGTTGATATGCACCATTGGTACGCGCTGATAAAGCATCAATCTCACGTGCCAGCGGCGTTTCGATATCGAGTCGTCCGCTTTCGGCACGCAGGCTGAAGGTAGTCGTGCCTTCGGATGAAGCTATACGATTCCGCACATCACCGCTCAAACCCAGGCCGGCAACCTGATTGCTTTTGCGCGTGCTGCTGGCAAAGGCACCGACATTATCCTGCAGGGACTTTTGATCCAGCCCCGCTTCCAGGTTCAGGTTGAAATCACGTGAGCGGCGCAGCGGATAGCTGGCGGTGGCTGACCACACGCCGGCGCGGCCATATGCATCCAGCGCGGCGAAATCACCGCCAACCTGATAGCGCGATTCGACATAGGCCAGGCCCAGGCGCAAACCATCACCGCCGACGGCGATGCTGTAGCCGAGGCGCGCGTAATCCTGCCCGTCAGCGGTTGTAAACACACGTGCATCCAGGCGATCTGCGTTGCCGGTAGGATTGTTCCACTGCACGGCACCGCCGAAACGGTTGCGACCGGTATTGCGCACGCCATAGTTATCGGCTTCGAGCCTTGCCTGCCAGCCCGGAGCCGGCCCGACCTTGAGGGTGAGGTCAGTTGTGCCAGGTAGTGCACCTGGCTGCAGGTTGCCGCCAGCCTGGGCCGCCTGCGTGACATCCTGTATCAGCAGGATCGCCCGCTCCAGTTCTGCATCATTGACCGTTTCACCCAACTGTTGCGGTGTCAGGTAGCGCTGCAGGATGGCGTCGGAAAAACCGGATTGGTTGTCCAGCCTGACCTTGTCGTAATGTCCTTCCAGCACGGTAATTTCCACCACACCGCCCTGGATATCCTGCGCCGGAATATAAGCACGTGCCACCAGATAACCATGTTCACGATAGTAGGCTGTGATGCGTGATGCAGCCTGCTCCAGTTCACCCAGGCTGCGCTCGGCACCGGTGACATCCTGCACCAGCGGCAACAGCAGCGCGCTATCTATGGACTGATTCCCGCTGATGCGAAAGGCCTGGACCTGGAAGCGTATGCTATCGACAGTCGGCACCGGTGCCGGCGGCTCCGGTGGCAGCTGTATCGTACCCGTCGCGGGCATGGGCAAGGCTGGTGCTGATTGCTGCGATTCGCGCAAGGTGCTGCCCGCATTGGGCAAGACCTGCGCTAGCGCGACTGTGCTGCTACTTAAACACAAGGCCAGGACCAGGCCGGATGGCGCATAAACACGATCAAACGACATGCGGACTTTCTTCATACTGATATACATACACACTTAAACATTTTCATCATCGCCTGGATATTTAGGGAGACTTACTTACCCAGCAAATCTGAAACCGCGGTCGGGCGTTGTCCGTCTCTTACAGCCATCTCCACTCCTTTTTGCAATAAAGCGGCAGCATCTGGCGATAAAGCTGTCCCCACATTGGCTGCTGAACCTGCACCTGTCGCAGGTCTGCCTGCCGCTGGAGTCAGGGTCTGGGTAGCCAACACATCGCGCATGCTGGGCCTGACTGTATTAGTCCTGTTGCCCAGCGTAGCGGCGGCGGCAGTTTTCTCTGCAAGCGTTGCACCTATCGCTGTCCCCGACAAACTGCCAGCCCCGTTTGCAATGCCGGCAGCCGCTGCAGTTATCCCGTTCTGCATCCCTTTCTGGCCAGCAGCCCGTATTTGATCAGCAGTTGCCAAGCCCGCGTCTAGCTGTGCCGCCGTGTTTGCGTTTGCATTTGCTCTTGCCTCGTTCCGCTTTTCGGCAAGAGCCTGCTGCATTGCCTGGATTTTTGCCATCGGGTCTGTCAGCTCCGGTAACGTGGCAGTCCCATTATTGGCGGCCGTGCCTGGAACCTGAGTTGCGGCCGCCGCACCTGCAGGTGTACCTCCACCGATCGCTGCCATTGCTCCTGCTTCCACTTCCTTCATACTTGCAATGAAGTCCCTCATCTGGCCCATCCTATCCTGCACCATCTGATTGAGCTCGTCGATATGTGCCTTAACATCCTGCGGGGCGGCAGTACCTCCATTAGTAGTCCCATTGGTAGCGACCTTGCCCGGCGCCTGGCTTGTGATCGGTGTACCTAAAACTTCTAATCCCGCATTTAAAACGCCCGTCACTAGCGCAGTTATTGCACCCGACATCATCTGATCAGCTGCAGTCTGTATGGCTGCACCTTGCGCCTTGAGCTCGCCTTTCGCTTTATCGCGCTCTGCCATCCGCTCGTTGAGGGCGTTTCTTCTGGCATCACTTACTGAGACACCTTTGGTTCCGTTTGCGGCTGGATCAGACAGTGGCTGGACATTATTTAAATCAAGAGGCTTAGCACCAGCTATTTGTTTGTTTACTTCGGCAACGATGGCGGCTATCTGAGTCGGGTTTAATACATTACTTGGCAATATAGTTTTCACAAGATCGCCAATCAAACTATCGATCTTCCCGTTACCACTCTCCGTCACCTGGGGATCAGTACCGTCTGCTAACTTTTTAGATTTCGCGATCAGCTCCGCGAGCAATTTCATATTTTCCTCAAATATCTCAGCTTGGCTTTTCAGCGTAGTTTCAATGAGAGAAGGACTGGTGGATTTCAATAAAATGTTTGCATCTGTCTGCCTAGTGCCTGTTTTTGTATCTGCCGCTGTCGATGCCTGTATTGCAGTGACGCTTTCTGTCAAAGCATTATTCTGCGTGACAGACGCAACCGTCTTGGGAGTGAAATTCCAGACAAAAACCGGAACTCCAACATCCCGTTTCCAGATACTTGCAAAATCCCATCCTGCAAAAATCGGACGTGAGCCTCCACCCTGCATTTCTTGAGTGGTGCGACCTTCACCACCTGCACTGCTGCCGCGCCCGGAAGTCTGTGTGTTCCAATAACTGGCATCTATCGTGGCGAGCGTGGCTCCGGGAGTCCGGATCTCATTACTGCCAACCAGCCCGCCGATATTGCTGCCGCTGCCAGTAACGGCCCCGCTTGCATAGGTGTTGCGTACTTGTCCGCCATCCTGGATGTTGCCTATCAGGCCGCCGACACCCGTAACACCCCTGACCGCGCCGGTCGCATACGCATTGCGGATCTGCCCGCCATCATTCAAACCGACCAGGCCACCCACACCCTGCTGCCCATTCACATTCCCGCTGGCATACGCCTGGTCTATCTGTCCGTAGTTCCAGCCGACCAGGCCACCAACGTTATTGATACCGCTCACTACGCCGGTAGCGAAGGATTTCGTGATGCTGCTGCCCTGATAGTTGACGCCCACCAAACCACCGACAAAATCGCTACCACCTTCATTACCACTCGCACTCCCGGTAGCGTGCGCATTGTGGACCGACGAATTCAGCAAGGAACCAGCCAGCGGCCCGACATATGCCGCACCGACGAAACTGCCGCCTATGACGCCGATATTGCTGAGGCTGCCATTTTCAACCTGGCCAAATAAGCCGACGTAATTCTGCGACAGGCGATTGATCGTCATATTTGCGACCACATAGCCTTGCCCGTCGAAATTGCCCTTGAACGAATTGGCGGCATCGCCGATAGGTACAAAGCCCGCACCGTTGTTCCAGTTTGCCGTACCACTGGCATCGATATCATTCGTCAGGCGATAGCTGCCTGCCAGCAAAGCAGGACTGCTGCCCACGCCTTGCAAGCCGTATACATCTGCAATCCGATACGCATTGCCACTACTGCCATCGCCACCGGCTGCACGTAAAAAGCTGCCGCCGTTGATGCGAAAATCCTGCGCGCTAAAGGCGGCCAGGTTGCTGCTGTTTTGTATCCAGTTGCCACCATTCAGTGTGAAGGTTTTGACGTTCACCGCTGCCGGTGCGCTGATGGTATTAACCGCATTCAGTGTCAAGCCGCCCTGTCCTGCATTGATCGCGGCATTCAGGTTGATGTTGCGCTCTGCTTCCAGCGTCAGGGTATTCCCCGAGTTCCAGCTCACAGCATCATTGACAAAGATGTCGCCATTACCGGCATGACCATCAGTAACGGTCTTGAACGTTATATTGGTGCCGCCCAACAAGCTGCTCAGGCTAGTGGCAGCAATGTCGCCGCCGCTATTGGCGATGATGAAGTCGTTCGGGTCTATCAGCCACATGCCGGTCTTGCCACGCGCTGCTGCTGTCGTGACTTGCACGCTGTCTGCGATCTTGACCTTGCCGCCGGACGTATCGATGAAGCCGCCATTGCCACCAGCTGTGGCGGACGCATCCAGTGTGCCGTCGACCAATACGGTACCGCCATAAGCCATCAGGCGGATTTCACCATTTTGATTGCTGACTGTGCGTGCCTGAATGACGCCCGTGTTGTTGACCACACCGGACAGCACCGCGTCCTGCCCTTTGCTGCTCAGCAGTACCACGCCGCCATCTGCCTGGATCAGGTGATGGTTGGCGGCCAGCGCATCAACCGCTCCCTGGTCTATGCTCAGCGTCAGCAAGCTATGTGCAGCCAGCGTCAGGGTCATTTCCGTTCCCGCCGCCAGCGTCACATTGCCGCCATCTGCAATGAGCTTTCCTTCGTTGATGACTTTCGGTGCCAGCAAGGCGATGTAGCCACCGTTAGCTGCGATCTCACCCTGATTCACTACACTGGCTCCTGCTACGCCGCCCGGTGTAAATACATACTTGCCATTGCCGTTCATGAAGTCGCTGTCACTCAGCTTCATGGTCGTTGCAACCAGGCCGCCGACATTGACTTGCGCACCATTGCCGAACAGGACGCCATTCGGATTCAGGATAAATACCTGGCCGTTGGCCGACAGGTTGCCGAGGATTTTTGACGGGTCCTGGCCCAGTACACGATTGAGCGCAATCGCATGTGCACCGGGCTGGTTGAAGCGCACGCTCTCATTCGCGCCGATATTGAAGCTGTTCCAGTTGATCGCGAGGCGATCACTATTTTGCTGGATGGTGGTGGTATTGCCGCTTTGGGAAATATTGCCACTACCCGCACTCACCTCGCCACCGACCGGTGCAGCACAGACCAGTGCTGCCGGCAACAAGCCGGACAGGAGTACTGCCAGGCGTCGCGCGCTACGGCGCTTGTTACGCCCGCCGCCGGTAGAAAGTTCGGAGACGGCGATCAGTGCGCCGTGGGTCCTGCTCCTGATCACGCGGTAGATATGGTTCATGCCGGCCTCGCTTGATTGCTGTAAGTGCAGGCATGATAGAAAACTTTCTTTGTATCCACATTGGACTAAAGTCTCATGCGGACCAAATGATATTGTGACTAATTTAGCAACATCCAGGTGTGGATTGGCTGCTGTAACAAGCTAACGCGGCTTGCCCAGCAAACCCGCGCGGCGCGCCACCACAGTTGCCTGCGTGCGGTTGAGTACACCGAGGCCGGACAGGACGGCGCTGACATGCGCTTTTACGGTTTTTTCCGTCATCCCCAGTTGATCGGCGATTTCACCGTTGCGCAAGCCATCGCACATCAGGCGCAACACTTCCATCTGGCGCGGTGTGAGCCGACTCAGCAGGGATGCATCATCATTGCTGCCGCCATCATGTGTATCCAGCTTAAACGTCGGCGGCAGATAGCCACGCCCCTGCATCACGCTGCTCAATGCGGCAAACAGGGTCTTGCTATCCGCTGATTTGTGAATGAAGCCATGGGCACCGCTGGCCAGTGCATGCCGTACATCATCCGGATCTTCGGAAGCCGACAATGCAAGTATGCGCAGTCCCGGGCGTAGTTGACGCAAGCGTTGCAGCAAAGCGCCGCCACCGATATCCGGCAGGTAGTAATCCATCATGGCAGTGCTGATGGAGGTTTCAGTCTCTAATAACTGCAGGGCTTCATTGCCGCTGGCAACGCAATGGATTTGCAGCGTCGGATCAGCCTGCGTCAATGCCAGTGTCAGTCCCTCGCGGAACATTGCATGATCGTCGATCAGTAAGACAGATGACACTGGCGTTTCTCCCCGGCTTCTAGCTGACTCGCATTATCGCTTAACTCAAGAGGGCTTTACTGCGCACCGCGCGCTTCAGCAAGTGCGATGGTCAGGTGCTGCACTTTCTTTTTCAACTGATCGCGCTCTTCGTTTAATTCGATAATCTGCAAATTCAATTTATGGATGGTAATCTGGTCCGGCGTCGCATCCTCAGGTGGTGGCACCGGCTCCGGCTTCGGCGGCAGCCTGGCTTCGCGTACCTGGCGTGCAACCTGGCGTAATTCTTTCTTGCCGCCGGCGACTGCTTCCTTTTGCTTTTCTTCCGGCAGTGAAGAAATCACCGCTGCAGCATTAATCGATACCACGCCGCTCTTCACTGCATTGACCAATTCAGGGGTCGCGGTTTTCTGGATTTTTTCGATTTGGCCCAGTGTCACGCTGCTGACGCGTGCGGCCCGCGCAATCACATCGCGTGTCAGCGCCGGTTCTTCCGCGGCCGGCGTAGCTGCTTCGGCATCCGTTGATGCCGTCGCTTCCTTCGATTGCGCAACACGCGTCGACAGGATTTCCTTCTTGCGCAAAGCCAGCACACCGCGCTGGAAGTCCGATACGCTGCGTCGCCCGAGGTGATTATCAATCATCCATAAATGGACATCGTCCATCGATTTGAAGCTCTCGTTTTGCACCGTATTAAAGTTGATGCCGTGCTTCTGGCAAATACCGTAGCGATTGTGACCATCGATCAGGAGATCGCCCCACAGCACCAGCGCATCACGGCAACCTTCCGCCAGCAAGCTGCGTTCCAGCGCCGCATATTCGTCGCTGGTCAGTGGATCGATATAGGCCTTCAGTTCATCGTTGACGGTAATGTTGGTGGTCATGGTTCTGCTAAAAATGAGTAAGGCGACAGTTTACACACAGGCATGTCCTTGTCGCAAAGTAATTCCTTGCATCTCCATCCCGCGATAGTTGGCAATTCCACAATCGCAGGAATATTTTTCAATCCGGATATTGACTTTGGAAACGATCGCTTCCATAATATCGGCATGAAACCAGCTTCCCATCCTGCCGCCCTCTCCAATCCGCGTGGTCGTCCGCGCGAATTTGATATGGACGACGCGCTCGACAAAGTCATTCCCTTGTTTTGTGCGCGCGGTTTCCATGGTGCTTCCATCAATGACATCGCTGAAACGATGGAACTGACTGTCGGCAGCATATATAAGGCGCTCAAGGATAAGCGCGGTGTGTTTCTCGCGGCCATTGATCGCCAGCTGTCTGTACGCCAGGGGGCGTTGCGCCAGACCATCGCGGCCGCTACATCAGGACGGGATAAATTGCGTGCCGCGCTGATGTTTTATGCCGGTGTGTCAAATACCGGTGACGATATGCAAGGCTGCCTGATCGTCAGCACCACGGTGGAGCTGGCAACCTTCGACGAAGAAATCGCCAACCGCGCGCGCGATTCACTCAAGCGACGCGAAGTCATCTTGAATGAACTGCTCAAACTCGGTGAAACTGATGGCAGCATTGCAGCCGGTAGTAACAACGCAGCAACAGCAAGATTAATGCTGTGCCTGATGCAAGGCCTCATCATCATCGGCAAGGCAGGCAGGACACGTAAAGAATTGATTGCAGTCGTTGATGCTGCAATGAAAATCCTCGATTAATTTTTTTGCCAATTTAGGAAATATTTATTTCCTTATTTAGAGTATTTGACTGGATGAACATGCTGACCAAAACAATCCCCGGCGCTGTACCTGTCACCGCCCAGGCACTGCCTTCATGGCTGACATTTTTATTAGCCCTCTCCTGCGGCCTGATCGCCGCCAATGTGTATTACGCACAACCGCTGATACGCCTGATCAGCGTGGATCTCGGCTTATCGCTGCAAGCGGCGGGCCTGATCGTGACACTGACCCAACTCGGCTACATCACCGGACTCATCTTCGTCGTGCCCCTGGCAGACCTGATAGAAACCAAACGCCTGACCGTCAGCGTGATGGCATTAAGCATCCTCGCCCTGATCGGCGCCGCCCTCGCAACCAAGGCCGAAGCCTTTTTGCTCGCATGCATGTTCCTCGGCCTGGGTTCGGTCACTGTTCCTATCTTGGTACCGCACGCAGCGCACCTGGTACCGGAAGCAGTACGGGGTCGTACCGTCGGCAACCTCATGAGCGGCATGATGCTGGGCATCATGCTGGCGCGTCCGATATCCAGCCTGATCGCCGACCATAGTTCCTGGCATACGGTCTTCATCGTGTCTGCCGCCGTGATGACTTTGCTCGCCATTTCGCTGCACTTCGCCTTGCCGACACGCAAGCCGCAAGGCAAGTTCAGCTATGGCCATTTGCTCGGTTCGATGATCACGCTGGCACGCCAAACACCGGTCTTGCGCAGGCGTGCGATCTATCACTTCTTCCAGTTCGCTGCCTTCATCCTGTTCTGGACGGTGACGCCTTTGCTGCTGACCGGCCCGGTATTCCATCTGTCGCAAACCGGTGTCGCACTGTTTGCCCTGGCCGGTGTGGCCGGTGCGATTGCAGCACCGATTGCGGGACGTGCATCAGATCGTGGCTGGACCCGTCCGGCCACGGCATTGGGCATGCTGGCAGTCGCCATCGCATTCCTGATCACGCACATCGCCGAACCCGGTTCGCCATTGGCGCTGGGCTTGCTGGTCACCGCTGCGATCCTGCTGGACTTCGGTGCGACTGCCACACTGGTGCTCGGGCAACGCGTCATCTTCGGCCTCGGCGGGGAAATCCGTGGCCGTGTCAGCGGTGTGTATATGATTATCTGGTACTTCGGTGGCGCGCTTGGTTCTTCCGTCGGCGCATGGGCTTACGCACATGGCGGCTGGGAACTGGCGTCGTGGGTTGGGCTGTTGCTGCCGGTGATCGGCTTATTGTATTTCGCGACTGAAAAAGAATAGCCGTGAATGTAGGTCGGGCAGCATGCAGTGCCCGACCTACATAAACAGCTTCTGCTTTAAAACGGCATCTGTGCCGAGAATGCCACACTGCGCGGAGTGCCAAGGTAGTAACTATTGAGCCAGTAATCCTTATCCGTCACATTGTTGACGTTCAGGCGCAATGTCAATGGACGACCTGATACTTTGGTGACATAGCGCATACCGAGATCGATTGTTGTGTATGCCGGTAAGCGACTGGTATTCGTCTCCGATGACCACTGCTTGCCGACGTGATACACACCACCGCTCACGCTCAAGCCGGTGGCGAAAGGCAGCGCATATTCCGAATACAGCTTGGCCAGTATCTTCGGCACATTCGGCGGTGCAGCACCATCAAACTCACCGCCTTCCAGCCTGGCTGTCAGCATGGTCACGCCACCTACTACGCTCCATGCATTCGTCAATTTACCGAATGCCGATACTTCGGCGCCGCGATGACGCTGCCTGCCGTCCTGGCGGTAAGTCCCGGTCGCATCAGTGAATTCACTCGCTTTTTCAATATCAAACAATGCGCCGCTCACGAGCACGCCACCCAGCTCTGCTTTCACGCCGATTTCTTTTTGCTTGCTTTGCATCGGCGGCATGATGGCCAAGGGATTGGTGGCGGTCAGGGGTGCGGTGCCCCCTTGCTCCAAACCTTCAATGTAAGTGGCGTAAGTTGTCAGCCATGGCACCGGCTTGAATATCAGCGATGCGCTCGGCGAATTGCGTGAGCGTTTATAGTCTGGCTGCTCAGGGTTGGCACTGCCATCCTGCTCGCGACTTATGGTCTTGATCGTGCTGCGATTGACGCCCACCAGCGCCGACCATTGATCATTAAATTTCACCAGATCACCGATCATGAAGTTGTCATTGGTGACGCGGCTGGCGTAATACATGGAGTTTGGCGGAACCGCCGGCCATGCTGGTTGAGCGACATGGGTAGGCGTGCCAAAGCCATATGGCCCCTGCCAGCCGGAATTCGGAGAATACGAAGTCTGCCATTGGCTATCGGCATACCCAAAATAACCCAGCGTCACCTTATGGCTGATTGATCCTGTATCAAAAGAGAGATCGGCAAGTGCCTGCTTGCTTTCGGATTGTGTCTTCGAGTAACCGGAATGGATGCGGATCTGCGAGTACCCCGCCGGCGAACTGACAGAATTCATGGTGTGATCCTGCTTGGGCCTGTCCTGATCCTCGCGTATGTATGCCACGCGCAGGGTAAGATGGTCATTGGCCTCGAAAGTCGCCTTGGCCATCAATTTTTTTGTTTCCATTTCTTCCTGGATCCATGGCTGGCCCCAGTTCTTGCTCGAATCCGGTGCCTTGATGCGCGGCACACCATCGTCGAAGAACCAATAGGCAGTAGGCGCCTGCATCTTGTAGTCGCTATAGGAACCACCGAGCTCGACCTTGAACCGGTTCGTAATATTGAAGTCCAGCGCCACACTCGCCAGGGTTCTGTCTATCTTTTGATCATCGACTGCAGTCTCACCATCCTGGCGCACGAGGTTGACGCGGTAACCGATCTTGCCGTCAGCGTCGAACGAGCCGCCAAAGTCGCCATGGATATAATTTTGGCTACCGCCGTAATTACCTACCGTAATGCTGTTCAGGCGCTCCTTGGTCGGGCGCTTGTTCACATAGTTCACCATACCGCCAGGGGAAGCTGCGCCAAACAGGAAACCGGAAAGGCCATTCAATACTTCAACGCGCTCTTTATCTTCCATCGATACCGCGAAGCCGTATGAGCGACGCAAACCATCTTCGGCACGATCGTAACTACCGAAGCCGCGTATCTTCACCATCGGCGCCCAGCCGCTACCTTGCGGCGTTTGCGACAAGGTGGATGGACTGATTTTGTACACATCATCGGGCGATTGCGCCTGGATGTTTTGTATCAACTCCTGTGATATGACGTTGACGGCAAATGGCGCATCGCGCAAATCCATATTGCCCAGTGCGCCCATCGAAGACACTGACTTTGTGCGATAGCCGTCGGCCGCTTTGCCTTCACTTTGCAAGGACTGTGTATAGCTCTCATTTGCCGCCAGCACGGTAACTGCCGGTAGCAGTCCGCTATCTGGTGTCGTTTGCTTTTTTAATGTGTACTTGCCATTACCGTTGTTGACGATTTCAAGATTGCTACCCTGCAGGATCCTGGCAACACCATCATTAATGCCGAACTCCCCTTGCAAACCCGGGCTGTTCAAACCCTCGACCAGAGCAGGCGGGTAAACCAGTAATACGCCCGAAGTCTTGGCAAATGAAGTCAATGCGGCTTCCAGCGATCCGGCTGGAATGTTGTAACGCTTGCCGGCGGGACTGGCTTGCGCGGTTTGCGCCAGCGCTTCATTGCTGAGCGCCAGTGTGCCCAGGGTCAGGGCCACTGCGGCCATACTGAATACAGCGAGGCGCACCGAGTGGGCCAATGGTTGAAGTTTCAGTGGTGCAGCGAGGTAAAGAGTGCCGTGACGGCTCTTTGTAGCGGATTTCATGGTTACCTTTTCTGGCGTCAATGGAGTGTTCTTATCTCTGTTGTCGCGCAGCTCGGGAAAAGGTACAGAAAATAATTGAATTATTTTTAAATGATCATGAAGCGGCAGTATCCACAGGCCCTGCCGGCACTATCCGCGTCCAGTACCTGGTAAATGTTTGCACCCGTACCGGCAATACTTCTGTCAGCGAAGTCAGTATCTTTTGCATATCATTCAAGGGAAACACGCCGGACAGACGCAAGCCGGCGCTGGCCGGATCACATGACAGATGCCCGGGACGATAGCGCTTGAGCTCTGCAATAAAATCATCGAGCCGCATGTCAGATGCAATCAGCACACCCTCGGTCCATGCGGCCTGTGCGCTAATGGCTTGTGGCGGCGTCAGCGCACCTTCGGCATTAAAGCTGCCTGCCTGCCCGGCATCCAGGCGCACTACCTGTCCGGGATTATTGGCAGGAATTAATTCCACCGCCCCTTCCAGCACTGCAACCTGGCTAATATCGCCATCCTGTCGCACGGTAAATTTTGTACCCAGCGCAAGGATACGACCGGCAACGGTTTCCGCCATGAAGGGGCGTGCCGGAGAAACACTATCTTTGGCGGTAGTGATCAGTAATTCACCACGCACCAATTGCACCAGGCGCAAGGCCGAGTCATAGCGCACATTCACTGCAGTATCGGTATTGAGTTCCAGCTGCGTGCCATCAGCCAGTTTGAAGTTAAGTCGTTCGCCGGTCGCGGTGCGTATTTCACTGGTCAGCGTTTTCCACAACATGGTTTCTGATGACAGCCATGCAGCAGTACCCACGGTCACAACTACAGAGAAAGTCTTGAGCGCTTTACGGCGGCTGCGCGAAGCCGGCTGCGCAATGCTCGCAATCGCGGTATCAGCGGACACTCCATTCATACGCCCGCGCAATTGCTGATTGACGTCTTCGATATGCAGCCACGCACGTTCATGTTCCGGATCTGCCGCGCGCCATTTCTGCCATGCGGCGCGACTATCCAAGTCAGCGCTGCCCGACCACAGATGCACCAGCCATTCGACGGCTTTATCGATGACTTGCGGATTGAGCGATGCGGTGTTTGATTCAGGCATAAGTTTGCAGACGTTGACGATCAGGCTTGCGCGCCAGGAAAATAAATCTGGCGTATCGCACGTGCCATGTACTGCTTGACGGAACTGAGAGAGACATCCAGACGTTCGGCAATCTCGGCATAAGGCATACCGTCAATCTGCGCCCACAGGAAAGCCGTCCTGACCTTGGCCGGCAAACCGTCGAGGATGCGATCGATTTCAAGCAGGGTTTCAATCACGATGGCTTGCGTTTCCAGTGATGGCACCAAAGGCTCGGGCAGATCGGCGATGCTATCGAGATAAGCACGCTCGACTTCGAGATGACGGAAATAACTGGCGAGGACACGCTTGGCGATGGTGGTCAAAAAGGCACGTGGAGTATCGATCTCAACCGCATTGCGCGTTTCGATCACACGCATGTAAGTGTCATGCGCCAGATCCGCCGCATTGTGTGGACAGCCGGTTTTTTTGCGCAACCAAGCCTTCAGCCATCCATGATGGTCACTGTAGAGCCGGGTAAGCGAATCAGAAGAACTTGCGGTATGCACGACATGCTCCAGGGCAGATGCACTAAGCATCATCAAATTGGCTGGCGGCACAAAGGCGGGGCTGGCTGGTCTAGTTGAGAACTGTTCTCATTATTCCAGTGCGACTGGTACAGCGTCAATGTTTTGCGGCGAATGTGTTGTAGTCGTGCGAATGGCGTAGCGCAAGCACCCGCTGCATGCGCTCTTCCGTAGTAAGGTCACCTTCCAGGCACAGCACCGTGCACTTCCGCGCACTCAACCATTGCCTGTGGCGTTCCAGGCTGCGACCTTCAGCCGTGCCTTCGTCATATTGCGCGGCCCAGGCAAGGAATTCCGGATCCGCCTTACCGAAGCGGCGTTCTTCGCGTAGCTTGAGACGTGCCAGCCTGAGTTCGGTCGGGATGTACAGGAAAACCACCAGGTCGAAAGCATCTTCCAGTTCCTGCCCCCAGTCGATCAATGAACCCGCGACGACGGCGTCTGGCTTGCTGCGGATATCCTGCAACAAGACGTTGCCGCGTTCGGCTTCTGCACGCTTGTGTTGATAAGGTGGATCGCTGGGCAACCAAAAGTAATCATCGGTTTCAATGAAAGTCGCATGGGTGGCTTCAGCCAGCGCTGCTGCAAACGTGGAAGTGCCGGAGCCGGCTGCGCCGGTAATGAGGATATGCATAGAACTAAGAAAAGGCTTGGGAAATATTAGCCGTCAAGCGGAATCACGCGGTCACCCTCGCCCGGCACGCAACCATCGGCAATCGGGGTCCAGCCGCGATGCACGACAACCTGCTTGCCATCGTGGCAGATTTCCACGCGCTCACTGCTGGGGTATTGCTCATGGACGAAGGTTTCTACCGTTGATGGCAAACTGATTTTCAACTTCAGCGCATAGCGGTCTTCGGCCGGATGATCATCCAGATGCAGCAGCGGAACGAAGCTCGATGCAAACATCAGCCAGTGTGAGTTAACAGGCGTCGGCTCCGGCGCATAATGCGCCTGCTGCAACCAAAGCTGTGCACGCTCGCGCAAGTCTGCGCCATCGTCCAGATGTCCCCAGCCGGCTGCCATGGTTTCCATCACCCACTGATTACAGTTCTGATAGTTGAGGCCGTAGGCATAGGCATTTGCACTATATGTCGCGGCCAGCAAACGCAATACGCGTTGCTTGTCCAGCGCCGCTTCCTTCAGCATTTGTGCTGCTTCGGCCGGAACCTTGACGATGGAAATATAGCCCAGCGCAGGATTATCGATGCCCATCGCAAACCCCGCCATGCCCTGGTCGTAAATGCGCGGACGTTCTTCTTCACAGGCATAGTAGAGCTGGCGTGCAGTCCACACTTTGTCTTCATCGCGCCAGGCAATGGCGGCATGCGAATAACGTATATTGAAGCGTGACAGGTCGAGGCCGGAGCGGCTGATCAGGACGGTATCCGTGTCGGCAAGCGCCAATTCCTCGCGCACGACAGCCGCGAACCGCAATATGCGATCCTGCTGTCCGGCCGTGAGTTGATGCGCGCGATCACAGAAATTGGATGCGGCTGACGAGCCGGAAGCGGCGTGTGCCGCACCGGCTGCGGTAAAGACCGCAACCGTCAGCGAAGAGTAAAAGAATTGCCTAAACCTCACAGACCGACAATACGCGGCGCGAGTTCTTCATGCCATTTGTCGGCAAGTACCAGATAGAAAGCTTCGCGCGTATCGCTACGGGCGAACTCGAGGCCATACACGCGATGCTGTGCATATACCAGGTCACCACGGCCGAGGCCCTGCTTGTCCAGGATATTGACCGGCAGGTCGAGCACGATGCGTTGCTGCGTTTCATCAGCCTGCATCGTTACACGACGGAAATCGCCACGCTCCGGCGCTTCAGCCACATCGATGATGCGGTAATCGCCATCGGCGCGCTTGTCATCCTTACTCGAACTATCGCTGGATTCATGCAGGGAAGCAGAGACACTGCCGCTGGAAGCCGAACCGGCACTCGAAGCCGATGAAGGCAGGCTTTCAGCATGCGCCTGAAAGGCAAGACTCGTTATTGCAGCAAAGCAAGCAAGGCGAAGACCGTGGGGGAAATTCATGAAAGACTCCTTTTTATTATGCAAAACCAATATGAGATATCTGACTGGCAAGAAGCTGCAGAGTTCTTATAAGCGGCGGTTTCGGCACAATTTCTGGTACTCGACGCACTGAGTAGACATCGACATCTTATATTGTCTGCACAAATTTGAATGAGAAACCCATCATTAAATTTGTATATGACAGGAAATCCCACCCTTGCCATTTGCCAACATCTGCAAATCGCCGGCGACGGAAATAAAAAAAGCCCGCTGAAAAGCGGGCTTTTTACGCATGCCGACAATCAGGCCGATTGGCGCAGGGTTTTGGCGGCGGCAACCATATTGTTCAGCGCCGGCAAGACTTCCGCCCATTGACGTGTTTTCAAACCGCAATCCGGATTCACCCACAGGCGCTCCGCCGGAACACGCTCTGCCGCTTTCTTCATCAGTTGCACCATGTGCTCCTGGGTCGGAATATTCGGCGAGTGGATGTCATACACGCCTGGACCGATTTCATTCGGATAATTGAAGTTGTCGAAGGCATCCAGCAACTCCATATCCGAACGCGATGTTTCGATCGTGATCACGTCGGCATCCATATCGGCGATCGACGCGATGATGTCATTGAATTCCGAATAGCACATATGGGTATGGATCTGGGTTTCATCCTCTACACCATTTGCCGTGATACGGAAAGATTCCACCGCCCAGTCGAGGTATTCCTGCCATTGTGATTTACGCAGTGGCAAACCTTCACGCAGTGCAGCTTCATCAATCTGGATCACATGCACGCCGGCTTTTTCCAGGTCCAATACTTCTTCGCGAATAGCCAGCGCCAACTGTTTGCACGAAACCGAACGCGGCTGATCATCACGCACGAAAGACCAGTTCAACATCGTCACCGGACCGGTGAGCATGCCCTTCATTGGTTTCTCGGTCAGCGATTGCGCATAGGTGCTCCATTCAACTGTCATCGCCTGTGGGCGGCTGATGTCACCGAACAGTATAGGCGGTTTCACGCAACGCGAACCGTAGGACTGTACCCAGCCGAACTGGCTGAAGGCGTAGCCCTGCAGTTGTTCACCGAAGTATTCGACCATGTCATTACGCTCTGCTTCACCGTGCACCAGCACGTCCAGGCCCAGTGTTTCCTGTTCACGTACGCTGCGCTCGATCTCGGCCTGCATTGCAGTTTTATAGCTCGCATTGTCCAGGCGGCCAGCCTTGAATTCGCTGCGTGCATGACGAATCTCGGCGGTCTGCGGGAAGGAACCGATAGTCGTGGTCGGGTACGCCGGCAACTTGAGCAATGCAGCCTGTTTCTTCGCACGCAGCGCATAGGTGTTGTCACGTTTGCCCAAGCCTGCATCGATCTTGGCGATAGCTGCCTGCACTGCCGGATTGTTGACACGTGGCGACGCACGACGTGCCGTCAGCGCTGCTTTATTTTCAGCCAGTTCGGCTTTAACCGCGTCACGACCGCTACGCAGTGCTTTACCCAGCACGCGCAATTCATCCAGCTTCTGGATGGCGTAAGCAAGCCATGACTTGATCTCTGCATCCAGTTTTTGTTCGCTGTTCAGGTCGACCGGCACGTGCAACAAGGAACACGACGGCGCCACCCACAAGCGCTCACCCAGGCGTTTCGCCAACGGTTCTATCCAATCCAGCACTGCGGTCAAATCGGTTTTCCAGATGTTGCGACCATTGATGACGCCCAGCGACAATACTTTGTCGGCCGACAGCAAATCGATCAGCGGCAAGACATCGTCACGGCCATTGATGGCATCGATGTGCAAACCTGCTACCGGCAACTTGGCGGCGAGTTCGCGATTTTCCAGCAACTGGCCAAAGTAGGTGGCGAGCAGCACTTTGACGCGGCTGGTTTTCAATTGCTCGTAAGCGCTCTTGAAAGCATTTTGCCAATCAGTATCCAGTTCGGTAACGAGGATAGGTTCGTCGATCTGCACCCATTCAACGCCTTGCGCGGCCAAAGCATCCAGCAATTGCGCATACACCGGCAACAAACGTGGCAACAAAGCCAGTTTGTACAAATCGTCCTTGGCCTTGCCTTGCGCCAGGTAAGTGATCGGGCCGATGATGACCGGCTTCGCCTTCACGCCTTGCGCCTTGGCTTCCGCCAGTTGCTCAAGCAAACGGGTGGTATCGAGCTTGAATTCGGTTGCAGCTGTGAATTCTGGCACGATGTAGTGATAGTTGGTATCGAACCACTTCGTCATTTCGCCGGCAGCAACGCCGCCACAGCATGTGCCATGCTCTTCTGCACCTTGTGCGGAACGGCCACGTGCAACGCGGAAGTAGTTGTCCAGCGGGTCGCCATGAAAGCCACGTACACGTTCCGGCAGGTTGCCGAGAGTAAAGCTCATGTCGAGCATTTGATCGTAGAACGCGAAGTCGCCGACCGGAACGAAATCCAGACCTGCCTGGTTATCCCAATGGCGCTTGCGCAGTTGTGCACCCAGATCCTTGAGGGCGTCGCGTGTAGACTCGCCCTTCCAGTAAGATTCCAGTGCAAATTTCAGTTCACGCTTTGCGCCGATACGCGGAAAGCCCAGGTTATGAATGGTGGTCATTGGTTCGCTCCAAAAAACAAGAACAAACATGGTAGGCCGCGCAATCCATGAAGTAAAATGGTATTATCTCAGCCATACATGAATTTCACTCATGCATTGAATTAAAGCCCATGTTAGAACGCATCCACCTCGCCGTCGTCCTGGAAGTAGAAAAGCAAGGCTCCCTGACCGGCGCGGCAAACGTCCTGCACGTAACGCAATCGGCACTCAGCCACAGCATGAAGAAGCTGGAACAGCAACTGGGCACCGAAGTCTGGGTGCGCGAGGGGCGCAGCCTGCGCCTGACGCAAGCCGGCCAGTATTTGCTGGCCGTTGCCAACCGCGTGTTGCCGCAATTGGCGCTGGCCGAGGAAAGGTTGCGTCAGTTTTCACAAGGTGAACGCGGTGCCTTGCGTATCGGCATGGAATGCCACCCCTGCTATCAATGGTTGCTGAAAATAGTATCGCCATACCTGAGCGCATGGCCCGACGTTGATGTCGACGTCAAACAGAAATTCCAGTTCGGCGGCATAGGCGCACTCTTCGCGTATGAAATCGATTTGCTGGTGACGCCGGACCCGCTCTACAAACCGGGCCTGAAGTTTGAACCCGTGTTCGACTATGAACAGGTACTGGTGGTCGCACGTGACCACGCACTCGCAAAAGTAAAGTATGTCAAACCCGAGCAATTGATGAATGAAGTGCTGATCACTTATCCGGTCGCCACCGACAGGCTGGATGTCTACAACCAATTCTTGCTGCCGGCCGGTGTCACACCCAAGCGCCACAAAACCATAGAGACCACCGACATCATGCTGCAGATGGTCGCCAGCGGCCGCGGCGTGGCAGCACTACCGCGCTGGCTGGTACAAGAATATGCCGGCAAGGTCGATGTGGTGCCGGTCCGACTCGGGCCGGATGGCATCGCCAAACAGATTTTCCTGGGTGCCCGGGAAGCGGATCTCGATACCGATTACCTGCAGGCGTTCATCGCCCTGGCGCGCGAACCAGTGGCCGCCTTCACCAATGTAAAACGTAAATAATATGGTTAAGGAAACAGCTGACCGCCAGCCTGCATGCGGGTGACAGCAAGCACTGACTTGCCGTATCGGCCCAGGCTTTCTGGTATCCTTGCGCGCTACATCATATGAAAACATGCAAACCAATTCTGCTTACTGCCAGTCAATGTCATCGGACTCGGCGCCGTGCCACCGGTGTAAAAGATGTCGTTTTCCTTACGCCGGTATTGAACGCTTTTGTATAAATTGAGGGATAGATAAAAATGAAATGTGCATTGGTAGGTTCGCGCTATTTCGGCGCCTTGGTATTTGAGACGCTGCGCAAGGAAGAAGGAATCGAATTCACCAGCGTCGTCGCGCCGTCGGAAGATGACCGCCTGGCACAAGCTGCCCGCGCAGCCGGTGTACCGCTGCATGTGATGGAAAACCCGCGCTTTGTCCCGGGCGAAGCAATCGCAGAAGGTACCGACGTCATCCTCGCCGCCCATACTCATGCCCGCGTCAGCGATGAAGCACTGGCCCGCGCACGCCTCGGCGGTATCGGTTATCACCCATCCCTGTTGCCTAGACACCGTGGCATTGCTGCAGTCGAATGGACTATCCTCGAAGGCGACCCTATCGCCGGCGGCTCCATCTATCACCTGGCCGATGGCTGGGATGCCGGTGCGATTGCCGCGCAAGACTGGTGCTTCGTTGAAAAAGGCGAAAGCGCACGTGAACTGTGGGAGCGTGCACTCGCACCGATGGGCCTGAAACTGTTGAGCCAGGTCATCCACTACGCGGCTGAACACAATGCACTGCCAGCGTTTGAGCAAGACCAGCGCTTCGCAACCAAGGCACCGATGATCCGTCGCTCGGTGGTGCTGGCAGAAGAAGTCGAATCCAACACAGTTTCCCTTATCGTTTCCATCGTCGGTACCGACCGTCACGGCATCGTGCGCTCGCTGGCAGAACGTGCAGAACGCTACGGCGCGAACTGGGCCGCCAGCCGCATGACACGCCTGGCAGGTGAGTTCGCCGGTATGGTGCACTTCGAAGTGCCACGCGAAAACGCCGATGCACTAACCAACGCACTGCGCAGCCTGGATTCCAGCGGCCTGCAAGTGGTCGTGGCGAAGAGCGATGGTGCAAATCTGTCCGATTCGATCAAGAGTGTCGAGCTCGAACTGGTCGGCGACGACCGCGTCGGCATCGTCAGCAGCCTGACCAAGATGCTGGCCGAGCGCAATATCAGCATCGAGAGCATCCACACCGAAATCATCCGCAGCGGCGTCTCCGGCAAGCAAACCTTCAAGATCGGTGCGCATTTGCTGGTGCCGGGCAAACTGTCCATCGATGAGCTGCGTCAGGAACTGGGCGCACTGGCCCATGAAATGACAGTCGATATCGCCCTCGGTGAGAAGCCTGCTGCATAAAACCGAATTCCGCCGGATTAGCATTCCGACATGCCAAATAGCTAATTAAGTGGCAATTCGGCGGACATTCTGAGCTTTACCCGGAGTTGGACGCCCGACTTTGGTAAAATCTACCCTTTTCGGTATTTCAATGTGTGGCCTGGCCAGGTAATCCCTGTTCAGGCCGAATTTCTTTATTATTGCTGGAGCAAACGTGCCAGGTCTCTTACCCAACGTCGATCCTGACGGTCTTCTCGAATACTCCGTCGTCTATACAGATCGCGCGATCAATCATATGTCCGAACGCTTCCAAGGCGTTATGCGGGATATTTCCAGGACTTTGAAACAAGTCTACAAGGCGCAGTCCGCCATCGTCATGCCGGGTAGCGGTACCTTCGGCATGGAAGCGGTCGCCCGTCAATTCGCCACCAAACAGCAATGCCTGATCCTGCGCAACGGCTGGTTCAGCTATCGCTGGACCCAGATCCTCGACACCGGCAGCATTCCTGCGGCGACCACGGTATTGAAAGCGCGCCAGTTGGAAGACTCGGCACAAGCACCATTCGCACCGACACCTATCGCTGAAGTCGTCGCAACGATCAAAGCGGAAAAACCGGCAGTTGTATTTGCGCCGCACGTGGAAACCGCTTCCGGCATCATGCTGCCGGACGATTACCTGCGTCAGGTTTCGGATGCAGTGCATTCGGTCGGCGGTTTGTTCGTACTGGATTGCATCGCTTCCGGCACCATCTGGGTCGACATGCAGGCGACCGGCGTCGACATCCTGATCAGCGCACCGCAAAAAGGCTGGAGCGCTTCCGCTGGTTGTGCCTTCATCATGTTGAGCAAACTGGCCCGCGAGAAAATCGAATCCACGCAAAGCACCAGCTTCGCCTGCGACCTGCGCAAGTGGCTGCAAATCATGGAATCGTACGAACAAGGCGCAGTCGCCTACCACACCACCATGCCAACGGATGCATTGACCATCCTGCGCGGCGTGATGGAAGAAACCGCTGCTTATGGCTTCGACAAGGTCCGCGCCGAGCAACAGGAACTGGGCGACAAAGTGCGCGCACTGCTGGTTTCCAAAGGCTTCAAGAGCGTTGCGGCCGAAGGCTTCCAGGCTCCGGGCGTGGTCGTCAGCTATACCAACGACGACGGCATCCAGTCGGCCAAGAAGTTTGTCGCAGCCGGTTTGCAAACCGCTGCCGGCGTGCCATTGCAATGCGATGAACGCGCTGACTTCAAATCCTTCCGCGTCGGCCTGTTCGGCCTCGATAAGCTGCACAACATCGAGCGCACCGTAGCAAACCTGTCCAAGGCCCTGGACACGATCGTTTAAATACTGTCGTTTCCATTGCCGCTATGCGTGGTGGCTGTTCAAGCCATCACGCATATCAGGTTCTGATCAAATATGTTCAAGAAATTATTCCTGTCGCTGGCACTTGGCTTGCTGGCATCCGCCAGCCATGCAGCAGGCGATGTCGCTGCCGGCAAACGCGTGTTTGCGAAATGTGCGAATTGCCATCAGGTCGGGCCTTCTGCCCGCGGCAACTTTGGACCACAGCTCAACGGTATAGTCGGACGCACAGCGGGAACGACAAAGGATTACAAGTATTCTGCGGCGATGAGTTCTTCCCGCGTCGTGTGGACCGAGGCGAACCTACGCGCCTTCATTCAATCGACGAATGATGTGATACCGGGTAACAAGATGCGCTTCTTTGGCATCAGCGATGAAAAGCAGATCACGGACTTGCTGGCTTATCTGCAAACCTTCAAATAAATCCATCCTCAATTGCAGCTCGGATGCACCATATCCAATAGCGTCTGTAACTGGCGCAAGCCCTGCTCCCAATCGCCGAGATTGGATTCGGCATTGATATGTCCGAGCGCACCGGCGCTGAGGAAACCGCAGCCCCAGATATCAGCCCAGTAAGCCGCACGGTGGCTGGCCATCCATGGATCGTTGCTGCTGCCGATGACGATGGACGGGCATGGCAGGCGTGCATCGCGCAAGATATCGTCGACGCCGAATTTCTCCGGATCTGCTGGCGCTACCAGTAAGGCACCGGCCAAATCGAAACGACCATTGCTGGCCGCCTGCATCGTGGTCAGGCAACCGAAGCTGTGCGCGACGATCAATGTGGGTTGATCCGATTCGCTGAGGACTTCCGTCATGCGCTGCGCCCAGCGTGCCAGGTCAGGTTGCGACCAGTCATCCTGCACCACGCGCTGGAAACTCGGATACAGGCGCTCCCAGCGTGATTGCCAATGTTCGGGGCCGCTGCCGTGCAAGCCCGGCACCACCAGTACGCGATAATCGGATAAATAAGGAAGGGTCATGATTCAAGGCCTGCCGTCGCAATTGCTTCCGGCTCGCTTGCACCTGCCTGCTGCGCAAAGCTTGCCTTGGGTTGATCCCACAAATAACCCTGCGCCAGTATGGTCTGCTGTGCCTGGGCACCCAGCTTGCGCAGTTTTTCATAAATCGCTGTCGATTCTACACGTTTGAAAACCAGCTTCACATCCTTCTCACCGGCAACGCAGAGCAGGTCCAGGGTGGCGGCTTCATCCGTGATTTCCCGCACATCAACCTTGATCACATCCGGCTGCACCTGCTCCAGCAAGTCCAGTCCCTGCCGTGCATCGGCGGCATTCACTGCGAGGCGGAAACCGTTGCGCCGATAATTATCGGCAACATAGTTCATAAGCCACGCCTGGTCCGGCTGGATCTGCGGTAATTGCAAAACGATTTTTTTATGCGGCAGGCCGAGCACATCGAGTACACGGCGGAAAGACATGCCGTGATTGCTGTCGACCGCAGCCAACAGGCGTGCATGTACGCTGAGGTAGAGATCGTAATCAACCATTTCCGGCTGGCGGTAAAAGTTCACCGCATGCAGCAAGCGGCACAGGCGATCCAGTTCCACCGATTGTTCATCAGTGGCGCCGGTATCCAGCAATTTCCAGATACTCAGGCCGGTGTCGTTTTTGGAATAGCTGCGCATGAAGCCTTGCACACCAACGATGCCACCGGTTTCCGGGGTGCGTATCGGCTGGAAGGCACTGGTCAGCGTCGAATTGAAGTAGCGTCCGTGGGCCCGTCCCTGCTGGTCGAGCCACAAGGTAGTGTCGGCTTGCGGGGCATCATGTAAGCGCGATAAATATTGCTGCAAGGCGGGGAAACTCATGCTGCTCTTCCTTGATCTTCAAGGAGACATCTGAAAGCGTGCGCATCGATGGCACGTCTTTCAGACGCGCCTTTGGTTCATAACAATTTGGCGATCGATACTTCGGTTGCCTTGACCAGCGCCACTACTTCGGTACCGATCTTCAATTCCAGATCCTTAACCGAACGTGTGGTGATAACCGAGGTAACAATACCAGCCGGTGTTTCGACATCGACTTCCGATACAACGTCACCCAGGATGATGTTGCTGATCTTGCCTTTGAATTGATTGCGTGCATTGATTTTTTCGATACTCATGGTGTTTCCTTTGTGTGGGTTAAAAATTCATTTAAATAAAAATCAGATCAAACTGCCCAGGCAAACTGATTCACTGTTTTCAACAGTGATACATCGCCCAGGGAAGAATCTTGTGCATCCGCGGAAGGCGGAATCTGCAATACGTGCGCCAGTATCCGTTCTTCCAGTTGTGCAAAGGTGGCATTGCCGCGCGCACGTGGTCGCGCCAGCGGGATACGTTCATCCAGTGTGATACGACCGTCTTCGATCAGGACCACACGATCGGCCAGTGCAATCGCTTCCTGCACATCGTGGGTTACCAGCAAGGCGGTGAAACCACGCTTTTGCCACAAGGTCTCGATCAATTGCTGCATTTCGATACGCGTCAATGCATCCAGCGCACCGAGCGGTTCATCCAGCAATAACAATTCGGGGTCATGCACCAGTGCACGCGCCAACGCCACGCGCTGACGCTGTCCACCTGAGAGGACGGCAGGCCATTCACCAGCACGCTCTTCCAGCCCGACCTGACGCAAGGCTTGCAGCGCATCGTCTTTCTTCGGCAGACCCAGTGCGACGTTGTCGAGCACACGCTTCCATGGCAACAGGCGCGAGTCCTGGAACATGATGCGGGTTTCCGGCGCTGTCTTGCCATCGCCAAAGGTCAGCGTGCCACTGTCTGCGGTTTCCAGTTCCGCCACTAGGCGCAGCAAGGTACTTTTACCGCAACCACTGCGACCAACGACGGCGACGAATTCGCCGGGCTCCAATGTCAGTTCGATCGCTTTCAGTACTTCACGACCGCCATAGGATTTGTACAGGCTCTCAACCGCGACGCGGATGCCACGTCGTGCATCCGGCGCGGCAGACAATGCCTGCTGTTCTGTTTGATTAATTTGCATAAGCTGTCTCATTCTTAATGACGGTAACCCGGATGCCAGCGCAACCAGTAACCTTCCAGCGTACGCGATACCACATCGGCCAGCTTGCCCAGCAGTGCGTACAACAGGATGCCGACCAGCACCACATCGGTTTGCAGGAATTCGCGGGCATTCATCGTCATGTAACCGATACCCGATTGCGCCGAAATCGTTTCTGCCACGATCAACAACACCCACACCAGGCCCAGCGAGAAACGCACGCCCACCAGGATCGATGGCAAGGCCCCCGGCAAGATGACATCGCGATACAGCGACCAGCCGGACAAGCCATAGCTCTTCGCCATTTCGATCAAGCCCTTATCAACCGAACGAATGCCGTGGAAAGTATTCAGGTAAACCGGGAAGAACACACCGACCGCCACCAGGAAAATTTTCGATGTCTCTTCAATGCCGAACCACAGGATCACCAAAGGAATCAGTGCCAAAGCAGGAATATTGCGGATCATCTGCAGCGTGGTATCCAGCAGCGTTTCCGCAGTCTTGAATGTGCCTGTCAACAAACCCAGCAACAAGCCCAGTCCGCCACCAACTGCGAAGCTGGTGGTCGCACGCCACAAGCTCACTTTGACGTGGGTCCACAATTCTCCGGACAGTGCCAGCTCCCATGCCGCCTTCGCCACTGCGAAAGGCTCAGGCAAGATACGGCTGGAGAGCCAGCCGAGTTGCGACGCGATCTGCCATACGCTGATCAGCAAGACCGGCACTATCCATGGCACCAGCTTCTTCAAACCGCTGGCACGCCAGGTGGATGGCGCTTTAGCGGCAGCAGCGCCGGGAGTAGCAAGAGTCGGGAGAACTGCGCTCATGTGGATTCCTTA
Organism: Janthinobacterium sp. Marseille; assembly: GCF_000013625.1. Lineage (NCBI taxonomy): Bacteria > Pseudomonadati > Pseudomonadota > Betaproteobacteria > Burkholderiales > Oxalobacteraceae > Janthinobacterium > Janthinobacterium sp. Marseille. Next base: position 836,296 of record NC_009659.1, on the reverse strand, counting down.
GCTCTGTGAAACTTTAGGCAGGATGTCATTGGAAATGACTTCGCCGAATGGACCGGTCAAGACCGCTTCACCCGAACGCGCCTTGCCTTTGCCCAGCAATGGGAATACCAATTCGGCAAAGCGATACGATTCCTCCAAATGCGGGTAACCGGACAGGATGAAGGTTTCGATACCGAGGTCTGCGTATTCCTGCATACGTGCGGCCACCGTTTCCGCATCGCCCACTAATGCAGTACCTGCGCCACCACGTACCAGGCCTACCCCGGCCCACAGATTTGGCGACACTTCGAGCTTGTCCTTTTTACCGCCATGCAAGGCTGCCATGCGGCGCTGGCCTTCCGAATCCATCTTGTTGAATGAAGCCTGTGCCCGCGCAATCAGATCGTCGTCAACATACTTGATCAGTTCATCGGCGGCTTTCCATGCCTCTTCATTGGTTTCACGCACGATCACGTGCAGGCGAATGCCAAACTTCAAGATACGGCCATGTTTCGCCGCACGTGCACGCATGTCGGCAATTTTTTCTGCAACGGCGGCCGGAGGCTCACCCCATGTCAGGTAGACATCGACTTGTTCTGCAGCCAATTCATGCGCTGCTGGTGACGAGCCGCCGAAGTACAGCGGCGGATATGGTTGTTGTACCGGCGGATACAAGGTCTTCGCGCCCTTGACCTGAATATGCTTGCCTTCGAAATCGTAGCCGGCATCACCACCCTCACCAGACAATGAGGCGCGCCATACTTTCAGGAATTCATCAGTGATTTCGTAACGCTCGGAATGGCTCGCATGCAAACCATCAGCTTCCAGTTCGGCTTGATCGCCACCGGTCACGACATTGATCAACAAACGACCTTTCGACAAACGATCGAAAGTAGCAGCCATGCGGACTGCAAGACCTGGTGTACTCAAACCCGGGCGTACCGCGACCAGGAATTTCAATTGCTTGGTTTCGCCGATCAGGCTCGATGCGGCAACCCATGCGTCTTCGCACGAACGCCCGGTCGGCAGCAAGACGCCGTCGTAACCCAGCGTATCCGCCGATACAGCGACCTGTTTCAGGTAATCGAAATCAACCTGACGCGCACCTTTTGAGGTACCCAGATAACGGCTGTCGCCATGTGTCGGCAAAAACCAGAATACATTCAAACTCATGATCTCATTCCTTAAAACAAACTGGTGTCATCAAAACCATGCTCGATGACACCCTGCTGCATTACTTAACGCTTGGCCGTAACCAGCGCATCCTTGACTGTGATTTTTTTCGGGATCAGTTTCAGATTACTGAATACATCCGCAATCTTTTGCTGTTCAGCGATAACTTCTGCTGTCACCGGCTTGACGCCGTATGAATAGCGCTTGGCTGCCAGTTCCACACTCGGCAAATCTAGGCCGGTCTGTGCCACTAGCACCTTGGAGACTTCAGCCAGGTTCTTGCTGCTCCACTGGTCAACCTGGTCCAGTTCGTCGAGCAGGATGGAAACGATCTTCGGATTCTTTTCCGCATACGAACGCGAAGCGAGGAAGAACTGATGGTTGGCCACGATGCCGGTGCCGTCCGCCAATACGCGCGCACCGATTTGTTTTTCGGCCGCAGCGAGGAAAGGATCCCAGATCACCCATGCATCCACACTGCCGCGTTCAAATGCAGCACGTGCATCGGCAGGGGCGAGGAAAATCGTTTCGATATCCTTGTAGTCGAGGCTGGCTTTTTCCAACGCCTTGACCAGCAGGTAGTGCACATTCGAACCCTTGTTCAGTGCGACCTTCTTGCCTTTCAGGTCGGCCACGGTTTTCAGTGTCGAATTCTTCGGTACGATGATCGCTTCGCTGGTCGGCGAAGGCGGTTCATTACCGACATACACCAGGTCGGCACCGGCTGCCTGCGCAAAAATCGGCGGCGCTTCACCGACGGTACCGAAATCGATACTGCCGACATTCAAACCTTCCAGCAGCACCGGGCCGGCCGGGAACTCTGTCCATTTCACTTCAATATTTTCTGCCGCCAGGCGTTTTTCCAATGTGCCGCGGCCTTTCAGGATCACCAGCGTGCCGTACTTCTGGTAGCCGATGCGCAAGACGCTCTTGCTTTGCGCGCCGGCGAAATTCGGCAAACCTGAACTCAGTGCGCCTATCGCGGCAGCAGACAAATATCCCAGTGTGCGGCGTTTAGCCAGGCGCTTCTCGTTAGCATTGCTCATGTCGTTTTCCTTGTTATGCAAAAATTTGGCGAAAAAACTTCCCCACCGATGCCTGCGCACCGATTTTTTCAAACTACCGGATAGAGATTTGTGCGGCTAAGCTGCTTGCGCAGCTGCGTTCAATCAAACGCTAAATCAAACACTGCATCGCACGCTGGAGAAAGGAATCGAGTCGAACTCGTTGAGCGCTACATCGTTCAGCGCAGACAAGCTGGCGGATAGGTTCTCTATGCCGTCGCTCACACGCTTGGCAATCGCAGCATCAAGTGTCAAACCCTGTTCTGCAGACCAGTTGATCTGCAAATCAGTCGCATAGATGCTTGGCAATACATGCTTGGCATCCAGCGCCGACAGTACAGGGCGCAAACCGTAATCAAGGGCCAGCATATGGGACTGGCTGCCACCTGTTGCCAGGGGCAAGACCAGTTTTCCACGCAAGCCGTCTTGCGGCAGCAGGTCGAGGAAGGCTTTCAGTATCCCGCTGTACGCCGCCTTGTAGACCGGCGTAGCAATCACGACCGCATCAGCCTGCGCCACCTGCTCCCGCGCAACCCGCAACAACTCATCATTGAAATCTGCATGCACCAGCGCCTGGGCAGGCAAATCACGTACATGCAGCTTCACATAACGGTGTCCCAGCAAAGCCAGTCTTTCGCCTACGTGATGCAGCAAGCGGGTAGAACGTGATGGTGTTGAAGGACTACCCGCGAGCAACAAAATATTCATTTCTGTTCCAAAGAATGATGCAGATTATTTTTTACCTGGTTGATAGATTTGGTCGAACACGCCGCCATCAGAGAAGTGCTTCTTCTGTGCCGCAGTCCAGCCACCAACATCAGCAATCGTGTACAGCTTCACTTTAGGGAATTGCGCTGCGTATTTCTTCGCTACTTTTTCGTCGGTAGGACGGTAGTAGTTTTGTGCTGCGATTTCCTGACCTTCAGTGGTGTACAGGTATTTCAGGTAGGCTTCCGCTACTTTGCGTGTGCCGCGACGATCAACAACTTTGTCGACAACCGCAACTGGTGGCTCAGCCAGAATACTGACCGAAGGTGCAACGATTTCCACCTTGTCCGGGCCTAATTCTTTAATCGCCAGAATTGCTTCGTTTTCCCATGCCAGCAATACGTCGCCGATACCGCGCTCAACAAAAGTGGTGGTCGAACCGCGTGCGCCGGAATCCAGTACTGGTACGTTTTTGTACAGTTTGGAGATGAAGTCAGTTGCAGTTGCTTCAGTGCCGCCTGGTTGTTTCAATGCATACAACCATGCTGCCAAATGGTTCCAGCGAGCGCCGCCCGAGGTTTTTGGATTTGGTGTGATCACTGCTACGCCTGGTTTAACCAGATCGTTCCAGTCCTTGATACCTTTAGGGTTGCCCTTGCGGACCAGGAATACGATGGTCGAAGTGTAAGGTGAGCTATTGTGCGGCAGGCGTTTTTGCCAGTCTTTGGCCAGCAAGCCGTGCTCTGCAATCGCGTCGATGTCATATGCCAGCGCCAGTGTCACTACGTCTGCTTCCAGACCGTCGATCACGGCACGACCTTGTTTACCGGAACCGCCATGCGATGTTTTCAGCTTGAGGTCGTCACCGGCTTTGGCTTTCCACTCTTTGGCGAAAGCTTTATTGAATTCCTGATACAGTTCGCGTGTTGGATCGTACGAAACGTTCAACAACGACACTTCGGCAGCGTGCACGCTAGGCGCAACCAATGCGATTGCGAAAGCAGTGCCGAGCAGTTTTTTGAGCAACATTTTCTTCCCCTTGGGCGATTTCGTTTTCTGGAGATTGAAGATTAAATTGCCGCCGAAAAAAACAAAACGAATTGTTTCATCGTTCCTTATGCGTTTTATGCATAAGGAATATCTGCCCTTCTGCTGAAGAATCTATTCTTTTCCAGCTTATAGCCCCGCCGTACCTCATTCCCCAATTGTTGCTAGACTAAAAAAGCCAACACTGAAAGGAATGCATGCAATGAAGTATCAGCAACTTGGAAAAACAGATATCAAAGTAAGTAATATCGCACTAGGTACCATGACCTGGGGCGAGCAAAACACCGAAGCCGAGGCCCACGCCCAGCTCGATATGGCGATTGCCGCCGGCGTCAACCTGATCGATGCGGCCGAGATGTACCCGGTACCGCCCAAACCCGAAACCCAGGGCCTGACCGAGCGTTACCTCGGCACCTGGCTGAAGAAATCCGGCAAACGGGATCAATTGATCATTGCGACCAAGGCCGCCGGCCCGGCCCGCCTGCCCCACCAGCCACAACATGTACGGCATGGCAAAACCAGCTTTGACCGCGCCAGCCTGACCGACGCGCTGCATGGCAACCTGGAGCGCCTGCAAACGGATTACATCGACCTGTATCAATTGCACTGGCCGGATCGCAGCGTGAACATCTTTGGCCGGCAGAATTACACGCACTTCCCGGATGAAGATACCGTCCCTATTGCCGAGACCCTGTCGGTACTGGCTGACTTCGTCAAACAGGGCAAGATTCGCTATATCGGCGTTTCGAATGAAACGCCGTGGGGCCTCGCACAATTCCTGCGTGCGTCGGAGCAATTGAACCTACCACGCATCGTCAGCATCCAGAATCCGTACAGCCTGGTGAATCGCTATTTTGAAATCGCGTTGTCGGAATTCTCGCATCAGGAACAAATAGGCTTGCTCGCATATTCACCACTGGCTTTCGGTGTCTTGTCCGGCAAGTACCTGCACGGTGCGCGCCCTGCCGACGGTCGCATCACGCTGTTTGAGCGCTTCGTACGCTATAAGGCACCACAAGTGGAAACCGCGGTCGAAGCCTATGTCGCACTGGCCCGTAAACATGGACTGGATCCCGCGCAAATGGCTTTGGCATATGTCAACACACGACCGTTTTTAACGAGTACGATTATCGGTGCAACCACGCTTGGGCAATTGCAAAGCAATCTGGACAGCATCAATCTCGAACTGGATGAAGCGGTCTTGAACGGTATTGAAGAAATTCACAACCGGCATCCGAATCCCGCTTCGTAATACCGGGTATCAGCATCAATAGAAGCAGCACTACACATCAATAAGTCAACGCAGCACTTCTCCCACGAAAGGAAGGTCATGAGTAAAACTTATAACGTCGCTGTTGTTGTCGGCAGCCTGCGCAAGGATTCGATGAATCGCAAGATGGCAAATGCACTCATCAAGCTGGCGCCGGAATCATTGAAATTGACCATAGTGGAAATCGGCGAGCTGCCGCTTTTCAACCAGGACCACGAAGAAACGCCAACACCTGCTGTCAGTGATTTCAAACAAAAAATCAAGGCAGCGAATGCCGTACTCTTCGTAACACCTGAATACAATCGTTCAGTCCCGGGCGTCCTGAAGAATGCAATCGATACCGGCTCCCGCCCCTACGGTCAAAGTGCATGGAGCGGCAAGCCGGGCGCGGTTGTCAGCGTCTCGCCCGGCGCAGTCGGCGGCTTCGGCGCGAATCATCACCTGCGCCAGGTGCTAGCTTCGGTCAATGTACCGACCATGCCGCAACCGGAAGCCTATATCGGTAACGGCAATAAATTATTCGATGACAAGGGCAACATCAGCGAACAATCGACGGCCGATTTCCTGAAGAAATTCCTGATCGCATTTGATCTCTGGATAGAACGCAATATCTAAGCGCGCAATTGAAAACGGCGTAGCAAGGAAGTCATCCTTGCTACGCCGTTTTTATTCGTGTGAATTAATCCGGTATCAGCCACCGGTAAATAAAGGCCACAAAATCACCAGCCAGGTGGCACCTGCCAGGAACAGGGCCAGCATCACTGCGGCGCTGCCAAAATCTTTCGCATTCTTGGATAAGGGATTGCGTTCCAGCGAGACGCGATCCACCACTGCTTCAATCGCCGAATTCAGCAACTCGATAATCAAGACCAATACAAAGACACCAATCAGCAAGAGCTTCTGCAATGCAGGCACCGGCAACAGCAATGCCGCGATGGTGGCGATCACGACGACGAACAATTCCTGCCGGAAGGCATGCTCGCCCTTCCATGCTGTCTTGAAGCCGGCAATCGAATAACCGACAGCGGAAAAGATACGCTTCAAGCCACTTTTGCTTTTGAATTCGCTAACTGGTTGTTCTTGATTGATCATGCGATTCACAGGATAGGGATAAGGGGAAATAATGCGGCAGCAACAGGCTGCTGCGATTATCGGTGCAACACCGGCCGGGCACAAGCGCGGCCCAAGCCGGAATTATCCGTATCCAGCTGTCAACACCGCGTTAAGAAAGCTTACTTTCGCTCAATAAAACCAAAGTAGACTTTTGTCATCTTTCACAATGTGATATAAAGTCTGGACTGTAATGCACAAAACCAGAACATGAAAACAGCGGCAGATACGGACAAAACCTCGATTCAAGTCATAGAGCGCATGGTTGCGCTATTGGATGCCTTGGCACTCTACCCTGACCCGGTCAGCCTGAAAGAACTCTCCAGCGTGACCGGCCTGCATCCTTCCACCGCGCATCGCATCCTCAACGACCTCGTCATCAAGCGTTTTGTCGATCGTTCCGAGCCTGGCACTTACCGCCTCGGCATGCGTTTGCTTGAGCTCGGCAATATCGTCAAGAGCCGCCTCGACGTGCGCGAAGCCGCGTTGGACCTGATGCGCCACCTGCATCGCAAAACCAATCAAACCGTCAATTTGTCGGTACGACAAAACGATGAAATCATCTACATCGACCGTGCCTTCTCCGAACGCTCGGGCATGCAGGTGGTACGTGCGGTCGGCGGTCGTGCCCCCCTGCACCTGACCTCGACCGGCAAGCTATTCCTGTCGATAGACGAACCACGCATGGTGCAGGCGTATGCGACGCGGACCGGCCTCGCCGGCCACAACAAGAATTCGATTACCGACCTGAAGAAGCTCGAAGGCGAACTGAATCAGGTCCGCCTGCATGGCTATGCGCGCGACAATGAAGAACTCGAGCTCGGCGTACGCTGCATGGCCGCTGGTATCCATGACGACACCGGCAGGCTGATTGCAGGCCTCTCAATTTCTGCTCCGGCAGATCGCTTACAGGAAGAATGGCTGGCCGATTTGATGGATACGGCCAAGCAAATTTCGGCAGCGCTGGGTTATAGCGAAACGAACTGAACATCGTAGCTACTGAAGCGGCAATAAAAAAGGCGAACCGTAGTTCGCCTTTTTTATTAACCCAACGTCCGGCCTAATTGGACTTCTTACCTATCAGTGCTTTGCCTCCCTGCACCACGCCATATACAAACATGATCGTATAAAACCACATTCCCCAAATGAAAAGAAATGCCAGTGAACCTTCCTCAAATGAAAATGAAAGTGGCGGCGTATCAAATGAAGGCGAATCGCTTTCACCGAAGACCATGAGTACGCCTAGCACCAGTACAACTAACATGCCTATCAGTACGCAAACGCGACCAGCTCTGCTCGCTGACCAGAAGCGGATGGCAACAATAGCAGACGGCAACACTACCGCAATGAATCCCACAAACAGCAGAACCCAATAGCCTGCGCTGAATTCCATTTAGTCGTCCAAAAAGTAAAAACGGCAGGATCCGAAATAGAATCCTGCCGTTAGAGAAATTAGCTAGTTCTTTAATTCAAAAATCAGCTCTCAACCGCTCTGCGCTTGCCCGCAATATTTTGCGGGTGCTGGGTTTCCAGCCATTTGCGTATACGCGCTGCGTCACCGAGACGGGAGAGCTTGCCCTTGGAATCCAGGAAGATCATGACGATAGGACGACCATTGATATTGGCTTGCATCACGAGGCAGCGACCTGCTTCAGAGATGTAGCCCGTCTTCTGGATACCGATTTCCCAATCAGGATTATTGACCAGACGATTCGAGTTTGCGTATTGCAGGGCACGACCACCTGGCTCAACTACATATTTGGTATCGGTCGAATACTGGCGCAGTATCGAGTGATTGGAAGCTGCGATCACCAGCTTGGCCAGGTCAGCAGCGCTTGCCACGTTGTTGCTGGACAGGCCGGTCGAATCTACATAGTGGGTACCGTTCATGCCGAGTGAACGTGCTTTTGCATTCATCGCCGCAACGAAGGCGCGGATGCCACCCGGATAGTGACGACCCAGTGCCGATGCCGCGCGGTTTTCCGAACTCATCAGCGCGATGTGCAACATGTTTGCACGCGACAATTGCGAACCGACACGCAGGCGCGACGAACTATTCTTTTCGCGATCGATATCTTCTTCGGTCACTTCCAGGATTTCATTCATATCCTGCTGTGCTTCCACCACGACCAGGCCGGTCATCAGTTTGGTGATCGATGCAATCGGCAAAGTCACGTTCGCATTTTTTTCAAACAGCACAGCCGATGTCGATTGATCCAGTACCAGTGCGACGTTCGATGCGAGTGCCAGCGAATCGCGCGTCATGTTGAGGCCGGCGATATCGCCTGCGGTCAGCACCGGTGGTACCACCGTCATTACCGGTTTCGCTACGCGCTGGTAAATGACTTTCTTTTTGCCGCGTACGACGACTTCTTTCTTTACCAGCTTTTCATTGCTGTTAAGGGAAGTGGTGGTGCGTGCCTGCTTGGAGTTTTTGCCGGAAGCAGCTGCTTGTTTGCTGCTGGCCTTGCCTGATTTGCTTGCGCTTTTTGCTGGTGCTGCGCTCTTCTTGCTGTTCGCAGCTTGTTTGGTGCTGGTAGTTTTTTTGGCCGCGGCTTTGGATGGCGTAGCCGATGCAGCTTTCTTCGCAGTCGACTTTTTAGCCGTGGAAGAGCTCGGCTCTTTAGCCAGCGCCGTGGGGGCGTTGAAAACGACAAATAATGAAAAAAATATCCCCAGCGCGGACTTAAGCATCTGCGACTCCCCAAAACGTACGATGAAATATGGCTTGCAGTTTAGCAAATATCGGAAAATGTGCAAGATAATTAGATAGTTAGCTGTTTTCATTAATCTATTTTCTAACTAACGATATCTTTTTTCTCACACTATTGGTGCATTTTTCCAACGAAAAACGCTGCAAAAACGCCGGATTTTATTTCCGCAAACCAATATCTGTCATAGGGAGAAAAGCCCTTCCGGCCTCATTTTTTCACGACAAACGCCACCCCTATCACAGCAAGCAACATGCCCGCGATGCCGATCAGGCTGAACACCTCGCCGAAAGCCGCCCAAGCCATCAAAGCCGTGGTTGGCGGCGTCAGGTACAAGAGGCTGGTGACCTGGGTCGCTGCGCTTTTCCGTATCAAAGCGAACAGCAGGAAGATCGCGCCTATCGACAGCGCAACTACAGACCATAACAAGGCCCCGATAAAACTCGGGGTCCACTGCACGCTCTGCAAAGCCGGTGAAAAATCTTCGAAGTAAATCGCAAACGGCACGACCACCGCACATGACGCCGCGAACTGGATGATGGTGCCGGTACGCAGGTCAAAGTGCGGACAATAAAGCTTCTGGTACATGGTACCTATCGTGATCGACAGCAAAGCCATCACACACAGCGCAATGCTTTCCCAGGTCAGGCCTATCACCGTGATCTTGTTGGCCACTACCAGCGCGACGCCGCACAGGCCGAAGATCAGGCCTATCCATTGGCGCGGTCGTACCCGCTCCCCTATCAACGGCGCGGCAAAGGCGGTCAGCACCGGCTGCATGCCGACGATCAGCGCCGACAAACCGGCCGGCATGCCCAGCTTGATCGCGCACCAGACGCCGGCCAGGTAACCGGCTTGCACCAGGATGCCGGCCACCGCGATATGCCGCATGGTCCCGACCGGCCACGGCGCACGCAATAGCAGCACCAGCGGCAGCAGGATGATCAGCACGCCAATGAAACGCAAGGCAAGGAAGGTCAGCGGCGGGGCATAGGGCAAACCGAATTTCGCCACGATGAAACCCGTACTCCAGATCAGTACGAAGAAAAACGGCATGGCGGCCAACCAGGGACTACTGCGTGAATCTGTGGACATTTCTACTCTCTGTGCGGCGTCTATGTGCGCCTGCATTATCTTTGTCACCGTCTCCCCTGGGGAAACGGCCTCTCTGCAGCGGGAAACCACTGTTTCCGGCTTGAATATTTATTTTGTGCAACGCAACAAAAAGGACTTGACAGGCTGTTTGCAATGCCTAAAAATAAGTCATGCTGCGATGCACAACAGAATTTTAACCCATGTAGTGAGATATGCCCTTCATATAAAGGAGTAACCCATGTTTACTATCCCGGAACAGTTTTCCGCCGCCACCAAGCATCAATTCGAATCCCAGCTCGCGATCCTGAACTCGCTGACCAGCACCGCTTTCGACAGCGTACAGAAAATCGTCGACCTCAACCTGAATGCAGCCAAAAGCTCTTTGCAAGAATCCAGCGCTGCCGCACAAAAACTGGCAACCGCCAAAGATCCACAAGAATTCTTTTCGCTGAGCGCGGCACATGCGCAGCCGAATGCTGAAAAAGCACTGGCTTACGGCCGTCACCTGGCAAGCATTGCAAGCAGCACGCAAGCTGAATTTACCAAGGCAGCAGAAACCCAAATCGCTGAAACCAATCGCAAGGTGTTGTCGCTGATTGATGAACTGAGCAAGAACGCACCAGCCGGTTCGGAAAATGCAATCTCCATCCTGAAGTCGGCCATCGGCAATGCCAACGCCGGTTACGAACAATTGTCGAAAACCACCAAGCAGGCAGTTGAAGCTTTGGAAGGTAATTTGAATGCGGCTGCCAATCAGTTTGTCAGCGCCGCTGAAAAAACCACTACACGCTCACGCAAGTCCTAAGTCGTCACCGAGTCTCCTCACTGGCCGCAGGCTCACACTGTAGCGCCACTTCAATGCCCCGATCTACCGGGGCATTTTTTTATCCTAGCGTCGCCCTGCCGCGATCGCCCGCGCCAGGATGATTACCGGCACGATCGCAATCATGACGATAGTCAGGGCCGGCAATGCCGCTTCACCCAGGCGTTCATCAGAAGCCAGCTGATGGGTAATCACGGCCAGCGTATCGAAATTGAATGGACGTATCGTCAGCGTCGCCGGCAATTCCTTGACCACATCGACAAACACCAGCAAGCCTGCGGTCAACACACTGCGCCATAGCAAAGGCACATGGATGCGCATCAGCATCGCACCCAGGCCATGCCCGAGGCTGCGCGCGCTGGCATCCATGGATGGCGTAATTTTCAGCAAACCCGCTTGCACCGTCTGGAAGGAAACCGCAAGGAAACGCACCAGGTAGGCATACACCAGCGCAATCACGCTACCGCTCAACACCAGCGCCACACCGTGTTGTGCATTCCAGTTATCAAGGTAAGCCAGGGGAATCAGGATACCGACCGCAATCACCGCACCCGGTATCGCATAACCCATACTGACGATGCGGTTGCAGACAGCCTGCAACTTGCTGTTGGTAACGCGTGCCGCATATGCCATCAGTACGCAAATCGCGATGGCAATCAATGCCGTCACAGCGCCGAGGATAATGGTGTTCTGCAACCAGTCGATATAGCGTGCGCTGAAAGAAATGACTTCTTCCTGCCATAACAAATGCAGCAGGATCAGCAACGGCGCAAAGAAACCCAGCACTACCGGCAGCGCGCAAAATGCAGTCGCCATCCAGCCTTGCCGCCCCTGCAACAGCGTCGGCAATTGCGCCGCACTGCGTGCACCCACTGCGTAGTAACGCGCGCGGCCGCGGCTCTTTTGCTCCATCAGCATCAAGCCCATTACTGCCAGCAAGAGCACACCGGCGATTTGCGCAGCGGCATTGCGATCGGAAAAGATGTACCAGGATTTATAGATACCGGTGGTCAGTGTCGGTACGCCAAAGTAAGCGACCGCTCCGTAATCGGCCAGCGTCTCCATCAGCGCCAGCGCAATCCCGGCCACGGCAGCAGGACGTGCCAGCGGCAAACTCACCTGGCAGAAAGCCTGCCACGGTCCGGCACCGAGGGTGCGCGCCGCGTCCCACATGCGCGGGCTGCGTTCTATGAAGGCATTCCGCGCCAACAGGTAGACATACGGATACAAGACAAAGGCGAACAATAAACCGGCGCCGCCGACTGAACGGATTTGCGGGAACCAGTAAGTCGGTCCCTGCCAGCCAAACAGGGCGCGCAAGCCGCTTTGTACCGGCCCGGTGAATTGCAGGAAATCGGTATAGGCGTAAGCGACGACATAGGCCGGCATCGCCAATGGCAGGATCAGCGCCCACTCAAAGAATTTCTTACCGGGGAAATTGAAGACGGCAACCAGCCATGCCGTACCTATGCCCAGTACGGCGGTGAGGACCGCAACGATCATTGCCAGCAGCAGGCTGTTGCCTATGTACTCCGGCAACACCGTCGCCCACAGGTGGCTGAAGGTACTCAGCTCACCACCTACGCTGCCGGACAGCAGATTGGACAGCACGCCGGCAACCGGCAGGCCGACCAGCACGGCGATCGCAAGCGAAACCAGCAGCAAGGGATGCAGTGATCCGCTTTGTCCTTTATGCACGCAAATGACCCTGTATATAAAAAAGCATGAATACGCCGCGACGAGCGAAACGAGAATTATAATCAATAGCCCATTTCACCCAGCCAATTATTTCCGGAACACTGTGCCTCATGTCAGCTATTCCTACCCCGTCAGCGCATTTACAGCTTGAAACGATCCGCGTTGGCTACCAGCTCGGCTCACATATGCATGAGATCGTGCACAGCCTGTCCTTCGCCTTGCAGCGTGGTGAGATCGGCTGCCTGCTCGGACAATCCGGTTGTGGCAAGACGACGGTGCTGCGCGCCATCGCAGGATTTGAATCACTGATCGCAGGACGCATCACGCTGGGTGGCAAAGAACTCAGTAATGCACAGCACACCACCGTGCCGGAAGCACGGCATGTCGGCGTGGTATTCCAGGACTACGCACTATTTCCACATCTATCCGTGAGCGACAATATCGGCTTCGGCTTGCGCAAGTTGGCGGCAGCTGAACGCAATGGGCGCATCAATAAATTACTCGCACTGGTCGGACTGCAGGCACAGGAAAAGAAATTCCCGCATGAGTTATCCGGCGGCCAGCAGCAACGCGTGGCACTGGCGCGTGCACTGGCACCGCAACCGGATCTCCTGTTGCTGGATGAACCCTTCTCCAATCTTGACGTGGATTTGCGGGAACGGCTCGCCAGCGAAGTGCGCGATATCCTGAAAGAAGTCGGCACTACCGCGGTACTGGTCACACATGACCAGCACGAAGCCTTCGCGATTGCCGACCAGATCGGCGTGATGCAGGATGGCGTGATCGTGCAATGGGACCAGGCCTACAACCTCTACCATCGTCCCGCGAATCGCTTCGTCGCCGACTTTATCGGCCTCGGTGTATTCGTCCCCGGCACTGTCGATAAACAGCGGCAGGATGTCGCAATCGAGTTGGGCACCTTGCCGCTATGCCAGGGCTTGCCGGTATGCGAGGTCGATGATCAGAATGCGGTGGATGTCTTGCTGCGTGCCGATGATGTGATCCATGACGATAACAGCCCGCTCAAGGCAGAAGTCATACGCAAGGCTTTCCGCGGCGCAGAATTCCTCTACACACTGAAGCTGCCCAGCGGCCAGCAATTGCTGGCACTGGTACCTTCACATCACGACCATGCATTGGGTGAACGCATCGGCATACGGCTTGAAGCCGAGCATGTGGTGACTTTCCCAAAACAGGCTTGAAGCAGCCTGCCACCACGTCAGAGATGATGTATCTCGACCTTTAACTGATTCAGTTCAGCCAGCAGCTTGTCAAAGGCCAGTGCGCCCTGCTCTGCATCGCCTTTGACGCCCAGTTCGATATGCCGGCGCGTATTCTCGTCACCGACACTGGGCAGGCTGAAAACCTTCACTTGCGGGAATTCGTTTTCTATCTCTTCCATCAAAGGCGTCAAAGCCGACTCCATGGACTGGAATACCAGCACCGATTTTTCAAAGTGCGCGAACTGATGGAATAGATGCGGATAGTGGGTATCGAGTATCCACTCGATCATCGGCCATGCCATCACCGGGAAGCCGGGCATGAAATAGTGCGCGCCACCGTTACCGTGACGGATCGCAAAACCCGGGATCTTGTTATATGGATTCGGGATAATCTCGGCACCCTGCGGGAACTCGCCCATCTTCAGGCGATGCAGGTTTTCCGGCTTGTTCAAATCAAAGGGCACATTCGCTTCCTGTGCCATCTCCAGCATGCGTTCCTGGATTTTTTGCTTGGCTTCCGGATGCAATTCGATAGGTACGCCGAGTGCCGCCGCTGCACATTGCCGCGTATGGTCATCCGGCGTCGCACCGATACCACCGCAACTGAAAACGATATCGTTGCCGGCAAATGTACGTTTCAGCGTTGCGGTAATGCGCGCCCTGTCATCACCCACAACCTCGGCCCAGGACAGGGATAAACCGCGTGCGGCCAGCAGTTCCACCACTTTCGGGAAATGCTTGTCGCTACGTTTGCCGGAGAGGATTTCGTCGCCGATGATGATGAGTCCGAATGCCATGGTCTTCTTTCTTGTCTCAGGTTTGCGGGGTCTGTGGATTGCCGGGCTTGTCGTCATCCGGCGGCGGCAACACAATGACGGTTTCCGCCGGTGTCGGTATGCTGGCTTGCGTGACGGCCTGTTCGGCGGCCTGTGCTGCAGCCTGTTGCGCACGATACTGCGTCAACGCATCCATGCAGTAATGCTGGAACCACAAACCGCTGAAGATAAAGACCAGCACATACAGCCAGATTGCACCGGCGGCCAGCACCGGGAAAAAGATCACCGACAGGGCGCCGCCCAGCCACAGCAAGGTCGGAGCCGCACCCATCGCGCCGGTAATCGCGCCTATCAGCAGCAATTGCCAGCGGTGTATGCGCAGGATGATTTTGCGTTCTTCCGGATCGGCATGGTCAGCCAGCGCGTCATAGGCCATCACGCGATACGTCAGCCAACCCCACAGCACCGGCTGGATCACGAAGGTCAAAGGAGGGATCAGCGACAGCGGCAAAGTGATCAGCCACAGCACCAGGAAAATCGTGAACGACGACGTCGACATCCACAGGCTGCCGAAGAAGGTTCCACCCTTGCGTGCTTCCAGATCCTTGTAACGCCGACTGCCTACATGCTTGACGATGGCCGGCATCGCCATCACGCCGACAAAAATCAGGGCCGTCAATATCATCAGCGGCAGCAATATCCACATCGCAATCAGCGGCACCACCACCGTCTTCAGTGCACCCAGGCCGAGCCACATGAGTAATTCGTTGGTGACACGGAAGCCGTCATTTTCCACAAAGTAATTTTGCAGCCAGTCAATCATGGTTTGCAGGTAAAGCCACAAACCTAAGCCCCAGACGATAATAGACAACACGAAGGGAATCACGCTCAGCATCAGCATCCTGAAATGCAGCTGGGACAGCAGGGCTCGTCCAAAGGAGCTCAATACCTGGCGCATGGTGAAAATATCCTTAGAAAATTCGTTTTGCAGCGGCCGGCAGCATGCCGATGGCCGGGCCAGCCATTTTACCGTGCCGGCCTGCCGCGCGCCTGTCGCCGCCCCGTCGTCAGCGCCAAGGCTGATAAAAGCAGACTCACCTGCTACAATCTGCTCCACTTTCTGATCAAATTTTTAAAGGAACAACATGGCTACCACCTCGACCTCCTCCGGCCTGCAATACGAAGACAAAGTTGTCGGCGACGGCGCAGAAGCAACTGCAGGCGCGCACGTTACCGTGCATTACACCGGCTGGCTGCAAAACGACGACGGCAGCGCCGGCGCGAAATTCGATTCGAGCAAGGACCGCGGCGACCCGTTCCAATTCCCGCTCGGCGCCGGTCATGTGATCAAAGGCTGGGACGAAGGCGTACAGGGCATGAAAATCGGCGGTACCCGTACCCTGATCATCCCATCGTCACTCGGCTACGGTGCACGCGGTGCCGGCGGCGTGATCCCGCCACACGCAACCCTGATTTTTGAAGTGGAACTGCTGGGCGTATAAACCCCTGCGCGGCGATGCCTGCATCGCCGGTTCGCCTGTCAATTTCTGTAAAGGAATATGTATGAGCCTGCAAGAGCAATTCGATCAAGCACTAGCCGATTCCAAGACCCTGCCGGAACGTCCGGACAACCTGACGTTGCTGAAGATTTACGGCTTGTTCAAACAAGCCAGCGGTGGCGATGCGACCGGCGAACAGCCGGCGATGACGGACTTTGTCGCCCGTGCCAAATGGGATGCATGGAATAACTTGAAAGGCATCTCGCAAGACGATGCCAAGCAGCAGTACATAGACCTGGTGAATGAGCTGAAAGGCTGACGCACCGATCCAATAAAAAAGCCCCGTTGGTACGGGGCTTTTTTACGTGTGCCGCAACTTAGGCCGCTTCAGCAAAATACTTCTTCATATTGCGCGCCACTTTTTCCTGCAGCGGACCGGCGAAGGCCTTGAACAGGAAATCCAGCGTGATATCAATTTGCGCCTCTTTTTCGCGCAAGGCCAGTGTACCTGCAACGCCGCTGCGCTTGAACGACAAAGTATCGCCATCCCACTGCGTCGTCATATCGAATTCCGCTGCCATCTTGTCTGCTACTTTTTGTGCTGCGTCTTTTGCCTGTTGCAGCGGGAGCCCATGCTCCTGCTTGATGCTGATATCTGCCATGTGCTTACTTCTTCGCTTTCACTTCCGGGTTGAGTAAATTCGGCGGTTGCTGGCCGCTCATCGCCGCCGCCAGGTTGGCCGATGCGCAATCAGCCATTGCCCTGCGGGTTTTTTCCGAACCGCTACCGATATGCGGTGTCAGCACCACATTCGACAAGGTAAGGAAATCCGGATGCAAGGCCGGTTCATTTTCAAATACATCCAGTCCTGCCGATGCGATGCGGTTTTCACGCAATGCGGCAATCAACGCCACATCATCGACGATGCCGCCACGGGCGATATTGACCAGGGTTGCAGTCGGTTTCATCAGCGCCAGTTCAGCAGCGCCTATGATGTGATGCGTCTGCGGTGAATACGGCAAGACCAGGATCAGGTGATCGGCACTGCGCAGCAATTCTTCCTTGCTGACATAGCGCGCATTGTTGGCATAGGCTTCCTGCTCCGGCGTCGCACGTGAGCGATTGTGATAAATCACATTCATGTCGAAACCGGTAGAGCGGCGTGCAATCGCCTGGCCGATGCGGCCCATGCCGAGGATGCCGAGCGTCGCACCATGGATATCGGCACCGAGGAAGCTATCGAAGCGCCAGTGCTTCCAGTTGCCGGCGCGCAGCCAATGTTCGGATTCGCATACACGGCGCGCATTCGCCATCAACAGGGTCCATGCATAATCAGCGGTGGTTTCATTCAAGACGTCAGGCGTGTTGGTCACCATGACACCGGCAGCAGTCGCTGCCGCCACATCGATATTGTTGTAGCCGACGGCGACGTTGCAGATTGCCTTCAATTGCGGATTGGCGGCGATGACATCTGCCGACATTTTTTCGCTGGCGGTAACCACGACGGCATCCTTGCCCTGCATTTTTTGCAGTAATTCGGCAGGAGAGAAAATCTTGTCTTCCTGATTCGATTCAACCTCGAACTGTTGCTGCAAGCGTTCAATCACGTCGGGGAACGTTGCGCGCGCGACGAGTACTTTCGCCTTCATATATCTCTCCTCAGGTGAAAAAAATGAACGTCATTAAAACGAATAAAGGTATCAGGATCGCACATGACCAGGCCATGTATCCAAAAAAGGACGGCATTTTGATGCCGCGCTCTTCGGCGATAGCCTTGACCATCATGTTCGGTGCATTACCGATATAACTGTTTGCACCCATGAACACCGCGCCGCAGGAAATCGCGGCCAGCGTTCCGGCCAGAGTGGTCATCAGGGTCGCGGCATCGCCACCGGCCGTATTGAAGAAGACCAGATAAGTCGGTGCGTTATCGAGGAAAGAAGACAGCAAACCGGTCGCCCAGAAATACATCGCATTGATCGGCTGGCCATTGCCATCGGTCACCGCCCGCACGATGGCGGAGAAGGCGCCCGATTCGCCGGCGCGCAGCATCGCAATCACCGGGATGATCGTGATGAAGATACCGGCAAACAGCTTGCCGACTTCCTGTATCGGTCCCCAGGAAAACTCGTTGCCGCTACGTGCGGTTTTCGGTGTCACAGCCAACGACAGGAAAACCACGGCAATCAGGGCAACGTCGCGCAACAGGTTTTGCAATTCAATCGTATTGCCGACGAATACATAGGAAATACCCGGCTTCCAGAAACCGCTCATCAATACCATCGCAACAATAATGCCGAGCAGGACGAAATTGATTTTTCCTTCAAAGCGGATCGCCGAGTCAGGCGTCGGATCCAGCTCCGGCGGCTTCACTTCTTCACGCTTGTGATAGTAGTGGCTGTCCAGGACGTAAAAAATAATCAGCAATGCCACGCAGATGAACAAGGTAGGCGCAAACAAGTGGCGTACCGTCCAGAAAAAATCCACGCCTTTCAGGAAACCCAGGAACAGGGGCGGGTCGCCCAGCGGCGTCAAGGCACCGCCGGCATTGGCCACCAGGAAGATAAAGAACACCACGATATGGGCACCGTGCTTGCGGTTATCGTTGGCGCGGATCAGTGGGCGGATCAGCAGCATCGCGGCACCAGTGGTTCCCATGAAGCTGGCGAGCACCGTGCCGATTGCCAGCAGGCCGGTATTAAGCGCCGGCGTTCCGTGCAAATTACCGCGTACACAAATCCCCCCGGCGACCACAAACAGGGAAGTGATCAGGATCAGGAAAGGCAGGAACTCTGCGACAAAGGCATGTACCGCGCCATGCACCGCGGTCGACGCGCCAAAGAAATACGCACATGGCAGCAGGAAGGCGAGTGACCAGGCCAGTGTCAGCTTACCAAAATGGTGATGCCAGAAACCCGGTGTCAGCAAGGGACAGAGTGCAATCGAAAGCAGCAGTCCGGCAAAAGGAATTCCCCACAAAATGGACAGGCCGCCGCCGTTTAATTCTGCCGCACCACATAGGGCCGGGCTTAAGGCAAGCATGCCGACGATAAAATTTGCGCGCATGGGGACTCCGTATTGAGGGGATGCCATTTTAGCCCAGAAAAATTATGTCTACGCAGCAATGCCTGTCGGCACGGCAAGCGATGAAATATGTGCATCCGACATGCACATATGACGCCCTGCGCATTTGCTTATTTGGAATCGGTATAAGGGTGGTTTGTGGGAAACAGCGATTTGCCTTAAAATACAGGGCTTTCCGGCTGCGATCCGGCGGTATCAAAAGCCGCCCGCGACTGAGTAGCCGATGCTTAAATTCAAATATTTACTGTTAGGACTGGTATGACCCACGTAGTGACCGAATCCTGCATTCTTTGCCGTTACACAGACTGCGTAGATGTGTGTCCGGTGGATTGCTTTCGCGAAGGCCCGAATTTCCTGTCTATCGACCCGGATGAATGTATCGACTGCGCAGTATGCGTAGCTGAATGCCCTGTCAACGCTATCTTTGCCGAGGAAGATGTGCCGGCCGACCAGCAGGTATTCATCAAGCTCAACGTCGATTTGTCGCGCGAATGGCCATCGATCACCAAAACCAAACCACCTATGGCGGAAGCCGAAGAGTGGAAAGACAAGACAGACAAGCTGCAGTATCTGGCACGCTAAGCCTCGCTGCTTCCGCTAAAAACGCCCTCTGGTTCGCCACAGGGCGTTTTTTATTATGCGGACGATAGCCCGACAGCAATACATTTGCATAAATAACAACAAATCAGCTTATTGCGGACGATATGCGTTGTTAAACGTAGAATAGTTATCAATGGTGCATTGCAATATAATGGCTTTGTCCCGACAATCAATTGACCAACGTCAACGAAAGACGCCTCTATGCTTTATCAATTGCATGAGCTCAACCGCAGTCTGCTTAATCCCTTGATCCAGTGGGCGGAAGCATCGTCCAAACTGTTCAGTGATCCCGTTTCCCCTTTTGCTTACACACCATTTGCGCAGCCCATCGCAGCCGGCTACGAGTTGATGTATCGCCTCGGCAAGGATTATGCAAAGCCGCATTTCGACATCAGCTCCGTCAACATCAAGGGCAAGGACGTCAAGATTATTGAAGAAGTGGCGGAAGAAAAATCCTTCTGCACATTGCTGCATTTCAAGAAGGATATGAGTGCCAAGGCTTACGCCGCGCTCAAACAACCGACCATCCTGCTGGTTGCGCCACTGTCCGGCCATCACGCCACATTGCTGCGTGATACCGTGCGCAGCCTGCTGGTCGAACACGACGTCTACATCACCGACTGGCGAGATGCGCGCATGGTGCCGCTGACCGAAGGTCCGTTCCACCTGCATGACTACATCTACTACATCCAGGATTTCATCCGTCAACTCGGACCGAACCTGCATGTGATCTCTGTGTGCCAGCCGACAGTACCGGTGCTGGCTGCAATTTCGCTGATGGCCAGCGAGCGCGATCCGCACCTGCCGAAATCGATGACGATGATGGGCGGCCCTATCGACCCACGCAAATCGCCGACCCAGGTGAATAACCTGGCGACCGAAAAGCCGTACTCATGGTTTGAGAACCAGGTCATACACAGCGTGCCGGCCAGCTATCCGGGTTTTGGCCGCAAGGTTTATCCGGGTTTCCTGCAACACGCCGGCTTCATCGCAATGAATCCGGGTCGCCATGCGCAAAGTCATTGGGACTTTTATATGCACTTGCGCGAAGGCGATAATGAATCCGCCGAAGAACATCGCAAGTTTTACGATGAGTACAACGCGGTGCTGGATATGCCTGCCGAGTATTATCTTGAAACAATCAAGACCGTTTTCCAGGAACACCGCCTGCCACTGGGCACCTGGGAAGTCGAAGGCAAGCTGGTCAAGCCGCAAGACATCAAGTCGGTCGCACTGTTCACCATCGAAGGCGAACGCGACGATATTTCCGGCCTGGGCCAGACCCATGCGGCGCAAGACCTGTGTTCATCGATTGCCAAATCCAATAAGCAGCAATTCACGGCACCGCAATGCGGCCACTACGGCATTTTCTCGGGTCGCAAATGGCGCGAGATCATTTGCCCGAAAATCACCGACTTTATTGCGAAGCATTCTTGATTAGAGCAGCCCGAAACTAAAAAATCGGGCTGTTCTTCCCTTCCCGCCGATTTCTATTTGGCGCAGTGGCCCGGATAAGACGATAATTCTGTTTTATCCCTTATGTGCCTGCTGTGTCTCCACCTAGCCAAAAATCGCTCGCCGATCAGCTTGAAGATCTGCTGCCCCAAACGCAATGTACGAAATGCGGCTATCCCGCATGCCGTCCATATGCGGAAGCGATAGCCGATGGCAGCGCCAATTACAATCAATGCCCGCCCGGCGGTATCGAAGGCGTGGCAAGGTTGGCGCACCTGCTCGGCAAGCCTGTCATCCCGATCAACCCGGTCAACGGCCATGAACGACCACGGCCGGTAGCGGTGATCGACGAAAGCCTTTGTATCGGTTGTACGCTCTGCATACAGGCTTGTCCGGTTGACGCCATCGTCGGCGCTGCCAAGCAGATGCACACCATCGTCAACGATCTTTGCACCGGTTGCGACCTCTGTGTTGCGCCCTGCCCGGTCGATTGTATTGCGATGGTTGAAGTCACACCGGGTAAAACCGGTTGGGATGCATGGTCGCAGGCGCAGGCTGATGATGCGCGGGCGCGCCATGATTTCCGCACACAGCGCCTGCAACGCGAAAAAGAAGAGAACGATGCGCGCCTGGCGGCCAAGGCCGCTGCCAAGCTGCAGGCAGTGCAGGCTGAAACGCCTGCCTCTGAAGAAGAGAAGGCTGAACAGGCACGCAAGAAAGCCATCATTCAGGCCGCGATAGAACGCGCCCGCCTGAAAAAGGAACAAGCGGAAAAGGATGCGAAATAAATGAATGCAGAAAAACGACGCGAAATTTTCAACCGACTACGCGCTGCCAATCCGCACCCCACTACCGAACTCGAATACCAGACCCCGTTCCAGTTGCTGATCGCTGTCCTGCTGTCGGCACAGGCCACCGATGTCTCGGTCAATAAGGCGACGCGCAAGCTGTACCCGCATGCCGGCACACCCAAGAAGATTTATGCACTCGGCGTCGATGGCCTGATTCCCTACATTCAAACCATAGGCCTGTACCGTACCAAGGCCAAGAATGTGATCGAAACCTGCCGCATCCTCATCGCCGAACATGGTGGTGAAGTGCCGCGTACGCGCGAAGAACTGGAAGCATTGCCGGGGGTTGGACGCAAGACCGCCAACGTGGTGATGAATACCGCATTCGGCGAAGCAACGATTGCGGTCGACACGCATATCTTCCGTGTCTCGAATCGCACCGGCCTGGCACCGGGCAAAAACGTCGATATCGTCGAACAGAAATTGATGAAGTTTGTCGCACCGGAATTCCAGCAGGATGCCCATCACTGGCTGATCCTGCACGGACGTTACACCTGTATCGCCCGCACACCGAAATGCTGGAATTGCGTGATCGCCGACTTGTGCGAATACAAGTCCAAGACGCCGCTACCGGCCAAGGGCGTGTAAGCCCCGGCCGCTGCTATTACAGCACGATCGCGCAAGCCGCTTCAAATGTCAGGCGCGGCAGGCGTGGTTTGATTTTTTCGTGGTCGCCGTAGCCGATGCTGCAAATGAAATTGGCTTGCACCTTGGTGCCGACAAAGAAAGCTTCATTCACCTTGGCAGCATCGAAGCCGGACATCGGACCGCAATCCAGGCCGATCGCACGTGCCGCCATGATGAAGTAAGCACCTTGCAGCGATGAGTTGCGGAAAGCCGTTTCTTCGGTCAATTTTTCATTGGCGGCAAACAATGCCTGCGCATCCATGTGCGGAAACAGTTGCGGCATCTTGCGCGGGAAGGCCATGTCCATACCGATAATGGCGGTGATAGGCGCGGTCAATACTTTTTGCACATTACCGGCGGAAACGCATGCCGCCAGTTTCTGTTTTGCTTCCGGTGATTTGATGAAGGCAATGCGGGCCGGTTGCGAATTCATCGAGGTCGGTGCCCATTTCATCAATTCATAGATTTCACGCAATTGACCGTTGGTCACTGGTTTATCCTGCCAGACGGTATTGGTGTGGGCTTTGGTAAAGAGGGTATCGAGCGCTTCCTGGTTCAACATGGCGACTTTCATTTTCAGATTTTCAAAAGACATGCCCTGGTAAGGCAATATCGCTAATAGGCAATTAGGCGATATGTTATCCGAAACACGGCCAGCAGTTCAGCGCCAAGCCACGTACAATGACGATCTGTACCCAATGTCCGGCCTTTAAGCAGCTCCAGAACTCCAATGTTTACACCTTCACAACACGATGTACGCCGTTTTTTCTGCGAAACCTTCCGCAAACAGCGTGCCAATGAAATCCTCACGCCACTCGAAGCAATCGCGCGCGACTGGATCATTCAGCACCCGGAATACGCGGATGCGCTGACCGATGTCGAAACCGCACTGGCACAGGATTACTCGGTAGAGTCGGGCCAGGCCAACCCTTTCCTGCACCTGTCGATGCACCTGTCGATTGCCGAACAAATCTCGATCGACCAGCCGCCCGGCATACGCGCCGCCTATACCGGCCTGGCACGTCGCCTCGATTCCGAGCACGAAGCACATCATCACATCATGGAATGCCTGGGTGAAATGATCTGGAGCTCGCAGCGCAGCGGCTTGCCGCCGGATGGTGCCGCCTATATCGAATGTATCAAGCGCCGCTGATCAGCCGGAGCTGAAATGAAAAAAGCCACGCTGAGCGTGGCTTTTTTATTGGGCGCCAAGTGCTTACTTGCGCAGTACCAGATTGGTCGGCAGGCTATGCAGATAAGCCGCGATGTTTTCGATATCCTGGCTCGACAATTGTTTGGCCAGTGGTTCCATGATCGGATTGCTGCGACCATTCGACGCTTTATTGCCGCGCTTGTACGACACCAGTGCATGCTTCAGGTAATCCTTGTGTTGGCCGGCCAGGATAGGATAGGCAGGATCAATAGGAGTCTTGAAGTCAGCGCCGTGGCAGGATGCGCAATTGAATTTGGTGACTGCAGCCTTGCCTGCATCGATTTTACTGTCAGCCGAAGCGTTCAGTGACACGGCTGCGGACAGGGAAAGGATCGCCAATGAGATGATTTTTTTCATGGTGGCTCCCCTTATTTCTGCTGCGAGTAGTAAGCAGCGACGTCAGCGATGTCCTGATCCGACAGGCTCTCTGCGATACCGCGCATGGATGGATGATTACGGTCACCCTTTTTATATGCGTGCAAGGCAGCCGCAATATATTTATCCGACTGTCCACCTATCATCGGAACTTGGTATACCTCAGGAAACGTCGCCTTGTATCCTGGAATGCCATGGCATCCGATACACATCGACACCTTGTTGGCACCCGCCTTAGCGTCACCAACGATTTCCGCTGCGGTAGTGATGTGAGCCACACCCGCGAGCGCGAGAAGCGCAAATAGTTTTTTCATGATAGCTATGGATAAGTGAGACGAAACCTGCGGGTGGCGTGGCTGCGGACAGCTTTTTATATAGTGAAATTATTACTTCGCCACACCAAAACCGCTCGATTCTACCCCAAGACTGTGGGAGCGTCCACGCTGAATTCCTGCAGCGTGGACAGTATCCGACAAAGCGCCACACTACTCGTCGCGAACCCGCGCCGCTGCTTGTTCTTCGTCTTTTTCGGCGGGGTTTTCCAGCTGCGCGGCCGGGGCCGCGGCTTCCGGCTGCATCGGCCAGAAGAAGATATACGGCGTCAAAGTGAAGCGTCGCAGCATGGCGCGGAACACCAGGCGGCGCACCCGTTTCGGCACGTCACGGGCACGCAATGCCAGCGCCAGAGCACAGGCGAAAGCCACGCCCACATTGAGCAAACCGATTGCCGCAATGCCGACGCAAGCCAGCCAGAACTGTGGCGTCGCCATGACTTCCCAACCCAGCGTACTGACCGCTGCCGCCAGTGTCGCGGTGGACAAGGTCACATGTCGCACATCCAGCGGCAAACCAAAGAAATGCGCAATCACCGGCACCATGCCGAGCAGGATAGCCAGCGAAACGTTGGCGACGATGCCGGAGATATTGTGCTCCAGCCAGTCGGCCCAGCGCTGTGCCCGTGCGGCACCCAGCGCATGCACCATGCGGCGGTGATGCGCGATCGATTCCTTCAGGCGGCGCAGGGCAAACCAGTTATCGGCGAAGCCGGAAATCAGGCTGGCAAGCCAAAGCAGGATGCCGGTAAAGGCGGCGAACAAGGGCGTGACGCCGACGAAGGAAAGCGAGGCTATCGCGGCATGCGCCTTGTCCGCATTCATGACCGGCTTACCGGTGATAAACAGGAAGGCAAAGGACAGCGCCACGATGACCGGCGCCACCGCCAGCAAGTTACCGAATACCGCGGCGGCCTGCGAACGCAGCAAGGCCGCGATCTTTGCCAGCAACTCGCGCAGACCTTCGACCGTTTCCAGCTCGCCCATCTGCGCTGCCAGCGCCGGTGCCGTTACTGCCGGTTGCTTGGTCGCCAGTACACCGCCGATCGCGGTGATGATCAAAAAGCTCACCGCGTAATTGACGGAGAGGAAAGCACCTTCGAAAAAGTGGGCGAGGCCCAGGCCGGTAATGCCGACTTTCGCCAATGCGGTGAATGCGGTAATGAAACCGCCGAGCAAAGCGGCTTTCAGCATCGCGCGGTATTCGCTGCGATCACTGGCAATGTAATGCTCGCCGTGGTTGGCATTACGCTCGACCATCTTGCGCGCCAGCAGCGAAAAACTGCGATTGACCAATTCACGCACCGATGAACGACGATGATGCGCAATGATGAGGTCGACCAGCACCGCCTGCACCTGGCCCGAGCCCTCTTCCACATGCGAGGTATTGCGCAAGTCCAGCAGGCGCGCAACACGCGTCAACTGAGCTCGCATCCGTTCGACGTTATAGACCAGGCCAACCGACACACCGTATTCATCCAGATGCGCATAAATCTTGTCGGTCTGCGCCTGGCACACCGCGATCAGCATGCGCACGCTGCGCAAGGCGCCTTCATCACGCTCGCTGGTCATCAGGTAGTTTTCCAGTTCGCGACGCAAGGCCATGAAAGGCGTCGCCAGCAAGGGCATGCGTGGTTCCAGGCGTTGGCGGAATGCAGGGCTGATACCGATCGCAATCACCATCGTCACCAGGTAAAGCATCGCTTCATCTATCTGCTTGCGGTAACCGTGGGCGATGCCGTCATCGGCGCCCAGCTTCCACAGCCGGGACAAGGTTTTTGGATCGAGCTCCAGCAGCCACTCGGCATCCGACTCATCCGGGAACATGGCAGTAAACAGCGTCGACAAATCGTGCTGTCCCAAGGGCGGTGGCAACACATGCTTGACTACCCGTTCCGACAGTTCGGAAAAGAAAGCCGATTCACGCGGCAAGCCGGTCGCCGAAAACAATTCCGGACCGGTGGCTTCACGCAAGGTTTTGCGCAAAGTGGCCTGCACCGTTTGCCGCACCTCACGATTTTCATCCAGCCAATCCAGCATATAGCGGATGCGCAAGGTCTTGATGCGGCTCCACTCGTCTTCATCCAGCAGCGACACCTTGGGCTCGCGACGGATCCAGTCGGCCAGGTCTATCATCCAATTGGCGCGCGCATGCCATGTAGCGTTCGGATCGGCGCGGCGCGCCAGCGGTTCGATTTGTTGCAGGTAACGCGCATTATCGGCGTGGTGCCGCAATGCACCGCGGCGGAATCTGCGCCACACTGCGAAGATTCTGAGGAAAGAGATTTTCATTATATTTATTGTAAGGAGAGGCTATTCTGAAGCGTATCAGCTGCTATAGCCGCTCTGCATTCACAAACCTTTTCTCGCTTATACTCCGATTTCTTTTCATTTTAATGACACCGCCATGCGACAAGAAACACGCTTCGAAGGTTCCCAGAGCTATGTCACCACCGGCGACCTGAAGCTGGCCGTCAACGCCGCCCTCACCTTGCAACGTCCGCTACTGATCAAGGGTGAACCGGGCACCGGCAAAACCATGCTGGCCGAAGAAGTGGCCGCCGCGCTCGGCATGCCGCTGCTGCAATGGCATATCAAATCCACCACGAAAGCCCAGCAAGGCCTGTACGAATACGATGCCGTGTCGCGCCTGCGCGATTCGCAGCTCGGCGACGAGCGCGTCAAGACCATCGGCAACTATATCGTCAAGGGCGTATTGTGGCAGGCATTTGCCGCCGACCAACAAGTTGTTTTGCTGATTGATGAAATCGACAAGGCGGATATCGAGTTTCCCAACGATTTGCTGCGCGAACTCGATCGCATGGAATTCTATGTGTACGAAACGCGCGAAATGGTCAAAGCCAAACATCGCCCGCTCGTCATTATTACATCGAATAACGAAAAGGAACTGCCGGACGCCTTCCTGCGCCGCTGCTTCTTCCATTACATCAAGTTTCCCGACCGCGACACGATGGAGCAAATTGTCGCCGTGCACTTCCCGAACCTGAAGCGCGAATTGCTGGCCAAGGCACTCGAAGTGTTTTACCAGATACGCGAAGTCAGCGGTTTAAAGAAGAAACCTTCCACCTCGGAATTGCTGGATTGGCTGAAACTCTTGCTGGCGGAAGACATCCCACCGGAAGCGCTGCGCAGCCAGGACGATAAAACCATCGTGCCGCCATTGCACGGTGCATTGCTGAAAAACGAACAGGACATCAATCTGTTCGAACGCCTGGTCTTCATGTCGCGTACCAATCGCTGAGGATAAATTGTGCTGATCGATTTTTTCTTCATGCTGAAAGACGCCAAAATTCCTGTTTCCATCAAGGAATTTTTGGTGCTGCTCGAAGCATTGGAAAAAGAAGTCATCAGCCTCTCCTTCGATGACTTTTACTATCTGGCACGCCTGACGCTGGTCAAGGATGAAGCCAACTTCGATAAATTCGACCGCGCCTTCAGCCTCTACTTCAAAGGCATCAGCACCGCCTTTGAAGAAAACGCCAACATCCCGCTCGACTGGTTGCTCAAGAATGCCGCGCGCAAGCTGTCACCGGAAGAACAGGCGCTATTGCAAAAATACGGCTACGACAAACTGGCCGAACGCCTGCAGCAATTGCTGAAAGAACAGAAGGAAAGACACGAAGGCGGCAGCAAGTGGATAGGCACCGGCGGCACTTCGCCTTTCGGCAATAGCGGCACCAATCCGGAAGGCATACGCATAGGCGGTGAAAGCCGCAACCGCACTGCCGTCAAAGTATGGGAACAACGCACTTACCGCGATTACGATGCGGACAGGGAAATCGGCACGCGCAACGTCAAGGTCGCCTTGCGCCGCCTGCGCAAGTTTGCGCGTCATGGTGCGGCCGATGAATTCTCACTCGACGATACGGTACGTGCGACCGCGAACAATGCCGGCTATCTCGATATCAAGATGCAGCCGGAACGCAAAAACAATATCAAGGTATTGATGCTGCTGGATGTCGGCGGCACCATGGATGAACACATACAGCGCACCGAAGAATTGTTTTCCGCGGCCAAGGCGGAGTTCAAGAATATGGAGTTTTATTACTTCCATAACTGCGTCTACGATCAGCTGTGGCGCAATAACCAGCGCAAGCGTACCGAACGTTTTTCGACCTGGGATGTACTGCGCAAATACACGCCGGATACCAAGGTGATTTTTGTCGGTGATGCGACCATGAGCCCGTATGAAATATTGCAGGTGGGCGGCGCAGTCGATTATCACAATGAAGAAGCCGGGGCCGAATGGCTTCAGCGCTTTACCAAAACCTTCCCCAACTACATCTGGCTCAATCCGGAACCGGAACACATCTGGGAATATCGCCAGTCGATTGCCATCATCCGTCGACAAATGGATAACCGCATGTATCCGCTGACACTGGAAGGGCTGGAACGTGGGATGCGCACGCTCAGTAAATAAGCTGCGCTAGCGCGGCAGATGCATGAATTTCTTGAGCGCGCTAATGAAATGATGGGCCGCCACCGGCTTGGTCAGGAAGCCGTCTGAACCGGCCTGGCGTGCCAGCTCGGCATCGTAACCACTGCTCTTGCTCACCAGGAAAATAACCGAGGTACGGTCGGATGGGCGTATCGCCTTCACCGTCTGGCACAGGCGATACGGATTGATTTCCGCCATCGAGGTATTCACCACAACCACCGCCACGCGCTGGCGCGCGCACGCACCCTCGGCTTCGGCTTCGCTGCTGGCCCACAGGACTTCGGTCTTGTTGCGCAACAATAATTCGGCAATGTAATCGCGGAAGGCCGGTGTCTTGTCTATCACCAGGACCGCGCCGCCATGCGGCAACTCGGTACGCATGCGCTGGTATTCAGCCGGGTCGGTCAGGTCGATATCGACGCGATCGCGCCGCCGGCGTTCGGGCACGGCGACCACATCCGAAGCTTCCAGGCGCGACAAGGCGTCGGCCCGTTTCTCTATCAGCTTATCCAGTGCATCGAACAGGCGATGCCAGCGGATCGGGCGTTCCACGCTCGGATACGGCAAGGCGACGCTGGATGTACCCACCAGCAAGGCCGGCCGCACATCACTGGGGCGCAAATCGGATAAAGCCACCAATGCCTTCAATTCTTCGGCATTGGCGATGTATAAATCGGGGTCTTGCAAATTGTCTTCCGACAGGCGGACATAGCCATATCCCTTGCCTTGGTCCAGGGCAAATGTGGCATCGAAAATTTCGATTTCCTGAGGCTTGAAGCCAATCAGGCGTACCGCAAAAGGAATACTGTTAGCTGACATCGACTAGTTGTTGAGGGAGCGCAGGCTAGGCGCAGACCGGGGTAATCCACTACCATGCAACATTTATGCATTGATAAAATCCGCTGCAGCGCCATCTGGATGGGCAGGCGGCAGGCCGACAACCACAAATACTTGTCGGCAATTTGTCAAACCAGATACATTTGAACGCTTTTAACAAAAAAGTGCCAGAAATGCGTGGTGGATCTAACTATATTTAACAATTTGGCGGTTTCGCCCGGCATGATGGATAGGATAAAAGGTGGAGATTGCCTTTTTTCATTAGAATGCAGACACTTCCGATGTTTCATGCTGTTTTGCAATTAACACTTTTAGACCTTATTTCAGCATCCTTTTCAGCACCCCTTACCAGTATTCGATTGAATGGCCACTAAAAAATCCTCTGCAGACTATAGCGAATCATCCATCCGTGTTCTCAAAGGCCTTGAACCGGTCAAGCAGCGTCCCGGCATGTATACGCGTACCGAAAACCCGCTGCACATCATCCAGGAAGTCATAGACAATGCCTCCGATGAAGCACTGGGCGGCTATTGCAAGAACATCGTCGTCACCCTGAATACCGACGGCAGCGTCAGCGTCGAAGATGACGGCCGTGGTATCCCGGTCGGCCTGCACCCGGAAGAAAAAGTCCCGACCGTGGAAATCGTGTTCACGCGTTTGCACGCCGGCGGCAAGTTCGACAAGGGTTCGGGCGGCGCTTACGCCTTCTCCGGCGGCTTGCACGGCGTCGGCGTCTCGGTCACGAATGCACTGTCGACCCGCCTCGAAATCACCGTATGGCGTGAAAACGGCGTGCACAGCCTAGCCTTCGCCGGTGGCGACGTGGTCGAACCGCTGAAATCGCGCCCGCTTACACGTGACGAAAAACGCAGCGGTACCCGTGTCACTGCGTGGCCGGATGCCAAATATTTTGATTCATCCGTCATTCCGCAAGCCGAACTGCAACGCCTGTTGCGCTCCAAGGCAGTGCTGCTGCCGGGCGTCAAAGTCACACTGGTGCATGCGAAAAGCGGTGAAACGCAAACCTGGCAATATGACCAGGGCTTGCGTGGTTACCTGACCGAATCACTGGCGCAAGCCTCGAATTCCGAAACCCTGATCCCATTGTTCGAAGGCGAGCAATACGCCGGTGCCGATGCCGAAGGTTTTGCTGAAGGTGAAGGTGCGGCCTGGGTCGTGGCATGGACGGAAGATGGCGCGGTAGTGCGCGAGTCTTACGTCAACCTGATCCCGACCTCGAACGGCGGCACGCATGAATCCGGTTTGCGTGAAGGCTTGTTCGGCGCGGTCAAAAGTTTCGTCGAAATGCATTCCCTGCTGCCGAAAGGCGTCAAGCTGTTGCCGGAAGACGTGTTTGCACGCGTTTCTTTCGTACTGTCGGCCAAGGTGCTGGACCCGCAATTCCAGGGCCAGATCAAGGAACGCCTGAACTCACGCGATGCGGTGCGTCTGGTCGCATCGTTCACACGCCCGTCGCTGGAGCTGTGGCTGAACCAGCACGTCGAGTACGGCAAGAAGCTGGCCGAACTGGTCATCAAGCAAGCACAATCGCGCTTGCGCTCCGCGCAAAAAGTGGAAAAGAAAAAATCCTCAGGCGTGGCAGTCTTGCCGGGCAAGCTGACCGATTGCGAATCCACTGACATCTCGCGCAATGAACTCTTCCTGGTCGAAGGTGACTCCGCCGGTGGTTCTGCCAAGATGGGCCGTGACAAGGAATTCCAGGCCATCCTGCCGTTGCGCGGCAAGGTGCTGAACTCATGGGAAACCGAACGTGACCGCCTGTTCGCGAATAATGAAATCCACGATATCGCAGTAGCGATAGGCGTCGATCCACATGGCAAGAACGATACGGTCGACCTCAGCAACCTGCGCTATGGCCGCATCTGCATTCTGTCCGATGCGGACGTCGATGGTTCGCACATCCAGGTCTTGTTGCTGACACTCTTCTTCAAGCACTTCCCGCAACTGATAGACCGCGGTCATATCTGTATTGCACGGCCGCCGCTGTATCGTGTCGATGCGCCGGCACGTGGCAAGAAGCCGGTGCAAAAAATCTATGCACTGGATGACGGCGAACTGGAAGCCATCGAAGACAAGCTGCGCAAGGATGGCGTCAAGGAAAATGCCTGGACCATCTCGCGCTTCAAGGGCCTGGGTGAAATGAATGCCGAACAGTTGTGGGAAACCACGATGAATCCGGATACCCGTCGCCTCTTGCCGGTATCGCTCGGCGAATTCGACCTGGATTTCTCCGAAGCGCGCTTCAATATGTTGATGGGCAAAGGCGAGGCAGCTGCGCGCCGCACCTGGATAGAAGAGCACGGCAATGAAGCCGAAGCCGATATCTAAATCCCTGAGCCCTCACTTCATCGAATAATTTTTCAGAACAATAATGACTGATCAAGCCAATCTCTTCGACCAGGAAGCACCCGCCGATGGCGGTGAAGCGCTGACACTGACTACCTTTGCCGAACGCGCCTACCTGGATTACGCGATCTCCGTCGTCAAGGGTCGTGCCTTGCCGGATGTCTGCGACGGCCAGAAGCCGGTCCAGCGCCGCATCCTGTTTGCGATGAATGAACTGGGACTGAACTCCGCCGCCAAACCGCGTAAATCGGCAGCGGTAGTCGGTGACGTACTCGGTAAGCTGCATCCGCACGGCGACCAATCGGTATATGACGCACTGGTGCGTATGGCGCAGGATTTTTCGCTGCGCTACCCGCTGATCGACGGCCAGGGTAACTTCGGTTCGCGCGATGGTGACGGTGCCGCGGCGATGCGTTACACCGAAGCACGCCTCACACCTATTTCGAAACTGTTGCTCGATGAAATCGACATGGGCACGGTGGACTTCCAGCCGAACTATGACGGTTCGACCGAAGAACCGAAACTGCTACCAAGCCGCCTGCCCTTCGTGCTGTTGAACGGCGCGTCCGGTATCGCAGTAGGTATGGCGACCGAAATTCCTTCGCACAACCTGCATGAAGTGGCGAAGGCAGCCGTCGCACTGATACGTAATCCTAAGCTGACACATGAAGAATTGATGGCCATCGTCCCCGGCCCCGACTTCCCGGGCGGCGGACAAATCATCACTTCACCGACCGCGATCAGCGACATCTATTCCAGCGGCCGCGGCAGCGTCAAAGTACGTGCGACCTGGAAAATAGAAGACATGGCGCGCGGCCAGTGGCAAGCGGTCGTAACCGAACTGCCGCACGGCACCTCGTCGCAAAAGGTATTGGAAGAAATCGAAGAACTGACCAATCCGAAAATCAAGCTGGGCAAGAAATCGCTGTCGCCGGAACAACTGGCGCTCAAGCAAACCGTCCTGTCCATGCTCGATACCGTACGCGACGAATCCGGTCGCGATGCGCCGGTACGCCTGGTATTCGAACCGAAATCGAAAAACCAGGACCAGACCGAATTCACCAACCTGCTGCTCGCGCACACTTCGCTGGAAACCAGCGTCTCGATTAACCTGGTGATGATAGGCGGCGATGGCCGGCCACGCCAGAAATCGCTGGGCGACATCCTGCGCGAATGGATAGAGTTCCGCTTTACGACGATTACCCGCCGCTCGCAATTCAAGCTGCAAAAAGTTGATGACCGTATCCATATCCTCGAAGGCCGCGAAGCCATCCTGTTGAATATCGACAAAGTCATCAAAATCATCCGTGAATCGGATGAACCGAAACCGGCACTGATGGATGCTTTCCGCCTGTCGGAACGCCAGGCCGACGACATCCTCGAAATCCGCTTGCGCCAACTGGCCCGCCTGGAAACCATCAAGATCCAGCAGGAACTGGCCGAGCTGCGCAATGAAAAAACCACGCTGCAGGATTTGCTCGACAATCCATCCTCGATGAAGCGCCTGGTCATCAAGGAAATCGAAGCCGATGAAAAACAATTCGGCGATGCACGTCGCACGCTGATCGAAGTCGCGGAAAAAGCGTCGGTAGAAACCAAAGTCATTGATGAACCGGTGACAGTCGTCATCTCGCAAAAAGGCTGGGTACGCGCCCGCACCGGCCATGGCCACGATGCTGCGCAATTCACCTTCAAGGCCGGCGATACGCTGTACAACACCTTTGAATGCCGCACCGTCGATTCCTTGCTGGTATTCGGCTCCAACGGTCGCATCTATTCGGTTCCGGTTTCCGCCCTGCCCGGCGCACGCGGCGACGGCGTCCCTATCACCACGCTGGTCGAACTGGCGAGCGGCAGCCGCATCCTGCATTACTTCGCAGGCCCGGCCGACGTTACACTGCTGCTGGCATCGACCGCGGGTTACGGCTTCACCGCCAAATCCGGCGATATGGTCAGCCGCACCCGCGGTGGCAAATCCTTCATCACGCTCGACGACGGCGACGAACCATTGGCACCATGTCCTGTGACCGCCGGTGCCAGCGCGATTGCCTGCCTGTCGGAAAAAGGACGTTTGCTGGTATTCGGTATCGATGAAATCAAGTCCCTCACCGCAGGTGGCCGCGGCGTGATCCTGATGGACCTGGAAAAGAACGAGAAGCTGCTGGCGGCGCAAGCCATCAGCCAGCGCGGCGTCATCGTCTCCGGCGCCGGTCGCGGCGGCAAGGCACAAGAAGTACTGCTGTCTGCCTCCGGCCTCGCACCGCATATCGGCAAACGTGCACGCAAAGGCAAGGCGCTGGAATCGAAAATCAAAGCGACCACCCTGACCGCACAAAAATAGATAAAGCATAGTCATGAGCAGTACGGAACCATCCCCATCAGTTTCATCTGCACAGACTCCACCATCGAAGACGCGCCGCCGTCTTCGATGGGCTTTACTTGCGGCATTGCTGATGGCCAGCTACGGCTGCTACCGCGCCTACATCAGCCCGCCACCACCGCTCTACAAAAACAACTACCTGCAAGGCGACATCGGCGGCTCCTTCCTGAAATGGCAATGGGAAAAGCTGACACAAGGCTTGCCCAAACCGCCCGCCAATGGCTATCACTTCCCCATCGTCAAAGCGGATGCAGGCTGGCTACAGGCAAATAAAGAAATCTCGACTGCCACCTGGATAGGCCACGCTACCGTGCTGGTACAAATGCGCGGCCTCAACATACTGACCGATCCGATCTGGTCGGAACGTGCGTCGCCCTTCACCTTCATGGGCCCGCAACGCAAGGTGCCGCCCGCACTCGACTATGCGCAACTGCCGCACATCGACGTGGTGCTCATCTCGCATAATCACTACGACCATCTGGACAAAGACACGGTACTCAAGCTGAACCAGCAGGCAGGCGGTGCTCCCCTCTTCCTGGTACCGCTGGGCATCAGGCAATGGATGGCAGACATCGGCATCACGAATGTGCAAGAACTGGGCTGGTGGGACAAAACAGACGTAGGTGGCCTGGCTTTCAACTTCGTACCGGTCCAGCACTGGTCGGCACGCTCGCTGAACGACCGCTTCCAGACCCTGTGGGGTGGCTGGGCTGTCACTACTGAACCTGATGCGAAGCGACCGCAATCATTCTTCTTTGCCGGCGACACCGGCTACTCCAGGGATTTCGAAGATATAGGCAAACGCTTCGCGCCGTTCGACCTCGCATTGCTACCAATAGGTGCGTATGCGCCACGCTGGTTCATGAAAGCACAGCACGTCGATCCGGGAGAGGCAGTGAAAATCCATCAGAACGTGCACGCCAAACGTTCGATCGCCATTCATTGGGGCACATTCGAACTGGCGGATGAATCGCTGGATGAACCACCCAGGGCTTTGGCTGAGGAATTGAAGAAGGCGCATATTCCGGCGGCGGATTTTGTGGCGCTGGAGCATGGGGAGATGGTGCGGTTTTAGTGAACCTGCCCAGTGCTTGACTATGTGCAGTAAAACTAGCGCCTGCGTTTCCACGTAAATGTCTGCTATCGGTCCGGAGCGGACATTCACAGTCTGAAGAATAATTTAGCTTGGTTCCTGATACAGACTTGTTAAATCTCATACCTTTTACACAAGCCAAAATTTGCATCACTTAATTTTATTCAATTGCGGAATCTTCCATTTACCGCTGAGAATGTCCTCATTCGGTTGATACATGCGCAAAATTACATAGAAATTGCCAGCCGGCGCCGGAAGCCAATTTGATTTGTCAGTAGGTAGTGCATGCCGCACTTGCAAGGTAAAGGAACCATTGGCATTTTTCTTAAGGCCAGCCGTATCCGTCCCAATTTTGTACCGTGCCAAATCATTCGGTACCAACATCTTGTCGCCAGCATCGTACATGGTCAATGACCAGAACGCGCCAACAGGAGGTGCGCTGTCGAACTTCAATTCGTAGCTGTTTTGACCATTCAATGTGGCACCGTCTGCATCCGTATAACGAATCGGATACATCGCCTCACGCTCGCCATTCCCTCCAAGATACGGACCTGCAACGACTGCTCGCAGAGGATAATTGAAACCAAAACTATCTAGGCCGGTCACCCAATCCCAGCCGTTCCGCTTGCTCGCGGTGCTGGCGAATGAAGCTACTGCAACCGAAGGCGCATCTTTCAAACCTCTCAATATGCCTTTGCGCATTTCAGAACTAAGCTTTGACGGGTCGAAGCCCTTTTTAGTCAGCCCCATACGTGCAAATTGTCCAAATAACGCTTCGTCAACCGGCTTAATTGGATTGCTTTTTACCGCATCGCCTAACAATGCATAGAAGCCTAGTTCGTCATTGTCGGCGTTGCGCAGTGGAGACAATGCGGCTTGACTTGACTTAGAAGGGTCTAACGGTGTCAGTTTGAATTGTTTTTGCAATGCCAGCACGGGCTCAGCCCCTTCTCCCTGAGCAATACGCAGTCTTCCCCACAACCAAACTTTGTTTGTGGTCACGTCCAAGCGTTTAACGCCACTAGGCAGCGTACCTTGCCAACCTGGCGGTACGATTGCATACCGACCGGCCTTGGTACCTGTTGTACGCCGCCCTATGTAGTGCTCTAACTCTTGGTACATGTTGAAAACGTTGACCACGTAATAGCGGTCATGCGTATCTGGCACCGTTAGGAGATAGGGCTGATTTAAATCCACCACAGCGCTCATGTAGAACGTGTCATTGTTTGCAGTAGGCATATCCTTGGCATCAGGTGTGGCCAACTGCGTAGCCCAGCCAATTTGATTCAAGGATGCGCGATAACTCGTAGGCGGTTTGTTAGTGGGCACGGTTGTGTAGTCACGCATGACTTGTTCCATGCGCACCAACGGGTAACCCCACGTATAGGCTGAAACAGCCAATTGATAACCATCTGTCTCAAGACCCTTGGCAACAACTTCTGGCGAAGCGGGAGTGTTGAGCAAAGCGTCCGGCGCGGCGACAGCAGGCCCAATACTAAACAGACTTAAAACACCAATAGCAAAGACTAAGCTGTATCGCATCATTTCGTTCTCCCTCTCTAAATTCAATGATTTAGCGAAGTAGCATACGAAGGAGAAGCAGCGTCATCAATTGTCCATAGGTGCGACCGACATCGCCCTAAAGGGTAATAGTACTCGCCATTGATAATTAACTAGATGCAATCCTCAAAAGGATGGAATGTTCAAAAGACTTATGAATGGCTGCTTTGGATCGAAAGCAGACGCCCACTACCAGTCAAAAGCAGCCACTCAGGCGCGCATAACAGAACAAGCGAACATCAAGCAGAAACAATCCTATCCTTGCCCATGCTTTTCGCTTCATACAGCGCACGATCTGCCCGTTTGAGTGTGTCCTCGTATGATCGATCTTCCGGCACCATACTTGTCACACCAATGCTCGCCGTGACGACAGTATCACCCACTGAAAACCGGCTAAGCTCTTTCCTGAAGCGATCATGTAAGCGCTCGGCGAGCTGCATCGCCTGTTCAAGTTCGGTATTGGGCAAGGCAATCACAAACTCATCACCACCGAAGCGGCATGCAGTATCCGCTTTGCGGATCGCTGAACGACAAATATCAGCCACCGCCTGGATAATCTCATCCCCGGCATGATGTCCTTTGGTGTCGTTGATTTTCTTGAGGTTATCCAAATCAAAGATAAAGACCGAAGTCGGCACTGAATACCTGAGCAATGATTCGTAGTGCAGTGTCAGGTCATGCTCGAGTTTTCTGCGGTTGAAAAGGCCGGTCAGCTGATCGGTATCGCTTAACTCCCTCAGCTTGCCCTCCAGGATGTGTCGTTCTGAAATATTACTCGCGACCCAGAGCACCACCTCTTCGTCGTCCACTAAAAAACTCAGGGCCTGGATGCGTCCTTCAAACCAGATAGGATCTTTCGGACCGTCATCGTCCAGGCCTTTTACGTCCCGGTTACTCAGTTCGTACTCTTCGACCACCAGCTTGCGGGACTCGAGCGCCCTGGCAATCTGTTCGAGAAACCAGTTTGCCTTCTCAGGCTTGACCACGTCTGAAATATACAGGCCGATCAGGCCGGTGCCATCATGGTAATAACGCGTATCGCGGCCACCGAATACTGCAACGTATTTGCCGCTGCGAGACAGGATGAAAGCCGGATCCGGCAAGGCTTCAAGAATTAAGTCCATCTGTTCAAGATTGATCATGAAGCGCTTCTTCCAGGCCGTTTAATTGATGCCAGATAATGAGGTTTAAAAAGGATGGTCCAGTCCATCGGCATATTGATGACTGAAGATGCCATTATGCCATCGCCGCTTGAGCGAGTGTCCTGCAAGCAATGACTGTCTTAGACATTTAGTCAACTCCCTCCCTTCCTACTTGCAGTGCTCAAGAAAAACCACCTGGCCAATAAAAAAAGCCGCCCAGTCAAAAACTGAACGGCTTCTTTACCCGAGCTGGACAGCTCAAATTTTTGCGGCAATCAACTTGGCCAGCTTGGAAACACCTTCCCGTATTTTCTCCGGCGGTACCGTCACAAAGCTCAGGCGCAAAGTATTCTTCTCCGGTTCGTTCGCATAAAAAGGTGCGCCCGGTACGAAGGCAACCTTTTGCGCAATCGCTTCTTCCAGCAACTGCATGCAGTCGATATGCTTGGGCAGCGTTACCCAGATGAACATGCCGCCTTCCGGCTTGTTCCACTTCACACCTTCCGGTGCGAATTCAGCCAGCGCATCCAGCATGACCTGGCACTGGTTCGCATACAAGGTACGTATCGATGGAATATGTTCAGCGAGGAAGCCATCCTTGATCGCTTCGTACACCACCATTTGCGTCAATTGCGAAGTGTGCAAATCGGCTGCCTGCTTCGCCTGTTCCAGTTTGCGGATCAATGGGGTCGGGCCGACTACATAACCCAGGCGTATGCCCGGTGTCAGTACTTTCGAGAAAGAACCCATGTAAATCACGCCGCTCGGATTCATCGTCAGCATTTTTGGCAATGGTTCGGCGCGATAGCTGAGTGCACCGTAAGGATCATCTTCGATCAGTGGCAAACCGCGACGGGCGCAGGTTTCTACCAAGGCGATACGACGTTCTACCGACATCGTGCGGCCGGTAGGATTGTGGAAGTTCGGTAATGCATACAGCAGGCGTGCACCATCGGCGATGCCATCCACGGCTTCCGGCAACAAGCCGTAGTCATCGGTAGGCACCGAAACGAATTGCGGCTGATAAACCGAGAAGGCTTGCAGGGCGCCCAGGTAGCTTGGTGTTTCCACCAGCACCTTGCTGTTTTCTTCAATCAAAACCTTGCCGAGCAAATCCAGCGCCTGCTGCGAACCAGACACCATCAAGACCTGATCCGGCGTAATCGTCGCGCCCTCGATCGACAAGGAGTCGGCGATCCATTCGCGCAACGGCGCATAACCATCGCTAGGTCCGTATTGCAACGCGATCTTGCCCTGGCGTGACAATACATTGTCGAAAGCCGCTTTCATATGCTCGACCGGGAAGGTTTCCGGTGACGGCAAACCGCCGGCAAAGGAAATGATGTCCGGGCGCATCGTGATCTTCAGGATTTCGCGGATGACCGAACTTTGCAGCTGTTCTGCACGTTTGGCGAATTGCCAGTTGATCGGCGTTGGATGTTCGATTTTCATGATTACTTCACGGTATAGATAAGGCCACGTCCCGGCACTCCGGGACATGGGTACTTATGTGTATTTCTTAGATCACTTCAGCGATCAATTCAATTTCTACGCAAGCGCCAAGCGGAATCTGCGCCACGCCAAAAGCGGATCGCGCATGCACGCCCTGTGCGCCGAATACTTCGCCGAACAGTTCGGAGGCGCCATTGGTGACCAGATGCTGCTCGGTGTAATCGCCGGTGGAGTTCACCAGGCTCATGACCTTGACGATGCGCTTGACGCGATTCAAGTCGCCGCCGCAGGCTGCCTGCAGCGTTGCCATCAGGTCGACCGCGACGCCGCGTGCCGCCAGCTTGGCTTCTTCGGTGGTCATGTTTTTACCCAGCTGACCTACCCAAGGCTTGCCGTCTTTTTTGGCGATATGGCCGGAAAGGAAAACCGTGTTGCCGCTTTGTACGTACATGACGTAAGCCGCAGCCGGGGTGGCTACCGCAGGCAATTCGATATTCAATGCTTTCAGCTTGTCGTAAAAAGACATAAGTGCTCCAAAAAATTGATGCCACTCCGCGCAAAACAGGAGTGGCAATGAACAGAAGTCCGTGGCTGCGCTAATGGCAAAATGCCATTGCTGCGGGAAAGCAGCAAAAGCGCTCACGGCAGGAATCCCGTGATTATCTCAAATCCGCGGCTTTCCTTCCGAACTATCGACAGGAAATCCGCAGCCCGGACCGATTCTGTTATCAATTTGGGCGCTTGATGCTCATCTTCCTTCCTATTGCCACCACGGCAATAATTGCAAGTGCAAACAAAAAGGTACGCCATTCCAGTACTTCGCCAAGTATGACCGCGGCGCCGAGCAAGGTTAAAAACGGTTGTATCAATTGCACCTGCCCGACCCGTGCGATCCCGCCCAACGCCAAACCCTTGTACCAAAAGAAGAAACCGATAAACATCGAGAACAAAGAGACATAGGCAAACCCGGCCCACGCTGCAGGCGAAGCACTGACACCGTGCCGCCAGCCCAGCCATACCGTCACCGGCAAGACCACCGGCATCGATAAAACCAGCGCCCATGAAATGACTTGCTGCCCGCCCAGGGTCTGCGACAGGCGACCCCCTTCGGCATAGCCCATCGCCGCCGCCATCACGGCAATAAATAATGCGAGGTCGGCAATATGCAATTCACCGCCGCCTTGCTGCAAGGCAAAGCCGACCACCAGCGCACTGCCGATCACCGCTGCAATCCAGAAACCTGGCGAAGGCCGTTCACCAAAACGCAGTGCGCCAAACAATGCAGTAGCCAAAGGCAGGATGCCGAGGATGATGGCGCCATGCGAAGCCGGTACGTAATGCATGGCAATCGATGAAAACACCGGGAAGCCGACCACCACGCCGAGCGCGGTAATGAACAGGGATTTCAATTGCGTCCGGTTCGGCAATACCGCCCCGGTCCACCACAGCAGCACCGCCGAACAGGCGGCCGCAACCACTGCACGTCCAAGCGCGACGAACACCGGATCCAGCTCGGCCACCGCCATACGGGTAAAAGGCAAAGTCAGGCTGAAAAGCGCGACACCGATTGCACCCAGCAACATGCCTTTGGTTTCTTGTGTCATTACGGAAGAATTTGTCATTATTTTTGATTGAATATTCATAGCCAGATTGCTGCTGCAGAGTACAAGGTCAGGATGATCATGATGGTGCAAAACAGGCGACGCCATTTCGCCTGTGTCAGGTAACGCCGCAGCACCGCCCCGGTGCCGGCCCAGATGCCTATGCAAGGCAAATTGACGATGCCGAAGATGAAGCAAAACACGGTGATCGCCAGCCACACCGGTTGTACCGGCGGCAGGAAAGCGGCAGCGCCGGTCACCGCCATCACCCATGCCTTTGGATTGGCAAACTGGAAGAGCGAAGCACCGATGAAGGACATCGGCTGCACAGTATCATCATCGCCCTGCGTAAAAGCCATGCCGCGCAACTGCCAGGCCAGGTACACCAGGTAAGTCGAACCTATCGTCTTCAACAGGATATGCAAGGCTGGCATGGCAACGATCAGGCTACCTATCCCGGCCGCACACAATGCGAGGATGACGCTGAAGCCAAAGACCACGCCAAACATATGCGGCAAGGAACGTACAAAACCGAAACGTATGCCGGATGAAGTCAGCATGATGTTATTCGGCCCCGGCGTAATCGACGAAACAAAGGCGAACAGGGCAAGCGGTAACAGGGATTCCATAATGGTCCGGGAAATGGCGACGCGATTTACAAGTGTTGATAGCCAGACAAACAAGCTACACGGTGAAAATATCGTAATCGACAAAACCAATACAGTACCAGTACACTTAAGGAATTAATTCACTCACTGTCATGGCAAAATGACCAATACAGCCAAATCGCCAAGCACCACTCCCGCAACCACGGAAGCGCCGCGCCCCCTGCTGTCACGCACTGCAGGCAGCTCGCTGATCGAGCAAATCGTGCAACTGATTACCAGCCGCATCGATGACAAAATCCTGCGCACCGGCGCACGCATGCCATCGATACGCCAGTTCTCCGACCAGCACCAGGTCTCGCGCTTTACCGTGGTCGAAGCCTATGACCGCCTGGTCGCCGGTGGCTTGCTGGAATCACGGCGCGGTTCCGGCTTCTACGTCAGGGACCGCGCCCCCATGTTGACGCCGCGCGCGCAGGGCTTGCAGTCGGCGGCACAACAACCGGTCGACGTCGTATGGCTGGTACGCAATATGTTCCGCCAGTTGCCACCGCAAAAAATGCCGGGCGTCGGCTTGTTGCCGAATGAATGGCTGGATGGCGACCTGGTCGC
Organism: Janthinobacterium sp. Marseille; assembly: GCF_000013625.1. Lineage (NCBI taxonomy): Bacteria > Pseudomonadati > Pseudomonadota > Betaproteobacteria > Burkholderiales > Oxalobacteraceae > Janthinobacterium > Janthinobacterium sp. Marseille. The sequence goes on along the minus strand of NC_009659.1, from coordinate 793,474 downwards.
CAATGCGCTGCGTGCAGTGAGTCGGCAAAACCCCAACCTGCTGCTGCAATACGGCATCCCGCAAGGCTTCCTGCCGCTGCGCCAGCAATTGCAATTGAAAATGGCTGAACTGGAAATCTCGGCCACGCCGGATCAGTTCGTCACGACAGCCGGCGTGACCCAGGGCCTGGACCTGGTGGCCCGTCATTACATACAACCGGGCGACACCATCTTTGTCGACGACCCGGGCTGGTTCCTGATGTTTGGTTCTTTCGCCGCACTCGGTGCCAAGGTAGTCGGCATCCCGCGCCTGCCGGATGGACCGGATATCGCGCAACTGACCGCGCTGGCGGAATTGCACCGGCCGAAGCTGTTTATCATCAATTCCATCCTGCACAATCCGACCTCGACCTCGCTGTCTGCGGCCAAGGCTTTCCAGGTCTTGAAGATCGCCGAGCAATACGATTTCATGATCGTGGAAGACGATATCTACTGCGATATGCATCCCGGCGCCGCGGTGCAGGCGGCAACGCGGATTGCGGCGCTGGACCAGTTGAACCGCGTGATTTACCTCGGTGGCTTTTCCAAGACGCTGGCGGCCAACCTGCGCGTCGGCTTCATCGCCACCTCTCCCGAAATCGCGCGGCAGTTGGCCGACCGCAAGATGCTGACAGCACTGACCACGACTGAAATTACCGAGCGCGTGGTCTACCGCATCCTGTCTGAAGGGCATTACCGCAAGCATACGGATCGGCTGCGCACCAAGCTCAATGCGGTACGCGACAAGACCATACGGCAGATGGAACGCATCGGGATCAAAATCCACTTCCACACGCCGGCCGGGATGTTTGCCTGGACCGATGTCGGTTGCGACGCCACCATCCTGGCGGAGAAAGCAATGGAACAAGGCTATTTGCTGGCACCCGGCAGCCTGTTTTCGCCGAATCAACTGCCGTCAACCAATATGCGCTTCAATGTCGCAGCGATGGCTGATCCGGGTATCATGCGTTTCCTTGAGCGGGAGATAGGGAAGTCTTGAAATCGACGTCGACAGCCCCATCTGCACGCAAACCTTTTGAAAGCCTGGAGTGGCTCGCCACGAACCGGGCAAGATCATGTGGTGGCGGCCAAATATCCGCCGCACTGACAGGCTTTCAAACCCAATTCCGCTAATTCATTGATTCTTGAGGTAAAAATGGCTGTCTCCGAACAAAAACAAACCCTGGGCTTTCAAGCCGAAGTAAAACAACTGCTGCAACTGATGATCCATTCCTTGTACTCGAACAAGGAAATCTTCCTGCGCGAACTGATCTCAAACGCGTCCGATGCGGCCGACAAGCTGCGCTTTGAAGCGATCAACAACGGTGCGCTGTTTGAAAACGATCCCGACCTGAAGATCAAGGTCAGCTTCGACAAGGAAGCCCGTACGATTACCATTTCGGATAACGGCATCGGCATGACACGCGATGACGCGGTCGAGCACCTCGGCACCATCGCCAAATCCGGCACCAAGGAATTCTTTTCGAAACTGTCCGGCGACCAACAAAAAGATGCGGCACTGATCGGCCAGTTCGGCGTCGGCTTTTACTCCGGCTTCATCATCGCCGACCGCATCACAGTCGAAACCCGTCGTGCCGGCACCGATGCCAGCGCCGGTGTGCGTTGGGAATCCGAAGGTGCAGGCGACTTCACGGTAGAAGCGATCGACAAGGCAAATCGCGGCACCGACATCATCCTGCACCTGCGCGAAGGCGAAGATGAATTCCTCTCGTCGTGGAAACTCAAATCCATCATCCGCAAATATTCCGACCATATCTCGCTGCCTATCATGATGCAGAAGGAAGAATGGGACGAAGAGAAAAAAGAAACCGTGGTACGCGACGAATGGGAAACCATCAACCAGGCCAGCGCCTTGTGGGCACGCAGCAAGAATGAGATCACGCCTGAGCAATACGTCGAGTTTTACAAACACGTATCGCATGACTTCGGCGAACCACTGACTTATACGCATAACCGCGTCGAAGGCCGCAGCGAATACACGCAATTGCTCTACATCCCGAGCCAGGCACCGTTCGACCTGTGGGATCGCAACAAGCGCGGCGGCATCAAGCTTTACGTCAAACGCGTCTTCATCATGGACGATGCCGAACAATTGATGCCGGTCTACCTGCGCTTTGTCAAAGGCGTGATCGATTCGGCCGACCTGCCACTCAACGTCTCGCGCGAAATCCTGCAGGAATCGCGCGACGTCAAAGTCATACGCGAAGGCTCGACCAAACGCGTGCTGTCCATGCTGGAAGAATTGGCAAACAGCGACGAGCAGGCGGATAAGGATAAATACGTCACCTTCTGGAATGCCTTCGGCCAGGTCTTGAAAGAAGGCATAGGCGAAGATGCGAGCAACAAGGAACGCATCGCCAAGCTGCTGCGCTTTGCATCCACCCATAACGACAGCGATGCACAGACTGTTTCCTTCGCCGATTACATCGCACGCATGAAGGAAGGCCAAAGCAAGATTTACTACGCGACCGGCGAATCGTATAACGCTGCCAAAAACAGCCCGCACCTCGAAATCTTCCGCAAGAAAGGCATCGAAGTATTGTTGCTGACGGATCGCGTCGATGAATGGATGTTGTCCTTCCTCGAAGATTTCGACGGTAAGGAATTGTCATCGGTAGCGAAAGGCGACCTCGACCTCGGCGAGCTGGAAGATGAAGCAGAGAAGAAGCAACACCAGGAAACCGAAGACCAGTACAAGGAACTGGTAGCGAAGATGCAAACCGCATTGGCAGACAAAGCCAAGGAAGTGCGCATCACCTTCCGCCTGACCGATTCACCAGCCTGCCTGGTCGCCGGTGAAAATGAATTGTCCGGCAACCTGATGCGCATGCTGAAAGCGGCGGGACAAGATGCGCCGGACGCCAAGCCAACGCTGGAAATCAATCCGGACCATCCACTGGTGCAACGCCTGAAATACGAAGATGCGAAATTCGACGACTGGTCGAATATCCTGTTCGACCAGGCTTTGCTGGCAGAAGGCGGCAACCTCAACGATCCGGCCGGCTTCGTGAAGCGCCTGAATGAAATGCTGCTGGGCCTGGCAGCAAAATAAGCCATCGCCGGCACACTAGCCGTTCCACCACATGAAAAGCCGCGTTATTGCAACGCGGCTTTTTTTATAGCTGCGCCAAAAAGACCGAAGCTTCCCTCTCATATCCACAAATCTCGTCTTGCCAGGATGTTAATTTTGGCAAATACGAGACTTTTCCTTGTCGCCAGAGCATTTTTTACAAAAAACTCGCGTAATATTTCACATTCACAACTCCGGCATACCGGGGAGTAGTCAGAAGAATTAGATTCAGGTTTATTTTTTATTTGATTTAAATAGGGGAAGAAAGAAATGTCGAAACGTTTACTTCGCATCTTGCCGCTCTGTCTGACCGGCGTTCTGCTGAGTGCCTGTTCCACCATGGACATGGGCAATAGCGGTGCAAAAACTGCAGCGACCGGTTCCGCCGGCGGTGCCAATGCACAAAATGCCAATGCTTCACTCGAGCGCTGCGATCGTCCTCTGGGCACCATGGCTATCATCGAAGATACCAGCGCGCCGTGGTACGGCATCCTGACCGGCCAATACAAACTCGGTTCGACAGTACCTGTCCTCAAATTGCTGGTACAGCAATCCAACTGCTTCGTCGTGGTTGAACGCGGCCGCGGCATGAACGCCATGATGGGCGAACGCGCACTCGAGCAATCCGGTGAACTGCGCAAAAAATCGAATTTCGGTAAAGGCAAAATGGTTGCCGCCGACTACGGCCTCAATCCATCGATTACCTTCAGCAACAATAATGCCGGTGGCGCCGGCGGTAGCGTAGCAGGCTTGTTGGGTGGCGGCTTCGGCAGCGCAGTGGCTGGCATCGCAGCCAACGTCAACAGCAAGGAAGCCAGCACACTGCTGAGTGTGGTCGACAACCGTTCGGGCGTACAGATCGCAGCAGCTGAAGGCAGCGCCAAGAGCATGGACTTCGGTGCGCTCGGTCAACTGTTCGGCTCCAGCGCAGGTGGCAGCGTCGGTGGTTACTCGAACACGGCTGAAGGCAAAGTCATCGTAGCGGCATTTACCGACTCGTATAACAATGTCGTACGCGCAGTGAAAAACTACCGTCAACAAAACGTGGCCGGTGGCCTCGGTACCGGTGGGCAACTGGGCGTCCAGGGTGACGATAGCAAACCAACCGCCAAGAAGAAAAAAGCTCCGGCCAAGCCAGCAACAAAACCGGTAGCACAGTAATGTCCTGAGGCCGGACTGACAGCAGTGCAATAACAGCTGTCAGCACCTCACACCACGGCGACCTGCATGGTCGCCGTTTTTATTTGCGGCACGCTATTTGTGTTGCCAGCATTCACCCAGTTCCTATACAGTAAAGCGACTTCCACCCAACCAGGAGTCGCAAAATGAAAATAATCACGACCAGCTGTTTATCCGCCCTGCTGTTGTTAGCTTCAGTTACCGGCCACGCTGCAGAGCCGCTTACCGGCTGCGCCGCCAAACGCCAGGAAGTACAAACCCAGATCGAACACGCACGTGCGCATGGCAATAAAACGCAAGAAAAGAAACTGAATATCGCGCTCAAGGAAATCGTCGATCACTGCACCGATGAAGGATTACGCCGTGAACGCGAAGCCGATATCAAGAAAAAAGAAAACAAGGTAGCCGAACGCAAGGCTGACCTCGAAAAAGCGCAAGCCGGCGGCAAAACCAAAAAAATCGCGCAACAGCAAAAGAAACTGCAACAGGCAGAAGCCGAGCTGCAGGAAGCCAAAGACAAACTCACAAAGTAATGTCGTCCTGAACGGCGGTACTGAACCGCCGGCATTTTTTCGCGTCTGACGGGTAATATGGAATTCAATTTCATCACGCCCAGGAAAAACGCGCTGGTCTACATCATCAAGATCCTCTCCGGATCGCTGATCCTGTGGTACGGACTACGCGCGCTCGGCTTGCAAGAGCCTTACTGGGCAATGATTTCACTCATCATCGTGACCGAGCCGGACATGACGGTCGCAAAAGCCAACTTCAAGGCGCGCCTGGTCAATACCATATCCGGCTGTGTCATTGCCTGCCTCTCGCTACTGCTGTTCGGCACCAGCTTCTTTGCAATGCTGATCGCGATGACGCTGGCCGTCATCGTTGCCATGCTGTGGCAAAACTATCCGAGTAACTGGCGCCTCGGGCCGGTGACCGTGGTGATCCTGATGTCCGCCGCATTTTCGGGTGCCGGTGTGAATGAAGAATTGCACCTGGCCTTCCTGCGCGTCTCCGAAGTCATGGCCGGCAGCATCGTCGCCCTGTTGCAAACCGTGATCTATATGCAGATACAGAAATGGCAGCAAAGTGATTCCTAAACCTTCTGTCCCGGTACTACAAGGAACACGCGTCCTGTTACGCCCATGGACCGATGCAGACCTGGCGCCCTTCGCCGCAATGAATGCCGACGCCGCAGTCATGCAACACTTCCCGGCCACACTAAGCCGTGCAGAAAGCGATCAACTCGCAAGCCGCGTACGGGCACATTTCGAACAATATGGTTTTGGCGTCTGGGTGCTGGAAATCCCCGGCGAACTGGCCTTTGCTGGCTGCGTCGGTTTGCAGCATGTAGCCTTCGATGCCCATTTCACGCCGGCGGTGGAAATCGCGTGGCGCCTGGTGCGCCCGGCCTGGGGCAAACACTACGCAACGGAAGCGGCAGAATGTGCGTTGCGCTATGCCTTTGAAGTAAAACAATTTCCAGAGATTGTTTCGTTCACGGTTCCCGCCAACCTGCGCTCGCAAGCAGTGATGCAGCGCCTGCGCATGCATAGCAAGGCAGAAGACAATTTCACCCATCCAAAACTGGCGGCAGGGCACCCGCTCAGTACACATGTCTTATACCGACTCCGGCGCGATGAATGGGCCGCATAATAAAAACACGCCCGGCACTGTTCAGTGAAGGGCGTGCGTGAGCATGCAGTAAGATTCAGGCGCTATCAGCCCTGCTCTATCTTTTTCACTTCTTCACCGGCGCGCCAGATGCGGTAGCGGACTTCCACCCCCTTGGGTACATACACCACCACCGGCAAGCGGCTGTTGTAACGGATCAGGTAAGGACTGCCACTCAATGTAATGAAGCGTGTGACCTTGGGCGCATTCGGGTCGACCGCCATCAGGGTGCCGGCCATAGGTCCGAGCTTGGGCACGACATAACGTGTATAGCCCCAGCCATCGATATTTTTTTCTTCGATCACGCCGCCGAAGAAGTAGCGATTACGTTCATCGGTCGCCACTTCCTTACCGACGATCAGTTCGACCTTGAAAGCGGATTCATCGCTTTGTGCCGGTAACTGCAGGACATGACGCGTCATGCCTTTCTCCGCCGGCGGGAAGGCTTTCATATCATCTGCCGCATGTGCCAATGGCATTGCCAGCAGCAATGCCAGGAAAGCCGGGATCCATGTTGTTTTCATTTTTTCTCCTGTTGAAGGTCGATGAAAGGGTGCTGCATTTGAAGCATGCCCTGCGATTAGTGGCGGCGCTGCTTACCGTCCGCCGGTTACATCGAGGAAACTGCCGGTGGTGTATGACGCCTGATCGGACAGCAACCAGATCGCTGCCTGCGCGACTTCGCGTGCTTCGCCACCGCGCTGCATGGGCACTGAAGCTTTGACGCGATCCACGCGTCCCGGTTCACCGCCGCTGGCATGGATTTCCGTATAGATGACACCCGGGCGCACTGCATTCACACGTATGCCTTCGTTGGCGACTTCTTTCGCCAGGCCTATCGTCATGGTATCGACCGCACCTTTCGATGCAGCATAGTCGACATACTCACCCGGACCGCCTGCGCGCGCCGCTACCGATGAAATATTCACGATGGCACCGCCCACCCCACCATATTTGGTGGACATGCGCTTGACCGCTTCACGTGCGCAAACAAAGGTGCCAACGATATTCGTATTGAAGATGCGCTGCATGCGCGCCACATCCATCTGGTCCACCCGCATCTGGGTTTCCAGGATACCGGCATTATTGACCAGGGCCGTGAGCGTTCCCAACTCCTTATCGACAGTTGCAAACAGGCGCAGGATATCCGCTTCCACCGCCATATCCGCAGCGACCGCAATGGCAGTGCCGCCAGCTTCACGTATAGCGGCAACGACCGCATCGGCCGCGGCCTTGTTCTTTACATAGCTGATGCATACCGCGTAACCGTCGGCCGCAGCCAGGGTCGCGATTTCGGCGCCTATGCCCCGGCTGCCGCCGGTCACAATCATTATTTTCTTTGCCATTAAACATCTCCTGATTTTGCGTATGACATGCCGTACCATGACACGAGACACATTAAAATACCAGCATGCCAGCTTCCCGACCAACCTCCCTGCTGACCGGCTTTCCACCTGTCATCGACCAACACACTGAAATCCTGATCCTGGGCAGCTTCCCGGGTGAGGCCTCATTAAGTGCCCAACAGTATTACGCGCACCCGCGCAACCAGTTCTGGAAACTGACCGGGGCGCTGATCAATGAAGACCTGGTCACCTTGCCGTATACGGAGCGATTGCTCAGATTAAGCGCGCATCGTATCGGCCTGTGGGATGTGATTGCTGCCTGCGCGCGCGAAGGCAGCCTGGACAGTGCGATCCGCCAAGCGCAGCACAATGACTTCGCGCTGCTCAAGCAACAATGCCCGCAACTGCGCCGTGTTTGCTTTAATGGCAAGACATCGGGCAAGCAGGAAGCGCTCTTTGCACAGGCAGGCTTTGAAACCATTATCCTGCCCTCTTCGTCGCCCGCTTATGCCTTGCTTACATTTGAGCAAAAGCTGGCGGCCTGGCGCGGTATCATGGCGTAAGTAAACATTTCACTCCCGAATTCATGCTGATCAAACGTAAATCCATAGAAGCCGATGCCAACCTGAAGAGCGGTCCCGGCAAGAAATCCCCCCCTGTCGCCAAAGCAAAACCGGTACGCAAAGTAAAGTTTGCGCCCGTCACGCTGTCCGAGCAATTCGGCATTCGCTACCTGCACTTCGGTACCGAATGGGTGCAAGGCGCGATGCGCATCAGCAAACCCGACTGGATAGAACTGGAATACGCACAACAAATGATGGCGTGGATGCTGTTCAACGAGAAGCCACAACACATCGTGCAATTGGGCCTGGGAACCGGTGCATTGACCAAATTCAGCTACAAGCGCTTCCCGGAAGCCCGCGTTACCGCGGTAGACCTGAATCCATCGGTCATTACCATTTGTGCATCGATGTTTAAATTGCCGCCGAATGATGAACGCCTGACGGTGATCGAGATGGATGCACTGGAATACGTCAACGACCCGGCCAATCTCGGCCGTATCGATGCCTTGCAGGTCGACCTGTACGACGCTACCGCCCGCGGTCCGGTCTTGGATACGCCCGAGTTTTACCAGGCGTGCGCCGCCTGCCTGACGCCAGACGGCATCATGACCGTCAACCTGTTCGGCGATCACCCGAGCTATGCGCGCAACCTGAGCGCGATGCACTATGCCTTCGACACTGTCATTTCCTTGCCGGAAGTACATGAAGGGAATGTCATCGCCATCGCCTTCAACAGCACGCCGGAGCTGGACATTGCGGCGCTGTACGACCGCGCGGCGCAAATCACGGCGGCGACCAAGCTGCCGGCAAAATCGTGGGTAAATGGCATCAAGGCGTGGCAGGCACAGCAATAAACGACTTGCCCTGTGTTAACATCAGTCCAACTGTTCCACCTCACGGGTCATGGTTATGCCAACTGCCGCATCAATTGCCACCAAGGCTAGTCCCAGCAAGCTGGATTTACAGCAGATTTTTACCTGGCTGCTGGCGGATGGCATCGTCACCAAGGAAGGTGTCAAAGTCTTCTATAACCAGGCCCAGGGTATTTTCAAGAATGCATCGATTGCGATGCATCCGCTGGTCGCGGTAGCGCAGTGCAAAATCCTCTCTGCCAATGAACCGCACCGCCCGGTCACGCTGGACTGGCTGACCGAATGGCTGGCCGGCAAGGTCAAACTGCCCTTCTTCCGCATTGATCCCCTCAAGATAGATTTCACCCGTGTGGCGGATGTGATGTCGGCGTCGTATGCGACCCGTTTCCACATCCTGCCGGTCGAACTCACGCCCAGCGAACTGGTAGTCGCGACGACCGAGCCCTTCGCCACCGAATGGGAAACGGAGATAGCCAAGATCACGCGTCGTAACGTCAAACTGGTGATCGCCAATCCGCTCGATATCGCGCAATACACGACACAGTTCTTCGCCCTCGCCAAATCGATTAAGGGTGCGAAGAAACTTAATGGCCAGGACGTCGCGCTACGCAATAACTTCGAACAATTGGTCGAGCTGGGCAATCACAAGCAAGTCGATGCCAACGACCAGCACATCATCAATATCGTCGACTGGTTGTGGCAATACGCATTCGAACAACGCGCTTCCGATATCCACCTCGAACCCAAGCGTGACCTCTGTGCAATCCGCTTCCGCATCGACGGCGTGCTGCATCAGGTTTATCAGGTGCCACCTACCGTCATGATTGCGATGACGGCGCGCATCAAGTTGCTGGGCCGGATGGATGTAATCGAAAAACGCCGGCCACAGGATGGCCGCATCAAGACACGTACCAATAACGGCCAGGAAGTCGAGCTGCGTTTATCCACCATGCCAACCGCCTTCGGCGAAAAACTGGTGATGCGTATCTTCGATCCGGACGTGGTCGTCAAATCGCTGCCCGAACTCGGCTTCCCGCCGGATGATGCGCAGCGCTGGGACAAACTCACGACACGGCCGCACGGCATCATCCTCGTGACCGGCCCGACCGGCTCCGGCAAAACCACAACGCTGTACACCACGCTCAAGGCGCTGGCGACCAGCGAAGTGAATGTCTGCACCGTTGAAGACCCGATTGAAATGGTGGAGGGATCATTCAATCAAATGCAGGTACAACACGGCATCGACCTGTCCTTCGCCGATGGCGTACGTTCGCTGATGCGACAGGATCCGGACATCATCATGGTCGGCGAAATCCGTGACCTGGAAACCGCCGAAATGGCGATCCAGGCTGCGCTGACCGGCCATCTGGTGCTGTCCACCCTGCATACGAATGACGCCCCATCCGCCGTCATGCGCCTGCTGGAACTCGGCGTACCTTACTACCTGCTGGAAACCACGCTGATCGGCATCATGGCGCAACGCCTGACCCGCACCCTGTGCAACCATTGCAAATCACCCGATGGTGAAATGCTGGATGAAGTATGGGAAAGCCTGAGTGAAGGTTCTGCCTTACCGAAACCGGCCGTCATCTATCGTCCGGTCGGTTGCCCGGAATGCCGCCAGACCGGCTATCGCGGTCGCACCGGTTTGTATGAATTGCTGACAGTCACGCAAACCTTTTCCAAGATGATCACGGTCGAAACCGATATCCATGCGTTGCGGCAGCAAAGTATTGCAGATGGCATGAAGCCTTTGCGCCTGGCCGGTGCCTTGAAGATCATCGAAGGCACGACCACCGCCGAAGAAGTATTGAAAGTCACAGCCGCACTGACCTGAGAAACTTAAAATCCGGCTTTTCATCAAATCACCAGTTTCCAATGGAGCACATATGAACCACTTGATGAAAACCGGGCTCGGTCTGGTCCTCGCCTGCTGCATGCAGGTCACGCATGCACAAAGCACCCCGAAAGTAGTCGACCTCACCAGCAGGCCAGGTGTCATCCAGCGCATGCTGGTATTGGCACCGGCACAACCGAAGGCGGCAGTCATTTTGCTGGCAGGCGGGCATGGCGGCTTGCAGATTTCGCCGGACGGCGATATCCATTGGGGCAAGGATAATTTCCTGGTGCGTACACGACAGCTATTCGCCGACCAGGGCTTCCTGGTCGTCGTGACCGATGCGCCATCGGATCGCCTGTCACCACCTTTCCTGCGCGGCTCGCGTGAAACGCCGGAACATGTAACGGATATCAAGGCCGCGATCGCCTGGGTACGCAGCCAGACCAAGACCCCGGTGTGGCTGGTCGGCACCAGTCGCGGTACGCAATCAGCCGCATATATCGCAACCCAACTCGCGCCACCTGATGGCCCGGATGGCATCGCACTCAGTTCCAGCATCCTGGTTGATGACAGGGAAGGCGCATCGGTGCTTTCGATGCCGCTGGAAAAACTGAAGATACCGGTACTCATCGTGCATCACGAACAGGACGGTTGCCACCTCTGCCCTTACACCCTGATTCCAAAACTGATGAATAAGCTGACAGATGCGTCGCGCAAGCAATTGCTCTCGTTCACCGGCGGTGAAAACATAGGCAATGCCTGTAACTCTGCCGCGCATCATGGCTACAACGGGCTCGATAATGATGTGGTCGGCAAGATGTCCGCCTGGATGCTGGCCAACTGAAGCAGCAAATAGTCCGGCCGCAGGCGGATTCATTGCTATAGTGAGTCATGGGCGATAAAGCGCTGCTTGATCCATTGCATTACATTTCTCACGGAGAGCATCATGAGCAAAAGTCAGGACAGTAAGAAAGCGGTAAAGAAAGAACCGGCAAAGACGATGAAAGAGAAAAAGGAAGCGAAGAAGCTGAAGAAGGAAGCAGCGAAACGCCAGTAACTCTATCTGCCGCACAACAGCCAGGAAGCTCAGGACATAAAAAAAGGAACCCGATCAGGGTTCCTTTTTCATTTCAGCCATCTGATCAGTGATGCAGCACCTGAGTGCCGCACCACTTTACGTCATTAAGCTGTGATGCCGTGTGGCTGTACCGACTCAGGTGCATCACATGCTGCCATGTGATGGTTGCGACGCATGCGGATGTTGAACAGTTCAACAATCAGCGAGAATGCCATTGCACCGTAGATGTAGCCTTTCGGGATATGGATCTCGAAGCTCTCAGCCACCAGTACTGCACCGACGATGACCAGGAAGCAGAGTGCCAGCATCTTGATGCTTGGGTATTCATTGACGAATTCGCCAATTGCCTTCGCCGAGAACATCATCACACCGACTGCGATCACGATAGCGACGATCATGATTTCAACCTGGCTGACCATACCAACCGCGGTAATGACCGAATCCAGCGAGAATACGATGTCGATCACGGCGATCTGTGCCAGGGTCATTGCAAAGCTGGCTTTCTTGACGACAGCTTGCGATTCCGCTTCTTCATGGCCGCTCATCAATTCCTTGATTTCGGACGAAGCCTTGTACAAGAGGAACAGGCCACCGAAGAACAGGATCAGATCACGTCCGGAGAAGCCTTGACCGAATGCGGTAAAGATCGGCTCGACCAGTCCCATCATCCACGACAGGCTCAGCAGCAAGAGGATACGTGTACCCATCGCCAGGCCCAGGCCGATGATGCGGCCTTTTTGCTGTTGATGCTTAGGCAAACGGTCGACCAGGACCGAAATGAAAATGATGTTGTCGACGCCGAGCACGATTTCCAGCATCGCCAGCGTTGCCAGTGCGATCCATGCTTCCGGCGTCGTAAATACTTGTAAGAATTCCATATTAGTCTCAGATAGTTGGTTAGTGACGAACGATGTATCAGCCCCAGGGGTGTCGAGCGCAGATTTCGTTACGGCAATTTTTTGTCGTTAAAGCCAATCCCTTAGCTGGTAATCGGCGCCGGTGCTTCTACATCGGCCATCTCCCTTAAATCCCTGTATTGATCACTGCAATTAGCAGATGGGCAGACTTTAACGGAATCCTAACATTCTTGGAAATCGAATTTCGCATGATTTATATACGAAAAAACCGAACAATTAAATTCTTAAGCATAGAAAAACTGAACTTAAAGCGTGCATATTGGCAATTTATTTGCGCCAAAACAGTGATTTTTCAGAGGGAAGTGTTGAAATCAGCGGCAAAAGCACCCGATTCGGGCATTTTGAAAAAACTGAAAATACGGGGATGGATAAGGATGGGGCAAAAAACATAAAAAATGGCGTAAAACGCCATTTTTTATTAACACTATCTTCACAATGTCTTATTTTGGTCCGATCCCGTCCTTGAGACCGGCCAGCGCATCGCCCACCCTCGCATAGCGCAGCCTGACCCCAAGCTCGGCCTTGATACGCTGGTTGGACAGGCGGCGCGATTCCGACATGAAGGACAACATCATTGGCGATACTTCGCGCTCCAGTTCCGCGCGCGGCAGGCGCGGCGGGCGTGGCAAGGCCAGCGCATCGGCGACCGCATCGAAGTAAGCGCCCATCTTCAGGTCGGTGTCATCAACCGCGTGATAGACGCGGCCGGATTGTGCGCGGAACAGGGCCAGCACGATAATCCGCGCCAGGTCATCGGCGTGGATATGGTTGGTATAGACATCTTCCGCTTCCAGCAAGGCCGGCAAACCCTTCTGCAGGCGCTCCAGCGGCAACCTGTCATCGGCGTAAATCCCGGGCACACGCAAGATCCCCAGCCGTCCACTGGCGCGACGCGCCCACTTCCGCAGCACCTGCTCCGCATCGACCCGGCGCCTGGCGCGCAAATTGCGCGGATTGACCGCGCGGGTCTCGGTTATCCACTCGCCGCCGCAATCACCATACACACCGGAAGTACTGACATAAACCAGAGTCGCGTGGTCGGGTAAAATGGCGGTCAGATTACGCGTGCGTTTATCGATGCTGCCTTCCGACTGCGGCGGTGCCAGGTGGATGATGTACGGCGATAATCTTGCCAAACGGGCCAGGGTAGCCGGCTCATCGAGGCTGGCAATGATGGGAATGGCGCCAGCGGCACGCAACTCTTCCTGCCTGGATACCTGCGTAGTGACGGCAAAAATGCGAAAACGGTCGCGCAACAGCGGCAGCAAACGCATGCCCACGTCGCCACATCCGAGTATCAGCAGGCGCGGTTTGCCGAAGTGTTTGTTTTCAGTATTTATATTCATGATCGAGATTGTATGACGTTCCAAGTAACTGTTAAGCCCAGCGGACGGCAATTTAGCTGCGACGCCGATGAAACCATATTGAATGCGGCGCTCCGCGCCGGCGTCGGCCTGCCTTACGGCTGTAAAAACGGTGCCTGCAGCAGTTGCAAGGGCCTGGTCCTGTCCGGCTCCGTTACGCACGGCCCACATCAGGCACGTGCCTTGTCCGCCGCCGATGAAGAAATCGGCTTTTCGCTATTTTGCTGCGCACGCCCGAACGGCGATGTCGTGATCGAGGCACGTGAAGTGCTGGGCATAGGCGAATTCCCTGTCAAGAAATTGCCGGTACGCGTCGCCAAAGTGGAAAAACTCGGCGACGACGTCATGCTGATCGCCTTGCAACTGCCGGCCAGCGAACGCCTGCAATACCGCGCCGGCCAATACATAGAATTCCTGCTGAAAGACGGCAAGCGCCGCAGCTATAGCCTCGGCAATGCGCCGCATTCGGATGAGCACCTGACGCTGCACATCCGCCATATGCCGGGTGGCTTGTTTACCGATCATGTCTTCACGACCTTGAAGGAACGCGACATCCTGCGCTTCGAAGGTCCGCAAGGTAGTTTCTTCCTGCGTGAAGATTCGAAAAAGCCGATGGTCCTGCTGGCATCCGGCACCGGCTTTGCGCCCATCAAGGCCATCGTCGAGCAGGCGCTGCATGACAAGAGTCAACGCCCGATGACACTGTACTGGGGCGGTCGCCGGCCCAAGGATTTGTATATGCACGCGTTGTGCGAACAGTGGGCACGCGAGATTCCGCACTTCAACTACGTCCCGGTCATCTCGCATGCAACTGCCGACGACCAGTGGCAGGGCCGCAGCGGCTTCGTGCACAAGGCCGTGATGGAAGACTTGCCCAATATGTCTGCCTATCAGGTATATGCCTGCGGCACGCCGGTGATGGTGGAAGCGGCGCAAGCCGAGTTCAGCGCACTGTGCCAATTGCCACGTGAAGAGTTCTATGCCGACGCCTTCACGTCGGAAGCAGATCTGGCCCAGGGTTGATTGTTTAATATGTAAGCGGGGTAAGGCGAAAAACGTTTTGACGCACTGCGCAAAACGTCATAATATTCTTCACATGAATATGACCGCCAAACTCTTGCGACGCCGTAACCAGCTGCCCCAGCCTTGGATGCCGTGCGTGTAAGCGTAAGCCGATCACTCAGCCACAGGCAAATCCTGTGGCTTTTTTTTTAGTAATTGCAGTAATTTTAGTCCCAGATATTTTTTACTTATTTGCGCTCAGGAGTAGCCGAAATGGAATTCAGCCAGTACCCCGTCAATTCACTGCTCTACATCACCAACCGTCCGGAACTGGTTTTCACCGAAGGCGACGGCATGTGGCTGACTGACCATAAGGGCAAACGCTACCTCGATTACCTGCAAGGCTGGGCCGTCAACTGCCTCGGCCATTCGCCGCAATGCATACAGGATGCACTGAACGTCCAGGCGAAAAAGCTGATCAATCCATCGCCGGCCTTTTACAACGAACCGTCGATCGCATTGGCCGCACTGCTGACCGGGAACTCCTGCTTCGATCGCGTCTTCTTCGCCAACAGCGGCGCGGAAGCCAACGAAAGTGCCGTCAAACTGGCGCGCAAATGGGGCAAGCTGAACAAGAACGCAGCTGGCGAAAACCGCTACGAAATCATTACCTTCGACCACAGCTTCCACGGTCGCACCCTGGCAACCATGTCAGCCAGCGGCAAAGCCGGCTGGGACACCATCTATGCACCGCAAGTGCCAGGCTTCTTCAAAGCAACCTTGAACGACATCGATAGCGTCAAGAAACTCATCACAGACAAAACCATCGCCGTGATGCTGGAACCGGTACAAGGCGAAGGCGGTGTCATCCCGGCGACGCGCGAATTCATGCAAGCACTGCGCGCCCTGACCAAGGAACACGGCGTGCTGCTGATCGTCGACGAAGTACAAACCGGCATGGGCCGTACCGGCGAATTGTTCGGCTATCAATTGTCCGGCATCACGCCAGACATCATGACGCTGGGCAAAGGCATAGGCGGCGGCGTACCACTGGCAGCGATGTTGTGTCGTGAAGAGATCGCCTGCTTTGAACCGGGCGACCAGGGCGGCACTTATAACGGCAATCCATTGATGACGGCTGTCGGCAATGCGGTAGCGCAAGCACTACTGGCACCAGGCTTCCTGCAATCGGTCAAAGACAAAGGCGCTTACCTCAGCGCTGCATTGCTGAAGCTGACAGAGAAACACGGCCTGGCCGGTGAACGCGGTGATGGCTTGTTGCGTGCATTGAAACTGGGCTCCGACATTGGTCCGCAAATCGTGGAAAAGGCGCGCGACCTGGAACCGGTCGGTTTGTTGCTGAACTCGCCGCGCCCTGACCTGCTGCGCTTCATGCCTGCACTCAACGTCACGTATGAAGAGCTGGACCAGATGATAGAGATGTTGTCCGGCGTCCTCAGCGAACTCAAGCGCTAAGCGCAATGATTTCGCATAGCGCCCGGACCAGCATCGCCAGCCTGCGCGGATTATTCGTCGCGCTGCTGGCAACAGCCTTGCTGGCAGCCTGCGGCACCTCAACGCCTGTCAAACGTCCAGCAGCACGTGCCATCATGTATGAGCCGCAGCCTGTCAGTGAAAAAGGCAATGAAATCGCGCTCTATGCGATGGGCATGATAGACACCGGTTACCAGTTCGGCGGCAAAAACCCGGAAGCAGGTCTCGATTGCAGCGGCATGGTGTCCTATATCTATCGCCAGGCATTGAACATGAATGTGAGCGGTAGCGCGGCAGACATTGCTCGCAGG
This sequence comes from Janthinobacterium sp. Marseille, assembly GCF_000013625.1. Lineage (NCBI taxonomy): Bacteria > Pseudomonadati > Pseudomonadota > Betaproteobacteria > Burkholderiales > Oxalobacteraceae > Janthinobacterium > Janthinobacterium sp. Marseille. The sequence continues at coordinate 776,728 of NC_009659.1, read as the reverse complement.
GGCAAGGAAATCGATCCACGCACCCTGCGTCCCGGCGACCTGGTGTTCTTCAACACCATGAACCGCTCGTTTTCACATGTCGGCGTCTACATAGGCGATGGTCGTTTCATCCACGCGCCCTCCAGCAAAGGCAAAGTGCGTATAGAGCGTATGGACAATGTCTACTTCGCGCCAAGATTTGAAATGGCGCGTACTTACTTCGATTGATGCATCGTGAGTGACCACAAGCCAAACGCCAAAACCGATCATCGCATCTGCTTTGTCGGCGATTCCTTCGTCCAGGGCACCAGCGATCCACTCTGCCTCGGCTGGGCCGGACGTATCACACAAGACGCAGTTTCGCGTGACGTCAACATTACCCATTACAACCTCGGCATACGCCGTGACACCAGCCGTGACATTGCAGCACGATGGGAACAGGAATGCGCAGCGCGCTTGCCGGCCGATTGCGAACAACTCGTGGTGTTTTCCTTTGGCGTCAACGATAGTTCCATCTTTGAAGGCAGTTTGCGCGTACCGGAAGAAGAAAGCCTGGCCAATTGCGAACGCATCCTGCGCTCTGCTGCGGCACGCTACAAGACACTGATGGTCGGACCACCGCCGATGCCGGACGCACCGCACAATCGTCGCGTTGCACAACTGGATAAGCAGTTTGCCGAAATCGCGGCAGGATTAAATGTGCCCTACCTGTCCGTATTTGAAGTGCTGCGCAAAGATGAACATTGGCTGAAGGAAGCGATTGCCAATGATTTTGCGCATCCGGGGAAGTTTGGCTATGACCGTCTGGCGGGATTGGTGCGGGCGTGGTCGGGGTGGTGGTTTAGGTAGATATCAATTTTCTGCTGACTTAACTTATAAAAAATCGAGGATCGTATCACCACGATAGAACCGCAGTTTTTTACATTAACCAGAAATCACCTACAGCATTTACGGGAAGGAACAAGAATTTTCAATAGCCGAGAAACCAAATGGCATACCTTTTGAAGGGCTATCTTTAAGAGTTAGAGGAATTTTTTTCGACAAAAGATTCCCTGTTTCATCGGCGGCCCAAATGGCAGCTGAATCTGTTGAGTAAATCTCCCCATAAAAAATCACTTTGGCTCCGGGTGCCACATTCAATGAGACAGATGTAAATCCAAATCGGCTCGTTGAAAACACTTCCCCCGCACTTAATACGACGACAAATTCATGCACTCCGGAAGTGATCGGATATGGCTTTTCGAAATTACAGCGAGCTTCCTTTGCTCGTCCAGTAGCTTGTTTATCTATGCTGTCCAAGAAGACAATTACTGGAGAATATTGTTGATCCATCTTAGTACGAGATCCACGAACGTTTGCAGCATCCGCTTGCTTTAACGCAGCATCGCCGTCATAAAAGTTTATTTTTGGACCGATGACGCCGCATGCACTAACAAAGATTACTAAGGAAAGAAACAATATTCGGAGTCTCATATATTTAGTCTTTATATTTAAATTAAAGTATTAACTCTCGCAAACTTATCTAATAGGCGCAAACAGGGGCGGAACGGTTTTCGATCCCTCGATCAAACCATAAACGGCGACGTTCAATGCCGTCTCAGCACTTATCGTCCTGCTACATTCAGCAACGATAAATGCAGTCGCCAATGTCCCCGCTTGTGCAGCCTGCTCAAAATCCAGATTATTTTCTTGCGCGATGAGCAGCATGCCATCCTGCAAGGAAGTAATGGATGCCTCGAAGGACAAGTTAGGCTCTTCGCCACGCAAGGACTTGTCGCCGCCCAACTTTTGAGTATCCAATGGTATTCCCTTGCTTGTCAGTGCAGTGGACAACAGTGCCAGCAAGTCAGGCGTTCTTTCATTGGCCTCTGCCGACAACACTATCGCGCCCGGCTCCAACTTATCGAGATCGAAGTTCAACGACCGTAAAAGAAAACTGCCGGATAAGCGCGCAACCACCGCGATGACGGTTTCCGGATGTATCGCGCGATTTTGCCCTATCCGCGTTGCCAACAACTCGACTATCTGTCCTGCCGCATTATTCTGCTCGTTCGTAATATTCACATATCCCATGATTTTCCCGGTTCCATAATCCGATTTTAACTTTAACGATGCAGACCATGTAAAGCGGACTTCATGCTGACAAATAAAAAAGAGATGCACTGCATCTCTTTTTTATTCGGGGACACTCCACTTGCCTACTGGGAATGTGCCGCACAACCATCTTTGTATTCGTTTCACTGCGTCGGCTTTGGCATCTTTGCCTGCAACAAGTCAAGGAAGCTCTTCGGTGTTTCCCCACCTATTTTGCGTGCTTTGGCAAGCATGGACCATGCATCATCGTATCTTCCAAGTAAATATCGGCTCATTGCCCACGAGTCATAGACGTATTTTTTATTGATCTCTACTTTTTCCGCTTTCTTGTATAGCTCTTCAGATCGCGCCAATAACCTGGTCCTGCCATCACTAGTCAGATCTTTGTCACTCACAGCACACAAGGTAACGATACGCGCTGCATCCGCGTAAATACCTTGGTACTCCGGGGGAGAAAGTGTGAGCGATTTCTCCATCATTTGCATTGCTTCGCATGACTTTCCCTGATCCATTAATACAGCGCCGAAACCGGCGTACACTTCGGCATTGTTTGGATTCAGGAGCCATGCCTGATTGAAACGCCGCATCGCCATGCCCAATTGGTCCTGGTGATAAAACTTGTAACCTTGGTCCACCCATACAATGCTGGCACTCTCACGCGACCCAAATTGTGCGCTTACATCAGAGATAAATTTTTCATCCCCGGCCTTGAGCGTCGGATATTGGGAGCGGTCCATCCCGCCATACATTGGAACTTCATCGATGCGAGTTCCTTGTTTTCCGGGCAAGGATGCCAAACATCCCGACAGGGAAATCGTCAAGATAAAGATCAAGCCAAGTTTTTTCATTGATCTCTCTTCATAAAAGCATTCGCACTAAAAATGATGTTTACTCAGTTCTGGATACAACTATCGCCTTAGCTTGTTCCAGGGTAATAGGACTATTGCCACAGAGGACATATCCGATTTTCGAAGTAATTACGTTTCGCGGAGTTTCAATAAGCTGCAAGGCCGGGTAAGGATTCGGCATACCGGGGATTGCTGATTTATATGCATTGGCGACCGTCCTGACTTCTGCAAAACCTTCTGGACATAATTGCTTGGCCCGATACTCAAAGGTATTTGCAGCTGACTCCCTGGTAACAAATATGGAGTCATTACTAAAGCCTTTGATCAAATAAAAGCCTTCTCCAATTTGATCATCGATAAAACCTCCACCAAATAAATTGGCACCATCGCGTTTGAGATCGTGTGTTGATGAACATGCGCACAACAGGAATAGACTGGCTACCAACAGAACGCGATACATGATGTGCCTGACATTTAATGAATAAAGCGCTAAGAAAGACCTAAATTACGTCGCATGTTATTGGATTTTGATAAAAAAAGCGACGCATCGCGTCGCTTTTTGCTTGTACCCGAATGCAGCTTACTTCTTGCGTGCCGGCGGCAAATCAGTACAGACGCCTTCAAATACTTCTGCCGCCATACCAATCGATTCACCCAGGGTTGGATGCGGATGGATGGTTTTGCCGATATCCACTGCGTCCGCCCCCATTTCAATCGCCAGTGCGATTTCACCGATCATGTCGCCAGCGTGGGTACCGACGATACCGCCACCAACGATGCGATGAGTTTCAGCATCGAACAACAGTTTGGTGAAGCCTTCGTCACGACCGTTCGCCACGGCACGACCCGATGCTGCCCATGGGAAGTGACCTTTTTCGAGTTTGATGCCCTTGGCCTTGGCTTCATCTTCGGTGATACCGACCCATGCCACTTCCGGATCAGTGTAAGCAACCGAAGGAATGACGCGCGCGTCAAAGTAGGCTTTTTCACCGGCTGCTGCTTCAGCGGCAACGTGTGCTTCGTGCACTGCCTTGTGCGCCAGCATCGGCTGACCAACCAGGTCACCGATCGCAAAGATGTGCGGCACATTGGTACGCATTTGCGCATCGACTTCGATGAAGCCGCGATCGGTAACAGCAACGCCCGCCTTGTCGGCAGCGATTTTCTTGCCGTTCGGGCTGCGGCCCACTGCGACCAGCACCATGTCATAGACTTGCGGTTCCGGTGCGGTTGCACCAGCTTCGGCTGCTTCGAAAGAAACCTTGATGCCTTCTTTCAATGCTTCGACTGCTACGGTTTTTGTCTTCAACATGATTTTGTCGAAGCGCTTCTCGTTGAACTTTTGCCAGACTTTGACCATGTCGCGGTCTGCGCCCTGCATCAGGCCGTCCATCATTTCTACCACGTCGATGCGCGCACCCAACGTCGAATAAACGGTCGCCATTTCCAGGCCGATGATGCCACCGCCGATGACCAGCATGCGCTTGGGCACGCTGCGCAATTCCAGCGCGCCGGTCGAATCGACGATACGTGGGTCCTGCGGTACGAACGGCAGGTTCACCACCGAGGAACCGGCAGCGATGATCGCTTGCTTGAACTGGATGGTTTTCTTGCTGCCGTCAGCTGCTGTAACTTCGATATGGTTGGGACCGACGAACTGGCCGACACCTTGCACGACATTGACCTTGCGCGCTTTCGCCATACCGGCGAGGCCCGTGGTCATCTTGCCGATGACCTGTTCCTTGTAGCCACGCAGTTTGTCGATATCGATTTGCGGTTTGCCGAAGGTCACGCCATGCGCCGCCATCGATGCAGTTTCATCGATCACTGCTGCAACGTGCAGCAAGGCTTTGGATGGGATGCAACCGACGTTGAGGCAAACACCGCCGAGGGTCGAATAACGTTCGATCAGGACGGTGGACATGCCGAGGTCTGCGGCACGGAAAGCAGCGGAGTAACCGCCAGGGCCTGCGCCGAGGACCATCATGTCGCATTCGATATCGGCGCTGCCGCCGAAGCTGGCAGCAGCTGGTGCTGGTGTAGCTGCCGGAGCTGCGGCGGGCGCAGCCGCCTGAACCGGCGCTGGTGCGGCAGCCGGGGCCGCCGCAGGAGCAGGCGCAGCGGCTGGTACCGGTGTTGCCGCAGGTGCTGGTGCACTTTCGGCAGCTTCCAGTACCAGCAGCAAGGAACCTTCTGCAACCTTGTCGCCCAACTTGATTTTCAATTCCTTGATGACGCCGGCGTGGCTGGATGGAATCTCCATGCTGGCCTTGTCGGACTCGACCGTAATCAGCGATTGATCGATTTTGATCGTATCGCCCACTTTGACCAGCAACTCAATAATTTCAACTTCCTTGAAATCGCCGATATCGGGGACTTTCACTTCAATCATGCTCATCGCTTTAGCTCCGTATTTTTTATCCTGCCGCGCTGCTCTGCGCAACGCGTCCCGGATTGATATTTTTTAGTGACCCTGATTACTATCCCTGCATGGGAAAACTGAGGATTTGAAACGGTCCTGCCGTACTCTTGTCGAATTCGGCTCCTGCATGTACGCCGATTTCCGCGATTTCCCGCGCGCTGGCTGCACCGTCATACGCTGCATACATCGCACCCAGTGCAAAATTGCGGCCACTGCCTATGCCCCAGAAACGATCAAAACTGAATACTTCACGATACGAATAAATACCGAAGATGCCGTAAGGGTTCGCTACCAGCGTTGCGATCTGCGATGACTCGTAAGGATCGTCTTCCTCTTCCTTGGTGTTGAGGAAGTATTGATCCTTGAGGATCTGATGCGCCTTGGTAAAGGTATCAAACACTTCATCACGGCTGTTCAGCTTGCAGTCCTCGCCCATCCCCGTCAGCAATTTACGCATGACCGGGAAATGCGCCGCGGTACCAGCCAGCGTGACGTAAGACTGGCCGATCTGGAACATCTTGTTATTCTCTTCGTACGCATGCGACAAACGCGTGTCGCCAAAAGTCACCAGCGAATCGCAGGCAATCGCGATTTCCCGGTTCTTTTTGACGACGACGCAGGTAGTCATGCTGGCACTCAGTCGATTACAGCAGGGACTTGCGCAGGTCGGACAACACTTCGCTCAGGTAAGTCACGAAGCGTGCGCCTTGCGCGCCGTCGATCACGCGGTGATCGTAGGACAGCGACAAAGGCATGATCAGGCGTGGTACGAATTGCTTGCCGTCCCATACCGGTTTCATCGAGGTTTTTGACAAGCCGATGATCGCCACTTCCGGCGCATTGATCAATGGTGTGAAGTAAGTGCCACCGATGCCGCCCAGCGATGAGATCGTGAAGGTTGCACCCTGCATGTCAGCAGGTTTCAGTTTGCCTTCGCGTGCCTGTGCCGACAGATCACCCATTTCCTGTGCAATCTGCGTAACCGTTTTTTGATCCACGCCCTTAACAACAGGAACCACCAGGCCTTGCGGCGTATCGGCGGCGAAGCCGATGTTGTAGTACTGCTTGAGGATCAGGTTTTCACCGTTTGCATCGAGCGAAGAGTTGAACTCCGGGTATTTTTTCAACGCGGCAACGCAAGCCTTGATAACAAATGCCAGCATCGTCAATTTGACGCCGGATTTGGCCAACGCGGTGTTGGTCGATTTACGCAGCTCTTCCAGCTCGGTGACGTCCGCTTCGTCGTATTGCGTGACGTGCGGGATCATGACCCAGTTGCGGTGCAGATTCGGACCGCTGATTTTCTTGATGCGCGACAGCGGTTGCAAGGTGGTCGTACCGAACTTGCTGAAGTCCAGCGATGGCCATGGCAACAGGTCGAGGCCGGCACCGCCGCCGGATTTCACCGGTGCTGCAGCAGTAGCCGCAACCGGACCCGCAGCAATGATGCCCTTCACGTAATTCTGTACATCTTCCTGTGTAATGCGTCCCTTCGGACCCGAACCCGCGACCTTGCCGAGATCCACACCGAGTTCGCGTGCGAACTTGCGTATCGACGGTGACGCATGTGCCTTGCTGTTTGCAGCCGTTGCCGGAACTGCGGCGGCAGCCGGTGCAGATGCTACAGGCGCTGGTGCCGGCGCAGCAGGTGCCGCGACTGGCTCTGGGGCCGGCGCTGCAACCGGTGCAGGAGCTGCGGCTGCCGGGGCCGGCGCTGCTGCAGGAGCAGCTTCAGCTTTCGGTGCTTCAGCGGCTGGTGCCGCCGCGGCCGCAGGAGCGGCTGCTGATTCTTCCAGCAACAGAACCAGTGCGCCTTCGGCAATCTTGTCACCGAGTTTGACTTTGATTTCTTTTACTACACCGGCGTGGCTGGATGGGATTTCCATGCTGGCTTTGTCGGATTCAACCGTGATCAGGGATTGATCGACCTTGATCGTATCGCCCGCCTTGACCAGCAGCTCAATCACCTCGACTTCTTTGAAGTCGCCGATATCCGGGACTTTAACTTCGACCATGCTCATCTTTTATCTCCGTGCGTGTCCATCATCACGACAGCGGGGAAGCAAATGGTGGATAGTCCATCTGCATCCCCGTCGCCTCACTGATGAGGAAGGATTTTTGTATGTAGGTTACAGCGTTACCGGATTGGTTTTTTCTGGATTGATGCCGTATTTCGCAATTGCTTCTGCAACCACGGAAGTAGCTATCGCACCTTCATCTGCCAATGCCTTGAGTGCCGCGACCGTTACGAAGTAGCGGTTAACCTCGAAGAACTCACGCAATTTCGCGCGGCTGTCCGAACGGCCGAAGCCATCAGTGCCGAGTACTTTATAAGTACGATCTTTCGGTACGAAGGCACGCACTTGTTCTGCAAATGTACGCATGTAATCAGTTGCAACCACGATAGGACCGGCGGTGCCTTGCAGGGACGAGGTGATGTGCGCCTGACGTGGTTTGTCGGTCGGGTGCAGCATGTTCCAGCGTTCCACGTCCTGGCCGTCGCGTGCCAGCAGTGTGAACGATGGTGCGGACCAGACATCGGCGGTAACGCCCCAGTCGTCTTTCAGCAAATCGGCGGCTGCGATCACTTCGCGCAGGATGGTGCCGGAGCCCATCAGCTGTACGCGGTTCTTCGCTTTTTTGGCGCCTTCCTGCAACAGGTACAGACCTTTGAGGATGCCCTCTTCCTGGCCTGGTTTCAGGCCCGGCTGTGCGTAGTTTTCATTCATCAGGGTGATGTAATAGAACACATCTTCCTGGTTTTCGATCATGCGCTTCAAGCCGTCATGCATGATGACTGCCACTTCGTGCGCGAAGGTCGGATCGTAAGGAATACAGTTCGGGATGGTCGACGCCAGGATGTGGCTGTGACCGTCTTCGTGTTGCAAGCCTTCGCCGTTCAATGTAGTACGACCGGCGGTTCCGCCGAGCAGGAAGCCGCGTGCACGCATGTCGCCCGCTGCCCATGCCAGGTCGCCGATACGTTGCAGGCCGAACATCGAGTAGAAGGTGTAGAACGGCACCATGATGCGGTTATTGGTCGAGTACGAGGTCGCTGCTGCGATCCACGATGCCATCGCACCTGCTTCGTTAATACCTTCCTGCAGGATCTGGCCGGCCTTGTCTTCACGGTAGAAGCTGACCTGGTCTTTATCGACCGGCTCGTACAACTGGCCTTCACGGTTGTAAATACCGATTTGACGGAACAAACCTTCCATACCGAAGGTACGGGATTCATCAACCAGGATAGGTACCAGGCGTTGACCCAGGTTCGCATCGCGCAAGAGGATCGAGATAATCCGCACATACGCTTGCGTGGTCGAAATTTCACGACCTTCCGCAGTCGGATCCAGCACTGCCTTAAATGCAGCGAGTTCAGGTACCGGCAACTTTTCGTCCGCCTGTTGACGACGCTGTGGCAGGTAACCGCCAAGTGCCGCACGACGTTCGTGCAGGTACTTCATCTCTGGCGCATCATCAGCCGGTTTGAAGAATGGAATGTCAGCCAGGTGTTCGTCAGCGATAGGCAGATTGAAACGATCGCGCATTTCGCGGACTGCTTCATCGTCCAGTTTTTTGGTTTGATGCGCGGTGTTGCGCGCTTCGCCCGATTTACCCATGCCATAACCTTTGACGGTTTTGACCAGCAGGACCGTCGGTTGGCCTTTATGTTCTTGCGCCTGCTTGAAGCCGGCATAAACCTTGTGCGGATCGTGACCGCCGCGCAGCAGGTGCCACAGGTCGTCGTCCGACATGCGCGATACCATTTCCAGCAATTTCGGATGCTTGCCGAAGAAGTGTTTACGTACGTAAGCACCGTCCTTGGCTTTGTAGTTCTGGTATTCGCCGTCCAGCGTTTCCATCATCACGCGTTGCAGGATGCCTTCCTTGTCGCGCGCCAGCAGCGGATCCCAGTTGGAGCCCCAGATGATCTTGATGACGTTCCAGCCGGCACCGCGGAATTCGCCTTCGAGTTCCTGGATGATTTTGCCGTTGCCGCGCACCGGACCGTCCAGACGCTGCAGGTTACAGTTGACGACCATGACCAGATTGTCGAGTTGTTCGCGACCGGCAACGCCGATTGCGCCCATCGATTCGACTTCATCCATCTCGCCATCGCCGCAGAATACCCAGACTTTACGGTTATCTGTTTTCGCGATGTCGCGTGCTTGCAGATACTTCAGGAAGCGCGCCTGATAGATCGCCATCAATGGACCCAGGCCCATCGATACGGTAGGGAATTGCCAGAAATCCGGCATCAGTTTCGGATGCGGATAGGAAGACAAGCCCTTGCCATCAACTTCACGACGGAAATTGATTAATTGTTCTTCGCTCAAGCGGCCTTCGAGGAAAGCGCGAGCATAGACGCCAGGTGAAGAGTGACCCTGGATGTACAACAAATCACCGCCGTGATCTTCGGTCGGTGCATGCCAGAAATGATTGAAGCCGGTGCCCAGCATATTGGCGAGCGACGCAAAGCTGGAGATATGACCACCCAGATCGCCATCAACGCGGTTGGCCTTGACGACCATTGCCATCGCATTCCAGCGCATCCACGAACGCAGGCGCTCTTCGTATTCGAGGTTGCCCGGCGAGTTTTCGCCCATTTCGGCAGGGATGGTGTTTACATATGCAGTGGTGCTGGAGAACGGAACTTGCGAGCCACGACGACGGGCCAGATCAATCAGGCGCTCCATCAGGTAGTGGGCGCGGTCAGGGCCCTCGTTTTCGATAACCGCTTCGAGGGCATCAAGCCACTCTTGCGTTTCCATTACATCGGGATCGTTGGCGGCTTGCGCCAATACCTGGTCGAGCTGGGCTGACATAATTTGTCTCCTGATTTGTCTTTAGTACCGTTCTTTGTAAGAACGAACCGTCATTTTTAAAACTGATAACACGTATAGTCGTGTAGTTTGCGATGAGTTTAACAGCAGTTTTTGTTATTTTCAAATGGCGATATCATTTCTCATAATGCGAAATTATGCGGCATAGCAGCATTTTTACAGGCTTTTAGCGGCATTTTAAGAGCATGTAAACTTGCGGTATAAGCCCGTTCGGACATGCCCCTATAAGCCTTTATAATCTAGGACTTAGTCCCTCATTTACCCCTTACTTACTCATATTCGACTCATGACCGCACAAATCATTGATGGAAATTTGCTATCCCAACAACTCCGCAAGGATGTCGCCGTTCGCGCTGCCGCGCTGACAGCCAAAGGCAAGCAGCCCGGCCTGGCAGTGATCCTGGTCGGTGCCGACCCTGCTTCCCAGGTGTATGTGCGTAATAAGGTCAAGGCTTGCGAAGACAACGGTCTCTATTCATTACTGGAAAAATATGACGCAGATATGACTGAGGCTGCGCTGCTGGCGCGTATCGCGGCACTGAACGCCGATCCAAAGATCCACGGCATCCTGGTGCAAATGCCGCTGCCCAAGCATATTGATTCAAACAAGGTGATTGAAGCGATTTCGCCGCGCAAGGACGTCGACGGCTACTCGGTGCTGAGCGCGGGTGAACTGCTGACCGGCCTGCCCGGCTTCCGTCCATGCACCCCTTACGGCTGCATGAAACTGATAGAAAGCACAGGCACCAAACTGGCCGGCAAGCATGCGGTCGTGATCGGCCGCAGCAATACCGTCGGCAAACCAATGGCATTATTGCTCTTGCAAGCGAATGCAACCGTCACCATCTGCCATAGTGGAACCGCGGATCTTGCTTATCACACGCGCCAGGCCGATGTCGTCGTAGCCGCTACCGGCCGTCGCAACACCCTGACCGCAGAGATGATCAAACCCGGTGCCATCGTGATCGATGTCGGCATCAACCGCGACGACAACGGCAAATTGTGCGGCGATGTCGACTTTGCCAATGCCAAGGAAGTTGCCAGCTACATTACCCCGGTGCCTGGCGGCGTCGGTCCCATGACTATCACCATGCTTTTGGTTAACACCATTGAAGCAGCAGAGAGAGAAACCAACTGATGAATATTGCCCTGAACCCGCTGCTGGATTTTTCCGACCTCCCACAATTCGAAGCGATCAAACCCGAGCACATAGGCTCGGCGATCGACAGCCTGCTCGACCAGTGCCGCACCGTCGTCATTGAGCTGGAAGCACAAAGCGCCCAGGTCACCTGGGAAAACTTTGTCGAACCGCTGGAAAACGTGACGGAAAAACTCAGCCGGGCCTGGGGCATAGTCGGCCATTTGAATTCCGTCGTCGATACGCCGGAACTGCGCGCCGCCTATAACGAAAACCAGCCGAAGATCACCGAATTCTGGACCGCACTGGCGCAAAACCTGACGTTATTCACCAAGTACAAGGCTTTGCAACTGGGCCCTGACTATTCTTCCTTTTCCGATGCGCGCAAGAAAATCATCGAAAACGCCGTACGTGACTTCCGCCTCGGCGGTGCCGAACTGGCCGAAGAAGACAAGCCGCGCTTTGCCGAAATTCAGGAAAAGCACGCGGCACTGACCACCAAGTTTTCGGAAAACATCCTCGATGCGACCAACGAGTACGCACTCTATATAGAGGATGAAACGGAATTGTCCGGCCTGCCCGACGATGCAAAGCAAGCTGCGCGTGCCGCCGCCGAGAAAGATGAGAAGCCGGGCTACAAGTTCACGCTGCACTTCCCGTCCTACTTCCCGGTGCTGCAATACGCTGACAACCGCAAACTGCGCGAAACGATTTATCGCGCGAATGCGACCAAGGCTTCCGAGCTCGCCAACCAGCCGGCCTGGGACAATACACAAAACATCGTCGACATCCTGAAACTGCGCGATGAAGAAGCCAAGCTGCTGGGCTACAAGAATTTCGCCGAAGTCTCACTGGTGTCCAAAATGGCGCAAACGCCGGACCAGGTCATCAGCTTCCTGCAAGACCTGGCCAAGCGCGCCCGTCCATTTGCAGAAAAGGATTTGGCAGAACTGCGCAGCTTTGCGCAAAAAGAGCTCGATATAGAAAAGCTGGAAGCCTGGGACGTCACCTATGCTTCGGAAAAACTGCGCGAACAGCGCTACGCCTTCTCGGAACAGGAAGTGAAGCAATACTTCCCTGAGCCTAAAGTCGTGGCCGGTTTGTTCCGCACGATTGAAAGCCTGTTCTCGGTTTCCATCAAACCGGATGAAGCACCAGTCTGGCATCCGGACGTCAAGTTCTTCCGTATCGAAAAAGACGGTGCACTGGTCGGCCAGTTCTACCTCGACCTGTATGCACGCCAGGGCAAACGTGGCGGTGCATGGATGGATGACGCACGCGGCCGTCGTCGTATTGCAGAAGGCAAGGATGGCATACAGACACCGATCGCCTACCTCACCTGCAACTTCACCGAACCTGCAGTCGTCAACGGCCAGGCCAAGCCGTCGCTGTTCACGCATGATGAAGTCATCACGCTGTTCCATGAATTCGGCCACGGCTTGCACCATATGTTGACGCGTGTTGAAGAGCTGGGCGTGTCCGGCATCTCCGGCGTCGAATGGGATGCGGTCGAATTGCCATCGCAATTCATGGAAAACTTTTGCTGGGAATGGGATGTGCTGTCGCACATGACCGCGCACGCCGATACCGGCGCGCCGCTGCCACGTGCACTGTACGACAAGATGATCGCTGCGAAGAACTTCCAGTCCGGCCTGCAAACCCTGCGCCAGGTTGAATTCTCGCTGTTCGATATGCACCTGCATTACGACTACAATCCGGACGGCAGCAAAACCGTGCAGGACGTATTGAATGAAGTACGGGCGCAAGTATCGGTCATGACACCACCGGCCTTCAATCGCTTCCAGCATTCGTTCTCGCATATATTCGCCGGCGGCTACGCAGCCGGTTACTATAGCTACAAATGGGCGGAAGTCTTGTCGGCTGATGCCTACGGTGCGTTTGAAGAAGCGGGCCAAAGCAGCGGCAATGTCTTATCCGGCGATACCGGTGCACGCTTCCTGCGCGAAATCCTCGCGATGGGTGGTTCGCGTCCGGCCATCGACTCGTTCAAGGCCTTCCGCGGCCGTGAACCGACTATCGATGCGCTGCTGCGCCACAGTGGAATGGCCGCCTGAGTAATGAAATAAGGCGACCTTATACGATGGAGAAGATGAAATGAACAAGCGCTGGTCCTGGCTCCTGCTGTCTTTGCTACCGCTGCTGGCGGCAAATGCGCATGCCCAACTATATAAATGGGTGGGCCAGGACGGCAAGGTAACCTATAGCGATACGCCACCACCCGCTTCCGTCAAGAAAGTGGAAGAAAAAGCCATTTCATCTTCGAGTTCCGCAACTTCCAACCTGCCCTTTGAGCTGGCCAGCGCCGTCAAGGCCAATCCGGTTACGCTCTACACCACCAGCAAATGCAGCGGCTGCGACAGCGGACGCGCGCTATTGAATGCACGCGGCATCCCTTACACGGAAAAAACCGTCAATAGCAATGAAGACATCGCGCGCCTGCAACAAGTCGGCGGCGACAAGCAATTGCCTTTCCTGACGGTAGGCCGCAACAAACAATCCGGCTTCGAAGCCGACGCATGGAATACCATGCTGAGCAGCGCAGCCTATCCGGAAGCCAGTCTATTGCCGGCCAGCTATCGCAATCCGCCGCCGCAGGCAGCGGCACCAAAGAAGGCAGCGGAGACCAGGGCTGAAGCAGCACCGGCACATGAAACACCGAGCGACAGCCTGCCGGCCGCCGGCAATGCACCGCCGGGCTTCCGTTTCTAAAGACCCTGCTGTCGCCACACGGTCCTATCGATTATTCGTTTTCAACTATTCAGCTCTTATGACCCGTATCGACTTCCACAGCAACGTGCCCGACAAAATCAGCTATGCCTGCCGACTGGCGCGCAAGGCACGTAATGCGAATTTCCAGATCGTGATCCTGGCACAGGACCGGGCACAGCTGGCGCAGCTGGATGAAAAGCTATGGACCTTTTCCGAACAGGATTTCCTGCCGCACGTGATGCTGGACGATGCGCTGGCGGCGCAAACGCCGATACTGCTGACCGCAGACAGCGCGATGGAATCGCCACATACGCAAATCCTGATCAATCTGTCGGATACCTCGCCAACCCACTTCGCGCGTTTCGAGCGCATGTTTGAAGTCATTTCCACCGAAGACGCCGATAAATCGGCCGGACGCGACCGCTACAGTTTCTACAAGCAACGCGGTTACCCACTCACCCATTTTGTGGCGGAACCGACATGAGTAACTCATCCTCACAGGATTTCGGCATCCCGGTCCTGACCGAAGTCATCCCGACGCCGCCGCGCGTGGTGCATGCCGAAGCCACGTCAACGGCTGTAGACAGCAATGCAAGCGATCCGGCTGCGCATAAGCCGATCGACAGCTGGCTCGACGAAGAATGGTCGCGCATGGAGCAAAAGATCAGTGAGCGTGTGCTCACACAATTGCTCGAGCGCATAGAACCGGTGCTGGAACAGCGTATCAAGGACAGCCTGGCACAGGTCATGCAGCTGGCGGCTGAAGGCATCAAGCAGGATTTACATCAAACCCTGGCCGACGCCATTAGTGATGCCGTGGCGCAAGAAGTGGATAAAATTCATTTTTCAAATAAACAAAATAATCTCTGATTTTTTTGTTTTTAAAACAAAATAAAATTTATTTTGTTTTTTACTCAAAATAATTGACGCGATAATGAACGCCTAAAAAACAAATAACTTTCTACAATTTAGCCATTGGATAACACTTAAATGGTTGGAGATTGTGATGAAAGTAATTGTTTTGGGTTCTGGCATTATCGGTACCTCTTCTGCCTGGTTTTTGAACAAGCTGGGCCACGAAGTCACCGTTATCGAACGCCAGCCCGGTGCCGCACAGGAAACCAGCTTTGCCAACGGTTGCCAGATCTCGGTCTCGCACGCCGAACCGTGGGCCAATCCTGCCGCGCCCATGAAAGTCCTGAAATGGCTGGGCAAGGAAGACGCACCCCTGCTGTATCGCTTCCGTCCTGAATGGCTGCAATGGAAATGGGCGCTCAACTTCCTGCGCGAATGTACGCCGGCCCGCACCAATGACAATATCCGCCAGATCGTCGCGATCTGCGAATACAGCCGCCAAACCCTGCAAGCAGTACGTGCCGAAACCGGCATCAACTACGACCAGCTGACCAGCGGCATCCTGCACTTCTACACCGATCAAAAAGAATTCGACGATTCGCTGCCTGCAGCCAAACTGATGCGCGACCTCGGTTGCCCACGCGACTCTATCAGCGCCGATGAAGTGGTACGCATCGAACCGGCACTGGCCAGCATACGCAACAAGATCGTCGGCGGTGACTTCACAGCTACCGATGAATCCGGCGACGTCTATAAATTTACCAGCGGCCTTGCCGCCAAGGCTGCCGAAGCCGGTGTCGATTTCCAGTACAACACCTCGGTCACGCGCCTGCTGACCGAAGGCAGCGGCGCCAATGCCAAAATCACCGGCGTCGAAGTGATAGGCCCGGATGGCCGCCATAAAGTGCTGCATGCCGACGCTTACGTCATGGCAATGGGCAGCTTCTCGGCGGAACTGGTGCGTCCGCTCGGCATAGACTTGATGATCTACCCGGGCAAAGGTTATTCGGCCACTTACAAAGTGATCGATCCAGCCGCCGCTCCGACAGTATCCCTGACGGACGACGGCTATAAATTAGTGGTGTCGCGCCTCGGTGACCGCCTGCGCGTAGCCGGCACCTGTGAATTGAACGGTTACACCCGTGATCTGAACACCGCACGTTGCGAAGCCATCACACGCCGTACCAGGGAACTGTTCCCGGATGCCTGCGATTACGACAATCCGGTGTACTGGACCGGTTTGCGTCCGTTGACGCCATCGAATGTGCCCTATATTGGTAAAACCAAGTACAGCAATCTGTACCTGAATACCGGCCACGGCACATTGGGCTGGACCATGGGTTGCGGCTCGGGGCGTGCGCTGGCAGAAATCGTTTCCGGCCTGCAACCAGACCTGGACTTTAAATTTACCGGCATGCCTTACCGCCCTTCGCGTCAGCTGACGACAGGCATCTCCCAACCGGCCTGATCCGACTGCACATAAAAAAACGCTGCATGTTCATCACATGCAGCGTTTTTTATTGGCCGTAAAATTCTTAAGCTACTTCTCTATCCGTACCTGTACCGCCGCCGACTTTTCATCGAAGGCAATCCGGGTATCAAACTTCGCCCGTTTCATAGGGAAACGCGACTGGAAATGCCGCACATTGCCGGAACCTGAAATCGCGCGCCGCACGAACTGGTAATAGGCATCCATATCCACCACGTGTACCACCAGGAAATAATCGTAATCGCCGGACACGAAGTAACACTGCATCACTTCGGCCTCCTTGCCCATACGCACTTCAAATTCCTGCATGTGCTCGTCGGATTGATTGCCCAGCGACACTTCAAGGAAAGCCAGCATCCCGTAACCTAGTGCAAACGGGTCTATCATCGCGACATCGGCACTGATAATGCCGGCATCGCGCATATCGCGGATACGCCGCAAGCAGGTCGGCTGGGAGATATGCACCTTGTCGGCCAGCGTCCGCGTCGGCGTCTGGTTATCCTTCTGCAGCAGGTTCAGCAGCTTGCGATCAACTTTATCCAGGGTATGAAGTTTGCTCATATAAAATCGTGTGAACCTCGAAAATTGCACAAAAACGCTTTGCGTCGCATTTTCTTATGTTGTAAGGTCATTATCTTGCAAGGCAAGCGTGTCCAGTGTTGCAGCTACTCTGTATTTTTACAATCCTCAGGAGAAAATATATGCAGTTCAAGACAAAAATGATTCCCTTAACTGGTGCAGTCCTCCTGGCACTCGCCGGTAGCACACTGGCACAGGAACAAATCGTCAAAATCGGTCACGTCGGTCCGGTCACCGGCACCGACGCGCACATGGGCAAGGATAATGAAAACGGCGCCCGCCTGGCCGTCGAAGAACTCAATGCCAAAGGCGTCGTCATCAACGGCAAGAAAGTCAAACTGCAATACATGCCGGAAGATGATGCAGCCGATCCTAAGCAAGCCACCGCAGCGGCAACCAAGCTGGTTGACTCCAATGTCGCCGTCGTCATCGGCCACCTGAACTCGGGTGCGACCATCCCGGCTTCCAGGATTTACGCCAACGCCGGCATCGTCCAGATTTCGCCTTCCTCCACCAGCCCGAAATACACGCAGCAAGGTTTCAAAACCGCTTTCCGCGTCGTTGCCAATGATGCGCAACTTGGTCGTGTACTCGGTCAATATGCAGTCAAAAGCCTGGCCGCCAAAAACGTCGCCGTGATCGATGACCGTACCGCTTACGGCCAGGGTGTGGCAGAAGAATTTGCCAAAGGCGTCAAGGCCGCTGGTGGCACTGTGGTCGCCAGCCAGTACACAAATAACAAGGCGACCGACTTCAACGCCATCCTGACTGCGATCAAGGCGAAGAAACCGGACGTCATTTTCTTTGGCGGCATGGATGCAGTCGGCGGCCCTATGCTGCAGCAAATGAAGCAACTGGGCATCAATGCCAAATTCATGGGCGGTGACGGTATCTGTACCGGTTCCCTGCCTGGCCTGGCCGGTGCCGGCCTCGGTGAAAACAATGTGTACTGTGCGGAAGCCGGTGGTGTCGAAGATGCGCGCAAGGCAGGCCTGGATAAATTCCGTGCCGCGTATAAAAAACGTTTTGGCATAGACGTCATCTACACCGCAGCGTATGCCTACGATGCGACCTATGCAGTAGTCGACGCGATGCAAAAAGCCAAATCGTGGGAATCCGCCAAGTACCTGCCTGAGCTGACCAAAATCAGCTACCCGGGTGTAACAGGTACTATCGCTTTTGATGCCAAAGGCGATATCAAGGATGGTACGCTGACGCTGTACACCTACCGTGGTGGCAAACGCACGGAACTGGCGGTCGTGAAATAAGCACCCCTGCCTCTCTGCAAAAATCGCCCGCCTGCAAACGCGGGCGATTTTTTTATGTAGCCTGAAACTAAACCGTCCCTTCAACAGTAGGCGGCACTGTCTTTAGAACGCGATCTTGATACCCAAGATTCCGGCAATAGCGTAGCTGTCACCAAAGCGGTTCAAACTGGTGTTGACGCTACCCTCGCCGTAGACCTTGTATTTGCCGTCGGCCCAGCTATAGGAGCCACCCACACCAATACCACCCCAGAGTCGCTCGTTGGCACTGGCGAAATCTATGCCGGCCACACCAACCCGTGTCCCATTCAGGAATTCGTTGTAGAGATTGACGATGCCATAGGTTTGCAGGCGTTTCTTCTGGCCCGTGGCATCCCGCCATGCATTTTCATAATCCAGCGACAAGCCCAGTCGTGCACGCAAGCTCTTGCCCCTATCCAGCGCCACCACTGCACCGAATACGTCGGTGAAGCTGTCAAACGACACCTTGGAGTACATCAGTTGTGCCTGCGGTGTGAAGCTCCAGCCGCGCGCAATAGTCAAGCGTCGCCCCACTTCGCTCGACAGCGCATAGCCCTTTCCATTGTTGCCATTGACGAGTGTGCGTCCGGCCGTCGTCGATGCCAGCTTGCTGTCGTAAAAAGTAAATTGCGCCTGATTGTCGATATAGAAGCCATTATCGCCATACCAGGTCAATGTGCCGCCGACACCATAGCCATCCGTATTGATACGACCATTGCCATAGATGGACGAGACCTTGGTACGGCCATTGCTGTAATGCAGGTTGAGGCCGCCGAACAGTCGCCCCGTGCCCGTTTCATGCAACAGGCCATCAAGCCCGACCTGCATTTTGTAACGATCCACATCGTAGCTGCTCATGCTGTCGGAGCGCGTTGGATCGAAGCGCTCCGCGCTACCTTCGATACGAGCCCAGCTTCCCGTGCTCGGGTCGGTGCACGCGGAAATGTCGGCATCCGGCTCCGCTCCCGTGCGCCACAAGCGATTACCGATACGTTGCTGCATGGTCGATACGCTGTTAAGTGCCAGCAATGCCTGCGGGTAAGCTTCATACACGGGTACACCCGCCTGATACAAAGGCTGTTCCGGATCCAGGCCCTTCAGACGCGAACGCAGGTACCAGGCACCATCGTTAGGTGTACTCACGCCGTTCTTGTGCAGGGTATAAGCGTAGGCGCCACCGACCACTGCCTGCTGCCCGGCTATGATGTAATCACCATTCAAAACGAATTCACCCACAGAGTTGCCATCCACTTCGATCACACGGATACCTTCTATCGTCTGTGCGCCTGGCCCACCCACATTGTTGATTGCCAGCTTCGATAGTCCAGCCGTGTTGCCTCGTATGCGCAAGCGATCAGTGCGGCTGGTATCGTCATTGAGTTCCGTGTTCAAGAGCACGGTACCGCCATTGCCGGTGTAGTCGCCAGTTACAGTCAAGGTGGTGCCGAGCGCGCCACCCTTGAAATTGGTCGCGGTGGTACCAGCATTACTAAGCGATGCGACAGTTTGATCGAAGCCATTGGCGTCCAGCATGCCACTCGCTACGGTGAAATCGGAAATTATGTTGAAGGCAGTGGTCGAGCCGGCTTGCAAGGTGCCGCCGGTGACGGTGGTACTACCGGTATAGCTGCTGATACCCGACAACTGTAGTGTGCCTGCACCGGTCTTGACGAGTGCAAACTTACCGGCACCGCCATCCCTCAGCAAACCCGAAAAACTACTATTGCCCACGCTGGAAGAGTCGACGGTGAGTACGCCATCGGCGCCGCCGCCGTTCTCGATGATGCCGGAACCGGCACTTACGCTATTGATGCCACCGATCACCGTGCTGTGCCCGTTGAGCTTGACCGTGCCGCCCGGGCCACCATGCATCTTCTCAAAGAATGTGTTTGTATTCTTGGTAAGTGCATCGTCAACAAGTACGTTCAGCACACCAGCCCGAGTAAAATACAGCGTTCCACCGTTGACGGCACCGGCGGCCGAGGCATTCAACACGCTCATGTCATCGATATCCTGAAATCCGCCGCTGATGGCATTAGTAACCAAAGCGTTCAACACACTCATCCTGGTGAGACCTTGCTTTCCACCGCTGATGGCATTCGCGGCTGAGGCGTTCAGCACACTCTGGGCATAGAAAGCCTGAAATCCGCCACTGATGGCATTCGCTGCCGATGCATTCAGCACACTCTCGCCTTGAAATTCCTGATATCCGCCGGTGACGGCATTGGCGACTAAGGCATTCAACGTGCTCTTGTCGTCGAAACGCTGCTGTCCACTACTACTGATGACGTTGCTGCCTGAGGCATTCAATACACTCTCACCATAGAAATCCTGAAATCCGCCGCCGATGGCGTTGGCCACTGTGGCGTTCAGCACGCTCTTGGTGATGAAACGTTGCAGTCCACCGCTGATGGCATTAGCAGCCGAGAGGTTCAGCACACTATCGTCGGCGAAGTCCTGCACTCCACCGCTGATGGCTTTGGCGACGGTGGCGTTCAGCACACTATTGTTGTTGAAATACTGATCTCCACCGCTGACGGCATTGGCGGCGCTAGCGTTCAGCACGCTAGCGCCCGTGAAATCCTGTCTTCCACCGCTGACAGCGTTGGCAGCGCTAGCATTCAGCACGTTCGCGTCTATGAAATACTGGTTTCCACCGTTGACGGCATTGCCGGCGGAAGCGTTCAGCACGCTCCTGTCGTAAAAGAGCTGGTCGCCACCATTGACGGCATTAGGGGTCGCGGCGTTCAACATACTTGTGTCGCGAAAGGTCTGGGTGCCACTGGAAAACGGCCCGCTGCTTATATCGTTCCCCGTATAATTTTGCGCTCCGGCAGGGAAACACATCGTGCCCAAGACAAGGAGAGACACCGTCGTCAACGATCCGGCTGGCACAGCCACGGTCCGGCGAGGGCGTAACTTGATGGCACGAACTCGAGCAATGTTAATCGTCATTCTTTTACTCCATAATCAATCGCCCAGGCGGGCCAGAAGCTTTCGCGCTTTGTCCGCTTTATTCAAGAAGACAAAAAACACGAATCACTGCGGGCCATTTTTAGGTAATTGAATACGGGCGTATTGGACGTTCATCCGCTTTAGAACAATCGTCTTTTAATTACTGTTGTTAGCAAATGTTTGCAAAGTTGCTGAATGTCAATACAGCATATGAATGATCGTTAAAAGTTCATCCCTCATGCAGACTGATAAGCCTCCGTTTACCGGACAAGACTCTTGTATTCGGAAGCTCGGGAGCAGAGAGATGAAGACAGAAAGAAAATAAAAAAAGCTGAGTCCGTTTATACAGAACCCAGCCCTCAAGATTTAAGCACCTGACATGAACATCCAATGTTATGGACTCAGTTCAGGCAAATACTTTTTGCAAACCGTTACAACTGCCATGCACTAAAAAGTGGCAGGCGAATTCACCCACAATACCTTGGCCACGGTCTTGCCGATATTGCTGTAACCATGCGGCACATTGCTGGCAAAGGTAAACACATCACCAACGGTAATTTCATAACGCTCGTCACCCAGGCGCAACTCCAGCGTACCTTCCAGCACATAGCCTACTTCTTCACCGATGTGTTCGATCTGACCGTCACTCTCCGCACCCGGCTCGACGATATGGATATTCGCCTGCAACAAACCACCACGGGTCGGCAAGACCAGGCGTTCCAAAGAAATACCACCGGTCTTGATCACCGGCCGCTCACCTACGCGCAACACCGGACCGACGACCGGCATTTCTTCCGACATCAAGCTGGAAATATTGCTGTCCAGCGCCACCGCAAGCCGGTGCAGCATGGCCAGTGAAGGCGTAGCCGAACCGCGTTCTATCTTGGAAATCAGACTCTCCGAACACTCGGCTTTCTTCGCCAACTGGATCAGGGTCAAACCCGCTACCAGGCGGGTATGGCGCAAACGCACCCCCAACCCGGATACCGAAGTTTTTTTGTCGACAGCCTCAACATTTTCAGCAGTACTGCGTTTGGTCTTCAATTTCTCTATCCGTAAAAAAGGAATGATCGAATACCGCGTTTTTGCTTACTTTACTTACGGTTCGCCAGCTCCACCACCGTATAAGCCAGTGCCTGTACGCCCAGGTACAAATCTTCCGGCGCGGTTTCCTCGGCGGCATTGTGACTGATTCCGCCCTTGCTTGGCACAAAAATCATCGCCGTCGGACAATATTCCGCCAGGTACATTGCGTCATGGAAGGCGCCCGAAGTCAGGTGTTGCGGCGCACCGCGCCGGGCCAGCGTACCGGCACGCACACAGGCTTGTTCGATCAGGCTCAGCATGTCTTGCGGGAAAATCGTCGGCGGACGCGAGAAGAAGCATTCAAAACCGATCTTGCCACGCCATTGGTAAGCTGCCACCGTCTGAGTCAGGAATTGTTCAAAACGTTCCAATACGGCAGCATCGACGCAACGCACATCAATGGTGAATTCAACATTGCCCGGGATGGTGTTGACCGAATTCGGACCAACCTGCCAGCGTCCAAGCGTCAGGCGCAGATTGTTTGCAGCCTCTGCCGCCGCATGTGTATACAGCTGTTGCGCCAGCGTGACTGCCGCCTTCATCGCATCGCTGCGCTCATCCATCGGAGTGGTACCGGCATGTGCCGCCATCCCTACGCATTCGACACGATACCAGCGCACACTCTGGATGCCGGTCACCACACCCAATGCGGCATTCGCACGTTCCAGCACCGGGCCTTGTTCAATATGTAGCTCGACGCAGGACGCGATGGGCTGGCGCAAGCCGCGATGCTTGACATCAGCCGCTGCCTGCAAAGCGGTATCGACCGCCGCACCGAAAGTAATATTGTCGCCATCCTTGACCTCGCGATAAGCCGGCAGGCGCGATGGATCGACGAAGGCGCTGGAACCCATTGCGCCGGGGCCGAAGCGGCTGCCTTCTTCATTGGTCCATGCCACTACTTCAATCGCACGTTGCGTCTGGATCCCGGCATCGTTCAAGGCTGCGATCACTTCGAGTCCGGCCAGTACGCCATATGCGCCATCCAGTTTGCCGCCTACCGGTTGCGTATCGGCATGGCTGCCGGTCAGCACCGGTGGCAGATCAGTTGTACCTGGACGACGGAAAAACAGATTCGCGCAATCATCGATCTCGACTTCACAACCGAGCGCGCGTGCCGAGGTAATCAAATGACGGCGTGCTTCCAGATCGATTGCAGTCAGGGTTTCGCGTGCTACACCACCATCATCGCGCCCGCCAAAAGCGGCGAGTGCGGCAATCGCATCCTGCAGGCGATTGCTATTAACGTGGTCTTGCGCTTTTTCTGCGGCGCTACCGGCCGCCTGGTTTTGCTGACTCATGCTATTCCTGTTCTTCAGTTGATCGAAGCAAAAGTGCTTTCGAGTAAATTGGCTGCGGCCAGCGTGCTTGCATCGCCCCAGCGTGGGCCGATCAGTGTCACGCCTATCGGCATACCGCCCGGACCTGCGCCCAGCGGCACGTGTACGCATGGATTGCCGAGCAGCGACCACATGCGGTTGAAAATCGGATCGCCGGTTGCATCCAGCCCGGCCGGTGCTTCCCCTTCGGTACTCGGCGCGAGCAGGATATCGACAGTTTCAAATACGCCGGCCACCATCTGGCGCGAAGCCGCCGCCAGTGCCTGCGCCGCAACATAGCTCGTGCCGTCTATGCCCCGCCCCGCTTCCAGCACTGCAGCAAATGCCTTGCTGAAGCCTTCCGCATGGCTGCGTGCTTCAGGTTCGAAGGCCGCTGATGCTTCATACGACATGATGCGTATCTGTGCATCCGTGAGACCGCCGCAAGGCGCGGGCAAATCGATATCGCGCAGCACTGCGCCACTTCGTTCCAGCAAGCGCACCGCCTGCTCGATGGCATCACGGGTAGCGACACTCGCCCGCTCCCAGTTCGGCGTGCGGCAAATACCGACGCGCAAACGCGGCGCCGCTTCCGGTGCCAGCTGGGATGACAAAGGCAAGCGTGCCAAGGCACCGATGAAAAATGCGGCATCGGCCACATTGCGTGTCAGTACACCTACCGTATCCAGGCTGGGCGATAGCGATTTGATACCTGCCAGCGGCAAGGTGCCAAAGGTCGGTTTGTAACCGACCACGCCGCAATACGCTGCAGGCCGGACGATGGATCCCGCCGTCTGCGTGGCAAAGGCTGCCGGCACCATGCCGCTGGCGACCGCTGCCGCCGAACCGCTGGATGAACCGCCCGGCGTATGGTCTGTTGCACCATGCGGATTGCGTGTCGGTCCCGGCTGGAAAGTGGCGAATTCGGTGGTGACGGTTTTACCCATCAGCACCGCACCGGCACTGCGGCTGGCTGCAACACAGGCGGCATCCACCAGGGGCCGGTAGTTTTCATAGATAGGCGAACCATAAGTGGTCGGCATATCCGCGGTATCCATCAAATCCTTCACACCGATCGGCAAGCCGTACAGCAACCCCTGGTGCGGCTGTGCATCGAGCCGGCGCGCCTGTTCAATCACCTGTTGCGGATCGAAATGCTGCCAGGCGTGAACAGCAGGTTCGTATTCCTCTATATGCGTAATCCCGGCACGCGCCACATCTTCCACCGTCACTTCACGACGGGCGATACATGCAGCCAATTGCTTCAATGATGCGCTGGCGTAATCTCTCATTCAGTGCGCTCCCGTTTAACCAAAGTAAGCTGAACGCACATCATCATTGCTGGACAAGGCTTCCGCCGTGCCCTGCGCCATCACACGGCCTTGCGACAACACATAGCCGTAATGCGAGATCGCCAGCGTCTGGCGCGCATTCTGTTCGACCAGCAGGACTGTAATGCCAAGCGCGTTAATCTGCTTGATGACCTTGAAGTTTTCTTTCACGTACAGCGGTGACAAACCAAGCGAAGGTTCATCGATCACCAGCAACTTCGGTTCCGCCATCAGGCCGCGGCCGATCGAAACCATCGCCTGCTCACCACCGGACATGGTGCCGGCCAGCTGCGCCGCCCTTTCTTTCAGGCGCGGGAAGATTTCATAGACGCGCGCCAGGCGGTCACGTACTACCGTGCTGCTGCTTTCGAGGAAGGCACCGAGTGCGAGGTTTTCCGCTACGGTCATGCGTGGAAAAACCTTGCGACCTTCGGGGATGCAGGAGATGCCGCTGGCGATGATGTTGTGGGTTTTTTCACCGGCCAGGTTCTTGCCACCCCACAGGATTTCACCCTGGCGCGGCGGCGTCAGACCCAGTATCGAACGGATCAGCGTACTTTTACCCGCACCGTTGGCACCGAGGATGCAAGTGATCTTGCCCGGTGCCACTTCGATGGAAACATCGTGCAACACATTCACCTTGTCATAACCGGTGGTGAGTCCCTTGACGATCAGATTGCTCATTCTGCTTCTCCCAGATAAGCGGTTTGCACATTAGGATCAGCGGTGATTTCTGCGTAAGTGCCTTCAGCGATTTTCTTGCCGTAGTTGAAGACGATGCAGCGATCGGTAATGCGCTCAATCACATTCATCTCATGTTCAATCAGCACGATGGTCAGGTTTTCCAGCTTGCCGCGCACTTGCAGAATGTCATCCATCAGGGCTTCGGTTTCATCATGTGTCATACCGGCCGAAGGTTCATCCAGCAGCAAGAGGCGCGGCTGGCTCAGCAAGGCACGGCAGACTTCGATGCGACGACGGTCAATCATGGTGAAAGTGCCGACCGGCTCGAACATGCGCGCCACCAGCGGCGGACTGAAAATATTCAGCAAGGCTTCAACCTTGCCCACATACGCGTCGTACTCGGCACGGAAAGCCTTGCGCTGGAACAGATTGAAGAACAAGCCATGGTTCATGTGCTGGTAATCGCCAATCACGATGTTGTCGAACACCGTCAGCGGCAAGGACAAACGCGAACGCTGGAAAGTACGCGCGACACCACTGCGGTAAATTTCTTGCGGTGTCTGTCCGATGACTTCCTGGCCTTTATAAATAATCGAACCGCTGGTCGCTTTATACAAACCGGTGAGGACATTGAAGAATGTGGTCTTGCCGGAACCGTTAGGCCCGAGCAAACCCAATACCTCGCCTTCATTGATTTGCATATTCAACTGGTCCAGCGCGGTCAAGCCACCGAAGCGCATGGTCAGGTCGGTGACACCGACCAGCTTGCCGCCGATAGTGTGTGTTGGGCGCTCTACGTGATTCATGGTCGCGGCATTCATCAGGCGTCCTTTCGGCTAAAGAACAAGCGTGTCTTGCGTGGCAACAGGCCTTCCGGACGGAACAACAGGATTGCGATCACCAGTGCCGCGTACAGCAGGACGCGATATTCCTGAATGAACTGCAGCTTCTCCGGCAGCATCAGGACGATGATGGCTGCCGGGATCAGGCCGACCGGATTACCCAGGCCGCCAAGGATCGCAATCGATACCAGCAACAGGGAATCAGAGAAGGTGAAATTGTTTGGCGCGATGAAGCCCACCATCATGCCGTACACGCTACCGGCGATACCGGCGAACAGATTACCCATCGTGAAGGCGATTACTTTCCAGCGCGCGATATGCAAGCCGAAAGTAGCGGCCGCCGTTTCATCGGTGCGCACCACATCCATGCTCAAGCCCACCCATGAACGTTCCAGCGCTTTCACCAGCACGAAGGCACCGGCACAGATCACCAGACTCAGCAAGACATAGGAAACATAGAAAGAGAACTCGATGCCGAATAGCGTGAAGCCTTCATTGAAGGCATGCCCGAACAATTGCATGCCCGGTACTTGCAAGCCTTGCGGACCACCGAGTACATCGTTGACTTCGATAAAGGTCTTGAACAGGATGCCGAAGGCAATCGTCACCAATGCCGCATAGTGACCACGGGTACGCAGCACCGGCAGGATCAGTACCGAGCCGATGATGGCCGCCACCACGCCGGAGATCGCAATGTTCGCCAGTTGCGGCAAACCGGTATGCGTCGCCAGCACTGCTGTGGTGTAACTGCCGATCCCGAAGAAGGCGGCACCGGCGAAGTTCGCCACACCGACAAAGCCGAATTGCAGCGTCAGGCCCATACAGGCAGTCGAATACAACAAGACTGCGCAAATCATCATCAGCACGAAGTGACTATCGTAAAAGGCCGCCACCAAAGCCAGCAAGCCCAGCACCATCCAGATCCGTGCCAGGCCAGGACGGCTGGCCGCGGCCTGTTCGATACGTTGCGTGGTGCCCAACTTCTTGCCGACGATAACCAGCACCAGAGCCAGTACGATCAAGGCACCGATGGCGAGCTGCGATTCCGCGTGCAGGAACAGCCACATGTATGCAGTCACCAGGATAGTGGCCAGCGCCAATACCAGCTTGGCTGAATTTGTTTTCAATTTGATGTCGCTCATATCAGACTCGCTCGCTTGATTTTTCGGCAATGAGGCCGGTTGGTTTCCACGCCATCAAGATGATGACGACAGCAAAGGCGAAGACGTCTTTGTAGGCGCTAGGGATATTCGGTATCAATGCCGGCAACAAGGCGCTGCCGAGCACTTGCAGTGCCGCGAACAGGAAGCCGCCGAGGATGGCACCGTAAATATTGCCGAGTCCGCCCAGGATCGCCGCCGAGAAACCGATCACGCCGAGCAGCAGGCCGACGTTGAAGTTGATCTCGTTGTAGTACAGGCCATTCATCACACCGGCCAGCGCTGCCATGCCGGAGCCCAGTGCGAAAGTCAGCAACACCACCGCTTCAAAGTTGATGCCCATCAGGCGTGCGGTTTCTCCATCCTGTGCCACTGCACGTATTGCCATGCCGAGACGGGTACGCGTAATCAGGAAGTGCACGCCGGCGATAATCGCCAGCCCACTGATCAGGAGAATCACATTATCGGCTCGTAGCGCCAGCGTGCCGATATCGACCGAGCCGGTCGGTAACAAGGAAGGGAAAGGTTTGGAATTCGAACCGTCCGGATAAAACAGGCGGACTGATTCGCGCATTACCGTACCCAGCATCAGGGTCGCCAGCAAGGTATTCAGCGGCGGTGCCTTATGCAAGGGAAGAATCAGGAATTTCGCGATTGCCGCACCGAGTAAACCGGTCACGCACACCGCACTTAAGACTACTGCCAGCAAACGTATCCAGGGTGAGCTGATATCCAGCATCAATACACCAGTAGAAGCCGTCAGGCCTGCAAAAGCACCGACCATCAAAGTATCGCCATGCGAAAACTTGATGACGTCCAGCACTCCAAAAAACAAGGTAAAACCGACTGCCACCATGGCATAGATCATGCCCAGCATCAGTCCGTTAAACACATATTGACCGATCTCACTCATCGTTTGCTCCGTTCCAATTTCTATCAGGCAGCAGGTCCCCGCACAGGGGCGGGGCCTGCGATGTCATGCCTGTTTTATGATTGCTTAGAGCTTAGAGCCCGGACAACTTGCGCTTGCCGGTGGCGTAGCTGCTGTCTTCCCAAATGACCCACTTGCCGTCTTCGACCACATACTTGGTCACCAGCGGCACGATGTTTTGGCGATGGTCATCGAATGTCACTTTGCCGATGAGGGTATCGACGTCTTTGGTCTGGTTCAGTACATCACGCACCTTCTTGCGATCCGGACCGACTTTTTCCACTGCATCCATGATCAGGTTGGCGGCGGCGAAAGCGAATGGACCATAAGCTTCAGGTGGTTCGCTGTATTTTTGCAACTGGTATTTGGCGGTAAAGAACAAGCCACCAGGAATTTTTTCCCATGGTGCGCCTTCGATGAAGGACAAGGAACCTTCCGCAACCTTCTCGCCCACACCCTGGATGTAAGCATCCGACTTGATACCGGAGGTGCCTTCAAACTGCGCCTTGATACCGAGCTTTTCCATCTGGGTACGGATACGGACGCCGAGTGGTGTCAGGCCACCGAAGTAGACGACATCAGGTTTCAGTTCGCGGATCTTGGTCAGTTCGGTGGTGAAATCCTGCTGGTCTGCAGTCACACCAAAAGTCGACAGCACGGTGCCGCCATTTTTCTTCACGAACTCGGAGAAGTACTTATTGTGGCCTTTGCCATAGTCGGTGGTGTCATGGATGATCGCCCACTTCTTATAGCCCTTGCTGATCATAAACTTGGCGGCCACTTCACTCTGGTTAATCATCGTGCCGTTGACGCGATGGACTTCCTTGAAGTCATTGCCGTAAGTGATTTCCGGCAGTACTGCACCCCAGACGATGACCGGCAGGCCGAAACGGTTGTAGACGCCGACCGTACCCATTGCAACGGCTGAACAGAAGTGGGTGACACCGGCGACGATGCTCTTGTCAGCGGCGATTTTGGTAGCAACCTGCACGCCGACGTTAGGACGACATTCGTCATCCTGGGTCACCAGCTGGTACGTGTATTTGGCTTTTGGATCGGCATTGCGCAAGCGCACTGCGAGGTCAGCGGAATTGCGCCCGCCCAGACCGATAGAGGAGACACCGCCAGTTAGCGGCCCAACAAATGCAATCTTCACGACATCTTTAGCCGATGCCGTCATGCTCAGCAAACTCATGCCTACTGCAGCGCACACTACTGCTGCCTTTAATACAGTGTTGGTCTTGCTCACTTTTATCTCCTTGGAAAACAATCGGCGGGAACATTTCAAGTTGCTTGAATGACAGTAACAACAAAAACTTAAATATTCAAGTAGCTTGAATTATGTTCAGCAACAAGCGTGCCAATCGGAAAATGGAGGCGGTCGCTCTATATAGAGCAGGAGCAAAACAGGGGCAAAACCACTGTGGTAAAGACATCACAACTGTCCTGAACGAATCAGTAAAGTGATGGGAAAGACACAAGACTATGCGCCGAAATGGACTGCGGGCGCACCGAATGCGGGAGAAGTCATGTGCGTACGCGCAAAGAGGCTGTTGACCTTAATCCGCTTAGGCGCTGCCGTTTGTGCGGGGCAAAAAATGGAAAAAGAAGTGGACGTTGTCTGAGCGAAGCGAGTTTCGTCCGCTTCCCATTTTTTGACTTGCACAGACGGGAACCCCGCAGGGGCTGCGGCTTCGCGGTCGCCTTCTTTTGCTTACTTTTCTTGGCGAGACAAGAAAAGTAAGCGGCTGCCGGGCCGCCCCCGGCAACGCACTTCTCAACGGAGAGAGAACAGTATCAACAACAGCAAAACCAGACTCATTCGCAATAAAAAAAGCGCCCCACAGGGCGCTTTTAGCTATGCTAACAAAGCATGCTTATTTCAATGTCATGATCCAGCTAACCAGGGTGCGTGCTTCCGCCTCGCTCACCTGCGCATTAGCCGGCATAGGAACAGCACCCCAGGTACCGCTGCCACCCTTCAATACTTTTTGTACGAGCTTGTCTTCCGCGCCTTTTTGGCCGGCGTATTTAGCCGCAATATCTTTAAAAGAAGGGCCCACCACCTTGTTCGTCACCGAATGACAAGCCATGCAGTTTTTTGCTTTCGCAAGATCGGCATTCGCCATCGCGACATTCGACACGCCAGCAGCCAGAACCAAACCCAGCAACAAAGTACGTTTCATGCTTTTCTCCACAAGATTGATCGCCGCTATTCTACCGTGTTTCAGGAATACAACCCCCTACAGTGATACAACGCCAAGCTAACACAAGGGTTGACAGCCGCAATTGACCGTTACTCTTTTTCACAATATGCTGCAGCCAAAGGGAGAACTCATGCCACTCATTATCGCGATCGTACTATTGACCGTTTTAAAATACTTTGAAGTTGGCCCGGTTGCCGACCTGTCATGGTGGGCGATTGTCGGTTTGTTCGCGTTCGCCTTCCTCTGGTTCGAGTTTGGCGAGCGTATGCTGGGACGCGACAAACGCAAAGCCCATGAGCAACTGGAAAAAGCTCGCCAGGAACGCGTCAAAAAGACCTTCAAATAGCCCCGCAGCAAGTCATCCCGATAGTCGCGCTCGTGACTATTTCTGCAACAGTTTTCTACAACAGCTCTTGTCCTACACCGAGTAAACATTTCTAAACAAAGACCGGCCGTCCTTGACCCTGTAGGGCAGACCGGTTCTACTAGGAAGTGCAGAGCCTGTTCAACAAATTGTAAAGCGAGGCCAAATCATGCGCCGACCTTTATTGTTTGCCGCGCACCCTACTATCTGGCGATTCCCCCTACTGGTATTCATGCTGTCACTGATGGTGGGCGGCTGGATATTTTTCAAGGCTGAATCCAATCGTCGTGAAATCGAGTTGGTGAAAGCGAACCAGATGGTGACGACTTATGCCACCGCGATTACCCAGCAATTCGATCATGCGCTGTCAGCCGCCAATGCATTGGCGGTGATGGTGCACCAGGGTAAGGGACAGGTCAGCGAATTCTCCCGCCTCTCCCGCTACATGCTGACGATGTACAAGGGCGCGTACGCCTTGTCGCTGGCACCGGACGGTATCATCCGCCAGACCGAACCGGCCACAGCCAGTCATGGCGTGCTGGGCCACGATATGCTGGCGGGTGAGGATCGCAACACACTGATCCCGACGATGAACCAGAACGTGGTCGAGTTCTACGGCCCCATCCGCCTGTTGCAGGGACCTATGGGCGCAGTCGGTCAACTCCCCGTTTTCCTCAAAACCGCAGAAGGCAGCTCTTACTTCTGGGGCTTTACCGCAGTGACACTGAAATTTCCTGATGCCTTCAGCGACGCGCACCTTGAAGATATGGAACAGCGCGGCTATGCATATCGCCTGAGCGGCCACAATCCACAAACTGATACGGTGGAAGTGATCGCCGCTTCCGCCGCCATGCCGGAAGGCCGTATCTTCACTCGTCCGGTCAGGGTTGGTACGAACGAATGGACACTGGAAGTAAGCAAACAAGGCAGCTGGAGCAATCGCGCGCGCCTGCTGTTTGAAGCCTGCGTCACCATCCTTGGCAGCCTCTTTGTCGCGTGGCTGGCTTACCTGCTCGGTGGCGTCATCCGCAGCCGCAAGGAATTGCAAAGACTCGCGCAATACGATGTATTGACCGGCCTGCCGAATCGACGCCTGCTCGACAGCCGTCTGAAGAAAGCCATTGCCGGCGCCAACGGCCATCATCACCTGGTCGCAGTCTGCTTCCTCGACCTTGATGGCTTCAAGGAAGTCAACGACAGCCTCGGCCATGCCGCCGGTGATCGCCTGTTGCAGCAAATGGCGCAACGCCTGCAACACTGTATGCGTGCGACCGATACGCTGGCGCGTTTTGGTGGTGATGAATTCGTCGTCATCCTCGATCGCCTGAACTCCATCGATGAATGCGAGAAAATCCTCGAACGCATGATCCATACCGCACAAGAACCGGTACACATGGATGGCAACGAAGTCATCGTGTCGGCCA
The DNA here is from genome assembly GCF_000013625.1 of Janthinobacterium sp. Marseille. Taxonomy (NCBI): domain Bacteria; kingdom Pseudomonadati; phylum Pseudomonadota; class Betaproteobacteria; order Burkholderiales; family Oxalobacteraceae; genus Janthinobacterium; species Janthinobacterium sp. Marseille. Next base: position 744,161 of record NC_009659.1, on the reverse strand, counting down.
GCATAGGCGTCGCAATGTTCCAGCCCGGCGTCGAGCGCGAACAATTACTCAAGCGTGCCGATACCGCGATGTACCAGGCCAAGCAACTGGGCAAGAACAAATACGTATTTGCCGATTGAACGGCAAGGCCAATACTTGTGCAATGCCGCCACTGGATGGGCAATTTATATCCGGGCCAATAACAGCAAGGCTTTGCGCACCGGTACGATGAGTTTCCCCCAGACTTATCCACAGAAAATGTGGATAAAGAAAAGCACAAACCGCACTTATCCAACGCGCATAAAAAAAGCCGGCATCAGCCGGCTTTTTTACGCAAGCAAAACCAGTTATCAGCCGGTAACCGCGCCTTTGCTGGCCGACGAAGCCAGTGCGGCAAATTTCGACAACACGCCACGTGTGTAACGCGGTGCAGGTTGTTTCCAGTTGGCGCGGCGACGTGCGATTTCTTCTTCCGGTACGTTCAACTGGATCAGCAGCTTGTGTGCATCGATGGTGACCGAATCACCTTCTTCCACCAGGCCGATCAGACCACCGACAAACGCTTCCGGCGACACGTGGCCAACCACCATGCCCCAGGTACCACCGGAGAAACGACCGTCGGTAATCAAACCAACTGATTCACCCAGGCCCTGGCCAACCAGCGCCGAAGTCGGTGCCAGCATCTCAGGCATGCCAGGACCGCCTTTTGGTCCGAGGTAGCGCATGACCAGGACATCGCCGGCAACAATCTTGTTCGCCATGATCGCGTCCATCGCCGAGTATTCATCATCGAATACACGTGCCGGGCCGGTGATCACAGGATTTTTCAAACCGGTGATTTTTGCCACGCAACCTTCAGGCGACAGATTGCCTTTCAGGATCGCCAGATGGCCTTGCTCGTACAACGCATCCTTGATCGGGTGGATCACGTGCTGGTCGGCGCGCGGTACCGATGGGATGTGTGCCAATGCTTCCGCGACGGTCTGGCCGGTGATGGTCATGCAATCGCCGTGCAGCAGGCCTGCATCCAGCAAGACTTTCATGACTTGTGGGATACCGCCGGCTTTATGCAAGTCGGTCGCAACATATTTACCAGATGGTTTCAGGTCGCAGATGACTGGTACTTTTTTACGCATGCGTTCGAAGTCGTCGATCGTCCATTCCACTTCAGCGGCATGTGCAATCGCCAGGAAGTGCAGGACCGCATTGGTCGAACCGCCGGTAGCCATAATCACGGCCACTGCATTTTCGATTGCCTTGCGCGTCACGATGTCGCGTGGCTTCAAGTCATTCTTGATCGCTTCGATCAACACGCGTGCGGATTCCGCTGCGGAGCCGACTTTTTCATCATCAGGATTCGCCATGGTCGACGAGTAAGGCAGGGCCAGGCCCAGCGCTTCAAACGAAGACGACATGGTGTTCGCGGTGTACATACCGCCGCAGGAACCGGCCGATGGGCAGGCATTGCGTTCGATACCGTCAAAGTCTTCCTGCGACATGCGACCGGCAGTGAATTCACCGACTGCTTCAAACGCGGAAACGATGGTCAGGTCCTTGCCTTTCCAGTTACCTGGTTTGATGGTGCCGCCGTATACATAGATGCTTGGCACGTTGGTGCGCAGCATCGCGATCATGCCACCCGGCATATTCTTGTCGCAACCACCGATTACCAGCACGCCATCCATCCACTGGCCGTTGACAGCTGTTTCGATACAGTCGGCGATGACTTCGCGCGAAATCAGCGAATACTTCATGCCTTCGGTGCCCATCGACATACCGTCCGAAATCGTCGGGGTGCCGAATACTTGCGGATTGCCGCCGGAATCCTTGATTGTCTTGATCGCGATATCAGCCAGCTTTTGCAGGCCGGAGTTACATGGCGTGATCGTCGAGTGGCCGTTGGCGACGCCGACCATAGGTTTATCGAAATCTTCCTTTTCGTAGCCCATTGCGTAATACATGGAACGATTCGGGCTGCGGGAGATGCCTTGCGTAATATTTTTCGAACGGCGATTGAATGCCATGATGACTCCAGAAAGAAAACTATCGGTAGTACGTCGCAATTTCAAAGGGCTGCGACGCTTGCCTGCCCGGTAACAGGGCAAATCCTTGAAAAGACGCCTAGATTGCCTTGCGTCGTGCCATGTGTCAAATATATGATTCCATCATGATCAATATGCAAAATATATTGATATGAGGTAAATTAAGGCCATGAACATCGAACTCAGGCAGCTCCGCCACTTCGTCACCGTCGCCGAAGAAATGCATTTCGGCCGCGCCGCGCTGCGCCTGCACATGACGCAACCGCCGCTGTCGCAATCGATCCAGGCGCTGGAAGCGCTACTGGGCGTACAACTGTTCCGCCGCACCAGCCGCAGCGTCGCGCTGACGCCGGCCGGTATTGCGCTCTTGCCGGAAGCACAACGCATCCTGCAACAAACCGCCGCCCTGCCCGACCTGATGCGGCGCGCCGCTTCCGGCGCCTCCGGCCGCCTGTCGCTGGCTTTCGTCTCGACTGCTGACTACAGTGTGCTACCGCACTTCCTGCGTGAATTTCGCGAAGCCTATCCGCAGGTTGAAATCGATTTGCGTGAAGCCACCACTGACGTACAGCTGGATGAACTGGCGCAGGGACGCATCGATGTCGGCTTGCTGATCCCGCCTTTGCCGGACAAGGCCAAGCTGCAACTCGATTATTTGCCGGTTTTATCTGAACCTTTGATCCTGGCTGTACCTAAGGGACTGAAGGCTGTGCGCGGCAAGCAAACGGTGGCATTGCAGGCGGTAGCCGAACTGCCGCTGATTATCTTCCCGCGCCGGATTGCCCCGGCCTTCCATGATGCGATCCTGGCTTGTTATCGCGACGCCGGTTTGACGCCGCATATCGGACAGGAAGCAATACAGATGCAAACCATCATCGGCCTGGTATCGGCCGGCATGGGCATCGCGCTTGTGCCACAATCCGTATCAAACTTAAAACGCCCCGGCGTCGACTACAAGGCACTGGCAGATAAAACGCCTTTGGTCGAAACCGGTATGGCATGGCGACGGGATAATACCTCGCCGGTATTAAACGCTTTTCTGGAATTATTGCGAAAGAAATAAATTATGTGGATACACCCTATGCCCGATCCGGTTGCACTTTCAATCGGTCCCCTCGCCATCCGCTGGTATGGTTTGATGTACCTGGCGGCCTTCGCGCAATTCATCTGGCTTGCCCGTATCCGCATCAAGCAACCGCATATCGCCCGCGCCGGCTGGAAGAAGGAAGACATCGACGATATGTTGTTCTATGGTGTGCTCGGTGTGATCATCGGCGGCCGCCTCGGTGAAGTCCTGTTTTACGATCCCAGCTATTACTTCTCGAATCCACTCGAAATCTTCAAAGTCTGGAAAGGCGGCATGTCCTTCCACGGCGGCTTCCTCGGCGTCTTGCTGGCGATGAGCATATGGGCACGACGCCAGGGTCGCAATGTACTCGATGTATGGGATTTCATCGCACCCATGGTGCCGCTCGGTTATGCCTTCGGCCGCCTCGGCAACTTCATCAATGCCGAACTGCCGGGCCGCATCGCCGATGCATCGCTGCCCTGGGCCATGATCTGGCCGAACGTCGATAACCTGCCACGCCATCCATCGCCTTTATACCAGGCACTGGTCGACGGCTTGCTGATGTTCATCCTGCTGTGGCTGTTCGCACGCAAGGAAAGACCACGTATGGCGGTCGGTGGCATGTTCGCCCTGCTGTATGGTTCGGCGCGCTTCTTTACCGAGTATTTCCGCATGCCGGATTACGAAGTTCACTTCGCCGGCATCACTATCTCTGCCGGACAAATGTTGTCAGTACCGCTGATCGTATTGGGTATCGTCATGCTGCTGATTGCCTATCGCAAAAAACCTGCATGACGCCTTACCTTTATTGATTGGATTTATGACAGCCTGGCTCGCCTTTACCAAACTCGCCGATACCAACTTCACGATGCCGCTGGCCTTACTGCTTGCAGTCTGGCTGGCGGCGGCACGCGCATGGCGTCCGGCACTTTGCTGGTGCCTGCTGTTCGGTGGCGGCATCTTCCTGGTCGCCGCGACCAAGATTGCCTACGTCGGCTGGGGCATAGGTATCGCCGCAATCGACTTCAAGGGTTTCAGCGGCCATGCGATGCGGGCGATGTCTATTGCACCTGTCTTTATGTATTTGCTACTGCAGGAACAAGATGCACGCAGGCTGCGGCTGGGTGTGCTGGCCGGTCTCGGCTTTGGCCTGATGATAGGTATTTCGCGACTGGCACTGGGCGTGCATTCGGTTTCTGAAGTGATCACCGGCTTGCTGCTGGGTGCAGTCATCAGCCTCGGCTTCATCTGGTATGCGCATGGCCGGGCCACCATTGTGTTTGATCGCAAGCTGCTGCTGATAGGAACGATTGCCTTGCTGCCGATCCTCTCACTCAAACCGGCACCGACCGAAGGCTGGATAGAACGCATCGCGATTTATCTGGCCGGCAGCGATAAAAACCTGCACCGCCATCCGACCGAGTAACGCTAACTACCCTGCTTCAATTCACCACCGCTACGCCAGTTCGCCCACAGGCCGGACAGGTGTTCGCGGTGTAGCAGGAGCACTGCAAGCGCATAGCTCACTGCCCCCACCGCCATCGATATCAACAGCATCGCCAATAAAGGCAGCGCCAGGTGTTGCAAACCGCGCTGTGCCGCATAGACGCAAGCGGCCATGAACGTGACACACAAGAAAGGCGACAGCAAAGGCTGCATTTGCTGCCGGATCGGAATCGCCGCGTACTTGCGCAACAGATGTAAACCCAGCGGATAAGTCACGGCCACACGGCACGACCAGGCGGCAATGATGTAAATCGCGGACTGGTGCGCGGTCAGGAAAACTGCGGCGATAGTACAGGCACTCGCACACACCGCCGGCAACAACAAGGCACGCGGATGGCCGAGCGCACGCAAATAAGGACTGACGAAAACGCGGGTAAAGCTGATCGCCCACACGAAGCACAGGATCACGATCATCGGAATCGCTTCCGACCATTTGTCACCGAGCAGCAAGGGTACCCATTGCGCCGTCGTCAAAGCCAGGCCGACGAAGATAGGCGTGGACACGAAAGCCATCACCTGCGTGGTTTGCAGGAAGGAGCGTTGCAAACGTTCCTTGTCCGCCTGCATCGACGAGAACAATGGCAAGCCGATCCGTCCCGCCACACTGCCGACGATATTCGACAAGGCATCCGTCGCCTTGAATGCGACACTCACAAAACCCAGCATGCTCATGCCGTGGATCGCACCGATCAACAGACTGAAGACGCGTGTCAGGAAAGCCCACAACGCACCTTCCAGCATCACCGGGAAACCGAACACGATCAATTGCTTCGCATGTGCCCACGAAAAGCGGCGTTGCGGCATCCGTGTATGTCCACGCCAGAAAATCACCGTCAATAAAATGTTTTGTACGATACCGGCAATGACGATGCTCCATACGCCGAATTGCGCCAGTGCCAACCCTATCGCGACGATGCAGTAACTCAGCTTGCCGGCTACGGTACGGCGTGCAATTGCCTTGGTGCGCAACTTGCGATCCAGCATTGCCGACGGCAAAAGGTTCAGGCCGGTGAACAGGCAAGCAGTCCCTTCCGCCAGCAGGATGGTGCCGACCAGGTTTTGCTCCAGGTAAAAAATGAAGTAAAGGCCGACGCCGACGCAAAACAGGAAGCCGGACAAGCCCAGCGCAATCGCCATCCAGAATGCACTGTCCAGATGCAGCATATCGATAGGCCTGCGCTGGATCAGCGCTTCATTGATGCCGAGGCCGATCACCAGTTGTGTCAGCAGTACGATGGATTGCGCAAAGGCGACGCTACCGAAATCGGTAGGTGTCAACACGCGTGTCATGATGGCCAGCGTCAGGAAACCGAGCAGGCCCACTCCCAGGCTATCGACGATGGCCCACGGCACCACCCGTCGCATATTTTTCATCTTGCCACCAACCTGCGTTTGAACGAACCCAGCATGCGCCTGAGCTTGCCGAAGATGGAGAAGGTATTCAGGAAGCGGTTCTTCCTGATCGATAGTTTGAGCATGCGCAACCAGGATTCATCGATCTGGCGCTTCTCTGCAATTTGTACGATTTCTTCCAGCAAGACCAGCTGTGCATGGTTCGCCGCACGCAGGCGCAGGATCTGCGCATCGCTCGGGCGACCTGCCAATGATTCCGGCAAGACCGCGCCTACCGCCATGAAATTGAGTTTGGTGCGCAGGCACTTTTCGCAGCGCCCGCAATTGCGACCGGTGGTCGGTCCTTCCCAGCACACACGCAGATTGCGCAAGCCGACGGCCCAATCCAGTATGCCCTCGGCTTTTTCGGTGCGCGCGAATTCACCACCGTCATACACGATCTGGAAGTCACGGCTGGACAACATCGTATAAGTGATTGGATTACCGCCCCAGGGCAATACCAGGCGTGCATAGTCTTCATCGGAACCGACCAGGCCGGCGCTGGCACTGCCCTGCCAGTTGCGCAGGCAAGTTGCGACGCCATTGCCGAATTCCATTTCCCAATTCACACAGGCGACGGTGCGCCAGTTAGTCTTCAAGGTCACCAGTGGCACGCTGATCGAATGCAGTGAATCGGCTGCCGATGCGATCGTCGTATCAAAAGCGGCCTTGGCATCCAGTGCAATATCAAAGCCCTGGATCAGCACGCCCGCATGCAGGGGATAGCTGCGCCGTCCGGCGCGACCGGTGACGTGACGCCATGCGGTAAACGATGCATCGAGACCGCCGGAGAATGCGGCCACCGCACGTGGTGCATACGGCGCGGGAATCGCGCTGTCCGGCAATTCCTGTGCCGCGCCGACACGGATCGGCCGGTACAGGTCAGGCCGCCACGCGACCCAACATGCGACCAGGTCTTCCATATTCTTCAATAAGGAATAAGTGACCGGGCCATCGATATACAAATCCTGGCCGCGATGCATCGCGACAAAGACCAGGGCGGTCGCCGCCATATCGTGCGCCACCAGCGGCGCCGGCAAACTATGCTCGGGCCCGGCCAGCTCCCACCAGACTTGCTGGTTGCCGAAGCTGGCACTGCGCACGACCCGGCCCTCGCTGCGTTTTTCAGTCAGGCGCACAATCAGCGGGCGGGTCGCATTTTGCATGAAAGGATGTTCCTGCAAATTCAGGTGGTCAGACAAATTCATCAAGCGCGTTGATAAACATCGTCGAAACGCACGATGTCATCTTCTCCCAGATAAGCTCCCGATTGCACTTCTATCAGGTGGAGCGGCATCTTGCCCGGATTCTCCAGCCTGTGTGTCATGCCTATCGGGATATAGATAGATTCATTTTCCGTCAGCAACCTGACGTTTTCGCCGCAAGTGATGCGGGCGGTACCGGTCACCACGACCCAGTGTTCGGCGCGATGATGATGCATTTGCAGCGATAATTTTTCACCCGGATCGACCGTGATGCGTTTGACCTGGAAGCGCTCGCCGGCATCTATGCCTTCATAGCAACCCCACGGCCGGTACACTCGCGTGTGGTTCAGGTGTTCGCTGCGTTGTTCCAGTTTCAGGTGCTCGACCACTTGCTTGACGCGCTGTACCTGGTCTTTCGCCACGATCAATACCGCATCCCTGGTTTCGACCACGATCAGGTTATCGACGCCTATCGCCGCGACGAAGCGACTCTCGGAACGGATCAGGGTATCCGTCACGCCATCCGCATACACATCGCCGTGCAGGATATTGCCGTCCTTGTCGCCCGGCTTGATCTCGGCCAGGGCCGACCATGAACCGACATCGCTCCAGCCGATATCGACCGGAATCACCAATGCATGCGGCGTATGTTCCATTACGGCAAAGTCGATGGATTCCGCCGGACAGGCCGCGTAGGCCGTTTCATCGAGCCGGCAAAAGGACAAGTCGCTATACGCATCATGCACAGCCAGTGCGCAACATTGCGCCATTTCCGGCTGCAGGCGCTGCAGTTCGGCAAGGTAAGCGGAAGCGCGGAACATGAACATGCCGCTATTCCACGAGTAATTCTTATCTGCGATGAATTTTTCAGCGGTGGCGCGATCCGGTTTTTCCACGAAACGCTCGACCGCAAAGCAGGTATTCGATGTATCCAATGCCGCGCCGCGCCGTATATAGCCATAACCGGTTTCGGCGGCGGTCGGTACGATACCGAAGGTCGCCAGTGCAGTGCTGCCTATCGCATCCGCCGCCAGCATCACCGCTACATGGAAGGCATCGTCATCGACGATAACGTGATCTGCCGGCAGCACCAGCATCACTGCATCCGGATCGATAGCGGCCAGGTAATTGGCGGCCGCTGCTACCGCTGGTGCGGTGTTGCGACCCTGCGCCTCCAGCAATATTGCGGTCGGTGTAATGCCGATCTGACGCAATTGTTCGGCGACCAGGAAGCGGTGATCATCACCGCAGACGACCAGCGGCGGCGCCATGCCTTTCCAGCCGGAGATACGCAGGACGGTATCCTGCAACATGGTGCGTTCCGATACCAGCGGCAGCAATTGCTTGGGTAAAGCGGCACGCGACAAGGGCCACAGGCGACTGCCGGAACCACCGGACAAAATGACGGGATATATATTCACATAACCCCGCTTCAGGCCACGCCGGCAAGTTTGCGTGCCTTGACTTCAGGCGCACGCGTCTTGCCGCGACGGTCGCGAGCGTCGCGCCAGTAATCTTCCACGCATTCGGACACATGCTGCATCTTGCCTTCACGGCTGACACAGTAATCCTTGCACACCACCAGTTCGGACATGCTGGAATGCGGCGACACGCGCGTGTATTCAAACAGGACACTACGCGTCACTTCGGAGCCGCTGCAAATCTGGCTACCATGCCCGATCCAGGTCGGGCCGATAATCTTGCTGCCGGCTTCTATCGTGGTGCCGGAACCGATGTAAACCGGTCCTTCTATCGTCGTGCCTTCCCAATCAATATGTGTGTTCAAACCGACCCACACGCCATCGGCAATCTGCGTGCCCGGCATCGTCATATGCGCAAGTTCGCCCTTCAGGACATTCTGCGACACCTGCCAGTAATCCTTGACGTTACCGATATCGATCCAGTTGAAAAAGCGCTTTTGCGCAAAGAAAGGCACACCTTTTTCGACCAGCAATGGAAACAGCTGTGAACCGATATCGAATTCAACATCGGAAGGAATCAGGTCCAGCACTTCCGGTTCAAAGATATAGATACCGGTACTGGCCAGGTTGGACAGTGCATCTTCCGGCTTTGGCTTTTCCTGGAAAGAGAGCACGCGCCCTTCTTCATCAGTCACCACCATGCCGTAATCGCTGGCTTTTTCCAGCGGTACTTCCTTGGTGATGATGCTGACCATCGCACCTTTTCGCCGATGCTCGAACAAAGCCGATTTGATATCGAGGTCGATCAGTGCATCGCCACAAATCACCAGCGTCGTTTCATCAAAGAAGCCGCCGAATTCCTGTATCTTCTTCAAGCCACCGGCCGAACCGATAGGCTTGGGCATCACTTCCCCCTCATCCGTCATATAGCCTTCGAAGGAATAGCCGATCTGCGCACCGAAGCGCTGGCCTTCGCCGAAGTAATCTTCTATCTTTTGGTGCAGATAACTGACGTTGACCATGATCTCGTGTATGCCGTACTTCACCAGATGCTCGACCAGGTATTCCATCACCGGCTTACCGAGGATGGGAATCATGGGCTTGGGCAATTCATAAGTCAGGGGCTGGACGCGCGTTCCTTTGCCTGCGGCAAGTATCATTGCTTTCATGTTGTCCTTGAATTCATGGGTGTAGTGGATAAGGATGCTGCGTACTTCAGCGTCAGGCGTAAGCGAACTTCTCTTCCGACATCGCCTGCCAGCGCCAGGAATCGGCACACATCTGCTCTATGCTGCGTTCGGCACGCCAGCCCAGCTCGCGTTGCGCCAGTGATGCATCGGCGTAACACACTGCAATATCACCGGGGCGTCGCGCAACGATGCGATAAGGAATCTTGCGACCGCTCGCTTTTTCAAACGCACAAATCATTTGCAACACGCTGCTACCGCAACCGGTACCGAGGTTGTAGGCCAGCACGCCTGCTTCTGTATTCATTAATCGTGCCAGCGTCTTCACATGACCCAGCGCGAGATCAACTACATGGATGTAATCGCGCACGCCGGTGCCGTCTGTGGTCGGGTAATCGGAGCCGTATACCGAAAGCAACTCGCGCCGTCCGGAAGCAACCTGCGCCACATACGGGAACAGATTATTGGGAATGTCGTTAGGGTCTTCGCCGATCAGGCCGCTTTCATGCGCACCGGCAGGATTGAAGTAACGTAACAGGGCGATGCGCCATGATGGGTCAGAAGTTGCCACATCACGCAGCATCTCTTCTATCATCAGCTTGCTGCGGCCATAGGGATTGGTGGCCGCCAGCGGAAAGTCTTCGACAATGGGAACCGTGGCCGGATCGCCATAGACGGTGGCGGAAGAACTGAAGACCAGGCTCTTCACACCATACTTGGCCATCACCTGGAACAGCACCAGGCTGCCTTCTACATTATTGTCGTAATAGCGCAGCGGCTCGGCGACTGATTCACCGACCGCCTTGAGTCCTGCGAAATGCACCACGGCATCAAAATCATATGCGGAAAATATTTCTTCCATCGCAGAACGGTCACGCAAGTCTGCTTCAATGAAAGGAATACTGCACCCTGTGATGGTCGCAACGCGATCCAGTACCGTGAGCTTGCTATTGCAGAGGTTATCCACGACGACGACTTGATAGCCGGCCTTGATCAGTTCTACACAAGTATGTGAGCCGATATAACCAGCTCCTCCTGTTACCAGTATTTGCATTTTCATTCATCCAGGAAGCGGCAAATTTGCACCCTTACAAAGAGAGCTGGATTACTGCAAAGTTCACTATTTAACTAGAAGATTTAACAATAAAGTTAGTTGAAAAATTTACGCGTTTTCAGAGGGAAACTTCATCAAACTGAAATATTTTTCTGTAGAAATTTATCGCATGTTTTTTGAAAAATATGCACGGCAAAAATCGTCAACGTGCGTAATTTTTACAATGAGAATTTTCATCATGAAGTCGTGAGCAAAACCGGTTGTTCGATGCGCACCAGGTAGTCCGCACAAAACAAATTCAGGGTGCGCAACACATCGGCATGCACGCCGTACAAAAAGAAATCACGCTGCACTTTTGTCTGATGTCCATACAAGAGCATCAGCAAGGCTATGCATGCACTGTCGATGTGGGTAACACCGGAGAAGTCGATGCGGATATCGCCAGGCATCGCAGTTGCATCAGAGAATGCCTTGCGCATCGGCTGCAGATTACTTTCTTCCCACGCGCCACCGGCCGTTATGGTGCACAGGCTAGGTTGCTTGCTGACGCTGATGTGTGCCGCAGCCAATGCAGCTGCATCACATTTGCGACGCCGTAGAAATAATGCGCATGGAATGACCTGCCGGCTCATCAGCTTGAGCAAGGTCATGCCATCGTGCAAATAGCGTCGCCACAGATTGGGTTCTTCCCAGATACGCCACAACCATTCGCCGCCGATACGCTGTATCCAGCGCGGTGCGCGCACCACGGTACCGGCGACGAAATTGACGACTGCACCAAGATGGCTGATGACGGGTGCATCCAGTGCGGCGAGATTGTGTTCTATCCACGCCTGCCCTTTCTTCGCACCGAGGGCAACCACCACGAAGTCGGCCTGGCTGGCATTGATGCGATTGATGATCGCGCTCGTACTCATTTGTTCGACACTGCCGAAACCGGGCGATTCATGACCGGTACACACGAGGCCGGCTGCGCCGGCATTTAGTTTTTCCGCCGCCGCTTCAGCCACGCCGTCCGGACCACCAAAGAAATACACGCGTAATCTTTCGCCCGTGTTGCCGCGCGTACGCAGGCGTTCAAACAAGGTGGAACCGGCGACGCGTTCAGTAACAGGCAAACCCAGCAAGCGTGCGATCCAGACCAGTGGCATGCCGTCCGCCACAGACAAGTCACTGCGTATGACTGAATCACGGAAGTCGCCGCCGGCCAGGCTGGCAACGGCGAAGTTCAGGTTGGGCGTGGACAGGAAGCAGCGCTGGTAGTGCCGGGCCGCATGGGACAGTTTATCGACCGCCTGTTCGGTACTGATCACATCGAACGGCAGGCCGAGTATGCACACTACCCGGCGCTGGAAATCAGTTTGCAGCGGATAGGCGGATATGGCCGCGCCACCGAGGGCTGGCGCTGTTGCGTAACTATTCTGCATCGCGTTTGGCCCTCACCCATTCCAGCTGGCGGTTCACAAAGAACTTCATGTACAGCGGCAATTTCCAAAAGGCATAGCCTAGCGCGGAAAACAGATCCTTCAGGCTCAGCACTTGCTGGCCGAAGCGCTGCCATGACAAAAGTATTGCCAGCGTCAGTGCCGCCAGCAGCACGGTCGCCAATAGCAATGGCGCGGCAACATCAAAGACCAGGAAATTCAATGCAGCGACGGCGAACACCGCGCACGAAACCATGGTCAGCAAAGCCAGCGGTGGTACACACATATCCAGCGCCATTGCGAACAGTGCGCGATTCTTTTCACGCAAGCCCTGCCACAGCAGTGGCAAACCTTCGCTGACTATCATGCCCATATGGCCGTGTTCCCAGCGCGTGCGCTGCATGCGCGCGGCTTCATCACCATGCGGGAAATAACTGACGACGCAAGCTTCCGGGCAAAACACCGGTGCCGCATCCGCCCGCGCCAGTTCAATACCCAGCTTCATGTCTTCCGCCAGGTGGCCGTTCGCCAGCGACGCCTGTGCAATCAGCTCCCATGGGAAAGCCATGCCGGTTCCCATCAGCTGGCAAGGCAGGCCGAGGTGATGGAAACCCAGCGCGCGTACCTTATTCTTCACTATCCATGCGAATTCAGCGATGCGTATTTTCAGGCCTGCACCCCGCGGTGCACGCATCAGGTCCAGCGCCTGCACCGGCCTGTGCGTTTCCAGTGCACGACAAGCCAGATGCGTAATCGAACCGGCTTTCAGGCGACAGTCGGCATCGATGATGATCAATACTTCGGGTGGGCTGAGTGCGAGTTGGCGCACACCGGCATCGAGCGCATAGCCTTTGCCGCGCGCATACAAGTCTTCGCGTTCCAGCACCGGCGCGCCGGCGGCCAGGGCCAGTTCCGCAGTGTCATCATCACAGTTGTCGGCGACCACCAGGATACGGTCACCTTCACGTAATTGTTCACGTATGCCGGCGACAGTGGCAGCGATACCATGTGCTTCATTGTGCGCAGGAACCAGTACCGCCACCACCGGCCGACGACCGGTGGGCAAGGCCGCCGGCATAGCCTTCTTGAATGCCGCCAACACTTGCAACAAAAGCACGGCTACCGGCACCAGCAAGGCGAGTACCAGCAGGGACAGGATGAGCTGGAATAAAGTCATCATGATTTACCTCCCAGCAACCAGCGATCGCCTTCCGCCACCTGATAGAACAACGCAATCAGCTTTGCTGCTTCGCGATCGATATCGTGGCGTGCCAGCACGCGGGTACGTGCGCGCGAACCCATGCGTGCCAATTCATCGGCTGGCGTATTCAGGCAGCGTTCCATTGCCAGTGCCAATTCATCGACGGAACCTGGTGGATACAGCCAGCCGTTCTCACCTTCAATCACCAGCTCCGGGATACCGGCAATCCAGGTCGTCAACACCGGCCTTTGCACCGACATCGCTTCCATGATCACCACCGGCAAGCCTTCGGCAAAACTCGCCATCACCAGCGCGCGCGCCGCCAGCAATTCCTGACGCACTTCTTCACTACTGATCCAGCCGGTAATGCGTACCTGAGCCGCCAGGTCGTGTTTGGCAATCAGCGCTTCCACCTCGGGTCGCATTTCGCCGTCACCGGCGAGCACCAGCTCAAAATCTATCCCTTTGGCTGCCAGCTTTGCCGCCGCTTCGATCAGGATTTGCTGTCCCTTCTGTTCGCATAGACGGCCTACGCAAACAAAGCGCGGCCTTTCGACCACTTGGGTCGCGCCTATCCGATAGAAATCCGGATCGACGCCGCAATGCACGATGTGCATCTTGGCCCAATGCTGATAGGCCACGCTGCGATACAACTGGCTGCGACAAAAGGAACTGACGGCCGCGACAAAGGTGGCACGCCTGAGTTTTTCCCCGAGACCGATGAACTCGGCCTTATCGAATTCTTCCGAGCCATGGATGGTCAGGCTGTAGGGGATGCCTGACAACTCGGACGCCAGCATCGCCACCTCGGCCGAGTTGGTACCGAAATGTGCATGCAAATGCGTCGCACCTTCACGCTTCAGCCATAGCGCGACCTGGCAGGCTTCGGCCAGGTAAATCAAGTGATAGGGCAAGGAACGATCAGCGCGCTTGCTCATACGCCAGGCCAGGCGCAAGCCATGCCACAAGCGGGACGGCGTTGACGTCACGATCGAAAACATCGCGCGCAATACACCGCCCAAACCTTTTTGCAAGACATAGCGGGTTCGTTCACGCTCGGTGAAATCTTCCGCATCGACCAGGTCACCATCCCAGCCTCGCATCGCTATCCTTTGCACATTCATGCCCTGCCGTTCGAGCGCCAATATCTCCCGCCGGATAAAGCTGTGGCTCACCTTCGGGTACTGGTTAATCAGGTAGGCAACACGTATCGCATTCACTTCAATTCCTTTCGGCCATCCATCGCGGATGACATATATATTTCTTCTTGTCGCGGCACTATGCGTGCCGGTACGCCGACTGCCGTTGCACCATCTGGTACATCGCACAACACGACTGACAGCGCACCAATGCGACAGCCATGCCCGATACGCACCGCACCCAATACCTGGGCATAAGCACCAAACTCCACATCGTCGCCAATCACAGGTACTGCACCGTCGGCAGCACGATTGCCTATCGTCACGCCCTGCCGCAAGGTGCAGTTACGACCTATCTGCACTTCCGGGTGTACAAAAATCCCGCCGAAATGCCAGATGCGCAAACCCGCGCCTATCGTTGCGGACTTTGGCAGGCTGATACCGACCACGGTTTCCACCAGGCGGAACCACGGCCAGTACAGCGCTACCAACACACGCTTGCGCCAGCCATGTTCACGGCTATCGATGCGCCGCCCAAGGCGATAGGTCCACACCGCCCAGATTGATTGTTCTTTCAGGAAAGGGCGGCTTACACCGTAGCGCTGCACATCAGCCAGCCAATCCTCATCCATAGCCTTAGCCATCAATCCTGTTCCAGTAATTCACCACTGACAGTCGACACCGTACCCACTCCGCTGGTCGCATACACGGTTACGATGGCGCGCGGATCCGGCCACGCAAAGGTCTTGCTCTCGCCCTGCTGCAATTCACCGCTATCGAAATACAGCGGGTTGCCGGAAGGGTCGCGTACCTGCAAACGCAATTTGGCACCGCCGGTGGTACGTGCCGTCACGCGATAATTTTTGCCTGCCTGCGGCAAGGCCCAGCTCACCGGATGCAGGCCACGCGATGAATAATTGACTTGTGTCACCGCCTGTTCACCGGCCGGAAAGACCACCGCCTGTTTCCATATGTCGAAATTCCCCAGCGTGCCGCCGGATTGCAACTGCCACGGTCCGCGCATCGACAGCAAATTCATTTTTTTCTGCAACGTGACCGGCTTGCCGTTTCCATCGAGCCAGCCCTGTGCCGATACGACCGGACGCAAAGCCACGCGCATCCGTTCCAGGTCGTTGGCCACTTCGTTATTCCAGCCACCCTTGTGCAAATCAAAGCCGGCACCGTTTTCCACATAGATAAAGAATGGTGTGCCGAAATTGCGATCCACTACATACGCGCCGTAAGTCTTCAGTGTCTCCGCCACCTTGCGTAACTCGGGGCTGGCGATCTTGCTCGTATCGTAGGAAGGCGGCAGCATCAGCAAGGCACCTTCCGGTATCTTTCCGGTGTTGCGTGTGGCGGCATCGGTATCTGCCGAAGTCGCAGGGAATACATAAGTCGGTTGCGACGACAGCCCATCAAAGGTCAGCGACATGGCCAGTGCATGGCGGTACATCACGTCACCGTCATTAACTTCATGTTTGCGGATCAGGCCGCCGGCCGTCGCCACCCCGGCTGCACGTGCGCCCTGGAAGTAATGCGCCGGATCGCCCCAGCCACGGCCATTCAGCTTGGTCCATGCATACTGTGCGGCGACCCACTTGCCATCCAGCTTTTTCAATTGCCAAAATGAGTGCACGATACCGGTGACAGGATCAACGATATCGGCATGGCCATCACTGGCGCTGGCTGCGACCACATCGGACGGCCAGCGCGGGATTGTCACGTCATGGAAAGCAGAAGCGTCCGGATCCCACAAGCCCTGCGTTTTCGGCAAACCGCCCACGGTAACCGGCTGGTCACCCGCATTCGCCAGGAACACCCCGGTCGACCATTCGCCGCCGGCGACACCAGGTGAGTAGCTCGATTTTGGAATCACGAAGTCACCGAACACCGGTTGCAATGGCCTGCTATTCCATGGCGAATTGGCGGCGAAAGGCTTGCGATAACTGCCCCATCCGGCTTTATCCGCTGCATGCGTTGCCGTACTTGCCATCAAGAGTGCACCGCATAAGGCGAGTGCGCTGGCGAGACCGGTGTTGGAACGTGAATCAGGCATCTGTTTGTTCTCCATAGTGTTCAAGCCGTTTTTAGTTTTCTTGCCATGGTCTTGCCACGCGCAATCCACCAATGTTCGAAATAGAAAGTGGAGACATGCGCGAGGATGAAGAGCACAACGAAGAGCAAAGGTCGTTTCAGGTATTTGATAACTACGTCGCCGCTGCCCAACCAGGTATGTGCCAACAGCGGATGGATGACGTACAGCGCATAGGAAATGGTCGCCAGGTACACCAGCAGGCGGCGATTGAGCAGCGTGGCGATGCTGCTGGCAGGATTGACGATAGTGCTGCCAACCAGCAAGGCGGCCAGATAAGGACGCAGATAATTCAGAGCCGCACCCTGTTCGTGGCAGGACACCAGCAGCAGGATTGCAAGCGGCCATTGCGGGATCTTCTTCAGCCAATCCAGCAAACGTACATCGCTGCGATGGTGCACCATCAGTGCCAGGCAGCAACCGGCAAGGATTTCGTCCATGCGGTAATAACTGATACTGGATGCGTACACGCCATCCGTCACGCGCAAGGCGGTGAACAACAAAGCCAGTACCGGCAGCACCAGCAAGCTACGCACACCAAAAAAGGCAAACATCAATGCGATGCCGATATAGAACTGCATTTCCAGGCACAGGCTCCAGATGTGCTCGGTCAGTGTGACCAGGTGCACCGGCGGCAAATTCGCATAGAAGAAGAAATGCGCGAGCCAGGTTTCCGCGGAGGCACCGGCCAGGGTCAATGCAACGAGCAGGTAAAGCCAGGCCAGCGGCAGGATGCGGAAAAAGCGACGCACCAGGAAATCGGATACCGGCGGTTCCTTCAACAGGAAAGAAGTGATCAGGAAACCTGACAAGGTAAAGAACAGCGACATACCGAGCAGGCCGAACATTGCGTTTAGTTGCAGGACCTTTGGTCCCATCGGCAACAGATGCGCAGCCAGCACACACAGGATACTGACGCCACGCCAGCCATCCAGAACTTCCAGGCGCGGGCCGTTCATCGCACCCCCGCCGCCTGCGCCTGCTGGCGCTTGTTGACTGTCACGGTCGGCTCGGATGCGGTCAGCACCGTAAGCGCGCAAGCGGCACCGATGACAAACCAGAAGTACCAGTTGAAAACCAGGTAACCGAACATATTGTCAGACGAAGACACCACCAGGTACACCAGCACAATCGAGATCGTGATGAATGCCGCCAGCTTGTCTACGCGCAGCAGTGATTTCAAGGTCAGTACCATGCGTGCATACAGGAAGAGATAAGCGCACAGGCCGATGACGCCGGCGTCAAAGAACCATTGCACATATACATTGTGCGCACCCCAGTTCATCTTGTTGGCCGCCGGGAAGAAGGTTTGTGAAAAATGACGGAAGGCTTCGACGCCATAACCGTATAGATAGTGGCTGGGCCGCATCCATTGCAAGCCGCTCTCCCAGATCGACAGGCGCCAGGCAAAGGAATTCAGCTTCGCATAGCCGACTGCTTCGGTACCGCTGCCGAGATCCAGCAAACGATCACGGATTTCCGGCACCAGCAAAGCCACTACCGGCAACAGCATCAGGTAAAGCAAATAGCGTCGTTCAAACAGCAGCGCATAGCCTATGAATACAAACAGGCAGGCGATCCATGCACTCCTGGTTTGCGTCAACACCAGTAAAGCCAGCAGGTAAAAGAAGTAAAGCGTCAGTGCTACACGCATGCCACCACTCAACTGCGTCGCCTTATCCTTCAAGGTGAACAATGTCAGCGGAATAACCAGCGTCAGGTAAAAAGCGAAGATATTCGGATGGGTAAAAGTCGATTGCAGGCGGAAGCCTTCCGGTCCGCCGCCGCCACCACGCAGGGCGACATCGACCAGCGCATACAAGGCGGGCAACAGCGAAGACCACAGTACCAGGCGTACGCAATATCGGAAATCCTGCGCCGAACGTACAAAGTAAAAGGCACTGACAAACATTGCGAAGTAAGACAGCAGCGTCAGGTAAGTGCGGATCGCATCACCCTTCTCCGGTGAAATCGCGACCCCGAACAAAGCCGCCAACAGGAAAGGCAGCCAGGCCAGTGTCATCTTCTTCGGTAATTGCTGTGGCCTTTCCATCACCAGCATGCAAGCCAGCAGGATCACGCACAAATTAATCACACCGCCGAGCCCGGTGGTATAGCCACCTATCGAGAAGCGTGTGGATTCGAGCACCACATCGCCGACCGAACGGAACACGATAATCAACGTCAGCAGGAGCATGCGGTTAAACACCAGCAACATGCCGAATACGAGGAAGGCCGGCAGGGCCGCGAGGCGCGCCAGCTTGTAATCCATTACTTCCGCATAAAAAGGCACCAGCACACCCGCCAGCAAGGCCAGTACGATCACGGCCAGCACGGTATGCGCCTGCCCCTGATTCGGTAGCCAGCGCATATGCACTTTGCCACCGGATGCAGTGCCTTGATATGGAATGTCGGTAGGCATGGACTTAAGCGGCCAGTTCGCCGGCCACACTCATGCTGCCCTTGCCCGGGAAGCGGCGGATCAGCCAGGAGCGGATCGCATTCCATTCGCCGGTCTCCGGCGCATTGCGCGACTGGAACTGGAAGTAGCGCCATAGCAGGGCGGCATCCTGCCGCGTCGACGCCGCCTTGCGGAAAATCAATTCACGTTCCAGCTCTTCCGATTCACCCAGGCCGCGACGCAGCGTATAAGCCATCTGCGCGAACTCGTCGGCGAAATCAGTCTTGCCGTTGACATCAAACAGGATGCCGCCGTGATTGCAGAAAGGTGCCGGATCAAAGTAAGGCAAGCCGTGCATGGTGCAGAAGGAACGTGTCAGGTAACGCGAAATTTCCAACGACACTTCCACCTGTTCGCGAAAACGGGTCGCACTCACATTGCTGCCGTGCCAGCGATACTGGATCAGCTGCGCAGGTACATTGGTACACTTACCGAGGATAGCCAACTGCCCGAACATGAAGTAATCCTCGGCCAGTGCATTCACCTGCAAACGCTTATCAGCCGGCATCACATGCAGGAAATCGGAACCGTAACGTACACCCAGCTTCTGCACCGCTGCGAAATCCATCATCGCCGCCGGATGCGTGATCGGGTTACGGAAGAAACTGGCCGCCGCCACCCGCTGGCGACCGATAGGCATCTTGATATTGCCGCCCGGCTCACCGGCACCATTGATCACGGCCGACTGGCCGCTGATCGCAATGCACTCCGGCTGGCGTTTGAATGCCGCCAATACGATTTCCATGCGATCGACAAAGCACACATCGTCGGCGTCATGGCGCATCACATATTTGCAGTCGGAAATGTCCAGTCCACGATTCAGCAAACCGGCCAGGCCCTCTGCGTCCGGAAAGCTGTACACCTCGATGCGAGGATCACGTTGATGGTAATCCTCGGCCAGTTCCAGGCTGCCGTCGGTCGAGCCGTGGTCCAGTACCAGCACGCGCCAGTCTTTGAAGGTCTGCATGCAAATGCTGTCCAGCGAAGCCGCCAGGTAATCGATGCCGTTCTTGACCGGCAGTAAAACATCTATCGTCGCCAAAATTATTCTCCCTTAAATGATGGCCGCTAACTGTCCGGCAGCCGTTATCTGTGTTTGTGTCGGCTGCCCCTGCGTCGGGGACCCTTGTGCCTGCTCCAGTGCCACCAGCTCACTGCGCTGCGTCCACGCTGCGACATAGCGGGAATTTTTGCCATAGCTGTTATCAAGAACGATGTTTTGCCGATTTAGCAAGCAAGCGAGGATGTGGCCGTGCAGGCGATCAGTCACTATGAAGTCATGGCGTGCAAACAAACGCGCCGCGTCCTTGACCAGCCGTGCGGAATAAGCGATCCACAAACGCACCAGGATACGATTCGCAGCGCGTCCCATGCCTCGGCGATAGAAACCGCCCAGTCCGCGCCGGAACAGATTGATATGCTCTTCACGCTCACCGACGAATTCCGGCCAGTCTGTGATGGTGTCGATATCCAGACCCGGCAGCGCGGCGTGCACACCGCCTTCATCATCGACGCGGCTGATACGCAAACCATGCCGTGACGGGCGCTTATTGCCTGCCCGCAGCGGATAGAGCTGGTGCGCCATATCCGGCAACAGATAAACGTGATCGCTGAAGGCTTGCGCCATCTGCAACGACACCTCATCCCGTACACAGATGTGTACATCCGGATGGCTGCGGAATACTTCGGCTGAAGAGGCCTGCTCGGCGGCCGAAGAAAAATGCAGGGATTGCGGCAGGACGATGATGCGATTGTTCGGATGCGACATGACGATGTCTTCGCGCAACTGCTGGAAGCACGGATACAGGTCGCCAAAATTGCCACCACCGTGGAATAAGATCACATCGCCCTCGTCTATCCACTCCGGATCATAGGCGTCGTATGGCGCGATCAGCTTCGGCGACAAACCGTGCTTGCGGAAAAAAGCCAACGTGCCATGCATGATCAGCAAATCGCCAACATTGCCGTGCGTCGGGATATCGACATAGTGGAAAGGCGCATCGCCTATCAGCTCCAGCAATACTTCATGCCGCTGCATCAGCTCCTTGCATAGCTGTTTGTGATTCTTCAGGCTAGCCATGACATCGTGTCTCATCGAAGGATTTAGTATTCATTCAGCACGGCACCGACCACCAGTACGCCGCTCTGCTTCATCGAATCGACCAGGTTACCGATCGCACCGACATGGCTGCTATCCTTGCGCGCCACCACCAGTGCGGCACCGGCGCGCGCCGCTGCGGTCTGGCCGTCGGCGTAGTCGTAATCCGGCGGCGTATCAATCAGGATGACGTCGAACTCGGTACTGAAATCGCGCAGCATTTGCGGAAACGCGCCGCGTCCCAGCAGCTCCTGCGGATTCGGTGGCAACACGCCACTCGGCAATACCGATAAATCCATCAGCGACTCAATACGCTGTACATCGGTCGCACCATTGCGACCGGACAGGATGCCGGACAGGCCGCTGCGATTCTCGATGCCGAATAATTGATGCTGGCGCGGGCGACGCATATCCGCATCGATCAGCAAGGTGCGCTGGCCCAGCTGCGAAAACAGCACCGCCAGGTTGGCCGCGATATAGCTGCGGCCGTCACCTCTTTCCGCACTGGTAATCGCGAGGGCGGAACGTTGCGCACCGGCACCAAACCAGCGCATCACCAGCTGGCTACGCAAGGCACGCAGCGCTTCCACCTGTTTGCTGAACGGGTCATAGGCGGCGATTACTTCATCGCTGACACCGCTTTCGCCGTGCCGCAAGTAGGGATAGGCAAACTGGCTGGACAGGGCGAAATCGATATCGGCCGCTGTCAGCAAGCCGAGCGCGACACCGGTTTCACCAAAGCGCTGCCGGTGTATATGCTGTTCCTGCAAGATGCGTTCGGTATCGCCTACACTCAGGCGGCCACTCTTGACCAGGATGCTGCCCATCTGGTTATGTGCGGCAAGTGGTCGAGTCTCGCGATACTGCAGCGTGGCAGCATCCTGTATCTGCGTTGCGGTTCTGATCATGATTTATCCCATCCCATATTGGTTGGCGCCCGTTCAGGCCGGCAATGCCGGGCCCAGGCGCGGAGGATTCCGTTTGCCGAGTCGCTTGGTTTTTTCGATCACGCCTATCAGCGGCAAATCGAAGATACGTGTGAGGTCTTCTGCCGCCCGTACCCGGTGATCCAGCAATTCCATCGCCAGCGCCGCACCGATGCCCAGCATCAGGCCGACTACCAGCGCCACCAGCAGGTTCAGCATCAGGCGCGGACTGGCCGGGCTGCGCGGCGCGGTGGCAACCGTCAGCACCGAAATATCCGATTGCATCGATTGCCCTTCGAGGCTGGTTTGCGTCAGGCGCTGTGATGCGGTTTCATACGCCTTCTTGGCGTTTTCCATTTCATTCGCCAACACACTCAGCTCATCCCGTGCGCCATTCAGTGCAAGCACCTTTTTCTTTTGCGCATCCAGTGCGGCACGGATTTCCGCTTCGCGTTGCTGCGCAATCTTTGCGTTATTCACTACGCCGCTGGAAGCCAGTCCGATTTGCTGGTTCAGGTTGGCGCGCAATTGATCGACTTCCGATTTGGCGGCGATGTATTGCGGATGGTTGATATTGAGTTTTTTCGAAGTGTCGGCGAACTTGGCTTCGGCTTCCGACAGGCGGGACTTCAGCGTCTGTATCAGAGGATTCGACAACACATCCGGCGAAACGCCGGCATTGCGCTGTACCTGTTGTTGACGCGAAGAAGCATCCATCGCCTGTCCTTGCGCCACTACCAGCTGGCTCGACAACTCATTCAGGCGGGCAGTTTCCACATCCAGCTTGTTGTCGCTGCTGAAGATGCTGTTCTTTTGCTGGTAGGCCGACATGCGGTTTTGCGCATCTTCGAACTTGTCGCGCAAGACCTTGATTTGTTCATTGATATAGCCGCTGGCCTTTTGCGCCGGTGCGACTTTCAAATCAACGCTGACTTGCTGATAAGCGGTGGCGAAAGCATTTGCCACCTTGGCTACGTAGTCGGCATCATCCCCCTTGAAGCTGATGTTGAGCACACTGCTTTCCCGCGCCGGTTCCACGGTCAGGTTGCTGCGCAAGCCATCGGCCAGCCAGTCCTGTATCGTGCCGTGCCCCGGTTCGACGCGTGCAAAGCGTTCCTTGACGGCCGGATTGTCAGCCAGCTTCAAATCATCGATCACCTTCATCGCGACGATTTTGCTGTTGACGATATCGACCTGGGTCGGCATATAGCCCGGCATCAGCTGCGCCGGGACATTCAAGCCGGTAACCGGGTCGACACCCTTGTTGTTCAGTACCAGTGCGGTAGTCGCCTTATAGGTCTTGGACATCACCAGGCTGACCACGAAAGCAGAAGCCAGCGTCAGCGCGAGCAGCAGCAGGATGATGTGGTAACGCGCACGCAGGGTGCGCAGGATTTGGCTAATAGTCATTGTCGTGCCTCGCTCAGAACAGGCTTTCTTTTACATAGACGATGTCGTCCGGCTTCAGCAAATCATCATGTTTGACGGTCATGATTTGCAGCACGCCATTCGCATCGCGCCGTTTGATGCGGACCCCGCGTTCGGTACCGCGCGGGCTGAGGCCGCCGCCAGTCGACAGTGCCTGCAGCACCATCATGTTGCGTTCCAGTTTGTAAGAACCCGGCTTCTGCACTTCGCCATAGATATAGAAGCGCGGCGCACGTTCGACAAATACCTGGTCACCGGCTACCAGTTCACGGTTCTTGCTCGGGTCGCCGGAGCGCACCAGCTCCAGCAGGTCTATGGTTTCCTTGCTGGTCTTGCCATCGCTCGTATGCGTGAGGATGACGGTATCGGCGGCTTCTTCATTCGCACCACCCGCCATCGCCAGCACATCAGTCAGGCTGCGCTTGCCATCGACCGGATAGCGTCCGGGCTTGTTGACCTGCCCCAGTACCGATACCTGCTGGCTCTGCATCTCGGTCACCATCAGGTTGACTTGCGGATTACGGATGAACCCGCCCTTATCCAGCAAGTCGGCAATCTTTTTCTCGGCCTGGTTGGATGACAGGCCGCCGACTTTTACTTCACCGACCAGGGGAAAGGAAATGCTGCCGGCTTCGCTGACGCGGGTTTCCACCGTCAGGTCGTTATTGCCGAATACGGTGATTTTCACCACATCACCGGCGCCCAACGGCACATCGGCGGCGGTGGCCCAGCTACCGACGGTGACCATCAATATCGCTAACATTGCATGTCTTATTTTTTTCATTTCTTACTCCATTTGCTTCGGTATTGAATAGATGCCGTTAATAGGCGTTGTCACGCGTCAGCACGACTTTGAAAGTGCGCAGGATGATCCACAGGTCGAGCGCCAGCGACCAGCGCTTCAGGTAATCGAGGTCATAGGCGATACGCGCTTCCATCTTGTCCAGCGTGTCAGTCTCGCCGCGCAAGCCGTTGACCTGCGCCCAGCCGGTAATGCCGGGGCGCACCTTGTGGCGCAACATGTAACCCTTGATTTGTTTGCGGTATAGCTCGTTATGCGCGACTGCATGCGGACGCGGACCGACGATGCTCATACGGCCCTGCAGTACATTGAAGAACTGCGGTAATTCATCCAGCGAAGTCTTGCGCAGGAAAGCACCGACACGGGTAATGCGCTGGTCATCCTTGGTCGCCTGCACCACGCGCGCACCGTCTTCACACACGGTCATCGAGCGGAATTTATAGACGATGATTTCCTCACCATCGAGGCCGTAACGACGTTGGCGGAAAATCACCGGCCCCGGCGAACCGGCCTTGATCGCAATCGCGATGCCCAGCATTACCGGCAACAGCATGAGCTGGATAATCGAAGCGAGCACGATATCGCTACCGCGCTTGATCATGCTGTTAATGCCTGTGAACGGTGATTCGCAAATTGCCACCACCGGCAAACCCGCGACGCTGTCAAAGCGCGCCTGGATCAGGTCAAAGACGTAGATATCCGGCAGGAAGTAAATCGAAGCCGTGGTGTCCTGCAACTCATTAAGCAACTTGCGTATGCGCGGCTGCGCCGAAATCGGCTGGCTAATGAAAATCGTATTGATATTATTTTGCCGTACATATGCCGGGATATCGGACATGCTGCCAAGCAAGGGGACGCGCTGCTCATCCGGCTGACGCGATACATCACGGTCATCGAAGAAGCCGCTGACTTCCATGCGCAAATCAGGATTTTCATCGACGCGCTCCGCCAGCTTTACGCTCAATTCATTGACGCCCACCAGCACCACCGAACGGATGCCGGTGCGGCGCAAGCCAGAGCTGGCTTTTTGCAGGATGATCTGCGCAGCCAGCAGGACCGGCGGTGTCAGCAGCAGCCACAGCACGACCTCGTGCTGCCCAAACAGGGTCGCCAGGCCTGCCACATAACCAAAGAACAGCAGGAGTATGACCACCGTGCTCCATACCAGCAGTATCGATTTAAGCTGGCTCAGGAAATTGCGTGAAGAAACATCACGCCATGGATCGCTCCAGCTGAATACGGTAGAACTGATAAAGAAGGTCAGGATGGCCAGCACCACATGCTGCGCACTGAAACCATGTCCGATCATCACGCTCACCAGATACAGCAATCCGATCGCGATCAAGGGATCAAGCAGGCGGCGGTAAAAATTACGCGCGGGAATATCCGCCGGATATTTGATTTGGCTGATGTCAGAATTCATAGCGTGTACTGATATGTGCACCATCGGTACTGTAGGAGGCCGACGGAATGTTTGAATCCAGGGTGGTACGGAATACCGCCGCGCGGATACGCCAATGCGAAGTCAGCTTGTAAGTCACACCGAGCAAGGCATTGCGATAATCATCCGAACGATTCAGCGGATCCAGTCCCGCTATTACGGAAACGCCGTTATAGCTGCGCTTCTCTGTCATCACCAGGCCGTCGACACTGATCTTGCTGGTAGCGTCCCAGGTCGAGGCCAGGCTCACACCCTGGTTACGCGCATAGTTGGCGGCCAGGTTGTCGGTCGCACCGAGCTCGCGCCAGGCACCGAGTGAGACTGCGGTTTTATTGGTCGCCTTCCAATAGGCGGTGAGGCGCGCACTCGGCACGCCGGAATCGCGCTGCGGATTGACCGCGTATTCACGTTTGGCGTAACCGCCGAGGAATTGAATCAGGGTCTTACCGGTGATTTGCCAGTCAACCTTGGCCTTCACTTCATTTTGCGAATAGGAATTGATGTCCGCATACTTGTAATCGCCTTCAATGTGGCGCAAGACCATACCGACCTTGTTGCCGCTGCGCGCCAGGTAATCGACGCCGACATCGGTAATATCCAGCGTACGCTCTGACGGCTGTTGCGATGCCAGGTCATAGTCCAGGTCGTAATGGCTGTAAGCGGTATTCAATTGCCAGCTTGGATGGAAGCGCCACGAACCATCGACATACGTCTTGGTTTGCGTCTGCATGCTGCGTTCCAGGCTGCGGTAATCCTCAAACGGCGTCAACGCCTGTGCATAGTTGACGCCGACATTGCCGGAGAATTGATTGCCGAGCGCCCACTTCCAGTTGGCGACCCCGTCCTTACCGGTATTGCTGTATTGATTGAAGTGATCGTAGTCAGCCCTATAGGCCGATACATCGGCGGTCAGTTTTTGCCGACCGATTTCCTTGTCCATGCGGATACCTACGCCGGCACGGGTCCAGCGATCGGACAATTGCGCCCCGCTTTGGCGGACCGCGTCCGACTGGCGCAAGAGATTGGCATCGTAATAGATGCCATAGCTGGCATACGGCGTGAAGGTATCTCCTTCTATCGCCAGTGCCGGCAGGCAAGTCATGACTCCAACGAATGCCAGGGCGGATACGAGGACATAGTCACCGTAGCCGGATACATCGCGACGCTTATTCATCACAGCAACCCGTCATCAATAAGCGTGGGTGAAGCAATTGATGCCGCACGAAAGTTTCCGAACCAGCGAGTGCATGCTGCATGCCATCATTTTTTTCACCATTTTCAAATTACCGTTGCAACGAATGAAGCAAGAGACCAGGCAGAAGAAAATTTTTTTCTTTCAAATTACGTCTGAACAAAAATCTCTTGCGGCAATAAATTCATATCATTTTGTCTACACAAAGTGCTCGTTAAGAGAAGGCGACGATGAATTAGTTCCATGCACAGTTCGTTCAATGCGCAGAAAAAATACGAGACATTCCTGTCCTGAATCGATAAAAAATAATGAGAAGAAATGGATTGGTTTTCGGCAAGCAGATGAAGCGAGGTGTTTTGTAAAACTTACGCGCAATACATGTACATCTTGCGCGGTTGAGGTGCACAACTGCTCAATAATTAAGCAGAAGGCCTGCTTTGAATTTTTTACCGTATAAACAAATGCGAAAAAGTGACGAGCAGGATGTCATCAAATCTTCATAAAAATATTGCGATTATTTTTTGTAACTGAGAGGACCGACGCCCGGTAATTTTCCATTGCAGAAAATTTTTACAGGGCGGGATTACTGCTGGAGAAAAGAAAATACGCAGACGAATATTCCGTCTGCGCAATAGATGCAGGGGTTCAGACCAGGGCATCAGCGCAATTGTGCGCAAATAAAATCCCATTCATCCGCTGTGACGGGTGTAATCGACAGGCGGCTGCCGCGTTGCAGGAGCACCATGCCACTCAGTTCCGGCATGGTCCGCATTTCCGCCAGCGACAACAGACGGGTCTTCTTGCGTATACGCACGTCAACCATCACCCAGCGTGGCGTCTCCTGGGTTGCTTTCGGATCGTAGTAATGGCTGTCCGGCTCAAACTGCGTATGGTCGGGGTAAGCGGTACTGGCCACTTCGGCCAGGCCGACGATGCCGGGTTCGGCACAGCTCGAATGGTAAAACAGCACGCCGTCACCAAGCTGCATCGCATCGCGCATGAAATTGCGCGCCTGGTAATTGCGCACGCCAGTCCAGGCGACGGTTCTTTTGGGAGCGGACCAGGCATCGTCGATGCTGACTTCGCTCGGTTCAGATTTCATGAGCCAATAGCGCATAAGCTGTTCGCGTAAAGAAGTTAAAAATCCGGAATGTCGAATTATTCTGAACCAGACTGGCCTGCTTGTCCAAACCGGATGCAGAAATAAAAAAACGGCTGCATTTGCATGCAGCCGTTTTCAGTAATCAAGTCCCGCCAGTGCCGCTTTGCCGGCATCCTGAACCAAGAGGTTCAAGTTGGCCACAGTTAGTTCAACTTCGGGTTCATCGGACTAGCGACGCGCACTCCCGTCGAACAAAATTCCGCAGCCGCTGCGCATAAATGGTTCAAGGATTTTATGGCAATGGCGAACACGGCAGGAGCGCTTAGTTTACTCCAATCGGCGGGCAAGTAAAAGAAATCTCAGAAAAGATTTTCTTGTGGCGCCAATGCGGTATCCAGGGTTTCGTGCATTGCAGCGATTTTTTGCTTAACCTCGGACATCGACATCTCCGACAACGGGCCATCCGGCGATTTAGTCGCCAGCAGTTCTGCAGCAATTCCGAGCGCAGCCATGACGGCGATACGGTCATTCCCCTTCAGTTTGCCGGCGTCACGAATTGCCGACATCTTGCCGTCCAGATAGGCGACCGCCTCTTGCAGCGCGCCCTCTTCGCCTTCCTTGCAAGCCAGCTTATAAGGCTGGCCCATGATGGATACGTCGAGCTGGATCATGCGGTCTCCTCATCTTGTTCTTGTGCCGGGATCTTGGCGAGCAGAGCAGCAACGCGCTCGTGCGCTTCCTGCATGCGCCGCGTCAATTCGGCATTTTCGGCTGCCAGGGCGGCCGATTTGATGCGCAAATCCGCGTTTTCGCTCCGTAGCGATTGGGTCAAATCAGCCAGTTGGCCGATCTTTGCAGAAAGATTGTGAAAGTCTGTAATCATCTCGCCACTATAGATGTGCAGAGGAATGACCGTCAATAGATTGCGCAAACAGAGCGCCGGTTTTCCGCTGCATGGTTCAAATTTATTGACCGGCGGTCAGCGATAGCAATAAATGCCGCCAGACCGCCCTTATTCGCTTGCCAAAATTACACGCCGGCGACAGCGCGTCATCATACCTCAGTCAGCGTCCCGTCCACGGTGATCAGCGCGGTGCGGATTTTCAGGCCAGGGAACACATCCTGTGCAGCAAGGCGGTAGCGTGCCAGCTGTGCTGCATACGCCACCCGTTCGCTATCGAACAGATTGCGTTTGTAGTCCAGGATCCACAACTCATCGTCAAACATGACGACACGGTCAAAGCGCGCAACACCGGCGCTGCTGACGATCTCCATCTCATTGCGCGCAAAGCGATGTTGCGCCGGATCGAAGAAACGCTGCAATTCCGGCTGCGCGAGGATGGTGTCTGCCTGCACACGCACCACTTCTGCCAACTCGCGTGAACATGGCAGCCATTTCGCCAGTACCGGCGCTGCGTGGATCTGCACCGGCCAGGTCTGCGTCAGGCGCTCCATCAAGGCATGCAGGGCGATGCCTTCCTCGATTTCCGCACTGGAAAACGCTGCAGGAATCTCGGCCTGCTCCAGCGGCAAAGGCGGCGGACTGAAGATAGCCAATGGAAATCCGGCTTCCAGCTTTAGGTCTGATACCAGCACACGCTGATCCAGTTCCGGCTCCTCGGCGCCCTGGAAGCGCGCATACCAGCAGCCGTCTGCCACCCCGTTTTCGGAAGCACTACGGGCATCGGCAACACCACTCACTATTAATAACTTCTTCGCGCGCGTGGTCGCTACATACAAGAGATTCCAGTCTTCCTGGGTTTTCAGTTGTTCTTCTTCGGCGAACAGGTAGTCGCGCGCGGCACCACGCTCGGCCTGGCGACCAAAGACGGAGAAATGATTCGGTGCATCGGCTTCCTGCTTCCATTCGCACAGCACGCCGTAATCGTCGCGCGCCGGATCGCTATGATTGGCATCGAGCAACACCACGATATCCGCTTCCAGGCCCTTGGCACCATGGATGGTCAAGATGCGCGCCGCATCCAGCGACGCATCGATCTCTGCTTCATCCGGTGCATCGCTGTCGGCCGATTTTTGCAAGCGGCGCAGCGCATCGATAAATTTCGGCAGGCTCGGGTAGCGACCGGCATCCAGGTTCAGCGCCAGTTCGGTAAAGGCTTCGATATTCGCCAGCACCTGTCCGCGCACCAGTGGTGAGGCTGCTTGTGCATAGCGCGCGACCACATCGCCTTCGTGCAGTATGCGATCGAGCAAATCATGTACCGGCAAACGTGCGGCCAGCTCCAGCCATTTTTCCAACAAGCTCACTGCACGCTGCAATACTTCGGAATTCAGTTCAGCCTGGTGCAAACGTCCCCACCAGGTTTTTTCAGCACGCAATGCGAGCGCGATCAAATCATTATCGGTCGCACCCATGATCGGCGACTTCAATACATGCGCCAGCGCCAGATTGTCATGCGGCGTGATCAGGAAAGTCAGCAAGGCGATCAGGTCGGCCACTTCCAGCGACTCCAGCAAACCGCCGCGCCGGTCCGATGCAAACGGAATCCCGGCTTCACGCAAGGCCCTCTCATAGGCGCTGAGGTGGGTGCGCTTCTTGACCAGCAACATCACATCCGACCACTTTGTGCCCGGCGTGACTTCACGTGCACGCAGGATGGCTTGCGCCACCGCACGCCCTTCTTGCAATCGCCGCGCATCCTCTTCTTCCTCGCGCGGCTCGGTCAAAGGATCGCGCATATTGGCCGGTGACCAGACAACTTTCTCACTCTTTTCCTGTTGCACCAGCGGCAGTTGCCAAACTGCGCCGGCTTCATTCGACAGGGTGGTTTGTGCGGTATAGATAGGATTGGCGCGGAAGCTTTCATTCAGGACGTCGACGATGCCACGTGCATTGCGCCGTGTCTGGTTGGTGCGTAAGAAGTCCGCCCCTTGCGCCACCAGCACTTCACGCGCGGCGGAAAACACGCGTGGCTCGGCACGGCGGAAGCGGTAAATCGATTGTTTCGGATCACCAACGACAAACATACTAGGCCTGTCAGTCTCGTTGCCGTAGGCCTTCAACCACGCTTGCACGATGCTCCACTGCAGCGGATTGGTATCCTGAAATTCATCCAGCAAAACATGCTTGTAACGCGCATCGAGGCGGCTTTGCAGATAAGCGGCATGCTCTTCATTCGTCAACAGCCGATACGCCTGCCATTCAAGATCGGCGAAATCAAATACACGTTGCTCGGCTTTGACCGCCTGGTAGATTTCCAGGTAAGCGGCACCTACCGTGAACAGCGAACGATTCAGTGCGATGACTTTGGGTTCCATGCTACGGCGCAGGATTTTCTTCAGTGCTTCGCCTATGCTTTCAAATTCCACTTCAAATGCATACACGCCTTCTTCACCCAGGTTATCCAGCAAGGCCTTGGTCAAATTCTTGGTCGCGCGGTTCTTGCGGAACTTGCCACCGGCATCAAAAAATTCATTCGTCAATGCATCGAAGTTTTCCAGCGCCGCACCAGCCGTCACTGCTTTTTCGATCGCGGTGGCACGTTCCTGGTTGACGGCAGTACCCTGGCCCAACAACCATGCGACCTGATTGATGCGTGCCAGCAGCTTGTCATCCGACCATAGCGACAAACGTGCATCCGTCACACCATCCGCACCACACAGTTCCTCCAGCCATTCCAGTGGCTCACCGCCCTGTACCGAAGCCCACCATTCAGCGCGCTTGGCAACAAAGGAATTGAGCAGATTGCGCGTACTGAAGTCACCGACCTGGGTATATAAATCGACCAATGCATCCTTGACGTGCTGCTGGTCTTTTTCATTTACCTGCTGCATGAAGCGGCTGTAAGCATCCGATAACAATTCGCCGGTTGCTTCGGTCAGGCTGTAGCCATGCGGCACACCGGAAGCCAAAGGCGCGATCTGGATCAGGCGCGCAAACCAGCTATGAAAGGTATCGATGGACAAGGCTTGCGGACTGCGCAATACCTGCTCATACAAACCGCGTGCCTGTGGCAGGGTTTCAGCCAGCGCTTGTTCAGCTATCCCGCGTTCGCGCAGCAAGGCCAGCACTTCCGCATCCGGCTTCAGCGTCAACTCATGCAGCAATTGCATCAGGCGTTCGCGCATCTCTTGCGCCGCTTTGCGCGTAAAAGTAATGGCGAGGATGGCGGCCGGTTCGGTGCCGGCCAACAGCAGGCGCAAAACGCGCGCCACCAGCAACCAGGTCTTGCCACTACCGGCACAGGCTTCGACTACAACCGAGCGCGAGGGGTCGCAGGCACGTGCCACGAAGTGCGCGGCATCCGATTGTGCGCCATTGATTTCATAAGCACGCGGCGTCATGCGCATTTCTTCTTCCTGCCCTTGCATCACCACGCTCCCTTGCGGCACAAGCCGCGTACATCGCAGTATTGGCAGACCGATTCGGGACCGGTCGCAGGCATAGGCGCATCATGTGCAATTGCGCGCATGCTGGATGCAATCTGCACGCTCAGGCTTTGCTGCCAATTGTCATAGTCAGGTGATTCCACTTCCTTGATTTTGTCCTTGCTGGCTTCCAGCGGTATATACAGTGCATTGCTCAGCGGTACATCTGACAACAAACCGTAGAACGGCAATTGATGATCTTCACCTTGCTTGAGCTTGTCGCGCAAGGCGCTTTGATTTGTACTCTTGTAATCGAGCACTGCGCGTTCACCGGTGGCGTTTTCATCCATACGATCCACGCGACCATGCAGGATGATTTCGCCATCGTCCCAACGCAAGATTTTTTCAAACTTCTCTTCACCCAGCACGAAATGCCAACCCTGCGCTTCACGTTCAGCCAGCCATTCCAGATAAGCCGGCATCGCTTTTTGCCAGCGTGCGTAATAACCGAGGGCGGCAGCGCTTTTATCCAGCGCCAGGCCAAACACCTGGTCCGATATCTCGCGTAACAAGGTAGCTCGCCCGGCCAGCGTCACTTCATGCAAACGGGTGTGGAAGATCGCAAGTATCTGGTGCAGCCAATCGCCGTAATCGCGTTTCTCCGGCATATCCGATAACTCGTCTAGTCCGGACAAACCCAGCATGCGGGTGGCAAAAAATTGATACGGACAAGCTACCAGGCTGTTATAGCCGCTGGCGGATAACTTGTGCGGACGCAAGGCGGCGGCGTGCGGTGCCGGCATCGTCAGCGGTACAGGCGTCAGGTGGCGCGGCGCAATCCCGACATGATGCCTGGCGATTTTTGGCAAACCCGCACGTGCCAGGCTCAGCTCAAGACGCTCTATCCACGGGCTGACCGGATTCGGCTCGCCATTTTTATGCGCCTGCCACGACATGAGCACTTGTTCATTCGCCGCCAATAATTCCGTCACATCACGTAACTGCTGGCGCTGCCTGCTTTCACGTGTTGCCAAACCAAGTTCGCGCCGCACGACGTTAGCGAAGAATAGTGTTTCTGTCGGTTGCGACGGCAGGTGTTCGGCATCCGCACCAACCAGCAAGACCGCGTCGAAGCTGCGCAAGCGTGCTCCGTTCAAAGGCAGCATCACCACGCGCCGGTCGCGGTTCAATTGCACATAGGCGGTTGCTTCCAGTTGCAAATTGAGGAAGGCGCGCCATTCGGCAAATGAAAAGACATGTCCGACCGCAGTGCAATCCTGTTCTATATCCTGCAAGAGCTGCAGCACCTGCGCCCCGGCACCATCGGCTTGCAAAGCGCCGCGCATGCCGAGTGCATCCAGCGTTTGCTGGCTCGCCGTGATCCAGTCGCACAAGGTTTTACCTTTGCTGAAACCAGTCGCCTGTTGCGCCAGCAACTTCACCATATTTTGTGCAGCCGGGATCACGGTCAGTGCATCGCCGACAAGCTCCCAACCACCGAGTACATTCGCGCGGCGCAAGGCAAGCTCACTCGCCATAACGAGGTCAGCTTTATTGTCGGTATTCGCAAAAACAAAGGGCGACTTGAGGAAATCCAGCAGGGCGATGGTTTCAGCCCGCGCCGCCACCAGCTCCAGCCACGATGCGAGTGCGGCGGCAGCGCGCGTGGTCGACAGCTTCCAGCCGGTTTCATCGGCCACGATCACTTGCGCACGTTCCAGCAAGGCGCGGATGCGGCGCGCCACCACGCGATCCTGCGCGACGATGGCGATATTCGTTTTACCCTGCTGCAGCCAGTCCATGATGGTTTGCGCACCAGCCTTGGCTTCCGCTTCAAGGTTATGCGCCGCATAGAGAGACAAACCGGGCGGTGTCGCCAGCGGCAAGTCAGCGGGGACGACATCGTCCAGCATCTCCGGCCAGGCAGCGGCATAAGTTGTATTGATATATTGTGCGTGCCAATCCAGCGTGATGGCTACCACCGGACGTTGTTGCTGGTAGGCGTCGAGGAAGGCTTGTTCCAGCGCATCCGCTGCCACCGGACTGATCCAGAACAGCGGCAACTGTGCTTGCGCGGCAATGCGCATCATTTGCGCAAAGCGGTGCACGATGGCATCGCTGGCATCCAGCTGGCTTTTCCAGATGGTCCATACCAGTTGCGTTTCATCTGACAACAAATTACGTGCGACCGGCGACAATTGCTCAAGCGCGGCCTGCCAGCGTGCATCAGCCACATCAGGCGACACCTTCAGCTCCGGCAGCATAGCCTGCGTCAATTCATCCGATAGTGTTAACAATATCTCGGCCAGCGGCAGCAAATCGGTATTGCGGCGTGCACTGAACAATTTCTTCAGCCATGCATGCTGGCGCAGGTCGGCATACAACGACATCAGGCGTTCGCTCGGCGCCGCGGCGGTGGTACCGGCTTGCGGCGGCAACAGCCTTATATATTCAGACAGCGAAGTAATCGTCGGCGGAATGAAGGCGCCACCCAACTGCCGTCCCAGCGCGCTCTTTAATAGTTGTATATGGGCGAAGGTTGAAACCACTACCCGCAAAGAAGACAAATCCCGCACCGCCGACTGCCGCGTATCCGCCAGCAAATCGCTTTGCAACAATGCGCGCGCGGCATCGTCCCAAAAGGCAGCGGAAGGTGGAATCAGTACGGTGCTATGCAGCATCAGGAGCTCAAGTGGGAATCAACAGGGGAAATGGCAATCTCGGACGACAAAGACTACCCGGTTTTGCATTTTATGCGAGGCTGGATGAAATTTTTCGAGCAATGCCCCACTTTTTATAAAATAGGTTATGATTTGCCCAGACCCCGCCTGATTACCTCTGGTTATACCTTCAAAACTTGAATTCAATCGCAACGTCTCCATCTGTGTTCCAGTAAGCGGAGACGCTGCAGGCAAATACCGATTAGTATGGTGATGCCAAGGCGCAGATTTATCCTTTTCCCCTCAGACTGAGGCAAACATGAGCGAAAACATCAAACATATTACCGATGCATCTTTTGATACAGACGTACTGAAATCCGACAAACCGGTTCTGGTCGACTTCTGGGCAGAGTGGTGCGGCCCGTGCAAGATGATTGCACCTATCCTGGAAGATGTTGCCAAAGAGTACGCAGGCAAGATCCAGATCACGAAGATGGACGTTGATGCCAACCAGGCGATTCCGGCCAAATTCGGTATCCGTGGCATTCCTACACTGATCCTGTTCAAGAACGGTGCACCGGCAGCGCAAAAAGTAGGCGCTCTGGCAAAAGGTCAATTGACCGCCTTCATCGATAGCAACATCTGAAATAAATAAAAATGGCAGCGGTGCGCCCGCATCGCTGCTTGATTACCAACTTCACCACGTCGTTCCCTCCCCCACCTTTTTATCTCCCATCCCGGGAAACTCAAAAATATGCATTTATCTGAACTAAAGGCGTTACACGTCTCCGCCCTGCTAGAAATGGCAATCAGCCTGGACATCGACAACGCTGCGCGCTTGCGCAAACAAGAACTGATGTTCGCGATTCTCAAGAAACGCGCGAAATCAGGAGAACAAATTTTTGGCGATGGCGCCCTCGAAGTATTGCCTGACGGCTTTGGCTTCCTGCGCTCGCCCGACGCCAGCTACATGGCGTCCACCGACGACATCTATATCTCGCCTTCGCAAATCCGCCGCTTCAATCTGCACACCGGCGATTCGATCGAAGGTGAAGTCCGCACGCCGAAAGACGGCGAACGCTACTTTGCACTGGTCAAGGTAGACAAGGTCAACGGCGAATCGCCGGAAGCCTCGAAACACCGCATCCTGTTTGAAAATCTGACGCCGCTGCACCCTAACAAGCCATTGCTGCTTGAGCGCGATATGCGCGGCGAAGAAAACATCACCGGCCGCATCATTGATTTGATCGCACCTATCGGTAAAGGCCAGCGCGGCTTGCTGGTGGCATCGCCTAAATCCGGTAAGTCCGTGATGCTGCAACACATTGCACACGCCATCACGACCAATCACCCGGAAGCAGTCATGATCGTGCTACTGATCGACGAACGTCCGGAAGAAGTGACCGAGATGCAGCGTTCGGTACGCGGCGAAGTCGTGGCATCGACCTTTGATGAACCTGCGACCCGTCACGTGCAGGTTGCAGAAATGGTGCTGGAAAAAGCCAAGCGCCTGGTTGAAATGAAAAAAGACGTCGTGATCCTGCTCGATTCGATCACCCGCCTGGCACGTGCATACAACACCGTGATCCCTGCCTCCGGCAAGGTATTGACCGGTGGTGTCGATGCGAACGCACTGCAACGTCCAAAACGCTTCTTCGGTGCCGCGCGCAATATCGAAGAAGGCGGTTCGCTGACCATCATCGCGACCGCGCTGATCGAAACCGGCAGCCGCATGGATGACGTGATCTACGAAGAATTCAAGGGTACCGGCAATATGGAAGTCCATCTCGAACGCCGCCTGGCCGAGAAGCGCGTCTACCCTGCGATCAACTTGAACAAATCCGGCACCCGCCGCGAAGAATTGCTGATCAAACCGGATCAGCTGCAAAAGATCTGGGTCTTGCGCAAACTCTTGTACGGTATGGACGAAATCGAAGCGATGGAATTCATCCTCGACAAGATGAAGGCAACCAAGAACAACGCCGAATTCTTTGACATGATGCGTCGCGGTAATTCCTGATCGACATCCTCAACTGAATTTCAGTTGAAAACAAAAAGCCCGTTTTCCTTGCAGTCGCTGCAAATGAAAACGGGCTTTTTTAATATGCAGGCTTATCCCGGCAAGCGCCAGTTCATTTTCACGGCCAGCAGGCGCAAGACTGAAGTCACTAAAATACTGGTGATCAGCGCCACCGCCGATGTCATATCCAGCCACTCCAGCACCATATACACCGCACAACCCAGCAGCGAACAGGTCGCATATAACTGCTCGCGGCGGAACACCATCGGAATCTCATTACACAAGACATCCCGCAAGACGCCACCAAAAATACCAGTCGTCACGCCCATCATCACGCAGATAAACACCGGCATCTGCGCCTCCAGTGCCAGCGAAGTGCCGACCGCGCTAAACAAACCCAGGCCGAGCGCATCGGCCACGACGATGGTCTTTTCGGCCACGGCAGAGCGCAGATGCGGCAAAAACGGCCCGGCCAGCAACGCCAGCACAAAGACCAGGATCGCATATTCCTGGTGCTCGACCCAAAACAGCGGACGCCGGTCCAGCAACATATCGCGCAGGGTACCACCGCCAAAAGCTGTCACAAAAGCAACAATAAACACCCCGACCAGGTCCATATCCTTGCGCCTGGCCTCGACAAAGCCGGAACAGGCAAAGGCAATGATGCCGCAGGCCTCTACCACCTGCAGCAGCGTACTCATGCTACTTTGCAAACCTATTGCCACAATGTCTCCCTTGTTATTTTGAAACGGCTTAGCGTGGAACTGTAGCATTCCCGTCAGCAAATCTGGCGCAAACCCATGATTTTATTGTATAATTCGCGCCTCGTTCCAACCCAGGCAAGTGATCGACAATCGGGTCAAGAAGCTGTGCGACCGACGAAGTGACGATTGGCTACCAAACTATCTAAGGCAGAAAAATGAAAGAAGGCATTCACCCAGATTATCGCGACGTCGTGTTCCAGGACATGTCCAACGATTTCAAATTCATTACCCGTTCGACCATTCAAACTCGTGAAACCATCGAATTTGAAGGTGCGTCATACCCACTGGTAAAGATTGAGGTTTCGTCGGAATCGCATCCGTTCTACACCGGCAAGCACAAAATCGTTGATACCGCAGGTCGCGTGGACAAATTCCGCAAGAAGTTCGGTACCGTCGGTTCCAAAACAAGCGTGGCAGAGTAATTCTTCACCGCGTTTTAAAAAGGCAGCTACGGCTGCCTTTTTTATTATTGGATCACCGTGCGGTCGAACTGAAAAGCCTTCTTTTCACTCTATGCGGATGAATCCGCTGCACCGATACAGAATTTTTGCGGCACAATAACGCCGGATCATATAAAAACAATTACCCCTTCATGAAGCCAGTCCGCCTGCCCGCCTCCGCTACACTCGCACTCCCGCGCTGGGCCTTGTTTGCACTGTGCCTGCTGTATATCCTGCCGGGCCTGGTGGGACGCGACCCGTGGAAACCGGACGACGCTGCCGGCTTTGGCATCATGTGGACCATGGCCACCGGCTCGCTGGCCGACTGGTTATCGCCGAATATCGTCGGCCTCGCGATGCCGGAAGAAGGCCCGCTGGCATTCTGGTTCGGCGCAATCTGCATCAAATTATTCGGCTGGCTGCTTGGCGCACCAATGGCGGCACGCCTGGCTCCGATCTGCTTCTTCCTGCTCGGCTC
This sequence comes from Janthinobacterium sp. Marseille, assembly GCF_000013625.1. Lineage (NCBI taxonomy): Bacteria > Pseudomonadati > Pseudomonadota > Betaproteobacteria > Burkholderiales > Oxalobacteraceae > Janthinobacterium > Janthinobacterium sp. Marseille. Next base: position 705,306 of record NC_009659.1, on the reverse strand, counting down.
GGTCGCAGTCTGGTACACCACTTACCTGCTGGGTCGTCGCGCTGAAGCGCAGCCACTCAAACTTGCTTTCGGCGGCCAGCCGGAACCCAAGGATTTCGGCCGCACGCTGGCCGATGGCGCATTGCTGATTTACCTCGGCTGCCTCGGCTTGCTGGTACACAGCCATGGCACCACCTCGGAGGCATTGCAGGTCTCACTGGTAGCTTGTTCGCTATACGCCACCACCCGCCTGTTTGAAGCGCATACTTTGCGCCGCACAGTTGTACTCGGACTGGCACTGGGTGCACTGGCACTGACCCGCGGTTGGGTCACGCCTGCCGCTTTATTGATAGGTATCGCCGTACTCGCTGCGATCCGTGATCGCGCACTGTTGCCGCGCCTGGTATTCATTGCCTTGCCGCTGGCCGCTATCATATGCGGCGCATGGATGTGGGCTAGTCAACAGGTGCAACCATTCGGCAATAACCCGGTAGACGCATGGATGGCATGGAACTACCGCCAGGTAAGCGCACCATCGATATCCACGCTGCAATACTTCCTGAAAAATGCGATCTGGTTCGCATGGCCGGCATGGCCGTTCGCGATCTGGGCCGTTTATGCCTGGCGGCGTCAACATGCAGCGCTGCACATCACGCTGCCACTGACCTTCTTCGCCGCCCTGCTGGTGCTGGCCCTCCTCAACTCGCACGGCGAAGAAGCGAGCCTGCTGCCACTCCTGCCTATGCTCGCGATCCTGGCCGCCTTTGGCTTGCCGACAATGAAACGCGGCGCGATCAATGCGGTCGACTGGTTCTCGGTGATGATGCTGACAACCTGCGCCGCCTTCATCTGGATCGGCTGGATCGCCAAACAAACCGGCTGGCCGGCACAATTGGCACGCAATGCCTTCAAGATCGCACCGGGCTTCAAACCGGAATTTAATCTCTTCGTGATGTTGATCGCAGCAGCGGCTTCGGCCGGCTGGATCTGGATCGTCTACTGGCGCGTCTCGCGCCGGCCATCGGTATTGTGGCGCGCGGTTGTCCTGTCATCCGGCGGCATTATCCTGTGCTGGCTGCTGCTGATGACGCTGTGGCTGCCATGGGGTAATTACATCAAGAGCTATGTCGGCGTGGCGCAGCAAATCGATGCTGCCCTGCCTACCGTCAAACGTTGCGTCGCATCGAATGTAGGGCCGGCGCAGCGCGCTTCCTTCGCCTACTTCGGCAAGATAGAGTTCGCGCAATTTGGCGAGAAAAACTGCGACTACCTGCTGCTGCAAGACGCCCATCGCGGCAATGATGCAGCCGCCACCGTCACGCGCTATAACCAGCAGTGGCAACTGGTCTGGCACGGCCGCCGCCCGGCTGATCGTGATGAACGTTTCCGTCTGTATCGCCGCATCTACGGCACGCCGGCAGCACAGCAATGATGCTGGCCGCTTATCTATATTGTAAAAATTTCGCTCCCGGACAGCATAATCAGGCTCGATGAGTCTTGCTCAAATCGGGCAAATCGAGCATAATGCTCAGCTTGCGTTGCCGAGATGGCGGAATAGGTAGACGCACGGGACTCAAAATCCCGCGCCGCAAGGCGTGCCGGTTCGATTCCGGCTCTCGGCACCATAATTGAATACGCACCCAATCGGGTGCGTTTTTCATTTCAGATCAAGAACTTAGGATTCTGTCTTTACTGCAATCATAGGTATCTGGCAACTTCCGAACTGCCATACCTACTGAAACAAACCAGTCTCCAGACAGAAGGCGATCAACTCCTGATCCGTCTTCACATTCAGCTTATGCATCGCCGCTATCTTTTGCCCGCTGACGGTTTTGATACTGCGGTTCAGGTGCAAGGCAACCTGCATGATGGGCTTGCCCTGGATGAAGTAACGCAAGACTTCAAACTCCTTCGGTGACAGGCTGTTAATACGCTCACCAATGAATTTGGTACGCTCATTCGCCTTGCTTTCCTTTTGAAAACTGGGCGGATAATATTTGCGTCCCAGTCGCAGGATATGCAAGGCTGCAATAAACTCAGCCGGATCATCGCTCTTCCTGATCACTGCATACACACCGGCGTCGTAGAGTGCAGAAATAATCATCGGGTTCGACATCATGGTCATGGTCAGTATCTTCGTATTTGGGAAATGCCGTATCAGATACTTGATCATGCGTATCCCGTCGCCATAGGTCTCATCGCCCGGCATCGAGTAATCGGTGATGACCATGTCAGGCTCGGCATCACGCATCAGGCTGACTAAAGCAGTGGAACTGGAAACAGCACCCAGCAACTCAAAGCTCGCATCTTTTTCTACCAGGTCGCGCAATCCCATCAGGATCAAAGGATGGTCGTCAGCAAGAATGACTGTCTGTTTTTTCATAACAATAAATACCTGATGTAGTTGTTAAATCATTTATTGCCACCGGAGTATGCGTATCAAATCACGCTCCAGGGCACTAATCTCTCCGACGATTTCATCTGTCATCCCGTGCAGTCTTGCATCTCGCCCCAGGACTTCGCAGCGCCCGGCAAAATCATCCAGGCCCAGCGCAGCCAGTGCGCCATGCATGCGGTGCAGCATCGCCAGCACTGCCCTCGCACGGCCTTCCGCCAGTGCGTGCTGTAACACTGCAAGATCTTCTTCCATGGTTTGGACAAAGACGGCGCGATACTTTTCCGGTACCTGCAGATGCAGAGACCTGCTTGCGTCGGCGTCCCTCTCCACTTCCACGGCAGCATTGCTTGCGTCTTGCGCAATCTTTTTAAACGGATAAAAAACCAGGCAGGCGATTCCTGCCACCATCAGCAGCACAAGGAAGGCGCAAAGCAGCAAGTAAGATTTGTCGTGGACAAAATGTTCGTAAGAAATCATATGCACTGCAGTCCAGCGGCCGCTCTCATCCAATGCCTTGAGTATCAAACTTTGATCCTGGTTGGTGACGGCCATATGCATTACGAATAAATAGATTGCAGATTGGTTTGCAGCACCGAGAGGGACAAGGGCTTGGTCATAAGCAAGTTCATTCCGGCAGCAAGACAACGTTGTTCATCCTCAGGAATGACATTCGCACTAATACCGAAAATGGGTTTCAGGTATCCAAGTCCCCTTAATCTTTCAGCCAATTCATAGCCATCGACCAGCGGCATGTTGATATCGGTCAGGATGGCATCAAATTCCATCACATCCGGCCGGTCCAGCGCTTCCCTGCCATTCCCGGAAAACGCGACATCACAGCCGAGATAAGCCAGTTGTTCCTTCAGGATCATCTGATTGATAGGATTGTCTTCAACCGCGAGTACCCTCAGGTTCAGCGAAAAGGCGAGCGGCTTGATGTGTATCGATTCGACCAGGTCCTGGTAGGGCTGCAATCTGCGTACCGCCTCGGCAATGGCCCGTACGCAATAGCCACGGATGGTTCGCTCACTTTCATTACGTCCGTGCCCGGCATGCAAGGCTGTGAGCTCAGCGGCTATGCGCGGCCCTTGCCATGCGATGTCGGCCGCAAGCCTGGAATGCAGTATCTCCAGCAAGATCGCTTCACCGTCATCTTTTGCATTCCCGGCCTGATACGGATGGGCATCTGCCCCCCACTTGCCCAGCCACCCGCATATATTCGTCGTCAGTTCCCGCAAGTCCGAATACACGTGGACCCTGACGCCATCAAGGGCAAGAACTTCTGACGGAGCAGCATCTTGCTTTACCTGCAGCGAAACCGTTAAAGAGAAACTGGTGCCGCTACCCGGTTCGCTCATCGCCCAGATAGTGCCGCCCATCATCTGGGCAAAACGTCGACAAATCGACAGCCCAAGGCCGGTACCACTCTTCAACTGTGCATTTTGTTCCACCTGATAGAAGGGTTCGAATATGCGCCCCAGGTGTACCTGGTCTATTCCCCTTCCGCTATCCTCTACCTGCAGCACTATCGTTGCCATCCCGTGCTCCAGGTTCAATAGCCTGGAGCGCAGTACAACCTGTCCTGAATCGGTAAACTTGATGGCATTGCTCATCAAATTATTCAGTATCTGTTTGATGCGGGTCACATCGCCAACCAGCAGTTCGGGAATAGCTGGATCCGGCACGCCGCATATACACAGGGCCTTGCGTTCAGCAGGTGCGGCATAGGCGGCAATCACTTCTTCCAATAGAGCCAGCGACGAGAATGCCGTCGTTTCAAGTTCAAATGCACCTGCTTCTATCCGTGCAATATCGAGCGTCTGGCTGACCGTCTTCAACAAAATGGAAGATGACTGCTGCATCGCATGCAGATACATCCTTTGCTGATCCGTGACCGCAGTCAGCGAAAACAATTCCAGCGCACCGAGCAGCCCATGCAAAGGCGTGCGCAGTTCATGGCTCATCGTGGTCAGGAACAGGGTCTTGGCCGTGTTGGCATCATCGGCGTGCAATTTGGCCTTGAGCAGCGATTCGTGTATCTGCTTATGCGCGGTAATATCCATGAAGACGCAGAGCAGGACTTCTTCGCCGCGGTAGCGTGTCGGTGCCAGCGTAAGATGAACATGGCGTCCGTCATGCAGCTGTATGTCGCGATCCTTATCGCCATAAGGATTGGCCAGTACGGCTGCCTGCCAATCCTTTTCATGTTCAAACCAGTTACGTGTCAGCTCGTTTGCCAGCGCCACGCTACCGTTTTCCCGGCGCAGCACACACAAGGCAACCGGTGCGGTTTCGATGACGGTCTGGCTGAATGTCACCATATCCAGCAAGGCGTCGTATTGGCGCAAGGCCGGTAAGATCAGCTTCTTTTGAATATGCCGCAACCCCAGGAATACCCCCGCCACAAGCAAGGCACACAAGGCAAGCGCCAACTGGATTGCAATCCTGTCGTCGTACAGCAAATGCCTGATAGGGATGTAGTAGACCAGACGCCAGCCGGCCTCCCCTACACTTTTGTTGAGTGCCAGGTACTCCGGCCATGAGCCTTTTCCATACAAGCCAAAGCTGTCCTCCTTCACGCCCTGTTTAATACGCAAGGGCAGACCCGGCTCCGGCACCCCATGTAGAACAACGTTTTCATTCTGGTCCAGCAAGACATAGCTACTGCCATGAATGCTGGACAAGTCAATGCCGCCGACTATATTGCGCAGCTCCAGGCCCAGCCAGCCGGATGCAGGCCTGGACGGATCCAGCAAGCTGAATATGTACAAGCTATCGTGCATTTTTCCCGGCACGTATAACCACATCATTTTTTGCGACAGGAATTGTTCGCCACTACTTCCGACATCGTTCAACGCTTGCAGTATCAGCTGTGATTGCAAGTCATCCAACCCTGACTTTTGCTGGTCTTCGGGCCATATCGAAAGCATCTTTGCAGCCGGCTGCCGCGTCGCATAAATCAATCGTGTGTTGGCATTCGTTATCGCACTCGTATCCCGTTCAGTGAGAAGCAGAACCCACTTGCTACCGTCTTCCTGTGCAGGGAATGGAATTGTTGTCACATCCTTTGAATCGGCGACATCTTGCTTCGGCCGCGGTGCGTCTTTGCGCAGAACTGCAGAGTTTTGAATGGAGTGTAGTAGCGCTTCCCTTTGATCGAAGTAAAGCTGTGCGCTATAAGCGGCCGCGTTCATCTGCCGCCTGTGTGTAGACACAACGTTATTCAATCTCCAATACAGATATAGCGCGGTCCCTGCAAGTATGCAAAGCAACAGCGCCATCGCGAGGAATTTCAAGAGTATCGTCGGCACCGTTGGCGCCAGCGAGACATTGGAGTTGTTCCGTTTTTCACCCTTCATGATCATCAGGACCAGTCTAGGGAGATTCCCCAGCACGCGTACCAAGAATAATCTCGATTGAAATTTTTCGGAAAGATTTGCTGGATGATCGTCCCACAATTTAAAAACAGCATATTTTTACATTCGCGATACCCCATATGCCGCAATCAAACTGTGTACACATTTGTGATCGCTTGTCGATTTATATGGCGGAAAAGTATGCGCATATCCAAATGAACACATGCTTACATCTGCATACATGTCTTATTTTTTAAGACCCGTCTCGCCGGATTCTTTGTTTTAATTTTGCAGACCACTCATGCAGATAGTCGCAACACACCCTATCTGGCTTATTCGCGTCGGCCTCATCAACAGATGCAAGCAGCAACTGCCGGCGATTAAATTTAAAACTCAAAGGAAATTGTATGAACGAAAAAACAGATGGGCCTGACCTGTCCGGCCTGGTACAAGCGCTCATTGCGATGCGCGACTCCCTCGTTCAGACCTCACTCGCCTTGCAGGATTTGCACTATGAGATTAGCGCTGAACATCTCAAGCTTGAGGCGCAGGTGGATGAACGCTTGCCTGATACCGATAAACCATCATCCCTGCAATAGACTCACGAAATACGAAAGCCAAAGCGACACAGCCAGCGGGGCTAGCGCTGGCTGTGTCTATCTTGGTCTACATCCGCTCAAGATCGGATGAACACCAGATACCTGTCATCAGATCAAGTGATCCAGCATATCCGGACCAAAGACTTCGCGATGTAGGTTTTGCGGCGGCACGCCTTGCGCCACCAGATCCGCCCATTGCGCCTGCATGAAAGGCAAAGGGCCACACATATACACCTTGGTATTGGCGACATCCCATTGCGGTAATTTTTTCAACTGCATGCGGCCCGGCACGGCCGCACCGTTTTCCTGCACCGCATCCTCTTCTTCATAAAAAGTCACGCTTTGCAGGTTTGGCATCAGGGCTGCCGCTTTTGCGATATCGGCACGATGCGGATGATGCTTTGCATTGCGTGCGGCATGCGCAAAAATGACGCGCCTTTGCGGCGCCACATATGCAATCCGGTTCAGGGCGGAAATCATCGGCGTAATGCCAACACCTGCCGACAACAGGACGATAGCTCCGTCACCATCGGTATCCGGTGTGAAGTCACCGAAAGGTTTGCTGACTGACAGTACGCCGCCTGCCTGTACATTGTCGTGCAGCCAATTGGAAACCATCCCGGCCGGTGTTTCCTTGCCTGCGACTTCGCGTTTGACGGAGATGCGCAGGTGGCGATGATCCGGCGCATCGGACAGGCTGTACTGGCGCAGTTGACGCAAGCCATTTGGCAAGTGCACGGCCACACTCACATACTGGCCGGGCTGGAATGCAGGCGAGCTACTGCCATCCTGTGGCACCAGCGTAAATGATTTGACCTGCTCGCTTTCCTGTTCAACTGCGGTGACTTTCATCTCGAACAAATCGCCCGGCTGGATACCTGCCGCCGTATACAAACGCTGCTCTTCATCGATCAATGCCTGCGCCAGGATGCCATAGGCTTCGGCCCACGCGGCAATCAGTTCCGGTGTTGCCGCGTCACCCAGCACCTGCTTGATCGCACCCAGCAAATGTTCACCAACGATGGGATAGTGCGCCGCTGTAACGCCCAGCGAAACATGCTTGTGCACGATCCGTGAAATGACAGGAGCCAGCGCCGATGGATTATCGATATTGGCGGCATAGGCAAACACGGCAGAAGCCAGCGATTGCTGCTGCGCGCCGTTCGCCTGATTGCCTGCATTGAAAATATTGTGCAATTGCGGATGCGAGATAAACAGATTCTTGTAGAAGGCCTGAGTGATAGCCAAACCATGTTCACGCAAGACCGGGACACTGGCGTCGATATACGGACGGGATGCTGCAGACAACATAATTTCTCCTATTGATGCATTTTAAATGCAACTTTAAAGCCAATAAAAAAGGCCCGACTCAGGCCCTACCATTCAAGCTGTTTCAATTCATGCGATAGCAGCGCGATCCATCAGGAAATTGCGATGCATCATCACGATGTGTTCACCTGTATTGCCACTGACGATATCAGCCAGCGTGTATTCATCCATCGCATTGTAGAAAGCATCAACACCGATTTTCAAGGCATTGCGCAAACGACAATCCCCGGACAGGCGGCAACCTATACCTTCACAATCGATTGCTTCGGCATCCCCTTCCAGCACACGCAGGATACTGCCTATGTGCAAGGTGTCCGGGCTGGCTGCCAGGCTGATACCGCCATTGCGACCGCGTACCGCGTCTATCCAGCCCATTTTTGCCAACATGCCAACTACCTTGACCAGGTGGTTATGCGGCACATCGAACTGCAATGCGACTTCTGCCACGGTAACCGACGGGCTGCGCGACTCCCGTGCCAAATACATCAGCACACGCAATCCAATATCCGAAAACCGGGTTAATTTCATCAGCTATCGCTCTCCAGTGATTCACATTCTATTTAATATGCATATTTAACGCAACATATTTGATTTCCAGCCGGATTTCCTTGCCGCAGCGCAGCAGTAAAAACTGCTCATCCGAAAATTTCTGAATGCTAGAATGCAGGCACATCTGTAATTAGGGAAACATCATGTTGCTAGGCTTTATTGGGCTCTTCATTGTGTACGCTTTATCGCACTACTGGATCACGCTGGAAAAGCGTGACTTCTTCGCGACCGTACTGGTTATCGTCCTGCCTTTCGTCGGCGTCTATTATCTGGGCTGGATGGCCTTGCTGTATTGCGTGCTCGCTGCCTACCTCGGCACCAAAGCCGGCCTGAAAAAATTGCATCGCACCCGTACCCTGCGCGTTTCGTTTTACGAAGACGGCGAAGACAAGCCACAACAGTAAATCCCCGATAGAGAACGACAAGCGTCGTTCTCTTCCCCTGCTTTATCTCACTGCGCCAACCAGCGCCAGCACAGATACGCCAACAGGCACCAGACCAGGATCACCAGGGCACCGCCTATATAACTCTTGGGCTTGCGCGCATACTTGGTAATCCATTCTTCCGTCTGCACCCTGCATTCCAGCACAACCCGCGGCGGCAACAAGCGCAATGCCAGCCAGATCAATGCCGGCACCAGCAAGACATCATCCAGGTAACCGAGTATCGGAATAAAGTCCGGGATCAGGTCGATCGGACTCAGCGCGTAGACTACTGCCACCACGCACACCACTTTTGCGAGCAAGGGCGTATCCGGATGCTTGCGCGCAAACCACAGGACGATGATATCGCTCTTGATGCGCCGGGCCCATTTCCTGATCGTTGCAAACATCGCGTTCTCTATAAAAGTATCAACAGATACACAGGGCCAGGAATGCTTATAATGATCCCTGCCTCTTTTCACCTGCAAAGTAATTGTTCAATTATGCACTTTGCGCACTATTCCTGATTTCCGGGAGAAAATCGACACATGCCCGTCTCACTTGATCGCTTGCTGGTAGTTGGAATTTCATCACGTGCACTCTTCGACCTTGAAGTTGAAGAGGCCATCTTCCGTACCCAGGGACTGGAAGCCTATCGCCAGCACCAGCTCGATAATGAAGGAGAAATCCTCAAACTCGGTGCCGGTTTTGCACTGGTACGCGCGCTGCTCAAACTGAATGCCCTGACGCCGAACCAGCGTTTCGTCGAAGTCGTCATCATGTCACGCAATTCGACCGAAACTTCGATGCGCATCTTCAATTCGATCAAGCATTACGACCTCGACATCACGCGTGCCGTCCTGTCCGGCGGTGCCTCGCTGGCACCTTATCTGCATGCCTTCAATGTCAGCCTGTTTCTGTCGCTGCATGAAGACGATGTACAGGCCGCCATCGATTCAGGCACGGCCGCAGCGCTGCTATACCAAAAACCCGCGAATGCCTTCGAAGAGCTGGACCAAATCCGGATTGCCTTCGATGGCGATGCCGTGATTTTCTCCGATGAATCGGAACGCATATACCAAACCCAGGGCATAGAGGCATTTGAAAACCACGAACGCGAAAATGCCTTGAAGCCTTTGCCCGAAGGTCCGTTCGCGCGCCTGCTCAAGGCACTCTCCTTCATCCAGAACAGCTTCAAGAATTCCGCTGCACGTACTGCCCCCATCCGCACCGCGCTGGTTACCGCACGTTCGTCCCCGGCCCACGAACGCGTGATCCGTACCTTGCGCGCCTGGGATGTCACCATTGATGAAACCTTCTTCATGGGCGGCGTTTCCAAATCCGATGTATTGGCCGCCTTCAAACCGCATATGTTCTTTGACGACCAGCCCGGACATTGCGACCGCGCTTCACCAATAGTGCAAACCGGGCGCGTACCCTTGCGTGCGGAAATAAAAGACAATTAAATACAGGCACATAAAAAAAGCCGCTCTTGTCCAGAGCGGCTTTTTTATTCGCGTTGCAGCTTAACGTTCAGCAACTGAATCCGCTACGCACAATGCAGTCATATTCACGATACGACGGACGGTAGCCGACGGCGTGAGGATATGAACCGGCTTTTCGCAACCGAGCAGGATAGGACCAATCGCCACACCGTTGCCGACCGTGGTCTTCAACAGGTTGTAAGTGATATTGGCCGCATCGATATTTGGCAGGATCAGCAAATTCGCATCGCCCTTCAAAGTCGAATCCGGCATTGCCGCTTTCAGCTGCGCAGAGTTCAGCGCCAGGTCACCGTGCATCTCGCCATCGATTTCGAGGTCAGGTGCACGCTCGCGTACCAATTGCAAAGTCTTGCGCATTTTTTGCGCCGATTCACTATTGCTGGAACCGAAGTTCGAATGCGACAGCAATGCCGCACGTGGCGCCAGGCCGAAGCGACGCATTTCTTCTGCAGCCAGGATCGTGATCTCGGCCAGCTCTTCCGCGGTCGGATTTTCATTGACGTGGGTATCGACGATGAACAACTGGCGATCCGACAGGATCAGGCAATTCATCGCAGCATAGACATTCACGCCAGCGCGTTTGCCCAAGACCTGGTCCACATAGTGCAGATGCAGATTATTGGTACCAAAGGTGCCGCAAATCATGCCGTCCGCATATTTCTTGTGGATAGCCATCGCACCGATCAGCGTATGACGGCGACGCATTTCCAGCTTCGCGTATTGCTCGGTCACACCCTTGCGCATCGTCATTTGCAGATAGGTTTGCCAGAAATCGCGATAGCGGTCATCGTGCTCAGGATTGATGATGGTGAAATCAACATCCGGTTTGATACGCAGGCCGAAGCGTTCTATGCGTTGCGCCAATACGGCAGGGCGTCCGATCAGGATAGGACGTGCCAGTTTTTCGTCGACCACAACTTGTACCGCGCGCAAGACACGCTCTTCTTCCGCTTCCGCATACACGATGCGTTTCAGCTCCGGCGGTGTCGCCTTTGCGATCTGGAAGATAGGCTTCATGAAAGTGCCGCTGCGATACACGAATTGCTGCAGGCGATCCGCGTAAGCATCCATGTCCTTGATAGGACGTGCCGCCACGCCGCACTCTTCCGCTGCCTTCGCCACCGCCATCGCGATCTTGATCATCAGGCGCGGATCGAAAGGCATAGGGATAATGTAATCAGGGCCGAAGCTCAGATTATGGATGCCGTAAGTCGTCGCCACGATATCCGATTGCTCGGCTTGTGCCAGCTGTGCAATCGCGTGCACTGCTGCGATTTCCATTTCACGTGTAATCGTGGTGGCACCGCAATCCAGTGCGCCACGGAAGATATACGGGAAGCACAGGACGTTGTTAACCTGGTTCGGGAAGTCGGAACGACCGGTTGCAATCACCGCATCATCACGCACCGCACGGATTTCATCCGGCAGGATTTCCGGAGTCGGATTCGCCAGTGCGAGGATGACCGGACGCTTGGCCATCGCGGCAACCATCGCCGGTTTCAATACACCGCCAGCCGACAGGCCGAGGAAAATATCTGCATCGGCAATGACTTCACCCAGGGTACGGGCATCGGTTTTTTGTGCGAATTTTTCCTTGTCAGGATCCATCAGCTCGACACGACCCTGGTAGACAACGCCGGCCAGATCGGTGACAAAAATATGTTCGCGCGGGAAGCCGAGGTCTACCATCAGGTCCAGGCAAGCCAGGGCGGCTGCACCGGCACCGGATACGACCAGCTTGGCTTTCTTGATGTCTTTACCAACGACCTTCAGGCCGTTCAGGATCGCGGCGGCGACAATGATCGCAGTACCGTGCTGATCATCATGGAAGACCGGGATCTTCATGCGCTCGCGCAAGGTGCGTTCGATATAGAAGCACTCAGGCGCCTTGATATCTTCGAGGTTGATACCGCCGAAGGTCGGTTCCAGCGAGGCGATGATGTCGCACAACTTGTCCGGGTCGGTTTCATTGATCTCGATATCGAAGACATCGATACCGGCGAATTTCTTGAACAGTACGCCCTTGCCTTCCATCACCGGCTTGGCGGCGGCCGGACCGATATTACCCAGTCCCAGTACCGCAGTACCGTTGGTAATCACGGCAACCAGGTTGCCACGTGCGGTATAGCGATAGGAGTCTGCAGGGTTGGCGGCGATTTCTTCGCACGCTACTGCCACGCCCGGCGTATAAGCCAGGGCCAGATCGCGCTGATTCGTTACTTGTTTGGTCGGAGTGACGCTGATTTTTCCTGGAGTCGGGAACTCGTGATACTCGAGTGCGGCTTGACGTAACTGAAGGCGGAGTTCTTCTTTTTTATCGGTGTTCGAATCCATACTAAGCAGCCATCCTTTTTATATGCGGAAGCAATTCATTCTAGCAGAGCCGGAAGACGGTAATTTGTTTTTCTACGGGTTTCTACTGAGTCTCAAAAAAATTAAAAATGCCGGCAAATGAATGAACATTGCCAGCACATCTGGGATTTTAGATGATATTTAAAATTAATAACAATAAGCAATGCATGCATGATTCAGGGCAAATAATAAGGTGTCGCTAATTGCTGCAAATTAAATGCAGCTTAAAAACCGGCTTTTGAGTAAACTGGCGGCAATTGGATATCCGCGCGATATCAAGTACTGTCACGCATTACATTTTTTAGGCATAAGGATAAATATGAAACCGATCATCATTATCGGAGCAGGACTGGCTGGCTATACCGTTGCACGCGAATTCCGCAAACTGGATAAAACCACTCCTTTAATCATGATTACAGCTGATAGCGGCGGTTTCTATTCCAAACCCATGCTGTCGAATGCGTTTGCGCATGGCAAGCAGGCAGAACAAATGATCACGCACAGCGCGACGCAAATGGCGGAACAGCTGAATGCAACGATCCAGGCCAACACCCATGTCACCGGCATCGATACCACGACGAAAACCGTCACCACAGATACCGGCGTGTTTGAATATGAAAAACTTGTATTGGCCAGCGGCGCGCAGGCGATACACCTGGGCCTGAAAGGCGAAGCAGCCGACCAGGTGCTGTCGGTCAACCACGTCGACGACTATGCAAAATTCCGTGCACATATCAGTTCGCAAAAAAATGCCAATCCGGTGCGTGTCACTATCCTCGGCGCCGGCCTGATTGGTTGCGAATTTGCCGACGACCTGGCTGGTGCCGGTCACAGCGTAACACTGGTCGATCCAAGTTCACGCCCGTTGGCAGCACTGGCAGCACCTGCCTTGTCGGCCAAACTGCAGGCTGCACTAAGCGCACGCGGCGTCAAATTCCACCTGAATACCGTGGCGGAAAGCGTCAGTCATGGCGACAATGAATTGCGCGTCACGTTGGCCGATGGCAATACGGTGGAAGCCGATGTTGTGCTGTCTGCAGTCGGCTTGCGCCCTGACCTGCGCCTGGCACATGCAGCACAACTCAAAACCAATCGCGGCATCATCATCGATACCTTCGGCCAGACCAGCGCGGCAGATATTTACGCCCTCGGCGATTGTGCCGAATACACTTCCGTCGCCGACGGCAGCACGCATACCCTGCCTTACATCACACCTATAATGACGGCCGGTCGCGCGATCGCCAAAACATTGACAGGTGAAAAGACCGTGATCGACCTGAAACCATCGCCGGTCCTCATCAAGACACCAAGCTATCCGCTGGCACTGATACCACCGGCACCGCACATCGTCGCAAGCGGCAGCTGGCAGGATGAAGTAACGGAAACCGGCCGCTGCATCTGCCGTTTCTACGATGCAGAAGGCAAACTTGCAGGCTTTGGCGTCTCACCGCATGACAATGCCATACGGCAAGAACTGCTGGGCGGCCTGGGCCAGCCTGCCAGTACTGCGGCTGCTGCCGGCTAATTAGCGAAGCGATGCGAACCGCCTGAGCCGGTTCCATTCGAAGCGCAGTCTTCCCTTGCCGGAAGCTGCGCTTTTTCTTTGCCGCAAGCAATCAAATCCAAACGCATGCGAAGAGCGCCACTGCATTTCTGTACAATTAGCGCATGTTGTCAGAATTCGATCTTATTGCGCGCTACTTCGTGCGCCCCGGCCACCCCAAAAACCGAGCAACGCTGGGCATAGGGGATGATTGCGCTTTGCTGGCGCAGCAGGACGGCATGCAAATGGCAATTTCTTCCGACATGCTGGTCGAAGGTCGCCATTTTTTTGCCGGTGCCGACCCGCGCAAGCTCGGCCATAAATCCCTCGCCGTGAATCTGTCGGACCTGGCCGCGATGGGCGCCGAGCCGACTGCTTTCACACTGGCCTTCTCCCTGCCCAGCGCCGAAGAAACTTGGCTGGCAGAATTTTCACACGGCTTGTTTGAACTGGCCGATGCGCACAGCTGTGAACTGATAGGCGGCGACACCACCAAGGGTCCGCTGAATATCTGCATCACCGTATTCGGCAAGACCCCGACCGGCGAAGCCTTGCGCCGTGACACCGCGCAGACTGGTGACGATATCTGGGTCTCCGGCACGCTCGGTGATGCGCGCCTGGCACTGGGTGCGCTCTACAAGGAATATGAACTGGATGCGAAAGTATTGAACAAGGCCGCCGTGCGCCTGCATACACCGCAACCACGCGTGGCACTCGGCCTCGCCTTGCGCGGCATCGCGCACTCGGCACTCGATGTGTCGGACGGCTTGATCGGCGACCTCGGCCATATCCTGAAAAAATCCGAAGTCGGTGCGACCCTGAACCTGGATGATTTACCGGCCGGTCCCATGCTGCAAAAGCAAACGCAGGAAATGCGCCGCCGCTTCACGCTGGCCGGCGGTGATGATTACGAATTGTGCTTCACCGCACCTGTCTCGAAACGCGAAGCCGTGCTCGGTGCCGCCATGGCGGCAGACACGCCAGTCACCCGCATCGGCAGCATAGACGCCGCCCCCGGCCTGCGCCTGCTGGATAAAGCAGGGCGACCACTGGACCTCAACATCACATCCTTTGACCACTTCGCTTCCCCATGAACGCATCTGAATCCGGCGCGCCAACAACTGTCAAATCCAATTCCAGCTTCATGCTGGCACATCCGGCCCACATCATCGCGCAAGGTTTCGGCAGCGGTTTGTCCAAAATCATGCCGGGTACCTTTGGCACGCTATTCGGCTGGCTCTCCTTCAATGTCCTGACGGCGCGCTGGCCCGCGTTCTTTACACCATCCAACTGGTGGCTCGTCATCATCGGCGGCTTTTTGCTCGGTGTCTGGGCCTGTGCCAAAACCGGGCGCGACCTGGGCGTATCCGATCATGGCAGCATGGTGTGGGATGAGGTGGTTGCCTTCTGGCTGGTACTGCTATTCATCACCCCGGCCGGTTTATGGATGCAGTTCTATGCCTTCCTCTGCTTCCGTTTCTTTGACATGGTCAAACCACCGCCGATTGCCTACTTCGACAAGCGCTTCAAAGGCGGTTTCGGCGTCATGTTCGACGACATCGTTGCGGCATTTTTTACGCTGCTGGTGTTTGCGATCTGGCGTAGTTTCTAAGGGAAAACCTATGGCGAACCTGATTGAACTGGCTGAGCTGGTCGGCCGGACTTTGCAGCAGCGCGGCCTGATGCTGGCGACCGCCGAATCCTGTACCGGCGGCGGCGTCGCCCAGGCAATCACCGAAATTGCCGGTTCATCCGAATGGTTTGAATGCGGCTTCGTCACTTATTCGAACGAAGCCAAGATGGCGATGCTGAAAGTGCCGGAAGAAACACTGGCACGCCACGGTGCGGTCAGTTATGAAACTGCGCAGGCAATGGCACAGGGAGCGCTTGCAAATAGCCGCGCCAAAGTGGCGTTATCGACTACCGGCATTGCCGGACCTGGCGGCGGCGTACCCGGCAAACCGGTCGGCATGGTCTGCTTTGGCTGGGCACTCGGCGAACAGGTGCAGGTCGATCATGTGATCTTCAGCGGCGACCGTCACGCAGTGCGCGAACAAAGCGTTGAGCATGCCTTGCAGGGCTTGCTCAACTTCCTCGCCGCCAACCCTGAACCACAAAAAACTTAAGCAATATAACGATTGATCGCATCGCGCGTTTCCAGCGCAACCTGGCGTGCTGCCTGCGCGAATGTTTCATCCGCTTTCGCATACAGGATGGCGCGCGATGAATTGATCATCATGCCGGTGCCATTCGCAGTACGTCCCGCCTCTACCGTCGCCTTGATATCACCGCCTTGCGCGCCTATGCCGGGGATCAGCAAAGGCATGTCGCCGACCAGTGCACGCACCTGCGCCAATTCATTCGGGAAGGTCGCACCGACCACCAGTGCACATTGGCCGTTGGTATTCCATTTATCAGCCACCAGCTGCGCGACGTGCTGGTACAAAGGCTTGCCGTCAACATTCAGGAACTGCAAATCGGAGCCACCGGCATTCGAGGTACGGCACAGCACGATCACGCCGCGATCCGGGCGCTCAAGGTAAGGCTGCACCGAATCGAAACCCATATACGGATTGACCGTCACCGCATCCGCACCATAACGCTCGAAAGCTTCACGCGCGTATTGCTCGGCGGTTGCGCCGATATCGCCGCGCTTGGCATCCAGCACGATAGGGATATGCGGATAACGCTCACGCAGGTAGCTGCAGATTGCTTCCAGCTGGTCTTCGGCGCGCAAGGCGGCAAAGTATGCGATTTGCGGCTTGAAGGCACAGGCGGTATCAGCCGTGGCATCAATGATTTCTTTGCAAAATGTCAGGATGGCATCCGGTTTGCCCTTTAAATGGGCGGGAAACTTGGCCAAATCCGGGTCCAGCCCTATGCAAAGCTGGGTTTTCTGGCTTTGCCAGACGGCGGATAATTTTTCGATGAAGGTCACGGCGGTATCTTTCTATTTCAAACAATCCGTATTGTAACGCGCCATGTTATCGTGCCGGCATGACATCGCTTTCCCGTAAAGACTGGCTCCTGCTGGTACTCCTGACCCTGTGCTGGGGCATCAACTGGCCCATCATGAAAATCGGCGTGCAGTTTTTCCCGCCCATCGCCTTCCGCTCACTGTGCATGCTGGGTTCCATCCCTATCTTATGGCTGGCGGTACGTTCGCAAGGCATTTCCTTAAAAATACCACCCGGCGACCTGGGAACCATTTGCAAGCTGACCATCCCTAACGTGGTCATGTGGAATGTCTGCATCATAGTCGGCGTCAAAATGCTGTCGTCCGGCCGGGCTGCCATCCTCGGTTATACGATGCCGATCTGGGCGGTGCTGTGCGGCCTGGTATTTTTCCGCGACAACATCACCCGGGCCGGCTGGTGCGGCATCGCACTGGCACTGAGTGGCGCGCTATTATTACTATCGAGTGAATTTGTGAATATCAGCGGACAACCACTGGGCAGCATCCTGGCGCTGGTCGCCGCTGCGTCCTGGGGTTTTGGCACAGTAATGATGAAACGCACGCGCCTGGGCATTGCGTCCATCTCTCTGACGTTCTGGATGATTTTGCTTGGGGCCTTGTGCCTGGCCGTGATTTCCGCCCTGCTCGAATACGATGCATGGCGCATGCCGAACCTGCGCGAATCGCTGGCGATTGCATATAACGCGCTGCTGGTATTCGGTTTTGGCCAGGTGGTCTGGTTTTCGCTGGCGCGCAGCTTGCCGCCGATTGCATCCAGCCTGTCGGTGATGCTGATCCCGGTGCTGGGCGTGTTTTCCGGCATGTGGGTACTGAATGAAACACCGCACTGGCAAGATTTTGTTGCAATGTTGCTGATACTTGCAGCAATGAGCACTGTACTATTGAAACCGCGTCCGAAAGTCATCACATAAACGAGCAGCAGGCCATTACCAACCGGATCTTTGCACGCTATCACGCTATACATGGAGGAATGAAATGACCAAACTATTCAAATGGATCTCTATCGCTTTGCTGGCCTCAACATTGAGCGCCTGCGGCTACAACGACTTCCAGAGCAAGGACGAATCCGTCAAGGCCGCCTGGGGCGAAGTCGTCAACCAATACCAACGCCGCGCCGACCTGATCCCGAATTTGGTCAACACGGTCAAGGGCTATGCAACGCATGAACGCGAAACCTTTGAAGCAGTAACCAAGGCACGCGCTGCCGCCACCAGCTTCCAGATCACGCCGGAAGTGCTGAACAATCCGGAAGCCTTCAATAAATTCCAGCAAGTACAGGGCGAATTGTCGTCGGCCCTGTCGCGTCTGATGGCCGTGTCGGAAAACTATCCGCAACTGAAAGCCGACACCGCTTTCCGTGACTTGCAATCGCAACTGGAAGGCACCGAAAATCGCATCACGGTGGCACGCCAGCGTTACATCGTTGCGGTACAGGACTACAACATCCTGGCACGCAGCTTCCCGACCAATATCACGGCCAAAGTATTCGGCTATCCGGTCAAGCCTTCCTTCACGGTAGAGAATGAAAAGGCGATCTCGGCACCGCCGGCCGTTAATTTCGACAAGAAATAAATAGCAAACGCCAATGAAAATCCTGCGCACCCTGCTGGCTTGTACGCTTGCCCTGTTTTGCGTACTGGCCGGCGCCCAGAACCTGGTGCCGGTTCCGCCGCTCAAGGAACGCGTCACCGACCTGGCCGGCATGCTCAATGCCGAACAGCGTACGACGCTGGAAAACGTATTGGCGGAGTATGAAACGCGCACCGGTAACCAGATCGCGATCCTGCTGCTGAAAAGCACTGAGCCCGAAGGCATAGAGCAATACAGCATACGGGTTGCCGATGCGTGGAAGCTGGGACGCAAGGGAGTGGATGACGGTGTGCTCCTGCTGGTAGCCAAGGATAACTCGGCTGCCTCGGGTCGCCTGCGCATAGAAACCGGACGTGGCGTACAGGGTGTACTCACCGACGCGCAATCGAAACGGGTCTTGCAGGATGTGATTGCACCGCACTTCCGCCAGGGTGACTTTTACGGTGGTCTTGCTTCCGGCGTCTCCGTCATTACCAGCCTGCTGGACAAGGAAGCCTTCCCGGAACCGGCGAAGCGCGGCCAGGCCTCGGCGCAGGATGACGCCTTCACCTGGGGCCCTTTCATCTTCTTTGCGATCCTGATCTTCATCATGCTGGCACGCAGTCGTGGCGGCCGTGGTGCACGTGCGCATAGCAGCAATGGCGACTGGGGCAATTCCGCCGGCGTCATCCTCGGCACCGCGATCGGCAATGAACTCGGTCGACGCTCCGGAGGTGGCTTCGGCGGCTTTGGTGGAGGTGGCGGCGGTTTCGGCGGCGGTGGTGGATTCTCCGGCGGTGGTGGCGGTTTTGACGGCGGCGGCGCCTCGGGGAATTGGTAATGAATAAATTTTCACGCGCGCTACGACACCTGACAACAACCCGCTACAGCGGCAAGAAAGCCTTCCCCTGCGCGACGCTGACGGCGATCCAGAAAGCGATTGCCGCAGGTGAATCGGCGCATCGCGCCGAGATTCGCCTGATCGTCGAACCTTCTCTGGAATTTTCCGCGATCGTGGCCGGCCTCAGTTCACGCGCACGCGCACATGAATTGTTTTCGCAATACCGTATCTGGGATACCGAAGAAAACTGCGGCATCCTGATCTATATCGACCTGGCCGATCATCAGGTCGAGATTGTCGCCGACCGTGGTATCTCGCGCCTGATCCCGCAGCATCACTGGCATGCCGTCTGCAAAACCATGACCAGCGGTTTTGCCAAAGGCGAATACCATGACAGCGTCATCGCCGGGATACAGCAACTGAATGCAGCGCTGCAGGAACACTTCCCGGAAAATGGCGCACAGGCAAATCAGTTATCGAACAAACCCATACTGCTGTAATTTTTTCGCAGGCATAAAAAAACCGACCGCTTTTAAACGGTCGGTTTTTTATTGCGTCACTACCTGATCAATAGCCTGCAGCTACACCGTCGCCGCGTGGATCAGTCGCACCGTAGCGCACCTTGGTGGCAGGATCAATCCAGATCGCTCCGGCATGGCCCATGGTATCGGTATAGTCTTCCACCACATTGATAGGATGACCGCGTTTCTTCAATTCATCGGTCACTGCCAGTGGTGCCCGGCCTTCAATCTTCAGGTCGTTCGACACTGCACCCCAGGTGCGGCCGTGCAACCAGCGCGGACCGTTGATCGCATCTTGCGGCGTCATGCCAAAGTCGACAATGCGCGTCACAATCGCAGCCTGTGTTTGCGGCTGTCCTTCACCACCCATCGTGCCGTAGACCAGCAAAGGTTTGCCATCCTTCAACAGCATCGCAGGATTCAGCGTATGGAAAGTACGCTTGCCCGGTTGCAGATGGTTCACATGCGTTTTATCCAGCGAGAAGAAGCTGCCGCGGTTTTGCAGCAGGACGCCGGTACCTTCAGGCACGATGCCGGAGCCAAAATCGTGATACACGCTCTGGATCAGTGATACCGCATTGCCATCCTTGTCGACCACGCCGAGCCAGATGGTGTCGCCTTTAGGATCAAGCGGCTTGACCGACGTTGCGGCAGTCGCCA
This sequence comes from Janthinobacterium sp. Marseille, assembly GCF_000013625.1. Lineage (NCBI taxonomy): Bacteria > Pseudomonadati > Pseudomonadota > Betaproteobacteria > Burkholderiales > Oxalobacteraceae > Janthinobacterium > Janthinobacterium sp. Marseille. Next base: position 684,706 of record NC_009659.1, on the reverse strand, counting down.
TCTGGATACGCTTGGCCTGGTCGATACCATGCTGTTTGGACAGCAGGAAGTCGACAGGAATCTGCACGAAGTCCGGATCAGACAAATACTTGTCGCGATCGGCGAAAGCTTCCTTGGTCGCTTCGATAATCAGGTGGTAGTAGTCCGTCGTACCCTCACCCAATTTCTTCACATCGAAGTTGTTCAACACATTCAGGATTTCCAGCGCCGCCATGCCTTGCGTATTAGGCGGCAGGTTGTAGGCGACGGTATCGCGATACGGCACCTTCAATGGCGTGACCCAGTTTGCCTTATGCGTCGCGAAATCCTTCAGCGTCAGTACGCCGTCATTGCGCTGCAATTCATCGACGATTTTCTTCGCAATCGGTCCCTGGTAAAACGCCTTCGCGCCATCCTTCGCAATCAGGCGCAGGGTGGCCGCCAGCTCCGGCTGCTTCATCACTTCACCGACCTGATAAATGCTGCCGTCAGCTTTCAGATAAGTTTTTTTGAAACCGGTAAAACGCTGCAGGTTACGGAATTCCTGGTCGGCCGGATTAATATTGATTTGCGCCCATTTCGCCAGTGAAGGCGTGACTGCGAAACCGTCTTGCGCATAGCCGATCGCGCTATCCATCAATTGCGACCAGCTCAGCTTGCTGCCCATGCTTTGCTTGCCGTAGCGATAGGCTTCATCCCAGCCGGAAATCACGCCTGGCACCGTATTCGCTGCCAAATAGCCACGTGCCGGGATCTTGCTCAAACCCTTTTGCTTGTAAAAATCGATGGTGGCTTTTTCACCGGCACGACCGCTCGCATTCAAGGCGCGCATCTCGCCGGTTTTGGCGTTATGGATCAGCCAAAAGTTATCGCCGCCTATGGTTGTCATTTGCGGATACACGACAGCCAGCGTCGCGGCAGCGGCGATTGCGGCATCAATCGCATTGCCGCCGTCGCGCAGAACCTTGAGGCCGGCCTGCGTTGCCAGATAGTTGGATGTGGTGACCATGCCTTGGGTAGTGCTCGGATTCACGCAGCGCGATGGCGTGTCGCAATACTTGCCGGTGATGTCGAATGCGCCGGCGCTGGCGGTTGCCAGGCCCAGCACGATGGCGCCTGCCAAATGCACAGGACGCAATGGGGATATAGCTTTGCTCACTAGTCTTCTCCTTTGGTGGTTTGAATCTTTAATTTTTATTGTTTATTTTTACATGACACATCACTGACATGTCAGATTTAAATCGAAAGATATCACCAAAATATAAAAATGTGGAAGCAGATTTTTAACAGCTGTTAATTATTTGTGCGATGTTTGCCGGACGGCAATTTCCGTCGACGCAGCGACACGCACTTCCAGTGAATGACAGCTGAAATGAAAAGAGGCGGCTGATCAGCCGCCTCCTTCGTACTTCGAACGCTGATGCGCTGGCCCGCTCAACCGTTTTCGTAGATCCACTGCAGCAAGGCATCGTGCGCCGCCTGCCCGCCAACTGCATTCGGATGATTGATAATGCACACCACCGCATAACGCTTGCCAGAGGCCGCCAGCACATAACCCGCAATCGCACGCACATCGTTCAGGGTACCGGTCTTGATATGCGCACGCCCCGCCACTGTTTGCTTGGTCAGGCGCTTGCGCATGGTGCCGTCATAGCCGACCAATGGCAGCGAGGACATGAATTCAGGCATGGTCGGTGACTGGAAAGTACTGACCAGCATGCGTCCCATAACACCGACCGGAATACGCTCGGTACGCGACAAACCCGAACCGTTTTCGATCACGACTTGCGATGTATCCATACCCTTGTTCGCCAGCCAGGTCTTGACCACGCGGGCACCGCGCTCCGGCGACGCCGGTACTTTCAAAACATCGGCCGCCACCGTCAACAACAACTGGCGCGCCATTACATTATTGCTGTACTTATTGATGTCCCGTATCACTTCCGGCAGGCTGGTCGATTGCCACTCGGTGACAAAGCGCGCCGCCGGCGGCACCATGCCATTGTTCACCGCACCGTTGAATACTCCACCGACGTCATTCCACAACTGGCGGAACACCACGCCGAAATATTCGCTATGGTTCATCAGGTAGGGATGCAGATACCAGGTCTTTTCCCCGCAAGCGGCAGAATAGCTGCCGGTGAAATTGGTGCTGACCCGCCCCATGTTAGGTAATAGCTTGCCCTGCCAATCGCCGCATGCGCCATTCGTCAACGCCGGCGCCATCACCGGATAAGTGGCGACCGGCGGATCGATCGTGATATCGACCTGGTTGCGCGCCACATTCGGCAGGAAGTGGAAGGCAAAAACCTTGTAATTCAGCAGCAGCGCATCCGGTCCGGCGTTATAGGGCTTCAGCGGGTCGCCATCGAATTGCGCGGCGTCATACGGCATGTCTTCGAATATGCTGCGGTCCAGGATCAGGTTGCCGCGTATCTCGCGTATGCCGGCGGCGCGTATCTTGCGCAGGAATTGCCAGAAATTTTCCGTCACCAGCTTCGGATCGCCGCTGCCCTTGATAATCAGGTCGCCGTCCAGTACATCGCCATTCAGCGTGCCTGTCATATATGCCTGGGTCTTCCAGTTGAAAGTTGGCCCCAGCAACTCCAGTGCCGCATCGCTGGTCACCAGCTTCATCGTCGATGCAGGATTGAAACCTGTCGTCTCGTTCACCGCGATCCACGGCTTCTGCCCGGACACCTCCTGCACATAAGTGCCCACTGCACTTTGCGGTATTGCGCTGCGCTTGAGCGCCTCACTAACGACTGTCGGCAATCCTTCGGCGGCATACGCGGCGAACGGGGCTACAGTGAAGGAAAAAATCAGGGCAAGGGAAAGTGGCAGGCGTGTTGTGATTCGCATAGTGTGGACTGTGATGTGAGCTCGTGATTATTACATGCCAGACAGATGCCTACACGCGTAGTTCCGACTGCGGCCGGACAATAAGCTTGTCGCATCAACATCGACTGTTGTGCAAAAGAGTCGAATCCTGCAGGTCACGCGACACTGTCAAATTGAAATGCTGCCGCGCAGCATGCGCACAAGCGAATCGGCATTACAATAATAAAATTCCTAAAAGCAACATGAGGCCGACATGGGTACCACACGATCCGCCACGCTGACGGCGCGCATCCAGACCAGCCATATGCATTGCCCGACGACCCGCGTGCCAGCAGCAGGCGCGGCCCCGACTTGTAAAGCTGCCTGCTAGTGCCCGAGCTCTTTTCCCATGCGCCTTTTGCCGGCCTTGCCTGGATCGGCTTAGCTGCAATCGCCTTAAGCCTGCTACTGATTCTCTTGTTGGCCTGGCTGCGCTACTCGCTCAGGCGGCGCACACAAGCAGAATTATCCTTCCTCGCCAGATGGCGCCCTTTGCTGCTCAGTTCGTTGCAATCATCGGTTGCCACCGTCCTGCCCTCGGTAGAGAAACGCGAGCGCATCTATTTCCTGAAACTATGGAACCAGCTCATGCGCAGCGCAAGCAGCAATGAGGCGGTCGAGAACCTGATCGCGGTTGCATATTCGGTTGGCGCGGATCGCTATTCACGGCGCTACCTGAAACATGGAAAGCGCGTCGAATGCCTGCTCGCCACCCTGACGCTCGGGCATTTGCGCGACCATGCATCATGGGATGCACTGGTGCTGCAAACCATGGCAGCCGATAGCGTGACCTCCATCCACGCCTTCCAGGCCCTGGTACAAATTGATGCCGCAGCGGCCGCACAACAATTGACACCGCTAATGCTGGCGCGTAATGACTGGGCGATCTCGCATATCGCCGGCATCCTGCAACCGGCACATGCGGCCTTCATGCTACCCCTGCTGGAAGCAGCGGATGAAATCCGCGCCGCACATCTGATCCGCAGCCTGCGCCTGATCGAAGCGCTGCAACTGCCGCTGTCGCATATCGCCACCCTCAAATTGCTGGATAAGGAAAACGCGAGCGATACCATCATCGCCGCCCTGCGCATCGCCAACGATGCGAGCCTGCTGCCGTATATCCGCCCGCACCTGCAACATCCTGACTGGCGCGTGCGCGGACAGGCTGCAAAAGTACTGGGTCGCATCGGCGAGCATCCGGACGTCAATCGCCTGATCCCCTTGCTGGCTGATGCCGAATGGTGGGTACGCTATCGCGCCGCACAGTCACTGGTCGGGATTCCCTTCCTCAGCATGGCGGAAATCGAATTACTGAGGAATAACCTGTCAGATCGCTTCGCTCGCGACATGCTGGGCCAGGCTATCGCAGAAAGACAAACATCATGAGCCTGAGCTATGGCATAGCGTGGGCCATCTTCGCCTACTTCATCGTCTACCACCTCGCTTATTTTGTCTTGAATATCCTGGCCGTCGTGCGCATGCATGACGTGGAACAGAGCAAGATCCTGACCGAACTGCCCTACCTGCATTCCGAACTGGAACCACCGGTCAGCCTCCTGCTCGTTGCGCATGGCAGTGCCGACTCCGTGGTGCAAGCGACACAAGCGCTGTTGCATCTCGATTACAGCAAGTTTGAAGTGATCGTCATCAACGATGGTGTGCAAGGCGGCCTGCAGGAACTGATGACAGCATTCGACCTGCATCCATTCCCGGAAGCCTATCGCATACAGTTGAAAACACAGGCGCTTAAATGCATCTACCGCTCCAGTCGTTATCCGCACCTGCGTGTCATCGATAAGGAATCTGGTGGCGCAGCGGATGCCCTGAATGCCGGTATCAATGCCTCACGCTATCCACTGTTCTGCAAAGTCGACCTCGGCACCGGTTTACGGCGCGACAGCCTGCAGCAACTGGTCACACCCTTCCTCAATGACAACCGCGTGATTGCCAGCGTCGCAGCCGCGCGCGCCAGCGCACCGGAAGCGGACTTGCCAAAACGCTGGCCGACCTTATTCCATCTCATGGACAAACTGCGCATCGAACTGTTTGCGATGCTGGGCTGGTCGATGCTCAATGGCATGTTGATCGCACCGGCCGGCATGATCTTGTTGCGCAAGGAAGCGGTCATCGCGGCGGGAGCCTTTAGTCGTGGTGCACACAACGCCAGCATGGAATTGATCGTACGCATGCACCGCATCATGCGGCAAAAGCAGCAAGCCTATCGCATACGTTTTATTGCAGACCCGATCTGCTGGCAGCAAATGCCGGAAGATTTCTCTGCGCTGAAAACTGCTTGCATGCATAGCCAGCAGAGTGTGGCAGATAGCCTGGCGCAAAATTCAGCCCTGCTGTTTGCACGGCAAAGCGGTAGCGCCGGTCGCCTCGCCTTTCCCTTCCTGCTCTTGTTTGAAGTGTTGGGACCGCTGCTGGAATGCCTGGCGTATCTATTCCTGCTCGTGGGCCTGGTATGCGGATTCATCACGTGGCCGGCCTGCTTCGCCTTGCTGTCCATCATGATAGGCCTTGGCATCCTGCTGTCGGCTTCCGGCCTGCTGCTTGAAGAAATGGCATTCCACCTCTACCCAAAAACGGCTGACATCAGCATGCTGATCCTGGTCGCCATCGTCAGCAATTTTGGCTATCGCCAGTTGAATGCCATATGGCGCAGCATGGCGCTATTTAGCTGGTGCATGAACCGGAAACCCGGTGACCTGCCTGAATACATCGCCCCTAAACGAATTTGACGCCTGTCAGATCAGTGAGCCGATACTGACGGTCTGCAAACGCTTGTCATCTTTTAGCATGACTTCCATTGCATCTGCAGTGATCGGGCGACTGAAGAAGTAACCCTGGATCTGGTCACAATCATGTTGTTGCAGGTAAGCCAGCTGTTCCTCGGTTTCCACACCTTCCGCAATCACCGTTAAACGCAGGCTGTGCGCCAGCGATATGATGGAAGCGACAATCGCCGCATCATCCGGATCAGTCGTAATGTCATTGACGAAGGAACGGTCAATCTTCAATACATCGATAGGGAAACGTTTGAGATAAGACAGGCTGGAGTAGCCGGTACCGAAATCGTCAATCGAAAGCTGTACACCCAGCGCTTTCAATTCGCGCAAGATGCCGATCGCATGATCGACATCGGCCATCACCAGGCTTTCCGTCAATTCGATTTCCAGGCATTGCGGCGGTAACTGGGTTTCTTCCAATGCCAGCGCAATCGACTCCAGCAAGTCTTGTTGCGCAAATTGCCGGGCCGACAGGTTGACCGACATGCGTAGCGAGCCGAGGCCATGTTCTTGCCAGACTTTGTTTTGCCGGCAGGCTTCACGTATCACCCAGGCACCGATAGGTACAATCAGGCCGGTCTCTTCCGCCAGGCCGATAAAGCGCATCGGCGGGATCATGCCAAGTTCAGGATGTTGCCAGCGTATCAGTGCTTCGACGCCGACAATTTTCCCGGTACGCAGATCCAGTTGCGGTTGGTAATGCAGGATGAATTCACCGCGCTCCATTGCATTGCGCAAATCACCTTCCAGGCGCAAGCGTTCAAGCGCGCGCTCATTCATCGACGAGGTATAGAACTGGAAGTTATTGCGTCCGGTTTCCTTCGCCCGGTACATCGCAATATCAGCGTGTTTGATCAGCTCTTCCGGGGTCACACCGTCATTCGGATAAACGGCGACACCGATACTGCTGCTGATAAAGAATTCATGTCCTTCAATCGTCAGCGGCTGGGCAATGCCATCCATAATGCGCTGCACGATACCGGTCGATAAACCGGCATCGACACGTTCCGGCAGGATCAGCACAAATTCATCGCCACCCATACGCGACACCGTATCGGTATCGCGCACCGCATGCTGCAAGCGTTCGGCAATCGCCTTCAGCAAGAGATCGCCGGCCTGATGACCGAGCGTGTCATTAACGAACTTGAAGCGATCCAGGTCGACGAAGGCAATCCAGATCGGATGGTTGTAACGATGCGCATAGGAGATTGCCTGGCTCAGGCGATCACGCAAGAGGCTGCGATTTGCGAGGCCGGTCAAGGCATCACGGTTGGTCTGGAATTCCAGTTCTGACTCATAACGCTTGGTCGCCGTAATATCGTACAGCGCGACCACGAAGTGACTCACTTCGCCGGTATCGTCCTTGACCGGTGCAATATATAAATCACTCCAGAACAGCGCGCCATCCTTGCGGTAATTACGCAGTACCGCATGTCCTTCGCGCTTCTCCAGCGCAATCGAACGCAGTTCTTCAATCCCGGGCTGTTCCCAATCCTTGCCCCACAGGAAACCGATATTGCGGCCCAGTGCTTCTTCCGGTGAGTAGCCGGTAATCCGGGTGAAGGCCGGATTGACGTATTCGAGCGGGTAATCCGGCGCTACTGCACGCGCGATGATGATGGCATTCGCACTGGCTTCGATCGCGCGTTCACGCAATTGCAATTCATGTTCCGCATGCTTGCGCGCGGCGATGTCAGCGATCAGGTCGTCGTTGACAGTACGTAACTGCGCAGTGCGATCATCCACCAGCAACTGGATGCGACGCGAGCGGTCGACAATCAGTTGCACGTAAATCGCCGATACCACACTCAGCAACAAGCCAACCAGGAAGGCCCACAAGGCGCTGCTGCTGTTTTTCAGGAATAGCATGGATGGCGTAGACACCACCATGCTCCAGGTCTTGCCCGCCACATCAAATACATGATCATATGGTTCGGGCTGGTCATAAAACAGCCATGCCGGCAAACCGAAGGCCGAGCGCGGCGCAGCCGGTTCCATACCTTTGCCAAATACCAGGCTGCTTTCATTGTGTTCCGCACTGGCATAGACGCTGACGTCCACGTCCATATCGATATGCGAGGTCAGCAAGAGGTCATCGCTATCCAGCGAACGCGCAATCAGGTCGCTGCTGCGGAACACCGCCGCGGTATCGCCGATGACCGCCTGGCGGCGCGATGCAATATCCGGCAAGACGGCGTCCGGTTTATACACCGGCATCAATACGATAAAACCGCGCTGTGTCGTCCGTTCCTGCACCAGGTGCAGCAAGCCGGTCGCCGACGGTTGTCCGGTATCGATCGCACGCTGCATCGCGGCAGTCTGGAAGTGATAGGAATCGGCATCGAAGCCGAGCGCCACGTCATTCCCCGCCATCGGCACGATGTAATCGACGACGCGGTAACGCGGGCGTTCCTGCGCCATCACACGTTGCCCGTCCACCATTTCGGTAATCGTGAAACCGGGGATTTGCTTGCGCATCTCCGCTTCATAGGCGGCGCGCTCCTGATGTGGCAAATAGCGATGGTAGGCAAAGCCCTGGATGTAGGGATTGCGCGCCAGCAAAGGCAGGGCAAATGATTTGAATTCTTCGCGGTTGACAGTACCGAAAGTCTTGAACAACTGATTGATATCGGTCAGCACGCGCATGGAACTATCCAGCCCGTCCTGCACCGCTGCTACCCGTACTTTGGCTTGCTGCTGGAAATCAATATCAACCTTGTCATGTTCCAGACGGCGTACCGAAGTAAACAGCAAGGCGCTGATCAACAACCCGATAGCAAGCGTCAACAATGCGGAAAATGACACAGAAAAAGCTGCGCGATGACGCATCAATAAAAATTCCCTATGCAGTATTTTTTAAAACCGGTATCGCGACCGGCAATCAGTCGATACCCAGAAAATGTTTTCATTCATAAAAAAACGCGCTGCATAGCGCGCTCTTTTGTGTCCGTGGCGCTTAACCCAGCCACTTTGCGATTGATAGCAAGAGGACCAGCAGCATCCACAACAGCAATGCACGCCATACCAGGCCCACTGTGCTTTGCAATGCGCGGCTGGACGCTTCTTCGCCGAGCGGTGCTTCGGTTTCGATATTGATCGAATCAACCATCGCAGCATCTGCCGGAATGACTTCAGCCACGGTTTCGACCGGTGCACCCAGGCGTATACCCATCGCACCGCCACCTGCGGACAGGATGATGCCAATGGCTTCGTCCTGCCAACGACCGGCAAAATTACGCCATGCGTAAATCGCATCCTCAAAGTTGCCGACCACGGCAAACGCAGCAGCCGTCAGGCGTGCCGGGATCCAGTCGATCCAGTAAAAGGCCTGCGATGCAAAACGGCCGAACTCTTCGCGTTCCGCCATCTTCGGTTCGTTCCAGACGCGTGCCAGGTATTCCGCCACGCGATACATCACTGCGCCGACCGGGCCCAGCGGTGTCAGGATCCAGAAGAACACGCCGAATACATTGCGATGGGTGGTGACCAGCGCGGTTTCCACTGCAATCCGCGCAACTTCGCTGACATCCATGCCGGCGGTATCGCGCTTGGTCCATTCAGCCAGCAGCGAACGTGCGGTCGCTTCGTCGCCATTGTTCAAGGCCAGCTGGATGGAGGTGAAGTAATGGCTGTAATGACGGAAACCCAGTGTCAGATAAACTACACCGACGTTCACGATCAAAGCGGCCAGCGGGCCGAGCTTGACGCTGATCCAATACAACAACGCTACCGGGATACAGAAAGCGGCGATCATCAGGGCCCAGGCCAGGCGTCCGTGATGCGCCTGACCGGCGTTGAACGACCCTTCCAGCTTGGCAGCCAGTGCTCGCGCCCCGGCGTAGACCGGATTATCGGCACGCAGCGGTTTTAATTGCTCGATCAATAGCGCAAAGAAGATGGAGAAAAATGTCATTAAAGCGCCTTAATAGTCAGTCAACCCATACGATAACGCAGCACTTCGCGAGAATCAAATAAAGCGAAACATAATAATTAGCGTTACAGCCAAAGTCTGTAGCAGGCCCGCGTAAACGACTTACGCCCGCAGGAAATGAAATAGATTGCGCAACATGCCGGCAGTTGCGCCCCAGATGAAGAACCTGTCATACGGCATCACATAAAAAGTACGGCTGCCGGTCACGAATTCTGCGGTCCGGCGCTGGTGGTGCATGCCATCCATCAGGAAGGCGAGCGGCACTTCAAACACCTCGGCCACTTCGAACGGATCCGCGTTCACTTCAAACGGCGGCTTCACGATGCCCACCACCGGTGTCACGCGGAAACCAGTGCCGGTATGGTATTCAGGCAGGGTACCGATGACATCGATATGGCTGCGGCTGATGCCAACCTCTTCTTCGGTTTCACGCAAGGCCGTGGCAATCGCCGACTCGTCATAACTTTCCATGCGGCCACCGGGGAAACTGATTTGCCCGGCATGATCGTTCAGGTGCGCCGCCCGCTGCGTGAACAGGATAGTCGGGCCATTTTCTTCGCGCAGCACGATCGGCAGCAAGACCGCGGCCTCGGTCAAAGGGCCGCTCATCGGACGCACCAGGCGCTCCACCGTAATTTCCGGCGACCATGGCGGCGGATTCAAAAAGCGCGCACGCAAAGCTTCATCCCGCAAGCGGTCGGAGGCAACCGCCTCTTCACCGCCGAGCGAATCTACCGGCAGTAATTCCGGATCAAAATGCAGTCTGGCCAATTCAACTTCCCAATACGAATAATCAATGTGAATCTGTGCGCTGCATCGCCCGCAGCAAACCGGGCATCATGCAAACAGCCGAATACAAGTTAGCGCTACCTGATTGCAAGTTTGCACTTACATCACTTTAATTGATGTTAAACCTGTCACAGCCCGAGCACCAGATTTAACAATCAAAAAATGCCGCTACAAAACAAAAAAGACACCCGAAGGTGTCTTTTTTGTTACTACCGAATGAATTGCCCGGACGAATCCGATATAAGCAATTATTCCGCCGCTTGTTTTGCTGCAACGCGACGTTGTGGCAGTTTTTCTTTGATACGTGCCGATTTGCCCGAACGTTCGCGCAGATAGTACAGTTTTGCACGACGTACATCACCGCGACGTTTGACTTCGATCGATGCGATCAGCGGGGAATACAGCTGGAACGTACGTTCGACGCCTTCACCCGACGAGATCTTGCGAACGATGAAGTTCGAGTTCAAGCCACGGTTACGACGGGAGATGACAACACCTTCGTAAGCCTGGGCACGTTTACGTGTGCCTTCAACTACGTTGACGTTGACGACCACTGTATCGCCAGGAGCGAAGTCAGGGATGTTTTTTGCCAGGCGAGCAATTTCTTCTTGCTCTAATTGTTGGATCAGATCCATTTTTATTACTCCAAAAACCATCGTGCCGGCGCCACGTATATATTTGCCCGGTAGAGGATGGGGTTACACATTGCAGGGCATTTACCGCACCCCGCTCGATACAACATACTGCTTACAACATACTGCTCAAAAACTTTTCATCGCTACGTGTCAGCAATCCCGCTTCACGTGCCTTGACGATCAGGTCCGGTCGTTTCCTTGCGGTCGCTTCCAGCGCACGTTCGCGGCGCCATTTTTCGATCTCGACATGATGGCCACCCATCAACACTGCCGGTACCGCTGCACCTTCGTAGACTTCCGGTCGCGTGTAATGCGGACAATCGAGCAAGCCATTAACGAAGCTGTCTTCAACTGCCGATGCATCATCATGCAAGACCCCGGGCAACTGTCGGATTACTGCATCCATCAATGCCATCGCCGGGATTTCACCGCCTGACAGGACGAAATCGCCGAGGCTGATTTCTTCATCGACGCAGCTATCCAGAAAGCGCTGGTCTACTGCTTCATAACGTCCGCACAACAAAACCAGACCCGGCTCTGTCGTCAGCTGCATCACGCGTTCGTGGGTCAATGCCTTGCCTTGCGGCGACAAATACACAACACGGGGTGCAGCCAAACCTTGTTCTGTCTGCCTTGCCTTGGCCGCCTGTACGGCCGCCTCCAGCGGCTTAACCATCATCACCATGCCAGGCCCGCCACCATAGGGACGGTCATCGACGGTACGATGCTTATCGCTGGTGAAATCGCGCGGATTCCACAAAGACAATGCACATTTCTTTTGCTCAAACGCGCGTCGTGTAATACCCGACTGCGTGATCGCCGTGAACATTTCCGGAAACAGCGTGACGACATCAAATTGCATCTCGCACACTCCTCCAAACGCGGTGACTAATAATCCAGTCCCCAGTCCACCGTAATTTTTTTTGCTGTTCGATCAACCGTGATGACAAACTGCTCAACGAACGGGATCAGCAACTCTTGCGGCGCAGCCTTGGGATCAGTAGTTTCAGCAGCCTGCGGTACAGCAACGCGCAAAATTGGATGCGCACCGTTGTCCATCATGTCGCTGACCTGACCCAGGTGTTCGCCCTGCAGATTTTCGACTTCCAGGCCGATCAGATCGACCCAGTAAAATTCATTGTCTGACAGTGCCGGGAAATGACTGCGCGGGATCTGTACGGTTGCACCTTTCAGCGCCTCCGCAGCATCTCGCCCTGCCACACCCATCAACTTTGCGACCACATCACCGGTATGAATCTTGGACTGCATCATTTCCACGTCATGGAATTCCGGCTTATCCAGCCACCATGTCTTGGCAGTTAACAATGCATCCGCATCGGCCGAATAGGGTCTGACCCTTACCCAGCCATTCAATCCATACGCACCGGAGATGTAACCAACCAGCACCAAATCTTCAGGAACTTTCATTCCCGATGCCGTTTGATTCGACAAAACTTAAGCGGCTTTTTTGCCAGCTTGTGCAACCAGGCGAGCTACGGTTGGCGACAGTTGTGCGCCGACGCCTTGCCAGTAGGCCAGACGGTCTTGCACAATGCGGACGCTTTCTTCAGCGCCAGACGCCACCGGGTTGTAAAAACCGATGCGTTCAATGAAGCGACCATCGCGACGATTGCGCGAATCTGTAGCAACAATGTTAAAGAATGGGCGCTTTTTTGCGCCACCACGAGCTAAACGAATAACGACCATAATATTTCCAAAAAGTGTCTGAACACGGAAAAAGCCGCAAATTATAGCCCAAGTAGCACAGCACCTGCAAGCTGCTTCATCAAGGCTGGCAATATCGGTGTGGCAAATCGGGCAATCAGGCATTTCCATAGTGGAAAAGCTTTTGCGACGCGTTATCCATCTGCCCGTACAATAGGTAAAAACCGGGCCAGATAGATAATATTTTGAGTAAAACGCTGGGTTTCGCTGCATTTTCACACGTTTCTCATCAAGAAGCGCTGTTTTCAAGCCAAATTTGGCCTTTTTAATCGAGAAATAGCAGAAATATGCCAAATTCGCACAAAAACAAAACCCTCAGCACGCTGCTGGCCACTCTTTTTGGCGGTCTGGGCCTGCATCGCTTTTATCTGTACGGTAAAAAGGACTTGTGGGCCTGGATCCATATCATTTGCTTCCCCTTCTCGATTTTTGCCGGTTTCATAGGCGCCCTGGTCATCGGCCTGACGCCGGATGAAAAATGGGACGCACAACACAATGCGCATTCGGGCCGGACTTCGGACTCCGGCTGGGCCGTCATCGTACTGGTGGTTTTGACCTTCGCGCTCGGATCAACCGCCCTGATCGCCACCATCGCGCGCGGCTTCGACCTTTACCTGACCGGCGGCGCATTCGGCTGAAACCCGCGGAACACCCTCCTTCCGCACTGCCCCAGCGCAGTGCAGGTGGCGCAGCGCATGTGCAGCACTAGTGCGTCGCGCTCCCGTCAATTGCACTTGTACCTCTGTTAATCCTCCTGTTGCACCTGTTAATCGCATGGCACGTATAGTGCTTTTGTGAAACTTGCCGTGGCACCGCCACATGGTTCAACCAAGTCTTCAGGGGAGTTTCATGATCATGCGTTCCGCGTCCTTCGCGTACATTACGCTGGCTTTGGCCGTTCTCGTTTCCGCCCTCTTATTCAATAACGCTTACGCGCAAGGCACGGCAACGGATACTGCGCCCCCCGCCGCTGAAGTCCAGGCCTCGCCTTTAACCATGCCGATGATTGCAGAGCCGACGCAAGCCGACGCTACGCCTGAGCCGGTCGTTGAAGCACCGTTGACCAAACCCACCGTCGTTGATGCGAGCAAAATCAGCGCCGGTGATACCGCCTGGTTACTGGCGTCAACCGCCTTGGTGCTGTTCATGACCATTCCCGGCCTCGCCTTGTTTTACGCCGGCATGGTGCGCAAGAAAAACGTCCTGGCAACGATGGCACATAGCTTTGCCGTCACCTGCCTGGTCACCGTGATCTGGGTCGTCATCGGCTACAGCCTCGCCTTCACGCCCGGCTCTCCTTATATAGGCGGGCTGGATCGCGTACTGCTGAACGGCATGGAATTCGCCAAGGAAGCGGGCAAGGTCAGCGTCAGTGAAATCGCACCGACGATACCGGAAAGCGTCTTCATCATGTTCCAGATGACCTTCGCCATCATCACACCGGCACTCATCACCGGCGCTTTCGCCGAACGCATGAAATTCTCCGCATTGCTAATGTTCATCACCTTGTGGTCCATCTTTGTCTACGCACCGGTGGCGCACTGGGTGTGGGAACCGGGCGGCTGGCTGGCGACCCGTGGCGTGCTGGATTTTGCCGGCGGTACGGTGGTGCATATCAATGCAGGGGTTTCCGGCCTGGTCGCAGCCATCATCATCGGACCACGCCTCGGCTTCGGCAAGGAACCAATGCCACCACACAACCTGGTGTTGACGGTGATCGGCGCCAGCATGCTGTGGGTAGGCTGGTTCGGCTTTAATGCCGGCTCCGCAGTCGCGGCTGACGGACGAGCCGGTATGGCGATGCTGGCAACGCAGATTGCGACTGCAGTCGGTGCACTGGCATGGATGCTGATCGAGTGGCTGCGCCGCGGCAAACCCTCGGTACTCGGCCTGGTGTCAGGTGCGGTATCCGGCCTGGTCGCCATCACGCCCGCCTCCGGCTTCGTCGGCGTCAGTGGTGCACTGGTCATCGGTACCGCCGCCGGGCTCGCCTGCTACTGGGGTGCGACCACACTCAAATCCAAACTCGGCTACGACGATTCGCTGGACGTCTTCGGCGTCCATGCAATCGGTGGCATCGTCGGTGCACTGCTGACCGGCATCTTCGCGGTGGAAAGCATAGGCGGTGCGCAAAGCAGTTTCGGCAACCAGGCTTTCGGCGTCGTCGTTACGGTGGTCTTTTCGGCGGTGATGACCGCCATCATCCTCGGCATCGTCAGTGCGCTGGTCGGCTTGCGCGTGACACCGGAAGCGGAACTCGAAGGGCTGGACCTGGAACAACATGGTGAGCACGTACTATGACGGAAGAACATCACTCGCGTGCCGAGCTGGAAACCCATGCCTTTGCCTTGATGGGTCGGCTGCATGTGAACCTGAGGCGACAGAGCGGGCGCGTGATCGATATCGAATACATGCGTATCGATCCCGCTTACTGCCGCTACCTGTTGAAAATGGCTTCGCTGTCGACCAGTGAAGAAGTACAGGAACTGGGACAGAAATTGCAGGAAGTGTTCTTTGGCGAAGAAGGTTTATTCGTCCGTACCGAACCGCGCCAGCCCCTGCTGGCACGGCTGCAGGAGCCGGCACCGTCCGCTCCTGCTGCGATAACACCGACTGCCACACCAGCCGCAACAGACAATGCCGACCCGGTGGACCGCGGCTATATAGGACGCCTGCGCTAAGCCGGGTCAGAACTGTGATTCATCCAGCGCCAATACGCCTGCGCTGCCGCCGGTAATCGCGCTGCGATAAGCACCGGCCTGCGACAGGAAATAATCAGCAAAGAAACGTGCAGTCGCAATCTTGGCCTGATAGAACTTCGCATCGCCGCTACCGGCGTCCAGCTTTGCTTGCGCAATCAGGGCTGCACGTCCCATCTGCCAGCCGCACAGCACGATACCGGCCAGCTTCAGGTAAGGCACGCTGCCTGCGAACACGCCTTTGATATCGGATTGAATATTCGCCACAACGTAGGCGACCACCTCATCCAGCGCCGTCGAGGCCGCCGCCAGATGTGCACCGATTGCCTTCAGGTCCGGCGTGGCCGCGCGCGCCAGTTCCGATTCGGTTGCGCGTACTGCGGCAATAATGCCGCGCGCCACCGCACCACCATCACGTACGGTTTTGCGGCCGACCAGATCATTCGCCTGGATCGCGGTCGTTCCTTCATAAATCGTCAGGATGCGCGCGTCACGATAGTATTGCGCCGCGCCGGTTTCTTCGATGAAGCCCATGCCGCCATGGATCTGCAAACCGGTCGATGCGACATCGATGGACATTTCGGTGGACCAGCCCTTGATGATGGGCACCAGGAACTCGTAAAAGGCTTGTTGCGCATCACGCACTTTTTCATCGCCATGATGATGCGCAATATCGAAGGCGGATGCGCCGACATAGGCCAGTGCACGTGCCGCTTCTATCTGCGCCCGCATCGACATCAGCATGCGTCGCACATCCGGCTGATGGATAATCGACACCGCAGTCGCCGACCCTTCCAGGTCTTTCGATTGCACGCGGTCTTTCGCATAGGCGACGGCTTTTTGATAGGCCCGCTCCGCCACGCTGATGCCTTGTATGCCGACCGCGAAGCGCGCCGCATTCATCATGATGAACATGGTTTCCAGGCCGCGATTCTCTTGCCCGATCAGGGTACCAATGGCGCCGCCGTGATCACCGAATTGCAGGACTGCAGTCGGACTCGCCTTGATCCCGAGCTTGTGTTCTATCGAAACGCAAAACGCATCGTTGCGTTCGCCCAGCGAACCATCTTCATTGACCAGGAACTTCGGCACCAGGAATAACGAAATCCCCTTCACTCCTTCCGGCGCATCCGGCGTACGCGCCAGCACCAGGTGGATGATGTTTTCCGCCATATCATGTTCACCATAGGTGATGAATATCTTGGTGCCGGAAATCTTGTAGGTACCATCACCTTGCGGCACGGCACGCGAACGCACCAGTGCCAGGTCAGAGCCGGCTTGTGGTTCGGTCAGGTTCATGGTGCCGGTCCATTTACCGGCGATGAAGTTAGGCAGGAATTTTTCTTTTTGCTGGTCGGAGCCGGCGGTCATCAACGCTTCGATCGCACCATCGGTCAGCAAGGGGCATAAGGCAAATGACAGGCTGGCCGAGTTCAGCATTTCCATGCATGGCGTCGCCACCAGCTTCGGCAAACCCTGGCCGCCGAAATCAACCGGATGCTGGACACCTTGCCAGCCGGCCGCGGCATACGCTTTGAAGGCTTCCTTGAAACCGGGCGTGGTCGTAACCTTGCCATCCTTCCATTCGCTCGGATGACGATCGCCGGCCTGGTTCAGTGGTGCAATCACTTCACCGCAAAAGCGCGCATTTTCTTCCAGCACCGCTTCCACTGTTTCCGGCGTCGCATCTTCACAGCCGGGCAAGGCATTGATTGCAGCCAGGTCGGCCAGTTCGTTCATCACGAACAACATGTCTTTCAAGGGGGCAACGTAACTCATGCAAGACTCCTAAAAGGAAATGGGCAGGACGTTCAGCTATTTGCAGTGTGCCAGAAAAAAACCTGAACGCACTACATCTGCTACCCGTCCTGCCCATTTTGCCGCAGCGACACCCGGCCGCTGCAGTCGCTTTGTCTTGCTTAACCCAGTTCCGTTACCAACTGCGGCACGATTTCAAACAGGTCGCCAACGATACCGTAATCCGCTACCGCGAAAATCGGCGCTTCCGGATCCTTGTTGATCGCAACGATGGTCTTCGAATCCTTCATACCGGCCAGATGCTGGATCGCGCCTGAGATACCGACCGCGATATACAGTTCAGGCGCAACGATCTTGCCGGTCTGGCCGACTTGCCAATCGTTAGGCACATAACCGGCATCAACTGCCGCACGCGAAGCACCCATCGCCGCACCCAGTTTGTCAGCCAGCGGCTCGAGGATCTTGAAGCTTTCTTCCGAGCCCAGGCCACGACCGCCTGACACGACGATCTTGGCAGCGGTCAGTTCTGGACGAGCCGACGTTGCCAGTTCGCGTGACACGAAAGAGGACTTGCCGGAATCAGCCACGGCAGTCACGTTTTCAACTGTTGCCGAGCCACCTTCTGCCGCAGAGTCAAAAGCCGTACCACGTACGGTAATCACTTTCACCGCATCTGCCGATTGCACGGTTGCAATCGCGTTGCCGGCGTAGAAAGGACGTTCGAAAGTATCGGCGGAAACCACTTTGGTGATTTCGGAAATTTGCGCCACATCCAGCTTGGCGGCCACGCGCGGCAAGATGTTTTTACCGTAGGCAGTTGCCGGTGCCAGGATGTGCGAGTAGTTGGCAGCCAGCGCCAATACCTGCGCCGCTACATTTTCGGCCAGGCCGTCGGCAAATTGTGCGCCGTCGGCTACCAGTACTTTGCTGACGCCTGCAATCTTTGCGGCGGCTTGTACCGCTGCATCAGCCTGGTGGCCTGCGACCAGGACGTGTACTTCGCCGCCGCATTGTGCGGCAGCGGTAATGGTATGCAGGGTGCTGCCCTTGAGCGAGGCATTATCGTGTTCGGCAATGACGAGTGCTGTCATGTTGAATTCCTGTGATGTATTTCAATGGAGCAGCGGTGTCGCGCACACGCTGCTGCAGATGATTAAATGACTTTGGCTTCGTTCCTGAGTTTTTCGACCAGCGTTTTCACGTCCGGCACGATGATGCCTGCCGAGCGCTTCGCAGGTTCAACGACTTTCAGGGTTTTCAGGCGCGGGGTGACATCAACGCCGAGGTCGGCCGGCTTGAAGTTTTCCAGCGTTTTTTTCTTGGCCTTCATGATGTTCGGCAAAGTCACATAACGCGGTTCATTCAAGCGCAAGTCGGTCGTCACGATCGCCGGCAGGGTCAGCGATACGACTTCCAGGCCGCCGTCGACTTCACGTGTGACCTTAACCTTGTCGCCATCGATTTCCACTTTCGACGCATAGGTCGCTTGCGGCCAATCCAGCAAGGCAGCCAGCATCTGGCCGGTCTGGTTGGCATCGTCATCGATGGCTTGTTTGCCGAGGATGATCAGTTGCGGTTGTTCCTTGTCAGCAACCGCCTTGAGCAATTTGGCGACTGCCAACGGCTGTAACTCGACATCGGTTTCCACCAGCACGGCGCGATCGGCACCGATGGCCATTGCGGTACGCAGGGTTTCCTGCGATTGCAGGATGCCGCAGGAGACGGCGATGATTTCTGTAACCTTACCGGCTTCTTTCAGCCGTGTCGCTTCTTCCACAGCGATTTCATCGAAGGGGTTCATCGACATTTTGACGTTGGCGATATCGACGCCGGACTGATCCGATTTGACGCGGACCTTGACGTTGAAATCGACCACACGTTTGACTGGAACCAACACTTTCATAGCTATGCCTTTGAAAAAGTCACAAGGACGTAAATGTAAACTAGGAAAGATTATAAACGGAAGTGGCGCAGAAGCTCAGTTCCGGCCTTTATGACCAGCCTGGCGGTAGGGATAAACCGGGGGAATGGATGCAGATCGATGCTTCGGATCACGCAGGATATCCGCTGCGATCCGGGGAAGAACAGGGGCGCGACGCTGATCAGATACGGAGCGCGGCGCCCGCCTGCTTATTTGCGTTGCATGAAGAAGGTAAAGACTTCGTCTTGCTGGCTTTGCTCCAGCAACTGGTTACCGGTTTGTTTGGCGAAAGCCTGGAAATCGCGTACCGAACCAGGATCGGTCGCCTGTACACGCAGCACCTGCCCACTCACCATCTCCGCCAAGGCCTTCTTGGTTTTCAAAATTGGCAAAGGGCAATTCAAACCCCGTGCATCGAGGTCTTTGGTAAATTCCATGGTCATACTCTCACTTCAGTAACAAGAACCCATACACCCTATTCGGCGAGCTGCGTTCTGATAATTCAGGCATTTGATTCTACTCTCAAACACCATAAGGGAATGGCTGTGGGCCGGGGATACATCTTATTTAACAATTGCTTGCAAACTGCCTTGCTTTTCATGCCTTGCGGAAAAAGAATGTTGTTCCTGCCGCAAAAAGCAAACGGCGCAAGCAGGTAAACAAACCCGCTTGCGCCGTCAGGGATAAATTAAGCGCGTTCGCCTACCCAGGCTGCGACGCCTTGCAAGGCGGTCGGTAAGCCGCTGGCATCGGTACCGCCGGCTTGCGCCATATCAGGCTTGCCGCCGCCCTTGCCACCGACTTGCTGCGCGACAAAGTTGACCAGATCACCGGCTTTAACCTTGGCGATCGAATCCGCAGTGACACCTGCAATCAGGCTGACCTTGCCGTCGTTAACAGCTGCCAATACGATGGCGGCGGTTTTCAGCTTGTCTTTCAGCTTGTCCATGGTGTTGCGCAGGGTTGCCACATCGGCACCTTCCAGTACTGCTGCCAATACCTTGATGCCTTTGACATCGACTGCCTGCGCCAGCAACTCATCGCCTTGTGACGACGCCAGCTTGCCTTTCAGTGCGCCGACTTCGCGTTCCAGCGCCTTCATCTGGTCCAGCACCTGCGCCAGGCGCGGTTCCAGTTCTGCAGGTTGCGTCTTCATCATCGCTGCCGCGCTGTGGATGACCGCTTCCAGGTCTTGCACATAGCCCAGTGCCTTGGCACCGGTGATCGCTTCGATACGACGCACACCTGCCGCCACACCGCTTTCACTCATGACCTTGAACAAACCGATATCGCCGGTACGGCTGACATGGGTACCGCCGCACAATTCACGGCTGGAACCGATATCCAGTACACGTACGGTTTCGCCATACTTTTCACCGAACAGCATCAACGCGCCGGTCTTTTGTGCCGATTCGATATCCATCACACGGGCTTGCGTATCCGAATTCAACAGGATTTCCGCATTCACGCGCTTTTCGATTTCGAGGATTTGCTCACGTGTAACAGGTGCATTGTGCGCAAAGTCGAAACGGGTTTTATCCGGATCCACCAGCGAACCTTTTTGTTGCACATGGTCACCCAGTACTTCACGCAAAGCTTTGTGCATGATGTGGGTCACCGAGTGGTTGCGCATGGTGGCGGCACGACGTGCACCATCCACTGCGGCCTTGACCTTGTCGCCGACTGTCAATGTACCTTGCGTCTGCACGCCGTGGTGACCGTAGACATCGGCCTTGATTTTTTGTGTATCTTCGACGCCGAACTGCACGCCTTCGGCACTGATGAATCCCTGATCGCCAACCTGGCCGCCACTCTCCGAATAGAACGGTGTGGTATCCAGCACCACGATACCGGCCTGGCCTTCTTTCAGGCTTGGCACTGCCGTACCTTCAAAGTACAGGCCGACCACGGTCGCCTGCTCTTCCAGGTGTTCGTAACCGGTAAAGGTATTGCCCGCGCCGGTGTATTCGACTGCACGCTCCATCTTGAACTTGCCGGCGGCACGACCTGCCGCCTTTTGTTTTTCCATCGCGGCGGCAAAGCCTGCTTCATCCACGCTCAGGCCACGTTCACGGCACACGTCCGCCGACAGGTCGAGCGGGAAGCCGAAGGTATCGTGCAATTTGAATGCGACTTCGCCCGGCAATACCTTGGCATCGCCGGCCAATGCGGCGTCGAGGATTTCCATGCCGTTTGCCAGCGTTTCAAAGAAGCGCTCTTCTTCCGCTTTCAGCACATCGGTGATGCGTTGTGCATCGGCTTTCAGTTTTGGATAGGCTTCGCCCATCTGTTCAACCAGGTCTTTCACCAGTTTGTGGAAGAACGGTTTCTTTTGGCCGAGCTTGTAACCATGGCGGATCGCGCGGCGGATGATGCGGCGCTGTACATAACCACGGCCTTCATTGCTAGGAATCACGCCGTCGGCGACCAGGAAGGCGGTGGCGCGGATGTGGTCGGCGATGACTTTCAGCGAATTGTTGCTGAGGTCTTTGGTATTGGTTTCACGACCGGCAGCCTTGATCAAAGCCTCGAAGGTATCGATCTCGTAGTTGCTGTGCACGTGTTGCAGAATCGCAGCGAGGCGCTCCAGGCCCATGCCGGTATCGACGCACGGTGCCGGCAGCGGTTTCACCGAGCCGTCTTCCGCCATATCAAATTGCATGAAAACGTTGTTCCAGATTTCGATGAAGCGATCACCGTCTTCATCCGGGCTGCCCGGAGGACCGCCTGCAATATGCGGGCCGTGGTCATAGAAAATTTCCGAGCAGGGACCGCATGGACCCGTATCGGCCATCATCCAGAAGTTATCTGATTTATAGCGACCACCCTTGTTGTCACCGATGCGAATCACGCGCTCAGGCGGCAGGCCGATTTCCTTGGTCCAGATATCGAAGGCTTCGTCATCTTCGATATATACGGTGGCCAGCAACTTCTCGGCCGGCAAGCCGTAAACCTGTGTCAACAGTTCCCACGACCATTTCAGCGCGTCGCGCTTGAAGTAATCGCCGAAGCTCCAGTTACCCAGCATTTCAAAGAAAGTATGGTGACGCGCGGTATAACCGACGTTTTCCAGATCGTTGTGTTTGCCGCCGGCGCGCAGGCAGGCCTGGACCGAGGTGGCGCGGGTGTAGGGGCGCTTGTCTTCACCGAGGAACACATCCTTGAACTGCACCATCCCCGAGTTGGTGAACATCAGCGTAGGATCGTTGCCTGGCACCAGCGGACTGGATGCCACGATCGTGTGGCCTTTGGATTCGAAGAACTTCAGGAATTTTTCGCGGATTTCGGACGAGTTCATGTTCTGGCTAAAAGTAAGGAAATTGGTGGTGCAAACGGGAGATTATACGTGATATGGGCCGGATAACCCTGCCCGTCGTATGGTTGCCGACACAGGAAAGTGCTCAGCGCAGCGAAGGGGAAATATGCGCGGGTTCTTCGCCGAAATGCGGCCCGATCAGGTCAATCCGGTCGGTACAAAAGCCATCCACGCCCCAGGACAGGATTTCCCTGGCCCGCGCGACATCGTTGACGGTATAGCAAAAAAGACCAAATCCGGCCTCTTTTACCGCCCGCGCCAGCAGCGGTGTCAGGTGTTTGTGGTTGGTATTGAGTGAAATCGCGCCCAGTGCCAGCAGGCGCTCATGCCAGTCCGGCGGCACTTCATCGACCAGGAAAGCACGCGGAATGTCCGGTGCCGCCAGTTGCGCCGCCTGCAAGGCCTCGAAGGAAAACGACGACAACAGCGGTAAAGCGCCGGGTGAGCGATCCAGTGAATGTTCAAACATGCGTTTGGTCGCCTGCGCCACCACCCAGCCGGTGCGGTCTTCAAAGCCCGGCACCGGTTTGATCTCGATATTCATCCAGATATTGTGATGGTTGCAAAAGTGCGCGACCTGCTCAAACGTCGGGATCGGCTCGCCTATGAAGGCGACGCCGAACCAGGCACCGGCATCGCGCTCGGTCAATTCCTGCGCGCTAAAGTCGGCCACATTGCCGTCACCTTCCACCGTGCGCCCGAAATCCGGGTCATGCATGACGATGGGGATGCCGTCCCTGGATAGCATCACGTCGAACTCGACCGCATAAAAGCCATGCGTCAAACCGCAACGCATCGCCGCTATCGTGTTTTCCGGTGCCAGTACGCCGCCACCGCGATGCGCAACAATCTTGGGATATGGCCACATGGTGTTGTTCCAGTCGACTCAAGAGTGCACAGTGTATATCAGCGTGCTGCTGTCAATATAGTCGAGCTTCTTGCTTTTTCAACACAAGAGCCATTTCCCAAGACCGAAAACGCAACAACATATAAAATGTCCGCGCTACCGCAATCCACCGGAGCGGGCTGAAATCCATGCCCGTTCCGGCGCGACTTTGCCTTCAACTCAATCAGGAATACACATGTCAACATTCGACTGGGCCAACCCCTACCCATCCATCCGCGCACCGCTGTTTGCACGCAACGTCGTCTCCACCTCGCAACCGCTGGCGGCCCAAGCCGGTTTGCGCATGTTGCTCAAAGGCGGTAATGCGGTCGACGCCGCCATCGCCGCAGCTGCTGCCATCACCATCGTCGAGCCGGTTTCCTGCGGCCTCGGCAGCGATGCCTTCGCACTGGTATGGGATGGCAATCAATTGCATGGCCTGAACAGCTCCGGTACCTCACCGGCCGGCTGGACCACCGATTACTTCAAGCAAAAACACAACAACCTGATCCCGGAACGCGGCTGGGATGCCGTGACCGTACCCGGCGCCATCGCCGGCTGGGTCGCGCTCTCACAAAAATTCGGCAAACTGCCATTCGCCGACCTGCTGGAACCGGCCATCGAGCTGGCGGCACGCGGCCACATGGTCGCGCCGGTAGTGCAGAAAAAATGGAATAACGCGATTCCAATCCTGAAAAACCAGCCCGGCTTCGCACAAGCCTTCATGCCACATGGTCGCGCGCCGCATGTAGGCGAACAATTCGTCTTCAGCGATGCCGCCAAAACCCTGACCAAGATCGCCGAAAGCAATGGCGAATCCTTCTATCGCGGTGAGCTGGCAGAATCCATCGTCAACTACGCAAAAGAAAACGGTGCAGTCATGACGCTGGCCGACCTCGCCGGTTTCCAGCCGGAATGGGTCACACCTATCCAGAAAAACTACGCCGGCCACACCGTGCACGAAATCCCGCCGAACGGCCAGGGTATCGCCGCGCTGATCGCGCTCGGCATCCTCGACAAGCTAGACATCAAGCGTTTCCCGGTCGATTCGGTCGAAGCGCAGCATATGCAGATCGAAGCGATGAAGCTGGCCTTCGCCGATACCTATAAATGGGTCGCCGATGAAAAATACATGACCGAAGTCACGGTCAAGGATTTGCTGGATGACGGCTACCTGAGCGAGCGCGCCAAGCTGATCAATATGGACCAGGCCACCCGCGCCAGCCACGGCACGCCACCGAAAGGCGGCACTATCTACCTGACTGCGGCGGATGAAAGCGGCATGATGGTCAGCTTCATCCAGTCCAACTACATGGGCTTCGGCTCCGGCGTGGTGGTCCCGGGTACCGGCATCAGCCTGCAAAACCGCGGCTTCAGCTTCAACACCAGCCCGCGCCATCCAAACTGTGTGGCACCGAACAAGCGTCCTTTCCACACCATCATCCCGGGCTTCCTCAGCAAGGACGGCAAACCGGAAATGAGCTTCGGCGTCATGGGCGGCAATATGCAACCGCAAGGCCATGTGCAAACCCTGATCCGCATGCTGTCCTACAACCAGCAACCGCAAGCGGCCTGCGATGCGCCGCGCTGGAAGGTCAATGTCGGGATGTCGGTCGACGTCGAAGAAACCATGCCGCCGGATGTACGCGCTGCGCTGCTGGCACGCGGCCACAAGATAGAAAACATCGCCGACAGCTATATGGATTTCGGTGCAGGCCAATTCATCTGGAAAACTGAAAACGGCTACATCGCGGCCAGCGACCCACGCCGTGACGGACAGGCGGTCGGTTACTAAACTGCCGCGTTTTTCACGGCGCTTCACACTCTCGTAACGCCAGTGTCATTGCTTTGTGCGAATATTGTTTCAAGTATCTGAAACCAACCGGTGGTACCCACGATCCATGTTTATATCGTGAACTACCGGTTGTATGATTTACTGTAACTATGTTTTGCATGGAGTGGAGAATCAATGAAGCGTAGTGAAATGCGTCACAAGATTCAAAATAGCAGCCTCGGCTTCCTGGCCGGCTATGTCGACACATTAGGTTTCGTTGCACTGTTTGGTTTGTTTACCGCGCACGTCACCGGCAACTTTGTACTGATCGGCGCAGAGATGGCGCATCCGCAAGGCGGGCCACTGCTCCTCAAAATCCTCGCCTTCCCGGCCTTCGTCTTTGGCGTGGTTTTCGCCCGCCTCTTCATCGCATCCCTGCTCAAACGTGGCCGCCACGCGCTGTGGTACGCCTATATCCTGCAACTGGTCTTGCTGATCGCCTTCATGGTGCTCGGCTATCTCGCCAGCCCTATCGGCAATGAGCCGACGCTGATGGCGGAACTGGCCGGCATCGTCGGCGCGATGGCGATGGGTACGCATAGCGCCAGCGGCCGCCTCTTGCTGCCCCACCTCGCACCCACCGCCATGATGACCGGCAACGTGACCCAGCTCGTAATCGATTCGGTGGACGTCATATTCGGCTCCGCCAATGACGCCGTCAAACAGCGCTGCATCAAATTCCTGTGGCCGGTCGTCGCCTTCGGCGTCGGCGCGGTCGGTGCCGCTTTCGCTTACCAGTACGCCGGTTTCCTGGCGCTGCTCCTGCCCATCTTTATCCTGCTCTACCTGATGTATATAGAGCGCGGCGTCATCAAACGCCTGCAAAAGGAAAAAGACAAGCAAAAAGCCCAACTGGCAGCCAAAGCAGAAAGCCGCAAACCCGCCTCTGTGTCCTGAGCCTGCGCCCACAAGGGCTGGCAGCCCCTACCTGCCAGCCTTTACACCCAATTTTTACACCTGACGACAGCCGCCGCGCACAGCGAAAAATCGCTCTGCGGCGGCGCTTAGCCATTTATGGCTCAACACCCGCCCGCCTCGGGTAAAATGCCCTTTACTTCTTAATATTGCGCACTAAACCTGCGCCCAGCCCAGCACACGTATCCATGAGCAACGATTCAAAAAACGGCAGCACCAACCCGACCCCGGCCCCTTCCAACTTCCTGCGCGGCATCATCGAAGCCGATCTCGCCGCCGGCAAACACGAAAAACGTGTGGGCAAGGACGGCCAGCCGCTGCCAACGGTCATCACGCGCTTCCCGCCGGAACCCAATGGTTACCTGCACATCGGCCATGCCAAATCGATCTGCCTCAACTTCGGCCTCGCGCGCGACTACGCCGGCCGCTGCAACCTGCGCTTCGACGACACCAATCCGACCAAGGAAGAACAGGAATACGTAGACACCATCATAGACAGCGTCAAATGGCTGGGCTTTGACTGGAAAGAAGGCGACAAGGAACACCTCTACTTCGCCAGCGACTACTTCGACCAGTTATATGAAATGGCCGAATACCTGATCAACCAGGGCCACGCCTATGTCGACAGCCAATCAGCGGAAGACATGGCAAAGAACCGCGGCAACTTCGGTGAGCCAGGCAAGAACTCGCCTTTCCGTGATCGCCCTGCCGCCGAATCGCTGGACCTGTTCCGCCGAATGAAGGCCGGCGAATTCGAAGATGGCGCACACATCCTGCGTGCCAAAATCGATATGGCATCACCGAACATGAACCTGCGCGACCCGGCCATCTATCGTATCCGTCACGCACATCACCACCGCACTGGCGACAAATGGTGTGTCTATCCGATGTATGACTATGCGCATCCGATTGAAGATGCGATTGAAAACATCACACATTCAGTCTGCACACTCGAATTCCAGGATCACCGTCCGTTCTACGACTGGGTCCTAGAACGCCTGGCCGAAGGCGGCTTCTTTGCCAAGCCGCTGCCGCATCAATACGAATTCTCGCGGCTCAACCTGACCTACATCGTCACCAGCAAACGCAAGCTGCGCCAGCTGGTAGAAGAAAACATCGTCGAAGGCTGGGACGATCCGCGCATGCCTACCATCGTCGGCATGCGCCGTCGCGGTTACACGCCGGAAGCGATCCAGCTGATGTGCGAACGCACAGGCGTCACCAAATCCGACGGCTGGATAGACTACAGCGTGCTCGAAGGTGCGCTGCGCGAAGACCTCGATGAAAAAGCGCCACGCGCCATCGCGGTACTGCGTCCGCTCAAACTCATCATCGACAACTTCCCGGAAGGCGAAACCGTCGAATGCTCGGCACCGGTCCATCCGCATCATCCGGAACGCGGCAACCGCACCTTCCCGATCAGCAAGGAACTGTGGATAGAACAGGAAGACTTCATGGAAGTGCCAAGCAAAGGCTACTTCCGCCTCTTCCCGGGCAACAAGGCACGCCTGCGTTATGGCTATGTCGTTGAATGCGTGGGCGCGGACAAAGATGCAGATGGCAACATCATCGCCGTTCATTGCACCTACTTCCCCGACAGCAAATCCGGCACTGAAGGTTCAGCCAACTACAAAGTCAAGGGCAACCTGCACTGGGTCAGCGCCGCACATGCACTGGAAGCCGAAGTACGCCTGTACGACCGCCTCTTCACCGACCCGCATCCGGATGCCGGCGGCAAGGATTTCAAACTGGCGTTGAATCCTGATTCGAAAGAAGTGGTGACAGCGTTTGTGGAACCTGGCGTGGCTTCAGTACAGCCGGATGAGAAGTTGCAGTTTGAACGTCACGGTTACTTTGTTGCGGATCGCGTCGATAGCACGGCTGGGAGGCCTGTGTTTAATCGGGTGGTTACTTTGAAGGATAGTTGGGGGAAATGATCAATAACAATAAAGGGCAAGCCGAAGAGCCAACTAAACTCCTTCCCTTAATTAAATGGCCGGGTGGAAAAAGAGCTCTACTGAAACATATAACCCCATACATACCTAATACCTACGGACGCTACTACGAACCTTTTTTTGGTGGGGGTGCTCTTTTTTTTGCTTTGAATCCAGATAAAGCATCTCTAAGCGACAAAAACTTCGAGCTAATAAATCTCTACTCCCAAGTAAAAGAACAGCCTCGGTCATTAATAAAGAAACTTAAGACCTTTAAGAATAGCGAAGATGACTATTACCGAATAAGAGAACTACGCCCAGCAGACCCAGTTGAGAGCGCAGCAAGATTAATGTATCTATGTAACCTCTCTTTTAACGGGATACATCGCGTTAATTTAAAAGGGGATTTTAATGTTCCATATGGACGTAAGACACATATCGACCCATGCCCTGAAGAACGCATTCTTCAGATTAGCTCAGCTCTAAAAAATGTGACCTTACGATGCGACGACTTCGCGACATCTGTTTCGCGAGCGAAGGCCGGCGATTTTGTTTACTTCGACCCCCCATATACCGTCGCCCATGGGACCAATGGATTCATTAAATATAACGACAAAATTTTCTTGTGGGCGGATCAAATACGTCTCTCTGAATTAGCCAAAAAATTAATGGACTCAGGGGTACATGTAATTGTAAGCAACGCAGATCATCCTTCAGTAAATGATCTCTATACAGATTTTAAAGCTGTAAAAATCGATAGATTTTCCATCATCGCAGCCTCATCAAATAAACGTCGCGTCATAAGCGAAAAAATATTCATCTCAAAATAATAAGGGGGTAGCATGCTTTCTAACTTACAAAAATCGGATGCATTGCAAGCACTTGCAAGAACAAAAAATAGAGGGATAGTTCATCGTTCAATTAAGCCGGTAGACTTCGACGCATATGCTCAAGAAGGCTGGATATTTTCTCGAAAAAATAAAACCACAATTCGGGTAGAAAAACCTAAATCAGAAAAGCATATGCTTCGTGATCGCATATGGTGCCTACTTCATAAATTGAAATTTGAATATATAACTAATGACACTTTGTCCGAAAAATCTGCAGAAGAAGTATTTGATGTTATTGCTGTAGGCGAAGAAGTAACCATTGGCATTACGAGCCTTACTCCCGAAGATCCGTTAAAACGGGATTCTCTCCGCAAACTTATTGAACGGCTATCGTTTGACAGGGAAAGACTAGGGAGAAATACTCAGTCTGCTCTGCCCAAAGACGAGAAAAAAAGGGTAGCGGTTGCGATTCTTTTTTTATCTGGGATCAGCATCCCTGAACAAGAAAAAAATCTAGCAAAAGACTCAAACGTAATTCTTTTTGATGAAAAAGATCTGGACTATTACGAGAAACTAGCTGGCCATCTTGGCCCCGCAGCGAAATATCAGTTGTTTGCTGACGTACTCCCTGGAAAAACCATACCCGGCTTACAGATCCGTGTTCCCGCAGTTAGAACAAAAATGGGGAACTCGGTTTGCTACGCATTTCCAATTTCCCCGGAATACTTATTAAAAATTGCTTATGTGTCGCATAGAACCAAGGGAAAAGCGTCAGATGTAAATACATATCAAAGGATGATGAATAAAACAAGATTGTCCAATATCAAAGAATATATTTCGAACAATGGCGTTTTCCCGACAAACATTGTTATCAATCTAGATAAATCTAGATTGCGATTTGAAAAAATAAGACAAGAAAACACAAAAGCCGAAGAGGATATAAGTGGGACATTAGGCTGGCTAGAAATCAGACCCGCCTACAAATCGGCTTGGATTATCGATGGACAACATCGGTTATTTTCCTATTCAGGGCACGAACTTGCGGCTACCAGCCATCTCTCTGTATTGGCCTTCGAAGGTCTACAAGCTAGTAAGCAAGCACAATTATTCGTAGACATTAATGCGAAACAGAAAAGCGTTAAGTCTTCCTTACTTCAAGAGTTGTACTCAGAACTGCATTGGGATGCAGAAGACCCGTCTACCCGCGCAAGAGCAATCGTATCTAAGGCGATACAAGTATTGGATCTAGATAGAGATTCTCCACTCCACAATCGCATTCAAACGGCGGATTCCATTAAGGACAATATCCGTTGCATTAGCTTGGCCAGTATTTTTTCAGCAATTGAAAAAAGAGGGTTCCATATCGCAGCAGAATCAAAAGGTCATGTTACCGAATATGGCCCATTATGGGCAGGTGATAACGAGACAACTCTATTACGCACCGTCTTTATTTTGAAACATTGGTTTGGAGTAGTTAGTGACTCCGCGAATTCTTGGTGGACTTTAGGTGCTGCTGAAGGTGGAGGACTTGCCATGAACGATGGAGTTACTACCTGCCTAAATGTGCTCAGAAGTGTATTTTCACATCTTGAGGATTCAGGATTGACTCTGATAAGAAAGAATAACGAAGCGCTATGGAAAGAATTGACTCCCTATGCAAAAGTACTAGGTGAGTACCTAGGAACGTTAAATACGGAAGATCGAAAACGTTTTAGGGATCTTCGAGGCAGTCAAGGACAAACAGCAAGAACAAGACGGTGCCAGCAAGCGATTAGAAATCAGTTTCCGGAATTCAATCCTAGTGGGCTTGACGAATTTTTGAACCTCGAAAAAGCTCAAACAAATTTAAGAGCTAAGGAAATCATTGATCGCATCGAAGTCACTCTCAAAGATTTCGTTCTGGAAGAATTAAAACAAGAGTTCGGAGTGAATGAAAGTGAGTGGTTCGTGGAAGGCGTCCCTCAAGTAGTACGTCTCGAAGTCATGGGTCGGTACGAAAAAGACAACAGAAAACGTGGCGCTCCCCAACATTATTTTGAACTAATTGATTACAGACGGATAGCGCTAGATCATTGGGATTTGTTCGAACCCATTTTAGGGTTTGAGCGCAGCGGAAATAAAGAAAAGAAAACAAAATGGATGGTTTCGCTAAATGAACAACGCAATATCGTTTCTCACCCGTCATCTGCAGTCTCACTTTCTTTGGAACAGCTTGCCGAATTGGAGGGATATGAGGCAAAACTTACCGAGCAATTAGCAAGCTACGCAAAGTGATCTTTTCTCAGGAGCACAAGTTGAATGCTATCGCCGCTTTTTTTCATCACATAGCCTTCCTGGCCATCATGCTAACGCTGGCCTTCGAGATGCTATTGCTGAAGCAACCGCTAACACTCGCAACCGCAAAGAAAATCCAACGCTATGACGCCATCTACGGCGTCGCCGCCGGCCTGATTCTGATCATCGGTGGTTTGCGTGTGATGTATTTTGAAAAAGGCGCGGACTATTACATGCATAGCGCGCCTTTCATTATCAAGATGGTGCTCTTTATCATTGTCGGTCTGATCTCCATCCATCCGACCATGACTTTCCTCAAGTGGAATAAATCGCTGAAGCAAGGCGTAGTGCCTGAACTGACAGATGCGCAGAACCGCAAGCTGCGTGGCATTATCCATGCCGAACTGATGTTGCTGGGAGCGATGATCCTGTGTGCCGCTATGGCTGCCAAGGGTATAGGCTACTTCGGCTCATAAACTACACTGCAGCATGAAAATAGATCACGCCACCATCGTCACACCGCAACTGGAAGCGGTACGCCTATTCTTTTGCGATATCGCCGGACTGACTGTCGGCGCGCGTCCACCTTTCGGCTTTGAAGGTTACTGGCTATACCACGACAGCAAAGCCGTGATCCACCTGATCAAGACCAACTCCGAACGGCCGCTCACGAAATCGCCTACGCGCATCGATCACATTGCATTCAGGGTAGAAAGTGCAGCCGAGTGGAACAAGCTGCTCGCGAAATTGCAGACGGCGGCATATGAATACGAATCGTCGGAAGTGCCCGCTAGCGGTGAACGACAATTGTTTGTCGTACCGACGCCGGGCGTCATGATTGAGTTTGTGACAGCAGCGGCTTAAGGCTTCTTGCCGGATATTTCTTTCCCGCTCTTGGGCACTCCCAGTTCCTGTCCCAGCGGTTTTATCGCCCGCATGGTGTCGAGGAAAAGACGCAAACGCGCCGGATAGTAACGCGCATGCGGATACACCAGGTAGACCGGCAAAGGCGGCGCACGCCAATCGGGTACGAGATGCAACAAGCGTCCTTGCGCAATGTCGTCAGCCACCAGCCAGCCAGAAACTATTCCCGCACCCAAACCCGTTGCGACAGCGGTACGCAAGGCGTACAGGCTGTCGGTGCTCATGCGCGGTTGTATCGAGAATGCATGCTCAGCACCATCGGATTGCCGCGTCAATACGACTTCCTCACGATAAAAAGTACGGAAAGCCAGCCACGGCAAAGTGTGCAGCTCATCAACCGTCAACGATGAAGCATGCGCTTTCACCAGTTGCGGTGAAGCCACTATGATGCGCGGCACATCAAACAGCTTGATCGCCACCACCGAAGGATTGACGACGACACCCACCTGGATTGCGCAATCTATCCCTTCCGCAATGAAGTCGGGATGACGGTCATGCAACATCCATTCGACCGAGACGCGCGGATACCTTCCGAGATAATCGGCCAGGGGTGCAATCAAATGCTCCTGCCCGAAAGCATGCGGCACCAGTACGCGCAAAGTACCTTCCGGCTCATCCTGCGTGCCGCGCAAGTCGGCTTCCATCGCCTTCCAGTTATCCAGCAATTCCTTCGCACGCGCAAAGCAGCGTTCGCCATCTTCGGTCAGCTTCATGACATGGGTCGAACGCTGTAACAGGCGCAAACCCAGGCTGCGTTCCAGCGCCTGCAAGCGCCGGCTCACCGTGGGCTGGCTGGTTTTGAGCTGCTCGGCGGCAGCCGACAGGCTGCCGGCCTCGACAATGCGGACAAAGGTTTGCATCAGTTCGATGCGGTCTACGCCTGGATTTCCCGATTCTTTCATACGTTAAGCGTATAACAAATCTACGTTTAGGGCTACTACCACACCTTAAACGCATAGAGGAAAATCCGTTCTGTCGCTAATAAGAAGGAATTTTCATGTTGCTTATTCAATCCACACATACACAGGCCGAAGCCCCGGCACTGCCGGCCTCGCTGATCCTGCTGCTGGCTACCGGTGCCGGCCTGAGTGTCGCTTCGCTGTATTACAGCCAACCCATGCTGGGCGTACTCGGCGCGGATATCCATGCCAGTGACCGCATGATCGGACTGGTACCGACACTGACCCAGCTCGGTTATGCGCTCGGTATTTTATTGCTCGCGCCTTTGGGCGATCGTTACGACCGCCGCAGCATTATCCTGGTCAAAGCCGCCTTGCTGGCGCTGGCCCTGCTGTTCAGCGGCCTGGCTCCCGGCATTAGCTGGTTGCTGCTCAGCAGCCTGGTGATCGGCCTGACCGCCACCATGGCGCAAGACATCGTTCCGGCGGCGGCCACGCTGGCACCGGAATCACATCGCGGCAAAATCGTCGGCACCGTGATGACCGGTTTATTGCTCGGTATTTTGTTATCACGCGTTATCAGCGGCTTTGGTGCGGAAGCATTCGGCTGGCGCTCTGTCTACATCGCCGCCTCGGTCGGCGTCGCGATGATCGCCGTTGCGACATGGCGCGGCTTGCCACGCTTCCAGCCGACTACACAGTTGGCATACGGCCAGTTGCTCGGCTCGATGGTGCAATTGTGGCGTCGTCACGGCGCACTGCGCCAGGCGGCCTTGGCGCAAGGTTTATTGGCACTCGGCTTCAGCGCATTTTGGTCGACCCTGGCGGTGATGTTGCACGGTGCACCTTTCCACCTCGGCAGCGCTGCCGCCGGCTCCTTCGGCCTGGCAGGTGCCGCCGGTGCCCTGGCGGCACCATTGGCCGGCAAGCTGGCTGATAAACGCGGCCCTGAATTGGTGACACGTTTGGGTGCGGGCCTGGCAGCCGTATCGTTCGCCGTGATGTTGCTGGCACCGATGCTGCCCGTACATCTGCAACTGGCCTTGCTGGTCGCGGCTACCGTAGGTTTTGACCTTGGTGTGCAGGCAACGCTGATTGCGCATCAAACCATCGTCTATGGAATTGATCCGGGTGCGCGCAGTCGCTTGAATGCCTTATTGTTCACCGGCATGTTCATCGGCATGGCCAGTGGTGCGGCACTCGGCAGCCTCTTGTTGTCGCAATTCGGCTGGGCTGGTGTGGTCGTACTGGCGACTGTTGCCTCACTCGCGACATTGGCAGTGCGCTTCGCCGGGGCAAGCAAAGCCTGATACCGGCAAATTAGCCGCAAGGATCGGTTAGGATGTAGTCTTGATGTCCGCTATCGCAGGCGGTTTCAACCGGTCAATGCAACAGATTGATAAAACCGTTGAGCCGGTGTTTCATAGTTTAAAGTCTTTCTCGGTCGTTCATTGAGTCGTCTGGCGACGGCATTCAATTGCGCCTGCGAGTAGCCCGAGATGTCCATTCCTTTCGGGAAGTACTGACGCAGCAAGCCATTGGTATTTTCGTTTGATCCACGTTGCCACGGACTTCGTGGATCGCAGAAGTAGACCTGGATATCGGTCGCCAGCGTGAAGCGCTTGTGGTCGGCCAATTCTTTGCCTCGATCCCAGGTCAGCGATTTATATAATTCCTGCGGTAGCTTGCCCGCATGCTTGATCAGCGCATCAATTACCGTCTGCGTATCCTTGCGAGCGATTTTTACCAACATCACATAGCGCGTATGGCGCTCCACTAATGTCGCTATCTGGCTGTTGCCACTTCCAAATAGCAAATCCCCTTCCCAATGGCCTGGCACCGCACGATCTTCCACACCAGCTGGTCTTTCGCTGATTGATACGGCGTCGCTGATCTGGCCGTGATTGTCTGTCTTCTGCGTGTGATGCCGTGAACGACGCATGACACGTACCCGCCTCAAATGCTCAGTGAGCTCCTTCTTCAAGGCACCGCGTGTTTGGATGAACAAGGTCTTGTAGATGGTTTCGTGAGACACATGCAATTCCTCATTACCTGGATGACTGTATTTAAGCCATCCGGCCACTTGTTGTGGTGACCATTGCTGGCGAAGTTTGTCCGCGACGGCGCTGGCTAGCTGTCGGTTCATTAAAAGCTTACAGGCTTTGGGCCGATGAGCGCGATTCCAGGTGGCTGCATCGGCTTCTGCAGCACGGTAGGCTTCAATGCCGCCGTTGCGTTTGATCTCCCGACTGATTGTCGATGGTGATCGTTCCAGATTTCTGGCAATGACACGCATTGAATGACCAGCGACAATGGCGCGAGAGATTTCTTCCCGTTCGGCCAGCGTCAACGCCGTACTAGATCGAATGCGTGGCAGTGGTCGGATTCCCCCACTCTCAGCCAGAATGCGCTGGACAGAGGAATGGTTTCGATCGAATAACTGGGCAATCTGCTGGAGAGATTCTCCCTTCTTCCAGCGATCCCACATCAATGCCTTTTGGCTATCGGTATAAATGATCCTTGTTCGGCGAACCATGGCACACTCCCGCTATCTGCATAGCCTTTAGTGTGTTGCATTGACCGGTTGAAACCGCCCAAGCTAGCGGACATTTTTATAGCTACCCTCACCTGATTCCCGAACATGACCACATTCAAAAACATCGTCCTCTACACCGACGTCGACGGCTACGCCAAATTCCGTGAAGCAGATATCGCCTTGCCGGGCGGCTCACCGAAAGCCATGTTGTCCGAGTTGATTCCCTCCGGCGGCTTCCAGGTACGACACAGCCCGCCGGGCGTGAGCAGCGAGTTCCATTGCACGACGACCGCGCAATGGCTGGTAGTACTCAGCGGTGAAATGGAAATCGGATTGCGCGACGGCAGCACGCGCGTCTTCAAGGCCGGCGATCATTTTTTCTCGAACGACCTGGTACCGGAAGGCAAGGAGTTCGACAGCACGGTGCACGGTCATAGCAGCCGCGTGCTGGGTGATGCGCCGCTGACGACTTTGTTTGTGCGTACTGCCTAAGACCACACAACAGGATACAAACCATGCCCGCTTCTTCACGCCGCCGTTCGCTCCTGCTCGCGGCCATCGCCTCCCCTGTTGCAGGTTTTACGCTCCCCGTCGCTGCGGGTAATTCAAATATTTCTTCCCGCACTGCGCAGGAAGAACTGAAGCGAATTGAAAGCGCAGCCCGTGGCAGGCTGGGCGTTTCCGCATTGAACATGGCGAACGACAATCGCGTTGAATATCGCGCGGAAGAACGCTTCCCGCTATGCAGTACCTTCAAGGTGATGGTCGCGGCTGCGATCCTGCAAAGAAGTGCAAGCGAGGCACAACTGCTGCAAAAGCGCATTCGCTATAAGAAGGATCAAGTCGAGAAATCCGGTTACGCACCTGTCACGCAAAAACATTTGGCGGATGGCATGACGATAGCCGAGCTATGCGCGGCCACCTTGCAATACAGCGATAACGCCGCAGCGAATTTCCTGATGACCGAGTTGGGTGGACCTGCCGCGGTGACAGCTTACATGCGCTCCATCGGTGATGATGTATTCCGTCTTGATCGCTGGGAACCGGAATTAAATTCGGCGATACCCGGTGATGAACGCGACACATCCACACCGGCCGCGGTGGAACGCAGCCTGGAAAAAATTGCACTGGGCAATGCACTGGCAAATCCGCAGCGCGAACAGTTAGTGAGCTGGCTGAAAGGCAATACCACCGGCAGCAAACGCATGCTGGCGGGTGTGCCGAGGGGCTGGATAGTCGGCGATAAAACTGGCACCGGTTCTTACGGCACCACCAATGATGCCGGCATCCTGTGGACCGCAAAAGGGACCGCCATCGTCGCCGCCATTTACTTTACGCAAAATGACAAGGATGCAGCAGCACGCGAAGATGTCATCGCAGCTGCTACGCGCATTGTGGTTGCTGCTTTGGGTTAGGGAAATTAGATGGGAGTCGGTTGACCATCGCGTATCGATGGTCGGGGTGAGAGGATTCGAACCTCCGGCTCCTGCGTCCCGAACGCAGTACTCTACCAGGCTGAGCTACACCCCGACATGAACTGGAACTTTGACAGTGGTTTTAGTTTAGCCAATTTGCCGGAAATTTGCGATATGGCCGGCATGCCAAAGCAGGCGATACGCGCAGGTATTATCATATGGGCTTGACTGCAAACCCGCCCCCATCATGACGCTCTCGCTCTGGCTTACCTTCCTTATCGCCGCCATCCTGATTGCCATCACGCCCGGCTCCGGCGCCATCCTGTCGATGTCGCATGGCTTGTCCTATGGCGTACGCAAAACCACGGCTTCGATACTTGGCTTGCAACTGGGTTTGATTTTCCTGTTGACGGTGGCTGGTGCCGGTGTCGGCTCCCTGTTGCTGGCATCCGAGATGGCCTTCAATATCGTGAAGACGATAGGCGCGTTTTACCTGATTTACCTCGGCCTCAGCCAATGGCGCGCCAAGGTCGTTCTGGCGCCGGAGATGCAGGCGCAACATGCCAGGACCATCGTGCCAACCTTTAAAAAACGCTTTTTGCATGGTTTGCTGACGAATGTCACCAATCCGAAGGGCGTGATTTTTATGGTGGCGGTACTGCCGCAATTCATCGTCAAGGATGCACCGCTGCTGCCGCAATTGCTGATCCTTGGCGTGACGATATGCGTTATCGATATCATCGTAATGCATGCTTACGCATTCGCCGCCTCATCCATGCAGCGCTTTTTCCGCGACGCCACTGCGGTGAAGAAGCAAAACCGCTTCTTTGGCAGCCTCTTCATTGCCATCGGCACCGGCCTGTTTTTTGTCAAACGCGGCCCCGTCGCGTAATGACCACGTCAGGCTTCTTCATTACAATGCCGGCTTGATGTAGCCGCCATTAGGACTACAGTACAAGCAACGCCAACGCAGATTCAACGCCTGCCCTACCAAGTCAGGCGCATTTCTTGCGTTACGGTTGGCAGCACCGAACAACGGTGCGACCGACTTCCCCACTCCATTACCGTTGGAAAATCCATGGACCTGACTACGCCCGCCCTGCTGTTCCCCGCCATTTCACTGCTGCTATTGGCGTACACCAATCGCTTCCTCGTCATCGCACAACTGATACGCCAGTTGCACGTCAAGTACCAGGAACGTGCACACGACGTCGTACTGCGCCAGATCGCCAACCTGCGCGTACGCGTGATGCTGATACGCCGGATGCAGGAGATGGGCGTCGGTGCTTTTATCCTGTGCGCCTTGTCGATGTTCCTAGTGTTTATCAAACTGATTTTTATTGCGCAGGTGATCTTCGGTTTCAGCATCTTCATGCTGGTGCTGTCGCTGCTGGTTTCCCTCTATGAAATCGTGATCAGTACCAAGGCCATCGAGATCGAAATGGAAGATATGGTGCAGAGCCTGCAAGAGCAGGATAGATAAGGGCAAGCCCTTGCGCGCGTGGTAAAGTTTGCCGTTGCAATCGCTGTTGCCCACATCCATACACGACTTACATGCCACCAACTTTACCCATTGCAAAAAACGTGTTCGGCGAACCACTGGTTCCCTGTTCATTCAATCCATTGACCGGCTACTTCCGCGACGGTTGCTGTAAAACCAATGAAGACGATGTAGGCACGCATGTGATTTGCACCGTGATGACGGCGACCTTCCTGGTCTTCAGCAAGGCTTGTGGCAACGATCTCTCGACCCCGCGTCCGGAATGGAATTTCCCGGGCCTCAAACCCGGCGATCAATGGTGCCTATGTGCCAATCGCTGGATAGAAGCATGGCGCGCCGGTGTGGCACCCAAGGTGGTGCTGGAAAGCACCAATCAAAAGGCGCTCGAAGTGGTCAGCCTCGACGATTTGCGCAAACATGCTTATTCAATACGCGAAGAAGAGTAAGTCTTCACGCCTGCCGCCACCCTGCCAGTAACAGAACGTCGCAAGTACACGACTGAATTTTGCCAATATGGCAACAGATGTGGCTATTGTTGTCGTATATAACAATAGTTCTCATTGTTTCCATTCGGAATCCGTTAAAATCATTGGCAAGCAGCAATTTTCTTCAAGACACGACTTATCTTCGCGGATCGTCAGGCAAAAGTATGGATTCGTTCACCGCTGGCATCGCGTTAATCCTTGTGCAATTCTGTATTGCACTGGTGATGGCCGGGGTGTTTTACACCACTCCCTCCGAAAAATGCACCAAGTACTGGGCCCTGTCCGGTGCCTGGATTGCTTTTGGCGTGCTGATCGCCATCGTCAATAATCGCCTGCATCGCCCTGCTTTCATCCTCAACGGCACCGGCGCGGTGATCATAGGGCTGATTTTCCAATGGCACGGCATACGCGCTTTTTACAAAAAACAGCCGCAAAAATGGGGCTGGTTCATTTGCATCGCTTTTGTCGCCATCCTGTCCATGCTCTTCATGCTGGGTGCGAATTTCCAACAACGCTCGATACTGGTCTCATCCACGGTGTTCTTGCTGCTGGGTTTGAGTTTCCATGCGATCTGGCAGGGGCAAAGCGGTGCGCCCAAGACTTTTGTACAAGCGCTGGTACTCGGCGCCATCGTTTTGCTCATGACAGGCAATGTGCTGCGCATCATCATCGCCTCGCTACAGATTGCCGGCTCGATACCACTGGAACGTTCCAGCTTCGAAATCGCGGTTGCCTTTATGATCCCGACGGTAGGCACGGTCCTGTTTTCCATCGGTCTCTTGCTGCTCTACTTTGAACGCACGGTCGAAGAAAACCGCCATCTCGCGACGCATGATGAATTGAGTAAATTGCTGAACCGTCGCGCGATTGTGTCAGCAGGTGAATACAACCTGGCATCGGCGACCCGGCTCGGACATGAACTGACGATCGCGTTTATCGATATCGATATGTTCAAGCACTTCAACGACAAGTTCGGTCACGCCGCCGGCGATACCGTGATCCAGGAAGTGGCAGCCATCCTGCAACAGACTTGCCGCACCATCGATATGGTCGGTCGCTACGGCGGTGAAGAATTCCTGATCATCCTGCCCGGCGTCAACCGCGATGCCGCCGCCATTGTCGGCGAGCGCCTGGTCGATGCGGTACGCCAGTATCGCTTCAT
The DNA here is from genome assembly GCF_000013625.1 of Janthinobacterium sp. Marseille. NCBI lineage: Bacteria > Pseudomonadati > Pseudomonadota > Betaproteobacteria > Burkholderiales > Oxalobacteraceae > Janthinobacterium > Janthinobacterium sp. Marseille. The sequence goes on along the minus strand of NC_009659.1, from coordinate 644,686 downwards.
GGGCATCCACCCGGTGACCATTAGTGCCGGCCTGACAACGCTGCCCAAAACCGAGCAGTGCACCTGGACACAACTGGTACGCCGCGCCGATGCCGCGCTATACGAAGCCAAAGGTCTTGGGCGTAATCGCTACGCTGCCTGAAGCCGTTACAAGTGCTAATTCTTGTATTTTTCCCATCTCATTTCCGCATCCCGGGCAAGCATTGCCCAACTGATTGTTCGTCCATGTTTTGCTGATACGACACCTTCTTTATTTCCCCATGGATACATAACGCGCCCGATGGTAAGCTAATCGACAGCAACCAAATAAAAGAGGCAGACAAGTGGGCGTTATTCATCAACAGTTGGCGTTGGAAGATGTCACGCCGGGCATGGTACTGGCAGATAATCTGCTGGATGCGCAAGGACAGACCTTGCTGCCCAAGGGCGCAGAATTGAGCGAACAAATGCTGGAGTCACTGCGTCGACACGACATTGCATCCCTGCGTATCGTCATGGGTGAATTGAGCGAGGAAGAGAGTGCCGCGCAACGCGCCTATCTGCAAGCACGGGTGGCGCGCCTGTTCCGCAACTCGGATGATAAGGATGCGAACGGTTTGCTGCATCGCTATGTGCGCAAGTTTCGCCTGGGAGAACAAGCATGACGACCGCCATGCCTGATGCACGTATTGAAAGACTGCATTTCAATCAGGTGATAGCCCAGATCCGTGACTTGCCTGCGCTGCCGGCCATTGTGCAGGACCTCATGAAGACCATAGGTCCGGACGAAACCGACATCAATGTCATCACTCGTAAAGTGGCGATGGACCAGGCACTGTCCGCCAAGACACTGCAATTCGCCAACTCCTCTTTCTATGGTTTGCAATCGAAGGTCACGACGATACAGCAGGCCATCACTTTGATCGGTGTCAACGCGGTGCGCCATGTGGTTACCGCGACTGCGCTGACCGGTTACTTCCCACAAAATAATTGCGCCGGTTTCGATTTCTTTGCACTGTGGCGACACTCGGTCGCGACCGCTGTCTGCGCGCGCGTGCTGGCGCGCCATTTGCACGTCAATCAGGATTACGCATTCACTGCCGGTTTGCTGCACGATATTGGCCGCCTGGTATTGGTGACTTACTTCCGCAATGAATACGAAGCGGTCATTGCCTATCGCCAGGAGCACGATTGCCATTGGCTGGAAGCGGAGCAGGAAGTATTGGGCGTGGACCATGTGATGGCGGGCGAAGCCCTGGCTGCACACTGGAATTTTTCCGATACGATACGCCATGCGATTGCCGGTCATCACAATCCGGAGCAGCAAAAAGTGCGTTCGCTGGCATCGATCGTGCATATCGCTGATGCGATTGCACATGCGCTCGACCTGTCACACCTGGAGAATGACCTGGTGCCGCCGGTATCGCATGTCGCCTGGGTCGGACTGGATTTGAGCGAAGAAGTTTACCTGCAGGTCTTTCATGAAACGGAACTGCTGTTCGATGAAGTAAGCCGCGTATTGTTGACAGAAAAATAGAAGGATACTTTGGAGCAGATTACGACTTTTGGTGCATCCGCATACACAATCGGCAACATCAACCTCTTCGATGGCATCAGCGATCCCGTAGTCGCCACCCTACTGCAGCAATGTGCGATAGTCCGCCTGCAGGCAGACGAAACCATTTCCCCGCTGCACAATAATGAAGCCTGCGTCTATGCCGTCTTGCGCGGCGCGCTCGGCAATACGCTGATCGATGAGACGCAAGGCATACGTACCGAAAAAATCCTCCCGGGCGAAAGCGTAGGCGAACTGTCGGTACTGGACGATATCGCCCACTCGAGCACCTTGAAAGCCTTGCAGGAAACCGAACTGCTGGTGATCGAGTCAGGCACATTGTGGCGCCTGATCGATGAAGCCGAAGGCGTTGCACGTAATCTCCTGCGCCAGCTTTCGTTCCGACTGCGCGCTGCGAATGCACAATTGCGCCGCCGTGAAAAAGTCGGCGAATTCTATCGCCAGCTGTCGATGGTCGACGGCCTGACCAATTTGCATAACCGCGCCTGGCTCAATGACAAGCTATCGGTACTGGTCGAAGAAGCGCATGCCGGCAAGCGGCCGCTGTCCCTGATCATGATAGACCTCGACCATTTCAAACGCTTCAACGATGAATACGGCCACCTGCTGGGTGATACCGCACTGCGTACTGCAGCGGGTGTGTTGAGTGCGGCTTTGCGGCCCAGCGATTTTGCCGTACGTTACGGCGGCGAAGAGCTGATCGTCATTCTGCCGGACAGTAACGGCGCTGCCGGTACAATGGTGGCGCAACGCCTGTGTGAACGGATGCGGCTGGCGGTGGTGTTTGCCGATATGCATATGCCTTTGCCGCACATTACCGCTTCCTTCGGCGTGGCCATGCTGGCACCGCAACAGGATGCCGATGGCTTGCTGGCCGCAGCGGATGCTGCACTGTATCGCGCCAAGCAAGCCGGACGTAACCAGGTCGCGGTATAAACCCAAACTCGTTTCATCTCAATTCAATACATCACGATGTCTACGCATACCTTTCTTTGGCACGATTACGAAACCTTCGGCATACAGCCGCGCCGTGATCGCCCGGCGCAGTTTGCCGCGATCCGTACCGATGCCGAACTCAATGAAATCGGCGAACCCATCATGCTGTATTGCAAGCCGGCGAATGACTTCCTGCCGGATCCGCAATCCTGCCTGATTACCGGCATCACGCCGCAAACCTGCCTGGAGCGCGGCGTGCCTGAACACGAGTTCGCCGCTGAAATTGAAAAAGCCCTGTCGCAAACCGGCACCATAGGCGTCGGCTACAACACCATACGTTTCGATGATGAAGTCACGCGCTTCATGTTTTGGCGCAACCTGATCGATCCGTATGCGCGCGAATGGCAAAACAGTTGCGGCCGCTGGGATATCCTCGATGTGGTGCGTACTGCATATGCACTGCGTCCGGAAGGCATCAACTGGCCTAAACATCCGGACGGTCGTCCCAGCTTCCGCCTCGAACAATTAACTGCTGAAAATGGCATTGCGCATGAAGCAGCGCATGATGCGCTATCCGATGTACGTGCCACGATTGCGCTGGCACGCCTGATCCGTGAGCGCCAACCCAAGCTGTTCGACTTTTGCCTGGGCCTGCACAAGAAAGACAAGGTCGCCGCCGAAATCGGCCTGCCGCTGCGTCGTCCCTTCCTGCACATCACCGGCATGATACCGGCCGAGCGTGGCTGTATCGCCGTAGTCTGGCCGCTGGCGGTACATCCGACCAACAAGAATGAAGTCATCGTATGGGACCTGTCGGTAGATCCGTCCGAACTGGCGACACTGGATGCGGAAACCATACGCATGCGCATGTTTAGCAAGGCCGATGCTTTGCCGGAAGGCGTGAGCCGCCTGCCCATCAAAACCATCCATTTGAATAAATCCCCTATCGTCATCAACAACCTGAAGACGCTGTCAGCGGAAATGACGGAGCAATGGGGGATAGATATACCGACCGCACTGCGACATGCAGAAGTGGCCGCCGCCGCGCCCGATATGACGGCGATCTGGCAGGATGTCTTTTACCGGCCGCAGGAAGCGGCGGCCGATGTCGATGAAGATTTATACGGCGGCTTTGTCGGCAATAATGATCGCCGTACCTTGCAGGAATTGCGCGCGCTGTCGCCGGAAGCATTGGCGCAGGCCAAGCCGGGCTTCAGCGATCCACGCCTGGAAGAAATCGTCTGGCGTTACCGCGCCCGCAACTTCCCGCATACGCTGAACGAAGAAGAACAGCAACGCTGGGAAGACCATCGCGTCGCACGCCTGTTTGACGGTGAAGGCGGGGCCCGTACGATAGAAACCCTGTTTGCCGAAATCGACCAATTGTCCGAAACTGCGGATGAGCGCGGCGAAGAAATCCTCGGTGCGTTATACGACTATGCGGAAGCCATCGCGCCCAGCCGCTAGTGCGTATCTACTCCGCATAATCCTGCTGACAAGGCAATCCGGCGTGCTAATCTGTGCGCTGGCCACTTGGCAACATTCACTATTTAGCGGAGACGGACATGAATCTTTCTTACTGGTGTGTATTGATTGCCGGCATCCTGCCTGCAGCGACGGTTGCGATCGCCAAATGGGGCAAGCGCGATTTCGATAATTCAGAACCGCGACGCTGGCTGGAACAACAGGAAGGCCTGCGGCGGCGTGCTGATAGCGCGCATCGCAATCACTTTGAAGCCTTTCCTTTCTTTGCCGCCGGCGTATTGGTCGCACAACAACTGAATGCACCGCAAGATTCGATTAATATGCTGGCTGTCGCATTTATTGCGGCACGGCTGGTGTACACCCTGCTCTACCTGACGGATCGCGCAACCCTGCGTTCCGTAACATGGCTGATCGGCTACCTGGCCGTGATCGGACTTTTCTTATTACCGGTTTTCCATAGCGCCTGATCCCTGCTCGCGCTTTTTACTTTTTATTGTTATGTCGCACACTCAAACACTGCAATTGCTACAAGAATCCCTTGATGCCATCCGGCAAGACCGCCTTAGTGTCGCCGACTTTTGCACGACCTGGCGTGGCCAGGCCGGCTTGTTGGCAGCCTTGCCCGGCCCCTACACCACAGTGATGGAAGATTTGCTGGGACGCCTGGAAGCAGGCAGCCTGTTCACCGAAGAAAGCTGCTCCTTCAGCCAGATCGACCTGCTGACCACACTCGATATGTGGCTGGACAATGCGCGCAAGACGCTGGCTTGATTCCATTCCACTTTTAAAGCAGGCATACGATGCAACAACTTGAATTTGAACTGAACGACGAATTCGTCGAATTGAACCAACTGCTGAAACTGGTCGGCATCTGCGACAGCGGCGGTGCCGGTAAAGTGCTGGTCGCCAGCGGCAAGGTCAAAGTGGATGGGCAAACCGAATTGCGCAAAACCTGCAAAATCCGTGCAGGCCAGGTGGTTGCCCTCGGCGACGTCCGCATCAAGGTGCGCGCCGCGGCTTAAGCCCGGCTATTTGTTTCGCTCTGAAAAACGGCAGGCATGGGACAATGCGGCCATGAGCTTAAACGAAAAACTGATATTTGTTGATCTGGAAACAACCGGTGCGAATCTGGTCAATGACCGGATTACCGAGATAGGGATAGTCGCGGTCGACCCCGATGGTTGCATCGATCGCTGGTCCACCTTCGTCAATCCCGGTCGTCCTATCCCTGAATTCATCCAGGGCCTGACCGGCATCAGCGACGAGATGGTCGAGAGCGCACCCATGTTCGAGACACTGGCCGATACCGTGCGTGAGCGCCTGCAGGACGGCTTGTTCATCGCGCACAATGCGCGCTTCGACTACGGCTTCCTGCACCATGCCTTCGTCCGCAGCGGGCATGTGCTGAATGCGGAAATGCTGTGCACGGTCAAATTGTCGCGCGCCCTGTTCCCGGCTGAAAAGAAACACAATCTGGATAGCCTGATTGCGCGCCATGACTTGATTCCGGAAGCGCGCCACCGTGCGCTGGCCGACGCTGATTTGTTGTGGCAATTATGGCGCAAACTGAATGCAGTCGTCCCTTACGAAGTCTTTAGCAAAGCCGTCCAGACCCTGCGCCAGCAGCCAAAATTATCCATCGCAACGACGACGGAAAGCTGAACTCTGGTGCTATGCTGCTGACTGTCCTGACCGACTCATAACAAGGAAACTGATTCATGGCCAAACTCATCTATATCGCTGATCCTATGTGTTCGTGGTGCTACGGCTTCGGGCCTGAACTCAAGACCTTGCTGGGCGGCTTGCCGGATACCCAGCTGGAATTGATCGTCGGCGGCTTGCGTGCCTACAACAAGGAAGTAATGGATGAGAAGTTGAAGGCGACCTTGCTGCACCACTGGAAGAAAGTGGAAGAAGTCAGCGGCCTGCCTTTCGCCAAAAACGGTTTGTCGCATGAAGGTTTTATTTACGATACCGAACCGGCTTGCCGTGCCGTCGTCACTGCCGGCATGCTGGCCCCGGATACCGCGCTCGATGTATTCCACGCGATCCAGCATGGCTTTTATGCCGAGAACCTGGATACCACCAAGGGTGAAGTGCTGGCCGATATTGCCGTTTCGGTCTTTGAAAAAGCCGATATCAATATCGATGCCGCTGAATTCCTGAAGACCTGGGCCTCGGAAGAAGCACGCAATGCCACCGAAGCCGATTTCACACAAACCAAACTCTGGGGCGTCTCCGGCTTCCCGACTTTGGTCCTGGAAAAATCAGGTGAGTTGCACCTGGTGACATCCGGCTACACCAAAACAGAAACGCTGATTGAACGCCTGCAGGAATTGATCGATCAACCTGCCTGACATCCAATCAGCGTCATTTTCTTGCATAGCGCCGGGCTCGACCCGGCGCTGTTATTTTTAATACATATGCTGGCCGCCATTGATGGCGATGTTGGCCCCCGTCAGGAAGGCCGCTTCATCCGAAGCGAGGTAGGCAACCAGGCCTGCAATTTCTTCCGGCTTGCCCAAACGTCCCATCGGGATCTGCGGCACGATTTTCGTATCCAGCACATCCTGCGGAATCGCCATCACCATCTTGGTGCCGATATAACCGGGTGAAATCGTATTTACGGTAACGGCCTTGCGCGCGACTTCCAGCGCCAGTGCCTTGGTAAAGCCATGCATGCCGGCTTTCGCTGCCGAGTAATTGGTTTGACCGAAGGCACCCTTCTGCCCGTTCACCGAAGAAATATTGATGATGCGGCCCCAACCACGCTCGACCATGCCGTCGCATACCGGTTTCGTCATATTGAAAACGGAGTCCAGGTTAGTCGCCATCACCGCATCCCAATCCGGTTTGCCCATTTTCTTGAAAGTGATGTCGCGTGTGATACCCGCATTGTTGACCAGCACATCGACCGGGCCCATTTCTTTTTCGATCTGGGCCACGCATTGCTGCGCCGAGTCATAGTCAGAAACGTCACATGGATAAGCGTGGAAATCGTAACCGCTTTCCTTCATGAGTTTCAGCCACTCATCCGCCTTCTTGTTACCCGGCGAATAAGTCGTAACCACTTGATATCCGAGTGCCGCCAGTTTGATGCAAATCGCTTCGCCCAAACCACCCATGCCACCTGTCACCAATGCAAGGCGTGTCATATCCGTCTCCTCTTTATTCTTTTATATAAGCAGCTGCCTGTTTCTTAACGTTCGATTGCAAGCGCCACTCCCATTCCGCCACCTATGCACAAGCTGGCCAAACCTTTGTGCGCATCGCGCCGTATCATTTCGTGTAACAGGGTGACCAGGATGCGGCAACCGGATGCACCGATAGGATGGCCGATCGCAATCGCACCACCATTCACATTAATCTTTCTGGTATCCCAGCCCATTTCACGATTCACTGCAATCGCCTGTGCCGCAAAGGCTTCATTGATTTCCATCAGGTCGAGATCCTGATGCTTCCAGCCGGCTTTCTTCAGGCATAGCTGGGCGGCAGGAACCGGCCCCATACCCATCACGCTCGGATCTACCCCTGCTGACGAATACGCCTTGATCTTTGCCAGAGGCTTGAGGCCAAGTTCCTTGGCCTTCTGTGCCGTCATCATGATTACCGCTGCCGCTCCATCGTTAATACCTGAAGCATTACCAGCCGTCACGGTACCGTCTTTGGAAAAAGCCGGACGCAAGGCCGCGAGTGATTCCAGTGTCGTGCCATGCTTGATGTATTCATCACTGTCGAAGACAGTGTTTCCTTTTTTACTCTGGATCTCAAAAGGGATGATTTCATCCTTGAACTTGCCGGCCTTTTGCGCGGCCTCGGCTTTGTTCTGTGACTCCAGCGCAAACTCATCCTGCTCCTGGCGCGAGATACCGAATTTCTTTGCGATGTTTTCTGCAGTGGTGCCCATGTGGTATTGATTGTAGACATCCCACAGGCCGTCATGAATCATGATGTCGACCAACTTTGCGTCACCCATGCGGAAACCATCGCGCGAATTATTCAGCACGTGCGGCGACGCACTCATGTTTTCCTGCCCGCCGGCAATAATGATTTGTGCATCACCACATCGGATGGCCTGCGTCGCGAGATGCGTCGCTTTCAAACCGCTGCCGCATACTTTATTGATTGTGAACGCCGGCACCATATCGGGAATGCCACCGCGTATCAATGCCTGGCGCGCGGGATTTTGCCCGCAACCTGCAGTCAGTACCTGGCCGAGGATCACTTCGCTGATTTGATCAGCCGCAATACCGCTACGCGCCAGTAAATTTTTTATGACATGCGCACCAAGATCGGAAGCCGCGGTCCTGGCCAGCGCACCGCCGAATTTTCCAACACCAGTACGTCCAGCGGAAACAATGACTACATCATCCATTTCAACTCTCCAATTGCACTGCGAGGGGACTGCCATCGATTGGCGTGACATGCCATGACATCGGCAAGAAGAAATCACACAATTCAAGGCGCTCCTTACAACCGTATCTAAAAATTGTTTGGAACGCAATGACTAGATATCAAATCTTGTGCGTGATGGATGCTGCACAAGTTTAGACGCGAACGATAGTTCTCTAGTCTGCTTGTCATATGTCAGTTGAACAGAACTGCGTACGGATTGCGGTCTGTCCTGTCGGTTTTCTTCCTGGGGTTTTCGCATAAAAAATCACGCGACGAAATACCGCCGCAGGAATACATGCCCTGTTTATACGGGACAAAAAATGAATGCGGTGGAGTTCGGAGGAAGACAGGAAAAATGAATCCACGCGGATTTCATCTGACTGTAATAAAGGAGGAATGATTGAAGAAATGATCGTCAGGCTGGAGATGCAGGCGGGTTTTCAAGCGTAAGCGTGGACAGCTATCTGTATTTTCCCGCCATTTCCGGGCCGAGTAATGGGGATACAAAGTGATGGCACAAAGCAAAAACCCTCCAGTATTTCTACTGAAGGGTTTTCTAAATAAAAGCCTGACGATGACCTACTTTCACACTGGTTGCAGCACTATCATCGGCGCAAAGTCGTTTCACGGTCCTGTTCGGGATGGGAAGGGGTGGTACCAACTCGCTATGGTCATCAGGCATAACTTGTAAAGTTACCTGCTAAGTCGTTAAAGCTGACTTGAGCAAATAACCCAATCTGGAAGAAGTAAATTTTGTATTACTGGTTGTGATTTTATGTATCAAATCACACACGTTACTTGAATGCCTACACCTGCTAAGGTTATAGGGACAAGCCGTACGGGCAATTAGTATCAGTTAGCTTAATGCATTACTGCACTTCCACACCTGACCTATCAACGTCCTGGTCTCGAACGACCCTTCAAAGAGCTCAAGGCTCTGGGAAATCTCATCTTAAGGCAAGTTTCCCGCTTAGATGCTTTCAGCGGTTATCTCTTCCGAACTTAGCTACCCGGCAATGCCACTGGCGTGACAACCGGTACACCAGAGGTTCGTCCACTCCGGTCCTCTCGTACTAGGAGCAGCCCCCTTCAAATTTCCAACGCCCACGGCAGATAGGGACCAAACTGTCTCACGACGTTTTAAACCCAGCTCACGTACCACTTTAAATGGCGAACAGCCATACCCTTGGGACCGGCTACAGCCCCAGGATGTGATGAGCCGACATCGAGGTGCCAAACTCCCCCGTCGATATGAACTCTTGGGAGGAATCAGCCTGTTATCCCCAGAGTACCTTTTATCCGTTGAGCGATGGCCCTTCCATACAGAACCACCGGATCACTATGTCCTACTTTCGTACCTGCTCGACTTGTCAGTCTCGCAGTTAAGCACGCTTATGCCATTGCACTATTAGCACGATGTCCGACCGTACCTAGCGTACCTTCGAACTCCTCCGTTACACTTTGGGAGGAGACCGCCCCAGTCAAACTGCCTACCATGCACTGTCCCCGATCCGGATAACGGACCAAGGTTAGAACCTCAAACAAACCAGGGTGGTATTTCAAGGTTGGCTCCACGAGAACTAGCGTCCCCGCTTCAAAGCCTCCCACCTATCCTACACAGATTGGTTCAAAAGTCCAATGCAAAGCTACAGTAAAGGTTCATGGGGTCTTTCCGTCTAGCCGCGGGTAGATTGCATCATCACAAACATTTCAACTTCGCTGAGTCTCGGGAGGAGACAGTGTGGCCATCGTTACTCCATTCGTGCAGGTCGGAACTTACCCGACAAGGAATTTCGCTACCTTAGGACCGTTATAGTTACGGCCGCCGTTTACTGGGACTTCAATCAAGAGCTTGCACCCCATCATTTAATCTTCCAGCACCGGGCAGGAGTCACACCATATACGTCCACTTTCGTGTTTGCATAGTGCTGTGTTTTTATTAAACAGTCGCAGCCACCAGTTTATTGCAACCCCTTCGTCCTTCTACAGTAAAGTAGTCAAACTACAAGGGCGTACCTTATCCCGAAGTTACGGTACCAATTTGCCGAGTTCCTTCTCCCGAGTTCTCTCAAGCGCCTTAGAATACTCATCTCGCCCACCTGTGTCGGTTTGCGGTACGGTCTCGTTAGACTGAAGCTTAGAGGCTTTTCTTGGAACCACTTCCGATTGCTTCACGAATAAATTCGTTCGTCCCATGCCCTTGAATTACGCTGCCGGATTTGCCTAACAGCCTTCTATGACACAGGAACCGGGACATCCAACACCCGGACAACCTTCCGCGATCCGTCCCCCCATCGCATCTAACGACGGTGCAGGAATATTAACCTGCTTCCCATCAGCTACGCATCTCTGCCTCGCCTTAGGGGCCGACTCACCCTGCTCCGATGAACGTTGAACAGGAAACCTTGGGCTTACGGCGTGGAGGCTTTTCACCCCCATTATCGCTACTCATGTCAGCATTCGCACTTCTGATACCTCCAGCATCCTTTACAAGACACCTTCGCAGGCTTACAGAACGCTCTCCTACCATATGCTTACGCATATCCGCAGCTTCGGTGACTGGCTTAGCCCCGTTACATCTTCCGCGCAGGACGACTCGATCAGTGAGCTATTACGCTTTCTTTAAAGGATGGCTGCTTCTAAGCCAACCTCCTGACTGTTTTAGCCTTCCCACTTCGTTTTCCACTTAGCCAATCTTTGGGACCTTAGCTGGCGGTCTGGGTTGTTTCCCTCTTGACGCCGGACGTTAGCACCCGACGTCTGTCTCCCAAGCTCGCACTCATCGGTATTCGGAGTTTGCAATGGTTTGGTAAGTCGCGATGACCCCCTAGCCATAACAGTGCTCTACCCCCGATGGTGATACTTGAGGCACTACCTAAATAGTTTTCGGAGAGAACCAGCTATTTCCAAGTTTGTTTAGCCTTTCACCCCTACCCACAGCTCATCCCCTAATTTTTCAACATTAGTGGGTTCGGTCCTCCAGTGCGTGTTACCGCACCTTCAACCTGGCCATGAGTAGATCACTTGGTTTCGGGTCTACACCCAGCGACTGAACGCCCTATTCGGACTCGATTTCTCTACGGCTTCCCTATACGGTTAACCTTGCCACTGAATGTAAGTCGCTGACCCATTATACAAAAGGTACGCAGTCACGGAACAAGTCCGCTCCTACTGTTTGTATGCACACGGTTTCAGGATCTATTTCACTCCCCTTCCGGGGGTTCTTTTCGCCTTTCCCTCACGGTACTGGTTCACTATCGGTCGATATCGAGTATTTAGCCTTGGAGGATGGTCCCCCCATGTTCAGACAGGATTTCTCGTGTCCCGCCCTACTTGTTGCAAGCTTAGTTCCACACCACATATTTCGTGTAAGGGGCTATCACCCTCTATGGCTGCACTTTCCAGAGCATTCCACTATATCTGATGCTAAAACTTGCGGCTGTTCCCATTTCGCTCGCCACTACTTTGGGAATCTCGGTTGATTTCTTTTCCTGCAGCTACTTAGATGTTTCAGTTCGCCGCGTTCGCTTCACACACCTATGTATTCAGTGAGTGATGACCCAGAGGGCCGGGTTTCCCCATTCGGAAATCTGCGGATCAAAGCTTGTTTGCTAGCTCCCCGCAGCTTATCGCAAGCTACTACGTCCTTCATCGCCTGATATCGCCAAGGCATCCACCATGTGCACTTATTCGCTTGTCCCTATAACGTTAGCCTCTCAGTTGCAAGCAACTGAAAGACGGCTATAAGGCAAACAAGTACTACGTGTTTGCTGTATTGACACTGGACTGCCCTTGCGAGCAGCTGATCGTCAATACTATTTGATTTGATACAATCACAACCCATCAGCGCAAACTAACAATGCTTCCGCATCATTGGTTCGCACCAATAAATCTTTACTTCTTCCAAATTGTTAAAGAACAAAAACAGCCAATGATCTATCTAAAAGATCAAACCTAAATCACGTCTGCACTTGCATGCAGATCAACTTAGGTTTGACATCTTGGTGGAGGTTGACGGGATCGAACCGACGACCCCCTGCTTGCAAAGCAGGTGCTCTCCCAGCTGAGCTAAACCCCCGAAACCGGTACTACGTATTTCTTGGTGGGTCTGGTTGGGCTCGAACCAACGACCCCCGCGTTATCAACACGGTGCTCTAACCAACTGAGCTACAGACCCGTTTGGATCAGTACCAACCAACACCGCACAAGCATTACTGCCTGCGCACTGCCGACATTCACTGTTCTTTTCTTACTAACAGCCCGATAAGTGTGGACGCTTAACTTTCACGCAAACTCTAGAAAGGAGGTGATCCAGCCGCACCTTCCGATACGGCTACCTTGTTACGACTTCACCCCAGTCACGAATCCCACCGTGGTAAGCGCCCTCCTTGCGGTTAGGCTACCTACTTCTGGTGAAACCCGCTCCCATGGTGTGACGGGCGGTGTGTACAAGACCCGGGAACGTATTCACCGCGACATGCTGATCCGCGATTACTAGCGATTCCAACTTCATGTAGTCGAGTTGCAGACTACAATCCGGACTACGATACACTTTCTGGGATTAGCTCCCCCTCGCGGGTTGGCGGCCCTCTGTATGTACCATTGTATGACGTGTGAAGCCCTACCCATAAGGGCCATGAGGACTTGACGTCATCCCCACCTTCCTCCGGTTTGTCACCGGCAGTCTCATTAGAGTGCCCTTTCGTAGCAACTAATGACAAGGGTTGCGCTCGTTGCGGGACTTAACCCAACATCTCACGACACGAGCTGACGACAGCCATGCAGCACCTGTGTTACGGCTCTCTTTCGAGCACCCTCTAATCTCTCAGAGGTTCCGTACATGTCAAGGGTAGGTAAGGTTTTTCGCGTTGCATCGAATTAATCCACATCATCCACCGCTTGTGCGGGTCCCCGTCAATTCCTTTGAGTTTTAATCTTGCGACCGTACTCCCCAGGCGGTCTACTTCACGCGTTAGCTGCGTTACCAAGACAATTAAGTCCCGACAACTAGTAGACATCGTTTAGGGCGTGGACTACCAGGGTATCTAATCCTGTTTGCTCCCCACGCTTTCGTGCATGAGCGTCAGTGTTATCCCAGGGGGCTGCCTTCGCCATCGGTATTCCTCCACATCTCTACGCATTTCACTGCTACACGTGGAATTCTACCCCCCTCTGACACACTCTAGCCATGCAGTCTCAAATGCCATTCCCAGGTTGAGCCCGGGGATTTCACATCTGACTTACATAACCGCCTGCGCACGCTTTACGCCCAGTAATTCCGATTAACGCTTGCACCCTACGTATTACCGCGGCTGCTGGCACGTAGTTAGCCGGTGCTTATTCTTCAGGTACCGTCATTAGCAAAGGATATTAGCCCTCACCGTTTCTTCCCTGACAAAAGAGCTTTACAACCCGAAGGCCTTCTTCACTCACGCGGCATTGCTGGATCAGGCTTGCGCCCATTGTCCAAAATTCCCCACTGCTGCCTCCCGTAGGAGTCTGGACCGTGTCTCAGTTCCAGTGTGGCTGGTCGTCCTCTCAGACCAGCTACTGATCGATGCCTTGGTAGGCTTTTACCCCACCAACTAGCTAATCAGATATCGGCCGCTCCATGAGCATGAGGTCTTGCGATCCCCCACTTTCATCCGTAGATCGTATGCGGTATTAGCGCAACTTTCGCTGCGTTATCCCCCACTCTAGGGTACGTTCCGATATATTACTCACCCGTTCGCCACTCGCCACCAGGTGCAAGCACCCGTGCTGCCGTTCGACTTGCATGTGTAAGGCATGCCGCCAGCGTTCAATCTGAGCCAGGATCAAACTCTTCAGTTCAATCTCTGTTTTTGGCATTGCTGCCAGGTTCTTTCGAACCGGTCGCTCACTCAAAATACTGACAGGTACTTTCATTTAACTGAAAGTATCTATATTTCTTTGTGAGCATTTAATGTTTAAAGTTATGACAGCGAATAAATTCACTGCCGCGCTTCCATTAAACGCCCACACTTATCGGCTGTTAATTTTTAAAGAACCTTGCCTGCTTCGCATTCAACCTTAGCTGTTTGCAGCACCGCGAATCGTTTTGTTCGTCAGCAGCAGAGAGATGAGATTATGTGGCATGTTTCAGTTTTCGTCAACATCTTTTTAAGAAACTTTTTAAAAAGATTCGTTTTAAATTCCTTCAAAACGACGTGACCAAAACCACCACTTCTTCACCCCCATCACACTCACATTTCAGCTCGCTTACTTCGCGTTTCGCTGCGTGTTCTGCGACGGGAGCCGAACTATAGCAAAGCTTCTTTGAACTTGGCAAGCGCTTTTGAGAAATTACTTTAAATCTTTTTAAAAGCGCTTTTGCCGGAAGGACTTCCCTATATATAGGGAGGCTTATTTAGCCTTGTGATAACTGGTGACCAGCTCTACTTCATTCTTGGATCCGAGGAAGACCGGTACCCGCTGGTGCAGCTTTTCCGGCTGGATATCGAGGATGCGCTGTTGCCCATCCGTCGCTGCGCCACCGGCCTGCTCGACAATGAAAGCCATAGGGTTGGCTTCATACATCAGGCGCAGCTTGCCTGGCTTGTCCGGTTCACGCGCATCGGCCGGATACATGAAGATGCCGCCACGGTTCAGGATGCGATGTACATCCGCCACCATCGAAGCGATCCAGCGCATATTGAAGTCTTTCGCGCGCGGGCCGGTGGTGCCGGCCAGCATTTCATCGACATAGCGCTTGACCGGCGGGTGCCAGTGGCGTGCATTCGATGCATTAATGGCAAATTCCTTGGTGTTGGCCGGGATTTGCATGTCACGCTGGGTCATGACCCAGGAACCCATTTCACGATCCAGCGTAAAGCACTGCACACCGTTACCGGTTGTCAGTACCAATACTGTCTGCGGACCATAGACCGCGTAACCGGCCACAACCTGCTTGCTGCCCGGTTGCAGGAAGTCGGCTTCGGTCGGCGCCTGCATGCCGTCAGCCGCTTTCAGTACCGAAAAAATGGTACCTATAGATACATTGACATCAATATTGCTGGAACCATCGAGTGGATCGAACAGCAACAGGTATTCGCCCATAGGGTAGCGATTCGGGATCTGATGGATGGTTTCCATCTCTTCCGACGCCATGGCCGCCAGGTGGCCGCCCCATTCATTGGCTTCCAGCAAGATGTCGTTGGAGATGATGTCCAGCTTCTTCTGCACTTCACCCTGTACGTTTTCGCTTTGCGCGGTACCCAGCACTTCGCCGAGCGCACCTTTGCCGACCGCATGGCTGATCGTTTTGCAGGCACGGGCAACAACCTCGAGCAGCAAACGTAATTCTGCCGGGATGTTGTTGTGCAGACGCTGCTCTTCAATCAGGTATTGCGTGAGACTGATACGTTTCATGTGGTCCTTTTACTCTTTGGTTAATTCTGTAATTGCCGGCTCTGTCATGCCAAACCAGCAAGCTTTATATATATAGCGCTCTATTATCGGTCAGTTGGCGGCCAGCGACTTGCCTACCACTTCACGCGTGTCTTTCGACAACTTGGCTGTATCCGCAACCTGTTGCAGTGCTGCGCGCATTTTTTCCTGCAGGGCAGGTGCGTATTTGCGCCAGCGATCCAGGCTGCGTGCCAGGCGGGCCGCGACTTGCGGATTGATCGCATCAAGTGCTATCACTTGTTCCGCCCAGAATGCATAGCCGCTGCCATCTGCCGCATGGAAGCGCGATGGATTGCCATTGCAGAAGCTGAAGATCAGGCTGCGCGCCCGATTCGGATTCTTGATCGAGAATGCAGGATGCTTCATCAGGGTACGTACTGCCGCCACATCCGTGGTGCGCGCCATCGCCTGCAGGCTGAACCATTTATCGATGACCAGCGGTTCCTGTTCGAAATCACTGTAGAACTTGGCCAGGGCTGCCGCACGTCCCGGCGCCTGGCTATTTGCCAAGGCTGCCAAAGCCGCCATTCTATCCGTCATATTGTTCGCCGCGTCGTATTGCGCTTGCGCCAAGGCGTGCGCGTCGGCATCGTCGAGCTCCGCCAGATAGGACAGCGCGAGGTTTTTCAGTGCGCGCTTGCCGGACGAAGCGGCGTCCGGGCTGTATGGACCATCAGTCTGGTTCGCTGCATAGACGCGGCTGAAATCTTTACGCAGGTCTTTTGCCAGCGACAGGCGCAGGAAACGACGCGCGGTATGGATGGCTTGCGGATCGATCACTTCCATTTGCTCGGCAATCACGGTTTCTGCCGGCAAGGTCAATACGGTGTCACGGAAAGCCGGATCCAGCGTCGCGTCGTTCAGGCTGGCGCGCAGGCTGTCGCCCAGCGCCACATCGACACTCAGCGTGCTGCCTGCCTTCTGCGCTGTTTCCGTCAGGGCCAGCAAACGACGTGTTGCCAGGCGTTGACCGGCTTCCCAGCGATTGAAAGCATCGCTGTCATGCGCCATCAGGAAAGCCAGGTCAGCGTCGCTGTAGTCATATTCCAGCACCACCGGCGCAGAGAAATTGCGCAACAGGGATGGCACCGGCTGTTCCGTCACATTTGTGAAGTGGAAGGTTTGCTGGGTCGCGGTCAATTCCAGCACCAGCGTGGTTGGCTGGCCGCCATGTCCTTTCAGGGACAAAGGCATATCCCGGCCTTTGCCATCCAGCAAACCAATCGCGACCGGAATATGGAAAGGCTGTTTCTTGGCCTGGCCCGGGGTTGGCGGGCAGGATTGTGCCAGCGTGATGTCGTAAGTCTGTTGGTCGGCGTCGTAAGAAGTCGTGACCTTTACGCGCGGCGTACCGGCCTGGCTGTACCAACGCTCGAATTGCGTCAGGTCGCGGCCATTCGCATCCATCATCGCGGCACGGAAGTCATCGCACTCAACGGCACGGCCATCATGGCGCTCAAAATACAGGTCCATCCCTTTGCGGAAGCCGTCGCGGCCGAGCAAGGTTTGATACATGCGCACGACTTCTGCGCCCTTCTCATAAATAGTGACCGTATAGAAGTTACTGATTTCAACGAAAGAATCAGGACGCACCGGATGCGCCATCGGGCCTGCATCTTCCGGGAACTGCGCCTGGCGCAGTACACGCACGTCATCGATACGCTTGACCGCACGACCGCTGTCGGTGCCTATCATGTCGGCGGAAAATTCCTGATCGCGAAATACGGTCAAGCCTTCTTTCAGCGATAGCTGGAACCAGTCGCGGCAAGTCACGCGGTTGCCGGTCCAGTTATGGAAGTATTCATGACCGACCACCGCTTCGATATTCGCGTAATCGGTATCGGTAGCGATGCGCGGATTGGCCAGCACGAACTTGGTATTGAATATATTCAAACCCTTGTTTTCCATCGCACCCATATTGAAATCGCCAACCGCGACGATCATGAAACGATCCAGGTCCAGTTCCAGGCCGTAGCGTTCTTCGTCCCAGTGGATACTGTTTACCAGCGAATCCATCGCATGCTGGGTCTTGTCCAGATTGCCTTCTTCCACCCAGACCTGCAGCAGCGCTTCCCGCCCGGATTTAAGTTTTTCGGTCTGTTCCTGGCAAACCAGTTGACCGGCCACCAGCGCGAACAAATAGGACGGTTTCTTGAACGGATCTTCCCACAAGGCGTAGTGACGGCCGTCACCAAGGTCACCCTGTTCGATCAGGTTGCCATTCGACAGCAAGACCGGATATTTCTTTTTGTCCCCGCGCAGCATGACGGTGTATTGCGCCATCACGTCAGGACGATCAGGGAAGTAAGTGATTTTGCGGAAGCCTTCCGCTTCGCATTGCGTGAAGAAATTGCCGTTGGAGACGTACAAACCCATCAGCGAGGTATTTTTGTCCGGCCGGATCAGCGTCTCTATCTCCAGCGTGATTTCTTCTGCCTTGGTCGGGATGCGCAGCAAGCCATCCACCAGTTTGTAATCGCGCTTGCCCAGGTTTTTTCCGTTCAGGCGGATTTGCACCAGTTCCAGCTCTTCGCCATGCAGCACTACCGCCTGCTCCGCACTTGCAGGATTGCGCGCAAGTGTCATGCGGGTTGCGACACGGGTCGCCGACGGATCGAGATCGAAACCCATCTCGACGGTACGAACCCAATAGCTTGGTGGTGTGTAGTCTTTGCGATAAATCGCGGGAGAAGTGTCGGTGCGCATAGGAGTCGGTATAGGTGGGAGTAAAGCAAAATACCATTTTACCAATCATGGGATTGAAAATGGAATCTGCTTGTCTGAGTGTAAGCGCAGGGCAAAAAATGCCCAGCCGTACGCCGAATTCAATTATGGATAACAATCATTATCTGTATTGCGCATAAGAAGCATTGCCTGGTTACAAAATGTAACGGCTGTTTTGCCCATTATCGCTATGCTATACGTATCTGCTTAAGGAGAATAAAAAATGAAACGCTGGTTATTGATGGGTATCGCATTGTCGAGCCTGCTGTTGAGTGGCTGTGCATCAGTCATCAGGACGGATGTGATTGCCTTCCATGAGTGGCCGGCAGATTTGCAGAATAAAAGCTATGTATTCGAGCGTAAAGCTGGACAAGACAACAACCTGGAAGAAAAAAGCTACGAAAGCCTGGTCAAGAATGAGCTGACCCGCCTCGGTTTTACCGAAGCCGCTGCTCCTTCCGCGGCCAATCTTAAAGTCGCGCTGAATTATAAAATCGATTCGCGCGATGTCCGCACCGTGCAACCCTATGTCGTCGACCCATACTGGTACGGCCCTTACTACGGTCCGGGTTGGCGCTATGGCCCTTACTACGATCCATTCTGGTATCCAGGCCCGGTCACCCAATATCGTGAAGTGCAGTATCAAGTCTTCCAGCGCCAGTTGAATGTCTTGATTACGACCATCAAGGACGGCAAGAAACTTTACGATGTCACCGTGCACAGCAGCGGTGGCAACGGTTCACTGGCGTTTGCGATGCCGTATATGGTGCGCGCCGCCTTCACCGATTTCCCCGGCAAGAATGGCGTACCTAGGCGCATAGACCTGGAAATCAAGGAGTAAGGCTTAGGCTCAATAAAAAATGGCGACTTGATCAAGTCGCCATTTTTGTTTGTAGATACAAGTACTTAGGATGTGTAATACGCCAGCGAGCCGAAGGTCAGCCCCACCACGATCAATACGCCAAAGGCCAGCACGATTAATAGACGGCCAAACTTTGGATTGCCATCCGTGCCGGCCGGCTGCTCTTCCGGATGCTGCATTGGATTGTTGTCTGATTCTTGCATTGCCAAATCCTTAAGGAAGCAAAATGGTGGAGCCTGTGGTTTTCCGGGATTCCAGGTCGCGATGCGCTTGCGCGACATCCTTGAGTGCATAGCGCTGGTTAATGCCTATCTTGATCTTGCCGCTTTCGACCATGCCGAATAGCTCGGCCGCCATGGTTTCCAGGTCATCACGCTTGGCAATATAGTTGAACAGCGAAGGCCGTGTCACAAACAGTGAACCGCGCGACGCCAATTCATTCAGGCTGAATGGCGGCACCGGCCCGGATGCACCACCGAAGCTGACCAGCATGCCGAGTGGCGACAGGCAATCGAGGGAGCCGGTGAAGGTATCCTTGCCGATCGAATCATAGACTACCGGCACACCCTTGCCGCCGGTGATTTCCTTGACACGTTCAACGAAGTTTTCCTTGTTGTAGTTAATTGTATGAACGCAGCCGTGCGCTTTCGCCAGCTCCGCTTTCTCATCCGAACCGACCGTACCTATCATCGTCACGCCAAGCGCGCGCGCCCATTGGCAAGCGATCAGGCCGACGCCGCCCGCCGCTGCGTGGAACAGGATGGTCTCGCCACCCTGTAAACGGAAGGTGCGACGGAATAAATACTGTACCGTCAAACCCTGCAACATCATCGCCGCTGCAGTTTCAAAACTGATCGCTTCCGGCAATTTGACTAGGACATCCGCCGGCAGCACACGCGCCTCGGCATAAGCACCGGGCGGACGACCGGCATAAGCGACGCGGTCACCCGGCCTGATATGCGTGACGCCTGCACCCACCGCTTCCACCACGCCGGCACCTTCCATGCCGAGGCCGGCGGGCAGTTGCTGCGGATAAGTCCCCATGCGGAAATACACATCGATGTAATTCAAACCGCAAGCATGCTGCCAGATCAGGGCTTCGCCCGGACCAGGTGCAGGCAGGTCGACCTCGACGTATTCCATGACTTCGGGACCACCGACGGAAGAAATTCTGATCGCTTTTGTCATGCGCAACTCGCTTTAAGGTTAAGTGTGGATGGAATTAAAACGTGCCGGGATAGCCGCCACCATCGAGCAGGATATTTTGCCCGTTGATGTAACCAGCATGTTCACTGCATAAGAATGCGCAAGTCGCACCAAATTCCTGGCGCGTACCAAAACGCTTGGCCGGATTGGCCGCACGGCGCACCGCACTGACTTCTTCCACCGTGCGACCGCTGGCTTCTGCCGCTGCGGAAAAGATTGCCGCCAGGCGATCCGTCTCGAACGGTCCCGGCAATAAGTTATTGATCGTCACATTGCGCGCAACTGTCTTGCGCGCCAGGCCGGCAACAAAACCGGTCAGGCCGGAACGCGCACCATTGGACAAACCCAGGCTATCTATCGGTGCCTTGACTGCACTCGAGGTAATGTTGATGATGCGGCCGAAACCACGCGCCATCATGCCATCGACTGTTGCCTTGATCAGCTCTATCGGCGTCAGCATATTGGCATCCAGCGCCGCGATCCAGTCGTCACGACTCCAGTCGCGAAAATCGCCGGTAGGCGGGCCGCTCGCATTGGTCACCAGTATGTCGGGCTGCGGGCACACCGCCAGCGCCTGTTCGCGCCCTTCGGCGGTCGTGATATCGCAAGCGACGATGGTGATCATGCTGTCCGATACTGCACGTATCTCGGTGGCGCTGGCCTGCAAGACTTCCAGGTTACGCGCGACCAGCGTGACATTCACGCCTTCCGCCGCCAGCGCTTCCGCACAACCACGACCCAGGCCGCGACTGGCGCCGCAGACCAATGCCGATTTTCCTCGTATGCCTAGATCCATTGTTACACCCTAAACCCGTTTTTTAGATAAGAGATAAATACCGCACAATACCAGCGCGGTGCCAGCCAGCTGTATGCCGGTAATCGGTTCATCGAGTATCAGCGCAGCCAGGAATAAAATCGAGACCGGCCCTATCATGCCCGCCTGCGAAGCAGTGGCCGCACCTATGCGATCAACGGCAATCATGGTCAGGAATACCGGCATGACTGTACAGAAAAATCCATTGATCATCGACAAGCCATACACCGCCAGCGGTTGCAGCAACATTGAAGCCGGCCGCAAAACAAAGAATTGCACGATACAGGCGACGCTGGAAACACACATCGCGTATGCCACCAGGCGCAGGGCACCAACACGTTTCACCAATTCACCGGAACCAAGCAGATAAATCGCGTAGGAAATTGCACTGCCCAATACCAGCAGGCTGCCGAGTGCGACATTGGAACCGCCGATGCGGGCGTCATGAACAAATACCAGTACCGTACCGAGATAGGAAATGCCCAGCGCCGCCCATTCCAGTAGCGTAATTTTGCGCTTCATGACGAAGATGGAAATCAGCAGTACGAAAGATGGCGTGAGGAACAGGATCAGGCGTTCCAGCCCGACCGAAATGTATTGCAGGCCGAGGAAGTCGAGGAAACTGGAAAGATAGTAGCCGAGCAAACCGAGGATGACGATCTGCCCTTTTTCAGAGCGCGTCAGCGGGACGGCGGTGCGTGCCTTCCATACGCCGATGGCGATAAAGAAAGGCAGCGAAAACATCATGCGGAAAGCAATCAGCGTGACGGCATCCACGCCATAGCGATAAATCAGCTTGGCCACAATTGCCTTGGTGGAAAACAAAATCGCGCCCAGTAGCGCGATCGTCAGACCAATAAGGAATTGCTTGCGTTCGGGGGATGCGGAATCTGCCATGCCATGATTGTAAAGGCTTAGCGGATTCCACGTGGTCGGCCGCGCTAAAACGGCGCGACCCGGGACATTCCGGCTTAAAACAAATGGCCGAGCTTGGCAGCCTTGGTGGTCAGATAGCGCTCATTGAAAGGATTACGCGTGATGACCAGCGGCACACGTTCCACCACTTTGACGCCGAGTTGTTCCATCGCCTTGATCTTGCGCGGATTATTCGTCATCAGGCGCAGCGTCGAAATCTTCAGGTGGCGCAGCATGGGCTGGCAAAGCTTGTAATTGCGCTGATCCGGTTTGAAGCCCAGGGCTTCGTTCGCTTCCACCGTATCGGCACCGGCATCCTGCAACTGGTAGGCACGGATCTTATTGACAAGGCCGATGCCACGTCCTTCCTGTCGCAGGTAAAACAAGGCACCCCGCCCCTCTTCGGCAATTTTCTGCAAGGCGGCTTCCAGTTGCGGACCGCAATCGCAACGCAGGCTGAACAAGCCGTCGCCGGTCAGGCATTCGGAATGGATGCGCGCCAGTACCGGCTCGCCATCGGTCACATCGCCCAGCGTAATGGCGACATGTTCCTTGCCGGTGGCAGGTTCAACAAAGGCGTGCAGGCGAAAGGTCGCCCACGGCGTCGGCAATTCGCACGAGGCAGCGTAATCCAGTTCAACTTCAGACGAAACCGCCGCTTCGATTGCGGCATTGGGGGTGAGACTTGTATTCATGAGTAAGGGATTCAATCAACCAGCAAATGCGGTAAATACCGACCATCGGCATTTACCGCATTAAATGCTCAGAAGACGAAGGATATCAGGCTGCGAGCAATTCGTTTATTGCATCACTGGTTTTGGCTTGTGCTTTTTGCACGCCTTCCGCGCCCATCGCGATTCCTTCGCTCTGAATAAAGGTCACATCGGTCAGGCCGATAAAGCCCAGGACTGCACGCAAATAGGTGCCATTGAAGTCCATTACCTGCGCCGGACCTTCACTGTAGACACCACCGCTGGCGGTAAAGATATAGACTTTTTTACCGGTCAACAGGCCAACAGGGCCTTGTTCCGTATATTTAAAAGTCACGCCGGCACGTGCAACGTGGTCGATCCAGGCTTTCAGACCCGATGTAATGGAGAAATTGTACATTGGAGCGCCGATGACGATCACGTCTGCATCAAACAGCTCTTGCACCAGGGTTTCCGACAGCTTGGCGATTTGCGCCTGTTCTGCAGTGCGGTTTTCCGCTGGCGTGAAGAAAGCACCCAGGGTTTGACCGTCGATATGCGGCAAAGGCTGGGCGGCAACGTCGCGTTCGACGACGACTGCGTTTGGCTCCCTGGCTTTCCATTTGCTGATGAATTCGGCAGTTGCCTTGCGGGAAATCGAATCGCCGTTACGTACACTGCTGTTAATGTTGAGGATCTTGGTCATGATAAAGCTCGCTTTCTATCTAGTCAGGTTAAGTCGTGAGCGCACATATCCGGGCTGCTTTCCGACGTGTTTTTTGCCAAATCAGTGATGACTGATTTCTTGCAACCATCGTAGAACAGGATTAGCATCAAGAAAACCCACATTGTTTAACTGATTAGAATCGATATTTTCGATATGAGAGAACCCGGCCTCCCCACCCTGGACCAATTGCGTGTCTTTGTCGCCGTCATTGATTGCGGCAGTTTTTCACGCGCCGCACGAGAGCTGCATCGCACCCAGTCGGTGGTCAGTTACACCATCGCCAATCTGGAAGCACAGTTGAATGTAGAGCTGTTCGACCGTAGTAAGCGCAAACCAACCTTGACCGAGGCAGGCAAAGCCCTGCTGGCTGATGCACGTACCGTCGGCATGAAAGTGGATGCGATGCGGGCGCGCGCCAAGACCCTGGCGCAAGGGCTGGAAGCCGAAGTTTCGCTAGCAGTGGACGTGATGTTCCCGAATTGCCGCCTGGTACAGGCATTGAAAGCCTTCCAGCAGGAATTCCCGACGGTGGGCTTGCGCCTGCGCATTGAGGCACTGGGCGCGGTGATGCACCTGGTCGGCGAACGCGTCTGCCAGATTGGCATTACCGGTCCGATGCTGGATTTTTCAGATACCTTCCAGCACCAGCAACTCGGCCACATCACGATGGTGCCGGTGGCATCACCGGACCACCCACTGGGAAAAATGGAAGGCATCATCCCGACTGAAGTCGCACGCGATCACACCCAGCTGGTGTTGACGGACCGTAGCCAACTGACCGCCGGGCAAAATTTCGGCGTGATTGCACTGCGCGACTGGCGTCTCGGCGACCTTGGCGCCAAACATATGCTGCTGCTCAATGGTTTGGGCTGGGGCTCAATGCCGGAAGAAATGATCAGGGCCGACCTGGAAAGCGGACGCCTGAAGCACCTGCAACTGGCACTCATGGTGAGTGGTCAGTATTCGCTGTATATGATTAACCGGGTCGATGAAGCGCCGGGCGTGGCGGGACGCTGGCTGATGCAGTACTTCATCGATCATCCACCCGAAGAAGAACAATAAGGAATGGCAAGATCGCGTCATTGCAGCGCATGCCGCAATGACGACAGGTGTAAACGTTTTACTTTTTCTTCAGCAGTGAACCAAGCACGCCGCGAATGATTTCACGCCCCGCAGTAGAACCCATGGTGCGTACCGCGGATTTCAACATCGCTTCCACTACCGTGTCGCTACGACGTGCGCTGCCTTTTTTGGTGCCGCCATTCGAGCTGCCGCCAAATATGCCACCCAGCATGCCGCCCAAGCCACCTTCATCTTCCTCTTCCTTGGCGGCAGCTTCCTTGCCCTGTGTTGCCCGTTCCTTGAGCTTTTCATAAGCGGATTCACGGTCTACCGCTTTCTCGTAGACACCTGCAACCACCGAAGAAGCAATCAGCGCAGTACGCTCTGCTTCCGTGATCGGACCGATTTGCGATGCCGGCGGCAATACGAAGCCACGCTCAACAATGGTCGGACGCCCTTTTTCATCGAGGAAGGACACCAATGCTTCACCCACACCCAGTTCGGTAATCACCTGCACCACATCGAGTGCCGGATTCGGACGGAAAGTTTGTGCCGCCGCCTGTACCGCCTTTTGGTCGCGCGGCGTATAGGCACGCAAGGCATGTTGCACGCGATTGCCCAGCTGGCCGAGTACGGTGTCCGGGATATCCAATGGGTTTTGCGTGACGAAATAGACGCCTACGCCTTTCGAGCGAATCAGGCGCACGACTTGTTCAATTTTTTGCAGCAGGGGTTTCGGTGCTTCGCTGAACAGCAAATGCGCTTCATCGAAGAAGAAAGCCAGTTTCGGCTTATCCATATCGCCGACTTCCGGCAAATGCTCGAACAGTTCAGACAGCATCCACAGCAGGAAAGTCGAGTACAGCAGCGGCGAATTCATTAACTTGTCAGCCGCCAGGATGTTGACCACACCTTTGCCCTTGGCATCGGTTTGCATCAAATCCTCGATATTCAGCATGGGCTCGCCAAAGAATGTGTCACCACCCTGCTCATCGATACCAATCAAGCCGCGCTGGATCGCACCTATGCTGGCGCTGGAAATATTGCCGTATTCCGTCTGGAAAGTAGCCGCGTTATCGCCAACGTACTGCAGCATCGCGCGCAAATCCTTGGTATCGAGCAGCAACATGCCGTTATCGTCGGCGATCTTGAATACCAGTTGCAGCACACCTTGCTGGGTGTCGTTCAGGTTCAGCATGCGCGCCAGCAACAGCGGGCCGAGATCAGAAATGGTGGCGCGTACCGGATGGCCTTTTTCGCCATACACGTCCCAGAAGGTAACCGGCACGCCAGCCCAGGCCGGATGCTCCAGCCCCAGCATGTCAAAGCGCTCCTTGACTTTGCCGCTAGCCGTGCCGGCCTTGGCGATACCCGACAAATCGCCCTTCACGTCGGCCATGAAGACCGGCACACCTATATCCGACAAGGCCTGTGCCAAAGTCTGCAGGGTTACCGTCTTGCCGGTACCGGTTGCACCCGTGATGCAACCATGCCGATTGGCAAGCTCAGGCAGCAGCGTTAATTCATGTTCTTTGTTTTTAGCAATCAGCAGAGGATTTGGCATGTTCTTGTCCAAAGGTGGGTGGGCTTGCAGCGGGGGCGATATGGTAAAATCCGCGCTTCATTATAGCTAACTCATCGGGAAAGATTCGTCATGGCAGGACATAGTAAATGGGCCAATATTCAGCATCGTAAGGGCCGTCAAGACGAAAGACGAGGCAAAATCTGGACCCGCCTGATCAAGGAGATCACGGTCGCGGCACGTATGGGCGGTGGCGATGTTGCAGCCAACCCGCGCTTGCGCCTGGCAGTCGACAAGGCAGCCGATGCGAATATGCCGAAGGACAACGTCACGCGCGCCATCCAGCGCGGCAGCGGCGGCCTGGAAGGCGTCAACTACGAAGAAATCCGTTACGAAGGTTATGGCATCAACGGTGCCGCAGTACTGGTCGACTGCATGACCGACAACCGGGTACGCACGGTAGCGGAAGTGCGCCATGCCTTCGCCAAGTTCGGCGGCAATATGGGTACCGAAGGCTCGGTCGCTTTCATGTTCAAACATTGCGGTCAGTTTTTCTTTGCACCCGGCACCGATGAAGACAAATTGATGGAAGCGGCACTGGAAGCCGGTGCAGATGATGTCACCACCGATGAAGAAGGCGGCATCGAAGTGATTTGCCCTCCGCATGATTTTTCCGCGGTCAAGGATGCACTGACGGCGGCCGGCTTCAAGGCCGAACTGGCCGAAGTCGTGATGAAACCGGCGACGGAAACCGTGTTCCAGGGCGACGACGCGATCAAGATGCAAAAGTTGCTGGATGCATTGGAAAACCTCGACGACGTACAAGAGATTTATACCAACGCAGTAATCGAAGGCTAAGCCATATGTTGAAGAAAGCGGACCCACTCCGCTTTTTTTAATGAGGCGATGAATGCATACGCAGTACCAAGGTAACCAGCGGCAGCGCAACACAGCGATGCCGCAATTTTGAAAAGTAATCACATGAAAATTCTGGTAGTCGGCTCAGGCGGCCGCGAACACGCACTGGCTTGGAAGTTGGCCCAATCCGAACGCATCCAAACCGTTTATGTCGCACCCGGTAACGGCGGCACTGCGCTGGATGACAGATTGAAGAATATTGCGATCACTGATCCGCAGGAACTGGCGCAATTCGCCGTGCAGGAACATATCGCGCTGACCGTGGTCGGCCCGGAAACCCCGCTGGCAGCCGGTATCGTGAATATCTTCCGTAACCAGGGTTTGAAGATCTTTGGTCCGACCAGGGAAGCCGCACAACTCGAAAGCTCGAAAGACTTCGCCAAGTCCTTCATGCAACGCCATGCGATCCCGACTGCGGAATACCAGACTTTTTCCGAAGTGAATGCCGCACACGATTACATCAATCAAAAAGGCGCACCTATCGTCATCAAGGCCGATGGCCTGGCCGCCGGCAAAGGTGTGGTGGTTGCGATGTCGCTGGATGAAGCGCACCAGGCGGTCGACATGATGCTGTCCGATAACAAGCTCGGCGATGCCGGTGCCCGTGTCGTGATTGAAGAATTCCTCGCCGGCGAAGAAGCCAGCTTCATCGTCATGGTCGATGGCAAAAACATTTTGCCGCTGGCTACCAGCCAGGACCACAAACGCCTGCAAGACAATGACGAAGGTCCGAACACCGGCGGCATGGGTGCATACTCCCCTGCCCCTATCGTCACCCCGGCGCTGCACGCACGCGTGATGCGTGAAATCATCCAGCCGACCGTACAAGGCATGGCCAAGGATGGCATCCCATTCTCCGGCTTCCTGTACGCGGGCCTGATGATTGATGACAAAGGCAATCCGAAAACCCTGGAATTCAACTGCCGCATGGGCGATCCGGAAACCCAACCTATCATGGCACGCCTGAAAACCGACCTGGTCGGCGTAATGGAACATGCGGTCAATGGCACGCTGGATACGATCGAACTGGAATGGGATCGTCGTACTGCACTCGGCGTTGTGATGGCTGCTGCCGGTTATCCGGATGCACCACGCAAAGGCGATGTCATCAGCGGCATCCCGGCTGAAAATGCAGACAGCGTCACCTTCCACGCCGGTACCGCGCTGAACGACGACCAGTTGACCACAACCGGTGGCCGCGTCCTGTGTGTGGTCGGCCTCGGCGACAGCGTCAAGGTTGCGCAAAAACAGGCTTACCAAGTCCTCGACCAGATCCATTTCGACGGCGCGCAATTCCGTCGTGATATCGGCTGGCGCGCACTGAAACGTTCCTGAAACTGAAGCAGTTCAAGCAAGGTCATTCCGGCGCAGGCTGGAATGACCTTGCTGCATTCAGGGCGGCGTATTCCGGCAAGCGCCGTGCACAAGGTACAATCCGCCCTAAACCTTTTTAGCCTTTATATAGTGACTCCATCCCTCCCTTCCCCCGCCGCCGTCAAGGAATACCTGCTGGGCCTGCAAGCGCGCATCGTCGCGGCGCTGGAAGCAGTTGACGGCAAAGCCTTCGGCACCGATAGCTGGCAACGGCCGGAAGGTGGTGGTGGCATTTCGCGCATTATCGAAAACGGCAATGTCTTCGAGCGTGGCGGCGTCGGCTTTTCGCATGTAATGGGCAAGAATTTACCGCCATCAGCTGCGGCGAATCGACCTGAACTTGCCGGACGCAATTGGGAAGCGATGGGTGTGTCGCTGGTACTGCATCCGCGCAATCCCTATGCACCTACCGTACATATGAATGTGCGCTTCTTTACCGCGACCGCGGAAGGCCAGGATGCCATCTGGTGGTTTGGCGGCGGCATGGACCTCACGCCCTATTACGGCTTTGAAGAAGATGCGCTGCATTTCCATCAAACCTGCCGCGATGCGCTGCAGGCTTTTGGCGATGATGTGCATCCGCGCTACAAGAAGTGGTGCGACGATTATTTTTACCTGAAGCACCGGCAAGAACCGCGCGGGGTCGGCGGGATTTTCTTCGATGATTTGAATACACCTGATTTTGCGCAGTGCTTTGCCCTGCAGCAAAGCGTAGGCGACCATTTCATCGCAGCCTACCTGCCTCTCCTGCAAAAGCGCATGGATACGCCCTATGGTGAACGCGAACGCGACTTCCAGACCTATCGCCGCGGACGCTATGTCGAGTTCAACCTGGTGTTCGATCGCGGCACCTTATTTGGCCTGCAATCGGGCGGGCGCACCGAATCTATCCTGATGTCGATGCCACCAGTGGTAACATGGCGCTACAATTGGCAACCGGAAGCAGGCAGCCCGGAAGCCAGACTGTATTCCGACTTCCTGATTCACCGCGATTGGGTCTGAAGTGAAGACCACGGCACAAGCCGCTACGCGTTGCGTAGCCATACTCGGCGGCAGCTTCGATCCGGTGCATAACGGCCATGTTGCCCTGGCGAATTATTTCGTCGATTTACTGAAACCGGATGAATTGCGTGTCATTCCCGCCGGTAATCCGTGGCAAAAGCACGGTTTGCAGGCTTCAGGCAAAGACCGGGTGGCGATGGTGCGTAGCGCCTTCAGCGCACAAAAAACCGCGCTTTGTATCGATCAGCAAGAAATCCTGCGTGACAGCGCAACCTATACGATAGATACCCTGCGTGCATTGCGTGCGGAATTGGGGCCACAGGTTTCCATCATTTTCCTGATGGGCGCCGACCAATTGCAACACCTGAATACATGGCAGGAATGGCAACACATGTTTGACTATGCGCATATATGTGCTGCTTCGCGCCCGGGTTTTGCGATGGATGCCGCACATATACCGGCGGCAGTGGCGCAGGAATTCACGCAACGTGCCGCGACACCGGAACAAATACGCACTACCCCGCAAGGCCTGGCCTATCTTGCACCGAATTTGGCAGTCGATATTTCTGCCACTGGGATCCGCGCAGCATTGCAACGCGGTGAACGCCCGATTTCGCTGGTGCCTCCCGGGGTGCTAGACTATATTGAACAACATCACCTATATAAAAGCTAATGGACATCAAAAAACTGCAAGCCCTGGTAATCGACGCACTGGAAGACGTCAAAGCACAGGATATCAAGGTGTTCGATACCGTACACCTGACCAGCCTGTTTGACCGAATCGCCGTTGCATCCGGTACCTCCAACCGCCAAACCAAGGCGCTGGCAGCTTCGGTGCGCGACAAGGTCAAGGCCGCCGGCGGCAACATCGTCAGCATCGAAGGCGAAGACACCGGCGAATGGGTACTGGTCGATCTGGGCGATATGATCGTCCACATCATGCAACCTGCGATCCGCGCTTACTACCGCCTGGAAGAAATCTGGGGCGAGAAGGAAGTCAAATTCGGCGCCGCCAAACGCACATCGAAGCGCACTGCAGAAGATGACGAAGCACCGAAGAAAGCCGTCGGCCGCCACCTGAGCGCCAGCCAGACAACACTGGACGACGACGAACCGAAAAAACCGGCACGTAAAACTGCAGCCGGCAAAACCACGGCAGCCAAAACTGCGGCGAAAAAAGCACCAGCCAAAAAAGCGGTAGGCAAAACCATCAAGGTCAAGGCCACCAAAACCGCCGAAGCCTATAAAAAGGCGCCAGCCAAGAAAGCCCCGGCCAAAAAGGTAGCGAGCAAAACCCGCGCACCTGCCAAGCCAAAAGCCAAAACAGCCGAGTAAGCGGAAGCGCCTATGCAGCTCGTCATCGCTGCGGTTGGGCACAAGATGCCCGCCTGGATAGAAAGCGGCTTCGGTGAGTATGCGAAACGCATGCCCGCCGATTGCCGCGTTCACCTGAAAGAAATCAAACCGGTAGAACGCTCCGGCAGTAAAACTGCCGAGACGGCGATGGCGCTCGAACGTGCCAAGATCGAAGCGGCGCTGCCAAAAGGCGCACGCATCATTGCACTGGATGAACACGGCAAAGACCTGACTTCGGTACAACTGGCGCAATTGCTGACGCAATGGCAGCAGGATGGCCGTGATGTCGCCTTCATCATAGGCGGTGCCGACGGCCTGGATGCCGAGTTCAAAAAAAATGCCGACATGCTGATCCGCATTTCCAGCATGACACTGCCGCACGGCATGGTGCGTGTATTGCTGGCCGAGCAGTTATACCGGGCCTGGTCGATCACGCAAAACCATCCTTATCATCGGGTATAAGGGCTGTATGAAACCCCTGCCAAAGAAAATTTACCTCGCATCCAAGAGTCCGCGTCGCCGCGAATTACTGCGGCAGATGGGCATAGAGTTTGAATTGCTCTTGCTGCGCGACCAAACCCCACGTGGCCCCGAAGTCAGCGAAATCGTCTTGCCGAATGAACGCGCCGAAGATTATGTGGCCCGCGTCACGCTGGAAAAAGCTGCTTTCGCACAAAAAACCATGTGGTGGCGCAAGCTGCCGGTACGACCGATACTCGCCGCCGATACCACGGTGGTGCTCGATGGTCGCATCCTTGGCAAACCAGCCGATGAAGCCGAAGCAATCGATATGCTGCGCTCACTATCCGGGCGTACCCACCAAGTGTTGACGCATGTCGCCGTCCTGCTCGACGATAAAACTTTCCAACTGACGCAGCGTTCCGACGTTGCGTTTGCCGCCTTGCCGGATCAGGTCATACGCGCCTACTGCGCGACCAGCGAACCGTACGACAAGGCCGGCGGCTACGGCATCCAGGGCCAGGCCGCACTCTTCATTCAAGACATGGCCGGCAGTTATTCAGGCATTATGGGTCTGCCCATCTTTGAAACCGGAAAATTATTGGAACAGGCAGGGATCCACATTCTATGAGTGAAGATATTCTCGTCAACGTGACGCCGCAGGAAACCCGCGTCGCCCTGGTGTTGCAAGGTGCGGTGCAGGAACTGCATGTCGAACGTACGCTGTCACGCGGCATGGCCGGTAATATTTACCTCGGCAAAGTCGTACGCGTACTACCCGGCATGCAATCCGCCTTTGTCGATATCGGCCTCGAACGTGCCGCCTTCCTGCACGTCGCCGATATCTGGGATGCCCGTTCGCACGAGGGACCACCCAGTTCACCGACGCCGATTGAACGGGTGCTGTACGACGGCCAGGCTGTTACCGTACAAGTCATCAAGGATCCGATAGGGACCAAGGGTGCGCGCCTGTCGACCCAGATTTCGATTGCCGGACGCATGCTGGTCTACCTGCCGCAGGAATCGCATATCGGCATTTCGCAACGCATCGAAAACGAAGTCGAACGCGAAATCCTGCGCGAAAAAGTACAGAAACTGATCCTGCCGGAAGAAAAAGGCGGCTTCATCATCCGTACCATGGCGGAGGATGCATCCGACGGTGACCTGCAGGCCGACGTCGAATACCTGCGCAAGACCTGGGCGAATATTACCCAGCAGGCAAAAACCAAACCCGCCCCTACCCTGCTGTACCAGGATCTTGATCTGGCGCAGCGTGTGATGCGCGACTTCGTCAATGACGAAACCGCCAGCATCCAGGTCGACTCGCGCGAAAACTATCAAAAACTGCTGCAGTTCGGTGAACTATATACGCCATCGGTATTATCGAAACTCGCGCACTATCCGGGTGAACGTCCACTCTTCGATTTGTATGGCGTGGAAGAAGAAATCCAGCGCGCCCTCGGTCGGCGCGTCGATTTGAAATCGGGTGGTTACCTGATCGTCGACCAGACCGAAGCGATGACGACCATCGATGTGAATACCGGCAGCTTCGTCAATGGCCGTAATTTCGACGATACGATTTTCAAAACCAATCTGGAAGCGTCACACGCGATCGCACGCCAGCTGCGCCTGCGCAACCTCGGCGGCATCATGATCCTCGATTTCATCGACATGGAAAATCCTGAGCACAAGAGCGCCGTGCTGAATGAATTGAACCGCGCACTCTCGCGTGACCGGACCAAGGTATCGGTTTCCGGATTTTCCGCCCTGGGTCTGGTTGAAATGACACGCAAGCGTACGCGTGAATCATTGGCACATATATTGTGCGAACCCTGCCCTGCATGCAGCGGCAAGGGCCAGGTTAAAACCGCACGCACCATCTGCTATGAAATCCTGCGTGAACTCACGCGTGAAGCGAAACAATTCAACCCGCGGGAATTCCGTATTCTGGCTTCGCAAGTCGTGATCGATATGTTCCTCGAAGAAGAATCACAGCATTTGGCGATGCTGGGCGACTTCCTCGGCAAACCGATTTCATTGCAAGTGGAAACCGTGTATCACCAGGAACAGTACGACGTCATCCTGATGTAAAACCTCTTTAGCTTGCGACTATAAAAAAAGGAGTCATGCATGCATGGCTCCTTTTTCATTTATACCAACCTAAACTTTATTCTTTCCAGTAATCCGCAATCCAAGGCGCCTTGCGCACAAAGCGCAGGGCACGGTTGCGTCGACCTTCCAGTGCATCCGGCGGATTCACTTCACCGTGGAAGATCACGATCTTGGTACCTTCAGGCACGAAAGGTTCGCGCCAGTAATTAGTCGGCCAAGCTGGAATGCAATGGTATTTATAGCTGCAGCACCATGAAGCCGGCCAATAACTCAGCTTGCCCTGCTTGTGCAAGACATCCGACAGGAAAGCCTGCTCATTGCGAAAGGCACTGCGGGCATCCGCCTGTGTAGTGCGGAATTGTTCCAGCACATCGGCATGCGCACCCAGCTTGAAACGATAAACCGATGAATTACCGGTCACACGCCATGGACGCTTCCAGTCATGGATGATCAGGAATTCACCTGGCTGTTCAAAGAAGGCATCGATCTTGTCGGTGATCACGACATCGACATCGAGGAATAAGGCGGTGCCGGTCAAACCGTGCAGGTCGGCCTCAAAGGTAGTCAGCTTCTTCCAGCCGCGTTCCGGCAAGCCGTCCGGCAGTTTCAAATCCGGAATCGGGAAGCATTCGACTTCAGAACGAATACCGCTACCGTCATCGGTCAGGCAAACGAAGCGGAAATCACCGGTCAGGTTGCGCCTTACCATTGCATACAGGCGATTCACATATTCGGGACCGTATTTGGTACCCCACTTCATGCACAGGATGACGCGTTCATCGCCTGCTGCTGCATTGCCGATATTGGCCTTCTCTGTCATACGTTTTCTCCAGCGTACTAGGCTTGATAAAAATTTTTACTCAAAATACATCTTTGGCAAATTGCAGGTGATACAAGTTCGCGTAAACGCCGTTCCTGGCCAGCAATTCCTGATGCGAACCGAGTTCCACGATATGGCCCTCGGCCAACACGGCAATACGGTCGGCGCGTTCGATGGTCGATAGCCGATGTGCAATCACCAGCGTGGTACGCCCTTTCATCAATTCATCAAGGGCCGCCTGCACTGCACGCTCTGATTCCGAATCCAGTGCCGAGGTCGCTTCATCCAGGATCAGGATAGGTGCATCCTTGTAAATCGCACGTGCTATCGCCAGGCGTTGGCGCTGACCGCCGGACAGGCGCGAGCCATTATCGCCTATCATCGTTTCCAGGCCTTCCGGCAAACCGGCAATCACTTCATCCAGATGCGCCGCATGCGCTGCGGCCATGATGCGTGTCCGGTCCGGATTGGCATCGCCATAAGCGATATTTGCCGCAATCGTGTCATCAAACAAAACTACATGCTGGCTCACCATCGCGATTTGCTTACGCAAACTGCTCAGCGAAATCTCTTCTATCGACACACCATCCAGCTGAATCTCGCCGGCCGTTGCTGAATAAAAGCCGGGCACCAAATTTACCAGCGTCGACTTACCGCCGCCTGACATGCCGACGAAAGCGATGGTTTCACCCGGCTGTACGCTCAGGTTGATATCCTGCAAAGCCATGGTTTGCTGGCCTGGATAAGTAAAGCCCAGCCGGACAAAATCGAGACGGCCTGCTGCGCGTGCCGCCAAATCCTTACCGTTGGTACGCTCAGGTTCCGCGTCTATCAGTTTGAATACCGCTTCCGCCGCAGTCAGGCCACGTTGCAAGGGGCCATTCACTTCGGCGATATTCTTCAAAGGCGTCAGCAACATTAGCATCGCGGTAATAAAGGATACAAAGCCACCTACCGTTGTCTGGTTTTGCCCTGACTGGATCAAGGCAATCACAATCACAATTGCCACTGCGGTAGACGCCATGACCTGGGTCACCGGAGTCGTTGCTGCCATTGCGGTAGCCATGCGCATCGTGTAACCGCGCAATTTATCGGCACGCACCTCGAATCGCTCTTCCTCGTATCGATGGCCACCAAAAATCTTGATGACCTGATTGGCGCGCGTGGTTTCTTCAATGACTTGCGTCATCTCGCCATTGACCGTCTGGTATTCACGCGTCAATCTGCGCAAGCGGCGACCAGTCGCCCGCACGACGATGGCAATCAGCGGCAACAATACCAGCGCAACCAGGGTCAAACGCCAGTTCAGCCAAAACAGGAAAGACAACAGCACGATCACTGTCAAGGAATCGCGAATGATGGAGGTGTAAACCTTGGTGATCATTTCAATGATTTGCTGTACTTCAAACATCATCGAATTGATCACCCGACCCACTGAATGCGTCGCATAAAATCCGAGTGGCACATCCAGCATGCGCTCGAACATCTGCTTCCGCAAAGTAGTGAGCAGACGCGACGAGACCCAGGTCATCATGTAAGTCGTCGTAAATGTGGATATACCGCGCAAGACAAAAATACCGACGATGGCGACCGGAACCAGCCATAAGGAAAATGACGGCTTGCCGCCAAATCCCTTATCCAGCAACACCCGCATCACGGCAGGGAACATTGGCTCGGTCAACGCTGTCATGATCATGCCAAGGAGAGCCACGGCCAGGCGCTTCTTGTATGGCGCCAGCATGCCGAACAGGCGCTTCAAATGTGGAGAAACTATCATTGCGCCATATCTCCGTCAGTTGAAGTCAGCATATTGAAACGATCAGTCATAGGCGATCTGTACATTTTTGTCCGAATATAAATCGATTAGTTTTTGTTTTATGTTGTCGTCCGGATTGATACGCCATTGCTCGGCAAAGCACAATTCCGATACGCCCTTGGGATTCTGATACTGGATCACGACCGGACTACCGTCTGCGCGAGCCGCCGGTTGCAGCGTCGCCTTCAGCACATTGATATCGGTCGAAGCCGGCAATGACAAGCGTACGCAATTGGCATACTGGATACGCACTCCGGCAATATCCATCACCTTTTCTGCGGTAATCCGCAAGCCGCCGGAGAAGCGGTCTTCCGATACCTTCCCGGTTACCGCAAGGAATTCATCTTCCTTAAACATATGACGGTTGGCATCATACAACTCGTTATAGACCGTCACATCCACCGTGGCACTGCCATCATCCAAAGTCACAATCGTAATACGGCCACGCTGCGTCATTTGTGTACGCAAACCGGAGATCACACCGGCAATCGTGCGCGGCTCGCGTGACGGCTCCAGGCTACTCAGCTTGGCACGGGCAAAGCGACGTGCCTCGTCCGCATAGGCATTGAACAAGTGGCCGGACAGGTAGAAACCGAGTGCAGCTTTTTCTTCCGTCAGCTTTTGCTTATCGCTCCATGGCGATACTTTTACGTATTCCGGTGGCGTTTCCAGGTCGCTGTCATCACCGCCAAAGAGGCTGACCTGGTTGGCGGCGGCTTCCGCCTGCTCCGCGCATTCCATTGCGAAAGCAACCGATGCCAGCAGGATGGCGCGATCAACATCGAAGCAATCGAAGGCACCGGCACGGATCAGCGAATCTATCGTACGGCGATTGATCTGGCGTTTGTCGACCCGCTTGGCGAAGTCGAACAAATCAGTGAAAGGCCGTTCCTTGCGCGCTTCGATCACGGCATCAATGGCACCCTTGCCGGAACCTTTGACCGCGCCCAAACCATAACGTATCTGCGTTGCCTTCTTGCCCGGCACGCCGACCGGCGTGAAACGATAATCGGATTGATTGATATCCGGCGGCAGCAAGCTCAAGCCGCATATATCAATCGCATCTTCGACCAGGATCTTGATCTTGTCGGTATCATCCATCGCCAGCGACAAGTTGGCTGCCATGAACGCGGCGGGGTGATGCGCCTTCAGGTAGGCGGTGTGATACGACAGCAAGGCGTAGGCAGCGGCATGCGATTTATTGAAACCGTAGCCGGCAAATTTTTCCATCAAATCGAAAATTTCATCGGCTTTTTCAGCGGACAAATCATTTTTCGATGCGCCGGCGCGGAACAATTCACGATGTTCCGCCATCTCTTCGGCTTTTTTCTTACCCATCGCACGGCGCAGCAAGTCAGCGCCGCCCAGCGAGTAACCGCCGATGACCTGCGCCATCTGCATAACCTGTTCCTGATACACCATGATGCCGTAGGTTTCGGACAGGATGGATTCGGTACGAGGATCAGGGTATTCGAAACGTTCACCGTGCTTGCGTCGGCAAAAATCCGGGATCAGGTCCATCGGGCCCGGACGGTACAAAGCCACCAGCGCAATAATGTCTTCAAAACGATCCGGCCGTGCATCCTTGAGCATGCCTTGCATGCCGCGGCTTTCCAGCTGGAAGACAGCGACGGTTTTCGCCTTGGTCAGTAATTCGTATGAAGGCCGGTCATTGAGCGGCAGCTTTTCCAGCGCAAAATCCGCCATCGCCGGATCGAGGTCCTTGATGTAACGCACCGCACGATCGAGAATAGTCAGCGTGGTCAAACCCAAGAAGTCGAACTTCACCAGGCCGACCGCCTCGACGTCATCCTTATCGTATTGCGAGACCACGCCGGCATCACCACCCTGCGTGTAGAGCGGACAGAAATCGGTCAGCTTGCCCGGTGCAATCAACACGCCACCGGCATGCATACCGATGTTACGGGCGATACCTTCCACCTGTTGCGCCAGGTCCAGCAATTGCTTGACCTCTTCTTCATTTTCCAGGCGCTCGGCCAGCAGCGGTTCTTCCTTGATCGCATCGGAAATCGTGACCAGCTTGCCCGGCTTGAATGGAATCAGCTTGGAGATGCCATCGCAAAAGTTATAACCAAAATCCAGCACACGACCAACGTCACGCACCGCACCTTTGGCGGCCATGGTACCGAAGGTTGCAATCTGCGATACCGCATCCTTGCCGTACTGATCCTTCACGTACTGGATGACGCGATCGCGCCCTTCCTGGCAAAAGTCGATATCGAAATCGGGCATGGATACCCGTTCTGGATTCAGGAAGCGTTCGAACAGCAGGTTGTATTGCAGCGGATCCAGATCGGTAATCAGCAATGAATACGCAACCAGCGAACCGGCACCAGAACCCCGGCCCGGTCCAACCGGCACGCCGTTATTCTTCGCCCATTTGATAAAGTCCGCCACGATCAGGAAGTAACCGGGGAAACCCATTTTGATAATGGTGTCGGTCTCGAACTTCAGCCGCGCCTGATAACGTTCCCGGTGCTTTTCACGTGCGGCAGGATCAGGATACAAATGCTCCATGCGCTGATCCAGCCCGCGCTGCGCTTCCTTGACCAGGAATTCATCAATCGATGAACCGTCCGGTGTCGGGAAGTTCGGCAGCTTGGGTTTGCCGAGTTCCAGCACCAGGTTGCAGCGCTTGGCAATTTCGACCGAGTTTTGCAGGGCGTTCGGCATATCGGCGAAGAGTTCCGCCATTTCCGCCTGCGTCTTGAAGCGTTGCTGCTCATTAAAGCGTTTGATGCGGCGCGGGTTCGCGAGGATTTCGCCTTCGGAAATACAGGTGCGCGCTTCATGCGCAGTGAATTCTTCCAGGCCGAGGAATTGCACCGGATGGGTCGCAACCAGGGGCAAGCCCAGCTTGGCGGCCAGCACCGAAGCCTGGCGCACATGACCGTCCATATTCGGCTGGCCGGCACGCTGTACCTCGATATAAAAATGACCGGGGAATAATTCCGCCCAGCGCTGCGCACAACGCTCGGCTGCACCCAGGTTACCGTTATCGATGGCGATCCCGACATCACCAAAATGCGCGCCGGACAAGACGATCAAACCATTCTTGCCATCCGCCGCCACCTGCTCCAGCCACTCGGGGCGAATTTCGGCACGACCGCGGTGCAAATTGGTCAGCCAGGCTTTCGACAGCAATTCACACAGCTGCAGGTAACCGTCCTTGTTCTTGACCAATAGCAACAGGCGCGACGGCTTGTCGCGGTCATTGTCATTACTGATCCAGACATCACAGCCGACGATGGGCTTGATACCGTTGGAACGGGCTTCTTTATAGAATTTGACCATGCCGAACAGATTGGCCAGGTCGGAAATCGCGAGCGCCGGCTGCATATCGGCGGCAGCGGCCTGGATCACATCATCGATGCGGATCAGGCCATCAACGATCGAATATTCGGAATGGAGACGAAGATGGATAAATTGCGGAGAAATCATGGCCGTATTCTACCGCGACCACCCCTTTGATCAGACATTTCCTCATTCCCAAACGCGAAGTTTATAATGTCGGCTTGTTCCTGCCTGCGCACATCCCGTCAGCCCTGATTAGTCAGCGCCAGACCTGGTGCAGCGTACAAGGCAGCAGCCGCAAAATATTGCCGAATTATTGTGTTTATCACAAGCAATCACCGTAAAGAAGTACATCAGCATGCAAGCCACATCCAGCTTCGTAAACATCGCAGCCTACAAATTTATCACTTTTGACGATACGGCCGAGAAACGTCCGGAATTCCTCGCCAAGTGCAATGAACTGTCGCTAAAAGGCACCATCCTGCTCACCCCGGAAGGCATCAATATGTTTTTGGCCGGTACCCGTGCCGACATCGACAGCTTCCTGGCCTGGGTACGCGCGGATGCGCGCTTCAGCGATCTCGAGGTAAAGGAAAGCTTTTCCGATGACCAGCCTTTCAAATATATGCTGGTCAAGCTCAAGCGCGAAATCATTACCATGAAGCACCCGCTGATCAAGCCGGAAGAAGGTCGTGCACCAGTTGTCACGCCAACCACGCTCAAGCGCTGGCTGGACCAGGGCCATGATGATGACGGTAAGCCGGTCGTCATGATGGAAACCCGGAATGCTTTCGAAGTTGATGTCGGCACCTTCGACAACACCCTCGATTACCGCATCGAAAAATTCAGTGACTTCCCTGATGTGGTGGCGCAGCACAAGGATGAGCTGGCGGATAAAACCGTGGTCACCTTCTGCACCGGCGGCATCCGCTGCGAAAAAGCAGCCATCCATATGAAGAACGTCGGCTACGACAGCGTGTACCAGCTCGACGGCGGTATCCTCAAATACTTCGAGGAAGTCGGCGGCGCGCACTACACTGGAGACTGCTTCGTCTTCGATCATCGCACCGCGCTGAACCCGCGCCTCGAACCGAGCCTGGCAACGACCTGCCCCAGCTGCAACGCGACCGTCACACCACGCGAACAACTGGCACCGGAGTTTGTCGAGGGCGGCACCTGTCCTCATTGCGCAAAATAATTTTTCAGGAGCCTGTAGCCACCTGCCACGGGACCATGCTGTTTAACTTAATGTACTTTTAAGCTGCCAAATAAAATGATCAATATCAACGGTGAAATCAAGGTCGACAACGCAGCACCCTTCGTCCTGTTCGGCGGCATCAATGTGCTCGAATCGCGCGATCTCGCCATGCGTTCCTGCGAAGAATATGTACGCGTCACCGGCAAGCTCGGCATCCCTTATGTCTTCAAGGCCTCGTTCGACAAGGCGAATCGCTCATCGATACATTCATATCGCGGTCCCGGCCTGGAAGAAGGCTTGCGGATTTTCGAAGACGTGAAGAAAACCTTTGGCGTGCCACTGATTACCGATGTGCATGAACCGTATCAGGCCAAGATTGCAGCCGAAGTCATCGATGTCTTGCAACTGCCCGCCTTCCTCGCACGCCAGACTGATCTGGTAGTCGCACTGGCGCAAACCGGCCGTGTCATCAATATCAAGAAGCCGCAATTCCTCAGCCCGCCGCAAATGCTGAACATCGTCGAAAAATTCCGCGAAGCTGGCAATGACAAACTGATCCTGTGTGATCGCGGTACCTGCTTCGGTTACGACAATCTAGTGGTCGACATGCTGGGCTTCGGTGTGATGAAAAAAGTCACGGGCAACCTACCCATCATCTTTGACG
The DNA here is from genome assembly GCF_000013625.1 of Janthinobacterium sp. Marseille. Taxonomy (NCBI): domain Bacteria; kingdom Pseudomonadati; phylum Pseudomonadota; class Betaproteobacteria; order Burkholderiales; family Oxalobacteraceae; genus Janthinobacterium; species Janthinobacterium sp. Marseille. The sequence goes on along the minus strand of NC_009659.1, from coordinate 603,332 downwards.
TCACGCATGCATTGCAACAACGTGATTCACTGGGAACCGCATCCGGCGGACGCCGTGAACAGGTAGCTGACCTGGCACGTGCCGGCATGGGTGTAGGCCTTGCCGGCTTGTTCCTCGAAGCGCATCCTGATCCGAAAGTGGCGAAATGCGATGGCCCGAGTGCACTGCCGCTGGACAAGCTGGAACCCTTCCTCGCGCAATTGAAACAGCTGGATGATTTGGTCAAATCATTTGCACCGCTGGATATCGAAGCCTAAGTATTCCGTAAAAATCAAAAAGCGCAGCCACCGTGAGGAAGCTGCGCTTTTTTTATTGCGACTACATTAGGCCAGGTCGAATACCAATACTTCCGCCTGCTGGCCGTCACTGATTTTCAGGCTTTGCTCGTCCGTCACTTTCAGTGCATCGCCGGTTTTCAGTGCGACACCGTTGACCGTGACCGAACCGCGGGCAATATGGACAAAGGCGCGACGTCCTTTTGCCAGCGTGAGCTCTGCCGTTTCAGCTCCATCGAACAAACCCGCATACAGCTTCGCATCCTGATGAATCAATACCGAACCATCGGTACCGTCTTCACTGGCAATCAGACGCAAACGACCGCGTTTTTCTTCCGCAGCGAAATGCTTTTCTTCATAGCTGGGCGGAATGCCATTTACATTCGGCTGGATCCAGATTTGCAGGAAGTGCGTGGTCTGCTCTTTGGAATGGTTGAATTCCGAATGGCGTACGCCGCTGCCCGCGCTCATGCGTTGCACATCACCCGGGCGAATGACGCTGCCGGTACCCATGCTGTCTTTGTGTGCCAGTTCGCCTTCCAGCACATAGCTGATAATTTCCATATCGCGATGACCATGCGTGCCGAAGCCCTGCCCCGCATGCACGCGGTCTTCATTGATCACGCGCAGCGGGCCAAAGCCCATGTGTTTTTCGTCATAGTAATCAGCGAAGGAAAAGGTATGGTGCGAATCCAGCCAACCGTGATTTGCGTGGCCCCGGTCTTCACTTTTGCGAATTTCAAACATGATTTTTTCCTTTCGGTGAGTTTTATTGTTTAACTGGTTCTCACTATAGACGTTCAAAATGGATTAAATAAGGGCATAATTCAGGATAAGTCATTCAATTATTTTGAATAATAGAAAACCCATATGAATCTGACCCTGGAAGCCATACGCATACTCGACACCATAGACCGCAAAGGCAGCTTTGCCGCGGCTGCGGTGGCGCTGGACCGCGTGCCGTCGGCACTGACCTATAGCGTGCGCAAGCTGGAAGAAGATCTCGACGTGTTGCTGTTCGACCGCCGTGGCCATCGTGCCAAGCTGACCGCGGCCGGGCAGGAATTGTTAACGGAAGGACGCCACCTGTTGCGTGCCGCCGATGAACTGGAACAAAGGGTCAAACGCACCGCCAGTGGCTGGGAAGTCGAATTGCGTATCGTGCTCGACAGCATCATCCCTTTTGAAAAAATGCTGCCGTTGATACGCGAGTTCGATGCCGAAGGTTCGGGTACGCAATTGCGTTTTTCAACCGAGGTATTGTCCGGCGTATGGGAAACCCTGACCAGCGGCGCGGCCGACCTTGCTATTGGCGTTTCATCCGATGGTCCGGAAATCGTGCGCGGTAGCGGTGACTTCCGCGTGCGTCCTTTGGGTGAAGTGGACTGGGTCTTTGCCGTGGCACCAGGTCATCCGCTGGCTGGCATGCCGGATCCACTGGCACCGCAACTGGTACAACAGTATCGCGCCGTCGCCGCCGGTGATAGCGGTCGCTTCCTGCCCAGCGTCAGCGCCGGCCTGCTGACCGGCCAGGCCACGCTGACGGTTCCGGATATCCACGAAAAACTCAAAGCGCAGTTAGCCGGACTCGGCTGTGGTCACTTGCCACGCAAATGGGCCGCCCCCTATCTGGCATCCGGCGAACTGATAGAAAAACAAACCGTAGAAACCAAACCCACAGGACTACCGCAATACGCATGGCGCAGTTCTTCGCGCGGCAAATGCCTGAAGTGGTTCCTCAACAAGCTGGCAGATCCAGATGTGCAACGCGAACTGCTGGCGGAGTAAAGCATGACGAATAAATATATAGGACGCTTTGCGCCATCCCCCAGCGGCCCCTTGCACGCCGGTTCACTGGTCGCAGCAATGGCCAGCTACCTGGATGCGAAAGCACATCAGGGCCAATGGCTGGTACGCATAGAAGACATCGATGAAACCCGCACCGTCGCCGACGCCACCACTGCGATCATGGATGCACTTGCCGTATTCGGCATGCAGCACGATGGCGAAGTCGTAGTACAAAGCCAGCGCAAGGATTTGTACCAGGCGGCATTCGAACGCCTCAAAGACCTGGTCTATCCCTGTGGCTGCACACGCCGCGAGATTGCCGATTCACGTCTCGGCGTGGCGGCAGATGGTGCTGCGATTTACCCGGGTACTTGCAGGCATGGCCTTGCTGCCGGCAAAACTGCGCGCACCTGGCGTGTGCGCGTACCGGATGCCAACGAAAATAATGAAGCAATCAACTTCGATGATCGCTGGCTGGGACCATTAACGCAGCACCTGGCTAGCGAGGTGGGGGATTTCGTTTTGAAACGCGCGGATGGTTTCTGGGCCTATCAGCTTGCGGTTGTGGTGGATGATGCAGACCAGGAGGTTACACATATCGTGCGCGGTACCGATTTGCTGGAATCAACCGGGCGACAAATTTATCTGCAACGCATGCTGGGCTTTCCAACACCGCACTATATGCATGTGCCGGTGGTGCTGAATGATGTCGGTGAAAAGTTATCGAAGCAGACCGGGGCGCTGGCACTGGATCTTGCGCATCCTATGGATGAATTGATGAAGGCGGCGCGCTTTCTTGAATTATCGCTGCCACCCGTGAATTCGATAACGGAATTCTGGCGAGTTGCGATCGCCGCATGGGCACGACGGTTCGCGCAAGAGTAGAAGAGTAGTTAAGACAGCCAATAAAAAAGGCGCAATCTCGCGCCCTTTTTGATGAAGCAAAATAAATTAACGCTTGGGTGCACCACCCAATAACGCCGCCATCTTGTGCTTCGGCGGCTTGGCCGGAGCCTGCTCGGCCGGTTTGGCTTCGCTGATGGTCGATGGTGCCGGCTCATATGGCTTGGTAAAGAATGGATCGATCTTTTCTTTACGTGGCGCGGCATATGCGCTGCGGCTGCCTGGATCACGGCCACCCGATGCTTCACGCGGTGCCGATTCACGACGCTCCGAACCACGACCACGCGATTCCGAATCATCACGACGCGGGCTGCGTTCCTTGCGTTCGCTGGCACGGTTGCCGGCAGGTACGAAGCCCGCCAGTTGTGCCGGCACGAACTTGTGCTTGATCATCTTTTCGATATCAACCAGCAGGCGCGCATCCTTATCCGAATACAGCGAAATCGCATCGCCGGAAGCACCGGCGCGACCGGTACGGCCGATACGATGCACATAATCTTCCGCGTTATATGGCAAGTCGTAATTAATTACGCACGGCAGTTCGGCGATATCCAAACCACGCGCTGCAACGTCGGTGGCAACCAGCACTTCTATCGTGCCGTTCTTGAATGCTTCCAGTGCAGCCATACGTTCGGCTTGCGATTTGTCGCCATGGATGGCCGACGCTTTCACGCCTTCATTTTCCAGTTGGCGTGCCAGGCGCGATGCACCTATCTTGGTATTTGAAAAAACGATGACTTGCTTGAGGCCGCGTTCGCGGATGATGTAAGACACCGCATCACCCTTGTCACCCTCTTCCACCTTATAGACGATTTGCGTCACGTTCTCTGCGGTCGCATTGCTGCGCGCCACTTCAATGGTGACCGGATCCTTCAGGAAGGTAGCTGCCAGCTTTTTGATTTCCGGAGAGAAGGTCGCGGAGAACATCAGGTTCTGGCGCTGCTTCGGCAAGAGATTGATGATGCGTTGCAGGTCTGGCAAAAAGCCCATGTCCAGCATGCGATCCGCTTCATCCATGACGAGGATTTGCGTCTGTGAAAGATTGAGTGTTTTTTGCTGGATATGATCGAGCAGGCGACCCGGCGTGGCGATCACGATTTCAACACCGGAACGCAGGGCTGCGGTTTGCGGCGCCATATCGACACCACCAAACACCACGACCGAACGCAAAGGCGTGTGCCGCGAATAGGCTTTGACGTTATCCGCCACCTGGTCGGCCAATTCACGGGTAGGCGTCAGGATCAGCGCCCGTACCGGATGGCGCGCCGGCGACGCGCTACTGTTGGCATGCGCCATCAGCAATTGAATGATCGGCAGGGAGAAACCGGCGGTTTTACCGGTACCGGTTTGCGCCGCACCCATGACGTCTATGCCTTGCAGCACGACCGGGATGGCTTCCGCCTGGATCGGCGTCGGGTGTACATAACCCTGATCGCTCAGGGCACGCAGGATTTCCGGCGCCAGGCCGAAATCTTCGAAACGGACTGCAGGATGCGCATCGACCGCAGCGGCGGGCGAAGTAGTAGGCTGGATTACTGGCTGACTATCAGACATGTTTTTTAGCAGGTCTTGCCTCTTGTAAGGCGACATGATCGATGTCGAAGTGGGTAATAAAACCGCACAACGAATCCGAAAAAGACCTGGCTCTTTCGATAAATTTGAAATTATTTCTGTGGTGATGAACCGAGGTGTGTGTGCGGGCGCAGGCCGCTCTTGAAAATCGGGACCAACTCGACCGCCAACATTACCTCGACAGGACAGCGTGCATTATACGCCTGACGCGAATATCCCGTGATTTATCAAGATGTTGGCGCTAAAACCACGCATTCCGACGGTTGGGCAAACGATCCGCTGAATGGCAACGAGGAATTGCACATTGGCAATTCCTCGTCTGGGGAAGTACCAAGCTGCTTTATGCAGTCAGGCGCAAAGCTTCGTGATTGGCCGGCAAACGCTGACTGGACAGCTGTTGCGACTGCGACACGGTACGCGCCGCCTGCGGGCTGACGCCGCGTCCGGTACGGAATACCGAAATCGATTGGGTCAAATGGAAGGTTTGCTCTTCCAGGCTGGCAGCAGCGGCAGCCGCCTCCTCCACCAGTGCTGCATTTTGCTGCGTCACTTCATCCATCTGTGAAATTGCCAGATTGACCTGATCGATGCCATTGCTTTGTTCACGGCTGGCAACGGTGATTTCATTCATGATGCCGGTCACGCGCTGGACCGAGCTCACGATGTCGTCCATCGTTGTCATTGCATCACTGACGAGGCGATTACCGGCATCGACTTTTTCTACCGAATCATCGATCAAGCCCTTGATTTCTTTCGCGGCACTGGCCGAGCGTTGTGCCAGGCTACGCACTTCGGATGCCACCACCGCAAAGCCCTTACCCTGCTCACCGGCACGCGCCGCTTCGACCGCCGCATTCAAGGCCAGGATATTGGTCTGGAAGGCGATGCCGTCGATCAGGCTGATGATGTCGACGATCTTTTTCGCGGAAGCGCTGATTTCATCCATCGTCGCGCCCACCTTCTCGACTACCGCACCGCCTTTGCCGGCCACTTCCGATGCGGATTGCACCAGTTCATTGGCCTGGCTTGCACTGTCTGCATTCTGTTTCACGGTCGACGCAAACTGCTCCATGCTGGAAGCGGTTTCTTCGAGGCTGGAAGCTTGTGATTCGGTGCGGCCTGACAGATCCATATTGCCGGCGGCGATTTCGCGGGTAGCGATGGTGATCGAATCCACATTGGTACGGATATCGCCCATGACCGATCGCAGGTTCACATTCATTTGCTGCAAGGCCTGCTGCAATTGGCCCATATCGTCGTGCCGATCCACGGCGAAGTCGAAGGTCAGGTCACCGCCGGCAATCACACGCGTTTCAGCGATCAAGGTACGCAAAGGCCGCACCACCGACGCATGCAGGCTGGCCCATAACAACAAGGCAACGCAGACACCCGCGGCCGTCGCACCGGCATACCAGCCCATTCGCGCTGCATTTTCTACCGCGGTGGTGGCGACGAAACCCAAGGCAGCAATCAGGGCGATCAGCGTCATCATGCCCAGCGCGATTTTGCTGCCGAGGCCGATATCGCGCAGTGCCGCCAGCTTGCCGAAGATGCCGGTCGATACCACCGCGCCGCGCCTGATTGCCAGTCCTTTGGCCTGGTCGGCCTTGAAGCGTGCATAGATGGCGTCCGCGCCTTCGACCTGTTCACGGTTAGGCTTGCTGCGCACCGACATGAAGGCGACGATTTCATTGTTTTCCCGTACCGGCGTGACGTTCGCATTGACCCAATAAAAGTCACCATTCTTGCGACGGTTTTTCACCAGGCCGGTCCATGGCAAACCTTCCTTCAGCGTCTGCCACATATCGCCAAATGCTTCTTCCGGCATATCGGGATGGCGGATAAGGTTATGAGGCTTGCCGATCAACTCCTCTTCCTGGAAACCACTGGCCTCCATAAAAGCGGGATTCACATAGGTTATACGGCCTTTGGTATCTGTCTTCGAGACCAGCGAGCTTCCATCCTGCAGGAAGTATTCGTTACTCGTAACAGGCAAATTGGTGCGCATAGTACATCTCCGGCTTGGAATGAATTGAACGTTGCGGTGACCGACAACAGATATACCTGCCAGCCACAAGAATGAATACAAGATAATACTTTGCAGCAACTATATTCCCGTAGGGAATATTTTTCTTGCGCTAGATCAAATTTTGCATCAATTCAGTGCAAATTCACGGAACGAAATCCCAGTGCCCGGACCAGTCAGCTTCTTCCTTCACCACGCTTCTGAGCATATCGAAGGCCTTTTGCATCACTTCTGTCTGCTTCTCCCGCGAATAGACCAAATAAACCGGATACGAGAATTCCGGCGCGCTTTTTACCAGTTGCAGGAAATTTTGCGCCAGGGCGCGCCGCACGACACGGGTCCGGAAATAGCCGGTTCCACCACACTGCAGCAGGTATTGCAGGGCCAGCGGCCCGAGGTTGAAGGACAGTACATTCTTCGCCTTGTCCGGCAAGGCTGCATCGTGCTGCTTGCGGAAATCCGGTCCCCAGTCGACATAGACATAGGGCTCGGGATTTTTCGTCGACGAGACTTGTACCAGCTTTTCCTCCAGTAATTGCTCGACCTGCATGCCGGTCCAGTACTCCGGCCGGTACACCAGCGCCGCATCCAGCAAACCGCGCTCCAGCTTCGATTGCAGGATGGCACCGTCGCCCACTTCGACCCGTATCGCGTGCGAGGGCAATTCGCGCCGCAGTTGCAACGTCCATTGCAGCATCAGCGGATTGCACAGGCTCACTTCGCTACCCAGCGCCAGTGAATCGCCATAGCCGTCCGGCAAAGGCAGGTCGCGGCGTGCCGCATCCCAGGTTTGCACCAGCTGGCTGGCATAACCGACAAAGCGCTCGCCATCATCAGTCAGTCTGGCCCCGGCCCGATTGCGCACGAATAATGAACAGCCAAGTTGCGATTCCAGGTTCTGCACCCGCGCCGTGACCGTAGTCTGGGTCACATGCAGGCGCGTAGCGGCGGCGATAAAGCTGCCGGAGCGCACGATGTAGAGGAAGGTGCGTGCGAGTTCTATGTCCATGGCCAGCCTTTACTGCAATATTTTTGATAATAAATCGCATTAAATTTCATTTTTAATGCCCGGTTTAAATATGCATAATTTATACATATTTTAACGCCAAGCATTCGAATCTTTGAAAACTTGCGCTGCATCCACCCGCAGTCCCTTCGAACGGGCTGTTACCCATGATGGAAAGGAGCTTCGTACATGTCGTCCCCAATGCTGAACCAGGATGCCGCATCCTTCGTCTCCGACAATTCGCGCCTGCATCGGGCGACCGCCGACCTGCTCGGCAAGGCCGCCATCAAGATCAACGGCCCGCGGCCCTGGGATATGCAATTGAAAGCGCCGGGCGTACCGGAGCGCGCCTTTGCCAAAGGCAACCTCGGTCTGGGCGAAGCCTATATGGATGGCGCGTGGGAAGCGGAAGAGCTGGACGAGTTCTTCGCCCGCCTCCTCGGTACACGCATGACCGACCAGATCAAGCCGCTGCGCCTGCTCGGGCATGTATTGGCCGCCAAGTTGCTGAACCGGCAGGACATGAAGCGCGCCCGGCAAGTCGGCGAAGTCCACTACGACCTCGGCAATGACTTCTACGCAGCGATGCTGGACAGCCGCCTTACCTATACCTGCGGTTATTGGGAAAACGCCAGCAACCTTGAAGAAGCGCAAGTCGCCAAGCTGGACATGATTTGCCGCAAGCTGCGGCTCCAACCCGGCATGCGCGTACTCGACATCGGTTGCGGCTGGGGCAGCTTCATGTCGTATGCCGCCGAACACTATGGCGTGCAATGCGTAGGCGTCAGCATTTCAAAGGAACAAGTCAGTTGGGCACAGCAGCGCTACGCCCACCTGCCGCTGGAGTTTCGCCTGCAGGACTACCGCGAAGTGAATGAGCCTTTCGACGCGATCGCCAGTGTCGGCATGTTTGAACACGTAGGCCGCAAGAATTACCGCGCTTATATGGAAGTCGCGCATCGCTGCCTGCAGAAGGATGGCCTGTTCCTGCTGCACACCATAGGCAAGAACATGCGCAAATCCGCCCCTGATCCATGGATAGATAAATACATCTTCCCGAATGGCGACCTGCCATCGATAGGCCAGATCGGCGACGCTGCAGACAACTTATTCGTGGTCGAAGACTTGCATAACTTCGGCGCCGACTACGACAAGACACTGATGGCCTGGTACCGCAACTTCTGCAACGCCTGGCCGCGTTTTGAAAAGAATCTGGGCAATCGTTTTTACCGTATGTGGCGCTATTACCTGCTGTCTTGCGCCGGCGCATTTCGCGCACGCGACATACAGCTGTGGCAATGGGTGCTATCGAAAGAAGGCGTGCGTGATGGTTACCGCCGTACACGCGTGTGATGCCAGGCCCCTACCAGGACACCGGCAGTTTTTACAGATAAACACATACGGATTTTTTTGCAGTATCGACCAGTTGCAATGCTGGTCAAGGTTGGGCGCGGGGAGCAGTTTTCCTCGTCAGCCTTTCAAGTAGCTTCATTCAAACAGGAGGTTTTATCATGGTAGTCAAAGAGGAATTCAAGGTTAAAGATGCATCCGGCCACACCGTTATCCTGCAAAACCTCACCACAGGCATCAGCTATCTGGATTTCGGCATGACACACTTGCCACGCGACTTCCAGGGATATCGTGTCAAATACACCGATCGCATCGCACAGCCACAAAGCGATGGCACATTTAAACTGAGCGATAGCGACAAGATCTACAGCCGCATTTAAATCGCAGACAGGCATATAGCCTGATCATATAGGCGCGTGTTTATGACCTAAACACGCGCCCTTGTTTTATATAGACATCGCTGTATCAGCTGTATCAGCGCTGCGCCGTCTGCAATGGAATTTCCCGTACTACGTAATCAAATAATTTCTTCAGGCTGGCTTCCAGGCTTTCATCGGCAGTATCCACCCGCAGCTGGGCGTGCAGTGGTTCTTCATACGGCGCACTGACACCTGTAAACTCATGCAACTCACCACGACGCGCTTTCCGGTACAAGCCTTTAGGATCGCGTGCCTCGCAAGTCGCGAGATCAGCCGCGATATGGATTTCATGGAATCCCTGTGGATGAGCCATGCGCGCCAGTTCACGATCGGCGCGATAAGGAGAAATAAAAGCGGAGATGCATATCAAGCCGGCATCGGCGAATAGCGCCGCCGCTTCCCCTACCCGGCGTATATTTTCACTGCGATCCTGCGGACTGAAACCGAGGTCCCGATTCAAACCCGCACGTACATTATCGCCATCCAGTACGTAACAAGCGTAACCCTGTGCAGTCAACGCATGCTCCAGTGCCATGGCCAATGATGATTTGCCGGAAGCCGATAAACCGGTCAGCCACAACACTGCACCCTGATGTCCATAACGCAGGCTGCGCGCACTGGCATCCACCGCATGGGCTACCGGTGTCAGCGTACCCGCTGATTTCAACAGGCGCGTCACGGTGCGCCTATCCCCAACGCTGCCAGCAAAGGGCCAAGATACGCCGCATGTTTTTGCCAGCGCCCTTTTGATGTTTTATAGATAGGCTGGCGCACCTGGTTGACACTGGCGGTGCGCACGACGCGGCGTGTTTGATGAAATTGCAGGCAAGCCTCATCCCACGGCAAGCCGACAAAAGCAATCAGGCGTCGTGCCTCAACTTCGAGATTATCGACCACCGCTTCATAATCCACTTCGAGGAAACGATCCGGTGGCAACACCTGCCGCAAGTGGCTCATCAATATCTGGTACGCATGATGGAATTCACCCAGTTCGGTCAGGTTATAGGTAAATAGCTGTTCTCCGACGAAATGCTTGCTGTAACAAGACAGGCAGGTATCCACCGGATCGCGCCGGATATGAATAATCCGCGCACCGGACAAAATCATCGGTATCAAACCCGCATACAGGAAATTGGCCGGCATTTTGTCCACCAATCTATCCTTGCCTTGCGCCAGTCCTTCTACGCGGCGCAGGTAATCCTGCCCTATCGCCGTCAGTTCAGCCGCAGACAGCGTAGCTACCTTTTGTGGAAATGCGCCTGCTTCCTCTATCGCCAGACGCAAAGCACTGAGCTCACCAGCGCCATGCACTTGCGGATGTGAAGCGAGTATTTGTTCTACCAGCGTCGTGCCTGAACGTGGCATGCCGACGATGAATACCGGCAGCTCGGACGACGCACCACTGGCGTGTTCGGCATTCCTCGGCATATTTGCAAAAGTGGCAGCGATGTCTTGCATCCACTGCCGCGTTGCAGCACCGTCATACGCGAAAGTGGCACGTTTTAAGCCATTGCCGGCATGCAGGTGATGGAATGCACGTTCGGAATGATTGATATCGAGGTAAGCCTTGCCCAATGCGAAATGCACGGCCGTGCGATCCGCCAGCGACAGACTGGCAGTTTGTGCCAGGGCCGCTTCCATGACGGTGATGTCGGGATCATCGGCCTGATAGACCTTGGCATCATTGCGCGCAGTCAGCGCGCGTACCGAGCCGGGGAAACGTTGCAAGACCTGCTCAAATGCGATGCTCGCATCCTCGCTGCGACCGCTCTCCATGAACAAGGTCGCGCGTGCCAGCAATGCATCCTCTTCCACGCTGCCGGGCAAGGCGGCCGCCTTGTCAAAAGCAAGCAAGGCTTCATCATGCCGTCCCAGTGCTTGCAGTATTTGTCCGTGCGCGTAGTGAGCGTTTGCATTATCCGGTGCGGAGATGAGTGCGCGCTGCGCCCAGATCAGCGCTTCTTCGTTGCGCTCCATTTTCCTCAGTATCTGCGCACGTGCACTGAAGCCGCCCACGTGTTGCGGCGCAAATGTGTACAGGGCATCCAGGCTGCGCAGTGCCTCGGCATAGCGCAGGCGCGACACTTCGATATCAGCCAGGTTGAGATAGGCATCCACCAGCTGCGGCTGCAGGCTGATGGCGTGCCGCGCTGCCGCCGCCGCTTCCTCAAACCTGCCATGTGTATTCAACAGATAGGCCAGATTGCTATGCACTTCGGCATAGCCCGGTTCCAGCTCCAGCGCCTTCTGGTAATGCTGTTCGGCCTGCTCCAGTCTATATAAGCGACGCCAGGTATTGCCCAGATTATTGTGTGCCCGCGCATCGTTCGGTCGCAGCGCCAGCGCGCGCTCCAAACTATCGAGGCTGGCTTCCAGCTTGCCACTTTCCTGCAGGATGATGCCCAGGTTATTCCATGCATCCGCCAGATTCGGAGCCAGGCTGACAGCGCGCTGCCCTGCTTGTTCGGCTTCCACCAGCAAGCCGCTTTGCCGACACATTTCTGCCAGGTTACTGAAATAAATCGCGGGAGCATGCGGTGCCTGGCAAGCCTGGCGCAAATGACTTACCGCCATATCCAGCCGACCATGGGCATGTGCAATCAATCCGAGCAGATGCATCGCATCAGCCTGATAAGGCCAGGCCAGCAACACATGTCGACACAACATCTCCGCCTGCTGCGCCTGTCCGGCATCCCAATGCGCATAAGCACGCTTTAGTGCTTCAGGTATGGTCAGTTGCCCGGTCCGGGGGAAGTTGTCTTGCAACTCGCTCATAGCGCCTCCTCAAAAACGCCAGCGCGCCAGCAAGCTGCCGGTTTGCGAGGTATAGCCGCCGCCCTTTTCCAGTGTGTAGGCGGCGGACAGTGTGAGCTTGTCGCTACGCAGCAAGGTAGCGCCCAATGACAACACGCCTGTGTCTTTAACCGGGGTCGGACCCTGTGTCACGAAAGTCGTGGCACCGGATATATCGGCAGCAAAGTTGGCGACTGATTGCAAACGCGTATCACTGTACTCATGCCGCCACAACAATTGCAGCATAGGTTTCAGCACGCCATACGTGGTCTGGTAGCCACGCTCCAGCTTGAAGCCAAGATCGCTCTTGATGGAGTGGGTATCGCTTGCAGCCACATTCAATGCCGCACCGTTGCCACCCGTTTCCTTATAAGCATCAAGACGCAGGCTGCTGTATGTCAGGCCGGCCAGCGGCGTGACTATCATTTCGTTCACATTGATCGGATAGCCGACACGCGCTGCAGCGGTGTACTGCATGCCTTTGTAACTGCCGGTGGCCGTGCCCGAGAAACCGGTAAAGTCCAGCACACGATGTGCATCGACATTGCTGCGCATCGCGGATGCGGACATATTCACATACCAGGGTTCACCCTGATAAGCGGCGTAAGCAGTCAGGCCATATGTATCAACACGCGCATAACTGCCCGCATTGTTCCCATCATTGGAAACCGAAGTGCTGGCGTAGTTGAATAAGCCACCTGCGCGCCAGCGTTCATTCAGTGCAGCGTCCGCTCCCAGCAGCAAACCGTTATAGCTGGCGTGATAACCGGAGACACCATCACGTTCATCGGCTGAAGCACGACCGCCAAAGACCTGGCCCCACGCTGCCTTGTCGCTTATGCCGTCACCACCGGATAAACCACTGCCGGCAGAAGTGCCATTCGGTGTATTACCTTCCAGTCGATTGAATACCATGCCGTTCACATGCGCGCCGATAGCATCGGTGGCACCGGCCACGCCGAAGGTGCTGGACGAAGTACCCAGTTGCGACCCGGCGCGATTCGCGTCAGCCGGTGTAGCCAGCGCAGCGGCAGCATTGAAAAGATTCATCAGTGAAGCATCAGTACCGGTGTATTGGTATAAGCCTTCAAGCGTGGTACGCGCATTCGCCTGGTTCGCCGGATTGACGATTTCACCATCAAGCGTCAGTAACAAACCGAGCTTGCTGCCATCGATGATGGTGCTGCCGGTGATATCACCACGATAACCATCGGCCAGGTAACGCAGCGTCGCTTCGTTATAGTTGCTACCCGCACTCGCGGCCTGTAGCACCAGATAGCGTTGGCCGTTGGCAAAGCGATAGCTGCCATTCTTTTTCAGCGCCACACTGGAGCCGGCATCGATCACTGCATTGCCGGAGACAATGAGGCGGCCATAGCCACTATCCGTGCTATCGCCATTTACAATTGCACTACTGCCTACACCGATATTCAGGGTGGCTCCTGCGCTTTGCTGGTAATTGCCGGTTACGCTGATTTGATTATTGACTTGCAACACGCCAGCGGAGTTGATGACGCTGTTGCTGCCGACATTGATATTGCTGGTGAGTAGCTGGTTGCCGCCACCGAATACCCAGTTGGAGAGCGTGTTCGTAATCAGGCCTATGCTGCCGTTTTGCCCGGTCAGGGTGCCGAACACATTACCGGAACCACCGAATATGGTTTGTACCCGGTTCGAGTTATTGATGATGTTGCCGGAGATGGTCCCCGCGTTGGTCAGTGTGGTAATCGTCGCATTTGATTCTATGACTACCGCATTGACTGCAGTAATCAGGCCACTATTGTTCAGGCTGCCTATCGTTCCGCGAACGACATGGATGGCAGTCATATCATCAGTCACCAAGCCGGCATTGTTGAGGACGGTAATCGTGGCGGTACTTCTCGCATCGCCATTAATAATCCCACCGCTGATGATGCCGCCGCTCAAATTATTCAGCGTCGTAATCTTCCCGCCATCATCGTTATATATCCCGGCTACCGTGCCGGTAATCAGGCCGCGATTATTCAGCTCGGTTATGAGCGAAGTACCGTTGGCACTGTAGTTGTAGATGCCACTGTGTGCGCCATATATGGTGGCACCGCTATTGTTGTTGAGCGTGTCTATCGTGCTTCTGCTGCTGTTATCAATGCCGTGGCTATAGTTGCCGTTAGGGCTGTCACCGCCTCGTATCATGCCGCTGTTTGTCAGTGTGCCGATCCGCCCGCCTGCATTTTTTATCCCGGCATTGCTGTTGCCACCAGTGATCACGCCACTGCTACTGTTGTTGAAATTTGTGATCGTGCCTTCGTTGCTGATACCACTGAAACCATTCGACGCAGCTTGTATCGTCCCGTTGTTGACCAGACTGCCTACCGTGCTTCCTCTTTCGGTAAAGATCCCGTAGCTGCCACCACTAATCGTTGCACCGCTGGCATTATTAATCGCGGTTAACGTCTTGTCGTTATAGATACCAGCGAACGTGCCGCCGATGTAGCCACTATTGCTGAGTGTGCCCAACGAACTGCCATCGGTGTACACGCCCGAGCTGCCGCCACTCAAACGACCACTGCTTCCTACCGTCAGGTCGCCATTGCTCCAGTTATATGCACTGGACCCAGGCACAATCACGACCCCGGTAATCGGCGCATCTGCCTGCGCCGGGGATGCGGCCATCAGCGACAAGGCTGCCGATACGGCGAGACTCAAGGTGCTGAGTCTCGCACTGGTGGCAACACCTGCCACCGGCTTGCAGGCTATATCCGCTTTAACTTGGATCTGGCGCATGGCTTTCCCTATCTGTGCAAGTAACTCAGAAACGCCAACGCGCCAGCAAGCTGCCGGTTTGCGAGCTATAGCCACCGCCTTGTTCCAGCGTGTAATTGGCCGAGAGTGTGAGCTTGTCACTGCGCAGCAAAGTCGCACCCAGCGACAGCACGCCAGTGTCTTTCACCGGTTTGGCGCCCTGCGACGCGAACGAAGTCGCGCCCGTGGTATCTGCCGCGAAGTTGGCTATCGACTGCAAACGTGTGTCACTGTACTCATGACGCCACAGCAATTGCACCGATGGCTTCAACAGGCCGTAGGTAGTTTTATAAGCACGCTCCAGCTTGAAGCCGAGATCACTTTTTACCGAATGGGTACTGGAACTACCGACCTGCAAGGCCGCACCATTACCACCGGTTTCGGTGTAGCCATCCTGACGCAGGCTGCTATAGACCAGTCCTGCCAATGGCGTCAGTACTGCACCCGGCAAGAGCTGGTCGACCTTAATCGGATAACCGAGCTGGGCCGCTGCGACGTACTGCATGCCGTTGTAGTTGCTGTCAGCAACGCCATGAAAACCGGTGAGGTCCACCACACGATGTGCTTTCACATCACTGCGCATCGCGCCGACAGATACATTCAGGTACCACGGTTCACCGGTGTAACCGGCATATGCGCTCAAGCCATAGGAGTTAATGCGGGAATAACTGCCGGCATTGTCGTCATCGTTGGAAACCGAGGTGCTGGCGTAATTGAACAAGCCACCGATGCGCCACTGATCATTCCACGCTGTATCCGCACCCAGCAACAAGCCTGCATAGCTGGCGTGATAACCGGATACGCCATCGCGTGCATCGGCCGATGCCTTGCCGCCAAAAGCCTGGCCCCATGCCGCCTGGTCGCGCATGCCGTCACCGGCAGACAAGCCATTGCTGCCGAGACCGGCAACAGTAGAGGTATTGTTCAAACGGTCAAACGCAATGCCGGTAACTTGTTGTGATACCGCCGTGCTGGCACCGGCCACACCTGCTTTACCGGCGGCCGGACTTAATTGCGCACCGGCGCGATTACCTTCGTCGCTGGAACCAGACGCTGCCGCTGCATTGAACAGATTCATCAGGCCGGCATCCGTGCCGGTGTAGCTGAACAAAGCATTCAGGGTATTTTGTCCGTTGCTATTGGTGGCCTGATTGTCGGCGGCACCATCTAGGGTCAGCAGCAGGGACAGATTGCCACCGCTGGCTATCGTGCTGCCGGTGATGGTGCCGTTGTAACCGGTGGCACCGTAATTCAGGGCCGTTTCGTTATAGTTGGTGCCGCTGCCATTGGCTTGCACCACCACGTAGCGCTGGCCGTTGGCAAAGCGGTAGGCGCCGGTTTTCTTAAGCATGACGCTGGAACCTGCATCGATGACGGCACTACCGGAGACTATCAGGCGACCGTAGCCAAGGTCGGCGCCGTCGCCATTTGCAATTGCATTTCGCGCCACACCGATATTCAGGGTTGCCGCTGCGCGCTGCGCATAATCGCCGGTGATGTTGATGTAATTATTGACCTGCAGTACGCCATCAAGATTGACGACCGAGTTGCCACTCGTACCGACATTGATGTGATCATTCAATAATTGATTGCCCGCACCGAACACCAATTGTCCATACGGATTATCAATCAGGCCTATGTCTGCCGCACCGGTGCCACCACTGGAACCGGTCAGCACACCAAAGGTCGTGCCACTGCCGCCCTGAATGACCAGGTCGAAGCCTACGCTGTAATTCCGGATGTTGCCGGCCACCTTGCCGCTGTTGATAAAACTATCTATGGTGCCAGTGCCGCCGAGATAGATTGCATCAACCGGAGAAGTCAGTAAGCCGCTGTTATTCAGGGTTCCTATATGGCCATCATTAGATAAGGCATACGCGGTGGTACTGCTGCTGGAACCGGCGATCGTCCCCTGGTTATTCAGGGTATCGATAGTGCCAAAGGAATCATTGTAGACGCCGTTCTGTATCAAGCCACCCGGCTTATTGTTCAGGCTAGTGATCTTGCTGTAATTAACGACGCCTGCGAAAGTATCGCCAGTAATGGTGCCACTGTTATTCAACTCAGTAAACACGCCGATGTTGTAAATAAAGATACCCGCTATCCCACCAAAGATGCGGCCGTTATTGTTGAGTACGCCTATATTTTCGCGATTCTCTATGCCAAACTCGTCGCCCTCTATTGAGCCATTGTTGATGATGCTGCCTATGCTGCCGCCATCATTTTTGAAGCCGGTATAACGACCTTTGATCAGACCGTTGTTAAGCAAGGTGGTGATCGTTCCGCTGCCCGCGTTTTCAATCGCATAGTTTGCATCTGAAATAACACCGCCTTGATTATTGATCAGGGAGGTAATGAGGCCTTGGTTGGAGATGCTATAGCTGCCTCCTGCAACTGGCGGACCGGATACGGAAATTTTTCCGCTATTAGTCAGTTCGGTAATGGTGCCAATATTCCATATCCCGGTTGCGCCTTCAACAATTCCAAGCTTGCCATTGTCCAGCTTGCCTATGGTTCCGCGATTAATGATCGCGACTTCATCGCCGCTGATGCTGCCGCTATTACTCAGCAAGCCTATCTGGCTGTTTGTTGCATTCGAGATTGCGACGCCGTCACCAGCACTGCCTATGCCGCTGATGGTGCCTGTATTGCTTAAGGTGCCTATCGTGCCGGCGTAGTGCATCGTCGTAGGGGACGGCCCCATGCTGGTGATTTGGCCGCCATTGCTGATGGCCGTCGGACCATGGATATCACCGTTATTAGTGATACTGGTGATCAGGCCAGCATTGAAAATACCCGTCTTAAACCCGCTGATAACACCTGTTTCGGTGTTGGTCAGCGCCACAATCTCACTGTTGGCGCCATTGAATATTCCGTCACTGGCAGTGCTCGTGATCGTCCCGCTGTTACGCAAGACACCTATCGTGCCGGCGCTATTGGTGATACCACCGTAGTAACCGCCTGTAATGCTGCCACTATTATTCAGCGTACCTATATTCCCACCGTCTGGATTCGTGTCGCGCATGTTGAGCAATCCAAACATGCCGTCCAGCGTACCTGCGTTATTCAGGGTGGCTATCGAGCCACTATTTCCCAGGGCTTGTATGAATCCGCCGGTTTTATTCTCCACCAGGGTAATCGTCCCCGTATTGAACAGACCACTGCCAAACCCGGCGGAGCCAGAGAGAATGCCGCTGTTTTCCACCTTGGTGATCGTGCCCTCATTCACCAGATCAATGATGGTGGCGCTACTGGCGTTTACCAGGGTGCTTATCGAGCCAGTGTTGGATAGGCCCACTATCATGCCGCTGTTGTCCAGCTGGCTGATGAAACCCTTATTCGCCAGATCAGCGATCGTGCCGGTGCTGGCATTGACCAGGCCATAGATGGCGCCAGTCTGCTGATTGACAAAGCTGCTGATCACACCCTCGTTGAGCATGCCAGCCGGAGCACCACTGATGGAACCATTGTTGATGAAGGCATTGATTTCGGCACCCTGGAGGCTGGCTACCCCGTAGTAGGTTTCGCCTCGTATCAAACCGTTGTTCTGTAACTGATTGATGGCAGCGCTACTAAAAAGACCGCCAAACGTACCATTAATCGTGCCTTTATTAAGGAAATTCCCCTGGGTGGAGCCACTACTCGCATAAATCGCAGCGTCACCCGGCTCAGAGTTAAGCGTGATACCGCTATTCACCGTGAAATCGTTGTCGCTCCAATACTGGGTTGCAGTTGTATTCACCGAAATTACGGTTTGGCCTAGAGCCACTGTCGGCGCCATGGCGCTCAGTGCAGTGGCGATGGCGAGACTGATGACCGTGCGTTGCGGTCGAGTGGTTTTCATTCTTGTTTTCCCTGGTGGTAGGCAGCGGTCGGACTTACAGTCACGGCAAAAACGCAGGCCTGGAAGTAGCCAAAATGCGCTAAAAGTATTGTAAAAACGGGAAAACTATAGGCAGACTGGCCCTCCTTGTATGTAGAACAAATGTTCTACAAGCAATATTCAGGACCGGGCGTACAATGGGTGCCAGCCATTTATGAAAGCCGGATACCCGGGCTGTCTTAGCAGCCGACGGCATTCCATAGCAGGATCACTCACGACGGCTGTCAACGCACACCTAACATTGCCGCATGAGATACCCTTCCGCACGATTTTTTGCCAACGCAATATTCGTCTTTTCCCTGACTTTGCTGATCGCGGTCGGGGCCTGGTATCTCACTGCGGATGGCAATTCGTCACCGCAAGCCAGCGTCCACCTGACGCAAGCCGAATGGCAGGTGACGGACGCAACTGCCATGGCAGCGCCGCCTCCCGGGGTGGATAGCAAAAGCCTGCCGACTGCCTGGCAAACGATCACACTGCCGCTTTCGCTACCACTGAGCAAGCGAGTTACGAGTGGCGCTAACGATGCAGCAACGCGTATCCAGACCACGTGGATACGTTTCCCACTCGATACGCTGTCATTGCCGTCCGAATCCCTGATGTTGTATGGCGTGCGCATTAAAACAGAAGGCACGATTGCGCTATATGCGAATGGCCGACTGATACATAGGGCGCAAGCCCACGGCCCCTTGTGGAATAGCTTGTTTACGCCGCTTCTGGTAACGCTGGACCAAGGCAATAATGACGCCCCCCTGCGCGAAATTTTGCTGCGTATCCAACATCCGGCGGAAACCCGTGTCGGCATGTCATCCTTATGGCTGGGCACGGCCGGCGCCTTGAAAGGCCGTTATTACGAACGCCAATGGCTGCAACGTGAACTGCCTGCAACCCTGAGTGCAGCCTTCCTGGCGGTGGGGATATTTGCGCTGTTTGTATGGTTCCGGCGCGGACAGGAAATCGCCTATCTGTTGTTCTTCAATCTCGCCGCCATTTCTTTCGTCGGCCACTTGCACTACTACGTTGATTTGCCGATCACCAAGGATTGGTTTGCCTGGCTCACCAGTAATGCGCTGTTCTGGCTGATCGCCATCGTGCACCTCTTCCTCTGTCAGTTGCACGGCCGTGCGCTGCCATGGCTGACGCGTTTCATCATCGCACTGGTAGTCGCCATCAGTGCATTGACGCTGGCAGGTATCCTGCCCTTTTATCCGAGCACATCGATACTCGTTCCCATCATTTATGGTGTGGCGGTGATTCTCGGCGTAGTGGTCTCGATCACCGGCGCGGTCTATTCATGGAAGCGTTCCCGCGATGGTGTTTTGGTGGCAATCGGCACCGCCGTTGCGACCTTGCTAGGCATGTCCGATTGGCTTTTGTATTCCAATTTCATCAATCCGGAAGGCTGGTTCCTCGGTGCATATACAAATGCCGTTACTTTCGCGATGTTCGGCACCTTGATGTACCGTCGCTACGTCAGCGCAATCGACGAAGTCGAACAAGCCAACGCCAATCTGGCGAAACGCTTGCAGATACGGGAAACGGAACTGGAAATCAGCCACCGGCAACTGCGTGAGGCGGCACTGCGCCAGACCATCAGCGATGAAAGGCAGCGCCTGATGCAGGATATGCATGATGGACTTGGTTCATCACTGATCAGCGCGATCCGCTCGGTGGAACACGGTGGCGTCAGCGATTTCAAGATTTCACAAATCCTCAAGGATTGCCTGGACGACCTGAAGCTGACCATAGACTCGATGGAGCCGATCGAAGCGGATCTGGTTTTATTGCTGGCCACCTTGCGCTTCCGCCTCGAGCCGCGGCTGGAAGGGACCGGCATTACCTTGTTATGGGAAGTGCAGGACTTGCCGACACTGGATTGGCTGGATCCTTCCAGCGCATTGCATATCCTGCGCATCGTGCAAGAAAGCGTGGCAAATATTCTGCGGCACACGCGTGCCGATCAAATCCGCGTCAGCACTTCGCGCGATGAAGACGGCGTGAGTGTCAGCATAGAAGACAATGGCCGGGGTTTTGATATTGACAAGGCACTGGCCGGCGTCGCCGGCCGCGGCCTGCATAACCAGCAAAGGCGTGCGATGGCAGTCAATGGCAAGGTTAGCTGGGAATCCGGCCCGGACGGCACGAAGTTCGTCCTGTGGTTGCCGCTGGCGCGACAATAAGCAAGCGGCAGCTAAACGGAATACTTACTTTCCAGCAATAAATACTCAGCTACCACGGTAAGTCGAATACGCCCACGGTGAAACTACCAGCGGCACATGATAGTTCTGGCTGGCATCCGCGATACCGAAAGCCAGTACCACTTCGTCGACAAAGCGCGGCGATGGCAAGTCCACTCCCTGCGCAGCAAAATAATCACCGGCGGCAAACACCAGCTCATACTTTCCCACCTGCATTTCTGCTCCTTGCAACAGGGGCGCATCGCAACGTCCATCGTCGTTGGTTACTGCATTTTTGAGAATCTCCTTATTTCCCGCGGCATCGACCGTATACAGCGCCAGTTTCACTCCTGCGCCCGGTTTTCCCTTGGTGATATCCAGCACGTGTGTACTCAGTTTTCCCATGATTGTCCCTTTTTATTTACCTTGTTTATTGAGTACGAAATTTACTCTGTTCACCGCTTCAGATCATATACCGCCAGCCTCTAATCCATATACGTCTCACCTTATATCAGCCATGCATTCAGCGGACATAATTCAGTGCCGACACAGGTAAAGCCGAATAACAAATTTTCCATAAGAGGCTGGAGACATGAGCAAGCAAAACTACCCTCGCAATATGACCGGTTACGGTCGCACGCCACCGCATGCGCAATGGCCTGGGCGGGCACGTATCGCTTTGCAATTCGTCTTGAACTACGAAGAAGGCGCGGAAAACTGCGTGCTCGACGGCGATGCCGGCTCTGAAACTTTCCTCTCCGAAATCATAGGTGCACAAAGCTTTCCAGCGCGGCACATGAGCATGGAATCCATCTATGAATACGGCTCACGCGCCGGCTTGTGGCGTCTGTTGCGCATATTTGAAGAACGCAAACTACCGCTGACCATTTTCGGTGTCGCACGTGCCTTGCAGCGCAATCCTGACGCGGTCGCCGCATTTACTGAACTCGGGCATGAAATCGCCTGCCATGGCTTGCGCTGGATCAGCTATCAAAACATGGATGAAGCTACCGAACGTAAACACATGGCAGAAGCGGTCAGCATCATCCGTGAACTGACCGGCACTGCGCCGCTCGGCTGGTACACCGGTCGCGACTCCCCCAATACACGCCGCCTGGTAATGGAACACGGCGGCTTCGCCTACGATGCCGACAGCTATGCCGATGACTTGCCGTACTGGGAGCCTGTTGCGCATCGCGATGCGAACGGCAAACAGGTGACGGCACCGCAACTGATCGTGCCCTACACCCTCGATAGCAATGACATGCGCTTCGCCGCGCTACAAGGCTTCAACTCCGGCACACAATTTTTTGATTACCTGAAAGACGCTTTCGATGTCCTGTATCGCGAAGGTGACCCGCAAGGATTGAACCAGCCGAAGATGCTGTCGGTCGGCTTGCATTGCCGCCTCATCGGTCGTCCCGGCCGGGCGGCCGCCCTGGCGCGCTTCCTCGATTATGTACAAAACCATGAACAGGTCTGGATCACCCGTCGCATAGACATCGCCAATCACTGGCGCGCCAAGCATCCATTCTCAAACTGAATTCACAGGCATTACCGGCCGTGGCGGTTCCACGGAAAACCGTTAAGACACGGAGTCGTGTCTTGTCGGGTGAAAGGAGTAGGCAGTTCGTTTTTCTCATACATATAAAAAATCGGGAGACAAAGATGCACAAGATAAAACTAAAAAAGTTACAACTCGTTATGGCCCTCGGTTCGGCAATCGCACTGCCGGCTATGGCGCAGAGTTCGGTCCAGGTCACCGGCGTGGTCGATACTTACCTCGGTTCGATGAAACAAAGCGGTGATGCAGGCCGCACCAGCTCCGTCAACGGCGGTGGCATGACCACTTCATGGTTTGGTTTCAAGGGAACGGAAGATCTCGGCGGCGGCTTGAAGGCCACCTTCAACCTGACTTCATATATCCGCAGTGATATCGGTGCAATAGGCCGTTTCAATGGCAATGAAACTTTCTTCTCGCGTGATGCGAATGTAGGATTGCGCGGCAAGTTTGGTGCAATCTCGCTGGGTCGTGATCTGTCACCGAACTTCCTGCCATCGGTCATTTCCAACCCATTCGGTGATTCTTTCCAGTTCTCGCCTTTGATCCTGCACAAGGATGTCCCCTTGTTCAATGCCTCGGGCTGGACCAACTCGGTAGCGGGCGATACCGGCTGGAGTAATGAAATCATGTACACCACGCCGGATATCGGTGGCCTGAAAGCAAGCATCAATTACCAGTTCGGCGAAGTGGCGGGCAAATCCGGCAAGAACAACGTCGGTGGTAACCTGCTCTACTTCAACGGCCCACTGGCACTGACTGCTTACTACCAAAAAGTGCAAGTCAACAACCCAATGGATCTGTCGCCCAACAATGTGCAACCGGCGACCAATATTCCATTCGCCAGTGGCATGACGGCAGCGCGCCAGACGGCCTGGTTTGTCGGCGGTGCTTATGACTTTTCCATCGCCAAACTGTTTGCCAGCTATAACCAGTCGACGCATGATATTGACTTGAAGGACAAGACCTTCCAGCTCGGTACCAGCATCCCACTGGGACAAGGTGCCATCCTCGCATCCTGGGCCAATACCAAACGTGACGGTGTAGCGGTCGGTACGGAGTTAAAGCGTAATACCGCATCGTTTGGCTATGACTACAATCTGTCCAAGCGTACCGATATCTACTCGATCTATATGTACGACAAGATCACCCAGCAATCAGCTGGCAACAGTTTTGCGGTCGGTATCCGCCATCGCTTCTGATACCTGGCTAGTTTGCTGGTGTAAGTAAAAAAAGGGAGTCACGGTAACGTGACTCCCTTTTTGCATGACAGGACAGCGCAAGACGCCGTCCCTCTCCCTGATTTTTCTTTAAACGAAATCGCCTATTTTTTTACTAACCGCATTCCGCACAGAGCCACTGACCACGAACGACTGCGCTACCACAATATCGTTATGGAACCAACGGTCACCTTCCAGGCAAGCCGGGATTTGACGGCGGATTTCCTGATACGCCGCCTGTGTACCCTGTCCCAGTACGAAGCCCGGCAACAAGTCTTCCGTCATGGTCAATGCCTGCGCTGCCAGCAACATTTCAACCCCGATGATGTATTGTGTATTGGCCACCACCGTTGCCGCCTTGCGGGCGCACCAGGTCGAATTGGATACGTGGTCTTCGCTATTGCCTTTGGCCGGGATACTATCCACGCTGCCCGGCATGCACAGGGTACGGTTTTCCATTACGAGTGAACTGAGTGAGCATTGCACCACCGGATATCCGGTATTCACACCACGTACACCTGTCATCAGGTTGCGCGGCAAGCCCCAGGACAAGGTCGGGTCGATCAGGCGTGCGACGCGGCGTTCGCAAATGCTGCCCAGGTCGGTAATCGCCATCGCCAGCAAATCCATCGCCTGCGCCAGATACTGGCCGTGGAAATTACCACCCGAGATAATTTCAAAGCCGCCGCCCTGCTTGTCAAAGATCAACGGATTGTCGGTCGCGGAGTTGATTTCCTTGTCGACGATATTATCGATATAGTCGAGCGCGTCGAACACCGGGCCATAAACTTGTGGCGAGCAGCGCAGCGAGTACACATCCTGGATACGCGCGCTATATGGAATATCGGTACGACGCAATTCTTCCGGGAACTGTACCGCACGTGCTTCATGCGTGGTACGTGTCGATCCGGACAACAGCTTGCGAATGACGGCCGCGGTCTTGATCTGGCCGGCATGCGGACGGGCTTGCTGGATACGGTCATCAAAGGCCGCCATTTCCGCACGCATCGCTTCCAGTGTCAGCCCCAGCGACAGGCAGGCATCGGTCAGCAGGTTGCGCGCATCATGTGCAACCAGTACCGCCACCGCCAGCGATGCGGTACAGCCATTGATCAGCGCCGATGCATCCTTCGCCTTCAGGTCGAATTTGACGGCACCGATACCGGCCTTGGTAATCGCCTGCGGCGCACTCATGCGCTGGCCCTGGTACATCACTTCCGCTTCATCAAATCCGGCAATCGCCGCCGCCAGGTAAGACAGTGGCGCCAGGTCGCCGGACGCACCGACCGAACCCTTTTGCGGCATGATCGGATGTATGCCCGCGTTCAGGAAAGCCAGCAGGCGATCCACTACTTCGACGCGCGGTGCCGAATAATTGCTGGCAAAGGCATTCGCGCGCAAAAGCATGGTGGCACGGCTGACTTCTTCCGAGAATGGTTCACCCATACCAGCGCAATGCGCCTTGATCATCTGGGTCTGGAACAGTTCGATATGTTCCACTTTAATGCGCGTGTCTTTCAACAAACCTACACCGGTGTTGAAGCTATACATCATCGGTGCTTCATCGTGCATCCAGGTTGCCTCGATGTAATCGCGGCTTTCTTTCAGCGCGGCACGTGAAGAGTCGGCCAGGACTACCGGCAAATGCGGTGCCCGCGCAACAGCAAGCACTTGCTGCGCCGTCAGGGTGAAGCCGTCGATGGTGATATTTTTCATTGCGTTTCCTCTTTATATTTTTTATTCAGTATCGGACCACGATACAACCTATTTCGCGCCGGCCTCAAACCAGGCACCAACCAGTTTCCGCTCTTCATCTGTCATATGGGTCAGGTTACCCAGCGGCATATCCTTGGTTTGCACGGTACGTTGATAAACCCGCGCCGCATGTTGGCGTATCAGTTCCGGTGTCTGCAACATCATGCCGGCCGGTGCGGTGGCAAATCCTTCATGCGTAGGCTGTGCCGCATGGCAGCTGACACAGCGTTGCGTAATCACTTCCTGCACCTTGGCAAAATCTGCAGCGGAGATACTTGCCGTATCAGCGCCCGGCGCAGTAGTCGCCACCGGCTTCGGTAATGGACGCGGTGCGATGGCAATGGCTACCGCCACCAGCAAAGCAACACCGGCAATCGGATAGGCAACCGATACCTTGCCCGCATGACGCAAATTGAAGAAGTGACGAATCAATACACCGGCCGCCATGATCGCCGCCAGTACCAGCCAGCTATACGCATGCGTGTAAGTCATCGCATAGTGGTTGCTGATCATGATGAACAGCACCGGCAGGGTGAAATAGTTATTGTGGACGCTGCGTTGCTTCGCACGTTTGCCGTAAACCGGATCCGGTGATTTACCGACCTTCATCGCTTCCACCAGCTTGCGCTGACCGGGGATGATCACCATCAGCACATTGCCCACCATCATCGTGCCTATCATTGCGCCGACATGGATATAGGCGGCACGACCGCTGAGCAAATGCGTCAACGCATAAGTCGCTGCCACAATGAAGACAAACATGATCATGCCAAGCAAGCCTTCACGCTTGCCCAATGGCGAACGACACAGCAAGTCATACACGATCCAGCCGACCACCAGCGTACCGAGGCCCACGCCGATTGCTTCCCATGACGATAAATCAGCGACTGATTTATCTATCATCATGGCTGATGCATTGAAGTAATAGACGATGAACAACATCGCGAAACCGCTCAGCCAGGTGGCATAGGCTTCCCATTTGAACCAGTGCAGTTCGGGTGGCAATTCTTTCGGAGCCACCAGGTATTTTTGCGGGTTATAAAAGCCGCCGCCATGGACCGCCCACAATTCCCCCGAGACACCTTTCTCGGCCAGTTCACTGCCGGGCTTCGGTGGACGGATCGAATTATCGAGCCAGACGAAATAAAAGGATGCGCCGATCCAGGCGATCCCGGTAATCAAATGTAACCAGCGCACCAACAGGTTGAGCCACTCAACGCCGTACGATCCGAATAATGCTTCCATGTCTTCCCCACGTTTGATCCTCATCCGCCACTGCGCGCTCTGCAAATGAGCAGGACTGTGCGTCCCGTTTTTTGGCCGTAATTGTCGGTTCCAGGGTGGGTATAACTACCCATCCTGCAACCGGACATGCCGCTCCGACCTTATGATTTTCATTCCATCCGGCCGCGCAACTTAGTTGCTGGTTTTATTCATGCCAACGACCAGATTGGTGGAACGATAAACGCCCGGACCATTTAAAACATTGCGCATCCCTTATATTTGACATATCAAATTTGATATACAACAATGAACTCGTTATATGAGACATTCGGTATATGACATTGCTATTCCGAATGCTTGCCTGAGATAAGCAAAAAATAATGGAGACAAATCATGTCCAGGCTGCCCGATCACCTTGATATCCATCTGATACGGATTCTTTATCTGTTGCTGTGCGAGAAGAACGTGTCGCGCGTGGCATTGAAATTGAATCGACCACAACCATCGATCTCTGCGTCCTTGCGCAAATTGCGCGAGCTGACCGGTGATCCGCTATTGGTGCGCGGAGCGCGCGGCATGGTGCCGACCCAGCATGGCGAGAGCCTGATGAAGTCGGCCAAACGCATACTCGATGAAGCAGAGCACTTATTCATTCCAAAGACGGCCTTTGTGCCGCAGGACGAGGCACGCACTTTTCATATTGCCGCGCCGGATTACATGAATACGCAATTCTTCACCGAAGTGATCGCACGTTTGCGGCGCGAATCACCGAAGAGCCACATCGTCATCCATGCGCTGGGACCGGACACTGATTATGTACGCTTGCTGTCAGACGGTGAACTGGACCTGGTGATCGCGAACTGGGATGAAATGCCCGAGCATTTGCATATGTCCAAGCTGTTCGATGATCCTATCGTCTGCCTGATGCGCTCCGACTGCGCGTATGCCAAGCGCACCGCGAAGGATGCCATGACGATAGAGGATTACCTGAGCCTGCCGCATGCAGCGCCGTCGCAAATCCTGCCCGGCTACCACGGCACCATCGATACCTTCCTCGAAAAACAGAATCTGCGCCGCAATATCGTGGTCGAGTCTGCGCATTTCCGCATGCTGCCGTATATGGTGGAAAAAACCGACCTGGTACTGACTGCAGGCCAGCAGTTCACCAGCTTCTATGAAAAGACCTTGTCGCTGAAAAGCTATACCGTGCCGATCAAATTCCCGCCGCTGCGCTTCTATCAGTTATGGCATGAACGCGTGCATCAGGCGACCGAACACAAGTGGTTGCGCGCGCAGGTTTGTGCTGCCGCAAAAGTACTTTCCGACTGATAAGGGATATACATATTTATGGCATTGCACTTATATCCGCATAACTAGACCGGGTATAGGCTGGCCCGTATATTGGGCTGCTTTATTTACTTTAGTATCGGCCTTCGAGCCTGTACGGAAGATGTTGCTTAGCATCGGCCCCTTCTGCACAAGGACTCACTCAGGGGCCGTTGCAGAATAAAGCTGGCAGGCGAAAAATACATTCATCTTGCAGCGGCCTCCATATAAAAAAACGGAGACAGCCATGACAAGCACTAGCCATCCGGTAGATGAAGTTCTACCTGTACCAAAGCTCGCAGCCCTCGGCATACAACATGTACTCGTAATGTATGCCGGCGCCATCGCCGTACCACTCATCGTCGGCGGCGCACTCAATCTTCCGAAATCCGATATTGCCTTCCTCATCAGTGCCGATTTGTTTTGTTGCGGCCTGATCACCATCATCCAGAGCCTCGGCATCTGGAAATTCGGCATCCGCATGCCGGTCATGATGGGCGTTACTTTCGCTGCCGTCGGTCCCATGGTCGCAATGGCCGGTAATCCTTCGCTGACGATACTGCACATCTATGGGGCGGTCATCGTATCGGGGATTTTTTGCATGCTGGTGGCGAACTATATGTGCAAGCTCATACGCTACTTCCCACCGGTGGTCACCGGTACCGTGATCACGGTCATCGGCCTGTCGCTGATGGGTGTCGGCGTCAACTGGGCCGCCGGCGGCCAACCTATGATCCACACCATGGTTGATGGCGCGCTGGTCAGCATGCCTAATCCCGATTATGGTTCTCCGCTCAATCTCACGATTGCCGCTATCGTGCTGGTCTCCATCCTGCTCATCACCAAGTACCTGAAGGGCTTCATCGCCAATATCTCAGTGCTGATGGGCCTGATCATCGGCTTCGTCATTGCACTCGCACTGGGCAAGGTCAGCTTTGACGGCCTCGGTGACTCGGATTGGTTTGCCTTGATCCTGCCCTTCCACTATGGCTGGCCGCAGTTCGACCTGAGCTCCATCATCAGCATGTGCCTGGTGATGATAGTGTCGATGATCGAATCGACCGGCATGTTCATCGCGCTCGGCGACATCATCGAAAAAGACGTCGATGACAAAACCCTGCGTCGCGGCCTGCGGGTCGACGGCCTGGGCACCCTGATAGGCGGGATCTTCAATACTTTCCCGTACACCTCTTTTTCGCAAAACGTCGGCCTGGTTGGTATCACCGGTATCCGTAGCCGCTATGTCTGCGTGGCGGCCGGCGTCATCCTGGTGGCCTTCGGCCTGTTTCCAAAGATGGCGCACGTCGCCGCTTCCATCCCGCAGTTTGTATTGGGTGGTGCGGGTATCGTGATGTTCGGCATTGTCGCCGCGACCGGTATCAAGATCCTCGGCAAGGTGGATTTCAACGGCAATCGCCACAATGTCTTCATCGTCGCCATCAGCGTCGGTGCCGGCATGATCCCGACCGTGGCCCCGACTTTCTTCGATCAGTTGCCAGACTTCCTGTCGACCATCCTGCATAGCGGCATCTTGCTGGCGACCACCACCGCCGTAGCACTGAACCTCTACTTCAACGGTCGCGGCAGCGATCAGGAAATGGCGGCGTTTGCACTGGCGGCAGCGCAGAGTTCGGAACACTAGGAATACCGCAGTAAGGTGAGTCCCACTCACCAGGAAATGATGCAACACGGAGGCCGGATGGTGGGACCGTCCGACAGCAACCGCAGATGACAGGTAACAGCATGAGCACATTAGAACAATTGAACCGTTTGGCCGCACAGGATGTGCCGGCTTTTGTCGATACCCTGCGCGGGATCTATGAGCATTCGCCATGGATACCCGAGCGTGCGGCGAAACTTGGCCCTTTTCCTACCATCACCGCCCTCAAGCAGGCATTGCAGGGAGTGGTGTCGGCGGCCGATCGTGCCGAACAATTGCAGCTCATCCGGGCCCACCCGGAGTTGGCAGGCAAGGCCGCCATCGCCGGTGAATTGACCGTAGAGTCAACCGGTGAACAAGCCAAGGCCGGCCTCAATCTCTGCACGCCGGAAGAATTTGCAGCACTGCAAAACCTCAACAACGACTACAACAAAAAGTTCGGCTTCCCTTTCATCCTCGCGGTGAAAGGGGCAACCGGCAAAGGGCTGACGCGCCAGCAAATCATCGCCACCTTCACCCGTCGCCTGCGTAACCAGGTCGAGGATGAATTGCGTGAAGCCTTGCGCCAGATCGGCCGTATCGCCGAAATGCGCATCAACGACCTGCTCGGTTACACGCCGGCGATTGGCGCGCTGGTGATGGACTGGGCTGAAGACATTGCGGCCTGGAGCGAAGACGAAGGTGCGCTGACCTGCACCTATATGAGCGACGCCCATCGCCGCACCGCCAACCAGATTTCTGACTGGATGCGTACTGCAGGGATGCACGTGCACATAGATGCCGTCGGCAACGTCGTCGGCCGTTACCTGGCGACCGATCCACGCGCCAAAACCCTGATCACCGGTTCGCACTACGACACCGTGCGCAATGGCGGCAAATACGATGGGCGTGAAGGCATCCTGCTGGCGATTGCAGTCGTCAAACATTTGCATGAACGCGGCGAGACCCTGCCCTTCCATTTTGAAGTCATCGCCTTTGCCGAAGAAGAAGGTGTGCGCTTCAAGAGCACATTCCTCGGCAGCAATGCCGTCATCGGTCAATTCAATATGGAATTGCTCGACATCACCGACCGTGACGGCATCAGCATGCGCGAAGCCATCACGCAGGCCGGCCATGACGTGAATGCCATTCCACAGATAGCACGCAACCCGGCCGATGTACTCGGCTATGTCGAAGTGCATATCGAACAGGGTCCGGTCTTGTTGCAACGCGATCTGCCGGTCGGCATCGTCACTTCCATCGCCGGCAGCTCGCGCTACCAGGTGGAATTCCGCGGCGTCGCCAGCCATTCCGGCACTACGCCGATGTCGATGCGCAAGGATGCCGCCGCAGCCGCGGCGGAAATTATCCTCTACGTTGAACAACGCTGTGCACAGGACCAGCATGCATCGCTGGTCGGCACGGTCGGGCAGTTGCAAGTGCCGAGCGGCTCCACCAATGTGATTCCGGGGCGCTGCGTATTTTCGCTGGATATACGCGCCGCGGTCGATTCGATCCGGGAAGCGGCAGTCGCCGATATCCTGCAACACATTGCCGATGTCTGCGCACGACGCAATATCGAATACAAGGCCGAGTTAAGCGTGTCGGCTCCGGCGGCACCATGCGCACCGTGGCTGATGAAGCAATTATCTGCCGCCACCGAACGGGCCGGTGTGCGTCCGTTCGAGCTCGCGTCCGGGGCCGGGCATGATGCAATGACGATCGCCAAAATGACGGATGTCGCGATGTTGTTCACCCGTTGCGGCAATGGCGGCATCAGTCATAACCCGCTGGAAACCATGACGGCCGACGACACTGAAGTATCGGCACAGATCCTGCTGGATTTCCTGCGCAATTTCAAAGAAAAGTAATCAAAGGTAAATCCATGAAGATGATTGCCAACATGAAAATCCGCCAGAAACTGACGCTCAGTTTCGGCGTCGTGTTTGCATTGCTGGTCGTCATTACCCTGCTCAGCAATATCCAGCTGGGGCAACTGAACAACAGCATCAAGCTGATCAGCAAAGACCGCTATCCGAAAACGATACTGGCCAATTCGGTACAGATTGAAGTCAACAAGATCGCCCTGAACCTGCGTGACATCATGCTCAGCAGCGACCCGGCCAAAATAAAGCAGCTGGTCAGCGACACGCAGGCATCAGACAAAAAAATGAATGAAGGCCTGGAACAGCTCAGGGCCGTCGCGCAAACCGAAGAAGACAATCGCTATGTCAGTGCCGCCATCGTTGCGCGTGATCAGTATGTGCCGGCACGCGACACCTTGCTGCAACTGGCGCAGGACGGCAAAACCGCAGAAGCTAAAACCTATCTGGACCAGGTTTTCATGCCGGTGCAGGTCAAGTACTTCATCGCGCTGGATGCAATGTTTGACTACCAGGGCAGCCTGATGAATGTGGCTGGTGATGCCGCCAGCGCGACCTCGGTGCAAGCACGCACCATCATCAATATCCTGGCCGGCATCAGCCTGCTGCTGTCGATTGCAGTCGGCTGGTGGGTCACGCGCAGCATCACGCGTCCACTCAACACCGCAGTAGGCGTCGCCCGTCGCGTGGCGCAAGGCGACCTGAGCGGGCCGGTCTTCGTCAAGACGACGAATGAAGTGGGGCAGTTGATGGCCGCGCTGAAAACCATGAACGACAACCTGCATCACATCGTTACCCAGGTTCGCAATGGCACCGGCACCATCGCCAACGCTTCCGGCGAGATCGCACGCGGCAATATGGACCTCTCCTCACGCACCGAGCAACAAGCCAGCTCGCTGGAAGAAACCGCATCGGCGATGGAAGAGCTGACCTCAACCGTAAGGGAAAACGCTGATAACGCACAACAGGCCAATCAGCTCGCCGCATCCGCCACCAAGGTAGCGCGGCAAGGTGGCAGCGTGGTCCATGAGGTGATCGCCACCATGGCGGCGATCAATACCTCATCGAAGAAGATCGCGGACATTACCGGCGTGATCGACAGTATCGCTTTCCAGACCAACATCCTTGCGCTCAATGCAGCCGTCGAAGCGGCACGCGCCGGTGAACAGGGCCGTGGTTTTGCCGTAGTGGCGTCCGAAGTACGCAACCTCGCGCAACGCAGTGCGACCGCAGCAATGGAAATCAAGGCGCTGATTGATGATTCAGTCGCAAAAGTCGATAACGGCAGCAAACTGGTGCAGCAAGCCGGCCTTACCATCGACGAAGTGGTCACCAGCGTAGGCAGCCTCAGCGGCATCGTTGCCGCCATCAGCAATGCCAGCCAGGAACAGAGTGCGGGTATAGAACAGGTTGGACAAGCCATCGTGCAGATTGATGAAGGCACACAGCAAAATGCCGCGCTGGTGGAACAATCTGCCGCGGCAGCGCAGTCGCTGCGCGAGCAGGCCGACCAGCTCATGCAACTCGTCAGTATCTTCAAACTCGATCGACAAAGCGTGGCGACCTCTGCCGCCCCGGCGGCAGGCAAGCTGCACCTTGTTACAACATCTACCGCGCTGTTACCGGCTTAGACCTGATGTCTAATTGATACAAACAGCCAGACATTAAAAGTCATTGAAAAAACCAGCTGACATGGCTTAATCTATACATGTTTTTACGATGTAATCCGGGCACCGCCAAATCCTGCATTGCATCGTCACTGCCGCCAGCAGTGCGCATTACCTGTCTTAAACCCTTTTTGGGTTACCTTTTTTTGGCGACACAAAAAAGGTAACTGGCAACCGGTCCACCACCGGTAATGTCCGCGGGGCTGTCTGACGACGGCCGCCGTCCAAATTGAGTCATTAAACAGACAGGTGAACCCATGTCAAAAACACTTCTAATCAAGAATGCGAACGTGCTCGTCACCATGAACGAGCAGCGTGAAGAAATCAGCAAGGGCGCGGTATTTATCCGCGACAACATCATCGAACAAGTCGGTCCCAGCCATGCGCTGCCGGACACCGCAGATGAAGTCATTGATGCCAGCCATCACGTGGTACTGCCCGGCTTGATCAATACCCACCACCATATGTACCAAAGCCTGACGCGTGCGGTTCCTGCAGCGCAGAATGGCGAACTATTCAATTGGCTCACCAATCTGTATCCGATCTGGGCCAACCTGACGCCGGAAATGATCCAGGTCTCGACGCAGACCGCAATGGCGGAGCTGATGCTGTCCGGCTGCACCACCAGCAGTGATCACTTGTACATCTATCCGAATGGCTGCCGCCTCGACGACAGCCTGGAAGCGGCGCAACAGATAGGCATGCGTTTCCATGCTGCGCGTGGCGCCATGAGTGTCGGCCAATCGAAGGGCGGCCTGCCGCCGGACCGTGTGGTGGAACAGGAAGCGGATATCCTGCGCGATACCCAGCGCCTGATCGAGACTTACCACGATGCCGGGCGGCATGCGATGCAACGTATCGTGGTTGCCCCCTGTTCGCCATTCTCGGTATCGCGCGACCTGATGCGCGAATCAGCCAGCATGGCGCGCAGTTTCGGCGTATCGCTGCATACGCACCTGGCGGAGAACGTCAACGATATCGCTTACAGCCGCGAAAAATTCAATATGACACCGGCCGAGTACGCAGAAGACTGTGGCTGGGTCGGCCACGATGTATGGCATGCACACTGCGTCCAGCTGGATGACGCCGGCATCAAGCTGTTTGCCCATACCCATACCGGTATCGCGCACTGCCCCTGCTCCAATATGCGCTTGGCTTCCGGCATTGCACCGATACGCAAGATGCTCGATGCCGGCGTTTCCATCGGCCTCGGCGTCGATGGTTGCGCTTCCAATGATTCCGGCCACATGATGGCTGAAGTCAGGCAGGCGATGCTATTGCAAAGGGTCGGTTTCGGGCCGGATGCAATGACCGCACGGCAAGCCCTGGAAGTAGCGACCCTGGGCGGTGCCAAGGTCTTGAATCGGGATGATATAGGGGCGCTCAAACCCGGCATGTCGGCCGATATTGTCATGTTTGACGTGAGGCAGATCGGTTTTGCCGGCGCCTTGCATGACCCGGTCGCGGCGCTGGTGTTTTGCACGCCACCAAATGTTGCCTGCAGCATCATTAACGGCCGCGTCGTCATCCGCGACGGACGCCTCACCACTATTGACCTGGGGCAAGTAATTGAACGCCACAACACACTGGCATTTGCACTGGCTGAAGCGGCGCGTTAATAGCGCCGCCGGGGACGCCGCTGGGGACGCATAAACCAGCCCGGATACAAGGAGAACTTTATAGCTGCAGCCTTATAACCGATATTCCATCCGCGTTACATCTCATAAGCAAAATTAGACGACATTAGATGCGCTGAACGTATATCCACATTAGATGGAAAGTGTTCAAGCTAAAACATAATAATTCGGAGACAAGCAGATGACTTTTTTGGAAAAGTTTTTCAAGCTCAATGAGCATGGCACGACCGTGCGCACAGAGTTACTGGCAGGGCTGACCACCTTCCTCACGATGGCCTATATCATCTTCGTTAACCCGGCAATTCTGGGTGACGCGGGGATGCCCAAGGATTCCGTATTCGTCGCCACTTGCGTGGCCGCCGCCATCGGTACCCTGATCATGGGCCTGTACGCCAACTACCCTATCGGGCTGGCTCCCGGCATGGGCCTCAATGCCTACTTCTCCTACGCCGTTGTCCTCGGCATGGGATATTCGTGGCAGGCAGCATTGGGCGCCGTCTTTATTTCCGGCTGCCTGTTCATGCTGGTGAGCCTGTTCAAGATCCGCGAGCTGATTATCAACAGCATCCCGGTTTCGCTACGAACGGCGATACCGGCCGGTATTGGCCTGTTCCTCGGCCTGATCGCGCTGAAAAACGCCGGCATCGTGGTTGGTAATCCCAACACGCTGATCACCCTGGGTGACCTGCATCAACCACCAGCGGTACTCGCCATCATCGGTTTCATCGTGATTGTCGCGCTGGACCGCCTGAAAGTACGCGGCGCCATGCTGATCGGCATCCTGGCCGTGACGGTATTGAGCTTCTTCTTTGCCGGCAATCATTTCGTTGGCATTTTCTCCACGCCGCCTTCGGTGTCGCCAACCCTGTTTGCACTGGATATCCCGGGTGCGCTGGGCATGGGCCTGATCAACGTCGTCCTGGTCTTTTTCCTGGTTGAACTATTCGATGCGACCGGCACCCTGATGGGCGTGGCGCAACGTGCCGGC
Source organism: Janthinobacterium sp. Marseille (assembly GCF_000013625.1). NCBI lineage: Bacteria > Pseudomonadati > Pseudomonadota > Betaproteobacteria > Burkholderiales > Oxalobacteraceae > Janthinobacterium > Janthinobacterium sp. Marseille. Next base: position 567,459 of record NC_009659.1, on the reverse strand, counting down.
CTGGTCAAAAACGGCAAGATAGAACGCCTGAACAAAGCCTTGCTGGCGGACAGTGGCGCCATCATTGCCGGCTCCATGCTTGGCACTTCCAGTACCACCGCCTATATTGAAAGTGCTGCTGGCGTACAAGCCGGCGGCCGTACCGGCCTGACTGCGGTCACCATTGCCATCCTGTTCCTGCTGGCATTGTTCATCGCACCACTGGCAGGCGTGGTTCCGGCATACGCGACAGCGCCTGCCTTGTTCTTCGTCGCCTGCCTGATGTTGCGGGAATTGCGCGATATCGATTGGGAGGACACAACGGAATGCATACCGGCAGTGATCACCACCGTCATCATGCCTTTCACTTATTCGGTAGCAAACGGTATGGCACTCGGTTTCATCACTTACGCCGCACTCAAATTGCTGACCGGCCGTGCCAGGGAAGTGTCGATCATGATCTGGATCATTGCCGCACTGTTCCTCTTCAAACTGACTTATCTGGGTTAAGCAAGTAACAGGTGTTGCGCCCCATAAGCGGCGCGCAACACCTGCAATAAATTTGAATTTGATTTTCCGGTATCGATTTTTAGCAGCGTTATTTGGCAACACAAGAGAGTACACACCATGTCAGAACCGATTCGTTTTTACTTCCGCGGTACCACTCACGAAGTGAGCGGGATCTCCAATACACGCACCGTCTTGCAGCATTTACGCGAAGACATGCATTGCACCGGCACCAAAGAAGGTTGTGCCGAAGGTGACTGTGGTGCCTGCACCGTGGTCGTCGGAGAACTGCACGGCGATCATCTGGAACTGAATACCGTCAACTCCTGCATCCAGTTTTTACCAACACTGGATGGCAAGGCCTTATTCACAGTGGAAGACCTGAAGCAAAGCGATGGCTGCCTGCACCCGGTACAACAGGCGATGGTGGAATGCCACGGCTCGCAATGCGGCTTTTGTACGCCCGGCTTCGTGATGTCCTTATGGAATTTATACCAGCGCGATGCAGGTTCCGATACTGCACTGAGCCCACGACAAATCGACGATGCGCTGTCCGGCAATCTATGCCGCTGCACCGGCTATCGCCCTATCATCGACGCCGCGCATCGCATGGGTGAATTGCCGCCGGTACAGTTTGATCACGCCCCGGTAATAGATGCCTTGCGTGCAATACAGCGGCATGAAGTACTGAGCATCAGCCATGATGGCCGAACCTTTCATGCGCCGCGTACCATCGCGCAACTGGCGGCATTACGTGCTGAACTGCCAAAGGCACGCATCCTGGCCGGCTCTACCGATGTCGGCCTGTGGGTTACCAAACATATGCGAGACCTTGGCGACATCATTTACATCGGCCAGGTCGAGGCACTGAAAAGCATCAAGGAAAGAAGCGGCTGGCTGGAAATCGGCGCCGGTGTCACGCTGGAGAAGGCCTATGCCGCCGCCCACCAGCATTACCCGCAAGAACTGTCGGAGCTGTGGCAACGCTTTGCCTCACTGCCGGTACGTAATGCCGGCACGCTGGGCGGCAACGTCGCCAACGGCTCGCCTATCGGCGACTCGATGCCATGGCTGATCGCACTCGGTACGCATATCGTCTTGCGCAGCGTCGTCGGTGAACGCGAGATGCCGTTGGAAGATTTTTACCTGGCTTATCAAAAGTCTGCCTTGCAGCCGAACGAATTCGTGCAGGCGGTACGCATTCCACTGCCACGCCAGGATGTGGTTTTCCGCACCTACAAATTATCAAAACGCTTCGACCAGGATATCTCGGCGGTTTGCGCCGCGTTCGCCTTCGAACTGGTCGACGGCCAGGTACGTAACGCCCGTATCGCCTACGGCGGGATGGCCGCGACACCAAAGCGCGCGGCATTGGCTGAAGCCGCGCTCAATGGCAAGGCATGGAATGAAGAAAACGTGCGCGCCGCCATTAGCTTGCTGGCACAAGACTACGCACCTTTATCCGATATGCGCGCATCGTCGGCCTATCGCATGAAGACCGCACAAAACCTGTTGTACCGCTATTGGCTGGAAACACGTGCCGATGCACCTATGCCTGCAACGTCCTTGCGCGCTTTTACGATCAATGCAGCCACAGCGCAAACGGCTTGAGGATATACGGAGAAGATGATGAACAAGCAAACCGAAGTATTCATGTCCGACACCGCATTGCAAGGCGTCAAGGCGGTAGGTACGCCCTACCCGCACGAATCCGCTTACCTGCATGTCACCGGCGAAGCAATTTATACCGATGACATCGTCGAACTGCACGGCACCTTGCATGCAGCACTCGGCCTGTCGCAAAAAGCCCATGCGCGCATCAATTCAATCGACCTCGGCAAGGTCAAGGCGGCACCCGGCGTCATCGCAGTATTGACCGCCGCCGACATTCCCGGCGAAAACGAATGCGGCGCGATTATCCATGACGACCCGGTACTGGCCGAAGACCTGGTGCAATACATTGGACAACCAATCTTCGTGGTCATCGCCACCAGCCACGATGCAGCACGACGTGCAGCGCGCCTGGGCGTCATTGAATACGCAGAGTTGCCACCGATACTGACCCCGCGTGCAGCGCATGCGGCAGAATCCTATGTTTTGCCGCCCATGCACCTGAAGCGCGGCGATGCCGCCACTGCCTTCGCGGCAGCAGCGAATAAATTGGTGGGTCAATTCGATGTTGGCGGGCAGGAACAATTCTATCTGGAAGGCCAGATTTCCTACGCTATCCCAAAAGAAGGCGGCGGCATGCATGTGTATTGCTCGACCCAGCATCCGAGTGAAATGCAGCATCACATTGCGCATGTGTTGAATATCGCTTCGCACGATGTACTGGTCGAATGCCGCCGCATGGGTGGCGGCTTTGGCGGCAAGGAATCGCAATCCGCACTGTGGGCCTGCGTCGCCGCATTCGCCGCTGCGCATCTGCGCCGCCCGGTCAAGCTGCGCGCCGACCGCGACGACGACATGATCGTAACCGGCAAGCGCCATTGCTTTGCCTACGACTATGAAATCGGCTATGACAACAATGGCCGCATCCTCGCTGCGAAGATAGACATGATTTCGCGCGCCGGCTTTTCCGCCGATCTGTCCGGCCCGGTTGCCACCCGCGCAGTCTGCCATTTCGATAATGCCTACTACCTGTCGGATGTTGAAATCCACGCGATGTGCGGTAAAACCAATACCCAGTCGAATACCGCATTCCGCGGTTTCGGCGGTCCGCAAGGGGCGATTGCAATTGAATACATCGTCGACGAAATTGCACGTAATCTCGGCAAGGACCCCCTCGAAATCCGCCGCCTCAACTTCTACGGCAGCAGCGATGCAGACGGTCCTGATGCGCGCAACGTCACGCATTACGGACAAAAAGTCGAAGACAATATCATCCATGCACTGGTCGACGAACTGGAAGCCAGCAGCGAATACCAAGCCCGGCGTGCTGCCATCAATGTGTTCAATGCCGACAGCCCGGTCCTGAAAAAAGGCCTGGCGCTGACACCTGTCAAATTCGGCATCTCCTTCAACGTCCCGCATCTGAACCAGGCCGGCGCACTGGTACATATCTACACCGACGGTTCCATCCTGGTTAACCACGGCGGCACGGAAATGGGCCAGGGTCTCAATACCAAGGTGGCCCAAGTCGTGGCGAATGCCTTCGGCCTGCCGCTGGAACAGGTGCGCTGTACCGCCACTGATACCAGCAAGGTAGCGAACACTTCGGCGACCGCGGCATCGACCGGTACCGACCTCAACGGCAAGGCGGCACAACATGCGGCATTGCAAATCCGCGACCGCCTGGCTAACCTCGCTGCGCAACGTTTCGGCGTCGACGTCGCCACCATCGGTTTCGCTGACGGCAAAGTGAGCTCGGGTGAGCAATCGATAGCCTTCAAGGAACTGGTCATGCAGGGCTATCTCGCGCGCGTCCAGCTCTGGTCGGATGGTTTCTATTCAACGCCACGCGTACATTGGAATGCGAAGACCATGAATGGCCATCCTTTCTACTACTACGCTTATGGCGCAGCAGTGGCGGAAGTGGTCATCGATACACTCACCGGCGAATGGAAACTGCTGCGTGCCGACGCGCTGTACGATGCCGGCGAAGCACTTAATCCGGCGATCGATCTCGGGCAGGTGGAAGGCGGCTTCATCCAGGGTATGGGTTGGCTCACCACAGAAGAATTGTGGTGGAACAAGGAGGGCAAGCTGATGACGCATGCACCGTCCACCTACAAGATCCCGGCGATCTCCGATTGCCCGCCTGATTTCCGCGTCAAGCTGTTTAAGAACAGCAATGTGCAAGATAGTATCCACCGCTCCAAAGCGGTCGGTGAGCCACCTTTGCTCTTGCCGTTCTCGGTCTTCTTCGCGATCCGCGATGCAGTCGCCGCAGTGGGCAACAATCGCATCAATCCTCCTTTGCGCGCACCGGCCACCAGCGAAGCCATCCTCGACGCGATCGATGCGGTTCGTGCCGCCATCCACTAGGAGCATGCCATGTCTAGCTGGTTAGAAGCCTTGCAAGCTGCGGCAACGCGAAAAGAAAATTGCGTGCTGGTGACGGTGGCCGGCATCCAGGGTTCAACGCCACGGGAAGAAGGTGCGCGCATGGTCTTCACCGCCACGCAGCAATTCGACACCATAGGCGGTGGTCACCTTGAATGGCGTGCTGCCGAGACCGCGCGTGCGATGCTGGCGGACCACGACAGCAAGCGCCGCCTGACGCATGTAGAACGCATTGCACTTGGTCCCAGCCTGGGCCAGTGTTGCGGCGGCGTCGTCTTCCTCGCCTTTGAAATCATTGATGAAAATGCGGCCAGTATGCTGGCAGGGCTGGCGGCTTGCCGCAAGGATGGCGTGAATGTCTGGCGCGCCGTGCCACTGGAATCATCCGATCCATCGCTGCTGTATGAAATCGATGGCAGCTGCCGCGAAGCAAACACCGCAGACAATGGCTTGCACGCCGGCATGTTCCGTATTGCAAGCAACACGCATATTGCACGTGATACGCGTGGACGCCGCTGGTTGTTCGATTTATGCAGCGCCCGTTTGCCGCAAGTGGTGCTGTTCGGTGCGGGTCACGTGGGCACTGCACTGGTACGCATGCTGGGCATGTTGCCCTGTCGAATCCTGTGGGTCGATGAACGCGAAGATATGTTCCCGTCTGATTTGCCGGAACAGGTCACCATTGATGCGACCGATGTGCCAAATGCAGTAGTGGCCAAGGCGGAGCCCGGTGCCTACTTCCTGGTGATGACACACAGCCATTCGCTGGACCAGCAATTGACGGAACAGATTTTACGGCGCGACGACGTCGCCTGGTTCGGCCTGATCGGTTCTCATACCAAACGCAAGCAATTCGAGCATCGGCTGCAGGATCGCGGCATCACCGTCGAGCAACTGAACAAGATGACGTGCCCTATCGGTATTCCCGGCATCTATGGCAAGGAGCCCGCCAGCATCGCGGTCGCCGTGGTCGCGCAACTCATGCAGTTATGGGAATTGCGCGCACACAGCCCGCTTAAAGCACTTACTCCGCAAGCCTGACCCAAGCGCAAGCGCAGGCTTGCTTCACCATTCAATTTCTATTACTGCCCTTCATGATTCCTAACGTACAAGCGTACCGCGCCAGCCTGCTTCACTTCCGTAACGACCCGGCCTTCGATGAAGACGCCACGCTCTGGCATAGCGATGGCTTGCTGGTCATTGCCGATGGCAAGGTAGTCGCCGCGGGTGATTACGATAGTTTGCACAGCAGCCTTCCCGCTGACGCCATGCTCAATGACTGGCGCGGCAAGATCATCACGCCCGGCTTTATCGACACCCATGTTCACTATCCGCAAACCGATATCATCGGCTCGCCCGCACCCGGCCTGTTGCCGTGGCTGAATACCTATACCTTCCCGACCGAAGGACGCTTTGGAGATTCCGCACATGCGGCCGAAGTAGCCGACTTCTTCCTGGCTGAATTGCTGCGCAACGGTACCACTACCGCTGCGGTGTATTGCACCGTGCATCCGCAATCGGTTGATGCCTTCTTCGAACGCAGCCATGCACTCAATTTGCGTATGGTGGCCGGCAAGGTGATGATGGACAGGAATGCTCCCGACTTCCTGCTCGACACTGCCGAAAGCAGCGCACGTGATACTGAAGCCCTGATCCAGCGCTGGCACAAGAAAGGACGCCAGCATTACGCGATCACACCGCGTTTTGCTCCGACCTCTACCGATAAGCAATTAAGACTGGCCGGTGAACTGGCTGCGCAGTATCCGGACACTTATATACAAACCCACGTCGCCGAAAATACGGATGAAGTGAAATGGGTCAAGGAATTGTTCCCGGATGCGCGCAGCTACTTGGATGTCTATGAGCAACGTGGCTTGATGCGCAAGCGCGCCTTGTACGCGCACTGCATCTGGCTGGATGACAATGACCGCGCACGCATGGCTGCCACGGAATCGGTGGCGACAGTCTGTCCTACTTCCAATCTCTTCCTCGGCAGTGGTTTGTTTGATTTTGCCAATGCCGATAAATTGCGCATGCCGATGTCACTGGCAACCGATGTCGGTGGCGGCACCAGTTTTTCGATGTTGCAAACCATGAATGAGTTACACAAGGTCGGTCGCATGAGCGGCGTGCACCTGGACGCACACCGCATGTTTTATATGGCGACGCTCGGCGGTGCACGCGCACTGCAACTGGAAGGAACGATCGGGAATTTTGCGGTTGGCTGCGATGCGGACTTCATCGTGCTCGATCCGCAGGCGACGCCTTTGCTCTCGCGTCGTAGCGCCACCACCGACAGTCTCGAAGAACAATTGTTTGCACTGGCACTACTGGGTGATGATCGCGTCATCACTGCCACTTACTCGGCTGGTGCACGCGTACACCAGCGCACTGCCTGGATCTGATCCATTACAAACGGGCAGCTATCTCCGGATAGCTGCCCGGTATTCACAGGCTTAGGGGAATAGTGTGCAGCAATTCAGCCAGGCGCTTCTGCACCCACTGTGCGGTCGCATCGGGTTGATGCCCCTGTAACCACAGCATGCGCACCGACAGCACCGGCAAGGTGAATTCATCGCAGGGCAATTCCTGCAAATGCAAACGGTACTCTTCATATTCGGCAATATTCAGCGGCAATATTGCCCAGCCTATGCCATCGGCCACCATCGCGGCGATACTGTAAAAACTGTCTGAGCGCCACACCGAAGGACTGAGCGCCGGATCGGCATAGTCATCCATATGCATCAGCAACTGCCTGTGCTTGGCGAGATCCCTTTGCGTGACCTTTTTGATCTTTGTTAACGGATGTCCACGCCCGACGAATATGCCTTGCGCGACGCTGCCGATATGCTTTTGCGCAAATGACAGCGAGCACGGCCCGCGGTCGAAATGGAAAGCCACACTGGCGCGCTGCTTTTCAACATACTCGGCAACCTCGGTAGCGGTCCCGTTCAACTGACTCAATTCGAGCGACGGAAAGCGTTGCGATATTTCCTTCACCAGCGCACCGACCGCCAGATAAGGTAAAGCCTCATCCAGTGCCAGCGTCAGCTTCGGCTGCTGCCCCGCTGCAAATGATTGCGCACGGTGGTCCAGTCCTTCGGCCTGGCGCAACAATTCCCGCGCTTCCAGCAGCATCACTTCACCCGCCGGTGTCAATTGCACACTGCGCCGCGAACGGTCGAATAATTCGAAGCCCAGATCCGCTTCCAGCAAGGCAATTGCCGTACTGACAGCAGATTGCGCCTTGCCCAGGCGGCGCGCAGCCGCAGAGATAGAACCGGCCTCTGCGGTCACGACAAACTGCTTCATGCGGTCGATAGTCCATTCCATTCATCTATTTTATAGATGGTACTTAACTTTGTCCAAATCTAATATTGATGGATGATAGGCAAAGTTACACAACAAATCGGCTCTTTAGGGCCAAACAAGCCATGAATCACAAATTCAATCCCACCAAAACTGTAGCCATAAACTGGTGTACAGACGCGGCGCAAAGCGAAGCACTTACCCGGTTCTTCGTGAAGCATGCGCACACCCAATATATTTCCCACTCCGAGCTGCAAGGATCACGCGCAGAAACACCGACACGCTGGCGCAGCGATCTTGCAGCCACCTTGCATGAAGAATTAAAAGCGACGCTGGCGCAGGATCCGGCCTGTGCAGACCGCCTGATTGCACTTGCCACCATCGACGGCGCAATCGCCGGGATGGCGCTGGTCTCCATCGGCAACAAGCAGGATGTAGCCACACCTTATGCTTCGCTGGACGACCTGATCGTGCATCCGGACTATCGCGGCGCAGGAATCGGCCGCCAGTTCATTGCATGGCTGGAACAGCAAATGCTCAAGCGCGGCATCACGCGCCTCTTCCTCGAAAGCGGTGAAGGCAACCATGATGCGCATCGTTTCTTCGAAGCGCAGGGCTTTCAGCCGGTATCGGTCGTGATGATGAAGGAGCTTAGCCATGCATAAGCAAGATAAGCAAATCCTGAAACACACGTCGACCTTGCCATCTTCCAGCCGCTGGCTGGTACTGGCCATCGTCTCGGTCGCGCTATTGCTGATCGTGGTCGACATGACGGTGCTGTATGCGGCATTGCCGCGCCTGACGGCAGACCTCACCGCATCGGCTTCGGCCAAGCTGTGGATCGTCAACATCTATGCACTCACGGTCTCCGGGCTGCTACTCGGCATGGGTACGCTGGGTGACCGCCTCGGGCACAAGTCCCTGTTCATCGCCGGACTCGTCGTCTTCGGTATTGCATCACTGTGCGCCGCATACTCACCGTCCTCCGCCACCCTGATCGCCTCGCGTGCCTTGCTGGCGGTAGGCGCGGCCATGATGATGCCGGCGACGCTGTCCATCATCCGTCTCGCCTTTGCAGATGAAAACGAACGTGCGGTCGCGATCGGCATCTGGGCCTCAGTCGCCTTCGGTGGCGCGGCGCTGGGACCGGTGGTCGGCGGACTCTTGCTGGAATACTTCTGGTGGGGTTCGGTCTTCCTGATCAATGTGCCTATCGTGCTGGTGGCCTTGCCCATCGCGCTCGCATATATACCGAAAGGTAAAGCCAATAAAACCCGTCCATGGGACTTGATCGGTTCCCTGCAAATCATGGCCGGCCTGGTCGGTGTTACCTATGCGTTGAAGGAAGCAGGCAAGCGTGAACCGGCATGGGGCATAGCCTTGCTGGTACTGCTGGTCGGTATTTTCTTCCTCGCCGTGTTTGCCCGGCGCCAGCAACACAGCGCACATCCGATGATAGATTTTTCGCTGTTTAAAAACACGATTTTCTCGTCATCCGTTGCCGCCGCTGTCGTCGCTGCCGCCGCCCTGTTGGGTATGGAGCTGGTATTTACCCAGCGTCTGCAACTGGTGCTGGATATGACGCCATTGCAAGCCGGTGTCTTCATCCTGCCTTTGTCGCTGGCGGCCTTTGTCGCAGGGCCGTTGACCGGGCGTGTATTGCCACGCCTGGGTAGCGCCTATGTATTGTCGCTCTCCTTGCTGATCTCCGGACTCGGCATGGGTGCCTACCTGTTCCTGTATGACGCTGCAGCATGGATACAAATCATTTGCCTGCTGGTGCTCGGTGCCGGTATCGGTGCGGCCATGACGGCCGCTTCCGGCACCATCATGCAAAGCGCACCGGTTGACCGCGCAGGTATGGCAGCTTCGGTCGAAGAAGTTTCCTACGAACTTGGCAGCGTCTTTGGCGTGACACTAATGGGCAGCATTTTGTCGCTGGCCTATGCAAGCACACTGAGCCTGCCCGCCGATATGAACCTGCCTGCCATCGTGTGGGATAGCCTGGATGAAGCCCTGATCGTGGGTCGCGACCTGGCGCCGGCCGCAGCACAGATCGTCGGCAATGCAGCCAAGGCATCATTTGATGTTGCGTTTACAGCCGTCATTGCGACAGCGACCTTCCTGCTGTTCCTGACCTCCGGCGTCGTCTGGTGGAGCAATAAAAAAAGCGAGCATGTTTCCATGCTCGCCGAATCGCACTCAACTTCTTGAGCATCGGAGAGGCTATGTGGCTGGACGGATATCCCGTTCAGCCATGTTGATCAAAAACGATGGCGGATACCCAGCGCAACGGTGTTGCCGGTATTTTGCTGGGTAATCTTGTCGTACATATAAACTGCATAAAGATCAGTGCGTTTGGAGATGTTGTAGTCATAGCCAAACGACGCTGTATTGCGTTTCAAATCCTGTCCTATCGCAGCGCCATCACGTTTGGTATTTGCCCATGACGCGAGGATAGCGCCCTGGCCCAGTGGAATACTGGTACCGAGCTGCACGGTCCTGTCTTGCAGATCGACATCGTGACTGGTCTGGTTATAGGTTGCGAACAACTTGGCAACAGCGAAATCATACGAGCCACCGACAAACCATCCGGTCTGGCGCGCCGGCGTCAAACCACCAAGCAAAGTCGCTGCCGGCAACACATTGCCCGGCGTCTGTTCGAGTGGATTGTTCACCCTTATTTTTTGGTAATACGCGGCCAATCCCAATGGGCCATTCGAATAGAGCAAGTTCATACCGACGTTATTCTTGCCGCTCTGCCCTGCCACCTCTCCGAACTGATAATGGATATTGGCTTTCAAACCCGCCATATTCGGCGTGGTATAGATAATCTCATTGCTCCAGCCGGTATCTGCCGCTACCGAATTGCTCCAGCGCGAACCATTGAATAGCGGCACATCTGCGTGCAGCATCAAAGGTGACAGCTGGAATGAATCACCAAACGGATTGAACAGGATGGAAGGTAGGAAGTGCGGCGCGAGGTCGCGACCGAGGGAGATTTCACCGAATTTGCCGATCAAGCCGACATTCGCATCGCGCGAGAAAAAAGTTTCATTGCCGTCGAAGCGCCCGGCCCCGCCGGTATCCGCGCGGAAGAAAGAAGTCAGGTTGAATTTGGCCTTAAGTCCGCCACCGAGGTCTTCAGTACCCTTGAAGCCAAACCACGATGTCGTCATACCACCGCTATTGACGACGCTGCTACGTCCGGCGTCGCCACTGTATTTGACCGAGCCGATAAAGTTATCGACCAGGCCGGTGACCTGTACCGATGTCTGCGCCATTGCCGGCAATGCACATGCTGCGCCCAAGGCTGCGACGCACTGTAGCTTGCGCAGTGTATTTTTACTTGCACCCATTTTGTCTCCTCGTTTTTATACGTGTAAAGAAATTTGTTTTCTTTTACTACGGCACTGCTTATTTTTTTATGTACTTCCGTTTTACTGTCCTGCCTCACTACTCTTTTTGATGCCAGGTATTAATCGCGACACGACACGGTGCCGGCGGATATGCTCCGCCAGCACCGGATACTTCAAATTACTTAGGGAAAACTGCTTTCTTGATGATGGCGTGCACACCCCAGTTGCCATCGACGACCTGGGTAATACCGAAGTCGACCGATACCGAGATCAGCGAGATCGCTTCGTCTTCGGTCAGGTTGCGTGTATCCATGAAGAAGCGACGGGTCTTGTTGAAAGCATCCGTCATTGCGCTGTCCAGCGAGGATTTCTTGAACAGTTCAGACGTACCATCCACACCGAATTCCTTCAGGTAGTTCGGGCTGCTGAAGCCGTGCACGATCAATTCGCTTTCGGTTTCCAGCAATGGATAGTCGAGGCCGTACAGCTTGGTGCCCGGCAGGTCGGCTTTCTTGTGCAGGATGAACTGGAACAAGCCGGTCAATGAGCATTCAATCGCGGTACCGCAGAGCTCTGCATCACCTTGCGATGCATGCGGATCACCGACCGAGAACATCGCACCTGGCACCACGACCGGGAAGAATGCGGTAGCGCCTTTGCCCATACGCCAGTTATCGAAGTTACCGCCGCTGTAGCTAGGGATGATGGACGAAACCATATCCGCTTCGACCGGAGCGACACCAATCATGCCGAAGTGCGGACGCACAGGGATTTCATAACCCTTCAGCACATCGTAGTTTGGCTTGATGCTGCTCTTGTCGACCGGCACACCTGGGTAATCGATGATTGGATGTACGGTGCCGAAAGGATCGGTTTGCGGTGTCCAGCGATAGTTATAAACGGCCTTGGCCCAGGTCTGTTCGCCTTGCGCATCGACTTCATAAATCGTGATGACTTCACGGCCTTTAGGCTCGGTGATCAGGTTGTTATAGTGGAAGCCCCAGTTACTGGCGACGTTGGAACCAAAAGTCTTGCCGCGATAATCAGGGTTGCCCGATGGACGCTGCATGGTGTCGACAATGCGCACTTCCAGCACGTCGCCTGGCTCAGCACCATTGACAAAGATAGGACCAGTGCAAACGTGCACGCCGAGTCCACCGCCCGCGCCCAATGGATCATCCATCGCGCCCGCGCCCCGGCGATCCACTGCCTTGCTATTCGCATCCCATTGGAAAATGCTTTCCGCACCTGGATCACCTTTGACCATGCGCTCGATATCGTCATTGGAGTGATGCGTGATTGTTTCGATCGTCGCGTAATCACCGGATTCCAGCTTCAGCAGCGGCTCCATGGTCTTGCTGAAGTAACCCCAGTGGATAGTTTTGTTGTTGGCCGGAACGTAGTAATGGCTAACTTGTTCCCCAGCCTGCTTCGAAGGCAGCGCACGCTCGGTAACACCGGCCAGGCCGGCGATTCCTGCGGTTGGCTGGCCACCGATAGCGGCGCGCAAGCTCTGGCGCGCTTCCTTGAACTCGCCCTGCAAATCGGCATCGTTCAGATGGGAAAAGTGATTACATCCGGTACTGCAAATATGGTCTCGCATACATCTCCTGATCTCTTTGACACACCACCTGATTGTGGTTTGAAGAGATCATATGGGCGAGGAGGTGCTGGAATCTTGTACGGAGGCGTACAAATCATTGTTGGATGAATGGTAGGTATTCACCGGGGGCTTATGTAAATGTCAGGTTTATTGGCTGGCAGAAATTTGTACGGCTTAGCGGAAGCCAAATAGAAAAGGGGTTACGAATAATCGTAACCCCCTCTGTTTCAGATCGCCCAATTATCTATTTTCTGTTGCAGTGCGAAGAATGTACGATAACTGAGGCATAGCATCGGAAAACTTAAAGTCCTGTGCGGCTTCTATTGCTTGCTCTTGGTACGCTTTGCAAAAGACTTGTACCGGAACCTGATAACGTTCGGACAATGAGTGGTGCATTGCCTCTATATCAGTCTTGGCTTTAGGGAGTATATGTTCCCTGAAAAAGACTTCAGCATCCTTAGAACTCACAATCGATGTAGCACCATCAAAATCTAATTTATTGAGTCGCTGCACCCCACTGACGAACTCACCAATAGGCACACCTTGCTTTGCACAATACTCTGCCCTACCAACCGTTACTACAAAATAGTAAGCCCAAAACTCTCCTGCCGCGTACCGCACTTTTTCCTTGGCATCCAGCTTGCGCAATACCTCATTAGCTGCCTTTCTACCTTCGTTTATCAGAATTTCATCTCTGCCATCCAAGGTTTCTGCCTTATCAGCCTTTGCACTTATGCCTCTTGCTATATCTAAACCGGCATCAACCATTACAGAGATTTTCTCTTGTTTAGCAAAATGAGCCACAACGCCGGGCAATCCCATACCGAGTAAAGCCGCAGCGACAACTACCGCTACGGTGCGGACATTGGAAGACCACTTAAGCTTGTTTCCAATACTGAAAACCAGACCGGCTCCAATTGCACCACCAATAGCGCCTATAACAACCCGCCCGATACCACTCAGAAGAAAATCAATCATTTTGGAGACCTAGACCTTTGCAAAGCGGATCATATTGCCTTTAAGCCAAGGAAATTAACATCCCATATATCTGGTACGGTGAGTAAAACTAAGTTAATTAGCGATGACGCAAATCATGAAGAAAAATGGATAGCGTCTAAAGGTAGTCCAGCAAATAGAAAAATCTATCGTAGGGAAAAATTTTATAAAAAAGGGAGAACTAGTTTTCACTAGCTCTCCCTTTTCCCTTACTTTGGTGGGCCTCCCGTGAGTCGAACACGGCACCAACGGATTATGAGTCCGCTGCTCTAACCAAGCATGAGCTAGAGGCCCGTAACCTGACTAGATATTAATTACCTTCTAGGTCGTTTCTTAATGGGTCATTGGGTCAAATAATGGGTCAAGAATTATAACCTGATAGGACACGCCATTCACCATGAGAAGTACATCATCGTTGATGGTTTTCACGTACAGATAGACAACTGCAATTACAGCAAAGCTGCGCAGACATCAAACAGTGAAAATGTGATGGTTGTGTGGAATAATCCATCAGTTGCTATGACTTACCTCAAACATTGGCAACTTTGCGTTGACGACGCCATGCCGTACCTCTCTGTGTATTAAATTAGTATGAACCATTCAATAGAAAAAAAATATGGTGAACGGTACAAAGTTATACGCAATCGAATGCGTAAGTTCGATACGTCGGACTTTATACACATCGTCCTTACGCACCTGAGGTGGCCGGTCGCAGCAGGGAGGCTGGAGGCTGAAAAAATGCCTTGGATAGCTTTGCTGGCAATTAAATGGGCACTGGCTGATCCCGAAGCGTTTGCCAAGGGACGTGCCACCCCTAGTAAAAATGACGTCTATAAAGTTATGGATGACATCTACCAAATCGGTGATGTGGGGTACATGCCCGATGATTTTGCTGATGTTCATTTGTTCATGAAGGCAATGGCCGTGCAACAGTTTTACTTGCAATTCGGCCCTGCGCTACATCGCATAAATCGTCAGTTGTTTTTATTTGGAGACCTCCCCAAAGACCACCGCCTTGCGATTGAATTCAAGAAAATCACGAAAGTAGACATCAATCAGTATTTGATCTGTTCAGCACTGTTGATGTTGCATTATAACGATCCGAATACAGCAGCAATCGATATCGAACAGTACAAAGCCACGATGGGTCAAGCGTTTTCGCATGAAGACATTGACGCGTTTCTAGCAAGCTTGACCACCACGTTTGACAATGCGGTAGCTGTGATAAGAACGCGTGATCAACTTATACGTGATGCTGGCGGTTTACCGCGTAGTCCCTTAGAGTTTTTTGAGCAGTCTTATTTCCAGCGATATCCATTCCTCATGCTTGACAGTAAACCGACTTGCATCGAACGACATTTGTTATACAGGTCGCTGGAGTACGTAGTGTTTGACCGGCTTCGTGAAATAGCAGCAGAGACGTTCATGGAAGACTTTGGCCCTGTCTTTGAACGCTACGTTGAAATGTACATACGACATGCTCGTTTAGATTTTTATACAGAACTGCAGTTGCGCGACCATTACAAGCCCAAGCAAGGCACAAAGGAAATCGACTTTGTTATCACGGAGAAAGAAGGTAATGTCTTTGTGGATGCCAAGGGGATAGAACTGCACTACGAAGGTAAAGTTGCACTAACTTTTGAACAGCAAATCAAGTGGTATAAAACATCGCTAACCAAAGCCGTCGTACAGGCTCATGATGCTTTGAGGATGATCAACGATTCTACAAGACCTGCGCTAGTTAGATCAGTCTCAGCAAACTATCTGATCGTAGTGACCTATAAGGAATTGTACGTAGGTCACGGTGTGCGTTTGATCGATGTAATTGGACAGGACGCGTTTGACGTTTTAGTTGCGCCTTACGAAGAGAGCCTTAGGATACATCCTAGCCATATGTACTTCATGACCATCGATGAATTCGAAATGCTGATGTGTGCAGTTGAAGAAGGTAAGACCACAGTTGTAGGTTCCTTGGAACTTTCAAAGGCAGCAGACCAGAGCCCGCAGACAGGAACATACGACTACTCCCAACATCTTACCAAACAGGGAATACATGGCTGTTTCGCTTCATTTTCTAAACAAAAGTTCAGAGACGTAGCAGCACAGTTTATTCAGATACCAAAGCAATTAGACATCTAAACATCACGGTATAGCGTTATGTAAGACCCTGTATGTTGCTGATGTTGTTGTCCCTTAGAGTTACCTTAGTCCTAGGTATCTCTAAGTTGAACAACTACAAATAGACAATAAGGTAGTCACTAAAGCTTACTTAGTAATACTTAGGTTTTAATGACACCCTTATTCTCTCTTTTCATAGACACAATCAGAACCACGTCCAAATCCCCCCTTATGGAAGACCACATTGAAACCTAACAAGGTCTTCCTAGTCTCGCTATGTATGTCATCCAAGGTACGCTGAAAACGACTTAGGGTTGATTTAGATATCTTGATGTCTTTCCGTAGTAACGATGCTGAGTAACTACCTACAGGAACGTTAGCAAGATAATTCAGGATTGATGTCTGACCTTTAGAACCTTTATGCTGCATACCCTTCGTCTTTGTCTTAGCACTTAAGCCTTCAATCACCCAGTCTCTCACTTTAATACCTGGCATAGCTTTCTTGATGGTCTCAATCCTTTGATCACCCTGATCACCTGTAGGTAGCAAGATAAAGATGTCAGAGGGAAGACAGTTACCCTCACTGTCTACAACCTTCCTACAACGTATCCGATTGATAGCTTGAATGATTTGAATATCAGTCTGTCCGCTACGCAGTGCAGAACGTATGTCCTTGTGGTCTACAAAGGGTCTATGGCTGCTTGCAAGCCAATCAGTATCAACACCACCCTGCAAGGCAGCATAGCGGCATACAGCCCATGCAGAGGGCATCGTAGGCAATCCAAAGACAACCACACTGTCACAGTCTTGCCATTCGTTAGAGCCGTCTAATGCACCCCAGTGGCCTACAGATAGATTGAAGTCTGCCTTGCTTGCATACACATCTGCTCTGGTCTGCTTTGCGCAAGAACGGCCTGTGACCTTACAAGGCTGCTAGCTCTCTTAGTACCTTACTAAGCTAGAATGCGTTGTCATCATTGTTATACACCTTTGCCATGTTCAAGACTTTCCTCGACCGACTAATCGTGTACGCGCTTCTAGTCGCGGCTATCGTCCTAGCTTATTCCACATCACCTCTTGAAAACTTCGCTCGTGCGGGAGATTTCGTTGGAGGCATCTTCGGGACGGTCATAGCTGGTCTATCTGTCTACCTATTGGTAGAAACATTGAAGCACCAACGCAGTAGTTCTGAGCAACAAAGTTTTGAGAACAGATATTTTGAACTGGTGAAATTACATCGTGAGAACGTTGCTGAGTTTGATTTAGGTAAACATCAAGGTCGAAAAACATTCATTTCGTTAGTTAGGGAATTCCAGGCTATTCTTCAGCACGTCAGTTCCGGTGGCGAAAGTAATACGTTAAACGAACGCACTAAAATCCTCATTGCCTATTACACCTTCTATTACGGCGTTGGACCGAATTCTTCGCGGATGCTCTCTAGCGCGCTTGAGCCCCATTTGACATCAGAGCAAATGGAATTTGTAAGGACGCTAATTCATTACTTTTTTGACAAAGGGATCCGCTTAGAAATGGCGAAAGAGGTGCGTCTTTCACATGGCCCTGTTGATGGTCATCAATCAAGATTAGGGCATTACTACAGGCATCTTTATCAGACAGTGTCGTACATTGATCAGCAAGAAATAAGTGATGAAAAGAAGCGCCAGTACGTCAAAACCATACGCGCCCAACTTACGAATTACGAACAAGCTCTATTACTCATAAACAGCCTTACTCCGCTGGGGGAAGCATGGGAAGAATCTAACTTCATGCGCAAGTACAGAATGGTTAGAAACTTACCTAAGGATTTCTTTGATAAAGAAACCGAACTTGATGTACTAGCGATATTTGAAAATGATCCGCACTATTTTGAATGGCAGGACCAAGCAAGTTAACCCAAGCGAACCAGAAAATCTGCTGTGTCCAAGTGCGTGTAACGCTTCAGCATAGTAAGCGTCTTGTGACCTGTGATGGCAGCCACCTCCATCATGTTGAATCCTTTTTCAAAGAGCCTTGATGTCGCTTCATGCCGCAAGTCATGCAGGGTAAGTCCACTAATTCCACAGACTTTGCAAGCTTGAGAAAATGCGCCGGAAATATTATCCGGATGAAGCGGCACTAGTTCTCCGTGCTTGCCGCATAGATAGTTTTCAAGTTCTTTTTGCGCACGTCTAGAGAGCGGCACTTTCCGCTTATCCCCATTTTTCGTTTGATCTAAAAATATCAGACGGCTGTCCAGATCAATGTTTTCAGTGTGCAAACTGGCAATCTCACCGCGCCGCATTGCCGTTTCTAACGCAAGGATGATTACAAGCCGCAAGAGTGCGGCCCCCTTTTTTTTACAGTATTCAAGCAAAAGGTCTTCTTCACCCTCCGTCAAACGACGTTCACGACCACGTGGGAGTTTAGGCTTCCGAATAATGCGGACAGGATTGATCAGCACCTCCAGCCCCCAGTCCTTTATAGCTACCTCGTAGACATGCGAGATCAGAGCCAATTCAAGCCGCACAGTGTTTGCACCTAAGCCGTCGCTCAACCGTTGATCACGATATTTGGCTAGTTCTGCAGCCCTTAATTGCGGCATGGTGAGTTGCGCTAAAGGATTGGACTGCCATCTGCGTAATCTGACCAGTTCCTGCTTCCAACCTTTTTTAAGAGGCGTCACCTCACGTGCATAGCGATCTAATGCAGCCGTAATAGTGAGGTTGTTTGCCAACAGGATTGCAGAACCACGGCCTTGCTTAACAAGTCGCTCCTGCTCATCTGCCCAGTGGACTGCTGCTGCTTTAGTTGAAAAGGTTTTGCTGAGTTCAGGATTGCCCTTTATACGAACTCTTGCTTGGAATTGATCTGCAGCACGTTTGCGAATCTGAGGCATTTAGGTAACTCCGGTGGAGACCCAATGGCGCAAAAATGGCGCAAACCATGAAGAAAGATAGGTAGCGACTTGAGACTATTGAACAGGTCGTTCAATTTATCTAAAGAAAAGCCCTTATAAAACAAAGGGAAGGCCAGCTTTCGCTAACCTTCCCATTTGAAATTACGTGGTGGGCCTCCCGTGAGTCGAACACGGCACCAACGGATTATGAGTCCGCTGCTCTAACCAAGCATGAGCTAGAGGCCCGACAACTTGATCAGAGCTTAATTACCTTCCAGGAAGCTCTTCAATTTATCTGACCGTGATGGGTGACGCAGTTTGCGCAATGCCTTTGCTTCTATTTGGCGAATACGCTCACGTGTAACGTCGAATTGCTTGCCCACTTCTTCCAGCGTGTGATCGGTCGACATTTCGATACCAAAACGCATACGCAAGACTTTTGCTTCGCGTGGTGTCAGGGAATCGAGTACGTCCTTGACTACACCGCGCATCGAAGCGTGCAACGCTGCATCGGCCGGAGCCAATGTGTTGTTGTCTTCGATGAAGTCGCCCAGATGCGAATCGTCGTCGTCGCCTATCGGTGTTTCCATCGAAATAGGCTCTTTCGCGATCTTCATGATCTTGCGAATTTTGTCTTCCGGCATTTCCATCTTGATCGCCAGGGTTGCCGGATCCGGTTCTGCACCGGTTTCCTGCAGGATCTGACGCGAGATGCGATTCATCTTGTTGATCGTTTCGATCATGTGCACCGGAATACGGATGGTGCGGGCCTGATCGGCGATCGAACGGGTGATGGCCTGACGAATCCACCAGGTTGCATAAGTCGAGAATTTGAAGCCGCGACGATATTCAAACTTGTCGACTGCCTTCATCAAACCGATATTGCCTTCCTGGATCAAATCGAGGAATTGCAAACCGCGGTTAGTATACTTTTTCGCAATCGAAATAACCAGACGCAAGTTGGCTTCCGTCATTTCGCGTTTTGCCTTGCGGGCCTTCATTTCACCGGCAGCCATCTTCTTGTTGATGGCGCGCAGGTCAGGCAAAGGCAAGACAACACGTGCTTGCAGGTCGATCAGTTTTTGCTGCAGTTCTTTGACGGTCGGGACGTTACGTGCCAACACGACGCTGTATGCATGCTTGCCGTTCACTTCGCCGTCAACCCAGTCCAGATTGGTTTCATTGCCCGGGAAGACTTTGATGAAGTGGCCACGTGGCATGCCGCAACGATTCACTGCAACATCAAGGATTTGTTTTTCGATGTGACGCACTTCATCAACTTGACCGCGCAGCGTGTCGCACAATTTCTCGACGACTTTTGCGGTGAAGCGGATGCTGAGCAGTTCATTCGAAATGATCTCTTGTGCCTTGACGTAAGGTTTCGAGTTGTAGCCTTCTTTCTCGAACGCTTTGCGCATCTTGTCGAATTGCTGGGCGATGGTCGAGAATTTGGCAAGCGAATCACGCTTCAGCTGTTCCAGCTGTTCGCTCGAGAAACCCGCAGCGCCGGAAGCGGCTGTGGTTTCTTCTTCTTCCTCTTCTTCTTCCTCTTCCTCTTCTTCGTCTTCTTCATCGTCAGAAGAAGCGGCTGGAGCAGGAGGAGCGACGACAGGTTCCGCTGCATCCATATCGACCAGGCCGTCGACGATTTCGTCGATCTTGGCTTCGTCCTTGGAGATGCGTTCAGCGGCAGCAATGATTTCTGCAATCGTGGTCGGGCATGCGGAGATCGCCTGGATCATGTCACGCAGGCCGTCTTCGATACGTTTTGCGATGTCGATCTCGCCTTCGCGTGTCAACAGTTCGACCGAACCCATTTCGCGCATGTACATACGCACAGGATCGGTAGTACGGCCGAAATCGGAGTCGACGGTCGAGAGTGCCGCTTCCGCAGCAGCTTCGGCTTCATCATCGCTGGCAACGGTTGCCACGTTATCGGACAGGAGCAGGGTTTCTGCATCCGGTGCCTGTTCGTAGACAGCGATACCCATGTCATTGAAGGTACCGATGATGCCTTCAATCGCTTCCGGATCAATGATGTTTTCCGGCAGGTGATCGTTGATCTCTGCGTAGGTCAGGAAGCCGCGTTCCTTACCGAACTTGATCAGCGTCTTGAGTTTCTGGCGACGCGCTTCGAGTTCTTCTTCGCTGGCTTCCGTATCGGACGAGAAGGCGTCCTTCAACAATGCTTTTTCTTTGGCCTTGCGATCTTTGGCTTTCGCTTTGTCGACGGCTTTGAGTTCTGCGCGTTCGACCGCATTCAATGCCGCGATTTCATCGTTCTCAGGCTGGAATTCTTTTGGCTTACGGCCGCGACGACCCGGTACCTTGATCGACGGCAGGATGTAACCCGACGTGTCGATCGCAGCCAGGGTGGCGGCGTCGGTAGTCTGGCTGACGGTCGCCGTGATCATGACGTTTACGCCAGGACGCGACTCGACTTTTGGCTCGACTTTTGCTGACTTGCTAGCAGGCTTAACTTCAGATTTCTTATTTGTCACAGGGGCTTTCGATTGCACTGATACCGGCTTTGCAGCAACTTTGGGTGAAAGTTTGGCTGCAGGCGTTTTCGCCGCCGCTTTGCTCGGCGAGCTTGTTACTTTGGTCTTGGCAGCCACGGCTTTTGCCTGACCGGCCGACTTTGCAGCGACTACTTTCTTCTCAACAGTTTTACTCGACTTCACCGCAGCGGCCGATTTGGCTTTGCTCGCGGTGAGCGTTTGGGTTTTCGCGGGTTTCTTCATTGCATTCGCCATTGGATCAACTACCAAGGTTATGCTCTTGAAGCGCGGTTAAGCTTGCGCTCGACGAGCTGATTTGCGCTTTCAAATCCGGCTTACGCCCGCGCAAGTTTATTGATTTTCTTTCCGATTACTTTATTACCACCAAGTCTAAGAGCTTGAATCGAAAGCCTTTAATTATAACATAGGAGCGAACATTTCCCCTCGCTACGAGAGCAAAATTAGCCTCTTTGCATCATTTCTGCCTGCGCCTGACGGCGCAACTGGTCTTGCTGCAAGGTCAATTCGCGGAAGCGCGCCTGCGCTTGCTCTCCCACCAGCCCGGCGGCCACCAATTGGTCCAGTTCGTCGCGCAAAGCCTGCATTTTTGTCTGCCGGATCGCACCGGCCAGTTCCAGCCTGGCAAGTGCCACATCCGATTCAGGCTCGGCGGCAATTTCCGCAATCAGTGGCTCGAAATCCGAGCCACTGGAACGCAATAATTCAGCCAGGATCGCAAAATTCGCCTGCGGCCCCATCTCGCGACTCAGGGTGACCAGTTGCACCAGCATTTCCGCCCGTTCCGGCGCGAAGTGCGCGGCGATATCAAGCGCCGCCTGGTCCATTTCCGCCGCCAGTATCGGATGCGATACCAGCAGGCGCATGATCTGGCGCTCCAAGCCTTGCGGCGCGGCACGCTTGGTACGCGGCGGCGCGGCACGAACCCGCGAGATCGGCTGCGCCAGTTCAAACAGCGCTTCGATTTCGGCCGGCGTGCTTTCCGTGATCTGCGCCAGGCTGCGCACGATCTGCAAACGCAGGGACGAAGGCGGCAATGCCTGCAACAGCGGCTTGGCGTCGAACTGCGCGCGGGCGCGGCCTTCCGGCGTGCCGAGGTCGTTGTCGCCGACCGCTTCCTTCAATAAAAACTGCGATAAAGGCATCGCATCCTGCACCTGCTTTTCGAATGCCTCGGTGCCCAGTTCACGGATGTAACTATCCGGATCATGTTCACTCGGCAGGAACAGGAATTTGATGACTTTGTTGTCACCTGCATGCGGCAAGCTGGCTTCCAGCGCACGACGGGCGGCGCGGCGTCCGGCCTTGTCACCATCAAAACTGAAAATGACCTGGTCGGTCTGGCGCAATAGCTTTTGCACATGGATAGGCGTACATGCCGTACCCAGGGTCGCCACAGCTTGCGGGAAACCCAGCTGCGCCAGCGCAACCACATCCATATAACCTTCGGTCACCAGCGCATAGCCGGCCTCGCGGATAGCCTGGCGTGCCTCGAACAAACCATATAGCTCGCTACCCTTTTGAAATAAGGGCGTCTCGGGCGAATTCAAGTATTTAGGCTCACCGTTGTCCAGTACGCGACCACCAAAACCGATCACTTGCCCCTTGGTATTGCGAATCGGGAACATGATGCGGTCACGGAAACGGTCATAGCGTTTGCGGTTTGCGCCTTCTTCTTCGGCCTTGTCGATAACCAGGCCGGATTCGACCAGCGCCTCGACTTCATAATCCGGGAATACCGAACGTAAACCATCCCAGCCGTCAGGCGCATAGCCCATGCCATAACGCGCGGCAATTTCACCGGTCAGGCCGCGGCCTATCAGGTAATTCTTTGCCCGTTCGGCATGGCGCAATTGCTGGCGGTAATAATCGCAGGCCTGCGTCATCGCTTCCGACAAGGCCATGCTCTTGGCCTGATGCTCGGCACGTTGGGCCGGCGGCAAACGGTCTTCCGCTTCCGGCACGATCATGCCGACGTTTTGCGCCAGGTCCTTCACCGCTTCGACAAAACCCATGCCCGAATACTCGATCAGGAAACCGATCGCGGTGCCATGCGCACCGCAACCGAAGCAGTGATAAAACTGCTTGGTCGGACTGACGGTAAAACTGGGGGATTTTTCGTTATGGAAGGGACACAGTCCCATGAAGTTCGCGCCGCCTTTTTTCAGCTGCACGTAACGCCCCACCACGTCGACGATATCGACGCGGTTGAGGAGATCCTGGATAAACGACTGTGGTATCACGCCTGCAGCTGAATGCTGATGACGATCAGGCTTTGGTCAAGGCAGCTTTTACCAAACCGGATACGGCAGTCATGTCGGCACGACCAGCGAGTTTCGGCTTGAGGATAGCCATGACCTTGCCCATGTCCTGCGGACCGGCGGCACCGGAAGCAGCGACCGCAGCGGCAACTTCGCCCTGCACTTCGGCATCCGACAATGCACTCGGCATATAAGTCGTCAATACGGCCAGCTCGGCTTGCTCGATATCGACCAGGTCCTGGCGACCGCCGGCCTGGAATTGCGAAATCGAATCCTTGCGCTGCTTGATCATTTTTTCGATGATGGCCTGCACTTGCGCGTCATCGAGTTCGATGCGCTCATCAACTTCTTTTTGCTTGATGGCAGCGGTAATCAGGCGAATCGTGCCCAGCTTGCCCGCTTCCTTGGCGCGCATCGCCGCTTTCATATCTTCCGTGATCTGTTCTTTCAGGCTCATACGCACTCCGATATCTGATTAATCAAGCGATCATTAAAAACGCCAAAACCCGCTGCGGACCAACACCGGAGCGGGTTTGCGACTAATTCTGAGTACCGCACGCTCACAAGGGCGCGCAGCCATTGGAATTAGTACAGTTTCTTAGGCAATTGCTGGCTGCGGATACGCTTGTAGTGGCGTTTCACAGCTGCAGCGAGCTTGCGCTTGCGTTCAGCAGTTGGCTTCTCGTAAAACTCGCGCGCACGCAAATCGGTCAGCAAACCAGTTTTTTCAATGGTGCGCTTGAAGCGACGCATAGCGACTTCGAACGGCTCGTTTTCTTTAAGGCGGATAGTGGTCATTTAAATGTAAACCAATGTTGGGTAGTGAGTCGAAGATTATAGCAGCCTTGTTCCACAAAGGGAAGGCTCTTTATTGACCCGAAAGCGGATACGGGACAAAACGCCACACCTGCGGTGCCTGTCCCCGGCCTGGCGGCCTTAGTTAGTGTTAGTGGCCGTAGAGCTTGAGGCTGAGCTCGGCGTCCCAGTAGGCGGCTTCTATCTTGTGCCCTTCCGGATCCCGCACGAAGCAGCCGTAATACGGGTCGCCGTACAGCGGGCGTGGGCCCGGCGCGCCATCATCCGTGGCACCGGCAGCCAGCGCCGCGTCATAAAACGCATGTACCTGCTCCTTGCTGGTGGCGATAAAACCCATATGAAAGCCATTGCCGACATTCGCCGCCTTGCCGTCATGCGGCGTCTGCACCCAGAATTCCGGGTATTGGCGGCCATAGGCGACTGCGCCCGGGTGTTCCATGATGACCTTGATATCCAATGTCGCCAGCACGGTATCGTAAAAAGCCCGCGCCTTTTCGTACTGGTTGGTTCCTATCGACACATGGGAAATGATGCTGGGATTTTCGCTGCTCATACCGTCGCTCCTGTTGGCTTGTTAATAGTAAACAGCCGTCAGCATAGCTTGCCCTACTGACAATAGATGTCAGTAGTCCTCACATTCCCGCCTTAAACTGCTTGCCCGGCAGCAACACCGGAGGCCCAGGCCCACTGGAAGTTATAACCGCCGAGCCAGCCGGTCACATCCACCGACTCGCCGATGAAGTGTAAACCCGGCACTTTGCTCACCATCATCGTTTGTTGCGATAGTTCACGCGTGTCAATCCCGCCGAGCGTCACTTCCGCCTTGCGATAGCCTTCCGAACCGTTCGGGATGATGCTCCACTGGTTGAGCGACGCCCCCAGCTTGCGCAATTGTTTGTCCTGCATGTCCGCCACGCGGGCATCGGCCTTGAAGTCGTTGACCGCCAGCCATTCATCGGCGAGGCGCGACGGCAGCCATTGCGCCAACTGATTGCCGAGGTTTTTCTTGCTGCTGGCCTTGCCTTCTATCAAGGCTTCGGCAATATCGGTTTCCGGTACCAGGTTGATGGTCAGCGGCGTACCCGGTTGCCAGAAGCTGGATATCTGCAGGATGGCCGGGCCGGACAAGCCACGGTGCGTGAAGAGCAAATCTTCCTTGAAGTAGCCGCGGGTTTTCTTGGCGCCGGTTTCCACTTCGACCGGCAAGGCAATGCCGGACAAGGGTACGAAAGGTTGCCAGGCATTTGCATCGAATGTCAGCGGCACCAGCCCCGGACGCGGCTCGATCATTTTCAAATCGAATTGCTTCGCGATGCGATAGGCAAAGTCGGTCGCACCTATCTTGGGAATCGACAAGCCACCGGTGGCAATCACCAGGCTGTTGGCGAGGATGTCACCGGTATTCGTTTCTATCCTGAATTGCTCGCCGCTTTTGGCGATCGACACCACCGTGCACGGCATGCGCCACGAGACATTGCCAAGCGCGCATTCCGCTTTCAGCATATTGATAATGTCTTCCGCCGAGTTATCGCAAAACAGCTGACCTTTGTGCTTCTCGTGATAAGCGATGCGGTAACGCTTCATCAGCGCCAGGAAGTCCTGCGGCGTATAGCGCGACAAGGCGCTTTTGCAGAAGTGCGGATTTTGCGAAAGGAAATTTTGCGGGGTCGCGTCGATATTGGTGAAGTTGCAGCGACCACCGCCTGAAATGCGGATTTTTTCTGCGAGTTTGGCGGCGTGATCTATTAGCACCACGCTTTTGCCGCGCTGGCCTGCAACGGATGCGCACATCATGCCGGCGGCACCGGCGCCGATTACGGCAACATCAAACTGTTTTGTCATGGCTTACTACAAATAGAAATAAGCCGTGATTGTAAGCGCAGCCGGCCCGGGCCAGCCGGCTGTTTTCATTTCTATGCTGTCAGTTGTGCAAGAACCGAGTCGCGCAACGTCTGCGAATTTGCTTGGGTAGCGGTGTGCGTGGCGCAACGGACGACATCGCCAATGACAATGATGGCCGGGCTGCCTATGCCGGATCCGGCCAGGGCTTGCGGCAAGTCCGACAAAGTGGTGATCAGTTGCGCTTGTGCCATGCCGGTTGCCGACTGGATCACCGCGACCGGGGTTGTGCCATCCTTGCCGCCTGCCAGCAACGCTGACTGGATTTCCGCACAGCGTGCAATCCCCATGTAAATCACCAGCGTCAGCTTCAGCTTGGCGAGCGTTTCCCAATCCGGATTTGATTCCGCATTCTTACCATGACCGGTGATAAAGATCGCACCCTGGCTCCAGTCCCGGTGCGTCAGCGGCACGCCTATCGAAGCCGGTGCCGCCAGGCCACTGCTAATGCCATTGATTACTTCAACAACAATCCCTGCTGCCTGCAAATGCTCGCGCTCTTCGCCACCGCGGCCAAAAATAAAAGGATCGCCACCCTTCAGGCGCACCACACAGTGCCCGGCTTGCGCTTCGGACAACATCAGGCGTTCAATGAATTCTTGTGGAGTTTGCTGGCAACCGCCGCGTTTACCGACGTTGACGATGCGCGCAGTAGCCGGCGCATATTGCAATACTTCCGGATTAACCAGATCGTCGATCAGGATGACGTCCGCACATCCGATGGCTTTGACCGCCTTAATCGTGAGCAAGTCCGGATCACCGGGACCTGCACCGACCAGGAAAACCTTGGCTGCTTGCTCGCTTTTAAGCTTTGATTGCTGCTCCATCTTGCACACCTTGTTTGCTTTGTAGGTTCTTCGCTACAAGCAAACAACGTTCCACCTGCTCCACAATCGAAATCGGGATCGGTTCCTCACCGCGCAGTGCCGCTTCTATCCATCTGGCGGTCGTTACGGCATCGCGTTCGGCAGGCAAAGGCGGCATATCATCGACCGGCTCCTGCTTCTGCACCAGAATCGTGCACTCACCATCGTGTATCCAGTTGATTTGCTGCGCACGTTTGGCGTTTGCCACGGTTTCCCCTTCGGTACCGCGCATCAGGAAGGCTTCGCCACGTACTGCCGGGGCCGCCGTCGTGAAATAGCCGGTCAGCATCGTCAGGTATTCCGGATGTGTGTATGAAGTCAGGCGCAAGGCCGCTGTTGCAAACGGCTGCATCAGCTTGACCAGCGTATGTGTGGAATTGCGCACACCAAGGATGCGGCGCATCGCCAGCAGGCGCGACAGGCGTGGTGCCAGGTCTTCAATCGGCATCAGCACCGGCGCGTGGCGCGCGAACTCTTGCATCGCCTGTTCCACGGTATGCGATACCGGATAGCCCATTTCCTGCAAAATCTCGGCGGTCGTCACGCGTCCCGGATCGCTGGTCACGCCATGGATCAAGACCGGCGCCCCTGCCCGTGCCAGCAACAAGGCCAGCAGCGGCGTCAGGTTGGGCATCTGGCGCGAACCGTTATAGCTGGGCAGCACAATCGGCGCGTACTCACTTTGCGGCGCGGGTAATTGTTCAAATGACTGTTCCGCCGCATCGAGGAAGCCGGCGATTTCATCCACCGATTCACCCTTGATGCGCATCGCCAGCATAATGCCGCCCATCTCCAAGTCGGAGACGCGACCATTCAGCATCGCTGCATACAGTTGATAAGCGTCTTCACGCGACAGGCTACGTGCGCCTTTGACGCCGCGGCCGATTTCCTTGATGAAACGACCGGCAGCGAATGGCCCGGTATCAGCTGGAGAATTAGAAGAAGGATTTTGCATCCGCAGAGGGTACTACGAAGGAGGGATGGACGAAAGAGTTAAGCAGCAAATGCAGCGCCTGCTTATGCTGCTTGAGCGGGCAAGGCGTGGCTGACAATAATTTTCTTGAGCTCCGGCACACAGGAGCCACAGTTGCTGCCGCATTTCAGTTTCTGCTGCAAAGCCTGCAAACGTGCATCCGGCGTGCCGGGCATAGTCATCAAGGCATCATTGATTTCAGTCTCGGATACATTGAGGCAATTGCAGACGATGCGGCCGCGCGATTTGAAATTCTGTGGCGGCTTGTTGGATGGCATCAACAAGAGGCGACCCAGCGTAGCCACTGCCTGTTCGCTTTCCAGATACTCTTTCAACCATACTTCCGCCGAGATATCCCCGGCCAGTGCCACTGCCTGCAGCTTGCCCTCATGGATCAGGATGCGTCGCGAATTGCCGCGCTTGCTGTCGTCGTAACGCAATACCTGTGCGCCGGCGATACCAAACATCTGTTCTATCTGCGCAATCAATTCAGGTGCGGCACTGTAGTCGTCTGCAGCACGGAACAGAACACCTACCTTGTCGCGCCCAAACAGGGTGCAGGAGGCAAAGGCAAACTTGCGCATCAAGGGGCGTAAGTCCGATTGCAGTGTCAGCAGGCGCGCTTCATCTATCCAGCCGAAAGCGATAAAGCGCCACGGGAATTCGGCCTTCAATATCTTGACCGCCGCATGCTTGAGCTCCGGCTGCTTCGAGCTGGGATCATAAGCCGGTGAAGTCAGCGCATTCACACCGTGGCTGCCATCGCCATCGCGGCCGCGACCGGACACATACTCTTCGCCCCAGTGCATGCCGACGAAGACTTGCCCGGCGCGCATATCTTCGCCCAGTGCCACCGGGAATATTTGCGAACCGTGTTTGCTGGTGACGTGCACCAGGTCACCGTTGTGAAGCTGACGTCGCTCCATATCGGTTTTCGACATCGCCACCGCGGGTTCCGCCGCATGTGCAAACAATTGCGCCACGGTACCGGTACGGCTCATGCCATGCCATTGATCACGCAGGCGACCCGTGGTCAGGTGGAAGGGATAACGTGCGTCAACGCGATCGGCGACCGGCTGGTAAACCGTGTTGACGAATCTGGCGCGACCGGATTCAGTCGGGAAGATGCCATCTTCATACAGGCGCTTCTTGCCTGTAGTCGCACCTTCCGGATACGGCCATTGCTGTGGGCCCTGCTCTTCCAGTATCTTGAAGCTCAGGCCGGTGATGTCGAGGTCGCGACCGCGGGTCGATTCACGATGTTCATTCCAGATCTCTTCGGTTCCTGCAAACGGGAACAGGGATTTGTCCTTGCCCATCACGGCTTCCAGCTTGCGTGCAAACTCGACCGCAATTTCCCAATCGTGCCTGGATTCTGCAAGTTTAGGCAGTACCGATTTGAAGCGCGTGATACGGCGTTCCGAATTGGTCACCGTGCCTTCCTTCTCACTCCAGGTCGAAGCCGGCAACAACACATCCGCGTAATCGCAACTGGCTGTAGTACGGTAGGCTTCCTGCACGACCACCAGCTCTGCGTTGCGCAATGCTTCCCGTATCATCGCCTGCTCCGGCATCGATTGCGCCGGATTGGTACAAACGATCCAGATCAGTTTGATCTCGCCGGTGCGCACCGCTTCAAACATTTCCACTGCACTCTTGCCGGGTTTTTCCGGTACGGCATCCACCCCCCACAGAGCGGCGATTTCCGCCCTGTGCTGCGGATTGCCCAGATCACGATGGCCGGACAACATGGTTGCCAACCCGCCGACTTCACGGCCACCCATTGCATTAGGTTGTCCGGTCAGCGAAAACGGACCGGCACCCGGTTTGCCGATCTGGTGTGTCGCCAGGTGCAGGTTTATCAGAGCCGCATTCTTTGCAGTACCGGACGACGATTGATTCAAACCCTGGCAATACATGGAGAGCGCAGCCTTGGCCTGGCCGAACCAGCGCGCGGCCTGCATCAGGTCTGCTTCATTGATGCCGCATATCTCGGCCACCATTTTTGGTGTGTACTCGCGCACGGTTTGCTTCAGCTCGGCAAAACCTTCGGTGTGTGCAGCGATGTAATCGACATCAACCAAGTCTTCCCACAGGCAGATGTGCAACATGCCATTGAACAGTGCGACGTCGGTACCGGGCAGGATAGGCAGGAATAAATCCGCTTCACGCGCCGTATCGGTGCGACGTGGATCGGCGACGATAACTTTCAGTGCTGGATTGGCTTTACGTGCGTCTTCGATGCGGCGATAAACAATCGGATGGGCATAGGCGGTGTTGGAGCCAACCAGGAAAATGACATCGGCCTGATCGATATCTTCATAGCAAGGTGGCGGCGCATCCGCGCCCAGCGTCTGCTTGTAACCGGCCACCGCGCTCGACATGCAGAGGCGCGAATTGGTATCGACATTATTAGTGCCGATGAGGCCTTTCGCCAGTTTATTGAAGACGTAGTAATCCTCGGTCAGCAATTGACCGGACAAATAAAAACCCACACTGTCCGGTCCGTGGTCGCGTATCGTCGCGGCGAATTTATTCGCCAGGAAATCCAGCGTGGTCGCCCACGATGCACGTTCCCGCTGGTCGGTACGCGCCAGTCTTAATTCGGGATATAAGGCGCGCGCCTGCTGTTGCAGCGCCGGGCGCGCGGTTAAATGCAGGGTACTGCCCTTGGTGCACAGGCGACCGTAATTGGCCGGATGATCCGGATCACCACGTACCGCCACCACCTTTTCGCCATCGCTTTGTATCAGCACGCCGCAGCCCACCCCGCAATAACAGCAGGTGGCTTTGGTTTCAGTCAGCGGAGCAGCAACTAACTGCTCCACTGCCAGGCCGGCAGCGGATGGCATGGGCGCATTCATGCGGCGGCGGCCTCGCTGAGCATGATGACATTCAGTTCGGCCGCATCCAAATAGACTTGCCCGTCTTCCAGCTTGACGCTGAATTTTTGCGTACAGCCTTCGTCCGGTGCGACTGCGGAACCGGAGTCGAGCTGGATATTCCAGTTATGCAAAGGACAGGCGACGCGCTCGCCGAACACGATACCCTGCGACAAGGGACCGCCCTTGTGCGGGCAGCGATCGAGCAAGGCAAATACCTTGTCTTCACTATTGCGGAATATTGCGACATTCGGCTGGTTGGCGCGATGTACGACGCGTGAGCCGAGCACCGGGATATCCGTCACCTTGCAAATTGCTTTCCATTGCTGAGACATAAATGGCCTTGATATAAAAGTTGGGTGGATTAAACCGACAATGGTTCGAATTGACGCGTGTCGACCATCGCCTTTTCCGGCTCATGCCATGGGTCCGGCTCACCGTCGAGTGAGAACAGCAGGCGTTCATACAGTGCCTTGCGGTTTTCCGCATCCTCGACCACTTTCTGTTTCGCATACTCCAGGCCGACGCGCGCCAGGTAATGCACGGTGCGTTCCAGGTACCAGCCTTCTTCGCGATACAACTGCAGGAAGGCACCGGCGTACTCAAGTACTTCTTCATGTGTTTTGAGCTTGACGAAGAATTCCGCCACCTCGGTCTTGATACCGCCATTGCCGCCGACATAGATTTCCCAACCCGAATCGACACCAATCACGCCGACGTCCTTGATACCGGCTTCGGCACAGTTACGCGGGCAGCCGGAGACTGCGAGCTTGACCTTGTGCGGTGCATACATGCGTGCCAGTTGGTGTTCGAGTTGTTGTCCCATTTTGGTCGAGTCCTGGGTACCGAAACGGCACCATTCCGAACCGACGCAGGTTTTGACCGTACGCAAACCCTTCGCATAGCCGAGGCCGGATGGCATGCCTAGGTCTTGCCAGACTGCGCGCAAGTCTTCTTTCTTCACACCCAGCAAATCGATACGCTGGCCGCCGGTGACCTTGACAGTAGGAATCTTGAATTTGTCGACCACATCGGCGATACGGCGCAGTTCCGATGAATTGGTTTCACCGCCCCACATGCGCGGGATCACCGAGAAGGTGCCGTCCTTCTGGATATTCGCGTGTGCACGTTCATTGATGTAACGCGATTGCGGATCATCCTTGGCTTCATGCGGCCAGGTCGAGATCAGGTAGTAGTTGATGCCGGGACGGCAGCTGGAGCAACCGTTGGGTGTGCGCCAGTTCATGTGCGCCATAACACCCGCGACGGTCAGCAATTTCTCGACCTTGATCGCATCGCGTACTTCCTGATGTGTATGGTCGGTACAGCCGCACATCGGTTTGGCTTTGTTCGATGCCGAGTAATCACCGCCGGCGGTTGCCATGATGATTTGTTCAACCAGGCCGGTGCAAGAACCGCAGGATGCCGACGCCTTCGTATGTTTGCGCACGTCTTCTATCGTGAACAAACCTTTTTCCTTGATGGCCTTCACGATGGTGCCCTTGCACACGCCGTTGCAACCGCAGACTTCGGCCGTGTCCGGCATCGCTGCAGCCTTGCTGAAGCCTTCGTGGCCGACATCGCCGGGACGGCCGGTATTGGCTTCGCCGAACATCAGGGTGTCGCGTATCTCGCTGATGTCCTTACCTTCGCGCAGCAGGTTGAAATACCAGCTACCGTCTACCGTATCGCCATACAGGCAGGCACCGATCAGCTTGTCGTCTTTCAATACCAGTTTCTTGTAGACGCCGCCGATAGGATCGGACAGCAGGATTTCTTCGGTACCTTCGCCGCCGAGGAATTCACCGGCGGAAAACAGGTCAATGCCGGTTACCTTCAGTTTGGTCGATGTGACCGAACCCTGGTAACGACCGATACCATAGTTCGCCAGGTGATTCGCGCAAACCTTGGCCATTTCAAACAATGGCGCCACCAGGCCATACGCCGTGCCGCGATGATTCACGCATTCACCGACTGCATAGACGCGCGGATCATAGGTTTGCATCGTGTCGTTGACGACAATGCCGCGATTGCAATACAGGCCGGCGGATTCGGCCAGCGTGGTATTCGGGCGAATGCCAACCGCCATCACGATCAGTTGTGCCGGCACTTCGCTGCCATCAGTAAAGCGCAGCGCTTGTACACGGCCGTTGGCATCACTGATGATTTCTTGCGAGTTCTTGCCCAACAGGAAGTTCAGGCCGCGATCTTCCAGCGATTTTTGCAGCATCTTGCCGGCCGCTTCATCCAGCTGGCGCTCCATCAAGGTTGCTGGCAAATGCACGACCGTGACATCCATGCCGCGCAGTTTCAAACCATTGGCGGCTTCCAGGCCCAGCAAACCGCCGCCGATCACGATGGCTTGTTTGTGTACCTTGGCCGCTTCTATCATCGCGTTGGTATCCTGGATATCGCGATACGAGATCACACCTTCCAGGTCCTTGCCCGGGATCGGCAGCATGAAAGGATTCGAGCCGGTTGCCATCAGCAGGCGGTCGTATGGCGCAATCGTGCCGTCGTCGGCAATCACCACGCGCTTGATACGATCGATCTCGACGATCTTTTTACCCAAATGCAGGGTGATGTCATTTTCCGCATACCAATCCACATCATTGAGCATGATGTCCTTGATCGTTTGCTCACCGGCCAGTACCGGCGACAAGAGGATGCGGTTGTAGTTGGCGTAGGCTTCCGCACCGAATACGGTGATTTCGTACACATCCGGTGCAATCTTGCGCAACTCTTCCAAAGTGCGCACACCGGCCATGCCATTGCCTATCATTACGAGCTTCATTTTTTTCATCATGCTTCTCCTGAATTCTTCCGGATATTTTTCTTGTGGTGATTACGCCGCAGCCGGATGCGATTGACGGTGATACAGGAACTCCAGCACTGCCGTACGGTATTGCGAATACAAGGGATCCTGCGCCAGCATCACGCGCTCACGCGGACGCGCCAGTTTCACTTCAAGGATTTCGCCGATAGTGGCGGACGGGCCATTCGTCAGCATGACGATGCGATCCGACAGCAATACCGCTTCATCCACATCGTGCGTCACCATCACAACGGTGGAACCGGTGGCGGCCACGATCTTCAGCAATTCATCCTGCAAGTGGGCACGTGTCAACGCATCCAGCGCACCGAATGGTTCATCCATCAAAAGCACTTTCGGCTCCATCGACAAGGCGCGGGCGATACCGACACGTTGCTTCATGCCGCCGGAGATTTCATTCGGACGCTTTTGCTCGGCATGGCTGAGGCCGACCAGCGCCAGTGCGGCGCGGGTGCGTGCCTTCAGCTCCGCCTTGCTTTCAGTCGCACTGAAAACACGTTCGACCGCGAGGTAGACGTTTTCATAGCAGGTCAGCCATGGCAGCAGGGAATGGTTCTGGAACACCACCGCACGTTCCGGCGACGGCCCGGCAATTTCCCGGTTCCCGCACAACAACATGCCGCCGGTGGCTTGCGTCAATCCGGCGATCAGGTTGAGCAAGGTCGATTTGCCGCAACCGGAGTGACCGATCAGCGTAATGAATTCGCCTTTGCTGACGGTGAGGTTGACATTGGTCAGCGCATTGAAGATGCCCTTCTTGGTGCTGAAGGACATTTCCGCATGTTGAATATCGATGAACTTGCTGTTGATGCTATCCATGATGGTTCCTGTATTTGTATGGCACTGTTGCATTGCGACGAATTGATCAGCTCTTTACATCTTCATAGGTAAAGGCACGGGCGATACCGACCAGGATTTGTTCGAGGATCAAACCCACGACACCGATGACGACGATGGCGATGATGATGTGCGGTACGTTCAGGTTGTTCCACTCATCCCATACCCAGAAGCCGATACCAACACCGCCGGTCAACATTTCCGCTGCAACGATCACCAGCCATGCGGTACCAATCGCCAGCCGTACACCTGTCAACATATAAGGCAGTACTGACGGGAACAGGATCTTGGTCACGATCTTCCATTCCGACAGCTTCAATACCTTTGCCACGTTCATATAGTCTTGCGGCACACGTTGCACACCGACTGCGGTATTGATGATCATTGGCCAGATCGAGCAAATGAAGATGGACCAGATCGCAGCAGGATCAGCAGCCTTGAATACCAGCAGGCCGATCGGCAACCAGGCCAATGGCGATACCGGTTTCAACAGGCTGATGATGGGATTGAACATGCCGGACAGGAATTTGAAACGACCGATCATGAAACCCAAAGGAATCCCGACCAGTGCCGCCATGCCAAAACCCATGCCGACACGTTTGAGCGAAGCCAGGATGTTCCAGCCTATGCCCTGGTCGTTCGGACCATTGCTATAGAAAGGATCGGCAAACAGCGCCTGCGCAGACTGGAAAGTCACCAGCGGCGATGGAATGCCGCTGCTTTTGGCCGAGATGATTTCCCATACCAGTATCAGGAATACCATGCCGAAGATCGGTGGCAGCACCGCCAGCAAGAATGGCCGCGACGACCATTTCGCTTTTACCTTGGGCGCTACTGCCGGCGTAGCCTTGGCCACGGCCGCATCTGCTGGTCCTGCCACTTCTGATCTCATACTGACTTCCGTTTCTGTCGTAGCGCAGATGGGCGCGTTTTCTGCGGGACGCATGATTGCACTCATGGTGACTCCTTAAGCCTTGATCTTGAATGATTCGGCGTATGCTTTCGGGTTCTTGCCATCCCACACCACGCCGTCGATCAGCTTGGAGGAACGCATAGGACTCTTCGGAACAGGTACATTCGCCAGCGTTGCCGCTTCCTTGTACAGGTCGATACGGTTGACCGATTTGGCCGTACCCAGGTAATCCGGTTCGCCCTTTGCCAGGCCCCAGCGCTTGTGCTGTGTCATGAACCACATGCCGTCCGACAGGTAAGGGAAATTCGCCTGGCCGTCGTTGTAGAACTTCATGTAGTTAGGGTCATCCCAGGTTTTGCCCAAACCGTTTTGGTAACGACCAAGGATGCGCTGGTTGATGACATCGACCGATGTATTGACGTAGGACTTGGCAGCGATGACTTCAGCCATTTTGTTTTTGTTGGACAGCGAGGAATCGATCCAGCGACCGGCTTCCAGCACCGCAGCCGTCAAGGCACGTGCGGTATTCGGATTCTTTGCGACCCAGTCCGAAGTCGTGCCCAGTACTTTTTCCGGATGGTCTTTCCAGATGTCTTGCGTGGTCGCGGCAGTGATGCCGATGCCGTCGACAATCGCGCGGTGGTTCCATGGTTCACCGACACAATAGCCATCCATATTGCCGACGCGCATATTCGCCACCATTTGTGGTGGTGGTACGGTAATGACCTTCGCATCCTTCATCGGGTTGATGCCGTAAGTCGCCAGCCAGTAATAGAGCCACATCGCATGGGTGCCGGTCGGGAAAGTTTGTGCGAAGGTGTATTCGCGCTTTTCCATTTGCATCAGCTTGGCGAGGCCGGGACCGTCAATCGCTCCGCCTTCGGCGAGTTTTTTCGACAGGGTAATCGCCTGCCCGTTATTGTTCAGGCCCATCAGGACAGCCATGTCTTTCTTGGCGCCGCCTATGCCTTCATGCACGCCGTACACCAGGCCATACAGCACGTGTGCCGCATCCAGCTCGCCATTGACCAGCTTGTCGCGCACGCCGGCCCACGATGCTTCCTTGGTCGGCACGATCTTGATGCCGTATTTTTTATCGAAGCCCATGACCGAAGCCATGACCACCGAAGCACAATCGGTCAGTGGAATGAAACCAATCTTTACTTCTTCCTTTTCAGGCTTATCAGAACCCGCCGCCCACACGCCTTGCGTAGCCAAACCACTAAAGGCAGTCGCAGTAATGGTTGCTCCCGCTTTCAAGATTGTGCGTCGTGTCATATTGGTTTTCCTGTCGTTCGTTGTCATGATTTCCTCGAAGAGCGGTTCTGATAAGCACAAAAAAAAGACGCCCGGGCCGGCACAAGCAGAGCTCATGCGACACGGACGTCTTTGTCCTTATTACTCTTACCGCCATTGGTATGAGTAATGATTTATTCGTAGCACCTTCGTTGGTACTAGCTACTGTTTAGCAATTGATGTGCCAGCGCGATCAGGCTGTTTTCGGATGTTGGCGATGCAAACGGAGCACTTAAAACGCTCTCTTTTTGTGCGGCGCATTACTTCAGTGCAGGGAAGTAATGATTTACTGGTGCAGCACTTCAGCTGACGTGTCAGCCAAGCAGGTCGGCAATATCCAGTACGCGTTGCGCCAACTCGGACAATTTCAGGTTCTTGTCCATCGCCATGCGACGCAGTTTTATATAGGCTTCATCTTCGGAAATCTTGTGACGCTCCATCAGCAAACCCTTGGCGCGTTCTATGGTTTTACGCTCTGCCAGCTTGAGTTTGGTATCCGATAGCTCAGTCAGCAATTTTTGTTCGGCGTTGAAGCGCGCCAGCGCGACATCCAGCACCGGCTTGATTCGTTCAGACTGCAGGCCGGCCACGATGTAGGCCGAGACACCGGCCGCCATCGCCGCTTCCATGCTGGATTTGGCCTTGTCTTCGGTAAACAGGACGATGGGACGGCGCGCATTGCGCGT
The DNA here is from genome assembly GCF_000013625.1 of Janthinobacterium sp. Marseille. Classification (NCBI taxonomy): domain Bacteria; kingdom Pseudomonadati; phylum Pseudomonadota; class Betaproteobacteria; order Burkholderiales; family Oxalobacteraceae; genus Janthinobacterium; species Janthinobacterium sp. Marseille. Next base: position 529,927 of record NC_009659.1, on the reverse strand, counting down.
TGCCATCACCACATGCTCGAGCACGTCACGCGCATCGGATTCGGCATCGATGATGATCATGTCCGGCTGCAATTGTGCGACCCGCTCCGGCAAATGCAGGTCGGCCGGGAAGGATGCGATGATGTTATAGCCGGCTTCCAGCAAACCTATGCGCAAGGCACGCGTGCGCTCATCCTGCGCCAGTGCCTGCTCATCGAGTTCGCCTTCCGGCGCGACCGGATTGACGACAACGATGCGCAATGAGTGTAAATCTGGCTGGGAAATCTTAGTCATTCGGCAATCTATAAAAATCGTGGATGGGGTCTTGCATCAGAATAAGCTACAATCCACGCAAGAATCACACCACATGTTGCATATTTTTTGCAACTTTATCCCCATGCTTGTTCTCGGTATCGAATCCTCCTGTGATGAAACGGGTCTGGCGTTGTATGACACACAACGCGGCTTGCTTGCGCACGCCCTTTATTCACAAGTGAAAATGCATGAGGAATACGGTGGTGTAGTGCCTGAACTGGCGTCACGCGACCATATCCGCCGTGCGTTGCCGCTGCTGGATCAGGTATTCAGCGAAAGCGGCATCCAGCATGATGCGATAGACGCGATTGCGTATACACAAGGTCCCGGCCTCGCCGGCGCATTGCTGGTCGGTGCATCGGTCGCCTGCGGCCTCGGCCTGGCGCTGGATAAACCGGTATTGGGTATCCACCACCTGGAAGGCCATTTGCTGTCACCGCTGCTGGCGAGCGAACCACCGGAATTTCCTTTCATCGCCCTGCTGGTGTCCGGCGGCCATACACAGTTGATGCGGGTTGACGGCGTCGGCCAATACACGATGCTGGGTGAAACACTGGATGATGCGGCCGGTGAAGCCTTTGATAAATCGGCCAAGCTGTTGGGCCTGGGGTATCCGGGCGGCCCGGCGATTTCACGCATGGCTGAATTCGGTGATCCGACTGCCTACAAGCTGCCGCGTCCGATGCTGCATTCGAAGAACCTGGATTTCAGTTTCTCCGGCTTGAAGACTGCAGTGTTGACGGTCGTCAAAAATCAAACCACGAATATCTGCGAACAGGACAAGGCCAATATTGCACGCGCCTTTGTCGATGCGATCGTCGAAGTACTGACGGCCAAATGCGTGACCGCGCTGAAACACACCGGGCTGAAGCGCCTGGTGATTGCCGGCGGCGTCGGCGCCAACCAGCAATTGCGCGCCTCGCTGAATGCGGCGGCGGCGAAGAAACACTTCAAGGTGTTTTATCCGGAACTGGAATTTTGCACCGACAATGGTGCGATGATTGCATTCGCCGGAGCGATGCGTTTGCAACTGAATCCCGCTGCAGCCAAGCGCGATTACGCTTTCAATGTGAAGCCACGCTGGCCGCTGGATAGCATCCGCGAAATCTGAACGGATACTTGACGGTATCCCGCACGGGATACCGGCCCGCTTATTTCTTCTTGCTGCCGAGGCGGCTTTCTTTTCCTGCCAATAGATTACCGATATTCTTGCTGTGTCTGTAGACCAGCAGGATGCTCATCGCCAGCACCGCCAGCAAAATCACATCCGGTCCGAACAGCAAGCCGTAATAGAAAGGCGCAAAGATGGCGGCGATCAAGGCCGCCAGTGACGAATAGCGGAAAGCATAGGCAATCACCAGCCAGGTGACCAGGGTCGCCAGGCCCAGCCAGCCATTCAATGCCAGCAGTACGCCAAGTGCAGTGGCGACACCCTTGCCACCGACGAAGCGGAAGAAGACCGGCCACAGGTGACCGAGGAAGACTGCAATTGCCACCAGCGCCACGCCGTTTTCATGCACACCGTAGCCCGGGCCGAAGTGCTTGACCAGCCATACTGCGAGAAAGCCTTTGGCACCATCGCCGAGCAAGGTCAGGATCGCGGCTTTCTTGTTCCCGCTGCGCAGTACATTGGTCGCGCCCGGATTTTTCGAGCCGTAGCTGCGCGGATCGGCCAGGCGAAAGCATTTGCTGACGACCACCGCAAATGAAATCGAGCCTATCAGATAAGCACCCAGGGCAAACAAAACTGTATTCATACCAACCTTTCTAGAACTCATTTCACAAATATCCGCGAGTGCGAACGCGGATATTTGGGAGGTAGTGCAAGGCGTGTCGCGCCGCCAAGGGTGGTCCCCTTGGCAAGCGGCACAACGCAGCAGTACGCCCAAATAGCCCGTTCCCTCCGGGTTCTTACCAAAAGCGGCGCTGGCCGCGTTGTGCTCCTTGCGCATAGGCCACTATGCGACGCGTCGCACGCCTTGCCAGCACCGCTTTTGGTAAGAACGCATCTCACGGATATTTATGAAATGAGTTCTGGTATTTCCGCATCGCCTGCGCGATAGCAATCATTATTCTTCGAGCGCACACTGCACCGGCTGTGCAGCCAGCTTGTCTATCAGTACCTGCGGCGCGATGCCGATCAGGTAACCGCGCCGGCCACCATTGATATAAATATGTTCCAGCGCAAGGATACTCTGCTCGACATAAACCGGCATTTGTTTACGCGTGCCGAAAGGCGAGGTACCGCCGATCAGGTAACCGGAATGCCGGTTCGCCACGTCCGGCTTGCACGGCTCGACCGACTTGCAGCCGATCTGGCGCGCCAGGTTTTTGGTCGATACCTTGCGGTCCCCGTGCATCAGCACGATCAGCGGCTTGGCCGCCTCATCCTGCATCACCAGCGTTTTCACCACATGATGCTCATCGACACCCAGTTTTTGCGCCGAAACCGTGGTTCCGCCGTGTTCTTCATAATCGTAGGGGTGTTCCGAAAAACCTATCCCCTGACGACGCAACCATTGGGTCGCCGGCGTTTCGGAAATATGCTCTTTTTTGGCCATGCGTGTTACGCTCATCTATAAAATTTGGAGCACATTATGCAACAAGAACTCCGCTTTGCCACCTTCAATGTCTGCAATCTGGCATTGCCGGGCACTAAATACTATGAAGACCAGATTCCGTATTCCGCCGAGGAATACGATGCCAAGATTAGCTGGATTGCGCAACAACTGGATAGGCTGGATGCCGACGTCATCGGCTTGCAGGAGATCTTTTCGCAACAGGCATTGACGGACGTACTGGCGAAAACACAGAAATACCGGGATGCGCAACAACTGGGCTACGATCCCGACCCCGCCGCCGACCACCTGACGCCCAGCGTCGCGCTGATTTCACGCTTGCCGGTACTCGCCGGTGCCACAGTGTTCCGCGAATTGCCGCATCATTTATCGATCACGCTGCCCGGCGTCGCCCATCCGGTCACGCATTTCACCCGCCCTATCCTGCATGCGCAGATCCAGGCCGCAAACGGCCTGGCAGTGGATGTCTTTGTCTGCCACCTGAAATCCAAATTGCCGGATTACCGCAACGACCTCGAAGATGAATTGCCGGACCAGACCGGCATCGCGATGCTGCGCTCACTGATACGACGCGGTACCGATGCGCTCGGCTTGCGCCATTTGCTGTCCGATATAAAACAGCTGCAACGCAAACCCATCGTCGTCATGGGTGATTTCAACGACGTCGCCGATGCGATCCCGACCCAGATGGTGATGGGCCTGGGCAAATATCCATTGAACGGGGTCGATGACCGGCTGTTTGAAAGTTACCGCATCCAGTCGCGGCGCGATGTCTTGCGTGATGTCGGTTATACGCATATCCACGACAACAGCTACGAGACTATCGATCACATCCTGGTATCAGAAGAATTCAATCCTGGCTCGCCGGGAGCGCTGGGTGAGGTCATCGAAGTGATGTACCTGAATGACCATATGACCTTCAGGCAAGCTTATGCGTCGGACCACGGCCTGGTACTGGCGCGCATCCTGCTGCATGACAATGCGGTGGAACCGCTACCTGAATAGGCGGCGCAGCGGGAATTACTTGTCTGCGCCTGTAGCGTCGTCACCACCTTCGGCTGCATCAGTCTCTGCATCATCCGCATCGACGGCTTCAACGCCATCATCAGGAGTATTGCCCTTTTCCTGTTTGCGCTTGAGCTTCTCTTCTTTTTTTCTTTTCTTTTCCAACTCTTTTTGACGCTTTTCGTACTGGAAATTAGGTTTAGCCAAGTGGTCGCTCTTTGAGTGGATGTTCTGTTTAAGGTGGGTAGCTGGGCGCGCATGCTAGTGCCATCACGCCCATCAATGGGACGAATGCTAGCATGCCACCGCCCTTTGCGTCTTCGAACCGCGGCCCGGAAAATATATTACCCAAACGAAACATCTGCCAACATCCGGCAAAAATGGGCAAGACAAGACAATGCCCTTTCTTTGCATCCCAACATAAATGCAGCCAAATATAAGGGACTGCAGCTCAGCCGCGCGGATGGTGCATTTGATGCAGGCGTTTCAGGCGTTCACGTGCGACGTGGGTATAAATTTGCGTGGTGGAAATATCGGAGTGCCCGAGCAAAAGCTGCACAACGCGTAAATCGGCACCGTGGTTCAGCAAGTGGGTGGCAAAAGCGTGGCGCAGCGTATGCGGCGACAGCGGTGCGTTGATGTCGGCCGCGGCCGCATGTTTCTTGATCAGGGTCCAGAACATCTGGCGCGTCATCGCGCCGCCGCGTGCCGTCACAAAGAGGGCATCGTCCATTTGCCCGTTCAGGATCGCACCACGCGCTTCCTTCAGGTAGCGCTCTATCCAGGCACGCGCTTCTTCGCCAAATGGAATCAGGCGGGTTTTGCCGCCCTTGCCGGTGACGCGCAAGACACCTTCATTCATGCCGACTTCGACCGACTTCAGCAAGACCAGCTCCGTCACCCGCAAGCCACTGGCGTACATCAACTCCAGCATGGTGCGGTCGCGCAGACCCAAAGGCGTATTCACATCCGGTGCCGCCAACAAGGCTTCGACCTGCGCTTCCGACAGGGTCTTGGGCATGCGTGGTGGCTGCTTGGCCGAGCGCAGGCGCAGGCAGGGATCATCCTTGATTTTGTTTTGCCGCAATGCCAGTTGATAGAAGCGCTTGAGCACTGCCAGGCGGCGGTTTGAGGAAGTGGCCTTGGTCGTTGCGTGCTTGGCGAAGAAATAGCCGTTAAGGTCTTCGGTATGCGCAGCCAGCAGGGATTTGCCGCGCTCCTGTTGCAGCCACGTGGCAAACAGGCGCAAATCGCGGCGATATGCTTCCAGTGAATTTTTGGCGAGGCCATCCTCCAGCCACAGGGTGTCGCAAAACTCATCAATCTCGGATTGACTGAGCAAGGCCTCAGTGCTCATCGGTAACCTTCTACCATTTCATGCGCCAGCAGCCAGCGCTTCACGCCGACGTGGAAACTGGTTTCATCGTCGTAATGCGAAAAACCGCCGAGGCCGTTCGCGGCAGTCACGCGATGACAAGGGATCACCAGTGGATACCAATTTGCGCCACAAGCCTGGCCGACTGCACGCGGTGCCGATTTCACGCGACGTGCGATATCGCCATAGGTCAGCACCTCGCCGCGCGAGATTTCGGCAATCGCTTTCCACACCTTGTTCTGGAAGTCCGTCCCTATCGGTGCCAGCGGCAAGTCAAAGCGGAAGTCCGGATCACCCAGGTAGCGTTCTACCTGCAGCGCCGCACGTTCGGATACGGCATCAACCGCAGCCTTCTCGTCGAAGCTGGCCGGCAGGTAGACCAGTTCGCGTATATGCCCGTCTTCGCTGCGTATACCAATTGCGCCGAAGGAAGCTTCGACGATGGCGGTAAACAGGGACTGGGCGGCATTCTGTTTCATGGCAACGGGATTTAATTTGGGAATAGCCTAAGCATAAAACAAAAAAGGCGCATCTCGCGATGCGCCCTCAAATACCTCTACTGTACCCTTGCCGCGTATAGCATCAGCTATCGCCGCTTTTATTGATACAGGTCTCCTCTGCTATCCGGCATCGATGCCGTGTGTGTATATGCCCCCTGCTACTAATCCTGTCTCGCGCTGGCCCCGAGCCAAGCCCTTGCACCAAAGTGGGCTGATTATAAAAATCAATCCGGAAGAAATCAAGCACTCATCTGAAACGGATCATAGCCGAGGAAAAGCCCGGGGGCTATGCATTTTTAACAACGCTTTAAACACGCTTGTAATAAAATTTTTGACAAGCGCGCAGCAGCAATGTAGGGATTTGTGCGACCGGCCGGCCAAATAAAAAGGGCGCATCTGACGATGCGCCCCTGAATCTTGCTCCACGTTCCCGGCTGTGACTGACTAACCTCAGCAGCATCGTAAAACGCAGGTCTCCTCGACCTACCAGCCTGCCGCCTGCAGTGCAGGCAGCGGCCGTGTCTTTAGTCTTCCTTGAATGCTTCTTCGCGTTTCTTGCGCAAGGACGGCAACAGTACCACTGCCATCGCCAATACTGCAACTGCCAGCATGGTTGCGCTGATTGGACGGTTCAGGAACACCATCGGATCGCTGCGCGACAAGAGCAACGCACGACGCAGGTATTCTTCCATCATCGGTCCGATGATAAAGCCCAGCAACATAGGTGCAGGTTCTGCATCCAGCTTCGCACAGATATAACCAAACAAGCCGAACAGGGCCATCAGGTAAATATCGAAGTCGCTGTTGTTCAGGCTGAATACACCGATAGCGCAGAACAGCAGGATAGCCGGGAACAGGTGGTGGTAAGGCACGGTAATCATGCGTACCCACAAACCGATCATAGGCAGGTTCAGCACGATGAGGAAGAAGTTACCGATCCACATCGAAGCGATCAAACCCCAGAACAGTGTTGGTTGTTCCACCATCACTGCAGGACCTGGCTGGATACCCTGGATGATCATCGCGCCGATCATCAGCGCCATCACCGGATTCGAAGGGATACCCAAAGTCAGCATCGGGATGAAGGAAGTCTGTGCACCCGCATTGTTGGCGGATTCCGGTGCAGCCACACCTTCAATTGCGCCCTTGCCGAATTGTGCCGAGTTCTTCGATACTTTTTTCTCGATCGAATACGCTGCAAAAGACGCCAGCATCGCACCGCCGCCCGGCAGGATACCCAGCGCCGAGCCGAGTGCCGTACCACGCAGGATAGGAGCGATGATGCGCTTGAAGTCATCCTTCGTCAGCATCAGACCGGAAACCTTTTTCATGACCAGCGAGCGGGTTTCTTCATGCTCGAGGTTACGAATGATTTCACCGATACCGAACATACCCATCGCCACGATCACGAAGTTGATACCGTCTGCCAGTTCCGGCAAATCGAAGGTATAACGTGCCGCACCGGAGTTAACGTCGGAACCGACAAGACCCAGCAACAGGCCGAGGATCACCATGCCGATTGCATTGAGCAGCGAACCGCTGGCCAACACGACCGAAGCAACCAGGCCCAGCACCATCAGCGAGAAATATTCGGCAGGACCGAATTTCAATGCCAGGTCAGCCAGCGGTGGTGCAAACAATGCCAGCAGGATGGTAGCGACGGTACCGGCAAAGAAGGAGCCGATAGCCGCTGTTGCCAGCGCCTTGCCCGCTCGTCCCTGTCGTGCCATCTGGTAACCGTCGATCGCCGTCACCACCGAGGATGATTCCCCCGGCAGGTTGACCAGGATCGCAGTGGTTGAACCGCCATACTGCGCGCCGTAATAAATACCGGCCAGCATGATCAAAGCGGAAATCGGAGGCAAGGCAAAAGTCGCCGGCAACAACATTGCGATCGTGGCCACAGGACCCAGACCAGGCAATACGCCGACAGCGGTACCGAGGAATACCCCGGCCAGACAGTACGCCAGATTCTGCAAGGACATCGCAGTATCAAAACCTAGCGCCAAATTAGCGAATAATTCCATTTGAGTACCTTTTTAACCGCCGAACCATGGGCCAAATATTGCGATCGGCAAGCCGAGCGCTTCGACAAACACCACTACCGCAAACACGGCAGCCCCTATGGCCAGCGCAATCGCCGGTATCCATTTAAATTTTGCACTCGCGTATGCACTGAACATGATGATCGCAAAGACCGCGACCACCAGGCCGGCACCACGTACCAGGAAGCCGAACAGCAGGACGCCGGTCAGGATCAGGATGGTTTCCTTGACGGCAAATTTGCCGACAGGCTCACCATCATGGAAGAAGGCACGCACCATTGCCGCCACGCCGATCAATGCCAGCAAGCCGCCAAGGATGGTAGGAAAATAGGCCGGGCCCATTTTGCCTGCGGTACCCATGTTGTAATCGCGGCCGATGATGACAGCAGCCAGGCCGATTACGAGAAAAATAACCCCAGTCCAAAAGTCCTTGGGATGTCGAATGAATGATAACAAGTTGCTCCCCTTCTCTAAAAACCAGATGGCTCAACGTTGAATATCAAACATCAAACGTCGAACAAAAACATTCTGTCCTGCGGTGAATCGGTGGGTGCATATTTACCGAGCCACTTACTGAAATGACGAGATACACCTGCGCGTATCTCGTCATTTTTGAATTTACTGCATGGTGTTATCAGTCAGCGTAAACGCCAGCCTTCTTGATAATTGGCGCCCACTTGGCGATTTCCGCCTTCAGGTGTGCGCGCAGTGCTTCCGGTGTTGCACGGTTTTCTGCAACCGGCTCTGTACCCAGGTCAGCAAAACGTTGTTTGACTGTTGGATCTTTCAGAGCGATTTGCAAAGCGTGTTCCAGTTTGTCGATGATTGGTTTTGGTGTGCTCTTTGGAGCATACAGACCGTGCCAGACAGCGACTTCAAAACCAGGCAAGCCGGCTTCGTTCATGGTTGGCAGGTTAGGCAGCGAAGGTACGCGTGTTTTGGTGGTTACAGCGTAAGCCTTGATTTTGCCGCCTTTGATCTGGCTGGTGGTGTTGGTGGTTTGATCGCACATGAAATCAACCTGGCCGCCGAGCAAATCATTCATTGCAGGACCGGTACCTTTGTAAGGCACGGTGGTCAGTTCGGTGTCGATTGCAGTCATGAACAACATACCGCACAGATGGGAAGCCGAACCGATACCAGCGTTAGCGTAGGTAACTTTGGTTTTGTTGGCTTTGACGTATGCCAGCAATTCCTTCAAGTCTTTCGCAGGGAAGTCGCCGCGTGCGATGAAAGTCATAGGCACGTCGGTGATCAGGCCGATAGGCTCGAAATCGTCAACTGCGTTGTAGCTCAGTTTGCGATACAGCGAAGGTGCTGTCGATTGACCGATGTGGTGCAGGAACAGCGTGTAGCCGTCCGGTGCGGATTTCGCAACGCGTGCTGCACCGATTGTGCCGCCAGCACCGCCGACGTTTTCAACCAGTACTGTCTGCTTCAGGGTATTGGTCATCGATTGCGCAACCAGACGCGCCACTGTATCGGTCGGACCACCCGCAGCAAACGGCACGATCATGGTGATCGGCTTGGTTGGGTATGGTGTTTGGGCAAAGGCAAATGCGCTTGCGAACATGGCCAGGCCGGCAACCGATTTCAGAAATTTATGTTTCATGTGACGTGTCTCCTGATTTAATAATTATTGGAAAAGCTACAACCGAAGCTACTGTTGTGTCTGCATCCTATCAAAATCGCAAATAAAGCGATATGAGGATATTACCGTTCCAGATAAAAGCGTTTTGAAGTTAAAAAATCGTTTCAAGTTCTACCGGGCAAATACGCCCGACTTTGATCTAGGGCGCTGATCATACTGACCGAACCTTTCACCAAACTTGCGGGGACAAGACTAAACGATTTTATAGACTGCCTGCAAGAAAGATTCTTGGCAATTTACACCCGTCATTGCGCATATTAGTAATATACATACGCAGGGAAACAAGAATTAACATTGCAGCTTTGTTTCCGCGGGCACAACAAGCATATCGAATGCATTAATCATTACCAGATATCTATTACATATCTATTACTAACTAACGAATATTTAACGCGCGCTACTGCGGCGCATATCTGCATCACGCGTTACGCCATACACGATTGCCTTGCCGATGCGTGCTTCCAGTTCCTTTTGTACCGGCTGCAGCGCCTGGCGCCAGGCTTCGGTTTCCTGCGCGGTCAAGGTATAGACCTTCACCTTCTTTGATTTTTTGATCCATTGCAGTGCAGCGGCATTTTCTTCTTCCGCCAGATTATTGCCATATGAAGTCGCTTCACGCATTGCGAGGTCTATCGTATTGCGCAAATCGGACGGCAAGCCATCCCAGAATTTCTTGTTCACCACTACCGCACTGCCCAGATAGCCGTGATTGGAGATCGTCACATTGCTCTGGACCTCATACCATTTTCTTGCGTAAAAATTAACAGGTGAGGTTTCCGCGCCGTCGACCACACCGCCCTGCAAGGCCGGATACACTTCATACGCATCCAGTATTAATGGGATCGCGCCGAGTGCTTCCATCTGCCACGACAATACTTTGGAAGAGTGGATGCGCATCGCCAATCCGGCGAAATCGGATGGCACGCGCAAACGCTTGTTGCCGGACATGATCTTGAAACCGTTATCCCAGTATGCAAGGCCGACCATGCCCTTGGATTCCAGCTTGCGCAACAGGGTTTTGCCGATCGGGCCTTCAGTGACGCGTGCCACTGATTCCTTATCAGTAAATGCAAACGGCAAATCAAATACCTCGAAATCCTGCAAGCCGAACTGCGCCAGCTTGGCCAATGAAGGCGCCAGCATCTGTACCGCACCCAATTGCAGCGCTTCCAGCTCGTCGCTTTCTTTATAGAGCAGGTTATTCGGGTATACATCGACGCGGATGCGACGCTGGCTATTACGCTCCACCAATTCCTTGAAACGCAGCGCGGCCTTGCCTTTCGGGCTGTCAGCCGGAGAAACGTGGCTGAATTTAATTACAGTGGTCGTCTGGGCGGATACAATTACGCTGGTCAGCGATAATGCCAGGCCAAGCATAAACAGATGCAGTTTTGTTGCTAATTTCATCGCACGACCAGGAAATTTCAAATTCGGGTTGATACTATGCGCAGTCACTATAGGCGTCACAACTGTGGTTATCCACATCCTGCGCCTCGATAAATGAGCTATGCGCGCTCTCGAAATACACCAGCATTTTTTAATTTGAGTGCAATGCTGCAAAAAATCGGCGCATCCACTGTTGTACTGCGTTTTATAGCCGGTTTTTTATTTTTTTATTTATGATACCAAATCAAACCCGCTCACCAAGTTTCGGTTTTCCAAGTCGCAAACAGGCGTGGCGTTGGCTTGCTCCATTATTCCTCGCGCTGCTCTTCCTGACCACGTTGATCTGGCTGCCGCTGCATGAAAAGCAGCAGGAAGCCGCCGAACGCCAGGAACAGCTGATTGCCGACTCCCTGTGGGTCGAGCAAACCATACGCTTCCAGTTACAGCGCAATGAAGAAAGCCTGGGCCTGATGGGTTCAGAGATTGTATCCGGCTATCTGGTCGGCAAGCGCCTGCTGGACCGGATGGAAGGCCTGATCCGCAACAATCACGAAATCCACCGCATCATCCAGCTCGATGCGGACGGCAAATTGCTGACCTCGACCGATGAAACACTGATCACCTTCAATGAGTTGTCGGCGCCGTCCAAGCGTGCCAACGAACGTGCCCGTACCACCCGTACCCCACTCTACAGCCAGCCGGCCACCGACATCAGCGGCCCGGTGATGATCGATTATCACGTCCCGCTTTTTGTCGGCAATAAATATATAGGCAGCATCATTGCCAGCTACCTTGCATCCAGCATACTCGATGATATGGTGCCGTGGTGGTTTGCGCAGGACAATGAAATTGCGCTGACCGATATCAATGATGTCATCATCCACAAGCGCGCCTCCGGCGGTGCCGGCCGTGGCGTCTATACGCATAGACGTGCACTCAACCTGGCCGGCCTCTCGCTCAAGCTCAGCACCAACAGCATCAAGAGCGCACCCAAGCTCTTGCCCAGCCTGCTGGTCGATACCGTCATCCTGCTCTCGCTCGGCCTGGCATGGAGCCTGATTGCACTCTGGCGCGATATTAATCGACGGCTGGCGGCGGAAACCGCATTGCGCGAACAGATCGCCTTCCGTACCGCGATGGAAAACTCCCTGATCACCGGTTTGCGTGCGCGCGACCTCGAGGGTCGCGTGACCTATGTCAATCCGGCCTTCTCACAAATGGTCGGGATGCCGGCCGAGGAGATTGTCGGCCACCTGCCGCCCATGCCTTACTGGGCACCGGAAGCGCGTACCGAATACCACCGGCATTTTTCGCAGGTGGCAGCGGGTACCGCCAATCCGCAAGGCTTTGAAACCGTATTCCAGCATTCGGACGGACGCCGCATACCGGTACTGATTTTTGAATCGCCACTGGTGGATAACACCGGCGCGCAAACCGGCTGGATGGGTTCCATCCTCGATATTTCCGATCGCAAGCGGGTCGAGGACCTGAACCGGCAACAGGAAGAAAAACTGCAGGCCAGCGCCCGCCTCGCCACCATGGGTGAAATCGCCTCGACGCTCGCGCACGAGCTGAACCAGCCGCTGGCCGCGATCTCCAGCTACACCACCGGCGCACTGAACATGCTGGAGCGCGACAAATCGAAGGCGGCCGAAGTCAATATAGATATGCTCACGCATGCGCTGGAAAAAGCCCAGGCGCAGGCGCAACGAGCCGGTCAAATCATACGCAGCGTGCATACCTTCGTGAAGAAGCGCGAACCCATGCGTACTGCGGTGACGATTGAAGAGTTGATCGATAACGTCGCACCGCTGGTCGAACTGCAGGCGCAAAAATACTTCGTCTTCATCAAGATCGACATCCCGGACAACCTGCCGGCAGTGCTGGCCGATCATGTCTTGCTGGAACAGGTGTTGCTCAACCTGACGCGCAATGCCATCGAATCGATGCAAAGCATCGCGCCGGAAAAACGCGTGCTGCGTATCGCCGCCGCGATTGACGAATCCGACCCGCCAAATGTGGTGGTCTCGATCAGCGACCAGGGCCATGGTATTCCACCGGAAGTCGCGGAACGCCTGTACTCGCCATTCTTTTCGACCAAGGCGGATGGCATGGGCATGGGCCTCAGTATTTGCCGTACCGCAATAGAATTCCACGGCGGTACACTCACGCATGCGGATAATCCGGGTGGCGGCACCATTTTCCGTTTTTCACTTCCGACATTGCAAAATCGAGTGATCGACACGACAATGCGTGCAAACCGGGGATAAAAGAATATCCCTTTGATATATTTTTGATACTTTTATCAGTTACTAAAACTGACCAGATACAACGCAACACACGGCAGACCGACAGGATATTTAATGCTGCACATTATTGATGACGAAGAAGTAATCCGCGACTCGCTCATGTGGCTGGCCAAATCACGTGGCATCCCGGCCACCGCATATGACAGCGGCAAGGCCTTCCTCACCACGCTCGACACCATGCCGCGCGCCACCAGCCCACAAGGGCAATGCATCTTGCTGGACGTACGTATGCCGGAAGTCAGCGGCGTCGCATTGTTCGATTTGCTGACCTCGCGCGGCCTGACCCAGACTTTCCCGGTGATTTTCCTGACCGGCCACGGCGATGTGCCGATGGCGGTGGATACGCTGAAGCGCGGCGCTTTCGATTTCTTTGAAAAGCCTTTCAACGACAACAAGCTGATGGATCGCATCCAGGAAGCGCTCGCCTCTTCCGAACATGCATCGGCCAGCGTCGCCATCCATACACGCCTGGCCGCACTGTCTGGCCGTGAACGCGAAGTGCTGGACCTGATCCTCGAAGGCAAGATGAACAAGGTCATCGCCGACAAGCTCGGCATCAGCATGCGCACGGTCGAAGTCCACCGCGCACATATCTTCGACAAGATGAATGTAAAGACCGCGGTCGAACTGGCCCGCCTCTTAAAGTAAAATCAACAGTAAAATCAAAAGACGCAAGGGTCCGGCTGATCGGCTCCTTGCGCTCCGTGCACTTTCCTAAACTGCTTTTCCATTCCAGCGTACTACGCTGATTGCCATGCATATCGTCAATCTCCTGCTGCCCGACTTCATGCTGATCCTGTTCGGTGCGGTTCTGTTCCGCGTCACCAAATGGCATGCGGAATTCTGGATAGGCATGGAGAAACTGATTTACTACGTGCTGTTCCCGGCACTCCTGTTCTATTCCTGCGCACGTTCGCCGATCAACTTCACCGCCACCGGCCAATTCCTGCAAGTGGCGATTGCCGCCTGTGTGACCGGCATCCTGTTCGGCTGGCTCGCCAAACCGCTGTTCAAATCCGAACCGATGATCTTTGAATCCGGTGTGCAAACCGCATTCCGCTTCAATTCCTATATTGCACTGGCGATTGCCAGCCGTCTCGGCGGCGCGGAAGGTACTTCATTGATGGGCCTGGTGATCGGCTTTGCCGTCCCCCTGTGCAATATGGCGGCGGTCCATGCTTTGGTTAAAAACAAGGGCGGCCTGGTATTTGAATTACTGAAGAACCCGCTGTTGATGGCAACCGTCGGCGGTGTAATCTTCAATTTGCTCGGCTTCCAGGTACCTGAACTGGCTAGCGCCTTTCTGTCGCGCCTCGGCAATGCATCGATCGCACTCGGCCTGATCATGGTTGGTGCCGGCCTGCGCCTGACCGGCTTGCACGCGTCAAAGGGCATCGCCGCCTACTTCATCATCGTCAAACTGCTAATCGTCCCACTGGTCACCTACGGCCTCGGCCTCTGGCTCGGGCTGTCGAGTTCACATCTGCAAATGGTAGTGATGTTTGCAGCATTGCCGACCGCTTCCAGCGCCTATGTACTGGCGGTGCGCATGGGTGGCAACGGTCCTTTTGTCGCTTTCCTGATTTCCGCCGGCACACTGATTTCGATGGCCACCCTGCCACTCTGGCTGGCACTGTTGCAGTAAGCGATACTTTTTTCTCGCAACGCACAATTGAGCGTAATGCAGGATCGCAGTGCGCGATAAAATACGCTCGCCTGAAAAAAGATTGAACTCAGGACACATAATTGCATCGTAGCTGCAGGCTGAGTCCACAGGCGAAGCGCAGCATCCGGCAAAGAACCCCAGGGATATCCTTACTCAATGCAAAATTTCACCGCCCATCTGCATGAAGAAGCCGGCACCCTCGCACTGGGTGCATCGCTCGCACATGCGCTGCAGCCGGGCCTGACCATTTACCTGCATGGCGACCTCGGCGCCGGAAAAACCGCGTTGACACGCGCCATGCTGCATGCGCTGGGCCATGTAGGCCATGTGAAAAGCCCGACTTATACATTAGCAGAACCGTATATCGTCAACATCAAGGGTGAAGCCGTCAATGTGATCCATTTCGATTTATATCGGATGGGAAGTGCGGAAGAATTCCTCGATGCCGGCTTCCGTGAATACTTCAATCAGCAAACGATCTGCATTATCGAATGGCCGGAAAAGGCTGAAACGGTATTGCCGCCTCCCGATATCAGCATTTCGCTTGCAGTTGCAGGCGAAGGGCGTGATGTAGAATTGCATGCGTTGTCCGATCAAGGTGTTGAATGTCTGAATCGACTGAAATTCGCTCCAAACCTGTGAAAGCAAAAGTCCGTCGCACTGTCTTGAAGGCAGGCGGCACTTTGCTGATCTCCCTGTTTTCGCCTTTGCCGGCCTTCGCTTCGCAAATCCTTGCCGTGCGCGTCTGGCCGTCCGAGGATTACACCCGCGTCACGCTGGAAAACGATGCGAACCTGAAGACCAATCATTTCATCATCAAGGATCCGGAACGGCTGGTGGTGGATGTCGAAGGCATCGACCTGAACCCGACGCTGAAAAGCCTGATCGCCAAGATCCAGCCGAACGATCCCTATATCAAGCAAGTGCGCGTCGGCCAGAACCGGCCGGGCGTGGTGCGCCTGGTATTCGACCTGAAGGAAGAAGTGAATCCACAGGTGTTTACACTGGCACCGGTCGACAAATACCAGCACCGCCTGGTGTTCGATTTGTACCCGGTCAATCCGCCGGATCCGATTGCCGCCCTGATAGAAAAAGGCCAGTGGTCGCTAGACAAACCGAACGAACCGACGATGCCGCCACCGGTGGCCGAAGTCAAACCACCGTTTGCCGAACCCAAGAACGATCGCGCACCACAAGTCAGTCGCATGCTGACCATCGCACTCGATCCCGGCCATGGCGGCGAAGATCCGGGCGCAGTCGGGCGTGGCGGCAGCTATGAAAAACACATCGTGCTATCCATCGCCAAGCGCCTCAAGGCCAAGCTGGAACAGCATCCGAATATGCGCGTAATGCTCACGCGTGACGGCGATTATTTCGTACCGCTGCATGTGCGCGTACAAAAAGCACGCAAGGTACAGGCCGATTTATTTGTTTCGATACACGCGGATGCCTTCGTGCAACCGACGGCGAACGGCTCATCGGTCTTTGCCCTGTCCGAAAAAGGTGCCAGCTCGACCGCTGCGCGCTGGCTCGCAAACAAGGAAAATGCGGCCGATCTGATCGGCGGTACGAATATCAAGAACCACGACAAGCAACTCGCCAGCGTCCTGCTGGATCTGTCGACCACCGCACAGATCAATGACAGCCTGCGCCTCGGCAAGGCGGTGTTGAATGAAATTGGCGGCGTCAATCGCCTGCACAAGAATGCGGTGGAACAAGCAGGCTTTGCGGTATTGAAAGCACCGGATATCCCGAGCATCCTGATTGAAACGGCTTTCATTTCCAATCCGGAAGAAGAAGCCAAGCTCAATGATGATGCCTACCAGGACCGGATGGCGGATGCAGTGGCGCAGGGTATCAGGAAATACTTTGCGAAGAACCCACCGCTGGCGAAAAGCCGGATGATGTAACGAATAAAAGAAGTACGATAAAAAAGGCGCTTAGGTATGACCGAAGCGCCTTTTTTTATTTTATTTGTTTTTGAAGCGTTGCAAGACTTTCCACAAGGCGCCGAGTGCCACCGGCACCGCCGCCGCCCCGACACCGATCAGGACGATGGTATTCAAATGATCGCGGATGATAGGAATATTGCCGAACAGGTAACCACCGACTACCAGCAAACCCACCCACAGCACCGCGCCGATACAGTTAAATAACTGGAAGCGGAAGAAAGTCATTTCCGAGACACCGGCAATAAACGGCGCAAAGGTACGTGCAATCGGGATGAAACGGGCAAGGATCAAGGTCTTGCCGCCATGTTTTTCATAGAAAGTATGGGTTTTCCGCAATGCGTCGCGATCCAGCCAGCGGTAATCGTGGGTAAACACTTTCTCGCCTATCGCATGCCCTATCCAGTAATTCACGGTATTGCCGAGGATCGCCGCTGCCATCAGCAAGCCGAGCAACAGCCACAGGTTCATGCTGCCGGAAGCGCAAAATGCGCCAGCAATGAACAGCAGGGTATCGCCAGGCAGCAAGGGGAATACCACCAGGCCTGTTTCGCTGAAGATAATCGCAAACAGGACGACATAAATCAGCATGCCGTATTGCGCGATAAAAGTGCCTAGATACTTGTCGACATGCAAAATCATGTCGAAGAACTGCATGAAATCCATAATTTTCCTTGGTAGCGGCAGAATGATACACCAGCGGCCGGGGCGGCAGGCACCGTAGAAAGACTGCGTGCGGCGCTGACAGTTCACTGCAGCTTGGTGCGCTGCGACGTTATAATCTGTCCATGCACGCAACCACCCAACCCTTCCGGCCGATACAGCCGCTCTCCGATCAACTCATTTCGCAAATCGCCGCCGGTGAGGTAGTCGAACGCCCATCCGCCGTCGTCAAGGAATTGCTGGAAAACGCACTGGATGCTGGTGCCACGGCCATCACCGTCCGGCTGGAGCAAGGCGGCGTGAAACGCATCGCGATTACCGATAACGGACGCGGCATTACCCCGGAACAATTACCGCTGGCGCTGGCACGCCACGCCACATCCAAGATCAACTCGCTGAATGAACTGGAAAACGTCGGGACACTGGGCTTCCGTGGTGAAGCACTGGCTTCGATTGCATCAGTCGCACAACTGACGCTGACTTCACGCACCGCGGATGCACAGCACGCCTGGGAAATCAGCGGTGTGCAAGGCAGCGATCAAAAGAACACTGTTGCACCGTCATCCGGCGCACCGGGCACTACGGTCGATGTGCAAGACCTGTATTTCAATACACCGGCGCGACGGAAATTTCTGAAAACAGAACAAACCGAATTCGGTCATTGCGCCGAAGTCGTACGCCGTATCGCACTGTCGCGTCCGGACGTGGCCTTCTCGTTGTCACATAACGGCAAGACTGTCGATCACTGGGCCGTCAACGATATCGCCAAGCGTAGTGCGCATATCCTCGGCAGTGAATTTTCCGGTGCGCGCCTGCCTTTGGAAGAAACCGCAGGGCCATTACATCTGCACGGCTTTATCGGCTTGCCAACTGCTTCCAAGGCACGCGGCGATGCGCAATATTTTTACGTCAACGGTCGCTTTGTCCGCGACAAGCTGTTGATGCATGCCGTACGCTCCGCTTATCAAGACGTCTTGCACGGTGATCGCTACCCGTCCTATGTCATCAGCCTGGACCTCGATCCGGCACTGGTCGACGTCAATGTGCATCCGTCTAAAATTGAAGTGCGTTTCCGCGACAGCCGCTCCGTCCATCAATTCGTATTCCATGCAGTCAGTCGCGCACTGGCACAGACATCGGCTACCGCCTTCGGTGCCGTACCTTCGCCAACGCCGGCTCCGTCCGGTGCCTTGCCATGGCTGCGCGAACAGCAACAGACTACATTCGCACCACAATTCCAGCAGCAATATGGCGTCGCGCAAACGACGGCAAATTACGGTGCCTTGTTTAATACAGATGGCGCAGTGACGCCTCTCGGCACTGAACCAGCACCTGCATTCGCAGCCTTCACCAACAGCCCTGCGCAGACCATGTCTGACGATGAATTCCCGCTCGGCTTTGCCTTGGCGCAATTGCACGGCATCTTCATCCTCGCGCAAAACACCAAGGGCCTGGTACTGGTCGACATGCATGCAGCACATGAACGCATACTCTACGAGCAGTTGAAGAATGCATTGGATGACAATGCGATGCAGGTACAGCCGCTACTGATCCCGATTACCTTCTATGCCGACGACGTTGAAGTCGGCACCGCCGAAGACAGCAAGGAAACCCTGCTGTCGCTCGGCTTTGATATCGCGGTGATGTCGCCGACCACGCTGGCAATACGTGCAGTACCGACACTACTCAAAAATGCCGACGCGCAATCACTGGCACGTGATGTCTTGCGCGATGTTCGTGAATACGGCGGTTCACGTGTATTGGTGGAACGACGCAATGAATTGCTCGGTACGCTGGCCTGCCACACTGCAGTGCGCGCCAATCGCATGTTGACCGGCCCGGAAATGAATGCGCTGCTGCGCCAGATGGAAGCCACCGAACGTGCCGACCAATGCAATCATGGCCGTCCGACCTGGGTCCAGCTGGGCTTGTCCGACCTCGACAAACTCTTCGAGCGCGGACGTTAAGATGTCTGTAAAACCACTGGTCGTTTCCATCATGGGACCGACCGCGTCCGGCAAAACTGCGGCGGCACTCGCCGTCGCGGAAAAGATTCCTGCCGAAATCATTTCGGTCGATTCCGCCCTCGTCTATCGCGAAATGGATATAGGCACCGCCAAGCCCAGCGCGGAAGAACTGGCGCAAGTACCGCATCACCTGATCGACATCCTCGATCCGCTCGATTCGTATTCCGTCATGCAATTCCGTCAGGATGCGATACGCCTGGCGGCAGAAATCAGCGCACGCGGCAAGTTGCCACTGCTGGTCGGCGGCACCATGTTGTACTTCAAAGGCTTGAAGGATGGACTGGATGCACTGCCGCAGGCGGATGCAGCATTGCGCGCAGAACTGGATGCAGAAGCGGCAGCGATAGGCTATCCAGCCATGCACGCGAAGCTGGCGGCACTCGATCCGATTACTGCAGAGCGCCTGAAACCAAACGACTCACAACGCATACAGCGCGCACTGGAAATCATCGCCCTCACCGGCCAGCCGATGTCGGCCTTGCTGGCACAGGCACCGAAGACCGAATTGCCTTTCACGCTATTGCCAATCGCGCTGGAACCGTCGGACCGCAGCGTCTTGCACACACGTATCGCGACACGCTTCGATGCGATGCTGAAAGGCGGTGCCTTGCTGGATGAAGTCAAAGCCTTGCGCGCCCGCGGCGACCTGCACCTGGGCCTGCCATCGATGCGGTGCGTCGGTTATCGCCAGAGCTGGGAATACCTGGACGGCGCTTACAGCCTGGCCGAACTGCGGGAGCGCGGCATCGCCGCCACGCGGCAACTGGCAAAACGGCAGCTGACCTGGCTGCGCTCCATGGATGACCGGCACATCATTGATTGCCTGGCTCCTGACGCAAGCGGCGCCATCCTGCAACAAATAGAAATCGCGCAAAATCGCGCCTGATTGCAAATTCCACAAGCTTTTCCCGGCCGTGGAAACCCGCTTCCTGTACCGATTTCTTCGAATATCTGAGAACTAATAGGATTTGGATATTGACAGGGGGAGCCAAAAACGCGATAATTTTCGGCTATCTGGTGATATAGCTCAGTTGGTTAGAGCACAGCACTCATAATGCTGGGGTCGGTGGTTCAAATCCACCTATCACCACCAAGAACATGTTTTCGGGGCAACCCGAAACATACAAAAACCCGCTTTCAGCTCAGGCCGAAGCGGGTTTTTTGTTGTCCATTCCATGAATTTGAGTTGCTACTCAGCGTTCACTCATACATCCCGGTAAGCGACGACCATTTAAAAACGCGCTGCCACGTGCCATTACGCTCGCGCAGTTCAATGTCGGCATAGCCATCCCGCGTCTGCGGCAACACAGTCAGCATGTTCACCGTTTCCCACACCTCGCGCTCGCTCGCAACACCGGTAGATTCAGCCTTGATAAACGCCATTGGTCGCGCAAACACCGGACGCAGCCTTGCGCCATCCATCATGAACAGATACAGCATTTCAAAATTAGCACCGCCACCTTTATATTCTTCATCCCAACTGGCGCGCAAACCCAAGGCCAGTCCTCCATCCCCATCACCCGGCCGCAACGGATAAGACGTCATATCAAACCGGCGCCAACTGCTCGGACAGCGCAACACAGGCGTACCCTCCGTGCTCCGCTCCAGCGCACGCGGTTGAGGTATGTTGGAGTCCGCCCAACTGACGGGAACAGACACCTGTTCATGGGTACGCGCCACCAGTACCGGCGGCTCACCGCGACGGCTGATGAACACGCCCAACCATAGCGACATACTGTCCTGCTTTTCTTGCGAGTCGGCATCGCAGCCATGCATCGTAAACATGCGATAGCGCTCCGCCGTTTCTACCCTCGGAGCGAGGCAAACCATGGCGGCATCCATACCAGGACGTTGCGGCCATCGTAATGCCCCGGCAGTCGCCAGCAACTCGGATGACTGGCCAGGCGCCAATTGTTGCAACAAGCTTTCCGGCTTGTAAGAAATAGGCAGCGGCGTACCAAAGTCCTGCGGTGCCGCACCGGGTGCTGTCGCCACCCGCTCATACATGAGGCGTGCTTCTTCGGTGTGGAATGCGGCAAGGACGTGATCAAGCGTCGGCACTTTGACCTGAGCCAATGTGGGAACATGTACGCTCATCAAGGGTAGAAACAGGGAAACAAGTAACTGTCGCATGGTGGCATTACGTAAGTGCAGAGTGGGCAATCCACCGACATTAGCGCATGACGCAAATGAAACATGCCGGATAGTTCCCAATTCTGCCCACTGCAATAGCGCATGGCCGCTGCATTTGACAGTAAGGCTTGCTGTATACCACTACCGGAGTTAATTGCGGGAGCAATCAAGTTGCTATTGATGAGTCTCAGCTTTCGTGATGGCTTGCGTTCGCGTTATCGCAAACATCTGCAAACATGAATCACAGAGCGCTGGATATCAAGCCTTGCCTTTACAGCGCTCCAGCAATTCAAATATCGCCATACCCAACACCATCGCCGTCACAAAGATAACGGTTTTGCTATGCCCTATGACCAGTGAAGCCAGCGCCGGGCCCGGGCAATAACCGGCCAGGCCCCATCCCACCCCGAATGCCAGGCCACCGAGTATCAGGCGACGGTCTATCTGCTTCGCCTGCGGCAAACGCAGAGGATCTCCAAGTAAAGTCTTGCTGCGTTTGGTGGCGAGGCGGAAGGCAAACAAGCCAACCAAGATCGCCCCGCCCATCACGAAGGCCAGCGATGGATCCCATTTACCGGCCAGGTCCAGGAAGCCGATGACCTTGGCCGGATTGGCCATGCCGGAAATGATCAGCCCGATCCCGAAAACCAGTCCCGCGAGTAATGCCATAAGAATTTGCATGAGCTTTCTCCTAGGCGATCAGGTGACGCACGATGTACACGGTCAGGAACCCTGACGCCATGAAGGCCAGTGTCGCCACCAGTGAACGCAGGGACAGGCGCGACAAACCACACACACCGTGGCCGCTGGTGCAACCTGCACCATAGCGCGTCCCAAGCCCTACCAGCAGGCCGGCGACCACCAGCGTCACATTGCTTGCATCTATCGTGGCATCCGGCAAAGGCTGGAACAATGCAAACACCAGCGGTGCCGCTATCAGTCCCAGCAGGAAGGCGACACGCCACAACAGGTCGCCCTTTACCGGTCGCAACAAGCCACCGAGGATGCCACTGATACCGGCGATCTTGCCGTTGAATAATATGAACAATGCCGCTGCCAGGCCAATCAGCAAACCGCCGGCCAGCGCATGCCAGGGCGTAAAGTGCATCCAGTCGATTGTCATTATTTTTTCCTTTTGCCCGGGGCGCAGAATTGTTGGTACAGCACTGCTATCACTGCCATCGCCTCTTTGCTCGCCATGCTGTAATAAATCTGTTTGCCATCACGTCGCGTGTGCACCAACTGTTCTTCGCGCAATACAGTCAACTGCTGCGACAAAGTCGGCTGCCGTATTTCAGTCATCGCTTCCAGTTCGCTGACGCAATACTCGCCTTCACACAACTGGCACAGCAAGAGCAATCTATCCCGATTGGATAGAGTCTTCAGCAAGCCACATGCCTTGGCAGCCGCATTTTGCAAGGCTTCCAGGTCCACATTGTCAGTAGTACTCACGCCGGCACCCACTCCTTCAATCCTGTTCAACACAAAACAATATGCAATATTTTAATATATATTTATATATATTATTAAAGAAAAATAAAGCAGCCATCCCTGTGGCTGCCCTTACTGAAAGCGTCGCATGTCATGGTGGCGGACATTCTTTCACTGCACCTTTGACCGTCCCACCCGGCTTCTTTGCAGCGGCAATTTTTCGCGCGGACATATCAAAAGCGTTGTCCAGGTAACCGCCATAAACACCGGCGATATCACCACCAACAATAGGTGGTGCCAGCATGCAACCGGCAGAGTCCACGAAGATCACAGTAGGCGCAGCGATCACCTTATACCTTTGCGCGACACTGCGCGGACTGCCGCTTGTGCGATCAAAATTCCGCAGGCTTTGCATACTGCTGATATCGACTTCACGGATGACAGGACGTTGCTTCGGCTTGCTATCGCGCAGTAAAGGCTGCAGATAATTATTCCGCACCACATGACAGAAGGGGCAGCCCGGCAACGAAAAGAACAGGATGATGGGTTTGTCTTCGCGTTGCGCCTGTACCGCGTCAGCGGTCAGGTCACTCAGCATGGGGACCATGATCGGCTTGTTATCGGCTGCCGCATTGCCGCTCAGCAGCAGGCATAAGAGCCACAGGACAGCTAATCTCATATGCATCAATCCTGCTGTGCGAACTTGGCTATATCGTCAAAGTCTTCATCGAAGATTTCGCCTACATCAACGCGCCGCAACATGCCGCGTTTATCGAATACATAATTGACTGGCAAGCCCTGGCGTTTGCCCAGTACACGTTCCAACGCCAGGTAATCCGTCGTGACCGGATGCGTCAATTGATACTTCTGCACCCATTTCAAGGCTTTGTCTTTTTGCTGCGGATCTTTGGTTTCGATGTTGACGCCGATGACGATCAACTTGTCCGTATTCTTGCTATACAGCTTTTGCAATTTCGGTGCTTCATTCGCACAGAACGGGCAATAGGAAGCGAAGTAACTGATGACCACGACCTTGCCGCGCAAGCTGGCAGGATGAATACTCTTGCCATCCAGTGTAGTTAATGTTGGCAGTACCGGCGTATCGCCCGGCCTGACATCTGCGGCATATACCCAGCCGCCCACGGCCATACTGGCCAATAGCAGGCAGCGCGATACAAACAGGATCAGGCGGTTACACATGCTGCGCACCTAGAAGTGATTTCAGCCAAACGTCGTGCAATGACACGACACCTGCTTCAGTACTTGGGGAAATACAATTTACTCTTATCCAGCTTGTAACTCCATGGCAAACCGGCATTCTTCCAGCCATTCACCACGCGCTGTCCCGCTTGCGGCCCGGTCTTTGCCAAGTCGCCTTCGAAGCCATCAACTACCGTATACACCTTGGTGTAACCGAGGTCCGTCAACAAATTGGCGGCACGCGAACTGCGATCACCGGAACGACAGATCAGGATCACGGTATCGCTTTTACCGAGGCCGGCAGCCGTCATACGACGCGCCAGCTCCGGTCCGAAATCACTATTGACGTCCAGCTTGAAGCGACCGTTCTTGTCATCCCATGGCGCATCATCCGGGTGTTCGACATACGGAATACTGGCGTCCACAATCGTCGACATACCGACATACGAGATTTCTGCACGGGTCCGTACGTCGACGAAGTAAGCCTTGTCCGCCATCTTTTGCTTGAGTGCGTAGGCTTCTTTCGCATCGAGGTAGAGCGCTGCCTTGGTCTGCTTGATGTCCGGCACTTGCGTCGCATCGAAAGCAAATGCCGAGAAACAAGTCGCACCCAGCAGCAATGCTGCAATCAATTTCTTCATACCCAACTACCTCAATTCGCAATGCCGGGATTGCCATCCATGCCGACGATGCGTGGTGTGTTCAGTTTGCGCGGTGTAACTACTTTATTGGTGCGCAACCATTGTGCGACGACATCCCATACCGGTTCGCCGGATGCGCCTTCGGCGACTGGGGCCCAGCCCGCGACCTTGTAAGTCTTGCCCGCATCGATCAGCTTGCCGTCCAGGCGCATATCCTGGATACGTGCACCCATCTTCTCTTTTGGTGCGATGGTGTAACTCATGCCACCGACACGCACCATGTCGCCACCTTGCTGGTAATAAGGATCCGGATTGAACAGATTGTCTGCCACGTCTTCCAGAATGGTTTTAATCGTGGAGCCGCTCATATCCGTCAGCGTGCTGTATGAATAGGTGGTCGCGGTCTGGTCCATCAGGTGTTCCATCAGGATAGGACTGTCCGGCAACAAGGACGTACCCCAGCGGAAGCCCGGCGAGAATGCGATGTCCGCACCTTTGACGTCCATCAACGCGTCGACGATCAGCTGATCGAAGGTGCCGTTGAAATTGCCGCGACGGTACAAGGTACCTTCCGTCATCGCGAGGCGTTCATTCAGTTTGGATTCATAAGGGGCACGGATCTTGTTGATCAATGCATCCATATTCTTGTCGGCCGGCAGGAAGTTGGAGAACACCGGCAACAGACGATATTTATAACCCTGGACTTTGCCACCGCGCACATCGAAGTCGAGCACACCGAGGAATTTGCTATTGCTGCCGGCATTCGTGACCAGGGTCTTGCCGCCCGGATTGCCGACGATGACCGGTGCCGGCATACCGTCATGCGTATGGCCGCCCATGATGGCGTCGATACCACGTACACGCGATGCCATTTTCAGGTCCACGTCCATGCCGTTATGCGAGAGCACGACGACAACTTTGGCACCCTTGCTGCGCGCTTCGTCGACCATCTTTTGCATATTCTCTTCCTGGATACCGAAACTCCATTCCGGTACCAGGTAGCGTGGATTCGCAATCGGCGTATACGGGAAAGCCTGGCCGATGATGGCGATCTGTACGCCATTCATTTCCTTCAACACATACGGGGGGAATACAGGATCGCCAAAATCGGTGGTCTTAATGTTTTGCGCGACGAAATCAACCTTGCCCTTGAAATCTTTTTCAACGATTTCCTTGACCCGCTTATCGCCCAGCGTCATTTCCCAGTGCGCAGTCATGACATCGACACCCAGCTCCAGGCAGGCGTCGACCATATCCTGGCCGTTAGTCCACAAGGCAGTGGCCGAACCCTGCCAGGTATCGCCGCCATCCAGCAGCAAGGCGCCGGGACGACCAACCTTCATGCGTTTGACGAGTGTCGACAAATGCGCAAAGCCACCGACCTTGCCGTAGGTTTGCGCAGCTTTTTCAAAGTTCAGGTAAGTAAAAGCATAAGCTTCCGGCGTATTCGGTTTGACGCCGATTTCCTTCAGTAATTTTTCGCCGACCAGATGCGGCATGCGCCCTACCGCGTCGCCGATGCCAAGGTTGACATTCGGTTCGCGGAAGTAAATTGGTTTCAATTGCGCATGACAATCGGTGAAGTGCAAAAAGTGGACATTGCCGAAACGCGGCACGTCGTACAGTTTGGCGGCGGAAGGTGCCGCCAGCGCGCCCTTGGAATCCAGCAACATACCGCCTGCAGCTGCGATACCCATGACCTGAATGAACTCACGACGATTCAAACCCATTTTTTCCTCTGATTGTTCGGTAGACGACCTCGCCATCCTTGCATTGGCAAGTCGCGCGACAAGGCGATGAAGGACGAAGCGCAGCAGGCAGCACTGCGCTTCGAACTTCGGATTGCTTACTTATTGACGGGCGAAGCCGGATCCAGCAGCAAGGCCATGACATCCTTGATTTGCTTCTCTTGCAGGATGCCGTTATGGCCGAAGCGCGGCATGTTGGAACATGCGGTGAAAGCCTGTGCGTTATAGATCTTGGCCCAGGTGTACTTCAGCATGTCTTCGCTCTGGCCACGGATTTTCCCGTACTGATAAAGGGAAGGACCGATATTGCCGAAGGAAATTTCCGCCTTGCTGATCTGGTGGCAGGCGTAGCAGTTACCGCCATTGACGCTGCCTACCGCGTCCGACGATTGCATGCCGCGACCGTTCTGTGCGATTTTTTCACCTTCTTTCCAATCGCCCAGGTACTTGCCGTCAGCAGGATACTTAACCTGCTTCAGTTGCGAAGCTTCCAGTGCAGCCGCCTTGTCTTTCGGCGCGTCGCTCGGATACTCGCTGCACAATTGCTGTGCTTCGTCCTGGTTCAGCATACGTTCCATCGTAGCCGGACCTTTAGATTTGAAGTCCGCCTTCAGCATGGCAATGGTTTCTTTGCCATAGTCGGTATCCGCCGCCACTGTGGCGCAACCGGCTATGGTTGCGACCGTCGCTATCATGATGCCTATTTTTTTCATATCGCCTCCCTATCGTTTCAGCGCTGGGCCGTTATAGACACCGCCGTCTGCGCTCTTGGCCAGGAACATCGTCACGGCCGTGATCACGTCAGAGCCGTACAGCGGTTCCGGGAAGCGTTGCTGACGGAAGCAATCGTTGAGGCGATGCTGCATGGTGCGCACTTCGCCTTGCGAGACGCGATAAGCAGGCCAGGTCCCATAGGCGGCCTGGGCATTGCTCTTGTTCAGCAAGTTGGGGAGGTCCTGCAGGCGGATACGCTGGTTATCGACCGCATGGCAGGTAGCACAGGCAAAGTCATGAGAACCGGCACGATAGAAAAAAATCTTCTTGCCGATTTCGTAGGCACGCTTTTCTTCCGGATGCGCAGTCGACACCGACATCTTCATGCCGCGCGATTCAGACGTGATGTAGGCCACCATCGGTTCGATATCGGATGGCTTGCCGGCGGAACCAAACGGCATTTTCACCGCCTGCTCGCGCGTCAGGCCTTGCAGGTTCATACGGCAATAGATCAGCCGCTGTTCCAGGTCCATGACCTTGTTGACGTCCTTGAAGTAACGCGGCAATTCGGCATAAGCGCCTTTCACCACGCCGGCGCCCTTGCCCAGATCGCATTGTTCCAGGCTGACATTTTTCGGACCGGCTTTGGTGCGCCATAATTCTTCACCGCGCATTTCCCATAACTCAGCGGGATTACCGTCAGCCAGCAGCTGGCGATACTTGGCAATCTCATCTGTAGTCGATTGCGCCATTACAGATGCAGTTGCGCTGATCGCGACCGCTGCAAATAGATACAAGCTTCTCTGTCTCATTACGCCCTCCTCAAATTTAAGTGGATGCGGTCTGGCGCCACATTCGTATCACTCGGGTACTGCTTCTCCCGTTTGCTTGCGTGTATTTCTTAACTACATTGCTTAGCTACACTCGGCTTCAGGAAACTGCTGCTTCATCGGTACGGCTGTCACCGGTGTTGTCGGTCCAGGTAATCGCGATCTTGTCGCCTTTGGCACCACCCTTGAACTTGAACGACAAGAATGGATCTTTCGAGATCGACGTACCCATCAACATATCGAGCACGACCTTGTCATTGCATTTGGCGGTCAGTGTCTGGATGAAGTGCGCCGGTACGGCTTTGCCGGAAGCGTCTTTGCGCTGGCCGGTTTCCATATCGTGACGCATCAGGACTTTGACTTCTACGACGTCGCCAGTTGCATTGGCGCGTATGCGCATCGGATTTCCCATGATATTTCCCTCAAAAATTGGTGTTGATGACTGGCAGCGTGATTAACCGCCGCAGCCGCCGAGAGTGACCTTGATCTCTTTACTGGCGATCAGCCACTTGCCGTTTGCCTTGACCAGTGCATGCACGTTCGAGGTACCGCCCATCTTGACGCGGGTACTGACGTTGGCTTCCGTGCCGGCCGGCAGGGTCATGGTGGCGGACAGTGGTGTCGGGTTTTTCTCCACCAGGATTGCCATGAATTCGGTGTTCGGTACATTGCTCGATACCGAGACTGGAACGACTGCACCGTTTTCCGCGATATCAGGACCGTTGACGGCGATATCGGTGCTGATTGCCGCTTTGTCCGCACCCAGTGCAGCCAATGCTTCCTGCAGCGATTTAGCATCGAAGCCACTGGATTTCCAATCAGCTGCAAGTACGTCCGTAGGCTGCAAGTACGTCCGTAGGCTTCAATATGCCGGCTGAAATAGCCAATCCGAGTACCGTTGCAATACGCAACGCGTCACGTCGTTTCTGATTCATTAGATTCTCCTCTTGAAAAATTGATGCCATCGCGAGATGGCACGCCTGCCACTTACTTCACTTGCGCCAGTGCTTTGGTCAAACGATCCTTGTTCATGACAAAGCTCTTCGACAGCTTGTCGGCTTCGGCTTTGGCTGCATCCAGATTAGTCGGTTTGCCGACCTGGATCACGCCTGCCATGCCCATGGTTTTATGTGGGTCGCAAACATAAACATACACGCCATCTTGCGTGAGCGACACAACAATTTCTTCATCCATCTTGCCTTTCCATTCCTTCGCACCAGCAGGTACCAGGACGGATGCGCTGTTGTGCGCTGCATCAGTTTTGATGAATTTAACAGTGTCACCTTTTTCAGCTTTAAGGAAGGTAGGCTCGAATGACATCATGCCGTCTTTGCCGTTATTTACCATCTTCACCTGATGCTCGGCAGCCGACACGCTCAATGAAAACAATGCCAGGGTCATAGCGCTTACCAGTTTGTACATTTACATCTCCTCGTTTTAGTTTTGGTTGATACACATTCGCATTACTGCTTGTTTTGCAAATTGCTTTACTACTTATTCTTTGCAGGCCTTACTTCGCACCACCGATGATCCAGCCGACCAGCGTCTTGATGTCTTCATCCTTGACATGTGCCTGTGCCGGCATCGGGATAGGGCCCCACGCGCCGGTGCTGCCGTTCTTGATCTTCGCTGTCAGTGCGGCCGGTGCTGCTGCATCGCCCTTGTACTTGGCCGCGATTTCATTAAAGCCGGGACCGATGATTTTGTTGCTGACGCCATGGCAAGCCACACATGCATATTGCTTGGCCAATGCCAGGCCATCCACTTTGGCCGGAGCCGCAGGCTTGGCCGGTGTAGCCATTGCCAGCTTCTGGTCAGCGGAAATTGCCGAGATCGGTTTGGTCGATGCAGGCTTGGTGGTATCTACACCGCGTACTTCACCGAAGGTACGGTTTTGCAGCTGGATATTGCCGTGTGCATTCCGCGATGGCTCAGGCAGGGTCGAACGCAAATCCGTACTGGTTTTGCAATCCTTCATGCAAGCCACGCTTTTCACATCAGGCTTACCCTTGATATCCCACATGCCATGATTGCGCGTCATGCCATTCCGGTTCGGCATCAGCTGCTGCACCTCAGCGATGTTCTTGTCCGATAAGGTGAAGTCGTCGGGCAGGATTTCCGCCATATTCAGGATGTAAGCCGTGACCGCATAGACTTCTTCCGTCGTCAGCGATTTCGGCGCAGTCCATGGCATCGCGCGATTGATGTAATCCCACAAGGTCGATACCGTCGGCACCTTCATGATGGTGGTGCGCTGCGGCTGCTTGTTGTTCGACAAGGCAGCTACATGACCGCTTTTGATATCTTCCTTGGTGGTGCCACCGACGATAGGTGTGAATACTTCGTTCGATTCACCGAAGGTACCGTGGCAGGATGCGCACTTGCCTTCCCACACCGCCATGCCTTTGGCTACGGTACCGGAGCCTGGTGGCAAGCCTTTGAAGTCGGGACGCACATCGATATCCCACGCAGCAATTTCTTTCGCCGTTGCCGGACGTCCAATATTCGTATATGCCGCCTGCGCTAATGCCATCGTGCCGCTTGTCGCCAGCAGCAGCGCGACGACAGTTTTAGTAAACCTGTACATTCGACACCTCGCCTGATTCCGACACTTTCCACGATTGGATTGCGTTGTTGTGATAGATGGAACGCGTGCCACGCACTGCGCGCAATTCATTGATTTTGGGCTGCACGTAGCCGGTCTCATCAATCGCACGTGATTGCAGCACGACCGGCGAACCATCCCACACCCAGTTGATATTGAAACGCGTCAGGCACTTGGTGTTGACCGGGCCTTCCAGTCTTGCGGTGCGCCAGTTGCGGCCGCCGTCGACCGAGACATCGACACGCTTGATCTTGCCGCGGCCCGACCACGCGAGGCCGGTGATGTTGTAGAAGCCCTTATCCAGCAGCATCTGGCCGGCCGATGGCGTGGTGATGACCGATTTGCATTCCTGGATCGAGGTGTACTGGCGGTACATGCCATCCGGCATCGAATCGATATAGTGGATTGCTTCATCCTTGGTACCGTATTCCTTGTCGCCGACTTCGATGCGGCGCAGCCATTTGACCCAGGACACGCCTTGCACGCCGGGCACGACCAGGCGCAATGGATAACCGTTTTCCGGACGCAGCATTTCGCCGTTCATGCCCCATGCCACGATCACATCGTCAAGCGCGCGATCCATGCTGATAGTGCGCGTCATGCTGGAACCATCCGCACCTTCAGCCAGGATGAATTTGCCATTCTTTTTGTCGTAACCACAGTCTTCCAGCAATACCGACAGCGGCACACCGGTGAATTCGCAGCAGCTCAGCATGCCATGCGAATACTGCACGGTAGGCACGGCCACATTGCCCCACTCCATCGCGGTATTGGCACCGCATTCGATGAAATGCATACGCGAGACCGAAGGCAGGCGCATCAGGTCATCCATCGTATAAACCTTGGGATTCTTTACCAGGCCATTGATCATGAAGCGATGCTTGCTCGGATCGATGTCATGCCAACCCTGGTGATGGCGCTCGAAATGCAAGCCGCTGGGCGTGATGATGCCGAACAGGCCTTGCAGCGGCGCGAATGAAACCGAGGCCGCCGATACACGTGTCAGTCCCGGCGACTCGCGACGCAAGAGATTGGTTTCGTATTTGGATGGCACGCCATAACCATTGGTCGCTACCGCCTGACCAAGGGTGGTGGAATGCTCGGGGAGATTCAGTATGTTCGGATCGCCGTCGCCGATGGCAGCCGCGCCGCCTTGTGCAAAGCCGACACCACTTGCCATTGCAGCACTCGCTGCAAGAAAACTTTTGCGCAGGAAGCCCCTGCGCTCTTCACTCAAACCATTTGCTGTAATTTCCTGTGCCACTACTGGGTCCAGGAAATTTTCAGGCGCGCGTACTAAGCGGCCTGCCTTGATTGCATCCTTTGTCATCCGTCGTCTCCTACGGCAGTTTTGTTTAATTATGTGCCTATATAACTATATGCGCATATAAGGATTATATGAAACGTTTTTTGTTTTATTTTTTTATCTTGCTGCGACGCGTCGTTTGGGCGCCACGACTGGCAGTTGCACTACCGGCGATGGCATGCCTATCTGCGCAGCCACACGTCCGCATACTGCTTTGCACAAATCTACCGTCTTCTCATCATCCACGCGATAGTAAACCTGTGTGCCCTCCTTGCGACGCGCAAGGATTTTTGCGCGGTACAGCATATTGATCTGGCGCGACACATTTGCCTGTGTCGATTCAACTTCATTAACGATGTCGCCCACCGAGCGCTCACCGTTGCACACTGCGTAGAGGATTTTCAGACGTGTGGGCTCGCACAGCAAAGAAAAGTAATTCGCCACTTCTTCGAATAGCTCACTCATGTCTTCTTTGTTGAAATTTTTATCCACAACACACGTCCACTAATTTGGTTAAATATTTGC
Source organism: Janthinobacterium sp. Marseille (assembly GCF_000013625.1). NCBI lineage: Bacteria > Pseudomonadati > Pseudomonadota > Betaproteobacteria > Burkholderiales > Oxalobacteraceae > Janthinobacterium > Janthinobacterium sp. Marseille. Next base: position 497,345 of record NC_009659.1, on the reverse strand, counting down.
GTTAATTATCTATACACCCAGACCCGGCATCATTCAAAGCCGGATCAGCTACTACGGTTTGATGTAAGCATAACCTTCTTGTATCTGCAGGCGCGCCACTTCCGCTACACCGGATGGAACAATCTTGGCTTCTGGTATGACTTGCTTCTTGTCTATCTTGCGCGTTTCCAGCGTGTTATTGCAAATGCGGAATTCCACATGGTCGCGATCGGTCAGTTCCTGCACGGCGATGTCATACGGATTACCGTTCTTGTTCTTCGCACCTTCCAACAGGAAATCGATACCTGCACCGTGCGCTACCACCACGATCTTGGCTTTCGGGCTGGCATTGAGGTGATTGCGGATATTGTTCAAGGCCTGGGTCGCGACTGCGCTATCGGTGATGTGATACACCACTTTTTCTTCACGGTCGGCGGCAACGGCCAGGCCAACTGTGGCACAGAAAAGCAACAGGAATGCTGTACGTATCAGTTTCATCATCGTCTCCTTTTATATACCGCTCTCAGTCCGGTGCGCTTTAACGCTTATCCAGGCTTTCTTTTTCCATCAGTATGTAGGTGCCGTAGGCATTCAGGCGATTCGCCTGCTCAAATGCAGGATACTTCTCAAACCCGGCCCAGTCCACTTTTGCATACGCTTCATCAAACGGCACCATGTCAGCCACGGCCTCACCCATTTTCTTGCGCAGGAAAATCAGGTAATCACGTGTCAACTGCATATCCTGCATCGGCTGGCTGGACATTTTGCCATGTCCCGGTATCACCAGCGCCGGCTTTACTTCCAGCATCCGGTCCAGCGCTTCCAGCCAGACCTTGCTGTTTGCTTCGCCGACAAATGGAATGCGGCCGGTGAAGAACAGGTCGCCGGCAAACAGGACCTTATCTTCTTCCACATACAACATGATGTCTTCCGGCGAATGCGCACCGCTGGAATCAATGATGCGGAAATGGATGCCGCCCATTTCGAAAGGCATGACCTTGCCATCCTTGAAACTCAGCCAACGATCCGCCGGCACCAACTGCGTATTCTCATTCACCCAGGGCGCCAGGTCCTTGCGGCGCTGCTGCAGCCTTTCCTGCGTCAGGTCAGAGCTCAATGCCGCACGGCCGTTTTCATGCGCCCACACTTCCGCACCTTGTGCCTTGAAAGCCTGCAAGCCGTAGAAATGATCAGCATGGTAATGACTGATGATGACGCGCTTGACCGGCAAAGGCGTGATTCTCTTGATTGCCTTCAACATTGCACCGCCCAGGACCGGCGTCGCCAATGCATCAAATACCACAACACCATCTTTCGTTACGACGAAACCGGCATTCGACATGAAACCCTTGTTGGCGGCACTGGCCATTCCGGCCGCCCCCTGGAAGTAGTACACATGCGGGGAAACCTTGATCGGACGCAGCGTAATGTCGTCAGCCGCCAGCGCTGTACGGGCACCGAATAGCGCCAAAGCCAGCAATAGCAAGCCGCAAACCTTGTGGTAACTCTGCCGGTAACCCTGCATATCGTCTCCTCGGCGTCGACTGGAAGCAATCGCGCTCAATTTAATTATATAGTTATATACGCAAATACTACCAAAGCAAACGGACTTCGCCCAGCCTTGTTTAAAACTCGCCCTGCGCGCCCCGTTCCATCATTTTCCACATGGTATCGCGCACCTGCATCACGGATTTGCGCAAATCAGGCGGCAGCTTGCGTCCCATTTTGATCAGCATGTCCATGTTCAGGGCATAGATCCACAGCCCGTCATCCTTTTCCACCACCGTCAGGCGGCATGGCATATAGGCCGCCATGTGCGGGCTGAAATCGACCATTTGGCGCGCAATCATCGGACTGCAGTAGGAATAGACCTTAAGGAATTTTTCTGGCTTGCCCGAGCGCAGCGACAATTCTTTCGACAGATGGAATTCGCCTACTGCCTTGATATTGTCTTCTGCCGCAACACTGGTGAAAGCCTGCTCCACTTCGGCTATCGTCACGCCATCCTTGACCTTGCGTTCCCAGGTAGTCGCGGCGGCGATATCCCCATCCGAGTCGACCCAGCGACTCCAGACATTCATCGCTTCGGCACCGGAGCCGTCTTCCGTATTATGGATAGCGCGCAGCGTACCGCACGCAGTCATGCTGGCGAGGATGGCGGAAAGGGATAGCAGCTTGATCCAGTGGTTTATTTTCATTACAACTAATCTGACTTGTTTGGAGGGCTGAATCCCGATTTCGGCTCAGCAGCCGTACTATACCGCGACCGGCTGCCCGCCCCTATCAGGAAATGCAGCGCCCCGGCCACACCGGATGCGACAGGTGTAATTTCCCGCCCCCTGATTACTGGCTTAGGCCACGCGCATCGATCTCCCAAATGCACTCCACCACATCGCGCCGGTAGCCGACGTATTGCTGATACAGGTTGGCAGTCGGATCACAATGCCCCGGAATCAGGAACAGGCGTTCACCCAGATAGTCACGTGTATCGCCCGCCGCGATTTGCAGTATGCCGTGCTCATCATTGGCCGCCTTGTATTGCAATTGGCCACCATGGTCACCTGGCCGTAACACCGGCAAACCTGAATCCACGGCCACACCCTTGAGTCCGACGTCGCACACCGCCATGCCTGGCTTGCCGGTACTCATGACGGTACTTGCGATAAACAGGCTATGCGCAGGTTTCCAGCCGCCCTGCCAATCCTTGGAACCATAATCACCATCCATGAAGACATAAGAGCCGGGCTGGATTTCCGTATATACGCCGCTACTCACATCGAATTCCGCAGTACCGGTGCCGCCGCCGGTGATGACATCGCAAGCAATACCGCGTGCGGCGAGGAATTGTACATACTGCGCAGTTGCCTGTGCTGCCGTTTCTGCCGCCTGCCTGCGCTGCTCCCAGCTTGCCAGATGCTGGATCCCACCGTGATACGCCTGCAAGCCACCAAAACGCAAACCTTTATGTGCGGCGATGCGATCCACCAATGCCGCCAGTGCGTCATTGCCCTTGACGCCGCAACGCCCCTGCCCGATATCCACTTCCGGTAATACGGTAATCAAGACTCCGGCCTGCGTCGCGGCCTGGCCCAAGGCCTCCACCTGCGCCACATGATCGACGCACACACTCAAGCGCACGTAATTGGCCAGCTCGATCGCCATCGCCACCTTGTCGGCACCGACAAACTCATTACTGATATGGATGCTCAACACACCCTTCGCGGCAAAGGGGTAAGCCTCGCTCATCTTTTGGCAACACACGCCCACCGCACCCAATTCCAGCTGGCGCAATGCAATTGCCGTCGATTTATGCGCCTTCGCATGCGGCCGCAGGGCCACGCCATGGCGCCGCGCCAATTCCGCCATGCGTTGGGTATTGGCGTCAAAGGCGTCCAGGTCAAGCACCAGCGCCGGCGTACTGACGGAAGAAACAGGGTCACCGATACGGGCAAAGGGGGGTGGCTTCAGTGTGGAAACATCTTTCATGGGGACTCCTGATTAATAAGTAATGGCTTTTTCATGGATGGAATTTCCGTCTATCAACACTTTCATGAAATAGCCCGGTTTTGTACTCAAAATGCCGTTTTTGCAGCCTTGCACAGAAAAATCAAAAAAATTTCCGCGATCTGGCATCCAGTAATTGACATTTTTTCTCAAATGTATATTGTATTCAATATTCTAAATGCATAGATCGCAAATTTGTGATCCTGTGTTTTCAGGACTAAGCAGTACGGCCGAAATGAGAAAAGCGCGTCAGACGCATGGCATTTACGGCTGAAAACGAATTCAGATGCGGGCATCGTTGTGCGCTACTGATGCAGTAGATCGGCAAATAAGGGCATCAACCCAATTACAGGAGACAACATCATGCAGAAAAATATCATTCGCCAGCCAATGAAAGTCGGCCTCTTCCTCACCACGATGTGCTGTGCACTCAGCGCTTCCGCCTGGGAACCGACCAAACCGGTCGAACTGGTCGTACCTTTCAGTGCCGGCGGTGCTTCCGACCAGATGGCGCGCTCGATCCAGGGCATCATCACCAAGCACAACCTGATGAAGCAGCCCATCATCGTGCAAAACAAGGCCGGCGCCAGCGGTGCAGAAGGCTTGCTGGACCTGAAGGCGGCCAAAGGCGACCCTAACAAAATCATCGTCGCATCCTCGTCGATTTACACCACCCCACTCGCGACCAACCTGCCATTCAACTGGAAGGACCTGACCCCGATCGCGATGATCGCGCAGGATGCATTCGTACTGTGGACCAATACCCAGGCCGGCTATAAAACGCCTATGGCTTACATCGACGATGTAAAGAAAAAGCCGGAAACATTCAAGATGGGCGGCACCAGCTCCAAGCGTGAAGATCACATGATTACCATGATGATTGAAAAGCAGACCGGTGCGAAATTCCTCTACATTCCGTATAAAGGCGGTGGTGAAGCGGCAACCCAGTTGTCCGGTAACCACATCAATTCCGACACCAACAATCCTTCCGAATCCGTTTCGCAATGGCGCGCGGGCGAACACCAGGCACTGTGCGTGTTCTCGGACAAACGCATCAGCTATACCGCCAAAGTCACAGCAACCCAAGGCTGGTCCGACATTCCTACCTGCAAGGAACAAGGCTTGAATGTCAGCTATGAAATGCTGCGTATTTTCATGATGCCGGGCGGCGTCAAACCGGAACAAACCCAGTTCTACGTTGACCTGCTGCAAAAAGTCGTTGCTACTCCAGAGTGGAAAACCTATCTGGAAAAGAATGCACTCAAACCGGAGTTCGTCACTGGCGCCCAGCTCAATGCCTTCCTGACCAAGGATGAGCAGTTGCACCGCGAAATCATGAAAGACGCCGGCTTCATCCTCACCAAGTAATTCACCGTCATCACCCTGGCCCAATGACCGGCATACCCTGCCGCCGTCATTGGGTCACATCACGGACAAACGAATATGAATCCTTCAGACACTCCCGCAGAAGCAGAGAGAGAGTCCTCTCCCACTGTCATTACCATCCGTAACGCAGAGATCCTGGTTGCGATTACGCTCGCTGTTGTATCCCTGGTCACCATTTGGAGTAACTATCAACTCGGCGCAGGCTGGAGTTCTTACGGCCCCGACGCCGGTTACTTCCCGCTCCGCCTGGGTGTAGTCATCCTGCTCGCCAGCATAGTCGTACTGGTGCATGCAATACGCGACAACGACCAGACGCCTTTCCTGGAAATTGCGCAAGCACGCCTGGTTGCAGTCATCCTGGTACCGCTGGTCATTTTTGTTTTTGCCATCGCCTATCTCGGCATCTATGTCGCATCCATCATCTTCATCGCTGCCTTCATGCTCTTCCTCGGCAAGTTCCCGTGGTGGAAAGCGGCCAGCGTATCGATCATCCTGATGCTGGTGTTCTTTTTTGTTTTCGAGATTCAATTCAAGGTGCCGCTGCCCAAGGGTCCGATTGAAAACTGGCTAGGCTTCTGAGGAAAAAACATGGAAGAACTTAACTCACTCATGACGGGCTTCGGCCACGTCCTCAGCTGGCACAATATTGCATTGATGTTCATCGGCATCCTGCTTGGTATCGTGGTCGGCGTACTCCCTGGTCTCGGTGGTCCGAATGGCGTTGCCATCCTGCTGCCGCTGACTTTTTCGATGAACCCGACCTCCGCCATCATCCTGCTGTCCTGTATTTATTGGGGCGCATTATTCGGTGGTGCGATTACTTCCATCCTCTTCAATATCCCCGGGGAGGCGTGGTCGGTAGCCACTACCTTCGATGGCTATCCGCTGGCACAGCAAGGCAAGGCCGGACAGGCGTTAACATCCGCTTTCACCGGCTCCTGCATAGGTGCATTGTTCGGCGTCATCGTCATCACCTTCCTGGCCCCGGTCGTCGCCAAGTTTGCCTTGCGCTTCGGTCCGCCGGAATTCTTCGCGGTCTATTTCCTGACCTTCTGCAGTTTCATCGGCATGGGCAAGGAACCAAAGGCAAAGATCATCATTTCGATGTGTGTCGGCTTTATGCTGGCGGCAGTCGGTATGGATACGGTCTCCGGGCAGTTGCGCATGACTTATGACATCCCTGACTTGCTGCGCGGCTTTGACTTCCTGGTCGCGGTGATCGGTTTGTTTGGCGTCAGTGAAATCCTGATCACGATGGAAGAAGGCCTGGCATTCAAGGGCAAGAAAGCCTCCATCGACCTCAAGGTAGTCTTCAAGACATGGGCACAAATGCCGCGCTACTGGATGACCCTGCTGCGTTCGTCGGTCATTGGTTGCTGGCTCGGTATTACACCGGGTGGCGCTGTCGCGGCATCCTTCATGGGCTACGGCATGGCGAAGAAACTGTCACGTGATTCGGCATCCTTCGGCAAAGGCAATATTGAAGGCGTACTGGCACCGGAAACCGCAGCACATGCAGCCGGCACCAGCGCACTGCTGCCTATGCTGGCACTCGGCATCCCGGGCTCTGCCACTGCCGCGGTCTTGCTCGGCGGCCTGATGATCTGGGGCTTGCAACCGGGACCTATGCTGTTCGTTGAACAGAAGGACTTTGTCTGGAGCCTGATCGCCAGTATGTATCTCGGTAATATCGTCGGCCTGCTGGTGGTGTTAAGCACAGTACCGCTGTTTGCCGCCATCCTGCGCATTCCGTTTTCCATCATTGCGCCGGCCATCATGGTGATCTGCGCAATCGGTGCTTACACGGTGCACGGTGCCGAGTTTGATATCTGGCTGATGGTGGTCTTTGGCGTGATTGGCTACATCTTCAAGAAGCTGCAGTATCCGTTGGCACCACTGGTGTTGGCACTGGTACTCGGCGACCGCGCAGAAGATGCATTCCGTCAAACCATGGTTGGTTCCAAAGGCGCGCTCGGCGTGTTTTGGGGTAGCGGCCTGGTAGGCACTGTCATGACCCTGGCGGTAATCGCCCTGGTCTGGCCTGTCATCAGCAGCATCATCAGTAACCTGCGTCAGACACGCCAAAAGCCTGCCTGATTGGTTTAATGGATGGGGAGCTACCGCTCCTTTCCAACAAACAAAAAAGCCTGGAGAGTGATCTCCAGGCTTTTTTCATTATGCGAATAGCGCACAAGCAAACTGGCTACATTTACTTCAGCGTTTCCCTTTGCAATACAGCTGCTGCTGTTGCACCGGCACGGTTGCTGGCATCGCGCAAATCCGCCATGACGGAATCACGCTTGTCGAGCAAATGCTGGCGCAGGATACCCGCCAGGCGTTTGCCATCGCGTGCTTCCAATGCCTGGATCATTTCATCATGCTCATTAATTGCACGATCCCACTTCTCTTCCTTGAAGTTGGATTTGAAACGCAGCGCCAGCAGGCGACGATTCACCGACAAATAGATTTGACGCAGCATCGAATTGCGCGCCGCTTCATTGATCTTGTTATGGATGGTCTGGTTACGGCTGTAGTAACCGGGCAAATCATTTTGCGCACGGCAAACCAGCATCGCCTGATGCAAGACCTTGATATCAGCGATCTCGGCAGGCGAGATACGTTCGGCAGCCAACTCGCCGGACAAGGCTTCGAGGCCGCTCATCATTTCGAATGCTTCCCAGATCTCGGTGTCATTCATCTTCGACACGAAAGCACCACGATTCGGCACGATGTCGATCAAGCCTTCAGACGCAAGCACTTTCATCGCTTCACGCAAAGGCGTACGCGAGATTCCGAGGCGTTCACACACTTCACGCTCATTCAGCTTCATGCCGGGCGTCAGCACACCTTCAATAATCAGGCGCTGCAAATGTTCTACCACCGCATCATGCAGGCGCTGACGTTCCATCCTTGGCAAGTCAGGACTAGTCATCGGGGTACCAACATCCATCAATGTATTTTGCATACGAAGTCCAAATTAATTTAACTCTATTTTAATCTAATTGTGTCTGGGATGACGCACTGCGCCATACGACAAGGCAATAAATCCAACATCTTCCTGATGCCTAGCTAAAACCAATGCCAGAAACGGCCGGGTCTATATCCGCGAAGCTATTCCAAAGAGGTATTTCGACAACATAAATCTCAGCTTTGGCAAATTCGCCGCGTTTCCATGCAAAACGCTTTACTAATCAAAATCCGTCTGCTAAAGTATTTTGTATGCAATATTCAATTAATGCGTAGTTTCCTTAGGAGAACGAAATGTTGAAGTTAGACTTCCACCCAGCAGGCCGCCATTTCTTGCAAATTCCAGGTCCTAGCCCGGTGCCAGACCGCATTCTGCGTGCGATGAGCCTCCCAACCATCGACCACCGCGGCCCTGAATTCGGCGCGCTGGGATTGCAAGTTCTGTCCGGCATTCAAAAGATTTTCAAAACCACCCAGCCTGTCGTGATCTACCCGGCATCCGGTACCGGCGCATGGGAAGCGGCGCTGACCAATACCCTCAGCCCTGGCGACACCGTACTGATGTATGAAACCGGCCATTTCGCGACATTGTGGAAAAAAATGGCGGAAGCACTCGGCCTCAAACCTGAATTCATTGGTTTGCCAGGCATCGAAGGCTGGCGTCGCGGCGTTCAGGCCGATGCCATCGAAGCACGCCTGCGTGCCGATACCGGCCACGTCATCAAAGCGGTTTGCGTCGTGCACAACGAAACCTCGACCGGCGTGACCTCGAACATCGCAGCAGTACGTAAAGCGATTGATGCAGCCGGCCACCCTGCACTGCTGCTGGTCGATACCATCTCCGGCCTCGCTGCAGCCGACTATCGCCATGATGAATGGGGCGTCGACGTCACCGTTTCCGGTTCGCAAAAAGGCTTGATGCTGCCACCGGGCATCAGCTTCAACGCGGTCTCCAAAAAAGCGATCGAAGCCAGCAAAACCGCCAAACTGCCGCGCGCATTCTGGGGCTGGACTGAAATCATCGAGATGAACAAAACCGGCTACTGGCCATACACACCGAACACCAACCTCTTGTACGGCTTGAATGAAGCGCTGGACATGATTTTGGAAGAAGGCCTGGACAATGTTTTCGCTCGTCACGACCGTCTGTCGGCTGCTTGCCGCCTGGCAGTCCAAGCCTGGGGCCTGGAAGTGCAATGTGCCGATCCTGCTGTCTATTCGCCTATCCTGACCGGCGTCATGACACCGGAAGGCTTCGACGCGGATGCGATACGCAAAATCATTTATGAACGCTTCAATATGTCGCTGGGTACCGGCCTCGGCAAGATGAAAGGCCGCATGTTCCGCATCGGTCACCTCGGTGAAGCAAATGACCTGAGCCTGATGGCGACCCTGGCCGGCTGTGAAATGGGCTTGAAGATCGCCGGCGTCAAACTGGCAGGCAGCGGTGTAGGCGCGGCAATGGATTTCCTGGCTGAACAAAAAATCCCGCCGCTGAAAATCGCAGCCTGATTCATTACTAGCCATTAGTTACCGAGGTCAGCTCCATGCTTGCGCAACCCAAGATCGTTAGCAAGCAGCATGACGGATACAGGTGTACCCGGGCGGGTATGCCTGTATCACCCCTTTCGCCATGGAGTTCTCCGATGGCAGGCATCAAAGATATGACACAGCAGCAACTGTGCAGCATCACCTGAATACTTATTTGTTCCAGAAAAGGACACCACGAACATGCTCGTCAAGCCTATCCACTTCGTTCCTGTAAGCGGCAGTAGTCCGAGTCCGCTGGCCAGCCGTTTGCGCAAGGAATTGCGAGGCGACGTATTGTTCAGCAAGGCAGATCGCGGCCGCTATGCCACCGATGCATCCATCTATCAAATCATGCCAATAGGCGTGGTAGTACCGCGCGACCAGGATGACCTCCTGCTGTGTCTCGACATTGCACGTTCGGAAAAAACCCCTATCCTCGCACGCGGCGGCGGCACCAGCCAGTGCGGCCAGACAGTAGGCGAAGCACTTGTCATCGACAATAGTAAATGGCTCAACAATGTCGTCGATTTCGATCCGATAGAGCGCACGATTACCGTTGAGCCGGGCATCGTGCTCGATCATTTGAATGCATGGCTCAAACCACACGGCCTGTGGTTCCCGGTCGATGTCTCGACCGCGGCGCAATGCACGATAGGCGGTATGGCCGGTAATAATTCCTGCGGCTCGCGTTCCATCGAATACGGCAATATGGTGCACAACGTGCTGGCTATCGATGCGGTACTCGCCGATGGCACGCAAGCTCGTTTCGAAACGCTGGAAAAGATGGCGGCTAATGCCCGCCTGCAGGAAATTACGCAAGGCTTGCGTCGCATCGCCACACGGGAACAGGATGAAATCATCGAACGCGTACCAAAAGTATTGCGTCGCGTCGGTGGTTACAACATCGATCTCTTCGATTGCCAGAACCCACGCGCCTATACCGACGACGGCAGCGCCAACCTGGCACATATCCTGGTCGGCTCGGAAGGTACGCTGGCCTTCAGCCGCCAACTGAAACTCAAACTGTCGCCGCTGCCCAAACACAAGGTACTGGGCGTCATTAACTTCCCGACCTTTTACCAGGCGATGGATTCGGCGCAACACATCGTCAAGCTATTGCCGACTGCAGTAGAGCTGGTCGACAGCACGATGATCAAGTTATCGCTGAACAATCCGGCCTTCCGTCCGGTGATTGAAAAGGCATTGGTCGGCACGCCGGAAGCCATCCTGTTGGTGGAGTTTTCAGGTGATGATAAGGCGGCGCTAGTGGAACGGCTGTCCGCCCTGTCCGACCTGATGAGCGATCTCAGCTTGCCGGGTTCGGTGGTCGACATGGTCGATGCCGGCGAACAAAAATCCTTATGGGATGTGCGCAAGGCCGGCCTGAATATCATGATGAGCATGAAGGGCGACGGCAAACCCGTTTCCTTCATCGAAGACTGCGCGGTGCCGCTGGTACACCTGGCTGAATACACCAGCCGCCTGACTGAAGTTTTCCACAAATATCATACCGAAGGTACCTGGTACGCACACGCCAGCGTCGGTACCTTGCACGTACGCCCTATCCTCGATATGCGTCGTAATGGCGCGGCTGATATGCGCCAGATCGCCGAAGAAGCATCGGCACTCGTACGTGAATACAAGGGCGCATATTCCGGTGAACACGGCGATGGTTTGTGTCGCGGTGAATGGGTGTCGTGGCAGTATGGGCCGAAGATCAACCAGGCTTTTAGCGAAATCAAGGATTTGTTCGATCCCGACAATCGCTTCAATCCGGATAAGATCGTGCGACCACCGAAGATGGATGAGAAAAGCAATTTCCGCTTTGCTCCCGGCTATCGCGAACTGCCGCTTAAAACACAGATGGATTGGTCGGCCTGGGATGTCACACGCGATCCGGCCAGCGGTGTAGAGACTGCACCCGGCACCGGCGATGACAGGACCGGTGGCTTGGCCAAAGCGGTCGAGATGTGCAATAACAATGGTCATTGCCGCAAATTCGATGCAGACACCATGTGCCCCAGCTATCGCATCACCAAGGATGAGCGTCATGTCACGCGTGGCCGTGCCAATACCCTGCGCCTCGCGATCTCGGGCCAGCTCGGCGACGACGGCCTGGCCAGCGCGGAAGTGAAGGAAGTGCTCGACCTGTGCGTGTCTTGCAAAGGCTGCAAACGCGATTGTCCGACCGGCGTCGATATGGCCAAGGTCAAGATAGAAGCACGCGCCGCCTGGGCCAGCCGTCATGGCAGCACGCTGCGTGAAAAAATGGTGGCCTTCATGCCGCGCTACGCACCTTATGCCAGCCGTATTGGTGGCTTGCTGGCAATCGGAGACAAACTGCCATTTGTCTCCAGCTGGTTGAAGAAGAGCCTGGGACTCGCACCGCAACGCGCCTTCCCGCGTTTCCGCACGTCCTTCCTGTCGCAACTTGGCACAGGCAGCAAGTCAACAAGCGGCAACAAGGAGGTATTGCTGTTCGTCGATACCTTCAACAACTACATGGAACCGGAAAACGCGCGCGCTGCACAAGCGGTGCTGGAAGCCGCCGGCTACACCGTGCATTTCAATGTGAAGGAAGGCGAACGTCCGCTGTGCTGTGGTCGCACTTATCTGTCCGCCGGCCTGGTCGATGAAGCAAAGCAGGAAGCACGACGCACACTCGATGCCTTGATGCCCTATATCAATCGCGGCGTCGCCATCGTCGGCCTGGAACCATCCTGCCTGCTGTCATTGCGCGATGAATTCCTCAGCTATGGCTATGGCGAAGAAGCGAAGAAACTGGCGAGCATGGCCTGGCTGTTTGAAGAATTCCTGGTCAATGAAAAAGCGGCGGGACGCTTGCAACTGGACCTGAAACCGCTGCCGGTCAGCAAAGCCATGGTGCACGGTCATTGCCATCAGAAAGCTTTCAATGCAGTACGTCCGGTGCAAACCGTGTTGCAATGGATACCGCAGCTTGATGTGGCGCTGATCGAATCATCCTGTTGCGGCATGGCCGGCAGCTTTGGCTATGAAGCGGAGCATTACGAAGCATCGCAGGCGATGGGCGAACTCAAACTTTTCCCTGCGATACGTGCCGCCGAAGCAAACACCTTGTTCGTTGCCGACGGTACCAGTTGCAGACACCAGATTGCGGATGGTACCCAGGAAAATGCCATGCATGTGGCCCGCGTCCTGGCGGATTCCCTGCGCGCGCATTAATTTCTTTTCAGGCGCAAACAAAAGCCCGCCCGGTGTTCCCGGCGGGCTTTTTTCATATCAGCCTGACAAGAACAGCCATCTTGTCCGGAACCAATCCAGATATTGCCAATCGGACTAGCATAGGTAATACAAGGGCATCGGTGCGAGATCGCGCGCTTTTGACCTGGATCAAGCAGCGGCCTGATTGCCGCCATAGAATTAGAACGAGCAGCGTCCCTTCACACAAAGGAGTACATCATGTTCAAGAAAATCCTCATCCCTACCGATGGTTCGCCACTCTCCGACAAGGCGGTCGATGCCGCGATCGAGTTTGCGCAAAAGATGGGCAGCGAACTACTAGTCCTGTCGGTCGCCGAACCCTACGTTTATATGGGCCTGATGGAAGGCGCCGGCGTGTTCCCGACCGATCCCGTGATGTATGACGACAAGGTCAAGGAATTGGCGCAGAAACACCTGGACAAGGTCGAAGCGGCCACGCGCGACAAGGGTGTCAGCTGCAAAACCGTGGTCTCGGTGGGCCTCAGTCCATATGAAGAAATCGTACGCGTTGCCGAAGAGCAAAAATGCGATGTCATTTTTATGGCTTCGCACGGCCGCAAAGGTTTGAACAAACTCTTCATCGGCAGCGAAACCCAGAAAGTGCTGGCCCACACCAGCTTGCCGGTACTGGTCCTGCGCTAAAGCCATATTCCGCACTTCCGGGAGTGACGTCCGTCGCTCCCGCATTCGCCCCCCTCCCTTGCAGTTTCCAGTGGCGACAGGCAACTTGGCCGTTTCCCGCACGTGGTATCATTGCGCTTCGAAAAAATGCGCAGAAAACGTGCATGCACAGCACAGGATACAAACGAATCCGCCTCTGCCAGCCAGATCGCATCTCACCTTTTCACCTGATCGTCGTCATCTAGCCCTGAACGGAATTAGCCATGCGGATACAAACTTTCCTGCTCAGCTGCGCCCTTGCTCTTGTGACACTTACGGCACAGGCATTCGAGCGGCCCTTCCCGGACACGGTCAAACGCGGCGTGATGACACCTGCGAACTATCCTGCCATCATCATCGATGAAAAGACCCGCACCTTGTCGGCCGGGGCGCGCATCTGGAACCAGGACAATATGATAGAGATGCCGTCGGCCTTGCGCGGCAGCGAATTCGCAGTGAATTACACGGAAAGCGATACCGGTGACATTGATCGGATCTGGATCCTCACCGCGGATGAAGCAAAAAAGACCTTGCCGCTTGTGCCGGTGAAGCCACCAGTGACCAAACCGGCACCACTGCCGGCACCTGTACCCACAAGCAAATAACTAAACCAGCAAATCAGCCACACCATGCAGAAGAAGATATACATCAAGACTTTCGGTTGCCAGATGAACGAGTATGACTCGGACAAGATGGTCGACGTCCTCAATGCCTCCGAAGGCTTGATTAAAACCGACACACCGGAAGATGCCGATGTGATCTTGCTGAATACTTGTTCGGTGCGCGAAAAGGCGCAGGAAAAAGTATTCTCCGACCTCGGTCGCCTGCGTGAACTGAAATTCAACAATCCCGATCTCGTGATCGGCGTCGGCGGTTGCGTGGCTTCACAGGAAGGCGATGCCATCGTCAAACGTGCGCCTTACGTTGACCTGGTGTTTGGCCCGCAAACCCTGCATCGCTTGCCGGAGATGCTCAAGCAAAGACGTTCGACCGGACGTTCGCAAGTCGATATCAGCTTCCCGGAAATCGAAAAATTCGATCACATGCCACCGGCCAAGGTCGAAGGTGCGACTGCCTTCGTGTCCATCATGGAAGGCTGCAGCAAATATTGCAGTTACTGCGTCGTGCCTTACACCCGTGGTGAAGAAGTCTCGCGCCGCTTCGAAGATGTACTGGCTGAAGTTGCCGGCCTCGAAGCGCAAGGCGTGAAGGAAATCACCCTGCTCGGCCAAAACGTGAATGCCTACCGCGGCGAAATGGCGGATGGCGAGATCGCCGACTTTGCATTGCTGATCGAATATATTGCGGAGCTGGAAGGCATAGAACGTATCCGCTTCGTCACCAGCCATCCGAAGGAATTCACACAACGCCTGATCGATGCCTATGCCAAGGTACCGAAGCTGGTGAATCATCTCTACCTGCCGGCGCAGCATGGCTCGGATCGCATCCTGGCGGCAATGAAGCGTGGCTACACTTCGCTGGAATACAAATCCATCCTGCGTCGCCTGCGTGAAGTGCGACCGAATATTTCGATTTCATCCGATTTCATCGTCGGCTTCCCGGGTGAAACCGATGCCGACTTCGAAGCAATGATGAAACTGATCAACGACATCGGCTACGACAATAGCTTCAGCTTTATCTTCAGTCCGCGTCCGGGCACACCTGCCGCCAACCTCGAAGATGACACCCCGCACGAAGTCAAACTGCAGCGCCTGCAACGGCTGCAGGCAGTGATCGACCAAAACACGCGTCGCTACAGCGATGAAATGGTCGGTACCGTGCAACGCATCCTGGTGGAAGGTCCATCGAAAAAAGATCCGGATGAACTGCAAGGCCGTACCGAGAACAACCGCGTCGTCAACTTTGCCGCAGGCGAGCATGGTGCGCGCCTGATCGGCCAGATGGTCGATGTCAATATCGTGCAATCCTTCGCCTATACCTTGCGCGGCGAAATCATCGTCAAGCAATAATCCAAACCCGGCCTTATCACGCCCTTACTTAACTTAACGCTTACTCAAACCACTCAGCCAATTGAAAACAAAAACTGCCGTCCAACCACTGTATTTCATCCCCGAGCCGCTGGATAACAAGCGCCTCGCGCATCTGTGCGGCCCCATGGATGAAAACCTGCGGCAGATTTCCGCCGCACTCGACGTCACCATCTTCCGACGCGGTGAAAAATTCATCGTGGGTGGTGGCAATGGTGGGCGGGCGCTGGAAATCCTGGAACATTTTTACCAGCTGGCCGACAAGATCGTGTCGCTGGAAGAAGTGCAGTTGGCACTGGTAGAGCAACGCGCCGCACTGGCCGAGCCGGAGCTGGTATTGCCGGCTGCCGCCAAACCATCGAAGAAAAAAGCAGTGGAGTCAGTGACGGATGCGCCGGTTTTAAAAACCCGCCGCCATGATTTGCGCGGACGCACACCGCATCAGATCCAGTACATCAAAGCCATCATGGAACACGACATCACCTTCGGTGTCGGTCCGGCCGGTACCGGCAAGACCTATCTGGCCGTCGCTTGCGCGGTCGATGCACTGGAACGTGATGCGGTCAAACGTATCGTACTGACCCGCCCTGCGGTCGAAGCCGGCGAACGCCTGGGCTTCCTGCCCGGCGACCTGTCACAAAAAATCGATCCTTACCTGCGCCCGCTGTACGACGCCTTGTATGATTTGCTGGGTTTCGACCGTACGCAAAAAATGTTCGAAAAGCAGGCTATTGAAATTGCACCGCTGGCTTATATGCGCGGCCGCACCCTGAACCACGCGTTCGTGATCCTGGATGAAGCACAAAACACTACACCGGAACAAATGAAAATGTTCCTGACGCGCATAGGCTTCGGCAGCAAGGCCGTGATCACCGGCGACATCACGCAAATCGATTTGCAACACAATCAAAAGAGTGGACTGGTGGAAGCCATAGACGTACTGAAAGATGTGCGCGGCCTGGCCTTTACCCGTTTCTCCAGTGCCGACGTGGTGCGTCATCCACTGGTAGCGCGCATCGTCGACGCCTATGACGGTGCCAGTCAACTCGCCAAACCCGCTGCAAAGAAAACTGCAGCCTCTAAAACCGCGACCAAACATGCTGCAAAAAAATAAGCTTTCCCTGTCCGTCCAATATCCGGACAAACGCCTGCAAGACATTATCACCCGCCCCAAACTGCGCAGTTGGGTCAAAGCCGCCTTGCTGGCACCGGCGCAAATCACCCTGCGCTTCGTCGATGCGGCGGAAGGCAAGGACCTGAACCGCAATTATCGCGGCAAGGATTACGCCACCAACGTCCTGACCTTTGCTTACACCGAAGACGAAGACAGCGAAACCACGCAGGCCGATATCATCCTCTGCACCGATGTCCTGCAACTGGAAGCGGCCGAGCAGGAAAAGAGCGTGGAAGAGCATGCCGCCCATCTGGTTGTGCACGGCGTCCTGCATGCGCAGGGTTACGACCACGAATCGGATGAAGAAGCCGAGGAAATGGAAGCGCTGGAAATTGAAATCCTGGCTGACCTTGGTTTCCGCAATCCTTACATCAACCTTTGATTTTATTGGCCTTGCACGTAGGCAAGCACTCGCTTCCACGCGCCTTCCGGCGCATTTTTGGCGGTGCGCGGCATTTGTTGTATCCTAATATCCATCGCAACTACCCCCGCAACGGCTTTTCGCCATATGCAAGACATTCCCACTAGCGGCAAATCCGGCGATGCAAAACCGCATCGCTCCATATTTGAACGCCTGACCGCACTGATCGCCCCCGAACCCGAAAGTCGCTCC
Source organism: Janthinobacterium sp. Marseille (assembly GCF_000013625.1). Classification (NCBI taxonomy): domain Bacteria; kingdom Pseudomonadati; phylum Pseudomonadota; class Betaproteobacteria; order Burkholderiales; family Oxalobacteraceae; genus Janthinobacterium; species Janthinobacterium sp. Marseille. The sequence goes on along the minus strand of NC_009659.1, from coordinate 480,301 downwards.
GAGTTACTGACCATATTGCACGATGCGCATGAGCGCAATCTGATCGATGCAGACGCGCTGGCGATGATAGAAGGCGTATTCCAGGTGTCGGAATTGTCGGCCCGCGACATCATGGTGCCACGCGCCCAGATGGACGTAGTTGATATCACCAAACCAATAGAAGAATGGCTGCCGATGGTCTTGAGCACCGCCCACTCGCGCTTCCCGGCAGTGGATGGTGAACGTGACAAGGTGGTCGGCATCCTGATGGCGAAAGATTTGCTGCGCTATTACGCGGAAGAATCCTTCGATATCCGCCGCATGCTGCGTACCGCCGTCTTTATTCCTGAATCCAAACGCCTGAATGTCCTGCTCGGCGATTTCCGCGCCAAACACAACCATATGGCGATCGTAGTCGATGAATATGGCGGCGTCGCCGGCCTGATCACGATTGAAGATGTACTCGAACAAATCGTCGGCGATATCGAAGATGAATATGATTTCGACAATGACGAAGACAATATATTGTCGATCAAGGCGGGTGAACACGGCCCGCGCTGGCGCGTCAAGGCACTGACCGAAATTGCGCAGTTCAATGAAGAGCTTGGAGTATCCTTATTCAACCCAGACGTCGATACCATAGGCGGCTACATCGCCGACCATCTGGGACGCATGCCGCATAAGGGTGAAGTCCTGGACATAGACGATCTGCGTTTCGAAATCCTGCGCGCCGATGCGCGTCATATCCATGTCGTGCTGGTGGAAAAACTGCCGCCTGCCGTGAGTGAGGATGAGCTTGCTAGCTGATTTCGCTCCGTATCACGGCCATCCAATGCAGCACCGCCCCGCCGTGTGCCGCAATTGACTTCCTTCCGCCTGAAACCCACCCCAGCCGCCATCGCAGCCCTGCTCGCAGGGGCTTGCAATGTATTTGCCTTCGCCCCCTTTGGCTTCTGGCCGCTGCAAATCCTCGCGCTGGCGCTCTTATTCCACCTGCTATTGCAAGCACAGTCGGTCAAAGCCGGTGTGCTCTTGGGTTGGCTGTATGGCTTCGGCTGGTCGGCGGTTTGCGTCTACTGGCTGTACATCAGCATGCATCAATATGGCGGCATGCCGGCGCCGCTTGCCGCGCTGGCGGTGGCTTTGCTGGCACTGCTGCTGGGTGCCTTCCCGGCCCTGGCGACCGGATTGGCGACACGCTTCCGACTGGGCCGCACAGTGCCCGCATGGATCATGCTCTTGCTGGTATTGCCGGCTTTGTGGATGTTTTCCGAATGGTTGCGCGGCTGGGTCCTGACCGGCTTCCCGTGGGCGATCTCCGGCTATGCCCACACCGATAGCCCGCTGACCGGTTATGCGCCGCTGATCGGCGTGTACGGGCTGGGCTGGCTGGCCGCCGTGCTGGCGGCTTGCCTGGCACTGCTGCCGTGCAAGAAAGCCGCGGGCGGCCTCTTCCTCGCCATCCTGCTGATCGGCCTGGGATTGAAATCCGTCAGCTGGACCACGCCGAACGGGCAGGCAATTTCAGTGCGCCTGCTGCAAGGCAATGTCCCGCAGGAAATCAAATTCGATGCCGAACAAACCAATGCGACGCTGACACTGTACGAAGATTTAATCCGCGCCGCGCCGGCTGACCTGATTGCAACCCCGGAAACCGCATTGCCGCTGTTGGCGCATCAGTTGCCGGTAGATTACCTGCCGCGCCTGGCCGAATTCGCCACCGCTTCGAATAGCCATCTCGCCATCGGCATCCCGATCAGCGATGGCCCGCAGCAATATGCAAACAGCGTGATCGGGATTTCGCCAACGCCGGCCAATCGCGCCACACCCAAACTGTACCGCTACGACAAGCACCATCTGGTGCCCTTTGGCGAGTTCGTGCCTTTCGGTTTCCGCTGGTTTGTTGACATGATGCATATCCCGCTCGGCGATTTCAGCCGCGGTGATGCCTTGCAGGCACCGTTCTCGGTCAAGGATCAATGGGTACTGCCGAATATTTGCTATGAAGATTTGTTTGGCGAAGAAATTGCCGGCCAATTGCGCGCCAGCGACGCAGCGGGCAGCCCGGTCGCGACGCTCTTGCTGAATGTCTCGAATATCGCCTGGTTCGGCGATTCGATCGCCTTGCCGCAACACTTGCAAATTTCACAAATGCGCGCGCTGGAGACCGGTCGCCCGATGCTGCGCTCCACCAATACCGGCGCCACCGCCATCATCGGCCCTGACGGCAAAGTGCAGGCGCAGCTCAAACCCTTCGAACGCAATGTACTGACCGCCTCGGTGCAGGGCTATCGTGGCATTACCCCATATGTCGCCGTGGGCAATGCTTTCATCGTCTTGCTCGCGCTGGCCTTGCTGCTGGCCGCCTGGTATCTTGCGCGCAGAACCCCTAGTAGCCGCTAAAACCCGGTAAAATCTAGGGTTTTGGCAACTCTGCCCTCGCCCGCCCCGGGTGATGCAAAAATTCAAACAAGATGCTCACATTTCAACAAATCATTCTGACGCTCCAGAAGTACTGGGATGCGCAAGGCTGCGCGCTGTTACAACCATACGATATGGAAGTCGGCGCCGGTACCTCACACACCGCCACTTTCCTGCGTGCCATCGGGCCTGAGCCCTGGCGTGCCGCCTATGTACAGCCGTCGCGCCGCCCGAAAGATGGCCGTTACGGCGAAAACCCGAACCGCCTGCAACACTACTATCAGTATCAAGTGGTCCTGAAGCCAGCACCGGCGAATATCCTTGAGCTCTACCTCGGCTCGCTCGAAGCACTGGGCTTCGACCTCAAGGCCAACGATATCCGCTTTGTCGAAGACGACTGGGAAAACCCGACGCTGGGCGCCTGGGGCCTGGGCTGGGAAGTCTGGCTCAACGGCATGGAAGTCACGCAATTCACTTACTTCCAGCAAGTCGGCGGCATCAACTGCAAACCGATTACAGGGGAAATCACCTACGGCCTGGAACGCCTCGCGATGTACCTGCAGGGTGTCGACAATGTGTACGACCTGCGCTGGACCGACAAGCTGTCCTACGGCGATGTCTACAAGCAAAATGAAATCGAGCAATCGACTTATAACTTCGAACACAGCGATGCCGACTTCCTGTTCACCGCTTTCGGTGCACATGAAAAGCAGGCACTGAACCTGATCGACAACAAACTGGCGCTGCCGGCTTACGAACAAGTCTTGAAAGCCGCCCACACCTTTAACCTGCTGGATGCACGCGGTGCCATTTCGGTGACCGAACGCGCCGCCTATATCGGTCGCATCCGCAACCTGGCGCGCAGTGTCGCGCGCAGCTATCTGGACAGCCGTGCCCGTCTCGGCTTCCCGATGGCAAAACCGGAACATGCCGCCGAAGTGCTGGCCCAGATTGAGAAGGAAGCGGCATAAGTATGAGCACCAAAAATTTATTACTCGAACTCTTCGTCGAAGAATTGCCGCCAAAGGCATTGAAGAAAATCGGTGAGGCATTTGCACAAACGCTGCAGGCATCATTGCAGACACAAGGCCTGCTGTCCGCTGACAGCGTACTGACCGCCTTCGCGTCGCCACGTCGCCTGGGTGTGCACCTGACCAAGGTACTGGAACAAGCCGACGACAAAACCGTCATGCAAAAACTGATGCCGGCTGCAGTCGGCATCGGCGCAGATGGCAAAGCCACCCCGGCACTGCTGAAAAAATTAGCGGCATTGGGTGCGGATGAATCCGCAGTCGCAGGCCTCAAACGCGAATCCGATGGCAAGGCTGAAGTCTTGTTCTTCAACAGCGTCGTGACCGGCGTCATGCTGACAGACGGTTTGCAAAAAGCACTGGAAGAAACCCTGGGCAAGCTGCCTATCCCTAAAGTCATGGCTTATCAATTGGCCGATGGCTGGGAAACCGTCAACTTCGTACGCCCGGCACATGGCCTGGTTGCACTGTATGGCGCCGATGTCCTGAATATCTCCGTACTCGGCCTGCACGCCGGCAACACGACCCACGGCCATCGTTTTGAAGCAGGTATCGATCCGGTCTACATCCGTGATGCCGACAGCTATGCGAAGCAAATCGCTACTGAAGGCGCGGTCATCGCCAGCTTCGCCGAGCGTCGCGCAGAAATCGTGCGTCAGCTCGCAAGCGCTGCGGCCGAAGCAGGCAGCAATCTGACCCCGATTGAAGATGAAGCATTGCTGGATGAAGTGACCGGCCTGGTTGAACGTCCGAATGTATTGATCGGCCAGTTTGAAGAAGCCTTCCTCGAAGTACCGCAGGAATGCCTGATCCTGACCATGAAGGCAAACCAGAAATACTTCCCGCTGCTCGACAGCAAAGGCGGCCTCAGCAATAAATTCCTGATCGTCTCCAATATCCGGCCGGCCGATGCCAGCACCGTTATCGGCGGCAATGAACGCGTCGTGCGGCCACGCCTGGCCGATGCGAAATTCTTCTTCGACCAGGATCGCAAGAAGACACTGATGTCACGCGTTGCCGGCCTGGACAAAGTCGTTTATCACAACAAGCTGGGTACACAGGGCGAACGCATTGCCCGCGTACGCGCCATTGCACAGGCAATCGCCGGCAAGCTGGGCGTTGATGCACAACAGGCGGACACCGCTGCACAATTGGCCAAGGCTGATTTGCTGACCGATATGGTCGGCGAATTCCCTGAACTGCAAGGCATCATGGGTCGCTACTATGCGCTACATGACGGCTTGCCGGCAGCAGTAGCGGATGCCATCGAAGATCACTACAAGCCACGCTTTGCCGGCGATGAATTGCCGCGCAATCCGGTTGGCATGGTGGTCGCACTGGCGGACAAACTGGAAACCTTGGTTGGCCTGTTCAGCATCGGACAGGTTCCGACCGGCGACAAGGATCCATTTGCATTGCGTCGCCATGCGCTCGGCATCATCCGTATGCTGATCGAAGGCAAGCTGGACATCGGCATCAACGACCTGATCACGGCGGCGGAAAAACCATTCAATGGTTTGAGCGCAGAACATCGCAGCGCGCTGCTGAACTTTATTTTTGACCGCCTCGCCAACGCCTTGCGCGAACAGGGCTACAGCGCGCAGGAAATCGATGCCGTGCTCGCCCTGCAACCGCAGCGCCTGGCCGATGTGGCTGAGCGCCTGGCCGCAGTACGCGCGTTTGCCGCATTGCCGGAAGCTGCCAGCCTGGCCGCAGCCAATAAGCGCGTCGGCAATATCCTGAAAAAAGTGGAAGGCACGGTAGCCGCGCAAGTCGATACAGCCTTGCTGAAAGAGCCTGCTGAAATCGCCTTGAACCAGACTTTGACTACGGTCAAACCGCAAGCGGAAGCAGCGTTTGCGCGCGGCGACTATACCGCTTCATTGCAGGCACTGGCTGCCCTGAGAAATCCGGTCGATGCTTTCTTTGACGGCGTCATGGTGAATGCGGAAGATATTGCGCTGCGCAATAATCGCCAGGGCTTACTGGCTACCCTGCACCAGGCGATGAACCAGGTTGCCGATATTTCCAAACTGGCCGCCTGATTGAAACAGCTTGCCTGCCTCGCCAAATTGCAGCATCGTATCGGAGATGCTGTATGCCAGCCACTCTGAAAGGTGATCCGATGAAACTGGTTATCCTCGATCGTGACGGTGTCATTAACCAGGACTCGGACACCTTTATCAAAACACCGGATGAATGGATACCCATTCCCGGTTCGCTGGAAGCGATAGCGCGCCTGAACCAGGCTGACTACCGCGTAGTGGTTGCGACCAATCAGGCTGGCATTGCACGCGGTGTATTCAATATCATGGCGCTGAACGCGATCCATCAAAAAATGCATTCTGCCGCGCAATCGGTCGGTGCGGAAATTGATGCCGTGTTCTTTTGTCCGCATGCACAAGACGATAGCTGCGACTGCCGCAAACCCAAACCCGGCATGCTGCACACTATCGCCAAACGCTACGATGTCAGCCTGAAAGGTTTGCCACTCATCGGTGACTCATTGCGCGACCTGCAAGCCGGCTTTGTGGTTGGCTGCGCGCCTTACCTGGTGCTCACCGGCAAAGGCGAAAAAACCCGTGAAAAAGGTGGCTTGCCACCCGGCACCACCAGCTATCCCAGCCTTGCCGCCGTGGTCGATCATTTACTGAAAGCGCCTGCGCTCAGTTACGCCGTTTAAATTATTGCTGTTATAAAAATCTGGAGACTTGATGTCACGCGCCATTTTGTTTTTGCGTTCCCTGCTGTTTGCACTGATTATGCTGGTGGCCACCCTGATCTGGGCGCCGGTCTGTTTCCTCGCCGCGCCGCTGCCGTATAACCAGCGTTACTACATCACTTCCCGCTGGAACGTTTTCATCATCTGGCTGGCGAAAGTCCTGTGCGGCATCCGCTATGAGATCAAGGGTTTTGAAAACCTGCCGGACCAGCCTGTGATCCTGCTGTCCAAACATCAATCGGCATGGGAAACGATTTTCCTGTTGTGCAATATGTCGCGTCCGCTGGTGTTCGTTTTCAAGAAGGAATTGCTCTATGTTCCTTTCTTTGGCTGGGCACTGGGCCTGCTGCGCATGATTCCTATCGACCGCAACAACGGCAAGGATGCTTTCGCACAGGTCGTGGTGCAGGGCCGCAAACGCCTGGCTGATGGCCAGTGGATCATCATGTTCCCGGAAGGTACACGCATCCCGGTCGGCGAGCGTGGGCGCTACAAAGGCGGCGGCGCTCGCCTGGCGGTAGAAACCAATACAGTGGTAGTGCCGATTGCACTCAATCCCGGCCATTGCTGGCCAAAGAATTCTTTCATCAAAAAACCGGGCCTGGTCACGGTTTCCATCGGCAAGCCAATGTCGCCGGAAGGATTAACTGCAGTCGATTTAATGCAGCAAGTCGAAAATTGGATAGAATCTGAAATGCGGGTGATTTCGCCAGCCGACTATCCTGCTACCAGCACGCAAAAAACCGAATCTACACAATAACGGCCGACTATCCTTGAAGCTGCTACGTCAATCATCGCCGGATCCACAACAGCTCGCGCTGCAACTTGATTTCTTTTCGTCCGATTTTTCATCGCAACCGAAAGTAGATCATCCTGCACCCGAGCGTACCCCTGGATCATTGCTGCCAAGCTTGCCGCTGTCGAATGGCGACGCAAGTGCACCGGTGCCGCATGGCAAGCGCCGCGTGCATGTGGGCGAGCACATCCTGGATTACACACTGGTTCGTTCCAAGCGCCGCTCCATCGGTTTCATGATCGATGACGATGGCTTGCGTATTACCGCGCCTAAATGGGTGACGCTGACTGAGATTGAAAATGCGATTTGCGAAAAGCAGCGCTGGATTTTTACCAAGCTCAACGAAAGACGCGAACATTCCGCACGCCGTTTGCAACCGCAAATGGAATGGCGTGATGGTGCCACCCTGCCTTATCTCGGACATGATATTACCTTGCGTATCCTTGGCACGCAGGCGGCCGGGATTGCCTACAACGCCGATACCAAAGAGCTGACAGTCTGCCTGCCCGGTGCGGCGGCCGAGCGGCAATTGAAGGATAGGGTGCAAGGCTGGCTGCAACTGGAAGCCAAGCGGATTTTTGCCGAGCGCCTGCCGGTCTATGCAGAAAAGCTGAACGTCAGCTATCAATCCTTTGCGCTGTCATCAGCGATGACGCAATGGGGTTCCTGTACTGCAGATGGCAAGATACGCCTGAACTGGCGCCTGATCCACTTCGCGCTGCCGCTGATCGATTATGTGATCGCGCATGAACTGTCGCACTTGCGCGAGATGAACCACAGCCCGCGCTTCTGGGCCACGGTGCAATCGGTCTTCCCCGAATTTGTCGCTGCGAAGAAAGCCTTGCGCGACCACGCCCCGGAAACCCTGCCGATTTTCTGATCGGTTTTGACTCATGCATGCAGGTGCATGCATGCGCCGTCACTGCCTTAAAACTTATCCGTGCCTGCCCATTCCTTGCGTTCGATCAATTCGACTTTATAGCCGTCCGGATCTGTCACAAAAGCAATCACGGTACTGCCGCCCTTCACCGGACCCGCTTCACGCGTCACATTACCGCCACCGGCTTTGACTTCGGCGCAAGCCTGGTAGGCATCCGCCACACCTATTGCGATATGACCGTAAGCGGTACCCATTTCATATTCATGCTGGCCGTGGTTATAGGTTAGCTCCAGTTCAGCGTGCTCCGGATTGCTGCCGTAACCGAGGTAGGCCAGCGTGTATTTGTATTCGGTGTTTTCCACCTGACGCAGCAATTTCATGCCGAGCAGCCTGGTATAAAAATCGATCGAACGTTGCAGATCGCCGACGCGCAGCATGGTATGAAGAAGGCGCATGTAGTTCCTCGTGGATGGATAAAGTAAAGTCTCAATTTTATGCCTATCGGGCAGAGTTTGCCCGCGGCAGCAAAGACCGGATTCCGCTTACAGGCGATTGGCGAGTGCAACGTATTGCGCCAGCGGAATTGTTTCCGGGCGCAATTGCGGATCGATGCCGACTTCCAGCAAATCGCTTTCGGCAAACATGCCCGCCAGGCAGTTGCGTATGACTTTGCGTCGTTGTGAGAAGGCTTTCAATACCACCTGCTCCAGCTTGGCCTGGTCGCACGGCAAGGGCTGCGCCAATGGAATCATGCGCACGATGGCGGACTCCACGCGTGGCGGCGGATCGAATGCGGTCGGTGGCACCACGAACATCAATTCCATGTGATAACGCCATTGCAGCATGACCGACAAGCGGCCATAGACCTTGCTGCCAGGCTCCGCCACCATGCGCTCCACTACTTCCTTTTGCAGCATGAAATGCTGATCCTGCACATGTGGCGCCATCTCGGCGAGGTGGAATAACAGGGGACTGGAAATGTTGTACGGAAGATTACCAACGACACGCAATTTGCTACCGGCAGGGACCGGAATCGTCGAGAAATCGAATTGCAGGGCATCGGCCGAGTGAATGATCAGACGTTTCGGATCAAAGCTTTTCTTCAGTCGCTCCACCAGGTCGCGATCCAGTTCCACCACGTGCATTTGCTGCACGCCTTCCAGCAACAAGCGCGTCATCGCCGCCAGGCCCGGGCCGATTTCGACCATGGTGTCCTGCGGCTGCGGATCAATCGCACGAATGATGTTATAGAGGACGGTGTCGTCGGTCAGGAAGTTCTGGCCAAAGCGCTTGCGGGGAATATGTTTCATGAATTAAACGCTTCTGGCCGCATCGGAACGGCCGGTTATTTCTATCAGGAGGATGTGCGCGCTGCTGCCGCCATCTGGGCGGCAATACGCATCGCTTCCAGCATGCTGCCGTGGTCGGCTTGTCCCAATCCGGCAGCAGCCAGATCAAGCGCGGTGCCGTGATCGACGGAAGTGCGTATCAGCGGCAAGCCCAAAGTGATATTCACGCCGAGGCCGAAGCTCGCGTATTTCAGTACCGGCAAACCCTGGTCGTGGTACATCGCCAGCACGCAATCCGCATCTTCCAGATATTTTTGCTGGAACAGCGTATCCGCCGGATAAGGGCCGCGCACATCAAAACCTTTGGCTTGTGCAGCTTGCAGTACCGGCGTAATGACTTCGATTTCTTCGCGCCCCAGATACCCGCCTTCGCCCGCATGCGGATTGAGGCCCGCAACCAGGATGCGCGGTTTGGCGATGCCAAATTTGTTCTGTAAATCTGCGAGCAGGATATCAAGTATGCCGGCCAGGCTATCAATGGTGATTGCAGCAGCCACATCCTTCAAGGCCAGGTGAGTCGTTGCCAGCCCCACCCGCAAAGGCTGTGGCGTCGCATTCGTGGCCAGCATCATCACCACTTGCGCGGTATTGGTTTTATCGGCCAGGTATTCAGTATGGCCGGTAAATGGCACACCGGCATCGTTGATCGTGCTTTTCTGCAACGGCGCGGTGACAATCGCATCAAACCAGCCTTGTTGCGCACCTTCAATACCTATATCCAGCGTCTGCAATACATAACGACCATTTTGCGCATCCAGCTTGCCGGGCACCACATGTGCCGCGAGCGGGCAATCGATGACGGCGATCTGGTCGCGGGAAAAATCCGGTACACCGCTATTGCGTACAGCCTGCAGCGACAGCGCAGACAAACGTATCGCAGGATTGATAGCGGCAGCTGTCATCGCCAGAAATGCGGCATCACCTATCAGGATGCTTTTTACATCGGCACGCAATTCCCATGCAGCCCTGATTGAAATTTCAGGGCCGATACCGGCAGGCTCGCCACTTGTGATGGCTATGGTCGGTCGCTTACTCACGGCATGGGAACAGCGAAGCTGTCATTGTTATTGATCATCCATACGGTATTCGACATAAGCGCGATCACGCACCTGGCGCAACCAGTCCTGCGTCGCTTCTTCCACTTTTTGTTCACGTATCGCCTGGCGTGCAATCATGCGTTGACGCTCTTGCGAGACGTCATCACTCTTGCGTTCCGTGACCAAAATCAAATGATAACCAAACGGCGATTCTATCGGTTCGCTGACCTGGCCGATCGGCAATGCATCCATCGCACGTTCAAATTCCGGCACGGTATCGCCAGGATAAATCCAGCCCAGATCCCCGCCTTTTGCAGCCGAGAAATCGTTCGAATACAGCTTCGCCAATTCTTCGAAAGTGGCGGCCTTATTGTCCAGGCGCTGTTTCAACTCAAGCAGCTTGCGGCGCGCTTCCGCCGCCGATACAACCTGGTTCACCTTGATCAGGATATGGCTGGCATGCGTCTGTTTCACTGCAGCCGGTGCCGCGGCGGCAGTTGCACCGCTAGCACCGCCATCTGCGCGCAACACACTCTGCGTACGACGACCCAGCAACTTCAGGATATGGAAACCGTTGCCGCTTTTTACGATCGGTGCAATCTGCCCATCCTGCAAATTCGCGGTAGCATCCACGAACAATTGTGGCAGGCGCTCTGCACTACGCCAGCCCAATTCACCACCGGTCAAACCATCGGTACCGTCGGAATAGGCGCTTGCCAGCTTGGCGAAGTCAGCACCTGCCGCCAATTGCGCGACAACTTCATCCGCACGGCGTTTGCTGTCTGCCAATTGCTTTTGCGTGGCATTTTCCGGCACGCGAATCAGGATTTGCGCAATGTGCAATTCCTGTGGTGCAGTGGCTGCAGGCGCATTGTGTGCGGCCATGTAAGCATCGATCTCCACATCCGACACTTGCACCTTGTTATCCACTTCACGTTCGCGCAGGCGCTGTATCGCCATCTCGTCGCGAATTTCATTACGGAATTTCGAATACACCAGGCCGTCTTCTTCCAGGCGTTTGCGGAACTCCGGCATGCTCAGTTTGTTTTGCTCGGCAATGCGTCCCATCGCCCGATCCAGCATGGTGTCGTCGATCTTGATGCCGGTTTCCTTGGCTTGCTGCAATTGCGCACGCTCAACAATCATCCGCTCCAGCAATTGACGCTGCAATTGTTCACGCGGTGGCAAATTGCCGCCCTGGCTTTGCAATCGGGCTTCAATCATCTTGTAGCGTTCAAGGAAATCGTAACGCGTGATGACTTCATTATTCACCACGACGATGATCGCATCGGCCAGACGCGGTTGCACCGCCGCAGCAGTCTGTCCTTGCGCCTGCACATGTGCCATCACACCGCAAGTCAAACCCAACAAAGCCAACGCATGCTTCGCATGTTGAAACGATTTTTGAATAGTAAACATAGGACGGATATGACTCATGATTTAACTTAGTGTTCGCTTCTTAATAACTGCTACGGTTGGGACTAGCTCCCAATACCTGATAACCAGGAATGCTGGTACGCAAAGCTTCCATTGGATCGGAACCCAACTTGGTCAAACCGCTTAACTCAAGCTGGAAAAAGAGGGTCGACGTCGAGCGACCTGTAGCAGTCGGGATACGTTGCGCAACCACACGGAAAATCCAGCAATCAGCTTTGTATTCGAGACCCAGCAAACCCTCGGACAAACCACGCGCTGGCGGTGCAGTCAACGGAGCGAAACCAGGACGGTTAGCATAATCGTTAGGCAAGGAATAATTCAAACGGCCCACGCCATACCAGCGATCGGCAATCGGCCATTGCCCCGATACGTCCACCTGACGCAAGGCATTCGGTACGTCGACACGATAGGTCAGGTTCAACACTTTTTTCGGCTCAGGCCGCCAGCTCACGCCTGCATTACCACGCACAATAGAACTTTGGTTCGTACTGTATTGCACATTGCCTTCAGTCCTTAACGCATTGGAAATTTGCAAGCTGCCGGACGCCAGCCAATCCGGCTTGCTTTTCCCGGTCACTGGCGTACCCAGGGTGACAAGTTGCTCAGTAAAATATGTCCTTTGAGCCAACGCCACGCGTAAACGTTCAGTCCCGCTTTCCTCGATGTAACGTGAGACCATCGCCGCGGTCAACTGGTTCGAATCACTGATTCTGTCATTGCCGATAAAACGGTTTTCACTGAAAATCTGCGCAAAACTCAAATCGGCTATAGCGCTGTCGAATACAGGAAACTGGCTTTGATCACGGTAAGGCGTTTTAACGTAGAACAAACGCGGTTCCAGTGTTTGCGTCATTGCCGAGCCAAAGAAATTGGCATCGCGCTCAAACACCAATCCACTATCCAGCGAAAAGGTTGGCAAGGCGCGATTATATTTTGAATTGATATTGGTGCTCGGATCCTGCACGCTATAAGTGGCGGCATTCAGCGAGACCTTTGGTGTAATGAAATAGCTCGGGCGTACTATCGGGTAAGAGATACTTGGATTCACCACATAGCGTTCGCCACGTACCAAATCCGGATGCCAGAAACGCGTCGCCTCCAGATTCGCGGTCCAATCGAAACCATTCACATCTTGCCGCGCGGCAGCCAGCGTAAATTGCGGCAAGCGGTCATACGGACGGGTAATCGGCGCTGCCGGATCTTGCAACACTTGATAATTCGATGCGCGCGCAGTAGCAGTCCAGAAGCTGCCGACATGAGTGACGTTCAGATCGCGCAGCAATAAACGTTGCGTACTGATAGACAAATTCCGCGAAAAATCGCTGGGGTAATTGTCATCCGACGCCGCATTGATATTCCAGTTCAGGATCGTCTGTGGATTGAACCTCTGCGCATGTATCGATGCGATCGACCAGCGATTAGTCTTGGTCTGCGTATCGTTAGGCAGGAACTCCGCCTTGGTCTCACCCGCATAGTTGCTGTCCATATAACGCGCATCTGCACCCAGCATCATGCCGCGACGTGCGATATACCTTGGCGTCAATGTCAAATCGCGATTCGGCGCGATATTGAAATAGTAAGGCACAGAGACTTCCAGACCACCGGTGCTCGTTGTACCCTGGGTAGGCGCCAGGAAACCTGATTTGCGCGCGCCGGACAATGGGAAGGACATCGATGGCGCACCGATGATAGGCACACCCATGAAGTAAATAATCGGCGCTTCCGCATTGCCGACTTCACGCCCGGTATCCAGCCGCAAAGTATTCGCCTTCAAATACCAGTCAGGATTCGGACCTTCGCAAGTGCTATAAGTCCCGTCCGTAATCAATGCCCGGTCTTCCGATTCGAAATCAATCCGTTCAGCCTTGCCCTGACCATTGCTTTCCAGCATATGGTAGGTAGGATTCGTGACATAACCAACGCTGGAATCCATCTTCAGGCGCATCTTGTCACCGGTATAACGGTCACCAAAACGCTTCATCCGGATATTGCCGCTTAACTCAACTTCATCATCCGCTGCCCAGTAGGTAGCGTGGTCGGAATTGACCGTAGTTTCACCACGGATAATTTCGACATCACGCTCAAGTACCAATTCCCGATCCGGACGTCCGGTCATCTGCTCCGAACTGATCCGCGTTTCCTCCGCACGGTCTCCAGCTTTGGCTGGCTTATCGTTGGTTTGGGCCGCAGCAAAAGACGGCACGGAAGCCGTCGTTATCACTGCGATCACGGTTGAGAACAAACGCTGAGGACGGCGAAATGGGAAAGGCCAGGTCATGAAAATATAGTTTTGAGTACCATCGCTGGCGATTTTTCGAATTTAATCCCTTATTATATGGGAACTCACCGCCCATCAACCGGATTACCTAGGCTTGCTTCATGTCTTTATATACAACACCTGCTTCCGCTGACGACCTGCGTCTGCCGGAACTGAACAAATGGCTCGCCTCCTTACCAGCCCCCGCTCTCAAACTGGATACACTGCGCCCGGCTTCCTCTGATGCAAGTTTTCGCCGCTATTTCCGTATAGACGGTGCGGATGGCGCGACTTTTATTGTCATGGACGCCCCGCCGCCCCAGGAAGATGTGCGGCCTTTTATCCATGTTGCCGGGGTTTTCGGCGAAACCGGCGTGTCGGTGCCGGCCATTCTGGCACAGGATATTGAGCAGGGCTTCCTGCTGTTGAGCGATCTCGGCTCCACCACCTACCTGCAATTGTTAAATCCCGACAATGCGCATAAGTTATATATCGATGCCATCGATGCGCTGGTACACCTGCAAATCCATAGTAAGCCAGCCGTTTTACCCGAGTATGACCGTACCCTGCTGCTGCGCGAATTAATGCTGTTCCCGGAATGGTATGTAGGCAAGCATCTCGGCCTGACCATGACCGAGAAGCAAACCGCCGCGCTGAACCAGGTCTTCGAACTGCTGTTGGCGAATAACCTGGCACAGGCGCAAGTCTATGTGCATCGTGACTACCATTCGCGCAACCTGATGGTCCTGACACAGGGCAATCCCGGCATACTGGATTTCCAGGACGCGGTGTTTGGCCCGATTACCTATGACCTAGCCTCCCTGCTGCGCGACGCCTACATCCAATGGGATGAGGAAATCGTGCTGGACTGGGCCATCCGTTACTGGGAACGTGCAAAACGCGCCGGCTTGCCGGTTAATCCTGATATCGACGCCTTCTATCGCGATTTCGAATTCATGGGCTTGCAGCGCCACCTGAAAATTCTCGGTATCTTCGCCCGCCTGTACCATCGCGACGGCAAGGATGCCTACCTGAAAGACCTGCCGCTGGTGATGGAATACACGCGCAAAGTCGCCTATCGTTACAAAGAACTGGCGCCACTGGTGAAGCTGCTGGACGAGCTGGAAGACAAAGCACCGCAAGTCGGTTATACCTTTTAAACAGCTGTTAACAATATCAGCAACCCGTACTGTACGGCCTGTCGCCAGTCACTGGCGTTACAGGCCGCATCCAAGACCTATTAGCGAAATGCGAACACCATGAAAGCGATGATATTCGCAGCAGGGCGTGGCGAAAGAATGCGCCCGCTCACAGATACCTGTCCCAAACCCCTGCTCACGGTGCGTGGACGTCCTTTGATCGTCTGGCATATCCTGAACCTGGTGCGTGCCGGCATCACCGATATCGTGATCAATCACGCACATCTGGGCAATTTGATAGAAGAGACGCTCGGTGATGGCACACAATTCGGTGCCCGCATCAGCTACTCGGCGGAAGGCACTGCGCTGGAAACCGCCGGCGGCGTTGCCAAAGCACGCCACCTGCTCGGCGACGAACCTTTCCTCGCCCTTGCAGCCGACATCTACTGCCCCCACTTTAATTTTGAGCAAGTCAAAAACGTACTGGAAGACGCTGATGTCTGGGGCAATCCCTATCCGGTCGACCAGCGCGATGTCGCGTGGCTGTACCTGGTAAAAAATCCTGCGCATCACCCACAAGGTGATTTTGCCTTACACAGTTTTTCCGTTGCCAATGAAGGCGAGCCGAAACTGACTTTTTCCGGCATAGGCGTATATCGCCCGTCGATGTTCGATGCGATTGCCGCCGGTGAATCAGCCAAGTTGGTCACCCTGCTGCGCGAGTACGCAGCGCGCGGCCAGCTTGGGGGCGAGCTGTATCATGGTGACTGGACTGACGTAGGTACGGTGGAACGACTGGCAGAACTGAATGCACCTTTGACAGGACATTACAAATGAAACCCTATAGCGATAGACGCGCGTCACTGATTGCGCAAATGCAGGCCAAGGGCGGCGGCATTGCCATCATCCCGACCGCGCCCGAAGTCATGCGCAATCGCGATGCAGACTATCCGTATCGACACGATAGCTACTTCTATTATTTGTCCGGTTTCACTGAACCGGAAGCCGTCATTGTGCTGGTCGCCGGTGCGAAGAATCAGGCGATCCTGTTCTGCCGCGAAAAAAATATGGAACGTGAAATCTGGGATGGCTTTCGTTATGGCCCCGATGTCGCACGCAGCACCTTCGGTTTCGATGCTGCCTATCCGATAGAAGCGCTGGATACCGAACTACCCAAGCTGATGGCGAATGCGCCCGCCTTGTTCTACGCACTCGGCAGCGACAGCAAACTCGATACACAGGTTCAAGGCTGGTTGCAAAGTGTGCGCGCCCAGGCACGTGCCGGCGTCACGCCGCCGAACGCCGCCTACGATATACACGTGTTGCTGGATGAAATGCGCCTGATCAAGGATGCAAATGAAATCGCCATCATGCAACGTTCAGCGGATATCGCCGCAGCCGCGCATCGCCGAGCAATGCGTATTTCGCGTCCGGGCTTGCGTGAATATCATCTGGAAGCAGAAATCCTGCACGAGTTCCGCAACAACGGTTCGCAGTTTCCGGCTTACGGCTCCATCGTCGCCACCGGCGCCAATGCCTGCGTGCTGCACTATCGCGCCAGCGATGCTGAACTTAAGGATGGCGACCTGGTGCTGATCGATGCCGGGTGCGAACTTGATAGCTACGCTTCGGATATCACACGCACTTTCCCCGCCAACGGGAAATTCAGCGGGCCGCAAAAAGAACTGTATGAAATCGTGCTCGCATCGCAAGACGCCGCGTTTGCAGAAACACGTCCGGGCAAACGCTTCATGGATGGCCACGATGCTGCAGTCAAAGTGCTGGCGCAAGGCATGCTGGACACCGGCCTGCTCGATCGCAACAAGGTCGGTTCGCTCGATGATGTGATCGCAAATCGCGCTTATAGCCAGTTCTATATGCATAGAACCGGCCACTGGCTGGGCATGGATGTACATGACGTCGGCGAGTACCGCGATGCCGCCGCTCCGGGTGCGGACAAGCCATGGCGCACCTTGCAGGAGGGCATGGTACTGACGGTTGAACCGGGCATCTATGTGCGTCCGGCCGAAGGTGTGCCGGAAAAATACTGGAATATAGGCATACGCATAGAAGACGATGCGCTGGTCACTGCAACTGGCTCACACGTCCTGAGTGCAGCTGCACCGAAAACCGTGGCCGATATTGAAGCCTTGATGAAGCACTGATTCGATCGCCATGCAGACTGATTTCGACATTGCCATATGTGGCGCTGGTCCGGTAGGGCTGGCGCTCGCAGCGTTGCTGGTCCAACATGGCAGGCAAGCCGAACGCATCGCATTGATAGATGCAAAAACCATAGAACAAAGCGCGCAAGACCCACGTTCGATTGCATTGTCCTATGGCAGCCAGCAATTGCTGGAACGCATAGGTGCGTGGCCGATTGCCGCCACCGCCATCCATCAGATCCATGTCTCGCGCCGCGGGCATTTTGGCCGCACCCTGATAGACAAGGCGGAATACGATCTGCCTGCGCTCGGTCATGTCACGCGTTACGGCGCAATCGTCTCGGCCTTGCATGCGCAGGTCGCTGCAACCTGCGTCAACATGATCCGTCCGCAAACAGTCAGCAGCATCGTCGAAGACAATGGCATGGTGATCCTGAATTTCGCCGACCGTGCACCGCTGTCCGCGCAGCTCGTAGTGCAGGCCGAAGGCGGCATCTATAACGAACAAAGCAAAAAGACCCTGCATCGCGACTACGAACAAACTGCGATCGTTGCACACGTCAGCGCCAATGCCGCGATACCGCATCGCGCCTTTGAACGTTTTACCAGCGAAGGTCCGCTGGCACTGCTGCCGCAGGAAGACGGTTATGCGCTGGTATGGTGTATGCGTCCGAAAACCGCGGATTACCTGCTGGCTTTGCCGGAAGCGGCCTTCCTGCGAGAACTGGGACAGGCCTTTGGCACCCGCCTGGGAAATTTCACGGCTTGCAGCAAGCGCAATGCCTTTCCGCTCGGCCTGAATGCAAAACCAGAAAAATCTGAACTGCTGATTGCCATCGGCAATGCCGCGCAAACCTTGCATCCAGTCGCCGGACAAGGGCTTAATTTGGGTCTGCGCGATGCCGCAGTACTAGCCCAATTGCTGGGCACGCATGCACTGCCGGAAGCATTAAGCAAGTTCGCTGAAAAACGGCGCACGGATCGCAATGCGACCATCCACCTGACCGATATCATGGCGCGTATTTTCGCCGACAATGCGCGCGGTATCGTGTCGCAAGGCTTGCTGGGCGTAGCTTTGGGCCTGGTAGATGCAATCCGGCCGGCCAAGAAGTTCCTGGCGGAACAAATGATGTTCGGCCGCCGTCCCTGATTCCTGGTCGCACTTAACAGGCATAAATCGGCGTCAGAAGCACATATCCACATTATCAATTAAGAAACAAATACAGTATCCGGATTTCCTGCGGGCATACAATTTGCATTGTTGATATCGTCATTCTCATAGGCGGCGATCCCCAAAATGCGAGTCGAATTGCAAAAAGTGCGTTCTCTCCTTAAAATGCTGCAAATGCGTCATATTTATGTGCTTTTGCTCTTGGTATCTTTGCCACTCCAGTGGGTGTGGGCAAATTCGGTCGCTTGTCGTACCGAGGCATCGGCGTCTTCAGCATATTCCAGCACCAGCGCCAAACCGCAAATTGGTAGTGCGCTGCACAAAATCAGTTCAGAGCAAGCGCAATCCCTGGCGCACGGCAAGCAAATTCCGGAACTGCCTCAATCCATCTTTATTGAAGAACCTTCCATCGAAAGCGAAATGGCGCGCTGGGAGTTCGAAGTAGAGGGCGAGTTTGGCAGTGCGGCGCAAATGCTTGCACCTGATTGGGGCGACATGGCGGACAACCTGTCTTGCCGTCCCCCTGGCCACAACTCCAACTCGGCAGCGCAAACTGCAGATCCGTATGAAGCGGATCTTCCATTGCCGCTGTCCTTAGCCTGTCTGACACTGGGTGATACGATTTTTGTCGCCCAGCAACACCCTCCTCTCCCGGTGCCTATCGTCCGCGCCGAGCGCCCGCCGATCCTGGCGGTCTGACAAGTTAACCTTTCCGGGACGGCTGCTTTGGCCGTCCGCATGTCGTGCGGCGTTTTGTCTGCGGCATGTACTCGCTTTAACTAAAATCATGAAACCTATCACACTACTTATTACGTCAGTGTGGCTGGCTGGCATGTGGTCGCCCGCGATCGCCGCCCAGCCCTATACACTGGATCAATTATTATCCCTGGCCTTGCAGGGCAACAAAGGGGTGCAAGCCGCCGCCGCCGGCGTCGAAGCGGCACGTGCCGGCGTCACCACGGCCGGTGCTTTCCCCAACCCGGAAGTCGAATACACCAGTGGTCGCGTATCGGCACGCGTACCTGGAGCCGCTACCGGTAACGGACAAACGGTATCCGTTACACAGCGCCTGGATTTGCCCAGCCAACGCTTCCTGCGTCAGGAAGTCGCACGCAAAACGGTGAGCGCCACAATCGCCGGTCAAGAAGTGTATGCAGCCGAATTGGTTGCGAAGGTCAAACTGGGTTACTACGAAACACTGCGACGCCAGGCTGAATTCGAGGCAGCACAGGAAGACCTGGCACTGACCCAGCAGTTATATGACCGCGCACAAGTCCGTGTCGATGTCGGCGAAGCGCCGCGCTACGAAGCCATCCGGGTCTCGACCGAACTGCTGAATGCGCAAAAGAATAGCCACAGCTCCCTGCTCAGGGCGAACCAGGCCAAGTCCTCCTTGCGTCAGCACGTGGGCGACATTTTGCCAGCCAGTTTTGCCATCGCCGGCTCCATGGGCAACGTCCCGCATATGGCACCGCTGAATACCCTGCGGCAGACCATGCTGAGTAATAGTCCGGAACTGGCACAGTACCGGCTGGAACTGCAACGCGCATCAGTCGCGGTCGATTACCAGCGCTCCCTGCGCCTGCCTTCGGTCGCCTTGAAAGCAATTTCCAATCGCGATCCCGAAGTGCGCGACACGCAATTCGGCGTCGTGATGACCATTCCTTTGTGGGACCAGAATCGTGGCCCGATCAATGAAGCCAGCGCCAGTGCGATGCGCGTACGCTACCTGCTGGAAGCACGTGAATTCGAACTGACCCAACAGCTTGATTCCGCTTATCAGCAATCGCAGATTGCCGCCTCACAAGTCGAAGCACTTGAGTCCGGCATCGTACGCCAGGCTGAAAGCGCCCTGCGCGTAGCAGAGGCTGCCTACCGTTATGGTGAACGCGGCATCATCGATTACCTCGATGCACAGCGTGCATTGCGCACCGCACGCAATGACCTTATCGCCGCCCAATTCGATCTGCAAGTAGCCGCTATAGAAATCGAGCGACTGTTAGCCAATTCTTCTACAGGTAACAAACCATGATGCCCCGAATCTCTTCTACCGCCACACTGATCGCGCTGTGCCTGACCCTGGCCGCCTGTGGCGACAAGGCGAAACCACAAGCCGAAGAACCTGCGAAAAAGGTCGATCCCAACGTCGTGATTGCGCCCGAAGCGCTACGCGAACGCGTCAAGATCGGCACCGTTGGTGTCGCACCTTTCAGTGATGTACTGCGTGTTCCAGGCCTCATCGATTTCGACCGCCAGCGTATGGCACGCATAGGTGCACCGGTCACCGGTCGCATCACCGACATCAGCGCCAACCTCGGTCAAAGCGTGAAACCGGGCGACGTACTGGCCCGCCTGCACAGTACCGAATTGGGTAGCGCGCAACTGGCCTATCTGAAAGCCCGTGCGCAAGCCGAGCTGCAACAAAACAATCAGACGCGCGCGCGCCAATTGTTTGCTGCCGACGTCATCGGTAAAGCAGAATTGCAAAGACGTGAAAACGAATCTGCAGTCGCGGCTGCAGAATCCCGCGCCGCCGCCGAACAACTGAAGGTACTCGGCATGTCGTCTGCCGCCATCGCACGTATGGCGCAAAGCGGCGAGATCAGTTCGTATGCACCTGTTGCTTCCACCCTGCACGGCTCCGTCGTTGAACTCAAGGTCTCACCTGGCCAGGTCGTACAACCAGCTGATGCACTGTTCACGGTCGCTGACCTGTCGCATGTATGGGCGGTAGCGGAAGTGCCAGAACAACAGGCGGATATGGTTGCCGTCGGCCAGACGGTGGATATCGAAGTACCTGCCTTGGGCAACCTCAAGTTGTCGGGCAAACTGATTTACGTCGGACAAATCGTCGATCCGGCAACACGTACCGTGCACGTCCGCACCGCGATTGACAACAAGGATGGCCGACTGAAGCCTGCGATGCTGGCCACCATGTTGATTGCGAGCCGTCCGACCGAGCAACTGGTGATCCCGGCTGCTGCAGTGGTGCGCTTCGAAAATGTAGACCTGGTTTATGTTGAAACCCAGCCAGGCCATTTCCGCGCTACCAAGGTAAAACTGGGGCAGTCAAACAACGGCACACTCGTGGTGGCGTCCGGGCTGAAGGCAGGTGATCGTATTGCCGTCGACGGCGCGTTCCACCTCAACAATCAGCGTACCGGTATCGCACAGGAGTAATGCCATGTTAGAGAAGATAGTTCGCGCTGCCCTGCAGCAGCGACTGATCATTGTCGTCCTGGCAGCCATCGCCCTCGTAGTCGGGCTGGATGCCATGCGCAAGTTATCAGTCGACGCCTTCCCTGACGTCACCAACGTTCAGGTCCAGATTGCAACTGATGCAACCGGCCGTTCTCCTGAAGAAGTGGAACGCTTCGTCACAGTGCCGATTGAAATTGCCATGACCGGCCTGCCCGGCATGGAAGAAATGCGTTCGCTGAATAAACCGGGCTTATCCCTGATCACCCTGGTGTTTACAGATGCCACCGATGTGTACTTCGCACGGCAACTGGTCATGGAACGCCTGATCGAAATCAGTTCACGCATGCCGACCGGTGTAACGCCGGTGCTGGGTCCGGTGTCCACCGGTCTCGGCGAGGTATATCAATACACGCTGGACAAACCCGATGACGGTGACCGTGAATTGACACAGAAGGAACTGACCGAGCGGCGTATCGTGCAGGACTGGATGGTACGACCACTGCTGCGCTCAATCCCGCAAGTCGCCGAGATCAATTCGCAAGGTGGTTACGTCAAGCAGTACCAGGTACTGGTCAATCCTGATCGGATGAGCCATTACGGCATCTCGCTCAAACAGGTGTATGAAGGACTGGCACGCAACAACGCCAACTCGGGCGGCGGTATCTTGCCGCACTATGCTGAGCAATACCTGATCCGTGGCGTGGGCCTGATCGAAAACCTCGATGACATCCGCAACATTGTCTTGAGCGAATCCAACGGCACACCGGTCTACATCCGCGACGTCGCACAAGTCACATTGGGACACGATGTACGGTATGGCGCGCTGGTCAAGAATGGCGTCACCGAATCGGTAGGTGGCATCGTGATGATGATGCGCGGCGGTAACGCCAAGGAAGTCGTGTCACGCATCAAGGACCGGGTCGCGGAAATCAACAAGGCAGGCATGTTGCCCGATGGTTTGCAGATCGTGCCTTACTACGACCGGAGCGAGCTGGTTGATGCAGCGCTGTGGACCGTCGCCAAGGTCTTGCTGGAAGGTGTGGCACTGGTGGTGGTGATCTTGCTGGTCTTCCTCGGCGACATACGCTCATCGGTGATCGTGGTCGCCACCTTGATATTGACGCCGCTACTGACCTTCTTCGTCATGAACCAGTTCGGTATCTCCGCCAACCTGATGTCGCTGGGCGGTTTGGCAGTGGCGATCGGGTTGATGGTCGACGGCTCGGTGGTGGTGGTGGAGAATGCCTTCGGACATTTGGGGCGACCCAATAAGTATGGCAAGCGCAAAGTCCATATCATCCTCAAGGCAGTGGTTGAAGTGGCGACACCGGTTGTATTCGGTATCGGCATCATCATCCTGGTGTTTTTGCCACTGATGACCTTGAAGGGAATGGAAGGCAAGATGTTTGCGCCGCTGGCATTCACGATTGCGATTGCGCTGGCAATTTCACTATTGCTGTCTCTGACCCTGACGCCGGTGCTGTCTTCCTACCTGCTCAAGGGCGGTGCCGAACATGACACCCGCCTGGTCGGCTACCTGAAGAAGCACTATCTGCGCATGCTCGATTGGGTATTGGCGAATGCCAAGAAAACCGTATTGTTTTCGGTACTGGCTTTCGTCGCAGCAGTAGGTATGTTGCCACTCCTGGGTACCGCTTTCATTCCGGAAATGAAGGAAGGTTCGCTGGTACCGGGTATCAATCGCGTACCGAATATCTCACTGGAAGAATCCATCGCACTTGAGAAGCAGGCGATGGGTATCGTCATGCAAGTGCCGGGCGTGAAGTCAGCCATTTCGGGTGTCGGTCGCGGCGAAAGCCCGGCTGATCCACAAGCTCAAAATGAATCGACGCCTATCGTCAGCCTGAAGCCACAGGATGAGTGGCCAGACGGTTGGAGCCAGGACACGATTGCCAACGAGATCAAAAAGCGCTTGCAGGTTATTCCAAGTGCGCAAATCATCATGGCCCAACCGATTTCAGATCGGGTGGATGAAATGGTGACAGGCGTGCGCTCCGACGTTGCAGTCAAGGTGTTCGGCGAAGACCTCGATCGCTTGCTGGAAAAAGCCCACGAAATTGCACGTGTAGCAGAAACCGTAACCGGTGCGCGTGATATCCGGGTCGACCGGGTTAGTGGCCAGCAATACCTGTCGATCAATATTGATAGGCAAGCGATTGCGCGTTACGGCTTGAACGTATCCGATATCCATGACGTAATCGAAGTGGCGATTGCCGGTAAGACTGCGACCGATATCTACGAAGGTGAACGTCGTTTCTCGGCAGCAGTCCGTTTGCCTGAAAGCTTCCGCGGCAACGTGCAGGCAATCAAGCAAATCATGCTGACGACACCCAATGGCGCACGGGTACCACTGGAGAGCCTGGCCAAGATCGAGGTGCGTGACGGTCCGGCGCAAGTCAGCCGCGAAGGCGGCAAGCGTCGCGTGGTGGTTGCGATCAACGTGCAGGATCGCGATCTGGGCGGTTTCGTGGCGGAGTTGCAGCAAGTCGTGCAAGGCAAGATCCAGCTACCTCCAGGCTATTACCTCGAATGGGGTGGCCAGTTCCAGAACATGGAACGCGCACTGGGTCACCTGGCAGTCATCGTACCGGCTACCGTAGCGGCGATTTTCTTCCTGCTGTTCCTGCTGTTTAAATCAGTACGTTACGCAACGCTCATCATTACCGTACTGCCCTTCGCTTCGATAGGCGGCATCATCGGCCTCTTCGTGACCGGCGAGTATCTGTCGGTCCCGGCCTCGGTCGGCTTCATTGCCTTGTGGGGGATTGCGGTCCTGAACGGGGTGGTGATGGTGTCTTATATCAGGAAGCTACGTACGGAAGGTTTGAGCATTTCAGAAGCGGTGGTACAAGGTGCGACCATGCGCTTCCGTCCGGTCATGATGACGGCAACGGTAGCTATGCTGGGCCTGGTGCCCTTCCTGTTCGCGACCGGTCCGGGCTCGGAAGTACAGCGCCCATTGGCAGTGGTGGTGATCGGTGGCCTGATCACCTGTACTGCGCTGACCTTGCTGGTACTGCCTACCCTGTATCGCTGGTTTGATGAAGAAGAACGCGAAGCCTGATCGGCAACCTGACCATGGCGTCACTGTGAAGGTGACGCCTGTAGTCCCCAACCGAACACTAGGAGTCAACCATGAAAGAAATCAAAGCCATCATCCGTCCGGTACGCCTGGACGATGTGCGCGAAGCATTAGGACAGGTAGCAGGATTTCCCGGCATGACGATCACCCATGTCGAAGGCTGCAGCTCACCTGCGCGCCATCAACCGCACGACTTCAAAGAAGAACTGCTCGACTACTCACCCAAGGTACGTATCGACATCGTGATTGACGACCAGTACGCAAAAGCTGTGTACGACACAATCAAGCGCGTTGCTTCGACCAAGCATGTCGGCGATGGCATCGTGTGGATGAATACGATAGATCAGTTTGATTACATCTGGCAGCCGGATAGCTGAAGCTGCATATGCAGGAAATAAAAAAGCCCACTAATGCGGGCTTTTTTACAACAGCGATCAGTGTGAACTGATGCCGGGAATTGGGTAATAGCGAATCAGACGCCTACTTCGGCACGCTGGAATTCTGCCCAGTTAACTGTCGAAGCTTTTTTCGCGCCACCATTGGTCATGGTTTCATAGCAACGTGCCTTGGTCGTCTGAATGGCATTGATCAGGAAGTCCGCGTCGTATGCCTTGAGCAAGTGCGATTGATGCGTTTCCATATACTTCTTAATGCGATCTCTTTCGCATTCCATGCGCTGCAGCGAATGGAATGTTTCGTCATCCCAGTGCCAGCTCAGGCCGAGCTCATAAAAAGCGGCATTGTAAGCGGCAAGATGGCATTCAACGGCTGCGCCAATCGGACATTGTTCAAGTACGGAATTGATCATTGCACTTCTCCTTCGGTATGTGCACGTCACTGCGGAACTTAGTCTGCTGACCTTTTCGCAGACTTCGAACGTATCGTAAGCGCTAAAAATGATTAGGTATAGTTAAAGTATTTAATAACAATCATTACTTATTGCTTATGGATTGATACCTGGAAAATCAGCTATTTCCAGCTTTATGGCGATTCTTGACAGTAGTCATAGGCAAATTCCGCGCCGGCAGGATATCTTTACGCCTTGGCCAAATACCGGCCTGGTCTGCAATCCGCAGCGCTCAGTCGCAGTCACGCTCGCAGGCATTCAACAGCAATATCTCGGGATTGATCGCGACATGAAAGTCATCGTTTTGGGTTCGGGCATCATAGGGACGGCCTCTGCCTGGTTTTTGAATAAAGCCGGACACGAAGTCACCGTCGTCGAACGCCAGCCCGGCGCTGCACAGGAAACCAGCTTTGCCAACGGCTGCCAGATCTCGGTCTCGCATGCCACCCCTTGGGCAAACAAAGGGGCGCCGCTGACCATACTCAAAGCGCTAGGCAAGGAAGACGCACCGCTGTTGTATCGCTTTCGTGCCGAATGGCTGCAATGGAAATGGGGCATGAATTTCCTGCGTGAATGCACACCGCAACGCACAGTGCATAACATCCACCAGATTGTTGCAATTGCCGAGTACAGCCGCCAGACGCTGCAAGCCGTAAGGCAAGAAGTCGATATTGACTACGATTGCCTGACACGCGGCATCCTGCACTTCTACACCCAGCAAAAAGACTTCGATGAATCACTGGCATCGGCCAGCGTGATGCGCGAACTTGGTTGCCCGCGCGAACCGCTGACGGTGGAACAGGCAGTGCAACTGGAACCGGCATTGGCACATATCCGCAAGCAGATCGTCGGTGCCGACTTTACCGAAACCGATGAATCCGGCGATATCTATAAATTCACCACCGGCCTGGCACGCAAGGCGCAGGAGCGCGGCGTCCACTTCGAATTCAACACGACGGTGACACGCCTGATTACCGAAGGCACAGGTGCTGCAGCGCGCGTAACCGGTGTTGAGGTTATCAATCCGGAAGGACGTCACATGAGCTTGCATGCAGATGCATTCGTGATGGCGATGGGAAGTTTTTCGGTACCCATGCTAAAGCCTTTGGGTATCAATCTGATGATCTATCCGGGCAAAGGATACTCCGCTACCTACCCGATTGTGAATCCGGATCTTGCACCCGCGGTGTCACTGATAGATGATGGCTACAAACTGGTGCTATCGCGCCTCGGCGACAAACTGCGCGTGGCAGGCACCTGTGAATTCAACGGTTACTCACGTGAATTGAATGCGACCCGTTGTGAGGCAATTACACGCAGGACACGCGAATTGTTTCCGGATGCCTGTGATTACTCAAACCCGGCTTACTGGGCCGGCTTGCGGCCGTTAACGCCGTCGAATGTGCCGTATATAGGCAAGACAAAATTCAGCAACCTGTATTTGAACACTGGCCATGGCTCACTTGGCTGGACCATGGGTTGCGGCTCTGGAAGGGCCATCGCCGATATTATTTCCGGCGTCCAGCCTGAAGTGAATTTTGCGTTTACCGGGATGGCAGCACGCAAGCCGCATGCTCATGCGGTAGCGGTGACAGAACAAGATCAGCAAGCGGCCTAGGTAACTCCACCGCCACTTACTGTCAGGCGTTTTCTACCACGGCCAGATCATCAAAAATGATTCTGTCCGCACCACTCAGCAGCAGGAAATGCTTGCCGCTGCAGCGTGCGAGCAAAGACATATTCAGGCGCTCTGCGACCATATGCCCCATCTGGGTTGCACCCGAGCGTGACAGCAAAAAGGGAATCCCCATTTGCGCGCCCTTCATCACCATCTCTGAAGTCAGGCGACCGGTGGTATAGAAAATTTTGTCAGCACCTGACACATCATCGAACCACATCTTCCCGGCGATGGCATCGACTGCATTGTGACGTCCGACGTCTTCAACAAAATGGATTAATTCGCCATTCGCGGAAAACAATGCACAGCTGTGTACCGAGCCGGCTTGTTTATACACCGAGCGATGCACACGTATCGTCTCAATGATTTTGTACAGGGTGGATTGCATCAGGCGCGCATCGGTCGGCAGCGTGATCGAATCAATTTCATCCATCAAGCCACCGAATACGGTGCCCTCACCGCTTCCTGTCGTGACCGTGTGTCTGGCGGTACGCTCTTCGATATTGTCTATGCCATTGCGCGTAACGACCGCCGCCGCATCGACATCCCAATCGACCTGCACCGAAAGGATATCTTCAATATTCTTGATAAAGCGCTGATTGCGCAGATAGCCCAGTGTCAGTGCTTCCGGCGCTCCCCCCAGAGTCATCAATGTCACCAGCTCGCGCTTATCTACATAAATAGTAAGCGGTTGCTCAGCCGGTATCGCAATAGTCGACGCGCGACCACGCTCATCCATGACTTCCACTTCATGGGTCAGCTTGCGAACGGCATTGGACAAAACTGGGCGAACACTCATAGGGACAAATACACCGGTGAAAAACATAAAAACGATTACCCGGATTATCTCATCACTGGAGTGCTCCCGTGCGCTTATAGCGCGGATGAAGGCGGGCATCCGGGAGTACAGGTATCATGAAGGCAAGTTTACCCTACCCATCCCTGCATGACGCCCCCTGCCCACCTACATCCCGCATGAGCATATTTGTACTGAGCCTGGTGCTGTTCGCCGCGTTGCTGCACGCGTCCTGGAACGCATTATTGAAGAGCAGCGCCGATCCACTGGGTGCGCTGGCGGTCATGACCATAGGCTCCGGGCTCGCAGCCCTGCCCCTGATACTGTATCTGCCGCTCCCCTTGCCGGAAAGCTGGCCCTACATCGCCTTGTCCGCCGTACTGCATACCGCTTACAACCTGTTCCTGATACGCGCCTACCGTATCGGCGACTTCAGTCAGTCCTACCCTATCGCACGCGGCTCATCGCCATTGCTGGTCACGCTCGGTGCTGCACTGCTGGTCGGCGAGCAGATGAGCTGGATGACGCTGCTTGGTGTAATCCTGATTTCAGTCGGCATCATCAGCCTGGCGCACATCAAGAACCGGCTCCATCTTGCCGGGCCTATCGCTGCGTTTACGACTGGCGCTTTCATCGCCGCGTACACCATTACAGACGGCTTGGGTGCACGTGTGGCAGGTAGTGCCTTATCGTATTGTGGCTGGCTTTTCGTACTCGATAGCGTACCGCTGCTCCTGATCTACCTCCGCCTCCACAAACGCCTGCCCATGGCATTTGGCAGCAAGGAAACCTGGGTAGCATTGGGCGGTGGCCTCATGTCCCTGCTGGCCTACGGCATTGTGATCTGGGCCGTTACACTGGCGCCCATGGGAACGGTCTCTGCGCTGCGCGAAACCTCGGTATTGTTTGCCGCACTGATAGGCTGGCTCTTCCTCGGCGAGAAATTAAGCATGCGTCGGATATTGTCCTGCCTGCTCATTACCGTCGGCGCCATCATATTGGGCTTGCACCTGTAAACATCGCCACCCAAATAAAAACCGGCACTTGCTGCAAGAGCAAGTGCCGGTTTTTTGTTTCCGACTAGCTTAGCGCAACAGTCTTAGTTGACTGCCAGGCTATTCGTCAGATTCTCCAGAGCTTGACCACCACCGTAGCTGGTTTGTACCGGTGCATCGCCGCCCAGAGTAATACGGATTGCGCAGTATTTGAACTCTGGAATCTTGCCGAATGGATCCAGCGCAGCATTCGTCAAACGGTTAATCGCCGCTTCGTAGTAGCAGAACGGTACGAATACCGCGCCACGTGGCGAACCATCATCCGCACGTGCATACAGGGAAACTTCACCGCGACGCGATTGCAGGGTGATGATGTCGCCTGGTTTGCCGCCCATGTTTGCCAGATCCAATGGATGGATCAGCGCGATTGGATCAGGTTCGATCGAATCCAGCACGGTGGCACGACGGGTCATACTACCGGTATGCCAGTGTTCCAGTTGGCGACCTGTAATCAGGACCATTGGATACTCTGGATCAGGACGTTCAGCCGCAGGAATGATATCTGCAGGGACGAAACGTGCACGACCGGATTCACGCGGGAAGCTGTCCACGAACACAACCGGCTCACCTGGATCGCCTTCTTTTTCGCATGGATAGGTCACGGAGTCTTCACGCTCCAGACGATCCCATGTGATACCGGCAATGCTAGGCATGGTGTGGCGCATTTCATCGAATACTTCCGACACATGCTTGTACTGCCAATCCAGGCCAAGGCGATTTGCCATTTGCTGGATGATCCACAGATCCTGCTTGGCTTCACCCGGTGGGTTCAATGCTTGACGACCCATTTGCACGGTACGATCGGTGTTCGTGAAGGTACCGGTTTTTTCCGGGAATGCGCTTGCTGGCAAGATCACATCAGCCAGATAAGCGGTTTCGGTCAAGAAGATATCCTGTACGACCAGGTGATCCAGTGCAGCCAATGCTTCACGCGCATGGTTTGCATCCGGATCCGACATCGCAGGGTTTTCACCTTGTACATACAGACCGCGGATTTTACCGTCGGTAATTGCATGCATGATCTCAACCACGGTCAGACCTGGTTCCGGATCCAGCAAATCTACCGACATATTCCATGCTTTAGCAAAGTTCGCACGGATCTTAGGATCGCTGACGCTTTGGTAATCTGGATACACCATCGGGATCAGACCAGCGTCCGATGCACCTTGTACGTTGTTTTGACCGCGCAATGGGTGCAAGCCTGTACCTGGACGACCGATTTGACCGGTCATCAGTGCCAGAGCGATCAGGCAGCGTGCATTGTCAGTACCGTGGATATGTTGCGATACGCCCATGCCCCACAAGATCATCGAACCTTTCGATGTTGCGTACAGACGTGCAACATAACGCAGCGTTTCTGCATCGATACCGCAGATAGGCGCCATCAATTCAGGTGTGTAGCCTTCAACGTTTTTGCGCAGCTCTTCGTAACCAATGGTACGGCTTTCGATAAATTCTTTATCGACCAGGCCTTCAGTCACGATGACGTTCATCATCGCGTTCAGCATGGCGACGTCGGTATCCGCCTTGAATTGCATGAAGCGATGCGCAATACGTGACATCTCGGTACGACGTGGATCGCAGACGATCAGCTTGGTGCCGTTGCTGACTGCATTCTTGATCCAGGTAGCAGCGACCGGATGGTTCACAGTCGGGTTCGCGCCAATGATGATGACCACTTCTGCCTTGGTCACGTCCATCACAGGATTCGATACCGCACCCGAACCGATACCTTCGAGCAAGGCGACAACCGAAGATGCATGGCACAAGCGTGTGCAGTGATCGACGTTGTTGCTGCCGAAGCCGGTACGTACCAATTTCTGGAACAGGTAAGCTTCTTCGTTACTACCTTTTGCCGAGCCGAAACCAGCCAGCGATTTCTTGCCGTGGGTATCGCGGATTTTTGCGAAGTTGCCACCGGCGACTTCCAACGCTTCTTCCCAGGTTGCTTCACGGAATACTTCCATCACGCGATCAGGATCCATGATGAAGTCGCCGCTCTTAGGCGCATCAGCACGACGAATCAGCGGTTTGGTCAGGCGGTGTGGATGGTTTGCATAATCGAAACCGTAACGACCTTTGACGCACAGACGCTCACGGTTAGCAGGACCATCGCGGCCTTCTACGTAGAGAATCTTGTTATCTTTGATGTTATAGGTCAGTTGGCAACCGACGCCGCAATACGGGCAGACGGAATCAACTTGTTTATCAGGAACATTCAGGGCCACGTCACGTGCCGGCATCAGTGCACCGGTCGGGCATGCCTGTACGCATTCGCCGCAAGCGACGCAAGTGGACGCGCCCATCGGGTCATCCATATCGAATACGATCTTCGCATGGTCGCCACGGAAGGCCAGACCGATAACGTCGTTTTCCTGTTCGTCACGGCAAGCACGTACGCAACGGGTACATTGGATACATGCGTCGAGGTTGACGGCAATCGCAGGATGCGAGTAATCATAAGCGACTTTTGCACGTGCTTCGAAACGTGGTTTGCCGACGCCCATTTTCGCTGCCCATTCGTCCACTTCATTGTGGCGCGTATAGTCGGCTTCCGGCATATCAGACTGCAACAGTTCCAATACCAGTTTTTGCGATTTCACTGCACGTTCGCTTTCGGTATTTACTTTCATACCGTTGGTCGGGTTACGGCAGCAGGAAGGTGCCAGTACGCGTTCGCCATTGATTTCAACGACGCATGCGCGGCAGTTACCTGCTGTGTCCATACCTTCTTTAAAGCAAAGGTGCGGGATTTCAATGCCTTCGCGCTTGGCGACGGTCAAGATCGTATCGGTTGCACGGCCGGTTACTTCACGACCATTCAACTCAAACGTAACTGTAGGCACTTCGAGTTGTGCCAATTCGCTTCGGGTAATTGCGTTCATTATCTATTCACCTTAATCCGGGGCTACTTGCTTAAGCCAACTCATGCGGGAAGTACTTGACGACACAGTCGATAGGATTAGGCGCAGCCTGACCCAAACCGCAGATCGACGAATCACGCATCACTTGCGACAGATCTTCCAGCAAACCGACATCCCACTTCGGCTTCTTGATCAACTCAGCTGCCTTGGCGGTACCGACGCGGCATGGTGTGCACTGGCCGCAGGATTCATGTTTGAAGAAGTCCATCATGTTGCGTGCTGCCTGTACTGCAGTATCTTTATCCGACAGGACGATAACCGCAGCCGAACCGATGAAACAGCCGTATGGTTGCAAGGTATCGAAATCGAGTGGAATCGCGTTCATCGATGCCGGCAGGATACCGCCCGATGCACCACCTGGCAGGTAGCCGTAGAAGGTTTGACCTTCCAGCATGCCGCCGCAGTGTTCGTCGATCAATTCCTGGATCGTGATACCGGCCGGAGCCAGTTTGACGCCCGGGTTTTTCACACGGCCGGAGACCGAGTACGAACGCAAGCCTTTACGACCGTTACGGCCATGCGATGTGAACCACTCGCCGCCTTTTTCCAGGATGTCACGCACCCAGTACAGGGTTTCAAAGTTATGTTCCAGAGTCGGACGACCGAACAAACCGACTTGCGCCACATAAGGTGGACGCAGACGCGGCATACCGCGTTTGCCTTCGATCGATTCGATCATCGCGGATTCTTCACCGCAGATGTAAGCACCGGCGCCACGACGCAGGAAGATTTCCGGCATGTTGGCGATAGGCGGATTGGCTTTCAGTTTTTCCAGCTCAGCTTCCAGCATGGTGCGGCAACCGTGGTATTCGTCACGCAGGTAAATATAGATGGTCTGGATGTCGACTGCCCAAGCCGCGATCAACATACCTTCGAGGAAGCGATGCGGATCTTTTTCGAGATAGACGCGATCCTTGAATGTACCTGGTTCGCCTTCATCGATATTCACAGCCATCAGGCGTGGGCCTTTTTCGCCGCGCACAATGCGCCATTTGCGACCGGATGGGAAACCCGCACCACCCAGACCACGCAGACCGGAGTCTTCCATTGTCTTGATGACGGATTCGACATCACGTTCGCCGGAAACACATTTCTTCAGCAGCGCGTAGCCACCTTCATTTTGATATGCGGAGAAGTCGGTGATGCTGCCTTCCGCCTGCACGATTTCTTTTTTCTCTACGGCTGTTTGTACCGCTTCGCAAGTTGCGTTGATGACCGGGTTCTGACCGACCACTGCAACCGGAGCCTGTTCGCAACGACCGACGCAAGGTGCGGCAATGACGCGTACTTCCTTGCCCAGAATCTTAGGCAATTTCGCCAACAGGTCTTTCGCACCAGCCATTTCACATGACAAGCCGTCGCAAACGCGAACGGTCAATGCCTGCGGTGCAGCATCGCCTTCTTTAACGATATCGAAGTGATGGTAGAAGCTCGCTACTTCATATACTTCGGTTTGGGCCAGACGCATTTCTTGCGCCAGCGCAGCCAGGTGGCTGGAAGCCAGATGACCGAATTTATCCTGGATTTTGTGCAGATGTTCGATCAGCAGGTCAGCCTGGCGCGACTCGTCGCCCAGCAGTTCGCGTACTTCAGCCAGTGCAGCAGGATCGACCCGACGGCCTTTAGGCGCCTGGCGCTTGCGCTCCTTCGTGTTGACTACTTCTTGCACTGCAATTGGAATGACTTTGTGGTTCATGATTGTTCCTAATCAGCTTAAATACCCTGACAGTTATCAGGGTCTTCTCATCGTGTCGTTCTTTGCTACGCTTTACTGCATCGCGAAGGCCCGTCTTTCTGCTTCAGACCGCTCGACTTCCGCCATTTACTTCACTACCTATATCTGCCCGCAGCGATCGCTTCAATTCAAGCAATCGTTGTTGCACGCATTCCATCCGAATCAAATTCCTGCGCATCGAAAGAACGCGAGCAGCAAACCATGGCCTCCGCCTTCATTGGAAACTTACTTGCCAACGATGCTTATGCTCAGGTTTGCCTATTCATTTACTCCCGAAGAAGCGGATATATGCTTTTTTTAGCATAACTTAGCGCTTTTCAGATGGGCGTATCTTATCGACGCGCCCCCACCCCCGGCATTGACCAAGGTCAATTTTTCACATGATCTGGAGTACATATGCACTCGCAGACGGCAAAAACTATCGAAAAATCCCTCTTCTTCCCTTATTTCCACCGTAAAAGGAATCATTCTCATTTGAACGAGACCTTTTTTGATCATTTTTTGAGCTGCCAGTGCAAAATTATACCTCGCCCTCTTTAAGACCACATCATCGGCTGAAATAAACATATAGTAAGTCGCACCACCATACTTCCAAGCCAAACAGATATGTACTGACCGACACAAAAGCGCAGGACAAAAAAAAGCCCCTCCCGTGAGGGAGAGGCTTTTTTGCAAGACGGTCTTTGCAGACCGCCTGGATTTGAATTACGAGATCACGCGTTCTGCGCGCAGTGCAGCAATATCTTCCGCGCTGTAGCCGAGTTGACCCAGAACTTCTTCGGTGTGCTCGCCCAGCAATGGCGAACGTGTCACATCGGTAGGGCTGTCCGACAGTTTGATCGGGTTACCGACTGTCAGGTATTTGCCGCGTACTGGATGATCCACTTCAACGATAGTGCCGGTTTCGCGCAGTGATGGTTCTTCAGCGATTTCTTTCATCGACAGGATCGGACCGCAAGGGATATCGAACTTGTTGAGGATGTCCATGGCTTCGAACTTGGTCATGGTCTTGGTCCACTCTTCGACCGTTGCGAAGATGTTTTTCAAGTGTGGCAAGCGCGATGCAGGTGTTGCGTACTCAGGATCTGTCAGCCATTCCTCTTTACCGATCACTTTGCAGATCGGCGCCCATACCGCGCCTTGTGCGATGAAGTAGATGTAGGCATTAGGATCGGTTTCCCAACCTTTACATTTCAGGATGGAACCAGGTTGACCACCGCCCGATGCATTGCCGGCACGTGGCACGGAATCACCAAACGGAGTATCCGGATATTGCGGGTACTCTTTCATGACGCCGGTGCGCTCCAGGCGTTGTTGATCGCGCAGCTTGACGCGGCACAGGTTCAACACTGCATCTTGCATAGGTGCCAGAACTTTTTGGCCACGGCCGCTTGCATGACGTTGCAACAGAGCCGCCAGGATACCCAGCGCCAGGTGCAAGCCGGTACCGCTGTCGCCAATTTGCGCGCCAGTTACCATCGGTGGGCCGTCATCGAAACCTGTAGTAGAAGCCGAACCGCCGGCGCATTGCGCGACGTTTTCGTACACTTTGCAGTGCTCGTACGGGCCAGGACCAAAGCCTTTGACCGATGCAACGATCATGCGCGGGTTGAGTTCGTTGATACGTTCCCAGGTGAAGCCCATGCGATCCAATGCGCCAGGTGCGAAGTTCTCTACCAGGACGTCACATTCCTTGATCAGTGTTTCCAGAACTGCCTTCCCTTTCGGGTTTTTGGTATCCAGAGTGATCGAACGCTTGTTGTGGTTGAGCATGGTGAAATAGAGGCTGTCTGCCTCAGGGATGTCACGCAATTGACCGCGTGTGGCATCGCCTTCGCCTGCACGTTCAACCTTGATAACATCTGCGCCAAACCATGCCAGCAACTGGGTACATGTCGGGCCTGATTGCACGTGTGTGAAATCAAGAATGCGATAGCCGCTTAATGCCTTACTCATCAACTACTCCTATCTTTTACAAAAAAACGCGAGCAAGTCATTCCGACTCGCGCAGTACCTAGACAATAAAAATTTATTTGCACATCGTTTGAGTCATCACATCCGGGGCATACACACCAGGATCTACCCGGATAGAGATGACTGCGGACTTAAGCGTTGTCTGGATTGCCTCATGCGCGCGCTGTAACGCGCCTGCAATACGCGATGAATCGAGGAGTACTCGCCATCATCCGATAACACGCCACTTTCTTTTCCCGGATTACGTGGACGAACCGCTTGTGCCGATATCGTCACGACATCACCACCATCACCGATGTAGATAGTGTCTTTGCCGGGGAATTCATTCATTACATACGCAACGCAGATACATCGAGGAGCGGCTCGGCCTGAACAGCCGCATCAAGCCACCGTGGCTACCGCTTTAACTGCCGGCAAGGCTTACACCCACGTGCTTGCGCCTATCTGTAGCTACAACCCGATGTCGCTTGCAGCGCAATCCGCAAGGATAGCATCCGGACCGGCCAGCAGTCCCAATTGACCCCGCGTTTTTCTCTGCCGTACGATAGTCCAGCTCTATCCGGACTATTTTTGCAATCCTGCTCAGGCACTGTCACAAGTCATTCCGGATCCAACATGAGTCCCGGCGACTTGGCCACTGCAACCGTCTTCTGTAAGATATCTTTAAAAACCTTTGCTATAGGCTTTTAGAGATACCCTGACAACTCCGCATTAGCTATAGCTAATACAAGTGGCCGTATCATATCGATCTGCTTGCTCTTCCATCATTGACCCCGGTCAATTTTCACAGCATGATATCCGCCCCACCGGCGCTTCTCTTCTCTGACCAATTTCGACGGACGATTCAGCGCATACAACAGATGATTTGCGGCATTTATTAGTCAACTTATAGCCGCGCAAAATCACTTCATTCCTGCGGCTTATTCAGACGCACATATACATCCGCAACCACCGGCACCTTGCAGCGCAACATAGCAACAATCCCCTTCACGCACAGCGCACGGACGAAAAAAAACGGCACCCGAATCGGGTGCCGTTTTTACTAACTAAAACGCGTTTAAGAGATTCTTAAACTGCTTTAGCAGCGTGCAATGCAGCGATCTGCTCTTTGGAGTAACCCAGTTGAGCCAGAACTTCATCAGTGTGCTCACCCAACAATGGCGAACCAGTGATTTCAGGTTTCATATCGGAGAATTTGATTGGGCTACCAACGGTCAGGTATTTTTCACCGCGGTCTTTGTGCTCAACTTCAACGATCGAACCGCTTTCGCGCAACGATTTGTCTGCAGCCAATTCTTTCATCGACAGAACTGGTGCGCATGGGATGTCGTACTTACGCAGAATGTCGACAGCTTCAAATTTGGTTTTGTCTTTGAGCCAATCTTCGATTGTTGCGAAGATGTCGAAAATCTTGTCTTGACGAGCTTCTGCTGTGTTGTAAGCAGGATCTGCAATCCACTCTTCTTTACCCAATGCTTTACAGATTGGCGCCCAAGCGTGACCTTGGATGGTGAAGTAGATATATGCGTTAGGATCGGTTTCCCAACCTTTACATTTCAGAACCCAGCCTGGCTGACCGCCACCACCAGCGTTACCGCCGCGTGGTACTACGTCAGTGAATTTGCCGTGTGGGTACTGTGGGTACTCTTCCAGGTAACCGATTTTGTCCAGACGTTGTTGATCGCGCAGTTTGACGCGGCACAGGTTCAGAACAGCATCTTGCATCGATACAGCAACTTTTTGGCCTTTGCCAGTTTTTTGACGACCCATCAGAGCTGTCAAGATACCGATTGCCAGGTGCATACCGGTGTTGGAGTCACCCAAAGCAGCTGCCGAAACAGTTGGTGGGCCGTCCCAGAAACCAGTGGTCGAAGCAGCGCCGCCAGCACATTGAGCAACGTTTTCGTAGACTT
This sequence comes from Janthinobacterium sp. Marseille, assembly GCF_000013625.1. Lineage (NCBI taxonomy): Bacteria > Pseudomonadati > Pseudomonadota > Betaproteobacteria > Burkholderiales > Oxalobacteraceae > Janthinobacterium > Janthinobacterium sp. Marseille. The sequence continues at coordinate 442,691 of NC_009659.1, read as the reverse complement.
TCAAGTCTTCGTAGTGGTGACCATCGCTGAAGCCTTTAACCGATGCCATGATCATGCCTGGGTTCAGTTCTTGAACGCGTTCCCACGAGAAACCCATACGATCCAAAGCGCCTGGACCAAAGTTCTCAACCATAACGTCGGATTCTTTGATCAGCTTTTCCAAAACTTCTTTACCTTCTTGAGTTTTGGTATCCAGTGTCAGCGAACGCTTGTTGCTGTTCAGCATCGTGAAGTACAGAGCATCTTTACCTGGGATGTCGCGCAGTTGCGAACGGGTAACGTCGCCAGAACCTGGACGCTCAACTTTGATAACGTCAGCACCGAACCAAGCCAACAGCTGCGTACATGCAGGACCAGCTTGTACGTGGGTGAAATCGATGATCTTAACGCCTGCTAATGGTAATGTTTGACTCATGATTGGTAGATTTCCTTATCAATCGTTTAACTTGACTCCTGAAATCAGAATACTTTCAGGAAGTGAAAAACCACTCAGAGAGTTCTGAGTGGAATCGCGCCATTTACATGGCTTTAATCCAATACTACTTGGAGTTCTTTAACGTTCTAGTCTAGTGCCGCGGCACAAGCAGTGTCAAGTGCATGGCACGGCCGCACTACTCTGACCGTGCCACACAAAGCCATGACTTGCGCCTTGGCCTATTTCCAGTATTACTTCTTCTTACCGATCGTGCTAACGATGTTCAGGTTACCGATACGGCCGGATTCAACACCAGCTGCTGGATCGATAATTGCATCGATGATGGTTGGCTTGCCCGATTTCAGGGAAGCTTCCAGTGCTTTTGCCAACGCTTCTGGAGTTTCAGCACGAACACCTTCGCCGCCCAGAGCAACACTGAATTGATCGTACTTGGTTTTCGGATTGAAAATCATGCACGAAACTTGGTGTTCTGGGTTTGCTTCGTCACCGCGGTAGATACCGCCGTTGTTCATGATGATGACGGTTACTGGCAGGTTGTAACGTGTGATTGTTTCGTATTCCATTGCGCTGAAACCGAATGCGCTGTCGCCGCAAATTGCAACGACTGGTTTGCCGGTTTCTACTGCAGCTGCAACAGCCGAACCCATACCGATACCCATTACGCCCCATGTACCTGTATCCACACGTTTGCGTGGCAGGTATTGGTCGATGACCATACGTGCGTTGTCGAGGGTGTTTGCACCTTCGTTAACCAGGGTGATGTCTGGGTAGTTTTTCAACACGTCACGGATTGCGCCGAGCGAGTTGAAGTAGTTCATGACTGGAGTAGCTGTGCTCAGTTTGGTAGCCAGTTTAGCTTTGGTGCCGGTAGCACGTTCAGCAATAGCGCTCATCCATTCTGTTGGTTTGGCAGCACCTTTCAGGCCAGCGCGCAATGCGTTGACGCAGGACTCGATGTCACCGATCAGTGGTGCAGCGATAGGTACGTTGCTGTCGATTTCGTTAGCTTGAATATCGATTTGTACGAATTTCTTCGCGCCGCCCCATGTTTTGCCTTTGCCGTGTGCCAGCAACCAGTTCAGACGTGCACCGATCAGGATGACAACATCGGACTCTTGCAGAACCATCGAACGAGCAGCAGCTGCGCATTGTGGGTGGGTATCGGAAACCAGACCTTTAGCCATCGACATAGGTGTGAATGGGATACCGGTTTCTTCGATCAGTGCTTTGATGTCTGCGTCGCATTGAGCGTAAGCAGCACCTTTGCCGAGCAAGATCAGTGGCTTTTTAGCGCCTTTGATCAGTTCAACAGCGCGCGAAACAGCCGATGGTGCTGGCAGTTGTGCTGGAGCTGGGTCAACTGGAACGAACAACGATTTTTGGCCTTCTTCAGCGCTCATGGTGGTGCTGAACAGACGTGCTGGGATGTCCAGATATACGCCGCCTGGACGACCCGACAAAGCGGTACGGATTGCGCGAACAACTGCAACGCCGATGTCTTCGGTACGGTTAATACGGAACGAAGCTTTGCAATGTGGACGAGCGATGTTCAACTGATCCATTTCTTCGTAGTCGCCTTGTTGCAGGTCGACGATTTCACGTTCCGAAGAACCGGAAATCAGAATCATTGGGAAGCAGTTGGTGGTGGCGTTAGCCAGTGCGGTCAAACCGTTCAGGAAGCCAGGTGCGGAAACAGTCACGCAAACGCCTGGTTTTTTGGTCAAGTAGCCGGCTACCGAAGCTGCGTAACCTGCATTTTGCTCGTTACGGAAGCTGAAGAACTTGTTACCACGGGCTTGCCACATACGACCGATTTCGGTAACTGGGATGCCGAGCAGACCATAGATGTTGGTGATGCCGTTCATTTCCAGCGCTTCCATCAGCAGATGGAAGCCGTCTGTCAGCTCTACGCCTTCTGCTACTTCTTGAATGTCGTTTTTCATAATGAAATGTTCTCTTCGTTAATTTCAATAAAGGTTGAGCAGTCTTGCTCAATACCGTGGTTGCCGTGCTCTTGCCGCGGCTGTTGTTACACTTGTAAGGCACCTCTAAAAACCAGACCGGTTGGTTTTTAGAGATACCCTTCAGTCAACGCTTTTATGCATAGACCATCCAAGTGGGCGTATCATATCGATCTGCCTGCGCTTCGATCATTGACCCCGGTCAATTTTCATCGCATGATATCGACCCCGCCCACCCTTCTGTCTTTTATATCTATATATCTTGTAAATGCCGACCGTAGATAACCACCCGGAACGAAATGTCATTCGCGTTCAGCTCAAGCAAAATCTTGTCTTAAAAGACATGACTGAGAGCGAATGGGCGGAGCTGGAACCGCATTTGCTCGTCGTAGATTGCCCAAAAGGCGACTTCCTGCTGCATCAGGGCGTACATGAAATGGAACAATATTTCATTCTTGACGGCATCCTGAAGCGCGTAGTTACCAATCAGCAAGCAAAGGAAATGATTCTGCGTTTTGCTGATGAACGTAGCATGGAGACAAGTTATGCGGCGTGGCGACTCAAAACCCCGACTCCTTACAGCATTATCTGCGTGACAAAAGCGCGTGTAGTGAAGTTGCCTTTACTACAATGGATTGCTTTCATCGATAAGCATGAACATATCAAGCAGGCCTTCGAGCATGACGTCATGCACCTGATGAGCGAGATCATGGCCCATACCATTACCTTGCATCTGCTCGACGCTCCAGGCCGCGTACAACGCTTTGTACGCAAGCATCCGGAACTGTTTGACCGCATCCCGAAGAAAGAGTTGGCGTCTTACCTGAATCTTTCACCGGAAACCCTGAGCCGGCTCAAACACCAGGGAAAAATCTGACCTCACATCCAAATGAGGTCAGAGCAGTCACTCTATACTACAAAGCTACAAAATCAATACTTGCCAGAAGAATACAATTTCGAGTTAGCCATCAGGCGCAACTGATTGTCCACACTCTTCACACCTGGCACGCCGGCAGCCACTTTCTCCGCAGCAAGGTGTTCGTCTGCATGCAGCACAATCCCGCTTAATACCACCCGCCCGGCATCGGCCTCAATGGTCACCCTGACATCACTGGTTGCAACCGCACTGCGCAAGGCAGCGCGCACATGTGCTTCGAGCGTCATGTTTTGCAACGCAGTTTGCGATGCCTTGGTTTCCTTGAATTCCGGCCGCGTTGTCAAATTCAGGATTTGCGCCACGCAACTTTCAATCGAAAGCCGATCCGTATTCAGTACCAGGTCATACAGCACCGGGTCACCCCATGTCACACCAAATTGCTGATGCATGCGGGCAGCATGGGCGGCATCGCTGCGACGGATTTCCGCTTCGGCAAAATCAGCATCATCGGTTTCCAGGTGACCCATCAACCATTCGACACGTTTCTTCATGGAGCGGGTAATCCGGACCGTCACCACATGCGGCACTGAACGCAGCAAACAGGTGGCTCCCCAACCGCGCAACACCACATTGCCCTTGTTAGCCAACTCAAAAACTTCTTCCGCGGTATAGATCGCCATGCCCTCTTCGTCCGCCGTCAGGCGATCGACAAAACCGGCCTTGCCTTCGCGCAAGCGACGAATCACGCTTTTGCTCATATCCATCTTTTCGGCGAGATGCTCAATTACTTCATGGCGCATCACTGCGAGGTTCTGTGTCTGCGCAAGGTGTAATGCAACATCCTTGGCAAGCGAACCCATTTCCTGCGTCATTGCGATCACTGGCATAGCTGTCTCCTTGGTTATGGTTAGGACTACATGCTCGGTCTATCAATCAACACTTCGTTTCAGGCCGACTACCTGATCAGGCACGGTAACCATACCATCAAAACTGCGGCCCAAAAACAACGATGCCCCACGAGGCTATTCACCGCGTGGGGCATTCTGGATCAGATCAGCAAGAGAGCCTGATCATGCGACATCCCTTTGTGAGGGATGCCGGATCAACAATATTACTTAGGACAATCAATCTACTGGACGGTCATTGGCAAACTCGTCAACTTTTGGTGGACGAACTTTTGCGATCAGACGCGAGATCAGTGGCCAGAACAACATGATCAATGCCAGGCCAGTGATGGTACCTACCAGTGGGTTGGAGAACATGACCGATACTTCGCCTTGCGATGTCAACATCGCTTGACGGAAGGAATCTTCAGCCTTGTCGCCCAGAACCAGAGCCAAGACCAGCGGTGCCAGTGGGTAGTCGAGTTTCTTGAACAGATAACCAACCACACCGAACACGATCATCAGCCAGATATCAAACATCGCTGTATGGACAGTGTAAGCACCGATCGCGCAAATCACGATAATCACTGGTGCGATGATCGAGAATGGAATACGCAGGATCGAAGCAAACAGCGGCACTGTGGTCAACACAACCAGCAGACCAACCAGATTACCCAGATACATACTGGCGATCAGGCCCCACACGAAGTCTTTTTGCTCAACGAAGAGCAATGGACCAGGTTGCAGACCCCAGATCAGCAAGCCGCCGAGCAGAACCGCTGCTGTTGGCGAACCTGGGATACCCAGTGCCAGCATAGGCAGCAATGCAGCTGTACCGGCAGCATGCGCTGCTGTTTCAGGAGCAACCACACCTTCGAGCTCACCGGTACCGAACTTGGAACCGTTTTTCGACATTTTCTTGGCCAGACCGTAAGCCATGAACGATGCAGGAGTTGCGCCGCCTGGTGTAACACCCATCCAGATACCGACCAGCGAGCTGCGTACCGAAGTAATCCAGTATGCCGGCAGTTTTTTCCAGGTTTGGAAAACGATCTTTGGATCGATCTTTGCGGATTTACCGGAGAACGCCAGGCCTTCTTCCATCGACAACAGGATCTCGCCGATACCGAACAAACCGATAACTGCGATCAGGAAGTCGAAGCCACGCATGAACTCTTCGAAGCCGAAGGTCAAACGCAACTGACCGGTTACGGTATCCATGCCGACCGAAGCCAACGCGAAACCGAGTGCCATCGAAGCCAGGATCTTGAACGGCGAACCTTTACCCATACCGACGAAACTACAGAAGGTCAGCAGGTACACCGAGAAGAATTCCGGAGGACCGAAACGCAGCGCGAATTTAGCAACCAGTGGAGCCATAAAGGTGATCATGACAACTGCAACGAACGCACCGATGAATGAAGACGTAAATGCACCCGTCAATGCTTCACCAGCTCTGCCTTGCTGCGCCATTGGATAACCGTCGAAAGTCGTCGCGACTGACCACGGCTCCCCGGGAATATTGAACAGGACGGATGTAATAGCACCGCCGAACAATGCACCCCAGTAGATACAGGACAACATGATAATTGCAGATGTCGGAGACATCGAGAACGTAAGCGGCAGCAGAATCGCTACGCCGTTTGCGCCACCCAGACCAGGTAACACGCCAATCAAAACCCCCAATACAATGCCGATGACCATCAGCAAGAAATTCATGGGGGTCATAATGACCGCGAACCCGTGAAATAATGAATTGATTTCTTCCATTTTACTTAAAACTCCTTGAATTCCAATCTAACTCGTTAGCTAGCACGTCGATGTGATCGACACGCACAAGCTCTAGTAACCGAGGAAGCTCAAAAGATCGATAGACCCTTTGTACAGGGGCACTTTGAACCACACTTCAAACATCAGGAAGAAGACTGTATTGACGCCTACCGCTGCAATAATCGCCTTGATAGGTGAGAACTTGCCGAGATAGATCATGAACAGTGCGATGTAGACGGCGGAGGAAACATAGATACCGAAAACCTGGATCGCGCCAACATAAATAATTGCCGGGATCAAGACTTGCAGTACGCGCTTCAGCTGCTCACCATCAACAAATACTTCCGTGTTCTTTTCTTTGCCAAACAAGGCTTGAAAAAGTGTGCCTGCACCCGATATGCAAATAACGATGCCAATATAGAACGGGAAGTAACCCGAACCTGGACCGTCTGAGGTCCAACCGGCGCCAAGGCCCCAGCTAGAAATAACAACTGTAATACCCAGCAACAGCAGCAGAGCAGCTACAACTGCCTCGACAACATAAGTGGCAACGCCAGTGCGAACGCCACCGCTGGATTCTGAATTCTGATCCATGAGGAATGCTCCTGAAAATTTTTACAATGTAGTTGGGACAGGCGCGCAGAAGCCAGCACTACCGTGAACCGGTAGCGCTGCCTGCTGCCTCTTATTGCCTATATCCCGATGTTGATTACTTCTTCGCCATGAAGCCAGCGTCTTGCATCAGAGTAGCGTGTTGCTTCTCTGCTGCTTCCAGCCAGACTTTGAAGTCGTTACCAGTTTTGAAGGTCGTGTTGAATGCGCCTTTTTCCATGTAATCTTTCCATTCAGGTGTATCACGCACCTTCTTGAACAGATCAACATAGAATGCCAGTTGGTCAGGTGTTACACCTGCTGGCATAAAGATGCCGCGCAACATGGTGTAGTCGGTAGGGATACCGGCTTCTTTACATGTTGGGATATCGTTCCACGATTGAGTTTCGGTAACCTTGGTTTTGTACGGCATACGCTCATGATCGAATACGCATTGCGCTTTCAGCTTGCCTGCGCGCCATTGCGAAACTGCTTCGATAGGATTGTTAACCGTCGATTGCAAGTGGTTACCAACCAATTGCACAGCAACTTCACCACCGCCTTTGAATGGGATGTAGATGAACTTGGTGCCGGTTGCTTTTTCCAGGCCAACAGTAATGATCTGATCTTCCTGTTTGGAACCTGTGCCGCCCATTTTGAATTTGTTAGGGCCGGCTGCTTTTACCGCATCGATGTACTCTTTTGCGGATTTGTATGGCTGTTCTGCATTGGTCCACAGAACGAATTGATCCAGTGCCAACATCGCCACTGGAGTCATGTCACGCCAGTTGAACGGAACACCGGTAGCCATAGGCGTGGTGAACAGGTTCGACAAGGTGATAATGATTTTGTGTGGATCGCCTTTGTCATTTTTAATGCCAAGGAAGCCCTCAGCACCGGCACCACCCGATTTATTGACGACGATCAGCGGTTCTTTCATCAATTTGTTTTTGATGATCACGCCTTGGATCAGACGAGCCATTTGGTCAGCGCCACCGCCTGTACCTGCTGGAACTACGAATTCGACTGGCTTGGTTGGTTCCCAAGCGGCGAATGCTGGAGTTGCAGCGAGAGCTACTGCGGCAAATGCACCGGCTGTTGCCATTGCCATGCCGCTTTTCGAATGCGAAATGAAATCCTTGATCATTGCTTGTCTCCTGTTAATAATAATTTTACTTACGGTACTACTTGCCGCGTCAGGGTGCCTTGTGAGCACTAGCACCGTGCGGCCAACGATGCCTTCTACGTAACTTGAAGTTACTTTCGTTTTCCGAGGATAGTGTGACCATTCCTCCAAAAACTTCTTGACCTAGGTCAAGTTTCCGGGACTGCGACCTCCTTTGATCGCGCCACTTGTTTGTTACCTGAGCCACCCTTGCGGGTTACCGGAATACATATACGGCCTCCTTTAACCATACCTGCATCACAACGAACCATCTTTCAACGTGCCAATTTATTTAAGGCTATCAGCGAACGATATTTCTTTACTCAGATCCAAACACTGCATTTTTGATTGCATTGCGACATCAATTCATCGCTTTGCATCAGTGTGCCATCCTTAGGGCGTAAGTTGGTGAAAAATTTATATACGTATTTATACGTATTTCTTTTCATTTTCTTGAGTCTGCGAGAACTCAGCCCAATTTTCCTTGATGCCGGTTAAGAATTAACATTTTTAATGTATTAAGACCCATCCTGGTGCACTTCCAGCCCGTTAGCCTCGTCAAAACCGCTTGTACACAAGAAAAAAGCCCATGAAGATCAATATATCTTCATGGGCTTCATCATCTTATCGATGGCAAATACGCTGAATTAAGCGACTTTTTGCAGTTTGACCTGGCCAGTCTCTTCATTCATGGTCTTCGCCAGCAATTTGACCAATGCATATACCGTATCGATATGCGGTGTCGGCGTTTCGGTCAAACGACCGAGTTCCGCAACGGAACCCACCAGCGCATCGATCTCAGGATCGCGACCGGCTTCAACGTCTTGCAACATCGATGTTTTGTGTTTGCCGACTTTTTCTGCACCAGCGATACGCTTCTCGAGCGTGACGCGGAATTCGATGCCGAGTTTATGTGCGATGGTTTGCGCTTCGGTCATCATTGCAGCAGCCAGTTCACGCGACAACGGGTATTGGCAGATGTCTTGCAGTGTCGAGTGCGACAGCGCGCTGATCGGATTGAATGTCAGGTTGCCCCACAATTTGAGCCAGATTTCCGAACGGATGTTGTCCAATACTGGCGATTTGAAGCCAGCGTTGGTGAAGCATTCCGATACGCGGGTTGCGCGTTCGCTGGTCGAACCGTCCAATTCGCCGATAGGGAAACGGTCGCCTTCGATGTGCTTGATGACGCCTGGAGCGATCAATTCCGACGCTGGGTATACAACACAACCCAGAACGCGGTCAGCAGGGATCTTGGCAGTGATTTTGCCGGTTGGATCAACGCTTTCTACGCGTGTGCCAGTCAGTTTGCCACCGTGCTTGTGGAAGTACCAGAACGGAATACCGTTTTGCATGGTGACGATGACGGTTTCAGGGCCGATCAATTTTGGCAGGTCGTCTGCGATCGCTTCGAGTTGATGCGCCTTCATTGCCAGAACGATGATGTCTTGCGGACCTGCTTCGTCGTAGTTGTTGGTTGCCTTGACGTTTGCTGCGACATGTTCGGAACCGTCGTGCATGATCAGTTTGGCGCCGTTTTTGCGGATGGCTTCCAGATTTGCACCACGTACGATGAAAGTTACGTCTTCACCAGCCAGCGCCAATTTGACGCCAACGTAACCGCCGATAGCACCTGCTCCAATAATTGCAATTTTCATACTCTATACCTCGCCACTATTATTTAAAATCATTTGTGAGCTTGCCAATGCCGGCAATCTCAACTTCCACGACGCTACCCGGCTTCATCGAGCCGACACCTACCGAGGTGCCGCACAGGATGATGTCGCCTGGGAACAGCGTCATATCGGCGGAAATCATGCTGACCAATTGCTGCGTCGAGAAACGCATATCGCTAATTGGATAGTTTTGACGAACATCGCCGTTGAGGACAGTTTTAACAACCAATGTGGTCGGATCCAGGTCGGTAGCAATCGTTGGGCCGAATGGGCAGAAGGTATCCAAACCTTTTGCGCGCACCCATTGTGCAAACGATTCATCACGATTCAGGATAGTTGCAACGGTAACGTCGTTTGCAACGGTGTAACCAAAGACATAATCCATCGCATCCGCTTCCGACACTGCTTTAGCAGTTTTGCCGATAACGATACCGAGCTCGCCTTCGAAAACGACTTTGTCGTCTGTAGGCGGCTTCTGGATGGTTTCACCCGGGTTCAGGTAAGAGTTAGGTGCCTTGATCAGGTACAGCGGTTCTGCTGGATCTGCCAGGTTCAATTTCTTCGCCAGTTCGTGGAAGTTGTTCCACATAGCGATGATTTTGGTAGGTTGTGCCGGCATCAGGACTTTAACGTCGTTGATATTCAACACGGTGTCTGTTTTAACCGGGTTAGCGTACATGTCGCCGGTATGAACCTGAATGTTGTCGCCTTCAAGCGTACCGAACTGAGTGTTACCTGCGTGACTAAACCGTACCCAACGTTTTGACATTTTTTGCTTTCTTAAGATTTCGAAACTTGTACTGTTACCAAAGGCAAGCAGCAGAACCAACGGCAGACCAGCGCTATGGCGCGATCACATTCCGGTGCGCATACGCGCACTTGCGGCATCTACTTCATTTGCATTTGCTAACTATCTCTAAAGCAAACACCGGGTATTTGCTGTAGGGATAACACTCCCCATGCATGGGGAGTGTCAGGACTACTTATTACAGAACCGATTTCAACAAACGGCCCATTTCAGCTGGATTGCGCGTTACTTTGATGCCGCACGCTTCCATCACAGCCAGTTTCTCTTGCGCTGTACCTTTGCCGCCGGAGATGATCGCGCCAGCGTGGCCCATACGTTTGCCTGCAGGAGCGGTAACACCAGCGATGAAGCCGACAACCGGTTTTTTCATGTTGTCTTTGATCCAGCGTGCGCAGGTTTCTTCTGCGTCGCCACCGATTTCACCAACCATGATGACTGCGTCGGTATCAGGATCGTCATTGAACATGCGCAGCACGTCGATGTGCTTCAGGCCGCTGACTGGGTCGCCGCCAATACCAACCACGGTCGATTGACCCAAGCCGAATTCAGCCAGTTGACCAGCTGCTTCGTAGGTCAAGGTACCGGAACGGGAAACAACGCCGATACGGCCTTTCTTGTGGATGTGGCCTGGCATGATGCCGATCTTGATTTCATCAGGTGTAATCAGGCCTGGGCAGTTAGGTCCGAGCAACAGGGTTTTCTTGCCTTCCATGCGTTGCTTGGTGCGGATCATGTCGCGGACCGGGATACCTTCGGTAATGCAGATAACCAGATCAACGCCGGCATCAACTGCTTCGTCGATTGCAGCAGCTGCAAACGGAGGCGGAACATAGATAACCGAAACGGTTGCACCTGTTTCAGCTTTCGCTTCAGCGACGGAACCGTAGATAGGCACGCCTTCGAACGATTCGCCAGCTTTTTTAGGGTTCACGCCAGCAACGAAACAGTTTTTACCGTTTGCGTATTCGATACACATCTTGGTATGGAACTGACCGGTTTTACCAGTGATACCTTGGGTGATAACTTTAGTGTCTTTATTGATCAGGATTGACATGCTTATTTCCCCTGTGCTGCGTTGACGACTTTTTCAGCCGCTTCAGCCATGTTGTTTGCCGTGATGATAGGAAGACCCGATTCAGCCAGGATCTTCTTGCCCAGTTCTTCATTGGTACCAGCCATACGAACGACCAGTGGAACTGTCAGATCAACTTGTTTTGCTGCAGCGATCACGCCTTGCGCAATCACGTCGCACTTCATGATGCCGCCGAAGATGTTAACCAGGATCGCTTTGATGTCCGGGTTTTTCAGCATGATCTTGAATGCTTCGGTAACTTTCTCAGTCGTAGCACCGCCGCCTACGTCGAGGAAGTTGGCTGGCGAACCGCCGTACAGCTTGATGACGTCCATGGTTGCCATAGCCAGGCCAGCGCCGTTAACCAGGCAGCCGATGTTGCCGTCGAGCGAGATGTAGGTCAGGTCGAATTTCGATGCTTCGATTTCAGCTGGATCTTCTTCGTCCAGATCGCGCATTTCCTGGATTTCAGGATGACGGTACATTGCGTTCGAATCGAAGTTGAATTTCGCGTCGAGTGCAACGATACGGTCGTCGCCGGTAACGATCAATGGATTGATCTCAGCCAACGATGCATCGGTTTCGTCGAATGCTTTGTACAGGCCTTGCATGAATGCACGTGCTTGGCCAATCGAACCTTCTGGTACGCCGATTTTGCGGGCGATGTCGTCAGCCTCGCTATCGAGCAAACCTTTGACTGGATCGATGAATACCTTGTGGATTTTCTCAGGAGTATGTTCAGCGACGTGTTCGATGTCCATGCCGCCTTCGCTGGATGCCATCAGGGCAACGCGTTGGCTGCCACGATCGACCACCATGCCGACGTACAGTTCTTTTTTGATGTCAGCGCCTTCTTCGATCAGCAAGCGCTTTACCAGACGGCCTTCAGGACCGGTTTGGTGTGTTACCAGCGTCATGCCGAGGATGTCGTTTGCGTATTTACGCACTTCGTCCAGCGATTTTGCAACCTTGACACCGCCGCCTTTGCCACGGCCACCTGCGTGAATCTGTGCCTTCACGACCCAAACTTTACCGCCGAGTTTTTCTGCAGCCTGAACAGCTTCATCTACGGAAAAACAGGGGAAACCTTTTGGTGTCGTAACACCGTACTTACGCAGTATTTCTTTTCCTTGATACTCGTGGATATTCATGATCGTCCTTGTTGATAATCAATTTTTGGCAGCTTTACGCTGCGATAAATTTTCTTTTGCTTGAATCCACGCAAAAACCGTCGATGCTCCCAGCAAAAAAGCTGCTATTTTAACTGCTGCTATATCGAAATTAACGGTGACGTGGATTGTCCGAGAAGAGTATCCCGTTATCCTTGACCACGGTTAAGATTCGATACTTGCCGCCCCATAATCGACCATACTTATGCAAAAATCGATTAAGAAAACGGCGATCGCGCGAAGATTAATTCGCTATCAGTTACAACAAATGGAGTGAGCTGCAAATTTGACGCGGCGCAACATCGAACCGATAGATTGATGTACACAGTCAAATTGCCTTGCATCCACTGCGATTGCGTCAGGTCATGACACAATCCACAAGGATACCGTGCTCAAACGCCTACTTCGCCCCGTTGAAACTCAGCCCAGTTCACCGAGCGTGTTACGCGGGTTCCAGAGGCAGTCATGGTTTCATAGCAGCGTGCTTTGGCGGCTTGAATTGCTTCAATCAGGAAATCGGCTTCATACACTTTCAGGAGATGCGCTTGGCATGTTTCCAGATAATGTTGAAGACGCTTGCGACCACCTGCGGCGACGGCAAGATCATCGTCGGTGTTCGCATCCCAATACCAGCTCAAGCCGAGTTCGTAAAACGCTGCGTTATAAGCGTTACGATGTAGATCCGCTGCATCATCTGCAGAATATTGATCCAACGCGGCTGTGAACATAGTAAGTCTCCTGTCTAAATTTTGGTACTCATTTAGCGTTGTTTTCTAAACTTAAATGCATCTTAGGGGCAAAAAATGATTAGGCATAGTTAAAGTATTTAATCATAATGATTCCTTTTAGCTTATACATCGACTATTCCTGCCATGAAGAACGCAACACTCCGGCAATTGAAGGTTTTTGAGACGGTCGCCCGCCATCTAAGCTTTTCGCGGGCTGCGGAAGAATTGCACCTGACTCAACCAGCGGTTTCCACCCAGGTCAAAAAGCTTGAGGAACACGCCGGCCTCGCCCTGTTCGAACAATTAGGGAAAAAAATCTACCTGACGCCCGGCGGCTCCGAATTATTGCACTACAGCCGCACCATCATCCAGCAGTTCCAGGAAGCGGAAGATGCGATGACCCAGTTCAAGGGCATCACCGGCGGCAAGCTGAACGTAGCCGTAATCAGCGCCGGCGATTACTTCTTCCCGCGCCTGCTGGTGGAATTTGCGCGCAGCCACCAGGGCGTGACCCTGAACCTGTCGGTACATAACCGCGAAGGCTTGCTGAACCAGATGACCAGCAATCTGACCGACATTGCGATTATGGTGCGGCCGCCGACCGATATGGATACGATCAACGAAGCGTTTGCACCGCATCCCTACGTGATCGTGGCAGCACCCGATCATCCATTGGTATCGCAGAAAAACATTCCAATGAGCAGGCTGATGCAGGAGCCCTTTGTCGTGCGTGAAAAAGGCTCGGATACCTGGCATTCGATGGAAGACGGCTTCGGCGATCGCATCAACGATATCAACGTCGCAATGGAAATCCGCAGTACCGAGACCATCAAACAGGCAGTGATCGCCGGCATGGGTGTGAGCTTCCTGTCGGCCCACACCATCAGCCTGGAACTGCAGGCCGGCAGCCTGGCCGTGCTGGATGTCGAAGGTTTCCCGGTCATGCTGAACTGGTACATCGTGCACCGGAAAAACAAACGCCTGCCGCCTGTCGCGCAAGCGTTTAAAAACTTCCTGCTGGATGAAGGTCCTGAACTGATTGAACGCCTGATTCGCTACAACCCGAAACCAGGCAAGCAATTAAGCAATCTGCCAGCGAAAACGACAGGCAAGAACAAAAAATAATTGTCAGCAGCCCATTAAAAAAGCCCGTCACTCTGTTCAGATTGACGGGCTTTTTATCGAACCAAACCGAGCTTAGAGCTTCAGGATAATTTTGCCGATATGCGTGCTGCTTTCCATCAATGCATGCGCTTGCGCTGCTTCTTCCAATGGGAAGGTTTGATAAATCACCGGCTTGATCTTGCCCGCTTCAATCAAAGGCCAGACACGTTCACGTAATTGCTTGGCGATTGCAGCCTTGAATGCAACAGGACGCGGACGCAGGGTCGAACCGGTAATCGTCAAACGGCGCAGCAGGATTTGCCCGAGGCTGACTTCTGCCTTGTTACCACCCAACAGTGCAATAAAGACCAGACGGCCATCATCGGCGAGGCAACGAATTTCGCGCGGTACGTAATCGCCGCCAACCATATCCAGAATGACGTCGACACCTTTGCCGCCGGTCGCCGCTTTAACGATCTCAACAAAATCTTCGGTCTTGTAGTTGATGCCACGTTCAGCACCCATCACTTCACAGGCACGTGCTTTATCATCACTGCCAGCCGTTGCAAATACACGGTGACCAAGTGCGGTTGCGATCTGGATCGCCGTGACGCCGATACCGGAAGTACCGCCCTGTACCAGCAATGTTTCGTCGCCAGTCAAACCGACGCGATCAAAGACATTGCTCCATACGGTGAAGAAGGTTTCCGGCAAGGACGCGGCTTCCACTGCATCCAGGCCTTTCGGAATAGGCAGGCATTGCTCGACCGGTGCCGTGCAATATTCAGCGTAACCGCCACCCTGTGCCAGTGCGCAAATCATGTCGCCGATTTTGAAACCACTGCCAGTCAGGTCGCCACCGACGATTTCACCGGCAACTTCGAGGCCGGGCAAATCCGAAGCACCCTTAGGCACAGGATAATTGCCCGTACGTTGCAAGACGTCGGGGCGGTTAATACCAGCCGCATGCACCTTGATCAGTACCTCGCCAGCCTTCGGCTCCGGCATAGGACGCTCGCAGAGCTTCAGTACATCTGGTGGGCCTGGCTGAGTAATCTCAATCGCGCGCATGGTAAATCCTTTTATTGTGAAGACGTTGAAGGCAGCAAGGATATTCGATAATCGCTTTATCTGCCAATCACTTGCAAAAGGACGCCCAATCCGGCTTCCGCACCAATCTCGCCTTACACCACGCGTCCGGCCATCGGCGACGATGGGGAAGCGGCGAATTTACGGGCGATACGACCTGCCAGGTAAGCATTGCGACCTGCATCAATACCCAATTTCATTGCATGCGCCATACGTACCGGATCTTGCGCTCCGGCAATCGCGGTGTTCATCAGTACACCGTCGCAACCCAGTTCCATGGCAATCGCCGCATCCGAAGCGGTGCCAACACCGGCATCAACGATGACCGGGACTTTGCTTTGTTCAATGATGAGCGACAGGTTCCACGGATTGAGGATGCCCATGCCGGAACCAATCAGCGAGGCCAACGGCATGATGGCGGCGCAGCCAATGTCTTCCAGCATGCGCGCCTGGATCGGATCATCGCTGCAATAGACCATCACATCAAAGCCATCCTTGACCAGCGTTTCTGCTGCTTTCAGGGTTTCCGGCATATTCGGGAACAGGGTCTTTTCATCGCCCAGCACTTCGAGTTTGCACAACTTGTGGCCACCGAGGATTTCACGACCCAGTTGCAGTGTATACACCGCATCAGCCGCGTTGTAGCAACCAGCCGAGTTCGGCAACAAGGTGTATTCGGATGGCGGCAGCACATCAAGCAGGCTCGGTGCATTCGGGTCTTGTCCGATATTGACGCGGCGAATCGCGACAGTAACGATTTGTGCTCCGCTGGCTTCGCTGGCGGCACGGGTCTGTTCGAGGTCTTTGTATTTACCACTGCCTACCAGCAGGCGGGAGCGGTAGGTGGTGCCGGCGATCGTCAGTTGCTCGTCGGCGAAATGCGGACTACTCATGGTGTAACTCCTGTGAAATACCTAAACGGCAAATAGAAGACAAGCTCGCGATTACCTTCTATTTGCTTCATTCATTAACCGCCACCTATGGCGCGCACGATATCGATGGAGTCCGTCGCCAGCAAACGGCGTTGCGACCAATCGCTATCCGAGAGGACTTCGCGATTGATGGCGACGGCAATGGCCTTGCCAGTCAAGGCCAAGGATGCGACCAGGTCGCTCACGGTGGAACCGTCCTCGACCTGGTATGCCCTGCCATTCAGCTGTAGCGTGATCATCATTGCTTCTGATAGATCTCGGAACCGCTTTTCACGAACTCGATCGCCTTCACTTCCATCCCTGCTTTCAAAGCCTGGATTTCCGTAATGCCCTGCTTCGCTGCATAGTCACGCACTTCCTGTGTAATTTTCATCGAACAGAAATGCGGGCCGCACATCGAACAGAAGTGGGCGACCTTGGCCGAATCCTTGGGTAGGGTTTCATCGTGGAATTCACGTGCCTTGTCCGGATCCAGCCCGATATTGAACTGGTCTTCCCAGCGGAATTCGAAACGCGCTTTCGACAAGGCATTGTCGCGAATTTGTGCACCGATATGACCTTTCGCCAGATCGGCGGCATGCGCGGCGATTTTATAAGTGATGATGCCGTCCTTGACGTCGACCTTGTTCGGCAAACCGAGATGCTCTTTCGGCGTGACATAGCAAAGCATCGCGGTGCCATACCAGCCGATCTGCGCCGCACCGATGCCGGAAGTGATGTGGTCGTAGCCTGGTGCAATATCGGTCGTCAACGGCCCCAGCGTATAGAACGGCGCTTCATGGCATTGTTCCAGTTGCAAGTCCATGTTTTCCTTGATCAGGTGCATAGGTACGTGCCCCGGACCTTCGATCATCACTTGCACATCATGCTTCCATGCAATCTGCGTCAGCTCACCCAGCGTTTTCAATTCACCGAGTTGCGCTTCATCATTCGCATCGTAAATGGAACCCGGACGCAAGCCATCACCCAGGCTGAAGGACACGTCATAGGCTTTCATGATTTCGCAAATGTCTTCGAAATGCTCGTACAGGAATGATTCCTTGTGATGCGCGAGACACCATTTGGCCATGATGGAACCGCCACGCGACACAATACCGGTCATGCGCTTCGCCGTCATCGGCACATAGCGCAGCAAGACACCGGCGTGGATGGTGAAGTAATCAACGCCCTGTTCCGCTTGCTCAATCAGCGTATCGCGGAAAATTTCCCAGGTCAGGTCTTCCGCCTTGCCATTTACTTTTTCCAGTGCCTGGTAAATCGGTACGGTACCGATAGGTACTGGCGAGTTACGGATGATCCATTCGCGTGTTTCATGGATATGTTTGCCGGTCGACAAATCCATCACGTTGTCGCCACCCCAGCGTATCGCCCAGGTCATTTTCTCGACTTCTTCACCAATGGAAGAAGTCACTGCAGAGTTGCCGATATTGGCGTTGATCTTGACCAGGAAATTGCGGCCTATGATCATCGGTTCGATTTCCGGATGATTGATATTGGCAGGAATGATGGCGCGACCGCGCGCGATTTCACTGCGCACAAATTCAGCGGTGATCTCTTGCGGAATAGCTGCACCGAATGACTGCCCTGGGTGTTGACGCCCCATCAATTCGGCCAATTTCTCGCCTTTAGGACCGGACTTTTTCAACTCTTCCAGGTAGGCGCGGCGGTTCATGTTTTCGCGGATCGCGACGAATTCCATTTCCGGCGTGATGATGCCTTGCCGCGCGTAATGCATCTGCGAAACGTTTTTGCCGGCAAGCGCGCGACGCGGCTTGCGGTGCAGGTTGAAGCGCAATTCGGCCAGCTTCGGATCGTTCAGGCGCTCTATGCCGTATTCCGAAGTCGGTCCAGGCAGTTCTTCCGTGTCATTGCGTTCGAGTATCCACGGCAGGCGCGGCGTGTCCAGGCCGGAACGAATATCGATCTTGGCCGCAGGATCAGTGTAAGGACCCGAGGTGTCATACACATAGATCGGCGGGTTCTTTTCAAAACCGAACGAAGCTGCCGTATCGGATTGCGTAATCTCACGCATAGGCACGCGGATGTCGGGACGCGAACCTTCGATATAAATTTTGCGGGAATTTGGCAGCGGCTGGATTGATGCTTCGTCTACTGTCGCTGTGGCGGACAGGAATTTGGGATTGGCATTCATTTTGGCTCCTTGGCTAACTACAGTGGCTTGGAGCCAGCTCAGGAGGTTTCGAGGACAGCTATCGTTTCAAGGAGGGCATCGTGGGGCGATGCAATGCGGATTCTTGATGTGACATCGTTCTCGTTAGCTTCCCTTCGCTGGCATTATCCAGATCAGGTTCAAGGGTTTTTCTCACCCGGCGGGATGCGGTATGCATCTGCCTAGGACCCCTAGCTTTTTACTTCTACAACGGGTGCAACAAACTACAACGCGAGTCTATGCAATAAAACGACTACGTCAATTGACCCGGGTCAAACTTTTACATCTGACATGAATGGCTTGCTTGCCTATCGGGAAACAAACCATTCATGTCAGTTCTGGAAAACGGCAAGCATGCTGTTTTCCAGAAACTGTTACAACTCAGGTATTACTTAACTGTTGCGATGTGCAACAAGTTGGTTGTACCCGATTCGCCGAATGGCAAGCCAGCCGAGATAGCGATGTAATCACCCTTCTTGGCAAAACCTTCATGCACAGCGGCCGCCACTGCTTCGCTGACCATGTCATCAACAGACTTAACATCCTGGCCACCAACGATCGAGTGGATACCCCAAACCCATGCCAGACGACGTGCGGTCTTCAGTTCTGGAGTGATGCTCAGGATCGACGTGGTCGGACGTACACGCGCAGCGCTCATGCTGGTGCTACCGGATTTGGTATATGTCACAGTAGCGACGGCTTTGATCGCAGCCGTGGTGTCACGCAAGGCGTTGCAGATTGCATCTTCCGCCGTTGGACGTGGTGTCACTTGCTGTGCATCCAGCAGTGTGCGGTAGACCGGATCGCTTTCCACTTCTTTAATGATGCTGTCCATCATTTGAACGGCACGAACAGGGTTCTTGCCGCTGGCCGATTCCGCAGACAACATCACGGCATCTGCGCCTTCGTAAATGGCGTTGGCAACGTCCGATGCTTCTGCACGGGTTGGCATAGGCGATTCGGTCATCGATTCCAACATGTGTGTTGCAACGATAGTTGGACGGCCGTATTTACGCGATACACGGATGATTTCTTTCTGAGCGCGCGGCACTTGCGAGATCGGCAGTTCAACACCCAAATCACCACGAGCAACCATGACGGAGTCGGAAGCTTTGCAGATCGCATCGATGTCGAGCATTGCTGCTGGTTTTTCGATCTTCGATTGAATCAGGGCGCGGTCGCCGATGATCTTGCGTGCATCTTCGATATCGGAAACTTGTTGCACGAACGACAGAGCTACCCAGTCCACGCCCAACGACAATGCAAATTCCAGATCAACCAGATCTTTCGGTGTCATTGCAGGGATCGGCAGAATTGCGTCTGGCACGTTGACGCCTTTGCGGTTCGAAATCTTGCCGCCCGTAGTCACACGTGTGACGATGCGGTCACCCGAGTTGCTTTCGATCGAAACACGAATTTTGCCGTCATCAAACAACAGGTTTTGACCAGCTTTGACAACCGCGAACAGTTCAGGATGTGGCAGGTAAACGCGTGTTGCATCACCTGGGGTCTGATCGCGGTCGAGCACGAATTGTGAACCTTCAGCCAACACAGCGGAATCGCCATTGAAGGTACCCAGACGAATCTTCGGACCTTGCAGATCGCAGAGGATGGCAACCGGACGGCCGTATTTGGTTTCCAGGCTACGCACGATTTCGTGACGTGCGCGGTGATCTTCGTGCGAACCATGGCTGAAGTTGAAGCGGAACATGTCCACGCCAGCTTCAAACAATGCGCTGATGGTTTCCACATCACCACTTGCTGGGCCCAGGGTAGCAACGATTTTTGCTTTGCGATTACGTCTCATGACAGATCTTCTTCTTAAATGAAAAATGAAAAATAGGTACCGCTATGCCTGCAATACAAACACAGCGGAAAATAAATTACAAAATCAGGATGGCGCGGAAGTCGTTCACGTTGGTACGTGTCGGACCGCTGACAATCAGGTCACCGAGTGCGCTGAAGAAACCATAACCATCATTGTTCTCCAGCATGGCTTTCGCATTCAGGCCTTGCTCAGTTGCGCGCGTCCATGAATCAGGCTGATAGATTGCGCCGGCGTTATCTTCCGAACCGTCGATACCATCGGTATCACACGCCAGCGCATGGATGCCAGCGGTACCTTGCAGGGACACTGCCAGGCTCAACAGGAATTCCGCATTGCGACCGCCACGACCTTTGCCGCGCACGGTAACGGTTGTTTCACCGCCGGACAGGATGACGCATGGTTTCGCAAACGGTTGACCATACTTCGCCACCTGCTTCGCCAACGCCGCATGCACCATACCGACGTCGCGCGACTCACCTTCGAGATCGTTGGACAGGATGTAAGGCGTGATACCGGCAGCGCGTGCTTTGGCTGCTGCCGCTTCCAGCGCGTGCTGTGCGGTTGCCATGACATGATGTTCATTGCGTGCGAAACGCGGGTCACCTGGCTTCGGTGTTTCACCGGCGCCGGATTCGAGATGCTTCAGGATATTGTCCGGAATTTCGATACCGTATTTTTTCAGGATCGCCAGGGATTCCGCGCAAGTTGTCGGATCAGGCAGGGTCGGACCGCTGGCGATCACGCCAGGATCATCGCCAGGTACATCGGAGATCAGCAGGGTAACCACGCGCGCCGGTGCGCATGCCAACGCCAGGCGACCGCCTTTGATGGCGGACAAGTGCTTGCGCACGCAGTTCATTTCGGAAATCGTGGCGCCGCTTTTCAGCAATGCCTTGTTCAATGCTTGTTTTTGCTCAAGCGTGATGCCTTCACCCGGCAAGCTCAGCAAGGCGGAGCCGCCGCCTGTGATCAGGCACAAAACCAGATCGTCTTCGGTCAAACCTTTGACCAGTTCCAGCATACGGCCGGCCGCTTGACGACCAGCTTCATCCGGTACCGGATGTGCAGCTTCTACTACTTCAATTTGTTTGCAGTCAGCGCCGTGACCATAACGCGTCACGATCAAACCTTCTACTTTGCCAGGCCACGTATCTTCAACTACCTTGGCCATTGCGGCGGCACCTTTACCGGCACCGATCACCAGGGTACGACCCTTGGCAGATTGCTTTGGCAGATAGGCGGGCATGCACTTCTGTGCGCTCACGGCCTCAACTGCGGTGGCATACAGGTCATTCAAAAACTGACGCGGATCAATCGACATGGGGCAAGCTACTTTTAAAAATTTTGAATCAAACCGGCATTGCACCTGAATGCAATGCCGGCAGCAGTACTCAAATCAGTCGAACGAATTACGCCTTGGCGATTTCGTGGTTCGACATGATTTCGATCGCGCGGCACAGTGCCGAGTGATCCAGACCGCTCATGCCATTAGCTGCGCATGCGTTCATCAGTTCCTGGGTGTTTGCAGTGTTAGGCAAGGATACGCCCATTGCCTTCGCACCTTGCAATGCCAGGTTCAAATCTTTTTGATGCAGTTCGATACGGAAGCCTGGGTTGAAGGTACGTTTAACCATACGCTCACCGTGTACTTCCAGGATGCGCGAGTTAGCGAAACCACCCATCAGAGCCTGACGTACTTTTGCAGGATCCGCGCCGGCTTTCGATGCGAACAACAGGGCTTCGGAAACCGCCTGGATGTTCAGTGCAACGATGATTTGGTTAGCTACTTTGGTGGTTTGACCGTCGCCGTTGCCGCCAACCAGGGTGATGTTTTTACCCATCAGTTCAAACAAAGGTTTGACTGTGTTGAACGCTGCTTCCGAACCACCGATCATGATGGTCAGCGATGCTGCTTTAGCACCGACTTCGCCGCCGGATACTGGTGCATCCAGGTATTCGCAACCCAGTGCATTGATTTTTTTCGCGAATTCTTTGGTAGCGATAGGCGAGATCGAGCTCATGTCGACCACGATTTTGCCTTTGCTCAAACCAGCTGCAACACCGTTTTCTGCGAACAAAACTGCGTCCACGTGCGGGGTATCCGGCACCATGGTGATGATGATGTCTGCGCTTTTAGCAACTTCAGCGCCAGATTTGCAAACCGTTGCGCCGCCGTCGATCAATTCTTGTGCTGGTGCTTTTTGATCATGCAAAAACAGTTGGTGACCACCCTTTTGCAGGTTCAGCGCCATTGGTGCGCCCATGATTCCCAAACCAATAAATCCAACTTTTGCCATGACTGACTCCTGATTATATTTAAGTGTGAACTACGTACTCAGTAAAAATACTAAGCGGCCCGATGTCGGACCGCTCAGTATGCTTAGAGACGCTACATTATAGGCCGTGCGCAGCGCGCCAGCCCAATCCTTCTACCGTACCAGCTTTAGGCTTGTACTCACAACCGATCCAACCCTTGTAACCGATTTCATCCAGGAATTTGAACAGGAAGGTGTAGTTGATTTCACCTGTGCCTGGTTCAAAACGGCCTGGATTGTCTGCCAGTTGCAAATGAGGAATAACCGCGAGGTTGTTCTTCATCGTGTTCGCCAGCTCACCTTCCATGCGTTGCATGTGATAGATGTCGTATTGGAAGAACAGGTTGTCGGAACCAACTTTGGCAATGATATCCAAAGTCTGTTTCGTACCAGTCAGGAAGAAACCAGGGATATCGAATGTGTTGATCGCTTCGATCAACAGTGGGATACCTTCCGCTTTCAACTTGGCAGCCGCATATTTCAGGTTGGCAACCAGAGTTGCTTCCGCTTGTTCATGCGTCACGCCTGCAGGCACGATACCGGACAGGATGTTGACCTGTTTGGTGCCGAGTACTTTGACGTATTCAATTGCTTTGTCTACGCCAGCCTTGAATTCTTCTACGCGATCCGGATGGCAAGCGATACCACGCTCACCACCAGCCCAGTTACCGGCTGGCAGGTTATGCAAAACCATTTCCAGATTGTTCTCTTTCAATTTCGCTGCGACATCAGCCGCAGGGAAATCGTATGGGAACAGGAATTCAACGCCTTTGAAGCCATTCTTTGCAGCTTGTTCAAAGCGGTCCATGAATGGAACCTCATTGAACAGCATCGTCAGATTAGCAGCAAGTTTCGTCATCTTAAGCACCCTTAACGTCGAGGATTTCTTCGAATTCGTTGATCGCGTTGATCTCGGTACCCATCGCGATGTTGGTTACGCGCTCAAGGATGATTTCAACAACGACTGGCACTTTGAATTCTTTGATCCACTCTTGCGCTTTTTTCAGTGCAGGAGCGATGTCGTCAGGGTTGTAGACGCGAATTGCTTTACAGCCCAAACCTTCGGTAACTTTAACGTGATCAACACCGTACGAAGCGTTTTCGGTCGAGTTGATGTTGTCGAATGCCAGCGATACGCAGTAATCCATTGTGAACATACGTTGTGCTTGACGGATCAAGCCCAGGTAGGAGTTGTTCACCAGAACGTGGATGTATGGCAGGTTGAATTGCGCGCCTGCAGCCAATTCTTCGATCAGGAACTGGAAGTCGTAATCGCCTGTGATAGCAACGATTTCGCTGGTTGGATCGGCAGCCCGGACACCCAGAGCAGCTGGGATAGTCCAGCCCAATGGACCTGCTTGACCGCAGTTGATCCAGTTACGTTCTTTGTACACGTGCAGGAATTGACCCGCAGCGATTTGCGACAGGCCGATGTTCGAAATGTAGCGTGCGGTTTTGCCGAACACTGCGTTCATTTCTTGGTAAACGCGTTGTGGCTTGATCGGTGTTACGTCGAAATCCGTTTTACGCAACATGGTGCGTTTGCGTTCCTGGCACTCTGCCAGCCATGCATCACGGTTTTTCAGTTTGCCGGCAGCTTTCAATTCTTTCGCTACTTCGATCATCAATTTCAGTGCTGCGCCAGCGTCGGAAGTGATGCCGAGGTCTGGACCAAACACGCGACCGATTTGTGTCGGTTCGATGTCGATGTGAACGAATTTACGATCTTTGGTGAAAACGTCGATCGAACCAGTGAAACGGTTAGCCCAACGGTTACCGATACCGAATGCGAAGTCCGAAGCCAGCATGGTCGCGTTACCGTAGCGGTGCGATGTTTGCAGGCCAACCATACCAACCATCAGCGGGTGATCGTCAGGTACTGTGCCCCAGCCCATCAGGGTAGGAACGACAGGAACATTGACCAGCTCAGCAAATTCGAGCATCAACGGGGTTGCGTTTGCATTGATAACGCCACCGCCGGAGATCAGCAATGGGCGCTCTGCAGCGTTCAACATTGCGATTGCAGCTTCGATTTGCTTGCGAGTTGCTTGTGGTTTGTACACTGGCAATGGTTCGTACAGATCTGGATCGAATTCGATTTCAGCAACTTGTACGTCGAACGGCAAATCGATCAGCACAGGACCTGGACGGCCGGAGCGCATGATGTGGAATGCTTGTTGGAATACTTGTGGAACCAATGCTGGTTCACGAACCATAACCGACCATTTGGTCACTGGTTTCGAGATCGATTCGATATCAACAGCCTGGAAGTCTTCTTTGTGCAAACGTGCACGTGGCGCTTGACCAGTAACGCACAAGATAGGAATCGAGTCAGCGATAGCCGAGTACAGACCGGTAACCATGTCTGTGCCGCCTGGACCCGAAGTAGCCAGGGCAACACCGATATTGCCGGATTTGGCGCGGGTGTAACCCTCAGCCATGTGGGTCGCGCCTTCTACGTGACGCGCCAGAATGTGTTTGATGGTGCCTTGCTTTTGCATGGCGGAGTAAAACGGATTGATCGCTGCGCCTGGAACGCCGAAGGCTTGATCAATACCCTCTTTTTGCATTACCCAAACTGCTGCTTGGGCTGCTGTCATCTTTGCCATTACATAATCTCCATTGAAATGAAATTTTCCTAAGCTGCATAGTAATTCATGTGGATTACTTTTAGAATAGGACTATTAATTAACCAATTAAATACTTCAGGTATCGAATGGACAAGCTCAAACAGATCGAAGCATTTGTGATGGCGGTCGAGCATAACAGCTTTGCCGCGGCGGCATTAGCCCTGCAGGTCACGCCTGTGATGGTTGGGCGCCGCATTGATACCCTGGAGAAACGCCTCGGCGTTCGCCTGCTGCATCGCTCCACCCGGCGCCTGGCCCTGACGGAAGAAGGCTCAGTATACCTCGAGCACTGCCGCAAGATGCTAAACGAGCTGGAACACGCGGAAAGCGCGCTGTCCGCCGGCCATAACAAGGTCACCGGGCATTTGATCGTTTCCGCCCCGGCTTCCTTTGGCCGCCAGCACGTCGCACCCTACGCCCAGGAGTTCCTGGAACAGCATCCCGGCCTCAAAATGTCATTCAATCTGACCGATCGCGTCGTTGATCTGGTGCAGGAGGGTTACGACATGGGCATACGGATCGGCGGCAATATCGACCCCAACTTCGTGGCCATCAAACTTGCCGCCAATAAACGTGTGGTGTGCGGAACGCGGGAATACTTCAAGAAACACGGCAAACCCAAGACGCTGGATGATCTTGCTAATCATAATTGCCTGTCCTTCAATCTTCAAGGTGGACAGCAGCGCGGCTGGTATTTCAATTACCGCGGCAAAACCGTCTCTGTGCGCGCGCAAGGCAGTCTGGACTGCAATGACGGTGAATTGCTGCATCGCTGGATGACTGAGGGCCTGGGCATCGCCTGGCGCTCCGTATGGGAAATCCAGCGCCAGCTGGAAAGCGGCATGCTGGAAACCGTGCTGGATGATTATGCGATCCCCGAGTACGACATCATGGCGGTCTACCCACAACAGCGAAATGTCCCGGCCAAAGTCCGCCTCTTCATTTCACATTTGAAAGCGATGTACAGCCAACCAGGCTATTGGAGCAGGTAAGTATTCACTTACTTAAATCTTCAGCGCAAACGCTTTTCTTGAAATGCCAATAAAAAAGCCCGCATTAGCGGGCTTTTTTGAAACAGCGGTATGGCTATTAAGCTTTGAGAGTAGCCAGGACCTCGTCCAGCATCTTCTTCGCATCGCCGAACAACATACGATTGTTTTCTTTGTAAAACAAAGGATTGTCGACACCAGCATAACCGGAAGCCATCGAACGCTTCATGACGATAGACGTTTCTGCCTTCCAGACTTCCAACACTGGCATACCGGCGATCGGGCTGTCCGGATCTTCCTGCGCATCCGGGTTCACGATGTCGTTCGCACCAATCACCATGACTACATCTGTGTCAGGGAAATCTTCGTTGATTTCATCCATTTCCAGCACGATGTCGTAAGGTACTTTGGCTTCAGCCAGCAACACGTTCATATGACCAGGCATACGACCTGCAACCGGGTGGATCGCAAAACGTACCTTGGTGCCTTTAGCGCGCAACAGTTTGGTGATTTCGTTCACGGTGTGCTGTGCTTGCGCCACGGCCATGCCGTAACCCGGCACGATGACCACGCTTTTTGCTTCACGCAGCAGTTCTGCAGTTTCTTGTGCCGAGACAGGGGTCGCTTCACCAACCTGCTCTTTCACAGCGCCGCCAGCCTTCGGAGCACCGCCACCAAAACCACCGGCGATCACGCTGAAGAAGTTACGGTTCATTGCCTGGCACATGATGTACGACAGAATCGCACCGGAAGAACCGACCAGCGCACCAGTCACGATCAGCAAATCGTTGCCGAGCATGAAACCGGTAGCCGAAGCAGCCCAGCCAGAGTAGCTGTTGAGCATCGAGACCACGACCGGCATATCAGCACCACCAATTGCCATCACCATGTGTACGCCAAACAGCAAGGCAATCACGGTCATGATGATCAACGGAGTCATACCGCTGGCAACGTCAGGAGCATTCACGAACTCACGACCAAACCAGATCACCAGCAACAAGCCGATCAGGTTGATGAAGTGACGTGCTGGCAACAGCAATGGCTTACCGCCGATTTTGCCGTTCAGTTTGCCGAACGCGATCAGGGAACCCGAGAACGTTACCGCACCAATGAAGATACCAACGTAGATTTCAACTTGATGGATAGCCTTCTCAGCGCCTTCCAGATGGATAGACGGATCGATGTAGCTGGCAAAACCAACCAGTGCAGCGGCCAGACCGACGAAGCTGTGCATCAATGCAACCAGCTCCGGCATTTCGGTCATTTTGACCTTCTTGGCAGCGTACAGGCCGATAACACCGCCGACCAGCAGCGCCAGGATAATCCATGCATAGCCGTCTGCAGTAACGCGTGGGCCAAAGATGGTAGCGAGCACAGCGATGCCCATACCGATCATGCCGTACAAGTTACCGCGGCGTGATGTTTCTGGATGCGACAAGCCACCCAGGCTGAGGATGAAGAGAATAGTTGCTCCGATGTAGGAGACAGTAGCCAGATTTGCAGACATTGTGGTCTCCTTAATTCTTACGGAACATATCAAGCATGCGACGGGTGACAGCGAAGCCACCGAACATGTTGATTGCGGTCAAAGCGATGCCAGCAGCGGCGAGGCACTTAATCAGCAACTCGGGACGCGCCATGCCATCAGCCAACGGAGGAGCGACCTGTACCAGCGCACCGATCACGATGATCGACGAGATGGAGTTGGTAACGCTCATCAGAGGCGTGTGCAATGCCGGGGTAACATTCCAGACCACCATGTAACCAATGAAGCAACCCAGTACAAACACGGTCAAGTGACCGAGGAAAGCAGTAGGCGCACCCATGCCAATCAACGCAAACAACAGCGTTGCGAAGACAAACATTGTGACCACACGCTTAGGTGAGGAAACAGTGGTGCTTGGGCCATGACCGTGCGCAGGAGCAGGTGCCTGCGCTGGCTTGGCAACCGGAGCAGCCACTGGCTTCGGCGGTGGAGGCGGCCAGGTGATGTTGCCGTCCTTGATGACGGTCAGTCCACGAATGGCTTCGTCTTCCATATTGACGTTGATGATGCCGTCAGTCGTCTTTTTACCTTCAGCGTCCTTGCACAGCTCTTCGGTCAGGCGCAACAGGTTAGTTGAGTACAGCGTACTGGCCTGCTTAGGCAAACGGCTCGGCAAGTCTGTGTAACCAACGATGGTCACGCCATGTTTCACTACAACCTTGCCGGGTTCTGTCAGTTCGCAGTTACCACCCTGCTCGGCCGCCATATCGACGATCACGCTGCCGGGTTTCATGGACTGAACCATTTCAGCGGTTATCAGTTTCGGAGCCGGTTTGCCAGGGATCAGCGCGGTGGTGATGATAATGTCGCATTCCTTGGCCTGCTGGGCGTACATCTCACGCTGCGCAGCCTGGAAACCTTCGGACATGACCTTGGCATAGCCGCCGCCGCCCGAACCTTCTTCGTCATAATCGACCTTAACGAATTCGCCGCCCAGCGATACAACTTGATCGGCCACTTCGGCACGAGTATCGTTGGCGCGCACGATGGCGCCCAGGCTGGCAGCCGTACCGATCGCAGCCAAACCGGCCACGCCAGCACCTGCGATAAATACTTTTGCCGGAGGAACCTTGCCTGCAGCCGTGATCTGGCCGTTGAAGAAACGACCGAACGCGTTGGCAGCCTCGATGACGGCGCGATAGCCACTGACACCGGCGGTGGAGGTCAAAGCATCCATCTTCTGCGCGCGCGACAGCGTGCGTGGCAGCGAGTCCATAGCCAACACGGTGACACGCTTGGCTGCAAGCTGCTGCATCAATTCAGGATTCTGTGCCGGCCAGATGAAGCCGATCAGGGTGCTACCTTCGCGGATCAGACCGACTTCTTCGGCACTTGGAGCGCGCACCTTGAAGACGATATCGGACCCGGACCACAAATTGGCAGCGCCTTGCACGATCTGTGCACCGGCAGCGCGGTAAGTATCGTCGCTGAAGTTGGCGTCGTCACCGGCGCCAGATTCTACGCTAACGGAAAAGCCGAGTTTGATCAGCTTTTCAACGACTTCTGGCACAGTCGCCACCCGTTTTTCCCCGGGGAATGACTCCCGTGGCACCCCTATAACTAAAGACATATAACATCTCTCATAGTTTGTTTAAATTCTGTTTGATCGCCGCGACCGGCAAACGGATAAAAACCCGGCTCAAGCTGCCCTAAAACGGCGCGACCGGGTTTCTAATTGTTACGACTGCCTATCGCTATTTTTTCAATCCGGCGAACTTATTCTTTTCATCGACGAAGACAATCTTCGGTACATAAGTCTCAACTTCTTCGTCTGTCATCGAACCGTAAGTGCAAATAATCAGCAAATCACCCAATTGCGCGCAGCGTGCAGCAGCACCGTTGAGCGAGATTTCGCCACTACCTTTGGCACCCTTGATGGCGTAGGTAGAGAAACGCTTGCCGTTATTAATGTTATACAGCTCAATTTTTTCACCGACACGGATGTCGGCGGCGGTCAGCAAGTCCTCGTCGATACCACACGAGCCCTCGTAATGCAGGTCAGCCTGAGTCACCGTCACACGGTGGATTTTCGACCTGAGCATGATACGTTGCATTTTTATTCCGTTTCGTTACTTAAAACTTTGCCTCGACGCCAAAGCCCGGCGAAGGCAAATCAATTAATTTGTGGTTCCTGGCTCTGCGCTTCCACTGATGTGAGGCAGTAAACCATACATTCCTGAAGCGGGATTTCCGCTCAGCAGCAGGGTAATTGCCCGGGTCGGGCTAGCGCCTGCCAACTTCCGTAGGGGTTTTACAAGGAAGCGAATTGATAAGCATAAGGCCAAATGCCCACCATAGCAAAGACAAAAGATGAGCAATCTTGACCTGACTCATTTTATTACAATATTTTCTGCCGGGGAAACATTGCAGGCAACTTTCTCGGGTGCGCGCTAAAATAGCGGGTTATTCCGAGGGACCATATGCCTGATATCTGGAAACCATCTGTTACTGTTGCTGCCATCATCGAGCGTGATGGGTACTTCCTGCTGGTAGAAGAAGAGACCAGTGAGGGCGTTCGCTTTAACCAGCCGGCCGGCCACCTGGATCCGCACGAATCGCTGGAAGAAGCGGTCGTACGCGAAACCCTGGAAGAAACCGCACATGATTTCACGCCTACCGCCCTGGTCGGCATGTATATGTCGCGCTATGTTTCAGCGCGCACCGGACATGATGTCACTTATTTAAGCTTCACCTTTTGCGGCGAAGTCGGCGCAAAACATGACCAGCCCCTGGATGTCGGCATCCTGCGCGCGGTCTGGATGAGCTATGACGAGTTGGTCGCCACCCGGGAAAAACACCGCAGTCCTTCGGTATTGCAACGGGTCGACGACTATCTGGCCGGCAAACGCGCCCCGCTGTCGCTGCTGATCACGCATCCGTCCGTCTATGAGGTAATTGAAAATGGCTAAAAAACGCGTCGTCATCGGCATGTCCGGCGGTGTTGACTCGTCTGTTTCAGCCTGGCTCCTGAAAGAACAGGGTTACGAAGTCATCGGCCTCTTCATGAAGAACTGGGAAGACGATGACGATTCCGAATACTGCTCAACGCGCCAGGACTGGATAGATGCAGCCAGCGTGGCTGACGTAGTCGGCGTTGATATCGAAGCAGTCAATTTCGCTTCCGAATACAAAGATCGTGTCTTCGCCGAATTCCTGCGCGAGTACCAGGCCGGCCGCACGCCGAACCCGGATGTGCTGTGCAATGCCGAAATCAAATTCAAGGCCTTTCTGGATCACGCCATGCTGCTCGGTGCCGACATGATCGCCACCGGCCACTATGCGCGCGTGCGCGAAGTGACGTCCGGCCCGGATGCCGGACGCGTCGAATTATTGAAAGCGGTCGACGCCAGCAAGGATCAAAGCTACTTCCTGCATCGCCTCAATCAGGCACAGTTGGCCAAGACCCTGTTCCCGCTCGGCGAAATCCGCAAGACGGAAGTGCGCAAGATTGCAGAACAATTGAAGCTGCCGAACGCAACCAAAAAGGATTCCACCGGCATCTGCTTCATCGGCGAACGTCCGTTCCGTGAATTCCTGAATCGCTACCTGTCTTATCAACCGGGACCGATGAAGACACCGGAAGGCGTCATCGTTGGCGAACATGTAGGTTTGAGTTTTTACACCTTGGGCCAGCGCAAAGGCATAGGCCTGGGCGGCATGAAGTCGCACAAAAACACCGATGGCAATAGCGAACCCTGGTATGTGGCGCGCAAGGATGTCGCGACCAACACTCTATATATAGTGCAAGGGCACGATCACCCCTGGCTGCTGTCGTCCGAATTAAGCGCCGGCCAGATGAGCTGGGTCGCCGGCAGCCCCCCAAGCGAAGAACTGGTATCAGCCAAAACCCGTTACCGCCAGGCCGATGTCGCCTGCAGCCAGCGCAGCGATGCAGACGGTTTCTCGCTCGCGTTCGCCGCACCGCAATGGGCAGTCACGCCGGGGCAATCGGCAGTGCTTTACCAGGGTGATGTTTGCCTGGGCGGCGGCATCATCAACACTTCCGCAGTTCCGGCCTAGATCGCAGATACAAAAAAGGCGGTATTAAGTTAATACCGCCTTTGCATCAAAAGTCAGCCTGATCCTTCTGGTACAAATCAATATAAGGGCCCGCCGGCAAACCCTGGCCTTTTGTACTGACCGCCTGCATATTTGCTTGCTGCGCCAACGGCACATAATTAGGCGCAGCCTTCGCTACCGCAGCCACTACAGCCTGCGCAATCAAACCGGCAAGACCACCGCCGGAATTATTGTTTTGTGGCTGGTAAACCAATTTCTGTGAATTACTCCACAAAGTCTGGCCGCTGGCAGTGCTCTTCAGCACATATTTCATTTCCACCGTTACCGTCGTTGAAAACACAATATATTGCGCATCCCAACGCTCGATTGTGATGTACATCACGGCATCCGAGCCGAACATCTTGCCTAGTCTTTGCGGATCACCGGCGTGCACCATGTCGGCATCATTCAAACCATCGTCTTCCATCATGCGCTTGACCAGATGCACAGGAAACACGTAGTAACCGCGCTCGGCCAAGGGACGGGAAATCGTCGACAGGAAATAATCCGGCGCAGTTACCTCAACACTGCGATTGACCGCTGGCACAACCAAAATGGAGCGCGGCGCCTCGGTACGCAAGTCGGTGTAATCCTTTTTACTGAGTTGTGTAGCGCAACCACTCAGGCTGAGGACGAACAGGCTCAGCAATATTGCCTTGAAATTTCGTGACATAAGCAATTACTCCTTGAGCGCGGCAGATTTGGTGGAAGAGCTTGAAGCAATACGGATCATGTTATCCATGAGATAAGTTGATTCCGGCCACTTCGCTTTTTCTTTTTCAAACTGCGCAATAGCATCTTTGGACTTGCCCTCTTGCAGCATCAGGAAGCCATACTCTGCATACAAACCAGGTGCAACCAATTTCCCGGTTGCCTCGGAATCCACAATTGTGCGCTGCAGTTCCGCAGCATGCTCCGCCGTTTTGGTGGTGTCCTTGTAGTACGAATAGAGCGATCCTTCGTAATTTCCCCAGTTATATTTGGATGGCGCGGCACAAGCGCTCAAGATCATGACTGCCGACAAAACAATGAATGAACGGAATCGCATTATCGTGCTCCCGCGTTAACGTTGATCGTGCGGGACTCACCATTACTAATGACAGCCTTTTCCGCATGCACGACTACATTGCCCTGCTTGATTTCCACCTGATGCAAGCCTTCTTCGACGATCAGCTCGTTCGGGGCTCCATTAAATTGTGCAGCTTGCCCCATCACCAGGCCATCCACCACCAGAATCGAATCCACCGGCGCCCCCTTGACGATCAGGGTAGGACGCGGGGATCCGGTTTTAACTGCCGTTTCAGGCAAAGCACAGGCGCTCAGCATTAAAGCGAGGGCAATTGAAATATATGTTTTCATTTCTATCAATCCTTGTTTTCAGCAACAAATATCGTTGAGCCCTTGGCTGCGCTTGCGCTGCCGGAAATCAATTCAGCAATTGCACCTTCGTTTGTTTCGTTATCACCGAACAAGCTGGTAATACGCAATATGCCCACTTTGGTAGGTGGCAAAGTGATGGCAAAACCTGTCTGCTTGCTGCTGACGGTTTCGCCCTGTTGCATCACCGCCAGCGAATCACCAACCTTCAAACCTTGACGCGCACCACCAGAAACAAACACCTGCTTGCCATTCACCTTCAAAATGTCAGTGCGCCAAGGACGCTCTTCCAGTTTTGCAATCAATGCGTTTTGCACATCCGAGATCGCAGCACCGATAGCGCGGTCATTCAAGGTGCCATCGTAGTCAGCCTTGCTGCCGAAGCCTGCAATCTCACCTGACTCACTGGTGGCCTCACCGGTCCCGGTGGCGGTAAAGAAGAGAAAGCCGGTACGCGCATCAACCAGACGTATTTCAATTTTTGCGCGCGCAGTTTGAATTTTTGTCGCACTCAGGAAGCCGGATTTGCCTGTGGTGCTACGCCCGAATTCGGTGACGGAACCCAGGATTAGCGTGTCCACACCGATCAAGTTGCCCTCCTTGAGCAAAGCTTGTTCATTCTTGATTTTTTCCAGATCAGAGCGCTCAAAGGTCAGGAATTTGTTCGAGCTGATCAAGCGGCTGTTGAGCATATCGGACGCTTGTTTTCCCAAAGGGTCCAGATTGCTATCAACTTGAAAGGTTTTGCCATAGCGTGTTTCATTCGTGAAGCGACCGATCGCAATTTTGCGTTTCAAAGTCTTCACTTGCGGGGCAGCCACCTGTTTTTGTGCTTCTATTTGCTGCGCACGACTTACCGGCGCTTCAACCGGCTGGGTTGGAGTGGATGTGACTGCACACGCGCCAAGAAACAACGGCGACGCCATCAAGAGCCATTTTATTGACATAAAAAATTCCAGACTTTAAGAAAAAGAAATGAATGCCCGACACTGCGGCATCATGCGGTGAACAGCGTTGCGCTGCGGTGTACTGAATCAATTGACAAATGCTTTTCCCTTTGATGACCAAGCTGTTTTATAAGTAGCGATACTCAAACAAACGCTCGCTTTTTTGTTCCCGAAGGGTAGCCAAATAGTTTCTTTAATGCAATGCCATTTTTATGGGATAGACAAAACAAACCCAAATATCCTATGAATTCAGATAGCTCTCAGGCAAAACTCGTCAAAGTCATTTGATGTCCACTTGTGTACACTGTCTCGCTATTCATTGGCATTCCGCTGCCATTTTGTCTGGAGTCTGGAGAAAAAATGCGTTTGTTTCCGATCGGTTATCTCGCCCTG
Organism: Janthinobacterium sp. Marseille; assembly: GCF_000013625.1. Classification (NCBI taxonomy): domain Bacteria; kingdom Pseudomonadati; phylum Pseudomonadota; class Betaproteobacteria; order Burkholderiales; family Oxalobacteraceae; genus Janthinobacterium; species Janthinobacterium sp. Marseille. The sequence continues at coordinate 408,175 of NC_009659.1, read as the reverse complement.
GTAGCATCCGGGCTCCTCTTCATTCTCTCGCTGTTCTTTACGCCACAACACGACAGCGCCTGGTGGCTGGTAGTACTGTTTGGCTTCCTGACCATAGTCGGCATCAGCGATGTGCTGCAAGCCAAACGCGCAGTATTGCGTAACTACCCTATCCTCGGACACTTCCGCTACATGTTTGAATCGGTGCGTCCGGAAATACGCCAATACTTCCTGGAAGACGACGCCGCGCCAAATCCTTTTTCACGCAATCAGCGCTCGCTGGTGTATCAACGTGCCAAACAAGCGATCGACAAACGCCCGTTCGGCACCCAGATGGATGTCTATCAAAGCGACTATGAATGGATCAATCACTCCATTGCCCCGGCCAAGGTGGTATCGCATGACTTCCGCATCACGATAGGCGCAGAACGCGCACAACCGTACTCGGCCAGTATTTTCAATATCTCCGCGATGAGCTTCGGTGCGCTGTCGGCAAATGCCATACGCGCACTTAATCAAGGCGCCCAAAAAGGCGGCTTCATGCATGACACCGGCGAAGGCAGCATCAGCCGCTACCACAAGCCGGACAATCCAAACGATGCCGGCGGCGACCTGGTGTGGGAGATCGGCTCGGGCTACTTCGGCTGCCGCAATGACGATGGCAGTTTTTCGGCAGAGAAATTCGCACTCAATGCGCAACTGCCGCAAGTGAAAATGATAGAAGTGAAGTTATCGCAAGGCGCAAAGCCCGGACATGGCGGGGTTTTACCCGGCGCCAAGGTGTCGGTAGAAATTGCCGCGGCACGCGGCATACCGCTAGGCGTCGATTGCGTGTCACCCTCTTCCCATTCAGCCTTCGACTCGCCTATCGGCTTGCTGCAATTTATAGAACAACTACGCAATCTCTCAGGCGGCAAACCGACAGGCTTCAAACTGGCGGTCGGCCATCCGTGGGAATTTTTCGGCATTGTAAAAGCAATGCTCGCCACCGGTATTACACCCGACTTCATCGTGATCGACGGCGGTGAAGGCGGCACCGGTGCCGCACCGGTTGAGTTCACCGATCATGTCGGCGTGCCGCTGCAGGAAGCTCTGCTGCTCGCGCATAACACACTGGTGGGTGCCAAACTGCGCGACAAGGTCAAGATAGGCGCGTCAGGCAAAATCGTCAGCGCCTTCGATATCGTACGCACACTGGCGCTGGGTGCAGACTGGTGCAATTCGGCGCGCGGCTTTATGTTTGCACTCGGCTGCATACAATCGCAAAGTTGCCATACCGATCGCTGCCCGACCGGCATCGCGACGCAAGACAATCTGCGCCAGCGCGCCCTGGTCGTGCCAGACAAGGCCGAGCGCGTAGCCAATTTCCATCGCAATACATTGAAGGCGCTGGCGGAATTAATTGCCGCCGCCGGCCTGCACCACCCTTCCGAGTTGAAGCCACATCATCTGGTGCGCCGCGTGTCGGCCAACCAGGTCAAGCTCGCTTCCGCGCTACTACCTTATCTGGAGCCCGGTCAATTACTGAGCGAAGCCAATCCGGAACGTGAGTTACCGGAAGTGTTTGGCAAGTACTGGCCGATTGCACAAGCCGAATCCTTCAGCCCTATCCACTAAATCCAGCCCTCTTATCTGCGGCAATCCCTAGCATTGCCGCAGCACTCCCCTCCGTTAAGAATCCGTTCAATTCCCGCATTGGGATATCTGGCAGGCAACTTTCCTTGCCCCGAGCGCCACAAATTCCATTTATCTTGACCCCGGTCAGCCAAAGCCAAGCGAAAAAACTTGCAATCTATCGCCAAATGTCCAATAATCTAAACACGAATTGTTCTCATTTACATGAAAAGGTTGATCATGGCGATCTCGGCACCACGTGAAGCACTGGAAAACAATCCTGCTCTACGTAATAACGCTGCAATGGAACAGCCAATTACACGCATCAATAGTCGCGATTTGTTCCGGCAAATGCGTGAAGTGGAAATAGCACACGAAGGGCGAATTTACCGCCTCCGTTTAACGCAGTTGAATAAATTGATTTTGACGGCATAACTAGCAGCATCGATTTGCAACTGAGCCAGCCCGTGCGCAAGATTGCACCAGCCAGCCAAACCAACCCAAAAGGAGAGTTTGATGGCAATCGAAAAAGCGCAGCAGGCCCTACAGGAGCCCAACGCGGCACCGGCACAACCGGAGTTACTCGTTTCAGCAGTTTTACATTTGATGTCGCATTACACCGCGAATAATCAAGAAAGCAGTTCGTGCATCAAGCTGGCCTCGGTTATAGAGCGACACTTGAAGGCACTGGCCGATTTGCCCGATCTGGCACCAGTGTTACGAGCGACCTGCCAGCAGTTATCAGAACAATGGGCAATGGTGGTGGAGCGGGCAATGCCGCCGCCGGAGAAATTCAAGTTGTTTACGCGTCTCGTTGCTGGAGCGCGTGTGAATTAAAAAGCAAAAAACGCCGGGCAACCGGCGTTGAACACATTAAAAAGCACTGTCGTTTTTTGTATTTTTAACCTACAAAGAAAGTCACACGAGGCATCGATGATTGTTTGTGTTTGCAGCAATATTTCCGAAAGGAAAATTCGTCAGGCAGTTGATAACGGCACGACCTCGATGTCGCAATTGCGCAATGATCTGGATTTAGGCACATGTTGTGGCAAATGCCACTCCTGCGCCAAACGCGTGCTGCGCGAATGCCTTGCCGACGCTCGCCCAACTCAAACTATAATGTTTCACCCTAACGCATTGGCCGCATAAGCATTTTCTTTATGAACGCAATAACAACCCAGTCGTCAGCACCGCTTTTACCGCCTCACATATCACAGCAACTCAGACGATTCGGGCCTCTGATCGCTATCATTGCGATCCACATCGCTTTGTTCTACGCGTTGCGCAGCGGTCTGGTACACCAGGTCGCTAAAGTGCTGCCGCGCGAAATCTTTGCGGACTTCATTACCGAACAACCGGCACCGGCACCGGCACCAAAGCCGGCAGAACCAAAAACGGTTCCGGTCGTAAAGAAACAGGTAACCCGCCCGACACCAAAGCCGGTCGTGACTGAAGCACCGTCACCACAAGCCATTACCGAGAACGCAGCACCGTCGCCACCATCGAACGAGCCGCCATCGCCGCCTGCGCCTGCCGCACCGTCTGCGCCATCGGTGCCTGCGACACCGAAATTGATTTCCGGCGTTTCCTACATTAATCCGCCGCGCCCGGTTTACCCGCCACTGGATGCACGCATGGGGAATGAAGGCACCGTCACATTGCGCGTGCTGATCAATGAGAAAGGCCGCGCCGAAAAGGTTGAGGTTCAAAAATCTTCAGGCTCATTGCGCATGGACGATGCAGCACGGGATGCCGTGATGCGCGCATTATTCAAGCCTTATTTGGAAGACGGGAGACCAGCTCCTGCCTTCGCTATCGTACCAATTAATTTCACGCTAAATAGATAAGAAGGAATCATCATGGAAGTCAGCCCGTACGGTTTAGAAAGTCTGTGGTCGCAAGGTGACTTTGTCACCAAAGGCGTCGCAGTATTGCTGGTCGCAATGTCGATCGCGTCGTGGTACGTCATCGCCACCAAAGCACTGCAATTGATGCAATATCGCCGCGCAGCACGTGCTGCCGGCCACGAGTTCTGGGATGCCACCAGCCTGACAGAAGGCACAGCTACCCTGGGTAACGGCAATCCATTCGCCGACATCGCTGAAGCAGGCGTCACCGCCATGCGTCACCATGAAGCACACAAAGGTCACCTGCACGATCAATTGTCTGTCAGCGACTGGATCACCCTGTCCCTGCGTCAAGCCATCGATGAAACATCGGCCAAATTGCAAAGCGGCATGGCAGTGCTGGCATCGGTCGGTTCCACTGCACCGTTCGTCGGCCTGTTTGGCACCGTGTGGGGTATCTACCATGCGCTGGTTGCCATCGGTACTTCGGGTCAAGCCAGTATCGATAAAGTTGCCGGTCCGGTCGGTGAAGCGCTGATCATGACCGCACTCGGTCTGGCTGTCGCGATTCCTGCAACCTTCGGCTACAACGCACTGGTTCGCGGCAATAAATCGGTCATCGCCAAAATGAATAAATTCGGCTTCGACCTGCACGCATTGTTCGTCACCGGCTCACGTGCCAATGACACCAATACACCAGGTGCAAGCGGCGCCAAACTGGTTGCCGTCGGAGGTGCATGATGGCAATGGGATCCTTGTCGGATGAAGACGACTTCAATCCAGAGATCAATACCACGCCGCTAGTCGACGTGATGCTGGTATTGCTGATCATCTTCATCATGACCATCCCGGTGATGAATCACGCAGTGAAGCTCGATCTGCCACACGCTGCAAACCAGCCTAACGACGTCAAACCGGAAACCATCAATGTATCGATTGATGCCGCAGGCCAGGTTTACTGGAACAATGAAGTACTGGATCAATCGCAAATGCTGTCACGCATTGCGGATGCAGCCAAAGTAACACCACAACCAGAATTGCATTTGCGTGCAGACCGTCTCACTCCTTACGAGAAAGTCGCGCAAGTCATGGCAGCAGCACAGTCAGGCGGACTGACCAAAATGGGCTTCGTCACCGAAGCACCGAAGTAAGCAGTACCGGTTTGCGGGCAGTCCCAATCCTGCCCTTACAGACCGAAAAAAGAACGCGCTCAGCACCTCGCTGCAGCGCGTTTTTTCTTGCCCATTCTGCACCGCAAGCAAACCACCCCATTCCCCGCAAAGCCGCGCCCAGCTTCGCTTTCGCAATCGAAACACGAATGATTCCAGTTAGCAAAATGAAGCCAAAATGACCATAAATTGGACATCCTGAGCTATCATGTGCGTTCTTTGCTGACCAGGCGCTTTGACAACTAACCGTCAGATGCGCAACAGCCCGTCTTCCACATCACTTTCGAGGCCGCCATGAAAGGTGACAGCAATATCATCAAGCTGCTCAATGCACAGCTTACAAACGAACTTACCGCAATCAACCAATACTTCCTGCATGCACGCATGTACAAGCACTGGGGTTTTGAAAAGATTGCAAAGAAAGAATACGAAGAGTCGATCGGCGAAATGAAGCATGCCGATAAATTGATCGATCGCATCCTGATGCTGGATGGCTTGCCTAACCTGCAAGCACTGCACAAGTTGATGATCGGTGAAAACACTCCGGAAATGCTCGGCTGCGATTTGAAACTGGAAAAGCTGGCGCAAAAAACCGTCAAGGAAGGCATCGCAGCATGCGAAGCCAGCGGTGACTATGTATCGCGCGAACTGTTCCAATACATCCTGGACGACACCGAAGAACATATCGACTGGCTGGAAACCCAACTCGACCTGATCGAAAAAGTCGGCATCCAGAACTATCTGCAAGCGCAGATGATCAGCGAGTAATTCGCCGTTCAAGCCATTCAGTCGATAGCAATATCGGCATCAAAAAAGGACGCTGGCTGCGTCCTTTTTCATTTCAAGAATCATCCCAGCTCCTTCCTGCTCGCAAGGCGCTCTCCCCGCGCTATCATCGACGCCCCTGCCAAACAGGTATTTCGACAAGGTAATAACAAATGTCGATCAACCTGCTCTTACATTATTTATTGAGGTTTGAATGAAAGGTGACAGCAATATCATCCGCCTGCTGAATGCGCAGCTTACCAACGAACTGACTGCAATCAATCAGTACTTCCTGCATGCACGCATGTACAAGCACTGGGGCTTCGAAAAGATCGCGAAGAAAGAGTTTGAAGAATCCATCGGTGAAATGAAACACGCCGATAAATTAATCGACCGCATCCTGATGCTGGACGGCCTGCCTAACCTGCAAGCACTGCATAAGTTGCTGATAGGTGAAAACATCCGGGAAATGCTGGAAAGCGATTTAAAACTGGAAAAGCTGGCGCAGGCAACCGTCAAGGAAGGCATCGCCGCCTCGGAAACCAGCGGCGATTATGTGTCGCGCGAACTGTTTCACTACATCCTCGACGATACCGAAGAACACATCGACTGGCTGGAAACCCAGCTGTCGCTGATTGAAACGATAGGCCTGCAAAATTATCTGCAAGCGCAGATGATCACTGACGAATAGGCAAATAATCGACTGCTTGAATAAAAAAGGGACGCTTTGGCGTCCCTTTTTTCAATGCACAGCGTGCTTACTTGGTCGGCACCGTTTCCTTGAAAGAAGGACGTTCCGACAGTTTTTCCAGCAGCTTTTCCAGATTTGGATAGTCAGTGCGCCATGTGATTTCCGGGAAACGGAAAGACAGCCATTCCAATACACAACCTACCGCCACGTCAGCCAGCGTGTACTGGTTGCCGGCACAAAAAGCGGTGTCCTTCAGGCCTACCGACATCGCTTTCAAGCCATCGTGCACCTTCCTGCTTTGACGATCTATCCAGGCTTGGCTACGCTGCTCTGCCGGGCGCAAGGTGTGTTCGAGGCGTAACAGCATTGCGGCGTCAGCCACGCCATCGGCCAGCGCTTCCCAACATTTGACTTCGGCGCGTTCACGACCATTTGGTGGAATCAGCTTGCCAACCGGGGTCAAGGTATCTAGGTATTCGACGATCACGCGTGAATCAAACATCGCGCCGCCATCTTCCATCACCAGGCACGGCACTTTGCCGAGCGGATTGGATTCTTGAATCGTGGTTTCGGCACCCCACACGTTTTCAAGAACGAAATCGTAATCGATCTTTTTTTCCAACATGACAACACGTACTTTACGTACGTAAGGGCTGGCGAGAGAACCAATCAGTTTCATAGATGCTTTGCTTCTAAAATCGGAAGGCGATTATAACATCGGGGCCAAGCTAAAACCCGCCATCTAGCGCCCCGACTGGCTGGCGCTTTCAGGCTGCTCGGGCCGTTCAAGTGGTAGAATGTCGTCTTCCTCAATTTATGCCGTTTTTGTATTTTCGGCAGCTTTTTCAATCACGTCATAGCGCTTGTCGCCCATCATCATGCCTCTTTCCACGCTCTCAGCCCTGTCTCCACTGGATGGCCGTTACGCCAGCAAAACCGATAAATTGCGCCCGATTCTGTCCGAATCCGGCTTCATGCACCATCGCGTCAAAGTGGAAATTGCATGGTTGCAAGCATTGTCGGCCGCCGGTTTTGCCGAAATCAAACCGTTTTCGGCCAGCGCGAATGCCTTGCTGGACAAGCTGACCACCGACTTCACCGAAGCCGATGCGCAACGCATCAAGGATATCGAAGCCGTCACCAACCATGACGTCAAGGCGGTCGAGTACTGGCTGAAGGAACAGGTCAAGGACGTACCGGAATTGGTTGCAGCAACTGAATTCATCCACTTTGCCTGCACTTCCGAAGACATCAACAATACCTCGCACGGCATGATGCTCAAGGCCGCGCGCGATACGGTGCTGGTACCGGCACTGCAAGGCCTGATCAGCAAGCTGACACAACTGGCGCACGATAACGCGGCAGTGCCAATGATGTCGCGTACCCACGGCCAGCCGGCCAGTCCGACTACACTCGGCAAGGAAATGGCAAACGTGGTGGCACGCCTGAAGCGTGCCGTTGACCGCATTGGTGCAGTTGAAATCCTCGGCAAAATGAATGGCGCCGTCGGCAACTTCAATGCGCACTTGTCGGCTTACCCGAATACAGACTGGCAAGCTTTCTCGAAAGAAGTAATCGAAAAGCGCCTGGGCCTGACTTTCAATCCATATACGATCCAGATCGAACCGCATGACTATATGGCGGAATTGTTTGATGCAATCGCACGCACCAATACCATCCTGCTGGATCTGAACCGCGATATCTGGGGTTATATCTCGCTCGGTTACTTCAAGCAATCGACCAAGGCCGGCGAAATCGGTTCTTCCACCATGCCGCACAAGGTCAACCCGATCGACTTCGAAAACTCCGAAGGCAATCTGGGCATGGCCAATGCCGTACTGAAACACATGGCAGAGAAACTGCCGGTGTCGCGCTGGCAGCGTGACCTGACCGACTCCACCGTCTTGCGCAATATCGGTGTCGGCTTCGGTTATGCCCTGCTTGCTTACGACAGCTGCCTGCGCGGCCTGAACAAGCTGGAAGTCAACCCGGTACGCATTGCACAAGACCTGGATGAAACCTGGGAAGTATTGGCTGAACCGGTACAAACCGTCATGCGCCGTTATGGCATCGAAAATCCATACGAGCAATTGAAGGATCTGACCCGGGGCAAAGGCATTTCGAAAGAAGCGCTGCAGGAATTCATCGCCACCCTGGCGATTCCGCAAGAAGCCAAGGATCACCTGCTGGCGATGACGCCAGCAAACTACATCGGCTACGCCACCAAACTCGCCAAAGAGATCTAACTAGTGTCCCAGCCACTGAAGCCTATTAAAACAGGCTTCAGCACGCTGGGAATTATTTTGCTATATTAGTTCTAATTTGAACTAATAAGCAAAAACACTATTTATGCGCCGCTACACCCTGACAGCAATCGCGCTGCACTGGCTCATGGCCATCCTGATCATCGCCGCCTTCCTGCTCGGCCTGACCATGGTCGACATCCCCGGACTCACGCCCACCAAACTCAAATACTTTTCCTGGCATAAATGGCTGGGCGTCACCGTGTTCGGCCTTGCCTGCCTCCGCCTGCTATGGGCTTTGAGCCATCCGGCACCGGCGCACCCGCCCAGCATGGCTGACTGGCAAAAGAAGGCCGCTCGCGTCTCGCACGGCCTGATGTATGTGCTGATTTTCGCGGTACCGCTATCCGGCTATTTTTACAGCCTGGCAGCCGGGGTCCCGGTGGTCTACCTGGGCATCGTGCCGCTGCCGGTCTTTATCGGCCCTGACCAGGAATTGAAGGCCTTGCTCAAGCAAGTGCATTACGCCTGCAATGTCACCCTGCTGATCGTTTTCTTCCTGCATATACTGGCAGTCATCAAGCATCAACTCATCGACCGCGACCGCACGCTGCAACGCATGCTGCCGTGAATTCATTTTTACCGAAAGGATCATCCATGTTCGTTCGCTCCATCTCAGGCAAAACCACACGCTGGCTCGCCATCGCCGGCATCTGCCTGGCGCTGCCGGCACTCGCCGCCACCGCACTCAAGACAGACACCACCAAAAGCAAAGTCACTATCGTTTTCAAACAATTGAACGTGCCGGTTGAGGCGACCTTCAAGAAATTCAACGCGCAAATCACTTATGACGCGGCCAAACCAGAGACCTCCAAAGCCAACGTCGATATCGACGTCAACGGCTTCGATCTCGGCGATCCGGAATACAACCGTGAAGTATTGAAAAAAGAATGGTTTAACGCCGCCCAGTTCCCGAAAGCGACCTTTGTTTCCAGCCAGATCAAACCTGGTGCAGCAGGCAAACTTGATGTCACCGGCAAGCTCACTATCAAGGGTAAAACCACTGATGTCAGCTTCCCGCTCACCGTCAAAAAAGAAGGCAGCAACCAAGTCTTTGAAGGTGTATTACCGATCAAACGCCTGACCTACAACATCGGTGAAGGTGAATGGAAAGACACCAGCATGGTGGCTGATGAAGTCACGATTAAATTCCGTGTCGTCACGGCGCAATAGCAGTTCCCGTAACACCCCATATAAGAAGTAATTAATTAGCCCACACAACCCAGGAGTTATTTGAATGAAATCCAAACTTGCATTGATCTGTTTGCTGGCCGCTGGCGCGAGCTCCGCTTTTGCACAAACCTATACGATTGATCCTAGCCACACCTACCCTAGCTTCGAAGCTGACCATATGGGCATTTCGGTATGGCGCGGCAAGTTCGAAAAAACCAGCGGTACCGTCGTACTGGACCGTGCAGCGAAAACCGGTTCGCTGGAAATCGTGATCGATACCAATTCGATCGACTTCGGCCATGCGAAGATGAATGAACATGCGAAAAGCAAGGATATCTTCAACGTCGAGAAATTCCCTACCGCCACCTACAAAAGCAAATCGATCAAGTTCGATGGCGACAAGCCGGTTTCGGTTGATGGCGAGCTGACCCTGCTGGGCGTGACCAAACCAGTCACCCTGAACATCAACAAATTCAAATGTATCCAGCACCCTATGCTGAAACGTGAAGTGTGCGGCGCCGATGCATCTGCCGAATTCAAACGCAGCGATTTCGGCCTGAACTACGCTTTGAACTACGGCTTCTCGCCTGACGTCAAACTGGCGATCCAGGTTGAAGCAGTTAAAGCTGACTAAGCGGCAGGCCAAGTAATTGTGAAACCATAAAAGCCGGCGTTATACTGCGTCGGCTTTTTATTTTGATGGGTAATGACTGGTTTTATGGCTGAACGATATTTACGTAGTATCCGCCTTCTGGCTGAATGCTTTCATGCATTCGAACGCCAGTCGGGCGCCAATATTCGCTGCCGGACCGGCTTGACGCCATCCCAATTCGATATCATCGCCACGCTGGGCAATACCTGCGGCATGAGCTTCAAGGAACTGGGAGAAAGAACCCTGATCACCAAGGGGACACTGACAGGCGTGATAGACCGGCTGGAAGAAAAAGGCCTGGTGACACGCGTCACCCAGATCGAAGACAGACGCAGCACCCTGGTCAAACTGACCGCTGCCGGTGACGCTGAATTCAAACGCGTATTCAGCCAGCAAGTCGCCTTCGGCAAGCAATCATTCGTCAATTACGACGCACAGGATTTCGATGCGCTGGACAAGGAATTGACCAAGCTGCACGCCAACCTGACCGGGCAAGAGCCGAAACAAAAGTACTGAGCGTGAATACCTGACACCAATAAAAAAAGCCGGCATCTGCCGGCTTTTTTGCTATGCGCAGTGCTTATACAACCGCGCCATCGTGCTCGTCTTTTTCCTTGACCGGTTTCAGCAAATCTTCGCGCTTCACACCCAGCCACATCGCCAATGCTGCCGCGACGAATACCGAAGAATAAATACCGAAGCAGATACCGATGGTCAGTGCCAGTGCAAAGTAATGCAGTGTAGGACCACCGAAGAACAGCATGGACAGCACCATCAATTGGGTCGAACCGTGGGTGATCACCGTACGCGAAATAGTCTGGGTAATCGCATGGTTCAACACTTCTTCCGTTGGCATTTTACCGAAACGACGATCACGGAAAGTTTCACGCACACGGTCAAACACCACCACCGATTCATTGACCGAGTAGCCGAGTACCGCCAGCACCGCCGCCAATACCGTCAGCGAGAACTCCCACTGGAAGAAGGCGAAGAAGCCGAGAATAATCACCACGTCATGCAAGTTAGCGAGGATGGCTGATACCGCGTACTTCCATTCAAAGCGGAACGCGAGGTAGATCACGATACCGATCACCAGCATACCCAAAGCCATCAGGCCGTCATGTGTCAGTTCATCCCCGACTTGCGGTCCAACGAACTCAACACGCTTCAGTTCCACCGTGCTGTCTTGTGCCTTCAGGGCACCAATCACACGTTCGCTGATTTGCGCCGAATCGGCATTTTTCTGTACCGGCAAGCGGATCAATACGTCTTGTGCAGTGCCGAAGCTTTGCACTTGCATATCGACATAGCCAAGGTCGGTCAACTTGCCGCGCACACCTTCAATGTCGGCCGGTTGCGAATAAGTGACTTCCATTACCGTACCACCGGTAAATTCAATCGACAGATGCAAACCCCGGTGCAACAGGAAGAATACGGCAGCGACAAACGTCAGAGCAGAAATAACGTTGAAAATCAACGCATGCCGCATGAACGGGATATCTTTTTTGATGCGGAAAAACTCCATCACTTACCTCTCAGTGCGACCGCCTGACGCAATATGTCAGCAGGCGGTCTGTCTAAATACGATTCAAATAGCTACAACTTAGCTACAGCCGAAGCACCGCTCCGGCACTTCGCATTTCAATATCAGTCAGCGGGTTTCCAGACCTGGCCGATGGATACCGATGTCAGTTTCTTCTTGCGGCCGTACCAGAGATTGACGACGCCACGTGATACGAACACGGCGGAGAAAATCGAGGTCAAGATACCCAGGCAATGCACCACCGCGAAACCACGCACCGCACCGGAACCAAAAATCAGCAGCGCCAGGCCGGCAATCATGGTGGTAACGTTCGAATCCAGAATGGTTGCCCATGCACGTTCGAAGCCCATCGAAATCGCTGTTTGCGGTGAATGCCCGGCACGCAACTCTTCGCGTATCCGCTCGTTAATCAGCACGTTGGCGTCAATCGCCATACCCAGTGTCAGCGCAATCGCGGCAATACCCGGCAGTGTCAGCGTTGCCTGTAACAAGGACAACAAGGCAATCAGCAACATCAGGTTGACCGCCAGCGCAAACACGCTGAAGAAACCGAATGCACGGTAGTAAATGATCATGAAGATGCCGATGGCGATGAAACCGTACAGCGTTGCATCGAAGCCCTTGGTAATGTTTTCAGCACCAAGTTGCGGTCCGATCGTACGTTCTTCGATGATTTCCATCGGTGCCGCCAGCGAACCTGCACGCAACAGCAAGGCCAGGTCACTTGCCGCTTCGGCCGAACCCATGCCGGTGATCTGGAAGCGTGCACCCAGTTCGTCACGGATAGTCGCGACGGTCAGGACTTCACCCTTGTTCTTTTCAAACAGCACAATCGCCATTGCCTTACCGACCCGGGTACGGGTCGCTTCACGCATGCGACGACCGCCATCGCCGTTCAGGTCGATGCTGACCGAAGGCTGGTGATTTTGGTCGAAGCTGGCCGAAGCGCTGGAAATGTACTCACCGGTGATGATCGGATCCTTGTACAAGACGACAGGAGCATTCTTGCCGACTTTGAACAGTTCTGAGCCAAATGGAATCGCTGCAGTTTCTTCGGTACCGCGGGTGACTGTTTCATCTACCAGGCGGACTTCCAGCGTTGCTGTTTTACCGATGATGTCTTTCGCACGCGATACGTCTTGCACGCCCGGCATTTGCACCACGATACGATCCGCACCCTGGCGCTGGATCAATGGCTCGGTCACACCCAGTTCATTCACACGCTTGGACAAGGTGGTGATGTTTTGCTGGACTGCATCTTCTACCGTCTGTTTCAATGCTGTCGGGTTCAATGCGCCCACCAGCTTCAGGTCTTCACCGCTACCGGCGTCGGTCAATACCAGTTCACGCAATTCATTAGTCAGTACGGTACGCGCCTTATTGCGGGTATCTGCGTCACGGAACAGGATTTCTACACTGTCGCCACTACGCGAAATACCGGCATGGCGGATATTCTTGTCGCGCAAGATGCTGCGGGCGCTGGCTTGCAAACCGAGCACGCGCTTGTTCATCACCGCTTTGGTATCGACTTGCATCAGGAAGTGCACACCACCGCGCAAATCGAGGCCGAGGTACATAGGCGCCGCATTCAGGCTTTGCAACCAGCCTGGCGTATTCGGCAACAGATTGAAGGCCACCAGATAGGTCGGATCTTCCGGATCGGTGTTCAGGTCTTTTTCCAGTATGCCTTTGGCCTTGAACTGGATATCGGTATTAGGGAAACGAACACGGACGGTACCTTGCGTACCTATCGTTTCATAGACTATCCCGTCGTATTGGATACCGTCTTTTTTCAGCGCCTGCTCAACCTGACTCATCAGGGAACTGTCCACCTTGACGGTGGCTTTGGCACTGCTGATTTGTACCGCTGGCGACTCGCCGAAGAAGTTCGGCAGGGTGTACAACACGCCTAACAGGAGTGCGACAGCGATAATAATGTACTTCCAGAGGGGATAGCGATTCATATTGATTCAGGGTTCGGGGTGGAACGTCAGACAAAAATCAACCCCACGTCCGACCAGCGGAGGTGGGGTGTTTAACCCATTACAGCGATTTGATCGTACCCTTAGGCAACAAGGTAGTAACTGCACTTTTTTGAATCACGATCTCGGTACCGTCTTGTACTTCCAGCGACAGGTAGACATCGGAAACCTTGGTGATCTTGCCCAGTACACCACCGGATGTTACGACTTCATCGCCACGTGTCACGGCTTCGATCATAGCCTTGTGTTCTTTTTGACGTTTCATTTGTGGACGAATCATCAGGAAGTACAGCACAACGAACATCAGGATGATAGGCACGAATTGGGTCAGGTTGCCCAGGACGCCGCCAGCGGCAGTTGCAGCGTAAGCGTTGGAAATAAACACGGGTATGCTCCAGGTTGTAATAATGGTTGAATAAATATGGGTCGGTTATTTTAGCACTGGAAAATCGCTTTTCCGGTGCTGACTGATTTTCATTAAAGAAAGATCAGCTTCCACGTGCCCGATCTGCATGGAATTGGCTCACAAAGAGCTGGAATCGCCCCTCGCTGATCGCTTCCCGCATCTCGCGCATCAGGTCCAGATAGTAGTGCAAGTTATGTATCGTATTCAGTCTGGCACCGAGAATTTCACCGGTACGATGCAAATGATGCAAGTAAGCGCGGGAAAAATTGCGGCAGGCATAGCAGGAACAGCTTTCATCCAGCGGTTTCTTGTCATCCTTGTAACGTGCATTCTTGATTTTGATATCGCCAAAACGGGTAAATAGCCAGCCGTTACGGGCATTGCGCGTAGGCATCACGCAATCGAACATATCAATCCCGCTCGCCACACCGGCTACCAGGTCTTCCGGCGTCCCGACGCCCATCAGGTAATGCGGCTTGTTTGCCGGCAGGCGCGGACCGACGTGCTCCAGCACGCGCATCATGTCTTCCTTCGGTTCACCGACCGACAGGCCGCCGATCGCCACGCCGTGGAAATTCAATTCTTCCAGGCCGGCCAGTGATTCATCCCGCAGGTTTTCAAACATGCCGCCCTGCACGATACCGAACAGCGCATTCGGGTTTTCTTCGCGGTTGAACTCATCCATCGAGCGTTTCGCCCAGCGTAAGGACATGCGCATCGACTTGGCCGCTTCTTCGGTGGTAGCCGGGCGACCATCGATTTCGTACGGCGTGCATTCGTCGAACTGCATCACGATATCGGAATTGAGCACGCGCTGGATCTGCATCGACACTTCCGGCGACAGGAATAATTTATCGCCATTAATAGGCGAAGAAAAATGCACGCCTTCTTCGGTAATCTTGCGCATCTCGCCCAGCGAAAACACCTGGAAACCACCGGAGTCAGTCAGGATAGGTTTGTTCCAGCCCATGAATTCATGCAGGCCGCCGAACTTGGCGATGATGTCATTGCCCGGACGCAGCCACAGGTGGAAGGTATTGCCGAGGATGATTTGCGCATCGATCTCGTTCAATTCCAGCGGCGACATCGCCTTCACCGAGCCATAGGTACCGACCGGCATGAAGATAGGTGTTTCTATCACGCCATGGTTCAGCGTCAGTTGGCCGCGACGTGCATTACCGTCGGTTTTAAGTAATTTGAAATTTAGCATGGGGGCATTCTGGTCAAAAACATCGCATCGCCGTAGCTGAAGAAACGATAACGTTGGGAAATGGCGTGTTGGTAAGCAGCACGTATGGTGTCATAACCGGCAAAGGCCGACACCAGCATCAGCAGCGTCGACTTCGGCAAATGGAAATTGGTGATCAGGCGCGTGACTGTCTTGAAGGTATAGCCGGGCGTGATGAACAAGCGCGTATCGGCGCTGCCGGCCTGCAAGCTGCCGCTTTGCGAGGCTGATTCCAGCGCGCGCATGCTGGTGGTACCTACTGCCACGATATTGCCGCCTGCAACCTGCGTTGCCTTGACCAGATCCACCGTTTGCTGCGAAATGGTGTACCACTCGCTGTGCATATTGTGCTCGGCCAGGTTTTCATTCCGCACCGGCTGGAAGGTTCCTGCGCCCACATGCAGGGTGATGTAAGCGAGCTTCACGCCTTTCGCGGTCAGCGCATCCAGCAAAGCCTGGTCGAAATGCAAACCGGCAGTCGGTGCCGCGACGGCACCCGGTGTCTTTGCGTAAACGGTCTGGTAACGCGTTTCATCGTAAGCATCGGCAGCATGTTCGATATAAGGCGGCAAAGGCAAGCGGCCATGCGCTTCGATCAGTTCGAAGACATCGTCCGGGAATTGCAATTCGTAAAATTCACCGGCACGCTCACCGACGATCACATCGAATGCATCAGCCAGGCGGATGCGCATGCCGACCGCAGGCGACTTGGAAGCGCGTATCTGCGCATGTACATTGCGCTGGTCTATCACGCGCTCAACCAGCACCTCGACCTTGCCGCCGGTTTCCTTGATACCAAAGAAACGTGCCTTCAACACGCGCGTGTCATTGAATACCAGCAAATCGCCGGGTGACAGCAAGTCGACGATGTAGGCAAAATTACGATCCGTCATTTGTTCGGGAAGGACCTGCAGCAGGCGCGAAGCACTACGTTCGGCCAAGGGTGTTTGCGCAATTAACTCTTGCGGCAATTCGAAATCGAAATCGGAAAGTGAATACATACAACTAATGAAGTTTGAAAACGTCGTTAAAAATGTCATGCATACAGCATGACGGCTTCGGTTTTACTGTCCGAGGTGTGACGCAGACAAATTTGTTTGCAGCAATCGCGCGGCAGAACTGCTATGGTTGCAAAGCTTGCCGAATCGGCATTTTCATGTGATGCAACACGCAAGGCACATGAAGTCATCGCAAAACCTGCTATTTTACGCCCTGCCGCCCATTTTCGGCCCGATATGCCTGTACTGAAGAAAAAGCCCGCCACTGTTGCCAAAAAGACTAGCAAAACGACCAAGTCGGCGGCACCCACACGCGCAGAAAAAATCGACGACAAACTGATCAAGCTCGGCCTGCGCTCCGACATGGATAAAGTCTTGCATTTGCCAATGCGCTATGAAGACGAAACCGAGATCAAAAGCATCAGCGAAGCCGGTTTCATTTTCGGTCGTTCGGTACAGGTCGAAGGCGTCGTGACTTCCTGCGAAGTCGCCTTTCGTCCACGCCGCCAACTGGTGGTGACCATCTCGGATGACACTGGTCAACTGGTGATGCGCTTCCTGAATTTTTACGGCAGCCAGGTCAAGCAAATGGCCGAAGGCAATCGGGTCCGTGCCCGCGGTGAAGTGCGGCATGGTTTCTTCGGTGCGGAAATGGTGCACCCCAATTACAAGATGGTGGTCGAAGGCGCCCCGCTGCCCGCCGCGCTGACACCGGTTTATCCGGCCGGCGAAGGCCTGTCGCAAACCATATTGCGCAAGACCATCTTAGACGCGATGACGCGCATCGAATGGCGCGATACGCTGAACGACAAACTGCGTGGTGAACTTGACTTGATGCCTTTCGAGCCGGCGGTACGCCTGCTGCACAACCCGCCGCCCGATATTGATGAAAGCGCATTGGCGGATCGTTCGCATGCGGCCTGGGTGCGAATGAAATTCGACGAATTGCTGGCGCAGCAGTTATCGATGAAGCGCGCACAGATGGCACGCCGCGCCAAGGGTGCTGCAGTCCTGCCGAGCATAGGCAAGCTGTCGAAAGCCTTCCTCAAGCAATTGCCGTTTTCGCTGACCGGCGCGCAACAACGCGTACTGGAAGAAATCCGCGCCGACCTCAAACAATCCTTCCCCATGCAGCGCCTGTTGCAAGGCGATGTCGGCAGCGGCAAAACCGTGGTCGCTGCATTGGCCGCCGCACAAGCAATAGACAGCGGCTTCCAGGCCGTATTGATGGCGCCGACCGAAATCCTGGCAGACCAGCACTTCCGCAAGATCGCAGGCTGGATGGAACCGCTGGGCGTGAACGTCGCCTGGCTGACCGGCAGCCTGAAGAAGAAAGAAAAACTGGAAGCCAAGGCACGTATAGAGGCCGGCACCGCGCAACTGATCATAGGTACGCATGCACTGATCCAGGAAGATGTGCAGTTTGCCAAACTCGGACTGGTCATCGTCGATGAACAACATCGCTTTGGTGTCGGCCAGCGCCTGGTCCTGCGCAACAAGGGTGTCGACAATAATGCGAGCGCACAGCAGCAAACCATCCCGCATCAATTGATGATGTCGGCCACGCCTATCCCGCGCACGCTGGCGATGACCTATTACGCCGACCTCGAAGTCTCGGTCATTGATGAATTACCGCCGGGACGTACTCCCATCGTGACACGCGTCATCGACCAGAACCGTCGCGATGAAGTAATAGAACGCGTGCATGCCGCTGCACTTGAAGGACGCCAGGTGTACTGGGTCTGTCCGCTGATCGAAGAATCGGAAGCCTTGCAATTGCAAACTGCGACCGACACACATCAGACCCTGGTCGAAGCCTTGCCCGATTTGCAGGTCGGGCTGGTACACGGACGCATGAAGCCGGCCGAGAAACAGCAAGTGATGGATGCCTTCACGCGTGGTGAGATTCATGTGCTGGTTGCCACCACCGTGATTGAAGTCGGCGTTGACGTACCAAATGCTTCGCTGATGGTGATCGAACATGCAGAACGCTTTGGCCTCTCGCAATTGCATCAATTGCGCGGCCGCGTCGGACGCGGTTCGACCGCAAGTGTCTGCCTGCTGCTCTACCAGGGGCCGCTCGGGATGATTGCCAAGCAGCGCTTGCGCATCATGCGCGAGTCGACCGATGGCTTTGAAATTGCACGCAAGGACCTGGAAATACGCGGTCCCGGTGAATTCCTCGGGGCGCGTCAATCGGGCCAGGCCATGCTGCGTTTTGCCGACCTGGAAACCGATCAATGGCTGGTTGATCGCGCCCGCGACCTGGCGCAAACCCTGCTGCGCGATGACATGGCGACAGTCGATGCGCACCTGGCGCGCTGGCTGGGCGCACGTGAGGACTACCTGAAGGTATAGAATAAGCCTATTGGCCCAGCATAAACTCAGGTATCGACCCGAAGGCAAAGACTCCATCATGACGCTTACCGAACTCAAATACATAGTTGCCGTCGCACGCGAAAAACATTTCGGCCATGCGGCAGAAGCCTGCTTCGTCGCACAACCGACCTTATCCGTCGCCATCAAGAAACTGGAAGATGAGTTGGGCGTCACCCTGTTCGAACGCGGTGGCAGCGAAATTTCGATGACTCCCCTGGGGGCGCAAATCGTGGCGCAGGCCGAACGCGTGCTGGAACAGACCGCGGCTATCAAGGAAATCGCAAAGCAAAACAAGGATCCACTGGTCGGCCCTTTCCGCCTCGGTATTATTTACACGATCGCGCCCTACCTGTTGCCGCCACTGGTCAAGACCATCATAGAACGCGTGCCGCAAATGCCGCTGGTGCTGCAAGAAAATTTCACCGTCAAACTGCTGGAACTGTTACGCCAGGGTGAACTGGACGCGGCCATCGTCGCGCTGCCGTTCCCGGATCAGGGCTTGCTGGTGCAGCCGGTCTATGACGAACCGTTTGTTGTCGCCGTACCGAAGCACCACAAATGGGCCAATCGTGACAGCGTCAGTACCGATGACCTGAAGTCGGAAACCATGCTCCTGCTCGGTAACGGCCACTGCTTCCGCGACCAGGTATTGGAAGTCTGTCCGGAAATGTCGCGCTTCTCGACTTCCGGCGATGGCATCGCCCGCACCTTCGAAGGCTCTTCGCTGGAAACCATACGTCATATGGTGGCATCCGGCATCGGCATCACTGTCCTGCCGCAAGCATCCATCCCGGATATGCAAGCCAAGGACGGCATGCTGCGCTACATCCCGTTTACGCAACCCGGCCCATCACGTCGCGTAGTGCTGGTCTGGCGCAAAAGCTTCACCCGTGGCGCGGCGATCGAAGCCGTGCGGCAAGCCCTGCTGTCCTGTGACCTGCATGGCGTCACCATGCTGCCCGATGAACCGCTATCCGAAGCCTGATGCATTTGCATCGGCTTGTTTTCCCTCTCCTGTATAAGAAACACCGTTAGATGAATCGCCTCCAACTGTACTTCCGCCTGATCCGCCTGCATAAACCTATCGGCATTTTGCTGCTGCTATGGCCCACCTTGTGGGCTTTGTGGATGGCCTCGGACGGCAAGCCGGACTGGACGCTGGTCGCCATCTTTACGCTGGGTACGGTACTGATGCGTTCCGCCGGTTGCGCTGTCAACGATTACGCGGATCGCGATTTCGACAAACATGTGCAACGCACGGTGGACAGGCCGATCACCAGCGGCAAGATCAAACCTTATGAAGCACTGCTGGTCGCGCTGGTGCTAACCCTGCTCGCTTTTGCGCTGATCTGGCCGCTCAATACACTGACCAAGCAGCTGTCGATAGCAGCCGTCATCATCGCCGCCACCTATCCGTACTTCAAACGCTTCTTTGCGATCCCGCAGGCTTACCTTGGCATTGCTTTCGGCTTCGGCATCCCGATGGGATTCGCCGCCGTGCAAAATACAGTGCCGGCCGCTGCGTGGTGGCTGCTGGTGGCGAATGTTTTTTGGTCGGTTGCCTACGATACTGAGTATGCGATGGTCGATCGCGAAGATGACCTGAAACTGGGCATGAAAACCTCGGCCATCACTTTCGGCCGCTACGATGTTGCGATCATCATGTTTTGCTATGCGATGACGCTGGGCATCATCGGCATCGTCGGTTGGCAATTTGGTTTGCGCATCTGGTTCGTCGCCGGCCTGCTGCTGGCAGCGGTATGCGCGGCCTACCATTACACGCTGATACGCAGTCGCGAACGTGCAGGATGCTTTGCCGCCTTCAACCATAATAATTGGCTGGGTGGCGCCATCTTTGGCGGTGTCGCGCTCGATTATCTGTTGCGCTGATCACGACCACATCCCATGTCGACCATCCCACCCAACGCAAACGCGACTGACGAAGCCAAAGTCAAACGCTATTTGCCCTGGGTGGTAGCAATTGCGCTGTTCATGGAACAGCTCGATTCAACCATCATCAATACCGCCATACCGTCGATGGCGGCCAGCCTGCATGTCACGCCGCTCAGCCTGAAGGCGGTTGTCAGTTCCTACATCCTGGCGCTGGCAGTCTCCATTCCTATCAGTGGCTGGATGGCGGATCGCTTCGGTACGCGTCGCGTCTTCAGCGTCGCGGTCGGCCTGTTTACCTTTTCTTCCATCCTGTGCGGCTTGTCGGTGAACGTCCCCATGCTGGTAGCGGCACGCATCCTGCAGGGCTTCAGCGCGGCAATGATGATGCCGGTCGGAAGGCTGACAGTGATCCGCACCTTCCCGAAATCCGAACTGCTGGCAGCAATGAACTTCGTCATCATTCCGGCCTTGATCGGCCCCCTGCTGGGGCCAACCGTAGGCGGCCTGATCGTACACTGGCTACCGTGGCAGGCGATCTTCTTTGTCAATGTGCCCATAGGCCTGGCGGCGCAGTGGATGATCCATCGCCATATGCCGGATTACCGTTCAGATTCACCGCGGCCATTGGATGTCATCGGCCTGGTGTTGTTCGGCTCCGGCGTTGCCTTGCTGTCGTGGATCCTGGAAATCTTTGGCGAACACTATCTGGATGCGACCTCCACCACCATCCTGTTTATCATTTCACTGGCGCTGCTCGGTGCTTACATCTTGCACGCACGACGCACGCTACATCCGCTCTTGCAATTGACGCTGTTCAAAACACGTACCTTCCGCGTCTCCGTAGTCGGTGGCTTCATCACGCGCCTGGGCGTAGGCGGCCTGCCTTTCCTGTTGCCACTGCTGTACCAGCTCGGACTCGGCCTGCCGGCCTGGCAATCGGGGCTGATGATGATGCCGACGGCGGCAGCGGCGATGGCCATGAAACTGATCTCGGTTCGCGTGCTCGGCCATTTCGGCTATCGCAAGGTACTGATCGTCAATACCGTGATGATAGGCGTCACGATTTCCCTGTTTTCCATCATCACACCGAGCACGCCTATCGCCGTGATCCTCTTGCTTGGACTGGCGCAAGGCTTCTTCAATTCACTGCAGTTCTCCAGCATGAACTCGATGGCTTATTCAGACATCAATCCGGAAGACTCCAGCATGGCCAGCACGATCGCCAGCTCGATGCAGCAAATGTCGATGAGCTTCGGCCTCGCCTTTGGTTCGATTATCGCGGCCTGGTATCTGGGTGATTTGCCGCAATCCGACCGTGCCGCCGTCGGCAATGCCTTGCACCATGCATTCCTGACCCTGGGTGGATTAACCATCATCTCATCACTATCCTTCTGGGCCCTGCGACCGAACGACGGCGAGAGTGTCAGCAAGGCACACACGACAAGCTAAGCAGGAAATTTAATTCAACGATCATCAGGAGCAGACTATGGAACGCAAGCGTGTAGGCATCGTTATTTTTGATGATGTGGAAGTCCTGGATTTTTGCGGACCGTTTGAAGTCTTTTCCGTCACGCGTATCAACACCGAGCGTCGACGTGAAGAACCTTCGCCATTCGACGTAGTGCTGATAGCCGAACACGATAAAACCATCGTCACCACCGGCGGTATGCGTGTACTGCCTGACACCACCTTCGCACAATGTCCGCCACTGGATATCCTGCTGGTACCCGGTGGCTGGGGCACACGCAAGGAAATGCACAATCCCGCACTGTTATCCTTTGTCACCGAGCGCGCAGCACAGGTGGAAACCCTGACTTCAGTTTGCACCGGTGCACTGGTGCTGGGCAATGCCGGCTTGCTGGACGGTTTGCGCGCCACGACGCACTGGCGTTCGCTGGACTGGATGCAGGAGCTGTTCCCGAAGGTCACGGTGGATTCCGTGTCGCAGGTGGTCGAACAAGGCAAGGTGCTGACTTCTGCCGGTATCTCGGCCGGTATCGATATGGCTTTGATCGTGGTGCAACGTTACTGCGGTGAAGAGGTAGCGCGCGCGACTGCACGCCATATGGAATATCCCTTCCCTGAATCGTCGGTCCGGCGTGTTCCGTTGCTACCCACAACATAAAACAATCTGATTCATGCTCATACGCCCTGAACAAGCTACTGACGCCACTGCCATCGAAGCAGTGACACGCGCTGCATTCGCCGACCATCCGCATAGCGATCAATGCGAACACTTCATCATTACCGCTTTACGTGCAGCAGGCGCACTCCCGATATCGCTGGTGGCAGAGCTCAAAGGTGAGATCGTCGGCCACGTCGCGTTTTCTCCGGTCAACATCTCAGACGGCAGTCAACACTGGTATGGATTGGGGCCGGTATCGGTACTGCCAGAATTCCAGAACCGGGGTATAGGCAGAGCGTTGATAGAAAATGGCCTGGCTTTACTGCGCGCCAATAAAGCCCAGGGTTGCGTCGTGGCAGGCGATCCCGCCTATTACCAGCGCTTTGGCTTCCGGCATATCGAAACACTATCCTACCCGGGCCTGCCGGCCGAATACTTCATGGCCCTGCCTTTTCACACTGAATTGCCGCAGGGAAGCGTCAATTATCACGCCGCATTTTCCGCACAGGCATAAGACGGCACTATCCGATAGCGTATGGAAACATCTGGTAACACGCCTTACCAAAGCATGCTGGATGCAAACGTCGTTTTCATGTGTAATCAATGTACGGCATGCCAACGCTGATACAGCAGTGGATATTGCCAGGCACATTCGCCACTACAAGGAGCAGAGATGAACAGTAAAATAATTATTTCGTCGATCATGACGGTGACTCTGTTGGCCAGCAGCGCCGCATTCGCGCAAGGCTATAACGGCGGCGGTGACCGCGGTCGCAACGAACAAATGCAAAGAGGCGGCCCGGGGAACGACCACGGCAAGCCCGGCAATAATAAATACGGCGATAAACATGGCAACAAACATGGAAACAAGCACGACGGCAGGCACGATAACCGTCGTCCCGTGCATCATGACGGCCGTGGTGCCGGACCAAACCACAATTACTACAAAGGTGGCCATCTTCCACGTGAATACCGTGGCCACCAATATGTAGTCAACGACTGGCGCGGTCATCACCTGTCGGCTCCGCCACGTGGTTATAACTGGGTACAAACCGGCGGTGATTATGTGCTGATCGCAATTGCCACCGGCGTCATCGCACAGATCATCCTCGGCAATTAATTCGAGCTGCCGCGTTTAACGCTGCTGACATGAAAAGAGGCCGGATGTTTGCAAAAACATCCGGCCTCTTCGCAT
Organism: Janthinobacterium sp. Marseille; assembly: GCF_000013625.1. Classification (NCBI taxonomy): domain Bacteria; kingdom Pseudomonadati; phylum Pseudomonadota; class Betaproteobacteria; order Burkholderiales; family Oxalobacteraceae; genus Janthinobacterium; species Janthinobacterium sp. Marseille. The sequence goes on along the minus strand of NC_009659.1, from coordinate 384,233 downwards.
CTAAACCCCTTACTTAGTCCTGGCCGAATTCCTCACCCAGCGCCTGCCCACGTGCCGCCGCTGCTTTCATTGCATTGATGATCGATTGTTTAACACCACTGGCTTCCATGCTGCTCAAAGCCGCGTAAGTCGTGCCGCCCTTGGACGTCACGCGTTCACGCAATACCGCGACCGGATCACTGGCTTGTGCCGCCAGTTGGGCGGCGCCGACAAAGGTTGAAATAGCGAGTGCATTACCCTGCTCTGCGGTCAGGCCCATTTCCTGCGCGGCCTGCTGCATCGCTTCGATAAAGTAAAACACATAGGCCGGTCCGCTACCGGATACCGCGGTCACCGGATCTATCAGTTTCTCGTCATCCAGCCAAACCGTTTCACCCACTGCCCGCATGATGGCATCGGCCGCTGCACGCTGCTCCTTGCTCACACCTTCGGTGGCAACCATGCCGGTAATGCCCTTGCCGATCAATGCTGGTGTATTCGGCATCGTACGTACAATCGCGTTGTGTCCTTTCAGCCAGCGCGACAAATCGACCGCGCGTATGCCCGCTGCAATCGACAGCACCAGTTGCCCCTTGATATGCGGCACCAGCTGCGCCACCACACCTTTCATCTGCTGCGGCTTGACCGCCAGCACGACAACATCGCTGGCTGCCAGCGTCGCATCGATCTCGGATGATGTCTTGACGCCGAACTGCTGTTGCAATTTAGCCAGCGACTCGGCATTGATATCGACCACATGGATATTGCCTGCCGCAGTCAATTTTCCCGCGAGCCCGCCGATCAGGGCGGCAGCCATATTGCCGCCGCCAATGAAACTGATTTTCAAATTATTTTGCATATTCCCTTGTACCAAAAATTGCGGAGCCTATCCGCACTATCGTTGCACCTTCGGCGATCGCTGCATCCATATCGCCGGACATCCCCATGGATAATGTATCCAGTTTTAATCCCTCTGCGCGCAATTGTTCAAGCAAAGCATGCATTTGCCTGAACGGCGCACGTTGTTGTTCTGCATCACCCACCGCTTCCGGAATTGCCATCAAACCGCGCAGGCATAGCCGGGGCAGCGCTGCAATCGCCTGCGCCACGGCCAGCGCCTCGGATGGCAAAACGCCGCTTTTGCTGGCTTCGCCACTGATATTCACTTGCAAACAAATATTCAATGGCGGCAGATGCGCCGGCCTTTGTTCGGACAGGCGCTGGGCGATTTTTTCCCGGTCTACCGAATGCACCCAGTCGAAATTTTCGGCGATGGGACGGGTCTTGTTACTCTGGATAGGGCCGATAAAATGCCATTCCAGTTGCAAATCCGGTCGTGTCGCCTTGACCTCGGCGATTTTCTCCAGTGCTTCCTGCAGGTAGTTTTCGCCGAATGCGCCCTGCCCGGCCTCGGCTGCGGCAATCACCGCCTCTGCGCCAAAGGTCTTGGATACGGCCAGTAATTCGACGCCGTGGACATCGCGTCGGGCACTGTTCGCGGCGTCGGTGATCCGCTGACGCACAGCTTGCAAGTTTTGGCGTATTACAGACATAATCAAAGTTCTTTAAAGCATTAATTAAGCGTCACCATAACATCGGTACGCGTACAGGGCGATTCACTCTGTGTTTCGCCTCTTGCTTTCGCATTTTTGTGCAGGCTCAGGGATTATAAATGGACATTTCAGAACTACTCGCGTTCTCCGTCAAGAATAAAGCATCCGATCTGCATTTATCAGCCGGCCTGCCGCCCATGATTCGCGTCCACGGCGATGTCCGCCGCATCAATTTGCCGCCACTGGAGCACAAGGATGTGCACGGCATGATTTATGACATCATGAACGATGGCCAGCGCAAAGTGTATGAAGAACGGCTGGAAATCGACTTTTCCTTCGCCATTCCCGGCCTGGCCCGCTTCCGTGTCAATGCCTTCAACCAGGATCGTGGTGCCGCCGCCGTACTGCGTACCATCCCATCCAAAATCCTGAGCCTGGAAGATTTGAATGCGCCCAAGATCTTTGCCGACCTCGCATTGAAACCACGCGGCCTGGTACTGGTTACCGGCCCGACCGGCTCCGGCAAATCGACCACATTGGCGGCGATGGTCAATCACGTCAATGAAAACGAATACGCGCACATCCTGACCATCGAAGACCCGATTGAGTTCGTGCACGATTCCAAGAAATGCCTGATCAACCAACGCGAAGTCGGTCCGCATACGCACTCATTCGAAAACGCCTTGCGCTCGGCGCTGCGTGAAGATCCGGACGTGGTGCTGGTGGGCGAATTGCGCGACCTGGAAACCATACGCCTGGCATTGTCGGCGGCAGAAACCGGCCACCTGGTGTTCGGCACCCTGCATACCTCATCCGCGGCCAAGACCATAGACCGTATCATCGACGTTTTCCCCGGCGATGAAAAGGAAATGGTCCGCGCGATGCTGTCCGAATCGCTGCAAGCCGTCATTTCGCAAACGCTGCTCAAGACCAAGGACGGCAGCGGTCGCGTCGCCGCGCATGAAATCATGCTGGGTACACCGGCAATCCGCAACCTCATCCGCGAAGCAAAAATTGCACAGATGTATTCAGCCATCCAGACCGGTTCGAATGTCGGCATGCAAACGCTGGACGCCAATCTGACCGAGCTCGTCAAGCGCAATGTCATTTCGAACGCAGCCGCGCGCTCCGCCGCGAAAACGCCGGATAATTTCCCTGGATGACGACGGCATTTCGCAAAGCATGCTCTGGACGGCTTGCAAGCCGCAAGGTGTGGCTGCTTAACAAGCTTTACGGCTGAAGAATTAGACAAGGAAGAGTCACTATGGAACGCGATCAAGCCACTAAATTCATGTACGACTTGCTGCGCCTGATGCTGAGCAAGAACGGCTCCGATCTTTTTATCACCGCTGACTTCCCGCCTGCATTCAAGATCGACGGCAAGATGACGCAAGTCTCCAACCAGCCGCTGACCGCCGCCCATACGATTGAATTGGCACGCGCCATCATGAGCGACAAGCAGGCAGCCGAGTTCGAAGCCACCAAGGAATGCAATTTCGCGATCAGCCCCGGCGGTATCGGTCGCTTCCGTGTTTCGGCCTTTGTACAGCAAGGCCGGGTTGGCATGGTGGTACGTACCATCACCACCGCCATCCCCAGCATAGAAGCACTGGGTGTGCCGGAAACCTTGAAAGATATCGTGATGACCAAGCGCGGCCTGGTGATCATGGTTGGCGCTACCGGCTCCGGCAAATCAACTACGCTGGCGGCGATGATAGGCCACCGCAATGAACACAGCTTCGGCCACATCATCACGATCGAAGACCCGGTCGAGTACGTACACCCGCATAAAAACTGCGTCATCACGCAACGTGAAATCGGTGTCGATACCGATGGCTGGGGCGTGGCACTGAAGAACACGCTGCGTCAGGCTCCTGATGTTATTTTCATCGGTGAGATTCGTGACCGTGAAACCATGGACTATGCGATCGCCTTTGCCGAAACCGGCCACCTTTGCCTCGCCACCATGCATGCAAACAGTTCGAACCAGGCACTGGATCGTATCGTCAACTTCTTCCCGGAAGAACGTCGCCAACAGTTGTTGATGGACTTGTCGCTGAACTTGAAGGCCATGATTTCGCAGCGCCTGATCCCGCTGAAAGATACCAAGGGACGCTGTGTCGCAGTCGAGATCATGCTGAACTCGCCACTGGTTTCCGATTTGATCTTCAAGGGCGATGTACATGAAATCAAGGAAATCATGAAAAAGTCGCGCGAACTCGGCATGCAAACTTTCGATCAAGCCTTGTTCGATTTGTATGAAGCCGGAAAGATTTCTTATGAAGACGCTTTGCGCAACGCAGATTCGGTCAACGATTTGCGCCTGTCAATCAAGCTCAATGGCAAGGAAGCGCAGAATCGTGATTTGAGCAAAGGTACCGAACACCTGGGGATAGTATGAGCAAGGTCTATGACTTCAAGGCCGACAGCCTGGCCGGTGCACCGGTCGATCTGGCGCAATATCGCGACAAGGTGCTGCTGATCGTCAATACCGCCAGCAAATGCGGCTTCACCCCACAGTACCAGGGGCTGGAAGCGGTGTACCAGCAGTTCCGCGATAAAGGCGTGGAAGTACTGGGTTTCCCGTGTAATCAGTTCGGCGGGCAGGAACCGGGCGACGCAGAAACCATAGGCGCATTCTGTGAAAAAAACTACGGTGTGAATTTCCCGCTCTTTGCCAAGATCAATGTGAATGGCGACGACGCCGATCCTTTATTCAAATACCTGAAGCACGCGGCACCCGGCCTACTCGGCAGCGAAGCGATCAAATGGAATTTCACCAAATTCCTGGTACGCAAGGATGGCACCGTTTTCAAACGTTATGCACCGCAAACCAAACCGGAAGAATTGGTAGACGACATCAATAAACTGCTGGCGGAATAAACTTTCGCGGCAAGTAAAAACGCTGGCAATACCGTGAGGTAAGCCAGCGTTTTTTATTGCAGGAACCTTTACTTAGTGTGTTGCTGTCAGCGCGCTATCAATCAACTCTATCCAGTGCTTGACCGGTGTATCAGTGCCGGATTGCAGGTGCGTCAGACAACCGATGTTAGCCGAAACAATCATCTCTGCCTTGGTCTCTGCCAGCTTGGCCAGTTTGTTATCGCGCAACTGATATGACAACTCCGGCTGCATTACCGAATAGGTACCGGCAGAACCGCAGCACAGATGGCTATCGCCACATAACTGCACATCAACGCCGACTGCACGCAACACACCCTCGACTTTGCCACGGATTTGCTGGCCGTGTTGCAAGGTGCAAGGCGGATGGTAGGCTACGCGTTTCGAAATCTTGCCATTGAGCTTGCCTTCCAGCTCAGCTTCAAAGGCCGGCATGATTTCACTCAGGTCTTTCGTTAGGCTCGAAATCACGGCAGCTTTTTCTGCATAGGCCGGGTCTGCCTCCAGCAGATGGCCATAATCCTTGACGGTCGCACCGCAACCGGAAGCGGTCATGACAATCGCTTCGGCGCCGGCTTGTACCAGCGGCCACCATGCATCGATATTGCGACGCATATCATCCAGGGCACCGTCATGATCATTCAAATGATGACGGATCGCACCACAGCAACCGGCTTTCGGTGCCACCACCAATTGCACACCCAAGGCATCGAGTACGCGCGCAGTCGCGGCATTGATATTGGGCGACATGGCAGGTTGCACGCAACCATCAAGCAAGAGCATTTTGCGCGCATGGTCACGGGTCGGCCAGCTACCGGCATTTTCGCGGTGCGGTACTTTGTTTTGCAGAGCTTGCGGCAATAGCGGACGGAACAACTGGCCGGTTTTCATCGCCGGTGTGAACAACCATTTACGCGGCAACAATTCCTTCAATGCAGTACGTTTCAGTTTTTGCGAGAAGGAATACGGCACCTGGTCTTCCACCACCTTGCGGCCGATATCGATCAGGCGACCATACTTCACGCCGGATGGACAAGTGGTTTCGCAATTGCGACAAGTCAGGCATCGATCCAGATGCAACTGGGTTTTCGCGGTTGGCTTCTTGCCTTCCAGTACTTGCTTGATCAGATAGATACGACCGCGCGGGCCGTCCAACTCATCGCCCAGCAACTGATAGGTCGGGCAAGTGGCGGTACAAAATCCGCAATGCACACAGCTGCGCAGAATCGCGTCAGCCTCATGGCCTTCGCGGGTATCTTTGATGAAATCGGCTAAGTTGGTTTGCATTGATTCCTACAATCTTCTGAAAGTCTTGCTACGGTAGCGGCAATTAATACTGCGCATACATACGACCCGGATTGAAAATACCGTCAGGGTCAAAATTGTTTTTCATGTTTTGGTGGATACGACCCAGCGCCGGTGGCAGCGGATGGAATACACCTACCGCTTTGTCACCGCCGCGGAACAAGGTCGCATGACCGCCGGCCAGTGCGGCCGCGGTACGTATGGTCTCCGCACTTTCATTGCTACGCAGCCAGCGCTGTGCGCCGCCCCATTCGATCAGTTGCTGTCCATTCAGCGCGATCGGCGCAGTCGTCGACGGTACGGACAAACGCCACAGTACATCCGATTGTGTAAAGAATTCATTGCTCTGCTCACGCATCGCGATCCAGAAATCATCGCCATCGACTTCTTCGCCGCCTATGGTTTGCTGCGCCGCCGCCAGCGCCGCTTTCGCACCGGACAAACGCACCATCAGCGCACCGTCGCACCAGGCACTGGCGGAGATAGGCAAAGGCTGGCCACCCCACTCATTCAAACGGCGAATCGCATCCTTCTCATCCATTTCGAGGCGCAAGCTGGTTTGCGCGTAGGGCTTCGGCAATACCTTGACCGATAATTCCAGCAACAAACCCAGGGTGCCGAGGGAACCGGCCAGCATGCGCGATACATCGTAGCCGGCGACGTTCTTCATCACCTGCCCGCCGAAGTGCAGGGACTCACCCTTGCCATCCATCAGCACCGCACCCAGCACGAAGTCACGCGTGGCACCGACCGCAACACGGCCCGGACCGGACAAGCCGCTGGCTACCATGCCGCCGATTGTTGCACCCGGACCGAAATGCGGTGGCTCGAAAGCCAGCATCTGGTTTTGTTCGGCGAGGATGGCTTCAACTTCGGCCAATGGCGTACCGCTACGCACAGTAATGACCAGTTCGGTCGGGTCGTAAGCCACTACACCGCTATAGGCACGCGTATCCAGCAACTCGCCCACCGGAGTCTGGCCATACCAATCCTTGGTACCGCCACCACGTATGCGCAAAGGCTGCTTATTGCTGGCGGCAGCGAGGATGCGCTCTTTAAATTGTTCGATTACCTGTTCCATTCTGGCCTTGGAAAATCTGAAACCGCGCTTAAAAACGCGGCAAATCGGGAAACTTCAGCATCCCGCGTTTGACGTGCATCTTGCCGTACTCGGCACAGCGCTGCAGCGTTGGAATTGCCTTGGTCGGATTCAGCAAAGAGACCGGATCGAAGGCACGTTTGACTGCCAGGAAAGCATCGATTTCGGCACGCGAAAACTGCACGCACATCTGGTTGATTTTTTCCAGACCGACACCGTGTTCGCCAGTAATGGTGCCGCCGACGGCAACGCACATCTCCAGGATTTCCGCACCAAACAATTCGGCACGGTGGAATTCACCTTCCTGGTTGGCGTCGAACAAAATCAGGGGATGCAAATTACCATCGCCAGCGTGGAATACATTGGCGCAACGCAGACCGTATTTGACTTCCATTTGCGCGATGCCGAGCAATACATCTGCCAGGCTGCGGCGCGGGATGGTGCCGTCGATACAGTAGTAATCGGGCGAGATACGTCCGGCTGCCGGGAAGGCATTCTTGCGCCCCGACCAAAAACGCAGGCGCTCGGCTTCGTTTTGTGACACCGCAATCGCGGTCGCGCCTGAATGCTTGAGCACTTCGGTCATGCGGGCGATTTCTTCGTCAACTTCTTCCGGTATGCCATCCGATTCGCACAGCAGGATCGCTTCGGCATCAATGTCGTAACCGGCCTTGACGAAAGGCTCGACCATGCGCGAGGAAGTCTTGTCCATCATTTCCAGCCCGGCCGGAATGATGCCGGCGGCAATCACGCTGGCAACGGCATTACCGCCTTTGACCACGTCATCGAAGGACGCCAGGATCACCCGTGCCAGTTTCGGTTTTGGGATCAGCTTGACCGTGACCTCGGTGACCATGCCAAGCATGCCTTCCGAACCGATGAAGACCGACAGCAAATCCAGCCCCGGCGCATCCAGTGCGGCGTTGCCGAGTTCGATTACATCGCCCTCTATCGTGACGACCCGCACGCGCATCACGTTATGCACGGTCAGGCCGTATTTGAGGCAATGCACGCCGCCGGAGTTTTCCGCGACGTTGCCGCCTATGGTGCAGGCGATTTGCGAAGAAGGATCGGGAGCGTAGTACAGGCCGAGCGGCGCTACCGCTTCGGAGATAGCCAGATTGCGTACGCCCGGCTGCACCACGGCAGTACGCGCATAGGCATCGACTTTAACAATTTTATTGAGGCGGGCAGTCGAGAGGACGATGCCATCGGCGATCGGCAAGGCGCCGCCGGATAAACCGGTACCGGCACCGCGCGGCACGATGGGTACTTTGAGTGCATTACACACCTTGAGGGCGGCAATGACTTGCTCTTCAGTGTCGGGCAAGACCACCACCATAGGCAATTGGGCATAGGCTGCCAGGCCGTCGCACTCGTAAGGTCGCGTATCTTCTTCATTGAAGAGTACGCAACGTTCCGGGAGTACGGCACGCAATGCGTCCACTACCGTGCGCTGGTACGCCGCTGTAAATGGAGGTGCCGAAGTTGTATTCATCATCAATCCTGATTGCAATTTTCGCGTCTGTTACCAAAGTGAGAGACGCATAGGGTCTGATCAGAGTGTAACGAAAGCACGCCCCGGCTGGACTGAAAGCTTTAGCCGCCAGAGTGAAAATTATTCAAGTGATGTGAAAAAACGCAGTGAGGTGAAGAATTAGCCCACTACGTCATGCTTTGCATATTAAACCGTTCCATCATCCAGTTCATGAACAATACAACTTCCGGGCGCTCGCGCACACTTTGTTCATAGACCATGTAATAGGCATGTTGTGGCGTCGTCAACTGTATGTCAAACAGTGGCACCACTTCACCGTTGGCAATCATTTCCTCGGCAAAATGCTTGCGTGTCAGGGCCACGCCGTAACCGTGGCGCACCGCTTCCAGCAGCAGGCCGAGATCATCGATACGCAGGCCGGTCGCCGGCTCCGGCCAATCCAGGCCGGCCACTTCGAACCACGCCTGCCATGGCTCCAGCGCGGAGCGCAGCAATTGCGCTTTTTGCAGGTCGGCAGGGGTTTTCAGGCCACCGATTTTTTCCAGGTAAGCCGGGCTGACAACCGGGAATACCGGTTCTTCAAACAACTTCTCGGTGGTGGTATCCGGATACTTGCCGGCCCCGAAGCGTATCTCCAGGTCGGTCTCTGACAAAGCCATGTCGTACAAGGGTACCGAGAGGAAAACCTCTATCGTGATATCCGGATACAGCGCGGTGAAATCGGCCAGGTGCGGCAGGAAGAGATAACGGGCGAAGGTGGGCGGAACCGTGATCTTGACGCGCGGCTGGGCCAGCGGATGACGATGCGGCAAGGGGAAATCGGCCAGCGAACGCAAGGCATCGCGCACCACGTCCAGATAGCGGCGTCCAAACTCGGTCAGGCTGACGCTGCGGCCGTCACGCAAAAACAGGCGTTCGCCGACGAATTCTTCCAGCAGGCGGATACGATGGGAAAACGCCGAGGGCGTAATACACAGCTCTTCTGCTGCAATCGCAAACGAGCCATGGCGTGCTGCGGCTTCAAAAGCGGACAAGGCATGCACAGGTGGAAGTCTTATTGCCATTACGTCAATCAATCTTCGGTTATCAAGGCATGATTTTACCGGTTTCACCGGCTTCTTATCGAGCAAGTACTTGTTTTAAGGCAGCTGAATCCAGACAAAAGTAATACTTTCACAACATTACACTCTTTTGCGCTGCAAAACGGGACTATGTGCGCTCCGGATCCAACTTCGTGCCCGCCGTTTTACCGTATCCTCACAGCTTCCCTCCACTTTCGATTCTTATTCCATGGGTAACCGACTTTCAAAGATCGCAACACGTACCGGCGACAAGGGCACGACCGGATTGGGCGACGGCAGCCGCGTCGACAAGGATGCCTTGCGCATCCATGCAATGGGCGATGTGGATGAATTGAATTCCCACCTGGGCTTGCTGTTGTGTGAGGACTTGCCGGCGGCCCTGCGCGAGGAATTGATTTCGATACAGCACGACTTATTCGATCTGGGCGGCGAAATCTGCATCCCCGGCTACACGCTGATTCACGATGAACAAGTCGCGCGGCTGGATGGCTTGCTGGCCAAGTACAACAGTACCTTGCCGCCACTGAAGGAGTTCATCCTGCCGGCAGGCTCGCGTGCGGCGTCACAAGCGCACATTTGCCGTACCGTATGCCGGCGTGCCGAACGTACCATCGTCAGCCTCGGCAAGGCAGAAAAGATTAATGACAATCCGCGCCAGTATATGAATCGCCTGTCGGATTTGATGTTTGTCTTGTCGCGGGTATTGAACCGTTATGCCGGTGGCGGCGACGTATTATGGGAAAAGGACAGGGTCAGGGATATTGCATCCTGATGTTCGCCAGCCAATAAAAAATGCCGTTCAGCGCAAACACTGAACGGCATTTTTTTAAACAGGGACAAATTCAAGCCAGGCGTTTATCCAATTCAATCAAGGCATACGCCGAGTGATTATGGATAGACTCAAAGTTTTCCGCTTCCAGCGTATAAGCCAGCACGCGCGCTTCATTGTTTAACATCACCGCCACATCACGCACCAGGTCCTCGACAAATTTCGGATTGTCGTAAGCGCGCTCGGTCACATACTTTTCATCCGGGCGTTTCAGCAAACCAAACAACTCACATGATGCCTGCGCTTCGATTTGCGCGATCAACTCTTCCACCACCAGATCATCAGCCAGCAAAGCCTGCACCGTGATGTGCGAGCGCTGGTTGTGTGCACCGTAGGCGGAAATCTTTTTCGAGCAAGGGCACAGGCTGGTGACCGGCACCAATACCTTCAGGGTAATTTCCAGCTTGCCGTTTTTGATCTCACCGTTAAAACCGACTTCATAATCCATCAGGCTTTGCACGCCGGATACCGGTGCGGTTTTATTGATGAAGTAAGGGAAAGACACTTCAATGCGACCGGCATCGGCTTCCAGCAAGGCCAGCATCTTGCGTATCATCCCGCCGAACACATTGACATCCAGTGCCTGCGTATTCTCTTCCAGCAGCGCAATGAAGCGCGACATATGCGTGCCCTTTTGCTCTTCCGCCAGATGCACATACATATTCCAGGTTCCAACCGAGGGCTGCACGCCGGACAGGGTTTTCACCGTCAATGGATAACGCACGCCTTTGACGCCGACGCGCTGGATTGCAATGCGACGGGTATCAGGAGTGGCTTGTACATCGGGGATGGCCGCCAGGCCGGGATCGCGAGTATTCATTGCTGAACCTTAAAATAGGCGGCGCCATTGCGGCGCCGCACAGAAGCATGACTTACTGATTGACGACTAGGCGTGGCTGGTCTTTGCCGAAACGCTTGCGAATCGAAGTGGCGATACCGGCGGCATCCAGTCCGCACAAGGCGAGCAGTTTGCCTGCATCACCGTGATCGATAAATTGATCCGGCAAACCCAGATTCAATAATGGCTTGACGATACCTGCCGCCGCCATGGCTTCCGCCACTGCCGCACCGGCACCGCCCATAATGGAACCTTCTTCCACCGTGACCAATGCATCATGAGTCGCCGCCAGGCGCTTGAGCAATTCCACATCCAGCGGTTTGATGAAACGCATATTGGCAACCGTCGCGTCCAGCTCTTCACCAGCACTCAGGCTCGGTGCGACCATAGTGCCGAAAGCGAGGATGGCAATACCCTTGCCTTCGCGCTTGATTTCGCCGGTACCGAGTGGAATCGTCGCGAGGTCAGTGCCGACCTTGGCACCAATGCCACCACCACGCGGATAACGTACGGCAGCGGGTCCCTGATAATCGAAGCCGGTCGATAACATCTGGCGACATTCGTTTTCATCCGATGCCGCCATCACCACCATATTCGGGATGCAGCGCAGATATGCGATGTCGTAATTACCGGCATGGGTCGCGCCGTCGGCACCGACCAGGCCGGAACGATCCAGCGCAAAAGTCACATCCAGGTTTTGCAGGGCGACGTCGTGGATCAACTGATCGTAACCACGTTGCAGGAAAGTCGAATAAATTGCGACCACCGGTTTCAAGCCTTCGCATGCCATACCGGCGGCAAAGGTCACAGCATGCTGTTCCGCGATACCGACATCGTAATAGCGATCCGGGAAGCGACGTTCGAATTCAACCATGCCGGAACCTTCACGCATCGCCGGCGTGATGCCGACCAGGCGTTTATCGGCCGCAGCCATATCGCACAACCAGTCGCCGAACACGCTGGTGTAAGTGACTTTCTTGGCGGTGCTCGGCTTGATGCCTTCGGCCGGATCGAATTTACCCGGACCGTGATACAGCACAGGGTCGGCTTCGGCCAATTTATAGCCCTGTCCCTTGCGTGTCACCACGTGCAGGAATTGCGGGCCTTTCAGGTTCTTCAGGTTTTGCAGCGTCGGGATCAGTGAATCCAGGTCATGACCATCGATAGGGCCAATGTAGTTGAAACCGAATTCTTCAAACATCGTCGCCGGTACGATCATGCCTTTTGCGTGTTCTTCAAAACGTTTCGCCAGTTCGCGCATAGGCGCAGGCAAAACAGTCTTGCCGACATTTTTCGCTGCCGCATAAAACTGCCCGGACATCAGCCGCGCCAGATAGCGATTCAATGCACCGACGGGCGGCGAAATCGACATATCGTTATCGTTCAGCACCACCAGCAAATTGATGTCGTCATGGATGCCGGCATTATTCATTGCTTCAAACGCCATGCCGGCTGTCATCGCACCGTCGCCAATCACGGCAATCGCATGGCGATCTTCGCCTTTGGTTTTGGCAGCCAGTGCCATGCCCAATGCAGCAGAAATCGAAGTCGATGAATGTGCGGTGCCAAAGGTATCGTAAGGACTTTCGTCACGACGCGGGAAACCTGAAATGCCATCGATCTGGCGCAGGCTATGCATCTGGTCACGACGACCGGTCAATATTTTGTGCGGATAAGTCTGGTGACCGACGTCCCAGATGATGCGGTCTTCCGGCGTATTGAACACATTGTGCAGCGCGATCGTCAGCTCCACCGTGCCCAGATTGGACGACAGGTGACCACCGGTAGCCGACACCGATTCCAGCACGAAGGCACGCAACTCATCCGCCAGCTGCTTAAGCTGCGGACGTGTCAGTTGCCGTACATCGGCCGGGTCATTGATAGTTTCAAGCAAATTCATACTAAGCCTTCCGCTGCACGATCAAATCCGCGAGCTCACGCAAGCGTCGTGCTTTTTCTCCAAACTGCTCCAGCGCACGATGAGCATCGTTGCGCAATTTTTCTGCCAGGGCCTGCGATTGTTCAAGGCCGAGTATCGACACATAGGTCGGCTTGTTGTCGGCCGCATCCTTGCCCGCGGTTTTACCCAACGTGGCCGAATCTGCGGTCGCATCCAGTACATCATCGACGACCTGGAATGCGAGGCCGATAGCGGCCGCATAACTATCCAGCGCCTGCGTTTCTTCCGCGCTCAAAGCCTTGCCGGCAAGTGCGCCGAGCAAAACCGAAACGCGCAACAGTGCACCGGTTTTCAAACGGTGCATCTGTTCGAGCTCTTCCAGAGACAAGCTCAAACCAACGCTCGCCAAATCGATCGCCTGTCCGCCGCACATGCCAAGCGAACCGGATGCTTTTGCCAGCAAGCGCACCATCGCCAGTTGCCGTACCGGATCGAGGCCACCATCAGCCAATACGTCAAAGGCCTGCGATTGCAAGGCGTCGCCTACCAATAATGCGCATGCTTCGTCGTACTTCACATGCACGGTCGGCTTGCCGCGCCGCAAGGCGTCATCATCCATGCACGGCATATCGTCATGCACCAGCGAATAGGCGTGGATCATTTCGACCGCTGCCGCCGCGCGCGCCAGTTCCGCCGCATCAGCGTCGAACAATGCACCGGCTGCATAGACCAGCAAGGGACGCACACGCTTGCCGCCATCCAGCACCGCGTAATGCATGGCTTCATGCAGGCGGGCAGGTGTTTGTGCCACCGGCGGCAAATGCTGCACCAGTGCCAATTCCATTTCCGCCTGTGTTGATTTCATCCAGCCGTCAAACGATTGCATAGTCGTCATTCATCCGCCTCGATCGCACGATCCGCGTTGAATGGTTTGAGCATATCGCCTTCCAGCACCTTGACCTGATTGTCGACTTTTTCGAGTTGCGCGGCGCAATACTTCACCAGTTCGGAGCCGCGCTTGTAGGCCGCCACCGATGCTTCCAGCGGCAGTTCGCCCGCTTCCATGCGCGCGACCAGCTGTTCGAGTTCTGCCATCGCTTCTTCAAACGATGAAGGCAAGGCGGCAGAGGTAGATTTTTTTGACATAAATGCAGGAAAAAGGTTTAGCCCGTTATTTTAGAGCAAACCACCCTGCCCGGTGGATAAACGCTGCATATCCGCCGGTTTCCAATACGGAAAATCTGGTTTTTTAGCGAAAACAGGGCAAATAGACGCTTACCTGCGAATTTTTGCTACTGTCGACGTCGCAGCAGGCGGAAATAATTTCTTTTTATTAATTCCTGGAAATATGACGCAGCTCCTTGGTCTGCGGGCTCGTCGGAGTATAAAACTCTGGGGTATAATCCTCGGTTCTGTCCAAAATTGCCTCTTTATCTCGTTTGATTTAGGTTTTTGCGGATTCTTTCCTCTTGGGTTGGTGCAAATTAATTTGGGGGTGGGGATGTCCGATCTGGCTAATCTCGCCAAACTCGCGCGTTCTAACGCGCAGCTTCCAGTCAACGTCTATTTTGACGAAGCACTGTTGAAGCAGGAAATCCAGCAACTATTCCGTGCAGGCCCGCGTTACGCAGGGCATGAACTGATGGTGCCGAATGTCGGCGACTTTGCCACGCTCGCGTGGGAAAACGAAGGCCGCATGCTGGTCCGCAGTCAGCAGGGAATAGAGTTGCTTTCTAACGTCTGCCGTCATCGCCAGGCGAAAATGTTCAATGGTCGCGGCCATGCGAAGAATATCGTCTGCCCGCTGCATCGATGGACGTATGACCTGAAGGGCGAATTGATAGGTGCGCCGCATTTCGGCGAAACGCCTTGCCTGAACCTGTCGAACACGCCATTGCAAAGCTGGAACGGTTTGCTGTTTGAGCAAAATGGCGTCAATGTCGCCAAGATCCTGGGCAAGCTCGGCGTCACCAAGGACCTGGATTTCAGCGGCTATATGCTGGACCACGTCGAAGTACACGAATGCGATTACAACTGGAAGACTTTCATTGAAGTCTATCTGGAGGATTACCACGTCGAGCCCTTCCACCCCGGCCTCGGCAGCTTTGTCAGCTGTGATGACCTGAAGTGGGAATTCGGCGATGAGTACAGTGTGCAAACCGTAGGCGTACATCATGCACTGGCCAAATCCGGCTCGGAAAAATATCAAAAGTGGCAAGAGCAGATCCTGCAATTCCGCAATGGCGAGACGCCGCCTTATGGCGCGATCTGGCTGACGCTGTACCCGAACATCATGGTCGAATGGTATCCGCACGTACTGGTGGTATCGACGGTATGGCCTAACGGTCCGCAAAAAACACGGAATGTAGTCGAGTTCTATTACCCGGAAGAAATCGTCCTGTTCGAACGCGACTTCGTTGCTGCCGAGCGTGCGGCCTATATGGAAACCTGCGAAGAAGACGATGAAATCGCCTTGCGCATGGATGCCGGCCGCAAGATCCTGCTGGACCGCGGCGAAAATGAAGTGGGGCCTTACCAGTCGCCGATGGAAGATGGCATGCAGCACTTCCATGAATGGTATCGCCGTCAGCTGGACGTTTAACAAGTGTCACCAGCCGGGGCTGCACTCCTGCAGTTCCGGTATGCAGTTTTAGTAACCCGGTTTAGTAGTCTCAGTTTAGTAGTATCCTGCAGCATCAACCCGCAGTAACTCTCTTCATCTCTCATGCAATCACTCTGGATGCTTGTCGCAACGCTGATGTTTTCCATCATGGGCGTGTGCGTCAAGCTCGCATCCGAAACCTATTCGGTCGCGGAAATCATCATGTATCGCGGCTTCATCGGCGTGATCTTTATTTACATCCTCATCCTGCAGCAAGGCGGCAGCCTCAGGACGCATCTGATCTGGCAACACTTGTGGCGTTGCGTGGTCGGTGTCACTGCCCTGTGGCTCTGGTTTTGCGCGATCGGCCTGCTACCGCTGGCAACAGCGATGACACTCAATTACATGGCGCCGATCTGGATCTCCGGCATCCTGTTTGTCGCGGCATGGCGTGCGGGCAAACGGCGCTTTGAATGGGGCCTGGTACTGGCGATTACGGCAAGCTTCGTTGGCGTGACCTTGCTGCTGCGTCCATCGATACACGCCGACCAATGGCTGGGCGGCTTCCTCGGCCTTTGTTCAGGCGCGCTGTCGGCACTCGCTTATCTGCAGGTCCGCCACCTCGGGCAACTGGGTGAGCCGGAATCCCGCGTCGTGTTTTATTTCTCCGCCACCGGCTTCATCGCCGGCCTGGCCGGCTGCCTGTTTGGCCCCGGCCTGCACGGCGAATCGATTAGCCTGTTACGCTCACACTCGACGTATGGAATGTTCCTGCTGCTGAGCATAGGTGTATTCGCAGCGATTGCGCAAATGGCGATGACCCGTGCCTACCGCCTCGGCAACACGCTGGTAACGGCCAACCTGCAATACACCGGCATCGTGTTTTCCAGTATCTGGGGTGTATTAATCTGGAGCGATATCCTTGGCTTCTTTAGTTGGCTCGGCATTGCGATCATTCTGGTCAGCGGCATCGTCGCAACGTTCTACAATATCCGCAATTCAGCAACCGTAAAAGCCGTGACGCCAGCCGATCCGATTTCGACTGAACTCTAAACCAGCAGCGACAGGAAAAAGACATGACCTATAGCACCCTCATTTCAGCAGCTGATTTATCCAAACACATCTTCGAACCGGGCTGGGTCATCCTCGATTGCCGCCATGACCTGATGAATCCGGAAGCAGGACTACGTGCCTTCACCGAAGGCCATTTGCCAAACGCGCAATTTGCCCATCTGGATCAAGACCTGGCCGGTGAAAAAATCGGTGCCGACAAAATCTTCCGTGGTCGCCATCCCTTGCCGGATCGCGCAGCCTTCATCGCCAGGCTGCAAACCTGGGGCATCAACCCCGATACACAAGTCGTGGCCTACGATGCACAAGGCGGCATGTTTGCTGCGCGCCTGTGGTGGATGCTGCGCTGGGTCGGACATGAGGCCGTCGCCGTACTGGACGGCGGCTTGCCGGCCTGGCTGGCGAATGGCATGTGGCTGTCTACCGAAGCGTCGCCACGCGTACTCGGCACGATAGGCGAACGCCCTGCGCTGACCACAACAGTCAGCGCCACTGAGCTGCTGAATAATTTGAATACCGAAAAGCTGACCGTAGTCGATGCACGTTCAGCAGACCGCTATCGCGGTGAAAATGAAACGATAGATCCGGTAGGCGGACACATACCCGGCGCGAAGAATCGCTTCTTCAAGGATAACCTGCAAGCCGATGGCAACTTCAAATCGGCCGAACAATTACGCAGTGAATTCAGTGCCTTGCTCAGCGATCCGACACAAGCCGTCATGCAATGCGGTTCCGGCGTGACTGCCTGCCATAACTTGCTGGCGCTGGAAGTTGCCGGCTTGGGCGGTGCTGCCCTGTACCCGGGTTCCTGGAGTGAATGGTGTGCCGACCCGGCGCGCCCGGTAGCCTGAGCCAGACCGGCGCGCACGACTTAATGAGCGTGCGCGTGTCCGGTCAGGAATAAAACAATACCCACGCCAAGTGCGATCAGCAAAACTTGCGGGATCGTCTCGCGCAATGATGCGCGACGCTGCATCTGCGGCATCAGGTCGCTGACTGCGATATAGATAAATCCGGATGAGGCAAATACCAGCACATACGGAATCCACTCTTGCGACTGGTCCAGCATCAGGTAACCGACGATGCCGCCAACCACTGCAGTCAAACCGGAAATGATGTTGTAGGCATAAGCACGCTTACGGCTGAAACCAGCGTTCAACAACACGATGAAGTCGCCGATTTCCTGCGGGATTTCATGCGCAATAATAGCCAGGCCGGTCAGGATGCCAAGATGGGGATCGGCCAGAAAAGCAGCCGCGATCAGGATGCCATCGGTGAAATTGTGCAGGCTGTCACCAACCAGGATCATCCAGCCGGCGGCGCCCGCTTCTTTGGCATCATGCCCGTGTTCGTGGCCGTGACCGTCATCTTCATGATGATGCGAGTGACGCAGGATCGCGAACTTCTCCAACAGGAAGAAACCCAGCAAACCGGCCAGCAGCAGCGCAAACAATGCATGTGTATCGGCACCCGACTCAAACGCTTCCGGCAAGGCATGCAAGAGCGAAGTCGCCAGCAGAATGCCGACCGACAGGCTGACCATGCGGTCTACCAGCTTGGACAGCAGTGAAAATGAAAACAAAGCCGCGGCAGAAATGCTGAAGACACCGGAAATGGCGGTGGTCAACAGGATGGAAACGAGCGTGGAATTAATTTTTGGCTCCGGGCTTAATGCAACAAGGTTGCAAATTAAAACATATCCCGGCTATTTCAGCAAATAAAAACGCGACGGTGCGGATATGCCACAGCGTCGCGTCTGCGGCCCTGATGGCCTGTGTTTAGCTTACGCCGTGGGTTTTAAACCAGTCGATGCAGCGCTGCCAGCCTTCTTTCGCATCCGCCTCTACATAGCTGGAGCGATAGTCGGCGTGGAAAGCGTGGCCGGAATTCTTGAACAGCACGAACTCGGACTTGCTCTTGCCCTTGGACAGCGCATCCTGCATTTGCACCACGGTCGTGACCGGGATGCCGCCGTCCTGCGCGCCGTACAAACCCAGGACCGGGGTTTTCAGCTTGGCGGCGATATCGACCGGATTGTTCGGCGTCAATTCATTGTTATTGCCGACCAGGCGGCCATACCAGGCGACACCAGCCTTGATCTTCGGATTGTGCGCAGAGTACAGCCAGGTCACACGACCACCCCAGCAAAAACCGGTAATGCCCAGCTTGTCGGTATTACCGCCATTCGCCTTGGCCCAGGCCACCACCGCATCGAGGTCGGTCATCACCTGTGCATCCGGTACTTTGGAGATAATTTCTTTTTGCAATTCAGCGATCGTGCCATAAGAACCGGGATCGCCCTGGCGCACGAATAACTCAGGAGCCAGCGCCAGATAACCAAGCTTGGCGAAACGACGTGCGACGTCGGCGATGTATTCATGCACGCCAAAGATTTCGGAAATCACCAGCACCACCGGCAAATTGGTTTTGCCCGCCGGTTGTGCACGATAGACCGGTACCGCCTGGCCATTCACATTAACCGTGATTTCGCCTACCGTCAGGCCTTTGCTATCCGTTGTCACCGCACTGTGCGCGGCAATCGGCAACACTGCTGCGGCAAATCCGCTACCCAAAGCCGTCTTCAAAAAGCCGCGCCGATCAACGCCATCGGAGATCGGTGTTTTGGCGACCAGGCTATCGAAGTCCTCTTTCAAATTATCCATTGCAATCCTCCAGTAGATAGTTCTTGCATCTCAATTGAAAAAATACTTGCTGCCCGCACCGCGACAGCAAACGGCGAAATCAATACGGCATGCACTCCAAATTCTTAGTGCGCTTTATCCCAGTTATTGCCGACGCCCACTTCGGCGATCAAAGGCACTTTCAGTTGCGCGACATGACGCATCAGTTCCGGCAGTTTCTCACGGACCAGCGGCAACTCGGTTTCCGGCACTTCCAGCACCAATTCATCGTGTACCTGCATGATCATTTTCGACTGCAGCTTTTCTGTCTCCAGCCAGCCCTGCACCGCGATCATCGCCAGCTTGATCAGGTCAGCCGCAGTACCCTGCATAGGCGCGTTGATCGCCGCCCGTTCGGCACCCTGGCGACGCGGACCGTTAGGCGAATTGATTTCCGGCAGCCACAGGCGACGGCCAAAAACAGTTTGCACATAGCCACGCGCCTTGGCTTCGAGACGGGTTTCATCCATATAGCGCTTCACGCCGGCGAAACGATGGAAGTACCGCTCGATATAGCTTTGTGCGGCCGAGCGTTCTATACCGAGGTTGCCGGCCAGGCCGAAAGCACTCATGCCATAGATAAGGCCGAAGTTAATCACCTTCGCATAACGACGTTGCTCACTGTCAACCGCCCTGCGCTCGACGCCAAAAATTTCTGCCGCCGTTGCACGATGGATATCCTCGCCGTCGGCAAAGGCTTGCAGCATATTTTCGTCACCGGAAATATGCGCCATGATGCGCAACTCGATTTGCGAATAATCGGCAGAGACAATGACATTCCCCGGCGCGGCAATAAAGGCTTCGCGTATACGCCGGCCTTCTGCATTGCGGATAGGGATGTTTTGCAGGTTGGGATCGTTCGATGCCAGGCGACCGGTCACCGCCACCGCTTGCGCATAATTGGTATGCACGCGGCCGGTAGTCGGATCTATCATCTTCGGCAATTTATCGGTATAGGTCGATTTCAGTTTCGACAAACCACGATATTCGAGCAAGACTTTCGGCAGTGGATAATCCTCAGCCAGTTTTTGCAGTACTTCTTCATCGGTGGATGGCGAACCCGATGGCGTTTTCTTGACGACCGGCAGCTTCAACTTTTCAAAAAAGATTTCGCCTATTTGTTTCGGTGAATTCAAATTGAAAGGCTGCTCAGCCAGTTCGTAGGCATTCTGTTCGATCTCCAGCATGCGCTTGCCGAGTTCATTCGATTGCTTGGCCAATAAATCGGGATCGATCAATACACCATTACGCTCTATCTTTTGCAGTACTACCGCAGTCGGCAACTCGATCTTTTCATAGACAAAAGTCAGGCCATTATCTTCCGCCACATTCGGCCACATGCGTTGATGCAGTTGCAGCGTAATGTCTGCATCTTCAGCCGCGTATTCGGTGGCACGACCGATCTCGACCTGCTCGAAACCGATTTGCGATGCGCCCTTGCCGCAAACCTCCTGGAAGGTAATCGTCTTGCGATTCAAATGGCGCAGGGCCAGGCTATCCATATCGTGACTGCGGTGCGATTCAAAGACGTAGGATTCGAGCAGGGTGTCGTGCACGATGCCGCGCAGATTGACGCCGTGATTGGCAAAGATATGGCTATCGTATTTCAGGTTTTGTCCAACCTTGGCCTTACTCGCATCTTCCAGCCATGGCTTCATTTTTTCCAATACGAGCTCACGCGATAATTGCTGCGGTACGTCCTGGTAATGATGTGCGACTGGAATATACGCAGCAACGCCCGGTTCGCAACAGAGTGAAATACCTACCAGTTGTGCCTGCATCGGGATCAGCGAAGTGGTTTCGGTATCGATAGAAGTCAGTACCGCGCTATCGATTTTCTGCAACCAGCGCTCCAGCTCAGCTTCCGTCAAGATCGTTTCATAATGCTTTTCGACTTCCGGTGCATCGTCAGCGAACAAAGCACCTTGCGGTGCTGCATCTGCAGCAGGTGCAGCGGCAGCATCTGCCGCTTCCGGTTTATCTGACAATTCACGCAACCAGGTCTTGAAACCGTTACGCGTGAAGAAATCGATCATCGCGTCCTTATCTTCCGGACGTTGCGTCAGCGATTCGACAATCGTGTCCATATGTCCGGACAAGTCGCAATCCGTTTTCACCGTGATCAGTGTTTTGGCTTGTGGCAACCAATCCAGTGCGCGACGCAGGTTATCGCCGACCGCACCCTTGATGTCGGCTGCGTGCTCGACGATGCCGTCCAGCGTGCCATACTGGGTCAACCATTTGACTGCGGTTTTTGGTCCGACTTTGTCCACACCCGGGACGTTATCGACGGTATCGCCAATCAGCGTCAGGTAATCGATGATGCGTTCCGGCGGCACGCCAAATTTGGCGATTACGCCGTCACGGTCCAGCTTTTCATTGCTCATCGTATTGATCAGCATGACGCGATCATTCACCAGTTGTGCCAGATCCTTGTCGCCGGTCGAGATCACGGTATCCATCCCGTGCTTGACGGCCTCTACCGCCAGCGTACCGATAACGTCATCCGCTTCTATCCCCTCCACCATCAGGATGGGCCAGCCCATCGCACGTACCGCTTCATGGATGGGTTCGATCTGTTTCACCAGGTCGTCCGGCATGGACGCACGCTGCGCCTTGTACTCGGCATATAAATCGTCACGGAAGGTTTTGCCCTTGGCATCGAATACGCAGGCCATGTATTCCGCATCGGGATAGTCCTTGCGCAAGCGGCGCAGCATATTGATCATGCCGTAGATGGCGCCGGTAGGCGCGCCATTCGGGCCGCGCAAATCAGGCATCGCGTGGAAAGCGCGGTACAAATAGCTGGAACCATCAACTAACAACAGGGTTTTATTCATAGGAATTCAGTCAGGGAAACAGGGACGGCGACAAGGCTGTCTATATAAAGCAGGCCACAGGATTAAGCTCTGATGGCAAACGGCTACGATTATGGCAGAGTTTACCCGTGCAAATTCTGCACGCTGTGACGGCAAATTGTGTTTATGGAACGTTTCATAACAAAATGAACTATTTTCAGCAGGCTTAGCCCTGTTTGTTACAATGAACCATCTTACTTAATTTCCTTTCAACGACGGGCTCATACACACATCATGCGCACATCCAAAATCTGGTCCCTCATCACGATTACAGCGGCAGTTTTCGCTACGCCTATGCTTGTAAGCGCACAAAATGCGCCCGGCAATGACGTAGCCCCACCGCCACCACAAATGCAACGCCTGGAAGAAGGTGCTGCACCGGAGGTGACCATCCGCCAGCCTGATACGCAAAAGAAAATTACCGAGAAAAAATCCCAGGGTCGCGTAACGGAAGTGAAGGTACAAACCGGCCGTACTACCTATTACGCCTATCCGAATGACCCGGCCGGCAGCGCGATGCGCGGCGATGGCCAAAGCGACAGCTCGCGTCCGGTGCAATTCCAGATCGGCGAATTCGGCCCACCGAAAAGCCATCCGGCACCTGAGCCTGTAGAAACACTGGCTCCGGCACCTGGCAAGTAATTTACTTGCTCAATGCAAGCGTTCCTGAATAACGCACCTCGGTGCGTTATTTTTTGTTTTTTGACGGCAGGTATTTCTTTCTAATTTCCCCATGGCAGTATTTACTCCGGTCACCCTGGATGACCTCTCCCAATGGATCACCCAATTCGATCTGGGCAAAGCGCTCGCGATCAAGGGCATTCCATCCGGCATTGAAAACACCAATTTTTTCATTACGACCGAGTTCGGCGAATATGTTTTGACCATATTCGAAAACCTCAGCTTCGAACAACTGCCCTTTTACCTGAACCTGATGCGCCATCTGGCGGAACGCGGCGTACTGGTGCCAGCACCTATCGCGACGCATCAGGGTAATTTGATCAATGCCTTGCACGGCAAACCGGCGGCCATCGTCAGCAAGCTCGAAGGCAGCTCGCAGATGGAACCGCAAGCAGTGCATTGTGCCGCAGTCGGTGCGATGCTGGCGCGCATGCATATCGCAGCAGAAAATTTCCCGATTCGCCAACCGAACCTGCGTGGCCTGGCCTGGCGTAATGAAACCGCGCCTATCGTCATGCCTTACCTGTCGGACAGCAATAAACAGCTGCTGGCAGAAGAAATGGCTTTCCAGAACGCGTTTGCTGAATCCGATACTTATCATCAATTGCAGAACGGTCCTATCCATGCCGACCTGTTCCGCAACAATGTGATGTTCAGCGGCGATCACCTGACCGGCTTCTTCGATTTCTATTTCGCCGGTTGCGATACCTGGCTGTTCGATGTCGCTGTCACCGTGAATGACTGGTGTATCGATGTGGAAACCGGTGTATTGGATCAGGAACGGGTACGCGCCATGCTGGATGCCTACCATCATGTACGTCCATTCACCGCTGCAGAGCAAGCGGCATGGCAAACGATGCTGCGTGCCGGGGCTTTGCGGTTCTGGCTGTCACGCCTGTATGATTTCCATTTGCCGCGCGATGCGGAAATGCTGACGCCGCATGATCCTGGCCATTTTGAACGTATCTTGCGTTTGCGCATCGAACAAGCGACTCCCCCTCTTTTTACATCGGCTGGATGATGGACAAACTCCCTGCAATAAGCGGTTGGCTTTGGGTGAAAGAAGGCTTTGCCATCTTCCGCAAGCAACCGGCTGAATTATCGACGCTCTTCTTTGCCTATATGTTCCTGATGCTGGGACTGGGCATCATTCCTGTCATTGGTCAGTTGCTGCCGCTGATCCTGGTACCACTGTTTTCGATGAGCTTCATGCATGCATGTGCTTACGTCAAAAGCGGAAAACGGGTTTATCCGAACCTGCTACTGGTGGGCTTCCGTTCGCCTGCGATGCGCACACTGATCAAGCTCGGCACCTTGTACCTGGTTGCGGCCATTGTCGCCGTCGGCGCTTCCAGCCTGATTGATGGTGGTGTGTTCTGGCAGGCGCTGACCGGCCAGATCGTGCTGGATGCGGAAACCGTGCGTGCTTCCAGCATGACCACGGCGATGTTTTTCTCTGCTGCCGTGTACATTCCTGCGGCGATGGCGTTCTGGTTTGCCGCACCGCTGATCGCGTGGCAAGGCATGGGCGTGGGCAAGGCGATTTTCTATAGCTTCTTTGCCGTGCGTCGCGCCGGCAAGGCCTTCCTGATTTACGGCTTGGCCTGGGTCAGCATCGGGATGATCTTCCCGGTTGTGGTGAGTTCGATACTGGGGATGTTATTGAATTCGGCAACAGCTTCCATCTTCATCCTGCTGCCTATGTCACTGGTGTTGACCGTGATCATGTACTGCTCGTTTTACCCTACCTACATCCAAATGTTCGGCGAACCGCCGGAGAATCTTACGTTCTAATGACTGGGTGCAAGCGCTGCCGGCAGCGCTTGCACCCAGCCTCAGCCACTCACCTTCTCGAGCTTGGCAACACTCAAATCCAATAGCTTCATGCCATGTCGGCCAAAGTTGATATGTGCACGCGCATTGCCGCCACTACCTTCGATGTTGACGATCACACCTTCACCGAATTTGGCATGCGCGACGGATTCACCTATGCGCCAACCGATATCTTTTTTCACGATATTCTGTGCGATCTGATTGGTGCCGGCACCGAGTGCATCTTCCCATGCCGCTTTCGGATGCGCGGTCCAGTGATGTTGCTGCACTTTTGGCGACAGCCACTTCAGCGAATCTTCCGGCATTTCATCGAAGAAGCGCGACTTCAAATTGAAACGCATCTGGCCGTGCAACATGCGCGTCTGCGAGAAGCTGATATAGAGACGACGTTTGGCACGAGTAATCGCGACATACATCAGGCGTCGCTCTTCCTCCACGCCGTCTTCTTCCTTCTGCGAATTTTCGTGCGGGAACAAACCTTCTTCGAGGCCGGTGATGAATACCGCATCGAATTCCAGCCCCTTGGCCGAATGCACTGTCATCAGTTGCAAGGCATCTTGTCCGGCTTGTGCTTGGTTGTCACCTGCTTCCAGCGATGCATGCGACAGGAAAGCTGACAAGGGCGACATCACAACCGGCAAAGGCGCATCCGCATCCAGTATTTCCACGCCGTCCTGCGTCACGATTGCCGGCCCTGCCATCTGCTGGCTGGTCGGTCCCAGCAAGGCCGGCGCATCCTGGCCGAAGCCTTCTTCCGATACGAACAAAGTAGCGGCACTAACCACTTGCTCCAGATTTTCTATGCGGTCCGCACCTTCTTTTTCATTCTGGTAATGCGTGATAAGGCCGCTGGCATCGATCACCACTTGCACCATTTCCGGCAAGGGCAGGTTTTGCGTTTCGAAGCGTGCCGCTTCTATTAACTTGATGAAGGCACCGAGCGAAGTACCGGCCTTGCCGGCGACATAGGGCACCGCCGCGTATAGCGAAATTCCATATTGCTTGGCCGCATCCTGCAATTGCTCCAGCGAACGAGCACCAATGCCGCGCGTCGGGAAGTTCACCACGCGCAGGAAGGCGGAGTCGTTATGCGGGTTATCCATCAATTGCAGGTAAGCGATCGCGTGCTTGACCTCGGCGCGTTCAAAGAAGCGCTGGCCGCCGTATACGCGATACGGAATACCGGAAGAAAACAGTGCATGCTCGATCACACGCGATTGCGCATTCGAGCGATACAGCACGGCGATATCGCTACGCGCTGCGCCTTCGGCGATCAGGCTCTTGGCCTCTTCTATGATCCATTGCGCTTCCTGCAAATCGCTGGTCGCTTCGTAGATGCGCACCAATTCGCCGTGGCCGGCATCGGTATGCAAATTCTTGCCGAGGCGTTTGCTGTTGTTCGCAATCAGCGTATTCGCGGTATCGAGGATGTGACCGTGCGAGCGATAATTTTGCTCCAGCTTGATCAGGTTCTCTACTTTGAATTCACGCTCGAAGGCACTCATATTACCGACGTTGGCACCGCGGAAGGCATAGATACTCTGATCGTCGTCGCCCACCGCAAACACTGCGCCCTGCGTACCGGCCATCAGCTTCAGCCAGTTGTATTGCAGGTCATTGGTATCCTGGAATTCGTCGACCAGGATGTGACGGAAGCGCGATTGATAATGTTCGCGCAAAGGCTGGTTGCGGCTCAGTAATTCGTAGGTGCGCAACAGGAGTTCAGCGAAATCGACCACGCCTTCACGCTGGCATTGCTGGTCGTAGATTTCGTACAACTCCACCATCTTGCGGTTGTAGTCATCGAAGGCTTCTACTGCACTGGCGCGCAAACCCTGGTCTTTTGCACCATTGATGAAGTACATCAGGTTGCGCGGCGGATATTTTTCATCGTCGATATTGTTTGCCTTGAGCAAACGCTTGATCATCGATAACTGATCCTGTGAATCGAGGATCTGGAAAGTCTGCGGCAAAGCGGCATCACGATAATGTGCACGCAGCAGGCGGTTACACAATCCGTGGAAGGTTCCTATCCACATCCCGCGGGTATTGATCGGCATCATCGCCGACAGGCGCGTCATCATTTCCTTCGCCGCCTTGTTGGTGAAAGTCACGGCAAGTATGCCCGCAGGCGAGACCTGACCGGTCTGGATCAGCCAGGCGATGCGCGTGGTCAGTACGCGGGTTTTGCCGGAACCGGCACCTGCCAGAATCAATGCAGGCTGTGCGGGTAAGGTGACAGCGGCGAGTTGTTCGGGATTGAGATTGTGAAGAAGATTTTGCATCTATCGATTATAGCCGCCACAGCAGGCGAGAGGCCGCTGATTACACGTCTCTTGCCCAAAGGCATGCGCTAAAAATACGATAGTGAAATGAGGGAAGCAACAAGGGGACTCAATCGGTGCCTGCTTGCAAACGGGCACCGGGAGCCTGGGGAAATTACTTGGCGAACAAGCTGACAAAGGCACGCGCCGCCGCTTGCGGATCACCTGCCAGGTAGACGCTGCTGATCGCAGCTACCATGTCGGCACCATTCGCTACCAGCGGCGCGGAGTTGTCCCGGGTCATGCCACCGATTACGCAACTAGGTACTTTACCTTGCGCTTTCCAGTCGCTGACGATGGTCGGCGCGGTGGTAACAGGGTATTTCTTGACCTTGGATGGATAGAAACCGCCGAAGGCCACATAGCTGGCACCGGCCGCTTCTGCCGCATGCGCCAATGCCAGGTCACCGTAGCAGGATGAACCGAGGATTTTGTCCGGGCCGATGATTGCACGCACTTCAGCCACCGACTTATCAGTACCGCCGACGTGTATACCATCCGCATTGATGCCCAGGCACAGGTCGATGTGATCATTGATGATGAATGGCACTTCATAGCTGCGGCACAGCGCTTGCAGGCATTCCGCCTGTTCCTGGCGCAAGGCTGCATCGGCAGTCTTGTGACGGTATTGCAGGAGGCTAACGCCGCCTTTCAATGCGAGTTCGGTAATTTCCAGCAGTTTGCGGGTGTCATCCCAGTCCGGAGTAACGAGATAGAGACCGTGCAGATTAGATTTCATGCGTCTTTGCCTTCTTTATCTTCTTTTAACTACTTTAAACCACGCGTCCGGCCATCGGCGACGATGGGGAAGCGGCGAATTTACGGGCGATACGACCTGCCAGGTAAGCATTGCGACCTGCATCAATACCCAATTTCATTGCATGCGCCATACGTACCGGATCTTGCGCTCCGGCAATCGCGGTGTTCATCAGTACACCGTCGCAACCCAGTTCCATGGCAATCGCCGCATCCGAAGCGGTGCCAACACCGGCATCAACGATGACCGGGACTTTGCTTTGTTCAATGATGAGCGACAGGTTCCACGGATTGAGGATGCCCATGCCGGAACCAATCAGCGAGGCCAACGGCATGATGGCGGCGCAGCCAATGTCTTCCAGCATGCGCGCCTGGATCGGATCATCGCTGCAATAGACCATCACATCAAAGCCATCCTTGACCAGCGTTTCTGCTGCTTTCAGGGTTTCCGGCATATTCGGGAACAGGGTCTTTTCATCGCCCAGCACTTCGAGTTTGCACAACTTGTGGCCACCGAGGATTTCACGACCCAGTTGCAGTGTATACACCGCATCAGCCGCGTTGTAGCAACCAGCCGAGTTCGGCAACAAGGTGTATTCGGATGGCGGCAGCACATCAAGCAGGCTCGGTGCATTCGGGTCTTGTCCGATATTGACGCGGCGAATCGCGACGGTGACGATTTGTGCACCGCTGGCTTCGCTGGCGGCGCGGGTCTGTTCGAGGTCTTTGTATTTACCGCTGCCTACCAAGAGGCGGGAGCGATAGGTGGTGCCGGCGATCGTCAGTTGGTCGTCAGGAAATTGGGCGCTGGTCATGATGGGTTCCGGGGTACGTGGGTGCAGGATGGAGCAAACTGCGAGGGAATCAAAGTAAACAATATCAAACACACGGCTTGAACCGCCGGTGTTGACAGGAAGATGATCAGCCGCCGCCGATGGCGCGCACGATATCGATACGGTCAGCCGCCTGCAATTGGCGCTCTGCCCATTGCCCGCGCGGGACGATTTCACGGTTGATGGCGACCGCCACGGCTTTGCCGGACAACGATAATTCCGCTATCAGGTCAGCCACATTCTGGCCGCTCTCAACCTGGCGCATGGCGCCGTTCAATTCGATTTCCAGCATCACTTCACTCTGTCACTTCACTATTTTTAAAGGTGCTTGCTTGCCCTGGCTGCCTTGTCATTTATTCAAGGCACGCGGCTTTGCTTCCGATACGGCACAGACAATAGCCTGACTTGTCTTCCGCTTAAAACTCAACTTTAGGCAAGGCCTGGAGGCTCAGACAAGCAGAGAAGACCAGAATTCTACCTTCATTTGCGAGATCGGAGGCAATACGCCCCCTCATCGTCACTTATAATGCTTGATTCGATTCAATTCATTCAAAATCATGGAATTAGCCAAGTCTTTCGATCCCGCCGACATTGAAGCGTTCTGGCGCACCGAATGGGAGAAACGCGGTTATTACACCGCCACCACCGACGCAGACAAACCCGCATTCAGCATCCAGTTGCCGCCGCCGAACGTGACCGGCACCCTGCACCTGGGTCATGGTTTCAATCAAACCATCATGGATGGCTTGACCCGCTATCACCGCATGCGCGGCTTTAATACCGCCTGGATTCCGGGTACCGACCATGCCGGCATCGCGACCCAGATCGTGGTTGAACGCCAGCTCGACGCACAAAAAATCACGCGCCACGACTTGGGCCGCGAGAAATTCGTCGAAAAAGTGTGGGAATGGAAAGAAAAATCCGGCTCGACGATTACCGGCCAGATCCGTCGCCTCGGCGCGTCGCCGGACTGGAGCCGTGAATACTTCACGATGGATGAGCCACGCTCGAAGACCGTGACCGAAGTATTTGTACGCCTGGTCGAACAAGGCTTGATCTACCGCGGCAAACGCCTGGTCAACTGGGACCCGGTACTCGGCACCGCAGTTTCCGACCTGGAAGTGGTGTCGGAAGAAGAAGACGGCCAAATGTGGAATATCCGCTATCCATTGGCGGACGGCTCCAGCTACAAATTCCCGATCGCATTCGATGAAGCAGGCAATGCCACCGAATGGGAAGAACGCAATTTCATCGTAGTCGCCACCACCCGTCCGGAAACCATGCTGGGCGACGTCGCGGTTGCGGTTGATCCGACCGATACGCGCTATCAGCACCTGGTCGGCAAACTGCTGACCCTGCCTTTATGCGAACGCACCATTCCTATCATTGCCGATGATTACGTCGACAAGGAATTCGGTACCGGTTGCGTGAAGATCACGCCGGCGCATGATTTTAACGATTACGCCGTTGGCCAGCGTCACAACCTCGACAAGATCAGCATCCTGACACTGGATGCAAAGATCAATGAAAATGCACCGGCCGCATACCAGGGCCTGGATCGCTTCGCCGCGCGCAAGCAAATCGTCGCCGACCTCGATGCACAAGGCTTGCTGGAACTGGTCAAGCCGCACAAATTGATGGTGCCGCGCGGCGACCGTACCAACACCGTGATCGAACCAATGCTGACCGACCAATGGTTTGTCGCGATGAGCAAACCGGCACCGGAAGGTACTTACTTCCCGGGCAAATCGATTACCGAAGTCGCACTGGAAAAAGTGGCGAACGGCGAAATCAAAATGCTGCCGGAAAACTGGACCAATACCTATAACCAGTGGCTCAACAATATCCAGGACTGGTGTATCTCGCGTCAATTGTGGTGGGGCCATCAAATCCCGGCATGGTACGACAGCGAAGGCAAAGTCTATGTTGCACGCAATGAAGACGAAGCAAAGGCCAAGGCTACTGCTGCCGGCTACAACGGTCCGCTGACACGCGACGAAGACGTACTCGACACCTGGTTCTCGTCGGCACTGGTGCCGTTCTCGACGCTCGGCTGGCCGGAAGAAACGCCTGACTTCAAGACTTTCCTGCCGTCGTCGGTGCTGGTCACCGGCTTCGACATTATTTTCTTCTGGGTCGCACGCATGGTCATGATGACCACGCACTTCACCGGCAAAGTCCCGTTCAAAACGGTGTACGTGCACGGCCTGATACGCGACAGCAGCGGCCAGAAAATGTCCAAGTCGAAAGGCAATACGCTGGACCCTATCGACCTGATCGACGGTATCAATGTCGACGAGCTGGTTGCCAAACGCACCGTCGGCCTGATGAATCCGAAGCAGGCTGCCAGCATCGAGAAATCAACCCGCAAGGAATTCCCGGCCGGCATTTCGGCTTACGGTACCGATGCCTTGCGCTTCACGATGGCGAGTTATGCATCGCTGGGACGCAATATCAATTTCGACCTGAGCCGTTGCGAAGGCTATCGCAATTTCTGCAACAAGCTATGGAATGCCACGCGCTTTGTCTTGATGAATTGCGAAGGCCACGATTGCGGTTTCCGTGATGCACCTTGTGCAGCCGGTGATTGCGATCCGGGTGGTTACACCGACTTCTCGCAAGCGGATCGCTGGATCGTGTCCAAACTGCAGCGTACCGAAGCCGACATCGCGAAAGGCTTTGCCGACTACCGTTTCGACAATATCGCCGCGTCGCTGTATCAATTCATCTGGGATGAATACTGCGACTGGTACCTGGAAGTTGCCAAGGTACAGATCCAGACCGGCACTGAAGCACAGCAGCGCGCGACACGTCGCACCCTGTTGCGTGTACTGGAAACCATCTTGCGCCTCGCGCATCCGGTGATTCCTTTCATCACCGAAGCACTGTGGCAAACCGTCGCACCGCTGACCGGTTACAAACCAAATCCGGCCGGCGATTCAATCATGTTGCAACCGTATCCGGAAGCGCAAGCCGGCAAGATTGATGAACAGGCGGAAAACTGGATGGCGGAACTGAAAGCCATGACCGATGCCTGTCGTAACCTGCGTGGTGAAATGCAATTGTCCCCGGCACTGCGCGTGCCGCTGATCATGGAAGCCAGCGATCCGACGCAAGCTGCCCGCCTGCAATCGTTTGCACCTTACCTGCAGGCACTGGCCAAACTGTCCGAAGTGAATGTGGCGGACAAGCTGCCGGAATCACCGGCACCGGTTTCCATCGTCGGCACTGCGAAGCTGATGCTGAAAGTGGAAATCGATGTCGCGGCTGAACGTGAACGCCTGAGCAAGGAAATCGCCCGCCTGGATGGCGAAATCACCAAGGCCAACAGCAAGCTCGGCAATGAAAGTTTCGTCGCCCGTGCCCCGGCGCAAGTCGTGGCACAAGAAAAGGAACGCGTTGCCAATTTCTCGGCCACGCTGAATAAATTGCGCGAGCAATTCGCCAAGCTGTAATTCCCGGCAACATCAAAAAAGCGCAGCGTGTACAAGCACGCTGCGCTTTTTATTTGTCCATTGAAAACACACTGACCGCCCGCATAGGCAAGCCAGTCCTGCATTTGCAGGTTTACGATATGCATTTGACAAGAAAGCTGTACGGGATTGCAAAACAATGTCACAAGATGATGCATTCGCGCCACAAGGACTCACAAAATTCTCTCGGGGGAAACCGGACTATCTTAGACTTGCCGCGCGGCAATACAGTTTACAGCCGACCATTAAAACTCCTAAGAGACATATTCCATGAGCTTTCTATCGAATTTCAGAATCGGTACACGTCTTGCAATTGGCTTCATATTGGTACTCGCACTCTCCGTAGCCTCCACCGCTATTGCATTGATCCATGCACGACAGAATGCAGAAGCAACCCGCCTGATGATGGAAAAGCCGCTGGCCAAGGAGCGCATCACTTCCGACTGGTACGTCTTCATTTATTCCGCGATTGCCCGCACCTCGATGATCGCCCGCAGCACGGATGACACGCTCTCCGATGTTTTTGCCGATGTCATCGCCGACAGCACCAAACAAGGCAGTGCGCTGCTAAAGAGCCTGGAAGGCATGATCACCAGCGACGCCGAGCGCAAGTTGTATCAGCAGACTATCGAGCTGCGCAAAGCGTATCAAAAGGGCAAAGAAGATGTCATGAACGCGAAGAAAGGTGGCAACAAGGCGGAAGCCGAACGCGCTTATCTGCAGATATTCCTGCCGGCCGCCAAGGCCTATCAGGAAAAAGTACTGGAGTTCCTGTCAGTCCAGCGCAAAGCCATCGACCAGATTTCCCGCGATATTGACGACGCGCATCAGCGCAGCCTGAACCTGATGATAGGACTGGGCGTACTGCTGATCCTGCTGGGTGCCGCCTGCGCCATCGTCATCACGCGCAGCATCACCAAGCCATTGCGCTCTGCAATTGATGTCGCCAGTCGCGCCGCGGATGGTGACCTCACCGGCGACATCGGCAAACCATCGAAGGATGAAATCGGCGACCTGATGCGTGCGCTTGGTGGCATGAATGACGGCCTGAAGAAAATCGTCAACGATGTCAAAGCCGGTACCGACTTCATTAATACCGCCTCAGCTGAAATTGCCCACGGCAATCTCGACCTGTCATCACGTACCGAACAACAGGCTGCGTCGCTGGAAGAAACCGCATCGTCGATGGAAGAGCTGACATCAACCGTCAAGCAAAATGCCGAAAATGCACAGCAGGCAAATCAGCTCGCCGTGTCCGCCTCCGATGTCGCCGCCAAGGGTGGTGCCGTCGTCAAGGAAATGATCAGCACCATGGGTGCCATCAATAGCTCATCGCGCAAGATCGTCGACATTATCGGCGTCATCGACGGCATCGCTTTCCAGACCAATATCCTGGCACTGAATGCAGCAGTCGAAGCGGCGCGTGCCGGCGAACAGGGCCGTGGCTTTGCCGTCGTTGCGACCGAAGTCCGCAGCCTGGCGCAACGATCCGCTGCGGCTGCAAAAGAAATCAAGAGTCTGATCGGCGACTCGGTCAGCAATGTCGATGCCGGCAGCAAGCTGGTGAGCGAAGCCGGCAAGACGATGGATGATGTTGTCAACAGCATCCGCCATGTGACCGATATCATGAACGAGATCATGGCGGCCAGCCAGGAGCAGAGTTCCGGCATCGAGCAAGTCAACACGGCCATCAGCCAAATGGATCAAGTCACGCAACAAAATGCAGCGCTGGTTGAAGAAGCCGCCGCCGCATCGCAATCCTTGCGCGACCAGGCCGACAAGCTGGCGCAAATCGTCAACGTCTTCAAGCTCGACGAGCGTCAACCGGCCAGTGCGCAAGCGGTACGCACCGAGCATCACAGCCTGGCGCACGACGCGCATACTTCGCTGCCTTTCAATGCAGCACCTGCGCGCGGCTGAGCAAAGGACTTGCTGCAATAAAAAATCCGCCGCTGCCTGTCAGGCATGCGGCGGATTTTTTTATCCGGCAGCAGGAAAGTAATGCGGAACTAGACGAAGGATAAGGTCAGTCCCGGCAAAGCCACGCCGGAAAATGCAGTCGACCAGGTTTGTCCCGGCTTCACCGGATAAGCATCGGTCAGGGTACCCGTCGCAATAATTTCACCCGCCGCCAAAGGCGCGAACTGTGGTTGCGTCTGCAGGGTCTGGTGCAGGTTCAATAAAGCATGCACCGGGCTATCCATGACATTGCTGCCAAACCCTGCGCTGTGCAGCCTGAATTCCGCACCTTCGCTATACGACAACGAGACGCTGGCTGCAGTCAGGATATCGGCCAGATGCGCGCGCGTCGCCGACGACAGCATATGCGGCTCACCCAGGATCAGTGCGCCATGGAAACCGAAGGCTGCGACAGCGTCGGCCGCCTCAAACTTCCAGTCGGCAAATGGACAAACCACCAGCTCAAAACCGTGTGCCATCCATTCGATGCAATCGGCAATATCTTCCAGCGTCGCATTGACTGGTGGTGCTTTCGCCAGCTTGAACACGATCTCCGGTTCTATGCGCGGCTGGACCGCACCCGTCAAATCCTGCAAGCCGTGATTGTCTTCCGAATAGCGCACCGTATCGTCGTACATATGTGCCCAGATCGGTGCATTGATAGGTTCGCGCTCACCATAGTTCGGCCAGATGCGGCGATTGGTGAAACCAATCTTGCGCCCGATCGGCGTCTCGCCCTGCGCAATGCGGATATCGACTATGCATTTGGCGACGTCATAGCCATCCGCAATCGTCAGATGATCGTCTTTGGTCAGGCAGGGAATTTGTTGCGCATCCGCTCGCGCGGCCAGTAATTGGTGCGCGTATCGATTGGCTTGGGTTGACATCAACATGGCTAGCTCGCGCAGAGAAGTTGAATAAAGGAAATAAAGCCTTATTTGCGATGCAACATTCTCACACAAGGCGAACGCCCTGCAAAGGAGCAAATTGTCCCAGGAGGGGCATAGCAGATGAAATTTTTTAATGCGGAAATGTCATTTGGCTAATGACACAGTGCAACAGTGACAGCCGTCAACGCGGTAATCAGCCTTTGCTACGCTGGCGCGCCAGGTAGCGGTCCAGTTGATTTGCGAAAGCCCGGATATCCCCTTGGCTAAACGCGGATGGGCCGCCGGTATCGACGCCGCTGCTGCGCAGATCATCCATAAAGCTGCGCATGGTCAGATGTTGCTGGATATTGTCTTTAGTATAAAACTCGCCGCGCGGATTCAGCGGATGCCCGCCCTTTTCGAGGACGTCAGCCGCCAACGGGATATCTGCGGTAATCACCAGGTCGCCGGCTTGCACCAGGCGCACGATTTCATTGTCTGCAACATCGAAGCCGGCCGGTACCTGGATCGCCTTGATGAAGCGCGATGGCGGCGTACGCAATAGCTTATTTGCCACCAGCGTGACCTGTACCTGCAGCCGGTCGGCTACGCGAAACAGCACGTCCTTGATGACATTGGGACAGGCATCGGCATCAACCCAGATTTGCATGGTGTTCTTTTTGAAAGGTGTGCTGACGCAGGCGTCGGGTCGGCAGTGCTACTGCCCGGCCCACAAGTCGCCATTCGGCCCGGTTTGCGGTGCCGTCACGCCAAAGTGCGCATAAGCGACAGGCGTGGCAATCCGGCCACGTGGCGTGCGCTGCAGGAAGCCCTGCTGGATCAGATAGGGTTCGAGCACGTCTTCAATCGTGTCGCGCTCTTCGCCAATCGCCGCCGCCAGGTTGTCGAGACCGACCGGACCGCCATTAAATTTGAACAACACCGCTTCCAGCAGCTTCCGATCCATCAGGTCGAAACCGACCGGATCGACATCCAGCATGACCAGTGCCGCGTCGGCCATTGCCTTGGTGATCTTGCCATTGCCTTTGACTTCGGCGTAATCACGCACCCGGCGCAACAGGCGGTTGGCGATACGCGGCGTGCCGCGGCTGCGCTTGGCGATTTCAAACGCGCCATCTTCATCGATAGGTGCATTCAGCAAGGCCGAGCTGCGTGTGACGATCTTGGTCAATTCCAGCGGCGTATAGAATTCGAGGCGCGCGACGATACCGAAGCGGTCACGCAAAGGATTGGTCAGCATGCCGGCGCGTGTCGTCGCACCAACCAGTGTGAACGGCTGTAAATCGAGGCGTACCGAACGCGCGGCAGGACCTTCACCGATCATGATATCGATCTGGTAATCCTCAAGCGCCGGATACAGGATTTCTTCGACTACCGGCGACAACCTGTGGATTTCATCGATGAAGAGTACGTCGTTGGCTTCGAGGTTGGTCAGCAATGCGGCGAGGTCACCGGCACGTTCCAGTACCGGGCCCGAAGTCTGGCGCAGGTTAACGCCCATTTCACGCGCAATGATGTGTGCCAGTGTGGTTTTACCCAAACCCGGGGGACCAAACAGCAAAGTGTGATCCAGCGCTTCATGTCGTTGCCGGGCGGCGGTGATGAAGATTTCCAGCTGACCACGGATTTTTTCCTGGCCTACGTATTCGTCCAACTGCTTCGGCCGCAGCGCACGCTCTATCGCCTCCTCGTTGGCGGAGGCGGGGGTAGCGGCAATAATACGTTGTTCGCTGAAATCGTCGGTTTGAATACTCATGGTCGCATTGTAGCGCGGCGGCGGTGAAAGTTAACTTATGCCTTGGACAGGGACTTGAGTGCGAGCTTGATACCGTCCGAAACACCGGTGCCGGCCGGTACCTGTTTCAAGGCCAGCATCGCTTCCTTGTCGGAGTAACCCAGGGCCAGCAATGCATTCAGGATATCGGAAGTGGCATCGGTCGCGACGGCTCCGGCCACGCCGAGGTCAGCACCCAGCTTGCCCTTCAATTCGAGCAAGAGGCGCTCGGCGGTTTTCTTGCCTATGCCCGGGATCTTGGTCAGGCGACCGGCTTCCTGCATCGTAATAGCCTGGGCGAGATCAGCCACCGACATACCGGACAGGATGGATAGCGCGGTGCGTGCACCTATGCCGGTAATTTTTACCAATTGCTTGAAGACGTTACGCTCTTCATTGGTGCCGAAGCCAAACAGGATGTGCGCATCTTCGCGCACCGTCAGATGGGTCAGCAAAACGACTTTATCGCCGAGGCCGGGCAGGTTGTAGAAAGTGCTCATTGGCACATTGACTTCATAACCGACGCCGTTGCAATCAACCAGCAATTGCGGCGGATTTTTTTCGAGCAATACTCCGGAAAGACGACCTATCATCTCAGTGTGACCTTGGGAAATATAAAAACGGAAGACTAATACTAACCGACCAGGCGGCCGCCGCGTACACGCAAACCCTTGCGCGCCAGCTCCGGTGCCAAAGCACCCAGCACACTCAGCGCTTCACCGCTATGCGCATGGCAGATCGCGACGCCCAATGCATCGGCGGCATCAGTACCGGGCAAGCCTGATAACTTCAGCAGGCGCTGCACCATGTCCTGCACCTGTGCTTTTTGCGCCTTGCCCTGCCCGACCACCGCTTGCTTCACTTGCAGCGCGGTGTATTCGGCCACCAGCAAATCAGCATGCACCAGTGCACAGATGGCTGCGCCACGTGCCTGTCCCAGCAACAGCGTCGATTGCGGGTTCACGTTGACGAAGACTTTTTCAATCGCCGCACAATCGGGATGATAAGTCGCAATCACTTCGGAAACACTGGAGAGTATGGTTTTGAGGCGTTGCGGCAAATCGGCATCGGGCGTCTTGATGGTGCCCGATGCGATATAGGTGAGTTTGTTGCCATGCTTCTCGATCACGCCAAAGCCGGTAGTACGCAAGCCGGGGTCGATGCCGAGAATTTTCATGGAATAAGAGGTAGCTATAAACAAGTCACGCGACTAGTGTCGCATGACTTTGCTGATTAGTGACGGAAGTGACGTGTGCCTGTCATCAGCATCACGACACCCTGCTCGTCCGCTGCATCGATCACTTCCTGATCGCGCATCGAACCGCCCGGATGGATCACCGAGGTCGCACCTGCCGCCACCACGACGTCGAGGCCATCGCGGAACGGGAAGAAGGCATCCGACGCCACCGCAGTACCGACCAGTGACAAACCTGCGTTCTGCGCCTTGATCGACGCGATACGGGCGGAATCGATACGGCTCATCTGCCCTGCGCCCACACCCATCGTCATACCATTCGCGCAGAACACGATTGCATTCGATTTGACGAACTTGGCAACGCGCCATGCAAACATCAGGTCCTGCAATTGCTGCGGCGTCGGTTGCTTCTTGCTGACGACTTTCAATTCAGCCAGTACGACGTTTTTTGCATCCGGCGACTGCACCAGCAAGCCACCGCCCACGCGTTTGAAGTCGTGTGCATTGACGGCATTGCCGAGCGGGATTTCCAGCAGGCGTACATTTTGTTTGCCGGCAAAAATCTGTTTGGCCTTTTCGCTGAACGACGGTGCAATCAAGACTTCAACGAATTGTTTGGCGACCGCTTCTGCCGCATTACCATCCAGCTCGCGGTTGAAGGCGATGATACCGCCGAACGCCGAGGTCGGATCGGTTTGCAAGGCCTTGCTATACGCTTCCAGCGGGCTCGCACCTACTGCGACGCCGCAAGGATTCGCATGCTTGATGATGACGCATGCCGACTCATCGAAAGTCTTTACGCATTCCCATGCGGCATCTGCATCGGCGATATTGTTGTACGACAGTTCCTTGCCTTGCAATTGCGTGTAGTTGGCCAGCGCGCCGACTTGCGGATTGCTTTCGCGATAGAAGGCGGCCGATTGGTGCGGGTTTTCGCCGTAGCGCATTTCCTGCACTTTTTCGAAATGCAGGTTCAGGGTTGCAGGGTAGGAGCTGCGTGTTGCATGCTGCTTGTCCGCGCCCAGCGAGGTGAAGTAATTGGTGATGGCGCCGTCATATTGCGCTGTATGTGCAAATACTTTTTTCGCCAGTGTGAATTTGGTTTCGTAGCTGACTTCACCCTGGTTCGCGCTCAACTCGCCCAAGACCTGGCTGTAATCGGTCGGATCGCAGATGACGATAACGTCCTTATGGTTCTTCGCCGACGAACGCAACATGGCCGGACCGCCGATATCGATATTTTCGATTGCATCTTCCAGAGAGCAATGTTCACGTGCCACGGTTTGCTGGAATGGGTACAGATTGACGACCACCATATCGATAGTCGGGATGTTGTGTTTTTCCAGTGCGCTGACGTGCTCGGCGAAATCACGGCGCGCCAGGATGCCGCCGTGTACTTTCGGATGCAAGGTCTTGACGCGACCGTCCAGCATTTCCGGGAAACCGGTGTAATCCGCTACTTCGGTAACGCTGATGCCATTCTCGGCCAGCAGTTTTGCCGTACCACCGGTGGACAGGATATTGACGCCCATGCCTGACAGGGCGCGCGCAAATTCCAGAACGCCAGTTTTGTCAGAGACCGAGATGAGAGCTTGTTTGATCATGATGAAAATAGTGGAAGTAAATTAAATAAGGTAAAGGCGCGTCGCAACAGGGATCCAACTTACGCGATTGGCTTACATCGCAGCCCTTAGCTTATTCACTTCCCGCCGGGAGTGCGGGAAGAAAGTCGGGTATTACAATAAATCGTGCTGCTGCAATTTCTTGCGCAGGGTATTGCGGTTGATGCCCAGCATATCCGCCGCGTGCGACTGATTGCCTTCGGCCCGCTCCATTACTGCTTCGAGGATGGGCTTTTCTACTGTGAAGACCACCATCTCATAGACATTCGATGGCATTTGCTCACCAAGATCCTTGAAATACTTCTCCAGGCTTTTCTTGACGACTTCTTGGATATTATCTTTGCTCATTGTGCTTGGTTGATTGCGCGTTTTTATAATTTGTCGGGCTCGCATTCTGCCACTTACATGGCAAGACACCAAGCCCTTATCAGGCGGCCAACTTTTCTGCGGTCGGACGATATTGTAACCGCTCGCCGTGGGCCAACTGCAACTCAAAAAATGTATTTACGGCAGCCAATTGCTGCTCGCAGTCTTCCAGCTTGTTCATTTGTTGACGAAATGCTTCGCCGCCAACAAGTTCGCGTACGTACCAACCGATATGCTTGCGTGCGGTACGCACACCCAGGTATTCGCCGTAAAAAGCGTAATGCGCACGCAAATGCTCATCCATCAGCGTGCGTACTTCGGCGATCATCGGTGCCGGCAAATACGTGCCGGTACGCAAGTAATGCTCGATTTCGCGGAATATCCACGGCCGTCCCTGCGCCGCACGACCGATCATGATCGCGTCGGCACCGGTCACATCCAGCACATAGCGCGCTTTCTCCGGCGTCGTGATATCGCCATTGGCGACGACCGGGATAGAGACTGCCGCCTTGACTGCGGTAATCGTCTCGTACTCGGCGTCACCACTGTAACCGTCGGCGCGTGTACGACCGTGCAAGGTCAACATCGCAATGCCGCTCTGCTCGGCGATACGCGCAATATTCAAGGCATTCTTGTGCGCCCGGTCCCAGCCGGTACGGAATTTCAGCGTGACCGGCACATTCACCGAAGCGACTACCGCCTCCAGGATTTCTGCAACCAGGCTTTCATGCTGCAACAGGGCAGAACCACACCAGCTATTGCACACTTTTTTTACCGGGCAGCCCATATTGATGTCGATGATTTGCGCACCGCGATCAACATTGAATTTTGCACACTCCGCCAATAAGACTGGATCGGCCCCGGCAATCTGCACCGCCTTCGGCTCTACTTCGCCATCGTGATTGGTGCGGCGCGTCGATTTATCGCTGGCCCACAGGCGCGGATTGGATGCTGCCATCTCCGACACTGCATAACCTGCACCCAATTGTTTGCACAATTGCCGGAACGGCCTATCCGTCACCCCGGCCATAGGGGCGACAAACACATTGTTCGGGAGGGAATAGGGACCGATGTTCACGGCAGCAGCTGGCGGAGGAAAACCGCTATTTTAGCCGTATCCGCCTGTGACTTATGAAGCAATGCGCCAAACGTTGTATTTGCAGGCAACTTATTGCCAGTTTGCCTATTTTGCTTAATTGATTTCGTTATTTGGGGTTATCGCTCTCATCCAGCGATGCATGCGCCAGATGCGAGACATCCGCCCATTGCAAAATCTGAAAGTCCCGGCCG
This sequence comes from Janthinobacterium sp. Marseille, assembly GCF_000013625.1. Taxonomy (NCBI): domain Bacteria; kingdom Pseudomonadati; phylum Pseudomonadota; class Betaproteobacteria; order Burkholderiales; family Oxalobacteraceae; genus Janthinobacterium; species Janthinobacterium sp. Marseille. Next base: position 343,041 of record NC_009659.1, on the reverse strand, counting down.
TCCCAGGTGACGCGATTAATACTGGCATTCAAGACATCAAAATCGCGCGGATGCTCATAGCCCATGTTCTTGACACGACGGTAGACCGAATCCAGCACGCCGCCATGGGTAAAGACGGCGATCTTGCGGTAACCGGGAGTACTGGCCAGGCGCGCGATGCAATCCACTGCCCGTGCGGCAAATTCACGCAGGGTTTCCGCACGACGTTCCCCATCCGGGTAACGCGCGTCAATGTCTCGACGCTGCCACGCGGCATAATCTTCCGGATACTTTTCCTTGATTTCCGGATGATTCAAGCCTTCGAAGCCGCCGAAGCAACGCTCACGCAAACCCTGCTCGGTCAGCACTTTCATGCCGCGCGGCAGCGCCACTGCCTGTGCTGTATCGTAGGCACGCAGCAGGTCGCTCGAGTAAATTGCATCCAGCGGTTCATCCAGCAGGATACGGCCCAATGCCGTTGCCTGGCGTACGCCTTCACGGTTCAGCGCAACATCGGTATGTCCCTGCAAACGCTTGCCGACATTCCATTCTGTTTCGCCATGGCGTATCAATAATATTTCTGTCACATCATCCTCATTACTTGGCCGCGACCAGTGTCGGATTCAAGGTATAGCTAGCGCTGACACTCGCTTCGGCCAATACATGTCCGGCGATCGCATCACGCACCTGCTGTCCACTGAACTGGCCGTCCACCGGCACGCTGGCAATATCCAGCGCATACAGCGTAAATACATAGCGGTGCACAATCGCATCGTTCCACGGCGGGCACGGGCCGTCATAGCCAAAGTAAGCACCGGCCATATCGACATCCTGCGCAAACCAGCCGGTGTAATCGTTGATCCCGTGACGAGCGCCCGGAACCGGCGAATTCGCAATCGCCGGACCGGATTTACCGCGTGGCGTCACACCGTGCGCAAAAGATCCGGCGGCAATTTGCTGCGTGTCCGGCGGCAGGTCGACCAGCGTCCAGTGGAAGAAGTCGACGCGCGGCAAATCGGCCGGCACTGTCTTGCCCTCCTGGTTCACATCATCGCCACGCGAAGGTACATCCGGGTCGTGCACGATCAAGGCCAGCGATTTGGTAGCGGCAGGCAAGCCACTCCAGGCCAGGTGGGGATTTTTATTGGCGGATAAAGTGACGTGCGTCGCCGGGGCTATCACGCAAAATGCGAACTCACCCGGGATTGTCGCGCCATCCTTGAAGGAATCACTCCATAGTTTCATCGTGCACCCGACCAGTTATTTTTAAGTGAAAGTATTTTAGCGGCAGCCGACAAAACCTGCCGCACGGATATTTCAAACCACCGGCTTTACCTGCAACCAAAAGGTCACCGGCCCGTCATTGGTCAGCGACACCTTCATATCTGCCCCGAATTCGCCGGTCGCGATATCCGCATGCCGGCTACGTGCCTGCATCACAAAATAATTAAACAGGGCGCGCGCCACATCCGGTGCAGCCGCAGGTGTAAACGACGGCCGCGTACCGGACCTGGTATCTGCCGCCAGCGTGAATTGCGGCACCAGCAACACACCACCAGCCGTATCGACCACACTCAGGTTCATCTTGCCCGCCGCATCGGAAAACACCCTATACGACAACAATTTGGCGAGCAAGGCATCGGCTTCTTTCTCGGTATCGCCGCGCTCGGCGCACAGCAATACCATCAGCCCGGCATCAATCGCTCCTACCGTCGCGCCATCCACCACAACGCTGGCATGCGCGACCCGCTGCAAGAGTGCGATCATGCGGCGTCGCTCAAGCCAGGGTTACGCGGGCAAACTTGCGCTTGCCAACCTGCACTACCAGCGTGCCGGCTTCGACCTTCAGTCCTTTGTCACTGATCACCGCGCCATCGATACGCACGCCACCCTGCTCCACCATACGCAAGGCTTCCGAAGTAGAAGCGCACAGATTGGCCTGCTTGAGCAATTGGCCTATGCCCAAAGGTGCGCCACTCAAGGCGACTTCCGGAATATCGTGCGGGATGCCGCCTTTCGAGCGATTGACGAAATCGGTCAATGCATCTTCACCGGCTTGCACCGAATGGAAGCGTGCAACGATTTCCTGCGCCAGCAAGACCTTGATGTCGCGCGGATTGCGGCCGCCTTCGACTTCTTTCTTGAATTGGGCAATTTCACTTAGTGATCGGAAAGACAATAATTCGTAGTAACGCCACATCATCACATCGGAAATGCTCATCAGCTTGGCGAACATGGTGTTGCCCGGCTCGGTGATGCCGATGTAATTGCCTTTCGATTTCGACATCTTTTCGACGCCGTCCAAACCTTCAAGCAAAGGCATGGTCAGTATGCATTGCTGCTCCTGGCCATAACTTTTTTGCAACTCGCGACCAACCAGCAAGTTGAATTTCTGATCCGTGCCGCCCAGTTCCAGGTCGGACTGCAGGGCAACCGAGTCATAGCCCTGCATCAGCGGATACAGGAATTCATGCAGGGAGATAGGCGTATTGGCCTTGAAGCGCTTGGTAAAGTCTTCCCGTTCCAGGATGCGCGCCACCGTGTATTTGGCCGATAGCTCGATCATGCCGCGTGCGCCCAACGGGTCGCACCATTCGGAGTTATAGCGGATCTCGGTCCGCTCCGGATCCAGCACCAGGCTGGCTTGCGAGAAGTAAGTCTTCGCGTTCTCTTCGATTTGCTCTTTCGTCAACGGCGGACGCGTGATATTGCGGCCGGACGGATCGCCGATCATCGAGGTGAAATCACCGATCAGGAAGATGACCTGATGGCCCAGATCTTGCAACTGACGCATCTTGTTGAGAACGACGGTGTGGCCCAGGTGCAAATCTGGTGCAGTCGGGTCCAGACCGAGTTTGATGCGCAAAGGTTTGCCGGTTTGTTCAGAGCGTGCGAGCTTTTGCGCGAACTCTGATTCGATTAACAATTCTTCAACGCCGCGCTTAGCGACCGTCAGGGCCTCTTGCACCTTGTCTGAGAGAGGCAATTGCACCGCTTTGCTGCTAGAAGAAACGTCCATATCGTGAAAATAAATTGTAAGAAAAGAGGTAAGAAAAACAGAAATCGGTACAATGCTTTTTTAATTTAAGTCCCAGTCACTCTAACCTTGCCGTTCATCAACTAATAAAAGCACAAGAAAGAGAAACCGAACAAGCGGCAGATTTTAACTTATTGCATGTTCACATTAAATAAATTACTTAGCGCAAGCTCAGCCAGCAAGAAACTACTACTCGGTTCATCCCGCAAAACTCGCATCGTTTCAGCCTCCGCGCTGTTGTTGGCGGTGTGCGCGTTTGGCGCCGCAGGTGTGGCACCTATGGCCCCCGACGCAGATGATTTGCCGATCAAGTCCATCACGCAGGAGTTGCAGCTGCCGCATCTGGCCGACCAGATCGCCGCCCTCGATAAACTCCAGCAGAATTACATCAGCGAAGAACGCGTGCGCTCCGGCGACACCCTCGCGACTTTGCTGGGCCGCCTTGGCGTCGATGATGATGCCGCTACCGCCTTTATCAAATCCGATGCCGTTGCCCGCAATGTGATGCAACTGAAAGCCGGCAAGCGCGTACAGGTGCAAACCAATGAAGACGGCGAACTGAACTGGCTCAGCAGCACGACCGGTACCGGCGTCGGCAATCTGAAGAACATCGAAATCCGCCGCGAAGGCAAAAGCTTCAAGGCCAGCGAAAAAGCCGTGGCGATGGAACGACGCATCGAGATGCGTTCCGGTGAAATCAGATCATCGCTGTTTGCCGCCACTGACGCTGCGCAAATCCCGGATAACGTCGCTTCGCAAATCGTCGATATGTTTTCCACCAACATCGACTTCGGTTCCGACCTGCGTCGCGGTGACCGCTTCAATGTAGTCTACGAGACATTCTGGCAAAACGGTGAATATGTCTATGCCGGCCGTGTGCTCGCAGGCGAATTCATGAATGGCCCGGCGACCTATCAATCGGTCTGGTTTGACGACCCTAGCGTTGCTTCCAGCGGCGGCTACTATGGCTTTGACGGCAAATCGCTGAAAAAGGCCTTCCTCAAATCGCCACTGGAGTTCTCCCGTATTTCTTCCGGCTTCTCGGTACGCAAGCATCCTATCTCCGGTTTGTGGAAAGCACATAAAGGCGTCGACTTCGCTGCCGCGATCGGTACCCCTATCCGTGCTTCCGGCGACGGCGTAATCGACTTTGCCGGTACCCAGCGCGGTTACGGCAATGTGGTCATCATCAAGCACTGGTCAAAATATTCGACCGCCTATGCACACATGAGCCGCTTCGCCACCAATCTGCGCAAAGGCAGCAAAGTCAGCCAGGGCCAGGTGATCGGCTATGTCGGCATGACCGGCTGGTCGACCGGACCTCATCTGCACTACGAGTTCCGTGTCAACAATGAAGCACGTGATCCGATGACCGTCGACATTCCAAACGCACAACCGCTGACCGCATCGCAAATGCAAAAATTCCGTAATGTCGCGAATGACATGACGCATCGCTTTGCCTTGCTGAGCCCGGAAAATAACAACGTCCGCCTCGCAGCCAAATAAATTGCAGCACACAAGCGGATCGCCAGCGCGTGATCCGCTTCCACAAAACCGTTGGTCCAGTGTAGAGTGAACTACCCTGACGAACGGTTTTTTTATGCCTACTGATTCTTCCCTTTTCATCGGCCTGATGTCCGGCACCAGCCTGGATGGCGTCGATGGCATTCTTGCCGAATTTTCCGCTGATGGCACAGTACGCCAGACCCTGGCTGCCGCCTATATACCCTTCCCCGACGAGCTGCGTGCCGAGTTGATGGCCTTGCAAAGCCCGGGGCCGGATGAAATCCATCGCGAAGCACTGGCCGCCAACGCCCTGGTTACTTATTACGCCGAATGCGTGGCCGACCTGCTGCAGCAAGCGCAACTAAGCGCAGAACGCGTAGCTGCCATCGGCGTACACGGACAAACCATACGCCACCGACCTGAGCACGCTTACACCCGTCAAATCAACAACCCGGCCTTGCTGGCCGAACTCACCGGCATAGACGTGATCGCCGACTTGCGCAGCCGTGACATTGCCGCCGGCGGGCAGGGTGCACCGCTGGTGCCGGCCTTCCATCGCGCCCTGTTTGGCTCAGCGGATGAAAACCGCGTCGTCGTGAACATAGGCGGCATTGCCAATATCAGCATACTGCCGCACAACAGCGCAGCCGCAGTGATAGGCTTTGACACCGGCCCCGGCAATGTCTTGATGGATGCATGGATCGCGCAACACAATGGCCAGGCCTATGATGCGAACGGTGAATGGGCGAAGACCGGCAAGGTTGATGCCGACTTGCTCAAGACCTTGCGCGATGAACCCTTCTTCGCCGCACCGCCGCCGAAGAGTACCGGCCGCGATTTATTCCATCCGGCCTGGCTGGCGCAGAAACTGGCTGACTTTCCAAACCTGGCGAGTGCCGATGTACAGACTACGCTGGCGGTCTTTACCGCCACCACGCTGGCCGATGCGATCAAGTTGTATGCACCGCAAACCCAGGCGGTGTATGTGTGCGGTGGCGGTGCTTACAACCACTATCTGCTGACGCTGCTGCACTATGCATTGAAGCTGCACCAGGCAGACATCAAGGTCGAATCGACCGCTGCACTGGGGGTTGCACCGAACCAGGTGGAAGCACTGGCCTTTGCATGGCTGGCGCAACGCTTCAGCGTACGTGAGCCGGGTAACCTGCCATCGGTGACCGGTGCGCGCGGCTTTCGGATACTAGGCGCGCTGTATCCGGCCTGAGCATGCAAAGCGTGCGGGCATAAAAAAAGCGCAGAATCTTCTGCGCTTTTTACATCCGGAAACGAGCTGTATCGTTTGCTCGCTGAATCTCTTACTTGAAATTAAGCCGAGAACGAAGAACCACAACCACAAGTCGTCGTCGCATTCGGATTCTTGATCACGAATTGCGCGCCTTCCAGGTCATCCTTGTAATCAATTTCGGCGCCGACCAGATACTGGTAGCTCATCGAGTCGATCAACAGCTGTACGCCGTTCTTGGTCATGGTGGTGTCGTCTTCATTGACGATTTCATCGAAGGTGAAACCATACTGGAAGCCCGAGCAACCGCCGCCTTGAACAAACACGCGCAGTTTCAGGTCTGGATTACCCTCTTCTTCGATCAGTTCTGCAACTTTCATTGCAGCGCTGTCGCTGAAAACGATAGGGGATGGCATTTCGGCAACTGCATTCATTTCAGGCTCCTGCTGGAAAACGGTAGTTCATTATAGACCCTAGCCGCGTTTTACGTATTATTCGCGGCAAGTATAGGTACTGCCAGTTTCAAAATCGGTTCATCGACCTCATGGGTCAGCTTGCCGGAGACAACGGCACCGCCGTGCATTTCCAGCGCTTTGTAATTTACATCACCAGTTATGCGGGCTTTCGGCTGCAATTCAAGCAATTCCGATGAAAATACCGGCCCGACTATTTCCCCATTGACAAGTAAATGCGCGACCCGCACTTCACCCTCGACCCGCGCATGCTCGGAAATCACCAACATGCTGATTTCATCCGCCTGGGCGATCACGTCACCCTTGACGCAACCATCTATGCGCAAACCGCCCTTGAAGTGGACATTGCCGCTAATAATCGTGGAAGCGCCGATCAGGCTATCTATCGTACTTTTTGCTTTACGGCTAAACATGATGACGCTCCTTTACAAATTTGAAGACTGTTGTGCGCGCAAACTACCTTTTTCCAGCACTTTGATCTGGACGGATTTGACCACTGCACCTGCCGGTATCGCAAATTCACCTTCGATACGCTGGTAATGCCTGAACGAGAGCTTGAATTTATCGACCTCGTCCGGTTTAGGGAAGGTCATCATAGCACTTTTGCCGTCCTGTACCAGCGTCACAATAAGCTGGTAATTACCCGTGAAATCATGGCCTGCCTTGCCACCTTGCATCAATAGCAAGCGATAACGCAATTGCGCCGGCTCGACCATTTCCGCTTTCAGGCGGCGTATCGTAATACCTTGCGCGCCGGTATCGGTGGGCAGCAGGCTTTCAAAGAAAGCCAGGTCCTCTTTCAGCTTGGCATTTTCCGATTCCAGCGTTTTAATCTGGCGCGACAATTGTGCCTGCAGCGAGCGCTCAATATTAAGCTGGCTCTCCGCCGCGTTTACGGTTGTTTCAAACTTATCCCGCTCGGCACTGGTTTGCTGCAATTGTTCCTGCACCTCAGCCAGTTGCGCGCTTGTCGCACCCGGCTTGAACCCGGTGAAGCTGCGCCCGAGGTCATAGGCCCACATCGCCATCGCACCACCCAAACCCACGACGATCGCGATGAATACCGCACGCAAGGGCCACGGCAAGTGATTCTTGATTGTCATGCGCGGCGCTGAAATCGACCAGCGGCGCAACCATAGCTTGCGCTGCAGCGATTTGAAAACCGGTTTTGGCTTACTCATGAATCAGATACGCAGCATTACGGCAAAACCGGGATGTGCATCAAGCCGGCCGTTTCATCCAGGCCGAACATCAGATTCATACATTGCACCGCCTGACCGGAAGCGCCCTTGACCAGATTGTCCTGTACCACCAGCACAACCACGGTATCGCCGTCATCCGGACGATGCAGCGCAATCCGCAACATATTCGACGCGCGGGTCGAACGGGTTTCAGGATGCGAGCCAAAAGGCATTACATCAATGAAAGGTTCATTGCCATAGGCCTTTTCAAACAGGGCCTGCAATGCTGCGTTATCAATATCTTTGGTCAGGCGCGCATACAACGTCGAATGCATGCCGCGTATCATCGGCACCAGGTGTGGCGTGAACAGCAGGCCGACTTTATCCTTCGTCAATAAACGCAAACGCTCCAGGGTTTCCGGCGAATGGCGATGACCGGACACGCCGTAAGCTTTGAAATTATCGCCGGCTTCGGAAAACAGCGTAGCCACTTCCGCCTTGCGACCGGCACCGGATACACCGGATTTACAGTCTGCAATCAGATGCGACGCATCGATGACGCCGGCTTGCAGCAAAGGCGCAAGGCCCAATTGCATGGTGGTCGGGTAGCAGCCCGGGTTGCCGACGATACGCGCCTTGCGGATCGCATCGCGGTTCAATTCAACCAGGCCATAGGCAGCTTCCTTCAGTAATTCAGGACAGCTGTGCGGGATTTTGTACCATTTCTCGAATGCAGCGATATCCTGCAAACGGAAGTCGGCTGCCAGGTCGATCACTTTCACGCCGGCTGCCAGTAACTCCGGCGCTTGCGCCATTGCGACACCGTGCGGCGTAGCGAAAAAGACGACATCACACTCGGTCAGCTTGGCTTTTTCCGGTGCTGAAAAGGCCAGGTCCACGCGTCCGCGCAGCGATGGAAACATGTCTGCCACTGGCAAACCATCTTCCTTGCGCGATGTAATTGCGGTGAGTTTGACTTCCGGGTGCGTTGCCAACAAGCGTAACAATTCCACGCCTGTATAACCGGTGCCGCCGACGATGCCAACCTTGATCATGTTTCTTCCTAGCAAAATTTACTTCGTTTTATTTTAACAGGCGATGGGCTGCCTACGCTCGCCCCACCATCGTTTCCAACTGCAAACAGAGATAAAAAAAGCCGCCAGGCGTAAACCAGGCGGCTTTTCGATGCTCTGAAAACGCAGATTAACGCTTGGAGAACTGTTTGGCGCGGCGTGCTTTGCGCAGACCGACCTTTTTACGTTCAACTTCACGTGCATCACGAGTAACGAAACCTGCTTTGGACAGTTCCGATTTCAGTGTTGCATCGTAGTCGATCAGTGCACGGGTGATGCCATGACGCACAGCGCCCGCTTGGCCGGATTCACCGCCGCCGTTAACGTTGACCATGATGTCGAATGTTTCAACATTGTTGGTCAGTTCCAGAGGCTGGCGAATCACCATCAGACCGGTTTCGCGCGAAAAATATTCATTCGCTGGCTTGCCGTTGACGACGATCTGGCCGGAGCCGGATTTGATGAAGACGCGAGCCACTGCACTCTTGCGACGGCCGGTTCCGTAATTGTAGTTACCGATCATGTCTATTCCTTAGAGTTCAAGTGCTTTAGGTTGCTGCGCAGCGTGCGGATGAGTTGCCTCAGCGTACACTTTGAGCTTCTTGATCATCGCGTAGCCGAGTGGGCCTTTAGGCAACATGCCTTTGACCGCTTTCTCAAGCGCGCGACCCGGAAAACGCTGTTGCATTTTCAGGAAGTTGGTTTCATAGATACCGCCTGGGTAACCCGAGTGGCGATAGTATGTTTTTTCTGTTGCTTTGGTACCGGTCACGCGCAGTTTGCCTGCGTTGATCACGACGATGAAATCGCCGGTGTCGACGTGAGGAGTAAATTCCGGTTTGTGTTTGCCGCGCAGTCGGAGTGCCACTTCGCTGGCAACACGTCCGAGGACTTTGTCCGTCGCGTCAATCACGAACCAATCGCGCTGGACTTCGTGTCCTTTAGCGGAGAAGGTTTTCATGATGACTTCCTAAATAATTAAATCGCTCAAATGGTGGTTACGCGTGCTTGCTGCTACATGCGTACTCGGCCTTGTTATCTCTTCCTGAGCAAACGAAAGAACCGCAGATTATAGACTTTTCAAGGACTTAGCGTCAAATTTAACTGTCTATTTCGCTGGAATTTACCGGCAAAACGTTGCGATCCGGGCGCTTTGATGCCGAAAAGTCATGGAATTTGCATCCACCAGGCAATTTTCGTACTTGTGCACGCTTCTTCAATTCCGTCGCCAGCAGTTACAATGACGCAAAATCAACCTGCAACTTTACGAGAACACCATGGAATGCACAGTACGCTGGACCGGCTTGTCCGGCATGACCTTTTTAGCTGAAACCGGCTCCGGCCACGTCGTCGCCATGGATGGCGCGCCCGAAGGCGGCGGCCGCAACCTGGCACCACGTCCGATGGAAGTTGTATTGCTGGGGACCGGCGGCTGCACCGCCTATGACGTGGTTGTTATCCTGCGCAAGAGCGGCCAGGACGTACGCGGCTGTGAGGTCTCACTCAAATCGGAACGTGCCGAAACCGATCCGAAGGTATTTACCAAAGTGCACTTCCACTTCACGGTCACCGGCCGCAACCTGAAGGCAAACGTGGTGGAACGCGCAATCAAGCTGTCGCACGACAAATATTGCTCGGCTTCCATCATGATGGAAAAAACCGCCGAAATTACCCACTCTTTCGAGATCGTGGACGACGCGGTGCCAATCGCCGCTTAAATCTCCACCCCTGCATCGCCAAAGACTGCCGTAACGCTACGGCAGTGCTCTTCCTGCATGCGGCCTAAGTGCGCGACAGCAACTATTATTAAGGCACTATAAATAATAGGCTGTACTGGTCATGACTTTGGCCATCGCCTGCATGCCCATTTGCGCAAGCGGCGGCACTGTCTGCGCGCCTAGCGCGTGCGCCGCAGCCCCATGCTCCGCCTCATCCGTGCTCATTTGTTTCACGATTGCCAGGGACTTCGCGTCTTGCGGCGGCAGGCTGCTTAAATGCTGGTTCAGGTGCGCTTCGACCTGACGCTCGGTTTCCACCACAAAGCCCAGGCTGCGCGCATCACCCAAAGTGGCCGCAACCGTACCCAGTGCAAAAGCGCCTGCGTACCAAAGCGGATTCAGCAAGCTGGGACGCGAGCCCAGCTCGCGCAAACGCTCGGCAGTCCATGCCAGGTGATCTTCTTCTTCCCGTCCCGCCAACAAAAGCTGCTGCCTGATGGCCGGGCTGCGCGCAAATTGTGCCTGTGCCTGGTACAGCGCTTGCGCACATACCTCGCCGACATGGTTGACCCGCATCAACCCGGCGCTGTGCCGACGCTGTGCACTATCCAGATCACCATCCGCGACCTTGGCCGCGGGATTCGGACGTCCGGCCACGGACACCCCACTCATCACGCGCAAGGCGCTATCGAAATGCTGGATCAAACGATCAGGAAACTGCATATGGTCTATACCTATTCAAAACGAATGTTGCATGAGAACGACACCCAATTACATATCAAATGTGTCTTTTGCAAAATGTTAACGCACGTCAAAAAGTTTGGGCGGCTATTTAGCTTAGCCTTGCGCTGCAAGACAAATAAGATGCCGCCTTTATTCAACTTCGGCCACGCGCTGCCGATGAAGAGCAAGGGCTTATACCGATAACCAGACCAAACGACACCTTAGATGAATGCCTTGTATTTTGCGCTTGCCCTCAGCAGTACCCTGCCCGATACCACTATCGCCCAAGCCCAGTCCCAGCCGTCAATGACGATTTACGGCACATTCAAGGATGCGAACGACCAAAGCAATAATGAGCCCGTTGCCAAAAAACCGTTTGCCGGTACCAATTACCAGTCAACGATCAATATTTACGGGACCATCGATGCGGGCATCCGTAATGTTACCAATACCACCAAAAATGGTGGCGATACATTGAAGATGGGTTCAAACGGCGAGTATTACAACAATCGCATCGGTATCAAGGGAACGGAGGATCTCGGCGGCGGCCTGAATGCCCACTTCCATCTGGAAACCGGCTTCAACACCGGCACCGGCGCACTTGATAACAATGCCGGCCGCTTCTTTAACCGTATTTCATCGGTGGGGGTCGCAGGTTCTTTCGGCTCCATCGACTTTGGCCGCATGCCTTCGGTCTCCTGCAAAACGATTTTCGCCTACGATCCCTTCCAGTATCGCTATGTGCAAATCGTACCGCTGGCTGGCGCTTCGGCCGGTAATGCCGATGGCAATGCGCCCGGTTTCCCATGGGGCACCATCGGTGGCACGCGCTTCAGCAACGATGTCCAATATATAGGCAAGTTCGACAACGTCACCATCCTGGCTGAATTTTCCACCGGTGAAGTCAGTGGCTCCAACAGCAGTGGCAGCGCGCAGGCGGTCGGCATGACTTACCGCCCTGGGCCCTTCGTCATCGGTGCCGCCTACACCCGGCAAAAGCCGAATGTCTCAATCACCGCCACCCCGGAATACCAGCAGCAGAACCAGGTTACCTTTGGTGGCGCTTATCAGGCGGACGGCTTGCGCATTGCCGGCGGCTATATAAATACAGAAGCCGACACCGCCGTCCAGGGGATTAACAATCAGGCAAAGAATAGCTGGATAGGTGCGAGCTACGACTTCACGCCGGCGGTCAGCGTCACTACCGGCTTCTATCGAACCACTTTAGCGACCGGAAATGTTGAGAAAGCCAGCCGCAACCTGCTGATCGTGGGCGCAACCTACGCCCTATCCACCCGTACCAATTTATATCTGGGCGTCGACCGCGCAACCTTGGGCGGGTTTGTATCTTTGACAGCCGGTGCCAAGACCCGGCAAACCGGTACGTCTATTGGTATCAACCATATGTTTTAAGAATCACAGACCCGGGGTCCGGCGAAAACGCTAAATCGACCCGAGGGTTCTATATTGCCAAAGATGAAATCATTAATTTTTAAGCAATATTTGTATGCATCAGGACAAATCATGCGTGCCTCATTTTGGAATTGAAACGCACCGCTTTGTTGCGAAAAAACGTCACTTCAGCCAATTCACCCATGCGCTTTTGATATTTTGGTTGTCACTCACAGCGGATTTTGTTTCAATCAATCGTCGTCTTGCAATAAGGATTGGGCAAGACAGGCAGCTCCGCAGGACTTCATGTACCACTTGCTAGTCAAGTGATGCATTTTTAAAACAACATTTGAGGAACATTTAAATGAAAAAATCGCTTCTGGCATTAGCCGTATTGGGCGCATTTGCAGGTGCTGCATCGGCACAATCGTCCGTTACCGTATACGGTATCGTTGACCTCGGCTTTGCACACGTTGATGATGGCAATCCTGCAGGCAGCAAAAATGGTATCGATTCGGGCGGCCAATCGGCTAGCCGTATCGGTTTCAAAGGTACAGAAGATCTGGGCAATGGCCTGAAAGCTCTGTTCCAATTGGAAGCAACTCTGCAAGCTGACACTGGCGCAGGTTTCGGCGCAGCAGCAGCACCAGCAACCGGCTTTAACGCTGGCGTAGCAAACAATGCAGGCGGCTTTAACCGTTTCGCAACTGTTGGTCTGCAAAGCGCAGCATTTGGTACCGTTCTGTTGGGTCGCCAAACTTCGGTAATCAAAGATGCATACGACCAAATCGATCCGTTCGGTGACGGCGGCACAGTTGGTGCGATCAGCACAGTTTTCTTCAACGGCGTATTGGCAGGTGACTACGGCCGTATCTCGAATTCGGCTAAATACCAATCGAATTCGTTCGGTGGCTTTAAATTCGGCGCAGCTTACGGCTTCGGCGAAACACCAGGCGACACCGGTGCAAACAGCAACTACGGCTTGGGCCTGGGCTATGCAAATGGTCCACTGAACGTTCAGTTCGCTTACCACAACCAAGACCGTTCGACAGTAGCTAACCCATCGGTACAACAAGCTGAAGGCAAGCTGATGTTGTTGGGCGCAACTTACGATTTCGGCGTTGTTAAACTGCACGGTGCATACGGCGACACAAAACTGGAAAACAGCGTTGCTAACACCGAAGTTAAATACCGTAACTACATGTTGGGCGTAAGCGCACCAGTTGGTCCAGGCACCATCTTCGCTTCGTACACAGCTAACGACAACCGCTCGGTTGACAATGCTGACGCGAAAAAATTCGCAATTTCGTACTCGTACGATCTGTCGAAACGTACCAACCTGTACACCGGTTACTCGAAAACATCGAACGACGACGGCTCCCGTATCGGCTTGAACGCTGGTGCTCCAGTTGGCGAAAGCGCTTCGATTTTCAACGTTGGTATCCGTCACAAGTTCTAATTCCCGGCAGGCCTAGCCTGCTTGGTTTTAAACTGTACGAAAGAAAAAGGCACCTTCGGGTGCCTTTTTTTATTGCCTGCATTTTCCCAAACAAATCCTGCCTATCTGATATCCGCAACATCGCGCCTGATCCATCGTAGAATCCAGTCTGTAAATAAACCGTAATCCCGTAGCAAAGCCGGAGGCCAGATGCACCGCTGCCTGATCATTGAAGACGATACGCATAATGCGCTCTACATCGCCAAAGGGCTGAAGGAGATCGGCTATGAGGCAACCGTCTGCGCGGATGGCATAGAGGGCATGGAACTGGCAGTTGGCGGCGAATGGGATGTGATCATCCTCGACCGCATGTTGCCGCAAGGAATGGACGGCTTGTCCATACTGGCTGCGCTGCGTGAAATGGGCAAGCGCACGCCGGTCCTGATCCTTAGCGCGCTATCCGCCATTGATGAACGTGTACGCGGCCTGCAAGCCGGTTGTAATGATTACCTGACCAAGCCCTTTGCTTTCCCGGAACTGGCGGCACGGGTCGAAGCGCTGCTGCGCTGGACCCAGCCGAATGAAGTGATACGTGAACTGTGCGTGGAAGACCTGAAGGTCAACCTGCTGACGCGCAGTGTTGAGCGCGGCGGACGTCCGCTCAGCCTGCAACCGCGGGAATTCCGCCTGCTGGTCTACATGATGACGCACAAGGGCCAGGTATTGACCCGTACCATGTTGCTGGAATCGGTCTGGAATTATCAATTCGACCCGCAAACCAATGTCATAGACGCCCATATCAGCCGCTTGCGCAACAAGGTCGACAAGGGCTTTGCCGTGCCGCTGATACATACGCGGCGCAACCTCGGCTATATCCTCACACCGAATCCGCAAACCGAGCCGGCTGACGATCACGGGCAGGCCAGGCAGTCGCTCAAATCAGCGCCATGAAACTGCCCGGCTTCAAATTATGGGGCTCGGTTGCCTTCCGCATGGCCTTCAACTACAGCGCGCTGCTGGTGCTGTCCATGCTGGTGCTATTGGCGGTCTTTTATACTCAAACCGTCAATGTGCTGAAAAGCCAGATTGACCGTCATATCGCTTCCAATTCGCAACGCCTGCTGAACGACTTCATCGAAAATGGCGAAGGCTCGGTCGCCCAGCAAATCAAGGACATCCTGCGCGATGGCGTCTACTCGGACACCGAGATCTATTTGCTGGTCAATCCCTATGGCGAAAAAGTCATCGGCAATATCCCGTCCATCCCGCATAAAGCCAAGAACAAGGAAGGCATGGTGGAAACCCGTGTCATGCGTAGCGGACGCGAAGCGATAGGACGTATGTATATCCAGCAATTGCCGGATGGCAGCAAGCTGGTGGTCGGCAGCGACATCAACCACCAGCTTGAAATCGAAAGACTATTCGACCGCGCCAGCCTGATTGCAGGCTTGATCGGCTTGCTGATGTCGATTGCAGGCGCCTTGCTGTTCCGTCGTGAGCTCGGGCAAAGACTGAGCGGCATCCATCAGATCGTCACGCATATTGAAGCCGGCGATCTGAGCCGGCGCATCCCGCTCCTGCAGCAGGAAGATGAATTCTCCCGCCTCAGCCGCGATATCAACAGCATGCTGGACCAGCAACAACGCCTGATGGATGGCGTACGCCACATCTCCAATACCATCGCCCACAATCTACGTACTCCGATGACACGCATCCTGCTGCGTTTGCGCAAAAGCGAACATGAAGGTGCACAGGCACGTGATGAAGCGCTGCAGTTCGCGCTGCATGAAATGGAAGACCTCAGCGTCATGTTCAACAAGCTACTGAACCTGGCGGAAGTGGAGTCCGGTACACGGCGGCAGAGCTTCAGTTCCATTTCACTCAATGATGTTGTCGCTGACGTACTGGAATTGTATGAACCGGTGGCGGAAGAGAAATCCGTGCAGTTGACGGCGGTTTTCGAGGCGGAACCAGTCACCAATGGTGATCGTGAGCTGCTGGCCAGCGCCATCGCCAACCTGGTCGATAATGCATTGAAATATGCCGGCGAAAACGCGGCTGTCGAAGTCCGCACAAGCACCGATGTGCACGGTGCCGCCATCATCGTGCGCGATAATGGCAGCGGCATCCCGGCTACCGAATTGTCACGTATCGGCACCCACTTCTACCGCCTCGACCGCAGCCGCCCCGGCTACGGGCTCGGCCTCGCCAGCGTACTGGCGATTGCACGCCTGCATGGCGGCAACCTCGAGTTTTCAGATGCAAACCCGGGCCTGATAGTTCGCATGACGCTGGCCCCCAATCCGGTTTAAGACGTTTCTCACCTCGGGGAAACGCTCTTGTATCCCCATGCCAACACGTTACCGAATGGTAATGCCTACTTGCTCGGCTTTCACCAGCACTCCTCGTAACATTGAGATCGCATAGGCTGCGTCTTTCTGCCCGCTGCAGAGATAACAAAAAGCCATGTACACACGCGATTCAAAGGATGAAGGAACATGCAAGGACTTAAAAGAATAACGATAGCGGCAGCATTGGGGACAAGTGCATTACTGGCAGCGTGTGGCGGCAAGGAAACGCCACCATCACAAGAAGCACAGGAAGCGCATGCCGCGGTATCTGCAATAAAGAATTCGCCTGACACATTGCGCTACTCGCATAGCGCACCGCAGCTGGCGATGATAGAGGCACAAAACATCCCTGCTTCACCGGTACCACTGGGCGATCAGCTGAGCGCCCACCTGGTCTACGATGAAGATGTCACCGCCCGCATAGGCGTCAGCATTTCCGGTCGCATCGTCGCCCTCAAGGCGGCACCGGGCGATGTGGTCAAGGCCGGCCAGGTCCTGGCCGAGATCGACTCCCCTGACGTCGGCACTGCCTACGCAGATATCAACAAGGCGAAAGCCGACCTCGACCACAAGCGTCGTGTCTACGAACGCGCGAAAGACCTTGGTGAAGGCGAAGCAATCGCCGCCAAGGATGTAGAAAACGCACAGGCCGACTATGTGCAGGCTCAGGCGGAAACAGCCCGCGCCGAACTGCGCCTCAAAAACCTCAACCCGAATGGCATGGTCATCCGCGGCCAGCGCATCAGCCTGCTGAGCCCGATGAATGGCGTCGTCACCGAACGCACAGCTACTCCGGCACTGGAAGTCAGCCCCGGTATGTCCTCGCCCTTGTTCGTCGTCACCAATCCCAAGCAACTGTGGCTGATGATAGACGTACCGGAAAAAATGCTGAGCCAGATCAAACTCGGCAGCACCGTCGCCATCGAGAGTGATGCTTACCCGAATGAGAAATTCACTGCCAAGATCGTACAACTCGGCCAGGCGGTCGATCCCAACAGCCGTCGCATCACGATCCGGGCCCGTCTCAATAATCCGGACGGCAAGCTGTTACCGGAAATGTTTGTCCGTGCCTTGGTGCAGCAGGATAGTGGCACCGGCGTAGCCGTACCGAATGGCGCTCTTGTCACACGCGGCATTTATAGCTTCGTATTCGTACAAACCGCGCCCGGCGAATTCCAGCAGCGCAAAGTCAAATTGCTCACTCGTGGCAGCAGTGTCAGCTATGTCGGTGAAGGTCTCAAAGGCGGCGAAAGCATCGTCACCAAAGGTGCGCTCTTGCTCGACGCAGAACTGAACGAGAGCGACAGCCATGATTGATCGTCTCATCGTCTTCGCGATGACGCAGCGGATTTTTGTATTTGTCCTGGTGGGTGCATTAATCGGCTTTGGCGGCTACGCATTATCCAATCTGCCGATTGAAGCTTTCCCTGATGTACAGGACGTGCAGGTACGCGTCATTTCGCAATTGCCCGGCCAGGCACCGGAAGATATGGAGCGTTCGGTTACCTTGCCGATCGAACGTGAAATGGCCGGCATCCCGCGCCTGACCAATGTGCGCTCGGTCACCATGACCGGCCTGTCTATCGTGACCCTCACCTTTGCCGAGGATACCGACAACTACTTCGCACGCCAGCAAGTGACAGAAAAGCTGTCCACCGTCACCCTGCCGAGCGGCGTACAGCCGCAACTTGCGCCACTCTCCACCGCGGTCGGTGAAGTCTATCGCTACACGATTGAGGCACCCGGCTTAACGGATACCGAGATCCGCACCCTGCAGGACTGGACCATACGTCCGGTCTTGCGCATGACACCGGGTGTGGCCGATGTCGTCAGCTTCGGCGGCGCGATCAAGGAATACCAGATCGAAGTCGATCCACTCGCACTACGCAAATACCAGATCACGCTGGATCAATTGAGCCAGGCCGTCAACAATGGCAATGGCAGCGCCGGTGGTGGCTTGGTACGGCAAGGGGATGCTTCACTGGTGGTACGCTCCGCCGGCTTGTTCACCAGCACGGACGATATCCGCAAGGTCGTCATCACCGCACGCCAGGGCCGCGCCATTACGGTCGGCGATATCGCTACCGTGCGCTCGGGTGAGCGTCCGCGCTTCGGTATCGTCGCTGCCGATCACAGGGATAGCATCGTCGAAGGCATCGTCTCGATGACTAAAGGCGGCAACCCGTCCAAGATCAATGCGGAACTGAAAGCGCGCATTGAGCAATTGCAACCGCGCTTGCCGGCCGGCGCCAAGATCATCCCTATCTATGACCGTACCGAACTGGTACGCCATACGGTCAGCACCGTGGCCGAAAACCTGATCATCGGTGCGCTGCTGGTGATTGCCGTGCTGGTGGTCTTCCTGTCGAGCTGGGTCGCGGCACTGATCGTTGCCACCGTGATCCCTCTCTCGTTACTGTTCGCCTTTATCCTGATGAATGCGCGTGGCGTTTCCGCCAACCTGATTTCACTGGGCGCGGTCGACTTCGGCATCATCATCGATAGCGCCGTCGTTATCGTCGAAGCGTTGATGGTCAGGCTGGCAGTGAAGTCGGTCCACGATAGCAATCCGCATGACGCACGCTCGCATCGTTTGCACATCCTGTACAAAACAATGAAGGACATGTCGCATCCGGTCCTGTTTGCGAAAGCCATCATCATTCTGGCCTTTGTTCCTATCTTTACCTTCCAGCGCGTCGAAGGAAAAATCTTCACGCCGGTGGCATTGACACTTACCTTTGCTCTGATAGGTGCTGTCTTGCTCACCTTCACGCTCTTGCCGACGCTGCTGTCCTACGTCTTGCAAAAACGAACGCTGGCAGAAAAGCACAAGCCCTGGCTGGAATGGCTGCAAGTACGCTATCAGCGCGTGCTCGACTTCACGATGAAGAATGCGCGCAAGACGCTGTGGATTTCGGCAATACCCGTTGTCATCGCCTTCCTGCTGGCACCGCGACTGGGTAGTGAATTCATGCCAAAACTGGATGAAGGCAATATCTGGCTCACCATCACGCTGCCGACTTCCGCCTCGCTGGAAGTGACCAAGGATGTCGAGCGCCTGGTACGTGCCAAACTGCAGGCCTATCCTGAAGTCGCGCATATCATCACGCAAACCGGTCGCCCTGATGATGGTTCCGATCCGAAAGGACCGAACAACCTGGAAAGCCTGGTCGACCTGAAACCACGCAAGGAATGGCGCTTTGGCAGCAAGGAAGAATTGGTTGCCAGCATGTCGGAGAGCCTCGCCGCGATCCCCGGCATCACAACCAACTTCTCGCAAGTAATCCAGGATAACGTCGAAGAATCACTGTCCGGCTTCCGTGGTGAGATCGTCGCGAAAATAAGCGGTAACAACCTCGACATCCTGGAAGACAAAGCGGCACAAGTCGTGAGTGTAGTAAAAGGCATACAGGGTGCCACCGATGTGGAAGCAACCCGTATAGGCGGCCAGACTGAAGTCGTCGTGACGCCGGACCGCACCAGGCTGGCGCGTTATGGCATCTCGATCAATGACGTCAATACACTGGTGACGCAAGCCATGTCCGGCGTCGCCGTGACCAACTACTACAAGGAAGATAAACGCTTCGATGTGGTGGTGCGTATCAGCGAAAAAAATCGTAATAGCATCGATGCGATCGGCAACCTGCAACTGGCGGTGCCCGGCACCCAGGTGGGCAATGGTCCCGGCACCATTTCATTGAGCGATGTCGCAACGATTGAGGTTCGCCAGGGCGCCTCACGTATCTTGCGTGAATCCGGTTCGCGCAGCGTCATCGTGAAGATGAACCTGCTGGGTCGTGACCAGGGCAGCTTCGTTGAAGAAGCACAACGCGCAGTGGCCGAACAAGTCAAACTGCCACCGGGCTACGACCTGAGCTGGGGCGGCCAGTTTGAAAATTCGCAGCGTGCAGCCAAACGCCTGATGGTCATTATCCCGTTGACCATCCTGCTGATTTTCTCGCTGTTGTTCTGGGCCTTCCGTTCGGTACGCCTGGCCAGCCTGGTGATAGGCATGGTGCCTTTCACCCTGATCGGCGGTCTTGCCGCACTCGGCTTATCCGGTTTGCACTTGTCCGTATCGGCCGCAGTCGGCTTCATCGCGGTCGCCGGTATCTCGGTACAGAACGGTGTGATCATGGTTGAGGAAGTACTGCTGCGGGTGCGCGAAGGCGCGGCGGTAGCCGAAGCCATCGTCCAAGGTGCTGTAGTACGCCTGCGTCCTATCCTGATGACGGCATTGATGGCCGGACTCGGTTTGTTGCCTGCCGCCCTGTCACGCGGCATCGGTAGTGAAACCCAACGTCCATTTGCATGTGTCATCGTCGGCGGCGTGATCACAGGTACGCTGTTTACCCTGCTGGTACTGCCAGTTGCGATACGCCTGTTTGCCAACTTCTCTGAAAATGAAGATAGCAAGGATGAATTGCCCGCCGGCCCGACAGCCACTGCGAGCTAGGAGTAATCATGAAAAAAATAAATACAACTATCTACTCTGGCGCGGCCGCTTTACTGCTATTGGCAGGTTGCGCAGTCGGCCCTGATTACAAACGGCCTGAGTTGACGCCATCCAAAGCCTTTTCACCGACACCGTTACCGACCGCCACGACTACTGCGCCGGTCAGCGGGGGCAATGCGCAACGCTTCGTGCTGACGCAAGATATCCAGGCCGACTGGTGGAAGCTGTTCCGCTCGCCGCAATTGAATGCCCTGATTGAAAAAGCCTTTGCCGCCAATCCGACGATAGAGTCGGCACAGGCGGCACTGCGTGTGGCACAAGAAAACGTCTATGCACAGCAAGGCTTCTTCTTCCCGACCGTCAGTGTCGGTTATACACCTGCGCGCACCAAGATTGCCGGCAACCTTGGTGGCAACTCACCCGGCGTGCAGGGCAATGGCACCGTGATCAGTACGGTAGCCAATCCATCGGCAGCAGAAGGCGGCAAAGCACCATTCAATGCACCAGTGATCTATAACTTCCACACCACGCAATTGACGGTAGGCTTTACGCCCGATGTATTCGGTGCCAACCGGCGCCAGGTGGAGACGCTGGAAGCACAAGCCAAGTATCAACAGCTGCAACTCGAAGCTGCATACATCACGCTCGCCTCCAACGTCACCGCAGCCGCGATCCAGGAAGCCTTGCTGCGTGAACAAATCAGCATTGTCCAAAGCATCATTGCTTCGAATGAAAAGTCAGTGGAAATTGTGGAGCGCCAGTTCAAGGCCGGTTATGCATCACGCCTCGACCTGAGCCTGCAACAAACCACGCTGCTGCAAGCAAAGGAGCAATTACCGCCTTTGCAAAAGCAGTTCGAGCAAACCCGTAATCTGTTACGGGCACTCGCCGGTGGCATGCAGGATAGTGACTTGCCAGAATCCTTCGACCTCGCTTCGCTGCAATTGCCGGAAGACTTGCCACTGAGCCTGCCGTCACAACTGATTGACCAGCGTCCGGACGTGCGTGCGGCGGAAGAGCAATTGCATGCCGCCAGCGCTCAAATCGGTGTCGCACTGGCGAATCGCCTGCCGCAATTCTCCATCGACGGTACCTGGGGTGGTGCAGCCAGCAAGTTCAGCCAAATGTTCTGGAATTCAGGTCGTTTCTTTGAGCTGGCCGCGAACATCTCCATGCCTTTGCTGGATGGCGGCGTCTTGCGCCATCGTCAACGCGCAGCGGAAGAATCGTATAAGCAGGCGGCAGCGCAATACAAGGAGACCGTCATCACTGCATTCCAAAACGTAGCGGATACCCTGCACGCAATCCACGCCGATGCGGAAGCACTGAAAGCTAGTGCGGAACTGGCCGATACTGCCAAGACCACACTGACCCTGACGCAAAAACAGCACGCACGCGGCTACATCGATCGCGTCGTCCTGATCAATGCGGAACAAGGGTATCGGCAAGCGGCTTTGAACGTGGCGCAGGCACGCGCCATGCGCCTGGGTGATACGGCCGCCTTATTCCAGGCACTGGGTGGCGGCTGGTGGCATCGCGTCGATAGAGACAAGACCGCGGCACTCGATCCGGTTGCAGGAAATAAAGCTGCCGGCGACTAATACCAACACGTCTTGATCGGCTTCATAGAAAAAGGCAGTCCAGCATCCAGCTGTACTGCCTTTTAATTTTTGCGTTTGGCCCGGAACACCATCGTATCGCAATAAAAATCCCTGTCCTGATCCGGCCACCAACCCGGCACACCCAGCATCTGCAAAGGCGAAAAATCAGCAGTCGTTAAACCACCGGCCAATTGCCGGGCGACCCTCTGATCCACCCATGCACACTGCCCTGCCAGAGGCAGATCGTCAGGTGGGCATGCTTGCGCGACTATCCAGGTATGGCCGGTAATCGCCTTATAGGGTTGCACCAGTTTTTCCATCAAGGCATGGCCGAACAAATACACACGACAATCCTGCTCGAACTCAGCACGTCGCGTGACGAAGACTTCTTCCCATTCATGCTCGCGCAAGGCAGACATCAAACCCTGATTGGCACTGACCAACAGCACGGCATTTTCATCGAAGATAGTTGCGGCATCGCGCAGCTTGCCGCGTGGCGCGATGGCATTCACGGATGAAGAGCGTTCAATCTCCTGCGCCTGCAGAAGATTCAGCTGTACCTTGATTTGCGGGAAAGTGAGCCAGACCAGTGCATTGAAAAAGTCGTGCAAATTATCACGCGTAGGGACATGACCGGTCTGGCTGATGTGCGCTTCATATGCGGTGTCCACCGGCAAATCGGCTTGCGGCACGAAGCGTAACGGCAGGTTGCGATGATTGCATAAACCCATCGCAGCCGCGCGTCGGTTCAATTCCTGCTGCCAGTCATCGGCTTGCGCCAGCTCCTGCCCGACCGTCCGTACATTCGCCAGCCACGGACGCGACCAGTCTATGCCGGACAGGAAGGATGCACTCATACGACGTTCGGCAAAATACTCAGACGAACTTCCAGCCTATGGTTTCGCCGCCGTTCAAAGGCACCAGGGTCGTATTGCCCAGTGGCACCTCGGCCGGGATTTGCCACTCTTCGCGCTGCAAGGTGATGGTGCCGGTATTGCGCGGCAACTGATAAAAGTCAGGGCCGTTAAAGCTGGCAAATTGCTCCAGCTTGTCCAGCGCATCCGCCTGATCAAAGGCTTGTGTGTACAACTCCATCGCATGCAGTGCGGTGTAGCAACCGGCACAACCGCAGGCATGCTCTTTCAAGCCTTTCGCATGCGGCGCCGAATCGGTACCGAGGAAGAATTTATTGCTGCCGGAAATCGCCGCAGCAACCAGCGCCTGGCGATGAATTTCACGCTTCAATACCGGCAGGCAGTAGTAGTGCGGACGGATACCACCCTTGAACAATTCATTGCGGTTGTACAGCAGGTGATGCGCGGTAATCGTCGCGCCGACATGGCCGTCAGCCTCCGCTACATACTGTGCGGCATCCTTGGTCGTGATGTGTTCAAACACTACTTTCAGTTCCGGCATATCGCGGCGCAAAGGTTTCATCACGCGGTCAATGAATACCGCTTCACGGTCGAAAATATCGATGGCAGGATCGGTGACTTCGCCATGCACCAGGAAAGGCATGCCGACCTTTTGCATCATTTCCAGCGTTTTATAGCATTTGGTCAAATCGCTGACACCGGCATCCGAATTGGTCGTTGCACCGGCAGGATAAAGTTTTACCGCATGCACGGCGCCGCTTTCCTTCGCGCGCTGGATTTCTTCCGGCGGCGTATTGTCGGTCAGGTACAGCACCATCAGCGGCTCAAAAGACATGCCGGCCGGCAAGGCAGCGAGGATACGGTCACGATAGGCAAGCGCCTGTGCGGTCGTGGTAACCGGCGGCTTCAGGTTGGGCATGACGATGGCGCGCGCGAACTGGCGCGCGGTATCAGGCAGGACCGAGGCAATCGTTGCGCCATCGCGCAAATGCAGGTGCCAGTCGTCAGGGCGGGTAATGGTGATGCTGGAAGGACGATTCGAAGCGGATTTGTTTGTCATGGCGGCTCTTTCTTGGAACTGCCGCTATTTTACCCGTTCGCCCATAAAAAAAGCCGCCCGGCCAATGCGGCGGGACGGCTGCGGGGGCAAAAAACCGGTATCAGTGAATAATCTTGGCCAGGAAGTCGCGCGCCCGGTCCGAGCGGGTCGTGCCAAAAAATTCATCTTTTGTGCAATCTTCAACAATCAAGCCCTTGTCCATGAAGATCACGCGATTCGCCACTTTCTTGGCGAAACCCATTTCATGCGTCACCACCATCATGGTCATGCCCTCTTGCGCCAGGCCGACCATGACATCCAGCACCTCATTGATCATTTCCGGATCCAGCGCCGAAGTCGGTTCATCGAACAGCATCGCAATCGGGTCCATCGACAAGGCACGCGCAATCGCGACCCTTTGCTGCTGCCCACCGGAAAGCTGGCCGGGGAATTTATCCTTGTGCGCGATCAGGCCGACCCGGTCCAGGTACTTCAAGCCACGCTCGGTGGCGTCCGGCAGGCTGCGCTTCAAGACCTTGACCTGTGCCAGCGTCAGGTTTTCGCTGATGGATAAATGCGGGAACAGCTCGAAATTCTGGAACACCATGCCGATGCGCGAACGCAGGCTGGAGAGATTGGTTTTCGGATCGCCGACCGAGATACCATCGACCGTGATTTTCCCCTGCTGGAAGGGTTCTAGGCCGTTGACGGTTTTGATCAGGGTCGATTTCCCCGAACCCGACGGACCGCAGACCACCACCACGTCGCCCTTTGCGACCTGTGTCGTGCAATCCGTCAACACCTGGAAATTGCCGTACCACTTGCTGACTTTGTCCAATTCAATCATGTTCTTGTCCTTATCGAATGATGGCAAACCGTTTTTGCAGCTGCTTGACCAAGGTCGACAGTGCGAAGCTGAGCACGAAATAAACGATGGCGACAAACAGGTACATTTCAACTACGCGACTGTCACGTTGCGCTACCTTGACCGCAGCGCCAACGAAGTCGGTGACGTTCAGGAGCGAGACCAGCGATACATCCTGGAACAGCACAATGGTTTGCGTCAGCAATATCGGCAGCATATTGCGGAAGGCCTGCGGCAACACGACCAGTTGCATCGATTGCCGGTAAGTCAGTCCCAATGCATAGCCGGCATTGACTTGTCCCTTTGAAATACTCTGTATGCCGGCGCGCATGATTTCGCAAAAGTAAGCCGCTTCAAACATGATGAAGGTGATGTAGGCGGAACGATCTGCGCCCAGTTGCACCGGTCGTTCAGAACCGGTGATCGTCTGCAGCACGATAGGCATCAGGAAGTAAAACCAGAAAATCACCAGCAGCAAGGGAATGGAACGCATCAGGTTTACATACGCGGCTGCGATCAGCGACAGCGTCTTGTTGCTGGACAGGCGCGCCATCGCCAGCAGGGTGCCGAAGATTACGCCACCGAAGGCTGCCACCACTGTCAATTGCAGCGTGTATTGCAAACCCGCCAGCAAATAGGGCCAGGTGCGTGTAATGATTTCAAAATCGAGATCAGCCATGTTTGCCTCCCGCGATATAGCCGGGAACCGCCAGGCGTCTCTCCACCAAAGCCATCAGGCGATTGGCCGTCATGGCGATGACTACATAAATCAGGGTTGCAGCACCGAAGGCTTCGAAATAACGGAAAGTCATTTCACCCATTTCACGCGTACGGAAGAAGAGTTCGACCAGTCCGATCGAATACGCGACCGCCGTATTCTTGATCAGGTTCATCAACTCTGAAGTCAGTGGCGGGATGATGATGCGATAAGCCATCGGCAATAGTACATAGCGATAGGTCTGTGCCGTCGTCAGGCCCAATGCGTAGCCTGCATTACGCTGGCCACGCGGCAAGGCTTGAATCCCGGAACGCACCTGCTCGGCGATCCGGGATGAAGTGAAGAAGCCCAGGCATACAACCGCAGTCACGAATTGATGCTCGGTCGGGTCCAGCGTAATCACCCACGCCTTGACCGCCGGCACCAAACCCGGGACCACAAAATACCAGACAAAGAATTGCACCAGTAGAGGGATATTGCGGAACAGCTCGACGTAAGCACCGCCCAGGCGAACCAGCCAGCGCTTCTCGCTGGTGCGCCCGACACCGACTATCGAACCAACCACGAAGGCGAAGATCCAGGCAAACAAAGCCACTGCCAGGGTCCAGCCCAGGCCTGACAGCAAACTCTCCAGCCACGTCCCGTCGCCGTCAGGCACTTGCTCCAGAAAAATTCCAAGATCCATGCTGCCGCTCCCTTAACTCATTGCGTGCCTAGCTCATTGGCAAGGTTCTCGTGCGCTGCAACTACACGCCCTTGTCGCTCGGATTCTTGAATGCTTCCTCGATAGGCGGTGTCATCGGGAAATTGATGTTCAAACCTTTAGGTGGAATCGGGGTGGTAAACCATTTGGCGTAAATCTTGTTGATCTCGCCCGACTTCATCACTGCACCGATCGATTTATCCACCAAAGCCTTGAACTGTGGATCGTCCTTGCGCAACATCATGCTGTACGGTTCCTGGCTCAGGGATTCCGGCAGGATCTTGTAATCGCCGGGGCGCTTGGAATTCGCTATCTGTCCGGCCAGCAGGATGTTATCCATCACGAAAGCCACAGCCCTGTCATCCGCCATCAGCAGGAAAGCTTCAGCGTGATCCTTGCCATAGATTTCCTTGACCTGGATATTTTCGGTTTTCTTGTAACCCTTCAGCAGCGGCACCGAGGTGGTACCTGAAGTGGTAGAGATGGTCTTGCCGTTGAGGTCGTCCAGACTATTAATATTCGAAGTCTTCTTAACAGCAGCGGTCACATTGATCACGAAATAATTCGGGCCAAAAGAAACCTGCTCCTGCCTGACCTTGGAATTGGTGGTGGAGCCGCATTCAAGATCAATAGTGCCGTTGCGCAAGAGTGGGATACGGTTGCTTGATGTCACCGGTTGCATCACTACTTTCAGGTTCGGCAGCTTCAGGTCCGCTTTGACCGTATCGACAATTTTCATGCACAGGTCGACCGCGTATCCGATAGGTTGTTGCTTGTCGTCAAGAAATGAAAAAGGGATGGAGGATTCACGGTAACCGATAGTGATCGAATTCGTATCCTTGATTTTCTTCAGCGTACCGCCCAGGTCCTGCGCCTGCACCGTCACCAGGGGGCTGCTCATCAAACCTGCAGTCGCTGTTAGCAGAAGTAATTTCTTCAATTCCATGATGTCTCCTTCAAGCACGTCATCAGTTTAAAAGTATCTGGCAAATTTCAGGCCAGCTCAGTTTATCTCAAGCACCAGCAATTTATAAAGCACGGTTTCAAGGTTTTGATCAGGGATACAAACCGCGCATTTCGCGCGCCTGCAATACACGCGTACAGCCGACAATAAAAGCTGCAGTACGCAAAGACACTTTCTTCTCTTCTGCCAGTACCCACACGGCTGCAAAGGCTTCGCGCATGATGCGCGTCAGGCGCGAATTGATTTCATCTTCAGTCCAGAAAAAGCTGGAGAAATCCTGTACCCATTCGAAGTAACTGACCGTCACGCCACCGGCATTCGCGATCACGTCCGGCACCAGCAATATACCCCTGTCATGCAGGATATCATCGGCTTCCGGCGTGGTCGGTCCATTTGCACCCTCCAGCACGATGCTGGCTTTGACCTGTGCCGCATTATCACGATTGATTTGCTGTTCCAGTGCAGCAGGCACCAGAATGTCGCAATCCAGGCCCCAGAACTGGGCCGCATCATCCAGCTGCTCCGCATCGGGGAAACCGGCGACACTGCCATGCTGTGTGACATACGCCTGCAATGCCACGATATCGAGGCCGCTGTTGCGCACGACGGTCGCCGCATGGTCCTGCACCGCCACCACCTTCGCACCGGCGGCGGCAAACAGGCGTGCAGCGACGCCGCCGACATTGCCGAAACCCTGCACTGCAATGCGTGCGCCCTTGATCTCCAGCCCGCGTTTGGCGGCTGCTTCACAGCCGACAACAAACACGCCACGACCGGTCGCCTCATGCCGTCCCAGGCTGCCACCCAACGATATCGGCTTGCCGGTGACAACGCCGGAAGCGGTGCTGCCCTGGTTCATGGAATAGGTATCCATCATCCACGCCATGATTTGTTCATTGGTGTTAACGTCGGGGGCGGGAATGTCCTTGTTGGGACCGATGATGATATTGATTTCGCTGGTATAACGCCGTGTCATGCGTTCCAGCTCTGCCCTTGACAAGGTCTTGGGATCGACGCGTATGCCGCCCTTGGCACCGCCGTACGGCACGTTCACGGCTGCATTCTTGATGGTCATCCAGGCTGACAGTGCCATCACTTCAGACAGGCTCACGTCCTGATGGAAGCGCACACCGCCCTTGCCCGGCCCGCGCGAAGTATTGTGCTGTACCCGGTAACCTTCAAAGTGCGCGACCGTACCGTCATCGCGCTCGATAGGCACATCCACGATCAGGATGCGTTTCGGCCGCTTCATGGTTTCCACCCAGCGCGCCAGTGAACCGAGGTAAGGGGTAACCCGATCGATTTGTTCCAGGTAGACACCCCACGCCCCGATATCGGGCGGCGTCAGATAGGACGGTATTGCGTGCTTGCTGGACATGACGACGCTCCTATAGTTTTCAAACCGGGCCGTCAGCAATGACGGCAAGCGAAACAAGCAGGGCAGCGGGACTGATTGATGCAATACGGACTTATTCTAATCCTTTATCACGTACGTGAAACAAAACAGCAGCCCGATTCTGTCATATAGAGCCTGCCGCATGCCTGTAGTTCCATCCGGCAAGCAAGGAATATCAATACAGGTCGAAAGGCAGCTTGGACGCCGCCTTGTCGGTACCGTCAAGCACTTCCTCTTCTGCACCATCTGTCGGCGACGCCAATGCATCATCCGGCCGTGCTTGCTGGCGCATCCACATTTGCGCATACGCGCCTTCGGACGCCAGTAATTGCATATGCGTGCCGCGTTCAATGATGCGGCCTTTATCCAGCACCAGGATTTGCGCTGCATCCGCAATAGTCGATAAACGGTGTGCAATGATCAGCGTGGTGCGATTCTGTGCAATTTCCTTGAGTTGTGCCTGGATTGCCTGTTCCGATTTGGAATCCAGCGCTGAAGTTGCTTCATCAAAAATCAGGATAGCCGGATGCTTGAGCAGGGTACGCGCAATCGCGACGCGCTGCTTTTCACCACCGGACAATTTCAAACCGCGTTCACCCACCATAGTGTTGTAACCATCCGGCAGTGATTCGATAAATTCATGGATATATGCCGACTGCGCGGCCGCCACGATATCTGCATGACTGGCGCCCGGTTTTCCATAGGCAATGTTGTAGGCGATGGTGTCATTGAAGAGCACGGTATCCTGCGGCACGATGCCTATCGCCTGGCGCAATGAAGTCTGTGTCACATCGCGCACATCCTGTCCATCGATCAGGATAGCGCCCTGGTTCACGTCATAAAAACGGAACAGCAGGCGTGACAAAGTCGACTTGCCGGAACCGCTATGCCCGACCACCGCTGTCGTCGTCCCTGCGGCGATCGTGAAGTCCACATCAAACAGGATTTGGCGATTCGCTTCATAGCTGAAATCGACATGTGAAAAGCGCACTTCGGCACCATCCGTTACCAAGGCTTGAGTATCCGGCTTGTCTGCAATTTCGCGGTTTTGGTCGAGGAGTGAAAACAGGCGTTCCATATCGGCCAGGCTTTGCTTGATTTCGCGATAAATCACGCCGAGGAAATTCAGCGGAATATATAGCTGGATCATGAAGGCGTTCACCAGTACCAAATCGCCCAGCGTCATGGTGCCGCTGATCACGCCTTGCGTCGCGCGCCACAGGATCAGTGTCACCGCAATCGCGATAATGCTGGATTGGCCGGTATTAAGCAGCGACAACGAAGTCTGCGATTTGACTGCCGCAGTTTCGTAACGCTTCAAACCCTCATCGTAGCGCCTGGCTTCGTAATCTTCATTGCCAAAATATTTGACCGTCTCGTAATTGATCAGCGAATCGATAGCCTTGGTATTCGCCTTGGAATCAAGGTCATTCATCGTACGGCGGAAGTGCGTACGCCATTCCGTCACGATGACAGTAAAGGCAATGTAACTAACCAGCGCCACGCCGGTAATGACGGTGAACCAGATATCGTAATGCAGTACCAGGTAGCCGAGTACCAGTACGATTTCTATCAGCGTCGGCAAGATGCTGAACAGCGTATAAGAAATCAGTGAAGAGATACCCTTGGTCCCGCGTTCGATATCGCGCGTCATGCCACCGGTCTGGCGATTCAGGTGGAAACGCAATGACAGCGAATGCAGGTGGCGGAATACTTTCAGCGCAATCGTGCGTACCGCCCTTTGCGTGACTTTGGCAAAGGTGTATTCACGCAGCTCGGTAAACAGCGTTGTCGACAGACGTAACGCACCATAAGCGATCAGTATGCCGAGCGGCAAGACCAGCATCGCCTGCGTGCTGCCGGGCGTAATTGTCAGGCTATCGATCAGGCGCTTCAATACCAGCGGCACGCCGACGTTGGCCATCTTCGCTGCGATCAGGAAAGCAAGTGCCAAACCGACTCGCCATTTGTAGGTCCACAAATACGGAATCAGGGTCTTGAGCGTGCTCCAGTCACTGCGGTTGCTGGCGGGCGGAACAGGCTCGGATGGGGCGGAATGGCGGCGCATAGGTAAGATTTATTCAGATAGTTTATGCTTCGGGTTCCGGATTGTAGCGGTTATCAAAATTATCCACAGGAGACAACATGGCAAGCGAACACCACACAGACCTGCCCGCAGGGAAGATTCCTCAAATGCGCGTAGTACCAATGCCGCATGACGCCAATATGCATGGCGACGTATTCGGCGGCTGGATCATGGCGCAGGTCGATCTGGCCGGTGCAGTTTGCGCCACGCGTCGCGCCAATGGCCGCGTCGTCACCATCGCGGTGAATTCGTTTTTATTCAAACATCCGGTATTCGTCGGCGACCTGCTATCCATCTATGCAGAAATCGTCAAAGTCGGCAACACCTCAGTCACCGTGAATGTGGAATGTTATGCAGAACGCAATCGCCTGGAAGTGGAAATTGTGAAAGTGACCGAAGCGACGCTGACTTATGTCGCGACCAACGATGATCGCAAGCCGCGCCAATTACCGCCAGCCGTCGCACCACATAAATAAGCAACAAACCAGCAAGTACATCAGTTGCACCTTGCGCCATTGCCGCAGCTGCGGCAATGGCGCTTTGTTTTATCAGGCCGGTTTCTTTTCATCGCGCAATTCGCGCCGCAATATCTTGCCTACGTTCGACTTCGGCAATTCGGTGCGGAACTCGATTGACTTCGGTTTTTTGTAACCGGTGAATTGCTCACGGCAATACGCCATCAGTTCAGCCTCGGTCAGTGCAGGATCGCGTCGTACCACGAATAACTTGACCGCTTCACCGGTATGTTCATCCGGCACACCTATGCATGCACATTCCAGCACACCCGGATGCGCGGCGACCACACCTTCGATCTCGCTTGGATAAACATTGAAACCGGAAACCAGGATCATGTCTTTCTTGCGATCGACAATTTTGGTGAAACCACGCTCATCCATGATGCCGATATCACCAGTCTTGAAGAAACCATCGGCCGTCATCGATTGCGCAGTTTCCACCGGATTGTTCCAGTAACCCGCCATCACTTGCGGACCGCGGATCGCAATCTCACCGGCACTGCCGTGCGGTACTTCATTATCGTCGCTGTCTATGATCTTCAGTTCGGTCGATGAAACCGGCAAACCGATGGTGCCGGTGAATTCATTGGTAGTCGGCGGATTGGCCGTCGCCGTCGGCGACGTTTCGGACAAGCCATAACCTTCGCAAATCGCGCAACCGGTTACTTCACGCCATTTATCGTTGACGACTTTTTGCACCGCCATGCCGCCACCGTTGCACAACTTCAGTTCGGAGAAATCGACCTTGGCAAAATCGGGATTGTTGAGCAAGCCGTTGTACAGGGTATTCACGGCCGGCAGGAAATGCACCTTGTATTTCATCAATTCCTTGATGAAGCCGGGGATGTCACGCGGATTAGGAATCAACAGATTCATTACACCGAGATGTGTACCCAGCATGCCGCAAGTAGTCAACGCGAAGATATGGTACAGCGGCAAGGCGCAGACGAAGATCAGTTGCTTATCTTTCGGCAAGGTATTCAGCACTGGCGAAATCCATGCTTCATTCTGCAAGACATTAGCAATGATATTGCGATGCGTGAGCATCGCGCCTTTCGCCGTGCCGGTCGTACCACCGGTGTATTGCAGGAAGGCCAGGTCCTGATGGCCCAGCGCCGGACGCTGCAAGGTCATGCCGGCAGCCTGGCGCAAGACTTCTTTGAATGGCACTGCCTGTGGCAGTGAATAAGCCGGCACCATTTTCTTCACATGGCGCACGACAAAATTGACGATGCCGCCTTTCAAGCCGCCAAACAAATCACCCATGGTGGCGACGATCACATGCTTGACCTGCGTGCTGGCGATCACTTTTTCCAGCGTGGCGGCAAAGTTTTCCAGGATGATAATCGCTTCGGCACCGGAGTCGGTCAGCTGATGCTCGAGTTCGCGTGGCTTGTACAGCGGATTGACATTGACGATCACATAACCGGCGCGTAGCACCGCGGCAATCGCGATCGGATACTGCAAGACATTCGGCATCATCAGCGCGACGCGCGCACCTTTTTGCAAACCTATGCTTTGCAGCCATGCCCCCACTTCGGTGGACAGATGATCCACCTCACGATAAGTGAGTGCTTTATCCATGCAGACGCAAGCATTGCGATCTGCATATTTCTGGAAGGATTCATCCAGCAATTCAACCAGGGAACCATAACGCGCAGGATCGATTTCTGCCGGTATGCCTTCCGGATATGACTTGAGCCAAAATTTGTCCATCTCCACCTCTATTCTTTTTTGTTGTTAGAGTGATTGTGCGCTTATACAGCTTGATGCTATCGGGCAGAACGGCGATGTGCAAGCATTTTGATGCCGCTGCCCGGTGCCACCGTCAGCGGCCGGGGCCTGTCGCCGCCGTATCCGTATGCGAAACCACCGGCTCAGTCGCTGCCAAAGCGGCCAGTCGGCCATCGCGCTGCACCTTATCGAGCCGTGACAACTCAATTACCGCGCGGTAAAAGCCAGGGAAGTCATTTGTCTCACGCAACAAGGCGCGAAAACCCGGCACCAGGTCATGATACGTCGCTACCGATGCCAGGTGCGCATTCGTCAATCCTTGTGCGAACCAGCGGTCATAAGCTGCATGGCCATTCCAACTGGCTTTCAGCAATTGGTAATCGTCCTGCAATGCAGCAAATATTTCCTGCTTGGCCTGGCGTTTGGTGGCATCCGTCCACTGCGATGCATAATTGTCGACCAGCTTTTGCCGGTATTGCAGCAAGAGCGCAATGAATTGCTGTTTGCGCTCCTGGGCAGTGACATACGACTGGCGCGCCTTGTCATCACCATAACGTGCCAGCCAGCGGTCGACGCCGACTTCTTCGACCGCGGTCGCAAACGATTCATTGAATTGCGTATCGCCCTGCACATACACAATCTGATGCGCCAACTCATGGATCATCAGGCGCGCAACTTCTGCATCCGGATAATTGATAAAGCTGGACAGCACCGGGTCTTTATACCAACCCAGCGTTGAGTAAGCAGGTACCCCCATGATTTGCACATCATTACCGGCGGCCCGCATTTCCTCGGCAAAGGCTTTCGCACCGGCTTCGCTATAGTAACCGCGATAACTGACGCAACCGGCAATCGGGAAGCACCACTGCAAGGGCCGCAGCGACAACTCGGGCGTCGCCACCACATTCCACAAGGCATAGGGCCGTTGCAGATCCGCATAGTTTTGATAGGTACCGTTATCCGGCAAGGCCAATTCATCGATGGCAAAGCGGCGGATTTTATTGGCAGTCAACAGGCGTTGCCTGAGCTTGGGCTCCAGTTCAGGGTTTTGTAATAAATCATCTATCGGTTTGGCGGCTGCCATCAGCGAAGATTGGCCATGCGTCGCCTGCGCGTAGTAATTCATCTGCGCACATCCCGCCAGTGACAGCAATGCGCAAAGCAGCAATCCCGAGCGCAGGCGCGGCATTGATCCAGCGGCAGGCAAATGACGGGATTTCTGCATTTTTTCCGATTCTTTAATACAAAAACACATATGCAATGCGAGATGCACTGCTGCAGCGCTTGTTGCAGCTATTCTATTACGCTTGTGCCACTCGCTTGCGCTCCCTATTCCGCCGGCAGGACAGTTGGCGTAAGATAGAAGGCACTTGCAGTCCAACCATCAGCAGTTATCGCAAGACAAAACAGCTGCAGCATCAGCGCGCAGGAATGTGGAGACACCATGAAGTTGATCGACCCCATCATCCAGTTTCACAACGAAATACAAGCTATTCGTCGTGAAATCCATGCTCATCCCGAGCTTTGCTTTGAAGAACACGATACCGCCGAACTGGTCGCAAAAAAACTGACCGAATGGGGCATACCCGTGGTGCGCGGCCTCGGCGTCACCGGTGTCGTCGGCATCCTGAAAAACGGCAGCAGCCAGCGTGCAATCGGCTTGCGTGCGGATATGGATGCGCTGCCGATACTGGAACTCAATACCTTCGCGCATGCATCGCAAAACAAGGGCAAGATGCACGCCTGCGGTCATGACGGTCATACCGCGATGCTGCTCGGCGCCGCACATTATTTGTCGCAAAACAAGAATTTCGACGGCACTATTTACCTGATTTTCCAACCGGCCGAAGAAGGCGGTGGCGGTGCCAAGCGCATGATGGATGAAGGCCTGTTCGAACAATTCCCGATGGAAGCAGTGTTTGGCATGCATAACTGGCCCGGCATCCCGGTCGGCCATTTCGGCGTCACACCCGGCCCAATGATGGCATCCAGCAATGAATTCGAAGTCGTGGTCAGCGGCAAAGGCGCACACGCAGCGCAACCGCATAAAGGCATCGATCCGATCATGGTGGCGGTGCAGATTGCACAAAGCTGGCAAACCATCATCACGCGCAACAAGAGTCCTATCGATGCCGCTGCACTGTCAATCACGCAAATCCATGCCGGCAGCACCACCAATGTGATCCCCGATGATGCGACACTGGTCGGCACCGTACGCACCTTCGACCTCAAGGTACTGGACCTGATTGAAACACGTATGCGCAATATTGCCGAACACACGGCGGAAGCATTCGACGCCAAGGTCAGCTTCCACTTCAAGCGCAATTACCCGCCGCTGATTAACCATCCGAAGGAAACCGCATTTGCGGTGGAAGTATTACAAGGTATCGTCGGTGCCGGGCATGTCGACGCGCAGGTGGAACCGACCATGGGCGCGGAAGATTTCGCTTTCATGTTGCAGGGCAAACCCGGCTGCTATGTCTTCATCGGCAATGGCGAAGGCGATCATCGTTCGGCCGGACACGGATTGGGCCCATGCAATCTGCATAATCCCAGCTATGACTTTAATGATGATTTGTTGCCGATAGGCGCGACCTACTGGGTACGCCTGGCGGAGAGTTTCCTCAAGAACTGAACTCGTGCTTTGCGAGCGCCGCAACGCCGTCAGTGCGGCGCTATTCCAGCGTAGTATTTCCAGCCTGTTTATCGGGTGTCGACAAACCGATATCGCCGTACCAAGCTTCTACCGTTTCACCGGTATTGTCGGTATCGGTCAGCACGCCTACCGCGATCAGGCGGCCCGGTTTTTCACCAAAGGCCTTTTCATAATCCGCCGCGATATTGCGCGAAAAACTATGCCAGTCGCCCACGCCGGACGCTCCGGTTTCGGCGACTATCATCTTCACGCGATTGCTGCGGGTATTGGTGATAATGGTATCGACCGGTGCCTTGCGGCCCCAGATATACATCAGCGTCGCATACGGCACATCCCTGCCGGTCATCAGGCGCGCAGTTTCAAACATGATCTGATCCGCAAACGGCAAGCTATCCTTATCGCCATCAAAGCCCAGGATGATGCGGGCCGGTGAATCCTCCAGTCCGCGCTCGGAATTATTTGCCGTTTGCACCAGGCCACTGATGCGCCAGCGCCAGTTCAGTTGCGATCCCAGCAAAGGATCGATATCCACTTTTTGCATCAGACCGGATGCGGCAGCAACCGCACGCGCGTGCAGCACCGTCTTGCCATCATCGTCGACCAGCTTGTATTCGGTGAGCTTCTTGGTCCGATTAATGATCATCGGCTCCCAGCGCTCTGGCAAACCACCACTGGCATTGACTGAAAATGGCAGTATCTGGCCTTCGGGAGTATCCGCTGCAGAATGACCGCTCTTTGGTAATTGCGCACAAGCGGTGAGCAGGGACAGCAAGATGAGTGTGGAAAGTAATTTCATATCAATGTGATTATGACCACGCGTCTTGCCATGCGTGGCCGCATACTTGCTGTTCCGGGTAGTCCCGACTGCTTAAGCTTTGCCGGGCTTCGTGTGCTGTATCGTATAAAGACTGCGCTCTATATCGTCATCGACGATAGTCGGCGCACGGCTGTCTGCGACAAACTGCCAGCGCATTTTATGATATTTCGCGACGCTTTCGCGATGCGCGACACTAACAATCACCGCCTCTGGCAATTCTTGCAATATCAATTGATAAACTAATTCTTCTGTTTCAGTATCCAGCGCACTGCTGGCTTCATCCAGGAAGAGTGCATCCGGTCGCGTCAGCAAGGCGCGCACAAAGGCCAGGCGCTGTTGTTCACCAGGGGATAAACGCTGGCTCCAGTTGTCACTGTGATCCAGCATTTTTTTCAACTGTGGCAATTTGCACAAGTCCAGATAATGCCGGATGGCGAGGTCGGTATAACTGTTTTCGCCGGCAGGATAAGCGATGGCTGCGCGCAAGGTCCCTATCGGCAAATAACTTCTTTGCGGCAGGAACAGCAACTTCCACTGCTGCGGGATTTCGATGCTGCCCGCACCGTAAGGCCAAACCCCGGCAAGCGCACGGATCAGCGTCGACTTGCCACACCCGGATGGTCCGGCGATCAGGATGCGCTGTCCCGCCTGGATATCCGCAGTCAGCTCGCTGGTCAGTGCCACTCCGTTCGGCACATTCAATACCACGCGATCAATCAGGATCGCACCCACATTATTGAGTGTTACCACCACACCTTCTTTTTCATCATGGGCGGCATCGACGGCGGCATGGAAACCGGCCAGGCGATTGACGCTGGCTTTCCACTCGGCGAGATCGCTGAACGCCGAAATAAACCATGACAAGGCACCTTGCACCTGGCCGAAAGCCGAACTGATTTGCATCAGGCCACCCAGCGTAATCGCACCCGCAAAGTAGCGCGGCGCCGCCATCAGGAAAGGAAAAATATTGGCGAACTGCGAGTAGAAAGTGGAGACCAGGTTCAGGCTCTTGGTGGTGCGCATGATGCCCCACCAGTTATCGCGTATGCGCTGGAAGCGGCCATTCAATTGCACTGCTTCCTCGGTCTCGCCACGATACAACGCGACCGCTTCGGCATTCTCACGCACCCGTATCAGGCCGAAACGAAAATCCGCTTCAAAGCGCTGGCGGAAATAATTTTTGGAAACCAGGGGCCAGCCAACCCAACCCACAATCAGCGAGCCGACGCCGGCATAGGCAATCGCAAACCACACCATGTAACCGGGAATAGTGATTTCATGCGAAGACAGCATGAAAGAAATCGGGCCGCTGACCGACCACAGGATGCCGACGAAAGAAACCAGCGTTACCACGCTGGACAACAAACCCAGGGACAAGGATAGCGTCGCGCTGGTCAGCAGGTTTAAATCTTCAGCGATACGTTGATCAGGGTTGTCTGCAGTACCGGTCTGCTCGATCCGATAGTAAGCCTGGTGCTGCAACCAGCGCGCCATATATTGCTGCGTCATCCACATGCGCCAGCGCATTTGCAGCGACTGCGTCAGGTAAATGCGATAAATCGCGACCGCAATAAAGGTAAATGCAAGATACGTGAAGCGCCATAACTGCTCGGTGAAAGCCTTGAAATTCTTGGTTTCCAGCGCGTTATAAAACTCGCGGTTCCATGTATTGAACAAGACTTCGAGATACACGGCAGCCAATGCCAGGGCAACGATGACGAACAGTAAACCGCGCGCCTTCCATTTTTCTTCCGAGACCCAGTATGGCTTGATGAGTTGCCAGACGGCGCGCCAGTCTATACGTTGTTTAGGCATGAATGAGCTTGGTTGAAAACCGGCCGACGGGATTTACTGTTTGCCCTGCCCCGGATAGACCGGGCAAACCGGGAAATGTTCACGAATGTTAGCCAGGTCCGCAGATTAAATTTATCCCGGCAACTGATCCGTCTGTTGTCCCAGGCGCAAGCCGGGATTGCCAGCTTCCAGCGCCAGCAACACGGCCGACTGATCCGCCTGCGGTGCATTCTGCAATACCTGATGATAATTTTCTGTCACCAGTTCAGTCACCGGCAAACGTAATCCCGCATTGTTCGCGGCGATCAATACGTTTTCCAGATCCTTGAACTGGCTCTTGACCTGGCCACCCGGCATGAAGTTACGGTCCAGCATACGTTGTCCATGTACTTCGAGGATGCGGCTTTCGGCAAAGCCGCCACGGATAGCGGCGCGTACCGCAGTCGGATCAGCGCCACCGGCTTGTGCCAGCAATAATGCTTCCGCCACAATATTCAGCGTGCCGCCGACGATCAACTGATTACACAGCTTGGCGATCTGACCACAGCCGGCCGGACCAACCAGTGTCGGCCGTCCCATGACAGTCAACACCGCTTCCGCTTCGGCGAAATCCTGCGCGCTGCCACCGGCCATGATCGCAAGTGAACCGGCTTCAGCGCCGACCACACCGCCCGAGACCGGCGCATCGATAAACCGCACACCTTGCGCCGCCAGTTTGGCATGTACTTCCTGCGCCTCGGATTGACGGGTCGAACTCATGTCGATGACGAGTGCACCATGCTTTAAACCCGGCAGCGCCGCATCGATTACCTGGGCCACGATAGGACCGGCTTCCAGCATCGTAATGACGATATCCGCTGCCGCTACTGCATCCGCAACCCGCTCTGCCACGCTGGCACCGAGCGGTGCCAGCTCATCGGCCTTGCTGCGGGTACGATTCCACGCGGTGACTGGATAGCCTGCCTGCAGCAGCCGGCTCGCCATCGGTTTGCCCATCAGGCCTATGCCGAGGAAAGCGATGACAGGTTTGGATACGGACTGATTCAATTCAAACTCCTTTATACGCAAGATTTTCACTGCATAATGGCGCATTCACCCCACAAAAAGCAACTGCCATGTCGATGCAAAATATTCAGCCTATCCTGCCCGTTCGTATGCAATTGGGCGAATGTCCGCTGTGGCATCCGGAAGAAGCAGCCTTGTACTGGATAGATATCGATGGTCGCGCCGTACATCGCTTCATCCCGGCCAATGACGTGCACCAGCAATGGGATATGCCGTCCGAACCCGGTTGTATCGCGCTCAATGCCGGCAGCGGCCTGCTGGTTGCGCTCCGTTCCGGCCTGGCCTTGCTGGATACCACCAGCGGCCAGCTGACGCAGATCGCCGATGCCCCCTATGATCCGGCCACCACCCGCTTCAACGATGGCCGCTGCGATGCCGCCGGACGCCTGTGGACCGGTTCGATTTACGAACCGCGTGATCATGCGAATGCGGCGCTGTACTGCGTGGAACACGGCGAGATACGCGATAGCGACAAGCGTGCCACTGTCTCCAACGGCGTCGCCTTCAGCCCTGACAACCGAACCATGTACCACGCCGATACCACCACGCATCGCATCTTCGCCTATGAATTCGATATCGGTAGCGCTACGCTCGGCGAAGGTCGCGTATTGAAACAATTCTCCACCGACAAACAGAATAATTACGGCGGTCGCCCGGATGGTGCGGCAGTTGATAGCGAAGGCAACTACTGGTGTGCAATGTATGAAGGTGGCCGCATCCTGCGCCTGTCCCCGGCCGGTGACATCCTGTCCGAGCTTGCATTGCCGGTACGCTGTCCGACCATGATGGCTTTTGGCGGCGACGACTTGCGCACGCTCTACATCACCAGCGTCAGCAAGAATCGCCCGGCAGCCGAACTGGAACAATATCCATTATCCGGTTGCGTCCTCAGCCTGCGCGTCGATGTCCCGGGCTTGCCCGAACATTTTTATCTCGCATAAACCTGCCTGAAGCCTGCCTACGATGAGCCAATTCATACTCGCAATCGATCAGGGAACCACCAGTTCGCGCGCCATCCTGTTCAATCACGAAGGCCAGATCCATGGCGTGGCGCAGCAAGAGTATCCGCAAATATTCCCGGAACCGGGCTGGGTTGAGCACGATGCAAATGCGATCTGGAATAGCCAGCTTGCAGTCGCCCGGCAGGTGTTGAAAGAAAACAAGCTCAGCGCTACCGATATTGCAGCGATCGGTATCACCAACCAGCGCGAAACCACGGTGATCTGGGATCGCAAAACCGGCCAGCCGATTGCCAATGCGATCGTGTGGCAAGACCGCCGCACTGCTGCTTACTGCGACCAGCTGCGCGCCGAGGGCAAGGCCGATTTATTCCAGCAAAAGACCGGCCTGGTCCTGGACTCTTACTTCTCCGGTACCAAAGTGAAATGGCTGCTGGATCACATTCCCGATGCACGCGCCCGGGCAGAGCGCGGCGAACTCGCGTTCGGCACGATAGACAGCTGGCTGGTTTACAAACTGTCAGGTGCACACCTCACCGATAGCAGCAATGCATCACGCACCCTGCTATTCAACATCCATACCCTGCAATGGGATGAAGAACTGCTGGCCATATTCGACATCCCGGCTTCGCTGCTGCCCGCAGTCGTCGCCAGTAGCGGCATCGCCAGCCATACGCATACAGAACTATTTGGCGCACCGATAGCCATCGCCGGCATCGCGGGTGACCAGCAGGCCGCCACCTTCGGCCAGGCTTGCCACAAACCGGGCATGGCAAAAAATACTTACGGCACCGGTTGCTTCATGCTGCTCAATACCGGCACGCATGCGATAAGCTCGCACAACAACTTGCTCACCACCATAGGCTGGACCTTGGGTATAGGAAAAGCTGCACAGACTAATTACATGCTGGAAGGCGGCGTCTTCATGGGCGGCGCCATCGTGCAATGGCTGCGCGACGGCCTCGGCATCATCCAGCGCTCAGCCGATGTCGAAGCGCTGGCGACCAGTGTGCCGGACAATGGCGGCGTGGTATTCGTGCCGGCCTTCAGTGGCCTCGGCGCGCCGTATTGGGATTCCTATGCACGCGGCACCATCCTCGGCATGACGCGTGGCAGCAACAAAGCGCATATTGCACGTGCAGCACTGGAAAGCATTGCTTATCAAAGCGTGGACTTGCTGGATGCAATGCAAAAGGATGCGCAATCATCGTCGCAGGAACTGCGCGTGGATGGCGGCGCTTCACGCAATGATTTGCTGATGCAGTTCCAGGCCGACATATTGAACGTCCCCGTCATCCGTCCGGTAGTGACGGAAACCACGGCGCTGGGAGCGGCTTATCTGGCCGGGCTTGCAGTTTCCTTCTGGCAGTCCGCCGAAGAAATCACCGCGCAATGGAAAATGGATAAGCGCTTTGAACCCGCCATGTCGGCCGATGAACGCGAACAGCGCCTGCATACCTGGCATCGTGCGGTAGAACGCGCGCAAGCATGGGAAAGCTGAATCAGGCGACAGCCGGATCAGTTGCGTGTTTGCGCAAGCGTATCTTCCAGCGTTTCACGCCACCGCGCTCCAGCTCTTCCTGTGCACCGTCGGCTGTATAGCCCAGCTTTTCATAAAAACGCAAGGCGCGCTGGTTATCACGCAAGACCCACAATGTGGTGCCGGGCGATGGTGGCAGGGCTTGCTCTATCGCTTGCATCAACTCCCCGCCTACGCCTTTATCCCAATACTCAGGCAGCACATAGATCGCCTGCACTTCGGATTCACCAAGGGCATCCGCATCGGCACTCAGACCGCCGGAAACCCAACCGGTCACGAGGCCGTTTTCTTCCGCGATAAAGGTTGTGCCGGGATTGTCTGCCAATTGTGCACGCCAGGCGACAACGCGTTTTTCTACCGACAGGTTCGCCAGAAACTCGGCAGGGAAAATTTCTGCGTAAGCGGTTTGCCAGCTACGTACATGTATGGTGGCAATCGCTTCAGCATCAGCAATATTTGCCCTGCGTATCATTGCTCCGCCCTGGCCTTTGCGCGCGCTTCTTCCTGCTCCTTCTCTGCCGCAATCCACGCCGCGTCCGGCACCGTACCATTCAGATAGTAATCGCCGATTGCCCGTTCACGGAAAATCGCCGGATTATGCGAAGCAGCAGTACGCGCATTGCGCCAGTGCCGGTCGAGCCGACGGGATTCACTGGTGGCCGATGCGCCGCCGACTTCGAACAGCAAAGTACTGGCTTGCAACACCAGGTCAATGACGATTTGCTGGGCCTGGAAAGCCTTGATTTCGGTATCCACATACAGTGCTTCATCTGCAGTATCCGCCAGGCGCGCCTGATGTACTTCATCCAGTGTCCGTGCAATTCCTTCGACGATGGTATCCGCCGCAAATGACAGGCTGGCGAGACGCCCGACCACGCGCTGCACCAGCGGGTCATGGCGCGGGCTGGATTCACCCAGTACACCAAAAGCACGCGTCTTCCTCTGGACGAAAGCAATGCCGTCGCGCTTGACGGCACGACCGACGCCGGCAATCGAAGCCAGCAAAATCAATTGCAGGAAGGCCTTCTGATAAGACTGCGCATAACTATCCTTTCCCGTGAGACGACGATTGATATGCTCGGGCAGGATCTCGACCTGTTCGAAAACCGTCGTACCGCTGCCTGTCATGCGCTGGCCGAAACCATCCCAGTCATCGATACGGGTGACACCCGGTGCCGTGGCGGGCAGGGATACGCTGACGCGCTCCTCACCATCCACCACCGATGCGACTATCCAGTCCGCGTAGATGGTGCCGGTGCTGTAATACTTTTTACCGTTCAGGAACCACTTGCCGTCCTGTTGCGTAATCGTCGCGCTGGTGCCCGTCACAGCCGTCAACTCTGCCATCGCATAGCCGATCAGCGAACCTTCCACGATCTTCGGGAACCAGAATTCACGTACCGATTCATCGGTGTGGTTGATACGGCTTTCAAGGAAGGCGAAATGACCACGCAATAAATGCGAGACATTCGAATCCGCTTCGGCCAGCTCGACCAGCAAACGGAAGAACTGTGAAATCGTCGCCCCGAAGCCACCGTATTTCAGCGGGATACGTACACGGCCAAAGCCCGCCTCGCGCAGCCAGCGTACTGCTTCATACGGCAACTCGCGCTCCTGTTCGCGGCGCACGGCATCTTCTGCAATACGCGCAAAGATGGGGCGAAAACGTGCCGCCAGCTCTTCGTAAGTGGGCGCGACAGCGACAGGCTTGGTGTCCAGGTGA
Organism: Janthinobacterium sp. Marseille; assembly: GCF_000013625.1. Lineage (NCBI taxonomy): Bacteria > Pseudomonadati > Pseudomonadota > Betaproteobacteria > Burkholderiales > Oxalobacteraceae > Janthinobacterium > Janthinobacterium sp. Marseille. The sequence goes on along the minus strand of NC_009659.1, from coordinate 299,421 downwards.
TGGATGGTGGCGGTATTAGTCATGGTGTTTATATCTATTCAAAAATGGTAAGCCTGTGCCAACCGGGCACGGCAAAAAAATCATGTATCTCTCAAGTCGCCCGTACACGCGGATCGATCAGGCTGTACAGAACGTCGACGACAATATTGACGATCACGTATATGAAAGCCGCCAGCAAGGTGATGCCCAGTACGATGGGAACATCTTTCGTGTTCGCGGCATCCAGCATCAGGCGGCCGACGCCTTGTCGTGCGAATAGCATCTCAACCACGACCGCTCCGCCCAACAAGCTGGCAAACACAAAGCCCGATAGCGTCACCAAAGGTACCAGCGCATGCCGCAAGGCATGGCGCAGTCGTACACCGGCATCCGACATACCGCGCGCGCGCGCCGTCAGGATGAAAGGCTGTTCCAGTACATCCTCCAGCGCTTGCCGCAATACCTGGGTCAAGACACCTGCCACCGGCAATGCCAATGCAATCGTCGGCAATACCAGCGCGCGCCAGCCCTGTGAACCGGAAGCGGGGAACCAGTGGAAGTAAAACGAAAACACCAGGAGCAAGAGGATGCCGATGACAAATGAAGGCGCAGAAGTAATCGTCAGTTCCGCACCTGAAACGATCGACCGTATCCATGGAGCACGTCGCGCCGTCAATAACGCAATCACAACCGACAGCACAATCGACAGCACGCCTGCACTCAGGGCCAGTTGCACGGTCGCGCCCAATTGCTGCGTGACCGCTTTCAACACCGGGATGCGCAGGCGGTAGGATTCACCGAGGTCGCCCTTTGCCAGCCGCGCAATGTAATTACCGTACTGCGTCAGCAGCGGATCATCCAGCCCGTATTCCTTGCGCACCTGTGCCAACACTTCGGCGGTCGGCATCGCATCCGGGCCACCGACGATGGCCAATGCGGTATCGCCGGCGGTGATATTGATGGCAATGAAAGTCAGCGTCGCCGCGCCCCACAACACGCCCAGTCCGGCCAGCAAGCGCCACAGGATGCGTTTCAATGAAATCATGGCGCCCCCTTGTCGAGCCAGACGCCGATGAATAATGGCGTGTTATGCGAGGTATCAAACACCACGCCCTTCACATAGCTGCGATAAGCAATCATATGAATGCTTTCGTAGGACGGGATCGCCGGCACCACTTCCGTCAGGCGACGTTGCGCCTGGCTATACAAGGCCTTCAGCTCCACCGGATCATTCGACTTGCGTGCACGTTCCAGTACGTCATCGAGCTCTGCATCACGCAAGCGCGAGCTGTTTTGTCCGATCAGCTTTTCACTGGCAATTGAGTTGCTGTGATACAGGATGTACAAACCGTCAGGCGTATTCGTATGCCAGTAACCACCACCGAGTGCCTGATAATCGCCGACATAACGACGATCGGTGATTACCGCCAGCGGCAGCAGCTCGATATTCAACTCAAAACCGACCTTGCGTGCATCGGCCTGGATGGCGACTGCAACACTATTCGGGAAAGCCGGGTTTTCTGTAATCAAGACCGTAGCCGACAAGCGCTTACCGTCCTTGGTCCGATAACCTTTGTCATCCCTTGTAGTCCAGCCGGCTTGGTCGAACAGGCGGTTGGCTTCCGCCACGTTATACGTCAGCGCATTCTTGAACGAAGGATCGTAGTAACGGCTATTCGCTGCGAGGAAATCGCTCTTGGGCTCATACTCGCCAAAACCGGTAATCCACGCCACACCTTCCCTGTCAATCGCCAGCGCCAGCGCCTTGCGTATCTGTACATCATTGAAAGGAGCTTTCTCCACATTCAGGGTCAGGCTGCGGAAAGGATTACCCTTGCGTACGCGGCTGTGAAAACGCAAGGCAGGATCGGCACGTATCGCTTGCGCATTCTGGGCCGGTGCATCCAGCGTGAAATCAGATTGTGCACTTTGCAGTGAGGAATACCGAATCATCGCTTCCGGTACGAAAGTCAGTTCAATCCGATCCAGATAAGCAGGACCTTTATGCCTGACTACCGGCGGCGCCCAGTTGTAATCCGCGCGTTTAACGAAATTCGCACCTTGCGCCCGCACATAGCTTTCCAGCACGAAGGGGCCCGAACCTATCGGGTGTTCGGCGATGGACTTTGGATTTTCCCTGATCTGCTTCGGCGAAATCATGCTCAGCCACGATTGCGCCAGCACATCGAGGAAAGGCGAGTAGGGTTCACTCAGCGTGGCTTCGAATGTGTATTCATCGACGATGCGACCACGCAGATAAGGCCGGATATAAGCAGCGGCCAGTGGCGACTTGGTCGCCGGGTCCCGCATGTGTTCGAGGTTTACCTGTACGGCTTCCGCATTGAAGCGAACGCCATCGCTGAAGGTAACGTCATCACGCAAATGGAATGTATAGGTTTTTCCATCCGGCGAGATTTCCCACGACTTGGCCAGCCATGGCGAGATATTGCCTTGCTCATCCTGATAAACCAGGCCGTCATACAGGATGCGCCCCAGCCACTGCACATTGCCATGCGAAATGGAATGTACGTCGAAGGTAGTGGTATCGGCGGCAACCGTAGCGCGCAGCGTGCCGCCCGACTTCCCTTCACCCTTCTGGTAGTAATCTTCCGGCGCATAACTAAGCAAGCCATCGCGCACGATCGCGCTACTGGCGGCATCCACTTTATTCTGGCCTGCTTTCGTTTCACTATCACCTGATGAGCAGGCGCTCAGTATGCAAGCACCCGCCAACAAGCTGATACGTAACAGCGTATTCAGCAAAGATCCCGATTCATTGCCTTTGGCAATCCGTATCATATTCACCAGCCCTTCATTTATTTCACTTAAAGATCAATTAAAAACGGTAAGACGCACCGGCAAACGCGCCGAAGCCGTCACCCACATAGATGGCACCGGTGTTGTCGAGACCGCGCAAGTTGTATTGCGGGCTGATAGCCGATGCATACGCTTTGTCAGTCAGGTTACGCAGGTCGAGGAAGAGGCTCCATTTGCCACCGGGTTGGTCATAACCAAACTTGGCGCCAAAGATCGTGTAATTCGGTGCGGCCAGAGAGTTGGCGTAATCGATCCAGGTTTTCGATGAGTAACGAGCATTGACACCGGCATAGAAACCACTTGGATGCTGGTATTGCAGCTCTGCCGTGTAGACATGCTTGGGCAGGCCGGGCAATTCATTGGCACCGTAGACCGGATCGTTTTTGTAATGGAAATCGTTATAGGTATAAGCCTGGCGCAGAACGACGTTGTCGCCGCCCTTGCCTTTCCACACGCGCGCATCCAGGCCGGCTTCCAGGCCTTGGTGTACCGTCGGCGTGGCGTTGCGCTTTTCGGTATCGGTCGGCAGTCCACCCGGGATCTGCGCCGTCAACAGTTCATTGCGCACTTCGGAGCGATACAGCGCGACACTGCCGCTGAAGGTGTCATTGCTGCCACGCACACCGATTTCGACTGTGTTCGCCTTTTGTTCGGTCAGGTTCTTCACACCGATCTGGGTACTGGTAGTACCGGAGCCGGTAAAGCCCCAGGTGACAGGCGGATCAATCGAACGACTGACATTGGCAAAAGCCACGACTTTCGGTGCCAGCTCATAACGCAGGCCCAGGCGTGGCGCGAGATCAAGATGGTTGTATGTGGTTGCCGCATTTCCTGCCGGAATATCCGCATACAAGGTGCGCACATCACGACGTACATCCACCAGCGACAAACCAGTCGACAACCAGGTACGTGGGTTGAGCTGCAATTCATTTCCGACTGCCAGGACGGTATCGGACGAGCTGTCATACGTTGCGTACTTTTTCAAAGCCCTTGTGGTTCCGTTGTATGTCTTAACGCTGGAATTAATGGCCTGGGTACGGGTAAAGCTGACGGCGGTTTCACTTTGCAAACCGAATAATTGTTCACTACGCAGGTAACGCAGTGAGGCATTGATATCCCGCCATGTCCAATAGTTTGGTGTCGCCGCGCTATTGATATTCAGTATCTGCGGATAATCGTGATAGACCAGACCAAATTCAAGCTTGGAAATGTCATCTATCGTATAAGTCGTTTTGCTGCCAATGAAAGTCGAACCAGGCTTGGTACCGTCATTACGTCCACTCACCGTGGCAGGTGTGGTCTGGCTGCTATCTGCCTTCATCTGGGCAATCGTGAGCAGTGCAGGATTTTGGTGATACTCCTCGCGATAACGCAAATAGAGTCGTGTCTCCAGCTGTGGCGTCAGGCGGAAACCAAAGTTACCGACGATGCCTTTTGCCTCGACGTTAGTCCATTTCTGATAACCGCGTCGTTCCGAGTTAGTGACGCTGACGTAGTAGTCATTGTCCCCCGATTCTGAAACGCCACCCACACTCAGCTGCTGTTTGCGCCAACCGAAACTGCCTGCTTCAAACCGGCCATACACACCAGGCGAAGTACGCCCGCTATGCGTCACCAGGTTCAGGGCACCGCCCAGCGCCAGCGCGCCATACTGGAAGGCATTCGCACCACGCAACACCTCGGTGTAATCGATGCCAGACATTTCCAGCAACTCATACGGCGTGCCACCCGAACCGGTCAGTGCCAGGCCGTCGAACAGAAACGAGGTGCCTTCGCGGAACACGCCGCCAGCGGTAGCGATACCGGAACCACGAATAGAAATCTTGATCGCATCGTTACCACCGGTAGCTTGTGCGAATACACCCGGCTCGAAGGCCAGCACATCCTCCAGGGTAGATGAACGGCCTTTTTCAACGTCTGCATTTTTCACGACGCTGACGTTACCGGTCACACTCTCAAGGCGCACCTTGGCCTTGTCTGTGGTGGAAAGCGCTTTGGCTTTGATGACAACGGTATCTTCGACCTGCGTCGTCGCTTCTTGCGCGTATGCCATGCCGCTGGCCATGCAAAACACAACGCTGGCATGCAGCAATCTGGAACGATGCGCGCGCGGGAAAACCGAAGCCACTAAACGGGATATGGTCTGTGATGGTGGAAGTACTTGTTTCAAAATAACCCCTTAAATAATGTCCCTGAAAAAATTCAGGGCTAGATGCCGGCCTTGCCATTAAAGGACAGGCCGGCGATTTGTTTTTTTATATGGAATGAATGAACTACCCTGTTACCTGAATGCATATGAAATGCCTGCCACCGCACCAAAGCCATCGCCCGGCACCGAACTCGCGGTATCCAATCCTTTGGCATTGAAGGTCGGACTGACACTGGCGGCGTAACGCTTGTCACCCAGATTGCGCAAATCAAGGAATACCTTCCAGCCATCGGTCGGATGGACATAACCGGCCGATGCACCAAACACGGTGTAGCCTTTTACAGCGAAGGTACTGGCGTAATCGACCTTGGTCTTCGATGCTGCCTGCGCATTGACCCCGGCGTAGAAACCGCTCGGATGAACGTACAGCAGCTCAGCCTGGTAATAGTGCGGAGGAATCGCCGGCAACTGATTGCTGCCAAACACCGGATCGCGGCGGAAGTAAAAGTCGCTATAGGTATAAGCCTGGCGCAGCGACAATTTTTGCCCTGCCGACTGCCACAACGGAAGATCGGCACCGGCCTCGATACCCTGGTGCACCGTCGGGCTGGCATTCGATTCGAGCGTGACATTGGAACCCGGGAATGTTTCTACCGTCTGCAATTCATTCTTCAACTCGGAGCGATACAGCGCCACACTCCACTGCCCGCCGTTGACAGCTCCACGCGCACCGATTTCTGCGGTGGTGGCTTTCTGGTTTTTCAAATCGTAGCCACGCACGGCAAAGCTGGCCAATGGTCCGGTGGCACCCAGATTGCCGAAATTCGGTGGCGCGGTCAGGAAAGCCCAGGAGTTGGCCGGTTCAACCGAGCGCCCGATATTGCCGAATACCTGCAGGTCCGGCGTGAAGTTGTAGCGCAAGCCCAGGCGCGGTGCGAAATCCCAACGCGATGTACTGTATGGCTGGTTGGTCACCGGATAGGTTACGACCGTATCGCGTTCGGTATTGATAGCGGACAGTCCGGTCGTTACCCATAGCGACGGTGCGAGTTCCAGGTCGTTGCTGGCATGAATGACGAAGTCGGAACCTCCATATTCCGCCTTGTGCACCAGCGAACCCGCCGGATAGTTAACTGAGGTGCGGGCCGCATATGAATTCCGATATCCGTCCAGGTGCTTGGTCGCAACGAAACCAATTTTGCTGTTGCTAACCTTGCCGCCCCAGGTATCACTGCGTGAGTACTGCGCGCTGGCGGACACGTCTTCAAACCCCCAATCCTGGATCGTCGCGTTTGTCGCTACGGCATTGCTCGGACGTGAATCAATCGGATAGTTGTGATACACCAGACCCAGATCCAGCTGCGAACTGCCATCCAGCCTGATACTGGTCTTGTTCGCCAGCCAGGTCGAGCCGGGCTGGTCACGCAAGGCGTTCTGCGCGATTGCCAGCGCATTGGCCTGGCGCGGATCAGCGTCAATCTGTGCACGCGTCAGGTTACCCGGCGATTGATTCTTGGTTTCGCGATAGCGCAGGTAAAAACGTGTCTGCACGTCAGGATTGATTTGATAGCCGATATTCGCGGCGATGCCATTGCTGCTACTGCGTGATTGCGCCTGATAACCATCGCGTGATGCTTCGGTAATGCTGAAGTAGTAATCCAGTGGCCCGATGACCTTGCCGCCGCTGAGCTGCACCTTGTGGTAACCGAAGCTGCCGCCTTCGACATGCACGGCAAACGGATCGGCAGTGCGTCCGGTTTTCGTAACGTAGTTAATCGCTCCGCCCAGGGTGTTGGCACCGTAGTCAAATGCATTGGCACCGCGCAATACTTCGGTGTATTCCAGTCCCAGTGGTTCAAACAGTTCATATGGCGTGCCGCCAGGACCGCTGACAGGCAGGCCGTCGAACAGGAAGTAGGTGCCGGTGCGGAAGGAATTGCCGCCGCCCCGGTTGATGGCGGAACCACGGATCGAAATCTTGATACCGTCACCACCACCCGATGCGGCTTGCGCAAACACGCCCGGCTGATAAGCAAGAATGTCTTGTGCAGTACGTACGCTGCGTCGCTCTGCATCTTCACTGCTGATGAAATTGGTGGCACCGGATACTTCATTCAGTTTCAGCTTGGCCTTGGCCTCACCGGTCAGCGCCTTGCCCTTGACGACCACAGTGTCTTCGACCTGGGGTGTTGCTTCCTGCGCATAGATAGCACCGCTCGCCATGCACAACACAGCGCTTGCACTTAATGCGCGCAAAGCACGATGTGTAGTTGGCGGGGCTATACGCCGACGCGAGGCCTGATTCACTTTCTTTTCCACTTTCCCTACTCCCGATATTGTTCAAATGAGCGACTCGCGCTTTACACCTGCAATGCCGCTACGCCCGCATTACAGTCGCTGCTCCTCATTCCTCTTATTTTTTTAAAAGCTTTAGAAGCGATACGTCACGCCGCTATAAACCGAGAAACCATCACCCGGATAAAAGTTGGGTGAATCGAGCCCCCTGGCGTTGTCGACCGTATTAGCTGCGGCGGCGTAATGCTTGTCACCGAGATTGCGGAAGTCGAGATAGGCTTTCCATTTCTTGCCTGGCTCTTCGTAACCGAATTTGGCGCCCCAGATCACCGCGGACGGCGCTTTGAGCGTATTGGCATAGTCGACGTAATAGCCGGACATGGCACGCACGTTCACACCCGAATAGAAACCACCGGCTTGCTGGAACAACAATTCGCCCTGATAGACATGACGCGGCAAACTGGGCAATTCGTTTTTCCCGTAACGCTGGTCATTGCGATAATAGAAATCGTTGAGGGTATAAGCCTGGCGATAACTCAGGCGATCACCGCCGGTGTTGCGCCACAGCTTTGATGTCAGGGCCGCTTCGATACCCTGGTGTATGGTTTTGCTGCCATTGGTATTGGCAATCAGCGCCGGTGTGGCACCAACCGCAGGACTCGCTATCGAGCTGAGCAATTCGTCACTCACGTAAGAGCGGTAGAGCGTAACGCTGCCTTCGTGGTTTTCGCTGCTGGCACGCAAGCCGATTTCTGCGGTATTGGCTTTTTGCGGTTTCAAGGGCCGCACGTAGGACACACCGGTACTTGCCATTTGCCAGGTAACCGGTGGATCAATCGAACGTGACACATTGCCGAACAGCTGCAAGTCAGGTGCTGCTTGATACAGGAAACCCAAACGTGGTGCCAGCGATCTATCGGTGTATTCAACCTCGCGTGGGAAAGGTAATGGGCTGGCCGGCAAGGTCGTGCGCTCAATACGCACATTACGTCCGACTTCGACGAGCGATAGCCCGCTGGACAGCGTGAACTGATCACTTAGATGCAGGGCATTACTCACCGAGAGTACGGTATCGCGTGAACCGCTGTACTTCGTGTACTGGCGCTCACTGGTGTAAACACCGTTGACCTGGTTGTAACCGGTGACGTCACCGTCGCGCAAACGCGTATCACTGAAACTGACGGTAGTGTCGCTTGGCTTGCCGAACAAGGTATCGCCGGTGCGCAGGTATCTCAGCGAAGTGCTGAAATCCTTGGAGCGCCAGATACCTGGCTGATCGGAGTAAATCCAGCCGTTATCCAGCGGATAGTCGTTGTAGGCAAAGCCAAGTTCAAACTTCGACTTATCATCCAGCGTAAGTGTTGTCTTGCTGGTGACCAGGGTCGTGCCTTTTTTACGACGTGCCGAAGCGGTAGATGTACTGTTACGCGGATCTGCTTCCAGCTGCGCCAGCGTCAGCGTGCTGCCGTTTCTTAATTCCTCGCCGCGATGGCGAATCACCAAACGAGTTTCGAGGCGATCATTGAATCTGTGGCCCAGATTGAAGATATATTCTTCGCCCGAGTTCGGCGTATTGCGTTGAAAGCCATCGCGCTCGTTATGCGAATACTGAAAGTAGTAATCGGTATCGCCGGAAGAAGAAACGCCACCGGTACTGGCCTGGTATTTGCGATAACCGAAGCTACCGGCCTCCACGCTGATGGTGTTGCCCGGCGCGCTGCGGCCGGTGTGGGTAACGAAGTTGATCGCACCGCCCAGTGACAACGCAGAGTAAGCGAATGCATTCGCACCATTGAGGATTTCGGTGTAATCGACCCCGGTCAGTGTCAGGAAGTCTTCCTGTGTGCCACCTGGCCCCGTAATGGGCAAACCATCGAACAGGTATTTGATGCCTAGCGAATAGCCCTGGTAAAAGGAATTAAGGCCGGAACCACGGATCGAAATTTTATTTGCCCCTGTCCCGCTGGTGGCAGCTGCAAACACACCCGCCTGATAAGCCAGGACATCCTCGGCATTTTGTGCACGGCCGCGCTCGACTTCAGCGTTATTAACAACACTTGCGGTACCGGCAACATTCTTCAGCCGCTCCTTCGCCTTTTCAGAATCCCTCAACCCTTTGGCCTTGATGACTACGGTTTCCTCGACCTGTGGCGTCGCTTCCTGTGCCGTGGCCACGCCGCCGGATATGCATAGCGCAGCACCAACACCCAAGGATCGCAGCAAGACGGCACGTGATGCCGCCAGGGAGTTATTGCGCGATGCCTCATGCTGCATCGAGTTCACCTTCTTTTTCACTTTCCCCACTCCCGATATCAAATGATTCAGCTACGCGTTTCTTTATTCCCAATTGCGGGATGGCGCTAAGCAGCGTTTGCGTATAAATGTGTTGCGGATTTTCAAAGACCTCGCGTACCCCGCCGGACTCGACGACGATGCCGTCCTTCATCACCAGGATGCGGTCACTGACGCGATAAATGACGCCGAGGTCATGCGAGATGAAGAGACAGGACAAGCCAAGGCGATCTTTCAGGTCGATCAACAAATCAAGGATTTGTGCCTGCACTGATACATCGAGCGCCGAGACCGGCTCGTCGCAAATCAGCACTTCCGGTTCAGGAGCCAGGGCGCGTGCGATGGCAATGCGTTGGCGTTGGCCGCCGGATAATTCAATCGGACGACGCTGCAGATAGCTTTGGTCCAGGCGTACCAGGTGCAGCAGCTCGATGGCACGTGCACGGGTCTTTTCAGTATCGGTGTAACCGGCGACACCCAGTGCCTCGAACAACACGCGCTCCACTGTGTAGCGCGGATCGAAGGAAGCGAGCGGATCCTGGAATACCACCTGGATGCGTTTGCGTTCCGCGCGTTGTTGCGCATCACTGAGATCGCTCCATACCTGGTCACGCAAACGGACATTCCCGACATTCGGCGTTTCCAGGCCCAGCACCATGCGTGTCAACGTAGTTTTGCCCGATCCCGATTCACCGACGATGCCGACCGTCTCACCCTTGCGCAAGGCAAACGACACTTCGGATACGGCGACTCGGCGCGAACCATCCGGGCCGAAGAAGACCTTGGTCAGGTTATTCACCTCAACCACGATAGGATTGTTGTTGATCACACCCGGCGGCAATTCGCTCGGCAAGGTCGCGAGATGGCCATCTTCGGTCACGGCAATTTTTTGTCGTACCGGGCCACGTTTTTGTACCGATGAAACAGCTGACAACAACGATTTGGTATATGGATGTTGCGGATCGTGCAGGATGGCATCCAAAGGCCCCTGCTCGACAATCTCACCATGCCACATCACGGCTACGCGATCGGCCAAGCGGGATACCACGGCAAAATCGTGGCTCACGACCAGCATCGCCTTATCCGGTGTACGCAGCGATTCCAGCAAGTCCAGTACTTGTGCCTGCACCGCCGCATCCAGGGCGGTGGTCGGTTCATCGGCGATCAGCAATTCGGGGTTGCACGCAATCGCCGATGCAATCAAGGCACGCTGGCGCAAGCCGCCGGACAACTGATGCGGATACTGCATCAAACGGGATTCCGGTTGTGGAATGCCGACGGAATGCAGCAGGGCAATTACTTTTTCTTCGCGTTCCTGCTTCGTCAACTTCGCATGCAGCTTGAGCGGTTCGGCCACTTCGGCACCCACAGTACGCAAGGGATCGAGGGAACCAAGCGCATCCTGCATAACGAAACCTATGCGGCGGCCGCGTATATCACGCCAGGTCCGCTCATTAAAGCGTCGCAGGTCATCGCCATCAAAACTCAGGCGATCTGCCTGCAAGCTGCTGCGGTGTCCGGTCAGGCCAACCAGTGTGCGTGAGGTAACGCTTTTGCCGGAGCCGGATTCACCAACCAGCGCCAGGCATTCGCCCCGGTGCAAGGCAAATGAAATACCTTTGATAACGGCGGGACCGCCATGCCCGAACCGGACATGCAGGTTTTCCACTTCCACCAAGGGACGGCGCGCCTGATCTGCCTGTATCGTCATGCGCGCTTGCCTTCGCTGCGCAGCAAGAGTTCACGTCCCAATGCGGTAATCGATACAACAGTTAAGGTAACTGCGACACCCGGCGCTGCAACCAGCCACCAGGCGTTCGACAGGAAGTTGCGTCCTACCGACAACATCGAACCCCATTCGGGTGAAGGTGGCGGTGCACCGAAGCCGAGGAAGCTAAGCGCAGCACCGGCAGCAATCTTGCCGCCAATACCGATTGTTGCCAGGATCAGGATAGGCTTGATGGCATTCGGCAAAACATGACGGATTATCACGGTGGAACGTCGCAAGCCCAGGGTGACAGCAGCTTCCACATACTGCGCATTCCGTACGATATGTGTTTGTGCCCGCACCATGCGCGCATAACGCGGCACGCTGGCCACACCAACCGCGATCACTGCATTCACCAGCCCTTGTCCCCAAAACGTAATGATTACAAGTGCAAGCAGGAGATCAGGGAAAGCCAGCAAGACATCAATCAGGCGCATCAGGAAATTATCGATAATGCGATGGCCGAGGCCGGCAAACAGGCCGACTGCGATACCGATGCTCAAACCAATGGCAGTCGCCGCCAAACCCATCAGCAGCGATGGCTGTACGCCATAGATCAGGCGGGTCCAGACATCACGTCCGTTTTCATCAGTACCCAGCCAATGCGCAGCACTCGGCGCACGGAAAGCTTCACGTGCGGAAGCAGCAAGCGGATCATTCGATGTCAGCAAGGATGGTTGCAGCGTTGCCACAATCAGGAACAGGACGAAAAGCGCGGCCAGCACCAGGCCCGGACGCAATTTGCGCCAATCTGCCAGGCGCAAGGGAAAGCCCGCATTGCGCGCAATCGATGGCTCGAGCGCCGCGCCGAAATCGGGCGCTTCCAGTTGAACGGTTGATCCAGTACTCATTGCAGGTAAACCTCGATAACTGTATTAATTAAGATGGATGACACGCCGGCGCGTGCGACAAAGATGGAGATGATCAGACTGCGATCAGGCTTTCACAGTCTTCTTCCGCTTCGTACTGGCTTCTTGGCCGTGACAGGCCGAGGTGATGACGCAAGGTGGTACCGGTATATTCGGTACGGAAGATGCCGCGGCGGCGCAGGATGGGTACGACTTCATCGACGAATATCTCGGCACCGGAAGGGAACATGTCCGGCATGATGTTGAATCCGTCTGCCGCACCGGACTTGAACCACTCTTCCAGTGTGTCGGCGATTTGCTCCGGCGTACCGACCGCGAGACGGTGGCCGCTGCGTATGCGTTTGGATAGCTGGCGTACCGTGAGGTTTTCACGTTTTGCCAGATTGATCTGTGCCTCGAAGAAGCCATGAGAGCCGCCACCGAGCGCGCGAGTACTCGCATCCCTTTGTGTTTCACGCACATCGATAATGCGCTCCCACGGCAGTGGCGCATCGAGATCAAGATCGGCGACCGAAATACCAATGCGCGCAGCAATTTGTCCGGCCAGGCCGAGTTCGCCCTGGTAGCTATCCAGCTCATCGCAACGTGCATGCGCTTCCGCTTCGGTGCTACCGATCACGGTCGAAAGGCCCGGCATGATTTTCAGGGAATCCGGATCGCGCCCCCATGCCCGTGCACGATTGCGCATCTCTGCATAGAAGGCCTGGCCATCCGGCAAGGTAGTTTGCGTAGTGAAGATCGCATCGGCATAACGCGAACCAACCGACTTGCCGCCCTCCGATGAGCCGGCTTGCACCAACACCGGACGTCCCTGCGGCGAACGTCGTACATTCAACGGGCCTTTGACCGAAAAATGCGGGCCGACGTGGTCAATCGCATGCACTTTGCTTGCATCTGCGAACACGCCATTCTTCCAGTCATTGATGATCGCATCGTCTTCCCAGCTATCCCACAGCTTGATGGCGATATCGAGGAATTCCGCAGCACGTCCATACCGATCTTCGTGCAAGGGAGCACCGGTCAGGCCAAAATTCTTGGCGGCAATATCGCCTGCCGTCGTCACCACATTCCATGCGGCACGACCGCCACTGATGTGATCAAGCGAAGCAATGCGACGTGCCAGATTGTAGGGATCGTTATAGGTAGTGGAAGCGGTGGCGATAACGCCTATGTATTTGGTAGCAAGTGCAACCGCCGTCAACAAAACGGTCGGTTCCAGTCCACCGACCGGATTGGAGCCGACGTTACCATTCAGTGCAGGGCCGTCTGCAAGGAAGATCGCATCCAGCGTGCCACGCTCGGAAATACGCGCAATATTCTGGAAGTACTCAACCCCGACCAGGGAGTTGCTCGGCACCTCGGCCAAACGCCATGCAGCGCCATGCCCTCCCAGACCGAGGATATTCATACCTATGCTCATTTGACGCGGTGGCGATGCCATTTCCATTCCTTATCGATACTTAGCCTGGCGATGTACGGACTGCACAGACGATTAATTTTTTTGAGAAGTTACCGCCTTCGATCACGTGTCACAAACAATAAAAAATTCGATCTTTAGCAGAAGATTGGATATATCGTTTGATATCCACCACACATCTACAAACACGTTTACTGGCGGCAGACAAAAAGAAACCCGCTAACCTTGCGGCGCGGGTTAAGTCCAATCTTGAGAGGTATTGGAGGAGGATGCGTGTGCATCTTATGTCGCCATTCATCCATCTCCAACGAAGCATTTCGTACTTATAAATACCGGCGATGAATATCAAACTTCAGATATCCATATTCGGACAAATTCGTTGCCAAGCGCAGTCCGCAATTTCTATGATTAGCAACATCAAGCCGCAATCGATAGCTGATTGCCCAAGGCAAAGCCGGCATCTTGATGGCAGCGAGGCACATCGGCCACATGCGAATAACGCATATCTTTAACGCTGCGAAAAATAAGCAAACGATTTTTAATTGGTTCTTATATGAGATATGGGACCGTATGCTAAAAATTCCGGTCTCTCGTATTGATCCATGGCCGGCATAGAAAAAATATGTAATCAGTATTAACGGAGAAAGAGCTTCATGAATTTTCAGCAATTACGATTTGTACGCGAAGCGATACGCAACAATCTCAACCTCACCGAGGTTGCGGCAGTGCTATACACATCGCAATCCGGCGTAAGCAAGCAGATCAAGGATCTGGAAGATGAACTTGGAATTGATCTCTTTGTCCGTTCTGGCAAGAGGCTTACATCTGTCACGCGCGCCGGCGACGGTGCAGTGGAAATCGTCAAACGCATATTGCTGGAAACAGAAAACCTGCGTCGCTATGCCAGCCAGTACTCGGGGGTCGACACGGGCCAGCTGATCATCGCCGCCACGCATACGCAAGCACGCTACACACTGCCGCGCGTGGTTGAACAATTCAACAATGAATTCCCCAAGGTAAAACTGGAACTGCATCAGGGCACGCCGAACCAGGTTGCCGCCATGATCAGCAATGGTGAAGCAGATATCGGCATCGCCAGTGAAGTACTGGACCAATCACCGGACATCCTGGCCTACCCATGCTTTTCATGGAATCACCAGGTCATTGTTCCGCTCGGTCATCCGCTGACCAAGAAAGCACCGGTCACACTGGAAGACATCGCGCAGTACCCATTAATTACCTATAACCCCCAATTCACCGGACGTAAATGCGTGGATGCAGCGTTTAGCCAGGCCGGCCTGGTACCCGACTTCCGTCTCACCGCGATGGATGCGGATGTGATCAAAACGTATGTCGAGCGCGGCCTCGGTGTCGGCATCGTGGCCGAGATGGCGCTGGACGGCATAGAGAAAATCGGCCTGACCGTACTCGAAACGGAAGGTACCCTGTTCGGTTCATGCACCACCCTGGTTGCCGTCAGGAACGGCACTTTCCTGCCTTCGTTTGCCTATCGCTTCCTCGAAACCTTTGCACCAAATCTGCGGCTGGAAGATTTAAAGAGTGCCTGAGAAATTTTCCCGACAGCACTTTAAACAACATGCATTTTCTGAATATCGATATTGAAAAAGCTTCGTTGTTCGTCAGCAATCTCTTCGGTAATGTGACTGCGTAACGCTTTCTTAACATACCGAGGAGAATCAAAATGAAGATCATCAAGTCCCTGCTCATCGCAGGCAGTCTGTTGCTGGGTAGCGCACATGCCGCGCCAGGCGACTTCCTGGTCAGCACCGACTGGCTGGAAAAAAACATCAACAATCCAAAATTGCGCCTGATCGAAGTCAGCGTTAATCCAGGCGTATTCGAACGCGCGCATATTCCAGGTGCGGTCAATTTCGAATGGCATACTGATCTGGTAGATACAGTACGTCGCGACATCGCCAGCCAGCAAAACTTTGAAAAACTGTTGCGCAATGCCGGTATCAACAACGACAGTACCGTCGTCCTCTATGGCGATACCAATAACTGGTTCGCTGCATGGGGCGCATGGGTATTTGATATCTACGGCGTGAAAGACGTCAAACTGCTGGATGGCGGCCGCAAGAAGTGGGAAACAGAAAATCGTCCATTGGTCGCAGTGACCAAAGTACCTGCAGCCGGCAATATTAAAATCAGCGCAGCCAATCCTGCTTTGCGCGCTCGCCTGAGTGATGTCGTCGCATCGGCTGAAAAGAAAAGCAATGTGGCATTGGTCGACATCCGCTCGGCTGATGAATACAGCGGCAAGATCTTTGCACCTGCAGGTGTACAGGAACTGGCGATCCGCGCCGGCCACATCCCGGGCGCAGCCAATGTGCCATGGGGCCAGGCAGTTGCTGCAGACGGTACATTCAAATCCGTCGATGAACTGAAAAAGATCTATGCTGCAGCCGGCATCGATGGCAGCAAACCAATCATCACCTACTGCCGCATTGGCGAACGTTCGAGCCACACCTGGTTCGCGCTGAAAAAATTGCTGGGCTATGACGTCCGCAACTACGATGGTTCCTGGACCGAATACGGCAACGCAGTCGGCGTACCGGTGGTCAATCTGGCCGGCACGGTATGGGGCGGAAAATAATTGGCTGATCTGGCATTGCCGCCGCTCCGGCGGCTTTTGCCATCTGTCCTTGTCCTGGCGGCAGCAGTCTGGTTTTCCCATACCCTCGGCAGCATCGCCGAGGGTGGCCGCGAACTGGCACTGTCTGCCCTCTTTGGCATTGCATTTGGCATCTTCCTGCAGCGTTCGCGCTTTTGTTTCTTTTGCGTCAGTCGTGACTTCATTGAACGACGCGATGCCCGCGGTTTGCTGGGCATCATCGCCGCACTCGTGATTGGCATACTCGGTTATCACCTGGTCTTCGGCGCCTTCATGCCGACCCCAACTATTGGTCGTCTTCCACCACAAGCACATATAGGACCTGTCAGCTGGATACTGGCGGCGGGTGCAATCAGCTTCGGCTTTGGCATGGCAATCGCAGGCTCATGCATCAGTGCACATCTGTATCGTCTCGGCGAAGGTTCTACTGTCTCGCCGTTTGCCTTGCTGGGCGCTTTGCTTGGTTTCGTGCTCGGCTTTCTAAGCTGGAACAAGTTCTATCTTTCCGGCATACAGGAAGCGCCTGTAATCTGGCTGCCACATCATTTCGGCTATGCCGGCTCGGCAGCATTGCAACTCACGGTATTAGCTGCGCTGGCGATCTGGCTCTGGCGTGGACATAAAACACAAGAAGCTGGTCCCGGTAGCAAATGGGAAAGACGCTGGCCGGCATATGTCGGCGGCTTGCTGATCGGCTTTCTCGGTGTACTGGCTTATTTCCGCATTGCGCCACTGGGCGTCACTGCCGAACTCGGCAGCATCGCCCGCACCGCAGCGGATCAGCTGCACTGGCTGCCAAGCCGACTGGAAGGCATAGATACCTTCTCCGGCTGCGCCACTGTCATCAAGGAAACCCTGTGGTCGAAAAACGGTGTCTTCGTCATCAGCCTCATCCTCGGTTCACTGGCAGCGGCACTCTCTGCCGGTGACTTCAAACCGCGTCGCCCCAAACTCCCTGAAATCGGCCGTGCTTTTATCGGCGGTGTCTTGATGGGCTGGGGTTCCCTGATCGCGCTGGGTTGCACGGTCGGTACGCTACTGTCCGGCATCATGGCAGGTGCTGCATCAGGCTGGGTGTTTGCGCTCTTCCTGTTTGGCGGGCTGTGGCTGGGCTGGCAGCTGCGGGTAAAGTTGCAGTGGAAATAAGGGATACGCCTGCGATATCCCGAGGTCAATTCCGTTAGAAAAACAAAAAGGGGATCATCATCAATGATCCCCTTTTTATTCCAGCACCAACACGCAACTTAGCTATTCGCTACGCGCTCACCTTCAGCTTCAACGAAATCATCAAACGATTCATTGCTGCTGGCATGTAGCTTCGCGTACAAACCTTTGTTCTTCAGCAATTCATCGTGCGAACCTTTTTCGACGATACGCCCCTTCTGCAAGACCACAATCACATCTGCATCACGTATCGTCGCGAGGCGATGCGCAATAATGATGGTGGTGCGTCCCTTGCGCAGCACATTCAAGGCCCGCTGGATTTCCAGCTCGGTAAAACTGTCTATGTTGGCGGTTGCTTCATCGAGGATCAGGATCTTCGGTTTCGCCAACAAGGCACGCGCGAAGCTCAGTAGCTGGCGCTGCCCGATAGACAGGTTGCGGCCACGCTGGCCCAGCATGGTGTCATAGCCATCCGGCAAGCGCATGATGAAGTCATGCGCACGTACTGCCTTCGCCGCCTCTATCACTTGTTCGCGGGTCGCCCATTGCAAGCCGTAGCGCATATTGTCGGCAATCGTGCCGCTGAAGAGGAAGGGCTCCTGCAATACCATGCCTACGCATTGGCCGAGCGAATCCAGCGTCAGGTCACGTACATCCTGCCCACCAACTTTTACCTCACCATCCCATACATCATAGAAGCGATGGATAAGAGCCGCGATACTGGTCTTGCCGGATCCGGTAGGACCAACCAGGGCCACCGTTTGATACGGCTGGATATGCAAATTTAAATCATGCAGTACCGGTTGATCAGGACGATATCCGAAAGTCACATGATTGAATTCAATCGCCGGCGGCACATCTGCCAATGCCTGTGCATCTTTCTTGTCACTCAGTGTCACTTCAATGTCCAGCACCTCAAAAATCCTGTGTCCTGACGCCATCGCACGCTGCATAACCGTGTACTGCATCGTCAGGGTACGGATCGGATCAAAGAAGCGTTGCACGCAAAAGATGAAAGCAACCATGACACCGACATCGAGTTGCCCGGAGACGACCTGCGAGCCGCCAACCACCACCACGATTGCCATTGCCAGGCCGGTCAGGGTATCGACCGTAGGCATCATGACTTGCGATGCACGCGAAGAGCCGATCTGCGCCTGCAGGTTTTCAATGGCACGCACATCATAGCGTGCGAAGTTGACGATCTCGCGGCGATTCTCTTGCACAGTGCGTATGCCGTTGATGTTCTCCGCCAAAGCAGCATTGACACTGGACGATGCCTCACGTGCGCGGGTAAATGCCTTGCGCGCCCAGGGCAACCATATCTTGCGCACCAAAAACATCATCGGTAATACGCAGAGCGTTAATAAACCAAGTTTGACGTCCATCAATAGCAGTACCGCGACGATACCGAGCAGCAGGAAAAAATCACCGACAGCTGACACTGATGTTTCCATGAATTCCTGTAGCGAATTGACGTCCCCCTGCAGGCGCGACATCAGGCGTCCGACCTGGGTCTGGTCAAGGATAGACAGGGATACATGCTGCAAATGATTGAACATCGCACGGCGCAGATCGAAAATCACCCTTTGTGCCAGACGCGCCGCCACCCATTCCTGGAAGAAGTTCGAGACGGCATTCAGGACAATGAGTGATGCGAATACCGCCAGGATAGTATTGAAAGCGTAGCGGGAATTTCCCACCGCACTATCAACCGCGTAACGCACCGTCACCGGGATCAGGACCTGTACTATCGTGAACAGCGCAACGGTCAACACTACCGCCACAAGCGCCCAGCGATGCGGGCGGATATATGCCCACAAGCGGCTAACTACCTGGCTGTCATAACGCGCAAATATTTCTTCACCACGGGCTTCTGCATTCAGGTCTATTGTTTTTTTTGTTTGTGTTGCGCTCAAGATGCGAACTCCACATTGTTATTGGTTTTGCTTGCTGCGGTGGACACTGTGCTTCCAGCCAGGCCTTCCTGCGCACCACGATTCTGCAAACTCCACAGTTCGGCATAACGCCCTCCGGCAGCGATCAGTTCGGCATGCGTACCACGCTCAACGATACGACCTTCATCCAGTACGATGATTTGATCCGCATGCTTGAGCGAACTCAGTCGGTGCGCAATGATGATGGTCGCCGTATCTTTCAGCGAAGACTGCAGTGCCGCCCGTACCCGTTGTTCGGTCGCGGGATCAATCGCCGCGGTCGAATCATCCAGTACCAGGATGGATGGTTGATCCAGCAAGCCACGCGCAATTGTCATGCGTTGACGCTGCCCGCCGGACAAAGCGACGCCACGTTCGCCGACACGCGTGGTATAGCCTTTCGGTAATTGCTCCACATGTTCATGTATCTGCGCCACGGATGCCGCCTCGATCACACGCTCTTCGCCAGCTTGTGGCTCAGGGTAGGCAACATTGTTATGTACCGAGGTATCGAACAGGAAGTTTTCCTGCTGTACCAGGCTGACCGCGCTACGCAGCGAAGACAAACTAAGCGCACGCAGATCCTGTCCATCTATCGTGATGCGCCCCCCACTCACTTCGTAGAAACGTGGGATCAGGTGTGCCAGCGTGGACTTGCCACTACCGGGTGCACCGACGATGCCCAGGACTTCCCCTTTTCTCACTTCAAAGCTGATGTCCTTCAATACGGTTCTGTCGTTTGGCCCGTGACCGTAGGCAAAGCTGACAGATTCGAAGCGCAGCAAACCCTTATCTATTTTTAAATCATGTGCATTTTCTGCATCCTTGATCTCTGGATCGGTATCCAGTACTTCAAACAGGCGTGCCCCGGAACCGGTGGCGCGTGCGCTGGCGTTGACGATCATGCCGATCTGGCGCAAGGGTTGCTGCAGGATGGTAATAAAGGTCAGGAACTCCGTCAGCGAACCCACTGTCAAGGCACCGCTGGCAACACGCTGCCCGCCGACCCACAAGACCAGGGCCATCGAAGTGTAGTAAGCCAGTACCATCGCGCTCATATTGCCCATGCGCTCGGTGATGCGTTGGTTTGACAGGCGCAAGGCGACGTCCGAAATCTTGTCGAACTTGCTCATCTCATGCAGGCGCGAAGTGAAGGCACGTACCACGCGGACACCTTGCAGGTTCTCTTCCATATTCAGCGTCATCTCGGACATCATCTTTTGCAGCCGCTGCCAGCTCACACGCAGGCGCAAACCGGTACGCGCGGCATTCCACGCGACGAACGGAACGAAACTTAATGCCAGCAAACCCAGCGTGACGTCTATGCTCAGCAGGCGCCATGAACCCACACCCAACAGCAGCGTCAAAGTAATGATGCGCAAGACACCGAACTCAAGGAAGGCACGTACGCCCTCCAGATCCAGCATGCCGCGCGCGATCAAGTCGCCGGTATGTATCTTGTCGTGGTAGCTGAAGCTGAGTCGTTGCAACTTTTCATAGAAAGCCATGCGCAAGTCGTAGCCGACTTTTTGCGCCAGCGTCTCACCCAGGTAACCTTGTAGTCCAGTCAGTATGCCGCGCACGGCGCAGACCAGTACGATCAAACCACCCGTGACCAGCAAAGCGTTGCGCACGACATCAGCGCCCAGCCGGGCATTCACCAGCAAGTGACCAGCCTGATCCACCGCATGCCCAAGCAGGAGCGGCATCAGCAAATTGAACACGGCGGCACCCAGCGCAGCCAGGATGGCGAAGGTGCAATGCCACGGATAACGCACCGCCAGCCGGGTCAGGCGTCCAAGTACCTGCGGCATCGCCTGCACATCGATCTCTTCCGAGTGATGCGGCAAGACCTTGGGTATGGGTTTCCTTGTTTTACTTGTTGCGGTGTTTGCAGGCTTGGTGACAGATGAGGCGTCACTGTCGTCAACAGAAGGAGCGGAGGAAATACTCATAGAACGGCTATCCACAAAATAGTGTCACTCAAAAAATTAACTGTCTGGTACTGCTGTTATGCAACCCTGCTGCGTATTCTGCCGAGATTTCTGCCGGGAATCCCGTTACAGGAAAGATCAAAGCGCATTGCGCGGGACGCGACCGATGACCGGATACTCCGGGTCGGTGTAACCGGGCGTGCTTGGATGACCAGGCGGCACCAGGCGATCAAACAAAGCCTCGTCTTCCGGCGTGAAGTGATAGTTCAAACCATTCAGGTAGGCTTGCCACTGCTCAAAGGTACGCGGCCCACCTATGACAGATGTCACCAAGCGATTGTTGAGGACCCAGGCCAGTGCCAGCTCAATATTGGTCGTGCCATGTACCTGCGCGTGTTCTTGCAGTGCTTGCGCCAAGGCGATCGATTCCGGGCGCCACTCGGTTTGCAGTGCGCGCTTATCGCCGCGTCCGACCCGGCTGTTTTGATCCGGCTCATTGCCCGGCAGGTACTTGCCAGTCAGTACGCCACGTGCCAGCGGACTGTATGACACCACGCCCAGTCCGTGAAAATGACAGGCTGGCAGATGCTCTACTTCCGGCATGCGATTCGCTGCGTTGTAATACGGTTGCGAGACGATAGGCGGTGCCACCCCCAACTCCTTGCTCAGGTGCACTACTTCAGCCAGCTGCCACGCACTGAAGTTGGACAGGCCGAAGTAGCGTATCTTCCCCTGTGCGATCAGGTCACCCAGTGCGCGTACAGTTTCGTGTAAAGGCGTGGCCGGATCAGGTCTGTGCAGATAGTAGATATCGATGTAATCGGTACCCAGGCGCTGCAGGCTTTGCTCTACTGCCTGGATGATGCGACGCCGGGACAAGCCTTTTTCATTCGGCCATTTATCGGAACCATTACCGACCTTGGTTGCCAACACCCACTTATCACGCTGCGCGGCGATACCCTTGCCGACCACGCGTTCCGATTCCCCGCCAGTGTAGATATCTGCGGTATCGATGAAGTTGATACCGTGCTCATGTGCATGCTGAATAATTTGATGCGAGGTTTGTTCGTCACTCGCACCGCCAAACATCATGGTGCCCAGGCACAACCGCGATACCTTCAGACCGCTTTTTCCCAAATTTTCGTATTGCATCTCACACCTCTTTATTTGCTTTCCATCAGGTTGGTAAGAACCGGCACCTGATGTCTTGCTCAACCATCAGGCACTGGCCAGTGCTTCATTTTTCGTCGCCGCATTCGCATCAGCGACGACATCTGTTGCTTTCTCTTCAGCCTTTTTCTCTATCTGGTTAAAGCGTCGACGCAGCGGCACTTTGTCGTTCAGATAATAGTTGCCTACATCGTACAAACGCCAGCGCACCGGATCGTGCAATGTGTGCGTACGCGCATCGCGCCAGTATCGATCCAGGTTGTGTTTGCTGGCGGTGGCTTGCGTACCGGAGAATTCAAACAGTTTATTGGTAATCAACAATGCTGCATGGGTGCTGGCTGCACGCACCTCGGACACCGCGATGGATGCCTTGGTCCAGTCCGTTTGCAGACCTGTCACATAGGCATGATCAATAATCCTGCCGGCACGCTCGAGCAAAGCTTCAGCGCCATGCAGGGCGACCGACAGATCGCCTATTTCGCGTATCGTCAATTGATCTTCTTCCCACGATGCGTCTGGTGCGGCATCCGGCTTCTTCGGATTACGCCCGCGAATAAAGGCGATCGTCGCTTCGAATGCAGCGCGGGCTATACCGGTATCGATCGCTGCATGCATGATCTGCCCGGTAGGGCCGACCGGCGATACGTGTTCTTTTTTCTCACGATGAGAAACAACTAGATTCTTTGCTATGCGTGCATTGTCCAGGATCACACTGCCGCTGGCGGTAGTACGCTGCCCGAGTCCGGCCCAATCATCGATAATCGTCAAACCTTCTGCGTGGCGTGAAAAGAATGCAAGGTGATGCTCTTCCTTGTCTTCGCTGTTCAGCGCCGTCGGTATCCAGTCTGCATACAGTGAGCCGGTTGCATAGTATTTACGCACGGTAGCACGGTAGTGTTCGTCGCCATCTGCAAACAGGCTGACCTTGCGGTCTTCCGGTTTTTTCGCATTCAGTTCTACCAGCGCATTACCAAAGTGATCTCCGGCCAGTATGCGCTCGAAAAAGAATTTCTTTTGTTCTTCGGTGCCGTGCTCACGTATTAGCTCGATCACGAAGTAGTGATTCTGCGGGATCTGCCCGATAGAGCCATCCGCCCTGGAGAATATCGCAAAGATTTGCGCCAGGGTGACGTAGGACACACCCGCACCGCCATGCTCTTTCGGTACGGTAATTCCCCACAGTCCGCTTTGCGTGATTTTTTTCAACTCGGCAAAAGGCAGGCGTCGTTCACGATCACGCACGGATGCTTCCTGCGCAAATTCATCCGCGAGTACTTGCGCTGTCGCCAGCGCTTCTTCATCGCTGCGGATCAGTCGGACTTCGCCGTGGTCGGCGTACTGCAATGTGTTTGATGTACTCATACGATACTCCTTGTAGCGCTAAGAATGGCGTTCAGTCGCCTGTGTTTACTTCCAAGTCCGGTACTGGGCAGCGGTATGGCTATCCGGCAGCTTGGCGCCACGGCCAAACAGCTTCTGGCGCAGGCTGCCTTCTTCATACGCTTCCTTATACAGGCCGCGGTTTTGCAATTCGGGAATGACCAGGTCGATGAAGTCGCGGTAAGTTTCCGGTGCGACGGTACGTGTCAGGTTGAAACCGTCGACATCGGTTTCTTCCACGTATTTGGCGATCTCGTCAGCGACTTGTGAAGGCGTACCGACTATCGCCGAATTCTGCGCGCCGAAGCCGCGGCTTTGCAGCAGCTTGCGGCGTGTTGTTCCTTCCAGGAAGTTACGACCACGTGCACTGCCAACTCGCTTCAGGCGTCCCGGATACAGCGCTTCCAGTTTCTCCGGCGTGATCTCTTCGTCCAGCTCGAATTTCTCGAGATCTATACTTTGACCACTAGCCATATGTGCGAGCGAACCTTCCGCACTGGCGTATTGTTTGTAGTCTTCATACTTCTCACGTGCGGCTTTTTCATTGCTATCGACCACGACGGTGAGGCCGGAGAAGACCAGGATGTCATTCGGCTGCCGACCGGCATCAACCGCCAGGCGGCGTATATTTGCAATCCCTTTAGCCAGCAACTCACGATTCGGTGCACCAGTGAAGACGCACTCGGCATGTTTGGCGGCGAATTCATTGCCACGTTGTGAGGCACCCGCCTGATACAACACTGGTGTACGCTGCAGCGAAGGTTCGGTCAGGTTGTAGACGCCATCGACCTTGTAGTAAGGACCGTCATGATGGATGCGATGTATCTTCTTCGGATCTGCATACATGCCACGAACTTTGTCGCGCACGACGGCATCATCTTCCCAGCTTCCTTCCAGCAGTTTGTAAAACACTTCCATGAAGTCATCGCCGCGTTCATAGCGATCATCATGGTCTATTTGTTGTTTCAGCCCCATAGCCCGGGCAGCGCTATCAAGGTAACCGGTAACGATGTTCCAGCCGACGCGACCATTACTCAAATGATCCAGCGTAGCGAGACGACGCGCGAACAGATAAGGCTGCTCATACGTGAGATTGCAAGTCACGCCAAAACCCAGGTGTTTCGTCGCTTGCGCCATTAGCGGCACGACATACAGCGGATCGTTAACCGGAAGCTGCACCGCTTCACGTGCGGTCGCTTCTATGCCGTCGCCAAGCACATCGTAGACACCGACAATATCGGCCAGGAAGAGACCATCAAACAAACCACGCTCCAGCAACTTGGCCAGCTCAGTCCAGTACTCCGGCTTGGTGTAATCGCTGGAGTTATCGCGCGGATGCTTCCACAGGCCGTGATGTATATGGCCTACACAATTCATATTGAAAGCATTCAGGCGTATCTTCTTGCTCATACTTGATTCCGGATTCTCTGATGGATGACTACAATTGTTAGTGTGTGAAAAAGCCATAGCAGCGGCGCACCGTCATACATACGGCAAACCGGCAAAGGACTTCTGGGATGGTTATTCTGTCGTCGATCACGCAGCGGGATCGCTGGTGATAGCGAGGCTTAAGCAGTCCGACCAGAGAACAATATCAATTCATTGCCCGCTAAAGAACCAAGCAAATTTCATTTCAATATTCTGCTTTGGTTCGGAGTTCATACCGGCATGCTGCAATGCTTAGCTGTATATGTGGATAGGACGAAGGGCGTATCAGGCGATGCATGCAGGCTGGCTACACGCACCGCACATAACTGACTGTCATTACCAGCGGTAAGCACTCGCACCGAAGTTGGCTTCATAGAACGGGCCTACATGCGTGCCCGGCGGGATGATGGCATCGATGCGTTGCAGGTCTTCCGGAGTCAATTTCACCTCTATCGCTTGCAATGCATCTTCCAGTTGCTCCAGCGTGCGTGGCCCGGTGATGGCGCTGGTGACGCCACGCTGCTGCGCAACCCAGGCCAGTGCCAGCTGCGACAATGGCACACCTTTTTCTGCTGCCAATTCAGACAAGGGCTCAATCACATCAAACACCCGGTCGACAAAGCGTCGCGCCTGCATAGGATTGGGATTGGTGTAACGCGAATCCAGAGGCAAAGGCTGGCCCTTGCGATATTTGCCGGACAACAGGCCGCCGCCTATCGGACTCCACGGGATCACCGCCAGCCCGAAGGTTTCCGCCACGGGTAATAGCTCACGTTCTATGCGTCTGTCCAGCAGGTTATACGGTGGCTGTTCCGATACAAATCGGTTCAGCCCCAGCTCCTTGCTGGCCCATAGCGCTTCGACTACCTGCCAGCCTGCGAAAGTCGTCGAGCCGATATAGCGCACCTTGCCCGACTTCACCAGGTCATCCAGCGCACGCAGCGTTTCATCTATCGCCGTGGTCGGTTCCGGCCTGTGTATCTGATAGAGATCGAGATAGTCTGTTTGCAGGCGACGCAGGCTGTCTTCCACTTGCTGGATGATATGACGACGCGAGCTTCCACGCAGATTGCCATCGGTATCATGCATGGGCAGATGGACTTTGGATGCGAGGAAGATATCCTTGCGTTTTCCATTGCGCTTGAGTGCTTCGCCTGTGAATTCTTCGCTGCGCCCACGCGCATAGACATTGGCGGTATCGATGATGTTTATACCGGCGTCAATAGCGCGATCAATAATACGCACGGTGTCATCCAGCTCCGTCTTGTTGCCGAACATCATGCAGCCCAAGGTCAGTGGTGAAATCTTGACGCCTGTGCGTCCGAAGTTACGATAATCTTTCAGTCCCATGGATATAAATCTTCCTGAAGTAAAAGCATGCGCGCAAGGCATAGCCGGATGCGCGACTATGCGGTCCGGTATGTACTGCGTGATGCGATGGATGGCGTGGACGCAGATGAAAAGCTACGCGCCCTGTTTATAGGTAAATGCTAGCTGAGTAATGCGGCAATTTTCTCCAGCCACAACTGGTCGACGGCGGAAAACGCATCCGGATATTCACTATCAACATCCAGTACGCCAGCAACCTCGCCGTTACGGTCGAAATAAGGAACAACGATTTCGGAACGGGACAAGGAGCTGCAGGCGATATGGCCGGGGAACTGGTCTACATCCGGCACCACGATAGTCGCGGCTTGTTGCCAGGCACTACCGCACACACCCTTGCCCTTGGCTATGCGGGTGCAGGCAAGCGGCCCCTGGAAAGGTCCAAGCACCAGTTCGTCTTTTTGCACACGATAAAAGCCTACCCAGTGAAAACCGAATGCCTGATGCAGGACGGCCGCGATGTTGGCCTGATTGGCAATCAGGTCAGGCTCCGCGGCCAGCAATGCTTCTATCTGCGGCAACAACTCCGCGTAGATATCCGCCTTGCCTCCCAGCTTATTGAAACTCAGTACTTCAGCCATCGTTATCGTACTTTCTTCCCGTATAGTCCCAGAGTCTATTGGGCAAATTGTTCGTTGCCGACCAGACCCAGTTTGTTCGCGCCCAATCGCTGCGCCGATGCCAGTACCGCTGCGACTGCCTTGTATGGCGCATTGCGATCCGCACGCAAGTGCAATTCAGGTTGCACATCCTGCGCTGCTGCACCGGACAGCTTGCTATCCAGTACTTCCCGATCATTGATCGCTTCACCATTCCAGCTTACCACTCCCGCCGCATTGATATCGACCTGCACCACTTCCGGGATCACCGTTTGTGGTGGTGGATTACCGGCTGGCAAATTGAGTTCTACATTATGCAGCTGGATCGGGATTGTAATGATCAGCATAATCAGCAATACCAACATCACGTCGATCAGCGGCGTGGTATTCATTTCCGACATGACTTCCGGTTCGCCGGAGCCATTACCGGAGCCTACGCTCATAGCCATGATTTATCCTTTACTTGAATTTATGCGCCGCGCGGCGCAGGCTCGGTGATGAAGCCTATCTTGACGATGCCGGCACGCTGGCAGGCAAAGATCACGCGACCGATAGCTTCATACTTCGCATCACCATCGCCACGTATCTGGATCTCCGGTTGCGGCTGTTGCACTGCGACGGTTTTCAGACGCGTGGTTAGTGCTTCGGCACCTGCTATCGATTCCTGATCCCAGTAAATCTTGCCGTTCTTATCAACCGAAAGATTGATGTTTTCCGGCTTGGTTTCGCGCACATGGTTTTCTTCGTGCGGCAGATTCACTGCTATCGTATTGGTGACGACCGGGATCGTAATCAGGAAGATAATCAGCAAGACCAGCATCACGTCGACCAGCGGCGTGGTATTGATTTCCGACACCACACTATCTTCTTCCCCGCCATTGCCAAAAATAAGCGCCATGATCTAGCTCGCTTTGGATGGCGCGGAGCTGAGCAGTACAGCATGCAGGGTGGAACTGAAATCCTGCACTTTTTCCAATGCTGCCTTGTTACGACGTACCAGCAGGTTGTAGCCCAGCACCGCAGGCACCGCAACCGCCAGGCCGATAGCAGTCATGATCAGCGCTTCGCCAACCGGACCCGCCACTTTATCGATGGATGCCTGGCCGGACAGACCGATCGCTGTCAACGCATGATAGATACCCCAGACGGTACCAAACAAACCGACGAATGGTGCAGTGGATCCGACGGTGGCGAGGAATGCCAGGCCATCCTGCAAACGGTTTTTCACGGTATCCACCGAACTGTGTAGTGATTGCACCACCCAGGTATTGAAATCAACATGTGCCAGCAAGCCGCTGTGATGTTCGGTTGCCTTCAATGCCAGCGTA
This sequence comes from Janthinobacterium sp. Marseille, assembly GCF_000013625.1. Taxonomy (NCBI): domain Bacteria; kingdom Pseudomonadati; phylum Pseudomonadota; class Betaproteobacteria; order Burkholderiales; family Oxalobacteraceae; genus Janthinobacterium; species Janthinobacterium sp. Marseille. Next base: position 270,874 of record NC_009659.1, on the reverse strand, counting down.
CCGATGAAGTGGAAAGGCGTGCCGCTTTCCAGCGTGTCCAGTCCTTGGCGGACGGTACCGGCATCCCAGAAGGTGCGCTCGGTATCACGGGCTTGTTTGTGCAACTTACGTTGCGCCAGCAGTTTCGCAACGATGATGTACCAGCTACCGATCGAGAATAGCAAGAGGATCAGCAAAGTGCCCTTAGCGACGAAATCACTGCCGTTCCACAAAGCCGAAATGCCATATGGATTCGCTTCCTTGCCATGCTCTGCTGCCTGCGCTGCTGCGCCGGCGGAGACGGCTTGCGCGGCGACGAGTGCAGGTGCCGCGGCAACGGCAGGTGCTGCTGTGCTGCCGGCTGCGAAAGCCGGAGCGCTGAAGAAAATTGCCAGGACGACGGCAACTGCGGATAAACGATTACGGCTAAACATAATTTCTCCAATTAAAAATTGCACAGCACGATGCTGAATGATTGATGGCGGCAGGGCGATGTGCTCGCCTACTCCACCTTGAATTCGAACGGAACCTGCACTACCACTTCACGCCCCTGGCCAACGCAGTTGAAGCGTTGCGCAGCATCCAGCGCAGCCTTGTTCAATATCGGGTGTGCCGAACGCACCAGGCTGAAGTCATGTGACTGGCCATTGGTACCGACGACAAACTGCACGAGCACATTGCCGGAAATATTGTTTTGTAACGCCTGGCGCGGATATTCCAGCGACTGGCGGATACGGGTTGAGTCCGGGCAAGCCAGGCCTACTTTGGCGACTGCAGGTGTCGGCGTTGCCGGCACGTATGGCTCGGGTGGAGCGCTACTGACAGCTGCAATCACATTCGGCTGCGGCTGCACATTGACCTGCACTTCAGGTGGAGGAACATAAGCTGGAGGCGGTTTGACGAACTTTGGTGGGGGTGGTGTCTTAACCTGCGGCGGCGGCGGCAGTTTGATTTCTTCAATGATGCGGGTCTCTATCGGCTTGCTGATGACATTGATTACATCACGTGCCAGGCCAGTCACCAATGCATAGCCAATTAGCAAGTGCAGCAACACGGTCACGCCTATGCTGGCGATAGATTTGTTTGAATACTGCTGTTGTCGGTCTAAAGCGAAATCCATTTTATTTCTCCATGCGTTGCGGACATATGTCCGGTCAACGCGCTGTTCTTCATAACTGAATGTATGTGGTGGAAATAGAGGGATACGCACGCACATGGCACTAGCTGGTATGCTTTGCACTGTACTTATCGCTGTGCAGTCATCTGTGTTTACAGATAAAAGCATGCGCTGCCATATCCCCAGCGAGGCCAGAATAGCATCGTGTTTTCCGATTCAATACCAACAAAATTTCACTTCTATATCCGCTTTCCTTCATATCTAAATTCCGCATGTTGAATTTTCCGGAACATTAAATGTGCGTAGGAGTACCAGTGTTTTCAGGACGCAATAATCCATGAAACGCTTGCTGTTTAAGACTTAGGGCAAGGTTGCCGGGTCAGGATAGTTGTTTGCCAATGCGACTTGATGGCGGGACGCGATCGCATGAGACGGACTGTCGTCGTGAGATGCAGGGAGCGAATAAGCTAATGCATATTTTTATGCAGGCAAAAAAAAGCCGGCATCAGCGCCGGCTTTGATACAACATATTGATTATGTGATGCGCTTGCGGACAAGCGGCGCTTACTCGATGGCAAGCCACAGGAAGGCCAGGCCGACACCAACAGGGATACCAAAGCGTTCAAGCTTGCTGCCATTTTCTTTCGCAATTACTTCGACCGGCAAGTCGGTCTTGGCCATGACTTTGTTGACCACCGAGCCTTCGAAGAAACGCGACAAGGCATTTTTACGCGTCGTCCCCATCACGATTTTTTGCGCTGCGGTTTCTTGTGCGCAGGCGACTATGCCTTCAGCGGCATCGCCTTTGCGGATATGAACCGAGTGCTCGACTCCTGCTTTTTTCAGCAGATCAACAGCACCTTGCAATGCTTGTTCGGCACGTTCTTCTTGCAGCAAACGCACGTTACCGGAAGGCACAAAACGTGTGATGTATTTCGACAGACGTGGTTGGATATTCGCCAGTTTCACGTTGATCAATTCGTCATGCATGGCACGATATTGAATAACGTATTCCACTGCACGCAATGCATTCCGCGAACCATCTACGGGTATGAGAATGTTGAGCATGGTAATCTCCTCGCAATGTATAAACGTTAACGGTTAATGTGAACTGTTCTTCTTATGTATGTTTTGGTGTTGCCTCCCCGCGAGTCGATTTAATAGGCGCATCTCTTAGCCAACCACTTAATATGACCCCGCCTACGATCAGGCCATACAGCAACCATTCAAGAACCCGGTTCTCCAGCAAGTACGCTTGCACCAGCGGCTCGCTCGCAATCATCTTCGCTGCGGTCCAGGCCAGTACGCCGGCACCTATATAGATAATGATCGGATAGCGTTCCACCCATTTCAAAATCAGCGTGCTGCCCAACACCATGATGGGCACACTAATCAGCAGGCCCAGCACCACCAGCATGAAGTCACCGTGTGCCGCACCCGCCACACCCAGTACGTTATCCATACCCATCACCGCGTCCGCCACAATGATGGTGCGTATTGCACCCCATAAACCGACACGTGAAGCCGATACATCAGCGTGCTTCTTTTCCTGGTGGACCGGCGCCAGCAATTTGTAGGCGATCCAGACCAGCAGCACACCACCAACCAACAACAAGCCAGGCACATTCAGCAACCAGACAATAGCGATCGTCATCGCAATCCGTACTGCAACCGCACCGACAGTGCCGCCGATAATCGTGATGCGTTGCAGGTGTTGCGGTAACTTGCGTGCAACCAGGGCAATCACTATCGCGTTATCACCGGCCAGTACCAGATCGATGATGATGATCGCCAGCAGTGCGGAGAAGAATTCCGCCGAGAACATATCCATCTCTCCTCCTCGCAGCGACTGGCTTGCTTCGCCCGCCGGCATGCAGAAAAGATTTACGCGAAAAAAAACCTTTACCTGCTATCGGTAAAGGTCTCGCTACAACGTTGCCGTTGCCTGCAGGCCGGGGAAATCCCGTAATGACGGCTTCTGCAGTAAAGCTACTCCCCTTTAAGGGCGACTACTTAGCTTCAACATAGGCCAGCCCATACCCACTGTCAATGAAAATATAAAGATTTCGTTAAATGCAATCTAACACAATCTTAATTTTCATGTAAGCCATTGAATATATTAATATATTCCATCAAATTCTGCGGGTTTTACGGGTTCGACAGCACTTTTTGACGGGAATTTCGAACCTTTTCAGGCGATTTTAGCGCTTTAGGGAGGCAATAAAAGGCGCTCTGAATAGATGAAATGGAGACGGCTGAGGACCGCTAACAAGAGCGCCGGCAGAAATGAAAAAGGGCTAGCTTTACGCTAACCCTTTTAAAATTACTGGTGCTGATGAGGCGAATCGAACACCCGACCTAGTGATTATGAAGCCGCTTTAAAACTTATTAACGTAATGCGTGTAATGCGCGCCAAAGTCCCCGCAAAAAATGCTCTAAACACCTCGATTAACCGACGCGACATGACGATAAACATCACAGTCATTGAGCACTTTAGAATATAAAAAATCCTCCTAAAAGGAGGATTTTTTATATTGATGTTGCAAAATTCTTTTTTCTATCGGGAACTTGAAATCGTTGATCTAACTTGCGTTTATCGTCAACTGATACGGGTCTAGTCGTTGGAGCTGTGGATTGTATTAATCCATGCCGTCCTTTTTCTTGGACTAGCAATTTCGCAAGATCTTCAATTTGTTTTTTTGTTGCGTTCATAGAGGCTCCTTAACTATAAAGTGCTTTTTGACGCATGACATATCTAAGATTTTTCTCAGAATCAAAAAAATGCTTCCGGTTTATCCAAACTAAACCTTCCGACTTCGTAATCACTGCGACATCAATTGGACCTCCAACCGATTGGCTAGAGCTAGTTACACGTTCTTTTAAGGATTGTAACACGACTAAAGTTTCGGCCAAATGTACCATTTCGTCTACGGGTAAGGATGAAATAACCCTCTTTATCGGATGATAATTTTTCTCCGAAATTTCACCTACCCAACCATCAGACCACTCGTCTTCGGACTTGTTCACCATATCATCCAAATCGGTAGGAATAGGCACGTTTGCAGAACTAAGCACATTTTGCACTAGGTTTTTGGCATGTATTTTGTACCTATCTCGTGCCGCGCCAAAACTGCTTAAATCTACCCCTTGTATAAAAGCATGGATAGACGAGGTCATGGCAAACTGAAAAATTCCAGAAGGCTCCGCGTGAGTAACTTTTGCGGAATTTTGCGCCTCACGTCTGAATAATAGGTCATATCGCACAAAGCCAGAAATAGAGTATTCAATTACTTCGGGAAAGTACTGATCTTTGCCATAACCAGAGAAAACTATGCCAGTCCCGCTCAGTATCGAATCATGACATTTAATAACAAACTGGGTAGCCAATGAAAACCATTCAGAAATATTTAACACCCCATCCAAATTTTCTCCTTGCAAGTAGTTTGCAATCGAAGGATCTTTTTGAGTTACGGTTTCAATTTCTGCCAATGCGGTAGCAACATCTTCCTGAGTTACTTGAGCATGAAATGGTATTGCTGCCAACTCAGTTAGTTGTTCCGCTACGTAGGTATCCCAAATGACAGTTCGTTCTCCAACTGGTTTTGTTGAGTCGTCAATTTGCGGATATTTATCCCTACAACGCTTCAATAAACGAATCGCGGCAGTAGTAACAATTTTTTGAAAATTTTCTAAAAGATCACTTTGTGGAAAGAAGTGTTCAGCTTGCTTAACATAGTCACAAAATGATGTTGAATATTCCTCTAACGTCGCGAACGCCACTTTCCCTAAATCGTCCCGGTAGCTTTTTATGATGATTTCCCACGGCACTCCATCAAGTTTAGCCGAGCCGAATATCATTACTCCTACAGGTTCAAATGATGAAAGTTGGAATATTTTGTTCCCCCCCTTTGAGTATCTTTCCTTGCCGTTCTCATCAGTAAACGTAACAGCACTGTCTGCCGCTATAACGACGGCGTACTTGTTCATTACCGCAACTTCACACGTCATATTGCCTCCCTTTAGTTATGTCGCAGTAGTAACATTTATTTTGTTGCTACGCAATGCTAGGGAACAAAGCGCAATTCTGACTAGGTCTCATCGACGGAGAGATGCAAATATGGGGGATCTACGGAATACCATCAGGTGCTATTTATGCGCTGACACTATTGAACTAGCCTATGCTGATCGACGTTTTCCGACAACTCTCGCTAAATGCGCGCTCAAGCTTTCGAGCCTGGCCAACAACTGAAACGACAAAGTCACGCGAGCAATATCGCCCCTTAACGCTAATGCAGATCGACTTGTGTGCTTTGGGATTTTCAGACAAAGATCAGCTCTGCGAGTGAATTAACACTCAGATATTGATGGTGTGCTCGAATGCACAAATTTGGCACGTCTAAAATAGAAAAGGGTTAGCAGTTACGCTAACCCTTTGATATTACTGGTGCTGATGAGGCGAATCGAACACCCGACCTACTGATTACGAATCAGTTGCTCTACCAACTGAGCTACATCAGCGAAGCCGCCTATTTTATCAAAAAATAGTATCTAACTGTTGCGTAAAACATGCTTTCTTGGACGATTCGGAAGCCCTGCTGATTAAATTTTCAGCAACGCATAGTGCCATTGCGCTTAGATCACGGTTGAGAATTGCATTTCACTCCGCGGCCCACATCCTGTTGCTCACCGAATCGATACCTCATCTCGTATCTCTGCACAAATATAAGCGCGTTTGCCTGGTTCTTCGGCGAGTTTTCCGTTGAATTTACAAAGTTCTCGCACAAAAGCAAAAACCCTCCAGTATTTCTACTGAAGGGTTTTCTAAATAAAAGCCTGACGATGACCTACTTTCACACTGGTTGCAGCACTATCATCGGCGCAAAGTCGTTTCACGGTCCTGTTCGGGATGGGAAGGGGTGGTACCAACTCGCTATGGTCATCAGGCATAACTTGTAAAGTTACCTGCTAAGTCGTTAAAGCTGACTTGAGCAAATAACCCAATCTGGAAGAAGTAAATTTTGTATTACTGGTTGTGATTTTATGTATCAAATCACACACGTTACTTGAATGCCTACACCTGCTAAGGTTATAGGGACAAGCCGTACGGGCAATTAGTATCAGTTAGCTTAATGCATTACTGCACTTCCACACCTGACCTATCAACGTCCTGGTCTCGAACGACCCTTCAAAGAGCTCAAGGCTCTGGGAAATCTCATCTTAAGGCAAGTTTCCCGCTTAGATGCTTTCAGCGGTTATCTCTTCCGAACTTAGCTACCCGGCAATGCCACTGGCGTGACAACCGGTACACCAGAGGTTCGTCCACTCCGGTCCTCTCGTACTAGGAGCAGCCCCCTTCAAATTTCCAACGCCCACGGCAGATAGGGACCAAACTGTCTCACGACGTTTTAAACCCAGCTCACGTACCACTTTAAATGGCGAACAGCCATACCCTTGGGACCGGCTACAGCCCCAGGATGTGATGAGCCGACATCGAGGTGCCAAACTCCCCCGTCGATATGAACTCTTGGGAGGAATCAGCCTGTTATCCCCAGAGTACCTTTTATCCGTTGAGCGATGGCCCTTCCATACAGAACCACCGGATCACTATGTCCTACTTTCGTACCTGCTCGACTTGTCAGTCTCGCAGTTAAGCACGCTTATGCCATTGCACTATTAGCACGATGTCCGACCGTACCTAGCGTACCTTCGAACTCCTCCGTTACACTTTGGGAGGAGACCGCCCCAGTCAAACTGCCTACCATGCACTGTCCCCGATCCGGATAACGGACCAAGGTTAGAACCTCAAACAAACCAGGGTGGTATTTCAAGGTTGGCTCCACGAGAACTAGCGTCCCCGCTTCAAAGCCTCCCACCTATCCTACACAGATTGGTTCAAAGTCCAATGCAAAGCTACAGTAAAGGTTCATGGGGTCTTTCCGTCTAGCCGCGGGTAGATTGCATCATCACAAACATTTCAACTTCGCTGAGTCTCGGGAGGAGACAGTGTGGCCATCGTTACTCCATTCGTGCAGGTCGGAACTTACCCGACAAGGAATTTCGCTACCTTAGGACCGTTATAGTTACGGCCGCCGTTTACTGGGACTTCAATCAAGAGCTTGCACCCCATCATTTAATCTTCCAGCACCGGGCAGGAGTCACACCATATACGTCCACTTTCGTGTTTGCATAGTGCTGTGTTTTTATTAAACAGTCGCAGCCACCAGTTTATTGCAACCCCTTCGTCCTTCTACAGTAAAGTAGTCAAACTACAAGGGCGTACCTTATCCCGAAGTTACGGTACCAATTTGCCGAGTTCCTTCTCCCGAGTTCTCTCAAGCGCCTTAGAATACTCATCTCGCCCACCTGTGTCGGTTTGCGGTACGGTCTCGTTAGACTGAAGCTTAGAGGCTTTTCTTGGAACCACTTCCGATTGCTTCACGAATAAATTCGTTCGTCCCATGCCCTTGAATTACGCTGCCGGATTTGCCTAACAGCCTTCTATGACACAGGAACCGGGACATCCAACACCCGGACAACCTTCCGCGATCCGTCCCCCCATCGCATCTAACGACGGTGCAGGAATATTAACCTGCTTCCCATCAGCTACGCATCTCTGCCTCGCCTTAGGGGCCGACTCACCCTGCTCCGATGAACGTTGAACAGGAAACCTTGGGCTTACGGCGTGGAGGCTTTTCACCCCCATTATCGCTACTCATGTCAGCATTCGCACTTCTGATACCTCCAGCATCCTTTACAAGACACCTTCGCAGGCTTACAGAACGCTCTCCTACCATATGCTTACGCATATCCGCAGCTTCGGTGACTGGCTTAGCCCCGTTACATCTTCCGCGCAGGACGACTCGATCAGTGAGCTATTACGCTTTCTTTAAAGGATGGCTGCTTCTAAGCCAACCTCCTGACTGTTTTAGCCTTCCCACTTCGTTTTCCACTTAGCCAATCTTTGGGACCTTAGCTGGCGGTCTGGGTTGTTTCCCTCTTGACGCCGGACGTTAGCACCCGACGTCTGTCTCCCAAGCTCGCACTCATCGGTATTCGGAGTTTGCAATGGTTTGGTAAGTCGCGATGACCCCCTAGCCATAACAGTGCTCTACCCCCGATGGTGATACTTGAGGCACTACCTAAATAGTTTTCGGAGAGAACCAGCTATTTCCAAGTTTGTTTAGCCTTTCACCCCTACCCACAGCTCATCCCCTAATTTTTCAACATTAGTGGGTTCGGTCCTCCAGTGCGTGTTACCGCACCTTCAACCTGGCCATGAGTAGATCACTTGGTTTCGGGTCTACACCCAGCGACTGAACGCCCTATTCGGACTCGATTTCTCTACGGCTTCCCTATACGGTTAACCTTGCCACTGAATGTAAGTCGCTGACCCATTATACAAAAGGTACGCAGTCACGGAACAAGTCCGCTCCTACTGTTTGTATGCACACGGTTTCAGGATCTATTTCACTCCCCTTCCGGGGTTCTTTTCGCCTTTCCCTCACGGTACTGGTTCACTATCGGTCGATATCGAGTATTTAGCCTTGGAGGATGGTCCCCCCATGTTCAGACAGGATTTCTCGTGTCCCGCCCTACTTGTTGCAAGCTTAGTTCCACACCACATATTTCGTGTAAGGGGCTATCACCCTCTATGGCTGCACTTTCCAGAGCATTCCACTATATCTGATGCTAAAACTTGCGGCTGTTCCCATTTCGCTCGCCACTACTTTGGGAATCTCGGTTGATTTCTTTTCCTGCAGCTACTTAGATGTTTCAGTTCGCCGCGTTCGCTTCACACACCTATGTATTCAGTGAGTGATGACCCAGAGGGCCGGGTTTCCCCATTCGGAAATCTGCGGATCAAAGCTTGTTTGCTAGCTCCCCGCAGCTTATCGCAAGCTACTACGTCCTTCATCGCCTGATATCGCCAAGGCATCCACCATGTGCACTTATTCGCTTGTCCCTATAACGTTAGCCTCTCAGTTGCAAGCAACTGAAAGACGGCTATAAGGCAAACAAGTACTACGTGTTTGCTGTATTGACACTGGACTGCCCTTGCGAGCAGCTGATCGTCAATACTATTTGATTTGATACAATCACAACCCATCAGCGCAAACTAACAATGCTTCCGCATCATTGGTTCGCACCAATAAATCTTTACTTCTTCCAAATTGTTAAAGAACAAAAACAGCCAATGATCTATCTAAAAGATCAAACCTAAATCACGTCTGCACTTGCATGCAGATCAACTTAGGTTTGACATCTTGGTGGAGGTTGACGGGATCGAACCGACGACCCCCTGCTTGCAAAGCAGGTGCTCTCCCAGCTGAGCTAAACCCCCGAAACCGGTACTACGTATTTCTTGGTGGGTCTGGTTGGGCTCGAACCAACGACCCCCGCGTTATCAACACGGTGCTCTAACCAACTGAGCTACAGACCCGTTTGGATCAGTACCAACCAACACCGCACAAGCATTACTGCCTGCGCACTGCCGACATTCACTGTTCTTTTCTTACTAACAGCCCGATAAGTGTGGACGCTTAACTTTCACGCAAACTCTAGAAAGGAGGTGATCCAGCCGCACCTTCCGATACGGCTACCTTGTTACGACTTCACCCCAGTCACGAATCCCACCGTGGTAAGCGCCCTCCTTGCGGTTAGGCTACCTACTTCTGGTGAAACCCGCTCCCATGGTGTGACGGGCGGTGTGTACAAGACCCGGGAACGTATTCACCGCGACATGCTGATCCGCGATTACTAGCGATTCCAACTTCATGTAGTCGAGTTGCAGACTACAATCCGGACTACGATACACTTTCTGGGATTAGCTCCCCCTCGCGGGTTGGCGGCCCTCTGTATGTACCATTGTATGACGTGTGAAGCCCTACCCATAAGGGCCATGAGGACTTGACGTCATCCCCACCTTCCTCCGGTTTGTCACCGGCAGTCTCATTAGAGTGCCCTTTCGTAGCAACTAATGACAAGGGTTGCGCTCGTTGCGGGACTTAACCCAACATCTCACGACACGAGCTGACGACAGCCATGCAGCACCTGTGTTACGGCTCTCTTTCGAGCACCCTCTAATCTCTCAGAGGTTCCGTACATGTCAAGGGTAGGTAAGGTTTTTCGCGTTGCATCGAATTAATCCACATCATCCACCGCTTGTGCGGGTCCCCGTCAATTCCTTTGAGTTTTAATCTTGCGACCGTACTCCCCAGGCGGTCTACTTCACGCGTTAGCTGCGTTACCAAGACAATTAAGTCCCGACAACTAGTAGACATCGTTTAGGGCGTGGACTACCAGGGTATCTAATCCTGTTTGCTCCCCACGCTTTCGTGCATGAGCGTCAGTGTTATCCCAGGGGGCTGCCTTCGCCATCGGTATTCCTCCACATCTCTACGCATTTCACTGCTACACGTGGAATTCTACCCCCCTCTGACACACTCTAGCCATGCAGTCTCAAATGCCATTCCCAGGTTGAGCCCGGGGATTTCACATCTGACTTACATAACCGCCTGCGCACGCTTTACGCCCAGTAATTCCGATTAACGCTTGCACCCTACGTATTACCGCGGCTGCTGGCACGTAGTTAGCCGGTGCTTATTCTTCAGGTACCGTCATTAGCAAAGGATATTAGCCCTCACCGTTTCTTCCCTGACAAAAGAGCTTTACAACCCGAAGGCCTTCTTCACTCACGCGGCATTGCTGGATCAGGCTTGCGCCCATTGTCCAAAATTCCCCACTGCTGCCTCCCGTAGGAGTCTGGACCGTGTCTCAGTTCCAGTGTGGCTGGTCGTCCTCTCAGACCAGCTACTGATCGATGCCTTGGTAGGCTTTTACCCCACCAACTAGCTAATCAGATATCGGCCGCTCCATGAGCATGAGGTCTTGCGATCCCCCACTTTCATCCGTAGATCGTATGCGGTATTAGCGCAACTTTCGCTGCGTTATCCCCCACTCTAGGGTACGTTCCGATATATTACTCACCCGTTCGCCACTCGCCACCAGGTGCAAGCACCCGTGCTGCCGTTCGACTTGCATGTGTAAGGCATGCCGCCAGCGTTCAATCTGAGCCAGGATCAAACTCTTCAGTTCAATCTCTGTTTTTGGCATTGCTGCCAGGTTCTTTCGAACCGGTCGCTCACTCAAAATACTGACAGGTACTTTCATTTAACTGAAAGTATCTATATTTCTTTGTGAGCATTTAATGTTTAAAGTTATGACAGCGAATAAATTCACTGCCGCGCTTCCATTAAACGCCCACACTTATCGGCTGTTAATTTTTAAAGAACCTTGCCTGCTTCGCATTCAACCTTAGCTGTTTGCAGCACCGCGAATCGTTTTGTTCGTCAGCAGCAGAGAGATGAGATTATGTGGCATGTTTCAGTTTTCGTCAACATCTTTTTAAGAAACTTTTTAAAAAGATTCGTTTTAAATTCCTTCAAAACGACGTGACCAAAACCACCACTTCTTCACCCCCATCACACTCACATTTCAGCTCGCTACCTGCGCGTTTCGCTGCGTGTTCTGCGACGGGAGCCGAACTATAGCAAAGCTTCTTTGAACTTGGCAAGCGCTTTCCTGAAATAAAATTGAAATACTTCAATTTAGTTTTTTCAGGTGCTATTAACTGTTCTTGAAATGCGCCGCGCGCTTCTCTATAAACGCCTGCATTCCTTCCTTCTGGTCCGCTGTAGCAAAGGTGCTGTGGAATAAACGGCGCTCGAACTGCACACCTTCGGCCAGCGTCGTCTCGTATGCACGATTAATAGACTCTTTGACCATCATCACCATCGGCAGGGACATATTGGCAATAACAGTTGCCGCCGCCAACGCTTCTTCATGCAACTTATCTGCAGCCACTACGCGCGAAACCAAACCCGCACGTTCTGCTTCCGCAGCATCCATCATGCGCGCAGTCAGGCACAGATCCATCGCTTTTGACTTGGATACCGCACGCGGTAAGCGCTGTGTACCGCCGGCACCGGGAATAATGCCCAGCTTGATTTCCGGTTGGCCGAACTTGGCCGTATCCGCAGCAATGATGAAATCGCACATCATTGCCAGTTCGCAACCACCGCCTAATGCATAACCAGCAACTGCAGCGATGACCGGTTTGCGCACGCTGCGGATTTGCTCCCAGTTACGCGTGATGTAATCGCCTTTATATACATCCATATATGTATAAGTTGCCATCGCGCCGATATCGGCGCCGGCGGCAAAGGCTTTTTCGCTACCAGTAATGATCATGCAGCCGATATCGTCATCGCCATCAAAGGATTGCAGGGCCAAACCCAGCTCATCCATCAATTTGTCATTGAGCGCATTCAGCGCAGCAGGGCGATTCAAGGTGATCACGCCAACCTTGCCGTGGATTTCGACCAGAATATTTTCGTATTGCATGGAATCGCTCCTTATATAGATGGACTGCGTAGACTACATTCTTATTATTCAGACATCACTTAGGCAGTAACACCCACATCGTGCCGCGCTGCTTCATGCGACCGGCCTGCTCACCGGCCTGCGCACCAAAACCCCAGAAATAGTCAGCACGCACTGCATTCTTGATCGCACCGCCGGTATCCTGCGCCATCACCAGGCGTTGCAATAAGGCATTACTGTTCGGTTGGGTCGTCGAAAGGAAGACCGGTGCGCCCATCGGTATGTATTGCGGGTCAATCGCGATCGAACGCTGCGGCGTCAAGGGTACGCCCATCGCGCCTTTCGGGCCGACGCTGGGATCCGTCACCTTTTCTTCCTTGAAGAAGACATAGCTTGGATTGGCATTCAGCAATTCCTGTTGACGCGTCGGATTGGCGATGACCCAGGCCTTGATGCTTTGTGCCGAAGCCTGGTCCAGCGTCATTTCACCTTTGTCGACCAAATAACGACCGATGGATTTATAAGGCTGGCCGTTTTGATCCGCATAGGCGACACGCACGATTTCCTTGCCATCGGCCAACTGCACACGGCCGGAGCCCTGGACTTGCAGGAAGAAAGCCTCGATCGGATCATCGACCCACAGGATTTCCTTGCCGGCCAGCGAATTCGATTGCGCCATTTCCGCACGCGATGGATAAGCCACTACTTTGTTGCCGACCAGGCGGCCGCGCAAACGCATGCCTTTGAGCTCCGGGTAGACGCTGGCCAGTTCAATCGTCAGGATATCGTCCGGCACGCGATGCAAGGGAGTCTGGTAGGGACCACCACGCTTGCGCGAACCGCGCAGCAGGGGCTCGTAGTAACCGGTGACCAGGCCATTGTCCGAACCATCCGGATTATTGACCTGGTAAGGAATGAAGTAGGTTTCAAAGTACTGGCGTATCGCATCGACGTTGCCGGTATCGACATTCGCTGCGGCGCTGCAGGCATTTTTCCAGTTCACACGGCGTATCAACACCGAACATGAAGCAGCGAAGGCGGGCCAGGCTTCACGCAAATTATCCTGGCGCCAGCCCGGCAATGTTGCATAAGTAGTCGGACGCAGGGTCGGGCCGATTTCGGTTTTCGGCAAATCACCCGGCGTGACGACCGGTTTAGGCGGGACCACCGGCTTTTCCGGCGGAGGCGGGAGCGTGGAACAGGAAACAAGGCCGAGCAGGAGGGATGCGAGTAAACTAAGGCGAATAAATGACATAGGGGTAATGAGCAATGTGGCTATTATTGGTTGAAGCGGGAATCGCGCTGTTTTTACTGTTCTTTATAGTGTGGTGGACCATGTTTTCCGGCAGAAAGCCAACACAGCCACCAGCACAAAAGTCTTTACCGCCGCAGGAAGACGGCCAGAACAAGTCGCAGGATTAATGCAGGGTACGCGGCAGGGACAAGACAAACTCGGGAATCTTCACCTCAAACTGTTCGCCATCCTCGGCAACGCAGAAGTATTCCCCGGTCATGGAACCCTGCGGCGTCGCCATCGACATACCGCTGGTGTATTCGTACTGCTCACCCGGCTGCAATAAAGGCTGATTCCCCACCACACCAAGGCCGCGTACTTCCTGCACATGGTTGTTGGCATCTGTAATCAGCCAATGGCGCGAAATCAGCTGCGCCGCGACCTGCCCCGTATTCTTGATCGTCACTGCATAGGCAAATACATAGTTGGAACGGGCCGGATCGGACTGTTCCTCCAGGTATTGCGTATTGATAGTCACGGTAAATTCATAAGATGCCATTTGATTCCTTTTGCGCTGCAAGTTCCCCTGCTTCTCTTATATAGGTCGTTCCGGCGCTGCCCATGTTCATATATATAGGGCAACAAGCCATTGCACACGAAATTCCCGCACCATGCAAGGCAGTACGGTGGAGTCGCGGGTAAAATAGCGGCTTCTTTAGCAAAGTCACGACCATGCCAAACTACCGCATCGCCCCCAGCATCCTATCCGCCGACTTCGCCCGCCTTGGCGAAGAAGTATGTAACGTCGTCGCGGCCGGCGCCGATATCATCCATTTCGACGTGATGGACAACCATTATGTTCCTAATTTGACAATCGGGCCCCTGGTCTGTGAAGCGATACGCCCGCATGTGCAAGTGCCTATCGATGTGCACCTGATGGTCAAGCCGGTAGACCGCATCATTCCTGACTTTGCCAAGGCTGGTGCCAATATCATCACCTTCCACCCGGAAGCGTCCGAGCACATCGATCGTACGCTGCAACTGATACGCGACAACGGCTGCAAAGCCGGCCTGGTTTTCAATCCGGCCACGCCTTTGAACCACCTGGAACACGTGATGGACAAGCTCGACATCATCCTGATGATGTCGGTCAATCCGGGCTTTGGCGGTCAATCCTTCATTCCGCATACGCTGAAGAAGATCGCTGCAGTACGCAAAATGATCGATGAATCCGGCCGCGACATCATGCTGGAAGTCGATGGCGGCATCAAAATCGACAATATCGAAGCGGCTGCACGCGCCGGTGCCGACACCTTTGTCGCCGGTTCCGCGATTTTCGGCAAACCGGACTACAAGGCAGTGATCGATGCGATGCGCAGCGAACTGGCGAAAGTCTGAGCTTGAGCACTGTGGCTGAAAACAAGATGTTGCATGGCATACGCGGTGTCATTATCGATCTCGACGGCACCATGCTGCATACCGCGCAGGACTTGCACATTGCCATCAATCGCATGCGCGCAGGCCTGGGCCTGGCACCTTTGGACCTCGATACAGCGATCAGCTTTGTCGGCAAGGGTGCAGAGAACCTGGTGCGCAAGACCATAGGCGTCGATTTCTCCGATAGTGAGGTCGAACAGCGTTTCGCGGAAGCCATGGCCCTGTTCGAGCAGCATTATTTCGATGTGAATGGCGAATTCGCCACCGCTTACCCCGGTGTGCATGAAGGTTTGCAGGAAATGCAGGCCAAAGGTTTGCGCCTGGCCTGCGTCACCAATAAGCCCATCGCCTTCACGCTGCCACTGTTGAAAAAGACCGGCCTGCACGATTACTTTGAAATCATTTACGGCGGCGACTCCTTTGCGAAAAAGAAGCCGGACCCCATGCAATTGCTGCAGGTCTGCGCCGATTTTGAGCTGGCACCAGCGCAAATCGTCGCCATCGGCGATTCGATCAACGACTCGCAGGCCGCACGGGCTGCGGGTTGCAAGGTACTCGCGGTACCGTATGGCTACAACCACGGGCAGGCTATACAAGACGTCGATTCGGATGGTATAGTTTCTTCGCTGCTGGAAGCAGCTCATCTAATTTCATCATAAACATCATGTTTCTCAACAAAAAACGACTCGCATCACCAGGCGCCCATGAGGCCTGGCTATGGCGACGCTGGCAAATCTGGTCTTAAACACCAATTGCCGCTGATCGCCTGCGCCCATTGCGCGATCAGCAACGTTTTTTGAACTACCACGCCGCTCGACTACAATAGCGGTCCGGAGAGAAACATGACTGAACTCGAATTCAAATCGTTGGCCGCGCAAGGCTATAACCGTATTCCACTGATCGCTGAAGCTTTTGCCGATCTGGAAACACCGCTTACGCTCTACCTGAAACTGGCACAAACCCAGAATGGCGGGAAGAATTCCTTCCTGCTGGAATCTGTCGTCGGCGGTGAGCGTTTCGGTCGTTATTCCTTTATCGGCCTGCCCGCCAATACCCTGATGCGCAGCTTCGGCACACGCATAGAAGTCGTCAAGAACGGCACCGTAATCGAAACCAAAGAAGGCAATCCGCTCGATTTCATCGCGGAATTCCAGGCTCGTTACAAGGTAGCTATCCTGCCTGGCATGCCGCGCTTTTGCGGTGGCCTCGCCGGTTACTTCGGTTACGACACGGTACGCCACGTTGAAAAGCGCCTCGCGCACACGACACCGAAAGATGACCTCGGCCTGCCGGAAATCCAGTTATTGCTGACCGAAGAGCTGGCTGTCATCGACAACCTGTCCGGCAAGCTGTACCTGATCGTCTACGCCGACCCGACCCAGCCGGAAGCCTTCAGCAAAGGCCGTCAACGCCTGAAAGACTTGCGCGCCATGTTGCATCGCGCCGTCGAGTTGCCGATCACTACAGCGTCGGTACGTACCGAAACGATACGTGAGTTCGATAAGGAATCGTATCTGGCCGCGGTTGCCAAAGCCAAGGAGTACGTGATGGCGGGCGACCTGATGCAGGTGCAAATCGGCCAGCGCATCAAGAAGCAATATGTCGATTCTCCGCTCACGCTGTACCGCGCGTTGCGCTCGCTGAATCCATCGCCGTATATGTACTTCTACAATTTCGGCGATATGCAAATCGTCGGTTCGTCGCCGGAAATCCTGGTCCGCAACGAGACAGTTTCAGAAGACAAAAAGAAAATCACGATACGCCCGCTGGCCGGTACCCGCCCACGCGGCGCGACACCGGAAAAGGATGCGGTACTGGCAAAAGAATTGCTGGCCGATCCGAAGGAAATCGCGGAACACGTGATGCTGATCGACCTCGCACGCAATGACATCGGCCGCATCGCGGAAACCGGTAGCGTGCAAGTCACCGACAAACTCGTGATCGAGAAATATTCACACGTACAACACATCGTTTCCAATGTCGAAGGCACGCTGAAATCAGGCTTGTCGAATCTGGATGTGCTGAAAGCGACGTTCCCGGCCGGTACCTTGTCGGGTGCGCCGAAAGTGCGCGCGATGGAAATCATCGACGAACTGGAACCAACCAAGCGCGGCATATATGGCGGCGCTTGCGGTTACCTCTCCTTCGGTGGCGAGATGGACCTGGCGATTGCGATCCGTACCGGCGTCATCAAGGATGGCATGCTATATGTACAGGCCGCCGCCGGCATTGTCGCCGATTCAGTGCCCGAGATGGAATGGCAGGAAACCGAGAACAAGGCACGCGCGGTATTGCGTGCAGCGGAACAGGTACAAGACGGTTTGGACGGGGAGATTTAAATGTTACTGATGATCGATAACTACGACTCGTTCACCTACAACCTGGTGCAATACTTCGGCGAATTGGGCGAAGACGTGCACACCGTGCGTAATGACGAGATCACACTGGAACAAATCGCTGCGCTGAATCCTGAACGCATCTGCATTTCGCCTGGTCCTTGCACGCCGCATGAAGCCGGCGTGTCGGTACCTATCCTGCAGCAATTTGCCGGCAAGTTGCCTATCCTCGGCGTCTGCCTGGGTCATCAGGCTATCGGCGCGGCATTCGGCGGCAAGGTGGTACGTGCGCAGCAAGTCATGCATGGCAAGACTTCGCAGATCACACATACCGGCGTCGGCGTGTTCAAGGATTTGCCGTCGCCATACACAGTGATTCGCTACCACTCACTGGCAATCGAGCGTGCATCCTTGCCGGATTGCCTGGAAGTTACCGCGTGGACCGACGATGGCGAGATCATGGGCGTACGCCACAAGGACTTCGATATCCAGGGCGTACAATTCCACCCTGAGTCTATCCTGTCCGAACACGGACATGCGCTGCTGAAAAACTTCCTCGTACGCTGAGATGGATATTGCAGCGAGTCATTTGAATACAGAAAGCATCGTCATGCCGATCACCGAACAAGAAGCTTTATTGCGCTGTATCGATCATCGTGAAATTTTCCACGATGAGATGCTGCATTTGTTCCGCAAGATCATGAGCGGTGAAATGTCGCCGGTCATGATCGCGGCATTGACGATGGGCCTGCGCGTGAAGAAGGAAAGCATAGGCGAGATCGCGGCAGCCGCACAAGTCATGCGCGAATTCTCCACCAAAGTACCGCTGACCGATACCACCAATCTGCTCGACATCGTCGGCACCGGTGGCGATGGCGCCAACACCTTCAATATCTCCACCGCATCGATGTTTGTTGCGGCTTCGGCCGGTGCACGCATCGCCAAGCATGGCGGTCGCAGCGTCTCCTCATCGTCAGGCAGTGCCGACGTGCTGGAATCGCTGGGGGCAAATATCAACCTGAAGCCGGAACTGGTGGCCGAATCGATCGCACAGACCGGAATCGGCTTCATGTTTGCACCTAATCACCATGCTGCGATGAAACATGCGGCACCGGTACGCAAGGAACTCGGCGTACGAACCATCTTCAATATCCTCGGACCGCTGACCAATCCTGCGGGTGCGCCGAATATCCTGATGGGTGTGTTCCATCCGGACCTGGTCGGTATCCAGGTACGTGTCCTGCAACGCCTCGGTGCGCAACATGCGATCGTGGTCTGGGGCCGTGACAATATGGATGAAGTGTCGCTGGGTGCAGCCACCATGGTGGGTGAACTGGTGAATGGCGAAATCCGCGAATATGAAATCCATCCGGAAGACTTCGGCCTGCAAATGATCGCCAGCCGCAACCTGAAGGTCGCGAATTCGGTGGAATCGAAAGCCAAGATATTTGAAGCACTGGATAATGTCGACAGCCCGGCGCGCGATATCGTGGCACTGAATGCAGGTACCGCCCTGTATGCAGCCGGCGTCGCCAGCTCCATCGCCGATGGCCTGGCAAAAGCGCGCGCAGCCATTGCATCGGGTGCGGCACGCGCCAAGCTCGAACAATTCGTGCAGGTTACGCAAGCGCTCGGCAAAGCCTGAGCCGCACCTGCCATTTAAGGTAGCAATACATCATGTCCGATATCCTCAATAAAATCCTCGACGTCAAAGCTGATGAAGTCGCTGCTGCGAAAAAATATCGCAGCCTGGCCAGCCTGCGTGACGAAGTGGAAGGCAATAAAGAAGCGCGTGCAGCTATTCGCGGCTTCGAAGCCAGCCTGCGCGCAAAGATTGCCGCAGGACAGGCCGGCATCATCGCCGAAATCAAAAAGGCTTCGCCATCCAAAGGCGTGATTCGCCCCGACTTCCATCCGGCCGATATCGCTGTCAGCTATGAAAAGAATGGCGCGGCCTGTTTATCGGTGCTGACCGACGTACAGTTTTTCCAGGGTGCGCCGGAATACCTGAAGCAGGCGCGTACCGCCTGCGCCTTGCCCGCATTGCGCAAGGATTTCATGATCGACCCGTATCAATTGTATGAAGCACGCTCCTGGGGTGCCGATTGCATCTTGCTGATCGTCGCGGCACTGGACCATGGCTTGATGGCAGAGCTCGAAGCCTGCGCGCATGAATTGGGTATGAATGTTTTGGTGGAAGTACACAATGCGGAAGAATTGACGGCTGCATTGAAACTAAAAACCAGCCTGCTCGGTGTCAACAACCGCAATCTGCGCACCTTCGAGACTTCGCTGCAAACCACGCTGGATTTGCTGCCGCGCATTTCGCCGGACAAACTGGTCATCACCGAATCGGCGATTGTTACGCCTGATGATGTGAAGAAAATGCGTGATGCTGATGTTCACGCCTTCCTGGTCGGCGAAGCCTTTATGCGTGCGCCGGATCCGGGCGTCGAACTGGGTCGCCTGTTTAACTAACAGACCCCTCATTCAGGTGCGCACCGGCCGCGCACCTGCTTCCCTGCTTTAATCCTGCAAATTCAGCCACGCTTGACGCAAACGCAAAGCCGCTACCGGCTTGTCCGCACTCGTCAGCGTAACGGCTGGCACATCCGATGGTGCCAATACTGCATTAAAGATCATCAATTCATCGCGCCGGAAGGCATGCACGCCTATCGTTTGCCCGACCCGATAACGACCCAGCAAGCTATCCAGATTGGTCGCTGACACGCGTAAACCGTCGATTGCCACCAGTACGTCACCGGCAGACAGGCCGGCCTTGTGCGCAGCACCACCTTCATACACACTGGCCACCTTGCAGTCATTGCCATCACGCACCGTACGCAAGCCCAAACCCGGTTTCGCATTCTTGCGTGCATCACTAAAGTCGACGCCGAAAGGTGCGAGCAATTTAGCCAGCGGGATATCTTCGGTACCGCGTACCCAGCGATCCAGTACCCGTTTCAGCTTGAGGCCGGTAACGCTATCAAACAGTGCATCAACTTCCGCTTCGGTCACGCCACGCCCGGCTTTGCCATCCTGATAGAAGTCACGCCCGTATTGCTGCCACAAGGCTTGCATCACATCGTCCAGCGATTTCTTACCCCTGGTTTGCTCGCGTATGGTGAGGTCGAGCGCCAGGCCGACCAACGAGCCTTTGGTGTAATAACTGACGATGGCATTCGTCGCATTTTCATCCTGGCGATAATATTTAACCCATGCATCAAAGCTGGATTCCGCCACACTTTGCTTGTGACGTCCGCTGCCACGCAATACGTTGTTGATCGTTTTCGCCACCTGCTTAAGATAAGCCGCTTCATCAATCACGCCGCTACGCACCAGCATCAGGTCATCGTAATAACTGGTGAAGCCTTCGAACAACCATAGCAAAGGCGTATAGCCTTCCTGCGTCAGGTCATAAGGTGCGAATGCGGCAGGCTTGATGCGTTTGACGTTCCAGGTGTGGAAATATTCGTGGCTGCAAAGACCGAGGAAGGTGCGATAACCATCCGTCATTTCCTTTTGCCCTTTGACCGGCAAATCGGCACGTGAACAAATCAGGGCAGTCGATGCCCGATGTTCAAGGCCGCCATAACCATCACCGACCACCATGGTCATGAATACATAGCGATCAACCGGTGCACGCTGTGTCTTCGGCTCGAACAGGGAAATTTGCGCTTCACATATTTTTTGCAGATCGGCACCCAGGCGCGGCAAATCCAGATTCGGTACACGGCCGGTGAAGACCATATCGTGCTGCACACCATGTGCCTTGAAACTCGCCAGGGCGAAGGTGCCAAGCTCAACCGGGTGATCAATCAATTCATCGTAATTCGATGCGATATAGGAACCGAAGCCATAACGTTTGGCTTTCAACTGGCGCATCGCGGTGGCGACACGCCATTTCGCATACGCTTCGCCTTGCGGCTTCTGGATATCCACTTCATGCACACGCTGTTCCTGCCCATCTACCTGCAGGAATACGCTGGTGCCATTGAAGAAGCCGTGCGTCTGGTCCAAATGTGCGGTGCGTACCGACAAATCCCATGCATAGACTTCATAGTGCAGGGTCAGGGGACCGCTACAGACATCGGCCAGCCAGGTATGCTTGTCCAGCTTGTTCAGTGCAACTTCATAACCGCCCGATTCGGCGCGTATGCGCACGATATTCCTGGCGAACTCGCGGATCATATAGCTGCCGGGGATCCACGCCGGCAAGGAAAAACGCTGGCCGGCCGGATCAGGCTGATTCACTGTCACGCTGACGGCAAATAAATGCGCTGCAAGATCTTTCGGGACGATGGTGTATTGGATTGCGTTTTTCATGCTGTGCCGCCGTTAAGTGTAAGAACGTTAGTTTAGCGGTATCTGCCGTAGTGCGCAGAGCCTGCATCCATCCGCATGGCGGATACCGGCATTTTTATCAGCTGCATTTTATTTAGCGTATATGTCGCGCATATGAAAACGGCCACGCAAGCGTGGCCGTCGGAAAAACAGGCAGGATGGTTTACTGCTTGATCGAAGCCAGCTTTGCTTCCAGCGCCTTGGCATCAATCGCACCCGGAATACGCGAACCGTCAGTGAAAATAATCGTCGGCGTACCGGTCACACCCATTCTTTGCCCCAGCGCCAACACCTTTTCATGCGGCGTCGTACATTTATCGGAAGCAGGAGCCGGCGCTTTACCATTCAGCATCCAGTCATCCCATGCCTTGTTGCGATCAGCCGAACACCAGACATTGCGTGACTTGGCGATCGAGTCCGGCGACAGGATGTTATACATAAAGGTATAGACAGTGATGTCATTGATACCTTCAAGGGTCTGGCGGAAACGTTTGCAATAGCCGCAGTTCGGGTCTTCAAACACTGCTATGACGCGCTTGCCATTGCCCTTGACCTGCTTCATCGCAGCTTCCAGTGGCAGGTCGCTGAACGCCACCTTATTGATTTCTTCCAGGCGTGCCTTGGTGTAATCCTGATAGGTCTTGGTATCAACGATACGACCTACGAACAAATACTGCGCTTTCGCATCGGTATAGATGATGTCGCCATTGACCTGGACTTCATACAGGCCCGAGTAAGGGGTCTTGCTCACACCCACTACCTTGGCATCTTCGCCCAGGCGCGGCTCGATTGCCTTGCGCACAGCAGCTTCCTGTGCGGTTTCGGCAAAAGCAGAAACAAAAGCCAGGCCGAGCAATGCTGCAGCGGCAGCCTTGATTAATTTCATATTGATTCCGTTTAAGATTTTTTAGCTGGAGTTACAGCGACTTACAGGGACTTGCCCAGTGCGTGCCCTATCAGGCGTCTTTTTAAGACAGGCAACTGGTTCACCAAGTTCAAACCAAAATTGCGCACCGCACGCAAAGGCTCCAGATCCGTGCCAAACAGTCGTGCCAGGCCATCCGTGGTTAATTGCATCAGCAGTATATCTTCCTTGCGCGAACGTGCATAACGCGACAATACGCGTGCATCGCCGCAATCCCGGTGCCGGCCGCGCTCGCTGACAGTTTTGATCAAAGCGGCAACATCTGCAAACCCAAGGTTCATGCCATGCCCGGCCAATGGATGTACCACATGCGCGGCATCGCCAATCAGGGCCACGCGTGGCGCGGTAATCGCATGCGGTCGCAATAGCGATAAAGGAAATGATTTTACGGCTTCAGGTTGCAAGGGCGACAAGTTACCCAGCTTATCCCCGGCCAGCAGGGTCAGGCGTGCCGCGATTTGCGTCAGTGATTCTTTCAGCAAGGTATCGGCCAGCGCATCCGGCGCCGACCAGACCAGTGAAACACGTTGTCCGGGCAAAGGTAGCAGGGCGATGATGCCTTCAGCCGCCGAGAACCATTGGTAGGCAACGCCGTGATGCGGCTTTTCACAAGTGAAATTGGAAACAATTGCACGCTGGCCATAGGGCCGGTAATCGAAATCGATATTGCATTGCGAGCGCACCCAGGATTGACCGCCATCGGCACCCACCACCAATTCGGCACCCAGGGTATCGCCATTCGCCAATTGCACGCTGGCGACCGTATCGCTTACCTGCAAGGCGCTGGCGCGGCCATGTACGACTTTTACATTTGAAGCGAACTTCAGCGCGGCATCCAGTGCCTGATTCAGATTGCGGTCTTCCACTATCCAGGCCAGCGCACCGACACGTGCTCCATATGCATCGAAGGCCAGTTCACCGGCAGTCGCGCCGTCACCATTGACCACCATTGCATCAACCGGCGCGACGCGCGACGGATCCAGCGCCTCCCATACTTTGACGGAAGACAGCAAGGCATGCGCCACATGATTGACCGCGTACACACGCACATCCCAGTCATCCTGGCGCGCAGGGACGGGGGCCGACGCCGGGCTCAATAAAGTAACCTTCAGTCCGGCCTGCGCAAAACCAAGCGCGGCCGCTTTACCGATGGCACCATCGCCGATAATACAAACGTCGCTTTGCACATGCATAAAGCAGAATATCCGTGAAAAGAAGAGGAAGAAAACTACTTGAGTGCGCTCATTATAGCGGCTGCCAACAATTTAAATTGCATCTAGTACTTGCAAATCCCAACAGCTTTGCTATACTTGCGCGCCTTGGCCTGGTAGCTCAGTCGGTAGAGCAGAGGATTGAAAATCCTTGTGTCGGTGGTTCGATTCCGCCCCGGGCCACCAAGAAAATCAAGCACTTAGCCCATCCTCACCGGTGGGCTTTTTGCTTTCTGGCATTTGCTGTCTATCCACGCATTTCTGCGCCAGCCAGTTCCTCCGCATAAAAAACTAAAAAATATTCCCCGGCTTTGATTCCGATGGAAATATTTTTAGTATTGCCATTGCCAAAAAGATATTTGCATCAATGCCACCGATAAAAAAACGGGCCGGCGCAAAGCGACAGCCCGTCAAACCTGACATGCACCACAACATCCGCATCGGCAAAACCTGGTGCAATCAAGCGGAACACACGAGTACAACAATTACCCGGCCAGACCGCCGGAAACTACACATGGCAGGAAGAATCAGAAGTGCGCCTCCAGTTGCACTATTGGCGTCGATACATGCCCTGCCTTATTGACCAAGCCCTGATACCCGGCCGCACCTTCATCAGTACCAAACTTGTTATTCCAGTAGCGATAACCGATACCCGCATAGAAGGTGTCTTTCTTGCCGGCCAGCGAACCGATATCAAACATTACCGTCGTATCCAGCAAGGTTTCGGTTTTGGTCAGCATGCCCTTGGGACCGGTCACTGCGAGAAAGCCCTGCAGCTTGGCCGGAATGCCCGCATGAAACGGTACGCTCCAGGCGGCAGCGAGCTGCGCAGTCCAGTCATAACTCACACGTCCCGGCGGCGATAAAACTTTTCCGCTGGCGTCAGTGATGCCGAAGGCTGTGTTGTTCGACTCCTTATAAGCAAGCAAGCCGACATTGAAGAATCCGGCAGGCAGCGCGAAGTGAAAAGTCGGCCCCAGCGCCACAGCCCGTGTCGCTGCGCCGTTGAAGTCGTTCTTGGTACTCAGGTTAAAGCCCGCCGTCAAAGAAATATCCTTGACCGGGCCGAATTTCAAATCCCGTCCGCTGACTGCACCCAGGCTCAGGTTGTGCCGGTACATGCCGAATACTTCCACCGCACCACTACCGGTGCCGGGAGCCGGACCAAAGGGCAAGGTCCCGTCGTCGGCCGGATTATTGTTATCCGACTTGATAAAGTTAACATCGAAAAAATTGCTGCCGTATTTGTAGCCGCTGACATGCGTTAACTGGATGATGCTTTTTGCGACGTCCAAAGGCTGGTTATTACTATCCAGGCTGAAACCACTTTCCTGCGGCAGGTAGCGATAACTGATAGAGGTATCACTCCAGTCTGCAGCATATGCCGGCAGCGCGCCGGACAATAGCAGGCTGCCGCCCAGCGCCATCAGGCGCGGCCGTATCATTGTTTTCATCTTTGTCTCCTACAATCACTCGAAATAGAACTGCATCTTTTTTATTCATAGTTGATTGCACAAGACACCGGCGCCAGTGTCGTCTCAATCACAGGGTTGGAATATGACTCTGGTCGGCACACCTCCTTATCGTTATCTGCGTCAATAGTGCAAGGGATGCTCAGAGATCCAGCACAAGTTCATCACCACGACAGCGCGAGACGCACAAGAGCATTTGCTTGCCACTCGCTTTTTCTGCATCCGTCAGATACAGGTCGCGGTGCTCGGGCTGTCCCGACAAGACATTCGTCAGGCAGGTACCGCAAACACCTTGTTCGCACGAAGTGGCGATCGCCAGCCCGGCTTCCGCCGCCGCCTCGACGATGCTCTGTCCGACCGCCACCTGGAATTCCAGCTTGCTGCCGGCACAACGCACACGGAACGGCCGCTCGCCGCCATGGTCCACCTGATTGCTGAAATACTCGACATGGATGGCGTCTTCCGGCCAGCCACATTCACGTGCCGTATCTACCACCGTTGCTATCATCGGGCCCGGCCCACAGGTGTATACATGCGCACCTTCCGGCCTTTGCTGCAGCAGCTGCCTGATGTGCTTTGCCGTTTCATCGGCATCGGCGCCATACACCATGCCGTCCGCCTGTTGCAGTGCCGCGATCTCTTTACTGAAGGCGGCATGCAAAGGAGAGCGACAGAAATAGTGCAGTGCATACTTCTCCCTGCACGCCGGATCGGCCGCCAAGGCCCGCGCCATCGCCAGCAAGGGTGTAATGCCGATGCCACCGGCAATCAGCAAGGTCGGCCCACTCGCTTTTTGCAGCGGGAAGTTATTACGCGGCAGCGATATCTGCAAGACATCACCTTGCATGACCAACTCATGCATGGCGGCCGACCCGCCACGCGAGTTGGGTTCGCGCTTGACACCGATGACATAGCTGCAGGCACCGGTACGACAGTCCGTCAGTGAATACTGCCGCACCAAGCCGTTCGGCAGATGCACATCAATATGTGCACCTGCCTCAGCCGCCGGCAATGGCGCGTTTTCATCATCAGCATTCACCAGTTCGAACGCCGCGACTTCTTCCGCGCATTGCCATTTGCTTTTCACTCTTACTTGCATTGTGTTCATATTGCTCACCTTGGCTTTACTCCCGCATCAATGCGAAGTCGTCGCACTGTCGCGTATCACTTGCTCCGCTTCCGCCGCCGAGATACGTCCATTGGATAAGTAATTCAACACAATCGCAGAGATGGCACAAAGTGCCACACCACTATTGAGCAGGGTGCCGATATCGCTCGGAAAGCGCGCAAAGAATTTATCGGACACCATCGGGATCATGCCCATGCCGAGACTGACCGCGACGATCATGACGTTATGCCGCTTGGTACGGAAATCGACGGATTGCAAAATGCGCACGCCATTAGCCGCCACCATGCCAAACATCACCAGGGTCGCACCACCCAAGACAAAGTCCGGGATCGACGCCACAAAGATCGCCAGTTTCGGTATCAGGCCGAGCAAAATCATCATGACGCCGGCGGCGACGCAGACGAAGCGACTGCGCACACCGCTGACATCAACCAGGCCAATGTTTTGCGAGAAAGTGGTGTAAGGGAAGGTATTGAAAATACCGCCGATCAATGCGCCCAGCCCGTCAGTGCGCAAGCCACGCTTGACATCGTTCTGGGTCGGCTTCTTGTCAATGATTTCACCCATCGCAAATATGCCGCCCATGGATTCGATCAGTGTCACGATCATCACCAGGGTCATCGATACGATTGCCAGCACATCAAATCTTGGCATACCGAAATGGAATGGCAGCACCGGCGCGAACCAGGCCGCTTCCGACAAGCCACTGAAGTTCACCATACCCAGTGCGGCAGTCAATCCAAAGCCTATCGAGATCCCGACCAGTACCGAAATATTGCCGATGAAGCCGCGTACAAAGCGACTGATCAAAACGATCGATACCAGTACGAGGAAGGCGATGCCTATATATAAGGGCGAGCCGAATTCCTTGGCACCGTAACCACCTCCGGCATAAGTAATACCGACACCCATCAGCGATACGCCGATGACGAGGATCACGGAACCGGTGACCACGGGTGGGAAGAAACGCATCAGGCGGCTCATCAGTGGCGCAATCAGGAAGCCGATGACACCTGCCACCATGACGGAACCGAAGATACCCTGCAAACCCAGTTCAGGATTCAATCCTATGGCGATCATCGGACCGATGGCGACGAAGGTGACCCCCATCATCAGCGGATAGCGGATACCGAATATCCCGAATCCAAGTGACTGAATAATCGACACCACGCCACCGGCAAACAAATCGGCGCTGATGAGCAAGGCCGTCGTTTCCTTGGGCAAACCCAAGGCCCCTGCCAGTACCAGGGGTACTGTTACCGCACCTGCATACATTGCAAGTACATGCTGCAAACCAAGCATGATTAACTTGACGAGAGGTAGCCGCTCGTCAACGGGATGTGCTTTGCTTTCCATGTCTCCACCATTTTGGTTAGTTATATTTTGAAAAACTGCTGCATCAAACTTTGGAATGAGCGGCTGCCTGCTGCCAGCCGCAATCTTTGCCTGCTCCTTTATTTACAGGCTTACTGAACCGGCCAGACTCAGGGCCGATATTGATTAATGAATGCAGCCGCTGATCCGGCCTGCTCACGTGCTGCCGCTACCGCCATCCGTTCGGCATACAATTCCCTGACGTAACGCCCGAGTTCACAGCTGTCTTCATACATGTTGTACTTCCAGCCCACGCCATAGGCAGACAGGTTGATGTTGTCTATGGTCATGATGCGCATCGCAGAATCCGGATTGCCGATGTAGTCATCAATGACCTTGCGCAAGGCTTCCTTGGTGCAGGAGAGTTTGTAAGCATGCCAGTCCGTATCCAGCCATTCATCCGGCCCCGGTTTGCGGAATGGATACTGGATGCTGCGTCCGGGACGACCATTGCCGATGCCGTCAAAAGGGCCGCTTTCAAATGCGAGCCAGTTGCGCGGACCATTCGGTGCTGCCGGGCGTACCTGGGTCCAGTGCACCATGTTTTGCGCCAGCCATTCGTCGCAAAAACTGTCGTCATTGAAGGGATCAAGCCTGCGTCGGGCTTCGGCATCGCGACGTATGCCGGAGACCGCTTGCTCGACTTCATTTTCAATCTTGAAAATGCAATGGCTGTAATCCATGCAGAAGTTGAATGGCACACCATGCTTCCTGACTTCGTCCGCCACCTCCGTGATACGACGTACATCTTCCGACCACATATCGACGTGTACTTCATATGTAATGGTGATGCCCAGGCGCTCGGCTTGCGCATAGACGTCCAGATAGGATGCGACGATTTCCTGATTGCTCAGGATGTGACCGTCGGCATGTCGTGCCCATACCATCAGGTTGTGGTATTTCGAATCGACCTTCTTCGCACGTTGCAGGTTCGCTGTGATAAGCGCTTCATCTTTTCCCAGCTGGTAAGTCCAGCTGCCGGACAATACCGGCACATCGTATTTTTCTATCGCTTTGACAAACTCATGCAGATTGTCATCGGTCGGTATGCGGTCAAAGAAATCCCAGATGCCGGCTTCCTTCACCAAACGGAACTGGGTATCGACCGGCAATTCATCTTCACTCACCGGGTGGTTTTTCGAAGAAGGCTGTATCCCGCGACCGGCACATGCCATTAAAAACATTTTTTTCACATTCATTCCTTATTGGTTGGATCGATGCGGCTTCAGGCGGTGGCTATCTGCGATTGCGGTGTACTCTCCGTCGGCTCTTCAATAACGTCCGTCAACAGTACCCGCTCAAATTCTTCCTTGCCTCTCAGTGCGGCAGCCGCCAGTTCGCGTTGCCATTTGCGGTATTGGATCGATACCTTGTCGGTAACAACCGAAACTTCTTCCGTGCAGATATGGTGTGGAGATTGCGATTCGATGATGGGTTGGTCTTCCGCCAGTACCAGCTTCTGGAACGCAACATGGGTGGCATCATCATCGTCCGTATCGGCACGCGCAATAATCATGAAGTTGCGGCAGGTCTCGTCATCGACCGGGCAGGAAGTGGTCCACAGGACAAAACGTTCCGGCTTGCGATACAAGGCAATTTCAAGGTTGATGGTGTAAGGCATCGTGCAACGATAGATAAACGCACCTATCGGACAATCATCAGGCAACTGATCCGTCATTTCCTTGGGTGGCTCAATTGAAAAACGCATCTCACCACCAACTCGACTGACCGGTGCCAATGGTGGGCGAGCGTAAGCCGCGTCATACAGGGTACCGGGATGGACAAAAGCAAAGTGCGAGAAGTCCGTGAAGTTTTCCCAACGACGCTCGGCCGTGGTCTGCCAGACGTAGGAATCAACCACAATTACCCGCATACCTTCCTCTTCCCAGTCACTGAAGACCGGGATCTCGGTGACACCGAAGGATGCATCCAGCCGCACCCAGACAATGTCATAACGGACTTCGCACTCAAAAGCATCGCTGCGTGCCTTTTTTGGTATCGGCAGTTCAGGACAGGCAGGGATGGTGCGGCATGCCCCATCCTTGTCATATTGCCAACCGTGATAAGGACATTCGAGGCGGTCACCCGCTTCGCCCTGTTTCACACAACCTTTTGATAATTTGGCAAAGCGGTGGGCGCAACGATCGCGCATGGCGGCGATCCTGCCGTCCAGTTTCGCCAGCACGATATCTTCGCCGAGCAATTTGACCGCCATCGGGCCGACTCCCTCAGGCGCTGATTCTGTGAATTCCTTGAGGGTGCAAACCGGGTGCCAAAAATGGCGCAGATAAGACTTATCCGCTAAAAGCGCTGTAAAGCTCATTTCATCTCCTTTGTTGTCGATTCATAACATTTTGTATGCTATTTTTACTTATTGTATGCAATTTAAACAGATAGTCAAACAAATTGTGGAAAAACTGCACAAGCAGTTATCATGGCTACATCGTTTAGCACTTCTTCCTATCCCTTATGCCCAGCCCGGATTTAGCTACCCCCACCCAGCGCATCGTCGATGCCGTCACCGAAGCCGTACTGGCACAACGCCTGGTTCCCGGAACCAAACTGAACGAAGCCGAAATGGCGGATATTTTTGGCGTAGGCCGGACCGTGATACGGCAGGCATTGATACGCTTGTCGCAAGACAAGCTGGTGACGATCGAACACAATCGCGGCGCGCACATCACCGAATTGAGTGACCTGGAAATCAGGGAAACATTTGAAGTGCTGGCGATGCTGGAATGTGCCGCGCTGGAGAAATTCATCAAGACCATTACGGCTTTTGATATCGCGAAGTTGCGCCAGCACATCGCCCACCAGAGCGGTGCGCACCAGCATCACGATATCGACCAGGAGTTCAGGTTAGGTCCGGATTTTCATGTCTTGATCGTAGGTTTGGCGCATAACCGCGTGCTGGAAGATATCCACGGCAAGCTGACCGCACAGGAACGCCTGATCACTTCGCAATACTATGGCGAATTCGACCATGTCCACCTGTGCCAGGATCACTCGCAACTGATAGACCTGATTGAAAGCGGAGACCTCGCACGCGCGCAGCAACTGCTGATCGGGCACTACCGCACGCTGGAAAGTTATTGCATAGGACGCAAGCAACGCAAGGCCATGATCCCGCTGAACGAAGCGTTTCGCGACCTGGTCGATACAGGCAATAACGCAGCGTAGTTAAACGCTGTCGTTCAAGTAATCAGGAAGTTACAGCCGGCATTGCACCGGCGTTATCCTCATTAATCCCGGTCGTCGCAAAACGTTCGCGATACACCTTAGGCGTAATCCCGAGTCGTTTCTGAAATACGCGCCGCATGTGATCGTCATCGGTGAAGCCACTCAGCGCCGCGATTTTTTTGATCGGCAAAGCCACATCTGCCAATAATTGTTTGGCCAGCTCGAGGCGACTCGCCTCTATGAATTCCTGCGAACTCTGTCCGACTTCCTGCTGGAATACCCGCGCAAAATTACGCACACTCATCATGGCTTTTTGCGCCAGCGTCGTCGACGACAGGCGCTGGTCCAGGTTTTCCAGAATCCAGTTTTGCACTTCACGGATATTCGGCCTTGCGGTTTTCTGGCTCAGTAAATGCGTACTGAATTGCGACTGTCCACCCGGACGCTTCAGGTACACCACCATATCGGTCGCCACATCCAGTGCCAGTTCACGACCAAAATCTTCTTCGACAAAAGCCAGCGCCAGATCGATACCCGCCGTCACACCCGCCGAGGTCCACAGGTTGCCGCTACGCACAAAAATCGCATTGGCATCGACTTCAATTGCCGGGAATTGCTCCTGCAGCATTTGCGCCACGCTCCAGTGTGTAGTCGCGCGCTTGCCCTCCAGCACACCCGCCGAAGCCAAAAAGAAAGCGCCCGAACAGAGGGCCGCGAGACGATTGATTTGTGGATGGACTGCGACTATCCAGTCGACGATGGGACCTGCATTTTCCAGTGCCCCCTGGATATTGCGCGCACCGACGATGATGGCGTCATCCGGCAAGGCCAGGTTGCTGACCGCTTTCGCCGCATGCAAGACCATCTGCGTATCTGATTGCACCGGACCGACGCCGGTAGATACGAAGCGCACGTCGTAACCATTGCCTTTGCGCTGCCGCTGCAAATGCAGATTCGCGTATTCGAATACCGATAGCGGACCGATTGCTTCCAGCGCCTTGAAGCCCGGATAAATAATGATGTCGACAGTTCTGGGGGTATGCGGTTTCAGTGCATTCATGGCTTGGTGTTCACAGTATGGATGCGCAGTGTGGGTTATTGCCTGGAAGCAGATATGTGCATATGCACATCACGGCGTCGCAGTTCATCGGCCATTAAATTCAAGTCATTATGGCAGCATTTTCGGCCATTCATGCATAGGCTTTCCCATATATCGGAATTGATCAATGACAATCACTGACGTTCTTGTACCCGATTCTTTTACCGATAATAAAGAGGCAAAAAAATGAAAACTAAAGCAGCCGTTGCGTGGAAAGCTGGCGCCCCATTAACCATCGAAGAAGTTGACCTGGCCGGACCAAAAGCCGGTGAAGTATTGGTCGAAATCAAAGCCACCGGCATTTGCCATACCGATTACTACACACTATCCGGCGCCGATCCGGAAGGTATATTCCCCGCTATCCTCGGCCATGAAGGTGCCGGCGTGGTAGTCGATGTCGGTCCCGGCGTGACGACGCTGAAGAAGGATGACCATGTCATTCCGCTGTACACCCCGGAATGTCGCCAATGCAAATTCTGCCTGTCGCGCAAAACCAATCTATGCCAGGCCATCCGTTCGACCCAGGGTCGCGGCCTGATGCCGGATGCAACCAGCCGCTTCTCGCTCGATAGCAAACCGCTGTTCCATTACATGGGTACATCGACTTTTTCGAATTACATCGTGGTACCGGAAATCGCACTGGCAAAGATTCGCGAAGACGCACCGTTCGATAAAGCCTGCTACATCGGTTGTGGCGTCACTACCGGTGTTGGTGCGGTCGTGTTTTCGGCCAAGGTCGAAGCCGGTGCCAATGTCGTCGTATTCGGGCTCGGCGGTATCGGCCTCAATGTGATCCAGGCTGCGAAAATGGTCGGTGCCGACAAGATCATCGGCGTTGATATCAATCCGGGCCGCATCGAAATGGCACGTAAATTCGGCATGACGCATTTCGTCAATCCGAAAGAAGTCGAAAACGTCGTCGACCACATCGTGCAACTGACCGATGGCGGTGCTGATTATTCCTTTGAATGCATCGGCAATACCACCACCATGCGTCAGGCACTCGAGTGTTGCCATAAGGGCTGGGGCCAATCCTTCATCATCGGTGTCGCTGCCGCCGGCCAGGAAATCAGCACCCGTCCGTTCCAGTTGGTGACCGGACGTGAATGGAAGGGTTCGGCATTCGGCGGTGCACGCGGTCGTACCGATGTGCCGAAAATTGTCGACTGGTATATGGAAGGCAAACTCAATATTGACGACCTGATTACCCACACCCTGCCATTGGAGCGCATCAACGAAGGTTTCGACCTGATGAAAAGCGGCGAATCCATACGTTCTGTCGTCCTGTATTAAGAAGCCGACGGAGGCCGCGATGCTAGAACTGATCAGCGAACATGGCTGCTACGGCGGGGTGCAGAGATTTTATCGGCACCAATCCGTAGCCATAGGATTAGCGATGCGCTTTTCGGTGTTCCTGCCGGCACAAGCCAGCGCTGCTCGGGTCCCGGCCCTGTTCTATCTGGCCGGACTGACCTGCACCGAGGAAACCTTCGTCATCAAGGCCGGGGCACAGCGTGTCGCGGCCGAACTCGGCATGATCCTGATCGCACCGGATACCAGCCCGCGCGGCGCGGGTGTTCCGGGCGAAACGGATAGCTGGGATTTAGGTGTCGGTGCCGGCTTCTATCTTGATGCCACTGAGGCACCGTGGAGTACGCATTACAGGATGTATAGCTACCTGCTGGAATTGTATGAATTGCTCATCCGGGAATTCCCGGTACAAGCTGATCGTATCAGTATTACCGGCCACTCCATGGGAGGCCATGGTGCGCTCGTGATGGCCTTGCGCAATCCGGATAAATTCCGCAGCGTCTCCGCCTTTGCACCGATTTGCGCACCCAGCCAGTGCCCATGGGGCATCAAGGCGTTCTCCGCCTATCTCGGCAACGATCAGCAATCCTGGCGCCAATATGACGCCAGCGCACTGATGCAGCAAATGAAGACGCCATTCCCCGGCGGCATCCTGATCGACCAGGGCTTGAGTGATCAATTTTTCCCTGCTCAGCTATTACCGCAAACCTTCGAAGCGGCCTGTCTGCACGCGCAACAACCGTTAACAATGCGCAGGCATGCCGGCTATGATCACGGCTATTATTTTATTTCCACCTTCATCGAAGCCCACTTGCGCTTCCACCATCAAAATTTGCAGGCAAATCGCAAATAAGCCACCTCACCTACAGCGACATCTGCGCTTTACTCCCGGGCAATTAACAATTGTCAATTGTAATGAGAATGCCATCTTTTTGATTTAGTATGGCCGAAGTGGGACGGACTCGCGCCCCATTTCGTGCCGACACTATGCCGACACGACCGATATGGTTTGCTTTTTCGGAGGGTGTGATGGGATTACTCGATCAATTGGCAGGACAGGTAATGGGCTCGCTCGGCGCGCAAAAACAGGATCCGGTACCGCAGGGCGATTTGATGGGCAGCATCATGGAACTGGTAAACCAGGCCGGTGGCGTACAAGGCTTGCTGGAAAAGCTGCAAAGCGGTGGCCTGGCTGAGCAAGTCGCTTCGTGGATAGGTACGGGTGAAAACCAGCCGGTATCCGGCGACCAGATCAAGGACGCATTGGGTGCCGACAACATCCAGCAAATCGCCCAACAGGCAGGCATCGCACCGGAACATGCAACGACCGGCCTCGCGCAACTTTTACCGCAGATCATCGATCAATTGACACCGAACGGACAGGTGCCACAAGGCGATGACCTGTTGCAACAGGGTCTCGGCATACTCAAGGGTAAATTCTTCGGCTAAGCACTGGCCCAGGCAAGGTTTCAGGCAATGGCAGAAATTGTCGCGCCAGCGTCAACTGAACAGAGTTTCAGGTCGTTGTAGTCAAGGCAGCATCGTTGTTTTCATATCAATACTAATAAATGTTTTCCGATTCCCTTTCTTGAGAGGTTCCAATGAATAAAATTCTAGCGTTTCTCATCTCAGCCGCCTTTGCCAGCTGTGCGTTTGCAGCCGATCCTGCCCCTGCCGCTCCGGCCAAGGAAAAAACCGCGCAGCAAACCAAGATGACGACCTGTAACAAGGATGCCGAAGGTAAAAAGGGCGACGATCGCAAAGCCTTCATGAAGGATTGCCTCAGCGGCAAACCAAAAGTCAGCGCAGCGCAGCAAGCTCAACGCGACAAGATGGCGAGCTGCAACGTGGATGCAAAAGATATGAAGGGCGACGATCGCAAGAAATTCATGAAAACTTGCCTGGCGAAAAAATAAACCGATTGGCCGTCACCGTACGGCCTGATCAAAACAAAGGGCGGAACTGTCAGCAGTTCCGCCCTTTTTCATTTCAATTCAAAATCGGCTGTCTTGCCGGTTATATCGCAAACAGGATTTCAAGGAAGGTAACGGCTCCCAGCGTAACCAGTGGGGCACCGACCACAAAAGCGGCAATGGGAGCAAGGTCGCCGTCTGCATCTACTTTCTTGGCGGATTGGACAACGTCAGTCAGGTGCCATGAATTCAGGTCTTTAAATTTCATGATTGCCTCCGGTTTGTTCCAACGTTAGCTTTCTCGGGATTGCATCTTTAGTATAGGAAATAAACGGGCGGAAACAAGTGCTTTCCGTTTTCGACTACATATGTTGACGAGACAAATGTGAATCCGCTCGCTTAACAATTACGTATAACAAGAAGACACACATTTTGCGTATGTCACAGAAAATATGCGCAATGCCGGCCTGATTTAATGCACTCTTGCGCGGAATTTGGGTCTATTTTTCATCAAGCTTTAGGTAACTTTCATCGCAAGCCTGAGTCAGAAAAAGACTGACATGATGCAAAAAAACCATAAATGTTTGATATTCATGCCCGTATTTTGTGAAATATTGTCACATCGCAATCCTTGAAGACCCAGCATGGGAATACTTTGTTAAATTAGAGCAACGAAATACAACTCGCTGTCCAAAGCGCCAAAAATATGCGAATTGCCGTACTCGATGATGACCGCAGCCAGACAGATTTAGTCTGTCAGGTGCTCAGTGCCGCCGGCCATTTCTGCCACCCCTTCCAGAGTGGCAAGGAATTGTTGAATCAGTTGCGCCGTGAAAGCTTCGATATGTTAATTATCGATTGGCAAGTTCCAGATCTGAGCGGCGCCGACGTTTTACGCTGGGCACGCGAAAAGCTGCCGACCAATCTGCCGGTGCTGTTCATGACCAGCCGTTCCGGCGAAGATGACATTGTGGCCGGTTTGGCAGCGGGTGCCGATGATTACATGATCAAGCCTATCCGCCGCGGTGAATTGCTGGCGCGCGTACAGGCCTTGTTGCGTCGGGCTTACCCAAGCCAGAATCCGATTGAGCAAATCCAGTTCGGCAATTTCATTTTCGAAGCACGTACCGGTCGCCTGACCATGTCCGGCGCTCCGATCGAAGTAACGCAAAAGGAATTTGACCTGGCCTTGCTGTTTTTCCGTAACCTGGGTCGCCCGCTGTCACGCGCCTATATTCTGGAAGCAGTGTGGGCCCGTGATGTAGAAATTCCATCGAGAACCATGGATACCCATGTATCCAGAGTCCGGAGCAAGTTACAATTGCGTCCAGAACATGGTTTTCGGTTGGCTCCGGTGTATAGCTACGGCTACCGCCTGGAGCAAATGACAGGCTAGCAAGGCGCACCAGGGTTGCGCGGAGAACAAGCATGCGCATTACCCTTCATAAATTGATGTTGGTTCTGGCACTGGCGATAGGGCAAGCCCCTATCGTATGGGCGGCTGCATCCGTGGCCGCGCCGGGCAGCATTACCATCCAGCCATCCGGCATTACCTATTACGCACAAGCCGGCGACACCCTGATGTCGATCGCGCAGCGCCTCACCACCAAAACCGGCAACTGGGTCGCCCTCGGCACCATCAACCGCATCAGCAAAGACAGCAATATCCCGATCGGTACCGGTATCGTGATCCCGACCGAGTTGTTGGCTGACGAACCGACCGACGCCACTGTCATCGCCCGCAACGGCAATATCACCGCGACGGCAGCGGATGGCCGTGTCATGACGATCGATATCGGCAGCAAGGTTGCCGAAGGCATGCGCATCACAACCGGCAGCAATAGTTTCCTGACGCTGTCACTGGCCGATGAGTCGCGCATTTCAATACCGTCGAACAGCAATGTATTGCTCGCCAAATTACGCAAATCCCTCTACACCGCCAGCCCGCGCACCGAAGTCAAACTGCTGCGCGGCCGTGTCGTGTCACGCGTCTCGCCGCTGGACACCAATAAGGGGCGCTTTGAAGTACGGACCCCGGCCTCGGTCGCAGGTGTACGCGGCACGCATTTCCGCGTTGGCCTGAATGGCGACAAAGTCGCCACCGAAGTATTGGATGGCCACGTCGCAGTCGGCTCTTTGCAAAAACCTGAAGCGCGCATGTTGGACAGCGTGAAGGGAAATATCATCGCCGGCAATACCATCGGCCAGCCGGTTGACCTGCTGCCTGCACCGCAATTAGCAAGTACACCTTACCGCCAAAATGGCAATGCGCAATTTGCACTGGCAGCGATCAAGGGCGCGCGCGCCTACCATGTGCAACTGGCACAAGATTCTGAAACGCTGCATATGCTGGCCGAGGCAAAAAGCAATTCGCAGGAAGTAGTGCTGGAAAATATCCAGGAAGGTAATTACTTCGCTCAGATATCCGCTATCGATGAGCGCGGCCTGGAAGGCATGCCGCGTACGCTTGCCGTCACCATCAAGAATCGCCTGGCTCCACAGAAGGAAGCTGCGGCGCAAGACGCGCCGTCAGTCGTCAACAACTACAGCAAGGAATTGGAATTGCGCTGGAACGGCACCGCCACGCAAAAGTACAATATCCAGGTTGCACGTGATGTGGAATTCACCTGGCTGCTTTTCAACAGCAGTGTCACCGGCAATGAAATCAAACTGCCGCGCCCTTCTTTCGGCACTTACTTCACGCGCGTACAAAGCGTGAATGCGGATGGCAGCAGCAATCCTTTCTCCTCTGCACAAACCCTGATCGTTACCGATCAATGGATCATCAACGACGGCCACCCATTGCGCGGCAAAGAAGCTGCAGCGCGCGATGGTAGCCGCGCGACAGACCGTCAGTAAGCGCTAATACGAACTGATGAAAATCCGCTGGCTCTCTCCACTCGTGCGGCACCTGGCACTGCGCGAATGGTTAATGCTATTCATCGGCCTGTTGACGCTGGCAATTGCATTGGGTTGGCAAAATGGTTTGGGCCGGCTCGACCAATCACTCTACGATTTGTTTCTATCCGTCGACAGCAAGCCGGTACGCGAAGACATCATCATCGTCGCCATCGACGATTACAGCCTGGCCGAACTGGGGCGCTGGCCTTGGTCGCGCAAGCTGCATGCTGACCTGATCAACAAACTCAATAAAGCAAAGCCGCGTGCAATCGGTCTCGATGTCATCCTGTCCGAAGAGTCAACACCACAAGCTGACGGCCAGCTGGCTGCCGCCATCATGCAAAGCCAGCATGTCGTACTACCGGTGGTACTGAGCAATGCCGGGCAAGGCTTAAGGGCCGGCTTGCCGATCCCCTTGCTGGCAAATTCGGCGCATACGCTGGGCCATATCAACCTGGAGCACGATAGCGATGGCGTCGTGCGCAGCGTGTTCCTGCGCGAGGGCCAGAGTGGTAAAAACTGGTTGCATTTTTCTGCTGCACTGCTGAGTACCGGCAGCGGCATGCAGTACAACGGCACCAAAGCCCTGCCTGCACCGACGTCAGCCTCGCTGATTGACACCTGGCAACGCGGCGACCAACTGTATATTCCGTATGAAGGTGGCATCGGCCATTTCAAATCCGTTCCCTACGTATCGGTCTTGCGCGGCGAAGTTCCGGATGAATTTTTCACCGATAAATATGTGCTGGTAGGCGCGACCGCGCTTGGTATGGCCGACTCTTATCCAACCCCGGTTTCCGGTAACTCGGGTGCAATGCCGGGTATAGAAATCAACGCGCATGTCCTGGCCAGCCTGATCGATGGCGAAGAAATCCATATCGCAGCCGCGTGGCAAACCGCCTTCTTCAATGCGATACCGGTATTCATGGCTTTGCTCGGCTACTTACTGCTGTCGCCACGCTTCTCCCTGTTTGCGACCGGCATCTGGATCCTGGTCACGCTGGTCACCAGCTATATCGGCTTGCGCATGGGGATATGGATTGCACCCGCGGCGGCAGTCATTACCCTGATCATTTCATACCCACTATGGAGCTGGCGTCGACTGGAAGCGGCGATTACCTACCTTGGTCAGGAATTCACCCGTCTCGATCAGGAACCGCACTTGCTGCCGGAAGAAAAAACCGCGGTATCGCAAAATGAAATGGCCGATGTGCTCGAACAACGCATCACCGCGATGAAAAACGCGGCCCGGCGCGTACGCGATTTGCGCCAATTCGTATCCGACAATCTGGATAACCTGCCGGATGCAACACTGGTCACCTCGGTCGAAGGGCAAGTACTGCTGGCAAACAAGCATGCGAATGATTACTACCGCTCGCTCGGCATCGATGATGTGCTCGGTCGCAATATCATTGATTTGCTGGCGCAGTTAAAAAACCCGCAGCCGGTCGACCAGGCTGCCAACCTGTCTTTCGACTGGCCGGATTTACTCGATATCCAGGCATCGCAAAGCCTGCACAACGGTATTTCGACACAAGATCAAAAAGGGCGTGACCTGCTCGTAAAAAGCAGTCCCTGCAACTCGGCAACCAATTTGTTGACGGGCTGGATCGTCAGTGTGCTTGATATCTCCACCATACGCGCCGCCGAACGCAGCCGCGATGAAACCCTGCGCTTCCTGTCACACGATATGCGCGCACCGCAAGCATCCATCCTGGCACTGCTTGAATTGCAAAGTGAAACCTCATCCGCCTTGCCACAGGCGGAACTGTTTTCCCGCATCGAAAAAGCCTCGCGCAAAACATTAGGACTGGCGGATAACTTCGTGCAACTGGCGCGTGCGGAATCGCATGAATACCGGCTGGAAGAAGTCGACTTCCAGGACTTGCTGTTCGATGCCACCGATGAAATGTGGTCACTGGCAAAAAGTCGACACATCACCGTGCAAATGGAAATCAGCGATGGCGAATACCCGGTCAAGGTGGACCGTACGCTGATGACACGTGCGCTGGCGAATTTGCTGTCCAATGCAATCAATTACAGCCCGGACCATACCAGCATCGAATGTTCGGTCAGGCTGGAACAGGAAGGCCCTGAGCAACGCGTGGTTTGCCGCATCCTGGATCACGGCTACGGCATCGCCGACGCCGACCAGGGCAAGCTATTCCTGCGCTTCCAGCGTGTCGATTTACCGAACCAACCACGCCATGATGGCGTAGGCTTAGGATTGGTATTCGTTAAAACAGTCATCGAAAGGCATCAGGGTGATATAAGCTTCATTAGCCAGGCCGGAGTAGGGACCAGTTTCACCCTGATGTTGCCGGTCTGTCACGAAGTCTAGCTGCCTGGTGGCAACAGCCTCGTGCCAAAGTGCAACAGGCTATAATGTATCGCTATTCAACCACTGAATATTTGTGCCATAAATGCAACTCCTCGCCGTCGGCCTTAACCACACTACCGCGCCTGTCTCACTGCGCGAAAAGGTAGCCTTTCCCGCTGACCAGCTTGGTCAGGCGGTGGCTTCCGCACGTAGCTGGTATGGCCGCAGCGACGCGACCACTTATACCGACGAAGCGGCGATCCTGTCGACTTGCAATCGCACCGAGTTATACGCGGCCAGCAATTTGCCGGGCGGCGTGAACGAAGCAATCGATATCACCGCACACTTCCTTGCCGATTATCACAAACTGCCTTACGCGGAATTGCGCCCTTATCTGTACGCGCTGCCGCAAGACAATGCCGTGCGCCATGCCTTCCGTGTCGCGTCCGGACTGGACTCCATGGTCCTCGGTGAACCACAGATCCTCGGCCAGATGAAAGATGCAGTACGCCAGGCAGAAGCCGCCGGCGGACTCGGCACCTATTTGCACCAGATGTTCCAGCGCACCTTTGCAGTAGCGAAGGAAGTACGCAGCACTACCGAAATCGGCGCGCATAGCGTGTCGATGGCAGCCGCGTCCGTGCGTTTATCGCAGCGCATTTTCGACAAGATCTCGGAACAGAATGTATTGTTCATCGGCGCCGGTGAAATGATCGAACTCAGCGCGACCCATTTCGCAGCGCAAAATCCGAAGTCGGTCACCATCGCCAACCGCACGCTGGAACGCGGCCAAACCCTCGCACATCGCTTCAATGGCAAGGCCATTCGCCTGGCGGATTTGCCGGATCAATTGGCAAGCTATGACATCGTCATTTCTTCGACGGCATCATCCCTGCCCATCATCGGGCTCGGCATGGTGGAACGCGCGATCAAGGCACGTCGCCACAAACCGATGTTCATGGTCGACCTCGCCGTACCGCGCGATATAGAAGCCGAAATCGGTCGCCTCGACGACGTCTTCCTGTACACAGTGGATGACCTCGGCAGCTTTGTGCAGACAGGCGTCGAAAATCGCCAGGCGGCAGTCGCACAAGCCGAAGCCATCATAGAAACCCGCGTGCGCTCCTTCATGCACTGGATAGATGCGCGTGCCGTGGTACCGGTGATCCAGGATTTGCATGAATCCAGCGAAACGATGCGCATGATAGAACTGGAACGTGCGCGCAAGCTGCTGGCCAAGGGTGAAGATATCGATGCAGTGCTCGAAGCCCTGTCCAAAGGCTTGACCGCAAAATTCCTGCATGGCCCGCAACAGGCCCTGAATAACGCACAAGGCGACGAACGTGCGCGTCTTGCCGCATTGCTGCCACAGCTGTTCCGTACCAAGCGCTAGCGACGCTCTTCCTGCCGGTCAGCCCTCGCGCCGACCACACCATTGCATCCTGTCCCGCACGGCGATGCACAGCAACAAAATCAACCAGAACCAAGATAAAAATATGATGAAACCATCCATGCTCGCCAAGCTCGATCAATTGACCGAGAGACTGGACGAATTGAATGTGCTGCTGATGCAGGAAGACGCAACGTCCAATATGGACAACTATCGCAAGATGACGCGTGAACATGCCGAGCTGGGCCCGTTGGTTGCGCTATATGGTAACTACCGGCAAGCCGACAGCGATATCCAGGATGCGCAGGGCATGCTGTCCGATCCGGACATGAAGGAATTTGCACAGGAAGAAATTGCCGCCGCCAAAACGCGCATGGAACAGCTGGAAATCGACTTGCAGAAAATGCTGCTGCCGAAAGATCCGAATGACGACCGCAATATCTTCCTTGAAATCCGCGCCGGTACCGGTGGCGATGAAGCGGCACTGTTTGCCGGCGATCTCCTGCGCATGTACTCCCGCTTTGCCGAACGCAATCGCTGGCAGATAGAAATGGTGTCGGAGTCGGCATCCGAAGTCGGCGGCTACAAGGAAGTCATCGTGCGCATTATCGGTTTCGGTGCTTACTCGAAACTCAAATTTGAATCCGGCGGCCATCGTGTACAGCGCGTGCCGGCAACCGAAACGCAAGGGCGTATCCATACCTCGGCCTGTACCGTCGCCATCATGCCGGAAGCCGACGAAGTCGAAGACGTCAACATCAATCCGGCGGACTTGCGCATCGACACCTACCGCGCATCCGGCGCCGGCGGCCAGCACATCAATAAAACCGATTCCGCCGTCCGCATCACGCACATTCCGACCGGCATCGTGGTTGAA
The DNA here is from genome assembly GCF_000013625.1 of Janthinobacterium sp. Marseille. Taxonomy (NCBI): domain Bacteria; kingdom Pseudomonadati; phylum Pseudomonadota; class Betaproteobacteria; order Burkholderiales; family Oxalobacteraceae; genus Janthinobacterium; species Janthinobacterium sp. Marseille. The sequence continues at coordinate 227,943 of NC_009659.1, read as the reverse complement.
TGCCAGGATGACCGCAGCCAGCACAAGAACAAGGCGTCAGCGCTAAAAGTACTGGCAGCACGCATCAAGGATGTACAGTTGCGCGAACAGCAATCGAAGGAAGCCGCCACGCGCAAATCGCTGATCGGTTCCGGCGACCGCAGCGAACGCATACGTACCTATAATTTCCCGCAAGGACGCATGACCGACCATCGCATCAACCTGACTTTGTATAAACTCGACTTCATCATGGACGGCGATCTGACCGAACTGACCAATGCGCTGGCGGCAGAACATCAGGCAGAATTGCTGGCGGCGCTCGGCGACGCAAATTGATGCAGGCATCCGGCAACTATTTCGGCAATTCCTACTCTTAACGTGCATCCTTTTTTGAGAAACCAGCAATGAAAAACTCCAAACCCGTGTTGCTCGCCGTTGCCTTTGTGTCACTGGCCCTGTTGGCGGTCGCACTGTATCTGCAACATGTGGAAGGCATGCTGCCTTGCCCACTGTGCGTGATCCAGCGTTATGCCTTCGCCGCGATTGCCATCATCTGCCTGATCGCGGTCTACCTGCCACGTGGCGCGGCCAAGGTCGCCACCGCACTGGCAGCACTATCGGCGATAGCCGGAGCCGGTGTCGCCGGCTGGCACATCTATATCAAGGCCAATCCAACCGTATCCTGCGGCATCGACCCGCTGGAAACTTCACTGAACACGATACCGACGGCGAAGCTGCTGCCTTTCCTGTTCCAGGCCGATGGTTTGTGTACCACTGAATACGCACCGATACTCGGCTTGTCGCTGCCGCAATGGGCACTGGTCTGGTTCGCGGTCATCGCCACGTATCTGATCTATACCACCGTCAAGAAAAACTGATGAGCGCCATGGATGCAGGCATCCCGGCCGGCACCACCGTCGCTGCCGTGATGCAGCGCGCGCCAGTTGCGCAACTGGAAGCGCGCATCCTGCTCGGCTATGTGACCCGTCTCTCACGCGTGCAATTGATCACGCAAGCTGAACGCGCACTGACGGCGGAAGAAGCGCAGCAACTGTCACAACTGTTTGCCCGCCGCCTGGCCGGTGAACCAATTGCCTACCTGACCGGCGAGCGTGAATTCTTTGGTTTGTCTTTTGATGTCAGCCCGGCAGTCCTGATTCCGCGTCCCGATACCGAATTGCTGGTGGAACTGGCACTGCATTACCTGCCGCCACAAGGCCGGGTACTGGACATGGGCACCGGCTCCGGCGCGATTGCGGTCGCGATTGCCCACGCACGGCCGGACGCATTCGTCACTGCACTGGATGTCAGCGCGGAAGCCTTGGCGATTGCAGAGGGCAATGCGCGGAAGAACCAGGTGCAGGTGAATTTCCTGCGCAGCGACTGGTTCAGCGCGGTGAAGGAACAGCGCTTTGATTTGATCGTATCGAATCCACCCTATATCGTCGCCGGCGATCCGCATTTGTCGGAAGGCGACCTGCGCTTTGAACCGGTTGATGCCCTGACGGATCATGCAAATGGCTTGTCCGACCTGCAAACCATCACACGCGATGCTGCGCGGTATCTGGCGCCCGCAGCATGGTTATTGATGGAACATGGGTACGACCAGGCGGCGGCAGTACGTGATGTACTCGCTACGCATGGTTTTACCGAAGTGCAAAGCTGGCGCGATCTGGCCGGGATAGAAAGAGTCAGCGGCGGTAAATACACCGCTGTTTGATTAAGCTGCCAGTGCTTTTTCCAGCAACTGGTGCAAGGCGGCGAAATCGGGTTCACCGACATAGCGTTTGATGACGTGTCCATCTTTATCGACCACCAGTGTGGTTGGTGTCAGCTTGATGTCACCGAATGACTTCGCCAGTTCACCTTGGGTATCGAGCGCAATCGTGAACGGCAATTTGCGTGTTTCCACGAAATTCAACACATAGTTAGGCGGATCGTAAGCCATTGCGACCGCGATGAATTCCAGCCCGCTATCCTTGTACTTATTGTAGGTATCCACCATTTCCGGCATTTCCTTGACGCAGGTCACGCAAGAGGTCGCCCAAAAATTGATCATCACCACCTTGCCACGCAAATCCTGCGAGGTAATTTTCTTGCCCTGCAGATTGGTAAAGGTGACATCCGGAATCGCATCTTTCTTCGACACCGACATATAGCCGACTACGGCGAGCGCCACGATAACGAGGGCGGCCAGTAGTTTGAGCCAGGTACGTTTGGGTGTGTCTTTGGGTGCGGCAGGAGATGCTTGCATGATCGACAATCCGGAGAATTCAGTGTGCCTATTATAGTCAGGTCCCGCGCTGCACGTTTATTCGAAAAATCCAGCCGTATGCATCGACTTTAGGACAAGGATGCAGCCGGCCAGCCGGAAGCCGTATACACCGCAGCAACTGCCGGCGGCATCGGTGCTTCCAGCGCCGCACACATGGCCCGCAAGAGATCCGCGAGTGGCAAAGGCAAGGGCGTCGGATCACCGGCAATCGCCAGCATGGATTTAATCAATGCCGGATTCGCCAGCGGAGCCAGCTGATTCGCCTTGTCCAGTGCGATTTTCACTTTGCCATAGCTCAATGCAGAAATATCGAGCAGATCCTTTTCAGATAAGGAAAGCGCAGGCGAAGATGCTGCTGCACGCATAAACAATGACTGCGCGGATTGCTTGTGCAAAGGTGCGGCAATATGCGCCACCAGTGAAAACAATAAGCAGCACTCCTGCCTCAATTCCATCGCGACAAAATATTTAATCTGTACCGCCCGATTGGCCCGTGCTGCCAGCCGGCGCACCAATACCGTCTGCAACACGAACTCGTTCAGGCTGACACGCCGGTCACTTGCCACCATGCGCTCAAACTGCGCCAGCGTTGCTGTCCGTTCGCTGACCGGCAAATGGCGCAACGCGGGCATCATCAAGTCCAGCAAGGGCAGGCGTGCATTCGCAGGCAAGCGGGCAAGCGCTGTTGCAAGTTGCACGACCTGGGCGGCCTGTTGCGGCAGGTGTTCGGCCAGGCATTGTTGCTGCGGACTCTTATCCTGCGCCGGATCCAGCAACAAGGCATACAAGAGCAAGGGCGCGGTGGCCGGGTCATGTACTGCGCGATCTATTTCGGGACAAAGCCTGATTTGCGCGAGCGTACCGTTACCGTATGCTTGCGCCGCCGTCACGGCAATCGCATCTGTGGCGGCACGCAGATCGACACCGATATTTGCCAGGGGACTGGCAACATAGGCAATCCCGGGTAAGGCCTCAGCCGGCAGCGCAAAGGTGCGTGCCTCGTCTGCCGATAACCTTATTTCGTCCGGTATCTCCACCTCGCGCCCATAAATGCGGCGCAAGCGTTCCTGCAAGGGCGGATGTGTGGCAAAGAAACCTGCCATCAAGTGCGGCCTGACCGCACTGACGAAGAGATGCGATAGCTGCTCTGCGTTGCGGTGCCCGATATAGGCACCGGAAAAACCTTTGTCGCTGAGGACTGCAATCTTGCGCAAGGCATTGCCGAGGCCATCCGCATTTCGGGTGAATTGAATGGCACTGGCATCCGCCAGATATTCGCGCTGGCGTGACACGGCGAATTTGATCACGCGGCCGAAGAAGAGGCCGATATAACCGATCACAAAGAAGGCAATACCAAAGATAAACGCGATGATACGAAACACCGTCAGTTTGAAATTCGCCTCAATATCATCCGAGCTGTACCAGGCAAACTCCATCGCCTGTCGCCCGAAATCACCCACCATTTCAATGCCGAATGTCACACCGAGCAACTTCAGGTTCAAGCGCATATCACCATTCAGGATATGACTGAATTCGTGCGCGATCACACCTTGCAGTTCGTCACGCGTAAGCCGTGTCAGTGCCCCCTGTGTCAGCACGACTACCGCCTCATTCGGGTTGTAGCCGGCGGCAAATGCATTGATCGATTCTTCCTTTGCCAACAGGTAAACCCGGGGGCAGGCGATACCGGATGCAACTGCCATTTCTTCCACGATATTGAGCAGGCGTCGCTCCTGCAGGTCTATCGTGCTCAGGGAAACCTGGCGCCCGCCCACCATTCGCGCAACGGCATCACCGCCATCGCGTAGATTGAAGATCTCAATCATGGTCCCGCCACAAATCAGGAAGACGGTAATGCAGGTATTGGTGAAGAAGAAGCCCTGCGGATAATGATGTGGCCCGGCCCAGGTCTGCCCTTGCAGCAGGATCCACAATACCGCCATGACCAGATTCACTGCCAGCACAATGGCAATGACGGCAAAGGCAAACAGCAGCACCAATATCCTGGTCTGCCGCCTGGCGTGATCCTGTTGCTCGAAGAAATTCATTTCAGTTGCAATTCCAGGCGCAAACAGGAGTAGAACGCATACACGTCATCGTGGGCAGCTTGACTTCAGAAGGACACCTTGATGGCTTTACGTTCTTCCGGCGTCTCGGTCGACTCCAGCAATTCTGCCGTCTTGAAGCCGAAGGAATTGGCAATCACCGAACCGGGGAATTGTTCGACGGCGACGTTGTATGACATCACGCTATCGTTATAAGCCTGACGTGCAAAGGCGATCCGATTTTCGGTGCTGCTGAGCTCTTCGCTCAACTGCATCATGGTGTGATTAGCCTTCAAATCAGGATAGGCCTCCGATAGCGCGAAGAACTTGCCCAGCGTTGCATCCAGCGCACTATCCGCCACCATCATGTTTTTGAATGCGGCGGCATCGGCCGGATGGCCACCGACTTTTTTATTGGCATCAACTGCATGGTTACGCGCTGCAATCACCGCTTCCAGCGTTTCCCGCTCATGCGCCATATAGGCTTTGGCGGTTTCCACCAGATTCGGAATCAAATCATAACGACGCTTGAGTTGCACATCGATTTGAGAAAATGCATTCTCAAAGTAATTGCGCAAGGCGATGATACGGTTGTAAACACCGACGCCCCAGAATACGACGATAGCAACAATAGCCAGGATAACGAGCACTGGTGTCATGGTTTCTCCAAAAGAAAAAGCCGCGTAACAATTGTTACGCGGCCCCAATATAGCATTACAAAACGGCAAGTTGTTAAGCGGCAAGCATTATTTCCATGTCTTACTTGGAAACCAGCTGGCGCATGCGCTGCCGTAGTTCCTTCTCAATCCGTTGTTCTTCTTTCCAGTCTTCACGTACTGCGCGCCACAAGGAAATCGCCATCAGGGCGACCACCAGCGTGAACGGCAAGGCAAAGACAATAGTCGCCGTCTGCAAGGCATCGATGCCGCCGGCCAGCAGCAGGCTGGTGGCAATCCCCGCAATCAGGACGCCCCAGGTGATCTTGATGCGTGCCGATGGATTGCTGTCACCGCCGGTACTCATCATGCCCAGCACCAGGATCGCCGAATCGCCGGAGGTGACAAAAAACACCAGCACCAGCAGGGTCGCAACCACCGACATGATCAAACCAAAGGGCAGCGCATCCAGCATCGTAAACAAGGCCATCGACAAGTCTGCCTTGGCCGCTGCGGCTATCGGCACGTTTTGCCAGATTTCCATATGCAGGGCTGTACCGCCAAACACTGAGAACCAGATGAAAGCGGCAATCGAAGGCGCGATGACGGTACCGACAATAAATTCACGGATGGTCCTGCCGTGCGAAACGCGGGCAATAAAAAGCCCGACAAAAGGCGACCATGACAACCACCAGGCCCAGTAAAACACGGTCCACTCACCGACCCATTCGCTATCGCGGAAAGGCATCATGCGCAAACTCATGCGCACCAGCTCACTGATATAGCTACCCAGCGTATTCGTAAAGGTATCGATGATGACTACGGTCGGGCCAAGCACGAACACCATCAGCGTCAGCAGGGCCGCCACCAGCATATTGATCGATGACAGCCATTTGACGCCTTTGGCCACACCGCTGACGGCAGAAGTAATGAACAAGGCAGTCGCCAATACGATGATGCCGACCTGCACATACTTATTGATCTCAACATGGAACACGGCAGCCAGGCCGCCATTGATCTGCATCGCCCCCATCCCCAACGATGTGGCAACACCAAAAGCGGTAGCGATTACGGCCAGCCCGTTAAACAGGCCGGACATGCGCTGCACCGGACGCCACGGCAGGGATTTGGTCGATTCGCTGATCAAGGCCACACCCTGGCGCCGATACTGGAAGAAGGCAATCGCCAGTGCCACGATGCTGTAGACCGCCCATGGATGGATACCCCAATGGAAGAAGCTGTAACGCATCGCCATATTGGCGGCTTCCGGCGTGCGCGCAATCGTGCCCGGCGGACCTTGCGTGAAATGTGACAAAGGCTCCGCAACGCCCCAGAACACCAGGCCTATGCCCATGCCGGCGGCAAACAGCATCGCAAACCAGGCCGGCAGTGAAAACTCCGGTTCATCGTCGTCCTTGCCCAGCTTCAAATTGCCGTAGCGACTGAAGGCGAGAAAAGCGGAAAACAGGACCAGGCCCAATACCACCCACAGGTAGAGCCAGCCGAAATTTTTGGTAATCGCATGCATCGCGACATGGGAGATCGTGCCCAATGACTCAGGGGAAAATATTCCCCACAGGACCACGATCAAGATCAATCCGACAGGAAAAATCAGTTGCATCTTTTCTCTCCCCAAAAGAAAAGCCGCGCAGCAATTTGCTGCGCGGCTTTAATATACACCCCGCATGAAACTGGCAGGGAATGATTACTTCTGTTGCGACTCCGGTGTCGTCGTCAGCATACGATATTCATCATCGCTGATGTATTCGAATACTTTCACAACTTTTTGCACACCGCTCACACCACGTGCGATATTCGCCGCCAGGTCGCCTTCTTTTTCCGTGACACGTCCCATCAGGTAGACGATACCGCGTTCTGTCACGACCTTGATCGAGTTCGCATACAAGGTACGGTTATCGACGATCGACGCTTTTACCTTGCCAGTGATCAAGGTATCGTTGGAACGCGAACCGAAACCGGACGCACCCGACACCGCCAATTCGTTGACAACCGATTGCACGCCTTCAATTTTTGCCACTTCACGCGCCGCAGCTTCTTTCGCTGCTTCACTCGGTACTTCGCCGGTCAGCAAGACTTTGCGGTTAAAGCTGGTCACGTTGACATGACCTGCATCGCCGACCACTTTCGGTACTGCGATTTCACCTTTGACGGCAATTGATTTATCTTCCGTCTGCGCACCGAGAGTACGGCGATCAGTCGCTGCCAGCGTACCGGCCACGACACCACCGACCATCACGCCGACGCAACCCTGCAAGCTGATGGCCAGTGCACCACCGACCAGGGCCAGCGCCAACGGACGCTTTGCAGCATGCATAAAACTTTTCAAATCAGTCATTCTCATCTCCTCCAAATAGTGCAACGTCGATGCCGTCGCACAAACAATGTATCGTTAATAAATGTACTTCCTGTATCCGTGCAGTCCTGTCATGCGGCACGCAAATATGCACGTCCGCATCGGTCAATAATTTGGCTGTAGCGCCACCGCCTTTGCCGGTGAGTGCCACTACGCGCATATCGCGTTCCAGCGCGGCTTCAATCGCGGCGTTAACGTTGGCTGAGTTACCGGAAGTCGACAATGCCAGCAACACATCGCCGGATTGTCCAAATGCCTGGACTTGCTTGCTGAAAATTTCCTGATAGCTGTAATCGTTGCCGATTGCTGTCAGGATAGAGGTGTCGGTAGTCAGCGCCATCACCGGCAGCGGCAAACGTTCACGTTCAAAGCGCCCCACCAGTTGTGCTGAAAAATGCTGGCAATCTGCCGCCGATCCGCCATTGCCGCAAGCAAGAATCTTGTTTCCATTAGACAGGGCGCCGAACATTAGTTCCACAGCCTGCTCAATTGGACGCGCCAATACCGAGGCGGACTGGATTTTCAGCTCGGCACTTTCATGGAAGTGACTAAGAATACGTTGATTAATCATGGTGTGGGAATTATAGAGCAGTCCATCGCCAAGAGTGGCGCAAGACAAGGGATTTCAGGCTTCAATTGCATTTTTCAGCCATGTCATTTCCTTGTCATCAAAAGCAATGACATCGAAGCGACACGGTGGCGGCATGCTGTAGCGTTGCAGATAAATCTGCGCGGCAATGATCAGGCGTTTTTGTTTCGCGGTACCGATGCTGGCAGCAGCACCGCCGAATTTTTTCTCGCTGCGCATCCTGACTTCGACAAATACCAGGGCTTTGCCATCCTGCATAAGCAGGTCGATTTCACCGCCCTTGCAGCGGAAATTCCGCTCCAGCAGTTGCAAACCCTGCTGCTGCAGGTAAATCAGCGCCTGGTCTTCGCCGGCTTGTCCGGCCAGTTGTTTTGCCGTACGCGGGCGCAGGAAGGCTGGCAGCCGCATACGCGGGCTTACTGTACTTCCAGTGGCTGCACCATACCTTCGCGGTAGGTCGCAGGCTGCAATACCCGTTCAAAGTAAGGCGCGCCACGACCGAAGCGCACTGTCAGCTTGCCGGTCACGCCATCCAGGCTGAATTCGTTTTGCTTGATCGCGATGTTCGCCGCCACGCGGTAAGCATCTATGCCCAGTGCATACAGGCGTTCGACATCGGGGCTGCTGCGCTGACCGGCGGCTTTTGGCAAGCGAGGATACGCCATCACTGCCGCATGATCAGCCTGCAATTGCCACGGCATATCGACCAGGCGCACGCCTTCCAGGTCGACGATGCGATCGGCATTGGCCCAGTCATCCAGCGCCAACGGATTCAATTGCGACACACCGTACATCGTGACTTCGCCACCTATCGCCAGGCGCAATTGAATTGCCTGCGCCGCATCCAGCGCAACAAAAATCAATGCCGGCTTTTCTGTCTGTATGCGTTTCTTCAGTTGTACCAGCGCGTTGGCATTCATAAAGCCACCGCTCATAGTGAGTTCCATTACTTCCGCTGTCATGCCGAGCTGGCTCCATTGCCCGGCAAAAGCGCTGACGGCACGACGCTGCCATGCTGCATTGGTAGACAGGGCAAAGGCCTTTTGCTTGCTGCGGTTCTTGCCGACCCAGTTCGCAACCTGGCGTGCTTCGTCTTCAATCGACAAACCCATGACCAGCATATTGGCAGGCACCTTTACTTCAGGCTCGCCCGCCGCATTCAATTGGGTCAGGGCTATCGTCGGCTTGGTGACCGCATGGTTTTGCACGATCGCGGTCGCACCGCTGCGCGTCAGGGGGCCAACCACGATGTCATTGCCGGCGGCGGCTTCGGTATAACCGGTCAATACATCTTGTGCGGCATCGCCGGTTTCAACCAGGTTGACAACATTATTGCCGGGCTCATGCTGGAAGGCGGCCATAAAGCCGGCGCGCACCGCATCAGAAACCTGCGCCAGTGATTCGGAACGGCGTGGCAACAGCAGCGCAATGCGGACCGGCGGCAGGCGTGTCGTGATGACAGGGACTTCAATCGGTTCGACGATGGGTTCGTCAAGTGGTGCGCTCATCGCTTCGGGCAGGGCCAGATCGGTTTGCGCCAATTGCATCTGGTCCAGCGATGACCGCTGGGCCTGAATGCCGGGTACACTGGCAAGGCTGTCAACGGTAACGTCGGCAGTTGTATTTGCCAGCACAGGCGAGCACAATCCGCTGATGAAGCTTGCCAGCACGAACATTCTCGCTAAATTTCCCAACATCCGACTCTCCCAATGACTGAAACAAGCAACAGCCTTTCCACTATCTTGCCGATTATGCACGATGTGTCACATCAGACCTATCCTTCGGCAACATTATATGTGGTGGCTACCCCGATCGGAAATGCAGGCGATATATCGTTGCGCGCTTTGCACACTTTATCGATAGTCGATGCAGTCGCTTGTGAAGATACGCGTAATACCGGCCATCTTCTGACACGTTACGGTTTGTCAAAGAACCTGATTGCCGCGCACCAGCATAATGAACGCGAAGTCGCGGACAAACTGATTGCACGCTTGCAGGCAGGTGAACGCATTGCGCTGGTCTCCGATGCCGGCACTCCCGCCGTTTCCGATCCCGGCGCCCGCATTGTCGATGCGGTACGCAATGCAGGTTTGCGCGTGATACCGCTACCCGGCGCATCCGCCGCGGTGACCGCTCTGTCCGCCAGCGGCTTGCTGAACGACCAGTTCTATTTTGTCGGCTTCCTGCCGGCCAAGGCCAAGCAACGCGAAACCTTCCTCTTTGGCTTACAGGCAATTGCGGCAACCATGGTGTTTTATGAAGCTCCGCATCGCATTACGGAAACAGTCGCGGCACTGGCCGCCGCCTTTGAACTGACCCGGCATATTGTTTTCGCGCGTGAACTGACCAAGCTATTCGAAGAAACGCACAGGTGCACGCTGGCCGAAGCGGTCACATGGATTAATGCGGATCCGAACCGGCAAAAAGGTGAGTTTGTGGTTTTGCTGGAGGGAGCGCCGAGTGCCGGTGACCAGGATCAGATTGAAGCCGAACGCATACTCGGCATCCTGCTCGAGGAATGTTCAGTAAAGCAGGCGGCCGCCCTGGCCGCCCAGATCACCGGACAAAAGAAGAACGCCCTGTATGAACGTGCACTGCAGATGAAAAACGCGAGCGAGCAGGACGAAGATTAACGCTGCACGATAAATGGCTTGTTGATGCCGCTTTGCTGTACCTGCAGTGCAGCGGCTGCCGCTTCACCGCGGCTGGCAAACGGTCCGCTATACAGGCGATACAGATTGTTCGAAGGCTCCACCTTCAATTGCGGCAAACTTTGGCCGACATCCTGTGCCAGGCGTGCCCGCACTGCCTCGGCATTCGCCATCTGCGAAAAAGCACCAAACTGCAAATAGAAACCGGCCGGCACTGCCGCCTCAGCCTGCTGCGTTACGGGATTCTGTGGCGCAGGTGCTGTGCTGTTTTGCGGCGGCGGAGCCAATGCTACTGCCTCTACCGTAGGTGGTTGCACCGGTGACGCATCCGAAACCATCGTTGCAGCACCCTTGTTTGCATTGATACGTTCGATATCGGCCGGCAATAAACGTTCGACTTCCAGCTCCGCACTACCGTGTCCGATGTAACCCAGCTTCAGCGCCGCGGTATAGGACAGGTCTATCACGCGGCTCGAATGGAAAGGACCACGGTCATTCACGCGCACGATGACTTGTCTGCCATTGCTCAGGTTGGTGACGCGTGCATACGACGGGATAGGCAGGGTCGGATGCGCGGCCGTCATCTGGTACATATCGTAAGGCTCGCCGGATGAAGTCTTTTGGCCGTGGAATTTCTTGCCGTACCAACTGCCGCGTCCGCGCTGCTTGAACGGGCGCTCGTCGCTGATCGGTACATATTGCTTGCCGAATACTACGTAAGGTTTATTACCGCGATTGGCATACGGTTCCACCCGTGGTTCCGCATCCGGCAAATTTTCCAGCCCGTCCGGGATGTCATCACCAGGGCCATCGTCCTTGTAATAGCCGCCACGACCGGAACCGGCAGGAGGCAGTACGGGTGTGGTTGACGAACGTGTGGCAGAGCTGCCGGATGGGGATTTGCTGCCGGTTGGCGTAGTAGTAAGCGGCGTGGTGCTGCAACCGGCTAAGGCGACGATAGATGATATCGCCAGGACTTGTAATACGCTGCGAAATTGCATCGCTTGCTCCTGATGATGACGGCCTCGCGCCAACTACGCGCAAGGCTATCGATAAATGGTGACATCAGCTTTGCATTAACTTCCTGTGCCGCTGAATGCTCATCAAAATGCCGACGCCCAGACCGAGCGTGACAAAGGCGGTACCGCCATAACTGAAAAACGGCAAAGGTACACCGACGACCGGAAGAATACCACTGACCATTCCCATATTCACAAATGCATAGGTAAAGAAGATCAGCGTAATCGCACCTGCCAGCAAACGGCTGAACAGGGTCGGCGCATTCGCCGCAATAATCATACTGCGTCCGATCAACAGCAAATACAGGAAGAGCAGCACGCAATTACCTATCAGGCCAAACTCTTCCGAGAATACGGCGAAGATAAAGTCGGTGGTGCGTTCCGGAATAAATTCCAGATGCGCCTGCGTGCCATTGAGCCAGCCCTTGCCGGTGATACCCCCGGAACCAATCGCAATCGTCGACTGGATGATATGGAAACCCTTGCCCAGCGGATCGGTGGTCGGATCGATTAGCGTCAACACCCGTCCACGCTGGTAGTCATGCAGCATGGACCACACTACCGGCAAGCTGGCAGCGACCGAGATTGCCGCCGCAACCAGGACCTTCCACGACAAACCTGCCAGGAAGATCACATAAAAACCTGCGGCCAGCACCAGCAGCGAAGTACCCAGATCGGGCTGGCGCATGATCAGGCCGACTGGTGCAATCAGCATCAGGCCGGCAATCAGGAATTCACGCCAGCGTGTCACGCCTTCACGCTTCTGGAAGAACCAGGCCAGCATCATCGGCATCGCGATCTTCATGATTTCGGACGGCTGCACGACGACGCCGAGATCAACCCAGCGCCGTGCGCCGTTACGAATCAAGCCAAATTGTGCGACTGCCAGCAATAAAATAATACCGGTGACATACAAAGGCACGGCAAAACGCATCAGGGTCTGCGGCGGAATCGCCGCCGCAATCCACATCACGACGAAGGAAATCATAATGTTGCGCACATGATCTTCGACACGCCCGGGGAAATCGATACCGGCCGAATACAGGGTCACCGTTCCGACCGCCAGGATCATGCTGACAATAATGATCAGCGGTACATCAAACATCTGGATGTACGGCAGGATAATTTGCCCGAGCGAGCGCTTGTTCATCTGGTCACTCATTCGATGAACTCTTCCTTCGGTTCTTTTTTCGGCTTGGCAGGTGCCTGCGCCTTGTCTTCAGGACGCTTGCCCAGCAAGTAGAAATCCATTGCTTGTTTCGCTATCGGTGCTGCAGCAGCGCCACCGAAACCACCGTTTTCCACGATGATAGCCAGCGCGATGCGTGGATTGTCGGCAGGTGCAAACGCCGTGTATAGGGCATGGTCATGATGACGATCAGAAATCTTGCTGGCGTCGTACTTTTCGTTTTTCTTGATCGCAATCACCTGTGCCGTACCGGTTTTACCAGCCGATACATACTCGGCCCGCGCAAATGCCCGTGCACCGGTACCTTCCTTATTGACGCCCACCATCGCATTCTTGATGACGTCGATGTTTTCCTGTTTCAACGGGATCCGGTAGCTTTCTTTCGGTACCGTCAGCGTACGTTGGCGCGTGGTACCGTTCTCGATCATTTTCACCAGATGCGGCTTCATCACTACGCCGTTATTGGCGAGGACAGCAGTCGCATGTGCCAACTGCAAAGGCGTAAACGAGTTGTAACCCTGGCCAATGCCGATGGAAATCGTTTCACCGGCATACCATTTCTTTTGTTCCGGCTTGCGGTAGGCCGCGGCCTTCCACGCAGTCGATGGTAATACGCCGGTACGTTCGAAGCGCAAGTCGATGCCGGTTTTCTGGCCGAAGCCGAAAGGTTTCATGAAGTCATGGATGGCATCCACGCCAAGGTCATTCGCCAGCATGTAGTAATAGGTATCGCAGGATTGCACGATCGATTTATACATATCAACGAAGCCGTGTCCGCCTTCCTTGTCGTCGCGGAATTTATGGTTACCGAACCAGAAATACCCCGGATCCGAAATCGCATCCGACGGTTTGCGTTTGCCGAGTTCCAGCGCCGCCAACGCCATGAATGGCTTATAAGTCGAACCGGGCGGATAGGCACCGGACAACGGGCGATTCAGCAAAGGGTGATCCGGCGAATTATTCAGCGCATCCCAGTTTTGCTGGTCAATACCTTCAACAAACAGATTGGGATCAAAAGTCGGCATCGACACGTAGGCCAGCACGTCCCCGGTCGATGGTTCAATTGCAATCAAAGCACCGCGGCGGTCACCAAAGGCTTGCTCAACCACTTTTTGCAATTCGATATCGATAGACAGGATCAGGTTGTCGCCCGGCGTCGCAGCAGTACGCGACAAGGTGCGGATAGGACGGCCGCCGGCCGACACTTCGACTTCTTCATAGCCGGTACGACCGTGCAATTTGTCTTCGTAATTCTTTTCTACGCCTTCCTTGCCGATATGCTCGGTGCCACGATAGTTGGTAGCGTCGTCACCTTCATCGATTTCTTTCGCTTCGCGCTGGTTGATGCGACCGATATAACCGATCACATGTGAAGCAACTGAGCCGAGCGGGTATTGGCGGAATAAACGAGCCTGGATTTCGACGCCGGGGAAGCGATAGCGTTGCGCCGAGAAACGCGCAACTTCTTCGTCGGTCAGGCGCACACGTATCGGCGAACTGGCGAGATTACGGGATTCTTCCTGCAGCTTCTTGAAGCGCCTTCTGTCCTTCGGCTGGATATCAACCAACGTCGCCAGCTCGTCAATCAGGGTTTCCAGGTCACCATTAATTTTGGATGGCGTGATTTCCAGCGTGTAAGCCGAGTAATTGCGTGCCAGCACCACGCCGTTGCGATCGACGATCAAGCCACGATTCGGCACCACCGGCACCACCGAGATGCGATTGTCTTCGGCCTGCGCCACATAGTCGTTGTGTTTATATACCTGCAACCAGATGAAGCGCGCCAACAGACAGCCAAACAAAATGAACACCACGAAGCCTGCCACCGACAGGCGCAGGCGGAACAGGTGTAGTTCGCGTTCGGTATTTTTTAATTCAGTCATGCGGTTTCAAATACCGGATAAACATCAGGTGGGCCCGCTTACAGCGGACGCGTATCGTCGCGATTGATCGCACGACGTTGCGGTGCCAGCAGGATCCAGGTCACGACCGGCCACAAGAGGGCGGCGACGGCGCTTTCGGCAAAATACAGCCAGCCGGGGAAATTCCCGCCGACGAACAGGCGCACAATCAGTTGCACCAATTGCGTCCCCAGCAAGAGCAGGAATACGTGCAAGGCTTGCGTCCCATTCGGGAACCACAGTACACGGCGGTGGATCATGATCGCAAAATACGACAGCAGCGTGTACGCAAGTGCGTTCTCGCCCAGCACCGCAGCGTCATGTACATCCATCAGGATACCCATGAAGAAAGCGACGCCGATACCGACTTTGCGTGGCTGATGCATGCTCCAGAACACCAGCAGCAAGGCAACGAAATCCGGTACGCCTATCCATTGTCCCCACGGCAGCAGGTTCAGCAGGAAGGCGATGATCAGGCTCAGCGCGATAAACGCCGGGCTCGCGGGCAACAGAATGTAATGAGGCTGGTGGTTCATCGCGGTGCGGTTGCAGGCTGTGTCGGCGGTTGAGGTGCGGGTTGTAGATCGATGCCCTTGCCCGAAGTTCCATTGGTACGGCTGGCGGCATGACGCAGGATGCCGGCCATCTTGGCATTCTTGTCTTTCGCATCATCCGGTGGACGCGGCTCCAGTTTGTTTTCCGTCAACAGGATCAATAACTGGCGGTTACGATCAATGCCGGCCGACGGCTGGCAAACGATACGTGCAAACGAATCAACCGATTTGTTTTCTACCTGCGCCACGGTCGCCACTGCCAGGCCCGGCGGATAAATGCCATCGATACCGGAAGTCACCAGTACGTCACCCTTCTGGATATCGGCATTGGTCGGCATGAAGCGCAGGTCCAGTACATTCGACTGGCCACGGCCATAGGCAACGCTACGCAAACCATTACGCACCACCTGTACCGGGATCGCCTGGTTCTTGTCGGTCAGCAGCGTGACTTCCGAGCTGAACGGGAACACCCGCGTCACTTGCCCGACCACGCCGACATGATCAATCACCGGTTGCCCGAGGGCGACGCCATGTTGTGTCCCGCGATCCAGCACAATCTTGCGGGTAAAGGCATCACGCGTGTCATACAAGATTTCGCCGAGCACCGATTTGACTGGCAGGCGTTCGCTGGTACCCAGCAATTCGCGCAGTTGCGTATTCTCGGCCAGCAGTTGCTGGCCTTGCTGCAAGGTACGGGCGTTGAGGGTCTGCTGCTGCTTGAGCTTTTCGTTTTCCTTCTTGATGTCGGAAAGCGAAGTGAAATAATCACCGACGTAATAAAGCGCATCGCGCGGGGCGAGGGCGACTACCTGCAATGGATAGAGTGCTGTCGAGATTACCTGGCGCACCACCGCGAGTGAGCGCATGTGTGAATCCACTCCCAGCAGCACCAACGCAATCAAGGCGAAGAACACCATCTTTGCACGTGCCGAGGCACCTTGTTTGAAGAGTGGTGGTGGGCTGTATTCCATGTATTACTTGTTGGCGAACCTGCCGAGGATGTCCACAACAAACCACGCTGCCGGGACGATGTGTCCGGCAGCGGCAGTCTGTGTTTCAAAATGTTGTGCTTTCATGACATTGTTCATGTCAGCCAGTCGGATGGGTAATGCGGTTAGAGAACGATTATTCGTAAGAGAAAATCGAGCCCAGCTTATCCATGCGTTCCAGCGCCATGCCGGAACCGCGCACCACGCAAGTCAGAGGGTCTTCGGCCACGATCACCGGCAAACCTGTTTCTTCCATCAACAGGCGGTCCAGGTCGCGCAGCAAGGCACCGCCACCGGTCAGCATCATGCCTTTTTCAGCAATATCGGCACCCAGTTCAGGCGGGGTCTGTTCCAGCGCGTTTTTCACGGCGGAAACAATATTGTTTAGCGGGTCGGTCAATGCTTCCAGGATTTCATTGCTGGAAATGGTGAAGGAGCGCGGGATACCTTCGGACAGGTTGCGGCCCTTGACTTCCATTTCACGCACTTCGGAGCCCGGGAAGGCCGAGCCGATCTCTTTTTTGATCGCTTCTGCGGTTTGTTCGCCGATCAGCATGCCGTAGTTGCGGCGGATGTAATTGACGATCGCCTCGTCGAATTTGTCGCCACCGACGCGGATCGAGCCTTTATAGACCATGCCGCCCAGCGAAATGATGCCGACTTCGGTGGTACCGCCACCGATATCGACCACCATCGAGCCGGTTGCGTCCGATACCGGCAAACCGGCACCAATCGCCGCCGCCATTGGCTCTTCGATCAGATAAACCTGTGCCGCACCTGCGCCCAGCGCCGATTCACGGATCGCACGACGTTCCACCTGGGTGGAGCCGCAAGGTACGCAAATGATGATACGAGGGGAGGGTTTGAAGAGTTTGGTGTCGTGCACCATGCGGATGAACTGCTTGAGCATTTGCTCGGTAACGGTAAAGTCGGCAATCACACCGTCTTTCATCGGGCGGATCGCCTCGATATTGCCCGGTACCTTGCCCAGCATCTGCTTGGCTTCCTTACCGACGGCCATAATGGTTTTTTTGCCATTTGGGCCGCCTTGCTGGCGAATTGCCACTACAGAGGGCTCATCCAGCACGATTCCCGCACTACGAACATATATCAGGGTGTTGGCAGTACCCAGATCGATTGCCAGATCATTCGAAAAATAACTACGTAAAAATCCAAACATGAATTGTCCTGGTGCGCAGCAGTGGTGCGCTTAAGTAAAAAAAGGGTTTTATGGCCGCGGCGACCCAATATCGGCGCCAGCAAGGCATTAACCCGATATTCTACCTTATAATTTACCTTAATTTAGTCGTCTCAAAAGGCAAAAATATCCGCTGGATGCGCTATTTTGCAAAGCTTTTGCCAACACTAGAAGACTTTTGCATCTTCCGATTTTCTTAACATTGAACAGCGGCCCGACCGCAATCCGACCATGTCCCTCGAACTTTCCGATGTCAAACGCCTGTCCACGCTCGCTCAAATCGAGCTGACTACCGAGCAATCCGCGCAAACGCTGGACAAGCTCAATGGCATTTTTGCGCTGGTTGAACAACTGCGCGCCGTCGATACCACCGGCATCGAACCCCTGAATCACCCGATCGCGACCATGCTGCCGGATCTCGCGCTGCGCCTGCGCGAAGACGTGGTCAGCGAAGCCAATCGCCGCGACGATTACCAAAAAGTCGCGCCAGCCACACAGGACGGCCTCTACCTGGTACCGAAAGTCATCGAATAAGTCGCCGGCACTCTATCCGATGTGCACGCAGGGCAGCCCGCTGCTCCACCAACAGAACACCAGAAATTGATTATGCATACCAAGACCCTAAAAGAATTATCCGCACTGCTGCATAGCAAACAGATTTCCGCGACCGAGCTGGCGCAATTATTCCTCGACCGCATTGCGCAAAGCGACCTGAATGCATTCCTGCATGTGGACCCGGCATTGACGCTGAAAGAAGCGGCACTGGCCGACCAGCGCCTGGCCAGCGGCGACACCACTGTACTGACCGGCATTCCGATTGCGCACAAGGATATTTTCGTGACGCGCGACTGGCGTTCGACCGCCGGTTCGAAGATGCTGGAAAACTATGTCAGCCCTTTCGATGCAACCGTGGTTGAACAATTCAAGCAAGCCGGCATGGTGCATCTGGGCAAACTGAATTGCGATGAATTCGCGATGGGTTCGTCGAATGAAAATTCCTACTTCGGTGCAGTGAAAAATCCTTGGGACAAGGCCGCTATCCCTGGCGGTTCATCCGGTGGTTCCGCTGCAGCGATTGCTGCGCGTCTGACACCTGCATCAACCGCCACCGATACCGGCGGCTCGATTCGCCAACCGGCTGCACTGTGCGGCGTCACCGGCATCAAGCCAACCTACGGCAGCGTCTCGCGCTTCGGCATGATTGCGTTTGCATCGTCGCTGGACCAAGGCGGCCCGATTGCAAAAACCGCGGAAGACTGCGGCTTGCTGTTGAACGCGATGACAGGTTTCGACCCACGCGATTCGACCAGCATAGAACGCGACAAGGAAGACTTCACACGCGACCTGAACCAACCGCTGCAAGGTTTGAAAATCGGTTTGCCACGCGAGTATTTCGGTGCAGGCCTGGCAGCCGATGTCGAGCAGGCGGTACGCGCGGCACTCAAGGAATACGAAAAGCTCGGCGCGACCCTGGTTGATATTTCATTGCCGAAAACCGAGCTGTCGATCCCGACCTATTACGTCATCGCACCAGCGGAAGCATCATCCAACCTGAGTCGCTTCGACGGCGTGCGTTACGGTTATCGCGCGAAGGATTACACCGATTTGTCCGACATGTATCGCAAGACACGTGCAGAAGGTTTCGGTGAAGAAGTCAAACGCCGCATCCTGGTTGGCGCTTACGTACTGTCGCACGGCTACTACGACGCTTACTATCTGCAGGCACAAAAAATCCGCCGCCTGATCGCGCAGGATTTCCAGCAAGCGTTCACACAGTGCGACGTCATCATGGGACCGGTATGCCCAACCGTGGCATGGGACCTCGGCGACAAGGCCGATGATCCGATTGCAAACTATCTGGCCGATATCTTCACGCTCTCGACCAGCCTCGCTGGTTTGCCCGGCATGTCGATCCCTTGCGGCTTCGGGCAGGGTGAAAAGAATTCCAAACGCCCGGTCGGCCTGCAAATCATCGGCAACTATTTTGCCGAAGCGAAATTGCTGAATGTCGCGCACCAATACCAGCAAGCGACCGACTGGCACTTGCGCCAGCCAGCCGAATAAACGCTATCAAGTACATCGCGAAAACAGTTAATCCGCTCAGTTAATACGCTAACAAGCGAGTAAGGAAATATATGCAGTGGGAAGTGGTAATCGGTCTGGAAACGCACACGCAGTTAACGACCCAGACAAAAATTTTCAGCGGCTCGCCGACCCAGTTCGGTGCTGAACCGAACACACAGACATCACCGGTCGACCTGGCTTTGCCCGGCGCATTGCCGGTCATGAATCGCGGTGCGGTAGAACGTGCGATTCAATTCGGCCTCGCCATCGGTGCCACCATCGCGCCACATTCAGTGTTTGCACGCAAAAACTATTTCTATCCCGATTTGCCGAAGGGTTACCAGATCAGCCAGATGGACCTGCCTATCGTGCAGGGCGGTCGCGTTTCCTTCGCTCTCGAAGTCGACGGCAAAACCGAAATCCGCTCAGTACAACTGACACGCGCGCATCTGGAAGAAGACGCCGGCAAATCACTGCACGAAGACTACCAGGGCATGACCGGCATCGACCTGAACCGCGCCGGTACACCTTTGCTGGAAATCGTGACAGAACCGGATATGCGCAGCGCGGCAGAAGCAGTCGCTTATGCGAAAGCCTTGCACACACTGGTGACCTGGCTCGGCATCTGCGACGGTAATATGCAGGAAGGTTCGTTCCGCTGCGACGCCAACGTCTCGGTACGTCCGGTCGGACAAAAAGAATACGGCACCCGTTGCGAAATCAAGAACCTGAACTCTTTCCGCTTCCTCGAAGATGCGATCAACTACGAAGTACGTCGCCAGATCGAATTGATCGAGGATGGTGGTCGCGTAGTACAGGCAACCCGCCTGTACGATCCGGACAAAAAAGAAACCCGTGAAATGCGCAGCAAGGAAGACGCGCACGATTACCGCTACTTCCCTGACCCCGACTTGCCACCGCTGGTCGTCAGCGCGGAATGGATTGCACGCGTACAGGCAGCGATGCCGGAATTGCCTGGCGCGATGCGCGAACGTTTTGTCCGTGACTATGCGCTGTCGGAATACGATGCGGCAGTGCTGACGCAATCGAAGGGCATGGCGAATTATTTTGAAGCAGTGGTTGCCGCCGCCGGCAAGGAACAGGCAAAGCCTGCTGCCAACTGGCTGATGGGCGATGTCGCATCGACCCTCAATCGCGAAGACATTGAAATCGCAGCTGCACCGGTTGCAGCAGCACAGCTCGCATTGCTGCTGCAACGCATAGCCGACGGCACGATTTCCAACAAGATTGCGAAAGAAGTATTTGGCGCAATGTGGGAAGCGAAATCGGATAGCGCCAAGCTGGCGGATGAGTTGATCGAATCCAAAGGCTTGAAGCAAATCTCCGATAGCGGTGCACTGGAAAAAATCGTCGACGATGTATTGGCTGCCAACGCCAAGTCGGTCGAGGAATTCCGTGCCGGCAAGGAACAAGCAATCAATGCACTGATGGGCCAGGCGATGAAAGCCAGCAAGGGAAAAGCCAATCCGGCCCAGCTGACTGAATTGCTGAAGAAAAAACTGACGGCATAAACCGGTCACTCATAAAAAAACGCGCTCCGTCAAAACGAGCGCGTTTTTTATTTCAGATCAACTTTTTCTAACGCGAAGAAGCCGTCTTCGTAATCTCACGATAACGCTGCAAGATCAGATCGTACTTTTCATTCATTTGCCCCAATTCGGTCTCACTGTCTTTTACATGCTTCTTCAAATCCCGCACACTTTCATCCGCACGATCCAGCTTTGCCTGCAACACCGGCGAGGCTGAACCTTTCTGTTTTTGCGCAAGAACCGCTGCCTGCTCTTTTTCAGCGCCGTGCAAAGCTGCCTTGTATTGCGTGATTTGTATGCCGAGCAGGTCAGTGTCGCGTTTGCGGGCGGCGGCAATATCGTCTTCACTACGATAGCGGGCGGAAAGGGCTCGGTCAGATCTCTTTTGCTCAGCCGCCGCCAACTGCTCTGCTTTTTTCTTTTCTTCCTGCAATTCCAGCGCCCGCTTTTGCTCGGCGGTCAGTGGTGCAGCAAGCTCTTTGCGGGTATTACCGTTATTGCTGTATTCCCGCACTGCGCGGTCCGCACATTCCGGAATCGGGCGGTCGGAGGAGAGTGTCTTGCCGGACGCATCCTTGCACATATAAATCTTGGCATGGGCATTTGTCGCTATCCACATCGAGAGAAAAAACAGTGTCTTGACTGCACCTTTCATTTCACTCCCCGAGAAAAAAGTTTTTTATGCCACGCCGTACCTCTGGCGGTAAGCAGCGACGGCTTCCTTGTATTTCGCCTGTTCCGAATCCGCACCGGCATTCGACAGGTATTCAAACAGATCCGACAAATTACCTATCGACACTACCGGCATGCCGTAGGTATTGCTGACTTCCTGTACTGCAGAATGCGCAGACAAGGCGCCATCCGCACCCGAGCGTTCCATGCGATCCAGTGCGATCATGACCGCACACGGGGTGGCACCGGCAGCGCGGATCATGTCGACCGATTCACGCACCGAAGTACCGGCCGAAATCACATCATCAATGATCACGACGCGTCCTTGCAGCTTGGCGCCGACCATTGTGCCGCCTTCGCCATGGTCCTTGGCTTCCTTGCGGTTGAACGCGAACGATACGTCACGCCCCTTGTTCGCCAGCGCCACTGCAGTCGCCGAAGCGAGCGTGATGCCTTTGTAGGCAGGGCCAAACAACATATCGAACTCAATGCCCGAATCGATCAGGGTTTGCGCATAAAACTCGGCCAGCATCGCCAGCGTGCGGCCCTGATTGAACAGGCCGGCGTTAAAGAAATAGGGCGATGTGCGACCAGCCTTGGTCACAAACTCGCCGAAACGTAATACGCCGGTTTCAACCGAAAATTTGATGAATTCTTGCCGTAAATTGTTCAAAACGACTCCATAACGGATAAAAGTGACGAAAATTGTCGTTATTTGCTCGACTAAGGCCACATTTTAAAGCGTTATCGGGTCTGTATGCCTGTAAATGCAAAGGATATGCCTGCTCCCGACGACAGCCGCAAGCCTGAAGACAAGCTACACAGCGGCGAATCGGTTATCCTGATCGCCTCATTTTTTTGAACGACGCTATGTTGAAAATTGTTTCCGCCAACCTGAATGGCATACGCTCAGCCGCTAAAAAGGGCTTTTTTACCTGGATGGCCAAGCATGACGCAGACTTTATCTGTGTACAGGAACTGAAAGCCCAGGCACCTGACATGACGCCCGAATTCCTGACGCCACCAGGCTATACCGGCTATTTCCACTATGCCGAGAAGAAAGGCTATTCCGGCGCCGGCGTGTATTGCAAGACCGTCCCGGACCATGTGCAGATCGGCTTTGGCTGCTCCGAATTCGATGCCGAAGGACGCTATGTGCAATGCGATTTCGGCAAGCTGAGCGTAATCTCGGTGTATTGCCCGTCCGGCTCATCGAGCGAAGAGCGCCAACTGGCCAAATTCCGCTTCATGGATGTCTTCCTGCCACACCTGCTGGAACTGAAAGCGCAAGGACGCGACTTCGTGATCTGCGGCGACTGGAATATTGCGCATAATGAAATCGACCTGAAAAATTTCAAAGGTAATCGCAAGAATTCCGGCTTCCTGCCGGAAGAGCGCGCATGGCTGAGCCGGGTATTCGATGAAGTCGGCCTGGTGGATGTTTATCGCCGCCTGCATCCGACTACTACCGAAGAGTGCTACACATGGTGGAGCAATCGCGGCCAGGCTTATGCGAAGAACGTAGGCTGGCGCATCGATTACCAGGTAGCAACACCGGCACTGGCAGAAACTGCCCGCAGCGCCGCCATTTATAAGGATGAGCGCTTCAGCGACCACGCGCCATTGACGATAGATTACGACTGGAAATAGTGGGCAGATGACCGCTTTTCACGAAGCGGTCATAAAGCATTTTTATAATCCCGGACTACGCGGGGGATCGCACGACAATTTCCATAGCAGGTTTGCGGCCACCGGCGCATCGCAACTCAACCATCCTGGAAATAGCCATGTCCGATCTGCCACATCCATCACGTCGTCAAGCCCTTAAATTCCTCGCCAGCGCACCGTTACTGCCGCTGGGCGCATCATCCGCCTTCCTTGCCGCCTGCAGCACCGCAACACCTTCCGCCAAAGAATATTTGGCCACCAGTTTCACGCCGATGGCGGCACCAACACTGGCCGATGCCGCAGCGATGGCGACTACCACAGTCGGCTCTTCACTGAATGTGCATTACAGCGATCAATCGATACAAAGCTACAGGCTGGCCTACCAGCCTTTCTTCATCACCGGCCAGCAAGTAGCCGATGGCAAGGGTGGCAACATCCTCGCCGGCGGCTACTACGATATCAATAACAAACCCATCATTGATCGTTCGGTCGCCGGCAAGGAGAGACAATTTTTTTCCGACTCGCCGGATGGCACGTCGCTGCTCTCACTGCAAAATCCGACAGTCGCCGGCATCAAGGGTAAGGCCGTGTTTGGTGTAGTGCAATTCGAATACACGACGCGCGATCAATCGGGTGCGGCAAGCGGCAAGAACAATGCATATGGCACGTTGCCATCGCCGATTGCAGTACTGACGCTGGACCAGGATCAAGGCAGCGGCAAATTGCAGCTGGTCAAATACCACAATGTCGATACCTCAGCCGTACACGGCTTGTGGATCACCTGCGGTGCCAGCCTGTCGCCATGGAACACACACTTGTCGAGCGAAGAATATGAACCGGATGCGCAATTCATCAGCGACAGTCCTTTCTTCAAAACTTTCAGCAAGAATTTGTTTGGCGATGAAAACAAGGCCAACCCATACCACTACGGCCACCTGCCGGAAGTGACAGTACATGCGGATGGCAGCGGCAGCATCAAGAAACATTTTTGCCTTGGCCGCATTTCGCATGAACTGATACAAGTCATGCCGGACAATCGCACTGTATTGATGGGTGATGACTACACCAATGGCGGCCTCTTCATGTTCATCGCCGACCGGGAGAAAGATCTCTCAGCAGGCACTTTATATGTCGCCAAAGTCGGTGCCGGCTTTTCGGTCGATCCATCCGCTCCGGGCGCAGCATTGAGCTGGATTAAACTGGGACACGCGAGCAGTGCGGAAATCGAAAAACTGGCGGATACCCTCAAGCCTTCCGACATCATGCACAGCGTCAAAACCGACCCGAACGACGCGAGCTACACCAAGCTGTATGCGGATGGTACTGCGAACTGGGTCAAGCTGAAACCGGGCATGGAAAAAGCTGCAGCGTTCCTCGAAACCCATCGCTACGCGAACCTGGTTGGTGCCAGCATGGGCTTCACCAAGATGGAAGGAACGACCGTCAATATCAAGGACAAGATCGCCTACTCCGCCTTGCAGAATATCCAGAATTCGATGGTGAAAAACGATCCCGCATGGAATCCTGCCAGCGGCATCAGCGTGGAAAAAGCGATTGTTGCAGGCGGTGTGTTCGCGCATAAACTGACCGGCGGCCAAAGCGATACCGGCGGCGCGACAATTGCCAGTGAATGGGTACCGGTACAAACCCGCGCCCTGCTGATTGGTGAAGATATTGCAGCAGATGCTTTGGGCAACCTGGCGAACCCGGACAAAATTTCCAATCCGGATAACCTGAAGTTTTCCGAAAAAATGCGCACGCTATTCATCGGCGAAGACAGCAGCACCCACGTCAATAATTTCTTATGGGCCTATAACGTCGACACCAAAAAACTGGCCCGCATCATGTCGGTCCCTGCCGGTGCCGAATCGACCGGTTTGCATGCCGTTGATGAAATCAATGGCTGGACCTACATCATGAGCAACTTCCAGCATGCCGGCGACTGGAGCGGCAAACTGCACAGCAAGGTCAAGGACAAGCTGGATCCTTTGATCAAGGCCAACTACAACGACAGGTTCAGCGCAGCGGTAGGCTACCTGACAGCGGAGCCAATGCAACCCAAGCTTTCCTAAGCTTGGCCCTGACCGTTAGGGCCGGTCGTGCATGAAAAACAGGCGCTGCTTCTGCGCCTGTTTTTATATCTGCTGCACGCGATCCGCCTGAACGCAATACAATTCAGCATTGCGTGCAAACGCAACCACCCCGCTTAGTTCCAGAACTCATTTCATAAATATCCGTGAGATGCGTTCTTACCAAAAGCGGTGCTGGCAAGGCGTGCGACGCGTCGCATAGTGGCCTATGCGCAAGGAGCACAACGCGGCCAGCGCCGCTTTTGGTAAGAACCCGGAGGGAACGGGCTATTTGGACGTATTGCTGCGTTGCGCCGCTTGCCAAGGGGACCACCCTTGGCGGCGCGACACGCCTTGCACTACCTCCCAAATAGCCGCGTTCGCACTCGCGGATATTTATGAAATGAGTTCTAGTTATCCGATGTCCACAGAATCCCTTTTATCCGTTGCACCCCGCTTCGCCCGTTTGCGCTCTGCCGCCACGCCCTTTCTCTTCATCCTGCTGGGTGTGATCTACGCGTCATGGGCTGCACGCATTCCGGCGATCCGCGATGCCTTGCAATTGAATCCGGCGCAACTGGGTATGGTATTGCTCGGCGGTGGTTTCGGTGCCGTGGCTTCTTTTCCGCTCGCCGCATGGCTGGTCGGCCGTTTTGGCGGCAGGCGCGCCGCGTGGTATTCCGGCCTGGGCCTGATCGTCGTCTTGCCTGCTTTGGCCTTGGCTCCCAGCATGACATGGCTGGTGATCGTCGCCGTCGCCCTGGGCGCAGGTTCCGGTTGCTTCGATGTCGCCATTAATGCCATTGGCACCGAGCAGGAAAAACAGGCAGGGCGCTCGACCATGTCTCTGCTGCACGCGTGGTTCAGTGTAGGCGCGGTCAGCGGCGCCTTGTTCGGCAGCCTGATGGCAGGCATAGGGATTACACCAGCCGTACACTTCACGATCACCGCCGTCGCACTATTACTGCCTTTGTATGTGGCTTATCAGGCATTGCCGCCTGATCAGGTGGAACATGTGACCAGCAAACAATACTTCGCGATTGCACACGGTCCGCTGGTGGCGCTCGGCATTATCGGTTTTTGTGGTGCAGTCGCAGAAGGTTCGATAGCCGACTGGAGTGGCGTTTTCATGAAAGACAGGATGGGTGCGCATGACGGCGTTGCGCCATTGGCCTATGCCGGCTTTGCCGCCTTGATGTTAGCCGCACGCCTCGTGTGCGATCGTTTCAAAGACCGCTACGGCGCACGTCGCGTGGTGGCTTTCGGCGCTTCGCTGGCCGCATGCGGCATCTTCATTGCGGTTTCAGCCGTCAACATTCCACTCACCATCTTTGGCTTTGCACTGGCCGGTGCCGGCTTTGCTTCGGTCTTTCCCTTCGTGTTCAGTTCTGCCGGCCGACATGGCGCAACGGCATTAGCGGCAGTAGCCACTTTCAGTTATAGCGGCGGTTTGATCGGCCCGCCTGTGATTGGATTCCTGGCACAGGGCTGGGGCATGCAAGTCGCGCTTGGCCTGATCGGTGTCATGGCTATAGCCATTGCAATTGCAGCGAGCCGTGCCCGCTGGCTTGAGTAAAGTACATACGCTTTGTTCAAAGGCTAATTGCGACTCTGCTTGCGCGTCAGTTTGAGCGCAGCAGTAGCTGATAGATACAACAAGACCAAACCTCCACTCAGCAACAATTCATCCACCCAGTCAAAACGCTCATCGAAGGCATCACCCAGGATAGCCAGTGTGAGCAAGACCAGAATCAGGTGCGCACAGAAGACCGGCAGTGAAGCCGCACCTATCGTTTCGAGAAATTTGAAGCGAGGCAAACGCAAATGTGCACCGCTGCCGAAGTGCATCACGAGCAGCAATAACGCGAAGAAGTTAAGCAGGCGCAGTGGCCCCAAATGCCATTTATCGAGCCAGAGATTAAGCATTTCATTGCCGGGGAACGGTACTTGTCCGATCAAGTGCCGCCAGGTGAAAAATAGAATGGCAAGCGCGAGTGCACTCCACACCAGGCGTGGTGAAAGCGGTTTGCGCTGCCTCAGCACGCCATGCGCATCCAGCGAGCCCAGCCACAAACCAAATATCCACAATAATTGCCACGCATAAGTTTCGAAGGAGCCGGTTTCGCGGAATGGAACCGGCAGGCCGGTGGCAGAAACCAATATGCCGTAAAGGAAAGAGGACAGCCCGAATTGCGCGGCCAGCCATAAACCGATGCTCACGATAAAGATAGGACGCCAGCCGTGTCGCATGCCATAAGCCAGGATCCACGGACTGATCAGTAGCAGCATCACATACAGCGGCAGGATGTCGAGCAAGGGCGGGTTATAGATCAGCAAGATGCCGGCTAGCAAACCGGTGACGGGGTTTTCCAGATAAAAGCCGATCAGGTTTTTCAATCCCGGCTGATCGAATTTCAGGCCCAGCGCTGCAATCAGCGTGAATAACAGAAGCAGGCAGGCAACGTGACATGCGTAAACAGTCAACGTACGTTTGAAGAAGGCTTGGCGCATTGCCTCCACGCCATCATGCAAAGCTTTCCGCGTGTAAATCATGCCGGCCATGAAGGCGGAAAGCATGACGAAGCCTTCGGCCGCCGATACATAACCCAGCATTTGCCCGAAACCTATGCTGAAGCGCGTGGGCAGGTGGGTGGAAAACATCATGACCAGCATCAAGCCGCGCAAGGCATCGAGCTCCCAGCGGCGCGATATTACTTTATTCATCGATAGATAGCAGCAGGCATGCGTATGCTGCAGGAACAACATGCAATGCCCGCTTCGTTCAGGCAGGAAGGACTGTAGACCGATGTCGGTGGCAAAGGTTCGGCTGACGGTCAGCAAGCAGGCGGGAAAATATCGGGGGAAGGGTCAGGACCTGCAAACTACATCTGCATACGACCGCGTTGTTGCAAATGATGGAGTGCAATACCGACGATAAAGCCGACACCAACATTCCACATGCACAAGGCTGCCGTCAGCAACACCACTACGCGACCACCGCGTTCAGCCGGAAAGGTACTGCTGCCCAGCGCCAATTGTGCACCGGTCAGAAAGAGGATGACGCCCAGCACCGCGGTCGGGAACAGCTTGAACAGGATATCGACCGAATCGCTAAAGAAAAATGCCAGCACCAGCAGGACAGCGCCGAGTATGACCACAGCACCACCGGTGCGCGCACCAAATGCAATATGGCCGGCCATGCCGCCGGCACCATGACACATCGGCACGCCGCCGACCGATGCGCTAAACAGGTTCATGATTCCGGTGGAAAGCGACACGCTGCTTTCAGTTACCGGCCGATGCGGGAACAGTCGATTGTTTTCTTCCTTGATTGCAATCACCGCATTGCCCAGGGTCAGCGGAATTTGCGGCAAAGCCAGCAAGACTGCGCCGACAAAGAATTGATTCCATGACAGATCGGCCAGTGCAAATGTAGGCAGATGGAAACCCACCTGGCTGTGCTTGAGCGCATCCAGCAAGGCCGGATTCTGCACTACGCCTACCGTCGCGCCAAATGCCAGCAGGACAAACATGGCAGGGATTTTTTTATTACCCATCAACAGCAGGGTACCGCTGCCGCCGATTGCAGCAATCAGCCAGTCGGTTTGCATCATGGTCACGCCCTGCAGCATGAAGCCGAAACCAAGGCCGAACACGATGCCGACAATGACGGTGGGCGGCACCAGGCGCGCCACACGTGAAGCCAGTCCGGTCAAACCCAACAACAGCCAGACCAGGCCGGTCACCAGCGCTGCGCTATACACGGCGGCCGGCGTCACCACTGCGGTCTGCACCGCCTGCAACGCGGCGACAGCGCCTATCGCCTTCATCGGCTGCACCGGGAACGGCGTCTTGTAATACAGACCGCACACCAGCATACACATGCCAAATGCAAACAGCACCCCGAAGGGATTCATTTTCAGCACACCGATATAAGCAGCGACAAATGGAATCAGTGTTCCCAGATCACCGAATGCGCCCGCCCACTCCATACGGTCGTAACGATTACGCACTAAAGTTTCGCGTTCCGAAGCCGTGACAGGTTCATTCATATTTTTGTGCGAAGACAATCAGGAAATCGATGCCAGCGGCAAGTTCAGCAGCAGGTTCTGTGGCTTGATGCGCAGCAGTTCCTCACCATTCATCGCACACGCCATATACACAGGACGGCCGGCAACATCCGCACGTACAACGGCCGGATCGACAAAATCCAGCTGGAACAGGGACAGGATGCGGCGATTGCGCTCCTCTTCCAGTTCCGTGCCTGCATACAGATCGTTGAGGATGGCGCTGGCTTCAGCATCCAGGCCGATATGCCAGGCCCAGTGCTTGGCTTCGATTGCGCGCAATGGGCGCACGACCACGGCCACACCATAGAAATGCTGTATCCATTTTTCAAGCACACGACAGAATGCCGTCAAGGCGGCGCGCCCGTAGGCAAAGCTGATGACAGTGTCGTGCCGCTCATTACGCGCCCAATAGCTCTCTGCATTTTCCTGGTCCAGCACATCCAGTTCAACCCGGCGTGGTTTGGTATTCGCTTCTATCAGCAAGCGGCCGATATCACCATAATTGCCGCCCGTCGCGTGCAACTCTACCGTCGCGGCATCCGCCAGCATCACGGCACCGGCCTCTATCGCAACCTTTTGCTTACGGAAAAACAATTCAGCTGCGCGTACCTGCAGCGCATCTTCACATCCATCCAGCATGCCGTGAATGATCATCTCGGCCAGTTGATCGATAAAAAGCGGCGGTACGTTAACGCTACCGGCACGGAACAAATCCAGATAAGCGGCTTCCAGCGTCGGCGCTGCCAGCAAGCGATCACGCCAGGCCAGGAGGATGCGATAGTTGTCGCGCGCATCCGCATCCTGCAAGGCTGCCAGCTCGGCCTCCGTGACAGCGCGGTGTGGAGCAGCCAGCAAAGCCGCGTGCAAGGCACGTTCCTGCGCACACGATTCGGCGACGGGTGCCACCTCGGGCCGCTGCCACCAGGCACGCAGCAATTCATCCGTCAGCAACAAGCGCCCGTCAGCATCGCGCCGGACCAGACGAAAACCGGATTGCGGCCAGAAGTCCTGCCGGAACTGGGCCGCCATTATTTGCACAACCTTTGATCGCCTGTCTTCAGCCCACATTTATAGCGCACACCATTCTCCATCACAGCAAATCATCCGGCGGCTCATCACCGGCCAATACACCATAGTTGACCGGCAAGCCTTCGCCCTTGCGTATCAGCTCATCGGCTGTTTCATAAACATTCGGGCAACCGGTTTCCGCAATCAGTGCCTGCACAATGGCGACTTTCCACGCGTCGACACCTGCCGACTGGAATTCGCAAATCAGATAACCCTTCTGGTCGCCATACCAGTCCACCAGCAAACCCGACAATTCATCTTCATCGCCGATCACCAGCGGTAAACGTTTGGCCGCGCCGACGCGCTTGCCTTTCGCCGCGGCTACCCGCTTCTGGATCGCTGCCTTGACACGACGCTTGATCAGCGCGTGATCGACCGGTTGCGCTTCATCAAAGGTCCAGACCCGTGCCTGGATCTGGGATTTCGGCGCATGGGCCGCGCGCGCCAGGAATTTACCCGAAGAGGAACGCACCAGCGCCGTTGCGCCCGACTTCATGCGCTCCGCCGGTTTGCCGTCGACCCGTTCCACCGCCGATGCATAAATCCATGGCTGGCGTTCGAGCAGGCTTTTTTCTTTGCCTTGTTTAATGGTGATGATCAGCATAGGCGTAAATACACGTTGGTAACAGAAGGCCTCCATGATAAACCGCCCACAGCACGAATGCGTCGCTGCTTTGACGCTTGCAGCGTAAAAGCTGTCAAACACGGCATTCCTGCGACAAGTACAGCCGCATCGCTTGCTGCACGGCCGCTCTTGTGTCAGCATCTCAGCCTGTCGGCACAATGCTGGCACTCCTTCCTTCAAGGTCTTAAAAGATGATTTTTCGCAACAGCGATGCAAGCCGGCGTTCATGGTCAGACACATTCAAGGTCTATCTGGAAACCGCCACTTTGCGCATGCTGTTGCTGGGATTTTCCGCCGGCCTGCCGCTGATGCTGGTACTCGGCACCCTCAGTTTCTGGCTGCGTGAAGCCGGCATCGATCGCAGCACCATTGGTTACCTAAGCTGGGTGGGCCTGGCCTATGCGTTCAAATGGATGTGGGCACCACTGGTGGACCGCATGCCGATCCCGCTGCTGACACGCTGGATGGGACGCCGCCGCAGCTGGCTCCTGCTGTCGCAACTGGCGATCATGGCCGGCCTGGTCGGGATGGCAATGAACGATCCGCATATCGCGCTGCAACCGGTGGTCTGGTGTGCGCTGATGGTCGCCTTCGGTTCCGCCACGCAAGATATCTCGCTCGACGCCTTCCGCATTGAGTCCGCCGATACCGACCGCCAGGCTGCGTTGGCCGCCAGTTACCAGACCGGTTACCGGCTGGCGATGATCTGGGCCGGTGCCGGTGTGTTGTGGATCGCGGCACGCGCGGAAATCGCCGGCAGCGGCAGCTACCAGCCGGGGGCGTGGCGCGTCGCCTACCTGGCCATGGCGGCATCGATGCTGGTTGGCGTGATCACGGTATTGTTTTCAGCAGAACCGGCACGCCGCATCCTGCCGCCGGCCAAGAATGTCGCAGCCTGGCTGGATGATGTATTGATAGGCCCGTTCCGCGAATTCATCGTGCGTTACCGCTGGCAGGCCCTGCTGATCCTGGCGCTGATCGCGACCTATCGCATCAGCGATGTCGTCATGGGCATCATGGCGAATCCGTTTTATGTGGATATGGGTTACAGCAAGGATGAAGTTGCAGCCGTAACCAAGATCTTTGGCATCATTATGACCCTGGTGGGTGCCTTCATCGGCGGTGCCTTGTCGATGCGCTTTGGCATGATGCGCATACTTGCGCTCGGCGCCATCCTGAGTTCCGCCAGCAATCTGCTGTTCGTCTGGCTGGCCGGGCATGGTCACGATGTACAGGCTTTGGTATTGGTGATTTCAGCCGACAACCTGGCCAGCGGCATCGCCAGTGCCGCCTTCATCGCCTACCTGTCCAGCCTGACCAATATCAGTTACTCGGCCACGCAATATGCATTGTTCAGTTCGATGATGTTACTGCTGCCGAAATTCATCGCCGGGTACTCCGGTGCTTATGTCGACAGCTTCGGCTACGCCAGCTTCTTCACCGGCACCGCCTTGCTCGGCCTGCCGGTGATCGTCCTGCTATGGTTCGCGGCGCGGACAGTGCCAAAAAACGTCGCAGCTCCGACACAAGACAGTTAAACCTTACTGCTTTTTACGCAGGCGGAATACGGCGAGGCTGCCGCGCCAGTTCGGCAGGAAGTCGACCGGCTGGCCTTCATTCAGGGCCACGCATTCGAGCACTTCGAGCCCGACTTCATTTGCCAGTTCTTCGAAATCCTTGATCGTCGCGCAACGCAGGTTGGGTGTGTCATACCAATCGTAAGGCAGGCTTTTCGATACCGGCATGCGCCCACGCAACAAGGCTATGCGATGCGGCCAGTATGCGAAGTTTGGGAAAGACACAATCGCATCACGGCCAACGCGCGAGATATCGCGCAGCACGCCTTCAACATCCTTCATCATCTGCAGCGCCGACAGGCACAGGACAGTATCGAATGCATTGTCGGCAAAGATCGCCAGGCCGGCTTCCAGATCGCGCTGGATAACCGATACGCCACGCTCAATACAGAGCGGGATTTCCTTGTCATCGATTTCAATGCCATAACCACTGCATTGCTTGTCCGACTGCAGGTAATCCAGCATCACGCCGTCACCGCAGCCGAGATCCAGCACCTTGGTACCGGGCTTGATCCAGTGTGCGATAAAAGCCAGGTCGGGACGCAATGCGCTTAATTGTTGGAAGTTCATGCGCTTGCTCCTGCTTTCAAACTGCCGCCATCAATTTCTTCATACGCCCGTTCGAAGTAAGACCGCACCACATTCATGTAGCGCTGATCGTCGAGCAGGAAGGCATCATGCCCGTGCGGCGCATCGATCTCGGCATAAGTGACGGTACGGTTATTGTTGACCAGCGCCTGCACCATTTCATGGCTGCGCTCCGGCGAGAAACGCCAGTCCGTCGTAAACGATACCAGCAGGAATTTCGCACGCGTATTCGACAAGGTTTTGGTCAGGTCGCCACCGAAATCCTTGGCCGGATCGAAATAATCGAGGGCTTTGGTGATCAACAAATAAGTGTTGGCGTCGAAATAAGTTGAAAATTTATCGCCCTGGTAACGCAGGTAGGATTCAATTTCAAAATCGATGCCAAAGCCAAATTGGTAAGAGCCGGAACGCAACTCGCGACCAAACTTGGCCGCCATATCATCATCCGACAAATAGGTGATGTGACCCAGCATGCGCGCCACGCGCAAACCATTCTTCGGCACCACGCCGTGCGCATAGAAATCACCGCCGTGATAATCCGGATCAGTCAGGATCGCCTGCCGTGCCACATCATCGAAAGCGATGTTCTGTGCTGTCAGCTTGGGAGTCGACGCAATCACCACGCAATGACGCAAACGTTCCGGGAACAGGATGCTCCAGGCCAGCGCCTGCATGCCGCCCAAAGAGCCTCCCATTACGGCCGCAAATTGCTTGATGCCCAACGCATCGGCCAGACGTGCCTGCGACTGTACCCAGTCTTCCACCGTCACGACCGGGAAATGCGCACCATATTGCTTGCCGGTTGCCGGATTGATATGCATGGGTCCGGTTGAACCAAAGCAGGAGCCGAGGTTATTCACGCCGATAACGAAGTATTTATTCGTATCCAGCGGCTTGCCCGGGCCCACCATATTGTCCCACCAGCCGGTGGTACCGGCATCTTCGCTATATGTACCGGCAACGTGGTGCGAGGCATTCAGCGCATGGCACACCAGTACTGCGTTCGAATGATCGGCGTTGAGCGTGCCGTAGGTTTCATACACCAGCGTGTAGTCGGTAATTTGCGCGCCACTCTGCAAAGGCAGCGGCGTATCAAAAAACATGGATTGCGGTGAAACGATTCCGATTGAGGTCATGTTATCTATTCAGGAGAAGGGCGCTTGCATGCACTGGTTTCTCTGGCACTACAAAAAACAAAAGCCCGAAAGCTATCCGCTTGTCGGGCTAAATTCGAGACTCAGTTTCGAGCACGCTTTAGCCGTATTTATTATGCGCCCGCAAGCTGATGTCAAATCGGCGCAATGCCATAAGAATAAACAAGTCGCCCCGCGCCGTCAAACGGCAGCGCGATCCGGCCCCTAAAACGCGGTCCAAGACTCATTTCCATCAAAATTCACTGCAACAATGGCAATAATCCCGCATACACTCATAAAAGTTGATGACAGCAATACAATATAGTGTCTCGCTCGCGGGTATCAAATAGCCCTATAATCACGGGCGCTCCAGCAAGCAGAAACAACTTTGAGCAGCCCCTCACGCGCAATGTATTGCACCACAAACTAATAAACCAATTTGGGCTTGAAACAGGTAAAACGGCATGAACAACGAGACCACGCTCAACTCCGACCCGCTTGGAACAGGGCAACATAACATGGCGATCCCTACCGCAACGCCGTCGACGCCGACCCTGACGATTGCCGTGCTCACCAAGAATGAAGCGCATCGTATCCGTAATTGCCTGCAGAGCGCTGCATTCGCAGACCAATGCATCGTGGTCGACAGCGGCAGTACCGATAACACCCGTGAACTGGCACAAGCCGAAGGTGCGGAAGTTTTCAACTATCCGGATTGGCAAGGTTTTGCCGTACAGCGCAACCGCCTGTTGCAACACTCCACTTGCGACTACGTCTTCTTCCTGGATGCGGATGAAGTCATCACACCGGAACTACAGGCCGAGCTAACGGCAGTAGTGCAATCCGGCGCACGCGCCGTGTGGAAAATTCAATGGCGCATGGTCGCATTCGGGCATGAGCTGAAATACTTCCGCTCGCAATCCAAGGTTGAGCGTCTGTTTCGCCGGGATATGCTGGTCGAATATATCGGCGTCGTACACGAACAAGCGGTTCTTAACGAAGAACCGACACCACGCCATGTATTGCATGCGCGCTTGCTGCATTACTCGCGGGAAACGGTGTATGGCAGCCTGGAAAAGCTTGCGCAATACGCGATGCTCGGTGCTGCGAAACGCGCTGCAAAAGGCAAACGTGGCGGCGTACTGCGCGGCATTGCTTCCGGTATGTCCATGTTTTTGCGTCTGTATATCGGCCAGTTGGGCTTCCTCTGCGGCGGTGCCGGCTTCCTCTATTGTTTCTTTGTTGGCCTCGAAGGTTTCTTCCGATATGCGGCACTTGAATACGATCGCGCTACATTGCGTACAGATATCGTTCGTTGAGCAAGACCGCGCATGAGCATTCTCACACCTGATTCCGGCAACCGTAACACGCTGCACAATACCGGTTTTTACCTGTTGGCCGGCTTGATCGCCTTGGCCCCCTTGAATTCCAAGGTACTTGGGCTTGCATGGTTATCATTTTGGGTCTTCGGAATTTACGTCGCATTTAAAATGCGCGGTACCGATGCCCAAACCAATTCCATTGCAGCCATCACCACCTCGGTCTGGTTTAAAAGCTGTGTCCTGGCTTTAATACTCGGCGGCATTTCCAATCTGATCTGGCACGAAGGAATTGATAGCCTCAACGCACAATTGCGACTGCTTTTAGCTGCAGCCGCAGCATTTTTCCTGGCCCGCCGCGGCGCGATATCCGGTCATATACGCATCAAGCTGATACATGCTATCGCCATAGCCTGCGTTTTCGCTTTCGCCCGTACAATTTTCCTGATCGCGCAAGGCGCAAATGAAGATATCAGGGCATCCCTGGCAAGCAATGCCATTCCATGGGCGGTGGTCATCAGTTTTTACACTTGCCTGTTACTGCCGGCAGCGCTATCCGAACAAAATTCGCTACTTCGACGTAGGCTCTGGCTCTTCAGTGTCGGCTGTGGCATAGGGGCGATTCTGCAGTCACAGTCGCGCGGCGCCTTCCTGGTTATTCCCTGGTGCTGCCTGGTATATGCATGGTTCTGGTACAAGCAATATGCGCAGGAAGGCGGCTTCCGCCGTGCATTATTGATGCTGGTCGGGGCAGTCACTATTGTGCTGGCCACCTCCTGGTTCATGCCCGGCGATATCTTGCGCATGCATCGCGCAGTACAGGATATCGAGGAAGCCCAAACCAGTGAAAACTACAATACATCGATGGGCGCACGACTCTACTTGTGGTGCATGGCACTGGATGGCATCCGTGAATCGCCGTGGATAGGCATAGGCAGCGTCGAGCGCATGCGGCGCATCAAACATGCGGGCGAAGGTGAATCAATTGAACAAGTCGCCAAACTCCAGGAAGTACGCGCACTCGGCCATGTCCATAACGAGTACCTGCACAATGCACTGGACGGCGGTTTGATATTGCTCGCTTCTTTCATGGCACTATTGATTGGCATGGCGACCGCCATTTTTTACTTGCGGCGCGTAGCACCTGTCGCTGCATGGCAATTGGGCGGCGTACTATTCATGCATGCGACCGCCAGCCTGACCAATGTGAATTTTGCGCATAATTATTATGCGACGGCCCTTGCGCTGGCAGTAGTGCTGCCATTGCTCGCTGCCTCCAATGAAGCGACCAAGACAAGAAATTCCTGATGCACATATTAATCATTAATCGCAGCCCTATTCCGGTATTCGCCTATGGCGGCACGGAACGTGTGATCTGGGATTTGGGGCGGGCACTGGTAAGAGCCGGGCATCGCGTCAGCTATCTGGTGCCGGCAGGTTCGCATTGCGATTTCGCGCCTGTATTGCCATTGCGGGAAGATCTTTCCTGGGAACAGCAAATCCCCGATGGAATTGATATCGTGCATTTTCAATTCAATCCGGGCGTCACAATCAACGCGCCGCATTTGATGACGCAGCATGGTAATTCACAGGAAAACATTCCGCTGCCACTCAATACGGTTTTTGTGTCACGCAACCACGCGCAACGCCACGGCTCTGAAGCCTTTGTCTACAACGGGCTGGACTGGTCCGGCTATGGCAGTGTCGACTGGCAACAAGCGCGCAACTATTTCCATTTCTTGGGGAAGGCCGCATGGCGCGTGAAAAATGTGCAGGGTGCAATCGATGTGACGCATGATGCTGATGTGCCATTGGCGGTACTGGGCGGTGACCGACTTAACCTGAAACGCGGCTTTCGTTATACCTGGTCGCGCCGCGTTTCTTTCCATGGCATGGTGGGCGGCACGGAAAAATTCCGCTTGCTTAACGGCTCACGTGGTTTGGTGTTTCCGGTTTTATGGCACGAGCCATTCGGCCTGGCTGTCATCGAAAGCATGTATTTCGGCGTGCCGGTATTCGCCACCCCATATGGGGCATTGCCAGAAATTGTCACGCCGGAATGTGGCGTGCTTTCAGCAAGTCGCACGACACTGGCTGAAGGAGTCGCATCCGGCAAGTTCGATCCGCAGGCTTGTCACGCGCGCGCGCTTGCTTTCAATGCAGATACGATGGCCGCTGATTATCTCGCGGTCTATAAGAGGGTATGTAGCGGAGAAACCCTGCACGTGACACCACCCGTGCTGCAAGGTGAAATCAAGCACTTGCCTTGGACGAAATAAGCAGTTGAGGCGAACCAGCTCCGGATTTAGAGCAAGAAAAGTATTGAAGAGATAGTCAGGGAAATGGCAACAAACATCGTCTTGCCCGGATGTTTTTCAATGAGATAGCTCATAAGCTGGAAGGTGAAATTTAGCAAAGCGCAGTGTAAAGCAGGGCCACCCTTTCTCCTATCCCATAAATGTGGGTACTTATCTAAAAAATATGCAATTCCTGGACCTGTCTTGCCGACAGCCTGCACGCTTAGTTTCCTGTTCAAAGTATCTGCAAATCACCCATCCGTATCGAGTTCAATTACCATTACTCCCTAATCCTCGTCCTTTTGACTGAATGAAAGAAGTATCCATGGGCAGTGAGAATACAAGCGCCGAGCATCTCCCGCCAAGGCCCGGCCCCAAATCCCTGGTCGACCTGTTCATCTCCTTCACACTACTGGCACTGCAAGGCTTCGGCGGTGTCCTCGCCATCGTGCAGCGCGAATTGGTGGAAAAGAAGAAATGGCTGACGCCGGAAGAATTTGTCGAGGACTGGGCAGTCGCGCAAATCATGCCGGGGCCGAATGTCGTGAATATGTCCATCATTGTCGGCGGTCGTCACTTTGGCTTGCCCGGTGCAATGGCGGCCTTGGCCGGCATGTTGTGTTTACCCTTGCTGCTGATACTCAGCATCGCCATCATGTATGCGCCGTTTGCGCACTATCCACCGGTGGTCGACGCCTTGCGCGCGATGGGCGCGGTTGCGGCTGGATTGATCCTCGCCACCGGCGTCAAACTGGCACGCGCCCTGAAAAGCAATCCACTCGGCCCGCGCTTGTGCGCCCTGCTATGCCTGCTGTGCTTTAGCGGCATCGCCTTGCTGCGCCTGCCCCTGGTCTATCCATTATTCGGCCTCGGCATCATCGGCTGCCTGCTGGCTTACCGAAAGCTCGCACCGTGAACAATACTTTGCACCTCACGATGCAAGCAAGCGACTGGCTGCATCTGTTCCTGCATTATGTGTCGCTCTCTTTGCTGTCCCTCGGCGGGGCGATTGCAGCCGCACCGGAAATGCATCGTTACCTGGTAGATGAACAGCACTGGCTCACCGATGCCCAGTTCAGCACCTCGATCACGATCGCACAGGCCGCACCTGGCCCGAATGTTTTATTCGTTGCCTTGATGGGATGGAATATAGGTTTAAATGCCGGCGACATGAGCGCAGGATTACTTGGCATGGCGGTATGCATGGTAGGGATACTGCTGCCCAGCACCACCTTTACTTATCTGGCGACACGCTGGGTGCATCACAATCGGCAATTGCGCTCCGTACGTGCATTCAAGTTGGGAATGGGGCCTATCGTGGTTGGTTTGGTATTTGCGACCGGCTGGATACTTGCCAGCGCACACAGCAAACCATCCGAGGACTGGCCGCTATGGCTGATCACAGTTATCACCATGCTGCTGATGTTGAATACACGCATCCACATCCTGTGGCTGCTGGCAGCGGGTGCTCTTATCGGTGCGCTAGGCTGGACTTAAAGAAAAGGGCAGTCACAACTGCCGGTGCAAGCGGATTACAAAGTACGCAGTTTTTCCACCGCTTCATTAATCGCTTTCGGCTCGAAGATACGGGCGATTTTGCGCGTCACCGGCTCCAGCACGGTCAGGTCACTGTTCAGGATTTCATTCTTCACAGACAGCAATTGCGACGGATGCATCGAGAATTCGCGCAAGCCCATGCCGAGCAAAAGACGCGTCATATTGATATCACCGGCCATTTCACCACACACCGAAATCGGCACACCGGCTTTGGCGGCAATCGCAATTGTGCTCGACAACAGGTACAACACAGCTGGATGCAAAGGGTTGTACAAATGTGCCACTTCATGATCAACACGATCGATTGCCAGCGTGTACTGGATCAAATCGTTGGTACCCAGTGACAGGAAATCCATACGCTTAATGAACAGCGGCAGGGTTAATGCCGCGGCCGGAATCTCGATCATTGCACCGACCGGCAAAACCGGATCAAACTTGATTTTTTCTTCGCGCAATTGTGCCTTGGCCTGCTCTATCATCAGCAGCGTCTGGTCAATTTCAAATGCATGTGCGAGCATCGGCACCAGCAATTTAACCGGGCCAAAGGCGGAAGCGCGCAGGATCGCACGCAATTGCGTCAGGAACATTTGCGGCTCGGACAGGCAGAAGCGAATCGCACGCAATCCCAACGCTGGATTGAGCGCTGTCTGCTCGGCAAAATCCAAAGGCTTGTCAGCACCGATATCCAGCGTCCGTATCGTAACCGGGCGCCCCTTCATTGCAATCACCGCGCGCTTGTAGGATTCAAATTGCTCATCTTCCGATGGCAGCTTATTCGCATGGCCGGTGCGGCCCATAAACAGGAATTCGGAACGGAACAGGCCGATGCCGTGCGCGCCGGCATCCATCGCATGCGCGCAATCGTCAGGGAATTCGATATTCGCCAGCAGCGTGATCGGCGTGCCATCCAGTGTCAGTGACGGTGTTTTTTTCAGCTTGCCGAGTTTCTTGCGATCGCGAACCTGGCGCGCCTGTTTCTCTCGGTACTGATCCAATACTACCGGCGTCGGGTCTACCACCACCACACCGGCATCGCCGTCGATGATCAGCCAGTCACCTTGTACTATCAACTCTGAAGCATTGGAAACGCCGACTGTCGCCGGAATATCCAGGCTACGTGCAACGATGGCGGTATGCGAGTTTTGGCCGCCGACATCGGTGATGAAACCATTGAAGGCACGATTGCGGAATTGCAGCATATC
This sequence comes from Janthinobacterium sp. Marseille, assembly GCF_000013625.1. Classification (NCBI taxonomy): domain Bacteria; kingdom Pseudomonadati; phylum Pseudomonadota; class Betaproteobacteria; order Burkholderiales; family Oxalobacteraceae; genus Janthinobacterium; species Janthinobacterium sp. Marseille. The sequence continues at coordinate 187,065 of NC_009659.1, read as the reverse complement.
GGCCGGCGAAATATCGTGTGCAACGACGATCATGCTGGCATTGCCTTCACTGCCATCCACCTTCGGCAACAGGTTGGCGCTGCCGGTCAAGACCTTGAGCACACGCTCGCCGACTTGCTGGATATCGGCGCGACGTTCGCGCAGATAAGGATCTTCTATCTCTTCAAATTGCGCGGACAATTCCTCGATCTGCGTGACCAGCGCCCATTCGGCGTTGTAGTAACGTGAACGGATAATATCCAGCGGCATTTCCGAAATCATCGGATCGGACAGGATCAGTGCATGCACATCGATAAATGCACCCAGCTCGGCCGGTGCATCCTGCGGCAGTTCATTCCAGATGGCTTGCAACTCGGCGTGCACGGCGGCGATGGCGGATTGCAGACGCGATACTTCAGCTTCGACCTGATCATCTGCAATCAGGTAATGCTGTACATCGAGCGCTGCCGGCGCAAGCAGGTGCGCGCGGCCGATTGCAATGCCGCGCGATACTGGGATGCCGTGTAGCGTGAAAGAAGTCATCGGGGTCGGTCCGAAGCTAGGGAACAACAATACGGGATTAAAACCTGGGAAATACGGCCCATCTTGCAAGCAAGGTGCTTGCCAAGTCTATCGGCTTATTCGCCTTCGCCGAATTTATTTTGAATCAGCAGCTCAAGTGCATCAAAGCACTCTTTTTCATCCGGCCCGTCGGTTTCCAGTGTGACCTTGGCACCCTTGCCGGCAGCCAGCATCATCACGCCCATGATGGACTTGGCATTGACGCGGCGTTTATTGCGCGTCATCCAGACTTCGCTTTTGTACTTCGCTGCCAGTTGTGTGAGTTTGGCTGATGCGCGCGCATGCAAGCCGAGTTTGTTGATAATTTCGATTTCTTGTTCGATCATTTTTCTTATAGATTTGAGTTCAAATTAATTTGGCGAAAGTCGAACACGGTTGTCTACCCTGACCGCGCCGCCCTGGCCACCCGCCAGCGCCATTTCCACTACAACATCAAGGGTGTCCTGCCGATAAGTAATTGCGCGCAACAACATCGGCAAGCTGATACCTGCAATGACGGCGACATTGTCGACATTGCACAAACCCAAAGTACAGTTGGATGGCGTACCGCCCATCACATCGGTAATGACCAATACGCCGGAGCCATCGTCCAGGCCGGCAATGGCTTTCTTCGCCAGGCGCTCAACTTCGCCTGTGTCCTGGTCCGCATTCACGTCCACGGCGTCCAGATGTTCCGGACGCGTGCGGAAGACATGGGTCGCAGCCGAGATAAAGGCTTGCCCCAGCGGTGCGTGCGTCAATAACAAAATACCGACCATCTATTTAATCCGAACCTTTTTCACGCCAGAACTCACCCGGCAAGGGCAAATTCTACCAATTACTCAGGAATTCCAGCCCGCAACGTTCTTTTCCAGTGCATCAATGAACATTGCCGCAACATCGAAACCGGTTTGTTGTTTGATTTCCTGGAAGCAAGTAGGGCTGGTCACATTTAATTCAGTCATGTAACTACCAATTGCGTCCAATCCTACCAGTAACAAGCCTCTTTTTAACAAAAGTGGCGCCAAAGCCTCACCGATTTCGCGGTCGCGCGCCGATATTTCACGCGCCACGCCGATTCCGCCTACCGCCAGATTACCGCGTATTTCAGTCCCTTGCGGAATGCGCGCCAGGCAGTAAGGCACGACTTGTCCACCTATCAACAGGATACGCTTGTCGCCGTCCGTAATTTCCGGAATGTAACGCTGCACCATAATGGTCCGGCGCCCGTTGTCGGACAAGGTCTCGATGATGGAACCGAGGTTCAGCGCATCATCCTTGACGCGGAATATGCCGGCACCACCCATGCCGTCCAGCGGTTTCAGGATGATATCGCGGTGTTCTGCATGGAAAGCACGTACGCGCGCGGCATCACTGGTGACGAGCGTCGGCGCAATGTATTGCGGGAATTGGGCAATTGCCAGCTTTTCATTGAAGCTGCGCACCGCTTCCGGTTTATTGAAAATGCGCGCGCCCTGTTGCTGGGCCAATTCCAGCAAATAGGTCGCGTAGATGTATTCCATATTGAAGGGCGGATCGGTACGTTCAAGGATCGCATCGAAGGTCGTCAACTCCTGTACCGTCGGTGCATCCTGCTGATACCAGTCTTCCTGTCCGCCGCCGGTCAAGGTCACGCGCGAGACATTCGCAATGACCTTGCCACCTTCGAACGCCATATCCTTGTGCTGGAATACATGGATGGTATGGCCGCGCCGGGCCGCTTCAGCCATCATCGCGTAGGTGGAATCCTTGTAAATCTTGAAACCATCAAGCGGATCGGCAACAAAGGCTAATTTCATTCAACGCATCCTGAAAAGCGTGCCGCCCGACTGCACCGGGCAGGCATATTATTGGTGGCCATGTGGCAAAGGCCTCAATTGTGACACCAACTGAATTTTTTCACCGAAAGTGAATTCGCCACCGGCGAGGGTGGCGAATGTGGGATCAATATACTTCCGGGTTGGGATCGGTTTTTTCCATCTCCAGTGACGCTGCCAGCAAGGCCAGGCGCGCAACCACGCCGTACATATAGAAACGGTTGGGCGCCACGGTACCCGGCTTGGCCTGGTAATCCGGCAAGGCATGCTGATGCGCGAAGGCCAGCGGCACGAAATGCGCGCCCGGCGCATTCAGGTTTTCATGGTTACCGCGCTCGGAGTGGACGCGGTAGAAACCGCCAACCACATAGCGATCTATCATGTACACAACTGGTTCAGCGACCGATTCATTGATGCGCTCGAAGGTCGGCACGCCTTCCTGCAGGATGACGTCCGTCACTTCCAGGCCATCCTTGACGACTGACATCTTGTTGCGCTGCTTGCGATTGAGATCCTTGACCTCGCTCGCATCATGCACGGTCATGATGCCCATGCCATAGGTGCCGGCATCTGCCTTGATAATGACGAAGGGTTTTTCCTTGATGCCGTATTCCTTGTACTTCTTGCGCATCTTGGCGAGCAGGGTGTCGACATTCGATGCCAGGCAATCTTCGCCCGTACTGTCATTGAAGTTGATGCCTTCGCATTTCATGAAGAAGGGATTCAACATCCATGGATCGACATCGATCAGCTTCGCGAATTTTTTGACCACTTCATCGTAGGCGGCAAAGTGATTGGTCTTGCGACGCACCGCCCAGCCGGCATGCAGAGGCGGGAGCAGGTTTTGTTCGTTGACGTTTTGCAGGATGGACGGCAAGCCGGACGACAAGTCATTGTTAAGCAGGATGGTGCAAGGGTCGAAGTTCTTTAGTCCGACGCGACGACCATTTTGCGAGCGCTCGAGCGGCTCCAGCGTCAGGGTCGTACCATCCGGCAAATCAATCGGCGTCGGCCCGGTCACATCCGGCGACAAGGAGCCGAGGCGCACATTCAAACCGGTCTGGCGGAAGATTTGCATCAGGCGCGCGACGTTTTGCAGGTAAAAGGTATTGCGCGTGTGGCCTTCCGGCACCAGCAGTAAGTTCTTGGCATCCGGACAATATTTCTCAATCGCGGCCATCGCGGCCTGTACCGCCAAAGGCAGCATTTCCGGCGAAAGGTTGTTAAAACCACCAGGAAACAGATTGGTATCGACCGGCGCCAGCTTGAAACCGGCATTGCGCAAATCGACGGAACAATAAAAAGGAGGGGTATGTTCTTGCCATTCCAGCCTGAACCAGCGCTCGATGGCAGGGGTGGCGGTCAGGATTTTCTTTTCAAGGTCGAGCAGCGGACCGTTCAAAGCCGTGACGAGATGCGGAACCATATAAACCTTTTGTGCTGAAACTATCGTTAATTGAAGCTGATTCTAACGGGAAAAACCGCTTGCGTCGTCCGCATTGCAAGCAGATTTACTCAATTTGGCATACGTAGATTAGGGCTGGAAAGCGTTTTTAAAGCCCCAAACGGACCCACAAATGAAAAAAGCGCCCCACCAAGGGGGCGCTTTTTTTGGTACCCCGCTTACGCGGGGCCATCACGTTACAACTGTTATCAGGAGTGATAAGCCGTTTCGCCGTGGCTGGTGATGTCCAGGCCTTCGCGTTCTGCTTCATCCGAAACACGCAGACCGATGACCAGGTCAACCAGTTTGTAGATGATGAAGGCAACCACAGCCGTCCACACTACAGTGATCAACACAGCTTTGAACTGCACCATCACTTGATGAGCGATCGAGAAGTCCGCTGCGCCGGTACCACCAAACGATGGAGCCGCCAACACACCGGTCAGGATCGCACCGACGATACCGCCGACACCGTGCACACCGAATACGTCGAATGCATCATCCGCACCCAGCAGACGTTTCAAACCACTTACACCCCATACGCAGACTGCACCAACGATCAGGCCGAGGACGATGGAACCCATAGGACCGACGAAACCGGCAGCTGGCGTGATGCCAACCAGACCAGCAACCGCACCCGAAGCAGCACCCAACATCGAAGCTTTGCCTTTGAGCATGGATTCAGTGGTAATCCAGGCCAGGGTTGCAGCGCCGGTTGCCAGGATGGTGTTGATGAATGCCAGGCCGGCGATCGGGTTTGCACCCAGAGCGGAACCAGCATTGAAACCAAACCAGCCCACCCACAGCAGCGATGCACCAACCATCGTCAATGTCAGCGAATGCGGAGGCATTGCTTCCTTGCCGAAACCGATACGTTTGCCAACCATGTAAGCACCAACCAGACCGGCAACACCGGCATTGATGTGAACTACGGTACCACCGGCGAAGTCGAGTGCGCCGTCAGCGAACAACAGGCCGGTAGGAGCCCACACCATGTGAGCGACCGGGATGTAGCTGAAAGTGAACCACAGGATGCTGAAAGCCAGCACTGCTGCAAACTTCATACGTTCTGCGAAAGCGCCTACGATCAGTGCGCAAGTGATAGCAGCAAAGGTCGATTGGAAGGCAATAAACACATACTCAGGAATCGAGCCGGACAAGGTGTCTGGTTTGACGCCATTGAGGAAGAGCTTGCCAAAGGTTCCGACGAAGGAGCCACCATCTGCGAACACCAGGCTGTAGCCGTACAGGCACCACAACACAGTGATGGTCGAGAAGATCACAAAGACCTGCATCAGCACTGACAACATATTCTTCGAACGACCAAGGCCACCGTAGAACAATGCGAGGCCAGGGATGGTCATCAGGATAACCAGCATGGTCGATGTCAGCATCCAGGCGGTATCACCTGTATTCAACACGACTTCAGGTGCTGCCGGAGCCGCTGGCGCGGCAGCAGGTGCCGTTGTTTCGGTGACGACCACTACCGCTTCAGCCGCTGGCGCAGCAGCCGGAGCCGCTGCGTCTTCCGCCATTGCCGGCGCCGAGAATCCGACTGCCAGCAACAGAGCACCTGTGGCAAGGGCACTTGTGAACATTTTCTTCATACTCATCTCATTCCCCTTAAAGTGCTTCTTTACCGGTTTCGCCGGTACGGATGCGGACGACTTGTTGCAGGTCATAGACAAAAATCTTGCCGTCGCCGATCTTGCCGGTTCTTGCCGCTGTCTCGATCGCTTCGATCACACGATCAACGATCGCATCATCAACTGCTGCTTCGATTTTTGTCTTCGGCAGGAAATCGACAACATACTCTGCACCGCGGTACAACTCCGTATGACCTTTTTGGCGACCGAAACCTTTGACTTCGGTAACGGTGATGCCTTGCACACCAATAGCAGACAAGGCTTCCCGCACTTCATCCAGCTTGAAGGGCTTGATAATGGCAGTAATCAGTTTCATTGGAACCTCTTACGTTATTTTTAAAATTAGAAAGCTTTGGAGATCGACAATACTGCAGTGGTGTCGCCCAGTTTCTTGGTTTTTCCGGCAGCGTTTGTCAGGGAATAAAAACCTTTATCTGCATCTGTACCAACTACTGCGAGACCGATGGTAGCGAAACCAAAGTCACGCGCCAGGCTCAGTTTGTAATCGGTGTAGCTTGCATTGTCTACATTCTTGACTTTTTGATGGCCGACATGGAAGCCCAGGGTGGTTTTATCCATTACTTCGAAATTGGCATTCAGTTCGATGTAATCGGAGCCATTGGAATCAGGGGCGCCAAAGAAATCGGAAACTGCATTGCTGTATTTCAGGGTGAACCATTTGTAGCCAATCGAACCGTACAATTCAGTTGTGTTGTACTTTTTACCGCCAAGGATTTGCGCACCTGGATAGTAGTAGTACAGAACACCGACATCAGCCGTCACGTCAGGTGTAATATTGAATTTGTAACCACCGTACAGATCCATTTCGATGGAACCGTCGGTAAACGAATTGCCGCTTACATTCGAGTTCCAGTTACCGACGTAGAAGCCGCTCGAGTGTGCGTAGTCGAAACCGCCTTGTACGGCTGGTTGTTTAAAGGTTTGCGAAATACCACGGAAACGATAGTCGCTGACTACAGAAAGGTTGCCCGTGAACGAATGTTCTGGAATGACGTCTTCAGCGTGCGCCAGGCTACCGGCGAATGCACCCATTACAGCAACCGCGATAATCAGTTTTTTCATGATCTTCCCTTTAAAGTTGAATGTAGAAACCAAACGTTGGTTATCTTCGATACCTATTTAGCAGGACTCATGCCAGCCTTTTTTGGGCTGCTTGTACTATCATTTTTATCGTTTACGGTTGCTGACTGATATATTCCCCTCCGGAAAATGCTGAAATATGCACTTTTATAGCACGCGCAAAAGCAAATCGCACCGTTCTGGTGCTAAATAATTTTTTAATCAGAGGATCAAATGGAAAAGCCTAATTTCTTTAACGAAATGCAAGACAAGATCAATCAGGTGCTGGAGAACTCGCCGGCCAAGGATATTGAAAAGAACGTGAAGGCCATGATGAGCCAGGGCTTCTCCAAGCTGGATCTGGTGACACGCGAAGAATTCGATGTACAAGCGCAAGTGTTGGCCAATACCCGCGCCAAGCTTGAAGCACTGGAAGCACAAGTTGCGGCTCTGGAAGCGCAACTGAAAAAGTAAGGCACACTATATATGTCGCATACGATTTAGGCAGACTCAGGATCCTGCCCATATCGTTTGCGCCAGGCAGTATCGATTCAAAGTTGGCATCGGCAACCTATCCATATAAAGGAGCAAGCCATGCGTATGAGCGATGAAGAGTACTTCCGTAGCTGCGTCTCCAAAGAGCGCCATCTGGCCCAATTGCTGGGCTGCCATAATGTTGAAGAGTTTTACGAGAATGCCGGCTCGCTATGGGATAACGGCAGACAAATCCCGAAATGGACGCGCGACTGGCAAGCATGCGGCCCCTTGATTGCGGCCTATGAGTTAGCAATCACTTACGGGCAATCCCCTTCAGATCCTAATGGCAAAGCCATTCATATCGGCAGCACCGTAGTCCATATTTCAGACCACCCGAGCAAAGACCAGGCCTTGATGTTTGCCATCGTCAAGGCGACCATCGCACATCTGGAGCATCTCAAACACCGCAAACACCATCAGGAACCACAGGCTTCACTATCAAAAGCATGAACATCCGCCGTTGATTCTTACAAGTAGACCAACTCATTAGGAGACCCACGATGACCGCTTCCTCATCCCGCTTCGCCCTGGTATTGATGCTTGCAGTGACAGCTGTTTTGACCGGCTGCGCCGCGCCGGCACAACCCGGCAAACAGATACTCTCCACCAGCAAAATGTACCCGGCAGTCGGTCCATATTCACAGATGGTGGCGCATGGTGGCACCATTTATTTATCCGGCGTGCTGCCATTGAACGCGGCCGGCAATGCAATTCAAGGCACTACTATCGAGGAGCAGACAAAAGCCGTGCTTGATCACATTGGCGAGAAACTGAAATCCCAAGGCCTCTCCCATGACGATGTGTTGATGAGCACCGTCTATCTGAAAGACCTGAACGACTTTGCCGCGATGAATCGCGTCTATGGCGAATACTTCAAGACCAACCCGCCAGCCCGTGCCACGGTACAGGTAGCGCGTATTCCGCGTGACGCATTGATTGAGATCGCCGTCATCGTGGGCCGGAAATAAAGAGGTATAGGGGAGGTCATGAGCCTAGCGGTTTTGACGAGTCGCGGCTTAAGCGGCATGCAGGCGCCGGAAGTCACTGTAGAAGTACATCTGGCGAACGGCCTCCCATCCTTCACCATCGTTGGTTTGCCGGAAACCGAAGTTAAGGAATCCAAAGACCGCGTTCGCGCCGCGCTGCAAAATGCCGGCTTCGAATTCCCCGCACGTCGCATCACCGTCAACCTCGCACCGGCCGATCTACCGAAAGAGTCCGGCCGTTTCGATTTACCGATCGCACTTGGCATCCTCGCAGCTTCCCAACAAATGCCGGCCGATACCCTGGATCAATATGAGTTTGCCGGCGAGTTATCCTTGTCAGGCGAACTACGTCCGATACGCGGTGCCCTGGCGATGACCTTTGCGATGCACCGTCGTGGTGACAGAGGTGGCCAACAACGTGCATTTATCCTGCCACGCATGAATGCCGATGAAGCGGCGCTGGTTGGCGAAGTAAGCATCCTGCCCGCTGATTCCTTATTGCAAGTCTGCGCCCATTTCGCCGCACATGATCCGGAAGCGCGCCTGAATCGCCACATTGCCGCGCCGGCCAGCACGCGCCCCGACTATCCGGATATGGCCGAAGTAAAGGGACAGGCCCAGGCCAAACGCGCGCTGGAAGTCGCGGCGGCGGGAGGACATAGTTTATTGATGGTGGGTCCACCGGGAACAGGCAAGTCCATGCTCGCTGCCCGCTTCGCCGGCATCCTGCCGCCGATGACAGATGAAGAAGCGCTGGAATCCGCGGCAGTGCAATCGCTGACCAGCGGCTTTAGCAGCGCACGCTGGAAGCTCCGGCCATTCCGTGCGCCGCATCACACTGCATCCGGCGTCGCCCTGGTCGGTGGTGGCGGAACCCCGCGGCCCGGTGAGATTTCACTCGCACATCGTGGCGTGCTCTTCCTCGATGAGCTGCCGGAATTCAATCGCTCCGTGCTGGAAGTCTTGCGCGAGCCTCTGGAGTCCGGCCGCATCACGATTTCACGTGCCGCACGCCAGGCCGATTTCCCCGCGCAGTTCCAATTGATTGCAGCGATGAATCCCTGTCCCTGTGGCTACCTGGGCCATGTCTCCAATAAATGTCGCTGCACACCCGATCTCATCACCCGTTATCAGGGGAAAATTTCCGGCCCCTTGCTGGATCGTATCGATATGCAAATCCAGGTCGGCGCACTGGCACATGAAGACTTGCTCAGGCCGTCCGATGGCGAGACATCTGCTCACGTCGCGCAACGCGTTGCGACCGCAGCGATAAGGCAAACCGCACGCCAGGACAAGAGCAATCACTTGCTATCCGGCAGCGAGATCGAACTGCACTGCACGCCGGATGACAGCGGTGAACAATTGCTGCGCACCGCCATGACCCGCCTCAACTGGTCGGCGCGTGCCTATCATCGCGTACTGAAAGTCGCACGCACCATTGCCGACCTCGCCGGCGCACCAGCCATCAGCAAACCGCATGTGGCAGAAGCCATTCAATACCGCAGGGCACTACGTGAACAATAACAGTGCGCGCCATGCTGCCAACACTGACATGTCACTGGCATAGTAATTGCTAACTCATCGATGAATTTGGATTGATGCAAATTACCCGGGCCTTGGAACAGGCGAGCAAACCGCCGGTCAACATACCAGCCTTGAAGCGAGTTTTGCGTGATGACGTTGCCGATCGATATTCTTCCCTTTTATCGATCGGCAATCGAGCGCTTCAGATCAGCAACGTATTAACGCGCGTCGACAATCTCCGGCTCGCCATTCGGATAAGGATGCAGGCAATACACCTTGCCGGTCTTGCCCTGCATATGCGCCTGTGGCCACTTGCCGCGTATCTTGTACAGGATGTCGCCGGCAAACAGGACCGGCCCTTCAATCACTTTCGGATTTTTCAAGCCGCTTTTTTGCAGGCAAGCCTGTTTCGTAGAACTGTATAAAGCATCCCATGCTTCGGGTGATGAAGCCGTCGCCGACAAGCTCACAGTGGCAAGGATTCCTGCAAATAAAATGTGACGCATATCTGGCTCCTTCGCTGGTTTATCCGACCGGAACAATCTTTGTTTCATATTGCCTGGCCAAAGGCTTCTTCGCCTTGGCCCATGCCACTGCCTGCTGTGCTTCGGCCAGGCTCATGATGGAAGCCTTGTCTTTACTGCGGATGAAAGAGACGCCTTCAAATACGCCGTCCTTGCTTTTCATCAGCTTCGCATAAACCGGCAAGTCTTTTTCCTGCGGCCCGAGTTTGCGTTGCTCGATGAAGTAGAGTTGTTCTGTATCAGTCATAAGAATTCTTTAGTAAATGCCGAAGTGCCTAAGCCAATTTGCCGGCATCAAAGGCCAGCATATTCCATGTCACGCCCATGCGTACGTCATCTTTAAGTGCCACCAATTGACGTGACATATAAAGCTGGTCCTTATCCTTGCGCAGTTTTTCACCGAGCGTATCCTTGAGGATGCCTGCACCCGCCATGATGCGATCTATATTGCCGTAGCTTTGTAATAATTTGGCGGCGGTTTTCACACCAACCTTGGACACACCGGGAATACTGTCCGATACATCGCCCATCAATGCCAGCAAATCGGTCAGCATTTCCGGCGATACACCAAATTTGCTTTCCACCCATTTGCTGTCGTGCCATTCACCTTTGAAGTGATCCCAGATCACCGCACCATGCTCGATCAGCGTATGCAAATCCTTATCAGTGGAAGCGATGATCGCTTCGCCGCGTCCTTCGCCCAGCCAACGTAATACGCCGGTTGCAATCACGTCGTCCGCTTCAACTTCAGGCACGGACACTACATGCAAACCCAGCTCCGTCAGTTGCACGTAAAAATCAGGCAGGCGCTCCCTTAATACCTCCGGCATCGGCGCCCGGTTTTCACGATAGCGCGGATACAGATCATGACGCCAGGTATGGCCACCAAAATCGAAGGCGGGCAAAACATGTGTCGGCAGATGCGTATTCAATAATTTACGGAAGGAGGCGAGAGAGTGACGCAAGGCCGCATCCGCTTTGGCGGCGGTATCCTCTTCCATATTGGCTTCATAGACCCGCCGCACAATATTAAGGCCGTCAATCGCGAGCAGTTTTCCCATGAGTCGAAGCCTTATGCAAACAAGCGCCCGAGATTTCGGCGCAGGTAAAAATTGGCATTCTACAAGCCTTTATCCGGCACACCCGCCCCCTGGATTGCAAATAACATAAGAAAACTCCGACATATATGTTGCATATATGACGAAATCTAACAAAACTTAATGTTTCCACATGGAAATATTAAGCATTTCAGTCGATAATACCCTCCGATTTACTGCAAAGCCACGCCATCTTCCGGCATCGGCCAACTTCTTGCACATTCGATAGCAAGACAGTCGCAAACAATCCACCAGCTTCAACGTACGCCGCGCAGCTTCACCCTTCACCCTGCCGTACCTTTGGAACACATATATGAAAATTACAAATCTAAAAATCAGTACGCGTCTCAGCTTCGGTTTTGCCTTACTGCTTACCCTGATGGTCATGATGACCGTGGTTGGCATCCTGCGTCTGCAGGAAGTCGGCACCTCGGCCGACGTCATGACGCAAACCATGCTGCCGAAAGAACGGTTGGCACAGGAATGGTTATCGGCAGTAGACGTCAATGGTGCACGTACACTGGCTTCCGCCAAAACGACCAGCGCCGAAGACCAGGCTTTCTTCCAGAAGCAGATGGATAAAACGAGTGTACGTGCCAATGAGCTGCAGAAAGAAATCGAGAGCATGATCAAGACGCCGGAAGACAAGCGCTTGTTCGAAGAATTGGTGGTCGCACGAAATGCATATCGTGACATCCGCCAGACCGTTTTCAAGCTCAAGGCTGAAGGCAAGCTGCCAGAAGCGCAGTTGCTGATCAATGAAAAAATGCTGCCGGCGATGAATGCTTATAGCAACTCGATCGACGCTGTACTGCAGAATGAAAAGAAATTGATCGACGAAGCAGGCACAAGTATTCAAAGCGCCTTCCTGTCGGGTCGCAGCCTGTTGATCGGTTTGCTGGCGGCTGCAGTGGCACTCGGCGTCTTCTTTGCATGGCGCCTGGCGATCAGCATCACGCGCCCATTGAATCGCGCGGTCACGGTTGCACGCACCGTCGCCTCCGGTGATTTGTCGGCGAAGATCGAAGTAAGCTCGAACGATGAAACCGGCCAGCTAATGCAAGCCTTGAAGGACATGACGCAAAGCCTGAACAAAACGGTTTCCGAAGTACGCAGCGGTACCGAAACCATCGCCACCGCATCGCGCCAGATCGCGTCCGGCAACCTGGACCTGTCGTCGCGTACCGAAGAACAAGCCAGCTCCCTCGGCGAAACTGCAGCCTCGATGGGTCAACTGACTTCTACCGTGCGCCAGAATGCGGATAACGCACGCCAGGCCAACAGCCTGGCAATGTCGGCTTCCGATGTCGCCGTCAAAGGTGGCTCCGTCGTCTCCGAAGTAGTGGATACCATGGCATCGATCAATGAATCGGCGCGCAAAATTGTCGACATCATCAGCGTCATCGATGGCATCGCTTTCCAGACCAATATCCTCGCATTGAATGCCGCCGTCGAAGCGGCACGTGCCGGCGAACAAGGTCGCGGCTTTGCTGTGGTTGCAAGTGAAGTGCGCAACCTCGCGCAACGCTCGGCCGCCGCCGCCAAGGAAATCAAGATATTAATCGGTGATTCGGTCGGCAAAGTCGAGGCCGGCAGCAAGCTGGTCAATGAAGCCGGCAGCACAATGAATGAAATCGTCGACAGCGTGAAACGCGTGACCGATATCATGGCTGAAATCATGGCGGCCAGCCAGGAACAGAGCTCGGGTATCGATCAGGTCAATCAGGCCATCGGACAAATGGATCAGGTCACGCAACAGAATGCCGCGCTGGTCGAAGAAGCAGCCGCAGCAGCTGAATCATTGCAAGACCAGGCCGGCAACCTCGCGCGCGTGGTCAGCCAATTCAAACTCGATGGCAATCAACCCGCTTTCGTCAGCTCGCTGGACGACATCCCAGTGGTGCGCAACACGACACCGGCCATCCGCACGCAAGCCGCCAAACCCCTGCTGTCCAATCCGGTACACGCACCGAAGCGTGAAAAGGCAACGGCCGGAGCCGATGACTGGGAAGAGTTTTAATCTCTCTTCAGCTACATGTACCAGGCCAGCCTCGCGCTGGCCTTTTTTATTGCCGCCATCTGCGGTGTACCATAGCGATCCGATTGCCTTCATTCGTCAACGCTCATGAAACCTGCTCTTCGCTCCTTTTTCAATATTGCACTGCTCGGCGCAGCGTTTACATTGAGCGCCTGTTCACCCAAATTCGACTGGCGCGAAATCCGCAGCAACGATGCACCGTACGCAGTTGCAATGCCCAGCAAACCGACCACGCTGACACGTCAGATCGATTTGAATGGCACGCAGGTTGCGATGACGATGACTGCATCTTCGGTAGATGGCATAACTTTCGCGGTCGGTAGCGCGGAGTTGCCGGATGCCACGCTGGCACAGGTGTCATTGAGTGCAATGAAAACTGCCCTGGTCAACAATATCGGCGGCACCATCAAGCAGGAAAAAACACTGACGATGGCGCAAGGTAGTGCCGGTGGTCAATTGGCCGTCATGGAAATGCAGGCGCTCGGCGCGGCAAGCAATGAGCCGGCGCGGGTTTTATTTGCCCGCTTCGTGGCACAGGATAAGCGGGTGTATCAACTGGTCGTTACCGGTTCGGAAAAAGTCGTCAAACGCGAATTGGTGGATACTTTCTTTTCCTCGTTCAAATTGAACTGAAAATCAGCCTTAACACTAGCTTCACAGCTGTCATAACTTCGCTAGAACAGTTACAGAAATCGTGCTAAGGTTTAAGCGTCGATCACTTCAAGGAGGCTGCTCATGTTAATCACGTTCAAATCCAAAGCCGCAGCCGAGGTACTGATGTATGAAGAGCATGCAAAACGCATACTCGACCTTCTGCATAAAGACCATAAGCGTGGCGTCATCACTGCAGCAGAAACAGCAAACGCAATTAAGTTGCTGGAACAGGAAATTGTCGAAAGCAACGCCCATTTCGCGTCGGAAGCAGTGCAACGCGATGTTGTCGCACATCACGGCGAGAATGGCGACGATAATGAACACGAGCAACCGGAAGCAGTACGTTTTTCCTCGCGCGCCTATCCTTTACTGGAAATGCTGCGTGCGGCCCGCGCAGAAAACCAGGATGTGATGTGGGGCGTATAGGCAACCAGCCGTAAGCCCATCCCACCAAAACACAGCCCCAAGGCAGCGCGGAGCAGTTTGCTTCCGGCAACTGGCTCCGTCGCGCCGCAATCCGCCAGCCCTTCCTTCTGAAATAGCCAATATCCGGCTTTTTTACGATTTATCGCGTCTTCACGCACGCGCAAAGCGCTCGCACCGCTACAATCACGTCATTGAAAATTCAAGAACTGCCGCGCCACGCGCCGCCGGCTTCTGGCTGGACCATGCTGGATCTGCGTACAAATCGCATCCGGCACAGCTTTAACGAAAAGATAACGTGACCATCAATTTAAAACCCGACTCCCTTTCCTTCAGCCTGCATGGCGCAGCACAAGCCGTTGCCGCAGTCGGACGCGGCGTTGCCTTGCCACAGGCACTCGCACAAATTTTTGCGCAAACCCATGCGACGCCACAGGCGCGCGGTGCGATCCAGGATTTGTCCTATCACTGCATGCGCCATATCGGCCGCGCCGAAGCCTTGCTCAATGCAATGACCACCAAGCAAACCGAGCCGGCAATCCTGCATGGCTTGCTGTGTTGTGCGCTGGCGCTGATTTCGGATCCGGATGAAGCCGAATCCGAAGCGCGCTATAGCGCCTTCACCGTAGTCGACCAGGCGGTGACCGCAGCGGCAGCCGATCCGGATATGGCGCATGCCAAAGGCATGGTCAATGCCGTCCTGCGCCGCTTCCTGCGCGAGCGCGATGCACTGTTGAAGAGTGCCGGTGGTACACAATTCGCGCGCTGGAATTATCCGGACTGGTGGATAGACCGCATGCGTTCGGCCTACCCGCAAAACTGGCAAGCCATCCTCGAAGCCGGCAATGCCGCGCCACCACTCACCTTGCGCGTCAATCGCCGCAAGACCACGGTCGATGCATACCTGGCGCTGCTGGCGGAGCAATCGGTCGCTGCTACCCGCATCGGCCCGGATGCCGTCAAGCTGGCGCAGCCGACACCGGTCGGCCAGATTCCCGGCTTCAATGAAGGCCTGGTGTCGGTGCAGGATGCGGCGGCACAACTGGCCGCCTCATTGCTGGACCTGCGCGACGGCATGCGGGTCCTCGATGCCTGCGCCGCACCGGGTGGCAAAAGCGGGCATATTCTGGAAAGTGCCGATGTCGAACTGATCGCACTCGATAATGAAGCGCGCCGCATGCCGCGCATCGCGGAAAACCTGGAGCGCCTGCAACTGCAGGCGACCTTGCTGACGGGCGACGCCAGCGCCACCGACTGGTGGGACGGCAAACCGTTTGATCGCATCCTGGCCGACGTGCCATGTACCGCTTCCGGCATCGTGCGTCGCCATCCGGACATCCGCTGGCTGCGCCGTAAGGGTGATACAACACAACTTGCGGCAATTTCTGCCACAATCCTCGACAATCTTTGGCAGATGCTGCAGCCGGATGGTAAATTGCTGTTTGTCACTTGCTCGCTGTGGCCGCAAGAGTCGGAAGCGCAGGCAGCCGCATTTGCGGTACGCAATAATGCAACTCGCCTGCCCGCGCCCGGCCAGCTATTGCCGACAGCAAATGCGGAAAGTGACCACGATGGTTTGTTTTATGCGTTGTTTCAAAAAACCGTGTCCTGATCCTGTAATCTGATTTTGTTTTAGCTCAAGCAACTTAACTTATCGGGCAGTTTGTCCTGCCTTCCCAAGACGCGTGAAACGAAAACTTTTCTTTCCCCTCTACTGGCTGTGCGCCATTATGTTGCTGGCGTTCTCGCTGCAACACAGCAGCGCACATGCAGCGGAAAGCATAGATATCGTGGAAGCGCATCTGGAAGACAGCACCGAAGGCTATCGCCTCGCGGCAACTTACTCCTTCGATCTGAGCCGCGGCCTGGAAGATGCATTGTCACGCGGCATCCCGCTTTACTTCACCACCGAAATCGAAATCAACAAACCACGCTGGTACTGGTTCGACGCCAAGGAAGTCAGCGAAAGCCAGACCATACGCATTTCCTATAACGTCCTGACCCGTCAATACCACGCTGCCATCACCGGCCGGCTGCAACAAAGCTTTGCCACGCTGGACGATGCCTTATCCATGGTGCGCCGCCCGAATCGCTGGGTAATCGCCGACCGCAACACCCTGAAAGTCGGCCAAACCTATGAAGTCGCGGTGCGCATGCAACTGGACGTGGCCCAATTACCCAAGCCTTTCCAGGTCCATGCGATGAATAGCAGCGACTGGCGCCTGTCGTCGAACTGGAAGCGCTTCACTTATACGGCGGAACGTCAGTGACCCGACTTCTTCGGTATCTGCTGGTCGTCGGCGGGGCGGTAGTCAGTATTTTGTTGTTCCTGCTCGCGTCCGCATCTGAAAATTCCAATCTGTTTGAACAAAACTATCCGTGGCTGCTGATCCTCAATGCAGTCGTCGCCGGCGCCTTGCTGTTACTGGTAACCCTGTTACTGGTACGTTTATACAAGCGCTACAAACGCGGCAAATTCGGCTCCAGGCTGATGGCACGGCTGGTGCTGCTGTTCGCCGTCATCGGCATCCTGCCGGGGGCCGTGATTTATACGGTATCGGTGCAATTCGTTTCGCGCTCTATCGAATCCTGGTTCGACGTCCGGGTTGAGTCGGCGCTCGAATCCGGCCTCAACCTCGGTCGCGCCGCCCTCGATTCCTCGCTGAATGATTTGCAAACCAAGGCGCGCAATATGGCGCTGGAATTATCCGACCTGTCGGATGCCATGCAAATCACGCAGTTGTCGCGCATGCGCGACCAGAACCTGCAGCAGGAAGCCGTGATTGTGACCAGCAACGGGCAAATGATTGCCAGCTCCGGCTCGCAATTAAGTTCACTGCTACCGGACCTGCCAACCGCGGCCATGCTGCGCCAGGCACGCGTGGCCCGCTCCTACGCGACGATTGAAGGCAATAACGAGTTCCAGGACGACAGCAAAAAATCCTCGACCAATACCACGCCGGTCACCAATACCGCCAACAGCATGTACCTGCGCGTCGTGGTCGAAATCCCTACCTCCAGCAAGGCCTTGTTGCTGCAAACCGATTCACGCTACCTGCAATTGCGGCAACCGGTTCCCGAACAACTGGCGACCAATGCCGAAGCCTTGCGCGTTGCCTACAGCGAATACCAGGAGCGTTATCTGGCCCGCACCGGCCTGCGCAAGATTTACATCGTCACCCTCACGCTGACCTTGTTACTGGCGATCTTTGGTGCAATCGCTGGCGCCTTCCTGATCGCCAGCGATTTGGCAAAACCCTTGCTGTTGCTGGCCGAAGGTACCAAGGCCGTGGCCGAAGGCAACCTGTCACCGCGACCTATCGTCGCCACCTCGGATGAACTCGGCACACTGACGCAGTCATTTAATACGATGACGCGACAGCTGTTCGATGCACGCGCGTCGGTGGAAAAGAACCGCTTCGAACTGGAAAACGCCAAAGGCTATCTGGAATCGGTACTGGCGAATATGTCGGCCGGCGTGATGGTCCTCGACCGCAACTTCAAATTAGTAACCTGCAATGAATCCGTTGAGCGCATACTGCAGCACGACTTTGCCCAGCACATAGGCAAACCATTGAAAGATATTGATGGTCTCAGCACCTTCGCCCAAGTGATCACGCAATCCTTTTCCGAACAAAGCGCACAATCCGCCGCCGGCCGCGCCGGCAAGGAAAGCCTGCACTGGCAACATCAGATCGATGTCCCGCGGCGCATGGGCGGGCCGGAAACCGAGAACGATATTTCACTGCTGGCACGCGGTTCGCGCCTGCCGGGAGCGCGGGAAGGCAGTTATGTCGTCGTGTTCGATGATATTTCGGACGTAATTTCGGCGCAGCGTTCGATCGCCTGGGGCGAAGTTGCACGCCGCCTGGCGCATGAAATCAAGAACCCGCTCACGCCTATCCAGTTATCTGCGGAACGCCTGCACATGAAACTGGAAGGCAAGCTGAACGAAGCCGATGCCAAGGTGCTGGAACGCAGTACCGAAACCATCGTGAACCAGGTCACGGCGATGAAGCGCATGGTGGACGATTTCCGCGATTACGCGAAAACCCCACCGGCAGTATTGTCTTCGCTGGATTTGAATGCACTGATAGAAGAAATCCTGCATCTTTACCTGAGTGGCGACGGCAGGGATATCATCCATGCCACATTGGCACAGGACTTGCCACTGATCATGGGCGATCCGACGCAATTGCGCCAGGTCATCCACAACCTGCTGCAAAATGCGCAGGATGCGGTGGCTGACCGCGGCGAGCAGGCAGCACCGGCGCGCATTGATATCATTACGGAAGAGATTCATTACCGCAGTTCAGACGGTGCCGTCAGCAATGCAGTACAACTGACCATCACCGACAATGGCCCGGGCTTCACGCCGAAAATCCTGGCGCATGCATTTGAACCGTACATCACGTCGAAACCGCGCGGCACCGGCCTCGGTTTGGCGATGGTCAAGAAAATCATCGAAGAGCATGGCGGACGCATAGATATTCAGAACCGCAGTGATACGAACGGTGCGAAAGTGGCGATTTTGCTGTTAAAGTTATCCTCCGAATGAAAGCTGAAATAAAACACAGCGCATTGGGAGGGCAATCAAGATGAGGGAGGGAAACAGATGGCAAATATTCTAGTTGTTGACGACGAAATGGGCATACGCGAATTGCTCTCGGAAATCCTCGGGGATGAGGGGCATGTCGTAGCGACCGCAGAGAATGCACAACAGGCGCGCGAACTGCGTGCCGCCGCCAAACCCGACCTGGTCCTGCTGGATATCTGGATGCCCGACACCGACGGCGTCACCCTGCTCAAGGAATGGCAGCGCGATGGCATGCTGACCATGCCGGTCATCATGATGTCCGGCCACGCGACGATAGATACCGCAGTCGAAGCAACCCGTATCGGTGCTCTCAACTTCCTCGAAAAGCCGATTTCGCTACAGAAATTATTGAAAGCGGTGCAACAGGGACTGACCCGCGGCCAGGAAGTCACACGCATCGCCAGCATGCCGGTACGCGCGCCTATCGCCGCCACCGACAGCCACCACCTGCCGCAAGACAAGGTACTGCCGGCCAGCTCCAGCCAGATGTATCCGGCTATCGCCAGCGCACCGCTGATGTCGGCCGATACGCAATTCTTCACCGCTTCCTTTGAGCTGCCATTGCGTGAAGCACGCGATGCATTTGAACGTGCTTACTTCGAACACCATCTGGGCCAGGAAGGCGGCAGCATGACGCGTGTGGCGGAGAAAACCGGCCTCGAACGCACCCACTTGTACCGCAAGCTCAAGCAACTCGGCGTAGAACCCGGGAAAATTGCGAAAAAAGGAGTATGACCCTCACCTCGCTGGTGCTGGGCGGACGCGCCGCCACCCGTGAAGCCGCGATACACAGCCGTATTGATGCCAGTCAAGATACCGCCATCATCCTCGAAGGTTTGCCCGACGGGCGCAGCGACCTCGACGCACTGCCAGCTTCACCCCTCCTGAAAATTGCCCGTATCGCCCCCGGCTGCATGCACTGCACCGGCAACCTGGTCATGCGCGTTACCCTCAATCGCATACTGCGCGACAAGCCGGCGCGACTCTACATCAGCGTCGCCAACACCGAACACCTGGACCAGCTCCGCCAATTCCTCACGCAAGCACCTTACGACGCCTGGCTCACACTGGACGACGACCTGGTCTGCGAAGCCTAAGCAGGCCGTCCCGCGGCATTTGTAGAGGATTGTTAATCTTTCCCGCCGGAACTTAATTTCTTTTGTTACGTGCCGTTACCAACTTATGGGCGGAATCCCTGTCCAACACTTGAAATTGCTCCGAACAACGCCATTTCCCTATCAACGCGATGATTTCTTCATTGCAATAGCGACAGGAGATTATATGAACGTGATCTACAACAGCGAGCAGTACAGCGTCGTAGAATTCGGTGCTGATGACGGGCAGGACGCCCTGCGCTTTGGCGGCTATGAAATCATGGATAAGCCAGCCAAACGTGAAATATTCATCGCCGGTGCCTCGGCCGAGTCTTTCCGCAAAAATGTGCGCGACCTGATCGCGACAGAACCCAGCGTCGAAGAAATTGATGATTTCCTGGCAAATTACGATGCCTTCATGAGCCAGGCGCTGACGATACATTAAATCGCTGTTTTGATGCCTGCATTGGCCGTTGCATCCAATGCAGGCATAATTTCGTCTTTATCCATAGCGCTTCATCGCGATGTACGCGAATTCCCATTTCATCGTCAGCCGACAAACCGATACCCACGCACAATTGCATGCGCAAGTTGAGCGGCACGCCAAACACCCGTTCCAAAAACCGATTACCGCCTACAATCGCAGCGCCTTCGAACACAGCATTGCGAGCTGGCAAGCAGCCGGCGGCAAACCGCTGATCCTGGATGCCGGCTGCGGCGTCGGTCTCTCCACCTTCAACCTCGCGACACAATTCCCGGATCATTTTGTCATCGGCGTCGATCAGTCCGCCGATCGCATCGCACGCAATACACAATGGCCACATGCGGTTCCAGGCAATTGCCTGCGCGTACGCGCGGATCTGGTCGATTACTGGCGCCTGCTGCTGGCCAGCGATATACGCCCGGCCCGGCATTACATCCTGTATCCGAATCCATGGCCAAAGATAGGGCACCTGACGAGGCGCTGGCATGGACATGCGATCTTCCCGACCATCGTCGCGCTGGGCGGCACGCTGGAATGTCGCAGCAACTGGCAAATTTACATAGAGGAATTCGCTGCAGCCTTGCAGCTTTTGACGCAACAGCAAGTGGCTTGTGAAGCCTACACGCCGCAGCATTGCATCACGCCGTTCGAACAAAAATACCTGGCGTCCGGACATGGCCTATGGCGCTGCCGGACCGAATTGGCGAGCCTCTAGCCACACATTATTTCGCTTGGCGCAGGATATCGAGCAGCTTCTGTCCACCCGCTTCCAGCGCGCCGCTATTATCCAGTCGTATCACCTGCGCCTGCTCGGACGGCGCGAACTCCTTCGCACGCTTGAGGCGCTTCAACAAGGCCGGCCCCTGCTCGCGCTGACGCGCTTCGAGGCGCTCGCGCAACAGGTTTTCACTGGCGTCTATCCAGATCACTATCGCATCCGGAAAAGCCTGCAAGAGTTGCGGTACATACGCGCGTGAACCATTGATGACCACATCGCGCCCGGCCTTCAGGTCTGCTTCTATCCCGCGCCGTATGCCGTAGCACAGGTCGTTGGCCTGCCATACCATCGCGAACTGGCCACCGGCGGCAAGCCGCCAGAAGCTCGCGGTATCGACAGCTTCATGCGCTTCATTGGCTTGTGTCGCGCGGGTAATCGTCCTTTGCGCAAACACCAGTTTCTCGTCACCGGCACTGTGTTCACGCACCCAGTTCAACAAGCTATCCTTGCCGACCCCGGACGGACCGACACAGAAAAAAATACGCCCACTGTGCGGCAAGCTCGCGCGCTCACCCTGGCCGGAAAACGGAATCCTTTGCCATTCGACGAAAGGCGCACCCGGATACTCTTCGCGTGCGATGGTCAATGCATCTATCGCCAGTGGTACCGCCGCGACTGCCGCGGCAAAGTGCTGTTCGGCAGCCTTGCGTATCGTAAAGATGACGTCAGCATCGGCATGCATCAATGCATCAGTGAGCGTCATATGGAAGCGGTAAAACTCTTCCGTGTATGGATAACCCCAGCGCTGCAACAATGCACTTTGCCGCGCATTCAGCCCGGCGCGACGACGCTTGGCCAGCTCGGGTTCGGTCAGCGGGGCACGCAAAAGATCGAAGTAAGTCACACACCGCATCGCCAGTCCGCCTATCTCGTCCAGCGGACCATTCACCTGCAAGGCAAGGAAATCCATCAGTGGGCGCACGCGCACTTCGTCCAACACAATCGCTTTCTGCGCAGCACAAAAAGCACGCGCCATCTGCAGCAAATGCTCTTCGTTGAAACCTTCGAATAAACGGAAGGGAGCCTTCAGCGTCGCATGGAAACCATAGCGACGGGCATCTGCGGTCAGGCTGGACAGTAATATGCGGGGAATGCCGGGGATATTGACTTGCTGTACCGGCTCGGGACTCGCAGGATGGCGGCCCAGCCAGCTGCTGCCAGCCTGCGCCCATGGCGAGTCGTCAACAGGCGTAAAGTAAAGGGCATAACGTGTCATGCTTTCAGATGATACTCGCACGACCGGCAAAGGGTCTGCCTGATCGCCGGCAGGACGTGTGCCCTGCACGAAACCGGTACTGCCATGCATCAGCATATCCCGAGTGCGCATACGTCACCTGAATGTGGGTTGGTTGCAGCCATGCTAGTCGCCGATTATGACAACCCTTTGACATCGGCTAACATCCAGCGGCATTTCGCCAGTGCGTGAAATAAATACGACACAGCGGCCTGACTGCAGCGCGGGGTCACATGCCGGTCATAATATCGGCTGTTGCCGGCAGGCAGCCCTGCAGTCGTGATACTGTGTGGATTAATCCTGATTAAGTAATTATTAAGAGCGTAACGAAAATTCATGTGCCAGCTTCTTGGAATGAACTGCAATGTCCCGACTGACATTGTGTTCAGCTTTACCGGTTTTGCCACTCGCGGCGGCCGTACCGATGTCCACAATGACGGGTGGGGCATCGCATTTTTTGAGGGTGCAGGTGTACGCCACTTCGTCGACCACCAGGCTGCCATCGAATCGCCGGTCGCCGACCTGATCCGACGCTTCCCGATCAAATCAAAGAATGTCATCGCACATATCCGCAAGGCGACCCAGGGTCGCGTCGCGCTGGAAAACTGCCACCCGTTCGTGCGCGAACTTTGGGGCCGCTATTTCGTGTTCGCCCACAATGGCGACCTGAAGGATTTCAATCCTGAACTGAACGGTCCTTACCAGCCTGTCGGCACCACCGATAGCGAAGCTGCGTTCTGCTACATCCTGCAGGAATTACGCCGCCGCTTCGATGACGCTTTGCCGATGCTGCCGCAATTGACGGCCGCCATCGCTGACCTGACAAAAGAAATCTCGCAGCACGGCACCTTCAATATGATGCTGTCGGATGGCTCTGCGCTGTTCGCGCATTGCTCGACAAATCTGCACTACATCGTGCGCCAACATCCGTTCGCCGAAGCAACCTTGTGCGACGAAGATGTGAAAGTGAATTTCTCGGAAGTGACGACGCCAAATGACCGCGTCGCCATTATCGTGACAGAACCGCTGACCACGAATGAAACATGGACCGCGTTCAATAGCGGGGAATTGAAGGTATTTATCGATGGGGCACCGCTGGACTGAACGGATGTGACCGTCCAGCCCGGCGGTTTGCATCAGGACAGGTTAGGTGCGAGCCAGCGCTCCACATCTTCCTTGGTAGCACCGCGTCGCTCGGCCATATCGACGACCTGGTCGTCGCCTATCTTGCCGACCACGAAGTATTTTGCTTCCGGATGCGCGAAGTAAAAACCCGAAACCGCAGCACCCGGGAACATCGCATAGGAATCAGTCAGCATCATGCCGATCTCTTCCGCCTGCAAGGTCTGGAACATTTCCTTCTTGACCGTATGTTCCGGACAAGCCGGATAACCAGGAGCAGGGCGGATACCGCTGTACTCTTCCTTGATCAGCGCTTCATTCGTCAGCTTCTCGTCTGCCGCATAACCCCACAGGTCTTTACGCACGCGTTCATGCAAATGTTCGGCAAAGGCTTCCGCCAGGCGATCCGCCAGCGACTTCAGCATGATCGACGAATAGTCATCGTGCGCATCTTCAAAGCGTTTTTCATACTTTTCGATACCGAGGCCGGCAGTGACAGCGAACAAGCCTATGTAATCAGCCACGCCGGATGACTTCGGCGCGATGAAATCGGTCAGGCATTGATTCGGCCGTGCCACACCATCGATCACCGGCTTCACGGTTTGCTGGCGTACGCCATAGTAGGTGAATGCGACTTTGCTGCGCGTCTCGTCGGTATAGATTTCTATATCGTCGTCATTCACCGTATTCGCCGGCAGCAGCGCAATCACACCATTGGCTTGCAACCAGCGACCTTCAATTACCTTCTTCAACAAGGCCTGGCCTTCGGCAAATACCTTGGTCGCCGCTTCACCGACTACTTCATCCTTGAGGATCGCAGGATACGGGCCGGCCAGATCCCAGGTCTGGAAGAACGGCCCCCAGTCTATGTATTGTGCAATCGTCGCCAGGTCGACATTCTTGAACACGCGACGACCGATGAATTTCGGCTTGACCGGTGCGTACTTGCCGGTGAATTCCAGCTTCATCTTGTTCGCACGCGCTTCCGCCAGTGTCAGCATAGGCACGGCTTTCTTATTCGCATGCTGTTCGCGTATCCGTTCGTAATCCGCTGCAATCTCGGCAATGTAGGCGTCACGCTGTTCCGGCGTCAGCAGCGATTGCGCAACTGAAACCGAACGTGATGCATCCGGCACATACACGACCGGGCCATCATAGTTATGTGCAATTTTGACCGCGGTATGCGCGCGGCTGGTAGTCGCACCACCAATCAGCAAAGGCGTTTTCAAACCCCGGAAGTATTCATCGCGCTGCATTTCTTTCGCAACGTAAGCCATTTCTTCCAGCGAAGGTGTGATGAGGCCGGAGAGGCCGATGATGTCGGCATTCTCTTCCTTGGCCTTGGCCAGGATTTCCGAGCACGGCACCATCACGCCCATGTTGACGACTTCGAAGTTATTACATTGCAGCACCACCGATACGATGTTTTTGCCGATATCGTGCACGTCACCTTTCACGGTGGCGATGACGATCTTGCCCTTAGGTTTGCTGACGATGCCTGTCTGCTCTTGCAACAAACGCTTTTCTTCTTCGATGAATGGAATCAGGTGGGCTACCGCCTGCTTCATCACACGTGCAGACTTCACCACCTGCGGCAAAAACATCTTGCCCTGGCCGAACAAGTCACCAACGATGTTCATGCCGTCCATCAACGGACCTTCGATCACATGGATAGGACGACCGCCATTGCCCAGCAACTCCTGTCGCGCCTCTTCAGTGTCTTCCACAATCCATTGCGTAATACCTTGCACCAATGCATGCGCGAGGCGCTGTTGCACGGTACCGCTACGCCATTCGAGCGTCGCTTCTTCTTTCTTGTCACCGGCTTTCAATGTCGATGCGATTTCGATCATGCGCTCAGTCGCATCTTCGCGGCGGTTCAGCACGACGTCTTCCACGCGTTCGCGCAATTCTTCCGGCAGATTGTCGTAGACGCCAACCATACCGGCGTTGACGATACCCATCGTCATGCCGGCCTTGATCGCGTGATACAGGAATACCGTGTGGATCGCTTCACGCGCCGGATCATTGCCGCGGAAGCTGAAGCTGACGTTGGACACACCGCCACTGATTTTTGCGTGCGGCAGGTTTTCCTTAATCCAGCGTACCGAGTTGATGAAATCAACCGCGTAGTTATTGTGTTCTTCGATACCGGTCGCAATTGCGAAAATATTCGGATCGAAAATGATGTCTTCCGGCGGGAAGGCGACTTCATTCACCAGCAGCCAATAAGCGCGTTCGCAAATTTCAATTTTGCGTTCGAAGGTATCAGCCTGGCCTTTTTCATCGAAGGCCATGACGATCACGGCAGCACCGTAACGACGGCACAGCTTGGCTTCATGCAGGAATTTTTCTTCGCCTTCCTTCATCGAAATCGAGTTGACGATGGCCTTGCCCTGCACGCATTTCAAACCGGCTTCAATCACCGACCACTTCGACGAATCGATCATGATAGGGACGCGCGCGATATCCGGTTCGGATGCAACCAGATTCAGGAAACGCGACATCGCCGCCTGCGAATCCAGCATCGCTTCATCCATATTGATATCGATGATTTGCGCGCCGTTCTCTACCTGCTGGCGTGCGACCGCCAATGCCTCATCGTATTGCTCGTTGATGATGAGGCGTGCGAATGCTTTCGAGCCAGTGACGTTGGTACGTTCACCGACGTTGACGAACAGGGACTGGTCATCAATGATGAAAGGTTCGAGGCCGGACAACTTCAGGGTCGGCTCTACCGTCGGTATCACGCGTGGCGCGATCGTCTTCACAGTTTCGGCGATCGCCTTGATGTGGTCCGGCGTGGTACCGCAGCAACCACCGGCGACGTTGACGAAACCGCTCTCGGCAAAATCCTTCAACAGCGAAGAGGTAACGTCCGGCGTTTCATCAAAGCCGGTATCGCTCATAGGGTTGGGCAAACCCGCATTCGGATAGATACAGACATAGGTATCGGCAATCTTCGACAACTCTTCCGCATATGGACGCATCAGCGCCGCACCCAGCGCACAGTTCAGGCCCACGGTCAGTGGGCGCGCATGGCGGATCGAATGCCAGAAGGCAGGTACGGTTTGTCCGGACAGGATACGACCCGATGCATCGGTCACGGTACCCGAAATCATGATCGGGAAACGCTTGCCGGATTCTTCAAAAAATTGATCGATCGCGAACAATGCCGCCTTGCAGTTCAGCGTATCGAAAATGGTTTCGACCAGCAGCACATCGGCACCGCCTTCCACCAGGCCACGCGTCTGGTCCAGGTAGGCGGCAACCAATTGATCAAAAGTGACGTTACGTGCCGCAGGATCATTCACGTCCGGCGAAATCGAAGCGGTCTTCGGTGTCGGGCCAAGTGCGCCGGCAACAAAGCGTGGCTTGTCCGGCGTTGAATACTTGTCGCATGCAGCGCGCGCCAGGCGTGCCGAAGCCACGTTCATTTCATATGCCAGATGTCCCATGTGGTAATCATCCTGCGCCACGGTGGTGGCGCCGAAGGTATTACTTTCGATCAGGTCGGCACCGGCGGCCAGGTATTGTTCATGGATCTGGCTAATGACATCGGGACGCGTCAGCGACAGCAATTCATTATTGCCCTTGACGAAGATTTCCTTGCCCGGCACCGCGAAGTCGGCGAAACGCGTACCGCGGTAATCCTCTTCCGTCAGCTTGTATTGCTGAATCATGGTTCCCATCGCGCCATCCAGGATCAGGATGCGGCGTGCCATCAAGTCGCGCAAGAGAACTTCGGTAGGGCAGAGTGCGTCGCGTTTCATCGTCAATTCTTTATCAATTCGTTATTGGTACAGCTACATAAAGACAAAAACCCGGACACAGGCTGCGCCGGGTTGTACATGCTTGAAAACTAAGGACAAATTATACGCCAAAGCCCCTGTTCTTAGCCGCTTCCTGCCTTGTATATTGGTCTTTTCCCAACATATGGCAGGACTCTAAAATACCGGGCTGGGCTCCGCCACGCGGCCATTGCCGGCAACGACCTCCCGCGCCGGGCGCGGCTCATTCATTTTCAGGGTCAGGCATTTGGCTGCGCCGCCCGCCTTCATGAACTCGGTCAGCGCGATTTGAGTCACGCTGAAACCCCAGCGCTCCAACTGTGCGCTCAAGGCCGGCGAAGCCTGATTCAGGAATACATGTTGACCACTGTTTACTGCATTACAGGCAAAGTTGAGCGCATCCTGCTGCGTTACGGCAAAACGCTTGTGCGCTGGAACGCGTGTGGCAATGTGCTCCTGCGCCGCCGCATCAAAAGCCGCCGGGTAGTACAGCAGGCAACCATTCTGCAACGGACAGAAGCAGGTATCCAGATGGTAGAAGCGCGGATCGACCAACTGCAGCGGCTGCACTTCGATATCCAGCATGTCGGCAATCACCGGCGCGCAAGCCAGCTCCGAACGATGGCCGTAACCCAGCCACAGCAAGTCGCTGCCGCGATCCAGCAAGGCATCACCGGCTCCTTCGAAGTGCAAGCCTTGCGGCATGCGCAACACCTGCAAACCCCGCGCGGCAAACCAGGCGGCGAAGTGTGCTTCTTCCGGCTGCCGTTCCACATGTTTGAAAGCTGACAGGATCACCTTATCGCCCAAGACCAGGCCGCCGTTTGCAGTGAACACCATATCCGGCACTCCGGCTGCGGCCGGCATGCAATCGACGCGCGCCACCGTACGCAAGGCATGCGCGAGTTCCTGCCACTGCCCTTGTGCAGTCAGGCGGTTGCCGTGGGCGATATTGCCCTCCATCCAGGGATTGATGATGTAGGCCACCTCGAAATGTTCAGGGGCGCACATCAGGAAGGTGTCGGGCGCGAGTGTCGTCATGTGCAAGCCTCCATATGTGGCGTGGGCAAAGTTTCGAATACGTGTTCGATGATGCGCAGCGCCGCATCGATTGCCTCTGCAGTGATAATCAGCGGCGGCGCAAAGCGCACCACCGTGTGATGCGTTTCTTTCGATAGGACGCCGTTTTCCATCAGTCGTTCACAGAAGCTGCGCGCCGTGATCACTTGTGGTTCCAGTTCCAGTCCGATCAGCAAACCCTTGCCGCGCACGCTGCGTATCGCCGGATGCCGCAAGGCATTCAGGCCCTCACGCAAACGCTGTCCACGCTGTTCTGCCGCAGCGATCAATTCGCCGTCACGCAATAGCGACAGGGCGGCATAGCCGACCGCCGCCGCCAAAGGATTGCCACCGAAGGTGCTGCCGTGGTCGCCAGGTGTAAACACATCCATCACTTCGCTGCGCGCGAGGAAGGCGGAGACCGGTAACAAGCCACCACCCAGGGCCTTGCCGAGAATGAGGCCGTCCGGGCGGATACCTTCATGGTCGCAAGCGAGCAAACGACCGGTGCGTCCCAGGCCGGTTTGCACTTCATCGCAGATCAGCAGGATATTGCGACGTGTACAAATCTCACGACATTGCGCCAGGTAAGCGTCCGGAGGCACGATGATGCCGCCTTCACCCTGTATCGGCTCCACCAGGAAGGCCGCAGTGTGCGGCGTGATCGCCGCTTCCAGGGCGGCTGCATCGCCATATGGAATCGTCACGAAGCCGCCATCGAAAGGACCGAAACCTTCGCGATATTGTGCTTCCGAAGAAAAGCCGACGATGGTGGTACTGCGGCCGGCGAAGTTACCGGCACACACGATAATCTGCGCTTGCTGGTCGGGCACGCCTTTGACTTTGTAAGCCCATTTGCGCGCGGCTTTCAATGAAGTTTCCACCGCTTCGGTACCGCTATTCATCGGCAAGGCTTTGTCCATGCCGGTCATCTCGCACAGCAATTGCAAAAACCTGCCGAGCTGATCGGTATAAAAAGCACGGGAGGTAACCGCCAGTTGCCCGGCCTGCTGCGTCAGCGCCTGCACCAATTGCGGATGACTGTGGCCGAAACTGACCGCGGAATAGGCGGACATCATGTCCATATAACGCTTGCCGTCTTCGTCCCACAACCAGATGCCGCGCCCCTTGCTCAAGACCACCGGCAACGGTGCATAGTTGTGCGCGCAATAGCGATCTTCCAGTGCAATGCGTTGGCTGCCCACGATAGCGCTCCCCACAGAAGGATTCACGCTTACATGCTAAAGCCAAAGCAGTGAAATGTTTCTGCGTTATTGCACGGCATTTAGGTATAAAGTGAACGAATCATGCATCCAAGGAGGCATTCATGGAGAAATTCGACCGTTACGACCGCATCCTGCTGGAAACCCTGCAGAGCAAGGGGCGCGCTTCGAATGTGGAATTGTCCGAGCGCGTCAACTTATCGCCGCCCCAATGCTATCGGCGCGTGCAAAGGCTGGAACAGGAAGGTGTGATACGCGGCTATAGCGCGCAAGTCGATGCAGCGGCCATTGGTTTGGGTGTGACCGCCTTTGTGAACCTGAATATTGCGCGCGAACAGTTCAAGCAGGTACGTGAACTGGAAAAGGCGATCCGGCAGTTTCCAGAAATCCTTGAGTGCTACACCATCTCCGGCGACTTTGATTATTTGCTGAAAGTCGTCGCGGTTGATCTCAAATCGCTGTCGTCATTTTTGACCGACAGGTTAATGCAGGTACCCGGCGTGGCCGGCGTGCGCTCGATGGTCTGCCTGGAAGAAATCAAACCGGCCAGCCCTCTGCCGCTGCCGGATTAATTACTCCATCAAGCGACCGCGCTCGCCGCAACCCTGCAGCTTGCGCTTGCCCAGCGTGACTTCGGCGGTCCATGGATACTGCGCACCCGACATATTGTCGATACATGTTTGCTGCAGCATGCGGATCTGTATCGAGGTGCGTGCATTCTTCGCAGTGAAAGTACGGGCTGTGCCGTCGTTGGCGAATGGTGTGTAGCCGAAGTATTCCGGTTCTTCACCCAGGCTCTCGAAACGCA
Organism: Janthinobacterium sp. Marseille; assembly: GCF_000013625.1. Taxonomy (NCBI): domain Bacteria; kingdom Pseudomonadati; phylum Pseudomonadota; class Betaproteobacteria; order Burkholderiales; family Oxalobacteraceae; genus Janthinobacterium; species Janthinobacterium sp. Marseille. The sequence goes on along the minus strand of NC_009659.1, from coordinate 156,565 downwards.
GCTTGCCCGAATCGGCGGTGAACTTCCAGAACGGCTCATTGCCATGCGCCCACCAGATCACGACATTCGCCATCAAGAGATTTCGTTCCGGCGCCGGCTCGGCATTTCTTTCACGAACCGCATCCGGGTTTTGACAGGCCGCCAGCAACAAGGTGAGTACGATCAACAAAGCGCGCATTGCATATCTCCAATCAATACCGATTGAACAAATTGTCTATTGGAAGCGTTTGTCTTCCAGTGTAAAACCTTTGAGGAATTCAACTGCCGACAAGCGCTTGCCGCCCGGCTTCTGCAATTCGGTCACGCGCAATGCGCCGTCGCCACAAGCCACCAGCACACCGTCATGCGGGTTCGCCGCAATCACCTGGCCCGGCGGCAATTGATTCGAAGCGGGTACCGCCTGCGCATGCCAGAATTTGATCAGCGTGCCATCGCAAGTCGCTGCCGCGCCGGGAAAGGGATTGAACGCACGTATCTTGCGTGCCAGTTGTTCGGCCGGCTGCGTGAAATCCAGTGTCGCTTCTTCCTTCAAAATCTTCGCTGCGTAATTGGCACCGTCCGGCTGCGGCTCTGCCGGCAAATCACCTTGCTCCATGCGGCGCAAGGTTTGCACGATCATCTCGCCACCCAGTGTCGCCAGTTTGTCGTGCAGGCTGGCAGTGGTGTCATCAGCTGTAATCGGTAAACGCTGCATCGCCAGCATCGGGCCGGTATCCAGACCCAATTCCATTTGCATGATGGTGACGCCCGTTTCCGCATCGCCGCTTTCTATCGCGCGATGGATAGGTGCCGCACCGCGCCAGCGTGGCAATAGCGAAGCATGGATATTGATGCAACCACGTGGCGGGATATCGAGTATCGATTGCGGCAGGATCAGGCCGTAGGCGGCGACCACCATCACATCATGCGGCGTCGCCTTCAGCAATGCATGCGCTTCTGCCGCGACTTCAGGATATTTACCATCGAGGCGCAACGATACCGGTTGCGCCACCGGAATATCATGCGCCAGCGCAAACTGTTTGACCGCCGACGCATGCAATTGCATGCCGCGACCGGCAGGCCGGTCCGGCTGCGTCAGTACCAGCGGGATTTCAAAACCTGCTGCGTGCAATGCCGCGAGGGCGACTGCCGCGAATTCCGGGGTACCGGCAAAAATGATTTTCATGGGGAGGATTGTAGTACGGGCAGCGCCGGATGCGAACCCATATGTGCGCTATGGTATTGCAGGGAAACACGGGCCCGGGAAAGGGCCCGTGGACAGCGATCAGCGTTGCGCGACGCGCTGCTTATTGGCGCGCGCCAGTTCGCGCTCTTCCTTCAGCATCTTGGCCTTGATGCGATTGCGCTTGAGCGGCGACAGGTATTCGACGAAAACCTTGCCTTTCAAGTGATCCATTTCATGCTGGATACACACCGCCAGCAAGCCGTCGGCTTCCAGTTCAAACTGTTTGCCATCGGCATCAAAGGCCCGCACCTTGACTTTGGCATGGCGCTCCACGCCGTCATAGACGCCGGGCACCGACAGGCAACCTTCATCGTAAACCTGCATTTCCGGGCTGGCCCAGATGATTTCCGGGTTGATATAGGCGCGCAGTTCGGTATGCGTTTCCGAGGTATCGATCACGATTACCTGTTCATGCACATCGACTTGTGACGCGGCCAGGCCGACGCCCGGTGCGTCATACATGGTTTCCGCCATATCGGCGACCAGGGTTTTGATGCGTTCGTCGAACACACTGACTGGCTTGGCAACTTTATGCAGCCGTGGATCGGGGTAACGCAGGATATTTAATATGGACATACGTGCTTTTGCGCAACAAGGCGGCAGGTTGGGAGCGTGGTTCTTCTTGCTACTTCAATGATTTATGTGCAAAATTTGATTCAATTTGGCAAGTTTTTTTACGAATTACTTGATTCGTTATTAACATGCAGCAGCACAGTAATGGCGTCACAATTGGTCAAGCTCACCGGACAAACCATGAAAAATTTTAGCACAGCTGCACTCTTCCTCGCATTTGTCTCAGCCGTAATACCCGTCAGCGCACTATCCCAAACGCCAGCAAACGCCACTTCGGGCACTGCCCGTTGCGCTTTTCTGCCAAATGCGCCTGACCAGCATGTGGTTGTCCGCGGCGATACCCTGTGGGATATTTCTGGAAAATTCCTGCGGCACCCATGGTGCTGGCCGCAAGTCTGGGATATGAATCGTGATCAAATTCGCAACCCGCACTGGATCTATCCGGGCCAAACCGTGTATTTCGACCGCGTCGCCGGTCGCCTGCGCCTGGGCAAGGATGTCGGCGGCGATAACAGCGGCATGCCTACCGTACGCCTGTCGCCGCAAGTGCGCTCCACCGACGCTGCGTCGGGTGCGATTACCACCGTATCCTTTAAATCGATCGAACAGTTCCTGACCAAGCCGCTGATCGTCGAAGTCGATGAATTGAAAGATGCGCCACGCATCGTCGCCACGCAGGAAGGCCATGTCTTCCTCGCCAGCGGTGACAAAGCCTATGTACGCGGCGACCTGAAGGACCACGCGACATTCGAGGCCTTCCGTCCGGGCAAGCCATTGAAAGATCCGGTCAGCAAAAAGATCATCGGCTATGAAGCAATGTACCTCGGCACCTTGAAGGTACAGCGCACCAGCAAGGTCGAACTCGAACCGCATACACTCGTTGTACTGACCGCCAAGGAAGAAATGGGTGTGGGTGATCGCCTGATCCCGACCGAGCCGGTGCCTTTCATCAATTACGTACCGCATGTGCCGGCGCAGCAAACTGATGCACGCGTGGTCTCGGTTTATGGCGGTGTCTCGCAAGCCGGGCAAAACCAGATCGTCGCCATCAATCGCGGCAGCAAGGACGGCATCGATGTCGGTACCGTGCTGGACCTGCGTCGCCTTGGCCTGATGGTGCCGGATCGCACCGTCGGCAACGGCCGCGGCCTGATCAAGCTGCCGGATGAGCAGTATGGCGAGCTGTTTATCTTCCGCGTCTTCAACAGCATTTCCTACGGCCTGGTGATGCAGGTACAGGATACGGTGCAGGTTGGCGATATCGCCACATCACCGGAATAAACCACCTCAACGGGTAGCAACGATGCCTGCACCGGACGATCTCGCACACTGGCTCAGGCTGGAACGGGCGCCCGGTGTCGGAGCCGGAATGGCACGCAAGCTGCTGACGGCATTCGGCCCGCCGCAAAACATCTTCTCAAGCAGTCTCTCCGACCTGCAGCAAGTCGTCGCTCCCCCGATTGCACGCGCATTGCTGGCAGCACCATCCGCTGCCACGCTGGCCCTGATAGAACATACGCAAGCATGGGCTGCGCAAAGCGAAAACCATATCTTCACGCTGGCTGACGCCGACTATCCGGGCACACTGCTGGAAATCCACGATCCGCCGATCCTGCTGTACGCCAAAGGACGCATCGCCTTACTCTCACATCCCGCCATAGCCATCGTCGGCAGTCGCAACGCCAGCGCGCAAGGCATCACCAATGCCGAGCAATTCGCCGCCAGCCTCAGTTCATCCGGCCTCACCATCATCTCCGGCCTCGCACTCGGTATCGATACAGCCGCCCACCAGGGGGCACTGCAAGCCATGCAAACACATGTCAACGCAGGCTCCACCATCGCCGTGATCGGGACCGGCATGGACATCGTCTATCCAGCCCGCAATCGCCAGCTCGCACACCAGATCGCAGAAAACGGCTGCATCCTCAGCGAATATCCGCTTGGCATGCCGGCCATCGCGGCCAACTTCCCGCGCCGCAACCGCATCATCAGCGGACTGGCGCGCGGCGTACTGGTGGTGGAAGCGGCCCTGCAATCCGGTTCACTGATCACGGCGCGCATGGCGGCCGAGCAGGGACGCGATATGTTTGCGATCCCCGGCTCCATCCATTCGCCGCTGGCCAAAGGTTGTCACCTGTTAATCAAGCAAGGCGCGAAACTCGTGGAAACAGCGCAAGACATCCTTGAAGAGCTGGAGTATGCCGTCATACCGGCCGCGCCAGGCGAACGCGCCACACCGCCTGCGGATGCACCGTACGCGCATGTCTTGCACAGCATGGGCTATGACGCGGTCGATGCCGACACGCTGGCACAACGTTGCCAACTCGATATTGCCGAAATCCATACACATCTGTTGACACTCGAACTCGACGGCCATACGGAAATATTGCCCGGCGGTTTATATCGTCGCATTGCCTGAAGTACATTGCTGATTTCAATTTGTCATTGCCTGACGCAACAAAAATTCCGTGCGCTATTGGCAGCTTCATTTTTAGTGGTATCCTTCTTCTCAGTAAGCGCTGTTTTTGATCTGCCGCTGTCGTAACACCTCTTTGTAGTGTGTGTTGTGTAAAGAGCGTGATTCATACGCATCCGATCCTGACGGCACCAAATGGTGACGTCTTAACCCAAGCGCTACGGTGAAGCCATGTTTGACGTCCTAGTCTATCTGTACGAAACCTATTACCGGCCCGATGCCTGCCCGGACTCTGAGGCGCTGGTAAAGAAACTATCCGCTATCGGCTTTGAAGAAGAAGAGATCGCGAAGGCTCTCGGTTGGCTGACTGCGCTGGCTGAGACCACCAACGAACTCTCCGATTCCTATCCGCACCAGACGGCGTTCTCCTTCGGCATCCGCATCTACGCAACACAGGAAATGGATGTGCTGGGCACGCCCGCGGTTGGCTTTATCCAATTCCTCGAATCGGCCAAGCTGATTAATCCGGTGCAACGCGAGATCGTCATCGAGCGCGCACTGGCAGCCGGCGAGTCGCCGATTTCGCTCGAAAAGCTGAAAGTCATCGTGCTGATGGTGTTGTGGAGCCAGGGCAAGGAACCGGATGGCCTGATTTTCGACGAGCTCTTCGTTGACGACGAAGATGCGCCGCCACGGATGTTGCACTAAGCGACAGGCCCGACAGGCATGCCCGTCCACGCCGGACATGCCTCTTCAACAACACCCGTTTTTGTCTCCCGCTTGCGGATTTCCCAGCAACGCGCTTATCATTGGCCGCTTGACGGCTATGCAATTATTATATTAGGCGGCTTTTTCATGAGAAATTGCCTCTGCAATATGCTGCAAGTCGCCGCATATTGTGCACATGACGCCTATATAGACGTTCCCCTTTCGAGATCCTATTTACTATGACAAAGACCCTCATCATTGCCGAGAAGCCATCCGTCGCGAACGATATCGCGAAGACGCTCGGCGGCTTTACCAAGCACGATGAGTACTTTGAATCCGACGAATACGTCCTTTCTTCCGCGGTCGGCCACCTGGTCGAAATCACCGTACCGGAAGAATATGACGTCAAACGCGGCAAATGGACATTCACCCATTTGCCGATGATTCCGCCGCATTTCGCACTCAATCCCATCGCCAAGACCGAATCCCGCCTGAAAGTGCTGAACAAGCTCATCAAGCGCAAGGATGTCACCGGCCTCATTAACGCATGCGATGCCGGGCGCGAAGGGGAATTGATTTTCCGCCTGATCGCGCAATACACGAAGGCCAAGCAACCGATCAAACGCCTGTGGCTGCAATCGATGACCCCCGGCGCGATCCGCGAAGCGTTCAAGAACCTGCGCAGCGATGATGAAATGCTGCCGTTGGCTGACGCTGCACGTTGTCGCAGCGAAGCCGACTGGCTGATCGGCATCAACGGTACCCGCGCCATGACCGCTTTCAATTCGAAAGAGGGCGGCTTCTACCTGACTACCGTTGGCCGGGTGCAGACACCGACGCTGTCCATCGTGGTGGAACGCGAAGAAAAGATTAAGAAATTCGTCCCGCGCGATTACTGGGAAGTACGTGCCGAATTCATTTGCGCCGCCGGTATCTATCAGGGTCGCTGGCTGGACACCGCCTTCAAGAAGGATGAAACCGATCCGGAACGTCGCGCCGAGCGCCTGTGGAGCAAGGCTGCAGCCGAATCTATCGTCGCCGCCTGCCGCGGCAAGCAGGGCAATGTCACCGAAGAATCGAAGCCGACCACTTCGATGGCACCGGCGCTGTTCGACCTGACCAGCCTGCAACGTGAAGCCAATGCACGCTTCGGCTTCTCCGCCAAGAACACGCTGGGCCTGGCGCAGGCGCTGTATGAAAAGCACAAGGTCCTGACTTATCCGCGTACCGATTCGCGCCACCTGCCGGAAGATTACCTGCCGACCGTGTTGCAGACGCTGGACGTGATTGCGGAAAACAATAATTACCACCAGTTCGCGAAACAGATCACGGACAACAAGTGGGTCAAGCCGAACAAGCGGATTTTCGATAACACGAAGATCAGTGATCACTTTGCGATCATCCCGACCACGCAGGCACCGAAGAACCTGTCCGAACCGGAACAAAAACTGTACGACCTGGTGACGCGTCGCTTCATGGCGATCTTCTTCCCGGCTGCCGAGTTCCAGGTCACCACGCGCTTTACCGAAGTCTCCGGCCATCAGTTCAAGACTGAAGGCAAGGTCATGACCAATCCGGGCTGGCTCGCAGTCTACGGCAAGGAAGTCATCGACGAAAAAGATCCGGAAAACAGCGGCACGCTGGTCCCGGTCGCCAAAGGCGAGAAAGTCAAAACCGAATCCGTCGTGGCCAACGGCCTCGTCACCAAACCGCCTGCACGCTATTCTGAAGCGACGCTGTTGTCGGCGATGGAAGGTGCCGGCAAACTGATCGATAACGATGGCTTGCGCGACGCCATGGCCGGCAAAGGCCTGGGTACGCCGGCAACGCGCGCCGCCATCATCGAAGGTTTGCTGAACGAAAAATACCTGCTGCGCGAGGGCCGGGAAATGATCCCGACCGCGAAAGCATTCCAGTTGATGACCTTGTTGCGCGGTTTGGGCGTGAATGAACTGACCGCCCCCGAGCTGACCGGCGAATGGGAATACAAGCTGTCGGAAATGGAACGCGGCAAGATCAGCCGTGAAGAATTCATGCGCGAAATTGCACAGATGACGCAAGTCATCGTCAAGCGCGCAAAGGAATACGACAACGACACCATCCCCGGCGATTACGCGACACTGAAGACACCGTGCCCGAATTGCGGCGGCGTGGTGAAAGAAAACTATCGTCGTTTCGCTTGCACCAAATGCGAATTCTCGATGAGCAAAACGCCGGGCAGCCGCCAGTTTGAAATCGCCGAAGTCGAAGAATTGCTGACCAATAAAACGATAGGACCGCTGCAAGGCTTCCGTTCGAAAATGGGCCGCCCATTCGCTGCGGTACTGAAAATTTCACGCGACGAAGAAATCAAGAATTACAAACTGGAATTCGATTTCGGCCAGAACGACGATGACGAAAACGCCGAAGCAGTCGACTTCAGCGGCCAGACTTCGCTCGGCCCTTGCCCGAAATGTGCAGGCGGTGTGTATGAATTGCCTTTGTCTTACGTCTGCGAAAACTCGGTAGCGAAACCAAAAACTTGCGATTTCCGTAGCGGCCGCATCATCCTGCAACAGGAAATCCTGCCGGAACAAATGAGCAAGCTGCTCAATGAAGGCAAGACCGATTTGCTGCCTGGCTTTGTCTCGCAACGCACACGTCGCGCCTTCAAGGCTTACCTGGTGCGCGGCAAGGATGGCAAAACGAGTTTCGAATTCGAGCCACGCAAGGAAAAAGCACCAGCCAAAGGCAAGGCTGCGGCCGTCGCTGACGACGCAGCAGAGGCGGGCGACGACACTGCGGTAGCAGCGAAACCGGCGAAGAAGGCAGCGGCCAAACCCGCCGCCAAGAAAGCCGTAGCTAAAAAGAAAGCGCCGGCTAAAAAAGCCGCCGCCAAAGCCTGATAAAAACCGGCAATACTGCGCATCGTTCCGCGATGCGCAGTACACTCTTTGTATCTGGTCAGATAAAAACAAGTACGCGAATACGCAATACACGGCTTTGCAGCATCCGTCCACGACGGTATAAGTGCATCTGTTTCGACGTTAATCTTGTATCAGCTACCGAGGGGAATTCTCATGGATCAACTTGAACCACGCGTCCCAAGCAAAGACGAATGCAATATCGCGATGCTGGCCCACTTGCTGGGCATCTTCACAGGCTTCCTTGGCGCACTCATCATCTGGATCATGAAGAAGGATGACTCCGCCTATATCTCCGAGCAGGCAAAAGAAGCACTGAACTTCCAGATCACCGTCACCATCGGCTTTGTCATTGCCTGGGTGCTGGCATTTATCCTGATCGGCCTGATCTTCTTCCCTATCCTGCTGGTCCTCAACCTGGTTTTCTGCATCATCGCCGCCATGGCCGCATCCAAAGGCCAGGCGTACCGCTACCCGTTCACGCTACGTTTGGTACAGTAGAGCCTTGCCGGGCAGCGTCATCGGCGCTGCCCATTCACTCTTTCACATCCAATACCATGGCCGATAATCTGCTCGCCCTGCCTACCGACCTGCCCGTGCCACAAGACGACGGCGCCTGTGACCACCTGCGCGGCCTGCAACTGCCTGCCATCAGCTTGCAGGCAACTTCGGGAGCAACAGTGGACCTGGCACAGCAAGGCAATCGGTGGGTCGTCGTATATTGCTATCCGCGTACCGGCCGGCCCGGACAGGAATTGCCCGGCGGTGCCGATGCATGGAATGCGATACCGGGTGCGCGGGGCTGCTCACCGCAGTCCTGCGCTTATCGTGACCACTACAGCGAATTACAGGCGCTGGGCGCAACGGTGTACGGCCTGAGTACCCAAGACAGCGATTATCAAAAAGAAGCGGTACAGCGGCTGGAATTACCCTTCCCTTTGCTCAGCGACGCACAACTTGAATTCGCGCACGCCTTGCGCCTGCCAACCTTCAGCTTTGCCGGACTGGATTTGATCAAACGCCTGACACTGATCATCCGCGCCGGCAAGATAGAAGAAGTGTTCTACCCGGTATTTCCTTCCGACTCCGATGCCGGACATGTCGTCGCCTGGCTCACAGCCCACCAGGGCAAATAATCAATTTACCGGTACGCCTTCCAGCGCCAGCAGGAAGCGTTTGCGCTCCAGCCCGCCGGCATAACCGGTCACCGCACCGGATGAACCAATCACGCGGTGGCAGGGCACGATAATCGATACCGGATTCTTGCCGATGGCAGAACCGACTGCCCGCAAGGCCTTCGGATTGCCGAGGCGCTGCGCATGCTGTGCATAGCTGACGCTGGCACCGAACGGTATCGCACTCAATTCTTGCCAGACTGAACGCTGGAATGCTGTGCCGCTCATATCCAGCGTCACATCAAACTCGGTGCGCCGGCCGGAGAAATACTCATCCAGTTGCCGTGCCGTCTCCTGCAAATGCTTGTTTGCAGCCGATTGCGCGGACGCGGGTTGCCAGCCATCCTTGCCCTTGAAATGCTTATGCTCTTCAAAGTAGATACCGGCAATGCCTTGCCCGGTCGCAGCCAGTAGCAGGATGCCCACCGGACTCGGGTGTTCTATGTAATAAATCATGATGCTTCCTTTATCAAAGCGAATGCCATAACAACAAAGCGGTATATGCACGCCATGGCGACCAGCCGGCCGCACGCAGCAGCAATTGCTTTTCCGTCAGGCGCGTACCGCCTGCCACTTCCACTGCGGCCTTTTGCAAACCAAGGTCGCCGGTCGGAAAAGCGTCAGGGAAACGTAGCGCACGCATCGCCACATACTGCGCAGTCCATTCACCGATACCGCGTACGGTCTTCAGGCTGCTGACACACTCATCCAGTGATGCTCCCGGCTTCATCTGCAAGCCCCCCTGTACTGCGAAACGGGCCACGTTCTGTATGGTCTGTGCGCGTGAACCAGGCATACCCAGCGCGGCGATCTCGCCGATGTCCGCAGCGGCCAATCTTTCCGCCGTCGGAAAATGGCGATTGATACCGATGAAAGGTGTATCGGCCGGCTCACCAAAGGCTTTGACCAAACGACCGGATACCGTCGTCGCACCGGCCACACTGACTTGTTGCCCGAGTACCGCACGAATCGCCAGTTCAAAAGTATCGAAGGTACCCGGCACACGCAAACCCGGCGTCAGCCTGATCTGCTGCGCCAGCAAAGCATCGGCCGACAGATGGGCCGCAATGATTTCCGGATTCGCGTCGAGGTCGAACTGCTTGCGTACACGTGCCAGCAAAGGCATGAGTACCGGCGCAAGGGTGGCAGGCAGCGATAACTCCAACTGCCTGCGCGCCGGTAAATGCGTCACGCGCAACCAGCCCGCAGTGTTATTCAACATGACGCTGCGCACATACGACAGGGTGCCCGGCGCATCCTCGACCACACCTTCCACACCCGGTATCGCACGCCCGGCGAGATAAGCCAGCATGGGCTCCCATGCATACGGCGGGCGGTAAGCCAGCCGCAGCGTAATCGCATCCTCGCCCAGTTTGGACGGCACACCTGCGGCGCGCCGTATGCTGGTCGGTGCCATGCCGTAGCGCGCCAGGAACAAGGCATTGAAACGCCGGATGCTGCCGAAGCCGGCGGCGTACGCTACGTCGCTCATCGGCAAATGGGTTTCCTGTAGCAACTTTTTCGCGAACAGCAGGCGCTGCGTTTGCGCCAATTCAACAGGTGTCACACCAAAGTGTTCGAGCAAGACGCGTCGCAATTGCCGCGATGACAAACCGACTTCCGCCGACAATCTTTCGGTATCGCCGTCATTCAGGGCACCGGCAGCTATCCTTTGCCACACCGCATAAGCCAGGTTTTGCTGCAGGGCATATGGTGCAAGCTCGGGACGACAGCGCAGGCAGGGGCGGAAACCGGCAGCCTCGGCGGCCGCCGCGGTGCTGAAGTAAGTACAGGAAGATTCGCGTGGGGTTTTGACGGAACAGACGGGGCGACAATAAATACCTGTCGTTTTCACGCCGACGAAAAACACACCGTCGAAACGCGCATCCTTGGCCGCCAATGCGCGATAGCAACTCGCCGGGACGAGCTGGCCGGGATCTGGAACAAGATGGGGTTTCTGCATATCCATGGCGTATTTATACGCGTTGACATATGCATCGTCTAGCCGTTTTCGGACAAGATCCCCGGGCGGCTTATTGTGAGCTTATGCCAGCCGCCCGGATAAAAGCATACTGATTGCCAGGCAATTACTTATCGGCACCGGCCTGCTTTTGCATCTGGAAAGCCAGCGAGATATGCGCAAATTCAATCAGGATGGCTTGTGTGCCGCCATTGAAAGTGCTGAAGGAATTACCGGTGCGCACCACCAGCCGCGGCGGGAACAACCAGCTGACAAATGGTATGCCTATCATCTTCGCACTGCGCACATCACGCCATTCGACTTGGCGGTTATACAACCAGGTTTGCGTAATGCCTTTTTCATCTATCGTAATCGTCGAACGCAGGAACCAGTAATAACTGACGATCAGCATCAGTGCCGCACACAGCAGCAATGCCTTCACGCTAAAACCATATTCCAGCAGTGGAAAGCGGCGCGTAATGTCGATCGCGTAGACGAACAAGCCTATGGAAAATATCGTGGCAAAAATTTTGAAGCCGAAACTGTAGGACGGGCCGGTCACGGTTTTTTCCGGCTTGTAGAAATTCATTGTCATATTATTACTGATCGATTCATGGACGTGGCCGAATCATCGCACATCTGCCCGCCGCAGTCGAAAATACCATCCGCCTCAGCGGCGCAATGCATCGCGCCGTCGTATCACCTCGGTCCAGATTTGCCGCCTGCGCTGGTCGTCAACGGCACCCCATACGGTAATCTCGTCTATGGTGCGCATGCAGCCTGTGCAAAATGTCGTGCGCGCATCCACCCGGCAAATACCTATGCAGGGCGAAGGCATAGGCGTCGCATCCAAATCAAGGTAAGAGATCAGGGTGTCGAGATCTTCGGGACGCGCGGGTTTCCTGCGCATGATGGATGGCCGGGATGGTGGTAGATGCCCGATAGTATAAGCGGCTGCCGGCCGGAATTGGCGGGCAGCCGCTTAAAGTAAGCAAGCGTAAATACCTCAGGCAGCGATCGCCAGTGGCAAGGAAGGGCGCAGCAAGACCGGTATCGATTTCGAGGTCGGCGTATTGCATACATCACCGACGCTATTCAGCGGCACCAGCGGATTGGTTTCCGGATAGTAGGCACCGATACAACCGCGCGGGATATCGTATTCGACCAGCAGGAAACGATTCGCATGGCGTTCTATGCCGTCGTCCCACACCGTACTCATATCGACCCAGTCACCAGCCTTGAAACCCAGCATCAGCAAATCCTGCGGATTGATGAAGACCACGCGACGCTGGCCAAACACGCCACGATAACGATCATCCATCGCGTAAATCGTGGTGTTGTACTGGTCATGCGAACGCGTCGTCATCAGGGTCATCAATTGTTCACCATGCTGTTGTCTGGCACGACGGATAGGCGTGTCCTGTTCAACATTGTGGACAATGAAATTCGCCTTGCCGGTATCAGTCAGCCACTCACGTTCACGTGATGCGACACGTAAATGGAAGCCGCCCGGTATTGCAATGCGTTCGTTGTAATTCTCAAAACCGTCGAGCACGCTTTCGATTGCATCGCGCACTAAAGAATAATCGGCGGCATAGCCAAGCCAGTCGACCTTGCCGGACCCCAGCGTTGCATGCGCGATATTTGCGACGATGGCGGTTTCCGACATCAGGTTCTTCGATGCAGGCGTATTCATACCGTAAGAGATATGCACCATGCTCATCGAATCTTCCACCGTCACGCCTTGCGCCACGCCGTTTTGCTTGTCGATCTCGGTACGGCCCAGCGTCGGCAGGATCAAGGCATCGCCACCGTGCACTAAATGGCTGCGATTAAGCTTGGTTGTGATGTGCACGGTCAAATCGCAGGAACGCAGCGCATCGAAGGTACGCGGTGTATCCGGCGTCGCCATCGCGAAGTTGCCGCCGAGGCCGATGAATACCTTGACATGGCCTTCCAGCATTTCGTGTATGGTTTCAACGACATCGTAACCATGACCGCGTGGCGGTTCGAAGTTGAATACCTTGCCGAGGCGATCGAGGAATTCCTGCGACGGTTTTTCTTCAATACCGACGGTGCGATTGCCCTGCACATTGGAATGACCACGCACCGGACACAAGCCCGCACCTTCGCGACCGATATTCCCGCGCATCATCATCAGGTTGGACAGCATGTGCACGGTTTGTACCGAGTTTTTGTGCTGGGTAATCCCCATGCCCCAGGTTGCAATCACACGCTTACCGTTGACATAGATACGGCTCAGTTTTTCGATATCGTCACGCGAGACACCGGACTCATCCACCAGCTCCTGCCAATCCTGCATGCGCAAATTTGCTGCAAAGGCTTCAAAGCCCAGGCAATGTTCTGCGATGAAAGCGGTATCCAGTACGCGCTCGGAGCCCAGTGCGACCGCTTCGTCGTCAAGTTCCAGGGTACGTTTGGCGACGCCCTTGATCAAAGCAAAGTCACCACCCAGCTTGGGCTGGATGAAGGTCGATGCAATCTTGGTGCTCGACATGGTCAGCATTTCAACCACGCTTTGCGGATCGGCAAAACGTTCCAGTCCGCGTTCACGCAAAGGGTTGATGGAGACGATCACCGCACCGCGCTTCGAACATTCGCGCAATTCACCCAACATACGCGGATGATTGGTCGCGGGATTCTGGCCGAAGATCAGCAAGGTATCCGCATGTTCGAAATCATCCAGCGTCACGGTACCCTTGCCAACACCGACCGTAGATGGCAAGCCGCGGCTGGTCGCTTCGTGGCACATATTCGAACAGTCGGGAAAGTTGTTGGTACCGAACATGCGCACAAACAATTGATAGACGAAAGCCGCTTCATTACCGGCACGACCCGAAGTATAGAAAGCGGCCTGATGCGGGTTATCGAGTTTGTGCAGATGCGATGCGATCAGCTTGAATGCAACGCTCCATGTGACCGGCACATATTTGTCAGTCTTTGCATCGTAGCGCATGGGCTCTGTCAGGCGACCGTGCTGCTCCAGCTCGTAATCAGATTGTTCGAACAAGGCGGCAACCGTATTCTTTTCAAAGAAAGCAGACGTCACGCGTTTGCTGGTGGCTTCCGCCGCAACCGCCTTGACACCATTTTCACAAAACTCGAATGTCGACGCATGCTGACGATCCGGCCAGGCACATCCGGGGCAGTCAAAACCCTCCGGCTGGTTTTGCTTGAACAGCGTGCGGTAATTACCACCGGCGACTTTTTCCTTGATCAGGTTAATGGCGACATACTTCACCGCACCCCAGCCACCGGCCGGATGATCATAGGTTTCAATAGTGCCTTGCGACTTCGACTTTTCCACTTTTATTTCCTTTGCTTCGACACGCCGCCACGCATATTTATTCATGCATGATCAGCTTGCGTGCCACGTAATCGAAGCTTAGGACGCAAAGCCGTTTTGCAAAGCGTACACATAGCTTGAAATAAAAAGAGTACAGTTTGAATAGCGCCGAATCTGTACTTGATTTCCTGCTTGAGTAAACAGCAAGAAACATTGGAGAGCCGCATAAACACTAGGGTATTTGACTACTGAATATGAGTCATTACACGCTAAAAAATTAACATGACACGCATCAGGGGCATTTGTGAAGCTGTATGAAAAGCTGGCAAAAGATATTGAAGAGCTGATCGAGAACGGTGTGTTCCGGCCTGGCGAACGCCTGCCGTCGATACGCCAGACCAGCCAGCATCATCGCCTCAGTATTACCACTGTTGTGCATGCCTTCCTTTTGCTGGAGAGCAAAGGCGTGATCGAAAGTCATCCGCAATCCGGATACTTCGTACGCGTGCCACCGCAATCGGCGAATGGCAAAGTGCCGCAGGAATTGCGCACCTCGCAACCGCTGGCAATTTCATCGCAAGTAGATGTCAGTCACCTGGTATTGTCGACGCTGCGCTCCATCACCAATGATGCGGTGCCGCTGGGCTCGCCCTATCCGGATCCCAGCCTGTTCCCGTCAGAAAAGATCAATCGCTATGCCTACGGCATCACGCGCCGGCAAACCAAATGGGGCGTCACCGATGCACTGCCGCCCGGACATCCTGACCTGATACGCCAGATCGCCCGTCGTTATCTGGAAAATGGCAGCGCAATAGATCCGAATGAAATCGTCGTCACTGTCGGCGCAACCGAAGCAATCAATCTCTGCCTGCAAGCAGTCGGCAAGGCCGGCGACATCGTCGCGGTCGAGTCACCGACCTTCTATGCGATGTTGCACGCAATCGAACGCATGGGCATGCGCGCGATTGAAGTCGCCACGCATCCGCGTGAAGGGATAGACCTCGCAGCGCTGGAAGCAATACTTGACCAGCACCAGATTGCCGCCTGCATGGTGATGCCGAACTTCCAGAATCCGCTCGGCTTCCAGATGCCGGATGAAAAGAAGCGTGCATTGGTTGAACTGATCACCAGGCGCCAGGTACCGGTGATCGAAAACGATGTGTACAACGAGTTGTACTTTGGCGATGTGCATCCGACTTCGCTCAAGTCCTATGACACTGAAGGCCTGGTCTTGCACTGTGCATCGTTTTCCAAAAGCCTGACCTCGGCCTACCGGATCGGTTGGGCGATGCCCGGACGTTATCGTGACCAGGTCGAGAAACTGAAATTCCTGAATACCCTGACGACGCCAACCATCCCGCAGCTGGCGATCGCCGAATACCTGGAGCATGACGGCTACGAACATCACCTGCGCCACATCCGGAAGGTTTATGCACAGCAGGCGAACATCATGCGCGCCGCCGTCAAACGCTTCTTCCCTGAAGGAACGCAAACCTCGGAACCGCAAGGCGGCTATGTGTTGTGGGTGGAATTACCGCCGCAAGTTGATTCGATGAAATTGTATGAGCTGGCCTTACAGCAGGGCATCACCATCGGTCCCGGCTACATGTTCTCCGCCACGAATGGTTACAACAATTTCATCCGCCTGAACTATAGCTATCCATGGTCGGCCGGCATAGAAGATGCGATCAGGACCATAGGCAAACTGGCGGCCGATTGCATACGGCAGGCGGAACGCGCGGTTGCTGCGCGCACGCGCGAAAACTATAATACCTAGAAGCACCCGGCGTGAATGCGGGTGTAGGGCTGACGCTCCATAGAGGGCGCAGCGGAGACGGGATGTCCGATCGCATTATTCCTCGCCTGCCGGCGGGATCGGGCATCAGCACATGTGCACAAAAAGGAAGCCTGTCATCATGGCAAACGCGGATAGCCCATCGCAACACGAGGACGAACTGGATCCTGTCAAAGTCACCATCCTGCGCCACCTGTGGGAAGCGTCGCAAGAAAGCGATGGCAAATCGTGGTCGTTGGCCAAACTCAGCAAACGCTCATGCATACCGATGAGCACCTTGCGCCGCACCCTCAGTGAATTTGAAGATGCCGGCATCGTTGAAGTCAGCACACATGAAGACGGGCGCATCTTTGCCACGCTGAACGCGACCGGGATCGAAATCTTCCCGACGCTGTTCAGTACGCAATAAAGTTTACAGTGCTGGCATCAGGCGCGTGGTGCAAACAGGATGATGCCCATGCCTGCCAGCGTCACGGCGACACCGACGAAATCCCAATTGGTCGGCTTGATGCCGTCAACCACCCACAGCCATGCCAGTGCGACTGCTACATAGGCACCGCCGTATGCCGCATACACGCGGCCTGCGGCTTCCGGATGCAAGGACAGCAGCCAGACAAATATTCCCAACGCAAGTGCGGCCGGCACCAGCAGCCAGATTGAAGCACCCTGGCGCAACCACAAGTAAGGCAGATAACAGCCGACGATTTCCGCGATCGCGGTCAGTACGAATAGTGCTACGGTTTTAATTTCAAACATTCTGCTTTTCCAATACGGCCTGATCATTCGTCAGTTGCCATGTCCACATCTGACCATCTTCCGGATGCTCGAATACACCCTCAAAGCGGAAACCCAGTTTCTTCAGTACCGCATTCGATGCATTTTCTTCATTCGCCGTATGCGCAACCAGCGTCAGCTGCGGCTGCCCGCCACGTGCGATTTGCAACAATTGTCGCACCATCGCGGTCGCCACTCCCTGTCCTTCAAAACCGGGGAAGGTGAGGTAACCGATTTCCACCGAACCATCTGTCGGTGGTGCCTTGAACGCGCATGCACCGACCAGCTTGCCGTTCTTCTGTGCGAGGTAACCGCACCACGGCGCGACAAAGCCCGCATCAGCATATAAGCGCGTCGTCGCGGCACATACCTGTCGTGCAATGTCGTTCAAGGTACCGACCTTGCCCTGCGGTTTTCCGTGCACATTGATTTGAACCAGATTGATATCAGACATGGCTTGGTATCTACTCACTTTTTGTAAGCGTCGCGTAAGGAAATTGACAGCAATGATCGCACGCAAAAAATAATTGGACCATTTAAGCAGAATAACTGCAGCGCGCCAAATGCATGTTTATGACATCGCAGTGCTCGCCACTTTGGTGCACACAAGCTGACATGAAGCTGACACAAGGCGATTAACACCTGCAAAAAATGTGGCATGAAAATTTGTGTTTTCTCCTATGAAAAACAGCAAATTTACGCCATGAAAAATAATGTGACGAACGATGATTTAAATGTGGATGAATGGTGCGGAAAATATTTAACAGATCAAATTTCCACGTCGATTTTTCGAAAACAAAATTAAAAAAACAGGCCCGACTTGTTGCGATGCAACTTGACTTATGCACACGAAAGCGCATTCTACGCACGTCAGTACTGCCGCCATTAAAAATCAATGGATGCTACCTGTCGGTTGATGAATCAAAGTGATTTCTAAAAAATATAAAAGGAGATACACAATGAAGAAGAGCCACAAGCAGAGTCAGACGCCTACCTCCTCACGCCGCAAATTCCTGGGCACCGCAACAACAGCAAGCGCAGCAGCCGCACTTAGCTTCCCGATGATTTCGACAGCGCAGACTGTCACCCAGATGCGCTTCCAGAGTACCTGGCCTAGCAAAGATATCTTCCACGAGTACGCACAGGATTTTGCGAAGAAGGTCAATGATATGACCGGCGGCGAACTCAAGATTGAAGTCTTGCCGGCCGGCGCAGTGGTACCGGCCTTCGGCCTGCTCGATGCGGTGTCGAAAGGTACACTCGATGGCGGCCACGGGGTGATGGGCTATAACTACGGCAAGCAAAGTGCTATCGCACTCTGGACTTCGGGTCCGGTGTTCGGCATGGATGCGAACATGGTGCTGTCCTGGCATAAATACGGCGGCGGCAAGGAGCTACTGGAAAAACTCTACACCTCCATCGGTGCCAACGTCACTTCCTTCCTGACCGGCCCTATGCCAACCCAGCCATTGGGCTGGTTCAAGAAACCGATCACCAAGAAAGAAGACCTGCAAGGCCTGAAGTTCCGTACCAACGGCCTCGCAATTGATATGTTTACCGCGATGGGCGCTGCAGTGAATGCACTGCCGGGCGGCGAGATCGTATCCGCAATGGATAGGGGCTTGCTGGACGGCGCTGAATTCAACAACGCCAGCTCGGATCGCATCCTCGGCTTCCCTGATGTCTCCAAGGTCTGCATGCTGCAGAGCTTCCATCAGAGTTCAGAGCAGTTCGAGATCAGCTTCAATAAAACCAAGTACGAAGCACTGCCACCGAAAATGAAAGCCATCATCGCGAATGCGGTGGAAGCTTCATCGGCAGACATGTCATGGAAAGCCATCGACCGTTATTCGAAAGATTACCGCGAGATGCAAACCAAAGATCGCGTCAAGTTTTACAAAACGCCAGATGCGATCCTGCAAACCCAACTCACGGTGTGGGACGACGTCGTCGCCAAGAAAGGTGCAGACAATGCACTCTTCCGCGAAGTAGAAGCCTCGCAACGTGCATTTGCCGAGCGTGCAATGCGCTGGGATATGGACACCAATAACAACAGGCGCATGGCCTTCAATCACTACTTCGGACCGAAAAAAGCGGCCAAGTCCTGATGGGGCTTTAAAGCAAACGGGCATCCTCCTGATCGCGAGCGGGAGTGATGCCCGGTTTTTAAGCAGCTTCTGAAAAAGGTGTAATCCATGACCGTCCAACTTTTTCTCAACAGGGTAGACCGCATCAATACCTGGGCCGGCAAAGCCGCCTCCTGGTTGATCATGGGGCTGATGCTCATGATTTGTGCGGAAGTATTCAAGCGCTACCTGCTCAATGCACCTACGGCCTGGATTTTCGATGCCACCAATATGCTGTACGGCACACTCTTCATGCTCGGTGGTGCCTACACATTGGCGCAGAACGGCCACGTCCGCGGTGACTTCCTGTATAGCAGTATGAAGCCGCGCACCCAGGCCACGCTGGATTTCATCCTGTACTTCGTTTTCTTCATCCCCGGCGTGCTGGCACTCTGTTACGCAGGCTGGGACTATGCCGGCGACTCATGGCGCATCCAGGAACACTCGACCCTGACCGCCAACGGACCACCGATCTATCACTTCAAGGCCATCATCCCGCTGGCAGGTGCCTTGATGATGCTGCAAGGCCTGGCCGAAATCGTACGCTGCGTGGTGTGCCTCAAGACAGGGGAATGGCCGCCACGCCTGAAAGATGCTGAAGAAATCGACGTCGTCGAACAGCAACTTGCCAATAGCGAGTACGTCGATGAAGCAACCCGTCAGGATGCTATCGAACGTGCACATTCAATCGAAGAAGCGGCAAAACAACGCGGCATGGGCGATGGAGCGAAGTTATGAGCGATCCGGCAATGGGTATGTTGATGCTGGGCCTGATCGTCGTCGTGATCCTGTTGGGCTTTCCGACTGCGTTCACACTGATGGGCCTCGGCACTGCTTTTGGTTTTATTGCGTTTTATGATCCGTCGCAATCCTGGGTACACAACAAGGTATTCGACCTGATGGTGCAGCGTGCTTATGGCGCGATGACGAATGATGTACTGGTCTCGATACCGCTATTTGTGCTCATGGGCTATGTGATGGAGCGAGGGGCGCTGGTGGACAAGATGTTCTACAGCTTCCAGCTCGCCTTCCGCCGGGTGCCGGCTTCGCTGGCTGTCGCCTCCCTGATCGTCTGTACCTTCTGGGGTATCGCCAGCGGCCTGGTCGGCGCGGTGGTGGTGCTGATGGGTGTGATCGCGTTCAACCCGATGCTGAAAGCAGGCTATGACACACGGCTGGCTGCCGGCGTCATTACCGCCGGCGGCACGCTGGGCATCCTGATCCCGCCTTCGGTGATGATCATCGTGTTTGCAGCCGTTGCGGGAGAGTCCATTGTCAAGCTGTACGCTGCCGCGATGCTGCCGGGCTTCTTCCTCGCCTTCCTGTATCTGGTCTACATCATAGGCTGGGCGATGATCAATCCGAAGATCGCGCCACGCCTGCCGGAAAGTGCCACGCACATCCCGGTCGAGCCATGGACCACCAAGCTGCAGGAAGCATATTCGAAGAAAATGCTGCCGGCCTTGCTGGCTGCAGTAGCCATGCCGGGCAAGGCGATGCAGATCGAAGTCAACGGCCAGAAAATCACTTACTGGAAGTTGTTCAAGAACTGTCTCGCAGTGTTAATGCCGCTCTTTATGACCGTGCTTACCGTATGGCTGGTGTGGTGGTATGTCGTCATCCATCAACAACCGGATGAAGTCGAGCCGACCCGTCCGGTGGCGATGGAAACACGGCAGGCGCCGGCAACGGAGAGCAGCGATCCGAATGCACTGGCGGAAGCACCGCTGCAGGAACTGGGTGGTGAGCAAACGGCGGAAGCGGACGAAGACTCTTCAGGCGGTTTGCAAGAGATGGGTGATGCCGAGCTGCAGGCTTCGGTACCGGCGCATGAATATACCGGCCCACCATCGGGCTTCTATATTTACTTCTCCATCCTGTGCGTAGTCTCGGCAGGTTTGCTGATCTACTACTACTGGATCATGGAAGCCGAACTCTTCCAGTTGCTGAAGTTGCTGATGTCTTCGACGCTGCCGCTGGCGACGCTGACCTTCCTGGTGTTGGCGGTGATCCTGTTCGGTATTACCACGGCAACGGAATCTGCAGCGGTCGGTGCTTTCGGTGCCTTCCTGCTGGCGATACAGGCACGTACCCTGACCTGGAAAAAGATCAAGGAAGCAGTATTCCTGACCTCCAAAACCACGGCGATGGTGTGCTGGCTGTTTGTCGGCTCTGCGATTTTTTCGGCCGTGTTTGCGATCCTGGGCGGACAGGCGCTGGTTGAGCAATGGGTGCTGTCGCTGGACCTGACGCCGCTGCAATTCATGCTGCTGTCGCAGGCTATCATCTTCGTCCTCGGCTGGCCGCTGGAATGGACCGAAATCATCGTGATCTTCGTGCCTATCTTCCTGCCTATGCTGCACCACTTCGATATCAATCCTTTGTTGTGGGGCACACTGGTCTTCGTCAACCTGCAGGCAGCCTTCCTGTCACCGCCGGTGGCGATGTCGGCCTACTATCTGAAAGGAGTGGCACCCAAGCATGTCACCCTCAACCAGATCTTTGCCGGCATGATGCCTTACATGTTCATCGTGATCGTCTGTATGGTCCTGATGTACCTGTGGCCGGGCATGACCTTGTGGCTGCCGGAATTCCTGTACGGGAATTGATGACTGAAAAGTACTTGTGTAAGGCAGTATGAAAAAAGGGGTACAAGCCAAGCTTGTACCCCTTTTTAATTCAGCAGCACTGATCGTGTCAGCCGCAAGCTGCGCCGCGTTTGGCCGCTATCGCATTGCCGGCACGGCTGACGGCCTTGCGCCCCAGCTGTTCGGAAATGAATTGCCCGGCATCCACCACTGCATCGAGGTCGATGCCGGTTTCTATGCCGAAGCCCTGCATCATGTACAAGACGTCTTCGGTGGCGACATTGCCGGTCGCACCTTTCGCGTACGGGCAACCACCGAGGCCGGCGACCGACGCATGGTAAATCGAGATGCCGACTTCGAGACTGGCATAAATATTCGCCAGTGCCTGTCCATAGGTATCGTGGAAGTGACCGGATAAACGATCAATCGGGAATTCCCCTATCGCGCGCTGCATCACTGCCTGCACATGGCGCGGCGTCGCCACACCTATGGTGTCGGCGATATCGATCTCATCACAGCCCAGCTCACGCAACTGACGCACTACATCAGCCACGCTATCAGCTGTCACCTCGCCCTGATACGGACAGCCGAAAGCACAGCTCAAGGCACCACGCAAACGCAGATGATGTTGCTTGGCCGCTTGCGCGACGTCGCGGAAGCGCGCTATCGATTCTGCGATCGAGCAATTGATATTTTTTTGCGAAAAAGCTTCCGATGCCGCCGCGAAGATCACCACTTCATCGACGCCTGCTGCCAGTGCGGCTTCGAAGCCTTTCATATTCGGCACCAGCGCCGAATAAAGTGTACCGGGACGGCGCGTAATACCGGCCATCACTTCGGATGAAGTCGCCATCTGCGGCACCCATTTCGGCGAGACGAAAGAAGCCGCTTCCACATTCGGAAAGCCTGCTTGCGACAAGCGGTTCACCAGTTCTATCTTGGTCTCGGCGCTGATGGTTTGCTGCTCATTCTGCAAACCGTCACGCGGACCGACTTCGATAATCTTGACGGATGCTGGCAGGGACTGGGCAAGATTCAATTGGGCAAGCTCCACAGAAGGAAAAACGGCCGGTCGAGATGATCAACCGGCCGTATCAATACCAAACACGATATTTACAAAAGCGTGATTACGAAGGCGTTACGTCGCAACGTGCATCGATTGCAGTGCTGCGGGTATGCATGCCGAGTTTTTCCAGCAATTCCTGATCCGCCATCGCTTCCGGATTACCGGTGGTCAGCAATTTATCGCCGTAGAAAATCGAATTCGCACCAGCAACAAAGCACAGTGCCTGGATTGCTTCACCCATTTCGCGGCGACCGGCGGACAGGCGCACACGTGCCTTAGGCATAGTGATGCGGGCTACGGCAACGGTACGCACGAATTCCAGCGGATCGATAGGATCGGTGCCATGCAGAGGCGTACCTTCAACCTGCACCAGGTTATTCACCGGCACCGATTCAGGGTAAGGATCCATATTGCACAATTGCGCGATCAGGCCGGCGCGTTGCAAACGCGATTCGCCCATGCCGACGATACCGCCACAGCACACCTTGATACCGGCACCGCGTACACGGCCCAGCGTGTCGATACGGTTTTGGTAATCACGGGTCGAGATCACGTTCGAGTAAAACTCGGGCGCGGTATCCAGGTTGTGGTTGTAGTAATCGAGACCGGCGTTTTTCAGTTTCTCGGCCTGGCCTTCGCCCAGCATGCCGAGGGTGGCGCACGTTTCCAGGCCCATGGCCTTCACTTCACGCACCATCTCTTCGACTTTTTCCAGGTCGCGGTCTTTAGGTTCGCGCCATGCTGCACCCATGCAGAAACGGGTCGCGCCGTGTGCCTTGGCTTCACGTGCAGCGGTCAGCACTTCTTCCAGTGGCAGGATTTTTTGTGCGGTCACGCCTGTGTCGTAGCGTGCAGCTTGCGGGCAATAGCCGCAATCTTCCGGGCAGCCGCCGGTCTTGATCGACAACAGGGTCGCCAGCTCGACTTCCGTCGGATCGAAGTTTTCGCGATGCACGGTTTGCGCACGGAAGATCAAATCGTTGAACGGCAGGTTGAACAAGGCCAGCACATCATCCACCGGCCATGCGGTTGGAATGATAGGTGCGACAGGCGCCTGGAATGTTACTGGTTGCGACGACATCGAAAAACTCCTGACTAAAATTTAAATCGGGTATCCGCCAGATCAGGCCTTGGGCCAGTTCGGCAAACACGAAAAATCCAGATACGCGGCAGCAGCGGCTGGCAGGGGTGCCGCCAAGCGCGGCACACAACCCAGCAGCGGCGCGGATAAACGCGCGGCCAATGCAGCTACATTATCCTCGGCAAACGGCATGCCGGCATCAACTGTATTTGCCACCCAGCCCACCAGTTTCAGGCCACGCGCGGCAATCGCATCAGCGGTCAGCAGGGCATGATTCAGGCAGCCCAGCCGCAGCCCGACCACCATTATGACGGGCAAAGCCAGTTCCCGGGCTAAATCCGCAGTATCAGCATGGTCGGACAAAGGCACGCGGAAACCGCCCACACCCTCGACCACCACCGCCTCCGCCATCTCCCGCACTTGCACATAACAGTTCTTAATATGCGCGATATCTATGGCAACGCCTTGCAACTCCGCCGAAACATGCGGCGCGCAGGCTTCATGCAGCAGATACGGCGTCGCCAATTCACGCGGCAAAACCACATTTGCAGCCTGCGCCAGCGCGTCGGCGTCGTCATTGTGCCAGACCTCACCCTCATTTGTCTGAATTGCCGTAGCCCCCGCCGCCACACTTTTGATGGCCGCCGCCTTTACCCCTTGTTGCACCAGGGCATGCAGCAGGGCGGTGGAAATCATGGTTTTACCGATTTCGGTATCGGTCCCCGTCACAAAACAATTAAAAGTCGCTGTCATTTCAGTCCTGTTGTTCCAGTTGTTGCAGTGCCCCGACCAGTTGCGTGACCTGCTCGGCGGTATGCGCCGCTGACAGGGTCACGCGCAGCCGCGCCGTACCGGCTGGCACTGTAGGCGGCCGGATCGCCGGCACCCATATATTTTGTTCATACAAGGCGGCGGCGATCTTCATCGCTACATCATTCGCTCCGATCACGACCGGCTGGATCGCGGTATCCGAAGCCAGCGCCCGCCAGCGCTGCAATTGCAGCGCACTGCGCCATTGCGCAATCAGTGTTTGCAAGTGTGCACGGCGTTCTGCGCCTTCCGCGCCACCGATAATCTCCAGGCTGGTCAGCAATGCATGCGCGACTGCCGGTGGTGCTGCGGTGGTATAGATATAGGGACGCGCGCGCTGCACCATCCACTCGATCACGCTCTTGTGCGCAGCGACAAATGCACCGGCCACACCGGCCGCCTTGCCCAGCGTGCCCATATAAACCAGGTTGGGCGAACGCAGCGCGAAGTGTTCCAGCACGCCGCGACCATGTTCACCCAGCACGCCAAAGCCATGCGCATCATCGACCACCAGCCACGCACCATGCTGTTCGCACAAGGCCAGCAATTGCGGCAAGGCGGCCAGGTCACCATCCATGCTGAAGACACTATCGGTCACCACCATCTTGTTATCGGCAGTGCTGGCAGCCAGCAGGATAGCGAGCTTATCCAGGTCACCGTGCGGATACACCTGCACATTGGCACGCGACAAACGCGCACCGTCGATCAGCGAAGCATGGTTCAGCGACTCAGAAAACAAATCAGCACCGCTGCCGGACAAGGCACTGAGTATCGCGATATTCGCCATATATCCGGTACAGAAATACAGCGCACGCGCATCGGCGATCTGCGGCGCGACAAATTCCGCCAATCTCTCCTCAAGTTCCGCATGCGCACGCGAATGCCCGCTGATCAAATGCGAGGCACCGCTGCCGGCACCGTACAGGCTGGCACCTTGCTGAAGCGCGTCGATGATGCGCGGATGTGCGGCCAGGCCGAGATAATCATTGCTGCAAAAAGCCAGCATCGCACGACCATCGACTTGCACCCGCGGCGCACACGGCGACTCCGTCGTACGGCGACGCCGCCGCAGGCTTTGCGCATCCAGTTGTGCGAGTTGCTGTTCCAGTCCCGCAATCAGCTTGTTCATACGCGCATGACCTTTTCAAAGACGGTTTGCGTACGTGCGGCCAGGCCATCAATTTCTTCATTGTTCAGGATGTAGGGCGGCATCAGGTACACAGTCGGGCCGATAGGGCGCAACAACAATTCATGTTCCAGTGCAGTCGTGAAGAAGCGGCGCGAGAAAGTCGATGCAGCTTCTGCGTTATCGATCACCGCATCGAAAGCCCAGATCATGCCGCGCTGGCGGAAGTTGCTGACTTGCGGATGCGCAGCCAGCGGTGCCAGGGCTTCCGTCAATCTGGCTGCACGCAAGCGGTTCGCATTGATGACGTCGTCTTCTTCAAAGATAGCCAGTGTCGCCAGTGCTGCACGGCAAGCCAATGGATTGCCGGTATAGGAATGCGAATGCAGGAAACCACGCGTCACATCACCATGATAAAAAGACTGATAAATCTCATCGCGCGTCATCACCAGCGACAACGGCAGGTACCCACCACTAATGCCTTTCGACAGGCAGAGAAAATCAGGCCAGACTGCCGCCTGCTCACAGGCGAAGAAAGTGCCAGTACGACCACAACCAACTGCGATCTCATCTGCGATCAGATGTACCTGGTACTTGTCGCACAAGGCACGCACTTCCTGCAGGTAAACCGGGTCATACATCGCCATGCCGGTCGCACATTGCACCAGTGGTTCAACGATGAGGGCGGCAATATGTTTTGAACGTTCCTGCAGCAGGGTTTCCAGCGCGGAGGCGGCGCGGCGCGCCACATCGGCGGCAGTTTCACCATCGCGCGCAGCACGTGCATCCGGACTCATCACCACATGCGCATGCTGCAACATCGCGTCATAGGCATCGCGGAAGATAGGGACATCGGTCACCGCCAGTGCGCCTATAGTCTCGCCGTGATAACTGCCTTTCAGGCAAACGAATTCACGCTTGTCACTCAAGCCATTATTACGCCAGGAATGGAAACTCATCTTCAAGGCGATCTCAACCGCCGACGCGCCATCCGAAGCGTAGAAGCAATGACCGAGCTCATGATTGGTACGTGCCGCCAGTTGTTCCGACAATTGCACTACCGGCTCATGTGTGAAGCCGGCCAGCATCGCATGTTCCAGCATATCGAGCTGCGAGCGCAGTGCGCTATTGATGCGCGGATTCGCGTGGCCAAACATATTGACCCACCAGGAACTGATGGCATCCAGGTAACGCTGGCCATCGGTGTCGTACAACCATGCACCGCGACCGTGACTGACCGGTATCAGCGGCAGGGTTTCGTGGTGCTGCATTTGCGTGCAGGGATGCCAGACGCTGCGCAGGCTGCGCGCGACCAGATCGCTGCCAGGTATTTTATTGACTGCACCCGTCATGGATAGTCGCCTCTCTGCAATAATTTATTCGGGGAATACGCCGTCTATATAGAACCAGCGCCCATCTTCTTTTACGAAACGGCTGACTTCGTGCAAACGCTGTGCACGGCCGCCGGTTTTCGAACGCGCCACAAACTCCACCGTCGCTTCGTCAGCTCCCGGCACGAACTTGCGCACTTCGAGTCCCAACCACCTGGTCGATGCGTCATGTACGAAATCAGTCAGCGGTGGTCGTGTCGATGCATGCCAGCTCGCGTGCACATAGTGCATCAGCCCCAACGCATACGCGCTGTAACGCGAACGCATCAACGCTTCGGCAGTCGGTGCAGCCGCACCGTCATGATACGGTTTGCAGCAAGTTGCATAATCGCCTTTGCCGCAAGGGCAGGCACTCGTCATTGTTTTTGCCATCATGTGTCCTGCTTGTTCAAGTTGCAATGACGTAATCCGGGCGAACACCGTAGAATGACGTCATGCATTTCCGTCGGCTATTGTAGGCGCGCCCACCGGGAATGTGAATCTTATTGCCTTGACACGGGACCGCGATGAATTTGCTTGAAGCACAACTAGCCTATCCATTTGACGACACGTTGCCAGACGTTGGCAGCACATTCGAGGTAATGCCCGGCGTCAAGTGGCTGCGCATGGGCTTGCCCTTCGCCCTCAACCACATCAATCTCTGGTTGCTGGCTGATGAATTCGAAGGTGAGAACGGCACAGTGCGTGGCTGGACCGTCATCGACTGCGGCATATCCAACGACGCCACCCGCGCCGCCTGGGAAAGTGTCTTCGCCACGCAGCTGGAAGGTTTGCCGATCGTGCGCGTCATCGCCACCCATTGCCATCCCGACCACGTTGGCCTGGCTGACTGGATTTGCAGTCGCTGGAACGTACCACTGTGGATGACAACAGGTGAATACACTTTCGCGCGCATGATGTCGGCCGCTTTGCCCGGTTCGGACGGCACCTCGATGTTCCCCTTCTTCAAACGTCATGGCCTGGCTGATCCGCAAATGCTGGCCGAACTGGAAGGCCGTCGCAGCTATTACCCGACGCTGGTACCGAGCGTGCCCACTTCATACATACGCATGCATGACACGCAAAGCTTCCGCATCGGCGGCCACGCATGGCGCGTCATCACCGGCTTCGGTCACGCACCGGAACATGCGGCGCTGTACTGCGCAGACCTCAACCTGCTGATCTCCGGCGACATGGTATTACCGCGCATCTCGACCAATGTCTCGGTCTTTGCAGTGGAACCGGAATCGAATCCGGTACAGCAGTATCTGGATTCCTTATTGAAGTACAAAGACTTGCCGGAAGATACGCTGGTCCTGCCGTCACACGGCAAACCCTTCCGTGGTTTGCATACACGCATACAACAGTTATTCGATCATCATGCAGCGCGACTGGAAGAAGTATTGAAAGCCTGCGTCACACCACAATCGGCAGCGGACATTGTGCCGATCATGTTTGTGCGCAAGCTGGATTCACATCAGTTGAGCTTTGCGCTCGGCGAGGCGCTCGCGCATTTGCACAAGCTTTGGAAGGATGGGATGTTGAAGCGGATTATTGGTGGGGATGGGGTGATACGGTTTCAAGTGTACTAGATGACTTAAGTGTTTAAGGGGCATGCGCTAAAAATATGGAAAAATCCATTCATAAAATTGGCTACGCTTTTATAGCGGTTTGCTTATCCATCCTTTTCTTAGCCATTTTAAAAATCACGTTAGACCTAGTAAGCAGCAACAACTCCGCAGGAGATGCCGCTACTTGGCTTGGTGCTTTCGGTACGGTATTTACTTTAGCCGCGACGATTTGGATCGCGACACGCCAAACAATCGAGACAAGAAGACATAACCTAGCAAAAGCGCAAATCGCTGCCGCTGGTATGAGGTGGAGCTTGATGTTCTTCTCGTCAGAGCTGAAATCTCTTGCCGGTTTTTTTGGAAATGATACCCACCCAAATCAAAACCATATCGAAGTATCACTAAAAACGCTTGACCTCATTGCCGAGCAATTGTGGAAACCAGAAGAAATCATGCATTTAGTCCCCCTACCAAACAATTGCGCGATTCATATCGCCGGTGGAATCGATGGAGTAAAGGGCGCACACAAAGTGTTGAAACTTCTAATCGGGGACACGGCTGAAGAAAATAAAAGCACATACCCCGGGTTACACACAATGCTTCTGCAAGCGTCCACATATTTCGCCACCGCAGCAATTGAATGTAAAGCAGCCGCAAATATCCTTACAAAAACAAAAACGATGTAAATCGTAACGTATAACTTTTACGCGACGTTTCTAATATATCCAAACAGACTAAGACTTCCGAGCCTTCCTTGGCGCATTAGCAAACAAAAAATCATAAGCCCAATTAGGCAGCAACCTAAGTACTTTAGCCACCACCCCCATCTGCCACGGAATCACCCGATAACTACATCCCGCAGCTATCGTGGCAGTCGCCACTTCAGCAAACTTTCCCACCGGCATCAAGAAGGGCATCGCGTAATCATTCACCTGCGTCATCGGCGTATCGATGTATCCCGGCGCTATCGTCACTACCTTAATACCCGACTTCTTCAACTCCACCCGCAACGATTCGCAGTAGCTGATGACAGCAGACTTCGACGCACTGTAAGCACCCGCCCCCGGCAAACCACGTATCCCCGCCACGCTACCTATGCCAACCAGGCGACAGTTGGTATGTCCGGCTGCAGCTTGCGTCTGCATGGTAGCGATGAAGGGTGAGAAGGTAGCAACCGTCGCTGTGACATTGGTGGCAAATACCTGCTCAAAGACTTGCAGGTCTTCCGCATACTCGGTCAACGTACCGCGCGAGATACCGGCGTTGGCAATGACGATGTCTATGCCTTGTGCGTGATTGATGAAGTCGGCAGCAGCCTGCGCCAGTGCCGCGTGGTCGTTGACGTCGAGCGCATAGACTTGATGCTCAGCAGCATTCGGCAACGCGGCTTTCAATTCCTGCAGCACTTCATTACGCCGGGCGACCAAGCCCAATACAGCGCCTTGCTGCGCATATTGCCGTGCGAGGGCGGCACCCAATCCGCTGGATGCGCCGGTGATGAATACGCGTTGCCGATTCGCTGTCATATCAACTCCCAATAAAAAATCCGCAATCTTGCGAGTTGCGGATTTTAATCATACTGCGATGTGCTGACTATTCAGCACAGTGATTTTATTTTGCCGATTTGGTAACCAGCCAGTCCATGACCTGCAGGGTTGCTTCGTGCAGGATGGCTTCCGGTCGGTTGCCCAGCGATGCGCCGACGATGGATGGCGAAGTGATGTAACGACCGTCAATCGCGATCATAGGAACACCGTCAACCTTGTACGCACCTTGCAGTTGCGTTGCGCGCTGTACCTTGGACTGGATGCCGAAGGAGTTATAGACTTCGGCGAATTTCTTCGCGTCCACGCCTTGCTTGGCGATGAAGTCGGCGATTTGCTTATCGGTGTCCAGTGGCTGGCGATCTACGTGGATAGCGCGGAATACTTTACCGTGCAGGGAGTTAACCAGGCCCAGTGCTTCCAGCGAGTAGTAGAGCTTTTGCTGTGGAATGAAGGAGTCGCGGAAAGCGACCGGTACGCGCTTGAAGTTGATTTTGTCGCCCTGCTTTTTTACCCATGCTTCGAGCGATGGTTCCAGCGCGCTGCAATGCGGGCAGGAATACCAAAAAAATTCGGTGACTTCGACTTTTTTGCCGCTGTCGACTTGCTGGGCTTTTTCCAGCGTACGGTAATCGGTGCCATTGACCGGTGCGGTCGGCGAAGCGCCGGCGGTCGCGGCAAACAAACTCAGACTTGCGACTGCCAACAAGTGTTGAATAAAACGCATGTGATCCCTTTCAGTTATTTGCCGATGCGCACCACTGCGACATCGACGCCGTTATCAGACAGCTTGCCACGCACTCGGTTCATTGTTTCCAATTGGCCGAACGGACCGATACGGACACGGTGCAGTGCACCGGTATCGGCTTGATAGGCAGAGACGCTTGCTTCGAAACCCAATAATGCCAGTTTTGCCTTCATGTTTTCTGCATCGGCACGTTCACGGAAAGCGCCCGCCTGCAGATAATAAATCCATTTTTCGTCGCTTTCAGCCTTGGCAGCAGCTTCGACCTTGGCCTGGGCTTTTTCCTTGGCTGCTGTCGATTTGTCTACTACCGGTGCACCCGGCGTAGTCGCCGTGGCCGGTGCCGCAGGTGCGGCCGGCTCGGTCGCTTCTGCCGGTTTCGGCTGCTTCTTGCCATACAAAGGCTTGTTCGGATCGGACAAGTCGTTAGTGGCCGGTGGCAGCTGCGTCGAGCGTTCCGGTTGTGCACCGGTTTTATTGGTGAACGGCAGCGGCGTTTTGGAAATCATCAGCGCCACGCCGACCGCAATACCCAAACCAATAATCAGGCCGAGGATGAGGCCGAGCAAAGTACCGCCGGCCTGTTTTTTCATATTCCGCTGTTTCATATTTTTAATCATACATTTCCTGTTACATGCGTGCCGGCGCGGAAACACCGATCAGGGCCAGGCCATTACGCAATACTTGTCGTGTTGCACTCATGAGGGCGATACGCGCCATCTTCAGTGCTTCATCATCTACCAATACACGTTCTGCATTGTAGTAGCTATGCAATTCGCCTGCTAAATCGCGCAGGTAGAAAGCGACCTGGTGCGGGCCGAGTTCTTCCAGGGCTTTTTGCAGGGTTTCCGGATATTCGGCGAGCTTGGCCAGCAGGGCGGTTTCGCGCGCTGCGGTCAGTGGCGACAAATCAACTTTATCGAGGCTGGCTTCATCGCCGTCGGTCCATTGCGCGAGTACCGAGCAAATACGCGCATGGGCGTACTGCACGTAGTAGACCGGGTTTTCATCGCCCTGTGTCAAAGCGATATCGACGTCGAACACGAATTCGGTGTCGGCCTTGCGCGAGATCAGGAAGAAACGCACAGCATCGCGGCCACGGGTCAGGTCACGCACTTCGCCATCCACTACTTCACCATTCGACCATTCGATCAGGTCGCGCAAAGTGACGTAGGAACCGGCACGTTTGGAAATTTTTACTTCCTCGCCGTTACGCATGACGGTCACCATCTTGTGCAGCACGTAGTCCGGGTAACCTTGCGGGATACCGATGTCGAGCGCCTGCAGACCGGCGCGTACACGGGCAATGGTGCCGTGGTGATCGCTGCCCTGCACATTGATCGCTTGCGTAAAGCCGCGCTGCCATTTGACGGTGTGATAAGCGACGTCCGGTACGAAGTAGGTATACGTGCCGTCGGATTTCTTCATCACGCGATCTTTGTCATCGCGGTAGTCGGTGGTGCGCAACCACAGCGCGCCATCGAGTTCATAGGTCTTGTCAGCCTTGATCAATGCGTCGACGGTTTTTTCAACCTTGCCGTCCGCGTAGAGCGAGGACTCGAGGTAGTAGTTGTCGAACTTGACGCCAAAGGCTTGCAAGTCGAGATCCTGTTCGCGACGCAGATAGGTCACCGAGAACTGGCGTATCGATTCGATGTCGTTGATGTCGCCACTGGCGGTGACCGGCTCGCCATTGCTGGCGGAGACGGTTTTCTTCGCCAGGAAGTCGTTCGCGATGTCCTGTATGTAGTCGCCGTTATAGGCCGACTCCGGCCAGCCTTCGACGCCCGGTTTCAAACCCTTGCCGCGTGCCTGTACCGACGTTGCCAGCGTGGCGATTTGCACACCGGCATCGTTGTAATAAAACTCGCGGGTAACGTCATAGCCTTGCGCCTGGAATAGCGAAGACATCGCATCACCCAATGCGCCCTGGCGACCATGGCCGACGTGCAGCGGACCGGTCGGGTTCGCGGAAACGAATTCGATGATGACTTTTTTATCGTTGCCGAGATTGCTTTTGCCGAATTCGGCACCTTGCTGCAATACGGTTTTGACCACGGCCTGGCGCGACGCTGCGGTCAGGCGCAGGTTGATGAAGCCCGGACCGGCGATGTCTGCCGCTTCGATCAGGTCACGGTTGGCCGGATTGTCGAGCAGGGCGGCGGCCAGCGCCTGCGCTACTTCGCGTGGATTTTTCTTGAGCGGTTTGGCAATTTGCATTGCCAGGTTGCAAGCAACGTCGCCATGGCTGGGGTCGCGTGGACGTTCCAGCGTGATGGTCGGCTGCAAATCGGTACTGGCCACCAAAGGGGCGACGGCGGCTTGGAAGAGTTCGGTAAGGCGTTGTTTTTGTGCTGCGAGCATGGTTTGTTTCTGACGGTACAAGACCGAAGATTGAATTGGAATAAACGTAGACGGAATTATACTGGCTAGCCAGCCCTCATCCGCCCAATTTGTCGCTGCAATACGTCCCGATAAAACGCGACATCTGGAAAGCCTGCGGTTCCCACGGCAAGCCGGAAAGACGCTGTTCAGCCAAAAAGATGTAAGTACACGCTATCACGGTTTTGCCTGATTCTATTACAACATTGACGTCTTCGCGGCGATATTCGCTGCCTTCGAAAGCATCCAGCGCAGCAAGATCCTGCGGCGCCACATCATAATAAAGTACGCCTTCCACCCTGGCATTCGCCTGCGCCACCATGCCGGGGTAAGTATCGTCGGCCAGCGCATAGCGGGCAAAGCCGGGCAGCGTCGCAGTTGCCGAAACGTAATTGCCGCGCACGACGCGTTGCCAGATCTCCGGAAACATCAGGGAGCCGTAGGTGAATATATGCATAGGGACGGACACGGTGGATAAGCCAGCCGAAAAGCGGATGACGAACTTCGACCGGATATTCTAAGGGAAGTGCCCTACTACCGTATGACAGGAAGCAGGAAGGGGATACAAGAACCGGATACAGCAGAATGGCACATGCAGGACAGGCCGCATGTGCCGGTGTTTTTAATGCGCGGCAGGATCCGGCAAGATGGCTTCATGCTCGGCCAGCACACCTTGTTGCGCCGCGACTTTGCGCGCCAGCGCTTCCGCACTGTCCACCAGGCGCTCGGTCGCTTCACTCACCAGGTTCACATTGCCATAGGCAATCGCTTCGGCCACGCCCGCATGCAGCAAGGCGGTGACTGACAGGTAATCAAAGCTTTTGTAATGACAGAACCAGAAGCGCCGTGACAAGCCCTGGATGGAACGCAGGCTGTCGGTGAGGAATTCATTGCGTGCGCAGTTCAGGCACAATTCATTGAACTCTTTATCGTTGCGGATGAAGAGCATTTTGTCCGCTGCCTGTGATGCGCGCCGGAAGTTTTCACCGAGCAGCGCAAACTGGCGGCGCTGTTCAGGGGTGGCACGACGCGCTGCATTCTGGAACACCAGGCGGTCAATTTCACGACGCACTTCCAGCAGGCGCAGTTGCGCGACCGGATCAACTTCCGTCACATAAATACCGCGCTTCGGCTTCACCACCAGCAAATGTTCGAAACACAGCTTGCGCACCGCTTCGCGCACCGGCGTGCGACCGAAACCGGCCACATCACTGAGGAAGGCTTCATTCACGTCGCTGCCCGGCTGGATTTCCATCGTGACGATGGCTTCCTCTATGCGCAGGTAGGCACGCTCGGACGAGCTCGCGACGGATGGTCGCGGCGAGGATAAAGGTTGTCGGGCCGGCGTAAGTTCGGGGCCGACGGATACTGGTTTGACTGCAATGCGATTGGTCGCCATAAATATTTTTCTCTATGATTCCATGTTCAGGCTAGCCTGGTCTCTACCCATTTGACGATCCCGTCGAGGGTGCGAAAATCTTCTGCCGAGCGCGCCTCCACTGCAACGCCCAGCTCATCAAACATACGGCTCAAGGCACGGCCGGGACCCAGCTCCAGCACCACGGTAATGCCACGTTCCACTGTCGTATCCATGCAATCCTGCCAGCGCACCGGCTCGGCAATCTGTGCCGACAGGGTGTCCGCTATCGTGCGTTCCGGCTCGGACAAACCATTGATGCCGGCCAGTACCGGTGCCGTCAATGCGTGTGCGGCGGTAGTTTTCAACAGATGCCGGAAGGGCTGGACCGCGGTGCGCATTAAAGAAGTGTGCGATGGGATCGCGACATCCAGCGCCTTGCACCAGTGCCCGGCTGCCGTGATTTCCACGACCGCCGCTTCAATATCGTCGCGCAAGCCGCCCAGCACAAAATGGTCTTCCGCATTAATGATTGCCAACTCCAGGCGGTGGCGTTTACATATGTCATCTATCGCCGCTGCGCCCACACCCTTGATCGCCAGCATGCCGGCATTCTTCGGTGCGACCTGATCCATCAGCAAGGCGCGTTGCGGCACCAGCAAGCCCAGCTCCTTGACCGCCCACGCACCGGCGCAACCATAAGCAGCCAGTTCACCGACGCTATACCCAATGAAGAGTTCCGGTTGCGGCAAGCGTTCCTGCAATGCGGTCCATGTGGCGATTTCGGCGCCGCATATCAATAGCTGTGCATTGCGATTGCTGAATAAATTTTCCCCGCTGCCCGCCAGCGCGACGACGTCCACACCGGTCGCGGCCGAGTACTCAGCCAGCCAGTCGCGCGCACGTTCCGACTGCAAGGCCAGCTCGAACATCTTTGGATGTTGCGCGCCCTGCCCCGGACAAGCGATCGCGAGGCCACTCATACGCCGGCCGCCCGTTCGGTCACGGCAGCGATGAACAGGGTCGCCGCCAACAAGTCAGCCGAGCCGCCCGGACTTAAACGTCGTGCGACAAAAGCGTGATGGATTTGCTTCGCGCGTTGCAACCAGTTCGCCGCGAACACGCCACCTTCCGCCAGGAAGGAAATCGCCGAGGTGCGTGCATAGTACAAACCTTCAACGCCGGCGCGATGCAAGAGATTGGTATCTTCCAATGCCGCCATGATGGCGAAGAATGCCTGGCACCGTGCCGCAACGACACTGCCGCCGGCCAGCCGCATTGCATTCAGCGCCGGCAAGCCGATTTTGAATACATGTGGGAAGCCGGCCGCCGCTTCACCGCGTGCGCCACCGACTGCATACTTCCGACACACCAGGCTGCCATGGCTGGAACTCCGGTCCTTGCTGTCTGCCAGCTTGATATCCGCGCCCCAGCTATCCACCACGATCTGCGCCAGATCCGCAGGCTTGCCGGCAACGTCCGCTTTACCCAGCGCGGCGCACAGCAAACCAAGATTGAAGATCGCACCACGATGCGTGTTGACACCTGAAGTCGCACGCAACATCGTAGCTTCCGCCGCCAGTCCCAGCCGCGTCAATTCGGCAAAGTCGGCATTGCGCGCACCAGCCTGATAGATAGCCGCGAAGTAATGACGCAGGCTGAACAGGCTTTTGATAAAGGTCGCCGCCTGCATATCATCGTGGCTGCCGTTGTCTGTCTTGCTGACCAGTCCCGGTTTCGGGTACAGGCACATTTCATCGTACAGGGCGCGCACCGCCGCGCGCGCAACCTGCTGCGTACGAAGGGGATGTGCGGCGTTTGCTATTAATGCCATGCCGATTGCTTCCATACTGATTCCAGCGTTGCCAGCGCAATGCCTTCTGCATTCTTGACCATGACCAGGCGCGTATTCGCCAGCAATTCTTTCCATGCGACCGCACGACCATCCGGGAAAATCATTTCGCCATCCAGTCGTACGCGACCTTCTTTTTCCACCGCTTCCAGCAAACGCAAACCGGCACGCGCCTGCTCCAGCGATTCGGGCGCCAGCAATAAATCGATATCCGAGTTATCCGCCAGGTAGTGGGTGCCGGTCGCACATTGCCAGGCCAGCGAACCATAAATGCGCAGGGTCAATCCGAGTTGCGCCGCATCCGTCTGCAAATGCATCAACGTGTCATACCAACCGCCGGGCAAGGGCGTTTGCAACAGCAAGGCTTCCGCCAGGCTCATTGCATCCGTCGCTTCGCGTACCGCGGACGGCGGCACGCTAAAAGCCAGCGAACGTGGATTGCTGGTACGCGGCATGCGCAAACCCAGCGGCACCATTCCGGGCGCGTCGCCAGGCTGGCGGCTGCGCGCGACGAAAGGCAAACCGCGTGCGGCATGTTGATGAATCGCTTCAAGCTGTACGCCATCCTGCAAATGTATCAGCCCGGCGGCTTCCGGCCAGTTGAGCCAGACCCGCGCATGGCGCTTGAATACGTAGGAAGATGATTGCGGCGCGATCATGGCGGCCTCAGTGTTCGCGCACCAATTGCGCAATCCGTGCAGCGCCGGTACGACCGCCACGGCTGGCACCCAGTTCACGCCGTTTATCCAGATTGTTTTTCTTTGCGAGTGCCGTCAGCAGGCACTGGTCCAGCGGACCTTCCCAGATTTCTTCAACCGCACCCAGGGCGACAAAGTTATG
Organism: Janthinobacterium sp. Marseille; assembly: GCF_000013625.1. Classification (NCBI taxonomy): domain Bacteria; kingdom Pseudomonadati; phylum Pseudomonadota; class Betaproteobacteria; order Burkholderiales; family Oxalobacteraceae; genus Janthinobacterium; species Janthinobacterium sp. Marseille. The sequence goes on along the minus strand of NC_009659.1, from coordinate 119,271 downwards.
TGCGCCGGGTCCGAGGATAGGTGAAGTGCGGCACAGGGCTTCCAGCTCTTCCAGCGGCAACTTGGTAATGCGCGACATCGCAGGCAAAGCCATCACGCGTATCTGTGCACCGGGTACTGCATAGGTTTCATCCGCAATCATGCCGAGTGAGAGGAAGCCGCCGCTGACCGCTTCGCTGTACACCACGCTCAACAATTGATGACCTCGGGTACGGGCAACGGCAAAGCATTTCGCCAGGTGCGCGAGGAAAGGACTATTACCCAATAATTCATCACGACGGGACAACTGTTGACCCTGCGTATCGACCAGCATCAGGATAGGTGCGCCGGGCTGCTGCTTCATGATGTCAATCACGGCCTCTGATAATTGCAGGGCGATATCGACACCGATGGCGGCATGATCCAGGGTGCCAACCACGGCGACGGTTTCATCACCTATGCGTCCCTGTCCTGTCACAACCTGACCATCGGCTTTTACCGTATGCCCTTGCGGGAACAATTGGTCACATAATTCTTTCCACTCAAGCATGTTCCTCCCTCCGCACATGTGCGCTCATTTCCAGGAATTCGGGTATCTCTGCCAGCGGTACATTCTTCGCATCCGTCACGCCGAGCTCTTGCCAGATTTGCGTCGCATCGGCACAAGCGGAAAAACGTTGCATGCGGTTCTGCAGTGCCTGGTGTTCCTGCGTAATGCTTTCAAGTGTCAATGGACGCGAGGCTCCGAGCAGGCTGATCGCGGCATCACGGAAAGCCGCAATATCGTCCGGCACGATGAGATCGGCATCACCCATCAGGTAGCGATGCTTGCCACCCATGGTGCGCCATACCAGGGCACGATCGCGCGCATCGAATTCTTCAACGCCTTTCGCTGCTTCAATGACTTCCGGACCCGAGACCGACAAGCGACCTTCTTCCGAGATAATCATGTGATCGCAGCATTTGGCGACGATGCCTATGCCGCCATAGCAACCATTGGAGCCGCCGATCAGGACGATCACCGGGATGCCGGCATGCCGGACTTCAAATACCGCGCGCTGGATTTCAGAAATGGCGATCAGGCCGGCATTCGCTTCATGCAAACGGACGCCACCGGTATCCAGCAACAGCAATACCGCAGCAGGGCGCTGCTGCACGGCGCGCTCCAGCAAGCCGGTCAATTTGGCACCGTGGATTTCACCGACCGAGCCGCCCATGAAGGCCGGTTCCTGGGCTGCAATCAGTACCTTCGCTCCACTGAGCAAACCGGAACCGATGACGATGCCGTCATCAAAAGCGACCGGCTGGCCGAGTACCGGCAGGTGCGGACTGAAGTGACGTTCCGCCGGTGGCAGGATTTCGCTGAAGCTGTCGTTATCGAGCAGGTCGGCAATGCGCTGGCGTGCGGTTCGTTCAAGGAAGCTTTTATGTGCGCCGCTCATAGTCCGCTCCGGAATTCTTCGACCGCCTGCATCAGGCGCAGGCTGACCACCGCCGGCGTCGCACCGGCATCATTGATGGTGATGACCAGGTTCGCGAGGCGATAGCGTTCGGCACAACTGCGTGTGACGGCTTGCCAGGTTTCATCGAAGCCATGTACCGAGGTTTCGATGACGAACTTCACTTTGTCATTCAGTTCCGCCGGTTCGAACAGGACTTCGAGGTTGCCGGAACCGACGACACCGACCAGGCCGCTGCCTATGCTGCGATCAGGATTAGCACAAGGACCGACTTCAAATTCGAGTGTTTGCATGGTTGCCTACCAGTTTCTGAATCTGTTTGGTGGTTGATAGAGATTGCCGGACCATCTGACCAAATCCTTCATGGATTTGGCCGCGAGCAAATCGCGCGTCGCCAAGGACACATCGACGCCTATGTCTTCCGGTCGCTGGATCACTCCGCGATCGCGCAGGTTGTCGACGGCACGCTGGTCGCGCTTCATGCCGACGGCGGTAAAGCCGGCGACGCCGCGCACCGCCTGTTCACGTTCTTGCGGATTACTGCATTTATGCAAATGCGCAATCCCTTCTTCGGTCACGATTTGCGTGACGTCGTCGCCGTAAATCATGACCGGCGGCAAGTCGAGCGAGAGGTCTTCCATCAGTTGCCATGCGTCGAGCTTTTCCGTAAAGGTCGGGCTCATTTTTTCGCGGAAAGATTCGACCATTTGCACGACCAGCTTGCGACCACGCGGCATGGTGGCACCGGTCGCCTCTGCTGATTCCTGCCCGGCCTTGAGCCATGGGTAGCTGACGTGGCGACGTGCACGCGATTCGGAACCGAAGTTCGGCGCACCACCGAAACCGGTGATGCGATTGAGCGTAGCGGTCGAACTATTGCCTTGCGTATCGACCTGCAAGGTCGAGCCGATGAATAAATCGGAGTAGTGACCGGCGATCTGGCAAAACACGCGATTGGAACGCATGCTGCCATCCGGCCCGTTGAAGAAGACATCGGGACGTGCCCGCACATACTCTTCCATGCCCAGTTCGGAACCGGCACAATGGATGCCTTTGACGAAACCGGATTCGATTGCCGGGATCAGTGTCGGGCATGGATTGACTGTCATGTAGTTGCAAATCTTGCCGCGCAGGCCGAGTGATTCGGCATAGGTCGGCAGGATCAATTCTATCGCCGCGGTATCGAAACCGATGCCGTGGTTCAGGCGGGTCACACCATAGGGTGCATACAAACCCTTGATGACCATCATCGCCATCAGGATTTGCGTTTCGGTAATCTGCGCCGGATCGCGGGTGAAGATAGGTTCGATGTAATGCGGCTTCGGCGCCTGTACTACATAGGACACCCAGTCACCCGGCACATCGACGCGCGGTACCTTGTCCACGATTTCGTTGACTTGCGCGATGATGATGCCGTTCTTGAAGGCGGTACCTTCGGCCACTGCCGGCGTGTCTTCGGTATTCGGGCCGGTGTACAGATTGCCGTTGGCATCCGCACTCTGTGCCGCGATCAGCGAGACGCGCGGTGTCAGGTCCATGAAGTAGCGACCATACAATTCCAGATAGGTATGGATCGCACCGACATTGATCTTGCCCGCCTTGATCAGGCGCGCCAGCCGCACACCCTGGTCACCGGAGTAACAAAAGTCCAGGCGTGAAGCGACACCGCGTTCAAATACATCCAGATGCGAAGCCAGCGCGAGGTTGGATTGAATGATGTGCAGGTCGTGCACCAGGTTTGCATCCATCTTCGACAAAGCCATTGCCAGGAAATCGGCATGCTTCTGGTTATTGCCTTCGACGCAGACACGGTCGCCGGATTCAATCACCGCATGCAGCAGGGCGGCGATGTTTTCTGCTGCGACGACCTTGCCGTTGGCGTGCGACGCACCGCGCTTGAGGCGCGTCGCAGTGTTGCGGGCCAGCGTATCCCAGTGGAAGTCCGGGGCCATTTTCATGCTGCCACCTCCGCCACCTTGACGCGCTTGCTGAACAGGCCAGAGATGACTGGCCACAACAAGGTGATCAATGCCACGGTCGTGATGGTACCGACCAGGTAGTTGGACCAGAAGATTTCCATGCTGCCATGCGACAACAGCATGGTTTGACGGAAGGCGTCTTCCGCCTTGTCACCCAGGACCATGGCCAGGACCAGCGGTGCCAGCGGGTAATCGAGTTTCTTCAGGATGTAACCAACCACACCGAATACAACCATCAGCCAGACATCGAACATCGCGCCGTGTACGGTATAAGCACCGATCGCACACAAGAGGATGATGATAGGAGCAACGATGGTGAACGGTACCCGCAGGATCGCAGCAAAGAACGGCACGGTGCTCAGCACCACAATCAGCCCGACGATATTACCCAGGTACATACTGGCGATCAGGCCCCAGACGAAATCCTTTTGCTCAACGAAGAGCATAGGACCCGGTTGCAAACCCCACACCATCAGGCCACCCAGCAAGACCGCAGCAGTCGCCGAACCCGGGATACCGAGTGCCAGCATAGGCAGCAACGCGGTGGTACCGGATGCATGCGCTGCGGTTTCCGGTGCGATCACACCTTCCAGGCTGCCTTTGCCGAACAGCTCTTTCTCTTTCGAAAAGCGACGTGCGATACCGTAGCCCATGAAGGAAGCGGCGGTTGCGCCACCTGGGGTCACACCCATCCACGCACCGACCACCCAGCTACGCACCAGTGATGCCCAGTAGCGTGGCAATTGACGCCAGGTTTGCAAAACAACCTTGAGATTGATACCTGCCTGTTTGCCGCGGAAAGCCAAACCTTCTTCCATCGTCAACAGGATTTCGCCGATACCGAACAAACCGATCACGACGATCAGGAAGTCGACACCGCGCAATAATTCATCGAAACCGAATGTCATGCGCAAGCCGCCGGTGATGGTATCCATACCGATGGTGGCGAGACCGAAACCGAGCATCATCACGAGGATGGTCTTGAATGGCGAACCGCCACCCATGCCGACAAAGCTGCAGAAGGTCAGCAAGTACACTGCGAAAAATTCCGGCGGGCCGAACTTCAGCGCGAACGAAGCCACCAGCGGTGCCAGGAAGGTGATCAGCACTACCGAAAAGAAGGCACCGATGAAGGAACCGCTGAAGGCGGCCGTCAATGCTTCACCGGCCTTGCCTTTTTGCGCCATCGGATAGCCGTCGAAGGTGGTAGCCACCGACCACGGTTCACCCGGGATGTTGAACAGAATCGAAGTAATCGCGCCGCCGAACAATGCGCCCCAGTACAGGCAGGACAAGAGGATGATGCCGGCGGTCGGCTCCATCGAAAATGTCAGCGGCAACAGGATCGCCACGCCGTTCGGGCCACCCAGTCCCGGCAATACGCCGATCAGGATGCCCAGCGTGACGCCTATGAACATCATTAAAATATGCTGTCCCGTGAGGGCGACAGAAAACCCGTGCATCAAATAACCCAGCTCTTCCATGAATGTCTCCTTCTATGGATATCTTTTTTAGCGAGATTCAGTAGCCGAATGCCGCTTCAAGTGGGCCCTTGATCAACGGAACCATGAATTGAATTTCGAACAACCAGAACACGACTGCAGTGACGGCCAGGCCGACGCCCAGCGATTTCAGCCAACTATATTTGCCCAGCACTTTCATGAAGCCGGCGATGAGTGCCAGCGCCGCGATGTACATGCCGAGGAATTGCGCCACCACGACGAAACCAAGGATCGGTGCCAGCACTTGCAACACCGGTTTGATTTCGCCGCGCGTGACGAATGAGGAACTGTTGATTGCCCGGCTGCGCGTCGCGTTGAACATCACGACTGCAGCGGCAATGCACATGATGATGCCGATGCGGAAAGGGAAGTAACCGGACTTCGGTCCGGCACTACCCCAGCCTGCGCCCCGGTGGTAGCTGTCCCAGATCAGCAAACCACCGGCAATCATGAATGCCAAGGCGCAGGCGAACTCCGCCACACCGTGCTTGATGAGGACACGGTCTTCTTTTTGATTGCTATCCATGTTGCTGCTCCGTTTATTTACCGTCGGCCAGGAAGCCGGCTTTTTTCAGCAAGTCGTAATGCATGTCAGCATCGGTTTGCAGGAATTTCTGCAGGGTCGGACCGGTCATGAAGGCATCCTTGAATGCATTGCGATTCGAGAATTCTTTCCACTCAGGTGTCGCCACGATTTTCTTCATCTGGTCCACGTAGTAAGCAACCTGGTCCGGCTTCACGCCGGATGGCAGGAACACACTGCGTTGCATCAGGTAAGTGACGTTGAGGCCGGCGGATTTGCAGGTAGGAATGCTGGACCATGATTCGGTCTCGGTGACCTTGTCGGTTTGCGCCATAGGCTTGTCATCGAATACGCACAATGGACGCAGTTGACCTGCACGCCATTGCGATACTGCTTCGACCGGATTGTTGACCGATACATCGATGTGATTGCCGACCAGTTGGGTCGCTACGTCACCGCCGCCTTTGTATGGGATGTAGTTGAATTTGACGCCCGCCGCCTGTTCCACTGCAGCGAACAAGAGATTGTCTTCACGTTTGGAACCTGCACCACCGGCACGGACCTGGCCCGGTTTTGCTTTTGCTGCAGCCAACAGTTCACCTGCTGTCTTGTATGGCGAAGCAGCATTCACCCACAGAATGAATTCATCCATCACCAGGTTGGCGACCGGTGTCATGTCTTTCCAGGTGAAAGGCACGTCCGCGGTCAGCGGCAACATATACATATGCGAAGCAGAGATCAGGATCTTGTGCGGATTGCCCGGCGAGGTTTTCAAATCGATGAAACCTTCAGCGCCGCCGGCACCACCTTTAGGTGTAACGATGTATGGTTTTTTTGCGAGGCTATGCTTGACCACGATGCTGGACATCAGGCGCGCCATCTGATCGGTGCCGCTACCGCTGCCGGATGGCAAGACCATTTCTACTGCCTTGGTCGGTTCCCAGGCGAAGGCCGGGGCGCAAAGCATGGTGGCCGCGACGACTGATAGCGACGCACGTGCGACGTTGAGGCGATTGAACATTTTTGTCTCCTAATTTTCTTAACTTCGTTTTTTAGCCGCGCAAACTCGTGATGCACGGTCTGGTTGGTGACGCTTTTTGCGCCTGATTGATATATTCTTCTCATATATTAGTTGTGTCAATCAAATTTAGAGAATTTTCTTATTTTGTTGACTCGAGGCCGAAATGCGAGAAGTATCTGGATTAAGAATTGACGCCTGGAAACGGCCCGGCTTTACCCTTGCGCTAGCATCCGGGCCGACCGGCAACGGCAACCGGGCCCCAGCCCAGGAATCAACAGGCATGCGGCTTTTCAGGGGATGGGAAGCTGGCGCACCGTAATTAAACGCGCTCAAAGCGTATCCGGAGAGCGCCTTTTTGATGCGCGACGGGCAATCAAAAACGACACAAAAAGTGCGCGGGAATGAGCAATAAACGAACGCAATTTGCATGCAAAAAACGGCGCATATCTGCAACAGTTTTTTCGCCTCCGCTCGAATTTTTGCGGCGCCGACAGAGGGAAAACAAGCTTATCAAGACATATGGTTAATTATTGCCGTACAGCAATGAAATGACGGGCAAAAGGCGACGGATGTCAAATAAATCGCACAAAGAAATATTTGTGATATCTTAGCTGAACATAATTAATATATAAAACGTTTCGAGACCATTCCCATCCCCTGGAGGAGACTATGAAAAAGCCCGTTTCATCAGTTCACGTTTCATCAATCCAACGACGTACTGTTTTAAAAGCTGCAGGCGTCGGCGTCGCAACCGGATTACTTGGCATGCCGGCCTTCGCGCAAAACAAACCTTTACGCGTCGGCATCATTGCACCGCGTGGCGGCGTCGCCGGCACTATCGGCGAATGCGGCTTGCGCGGAGTCGAATGGACCACTGCCCGCATCAATGCGGCCGGCGGTATCGGTGGTCGCAAGGTCGAACTGGTGATCCAGGAAGAAACCTCGCCGAAAGACACCATCGATCGTTTCCGCAAACTGGTATTGCAGGAAAAAGTGGATTGCGTACAAGGTATCGTGTCATCCGGCGTCAGCCTGGCCTTGGCACCGGCGGCCGAAGATTCACGCATGCCAACCATTTTCTGGGACGGCACGACGCAGGACGGCGTGAAGGAAACCATGCCGAAGCCCAAGTATGTATTCCGCAGTACGGATAATGAGTGCGAAGCGGTGATGGCTTCCCTGCTGGCGATCAAACATTTCAAAGGCAAGTTCAAGCGCATCGCTTGCGTCAACCCTGACTATTCATATGGCCGCAATACCTGGACCGCATTCCAGGCACTGTTGAAGAAATACGGCATCGAACACGAAGTGGTGTCCGAACAATGGTCGAAAATCGGTAACCTCGACCTGACTTCCAACGTGGCCGCACTCAAGGCTGCCAAACCTGATTTGATTTTTTCATCCCTGCTGTTTGCCGATTTGCCGGTCTTCATGAAACAGGCGCACAACGCCGGTCTCACCGAAGGCACGCGCTTCGTCTTGCCGGCCGCCGGCTGGCAACACACTGCGATGAAGAAAGAGTTCACACCTGAAGGCATCGTCTGGGGCCACAACACGATGTACTTCGATGATCCGAAGGCATCGGCGACACAGAAGGAATTCGTCAAATGGTATGCCGACAAGTACAAGGATTACCCACACTGGGAAGCTGACCGTGCTTACTTCTCGATGATGGTCTACAAGGCCGGCGTTGAAAAGGCATTGGCAGCGAAAAAATCCTGGCCGACACCGGAAGAAATTTGCGCTGCGATTCCAGGCGTACAGATTGAGTCGCTCGGTGGCAAAGGCGCAATGCGCGCCGACCATATTGCCAACCAGACTTTCCATCAGGGCTTGTCGACCAATAAGAATAACTACGACTTCCCGACGCTGGCATCAGTTGAAACCATGTATTCAGACCAATTGCAGAAACCGACAGGTGCGGATTTCTGGGAATGGCTGAATACCGCAAACTTCAAGATCTAACACCTGACAAAGAGGAGGGAACTTCCCTGGCCAATACTTAGCAATTAGTATGGGTCAGGGAGGGGTGTATCTATGGCTCCGTTTTTTAATATCCTTTTGGCCGGCATATTCCAGGCAGCTGTCTTGTTCCTGGTGGCATCCGGCTTGCAACTCATCTTCGGCGTGCAGCGCATCATCAACCTGGCGTGCGGATCGATCTATGCGCTTGGCGCATATTTCGGCATCTTCGTCACCTCATGGGCGCTCAGCAAAGGCTTGCCGGTTCATTTATTTCCATTCGTCCTGCTCGGAGCCGGCATCGTCATCGGCCTGATCGGCATTCCGCTGGAAAGACTGATCCGCACTATTTACAACCGACCTGAATCCTTCCAGCTGCTGCTGACCTTTGCAGTGATGCTGATGTTCCAGGATGTACTGCGCTTCTTCTGGGGTGCCGATCCGCAGCAATTGCCAAACGTGTCGATGACCTTCGGCACCATGTCCGCCTTCGGCGTCAGCATGCCTACCTATAACGTGATGGTGATTGCAGTTGCCGTCACGCTCGCCATCGGCATGGCTTACTTCCTCGGCAAAACCAAAACCGGCAAGATCCTGCGTGCAACTGCAGAGAATCGTGAAACCAGTGCGGCAATGGGCATCAACGTCACCCGCGTGTATGTGATGGTGTTCACACTCGGCACCATGCTCGGCACGATAGGCGGCGCACTAGTGATCCCGAATGCAGCGGCATCGCTGGAAATGGGCGTCGAACTGGTGGTTGAAGCGTTTGCAGTCGTTGTGATCGGTGGCCTTGGCAGCATGAAAGGTGCCGCTGTCGGCGCCCTCATCGTCGGCCTGATCCGCGCACTCAGCGCGATGTATTACCCGGAAGCTGAAATCCTGGCTATCTATGCAATTGTGTTGGCGGTCCTGATCTGGAAGCCGGCAGGTCTCTACGGAAAGGCTGAAGCATGAGAACCGATACCGTACACAGTGCGCCTATTACGGCGCCGGAAGAATTGGAGTTCGTGGCACCACCGGGTATCTCCCGCGTCAAACTGATCGCAGGCGGCGTGGTCGTCGCCTTGCTGGCGATTGCACCACTGTTCGTCAGCCAGTACTACATGACGCTGTTGATTCCATTCTTTGCCTATGCCGTGATCCTGCTCGGCTTTAACCTGCTGTTTGGTTATGGCGGCCTGCTGTCCTTCGGCCATGCACTTTTCATTGCGATCGGTGCATATGCAGCGGCGGCAATGGTGGCCAAGACCGGCATGATTTCATTCGAAATGATGTTGCTTACCGCAGTCGTCGCATCCTTCATTATCTCGATCCCGATTGCATGGCTGGCAAGTCGTTTCACCGGCATCTTCTTCGGTATGTTGACGCTGTCTTTCGGCATGCTGTTCCATTCCTTCCTCAACAAGTTTTACTACATCACCGGCGGCGACAGCGGCATGCGTGTGCCACGTCCCAGCCTGTTTGGCATGGAACTGGACCAGTTCGACAAGACAGCCTTCCTCGGCGGACCGTTCTATTACTACTGCCTGGTAATGGTGCTGTTGCTGACCTGGGTCATGTGGCGCATCGTGCGTTCGCCTTACGGTATCCACCTGATGGCTTCGCGTGACAATGCCATCAAGGCCTTGTATCTCGGCGTCAAGATCCGCAGCGTACGTGCGATTGCCTTTGTGGTCTCGGCCGTCTATGCATCTATCGGTGGTGTGATCCTCGGCGTGAATACCGGCCTGGCCGATCCTGAACTGGCTTACTGGACGCATTCCGGTCATCTGGTATTCATGGCGGTGCTCGGTGGCTATCAGGAATTCCTCGGTCCGGTACTCGGTGCCTTCGTCTTTATCCTGCTGCAGGATGAATTGTCATCGCTCACACAATACTGGCGCTTCTTCCTCGGTGCGATCCTCGCGATTCTGGTGGTGGTACTGCCGGGCGGCATCATGGGCGCGATTCGTAAATTCAAGTCGAAAGGAGAGCAAGCATGAGTACCAATGATGTATTGCTCCATGCAACGCAGATCTCGCGTCACTATGGCGACTTCATCGCCTTGCACAATGTCGATCTTTCTGTCTCGCGCGGTGAATTCGTTTCGGTGGTCGGTCCGAATGGTGCCGGCAAAACCACCCTGGTGAATGTCCTGACCGGCTTGCATCAACCAACTACCGGCCATGTGAATTTTGATGGCGCGAATATTGCCGGCGTCGGTGCGGTCGATCTCGCGACGCGTGGTCTTGCACGTGCCTTCCAGCTCACCAGTATTTTCCCCGAGCTGACGGTGCGCGAAACGATAGCGGTCTCGGCGTGCTCTTACCTGAACCAGCGCTGGAACGGTTTCGGTCATTTGTTTGGTAGCCGCAAGATCAACGATATCGTGGTGCGTACTGCCGATGCTTTCGGCCTGTCACCATGGCTGGATACCAAGGGCGGCAGTTTGCCGCATGGTCGCCGCAAGCTGCTCGATGTCGCGAGTGCCTTTGCACTGCATCCGAAAGTCATGCTGCTGGATGAACCGACCGCCGGTGTTTCCACTGCCGATAAACATGGCGTCATGGAAACCCTGTTACGTGCCGCCAAACATATGGGAATTGAAGCAATCATGCTGGTAGAACACGATATGGATCTGGTATCGCGCTATTCGACACGCATCGTTGCCATGCAGGGCGGCAAGAAAATTGCCGACTTGCCGCGCGATGAGTTTTTTGCCAATGAAGAAGTCGTATCCATCGTCGTCGGCAAAGGAGCGCACTGATGTCCCTCGCACTTGAAAACGTCAATGTCATCCTGGCCGGCAATCCGGTCCTGCGCGATATCTCGATGCGCATCAATCCGGGCGAACTGGTGTGCCTGGTCGGCCGGAATGGTGCCGGCAAATCCACAACCTTCCGTTCCATCATGGGTTTCCAGGCACTGAAATCCGGTGCGATCAAATGGAAGAACAATGCGATCAATGGCATGCAAACGCACAAGATCGTCGAACTCGGCCTCGGCTATACGCCCGAGGGCAGCGATGTATTCGGCGACCTCACGGTTGAAGACAATATCGCGCTGCCGACCTGGACACGCAAATCGGCCCGCAGTGCGCAGGAACGGATCGACGAAGCGTATGCGGTCTTCCCCAAGCTCAAGCAATACCTGCATCGCGGTGGGCAACAGTTATCCGGCGGCGAACGCAAGATGGTTTCGATCGCCCGCGCACTCGCACTGGATCCTGAACTCCTGTTGCTGGATGAGGCTTTCGAAGGGTTGTCGCCGGCCATCATCCCGACCATCAGCGAAGGTTTGCAAAGCATCCTGAAACAGGGACGTGGAGTGCTGCTGGCCGAATCCAACTTCTACCACTTGCCGCCTTTTGCCGATCGCCTGTATGTAATCGAACGTGGTGAGATTGTGTTTGAAGGAACGCTGGCGCAAGCAGAAGCGGATGCGGCGACGATGAAAATCATCAAGGGTACCTAAGGCGCACGCCGCGGCACACTCTTCAAGTAAGGCAACACACTCAGCAAGCCGGCCATGGCCAGCGCAAACCCGAGCCACAAGGGTGAGCGCAAGCCATAGCCGGCTGCAATACCGAGGCCGCCGAGCCAGGAACCCAGCCCCAATCCCATATTGATCACGGAAGAATGCATGGTGTGCACCAGTGCACCCGGATGCGCGACTTTCAGGATGCGTGAAATCATCGCCGGGTTCAGCGCTACACCAATCAGGCCGACGACGATCAATGCCAGCACACTAATGATTTGGTTTTGTGCAAAAAGGGCAAACACGGCCAGCGCCGTAGCCAGCCCTGCCAAACCCCAACCCAGGATCGGAAAAGTGTATTTATCCGCATAGCGACCTATGACCATATTGCCGATCACATTCGCCACGCCATACAGTGCGAGCAACCATGGAATCGCAGCTGCGCCAAAACCCGTGACCTCGGTCAGGATAGGTGCGAAGTAACTGAAGGCTGCGAAAGCCGCGCCGATGATAAGACCACTGGTGAGGTAGGCGGCCCACAAGGCAGGTTTTTTGAATTCCGCCAGTTCTGCATCCAGGCTGGGCGCGGCCGCAGCGTGTGAACGTGGCACCATGAAAATAATCAGCAAGCTACACACCGCAACCAGCATCACCACCAGCCAGAAACTCGCGCGCCAACCCCAGTACTGATCGATAAGGGTAGCAGCAGGCACACCGACTACATTCGCCAGCATCAAACCGCCGACCACGATAGACGCCGCACGTGCACGCGATCCGACGGCAACCACTTCACCACAAATTGCCAGCGATGCGCCAAAGCAGGCGGCGGCAGCCACGCCGGTGACAAAGCGCGCACCCGCCATGATGTCGTAACTGTTGGATGCGGCAGCGACTGCCTGTGCCAGTGCATAAAGTAGCAACAGGCAGAGCAGGGCTTTTTTATTGGATACGCGCAGCTTGAGCAAGCCGACCGTCAGCACCGGTCCACCTATCACCATGCCGATTGCATAAAAGGAAATCAGGTAACCGATTTGCGTTACCGAGACACCGAAAGCCTGGGTCAGCGACGGCATCATGCCGGCCACCATGAATTCGGAAGTGGTTAACGAAAAAATCGTCAATCCGAGGATGTAAACAACGACAGGCATGCGCATAAGATTCCATAAGAAACACCGCCATTGGCAGGGCGCTTCATTTAGCAGTGCGTGGAATCCTAGCACCATAGCAAACAGGGCAAGGCGGCGCGTTGCCACCTTGCCCCATTTAATCACTATATAGCTGGCGAACTATTATTCCAGCCGGCATGCATTACAATCTACGCCCTCGAATCCGGGGATTTCACTCTCCCAGCTTGCCGTGCCACGCTGCTTCAATGATGCGTTCGTAAGTGCCAGGCACATCCGCCACCGGGAAAGCTTTTGCCAGGCGGGTAACAGCCAGTGCGTCCCGTGTCAGGCCGGCCAGGTGTTCATGGCCGACGCCGAATTCACGCAAGGTAGTCGGGATGCCGAGTTGTCCGATCAAGTCGCGGATCAAGACCGGCAGTTGGCGCACAGCGGCCGCCGGGTCTTTCGTATCAATGCCGAACAGGCGCGCGACTTCCAGCAATTCGGTAGCACGCACGCTACGCAAAGCATCCAGCACATAAGGCAACATCACTGCATTGGTACTGCCATGCGTCGCATGCGTCAGGCCTGCTACCGCGTAGGCAATGCCGTGCACCGCATTCAAACCCGCGCCGCCATATGACAGGGCCGCATAGTGGCTGGCGTAAGCCATACCTATACGTGCCTCGGTATCGGCACCGTCCTTGTATGTACGCATCAGGAAGCGCGCGCACAAATCAATCGCTTCACGCGCAAACAGCATGGTCAGCGATGAGCGTCCGCTATAGCCGGGATCGACCTGGCCGCCCCGGTCGAATTCGGATGAATCCAGCGTCAGGTAAGACTCGACCGCATGGGTCAGCGCATCAACACCGGAATCAGCTGTGACGCGTGGCGGGCAGGTGTAAGTAAATTCAGGATCGATCAGTGCAATCACCGGACGCAAGACGTTATCCATTACCGCGACCTTGGTTGCATTCAACGGATCGATCAGGATCGCACCGGGCGTCGCTTCGGAACCGGTACCGGCTGTCGTCGGCAAGGCAATCAAAGGCAGGGCCTTCGGTGCAGCCGGCAGGGCGCCGATAAAGTTTTTCACCGGCAAGCCGTCCGGTATCGTCACGCACATGGCTTTCGCGAGATCGATATTGCTGCCACCGCCAAGGGCGATGATGTGATCCGGCTGGCGCTCGCCGATTTGTGCACGTATCAATTTGGTCGCGTCATCGCACAGCGTGGTGGTCGGATCGGCCGCACCGCCATCGAAAACGATGGTTGAAATACCCAGCGCTTCTGACGCTGCAATGTATTCGCGCACCCACGGCGTGTGCTGGCTGAAGAAGGTATCCGTCACCAGTACACCGGATTTATAACCGAGGCGTTCCAGCAAGGCGGGCAGTTGCGCGCGGCTGCCGCAACCGAGGACAACCCGTGCAGGTGGGCAAAAATGGATTAAATCATTACTTCTCATGGGAACTCCGCAGGGTTGGATTATCAGAAATGAAGGCACGCATCGCTTCCGCGACCTGCGCCGTGTTTTGCGTCAATATGCTGTGCATCGCACCGTCTATCGTGCACAGCCGGGCGTGCGGCAAACCCGCGGCCAGCAATTGTGCATGCGCATAAGGCGAATCTTCGTCAGCACTGCCATGCACGATCAGGACCGGCAAATCCATGGTCGGCAACAAAGCGCGCTGATCCGTCTGGCTGATGCTTTGCCAGGTCCAGGCAACCGCGTCGCGATCTGCCGCATCGCGCAGGCCCAGCCTTTGTTCGCGCGCAGCGATTTCCTGCAGCAGGGCGTCATGCCCGTCAGCATGGAACCAGCTGGTTTCCCGCAGGACCGGGCTGCCCGACATCAGGATCAAGGCCTGCGGCAGGGGCACGCCCTGTTCCTTCAGTAAAGCCATGGTCGCCAGCGTCACCGAAACGCCCATGCTCCAGCCGGCCAGTACATAACGTGGCGTGGTCACATAGCAGGCGATGACCCGCGCGATTTCCGCGGCGAACGCTTCCAGGCTGTAATCCGCGCTGCCCTGGCCGCGAAAAGCCGCGGCGCGCCCCCGCATATTCGGTAAAACCCAGCGCACCTGCTCACCCAGCGCCTCGGTTAGCGGCTGCCAGCTGGCCCGGGTTCCCTGGATTCCATGCAACGCCACTATCGTTATTCCGCCACCGCCGCGACAAACGACGTCCATCGCCGGGGCTGCTGGTACCGCAAGCTTATTGAAATTGTTCATACTAGCCATATATAAGATGAATTACAGTAGGCAAAATCACTTTTTAAAACCATAATTGCAGACATGTACAACAAGCTGCATCTCCCATCCGGACTGACCACAACCATTTGATCGCCCCATGACAGCCACTAAAAAAGCGCCACGCAAATCAGGTGCCACAAAAACTGCAAAGCAGGCAAAAATGCCCTCCCCTCAATCTGCGATCCAGGACATGGCCGAACCCAAGGTAAAGCTGACCGATATCGCTTACGAGCAAATCGAAGAAGCCATCATTACCTTGCGCATCCCGCCGGGCTCGGTGATTTCCGAACTGACCCTGAGCGAAATGCTGAATATCGGTCGTACCCCGATCCGCGAAGCCATCCAGCGCCTGGCGCGCGAACATTTGTTGCTGGTGCTGCCGCAGCGTGGTTTGCTGGTACCCGAGATCGATCTCAGGAAACAACTCAAGCTGCTGGAAACCCGGCGCGAAGTGGAACGCCTGATCTGCAAGAGCGCCGCACGTCGTGCCTTGCCGGAAGAACGTGAACGCTTTACGCGCCTGCATGATGAATTCATCCATGCCGCCGCTTCCGATGATGACGTTGCCTTCTTGCGCGCCGACCGGGAATTCAATGAGCTATCGCTGGTTGCAGCGCGCAATGAATTTGCCGAAGGTGCGATGCGCCTGATGCATGGTCTGTCACGTCGCTTCTGGTATTTCCACTACAAGCAGGCTGCCGATGTACCTGAAATGGCGCGCCTGCATGCCGCAGTTGCCGGAGCCATTGCCAAAGGTGATGTAAATGCAGCCGGCGAAACGCTGGACCAGCTGCTGGACAACATCGAAACCTTTACCAAAGCCACGCTGATGTCGGATATGTAAGGCCAGGAGAAACAAGAAAACGCCGGGTACTCCCGGCGTTTTTTTCGATCAGAGTACGAGACCGCGATCGATGCTCGCTTCTTCTTCCTTGGTCAGTTGCGGACCGTCCAGCGTCACCCGTGAGTCGTCATAACGGAAACGTTTGATGATGGGCTTGAGCTCTTCCTTGATGTGCTTTTCGCTGTAGCCGTTGAACAGGTGGCCGAACAGACCGCGGTCCAGATCGGTGCTGCCCATCGCCCAGTCGGCAATCGGGAAGGTCAGGTTCATGTTGTACTTCATCATGATGCCCTGGTTGTGATGCGCAGTATGGTGGCGGCGGATCGTATTGATGAATGGCATGTTACGAACAAACCAGTTCTCGTGCACATGGCAGCAATAATGGAAGGTTTCATAAATCAGGTATTGCGCCACCATCGTAATGAACAGGATGTAACCGGCATTTGTATTGATTATTAAGGATGCCAGGTAACCCAGTGTCAAACCACCCACACCCAGCGTAATCAATACGCGCCACGGGAAAAACACGATACGGAATTCACGCGTGGTATCAATCGTCGCTTCATTGTCAGTGAAGTACTGGTGATGCTGGCGTGTATGGCGATCGTAAATCGCACGCAATGCGAACACATCGATCTTGCGATGCATGACAAAGCGGTGCATCGCCCATTCAACAAAATTACCCGCCAAAAATACCGGGATGACGATCAGCCATTCCCAGCCCGAGTTTTGCAACTGCGATACGCAGTACCAGATTGCCGCGATCCCGGTCGCATACATCACGCCGATGTGCAGCAAGCCGTTGTAAAGCGGACTGATGTCAGCCTTGTATGCTTCGCGGAATTTCCGCTGGCGTTCACTCATCATGATAAATCTCCTGAAGTAGATGAATTATTCTTATTGTGTATGACTGACATATTAGTGGTATCCGAAAGCACTGTCAAGCGCCGCTTTGGGATTCTGTTGGCGCGGCGGCTTTTACCTGCTAATGTGCAATTGCATGGTCAATATGCAAACAGGCAAGACAAGAGACAGGTAGAGCTGGCGCGCCTCTCCGTAATTGATAGCCAAATTGGCAAGTACTTGTGATGACGCCCGGCAACGCCAAAAAAACAACAGCTTTCAGACAAAACGAGACCGCTACTTCCACCCGAAAGTCACTGGAGATTTGCCCATGCTTGAACTCATTTCAGACCCACAGATCTGGCTGGCCTTCATCACCCTCACCGCGCTGGAACTGGTGCTGGGTATCGACAACATCATTTTTATCTCCATCCTGGTCGACAAACTGCCGGTCGAACGACGCGAATTCGCGCGCAAACTCGGCTTGTTCATCGCCATGTTCATGCGCATCGGCTTGCTGATGGTATTGGCGTGGATCATCGGCCTGACGGCGCCGCTGTTTACCGTGCTGGGGCAGGAAATCTCGGGGCGGGACCTGATCCTGATTGGGGGCGGACTATTCCTGATATGGAAAAGTACCGGCGAGATCCATCAATCGCTGGAAGGCGAGGAAGGACATACATCCAGCGCGGTGAAGGCAACTTTCACCGCGGTCATCCTGCAAATCATGGTGGTGGATATGGTCTTCTCGCTGGACTCCATCATCACTGCGGTCGGCATGGTTGACCACATCGAAGTGATGGTGGCGGCGGTAATCGCGTCGGTCGGCATGATGATGCTGTTTGCCGGACCGATCGGGCGCTTCGTTTCACGCCATCCGTCGATCAAGATTCTGGCGCTGGCCTTCCTAGTGGCGATTGGCGTGGTACTGATTGCAGAAGGTTTCGATCACCACATTCCAAAAGCCTATATCTATAGCGCGATGGGCTTTGCACTGGTAGTGGAAATGATCAATATCCGCATGCGTGCCCGCAATGCGAAGCCGGTGCACTTGCATGCGCAGTATGCGAGTGACGAAACAAAACCGGTCGAGAAGTAAGGAATGCAACAGGCGTGACACGGCAAACGCCGGCGTCACGCCTGTTGGCAAGTTCAGGTCGGCTTGCGCATGGCCAATATCGCTTCATGGTCAGTCATGAAGATATGTTCCTGGCCCAAGGCCTTGATCCAGCACGCATCATCCAGCACATCCCACACCTGCTTCTTGATGGCGGAGACATACAGCTCCAGCCCCAGGCCTTGCAGGGTCATATGCAGGGATTCCAGCGTATCGACCCCGGTGGCGTCGATATCGTTGACCGAACCGACACACAAGAGCACCCGGCGGATATCGTGATCAGTGCTGCAACGCGTGACGACAAAGCGTTCCAGTGCGGCACCGGTCAGGAAATTCAATGCCGCATCGATACGCACTGCCAGCACATCCGGTGCCAGGCGTGGCAAATCGAAGCGCTGGCTATCGCGCAAGGTACCGTCGCCATGCTCGCTGACTTCAATAATGCGCGGCTGCATATGGCGATACAGGTAAGACACCATGGTCAGCGTGATACCGGCGACTACGCCCCAGTGCAAACGTGGCATCGCGATAATCGTGACGACGAAAGTCACGATGGCGATTGCAGCATCATCACGCGAGATAACGAATAAACGTTTGAATGCCGAGAAATCAAACAAGCCGAATACCGGCACGATAATCAGCGCCGCCAATACCGAACGCGGCAGGTAATACAAAAGGTCAGCGAGGAAAATCAGGCTGAACAAAACGCAAAGCGCACTGAACAGGGTCGACCATGCACTGGTGGCACCGGCGTACAGGTTCAGCGCCGAACGTGAAAATGAACCACTGACCGGGAAAGCGCCACTGAAACCACTCGCCATCTTGGCCAAACCCTGGCCTATCAATTCCTGGTTCTCATCCCAGCGTTCACGACGCTTGCGCGCCAATACACGACAACTCGACATCGCTTCGGTAAAGCTGATCAAGGCCAGCACCAAAGCCGCCGACCATAAATCACGATGATGCTCGAACGGGATCGCGGCAGGTAAAGCCAGCGGTGGCAAACCTTTATCGATATCGCCAACAATGGCAGCACCGGTTGCCGCATAACCAACCGCCCAGCTGAGGAAGGTACCGAGTATCGTCACCAACAGGATGCCGGGAAAGCGCGGGAAGAAACGTTTGCTCGCCATCAGCAGGATCAGGGTACCGAAACCGAAAGCGCTGGTCATCAGCATGATGGAAGGCGCATCCATTACACGTGTCACCACCTTGCCGATATCCGCCACGAACAAATCCGGCACGCCGATCAGGGCCGGCAATTGCGACATCATGATGATGATGGCAGCGGCATTGATAAAACCGATGATGACCGGCTGCGATACCAGGTTGGACAAGCGCCCGAGCCGGAACGCACCGAGCATGAATTGAATCACCCCGGTATAGATAGAGAGCCAGATCGCCAGTGTCACCCATTGCATGCTGGCCGGTGCCGCCATCGGCGACAGTGAGCCGAACACCAACAGGCTGGTCAGCGCCGCCGGCCCGACTGCGAGCAAGGCGGATGAACCCCACAGGATACCGATGACACTAGGCAATAAAGCCGCATACAAGCCCGTCGCTGCCGGCATCCCGGCCAGCGTCGCATACGCCACCGCCTGCGGGATCAAGACCAGGCCCACACTGATACCGGCCCAGGCATCACTCTTGAGCGATGCAACCGTCGGCCGCGGCCAGTTCAGGAAGGGGAAGAAACGCTTGATATCAAAACTCATGATGAAAAACTATGCCTTGAAAGAGTGTGCCCATCAAATCAATACGCACCAAACCCGGCTTGCCGTAATGCAATAACCGCCGCCACCTCGTTTTACCGCAAGTATCACGGCGCGTACAATAGCCACATGGATATCACACTGCCCGAGCTGGAAGAAGCAATCAACTATTGGCGTGCGCTGCGTCCTTCGCTGGGAGAAGAACGTGCGCTATCACCAGAGGTGAATGAACTGGCGAAACTATATGCACTCATGATCTTCCATCAGCAAAGATCCGCTCCGTTCGAATCCCTGGATGCAGTCAACCGCCAATTAATAGAAACCTGGCGCAAACAAGCCGCCTGAATTCACAGTTCACCAAACCACCTTTAACCGACCGCCATATGCCGCGCTTGCCGTTGCAATACGGTTTGTTCCGCCTTGTGTATGGCCTGCGCTTTCAATTTGGTATTGGCCTGCCCCGCATAATCGCTGCGCAAGACTTCAGCCGCTTCTTCCTCATCCATCCCTTCAGTCACCAGCCATTGCCGGACCAGTACCGCCAGGCGTTCGAGCGCAATGCGGTTGGTCGCATCAGTGGTTGCATACAGCCAGTTCGATAGACGCATGAAGTTGTCGAACGGCGACTCCCGCAGGATGAGCGGCAAGGTATGTGCAAAACGCCCCGAGTTGGCAATCAAATCCCAATAGCGTGCAAACCGCACCAGCTGCTGCATCTCATTGAAGTCGATACGATCCGTCGCGAGGATGGTGTAGGGCGGATAAGGATCGAACACCAATCCGTAGTCCTGGGTATGACGTATGATCGGCGTGCCGCGCAGACGCTTGAGGATGCCGAACTGGATTTCATGCGGCCCCAGTTCCAGCAAGCGATCAAAGCCCCGCGCAAAGCTGGCCACGTCCTCACCCGGCAAACCCGCGATCAGGTCGACGTGCAAATGTGCATGTGAGTTTTCACACAGCCAGCGGATATTCTCCGCGGCTTTTTCATTATTCTGTTTACGGCTGACCAGGGTCTGCACTTCCGGATTGAAACTCTGGATACCGATTTCAAACTGCAGCGTACCGGCCGGGAATTTCTTGATGCCTTCTTTCAAGGCATCCGGCAAATGATCGGGCACCACTTCGAAGTGTGCATAGACCGGGTCTTCCGGATGCGCTTCCAGCTTGTCGAGGAAGAACTGCATGATCTTCAGGCTGGATTTGATATTCAAGTTGAAGGTGCGATCAACGAACTTAAACAGGCGCGCACCACGTGCATGCAGCGTTTCCAGTTCACCGAGGAAGAGATCGAGATCGTAAGGCCAGGCCGTTTTGTCCAGTGCCGACAGGCAGAATTCGCATTTGAACGGACAACCGCGCGATGCTTCCACATACAGCGTGCGATTCTTGATGTCTTCATCCGAGTACAAACCATACGGCATCGTCAGCTCGGCCAAGGGTGGCTGTACCCCGGCGTGGATTTTCATCAATGGCTTCGGGCCGTGCAAAATCTGTTTGCACAACTGCGGAAAAGTGACGTCACCCCAGCCGGTAATCAGGTAATCGGCCAGTTGCACGATGCTTTGTTCGGCCGACTCATACGACACTTCCGGTCCGCCCAGCACGATGACCACTTCCGGCGCCACGCGTTTGAGCAGGGCGACCAGCTTGGTGGTTTCTTCCACGTTCCAGATATAGACACCGAAACCGATGATGCGCGGCTTGCTCTGCAAGAGCTTTTCCGCCATATCGGTGGTGCGCGCGCCAATCACGAATTCCTGCAAGTGTGTAACGTCCTGCAAGTCGCCCATATTGGCTTGCAGGTAGCGCAAACCCAGGGATGCATGCGTGTAACGGGCGTTCAGCGTGGAAAGCAGTATGGTCATGAGGCGAGGACAACGACGAAACGGCCATTTTACGCCGCTATAGCGGAAACCAGCGCGGATTTGGTATATCTGGCAACATCGGCTCGTATAATGAAACCGCTGGTCCACAGCATTCCAGAGCCCCATCACGCATACATGACATCATTCCCGCTACTACATCGTTACATCGCTACTGTTTTGCTGTGCGCAGCAGCGACAGCCCATGCCGGCTCAACGATCTCCGAAGTCAGTGACACCGCCTGCAACAACATGCGCCGGCAAGGTGTGCTGCAAAAAGATGCGCCTGTCACCTGCGCCCAATTGCGCATCGTCCAATTTTCTTATCTCGACTTTGACGGCAAGCTGCGCAACGATGGCGAGATCATGGTGCTGGCCGCCGTCGCCGAACACGTGCAAGCCATCTTCGATACCCTGCTACAACGCAAATTCCCGATCGCCCGCGCCCGTTTGATGGATCACTATCGTGGCGACGATGTCGCATCCATGCGCGACAATAATACCTCGGCCTTCAATGACAGGCGCATCACCAATGGCAAGGCAGCATCATTGCATGCCTATGGCGTAGCGATAGATATCAACCCGGTACAAAACCCCTTCCTGCAATTTGAAGCCGACGGCAAAGCCGCCTACAGTCCGCCGATCGGCAGCAAGTACGCCAATCGCCTGGCGGTGCGACCGGGCAAGGCAACACGCCAGGGTATGGCGGAAGATGTAGTGGAAGTCTTTGCCCAACACGGCTTCCTGGGTTGGGGTGGTAACTGGGATGCACCTATCGATTACCAGCACTTCCAGGTCAATCGCACACTGGCGGAGCGCTTGCTCGCCTTGCCGGTGCCGGACGCACGCAAGGTATTTAACGCTTATGTAGAGCGTTATCGCAGTTGCGTACAAACCCGCAAGGAAGCAGACCGCACGGTCGCCCAGGCCACTTGTGCAACTTCGCTGGAACGCAACGGTCAATAAGCAAACAGCATATACACAGAAAACTTGACGAAGCTGCACAGTGAGTGTGTACTCTCATCAAAGCATAACTATATGCAGCTAAACAATTTCGGAGACTTTATACATGCTGATCAATTGCGTCGTCTATCAGGACGGCAATAAACTATCCGACATCCCGATTGAAGAAATCAGCGATTACCTGCAGCGCCCGGATTGCTTTGTCTGGGTCGCACTAAAAGACGCGGAGCCGGCCGAGCTGGCGCAAATGCAAGAAGAGTTCAACCTGCATGAACTCGCCGTCGAAGATGCACGCAACGGCCATCAACGTCCAAAGATAGAGGAATACGGCGATTCACTGTTTACGGTCGTGAAAACGGCGGAAATGATAGATGGTGAATTGCATATCGGTGAGATCGATATCTTCACTGGCAAGAACTATGTGCTGTCCGTGCGTAATCGCAGCAACCAGGGTTTCCTCGGCGTGCGTGCACGCTGCGAACAGGAACCGGAACAATTGCGCAAAGGCTCGGCCTTCGTTTTATACGCCTTGATGGATGCAGTGGTGGACCGATACTTCCCGGTGGTGGAAAGCCTGGAAGCCGAACTGGAAACGATTGAGGGCAAGATCTTCGACAAGGGCTTGGCCCGTCTGAACATCGAACGCCTGTACGACCTGAAACGCCAGGTCGTGATGCTCAAGCACGTGGTTGCACCATTGATGGAAGCGGTCGGAAAATTATCCGGCGGCCGTGTACCGGCCTTGTGCGAAAGCACACGGGATTACTTCCGCGACGTCGGCGATCACCTGTACCGTATCAATGCATTGACCGATGCGATCCGCGATACCGTCGCCACCGCAATCCAGGTCAACCTGTCGATGGTCACGATTGAAGAGAGTGAAGTGAACAAGCGGCTCGCCGCATGGGCCGCTATCTTCGCGGTCGCTACTGCCTTCTTCGGCCTGTGGGGTATGAACTTCAAGTTCATGCCAGAACTGGACTGGAAATATGGCTATCCGGTGGCGGTGCTATTGGTGGTCGGCGTCTGCGGCTATCTGTATTACCGCTTCAAAAAATCCGGCTGGTTATAGCCGGATTGCTCATCCGGCTGCCCGCCAAGGGCAGCCCGACAGCCTAGAACTGCTCCCACTCATCACCTGCAGGTAGCGCACCGTTTGCGCGGCGTTGCGGCAAGGGTGCTGCCACGGCAAGCCCGGCTGAGCCCGCAGCCGGCTTTGGCGCCAGGCGGGTGACACCACTCGCACGCGGTGGATTTGCTTCCTGCGCATTATCGAGTTTGAACGCACCGACCACTTGTCCCAGCTTCCGCGCCTGGTCCTGCATCGATTCTGCAGCTGCAGCAGCTTCCTCCACCAGCGATGCATTTTGCTGGGTGACATGATCCATCTGGCCAATCGCCTGGTTGATTTGCTCAATTCCGGCGCTCTGTTCCTGGCTGGCGGCAGTGATCTCGCCCATGATGTCGGTGACACGACGGATGCTGTTCACGATTTCATCCATCGTGGCACCCGCTTCCGCGACCAGTTTGTTGCCGGTATCCACCTTGCCTACCGAGTCACCTATCAGTGCCTTGATTTCCTTGGCCGCGCTGGCGGACCGTTGCGCCAGGCTGCGTACCTCGGTTGCAACCACTGCAAAGCCACGACCCTGCTCACCTGCGCGTGCCGCTTCGACCGCTGCATTCAGGGCCAGGATATTCGTCTGGAAAGCAATGCCATCGATGACGCTGATGATGTCCACGATCTTGCGCGAAGACTCATTGATGGAGCTCATGGTCTGCACCACTTGTGAAACGACGTCGCCACCTTTCAACGCAACCTCGGATGCGGAAACCGCAAGCTGGTTCGCCTGTCTCGCATTATCTGCATTTTGCTTGACTGTCGATGTCAGCTCTTCCATCGAAGAAGCGGTTTCTTCCAATGAACTGGCCTGCTGTTCGGTGCGTGAAGATAGATCGAGGTTACCGGCAGCGATTTCATTTGATGCGGTGGTAATCGTCTCGGTACCGAGGCGAACTTCACCGACGATACGCTGCAGGCCGTCGTTCATGTCTTTGAGTGCCGCGAGCAACTGACCGCATTCATCTTTCGATTCTGCCTTGATGTCATTCGTCAGGTCGCCACCGGCAACACGGCGCGCCGCATCGACTGCAGTCTTCAATGGACGCGTGATACCTATCGTCAGGCGCCATGCACAAAAAATCCCGAATGCCAGCACCATTGCAGACAGCAGCATCAACTGCCGTGTACTTGCTGCTTCCACATCGCTCAGTTGCGCGGTGCCTGCATCCATCTGCTTGCGCTCCAGTTCGACAAACTCAGTGAAGTGATTCTTGAAGCTGTCTGCGGCAGGCAGGAAAGTCGTATCAAAGTATTTGGCGGCTTCCGCTTCCTTCCCTTCGGTTTTCAGCTTCATCACGCCTTCACGTCCGGCCAGGAAGGATTTGCGCACGTCGAGGATTTTTGCGTACAGTTCTTTCTCTTGGTCCGTATTCAGCAGGGGTTCGAGTTTCTGGATGATCTCCATCGACTGCTTGCTATCGTCTGCGGCGAACTTTGCAGAGAATTGCGCCAGCGCCGGGTCGGCACTTTTTGCCACACCGATAGTGCGCGCGATGCTGGCCTTGGTAATCGCAGCCCAGTCGCTGACCATCCGTTCCTTCGCAATCGGCAGCTCCAGCATGCTGCGCGTGATAGCGGACACCGCATGCAGCTGTCGTATGCCGTCTGCTGCAATCGCGATGGACAAGGCTAGCACCACGCCGAATCCCAGCATCAGGCGCGCGCCGATTTTCATGTTCGAAAAAAAGATCATTGTGTATCCCTTAGGTGGTGGATCTTGTTACGACCACGAAAGCGGATACTTGATGCAAGTTGATGAAGCCAGTGCTAATACGCACTATTCATGAAACTGATAGTGATCGGCCGCGCACGACAATCACGGGGATGACTGCCTGCATCACAGTCTCCGGCACAGCGACTGTGATGCAGGCTTTAGGGAAGTTTTATTGCGTAGTGCCGCGGCTGACGCTATCGAGCATGCTGAGTGCCACTGCTTCAGCCACGCGGATGCCGTCTATCGCCGCCGACATGATGCCGCCCGCATAACCGGCACCTTCACCGGCCGGGAACAGGCCACGTGTATTCAGGCTCTGCAAATCATTGTCATTGCGCTTGATGCGTATCGGCGATGAAGTGCGGGTCTCAACACCCGTCAACACCGCATCGGCCATCGAGAATCCCTTGATCTGTTTCTCGAAAGCGGGCAAGGCTTCACGTATCGCTTCGATCGCATACGAAGGCAACGATGTATTCAGGTCGCCCAGTTTGACGCCCGGCTTGTATGAAGGCAGTACCGAACCGAAAGCGGTCGAAGGACGGTCCGCAATAAAGTCACCGACCAGCTGGCCCGGTGCATCATAGTTACCGCCACCCAGTTCAAATGCACGCGTTTCCCACTGGCGCTGGAATTCCATCCCGGCCAGCGCATGGCCCGGATAATCCGCCGGGGTGATGCCAACCACGATGCCGGCATTCGCATTACGCTCATTGCGCGAATATTGGCTCATGCCATTGGTCACGACACGACCCGGTTCCGAAGTCGCCGCCACCACGGTACCGCCCGGACACATGCAGAAGCTGTAGACCGAACGGCCATTCTTCGCGTGATGCACCAGTTTGTAATCGGCGGCACCGAGGATTTCATTGCCGGCATTCGGACCGAAGCGGCAACGATCAATCAGCGATTGCGGATGCTCGATACGGAAACCCATCGAAAACGGTTTCGGTTCTATATACACGCCGCGTGCATGCAGCATCTGGAAAGTGTCACGTGCGCTATGGCCAATTGCCAATACGACGTGATCGGTCGCTATATGCGTACCGTCAGCCAGCTTCAGGCCGCGTACCTGGCCGTCCTCGATTTCAATATCGTCGACCTTGCTCTGGAAGCGGAATTCGCCGCCCAGTTCTTCAATCGACGCACGCATCAATTCCACCATCTTCACCAGGCGGAAGGTACCGATGTGCGGCTTGCTGACGTACATGATTTCATCCGGTGCATCGGCTTTGACGAATTCGGTCAAGACCTTGCGACCATAATGCTTGGGATCCTTGACCTGGCTCCACAGCTTACCGTCCGAGAAGGTACCGGCGCCGCCTTCGCCAAACTGCACATTCGATTCCGGATGCAATTCGCGCTGACGCCACAAGCCAAAGGTATCTTTGGTACGTTCGCGCACTGCCTTGCCGCGTTCGAGGATGATAGGGTTAAAACCCATTTGCGCCAGGATCAGTCCGGCAAAAATCCCGCAAGGTCCGGTGCCGATCACGACCGGACGCATTTTCAGGCCGGCCGGTGCCTGTGCCACGAAGTGGTAACTGGTATCCGGGGTTGGGCCTACATGGCGATTGCCGGCCAGGCGCTTTTGCACCTTGGCTTCATTCTTTACTTCCACATCCAGCGTGTAGACGAGTGTGATCGCACTTTTTTTGCGCGCATCATAGCCACGACGAAATATCGTAAAGGCAATCAAATCATCTGCAGCAACACCCAGGCGCGCGAGTACCGCGGCTTTGAGGTCTTCTTCTTGATGGTCGAGTGGGAGTTGAACGTCGGTCAATCGCAACATGCTTGTTTCCAGCCAGGCCCTGTAAAAAACTGTGCTGCCGCCAGGGTCGTGTCGGTCGGCAGCGCGCTATTTTACTCCAGGCGTTTTTAATCAATGCGGCCAGGCGGCAAATCCGCCGAATAAAGGTCGTCATCCATGCAAATTGGGGCCTAAGCCACACATTTGGCATATTTAACAATCTGTTGCACTCGAACCAAGATGCCATGGATGTGAAAATTCTTCGTGTATTACCTGAGCTTTCGTCTATGAGGCTGGCGAACAAGCCCGTCAAATCGCCCGATTCCCGCGCCAGTCCTGGCTTTCAGCCTTATTGACGCACGGAAACTAATTGTTTATGGTGGCTGAACAAGACTGCAGCGGCTAGTCTGGTCTTGTGGCAATCGCTCTATATGCATTAAAAAATCGCCGTTAATAAATAGACGTTCAAAGAACGCTTAACAGAGACAGCAAGGAGGGTGCACATGGCCACAAATAGCACGCAATCCGCCATTCCCATTCATGGCGAATCACTGGAGTACCTGGCATTCACGCTGGGTCACGAAGAGTACGGCGTTTCCATTCAAAAAGTGCAAGAACTGCGCGGCTATGACGCCGTCACACAAATTGCCAATGCGCCGGAATTCATCAAGGGCGTAGTCAATCTGCGCGGCATCATCGTTCCCATCATCGATATGCGTATCAAGTTCAATCTTGGCACGCCTACCTATGACCAGTTCACGGTTGTCGTCATCCTCAACATCAACAATCGTGTAGTCGGGATGGTGGTCGACAGTGTGTCCGACGTCATTACACTGACGCCGGAGCAAATCAAGCCGGCACCGGAAATGGGTGGCGCAGTCGACACCAATTATCTGGTCGGCCTGGGTACCGTCGATGAACGCATGCTGATCCTGGTCGATATCGACCGGCTGATGTCCAGCAACGAAATGGGCCTGATCCAGCAACACGCGGCGTAATTCTGCTGGCGGTCACTCGCAGTCCATCCGTATGGGTGGGCGTGCACCTGTATACCCGTCATCAGAAACACTCCCGCTATTCCCGCTCCAGCAACAATTCACTTGTTTGAGAGAATCATGTTGAAGAACCTCACCATCAAATCCCTGCTCCTGTCCGTCATGAGCATCCTGTCCGTCTTGCTGGTCGGTACCGGCATACTCGGCCTCAGCTCTTTATCCGCCACCAATGACGCATTGAAAACCGTGTACGAAGACCGTACCGTCGCATTGGGTGAATTGAATACCGTCATCACGCTGTTGACCATCAACCAGCTCGACCTCGCGGCGTCCATTTATGGCGATCCGAACCTGGTCTTGCCGAAGATGGATGCGATCGAAAAGCGTACGAAGACGATAGCAAGCACCTTCGGCGCCTATGAACAAACCCAGCTCACCACCGAAGAAAAGGCACTCGCCGGGAAGTTCAGCGCCGATTACAAGAAGTTTGTCGATAAAGCCCTGGTGCCGGCCATTGCCGCCTCGCGTGGTGGCAATGTCTTGCGCGTCACCGAAATCGTGAACGAAACCATGGAAGGATTGATATTGCCGGTGCGTGCCGATGTCACCAGCCTGATCGATATTCAGTTACAGGAAGCGAAACGCGAATTCGAAGCATCGCAGGCACGCTTCACGCTGGTACGGAATATTTCCATCGCCGCGATTATCTTCGGTGTCCTGATCGCCGCCTTCATGGCATTCTGGTTGCTGCGCCTGATCGTGCGTCCCTTGCGCGAAGCCGTCGATGTCGCCCGTAGCGTGGCAGCCGGCGACCTGACGCAACAGATACAGGTACGCTCCAGCAATGAAACCGGACAGCTGTTGCAAGCCATCAAGGATATGAACGACAGCCTGGCGCAAACGGTCAGTGCGGTACGCCACGGCACCGAAACGATTACCCTCGCATCCGGCGAAATCGCATCCGGCAATGCCGACCTTTCCAGCCGTACCGAAGCGCAAGCCGGTTCGCTGGAAGAAACCGCAAGTTCGATGGAAGAGCTGACCTCGACCGTACGCCAGAATGCAGACAATGCACGCCAGGCCAATCAACTGGCCGCCTCCGCTTCGGAAGTGGCGGTGAAAGGTGGTGTGGTAGTGGCGGAGGTAGTGCAAACCATGGGTTCTATCCAGGATAGCTCACGCAAGATCGTCGACATCATCGGCGTCATCGACGGCATCGCTTTCCAGACCAATATCCTGGCGCTGAACGCTGCGGTGGAAGCGGCACGCGCCGGTGAGCAGGGCCGTGGTTTCGCGGTGGTTGCCGCCGAAGTGCGCAACCTGGCGCAACGGTCCGCCGCCGCCGCGAAAGAAATCAAGGTCTTGATTGGTGACTCGGTCGACAAGGTGGAAGCGGGCAGCAATCAGGTTACCCAGGCCGGCAAGACCATGGATGAGATCGTCAGCAGCGTCCGGCGCGTGACCGATATCATGGCCGAGATCACTGCCGCCAGCCAGGAACAGACTTCCGGCATCGAGCAAATCAATCAGGCGATTACGCAAATGGATGAGATGACGCAGCAAAATGCGGCGCTGGTTGAGCAGGCTGCGGCTGCGGCAGCCTCACTGCAGCAACAGGCGAACGGCCTGTCGCAAGTGGTGGGCGTATTCAAATTGAGTGGTGTCGAACAAAACCTTGTCCGTGATTTGCATAGCTACACGGCAGAGGTACCGCCGCAGGTCGAAAGCAGGTCGGCACCCAAAGCTTTGGCGACACAGGCCGCCAGTCCCAAGCCACAGAAAGCCATGAGCACCGAGCGCGGCGGTGATGATTGGGAAGAGTTTTAAACGGCGGCTGATGCGATGCCGGTGGGCCTGAATTACACCGGCATCGTGTCACACAGCTGTCATCAAAGTCCCTGTTTCCTTCCTCATTTACCGCAGCGCAGATGCGCGCTGTAGCGTATCTGCACCAATCCCCCGTTAAACCGACACTCTCAATTGTTCTTGCACGCATATTGATAGACAATAGCGCGCGTAGCCAGTGGAACGCTTCTTGCAGAATGTTGTCGGACTCAAGCAGCCTGAATTAACTCATCCCTTTTGCCTTTAGATTCAACATGACCAAATTGAGCAAGACCCCAGCATCGTCAGACAAACCTGCATTCCTCGTCAGAAATTCCCCGGTACATGGTCGCGGCGTATTCGCGACACGCAATATCAAGGCGGATTCCCTGTTGCTCGAATATGAAGGTGAACGCATCAGCGATAAGGAAGCGCTCAAGCGCCACGGCACCGATCCGGAAAATCCGTATCACACCTTTTTCTTCAGCCTCGAAAACGGAAAAATGATCGATGGTGGTGCAGACGGCAGCGATGCGCGCTGGATCAATCATGCCTGCGAACCGAATTGCGAAGCACGCGAAGAAAAAGGCCGCGTCTTCATCTACACACTGCGTGATATCAAACGCGGGGAAGAATTCAATTACGACTATGGCCTGATCGTGGAAGACCGCCAGACCAAGGCTTTGAAAAAAGCATACGAATGCCGTTGTGGTGCGGAAAGCTGCCGCGGTACCATGCTGGCGGCAAAGGAAAAGAAAGCTTCGAAAAAGAAAAAGAAGAGCGGCAAGAAGAAAGACAAATAAAAAAACGGAGCCTCGGCTCCGTTTTTTATTGCAGCAGTTGCTGCGTATTTAGCTGAAGTATTTCAAGCCTGCGATACCGGAAACGATCAGCATGATGCAGAGGATACGTACCACGGTGACCGCATCACCCAGCAAGACCATGCCCAGGATCACGGTACCAACGGTACCGATACCGGTCCACACCGCATAGGCGGTTCCAACCGGCAGGGTCTTCATCGCCACACCCAGCAAGGCAACACTGATCACCATTGCCACTACGGTACCGACCGTAGGCCAGAGGCGGGTAAAGCCCTCGGTATATTTCAGGCCGATCGCCCAGCCAATTTCAAACAAACCCGCAATAATCAAAATAGTCCAAGACATAGCGCTACTTCCTATAGTGTCGAGGCCGTCCTCAATTGTTGGTGGAGCGGTGGGGTCGTCCCCACTTCCTTTTTCTTCACGGCCCGACACATATGGCAATGTGGCGACACCGATAAGCATGCATAAAGCTGCATCGCTTTGAATCAGCCTGCGGATATTAGCAAATATTTCAAAAGTGCACCGGGCCCGAAAACGCCCACTGATGGATAAAAAGCTGCCTGACTGACATATCTGGGGAGACTGTTGTCCGCAGAAGGCAACAAAAATGAAAGCAGTATGTGAGCAGTTACTGTGTTTTAGAGACTTGCTGTAAGGGACTTTGGAGGCAGAAAGTTGCCATATATGAATATTCTATATCTGATATGCGAAAAGGAAATTGGTGCGACGCGACAAACCTTCATATACTTCAGTTGTCTCCTCTATGTCTCCTCCTTTGATATAGATTTAGCCCGCCACCTGCGCGGGCTTTTTTTTGCCCAAGAATAACTGATTCGGCTGCTTCGTTCAATTTCGTGCAGCAAATCACTGACATATCAAAATCTCTATTTTCACTGGTATTCACAATGGAAATATCGGATATCAGAAATGGAAAGTAGCCTGCAAGCAGCCACATCCATATACTTCAGTTGTCTCCTCTATGTCTCCTCCTTTGATATAGATTCAGCCCGCCTCCTTTGAGCGGGCTTTTTTTTGCCTGTCGCCCGGACAGCCGCATCAAACCTGGCTCCGGCCACCGATCTTACTTCTTCGGCCCCTTGTAGCAAAAGCAATCCACCGTATGATCGTTCACCAGGCCTATCGCCTGCATATACGCATACATAATTGTCGATCCGACAAATTTGAAGCCGCGCTTCGCCAGATCCTTCGACAATTGATCCGATAAAGCGGTCTTTACCGGCGCTTGCTTGATGTTTTCCCAACGATTCTTGATCGGCTTGCCGCCGACATAAGCCCACAAATAAGGATCCAGGCCACCGACTTCGTCGCGCAGGCGCAGGTAAGCCTGTGCATTACCTATGGTAGCCGCCACTTTTAGCTTGTTACGTATGATGCCGGGATTGGCCAACAGCTCCGCCACCTTCTTCGCATCGTAGCGGGCGATTTTTTCCGCATCCCATTGATCGAAGGCTGCGCGATAACTTTCACGCTTGTTCAGCACGGTCAGCCAGCTCAGACCGGCTTGCGCGCCTTCCAGGTTAATCATTTCAAACAAACGCGTTTCATCATGGCAGGGTACGCCCCACTCTTCATCATGATAGGCAACATAAAGGGCACTATCGGGATTCACCCAGCTGCAACGTGTACGTGTCATGATTACTCCCAATTGATTTTGATGAACTGCATTAGCGCAGACGGCATTATCGCCGATCACAAAGTTTTGCCTTAAACCCTATTCAAGCTTGAGAAATTTCCGCCCTTGATCAAGAATGGCGCCTTCCGCAATTGCAGCCTCACCCAGCCCACAGTCCATGTACACAGCCGCTTATTATTCGATCCACTGCATGGCTTCCTCGCTGACAGGAAGCGCAGATGTCTGAGCTGCACACATACACGGTCGCCGTCATAGGCGGTGGCCCGGCCGGGCTGATGGCGGCAGAGGTATTGATTGCACAAGGCGTGCAAGTCGATCTCTATGATGCAATGCCATCGGTAGGGCGCAAATTCCTGCTGGCCGGTAAAGGCGGCATGAACCTGACGCATACAGAAGCGCAGCCTGCCTTCGTCGCACGCTATGGTGCACGTGCCGCACAGATCGCCGCCATGTTGCAAGACTTCGATCCTGAAGCCCTGCGCAATTGGGTACATGCCCTCGGCATCCCGACCTTCGTCGGCAGTTCCGGACGCGTCTTTCCGACCGATATGAAAGCTGCTCCACTATTACGCGCCTGGCTCAAGCGCTTGCGCGATGCAGGCGTGCGCTTCCATATGCGACATCGCTGGCTGGGTTGGGATGAAGATGGCAAGCTGCGCTTCAGCACGCCGTCAGATGAATTACATATCCAGGCCGACGCAGTTGTACTCGCATTGGGTGGCGGCAGCTGGGCACGACTCGGTTCCGACGGCAAATGGCTGCCTGTGCTGGCACAACAAGGCATTCCAAGTGCGCCCTTGCAAGCGGCCAATTGCGGCTTTGAAGTGGAATGGAGTCCGCATTTCCGCGAGCGCTATGCCGGCCAGCCGGTCAAGCCGGTGGTCGCCACCTATCAGGATAGCCAAGGCCAGGCACAGCAAAGACAAGGTGAATTCGTCATCAGCGAGAGCGGGGTGGAAGGCAGCCTGATTTATGCCTTGTCGTCTGCCTTGCGCGAACAGATCAATGCCGATGGATCGGCCACACTGACACTCGACCTTGCACCCGGCAAGTCAGCGGAACGCGTACTGGAAGAAGTGTCCCATCCGCGTGGTTCACGTTCCATGGCCAGCCATCTGCAAAGCAAGGTCGGCATTGCCGGGGTCAAGGCGGGACTATTGCACGAATATTTATCGAAGGAAGATTACGCCCGCCCGGAAAAACTGGCGGCAGCGATCAAGGCCTTGCCGCTACGCCTGACGGCTGCGCGTCCTATCGACGAGGCAATCAGCAGTGCCGGTGGCGTGCTGTTTGAAGCGCTGGATGAACATTTGATGGCATTGAAGATGCCGGGCGTATTTTGCGCCGGTGAAATGCTGGATTGGGAAGCCCCTACCGGCGGCTACCTGCTCAGCGCCTGCTTCGCCAGCGGCCGGACTGCCGGCGAGGGCGTGCTGAACTGGTTACAAGCCGGGGCCTGAGTATTGCAAGCGCGCTATACCAGGTCCCGATCCTTCAATTCCTTTTTGACGTAGGCATAGAAGACCGGTGCCGCAATGACACCGGGAATGCCGAAGATGGATTCCATCACCAGCATCGCCATCAACAATTCCCAGGTACGGGCATCAATGTGCTGGCCTATGATCTTGGCGTTCAAAAAATATTCCAGCTTGTGTATCACCATCAGGAAGACCAGTGAACCAAGTGCCGTGTGCAGCGAATGCGAGAGGCCGATGATCACCAATATGGTGTTGGAAATCAAATTGCCGATCACCGGCAGCAAACCAACGAAGAAGGTCACGACCACCATGGTCTTGCGCAGCGGCAGCTCGATCCCCGCCAGTGGCAAGATCACGATCAGGTAAATACCGGTCAGCGCGGCATTGATCGCGGCAATCCGCACCTGCGCAAACACGATATTACGGAAGGCATTATGCAGGGCCACTACACGCGCATGCATCGCAGCCGCCAGCGGTTTATAGACGCGCATGGTAGTGGTGTCATACAAACCGGCCATCGCGCCGATGATCATGCCGATCAGGATATGCGCCAGGATGCGCCCGGCCTCGCTGCCCATGGTGCGTGCTTCCAATGCGTGCGAACGCAGCCAGCTGGTAATCATGGTGCGCAAGGCTTCGGCATCGACCGGGATATAAGTCGCGATCCAGGCCGGAATCTGGCTGCGTGAGGCTTCCAGGATATCCGCCATCTTTTGCAGCAATACTGAAATCCGCCCGGCATCGCTACGGAAGAAGGTGATGGAACCCCAGATCAGTATCGTCAGGGCCGCCACGATCAATACACTCAGTAAGGCGACTGCGGCGACCTGTCCTTTATGCCCGACCAGCTCACGTCCCATCTTCGGTGCCAGTAACTGCACCAGTGAATACACCAGCAAGCCGGAAAACAGGGCCGCCAGCAAACCCTGGTGCATGACCAGCCATAAGGCAACTGCCGCCAGCACATAGGAAGCGGTGACGACATAAGAGTTTTTGATAGGGGTGGACATAGTGGGCGATCCTGAAGGGATAACTTACTTTACAGGAATCGGATTGCTGCGCGGTACCGGTACTGCCGTCACCCCGTTCTTCGGACTGCCGTCTATCAATTTATCGGAGTAAGTCAGGTAAACCAGGGTATTACGGACCGGATCGACGATGCGCACAATATGCAGGCGCTTGAACAAAATCGACTGGCGTTCCGAAAAAACATCTTCCTGCTTCGGCAACTTCTCCTTGAAGCTCAAGACATCGCCCACCTGGCGGCAGGCGATTGATGCATCCGCCGTATCTTCGGCCAGGCCGACCGTGCCGCTGACACCGCCGGTACGCGCACGCGAGACAAAGCAGGATACGCCGAGTACTTTCGGATCGTCATAGGCTTCGATCACGATGCGGTCATTCTTGCCGAGGAAACGGAAGGCGGTGCTGACTTCACCTATCTGTTGTGCATGCAGCGGCAGCGCCGCGCAGGTGCTGCCTGCCAAAATGATGCCGGCCAGAATTATTCGCATACGTTTTCCTTTCGTTTGAATCATGCAGACAGAGTACGCATATCGTTGCGAACTGAACAGTAGCAAGGGTATTTATTCTTCCGGTCGCCAAATCGTAAAAACAGCGAACAGATGCACGTCGGGAACCAAAATGTAATAATCCCGCATCTCCCCAACACTTCAACAGGAAGCAAACATGATTCTCGAACTCGTCGATCTTCGCATCCAGCCAGGCCAGCAAACCGAATTTGACGCTGCCGTGCAGCGCGGCCTGGAACAGGTCATCGGCAAAGCCAAGGGCTATCAATCGCACGTCATCAACAAATGCATAGAAACACCGGAACGCTATGTCATCCAGATTTACTGGGCGACACTGGAAAATCATACCGTTGATTTCCGCGGCTCGCCGGCCTTCCTGGAATGGCGCGCCATCGTCGGTCCATTCTTTGCATCGCCACCAGTCGTCGAACACTTCAACATCCTGTCGAAATCTGCCTGAAGCAGTCTCGCCCGACGCAAAAAAGCCTCGCTCTGTTATGACAGTAGCGAGGCTTTTTTATCAGCGTAATTTAAGCATCAAGGCTTTTCAGGGTGATAGCTTTTGTAGTTCTCTGCGTAGTCCCTGAAGTTTTCGCGCAACATTTTTTCAAACTCGGTGCGGAAGTAGGCAACCGCCGGGTCCAGCTCGGATTTGAAGGTGGCACCGTTCGGTGCATCGACCGAAGCGGTGAATGCATTGAAACGTGCCGCTGCATACATCATTGCCGCACATACCTGGCCGCGCTCTGCACCTTTGCAATTTTCATTCGCCAGGTGGATAAAGGTATCCGCGATATCCCAGAATTTGGCATTTGGGTCCGGTGCTTTGGTGCTGGGACGGGTCACGTCCCTTGCATTGAAATTGTCGTCGCTCATGATTTAAAAGTGATATTTGATTGTAAATATTGCGTATTCATTGCCGAAAGGATGGCATGTCGGAACATGCCGCTTTCTTGCGTGTGCAGCACTATAGCTTAAAAATCGCAAAACCCGCGCCAGGCACGATCACAGCACAGATGGAAAATCAGGGCGCTTCCGGCGCCAGCGCAACGAATTCGCCGTGTAATTTCCCTGCTTGCCGCCCTTCATACTCCAGCACCGAAGTGACCGCAATACGAGCACGCCCCTTGCGTGCCAGCGTACGCAGGAAGCGCGACCAGTCCGCGTCCGGCTCCAGGTAAGAACGAGCCATAAAGCTGCCGGCAATCGGCAATTCGTACTGCATCGTATTGCTCTGGATCACGAGGCGACTGCTGACACCGTCGTGCTGCAGGCGTACATGCAACAAAGACCAGGCAGCCAATATCGCCACCGCGGACGCGCTGCCGCCGAAGATGGTTTCCTGATGATTGATATTCGGTGGCAGCGGTGCGGTGAGGATAACGCCATCCGGCTGCGCGTCGATGACATCCACCTGCATCGCCTGTGACAAGGGAATGTGGTCGTATAAATACTGCCGCAATATCTGTTGATCCAAGCTCTGCTCCTTGCACTTACAAACGATCACATATCACTGCCATGGATCGTATGTACCGATGCTCCACAAACGTCCTTCGAGGTCACGGCAACTAAAACCGCGTCCGCCATAATCTTCAAATTTGATATCGATCACGATCTCGGCGCCCGCCGCCTGCGCACGTTCATACACCACGTCGGCATCGGCGACGATCAGATATGGGCTCTGCGTTTCATCGCCGCCGATTTCATCCGGCTGGCGTATCAGCTTGCCCCATTCACTGTCTGCCACCACGGAGCCGATCATGATCATACCGCCGCCCAAAGCCAGTTGCGCATGCGCGACGCTGCCATCCGGATTGGTATAGACCGCCTGCTTTTCAAAACCAAAGACTTCGCATAGCCAGTCTATCGCCGCCAATGCATCGCGATAACGCAGGCAGGGGATGACGCTGGATCTGGTCGCTACTGCGGATTTGCCCATGATAGTCTCCTCAGGTTTGTACTATGACAGGTGACAACAGCAGCTTGCCACAGTTCCTCAGCGGCTACTGCCGATGGCGGAAATTTGCCGGTCATGCCATTTGGCAAGCAGGATCACCGCGATCATTGCACCGATGAACGCCATGCACATATCGGATTGCGTATCCCACTGGT
Source organism: Janthinobacterium sp. Marseille (assembly GCF_000013625.1). Lineage (NCBI taxonomy): Bacteria > Pseudomonadati > Pseudomonadota > Betaproteobacteria > Burkholderiales > Oxalobacteraceae > Janthinobacterium > Janthinobacterium sp. Marseille. The sequence continues at coordinate 81,667 of NC_009659.1, read as the reverse complement.
CACCCTGCGTGCCGAGGAATTCATCCGCTCCCTGGCCCATGATGACGGCAGCCCACCATTCAATCAATTCATACCAGGCACTGATCGCCATTGCCACGCAGATAGACAGGAAGGCGACCATTTTCTTGCCCGCGACAAAATGCCTGCGCACGAAGATTTCCTTCGCGACCAGTGCCGGTACCAGGCCTTGCCACAAATGTCCGAGCTTATCGTAAGGATTACGCGCCAGGCCAAACACATCCTGCACCCAGAAACCGACCGGCACATGGGCGTAAGTGTAGGTGCCGCCGACTATCAGGATCAGCGCATGCAGGAAAATCAGGAAGTACAACAGTGAGGTCAGCGGAAACCGCCGGTAAGTGAATGCCAGCAAGGGCAAGGCAATCAAGACCGGCATGACTTCCATCAGCCAGGTAAGGCGATCATGCGGATCGATGAAGGAAATCGCGAGTGCGCAAAGCAAAATGGCGACGCCCAACAATAAGGACCGGACCGAGGGAGGCTGAGTGGTATTCATTGTGCGTGGATTTTCTCGCTATACATATATAACTTATTGACAAGTGCCTACACCTGTCCTGATACGGCGCCACCATGAAAACGGCACCGCTACCCATTTAACGGAAGGCCAACTATAATACGACGCGCAGTTCCCCGCTTCGTACAGAAGATGTACGAATGCCCGAATCACCCTTTTCTGTCGCTGCCTTGCAATGAGAATGACGAGAGCCAAGCATAGGATGACCACCTGGATCGCATGTTTTGCGATCCTGCTGGCATCGCTTGCGCCTTCGATTTCACATGCGGTTGCCGCTGCCAAAGGCGCACCCAATGCATGGGTTGAGATTTGTACGGTAGATGGCAACAAGCTGATGATGGTCGACCAGGACCAGAATACGCAAACGCCGAAACCGGCAGAAAAAACCACCCACTTCGAACACTGTGCGTTCTGTATGACGCACGCTGGCTCGGTAGGCTTGCCGCCGCCAGCCGACTTCGTGATGCCGGTTGTCAGCGGCGATCACATCCTTCCTCCGCTGTATTACCAGGCATCACGTCCGCTGTTCGCCTGGGCTGTTGCACAACCCCGCGCTCCCCCGGCTGTTTCCTGATCCTTGCTGAGTACCGCCAGCACGTTGGCCTGATGGCCTGCGTTCGCCTGGCGCTGTGTCTTCATCTCGAAACAGGAGTTTGCCATGTCAACTCGCCGTAAATTCGTCATCACCCTCAATCTGCTTGCGCTTGTGATTGCTGCGCTGCTGATCAGCATCCAGCGTTATGCATCTGTCGCGGCCTCGCCTGCCGAAGCGCCGGCCATCGAAATGCAACTGGTAGCGCTGCCGGTGTTAGCCAGTGCCGGCCCGTGCGGCGCTTCCTGCGTCGTCACTAGTCGCGCTGCGCTTGGAATATCAGCACAAGTCGCGCAGTAATCCGCACACATCTTCCTTCAGAGGACATCCTTATGAACAAGTTTTTACTCGCTTCATTGCTGAGTCTCGCCTGCGCATCGGCTATCGCACAAGTCTCCGTTAACGATGCCTGGGTACGCGCCACCGTGCCGCAACAAAAAGCCACCGGTGCCTTCATGCAATTGAACAGCGTCAGCGGCACACGCCTGATAGATGCGCGTTCACCTGTCGCACGTGCGGAGATCCATGAAATGGCGGTGCAGGACCACGTCATGCGCATGCGCCAGATAAGCGGCCTGGATCTACCGGCTGGCCAGACCGTCGCGCTGAAGCCGGGCGGTTTTCACATTATGTTTTTCGACCTGAAACAGCCGGTCAGGGAAGGCGATGTGATTCCGCTCACACTGACATTTGAAGACAAAGACAAGAAGCGCGAAACACTGGAACTGCAAGTTCCGGCCCGCGCACTCAATAGCGCCGCCAAACACTGAGCGCTTCTTCAACTATTTTGGATAAATAATGAAACTCGTATTTGAATCTGATTCCCTGCCGCGCCGACTCGCACGCGCAGTCCTGTACACCCATTGCACACTGGGATGCCTGCTGGTGCTGAATCCGGCAAGCGCGGCCGACACCACCACCTTGCCCGGCATTACCGTCAGCCCGGAACAAGCCGGCACTTTAAAATCCCCTGCATCTACCGGTTCCAACCTGGACCTGACACCCATGCAGACCCCGGCCAGCGTCAGTGTCATCACACGTGAACAACTGGAACAACGCGGCGATGCCAATCTGGTCGACGCCATTACACGCAGCGCCGGCATCAGCGGCATGGGCCATCCCGGCAACAGCGGCTCCTCGCTTTCCGCACGTGGCTTCACCGATACCACTTCCGTCATGCGCCTGTATGACGGCACCCGGCAGTATGGCGGCGTAGGCGTGTCCTTTCCTTTCGATACATGGTCTATCGATCGCATCGAAGTACTGCGTGGCCCGGCCTCCGTGATTTACGGCGATGGCGCCATCGGTGCAGTGGTGAATGTGATTCCGAAAAAGCCCACACGCGGCCCGATACAAAATGAAGTACAAGCCACCATAGGCACTGACAATACGCAACGCCTCGGCTTTGGCAGCGGCGGTGCAATCAATGACAAGTTGTCCTACCGCGTCGATCTGAGCGGCGACCGTTCCGATGGCTGGGTCGATATGGGCGACTCCCGCAACCTGAGTTTTTCCGGTGCCTTGCAGCTGGATGTGTCGGCCGACTTCCGCCTCAAGCTCAGCTACGCACAAGGTCGGCAGGAACCAATGCGTTACTTCGGTACGCCGCTGATCAACGGACAACAACTGGAAGCGCTGCGCAAGAAAAATTACAACGTCAGTGACAGCAAGATCCAATACGATGATCGCTGGACGGAGCTATCCGCCGAGTGGACACCGAATGCCGACACGACGGTGCGCAGCAAACTGTATTACATAGATAGCAAACGTCAATGGCGGAATGCGGAAGCATACAACTACGATGCAGCCAGTGGTTTGATCAAACGATCCGACGATACGCAAATCATGCATGACCAGACGCAGATCGGTAATACAACAGATGCCACTTTCCGCGGCCATCTGTTCGGCTTGAAGAATCAGGTATCTGTAGGTTTTGATGTGAGCGCCAGTTCATTCCAGCATACAAATAATACGTATAAGGGAACCCCAAATCCTGCGAACGTTGATCCCTACAATCCGATACCCGGTTACTTTATAAGCGATGAAGCTTACATCCCGCGCTATCGCAACAAAGCTGACCAGTACTCCGTCTTCGCCGAGAACCGGCTGGAGCTGAACGACAAATGGTCAGTACTCGGCGGCTTGCGTTACGACCATGCCGATGTATCGCGTACCGACCTGGTGAGCGGCACGCCTGCCTTCGATCAAAAGTATTCAAACGTGGGCTGGCGTCTCGGCACCGTTTACAACATCGAACCCGACACCGCGCTTTACGCGCAGTATTCTGAGGCAGCAGATCCGGTTGGCGGCTTGCTGATGATTACAGCTGCCAACAGCAAGTTCGACCTGTCTACCGGCAAACAAATCGAAGTCGGCGTCAAACAGGCCTTCTGGGGCAAGAAGGGTGAATGGACGCTGGCCGCTTACAACATCAAGAAAAACAATCTGCTCAGCCGTGATACGACCAACCCTGCATTGCGCATCCAGGTGGGACAACAGTCATCTACCGGCCTCGAAGGAACACTGGCACTGGCGTTTGCACCGGGCTGGCAACTCGATGCAAACGCCGCGATCCTGCGTGCCAAGTTTGATGACTTCAACGACTCCGTCGGTGGTGTTGCCGTATCGCGCTCCGGCAATGTCCCGCCGAATGTCGCCGAACGCCTGGCCAATGTCTGGCTCAGCTGGAACTTCGTTCCCGACTGGACTGCCAGCGGCGGCCTGCGTTATGTCGGCAAGCGTTATGCCGATAATGCGAACACACTGGTGATGCCTGCTTACACCACGACTGACCTTGCACTGCAGTGGAAAGCATCACGCGATACGACGCTGACGCTGCGCGGCTTCAATGTGTTCGACAAACAGTACTTCACGACGGCTTACTACTCCGGTACACAATGGTTTAACGGCCCCGGACGTCGTATCGAGCTGACCGCGAACTACCGCTTCTGAAAAACAAAATCATGAGCATAGCCGCACGCGCCAAACGCCTGACCTATTTGTTCCATCGCTGGACAGGCGTGGCTGCGTGCGTGCTGATGGCTTTGTGGTTTATCAGCGGGATAGTGATGCTCTTCGTCGGCTATCCGAAGCTGACGCCGTGGGAAAGGCTGCAAGCCTTGCCCGCGTTACAGACACAGGATTGTTGCGTACCGCTGGACAAGGTACTGGCACACAGCAAGGCACCCGGGGCCGTGCAAGAAATCGTCCTGACTTCAATTCGCCAGCATCCATACTATCGGCTGCGTGAAGGCAAGGGCAGTTATCTGATAATCGATGCGCACAGCGGCAAACCGGCACCCGCTATGGATACAGAAGCGGCCCTGGCCGGTGCCCGCGCTTTCATCCCGCATGCCGACGCGCACTATCTCGGCACAGTGCAGGAAGATCGCTGGACCCATGCGCGCTCACTCGATGTGCATCGACCCTTGCACCAGGTACAAATGGATGATGGGGCACACAGCCTGCTGTACCTGTCGGATGCGACCGGGCAAGTTGTCATGGATGCGCCACGCGCACAAAGGATGTGGAATTACGTCGGGGCGTGGCTGTATTGGCTGTATATGTTCCGTGACAAACCGGTGGACCCGGTCTGGAGCTGGATCGTCATCGTGCTCTCTGCGATCGGTACGGTGACAGCTGTTACCGGTACGCTGGCCGGCATCTGGCGCTGGCGTTTCCGCGGACGCTATAAATCCGGTGCACGCACGCCTTATCGCGAAGCCTATCTGCACTGGCACCACATCATAGGCTTGAGCTTTGCCGCGATTATCTTTACCTGGATTTTCAGCGGCCTGATGTCGATGAATCCGCTTGGTGTTTTCGATGCCCGCGGTGAAAAGCCAAACAGCGCCGCCTATCGTGGTGCAACACCGGGTGCAATGCACTTGCCACTCAATGCAACACAGGCACTCGACTTACTGAACGACGTACACTTTCGCGCAACTGAAATGGAATGGCGTGTACTCGACGGTCGCCCTTATCTGCTGGCACGCAATGCTGCGAATGCGACCCGCCTGATCGTCAATGAAGGTGGCAACTATAAAGTGCGCGAACGATGGAGCGATGTGGAATTGCTGCAGGCGGCAAAACGTTTATTGCCTGCGCCCATCCTCGACCACCAGGTACTTGAACAATACGACACTTATTACTATGGTCGCCAACAGGAAGCGATGATGGGTGCCGCCGAACGACGCCTGCCCGCATTGCGCATACGCTTTGACGAAACGCACCAGACGTGGGTGCATCTTGATCCGTTTACCGGTGATGTCGAAAGCAGTTCGGACAATGCACAACGCGTAGGGCGCTGGCTGTTCGCCTTCCTGCATAGCTGGGACTTGCCGCCCATGCTGCAAGCCGGTGCCTTGCGCGATGCGATCCTGATCCTGCTTAGCCTGGGTGGATTCGCACTGTGCATTACCGGTATCGTCATCGGCTGGCGTCGCTTGCGCATCTGGTTGGGACAGCGCCACAGTGCGCATTGACATGTCAAAACTGCGGCTGAGATAGATCAGTTCCGGCAAATCATGGTGTTACTATTATGAAACCTTAAATGCTGTCGGTACTGACGGTATGCGAGCCAGTCACGAGAAACCGGTATCACCAGATTGATATCGGCGATGCGCGAGCATCGAATCCGGGAGGGTTATGACGATAGTCACCGTTTTCAACCAGAAGGGCGGCGTGGGTAAAACCACGACGGCATTGAATCTCGCTGCTGCATTGGAGCGACGCGGTTGCAGCCCCTACGGTATCGACCTCGACCCGCAAGCCCATTTGAGTTCCATTGCCGGCATCACCGCGCAATCCGGCGACGACACCATACTCAGCCTGTTCCAGCGTGACCGTCCATTGCAGGAATTGGTACAGCGCTCACCGACCAGCGGCCTCGGCGTGATTCCTTCGCATATGGAATTGTCCAAGGTCGATACGCTCTTTGGCAAAGGCTATGACATCGTCAATCGCCTGAACGCCACGCTGCGTGCGGAAAAGTTCAGCACGGAAAATACACCGGTCATGATTGATTGTTGTCCGCTGATAGGCGTGCTGTCGCTGAATGCAATCTTTGCGTGCGATTGCATCATCGTACCGGTATCGGCCGACCACCTGTCCGCCAAAGGTGCGATGCAGATCGAGAAAACCCTGCGCGCACTGGAACCCGTCCTGAAACGACGCGTAAATCGCCGCTACCTGCTAACGCGCTTTGACGGGCGCCGAGGTATGGCGTGGGAAGTACTAAAAGTGCTGGAAGAAAAATTCGGTGCCGATGTCTGTCGCACACGCATCGCAGAGAACGTCAGTCTCGCGGAAAGTCCTGCCCATAACAAAACGATTTTCGAACATGCGCCCAATAGTCGCGGCGCTCAGGATTATGAAACCCTGCTCGATGAATTGCTAGCTGACGGCTTTATCCAGCAACCGGCCTTAACGCGAAATGAGCGAGAGGATATCGTCAACTGAGTGTGCAATGCCGGGACGCTGCACCGCACCTTTGATATCACAACGCAGTACTTCGCAGTGCCGGTACATCTGTCGCAGCTTGCGCTCCGCATCACTACGATCCATACCGCCAATGACTATGCTTTCCAGCCGTTGGCCTTCGCGCGTCTTCACAGAAAAATCATATTTCAACATGAGCACCTCCTCTACATCGCACAAATGGAGCAGTCCGCATTGCGCTATAAAGGGGCGCAACGAATTGGCAGATTAGCACGCGTTAACAAATTTGGTTGCCAAAACGTAACATCAGGCAATAAAAATGGGCTTATTTTGTGCAAAAAAGCCACTAACTACGCCTAAAACCCCGGTTTACAGCCTGCCACCGCCAAAAAGTCTTACGAAAAGCTTAACTGGAGGAAATCCATAGCAAATATCACGCCATCGTCCTGCTTTCAGATCGGCTATGCTGATGACGCAACCTTTGTAGTGAAGCCTGGTCACAAAAGACCTTACCCTCATTTTTCCAAGGACTTGTCATGCGCATAGATATATATCGAAGAGCTGAAAATGCAGGCCATTTTTCTTACCTCGCCGTACCTGAAGGTAAGTTGTTGCCGGAAGAAGTCGTCAACACCGATTGGGAACCAACCGACCGCAGCGTTGACCTGGAAGACAATGCCAAGCATCTGGCGGATTTTGCGATTGATGATCCAATCGAACAAATCAGCGCCAAAGGGTATGCAATCACCAGCGTGAAAAATCTGGCGAGCGAACCGCCGCGCTCCTGATAAAAAGAATACTGACAAGCTGATTCATCAGCTTGTTTCATGATCAGCCCCTGCAATGGAATATCACTTCCTACGCTGATCACCCCATCTGTTTAAACCTTCTCCCGCCCGGCACCCACCGGGCGGTTTTCAAATCAACTACGCGGACAGCTTCGTATGGATATCCAACTTTCAAGTACCCGCCTGCTGGCAGCCCTATTGATCTTCGCACCGGCCCTTGCACTCGCCCAGGGCGGCACCAATCTGCGCACCGAAGTGCTGGCGCAAGACCTTGAGCATCCGTGGGCGCTCGCCTTCATAGGTGACGGCCGCATACTGGTGACGGAGCGGACCGGGGATATGCGCATCGTGCAGGCAGGTGTACCGGTATCCGCGCCCTTGAGCGGCTTGCCGAAAATAGAAGTCGGTGGACAGGGTGGCTTGCTGGATGTAATCACCGATAGCAAGTTCGCTGAAAACCGTACGATTTATTTTTGTTATAGCGAAGAAGCAAATACCCGTACCGGTGGCAACGGCAATTCGACCGCCCTCGCATCGGCGCGCCTGTCGAATGATTTGAAGAAACTGGAACAGGTGAAAGTCCTGTTCAGCCAGAAGCCGAAATTCGCCAGCCGCGCACACTTCGGTTGCCGCATCGTCGAGCGAGCTGACGGTACCTTATTCCTGACACTCGGCGACCGTTTCAGCCGCATGCAGGATGCACAGACGCTGGATAACCATCACGGCAAAGTCATACGCATCCGCAAGGATGGTTCGGTACCGCCGGACAATCCCTATGTCAGCAAAGCCGGCGCGCTGCCGGAAATCTGGAGCATAGGGCATCGCAACTCGCAGGGTGCGGCACTGGGACCGGATGGGCGATTATGGACGCATGAACACGGTCCGCAAGGTGGTGATGAAATCAACCGGCCGGAAGCAGGGAAGAACTACGGCTGGCCTGTCATTACCTATGGTGAAAATTATGGGGGCGGCAAAATCGGTGCCGGCCTGACGACACAAGCCGGCATGGAACAACCGCTGTACCAATGGACGCCATCGATTGCGCCGTCCGGCATGGCTTTCCTGCATAGCACGCGCTATGGCAAGACGTGGCAGGGCAATCTGTTTGTCGGTTCGCTCAAGTTCCGTTACCTGGCACGGCTGGAACTCAAGGATGGCAAAGTCGTACGCGAAGAACGACTATTGCCGAATCTCGAACAAAGGGTACGCGATGTACGCGAAGGACCGGATGGCTTGCTTTACATCCTGACCGATGAATCACGTGGGCAACTGATACGACTGCTGCCGGCCAACTGAACTCGTGCGTCCAACGATGAGTGCGCATTAAGGCGATGCACATCGCCTTAGTCACTTACAATAGCGACTCTACAAATGGAGTCATTATGTTTTCAGGTAAATCGCTGGACGAATTGCTGGCACAAAAGAAAGTCCGGCTCGCACTCACCGTGATGTGCACATACTTTGCAATCATGGGTGCTTATCAACTATTCACTGGTGTGAATCAAGTGGATTGGTTACGCGGCGGCGGCAATTTGCTGGTGTGGGGCGGCTTTGCGGTATCCAATGCGATGAAGGCTTACGGTCGCACACAGCCCGGCATCAATATTCCCATCAATATCGGCGTGGTCCTGGTGGTGGCAAGCTGGATCGTCCGCATGTAAGCAAGGAGTGCCCATGCAATTCAGACATTTCAAAGGCGGCGTCTACGACTTCGTATGCGCAGCCAAACTGGAATCCGATCCGACGATAACGATGATCGTTTATACCGCGGCGGATGGTTCCTTCTGGACGCGTCCGGAAAGCGTGTTCTTTGAAAAAATTGAACACAATGGCAAGACCGTGCAACGCTTCACGCCGATAGACGATACAGCCGCCTAAATGGCCCTTGTGATGCAATACACACGGCAGGCTACAATCATTGCATTCGCATCAGAAATTCCCACCGCCGGCTGACTGAGAAGACAACGTGTACGCACTGATCATCGAAGATAATCCCGATATCGTCGCCAATCTCTACGGCTTCCTCGAGCCCCTCGGCTATACGCTGGACGTTGCGCTGAGCGGCCCCGCCGGCGTGGCCCGTGCCACCAGTTCCCACTACGATGTCATCGTGCTCGACCTCGAATTGCCGGGTCTCGATGGCGTCGAAGTCTGCCGCAAATTACGCAAGGAACAACGGCTGGCGACGCCGATACTGATGCTGACCGCGCGCGATACCGTGAAAGACAAACTGGTCGGCTTCGAAGTCGGTGCCGATGATTATCTGGTCAAACCTTTTTCCCTGGTCGAACTGGAAGCGCGCCTCAAGGCGCTGGTCAGGCGTGCGCGCAATGAAACCGTGGAACACATCCTGGAATTCGGCGAGTTACGCCTTGACCTCAGCCGCGGCGAAGCCCGGCGGGCCGGGCATAAGCTGGCTTTGACGCCGACTGGCTACAAACTCCTGGAAGCGCTGCTGCGCAAGGCGCCTGCACTGATTACCCGCGAAGAAATCCTGCGTGAAATCTGGGGCGATGATCCACCAGACAGCGATGCGCTGCGTACCCACATCCATGCGCTGCGACAAGCGATGGATCGTCCCTTTGCCACACCCATGCTGCGCACCCTGCCGGGTAGCGGCTATCGCCTGATCAATAACGATGAAAGCTAGTCAATCCCTCAAGAACCGCATCGCCGGTTCCTTTGTCCTGCTGGCATTTGTCCTGTGCAGCTTCTTTACCCTGGCTGCATATACCGCCGTCGAGCTGGCCGAGTCGCAACTGATAGACCACAACCTGGATAAGCTGGCGACCAACCTGATCACCCAGCACATCAATAAAATCACACTGGAGCTGCCACCGGATATCAGTTTTTACGTCGATGACGATATCCCGCCTGCGTTCCGCCACCTGCCCAATGGCATACACGAAATTGAAACCGGCGAAACCGAGGTGCACCTAGTGGTACGCGACATCGGCCAGCAACGCTTTGTGGTCGTCGACGATACCAGTGATTTTGAAAATACCGAGTTGCTCATCTTTATCTCACTCGGCGTCGGATTTGTGACCAGTATCCTGCTCTCGATCGGGCTGGGGCTCGCGTCGGCCAAACGCATAGTCGCACCGGTCACCGCGCTGGCAGCGGCGGTAGAACGCAATGACGCACCATCCGACCTGCCATCCCTCGATAAGGAAAATGAAATCGGTATCCTGGCGCGTGCATTTGCCAAGCGTACCGATGAATTGCAACGCTTCCTCGCCGATGAAAAATTATTTACCGGTGACGTCAGCCACGAGTTACGTACGCCGCTGACCATCATGCTCGGCGCATCCGAGCTGCTGAAAACCAAACTGGCGGACACGCCTGATGAGCTGGCGGTTGCCGAACGCATACGCCGTGTGGCCAGCGAAGCCTCGGAGCGGGTAGGTGCATTGTTACTGCTCTCGCAATCGCCGGATATGCTGGGCGGCTCGCAATTGTCGCTAACGCATCTGATAGAACGTGAAATTGAACGTTGCCAGCAACTGTTAGCCGACAAACCGGTAGAACTGCAATTCCATGCGCCCCAAGACGCCTGGGTCTATGCCCGCCCGGAACTGGCCGGGATCGCAATCGGCAACCTGCTGCGCAATGCCTGCCAGTACACCGAAAAAGGCAGCGTCAAGGTATGGCTGTCGGCCGATAAGCTAATCATCGAGGATAACGGTCCCGGCATTCCGGAAAATGTACGCAGCCGTTTATTCGACCGCTTCGTGCGCGGCCATGACAATCAGCACGTGGGCTCAGGCCTGGGCCTGGCAATTGTGAAACGGGTGGTCGACCATATGGGCTGGGAAATCCGGTACGAAAACCCGGAAGCTGGCGGCAGCCGCTTTATTGTCACTTTCACAAACGACAGCAAGTAAAATCCCGGCGACACCCGCACAGCAGGCCGCAATCAAGAAGCATTCCGTAGTCTTAACGCGGCATTAACGGCGCTCTCGATAGCGTAGCGACTTCTTTCATTTGAAGTCGGTGCGCGTCTTGAAACCTTCCCAAACTGTCGGCAATCCCGGTGCAGTATTAGAGGTCAGTGGCAATCGCCACTTCTTTTATACCCCCTTTACTTTCATTGCCCGCCTACCCGCCATAGGCGTTGAAAGGCTGGCCATCCTTGCGAGCCTGTTCTTTTCGCTGACGTGCAATTACCTGTTCTTTGCCGCGGCGCTGGCCAATCGTGACTGGACGCATCCCGCTTCATGGCTCTTTGCGGGCGCACTGTTTGTAGCGATCACCGCACTGCAAAGCGTGGGCCTGCTGGTGCTGCTTAATCGCTGGACTGCCAAACCGCTGTTGATCGTATTGTTCCTGGTGACGGCCGCCGCCTCCTATTACATGAACAAGTACACCGTGTTCTTTAATACGGAAATGGTGAGGAACATCCTGCGCACCGACGTCAAGGAAGCCAGCGAACTCTTCTCACTGAATTTCTGCATCCATATATTTATCTTTGGTGTACTGCCGAGCCTGCTGGTGTGGAAGCTGCGTCTGCGCACCACGCCGCTACGTCGGGCGATCCTCATGCGCCTCTTGTATATAGTTGGCGCACTCGCCGTCACGGTCGGCGCCACCATGTTGATCTTCCAGGATTTTTCTTCATTGATGCGCAACCAAAAGGAAGTGCGCTTCCTGATCACGCCGAGCAATTATCTGTTTTCACTGACGCGCGTCGTAGCGGCCGATACCGCACAGGCGAATACGCCGAAAATCAAGATCAGCGACGACGCCAAGCTGGCTGCAGGCTGGGGTGCTCGCACCAAACCCATGCTATTTGTCCTGGTAGTCGGTGAAACCACACGCGCCGCGAACTGGGGTTTGAACGGTTATGAACACCAGACCACGCCTGAACTCAGCAAACTGGATGTCGTGAATTTCCCGCACGCCACTTCATGCGGTACCAATACCGAAGTGTCGGTACCCTGCATGTTTTCCATCTATGGCCGCCATAACTATGACGAAGCCAAGATACGCAGCCATGAATCGCTGCTGCACATCATCGACAAGGTCGGTGTCAAAACCGTATGGCGCGACAACCAGGCCGGTTGCAAAGGTGTATGCGACGGACTGGAAGAACAAATGCTGAGCGACAGCAAGCATCCGGCGCTATGCGACGGCGAGCGCTGCCTGGACGAAATCATGCTGGAAGGTATGGATGGTGTAGTGCAGAAGGCGGGGAATGGCAACCTCTTCGTCGTGCTGCACCAATTGGGCAATCACGGACCCGCTTACTACCGCCGCTATCCAGGCACGATGCGCACCTTCACGCCGACTTGCGATACCGCGGACCTGAGCAAATGCAATCGCGAGCAAATTACCAATAGCTACGACAACGGTGTGCTCTATACCGATCACTTCCTGGCAAAAACGATCTCCTACCTGAAGTCGCAAACTTCGTATGACACCGCCATGTTGTACCTGTCAGACCATGGCGAATCACTGGGCGAACATGGCATTTATTTGCACGGCTTGCCATATTCAATCGCACCGAAAGAACAGACTGAAGTGCCAATGGTGATGTGGATGTCGCCGGGCTTTGCGGCCAGCTTTGGCGTGAACAAGGATTGCCTGCAGCGACGCGCCGGCAATCCTGTCAGCCAGGATAATCTGTTCCACTCGATACTCGGGATGCTGCAAATTGAATCCAGGTATTACGACAAGGAACTCGATATGACGGCAGGCTGCCGCGCCTAAGCAATCAGGTGATTTGGTGGGCGACGATCATGCCGCCGACCAGGAAGCCGGTCGGGGCCAGCAAACGCTTCTTGCTGCCCGGCCGGTTCTCCACCCAGCGGAACAATAAGGCACCACCAGCTATGCTGACGCATACCGCGACCAGCATGCCGATGATATTCGCCACCGGTTGCTGCGGGAAGTAGTGGAAGAACACTGCGTTCACGACCATGCACAAAGGGAAGTGGATCAGGAAGACCGAATAGGAAATCCGGCCCAGGTAAGTCAGGAAGCCGGGCATTACCCAACGCTCCAATGCGCCGGATTGACGCGCCACACCCAATAGCAGCATCACGCAACCCGCCACCAGGATACGCCCGCGGAATTCCACCAGCAGCGCGGCCACTACCACCACACACAACAACATCAGCCAGGCCATGCCGTGGCGACGCCGCGTTGCCCAGTAGGCCAGTGCACCCAGGCCATACGAACCGAAGAAGTAGAGCGCGGTTTCATCCAGGCCCTGGTTACGGTTGAATACAAATAGCGAAGCCAGTGTCAGCAAGGCAATAAAGAGCGGCCCGAGTATGCCGAGGCGCGGGTAACGTGTTTCGATTTTGCCGGCCAGCCACAAGAGCAGGGCCGCCAGCGCAAACAACTGGAAGTCGATGGCGACATACCAGACGCCGGCTGACAAGGCTTCCTGGTCCAGCAAATCCTGCAAGAGGAAGATATGCGGCAAGAGTTGCGCCAGGCTCGGCGCATCCGGAATCGAGTCACTGCTCACCCATTCACGCGCCAGTGCCGCACACAGGATGGCAAATACCAATGCCACCAGGTAAGGAATGACGAGGCGCAAATAACGCTGATAAATCGCGTTCAGCGGGCGCTGCACGACTGCGGCACCATCCGGCGCGAACTTGGTCGCCAGCAGGAAACCGGCAATCACAAAGAAGGCTTGCACCGCCATCCGGCCATATTGATAAAACAGGTCGATCACGGTCGGCATGAGTGGATAGGCAATATCCGACATGGGGCCGTAAAACGCGAGGTGATGAAAAACAATCAACAAACAGGCAACCGCCTTGAGCGCATCAACGCAAGGCATTCTTGAAGCAGTGGACATGAATTCTGACTTTTTGGAATTGATTCTTGAGGCTGCCGCCCATTCAACAACAGGCCGCAAGGGCGCAAGTCTACACGCTGTAAGGCTTTTTTGCAGGATAGATAAGCACCGCGCGCACCCTCCAGGGCAAATCCGCCTATGATATGCACCCCTGAGCCAATAAACCGAGTGATATCTGATGCACAACGACGAAGCAGAAGTCGACCACGACGCCGCAATCAATGAAGCACGCCTGTGGCGCGACAATGGCTGGACGGCGCGCGTTATCAAGAATGAAGATGACGAAGGCTGGGCGGTGGAAATGATCAAGGATGGTGAATCGGAACCGGCGCTGGTCGGCCCGTGGACCATGGGTCGCGACAAGAAGAATCCGAAACCGCTGGATACCCCGGCCTTCCATACTCTGGTCAAAACCGCATCAGAAGTATTGCGACGCCATGAGCAGCAATTGCATGCCGACCTGCACAAAACTGTAACCGTCAATACGACAACGGCCAGCATCACGGTCAACCTGGATATCGTGCCGGATGAAGACGATCCTTATGCGACGCTGAGCGCCATCGATGAAAACGGCGAACAAATCGCCGAAATCCGCGTTGCCCCGAACTTCAAGCTGACGCGCAGCAGCGCTTCGGACTGGATAGACGCGGAGTACCGCAAACCCCGTTAAGCGACTGTTACAGCTGGTGCATTACAGCTTGGCGTACAGACGCTGGAATTCTTCTTCCAGCGTATTTTTCGGCAAGCTGCTATTGCCACGGCCATACCAGTAACGCGCATTGCCGAGGTCGCCTTCGACGCGGTGCAGATAGCCGTGAATTTGGCATGAGAATTCATCGCCATGCACTTGTACCAGCGCATGCGCTTCTTCCCAGTGTCCCGCTTTTTCCAGGTCCAATACTTTTTTGTGATCACAAACCATTTCAATTCTTTCCTGTTGATTCTGTACCGTAAGGCTCCAGTTCAAAGGCCTCTGCATATTCCGCATTGAGGCCTTGCCCGGTTTTGCGATTGACGGCCAGCACACGCTCATCAAAACCCTGCGCGCGTGTATTCAAATTTCTTTGCTGCTGCGATGCATGCAGGCGCAGCAACTCGGCTTTCCATGCCGCGTCCTCTACCTCGAACGGGGTGTAAAGATCAGTACGCATCGCGACTGTCTTTGCATCCTGGTTCAACACCGCCCACATTTTCCAGCGCTCGGCCAGTGCCACCGCACGGAACAAGGCGTAAGTACGCTGATGCGTGACATTGCTGTCATTCCCGTGCGGCATGAAGACCAGGTCAGGCTGGCGTGCTGCCAGGTAATCCCGTATGCATTGCCGGTTGTCGTCATCCAGCCGTGGATTGCCTTTTTCATCCGGCGGCAGGCGCAGGAAACTCAGGCGTTCCGCCGGCAAACCAAAGAAGGCGCAACTCGCCGCCTGCTCCGCTTCACGCAAGACCGCCTTGTCATCCGCAGTATACGCGTCGGCGTAACCATCTTCCACCCCGCTGGCACCGGTGGTCAGTACCGCCAGGTGTATCGTGTCACCGCGCTGGTGGAAATAGCGCAGCGTGACTGCAATCGCATCGAAATCATCCGGATGCGGTGCCAGCACCACCAGTGTCAGTGGCGCTGCCGGCATCAATTGCGTCAACTGCAGCGGACGTTCAACGGGTAGTTGCAACATCAATGCTTCTCCGTACCCAACTGTTCTGCAGGCGTGCTTGTTGGATGCGCATCATGATGTCCAATACCACGTGCCTTCCGCATCATGCGTTTCACCCATTGTTCGAGGTCATCGATATAGGTAAAGACTGCAGGCACCACCAGCAAGCTCAACAGGGTGGAAGTAATCAGCCCGCCAATCACGGTAATCGCCATCGGTGAACGGAAGCTAGGATCAGCGCCCCAGCCCAAGGCTAGCGGCAACATACCCGCTCCCATCGCAATCGTCGTCATGATAATCGGACGGCTACGTTTATGACAGGCGTCAACCAATGCATCGAAGCGATTCATCCCTTGCTGGCGCGCCAGGATTGCATAATCCACCAGCAGGATCGAGTTCTTGGTCACGATACCCATCAGCATGATCAAGCCGATCATCGACGGCATCGACAAGGCCTTGCCAGTGATCAGGAGCGCCACGAAAGCACCGCCGATAGACAGTGGCAAGGCGGCCAGGATCGTGATCGGTTGCATGAAGTCCTTGAACAGGAGCACCAGCACGCAGTAAATACAGAGCACACCGATCGCCATCGCCAGGCCAAAGCTATTGAACAGCAACATCATCTCTTGTGCATCACCCAGTTCGGCGATTTTCACCGCAGGCGGCAAATTGCGCATCGATGGCAAGGCACGTGCTTCCGTGTTCAACTCACCCAGAGAACGCGAACCCAGTTCCACATCCAGCGTCACGTTACGGCTGCGATTCAGGCGATCAATCTGGGCCGGACCACTATCCATGTATACCGATGCAACGTTGCCCAGCATGACCGGACCATTCCGACCAGGTACCGTCAGACGTTCGATCGCGGCAATGTCGGCACGCATATTGTCCGGCAGCTTGACGCGGATCGGCACCTGGCGTTCAGACAGGTTCATCTTCGGCAAATTCATATCGTAGTCACCGGCCGTCGCCACGCGCACCGTTTCACCAATGCTGGCCGTGGTTACACCCAGGTCACCGGCACGCGCAGGATCCGGGCGCACGATGATTTCCGGACGCACCAGTGAAGCGCTGGACGTCACATTACCGATACCCTTCAGGCCACGTAATTCACGCTCCACTTTCTTTGCCGCTTCCGACAGGGCCACCGGATCTTCACTGCGCAAGACCAATTGCATCTTGACGCCGGTATCCGGCGTGCCGACCGTGAACCGTGCACCAGGAATATCGGCGATGCGTTCGCGTATCTTGGCTTCGATATCCGAAATTTTTTCCTTGCGATCATTACGATGCACGGTCGTCAATGTCATCACCGCGCGACGCGCTTCAGCCGAAGCACCCGGTGCAAATGCGTCACCACTGGAACCGCCGCCGATGGAGCTGAAAATACTGAGGATGTTTTTATCCTGCGCTACCGCAAGGCGCACCCGCTCCGTAATCGCCATGGTTTCCTTCAGCGTACTGCCAGGCGGCAATTCAATATTGATTTGCGTCTGCGCACGATCTGTCGGTGGCACAAAGCCGGTCGGCAATAAAGGCACCAGCATGATCGAACCGATAAAGAATACAGCGGATGCAATGGCAGTCTTCAGCCTGTTGGTCAGGCACCAGCGCATCACCTTGATGTAACGCTGCATCAGCCAGCCATCTTCTTGCACATGCTGCTTCTTCGGCTTCAGGATGTAGGCCGCCATCATCGGCGTCAGCAAACGCGCGACCACCAGCGAAGCCAATACCGCAAGCACTGCGGTCCAGCCAAACTGTTTAAAGAACAAACCCGGAATACCCGCCATGAAAGCAGTCGGCAGGAACACGGCAACCAGTGCAAAGGTCGTCGCAATCACCGCCATACCGATTTCATCAGCCGCTTCCATCGCCGCCTGCATAGGGGTCTTGCCCATGCTCAGGTGGCGTTCGATATTTTCAATTTCCACAATCGCATCATCAACCAGCACGCCCACCACCAATGCCAGCGACAGCAGGGTCACCATATTGAGTGTGTAGCCAAAGTAAGCCAGGCCGAGGAAGGTCGGGATCACGGACAAAGGCAGGGCGGCGGATGCCACCAGCGTTGCACGCCAGTCGCGCAGGAACCACCAGACCACCAGCACCGCGAGAAGTGCACCTTCGTACAGCAGCGACATCGAGCCATCAAAGTCTTCCTTGATCGGCTTGGCATTATCGATGGCTTCCTTGAAGACGATATTGCTATGGTTCTTCTGTAGTTCCGCCACCGCTTCCTTGGCGCCCTTGGCGACTGCGAGTTCACTGCCGCCTTTGGTACGGAATACTTCAAAGCCGACTACAGTCTTTCCATCCTGTGATGCCGACGTACGTCGTTCGGCGATGGTATCCGTCACGGTAGCAACCTGATCCAGGCGGATATGGTGGCCATCGGTCAGCGGTATATCCATCTTCGACAATTCGTCAGCCGTCTTCACCGTCGCGATGGTCCGCACCGCCTGTTCCGCACCACTGACATCACCACGACCACCAGGTGCTTCCTGCTGCACCTGGCGCAAACGACGCGACACATCGGCAGCCGTCACATTCAGCGCGGCCATTTTTGCCGTATCCAGTTCCACCCTGACTTCACGCGTCACACCACCAACGCGTTTGACCGAACCGACACCCGGCACTGCCAGCAAACGCTTAGACACCGTGTTATCCACGAACCAGCTCAGTTCCTGTTCATCAACCTGGCTGCCTGGTGCGGCCGCTGCTGTGAATGTGGTGATCACGCGTCCCGCGGTCGAGACCTTGGTGACCGAAGGATCGCGCAAGTCGGCGGGCATGTCTGCACGTACCAGGGCAACTGCATCGCGCACATCATTGACCGCGTCTGAAATATTTTTTTCAAGGATGAATTCCACGGTCACGGTGACCGTGCCATCGAGTACCTTGGTGTAAATATTCTTGATACCTTGCAGCGTCGCGACCGAGTTCTCTATCTTGCGTGCGACTTCCGTTTCCAGCTGCGCTGGTGCAGCACCGGGCAGGGAAGCGTTGACGATAACGATAGGTAATTCGATATCAGGGAAGTCCTGTACCGCACTCGATTTGAAGGCGAGCAAGCCCCCCAGTCCCAGCAACACAAACAACATGATTGCCGGGATCGGGTTCTTGATGGAAAGCGAGGAAAAATTCACGCGTGCTCCTATTTGGTAGCAGCGGTCGCGCCTACCGGCGGCGTCGCTGCTTTCTGTTCAGTGCTGGCTGCAGCCGGTGCCTCCGTGACGACTTTCACCAGGTCGCCATCGTTCAGGAAGCCTGCACCATTCGCTACCAGCACCGCATCCACCGGTACGCCGGAGATAATTTCAATCCGGTCGGCCAGGCGACGGCCAGGCTGCACCTTGAGTTGCGATACACGGTTATCTGCATTCATGCGGAATACATAGCTGAAGCCGTCACGGATCACGATGGCCTGCTGCGGTACGGTGACTGCGCTCGAATTACCAAGGTCAAACTGACCGGTCGCAAACATACCGGCACGCACCGGTGCAGTATTTGGCGCAACCGGTGCAAGATCGACATACACCAGCGCCATGCGATTTTGCGCATCGACAGTTGGTGCAATCATGCGCACCTTGCCCTTGACCTGTGTACCGTTCGCCGCCGTGATCAATGCCGACGTACCCGTTTTCAATTGTCCCAATTCTGATGAAATCACTTCGGCACGCCACTCCAGGCGCCCCTGGCGTATCAGGCGGAACAATTCGGTACCCGCGCTAACGACCGCACCCACGGTAGCGCTGCGTGCAGAAATCACACCGTCATCCGATGCCAACACCTGCGTTTGTGACAGACGCACTTCCTGTACTGCCAGTACCGCCCGGGCCGCTTCGGCTTTCGCTTTGGCTGTTTGCTCGGTGGTCAGGTATTGATTGATTTGCTGTGTACTCAAGGCACCGGTAGCTTCCAGTGTGCGCGCACGCTCGGCATTATTCTTTGCATCCGCCGCATTGGCTTCGGCTTCCATTACGCTGGCACGTGCTTGCGCCACATCGGCTCTTACCGAAGCCACCGAGAAAGTCGCCAGTACCTGGCCACGCTTGACGACGTCACCGACGTTGGCACGCACTTCAGTCAGTTGCAGGCCATTCGACTCGCTGCCTATGATGGCTTCCTGCCACGCCGTCACCGTACCGTTGGCCGTCATATAAATAGGCAGGCTGGCTTGTGATGGTTGTGCAGTGGTTACAGCCAGCGCCGGTTTAGGACCGGTTTCGTCTTTCTTCTTCGCATCGGAGGTGCCGCTGCTGACTGCAATCACAATCCCTGCCAGCACCAGTACGGCGACCACAGCGATAACGATGGTTTTTTTATTGAAACGTTTCATGTATGCGTCCGTCAATTTAATTCAGGATGGTTTTATTTAGTTGTTGTTGCGACCGTGCTTTGCGGATTCACCCAGCCACCACCGGCGGCGCGATACAAGGCAATCCACGCCGACATGCGCTCACGCTCCAGCGTGGTGGCATTCAATTCAGCAGCGAGGCGGGTACGACGCAAATCTTCCAGGTCTATCAGGCTGGCCAAACCGTTTTGATACAGGCTCTGCGTGCCATTGAACGATGCGCGATAACCTTCGACGGCAATGCGTGCATCTTCACTGCGCGAAGCGGTGCTTTGCAGGTTCACCAATGCTTCTTCCACTTCCCGCACTGCCTGCCTGACGCTGGCGCGGTAGGCAACTACCGCTTCTTCGTAACGCGCTTTCGCCGCGTCAACATTCGCGGCCCGGGTACCGCCATCAAAGATAGGCAAGGACAGCGACAAAGGTCCGACCGACCAGGTTTGCATATCGGTAGTCGTGCCACCGGAACGGAAGCGACCGGCACCGATGGAACCGCTCAGGCTGAGACGCGGATAGCGCTGCGCCTGTGCGTTACCGACTTCCGCGCTGGCCGCCGCCACTTCACGCTCGGCAATGAATACATCCGGACGTTGTGACAGGGTTTGCGCCGGCAGGCTATCGATGTTCAATACCGTCGCCGCTACCGGTGCCGCGCTGCTCTCTGTCATCTTGCGACGCAAGGCGGCTTCATCCATTGCCGTTAAGTAGACCAGTGCTTTCACATCCAGATCGCACAATGCGCTCTGTTGTGTGGCGCGACCATTGCCTTCCGCTGCACTGGCGCGCGCCAGGGCTGCGGTGGCCGGCGCCTGGAAACCGGCTTTCGCACTGAGTTCGGACAGGCGTGCGGTTTCGGCACGTGAATCAGCGTCGGCCCGTGTCACGATTTCCAGCTTGTTGCAGGTACGCAGGCTGTAATAGCGGTTCGCCACTTCTGCCGCTACCGATACGCGTGCGTCATGCCAGTTCGCCTGTGCACCCTGCAAGCGTGCCTGCGCCGCACGACTGGTCGCACGGTTCGCACCGAATACATCTATTTCCCACGATGGTTGCAAAGCAATCTGGGAAGTCGTCCCCAAAGGCAGTGGCGGTTGCGTATTGTTGCGCTGGATACTTGCTGCCACATCCAGTTTCGGTCCCAATGCCGCACCGGCCGACACACTGGTTGCACGCGATTGCTCGATGCGCGAAACCGCCGTCGCCACGGTCGGGCTGACGGCCTGTGCCGACTGGATCAACTCCACCAGCAGCGGATCGTTTTGCTGCTCCCACCATTTCGACAAATCGGTCAGCGTACCGTGATGCGGCAGGTTTTCCACTTCAGGTGTCGCGACTGCTGGCGTAGCCGGCAAAGGCGCGAACCATTTGTTCGGCGGCTGTACGCTCACCGTATCGGGTGGTGCAGTCAGCGCACAACCGGCAAGCCAGAACGGCAAGCCCAGGCTGGCGAGCAGTTTAATTTTGTTCATGATTTTTTCTTTTGGATAAGCGCAGCGCGGCGATTGGCTTCAAATGCAACCATGGCTTCTGCGTATGCGGTCATTTTCGCAGCCCATTGGTCAATTGCTGCAGGGCTGTTCATCAAATTAGGACGAATCGCATCGATCACATCACGCGCGACAAACATGTGCAGTGGCAAGCTGACAATGGAGAAAGCCAGTCTATGGATTTCATCATCGATTTCGGTCGCACCCAGATGACGTGCCAGCATGGCCACCATTTCTGCGTGTGCCGGCTTGATGTTGTTATCAATGTCTTCCGCCCACAAACCGGTTGGCTCGAGCATCTCGCGGAAATGCAGGCGCACACAAAGTTGGACCAGGTCGCCTTGTTTAAACGGTTCGAGGAAGCCGGTAAAGAAAACCGCCAGTGATTCCTGCAAGGTTTGCTCACTGTGACCGGACAGGTACATGTAGTCGCAGGTATTCCCCATGGGTTCGGTAAACACCGCGCGGTACAGGCCGGCCTTGTCGCCGAAATAGTATTTGATCGCAGCGATATTCACATCGGCAGCCTGCGCGATTTCACGCGTCGAGGTCTTGCTGAAGCCCTTATCGGCAAATAGTCGCAAAGCCGCCTGCAGCAAACGCGTGCGCGCCTCGGCACCATCAGAACGTTGCTTGCGCACGTCCGTATCGGCATGGGAAGACTCGGCACCTTGCTGGGCGGCTGGGGGAGGGGTTTTATAGGCGGCAGAATTCATAGTCCGCATTAGAACACATAAATCAAACGTTTGATTTAATTAAATCATTTGATTGTGTTTTGCGAAAATATTTATTGCCAAAAGAGAATGATTTGTAGGGATAGGCGCGCCAGGTGCACGGCGCAGCAGGCTTAAGTGTTTATTTATATTTACACAACAAATACAGAAACGCTCAGCGTGTGCTGTCTGCACGGATCGGCAGGAAGGTGATCATCAGTGCGGATAGTGAAAGTATGCCAAACAGCACTGCGGCGAAATCCGGTTTCATGGCAAACCAGCCCATGGCGAAAAGTACGCCTGCCGTAGATAAAAGTTTTGCAAAAGCTAGCATGTTGCCCCCCACTTCAATAAGACGCATTCCGATCAAGATGCCAATGTATAGAAGATGGAAAGGGGAAACTATAGGACTAGCTGCCGACTACGTGTCGGTGAAGTCCTACACGGCAAACAGACTTTGCATCGTTTTCACGCACCCGAAGAACGGGGTACGGACTTCTTGCCCGCTTTGCGTGTCGGCCGCTCCAGCTCCCACTGTGCCAGCGCCTTCCGATACTTTTCCATCTCCAGTTCATACAAATCGAAGATGCAGGGTTCGCAACCGCTATGACAGCATTCATCATTGTCGGGGCGCACAGGCGGCAAGGGTGCTTTCGTATCAGTGGTTTTGGCCATATGGATAATTGCGTGCGGCGGAGCCGCAGCGGAAATAATATTCGTACTTCGGTTTTCTTTAATATACTGCGGACTCTTACGCCGGAGCGCCTGCTGTTCCGGGCCACCATTCCGGCAATAGCGCCTTCACCCTGCGCATACCAACCCAAGTCTACTGCGCATGAACGACACGTTTACACTTTTCGGTCTGGTCGATACCTCGGCACTGGAGCTCGCCTCCTTCGCGCTGGCGCTGTGTATGGTCATATTGAATATCCGCCAGTCACCGTGGGCCTGGCTATTCTCCATCCTGTCGGCCGCCATGTATGCAGTAGTGTTCTACGACAGCAGGATATATGGCGATATGTCACTGCAATTCTTTTTTATCGCAGTCTCATTATGGGGCTGGTACCAATGGTTATTCGGCGGTGCCACGCATCAGGGCGTACAAGTATCGCGTATGTCACCACTCGCTTATCTATATTCGGGCCTGGCCTGGCTCATCGGCTTTATTGCGATTGCCGCTTTCCTGCGTTTGTTTACGGATACCGATGTGCCGCATATCGATGCCTTCCTGACCGCCGGCAGCCTGGTCGGCCAGCTCCTGCTCTCGCGCAAGAAACTGGAGAACTGGTATGTCTGGATAGTCATCGACCTGATTTACATAGGCCTGTACCTGCACAAGGATTTATACCTGACGGCCTTCCTGTTCGCCATCTTCGTTGTACTGGCCGTAGTCGGCTTGCGTACCTGGGAAAAGTCACTGCACACGCAAGGGCAATCCTGAGATGCATACTGTTCCATTACGCATTGCCCTGCTGGGGGCGGAATCAACCGGCAAGTCGACACTGGCCGCAGCTTTGGCTGCACATTACCAAACCGTCTGGGTGCCTGAATACCTGCGTGAATTTGTCGAAGTAAAGCAGCGTACGCCGCAGGCGCATGAACAAATCCAGATCGCCCATACACAGATTGCACGTGAAAACATTGCAGCCGTACAAGCCCGGCGCTTCCTGTTTTGCGACACCACGCCGCTGATGACCGCCCTGTATAGCCAGTTCTATTTTGGCGAGGTCGAACCCGCACTCAGTCGACTGGCCGCCGCGCATCGCTATGACTTTACGATCGTGGCGGAACCAAGCAATCCCTGGGTAGCCGATGGTTTGCAGCGGGAATCCGATAACGTACGGCAGGAAATACATCGACTCCTGCTACAGGCATTGGACACCGCCGCGATTCCTTATCTATTGGTATCCGGCGATACCGGACAACGCGTGCAACAGGTCAGCGCCTATTTGTCGATGCAAGAAGAAGGATAAAAAAATGCCACCGGTCAAAGGTGGCATTTTGTTTGATACTGGCTCGTTGAACAGGATTAGAAATCCACCTGTGCCGACAACCTGAACAGGCGCGGTGCACCCGGGATCAGGTAACCGCCAAAGGCATTCGCCGAATCGCCCCAGTAGAATTTGTCAAAGACGTTATCGATACCAAAGCGGAAGGTCGTCGTCTTGCCGCTGATCCTGGTTGCATAACGCGCACCGACATTCAGTACATGGTAACCGTCTACGCTCTTGTTCAGGGAAGCGATCTGGCTATTCGGCGCAAATATCTTGCTGGTCGAATAAATCCATGTGGCATTCAATTTCACGGCTGGCATTTGCGGCAGTGCATAGTCCGCGTACACCGCTGATTTGAACTTCGGTACATTGCCGACACGTTTGCCTTCGATGGCAGCATCGCCTGTATCAACCGCCTTGGCTTCCATCGCGGTGAAGCTGGCACCCAGCATCAGTTCACGCGTCGCACGCCCCTGCAACGCAAACTCCAGCCCGCGATTGATTTGTTCGCCTGCAGCCACATATGCTGCGGTGGTTGCCGTTGCGGTCAGATCCGATGCCTTCACATATTCGTTACGACGCTTGATCTGGAACAATGCAGCAGACACGCTGATGTCAGGGGTGATGTCGGCCTTTACCCCGACTTCAATCTGTTTCGATTTGTATGGATCAAGCACGGACTCTGCGTTAGGCAAACCCGACGGGATTTCCCCACCTGGTTCCATCCCTTGTGCATACGATGCATAGAAGGATAGATTGGCTTTCGGGCTGTACACCAAAGCGACGTTAGGCAAAACGAAGTCTGAGTCAGTGTTGCGGATATTCGAACCGTCTGCAGCAAACTGAACGCGCTTCAGTTTCGTATAACGTACACCTGCATGCACTTTGAATTGTTCATTCAATGCCATCACGTCTTGTACGAAAAAGGACTGTTCATTGTCCTTGCGACGCAATGCAACCGGCAATGCCTGTTCCTGGTTCAGGGCCCTTTGTGGCAGCGTGTAAATGTTGCCTGGCAAGCCGCCGACTGTTGACGTGAACAGATAATCTGCGTAATTGTCGCGACGATTCAAAGTCGACACGCCGGTGGTCAACTCATGCTTCACACCACCGGTCGCAAACTTGCCTTGCAACAAAGCCTGTGTAGTCATAACCGAACGCTTGTCGTTTTCACGACGCAGGTCATACAAACCGAAATCGCCATTTGAGCAATAACCGAATGCCAGGTTTTCTGCCGGGCAACCGGATGACAGTGCTACTGCATCATCGCGTCGCAATTCAAACTTGTTGGCTTGCAGCGTGGTGCGCCAGTTGTCATTCAACTCGTATTCGAATTTGACACCGAGGTTGTTGGTGTCATCGGTGACCGGCAAACTCCATGTCTGGTTATTCAGCATGGTCTTGCCGCTGACACCGGTAGGAATACGCTGTTCAGGGCCGAGCAACTGGAAGCCCGGCACCGTCAGCTGCGACTTGTGCTGGTAATCCATATCCACCTGCAGCAAAGCACGCGGGCTGATGCGCCAGTCAAAGGAGCCGGAAACAAAACGCCGGTCGCCATTCGAACCTTTTACATAGGACTTGATATCTTCCGCCGCCGCATTAATGCGATAACCGAAGCGTTTGTCGTCGGAACGACCGCCCAGGTCGATCGCGCTGTAAACGGTACCGCGCTCACGCACTTCAAAGGTCGCCGAACGCACCGGGGTATCGGTAGGCCGCTTGGTCACGTAATTGAGGATGCCGCCGGCAGAAGCAATGCCCGCCTGCATACCTGCCAGGCCTTTGAGGATTTCGAGGCGTTCCTTGTTTTCCATAGGGATCGCCGAGTGGGCCAGGATCACCATGCCATCCTTGCGATAGTTGGACCCCATGTCCAGCGTAAAGCCGCGGATCGCAAACCAGTCGGACAAGCCGACCGCATTATAGGAATTCTGTACGCTGGCGTCGTATTTCACTGCATCGGTCGCGGTACGTATGCTGCGCTCCTGCATCTGCTCGGCGGTGATGACACTGATCGAAGCCGGTGTTTGCAGCAATGGGGTATCGGAGAAACCGCCAACGCTTGCATTGCGCGCAATGCCATCCGGTGCCGACCCGGAAGTCACAACCACTTCGGGCAAAACATTTTCGGAAGTCTCTGCCATCGCAACAGGTGCAAACGCACATGCTTGCGCAACGGCCAGGGCTATCAGGGAACGACGGGAGTGGGGTACAGACATGTTTTGTTCAATCAATCGCGTTAGAAAAACGAATGCGCGCGAAGGAATGGACAAAGAAATTGCGTGGACTTTGCGCTTCCCTACGCTGGCATTATCCAGGTCAGGTACGGAGGGTTTTTTCTCACCCGAAGACGTTTAACTCTTCAGGACCCCTAGCGTGGCCGAATGGTAACACGAAAGAAGAAGCGCACGGAATGGCATTTTTGCCGCAAGTTGCAGCAAATTTCGCCGATCTTAACCGAGGTCAACAAAACGACTTACAAAGCTTCTTTTTACTTCAAAAGCCTTCGCCGTCCGTTTGCAGTTGTTGCAGCACAGCGGAAATTCGCGACGATTACCTATTTGACCTTCTTGGTGATCGCCGATTTGCCTTGCCGGATGCGTGTAATGCCGGAAGTGACCGAAATCGGATCACTGGCCGGGAAGCTCAGTTCAAGCGCCGTATCCAGCAATTCATCCTTGGCTTTTTCCTGCTTCGAGGGCTCGCTCTCTTTCGGCATTTCCGCTACAGGATCGCTGGCAGGAAAGGTTTGATCCAGCGCATCGTCCAACAGCTCCTCCTCATGCGTATGCGTGTCCACATCGGATGGTTTGCCTGCCACTGCCGGTTTCACTTTGGAACGATGCTCGGTCATTTGGAACTCCTTATGCTGGTGGATGAACCGCTTATCTATAGGACAACATGCCGCGGCAGGCGTTCAACCAAGCGCGGGATAGCGTACCGTCAACACATGTAACTCTTCAGGCCCGGCCGGGGTTTGCAACAGCACCGTATCGCCTTCCTCTGCGCCCAGCAGGCTTTGCGCCAGGGGCGACAACCAACTGATACGTCCTTGCGCCGGATCCAGCTCATCCAATCCCACTATAGTCGCTGTATGCGTTTCGCCGGCAGTATTTTCATAGTCGACGCTGGCGCCAAAGAAAATCCGGTCGCCATCTGCATGCACGCTGGCATCGACCACCTCCGCGCTTTCAACGCGTGTCTGCAGGTAGTGAATACGCTGTTCGATTTCGCGCAGTGACGCTTCCTGCGCAGATGCCATAGCCGTATCGGCGGCATCCATTTGCATGGCAGCCGGACGCGCCACATCCAACAACTGCTGCAATTCCTGCTGTAAATGGCGATAGCCATCCGGCGTAATGTAATTCCTGACGCCGACCGGCATCTCCGGCACCAGCGGCAGCACATCATCGTCATTCGTTTCTTTTACAAATGCCTTGTTCATAGTCGTACTCCACGGCAATGCATGTGCATGCAAACCTGAGTCTTACCTTAACGCATCCATACAGAAGCTGCTGTGCGTTACACCACTATCACTATAGATTAATCAGAAATTTTGCCGCGCAAGGCCTTGGTCTGGCCACGGGCGTTTTTGGAATCCAGGCGCTTGCGTTGCGAGCTGTAACTGGGTTTGGTGGGACGCCGTGTTTTTGGCAGGACGGTCACGCTGAGTATGAGCTCCTGCAAACGACGCAGCGCTTCTTCGCGACTCTGTTCCTGGCTACGGCCTTGCTGCGCCTTGATCACGACCACGCCATCCTTGCTGATGCGCTGATCGCTGAGCTGCAGCAAACGTTCCTTCAGGTAATCGGGCAGCGACGATGCGCCTATATCAAAGCGCAAATGAATTGCCGTCGCTACCTTGTTCACATTTTGCCCGCCCGGCCCCTGCGCGCGCACTGCGCTCAGGACGATTTCACTATCGTCGACCGAGATGGCATCGGTGATGTACATCATGCACCCTTCAGTTGCCGCCTGGCCGCGGACAGGGTGCAGCCCATATTAAACGTCAGACCACAGTTTGCCGCCGGTTGCCCAGTTTTCACGCTTCACGTCTTCGATAATGATATCGACGGATTCGGCGCTGGAGCCCAGGGTAGCGACAGTTGCTTCGGTCACGGCTTTAACGAAAGCACGTTTTTGTTCGACGGTACGGCCTTCGAATAATTGCACATTGATAGTTGGCATGGGTTTTCCTTTTTGGTTAACGAAATGGGTAAATCAATCTATTGCATCAGGCGCGATAGGATGGCGACACCGCATCCAGCTTGCGCAGCAGCGCCGGCCATTCGAGTATGCCTTCCGGTGAACCGTCACCGAGCAGTTCCTTGTAAGTCTTGGCGCAGATCTCGGGTGCCGGGATGTTTAGCGGACCGCCGCCGGATTGTGCCTTCAGCTGGAAGGAACAGGCCTTGTCCAGCGTATCCATCAAGACATAGGCTTCGGCTATCGTGCGGCCGCTGATCAGCGTGCCGTGGTTACGCAAGAGCATGGCCGGATAATCACCGAGGCGTTCTATCAGGCGCACCTGCTCGACCGGCGACAAGGCCAGGCCTTCGTAATCGTGATAGCCGATCTGCCGGTAGAAACGCATCGCATGCTGCGACAAGGGCAACAATCCCCCTTGTTGCATGCCGACTGCGACCCCATTTTCATTATGCAAGTGCATGACGCACATCGCATCCGGACGCGCTGCATGGACCGCACCATGGATCGCGAAACCGGTGACATTCACACGATAGGTCTGGTCGCCGATGATATTGCCCTGCAAATCAATCTTCACCAGATTGGATGCGGTGATTTCATCAAAGCGGAAGCCGAAAGGATTGATCAGGAAGCGACCTTCTTCGCCGGGTACGGTGGCGGAGATATGCGTATAAATCAGGTCATCCCAATTCTTCAACGCACATAAATGGTAACAAGCGGCGAGGTCGATGCGGACCTGCCATTCGGCGGCACTGATGCCGGCCGGAGGATTTGCTGGGGTAGTCATATCACCTTGCCAAGAATCTGAAGCAAAAGACGCCAAGGGGCGTCACAAGCGTGAAATTATAAAGTCTTAGAGTGGTGCATGCCGGTTTTGCCTGAAATCCGGCGAATTCATGTCAAATCGGCATGGAAACAGCCTTGTCACACCATGGTCGCAGTAAAACTGCATAATAGAGCATTCGATATTGGCTATGGCGTCGTCTTTCCGATAGCGAAAACAAATTGATTTTGTAAATTAAATCAATTATGCAAATGGCGGATTCTTGTCTATCATTCGTACCTATGCACTAAGCAAACCAATTAGTACTCTTTTTTAACCCAACCAAAGGAAACGACATGTCCCTTATTAATACTCAGGTCCAGCCTTTCAAGACCCAAGCTTTCCACAACGGCAAGTTCATTGAAGTTACCGAACAATCGTTGAAGGGCAAATGGTCTGTACTGATTTTCATGCCGGCAGCGTTCACATTCAACTGCCCAACTGAAGTTGAAGATGCAGCTGACAGCTATGCAGAATTCCAAAAATTGGGTACCGAAGTTTATATCGTTACAACCGATACCCACTTCTCGCACAAAGTTTGGCACGAAACATCGCCAGCAGTTGGCAAAGCTAAATTCCCATTGGTTGGCGACCCAACTCACCAACTGACCAACGCATTCGGCGTACATATTCCTGAAGAAGGTCTGTCGCTGCGCGGTACGTTCGTGATCAATCCAGACGGCGTTATCAAAACCCTGGAAATCCACTCGAACGAAATCGCTCGTGACGTTTCGGAAACACTGCGCAAGCTGAAAGCTGCTCAATACACCGCAGCTCACCCGAACGAAGTTTGCCCGGCCAAATGGAAAGAAGGCGAAAAAACCTTGGCTCCATCGCTGGACCTGGTAGGCAAAATCTAAGTTGTAGTGAATAAGTAGTTGCAGGACTGTCCGGGCCGTGTGGCCCGGACATGCAGGACTTTATTGTTAAAACTGAAAAGAAAGCAGGGACCATCATGTTAGATGCCAATCTCAAAACCCAATTAGCCGCTTACTTGGAAAAGATCGTGCAACCGATCGAGATCGTTGCGTCACTCGATGGCGGCGACAAATCTCGTGAATTGCAGGAGTTGCTGCAAGAAATCGTAGTGCTGAGCGACAAAATCACGCTGATCGAACGCACCGATGATAACGAGCGCAAACCTTCTTTTGTCATCAAGCGCCCGGACGCACACGCAGGCATTCAGTTCGCCGCGATCCCGATGGGACACGAATTCACTTCACTGGTGTTGGCCTTGCTGCAAACCGGCGGCCACCCATTGAAACTCGAAGACTCCGTAGTTGAGCAGATCCGCAACCTGGACGGCGACTATACCTTCGAAACTTATATGTCCTTGTCGTGCCACAACTGCCCGGAAGTCGTGCAGGCGTTCAACGTCATGGCCTTGATCAACCCGCGCATCCGCGCCATCACCATCGATGGCGGTTTGTTCCAGGATGAAGTCAAGGAACGTGAAATCATGGCCGTGCCAACGACCTTCATGAACGGACAACCGTTCGAGTCCGGTCGTGTCAGCATCGAACAGATCCTGGCCAAGCTCGACACTGGCGGCAATAAACGCAAAGCGGAAGAGCTGAGCGCGAAAGCCCCCTATGACGTGCTGATCGTCGGCGGCGGACCTGCAGGTGCGGCAGCGGCAATCTATGCTGCACGTAAAGGCATACGCACCGGTGTGGTGGCTGAACGCTTCGGCGGCCAGGTGCTGGATACGCTGTCGATTGAAAACTTTGTATCGGTACAGGAAACCGACGGTCCGAAATTCGCCGTTGCGCTGGAACAGCATGTACGCAGCTACGAAGTTGACATCATGAACATACAGACAGCGTCCGAGCTGATACCGGGCAAACTGATCGAAGTGAAACTGAAAGACGGCGGTTCGCTGAAAAGCAAAACGGTGATCCTCTCAACCGGTGCACGCTGGAAAACCATCAACGTGCCGGGTGAAAACGAGTACCGCAACAAAGGTGTTGCCTATTGCCCGCACTGCGACGGCCCGCTGTTCAAAGGCAAGCGTGTAGCAGTAATCGGTGGTGGTAACTCCGGCGTGGAAGCAGCGATCGACCTGGCAGGTATCGTCGGTCATGTGACCCTGATCGAATTCGGCGCAGAATTGCGTGCCGATGCAGTCTTGCAACGCAAACTGAATAGCCTGGCAAATGTCACCGTGATCACGTCGGCACAAACGACTGAAATCACCGGCGACGGCAAACGTGTCAACGGCCTGGTCTACAAGGATCGCAAGACCGAAGAGATCAAATCGGTGGAACTGGAAGGCGTCTTCATCCAGATCGGCCTGGTGCCAAACACCGAATGGCTGAAAGGCACGGTCGCCTTGTCGCGCCACGGCGAAATCGAAGTGGATTCGCATGGCCGTACCTCGATACCGGGTGTGTTTGCAGCTGGCGACGTCACGACTGTGCCGTACAAACAGATCGTGATCGCAGTCGGCGAAGGTGCCAAGGCATCGCTGAGCGCCTTCGATTACCTGATCCGCAGTTCGGATACGGATGAAGTTGAAGCACCCGCCACAAGCGAAGCCGTCACGGCATAAGCTTGCTGATAAGTAGTCGTCAAAAAAGCCGCAGCGATGCGGCTTTTTCTTTGCCCGATAGCTTCAAGCAATACGCACCAAAATCCATCATTGCACCGCAATGGTGAAGTAAGGCGACCCTGAGTTATCGCTCGCTTCCACAGCACTTCTTTGCGCACCTGCCCGGGCTTTTCATAGGGAACAGCAGCCCAACCCCCCCTCAAAATCTTGTATACAAGACTTGTCCATCAGATTGGCATACAACTTGCTGAACATGGGCATGACTTCCGAACAAACACTCAAATCATCGATCCAGATCGCGGCACGTATTACCGAATCGATACTGGCCAAGCAACTCGCGCCCGGCACCCGGCTTGGTGAGCAGCAGCTGGCGGATCTGTTTGGCGTCTCGCGCACGCTGATACGCGAAGCACTGATGCGCCTGGCAACACGCGGTATCGTGATGGTCAGCGCGCGCCGCGGCTGGTTCGTCATCGAACCGACTGCCAGCGAGGCACGCGAAGCATTTGAAGCACGCCGCGTGATCGAACTCGGCCTGTTACGCCATGCACGACCTCTCAGCAAGCATGCGATCGGCCAACTACGTGAACACATCGCCCGTGAACAAGCGGCGATTGCCGGTGACGACGTCGGCGCACGCAGCTATCTGTTGGGCGACTTCCATGTCTGCCTGTGCGAATGCCTGGGCAATAACCTGTTGTCCGACACGCTGCGCGATCTCACCGCACGCACCACACTGACCGCCATGCTGCGCCAGTCTTCATCGCAAGCGGTCGACTCTTGCGAAGACCATGTACACATCGTTGCCGCACTGGAAAGCGGCGATATCGATGAAGCCGAGCGCCTGATGCTGGAACACCTGCAAGTCGTGGAAAGCACGCTGTACGAGCTGGCGCCCAGCGATCCATTGAATGCCTTGCGCACGGCATTGACGCCGGTCGCCGCGGCAAAGGTATCGAAAACCAATTCATCCGCTGCTGCACCAGCTGCAAAGCAGGCGGGCAAAAAATCTACCGCACGGGCACAGACGAGCCGGGCGGCCAATGCAGCAAACATCTCGTCATCCCTGTCGCTCGCATCTTCGTATTCACCTGGAAAGGAAATGAAAAAATGAAGCTCTCCACAATCCTGATCGGCCTGATGGCCGGCGCCCTGTTGTTAACAAATGTCGCACGTGCCGATGCACTCGACGATATTCAAAAGAAAGGCGTATTGCGCGTCGCCGTACCGCAAGACTTCCCGCCTTTCGGTTCCGTCACCACCGATATGACGCCGCAAGGCCTGGACATCGACGTCGCCACCCTGATCGCCAAGAAACTCGGCGTCAAGGTTGAACTGATCCCGGTTACCAGCGCCAACCGCATCCCTTACCTGCAAACCAAGAAAGTCGACCTGGTAATTTCCAGCATGGGGAAAAATCCCGAGCGTGAAAAAGTCATCGACTTCAGCGCTGCTTACGCACCGTTCTTCAATGGCGTATTCGGCCCGGCCGATCAAAAGGTTGCTGCACCGGCCGACCTCGCCGGCAAAACGATAGGCGTCACCCGTGGTTCGGTTGAAGACCTGGAGCTGTCGAAGATCGCACCGGAAAGCGCCACCATCAAACGCTATGAAGACAATAACGGCACGATCAGTTCCTTCCTGTCGAACCAGGTGCAATTGGTCGCCACCGGTAATGTCATCGCGGCTGCCATCATTGCAAAAAATCCACCGAAGAAACCGGAAACAAAATTCCTGATCAAGAACTCGCCATGCTCGATCGGCTTGAACAAGGGTGAAGAGAAACTATTGGAAAAAGTGAACGCCATCATTGCGCAAGCGAAGAAAGACGGCTCACTCAATACGCTGACCGAAAAATGGTTGGGCCTGCCTTTGCCGGCCAGCCTGTAAAGCAGGGGCATCCGCAACACACATTGCGGATGCCTGCTGCAACACCATCCGGAACGCACATATCGTGCAGGAAGTGGAGCTATCGTGGCTTATCAATTTGAATTTCTGTCTACCTTCGATTACAGCGGCGTACTCGTCAAGGGTGTGCTGACGACGGTCGAACTGATCGCGGTCGGCGGCGTGCTGGGCGTGGCGGTCGGCATCTTCGGTGCCTGGGCCCGCACGCAAGAGCCACGCTGGTTGCGACCGGTAGTGAGTGCTTATGTGGAGCTGATCCGCAACACACCCTTCCTGATACAACTGTTCTTCATATTCTTTGGCTTGCCCAGCATAGGTGTGCAGATCACGGAAATGCAGGCCGCCATCCTGGCCATGGTCATTAACCTCGGCGCGTACAGCACGGAAATCATCCGCGCCGGTGTGGTCGCGGTCGCACGCGGCCAGATTGAAGCGGCGCTCAGCCTGTCGATGACACGAGTGCAAATTTTCCGTCATATCATCCTGCGCCCGGCCCTGCAAAAAATCTGGCCGGCCCTGTCCAGTCAAATCGTCATCGTCATGCTGGGTTCCGCAGTATGTTCGCAAATTGCCGTTGAAGAGTTGTCCTTCGCCGCCAACTTTATCCAGGGCCGCAACTTCCGTGCATTCGAAGCCTACCTGATAGCGACTGCAATCTATCTGTTGCTGGCGATCCTGCTGCGACAAATATTGCGCCTGATCGGCACCCGCTTCATTTTCGCAAGGAGCAGCACATGATTTCCTTTTCACTGTGGGACATCCTGCGCAACCTGCTGCTGGCCGGGCGCTGGACTGTTGTGTTGTCACTTGTCACCTTCTTGCTGGGCGGCATGCTGGGCCTCTTGATCCTGTTTTTCCGCACATCGAAATCAGGCGCGCTGCGCAATGTGGCGCGCATCTATATCGAAATATTCCAGGGCACGCCTTTGCTGATGCAATTATTCCTGGTCTTTTTCGGTATCGCCTTGTTCGGCATCGAAGTACCGGCATGGCTGGCGGCAGGATTAACGCTGACCTTGTGGAGTGCGTCCTTCCTCGCAGAAATCTGGCGCGGCTGCGTCGAAGCAATTCCGCGCGGACAGTGGGAAGCCTCTTCTGTACTGGCGATGAACTATGTGCAACAGATGCGTTATGTGATCCTGCCGCAGGCATTGCGCATTGCTTTGCCACCGACCATCGGCTTCAGCGTGCAAATCATCAAAGGTACCGCCGTGACATCCATCATCGGCTTCGTCGAATTGTCGAAAGCGGCAACCGTCATCACCAACGCCACTTTCATGCCGTTCACCGTGTATGCGGCAGCCGGTCTCTTTTATTTCATCCTCTGCTGGCCTTTATCCAGGTACAGCCAATTCCTGGAAAGGAAATTCCATGCCGCTCATAGCCATTGATAACGTCAAGAAAAGTTACGGCAGCAACCAGGTACTCAAGGGCATCCGGATGGATGTCGAGCCCGGCGAAGTGATTGCCATCATCGGCAAAAGCGGTTCCGGCAAGAGCACACTCCTGCGCTGCATTAACGGTCTCGAAAGCATAGATGAAGGATCGATCAGCGTGGCCGGTTCGCATCTCGGGAAAAGTGAACTCGAACTGCGCAACCTGCGCCTGAAAGTCGGCATGATTTTCCAGCAATTCAATCTGTTTCCGCATCTGAGCGTCGGTCGCAACATCATGATTTCACCGATGATCGTCAAGGGCGTCTCGGAAAAGGATGCGCGCGCGCTGGCCATGAAGAACCTGGAAAAGGTCGGCCTGAGTGAAAAGTTCGACAGCTTCCCGGACCAGCTTTCCGGTGGCCAGCAACAGCGTGTCGCGATCGCCCGTGCACTCAGCATGGAACCGCAAGCGCTATTGTGCGATGAAGTCACTTCCGCACTCGATCCGGAACTGGTCAATGAAGTACTGAACGTAGTACGTGGCCTCGCGCATGAAGGCATGACATTGATCATGGTGACGCATGAAATGCGTTTCGCACGCGAAGTATGTGACCGCGTGGTTTTCATGCATCAAGGCAAAGTACATGAAATCGGCGCGCCGGAAGATATTTTTGCCAACCCTGCGACGCCGGAACTGAAACAGTTCCTGGGCCTGGCTACAGCCTGATCAGAACTGAAACGATACAAAGAATATGAGTCTTAGCAGCAAAGCCGGCCAGCCCGACCTCGGCCATGAAATCATCGAACGCCTGCATATACTGGCGCAGCACACCGAGCAGGAAGGCATGATGACGCGCACCTACCTGACGCCGGCCCATCGCGGTGCGGCCGGACAGATCGCGGCATGGATGCGGGATGCCGGCATGACGGTGCGACGCGACGCCGTCGGTAATGTCATCGGTCGTTATGAGGGCATAGACGCCAGCAAACCCGTATTGATGACAGGTTCGCATTTCGATACCGTACGTAATGGCGGTATCTATGACGGCTTGCTGGGAATTCTGCTTCCCATCAGTTGCATAGCAAAATGGCACCGGCAGGGACGACGCTTTCCATTCCCGCTTGAAGTAATCGCCTTCAGTGAAGAAGAAGGCGTGCGCTTCAAGGCTCCGATGCTGGGCAGCCGTGCGATTGCCGGCACCTTCGAACAACGCGTACTGAGCCATACCGACAACCAGGGCATCACCATGCGCGATGCAATGAAGGCTGCCGACCTCAATCCTGCGCAGATAGCGTCGGCAGCAGCGGCACGTGACAGCATCGCGGCATTTATCGAAGTCCACATCGAGCAAGGCCCGGTCCTGCTCAATGAAGATTTGCCACTGGGTGTGGTAACGGCGATTGCCGGTGCCACGCGATATATGCTGGAACTGGAAGGCCTGGCCGGTCATGCCGGCACCGTACCTATGCACATGCGCCAGGATGCGGCGATGGCAGCGGCCGAGTTTGCCTTGTTCGTCGAACGACGTTGCCGCAGCAGGCCGGACCTGGTCGGCACCATCGGCCAGTGGACCGTGCCGAATGGTGCAACCAATGTAATCCCGGGGCGCGCCATCCTGTCGCTCGATGTCCGCGCCGGCGACGATGCAGAACGCCTGTCAGCCATGGTCGATATTACGATGGAACTTGAACATATCTGTGCACGTCGCAAGGTACGCAGCACACTGACCAAGACTTATGAAACACCGAGTGCCATCTGTGCCGGCTGGCTGCAAGAAGGTTGGCAAGCCTCGCTGGCGCGCCACGGCTGCGCCAGCCGCAGCCTGCCATCCGGCGCCGGCCATGATGCAATGGCAATTGCCGCTGTTGCGCCGATTGCCATGCTATTCGTACGTTGCGGCAATGGTGGCATCAGCCATCACCCGACGGAAACCATGACGATGGAAGACGCCGCATTGGCGTCCGATGTTTTTATGGATTTTGTCGAACATTTTGATACGCTGTCTGCAGACAGGAAAGCGGCTTGAACTTGCGGCCCCATTATTGAACTGAAACTATCCCATGGACAAAACCTTACTCAAACAA
Organism: Janthinobacterium sp. Marseille; assembly: GCF_000013625.1. Lineage (NCBI taxonomy): Bacteria > Pseudomonadati > Pseudomonadota > Betaproteobacteria > Burkholderiales > Oxalobacteraceae > Janthinobacterium > Janthinobacterium sp. Marseille. Next base: position 44,341 of record NC_009659.1, on the reverse strand, counting down.
AAAATCGCCGCATGGATAGACCAGCATGCAGCCGAGCAGGTCGCCTTTCTTGCCAAAGTCGTGCAATGCCCATCCGACAATCCTCCCGGCAATTGCGCACCACATGCGCTGATGATGGCAGCCTTGCTGGAAGAAATGCAATTCACAGTCGAACAACATGCAGTCCCGAATGAATTTGCCCGCAGCACAGGGCTGGAAAGTGCCATCAACCTGATCGTGCGCGAGAAATTCGGTGACGGTCCGACCGTGGCACTGAATGCGCACGGCGATGTGGTACCACCGGGTGCCGGCTGGAGCGTCGATCCTTACTCCGCGACAGTGCGGGATGGCTGGATGATAGGGCGCGGTGCCGCTGTGTCCAAATCCGATTTCGCCACTTATGCGTTTGCCTTGCGCGCACTGAAGGAATTGTCGATTCCCTTGCGCGGCCAGGTCGAATTGCATTTGACCTACGATGAAGAAACCGGCGGCCTGGCCGGTCCCGGCTGGCTCTTGCAACAAGGCTTGAGCAAACCGGATTACGCAATCTGCGCCGGCTTCTCCTACAACGTCACCACCGCACACAATGGCTGTTTACACCTGGAAATCAAGGTGCACGGGACTTCGGCCCATGCCGCACGTCCCGATACCGGACACGATGCGCTGGAAGCCGCCACCAAGTTATTAAGCGCGCTCTACGACTATCGCAACAGCCTGCAGCAACGCACATCGGCTATCAGCGGTATCACTTCGCCATCATTGGTAGTCGGCATGATCAATGGCGGCATCAATACCAATGTAGTACCGGATGAGGTGACCTTGCGCCTGGACAGGCGCATCATCCCGGAAGAAATCCCGGAAGAAGTGGAAGCGGAGTTGCGCGCCGTCATTGAAAATACCCTGCGAGGCATGCCGGGCATACGCAGTGAAGTAAAGCGCATCCTGTTGGCCAGTCCATTCAAACCCGTCGGCGATGCAGCACGTTTGCGCGATATCGTCTGTACCGAAGCGTCTGCCGCATTGGGTGAAGCCGTGACGCCTATCGGCGTGCCGCTGTATTCCGATGCCCGCCTGTATGCCGAAGCCGGGGTTGCCACCGTGATGTATGGCGCCGGACCACGCACATTATTAGAAGCCAACGGCCATCGCGCCGATGAAAAGGTCCCGTTGTTTACGCTAACAGTTGCAAGCAAAGCAATTGCGTGGAGCCTGCTGGAACTGTTGGCATAAATGTCCCGCAGGACTACGCTCAGAAGTTGTATTCACCGAATACATACTTGTCGAAACTGAACTTGCTGCCACCCGGCAGCGAATCGACCAGGCGTTTTGCATTCTTCGCCGAGATAAACACATCCGCCATCTGATCCTTGCAACGAAAGCGCGTTGCCGGGCTCAGGATGGTATTGGCCTTGATCCGGATATGGCGGAAGTTCCTGGCTTTTTCACTGCAAATCAGGAAGTGCTGCTCCTGCCGGAAACCGGACAGCGGGATCTTCAACCACCAGCCCTCATCACCGGCGTAAGGCACGACAGTCGCCCACAGGGTATTTTTATCATTCAACAGGTTTGCCCGCAGCTCTTCATTGATCCGCTTGATGGCATCGTTCTTTGTCATATTTCTTCCAACTACTTGAATACCGACAGCTTATCCATTTTTCCATGGGAAAAGCACGCAACACATGATATTTATTGGCTTATCGCATGATAGAGTTATTCGCAGAAACACCTGTCTACAAAATATAAAAGCCGAAGGAGTCGGTAACACGCTGCACGCCGACCATCAGGCTAACTAATCGAAGCCGGATAAGATGACTGATATTGCACCAAAGATGGAGCCTGACAGCGCCGTCTATAAAACCTTGCTGGAATCAACCAAAGCCATACCGTGGAAGATAGACTGGGCCACCATGCAGTTCACCTATATCGGGCCGCAGATCGAAGGCGTGCTCGGCTGGCCACAGGATAGCTGGGTGTCGGTGAATGACTGGGCATCGCGGATACATCCGGATGAACGCGACGCCATCGTCAATTTCTGTGTCGCGCAATCACAGGCCGGTGCCGACCATGAAGCCGACTATCGGGCGCTGGCGCAGAACGGTGAGTACGTGTGGATCCGTGACGTGGTACACGTGGCGCGCAAACCGGATGGCTCGGTCGATTCATTGATCGGTTTCATGTTCGATATCAATGAACGCAAGAAAACCGAAGCCAAACTGATAGACCTGCAAAAGGAACTGGAAACGCTGTCCTTCAAGGATGGCCTGACCGGTGTGGCGAACCGGCGCATGTTCGATTCCGTGCTGGAACTCGAATGGGCCAATGCGATGAATAGCAAACGGCCACTCTCCATCATCCTGCTCGACATCGATTACTTCAAGCAATATAACGATCACTATGGTCACATCCAGGGTGACCATTGCCTGAAGCAGGTTGCCAAGACGCTCAACAACGCAGCGATCCGGCAGCGCGATTTCTTCGGCCGTTTTGGTGGTGAGGAATTCATCCTCATCCTGCCGGAAACCAATGAAAAATCAGCGCTGACAGTGGCCGAACGTTGCCGCATGCTGATTTTCAAGGAACAGATCCCGCATGAAAAGTCGGCAGTCAGCCAATTGCTGACGATCAGCCTGGGCGTCCATACCGTCATCCCCTCATATGGCGATGAAGCGCTCAAGTTCATAGAAGAAGCGGATCGCAGGCTTTATCTGGCGAAACAAAAAGGTCGCAACTGCATTGCTGTCGATGCATAAATTTTCAAATGTCGACTGTTGCGAAATCGTTTAATCGACTATCCAGATGTTGTACAAGTTTTTCGAAGGGGGTAATGTAAAGGCGCATTCCAAAAAACTGCCGAAGCATAACAATACGAGGGGACAAATAATGACAAAACCTTTTAGTGTGCTATCCAAACTTGCCGCCGTCTCTGTACTTGCGGCAATTTCTTTACCTGCAGCAGCACAAAGTGCCGGCGACAATATTGTTAATATAGGTTGGTTCCATCTACGCCCGAACGAATCAAGTGAGCCACTCTATCGTCATATGCCGGCTCCCGTCGGCCCGCTAGCCGGTAGCAGTGCCACCATCAGCAATGCTGATACTCTCGGCCTTGCCCTCACACACTTCTTTACCGATAACTTTGCCCTCACCGCCGATTTGGGGCTTCCCCCAAAATTCAAACTGTACGGCGGAGGAACCTTATCGCAGCTTGGACAACTTGGAGAAGCCAAGCAGTGGAGCCCGGCGATCATTGCGAAATGGTATTTTGGTGACCGGAATTCAAAACTGCGTCCGTTTGTAGGCCTGGGCGTCACTCGCGTTTGGTATACAAGCGTTGAGTTGTCCTCATCCTTGCAACGCCAGGTTACCGGCGGACTGCCTGGAGGTACCGCAACAGCTGACCTCAGTTCTTCATGGGCGCCAGTTGCGAATGTCGGCCTTACATATAATTTCACAGAGAAATGGTCACTGGGGTTTTCGGTCGCCTACATCCCACTTAAAACCGATGCCGACATTACCGGACGTATCGGCAATACAGTGATCTCGAGAAACACCACTACACTAACCCTGGACCCACTCGTCACCTTCCTTTCGGTCGGTTACAAGTTCTGATCAGTTAAGCGCCGGATGATGGAACACCTGACGCAGGTAGGCGAGGAAGGTTTCATCGGTGCATAAAGTCTTGCCGGCAGAATCGGACAGCTTGGCGACAGGCTGTCCGTTGCAGGACATCAGCTTCATCACGATATTCAAAGTCGCGATCCCGGTATCGTTCGACAAATTCGTTCCTATGCCGAAACCCGTCATCACGCGATCGGCAAAGTGACGGTAGAGCGCAAAAGCCGTCGGCAAATCCAGCGCATCGGAAAACACCAGTCGTTTGGTCGTTGCATCCACCCGCAGCTTCGCATAATGCGCGAGCGCCTTTTCACCCCATTCGACCGGATCACCGGAATCATGGCGCAAGCCGTCGAACAGTTTCGCAAAGTACAAATCGAAATCCGCCAGGAAGGCATCCATGCCAACCACATCGGTTAATGCAATCCCAAGGTCGCCACGATATTCCTGCACCCAGTCTTCCAGCGCTGCTTTCTGGAAATCACGCAGACGCACGCCGAAGGATTGATAAGCCTGCAAGTATTCATGCGCCATGGTGCCTATAGGCGTCAGCCCATACTTCTTTGCCAGGTATACATTCGAACTGCCCTTGAAGTATTGCGGTACTTCCCTTGCCAAGGCCACCACCACTTCTTCCTGCCAGGCGGCGGAAAAACGACGACGCACACCGAAGTCGAAAAATTCAAACGGATTCTTCCGTCCGGCTTCACTGCCGAATTCCTTCAGCATCGCAATCTTTGCTTGCAGGCGTTTACGCCCTTCGGCCAAAGCTGCCTGCTGGTCGAAACGATGGAAATACAATTCATTGACTATATATAGAACGAATATCTCAAAGCCCATCACATGCACTTGCGGACCGGCCGCATGGATATTCAGGATGTCGCCATCGGTACTGACTGAAATGAATTTGCGCTGGAAACGGAAAACCGTGAGGAAATCGACAAAGTCGCTTTTCATGAAGCGCAGGCTGCGCAGGTAAGCCAGCTCATCTTCGGCAAAGAATAGCGTGCAAAGATGATCCAGTTCGCGCTCGACGTCCGCTTTCAATTCACTTAAGGGGTAGCCGGGAGTATTGCGGCAGACGAAGGCATATTCAGCCTGTGCACCAGGATGGCTATGTAGCAATGCCTGCCACATCGTGAACTTGTACAAATCGTTTTCCAACAGACTGCGGACAATAGGATTCATTTGATTTATATCAAGAGTTGGGCGGGACAAGCCCGCTATTGTTTCCGACATTATTGTTTTCTGAATAATGCCAATAATAAATATGCAAGGCGAAGAAAGCAGTAATGAAGCTCCCGCTGTTCCGAAACATTACACGCTAACTGTTTGAATCGTCTGCTTTTAATGCAAAGCCGCCGTACCAACCTGCTGCAATGGCGGTGCGGTCGCACAACATCGTGCAACGCACCATTATTTGATTCCTGCAGAAATCAGCCGTTATACAGTTATGATGTTTCCACAAGGAAGCATTGTCGGTCATAGTTTTTCGTACAACCTCATCATGGATGGAAGTAAGAAATGAACAGCCTTATGCGTTACCTAGCCAAGCTAAGCGTCGGAGTCCGACTTTCCGCCATCTCCTTCCTGCTCATCGCCCTCAGCTTTGGTGCATTCATCTGGACCAGCGCACAGGCGACATCCGATATGTTGCTGCAACGAGCCACAGCCGATGTCATTGCCAAAGCGCAGCTGGTACTCGGCATGAGCCAGGATCCCGTCCTCATCAAACAAAAACTGCTGGCACTGAAAGTCGGGCAAAGCGGCCAATACTATGTGCTCGACGCGAACCAGGGCAAGGATTTGGGCAAGCTGCTAATCGCCGCGCAAAAGGAAGGGCAGAATGCGCTGGCTAACAAAGCTGCTGACGGCCGTGAATTCATCAAGGACATCCTGGCGCAGAAAGAAGGCAGCCTGCGCTATACCGATGCCAGCGGCGCGGAGCGCATCGCCAGCTTTACTTATGCGCAAGATAAGAACTGGGTAGTCGTCGGCGACACCTACGTCGGTGAATTCACACAGGAAGCGACAGCCTTGCGCAATATTTTTGCCGCGGCAGCACTCATCGCCACCCTGGTCCTGGCAGCACTCTTGTATAGCGCGATCCGCAGCATGCTGCTGCGCCCGCTGGCACAGGCAACCCACACCGCACGCAAGCTGGCGACCGGCGACCTGACGATACGCATGGAAAACAAGCGTACCGATGAAGTCGGACAACTGCTGGCTTCGATCAATAGCATAGGCCAGGGCCTGGCGAATGTGGTCTGGAATATCCGCAACGGCACCAAGACCCTGTCCACCGCAACTAATGAAATCGCAGCCGGTAACCTGGACCTGTCTTCGCGTACCGAACAGCAAGCCAGCTCATTGGAAGAAACTGCCTCGGCGATGGAAGAGATGACTTCCACCGTAAAAGAAAATGCAGCGAATGCAGAACAGGCGAATCAACTGGCACGCACCGCATCCGAAGTTGCCGTCAAGGGCGGTAATGTCGTAGCCGAAGTAGTCAACACGATGGATTCGATCAACCAGTCGTCGAAGAAAATCGTCGACATCATCAGCGTCATCGATGGCATCGCCTTCCAGACCAATATCCTGGCGCTGAATGCAGCGGTCGAAGCAGCACGTGCCGGCGAACAGGGGCGTGGCTTCGCGGTGGTCGCCGGTGAGGTGCGCAGCCTGGCGCAACGTAGTTCGGCGGCGGCACGCGAAATCAAAAGCCTGATCGAAGACTCGGTCAACAAGGTGCAAAGCGGTAGCAAGCTGGTAGCGCATGCCGGTGACACGATGAATGAAGTAGTCGCCAGCATCAAGCGCGTCGACAACATCATGACCGAGATCAGTTCTGCCAGCCGCGAACAAAGCATAGGCATCGAACAGGTCAACCAGGCCATCGCACAGATGGACCAGGTCACGCAGCAAAATGCAGCGCTGGTTGAACAAGCGGCAGCAGCAGCCGAATCATTGCAAAGCCAGACCACCGAACTCAACAACGTCGTCGACGTCTTCACTATCAAGAGCGGCAGCCACGGCTCGGCCGAAGAAGCCAATGAAATGGTCACACGTGCGATCGCCAGCATGCATGAAAAAGGCAAGGATGCGACCTTCGCCGATATCAATAACAAGCTGGGTCCTTTCTGCGACCGCGACCTGTATGTGGTGGTCTACGATATGCACGGCAAAAACCTGGCCCACGGTGCCAACCCGACATTGATAGGCAAGGACCTGATCAACGCGAAAGACGGCGCCGGCAATCTCTTCATCCAGGAACGCCTGTCCATCATCAAGACGCATGGTAAAGGCTGGCAAGACTATCTCTTCCTGAATCCGATCTCGAAGCAAATGGAAGCCAAATCCATGTATCTCGACAAGTACCAGGACCTGATCATAGGTTGTGGTGTTTATAAAGAACAAGGTGATGCAAAAAAGCCTGACAGCAAGAAGATCGGCGCTAGCGGTACCTTGCGTATAAGCAGTGATACCAAACGCCTGGACCGCAAAGCCGCATAATTCTTCGCTGTTTCAATAGAAGCCGCTGCCTGAGGTCAGCGGCTTTTTTTTGTATTCCGCCATGCAACGCGCATGTAACACATGAAAACCGTTTTGCACGTACAGTAGCGATTAGTCTGCTCGTACAGCGCACCACAACTCCCCTCACATATATCCAGGTATCAAGGAAGACATGGGCCATAAAGAATTATCGTTTGCTTCGCAAGCCGCACCGGCCTTGCCGGGCGACCAACTTGATCACGTCGATACGCCGGCCTTGCTGGTGGATCTTGATGCGTTTGAAGATAACCTCGCACGCGTACATACACGTGTATTGCAGGCCGGTTTGAAAGTGCGCTCGCACGGCAAGGCACACAAAAGTCCGGCAATTGCACACAGGCAGCTGGCGGCAGGCGCTACCGGCATCTGCTGCCAGAAGGTCAGTGAAGCCGAAATATTTGTAGAGGCGGGGATAACAGATGTACTGATCACCAACCAGATCGTGGGCCTGCGCAAGGTGACACGCGTGGCGGCGCTCGCAGCCCGCGCCAGGCTCGGCATCTGTGTGGACCATCCGATACAGGTTGAACAAATTGGCGATGCGGCGAGCAGGCAGGGCAGCCACCTTGATGTCTTGATCGAAGTTGACATCGGTCATCAACGCTGCGGCATCAGCAATGCCCACCAGGCAATCGACCTCGCACGCACGATAGAACAATACAGCCCGCATTTGCGCTTTGCCGGCATCCACGCGTTCCGCGGTTCGGCCCAGCATATGCGGCTGCCGCAGGAACGCGCGGCAGCGGTCGCCAGTGCAGTGGAAAAGGTGCGCGGCATCATCCACGAACTGGAAGACGCCGGCTTTCCCTGCACCACGGTCACCGGCGGCGGCACCGGCACTTATATGCTGGAAGCCGGCTCTTCACTTTATACCGAGGTGCAACCGGGTTCTTACGTGTTGATGGATACCGACTACGCGGCCAACACGCCGGAAGCCGACAGTGCGCCGCTGCGCCATGCCTTGTTCGGTTTATGTACGGTGATCAGTGTGCAGGAGAAACATGCGGTGCTGGATGGTGGCTTGAAAGCCTTCGCCGTCGATCATGGTTTGCCGCGCCTGCAATTGCCGGGCTGGTCGGTACAAACGCTATCGGATGAACATACGACCATCGTGCCGGAAGCGGGTGCTGCACCAGTGAAAGTCGGCGACAAGGTTCGGCTGATTCCCAGCCATTGCGACCCTACCGTCAATCTGCATGACTGGCTGATCGCCTATCGCGGCCAGACCGTGCAGGAAGCATGGCCGGTGTCAGCACGCGGCGCCTTGTTCTGACGCACGGATGAACGATCTCCGGCACGTCGGGTCGAATCCTACGTGCTAAGATGAATTATTCTTCGAGGAGGGTGCCATGGCTGTGAAAAAACTCAACAAGCAAGAATTCCTGGATGAACTCAATCGCAACCTGAAAGATCATCCGGGTTACGAAGACTGGATGCAATTCGTGCCGCCACCTGAAGGTGTAGAGCCGGATACGGTGGAAGGATTTGAACGCGCCGGACCGGAACCGCGTCACTCGCTGTATGACCTGGTCGCACTGAAAGTCGGCGAAGCCTTCGAAATATTCCCTAAATAATTATCCGCCTGTCTTCCCATCCCGCACGGGATGGGAAGTTACCAAGCTGTTATTCGTTCTCTGATTTTCCAACCAGCACGCCGCGCGCGTAAGCCCAATGGTCTTTCGGTGCCGGCCTGGCTTCGCCTTCATCCATCAGGTAAGCCTCCGTCACTTCACGCGGGAAGTATTCCAGGTGCACCCAGAAATTCTGCGTCTTGCCCTTGTAACCGGCCGAAGCGGTTTCGCCTGAAATGGAATCCTGGTACCAGACGATCTGTACGTGCTCCAACTCTACTTTTTTCATTTTGATCCTCATTGCTAATGGCTACCGTCATTCTACGCCGACAGCCCAAAGCACATACGAGGTGGGCGGCTTGAATCCGGCTTAAAGATGACGCGCTGACATCTTCTTACAATGCGCCGCCATTCGCAACCGTAAACCCTATCGTCGTCATTTCCGCATTGCTCGCGGCAAACACCGTGCCGCCATGCATATGGGCAATCGCCTTGACAATGGCCAGGCCAAGTCCATGGCTGTTATCGCTATCGGTGCGGGAAGAATCGACACGATAAAAGCGCTCGAACAATCTTTCCAAATGATGCGGCTCGACCGGGACACCCTGGTTGCTGACATTGATCGCAACAGCATGGTCGCGCTCTTCGATATGCACGCGAATGGTAGAGTTGCGATCACAGTGCTGGATCGCGTTGTACAGCAAATTGGTAATAGCGCGACCGAACAGTGATTTGTCTATGCTGGCTTCGGCGTCGCCTTCCACCACCAGCGACACGCCCGCATCTTCGATCAACATGTCGAGGAATTCAGCGCTTTTCAGTACTTCCGATGCAATCGATGTCAGTTCGAGATTGGCCGCGCGTATGCCGCGATCCGCTTGCGCCAGGAACAACATATCGTTGATGATGGTGCGCAGGCGTTCCAGTTCTTCCAGGTTCGATTGCAATACTTCGGTTAACTCTTCCGCCGAACGTTCACGTGACAACATCACTTGCGTCTGCCCGATCAGATTGCCGAGCGGCGTACGTAATTCATGCGCGACATCGGCATTGAAGGTCGACAATTGCACATAAGCCTGTTCAACCCGTCCCAAAGCACCATTGAAGGACAGCACCAAACCATTGAGTTCGCTCGGCATATCGCCGGTCGGCAACCGTTCCGCCAAGTTCAGCGGACTCAGGTTTTCCGCATGGCGTGATAAATCATCGACCGCCAGCAAGCCGCGCCGCGCAATCCACCAGCCGAGGCCGGCCACCACCACCACGCCAAACAGGAAGGCAATCACCAGCGCCGCATTGATCGCACGACTGGTGGTATCGAAGGCGCTGGCATCGAGCCCGACCGTCAGCGTTACCGCCGGCCGTTCACCGGCTGCCGGCAGTTCGCCGCTCAGTGTCAGGTAAGTGCCATTCTCCGTAACGATGCGGCGCACGCCATTGCCTTCATTACTGATACGCGCATCGGCGGCGAAGGGACGGCCGAGGCGGAAGGCCGGATCCTTGCTTTCGACCAGATAAACGATGCTGCCGTCTTGCGGCGTCAGCTCGGTCATTTTGTCTTCCAGCAAGAGCCACTTCTCGGCAGTATTGATACGCCGGACGATCAGGCTTTCCACAAATTCAAAGCGCGTTTTAATTTCCTGCAATTGATGGCGACGCAATTCTATGCACTGGAATTGATACAGCGCATAGCCGGTGATGGAAAACACTACCGCTGCCGCCAATGCAAACATCAAGGTCAGGCGGCGTGCAATCGAATGCGTACTCGTACGTGCGCTTGCATTCATGCATCAGCCTCGCTGCGTTCTTCCAGCAGGTAACCCATGCCGCGTATCGTATGCAGGAGCTTGACTTCGGATGGCTCATCGAGCTTGGCGCGCAAACGCTTGATCGCTACTTCGACGACATTGGTATTGCTTTCGAAGTTAACGTCCCACACCATTTCGACGATGACGGTCTTCGACAGCACTTGCCCACGATGGCGCGCCAATGCCGCCAGCAGCGCAAACTCTTTGGCAGTCAGGTCCAGCCGGCGCACGCCCCGCATCGCACGTCGTGCGATCAGGTCGATATGCAAATCGGCAATGCGGATATGTGTTGACTCTTGTGGACGACCACGGCGTCCGAGCGCCTGCAAACGCGCCAGCAATTCGAGGAAGGAAAATGGCTTGACCAGGTAATCATCGGCACCGGTCTGCAAGCCATGGATGCGGTCATCGACTTCACCACGTGCCGTCAGCATGATGACCGGCGTACTCTTTTGGCGACGCAAGGCTTGCAATACTTCTATGCCGTCGCGGCCGGGCAACATAATGTCGAGCACGATGGCGTCATAGTCGCCGGTCAGGGCCAGATGCTGGCCGTCGATGCCATTGTTGGCAACATCGACTATGCAACCTTGCTCGGTCAGGCCTCGCTGCAGGTAGGCGACCGTCTTGACTTCGTCTTCGATCAACAAGATTTTCATAAGATAAGCATCTTCCTTTTTGCCGCTTATGAATAGCGTAGTGGCAGGACCAAACCCGCCGCTACCGCCTTATTCATGCGCATGCCAGCCGCCACCCAAAGCCTTGATCAGCTTTACCGTATTCACCAGGCGCTGTCCATGCAATTGCACTTCCTGGCGTTTGTAGCTGAGGAAGGTTTGCTGGGCGACCACTACTTCGAGATTGGTCGTAATCCCGCTTTGATACCTGTCTGTCGACAAGCCGAGCGAACGATCCGCGCTGTCAGCTGCGACCTTGGCCGAGGTAAGCGCCTGCGCCAATGCCACATCGCTGTTCAAGCCATCCTGCACTTCCTGCATCGCAACCAGCACGCTTTGCCGGTAGTTGCCCAGTGCCTGCTGGTAACCTGCTTTGGCGAAATCCACATTCGCACTGGTACGGCCACCATCAAAAATCATTTGTGTGGCGCTGACACCGATAGACCACAGCAAAGCCGGTGCGCTAAATAAATTGCTCAGTTGGTTCGCATCGCTGCCGTACAGGCCCGACAAACCCAGTGACGGGAAATAAGCGCTGCGTGCCACGCCGATCTGCGCATTGGCTGCTGCCATCGCACGTTCTGCCGCCGCAATATCGGGACGCCGTTCCAGCAAGGCCGCCGGTGCCGTCAAAGGAATCGCTGGCGCCGTAGTGACTGCAAGATTGACCGGCAGTTTAAAGTCCGGTGCCGGCACCCCCACCAGGGTGGCAATCGCATTTTGATAACGTGCACGCTGGTCTTGCAGCAAGGTCAGCTGCGTCTGGGTTGCAGCCGTCAATCCCTGTTGCTGGTTGAGATCAAGGCCGGATGCCGCGCCCAGTTCGTGACGTGCGCTAATGAAATCCAGCGCCTTGGTTTGCGCTCCCAGGGTTTGCTGCAAGACATCGATTTCTGCATCGGTCTGGCGCAAGACCAGGTAATCGGCGGCCAGTTCAGCCGTCAGCACCAGGCGTGTATTTTCAAAATCGGCTTGTGCCTGTTGTGCGGTAGCGCCGGCACCTTCGGCCTGGCGTCGCACGCGACCGAACAGATCCAGTTCATAGCTCACTGTAAAAGCGGCATTGAAATCATTCTGCACTACCGAGCTATTCTGCGAGTTGTAATTGGTCAGTGGTCGTTCGGCCGAAGTACGATTGCGCGCACTACCTGCTTGCGCACCTATCTTTGGGAAGAAGGAACTATTCGCAACATTGGCCTGCGCCCGTGCCTGGTCGACGCGTGCTTGCGCGATCACCATGGTTTGGCCATTCTTCAGCGCCTGTTCCTGCAATGCGTTCAATTCAGCATCGCGGAAAATTTCCCACCATGCGCCCTTCAATTCGCCATCGCGCGGATTGCTGGCTTGCCAGCCGGCTTCGGTCTTCCATGCCTGCGCCACCGGCGCATCAGGACGCTGGTAGTCAGGGCCGACCGCACAGCCACCCAATATCAGGAGTGCCAGCAGGGAGGCAAAGGCCGGGGTACGACGCAGGATCACGACGCTTTCCCCTTGTTGGTCGCCGGTGTAGCCGCCTTATCAGCCGGCGGTGTGATCACACTCACTGCATCGCCATTGCTGAGCGAGTCAGCCGGATTAATGATCAATTTATCTTGTGCCGTCACACCGCTCGCCAGTTCAATATCCACACCCAATTCACGCGCGATCACGACTGGCTGCAGACGCACTTTGCCATCATCGCCGACGACCGCGACACGCGGACCTTCAGGACGGAACAACAAAGTGTTATTCGGTATCGTCAGCGAACTCGCACTGCCGCCGCTGGCCTTGATGGCGACCTGCGCATACGCACCTGGCAACAGTACACCATCAGGATTCGGCAAATCGATAGCGACCTGCAAGGTGCGGGTTACCGTATCGATCGCACCTGCGGTACGGGCGATCTTGCCGTCAAATACTTTGCCCGGTATTTCATTCAGCGTGATGCCTACCGTATTACCGGCCTTAATCTGCGTGGAATAACTTTGCGGCACATAGACATAGACGCGCAAAGGATCACTTTTCGCCAGCGTGAACAGCACGCGTGTGCTGCCGCCTGAATCGACCAAAGTACCGATATCAATATTACGGCGCGTCACGATGCCATCGAAGGGCGCAACAATACGGCTGTAACCCAACTGATCCTGCAGACGTTGTACAGTCGCTTTGCTTGAGTTGTCTGCCGCTACTGCAACTGCCAGTGCATTACGTTTTTCATCCAGGTCCTGTTGCGATACCGCGTCACGTTTGCGCAGTGCATCCCAACGTTCAAAGGTGCTCTTTGCCAATTGCAGGTTGGTCGTGGCTTGCGCCTGTGTGGCCTTGGCTTCGTTCAATTGCTGTGCAACTTCCGGTGTATCGATCACTGCCAGCAAATCACCGCGCTTGACCGGGTCACCGATATCTTTCACCCAGCGCGTCACATAACCATTGGTGCGCGCATTGATAGGCGCTTCGATAATCCCCTGCAGCGTACCTGGCAGGCGCAACACATTGTCCGTCGCCGAGCTGCGCGGGCTGGTTACCGAGACATAACGCGTGGCTTGTTGCTTCGATACTTCGGCCAGTTCAGTCGCTTTCGCGAAACGCAGGCCGATGACTATCGCAGCGCCTATCAGCAGGACGCCGACGACAATCAGCGCGAACTTCCTGGTCCGGGACAACAGATGCAAACGTTGTATCCCGCGCGCGGCCTGATGCGCTTGCAAGCCGTGGATACCGATAGTGGAGTGGCGATCTTGAGTCATATCAGCTATTTCCTTCGAGTACTGCAGTATGGGGCGGCGGCAAACCTTTTTTGGCTGCACGCTGCGTCAGGAATTGATGGACGCCGGCAAACACCAGCGGCACAAAGAATAAAGTGGATGCGGTCGCAAACAGCAGGCCACCGATAGTGGCGCGGCCCAGCGGTGCATTTTGCTCACCGCCTTCGCCAAAGCCCAGTGCCATCGGCAACATACCGATAATCATCGCCAGCGCCGTCATCAGCACCGGACGCAGACGGGTCGCACCAGCTTCCAGTGCCGCCGATAAAGGCGGCTCACCGGCCAGCAAGCGCTGCCGTGCAAACGACACCATCAGGATACTATTCGCCGTCGCCACACCCACCGTCATGATGGCACCTGTCAACGCCGGTACGCTTAGCGTGGTCCCGGTGAGGAAGAGCATCCACGCAATCCCGGCCAGCGCTGCGGGCAGGGCAGTAATAATGATCAACGGATCTATCCACGACTGGAAGTTGACCACGATCAGCAGATAGACCAGCACGATCGCCATCAGCAAGCCGATACCGAGGCCGACAAAGGACGACTGCATGGTTTCAACCTGGCCGCGCATATTGATCTTTGATCCTTTCGGCAATTGCGCGCGTATCGGTTCGATTGCCTTCGCCACCTCACGCGCCACCGAACCCAGGTCACGGCCACTGACACTGACGTACAGGTCGATCACCGGTTCTATGTTGTAACGCGAAATCACTGATTGTTCACGAGTGGTTTTGACATCCACCAGATTGCTCAACAACTGGGTAGGCGTGCCCGCACTACCGGTACCGACCGGGATTTGCATCAGCGCATCCAGGCTGTCTATCTTGTACTGCGGCGTCTGTACCGTAATGTTGTAAGCGATGCCATTAGCCGGATTCAGCCAGAATGCAGGCGCAGTCTGCGAGCTGCCGGAAAGCGGGATCAACAGATTCTGTGCCACGTTAGCCGCACTTAAACCCATCTGCTGCAAACGACTGCGATCCATCGTCAACTGCATGGCAGGTTGATCGATACGCTGACGGATGTAGACATCCACCGCGCCCGGAATCTGTTTCACGGCATTCTGTAATTGCGCAGCGAGACGATAATTTTCCTTGATGTTACTGCCACCAAATTGTACGTCGATGGCGGCCGGCAAACCGAAGTTCAGGATTTGCGTCACCACGTCTGCCGGCTGGAAGTAAAACTCTATGCCGGGAAAGCGCTTCGGCAATTCGGCCCGCAGTTGCTTCACATAATCATCGGTCGGCGCATGGCCTTTTTTCAGCGCGATCTGGATTTCACCATCGAAAGTGCCTATGGTGCCGGCATTGCTGTAGGACAGATTGATACCGCTATACGGCAGGCCGAGGTTATCCAGTACGGTTTCCAGTTCTTCGGCTGGTATGGTTTCGCGTATCACCGCTTCGATCTGGTCAGCCAGGCGAGCAGTCTCCTCGATCCGGGTACCGGTCGGGGCACGGAAATGCAGACGCGCCAGGCCCGCATCGACGCTAGGGAAGAAATCCTGCCCCAGCGTAAAGTAGAGGCCGCTGGACAAGACCGTGAAGCCGAGGAAGACCGCCGCATAAAAGCGACGACGCGGCAGCAGGGCGCTCAAGACCAGGATGTAACCGCGACGCATGCGTTCGAAGCGCGCATCGAAGCTCGTGTAAACACGTTGCAACAGGCTAGGCTTGCCTTTCGCTTCGGTATGACCGGCACCATGCGATTTGCGCATGAAGAGCATGACAAGGGTCGGCACCAAAGTACGCGACAGGATGTAGGACGCGATCATCGCAAACATCACCGCTTCGGCCAAAGGCACGAACAGGTAACGCGCAACACCGGTCAGGAAGAACATCGGCACGAAAACGATACAGATACACAGCGTCGCCACCAGGGTCGGGATCGCAATCTCGCCGGCACCTTCCAGGATCGCCGTTTCGAGGTCATGCCCGAGATGCAGGTAGCGCTCGATGTTCTCGATGGTCACCGTCGCATCATCGACCAGGATACCGACCGCCAGCGCGAGCCCGCCCAGCGTCATGATATTGATGGTTTCACCCAATGCGTGCAGCGCCAGTATCGATGACAGCACCGACAACGGAATTGAAATCGCGATGATGCAGGTGGTGCGCCAGTTGCCGAGGAAGAGCAGGATCATGGTCGCGGTCAGGCAGGCTGCAATCAATGCTTCATGCATCACGCCACTGATCGCCGCCTTGACGAAGACCGACTGGTCGAACAGCGCGGTCACCTTCACATCATCCGGCAGGGTCGGGAGGATGTCGTCCAGCGAAGCACGTACCGAATCAACAATTGCCAACGTCGATGCGCCGCCATTCTTCAGCAACGACAACAGCACGCCACGCTGGCCGTCCTGCCGTGCAATATTGGTTTGCGGCGTGAAACCGTCGCGCACATGTGCGACTTCACCCAGGTAGGTAGTGGCACCATTGACGCTGCGCACCGGCAAGTCATTCAACTCATCCAGCACACGCGGCGAACCATTGATATTGACGGTGAATTCAGTGCTGCCGAATTTGGCGGTACCGCCCGGCAGGATCAGGTTCTGTGCGTTCACCGCATTGACGATATCTGTCGGCGACAAACCTTTGGACTGCAAAGCCTGCGCATCCAGATCGACGGAAACAACGCGGCTTTTACCACCGTATGGATAAGGAATCGCGACACCCGGTATCGTGACCAGCTTGGTCCGCAAGGAGTTGAGTGCAATGTCGAACAAACCCTGTTCCGACATGGTCGGGCTGGACAGGCCCAGCTGCATGACCGGAATGCTGGAAGCAGAATATTTGATGATGAGGGGCGGCGTCATGCCGGGCGGCATCTGGCGCAGAATGGCCTGCGATACCGAAGTCACCTGTGCAATCGCGGTCTGGATACTGGCATCAGGCTGGAAAAATACCTTGATGACGGCAACCCCGGCCAGCGTTTGCGATTCGATGTGCTCGATGTCATTGACGGTCGTCGTCAACACCCGTTCATTGACGGCGGTAACCCGCTGGCCCATCTCCTGTGCAGAGAGACCGTTGTAGTTCCAGATGATGCTGATGACCGGAATATCGATTTCCGGAAGAATGTCGGTCGCCATGCGCGTCAGCGCGATAGGCGTGGCCAGAAAAATCAGCAAGGCCATTACCAGGAAGGTATACGGCCGCCGCAAAGCGATTTTGACAATCCACATCGAATAATTTCCGTTCTTGTTTGGGATACCGCTGCAGCTGCATCATCCGGATGCCAGCCCTGGCGCGGCAAACAGCGAGGGCCTTGGGCATAAAACGCCACAAGGCAGCCAATATACATCGCCGTCAATGTCTTGTTGCTGACTGGAAAATGACAAATTTGTCAGTTTTGCACGGCTTTGGGACCTGGTCGGTAGCAAGGGCACAGATTTTACGCCTGTCCACGCCGGCATTTCCTGCCTACAAACGTTAACAATTAAAGTCGTAAAAAGGCCTTAAAACCTGCAAATAACATGCCGGATTTGGTGTAATCTGCCCTATATGCGGAGCTTTTGAGGCCGCGCCAAAAACTATAAAGACACGAACACAAGATACACGGCCCGCGCCTGGCGAGGGTCACGGAGGAGACATGAAGACGCTAACGTGCGCCTTGCTGGCGCTATGTTTAGTCGCCTGCGGCAAAGCAGTCGAAACCAGGACCGGCGAAATACCGGAACGGCATAGCAGCCTGGAGCGGGAAGCCGAATTCGAGCTGACGTCGGAACAATTCGCCAGCGCCTTCAATGCTGCGTCGCGCGCCTACGGCCAATCCTTCAAGATCAATAAGGTCGAAGTCCGGCACGGTGCCGTCCACGATTACTTCCAGCACACTTTCTCGACCGGCATTTCGCTGACGGCCGCGGTTTCCAAGGAAACCGGCCACATCACCAGCGTCACCGCACTGGTCGCCGAAAACGGCACACCGGCCGATAACCGCAATAATGTGCTGGCACTGTCAGAAGTGGTGGCGGCAGCCGTCAACCCGCGCCTGAGTCAAAACAAAACCGCCGAACTGGTAAGGGACATGATGCAGGAAGCCAGCGCCAGCCAGGATGCCGGCAAATTCCCGCAACGTTTCATCAACAATGTCCGCTATGTGTTGCGCAATGGCAGCGGCATCGGATACTGGTGGATCGCCAATCCGGTCTGAACCCACACGTCAACAGTCGACGACCTGTTCGCCGGCCCTGCACCATCTCACTTTCGCCACATCCGGCCCCGCTTGTATTCCGGGCGCTACGCGTTTAACAAGAGTGTTGCCGCCTGTCATTATCGGCGCTGATTCACCTCCGTAATGACTGCAGTATTTACTCACTTTTGTTAACAGATAGCCCGCACTTAAATATGGCGCTCCCCTGGCACTTCAGCCATAATGCCCAGAGGCAAGAAGCATCAAAATAAAGCCACTCCCGCCTCCTTTACAGTACAAAAAAACATTCTCCAGGAAAGCCCGCCAACATGAAAAATTGGACAATCAAACAACGGATCCTCGGAAGCTTTGCGCTCATCCTGCTGTTGATGGCTTTGATGGCGGCGGTAGCCTGGGTGCGTTTGGCAAAAATTGATGATGCTGCCAGCAGCCTGCAGGATGACTCGACACCGGGTTTGCATGCCAGTGCCATGATCAATGCCTACTGGTTTGAAAACTATATGCTGATACAGCAGATCGCAGAAATCGCCGATAGCGATGCGAATCGCAAAAACGACCTGGCCAAGCTGCAAGTTAATAACGAACACATCAATGCGTTGCAGGTCCAGTATGAAAATTCGATTTTCGCCGCAGACGACAAAGCCCAGTTCGAAGAATTCAAACAGGCACGCGCCAAGTACCAGCAAATCCAGCAGGAAATCCTGCGCCAGGATTTGAGCCGCACGTCACCGCTGGTACACAAATTATTCATTGAGCAATTACGTCCGGCCTGGAAAGATGCGCATGCACTGATCCAAAAGATCACGGAAAACAATAAGGTCATTGCCGATCAATCGGCCCAGCACATCATAGACTCGGTCCACCAAGCCAAGATCAATATGGTGGCAGCGCTTGTCGTTGCATTGCTGGCGGCGATCATCTCGGGCTATTTCCTGTTGCGCGCAATTACCATACCTATGCAACGCCTGATCGGCATTCTCGATGTCATGCGCTCCGGCGATTTTTCGCAACGCCTGCACCTGGAACGCAAGGATGAATTCGAACACCTGGCGTCCGGCTTCAACCGCATGACCGATGAACTCACCATACTGGTCGGGCAAGCGCAAAAATCATCGGGCCAGGTTTCCAGCTCGGTCACTGAAATCGCCGCGACCTCGAAACAACAGCAAGCTACCGCGGCAGAAACCGCTGCCACCACCACCGAAATCGGTGCAACGTCGCGTGAAATTTTCGCGACCTCGCGTGACCTGGTGCGCACGATGAATGAAGTGTCACTGGTGTCCGAACAAGCCGCGACCCTGGCCGGCAGCGGCCAGACCGGCCTGACCCGGATGGAAGACACCATGCAGGCGGTGATGGATGCAGCAGGTTCCGTCAGCGGCAAGCTGGCCATCCTGAATGAAAAGGCCGGCAATATTAACCAGGTCGTGACCACCATCACCAAGGTCGCCGATCAAACCAATCTGCTGTCGCTGAACGCGGCGATCGAAGCGGAAAAAGCCGGTGAATACGGTCGTGGCTTCTCGGTCGTCGCAACCGAGATTCGTCGCCTGGCTGATCAAACCGCAGTCGCTACCTATGACATCGAATTGATGGTCAAGGAAATCCAGTCGGCAGTTGCTGCTGGTGTGATGGGTATGGATAAATTCTCCGACCAGGTCCGGCGCGGCATGCAGGAAGTACAGCAAGTCGGCAGCCAGCTCTCGCAAATCATTGCGCAGGTACAGGCACTGGCACCGCGCTTCCAGGTCGTCAATGAAGGCATGCAGGCACAAGCCAATAGCGCCGAACAAATTAACCAGGCACTGGTACAACTGAGCGAAGCCGCACAACAAACGGTTGAATCGCTGCAGCAATCGAGCCAGGCAATCGACGAACTGCACCTGGTGTCGAACGGCTTGCGTAACGGCGTATCGCGCTTCAAGGTTTCGGCCTGACGGAAACGGTCATGACTGCCGGTAACGGACCACACATGCTGTTCCTGCTCTTCCAGATCGGGCGGGACCGCTATGCACTGGAAGCCGCGCAAGTGGCGCTGGTGCTGCCGTTGGCACGCCTCAAGGAAGTGCCGGGTACGCCGGCATGGGTGCTGGGCCTGTTCAATTACGATGGCCAGCATGTGCCGGTACTCGATGTCAGCCTGCTCGCGACCGGACAAGCTGCGGCATCCCGACTCAGCACCCGCCTGGTGCTGGTGCACTACACACCGGCAGGGCAGGCGCCGCAATTGCTTGGACTGGTCGTCGAAAAAGCGACCGATACCCTACGCTGCGATCCCGCCAATTTTTCTGACTCAGGTTTGTCGAACCAGGATGCGCGCTACCTGGGACCGGTCTTGCGCCGCGATGACGGTTTGATCCAGCGCATCAATGTGCAGGACTTGCTCGATGCATCGGTGCAAGCCCTGCTGTTTCCGGAAGTGGTCAGCGAATGACGACGCTCAATCGCATCGCCAGCCTGCTCCGTCACAGCATGGGGCTGGATGTCGCATCGGTCGGCATGATGCTGATCGAACGCGCCGTCAGCGAACGCATGCTGACGCTGGGCATGACGCAGGATGCCTATCTGCTGGCCCTGCAATCGGCACCCGGCGAATTGCAGGAACTGATCGAACTGGTAATCGTGCCCGAGACCTGGTTCTTCCGCGACCGCGAAGCCATCCTGTCGCTGGCACGCATGGCACGACAACAGATTGCAGAAAAACCGGATCGCTGCGTACGCGTACTCAGCCTGCCATGCTCCACCGGCGAAGAACCGTATTCCGTTGCGATGGCTTTACTGGATGCCGGCGTACCATCGGTCAACTTCCATATCGATGCGATTGACATCTGTCATCGCTCACTTGCAATTGCGGAGCGCGGTGTATACGGCCGCAATTCCTTCCGCGGCAAATTGCTGGACTACCGTGATCGTCACTTCGATACAAGCAAGGATGAAGCACGATTGTCGGAACTGGTACGCCAGCAAGTCAATTTCCGCCACGGGAATATGTTTGCCGGTGATTTCCTGCTCAATGAAAAACCGTATGACTTTGTGTTTTGTCGCAATGTACTGATTTACTTTGATCGGGAAATGCAGCAACAGGCGGTAGAAGTACTGGATCGCCTGCTGCATCCGCAAGGTACGATCTTTGTCGGTCCGGCCGAAGCCGGTGTCATGCTGCGGCCCAACCTGGTTTCAGCCGGTATCCCGCTGGCATTTGCTTTTCGCAAACGGAATGGTCCGCATCCGACTGCCGTCGCGCGCAAAATTATCGCGCCCGCACCCATCCAGATCAAACCCTTGCCGCCCGCAACACCGGTCAGGAAACCATTCGCGAACGTCGTACCACCGGTGGTACCAATTGCCACTCCTGTCGCCGCACCATCCGGGGAAACGTTACTCACCCGCGCCATGCAATGCGCAAACCAGGGTGAACTGGCGGAAGCCGACGCGTTATGCAAGGAGCATGTGCAGCAGAATGGCCCGAACGCCGCCGCTTACTACCTGATGGGGTTAATCAGCGATGCCCGGCAAGATAGCGGCGAAGCGCTGCAGTTCTATCGCAAGACAATTTACCTGCAACCGAATCATTACGAAGCACTGACGCACCTCGCAGCGCTGTTGGCGGCACAGGGTGATACCGCCGGTGCCCAGTTGATGCAACAACGCGCACAACGGGTAGCCGCCAGTGCGACCAGTGCGCAGGAGCAGCCGCATGCATGAACCATTGCAAACGGCTGAAGTGGCCATGGATATAAAAATCGACGATTGCTGGAATCGCATCGGTGTACGCGGCGACAATACCTGCCCGAAACTGCAGGATTACTTCCGCTGCCTGAACTGCCCGACTTATGCAGCTGCCGCCTCGACCTTGCTGGACCGGCCGACTTCGGATGCAGACCTGATCAGCGACTGGGGTCAAAGCAAACAAAGCCTGGCGCGTAGCGAAACGGCAGTCTCCGCACTGATCTTCCGTGCCGGCATTGAATGGCTGGCCCTGCCTACCGATGCCATCGTCGAAGTCGCCGAGCAACGCACGATACACAGCCTGCCGCACCAGACCAATCGCGCCATCCTCGGCTTGAGCAATGTGCGCGGCTCCTTGCTGCTGTGTGTGTCATTGACGCAAATGCTGGGCGCGGAACGTGGCACTGCAGCAGCGATCCAGCGCCTGCTGGTCGTCGCGCATCAGGGGCAATCCCTGGTATTCCCGGTCGATGAAGTGCTCGGCGTGCAGCGTTTTACGCAAGCTGAACTGCAAGCCGTACCGTCAACGGTGGCGCAATCGAACACGACCTATACCCAAGCAATGATCGTCAGCAAGGACAAGAAGATAGGTTTGCTGGATTGCGGCCTCTTGTTTTATGCATTGAACCGGAGCCTGACATGAGCTCACCCGACCTGAGCCAGATGTCGATGCTGGAATTATTCCGGCAAGAGGCGGAAAGCCAGACCCATGTCTTGAGCATAGGCTTGCTTGAACTCGAACAAAATCCGCGTTCGGCCGACCAGCTGGAAGCCTGCATGCGGGCCGCGCATTCGCTCAAGGGTGCAGCCCGCATCATTGGCCTGGCGGCGGGAGTCGATGTCGCGCACGTGATGGAAGATTGCTTCGTGCTGGCACGGCGTGGTGAATTGCTGCTGCATCGCAAGCAAATCGATGTCTTGCTCACAGGCGTGGATTTGTTGACCCGCATTGCCAACCCACCGAATAACGATGAAAGCTGGGGCGACCATGCCGGCAAGCCGGAGATCACCGCTTTCATCGCCAAACTGACTACAGCAATGGCGGATCCGGATGGCGGCGACAGTAGCGCCGATACCGCGACAGACAATGCAGCAGGCAATCTCGCAGTTGAAGCAGAGAGCCAGCCCATCAGCAATGGCGCAATGGCGTCGGAAGCACGTGAAAGCAATATCCGCTCAGTACGAGTCAATGCCAAAAACCTGGACCGTTTGCTCAGCCTGAGCGGTGAATCACTGGTCGAATCACGTCGCCTCAAACCATTCACCGCTTCCATCCTGCGCCTCAAGCGTACGCAGCGTGAAGCCGGGCAAGCACTGGATCTCCTGCATCAAAAATTATCGGCACAAACCGCCGATGAAGCGACACAAGCCGCATTGTCAGAAGTGCGCACACTGATGATGCAATGCCAGCATATGGTTGCCGACCAACTCGGTGAGCTCGAAACCTTCGACCGCCGCTCGGTCAATCTGTCACAACGTTTATACGATGAAGCCCTTGCTTGCCGCATGCGTCCGTTTGCCGATGGCACCCACGGTTATGCACGCATGGTGCGCGACGTTGGGCATGCGCTCGGCAAATCGGTACGGCTGGAGATCATAGGTAATGCAACGCAGATAGACCGGGACATCCTGGAAAAACTGGAAGCACCCATCGGCCACCTGCTGCGCAATGCCATCGACCATGGCATAGAAAACCCGCAACAACGCAAGGCAGCAGGCAAACCGGAACAGGGTTTGATCACACTGGAAGCACGCCATAGCGCCGGCATGTTGCTGGTCAATGTCAGCGATGACGGTGCCGGCATCGACCTCGACCAACTGCGTGCCACCATCATTGAACGCAAACTGTCGAATGCTGATACGGTGGCACAACTGAGCGAAGCCGAGTTGCTGGAATTCCTGCTGTTGCCGAGCTTCAGCCTGCGCGATACCGTTACCGATATTTCCGGACGCGGGGTCGGGCTCGATGTCGTCAGCGATATGCTCAAACAGGTGCGGGGTACCATACGCATTTCGAGCACGCCGCAGCAAGGCACGCGCTTCCAGATGCAACTGCCGCTGACCTTATCCGTCATCCGCAGCCTGCTGGTTACCATCAATGAAGAACCTTATGCCTTCCCGCTTGCATATGTAAACCGCACGCTGGAATTACGCCGCGACCAGCTGGCAATGCTGGAAGGGCAGCAGCATTTCACTTTTGACGGGCGCCAGATCGGCCTCGTCAGCGCGCACCAAATCCTGCAGAAGGGCGAATTACGCGCCAAGGATGACCTGGTTTCGGTGGTCGTCATCGGTGATCATGAACATACCTACGGCTTGGCAGTCGATGACTTCCTCGGCGAGCGCATGCTGGTAGTGCAACCGCTGGATAACCGTCTCGGCAAAGTACCGAATGTACTCGCCGGCGCGCTGATGGAAGATGGCGATCCGGTGCTCATCCTCGATGTCGCTGACATGGTGCGTTCGGTAGAGAAGCTCACTGCCGCCGGCAAGCTGGATGTGGTCCAGCACGGTGGTAAAAACCTGAACGACGTCAAGCGCAAGAAAGTGCTGGTGGTCGACGATTCGTTAACGGTGCGCGAACTCGAGCGCAAGCTGCTGAGCAATTGCGGTTACCAGGTGGTGGTCGCGGTCGACGGCATGGATGGCTGGAATGCAGTGCGTACCGAACATTTCGATCTGGTTATTACCGATATCGACATGCCGCGCATGGATGGCATAGAACTGGTATCGCTGATCCGGCAGGCGGCCAACCTGCAATCGCTGCCGGTGATGATCGTTTCATACAAGGACAGGGAAGAAGACCGGCAACGCGGCCTCGACGCCGGTGCTGACTACTACTTCACCAAGAGCAGCTTCCACGATGAAAGCCTGCTGCAGGCCGTCGTCGATTTGATCGGAGCGGCCTGATCGTGAAAATCGGCATCGTCAATGACGTACCCATGGTGGTTGAGATATTGCGCAGGGCGCTGGCCGAGCATCCACAGCATCAACTCATCTGGGTCGCACAAGACGGTATACAGGCGGCGGAAATGTGTGCGTGGCAGCTGCCCGATATCGTACTGATGGATATCATCATGCCGAATGCAGACGGCGTGGAAGCAACGCGTCGCATCATGCAAAAGACGCCTTGCCCGATCCTGCTGGTGACAGCGGATATCAGTGCGAATGCAGTCAAGGTGTATGAAGCGCTTGGACACGGCGCGCTGGATGTGGTGACAACGCCCGTCATGACCGGTGGTAATTTCCAGCAGGGCGCCGCAGCACTGATCGCAAAAATAGAAAAAGTTGCGCGCATGGGCAAGAAGGTCGAAGCCCCGGTGCCGGTGAAGAAAGCAGCGGTAGTGCGGGACGCCGATCCCTCCACCAGATTGGTGGTAATAGGCGCATCCGCCGGTGGCCCGGCGGCATTGGCCGAATTGTTGCGCGGCTTGCCGGCAGACTTCCCGGCAGCAGTCGTTATCGTGCAGCACATCAATCCGGCCTTCGTCGATGGCATGGCCGATTGGCTGCAACAACAAACCGCCTTGCGGGTGCGTGTGGCGAAGGAAGGCGATCAGCCATTGAGCGGAACGGTCTTCATCGCCGGAACCAATCAACATCTGTTGATCAAGAACCGCGACAGCCTGGGCTATGTACAGGAAGCGCCGACCGATATCTATCATCCGTCTATCGACGTACTGTTTCACAGCGTAGTACAACAATGGCAGGGCAAGGCAGTGGGAGTACTGCTGACCGGCATGGGGCGCGATGGCGCGCTCGGCCTGAAAGCGATGCACGACAATAAATATCACACCATCGTGCAAGACCAGGAAAGCAGTTCCGTATACGGTATGCCGAAAGCAGCCGTCGCACTCAATGCGGCGACCGACATTCTCCCCGTATCCGGCATTGCACAAAAATTAGTCAATCTGTTTCAATGAACCAAGGGGTAAAAAATATGGACTCTTCAGCACTGAGCGATAGCGATCTCGGAATCCATTTACCGGCTGAAGAATATAAAATCATGGTGCTACTGGTCGATGACCAGCCCATGGTTGGCGAAGCAATACGGCGCGCCTTGTTGAGCGACCCGAATATCGATTTCCATTATTGCGCACGCGCCGACGAAGCCTTGCGCGTCGCGGAAAAAACCAAACCCACCGTCATACTGCAGGATCTGGTGATGCCGGGTGTCGACGGCCTGACGCTGGTGCGTCAATACCGCCAGAACGCAATCACCTGCGATATTCCCATCATCGTACTGTCAACCCGCGAAGATGCCGAAGTCAAACGCGATGCCTTCGCAACGGGCGTCAACGACTACATGGTGAAACTGCCGGATACGATAGAACTGATTGCACGTATCCGTTATCACTCACGCTCGTACAACAATCTCTTGCAACGTGATGCCGCTTACCGCGCTCTGCGTGAAAGCCAGCAACAACTGCAAAAGAGCAATTTCGAATTGCAGCGCCTGACCAATACCGATGGCCTGACCGGCATCGCCAATCGCCGTTACTTCGATGACTACCTGAGTGCGGAATGGAAACGTGCCCGTCGTGAGCAGCAAGAGCTATCGATCCTGCTGATCGACGTCGACAACTTCAAGTTATACAACGACACTTATGGCCACGTGGCCGGCGACCTGGTATTGAAGCAAGTCGCCAAATCACTGGAAGCCAGCGCGATGCGTCCGGCCGACCTGAGTGCACGCTTCGGTGGTGAAGAATTCGCGATCATCCTGCCGGCCACCGGCAGCAATGGCGCCGTCATCTCGGGCAAGAAAGTATGTGCGGCAGTCGAAGCATTACGCATCCCGCACGCACATGCAGCGATAGGTGAATGGCTCACCGTCAGTGTCGGTGCCGCCACCATCACACCGCAAGCGGAACAAGTGCCGAATGACCTGATCGAACTGGCGGACAAGCGCCTGTACCGCGCTAAGGAATTGGGCAAACATCGGGTCATATGGGAAGACGCATAAACCGCGCTTCGCTGTAGGCCGACACAATAAAAAAGGCTTCCATCAGGAAGCCTTTTACATTTGCCGCAAGCAAGCTTAAGGACTGGTATGTTGCACGCCGATATCGATCACGCCATAGGCATCTACGCTTGAGCTGCCGTTCGGTGTACGGGCGTAGCCGCCACATCCGGCCAATGCCAAAGTAAGCGGTAACAGCAAAACAAAAGTCAATTTACGAAGTATGTGTTTCATTTCCGCACCGCATCAGGTTTGCCTGTCAGTATTTGACCGGCTCAGTTCGTACGACATCACAGAGGCACAAACATTCCCGTCGTATCGCCCAATTTAACGAACCTCACAATCGACAGCATTGGATTTTGGTGCATTTTGTCCCGTTGTAACCGGAGGAGGCAAACTAAACGCCGGTGGTGGAGTAAATTGCAAAGCCGGATTTTTCGGTACGATAACCGGAGCTTGTATCGGAGTGGGCGTAAAACCGAACTGACCCGGGGCAAAAGTCTGCGCACCCCCCTTATTCGTTACGTTAATCAAACCGTCGATTACCTGCACATACAAACCCGGCGGCAAAGGCGGCGTTGAGCCCGTAGCTTTCGGCGTCAGCCCTGTGGGTAAGGGTATATTGATTTGCGCCAGCATCAGAGGCTGGATAGCCGCAGGAGCCGGCATGTCGCTACGTGTTGCTTGCATCGCCACATCCAGCACTGCAGTACTGGCCAGCAGATAGGCCTCACGCGCAGCAGCAACTGCTTCCTCGTCCGGCTTCACATACTGCACAACGACACTCGCTGCCTGCATGCTGATGTTTGCCATCGGCGTCACCATCTGCACGCTGTCCTTGCTACGCTTGCCGAGCAGGCCCGCATTCGCACGCACACCGCCTTGCACCAGTGTGTAAGCAATATTGTCAGCCGATGGCTTGGCAGCGTCGTAAGAAAACTTATCGATCGTCAACACGGTATCCGGTTGCAGGATCAGCGCGCTGCCGTCGCTGAATTTAATCTGTGCGTAACTTTTGTTTTGTGTCGACAAAGTATCGCCGGGTTCAACCGCCGACTTCATGCCCAATACGCGCACGCTGCCGTTTGCCTTCTTCGCCAGCAAAGGACCACTCAGGTGTGTGACCGTACCGACTCCCGCCGCCTGAACCACTGTTGCCGTGCACAAGGCTGCCAGCAACAGCACAGACTTAATTACAGTACATTTTTTTAGTTGGCTCATTTTTGGTTCCACTCTTGTCATTGGAAGCGACTTCTTTGGTGTCGGCTTTTTTATCATCGGGTTTGTTATCGTCGGATTTCTTGTCATCCGGTGTAGATGTACCTGCGGATCCTGATGATCCCGATCCGCCAGATGAACTATCGCCTTGTTTTTTTGTATCGAGGAAAGCTACCTGGTCGAAATCAGTCTTGGGTGCGGATTGAGTCACCGTCTTGATAATTTCATTGCTTGCCTGTTGTACCGGCTTGACTGGTTCACTGGCGGTTGGTGGCGACAATACCTGGCACAGGGCCGAGTTGGGGGCGATGGTGCAGATGTCAGCGGAAGGGGGTGGTGTCACTGGAGGGACTACCACTGGAGGGACCACAACGGGCGGATTCAAATAGTCTGTAATGGTCTTGACCCCTCCGGCATTGATGGCAGTTATACCATCACCTAGAACTCGCCCCTCACCAGTACCAAAGTAATTCGCAGCCAGCGTTATGTTTTTAGTGAAACTCAACATCGCATCCACGTATATGTTATTGCCGGCCTGGGCAGTGAGACTCACACCTTCATGTGTGTTGCCGACACCATATTGAAAAGTAATGTCGTTGGTCGCTTGCAGAATGACGTCTGCTGTTGCATTCGACAGTAACTGCGCACTGATTTCTGTAGTTTCACCGGGACGATTGCTAAATGCCGCGGCATCACTCAAAGGTGCCGGTCCATCGTTCACGATGATATTTTTCGGATCAAGCAACCACTGGCCGTTTTTTCCTTTCGGCGCACCGGCATCTATACGTATTCCAGCCACATCCAGATGATCCAGGCCAGAGGTTTCAATAAAACCACCATTACCCCAGGCAGCACCACCGCGCGCAAATATGGAACCGTAAGCCTGTGCGGTCTGATTAGCCCAGACGATGACCTTGCCGCCATTACCACTGGCGATCGCATCTGCCTTGATCACGGCATCCTTACCGACAAAGGTTTGCTCGGCATTCTGCACCTTGGCGTTTTCACCCTGGTAATCACCACCTATCAATGCAGTACCGCCACCGGTCTGGCCACTCACATCGACCAGGGCATTACCCATCAAGCCGACTTTTTCACCGAGGACCTGAACTTCACCACCGGTGCCTGCACCGGTTGCCGTCGTCTTACTACCGGCTTCCAGCAAAGTCGTACCACTTGCTTTCAAAATGATCTTGCCATTCTCCCCAAGCACCGCACTATTGGCATTCAACTTGCCACGCTGGTTGATCAAGGCCGCATAGATACCAATCCTGCCACCCTGTGCAATCACGTCACCCAGGTTCAATGCCCGGTCCGTCGGTGCAGAGACCACCACATGCATATCCGGATTGCTCGAATCCGCCAGTTGCACACTGCGTCCTGCCGCCAGTACCACCTCGCCTTTCGGCGACGTGATGATGCCGCTATTCGTCACATCCGGTGCAATCAGGTAGACCTGTCCACCCGATGGCGTCGTAATCGCACCCATATTGTTTACTGCACCGGCGACGTCACCCGCTGTAAATTTGTTTTTACCGGCGAGGAAGTTGCTGTCCGAAATCGCCAGCGTCGACGCCACCAGGCCCGCTACATTGATTTGCGCACCCGCACCAAACATGATGCCATTCGGATTGATCAGGAACACACGGCCATTCGACTCCAGCGCACCCATGATCTGACTCGGGTCCTGGCCGGTAATGCGGTTCAGGACGCTGCTGCTACTGTTTTGCTGGATGAAACGCACCAGCTCACCCGCATTGATCGAGAAGCTGTTCCAGTTGATGATCGCACTCGGGCTATTGGTGATCGTATAGACATTGCCATTCTGCGAGAAGGTCACCTGTCCATTCACCACCGTCGGATTGGATGGGTTGGCGATTGCACTACTGATGCCAGTTGCACCCAGGCAGGCTGCCAGTACAGGTGGCAGGAAGGCGCAGCGGATGGCCCAGGCCAAAGGTTTTGGTGTGTTCACAGCCATATTCATAGGGTTCTTCATCATGGCACCTTAGAAAGACAAGGCAAGACGGGCGTGCACACGGTTGTCACCACTACGGGTGGTGGTCGCTTCTGCATGCAGGACATGGCCGACATCGACCTGGAAGTTCACGTCATTGCCTAACTGCAAGCGTAGACCCAAACCGACGCTATTGATAGAAATGGTGCTGAATTCACCGGGTAAAGCGTGGTTACGTGTCAGATAGGCATGATCATAGAAAGCCAGGGCCCGGCATTGCCATTTACCGCTGCCGCATAGCGGTGCGGTATAGACCTCGAAGTTACCGGTAATACCGGAGTCGTTGGCCACTTCGCGTTCCAGGAAACCGCGTACCGACGCTGCACCACCGGCACCAAACTGTTCACCCGGAATCAGTGCATCTTTGGTGTATTGGCCGTTGATGATGGCGCGCGCCAGCCATTGCTCCGGTAGCGCCTGGGTCAGGCTGCCACCCACACGGATGGCGGTGTAATTGGCCTTTGCGTCGAAGCGCACGCGGTCGAAGTCACTTTGGCTACCGTTGGAACCACCGGAAATATTGTGCAGCAAGGTGGTGGCGAAACCGATGGCGCCATCACCCCAGCTCCAGTCACCCTGGTAGCCGATGCTGACCGGACGCACGGTAATATCGGCACCTAATTCAACACCGAGCAACTGCATGCTGTTCTTGTATTGCTTTAAATCGATGCCATACATCAGCTTGGATGCGTAATTGCCGACGGTAGCCAGGTTCTGGTTATAGCGCGCACCGTACATGGAGCCTTTACCGCTGACGGCGATATCGAAGATACCGGCGGTCACTGTCCCGGCATCCACATCCGAATAGCTCGCATAGAAGTCCATCGAGTCACCCAGCGCATACAGCGGGATGTGGTAACCGACGCCATAGACACCCACGCGGCTGGGTTCTTCCAGCGTGGTGGTGTACTGCAGGCTCATGACATGATCAAGGCCAAACATATTGGCGTTTTGCAGCACGACACCGGCACGGGTGCGGCCGGTGGAGGCAACGCCGGTATTGTCGAAATTGATGGTGGTACGCCAGACTGATTCATCGACCACCGCCAGTGTCGCTTCGACTTCATCATCCTGCTCGGCCGACTTCATGCGCATCGTGACCTTCTTGGCCGGGTTCTCATTGGCCAGTTTCAGGCTCTTGGAAACGGCTTTGAGGTCGGGCGTTTGACCTTCTTGCAGCGCGGGCAAGGAACGGCGGATGTTCGCATCATCGAAATGGCTATTGCCTTCGATGACGACATTGCCGATCTTGGCCTGCACCACATTCAACACCACCGTGCCCTGGTTGAGTTCCTGTTCCGGCAAATCGATACGCACCAGTTGGTAACCGCGTGCGTGATAGGCCGCTTCCAGCGCTTCCAGTGCCTTCATCACATCAGCGAAATCGCGGTCCTTGCCCAGGTAAGGTGCCACCAGGCTATCGACGGTCTGCGACGGCAATAAGGTATTGCCGCGGACATCGAAGCGATTGATATCGAAATGGATGGAAGGGTTGCTGGTATCGGCGAATGCCGACGCACAGCTCACAGCCAGCAGGGTGCCGGCCAGTACAGACATCAAACGGTGTTTCATCGGATCGCCCTTGGGCAGCGTAGTTGTTATGGTTTTAGGTAGTCGCCACCCGGGGTGCGTAGCCATCCTGCCGTGGCTTCCAAGTCTACAGAATTTGTATTTCCTGCAAGTAAAATTTCCACAGAAAAATTGACATATGATGCCGGGAAGATACAGTTTTCCCTCGATTTATGTCATATGCCTAGCGTAAATTAACCAATAAAAATTGCATGGCAAGTGTCTTAATTTGATCTACTCATTTTCTCAATTGCCTTACTGGCCACATGGCAATCAAACGACATTCCGAAAGCTATCGTCCCATATAAATATTTTTCTACGCCGGATTGCCATCAATTTCCGTCATTCAAGCCGCTCGCGGATAAGATAGCTCTCTAAACGCAAGATTTTCGATAAAAACTACTTCAATATGCTGACATTTTCTTTATGGTGCCAGGAAATGGCGCCATAATCGGGCGATGAAAAAATTACTCGATCATCGCGTTAACTTGCGTTTACCAACAGAAACATTCATGGCAATTGATACTCTTCGAATCGAAGGTGAAAACTGTCCCTCTCTAAACAGCTGGGTTGCTGAAGCGATACGAGAAAAAATTGAAAGAGATTCTCATTACGCTCATACAAAGCAAAACATAGAGAGCGATGGTTATCCTTTTTTTGAATTTTTCGCAGGCGGCGGAATGGCCCGCGCAGGACTAGGGGAACGCTGGAATTGCCAGTTTGCGAACGACAATTCGGCGATGAAGGGACAAGTCTATCGCAAGAACTGGCACGGCGGACCTGAATTAGTTATTGAAGATGTCAACAAAATAACCACAAGACACCTTTCGGGCACTCCTGATCTGATTTGGGCCTCGTTCCCTTGCCAAGATTTGTCTTTAGCCGGGAACTACGAAGGTATTGGACATAGAAGTACCAAAATACAAACTAGATCAGGAACGTTTTGGCCTTTTTGGAAATTGATTCGCACTTTGATGGAAGAAAATCGTAGCCCGAAACTGATTGTTTTAGAAAATGTGTATGGCGCACTAACCTCTCATGGAGGCAAAGACTTTGCCGCTATTGGTTCGGCATTTTCTGGCGCGGGGTATCGCTTCGGCGCATTGGTTGTCGATGCAAAACACTTTGTTCCTCAATCTAGACAACGTGTATTCGTTATAGGAGTGAGAAACGACGCGAAGCTCCGTATAGATTTAATTGCCGATGCGCCTGCAGCACCTTGGCACCCAGCCTCGTTACAAAAAGCATATGAAAAATTATCTAAAGAAGCTCAAAAAAAATGGATTTGGTGGAATTTACCTATACCACCACAACGCCAAACTACTTTAACTGACCTCATTGAGGACAATCCGGTTGGCGTTGCCTGGCATACTTCTGACGAAACCAATCATCTACTTTCGCTTATGAACGACGTAAATTTAGCCAAAGTAAATTTAGCGAAAAAAACCAAACGCCGGATGGTTGGGGGAGTTTACCGGCGAACAAGATCTGAAGAAGACGGAACAAAGGTACAGCGAGCAGAAGTAAGGTTTGATGATATAGCAGGATGCTTACGAACTCCGTCTGGAGGTTCAAGCAGGCAGACTATTTTGGTGATTGAAGGGACAAAAATCCGATCCAGATTATTATCACCGCGTGAAGCAGCCCGCTTAATGGGATTACCTGACACTTATGTTCTACCAGCAAAATACAATGACGCCTATCATGTCGCTGGCGATGGGGTCGTCGTCCCAGTCGTTAGACATTTGTCAAACTACATATTTGAACCTATTATCGAATCCTTCATGTAGTAATTAAAAGAATAAAGGGACGAATGAAATCTGACATCGAAAAATTTGCTCAAACATTCAAATTTTCAGGAAAGGGGCCATTAAGCGTTGCACTGGTTATAACTGAGCAAGTAAAGGGCAAAACATTCCCTTTGGATTCTAATGATTTTCTTGCCAACAGTGGAACACAAGTAGCGGGACTTGGGTTAGCGGCAGTACAAACAGTTCTAGCTAAACACGGCATCACTCGCACCTTGGCAAAAGAAGGCGGGCGTACTAGTCGTGGCAGTGTTTCGAATATGATCAGCTATGTTCATTTTTTAAATGAAATGCATCTGGCCGGACTACTAGATTTGACAATAGCTGAAAAATTTTGGATCAGCCGAGTAGAAGCTTTCTTTGCCGCAAAACCATTCACTCTTCGTCTTGATCCTCAACTAGGATTAAGGACTATTGTTCGAAATCTGATGGAACAAGCTGCGCAACGTCAAAAGACCGACACAGGCACGATGTTCCTTGGCACCGTAATGCAACATCTGGTCGGTGCCAAACTACAAGTAGTCCTTGGAGAAGAAAGTGATCTGAAACATCACAATGCAAATGAGAACGACCAAAAAGATGGCCGCACGGGTGACTTCGATATCGGAGATGTTTCAATCCACGTATCAACAGCTCCAAGTGAAGCACTTATTTCAAAATGTGTCGAAAATCTCTCTATAGGTAGAAAGCCGGTCATCGTAACTGGGCGAAAAGGTGCCGTCGTTGCAGAAGGCTTAGCGGAAAACGCTGGTATTGGCGATCGAATCGATATTATAGAATTTGAACAGTTTATGGCTACAAATATCCTTGAACTCGGCAAATTCACACTTGAACAACGCAGAGTAAAAGTTGAAGCAATTATTGCTCACTACAACAGCATCATCGCAGATGTAGAAACTGATCCAAGTTTAATGATAGAACTTGCGTCAGGAAAATGAGAGCATTCACCCGAATCTTCGCTGATTTGAAATGGTTTTAACAAATGATTGAAAATTAAAAAACCTCTACAAGGAGGCTTTTTAATTTTAGAACAATGTCAGAATTTGTAGCCTAGCTGACAACTCGCAGAGTTAACACTCTCTTGCTCCTCCATCTATCACCTAACGAATGCAACGACACCGTCTTACGTCTTTTCAAATCCAGACGTATACAAACTCCTACTCACCTTCGACCAATATTAATAGCCCACTCACTGCATAGCAGTCTTTGACGTAAGGTCCATTTGGAATTCAATTGATAAGAGGCCGATCTTTGCTACCCCTGATATCATCAAGACTTAAATAAAAAGGAGACTAATGTGAAGGCACATAAAAGCGAACGCATCATTCAAGCACTTTCACAACTGGAACAGTTTACAGACATCACATCGGAAAAACTTGAATCTGTCTTACATATGCTAACCGGGGCGATTGTCAGCCCCCAGTTAAACGACGACTACGAAGAAGGATTTTTGATTTTGAACTTCCCTGGCGGCCCAAAGGTTGATGTGATCGGAGACATTTATCTGCGATTGCAAATCGCAGAGTCCGTTACACATGAATTACATTTAGACGAAACGAGTAAAAATCCAATTGCGGTTCGCTCAAATGAATTATCTGAACACTTTGAACGTAAATACGATTTGTGACCCAACTTCCCGTTTCGACCTGCTATTAAATGCGCGCTTGAACTAACGAGCAAGATTGTCCGAAAAAACTTCTCGATCAGCCCACTCGAGAAAAAGGATAGACATTCTTTATATACATGCTTAAGAACTGCCCCTTTGAAGGCGATTGCATTAGCTGTTCAAAAAGCACAACCGTTACGTTGTAGTACTGATAGATCGCCCCACTAGAAAACTCTACCTCAAGAGTTTGAGACGGCTCATCGTAACCGATAGATGTCAAATTGGATGAGGCTACAAAATCACGATTCATGAGTTGCCTTCGTCTAAAGGTGTATCAGTTACAGGAGTTCTCGGTATCCGTTTTTCCACAGCGACGGCCAGTGTTCGTTGCGCTCTCCATGAAGCGACCACACGGTCGTATCCCTCGGCAACTCTACGTGATGCCCATGCTTCTGTCACTTTTGGATCCGCGCTCCGAGGTTGATGGGATGCTGCGGGCAAAGAAACTCTGCACCGAACAGGTAACCGAGCAGCTTCTCCAGCAATAATTGCCTCTCCTGTGCGAAGTACCGGCAGCAAATCCATTAATCCAGAAAGATTGTCTGGAAGCGCGCCTTTCACGCGAGCTCTATCCGCAGGATTAGAAAGTCTCAGAGCAATAATAGTCCCACATTGGGAAAGCACTGTCTCATCAACTTCCGAAGGACGCTGCGATACAACCATAGCGCCTATTCCGTACTTTCTGCCTTCTTTCGCAATACGTTTTACGACGTCAGATGCGGCAGTATCGGTGTCCGCACCCAAATAGCGATGTGCTTCTTCCATTACTACTAGCAGCGGTCGTAGTACCCCCCCCTCAGTTTTTTCGCGACTCCAAAACAAAGCTTCATAAACGATTTTAAGAATCGATCCGATTAAACGTATCAATACAGTGCTGGGGACACCAGAAAGATCGAGAATAGTAATTTGACGATCATGTCCAAGCCATCCTTGCAAAAGTAAATCTAAATCAGCTTCCGCGTTCCCACTTAAGTCAGGTTCCCAAGGGCCAGGATGTAAAATGAAATCGTACCGACGATCAAGTAAGCGCGAGCGCAAAAGATTTAACTGACGCCGGATCCCCTTAGCAGCAGTATTAGTAAACGGCCCGACGTTACCCATAGCATGCGGTGTGTAACGTGGTTGGATCATTCCATCCGCATCCCCTGCATCTTCTAATGCTGGCTGGTCACGTAGAGTGCCCGTAAAAGTAGTTACTTCGAAATTAATTAGGTCATACCAAAGCTTTTTTAAACTGAAAGGTATTGGCGTATCCACCGTAAGTGAACTTGGATCAAGTCCTGCAAAAGCTCGACTTTCAAGTAGCGAGGCTTTCATTTCCTGAATTTTATCCGTGAATGCAATCTCTTGATTATCGCTTAGGGCTCCCACTACAAAATTGAGTAAATCATCTGCTTCTAATGCCCAATACGGCACAAATAACGGTTGTTGACCAGGTTGAGGGGTTGTACTAAAAACTCTGGCAATATCCCCAAACGCCGACGCGTATTCCCCATGTATATCTAGTAAAAGAATACGGGCACCGGGAGATCCAGTATCCATATTTGGGCGAACAATTGAACGTAACAAGCTCGCAACCGTCGTCGACTTGCCCGATCCGGTCGACCCAAGAATCGCACTATGCCTTGTAACCAGAGCATCCAACGATAAGCGAACTTCGATATTCTCTGCGCTCGAAAGGGTGCCCACTAGAACTTGGTCATCACCTCCATAGCCATAAATTCGAAGAAGATCAGTTTCGGTAACTATATGAACAGCGTCGTTGATATTAGGATGTTGGCTTAGCCCTCGTTCAAAGCGATTTCCAATGGATTCGCCTGCGAGTTCTATACGCATCCATCTGCCATGATCTTTGATAGATTCTAGGTTCGGAGAAGCTGTTGCTCCGACTTCGCATACGACACCATAAAGGTCTTGATAGCCTTGCGGAATACGGACAAAACTTCCTACTTGGCCGACACGATAGGTGTGCCCTTTGATTATTGCCAATCCAGAGGCTAGCGACTCGGCTAATTTGACCGTGATCGAAGCTCCAGATACCGCACTAACAGCTCCAAGATACGTTGGGTCGCTTTCATTCATGGCACGACCGGAGGTACAGTAGCCTCTAGAGGCTCTTCAAATGTTTCTGGGCTACGTGTAAGACTAGTCGCTTGAGCTAATGCGCAGAATCGCGCAAAGTGCGCGAAATCTCCTAGCAAGAAGCCATCCGCGTGTCCTGCTCCTTTTGAACCCCAAAAGCTAGCCCGCACATCTTCCCAACTTTTGGAAGAGTCTCCTAATCGCCACATGCCAGGAATTCCATTAACAACAGCTCCGTCTGCGGCATAAACCGTTAGATTTGGCCGATCATATGCAAGTCGGCATGCAGCAGTTTCTTGTTCCATCGACTGATACTGAAACGCAAACACAGCGCTGTTTGAATTCATTGCAAGAGCTTCATCTAGCACTGCGCAAATATGCGCATCTCGGAATGAAAAACCGGTGGCTAATAGTAAAGTGTCAGGAGTAAGAAGAAATGTCTTTAACCGTTCAAACAGTGCCGAATATGGCTGCTTTTGGGTCAAGTCATACTTAAGATGATCTGGATAAACGAGTTGGGTCGCTTCGCGGCCACGGCCTCGCACCACAGCACCGCTCTCCAAAGCCCAACCTATTGAACCGTGCAACTTCCATAGCCTTGACCATCTAGGCGGTAGATCGTCGCCCGCAACAGTCACAGGGTCGAAAAACGGCGCACTACCTCCCGAAAAACCATCGAAATATGGTGCACGTGCGCGCTCAAAAGACTCTTCGAATAACAAATCATAGTTGGTAGTAAATATTTCAACCGGATTGCTACGCAAAGTACCGTTAATCCACGCTACAAGCTCCGTGTAAGAACAAGGACCATCTGGTAAACGTGCACCTACGACTTTGCCTATCTCGCGGCAAATCGCTTTACCAAGCTCGGCGTATCCGAGTCCATTCAAACCGTTGAGTGCAGTATTTCCGAGAGCTTGTTCTAAAAGCCGAATTCGCGAAAGTAGAGTTTCTATATTTGCGTGAGCGCCCAAATCTAGTTTAAGCGCATTGACAGCAGTCGTCTGTAGTTCGGTTAAACCGCTAAGAGCCTCCCTAGTTAACTCTTCAACGCCAGGTATCAATGAATTACCCGTGTCGCTGATTCGATTTAACGCATTGACTTTAATGGCAAGAGGAGCGCCCGCACCTACAAGTAAACCGATTCGTTTTCTTCCTTGCGACAAAATTTGCCGCAAGTCAGACATAAACCGATCTGGATTATGAAATGTATCCACCAGTGCCCCATAGAATGGAAAAGCGACTCGTATCAAAGGTTCATTTTATGAACCTTGCTTTGTATTTATAATTTTTGCTATGTCAGATGAGATTGTGCCCAAAGAACAATCTCATCATTAGTCGAAATTCTCTGAGGAACTCAGGAAGAATTTTATTCAATATCTATGGCACTGTATTTTCAATAACCTGACACAAATTTTACTTTCAATGTCATTCGACAACAAAATCAAATATCAATATTCCCCGCCGAAAGCGCATTCAACTCAATAAACGCCCGACGCGGCTCAACATCATCACCCATCAAGGTAGTAAAGATCTGATCCGCAGCAATCGCGTCTTCGATCTGCACTTTTAACAAGCGGCGTACAGCAGGGTCCATCGTTGTTTCCCACAGTTGTTCCGGGTTCATTTCACCCAGACCTTTGTAGCGCTGTTTACCGACGTTACGTTCTGCTTCGCTGCGCAGCCAGTTCATCGCTTGATGGAAGTCGCTGATGGCCGATACTTTGGCTTTTTCACCGGCACCACGTTGTACCAATGCGCCTGGGCCAATGAGGCCTTTGAAGGTTGCTGCCGCTGCTGCCAGTACCGTGTAGTCAGGACCGGTGACAAAATCGCTGTCTATGCTGCTGGCTTTGACGTTGCCGTGGTACATGCGGTTGATGCGCAGGGTGTGTTTGCCGGACAGTTCATCCGATTTCACCGTGACCGTCACCGCTGGTTCGTTGATGCCTTGCTCCAGTCTCTGGGCAGATGCTTGTGCGGCTTCGACCGAGCTCAGGTCCAGCGTGACGCCGGTCATGATGGCGGTGAGGGCGGCGCCGTCTACTGCACGGGTCAGGCGGTTGATGATGGCGTTAGCCATGTTGTACTGGCGAACCAGTTCAGCCAGTGCGTCGCCGGCGATAGGCTGTGCGCCTTCGCTTGGGATCAACGCTGCATCGTTCAATGCGATTTGCATCATGTAGACGGCTTCTTCCACGTCATCTTTCAGATAACGTTCGTCCTTGCCGTGCTTAACCTTGTACAGCGGCGGTTGCGCGATGTAGACGTGGCCGCGCTCTACCAGTTGCGGCATCTGGCGATACAGCAGGGTGAGCAGCAGGGTGCGGATGTGGGCGCCGTCGACGTCCGCATCGGTCATGATGATGATGCGGTGGTAGCGCAGTTTTTCGATATTGAATTCATCCGCGCCGATGCTGGTACCCAGCGTTGCGATCAAGGTGGTGATCTGTTCGCTGGCCAGCATTTTTTCAAAGCGGGCTTTTTCCACGTTGAGGACTTTACCGCGCAGTGGCAGGATGGCCTGGAATTTACGGTCGCGACCTTGCTTCGCCGAGCCGCCCGCGGAGTCACCTTCGACTACGTAGAGTTCGCACAGCGCCGGATCTTTTTCCTGGCAGTCGGCCAGCTTGGCGGAGAGGCCGAGGCCATCCATCACGCCTTTACGACGGGTGAGGTCTCGTGCCTTACGCGCTGCTTCACGCGCACGCGCGGCTTCAACGATTTTGCCGCAAATGATTTTGGCGTCGTTTGGTTTTTCTTGCAGGTAATCAGCCAGTGTCTTCGCGACGATTTCTTCAACCGGGCCGCGCACTTCGCTCGATACCAGTTTGTCTTTGGTTTGCGAGCTGAATTTAGGTTCAGGCACTTTGACCGACAATACGCAGGTCAAACCCTCGCGCATGTCGTCGCCGCTGATTTCCACTTTGGCTTTTTTCGCGAATTCGTGTTCGTCGATGTATTTGTTGATGACACGTGTCATCGCCGCGCGCAAACCGGTCAGGTGGGTACCACCGTCACGTTGCGGGATGTTGTTGGTGAAGCAAAGTACCTGTTCGTTGTAGGCGTCGTTCCATTGCATCGAAACGTCGACCGTGATGTTGGTGCCCTGGTCCGACAAACGCTCGCCAGTTGCCTGGAAAATGGTCGGGTGCAGCACGCTCTTGGCTTTGTTGATGTATTCAACAAAACCGCGGGTGCCGCCTTCGAACGCGAAGTCTTCTTCCTTGCCGGTGCGCTGGTCGCTGAGCTTGATGTGCACGCCGTTATTGAGGAAGGACAGTTCGCGGATGCGCTTGGCCAGGATGTCGTAGTGGAATTCGACGTTGGTGAAGATTTCTTCATCCGCCCAGAAGTGCACTTCGGTACCGCGCTTGTCGGTATCGCCTACGACTTTGATTGGGGATACGACCATGCCGTCGATGGTTTCGACTTCACGGTTTTGCGGTACGCCGCGCACGAATTCCATTTCATGCTTTTTGCCATCGCGACGGATGGTGAGCTTCAGCAGTTTCGACAAACCGTTGACGCAAGACACGCCCACACCGTGCAAACCGCCGGAGACTTTGTATGAGTTTTGATCGAATTTGCCGCCTGCGTGCAATTCGGTCATGACGATTTCCGCCGCGCTGCGTTTCGGCTCGTGCTTGTCATCCCATTTGATGCCGGTCGGGATGCCGCGACCGTTATCGGTGATGGAGATGGAGTTGTCGGAATGGATGGTGACGTGGATCTCGGTGCAGTGACCGGCCAGCGATTCATCGATGGAGTTATCCAGCACTTCAAACACGCAGTGGTGCAGACCGGTACCGTCCGACGTATCACCAATGTACATACCTGGGCGCTTGCGCACTGCTTCCAGCCCTTCGAGGATCTGGATGGAGGACGCACCGTATTGAGCGGATTGCGGCTGTGGGGCGTTGTCGTTAGGGATCGCGGACATGGTTACCTTTAAAAAACGGTTACTAAGTCATTCACCTGCTGTGGGAGCTTGGCCTTTCTCCCGGCGCGTGGCGTCGGGCTGGAAAAACGGAAGGCGGGTTTGAATACCTGGCGGTTACTCAAAGAGGCTGACCTATCCGGTTTTCCCCTGAAAGGGAAAGAACTGGCTTGCGCGGCTCATACAATTTACGCGCGCTGGCTGGCTTGACCTCACACATACTGGCAAATAACTTAACTACAAAAAATTGCTGCAAAACTGACTGCTGTGTTCTCTTTACTACTGCAAAGCCGACCATCTTTATCCAGTGCAACAAACAAAAATGGAGGTGCTTTGCGATCTTTCCTACATGGGGGCAAAGCGCTGTTTTTAAAGCGTTTTATCCCCTTTTTCAGCTCTTGTTCCAGCGCTTAAATACGCATCGGCATGACGACGTATTTGAAGTCCGGATTATCCGGCACCGTGATCAGTGCAGACGAATTGGCATCGCCGAGGGCGATGTTGATGCTGTCGCCTTTCAGGTTGTTCAATACGTCCAGTAAGTAGGTCACGTTGAAGCCGATATCGACGCTATCGCCGCCGTAATCGATTTCGATTTCTTCGACTGCTTCTTCCTGGTCGGCATTGGTCGAACTGATTTTCATGCTGCCCGGGCTCATGATGCAACGTACGCCCTTGAACTTGTCCGAGGTCATGATCGCGGCACGCTGCAGCGAACGCAGCAGGGCATCGCGGCCGATGGTGAAGTTGTTCTTGTAACCCTTGGGTACGACGCGGGTGTAATCCGGGAACTTGCCTTCCACCAGCTTCGAGATCAGTTCGATGTCGCCGAAAGTCAGCTTGACCTGGTTGTTGGCGATTTCCAGATCAACCGGCTGGTCGTTTTCTTCCAGCAGGCGTTGCAGTTCGATGATGGTTTTGCGCGGGATGATGACTTCCTGGCGTGGGAATTCCTGCTCGGTTGCAACCTGGCAGAAAGCCAGACGGTGACCGTCGGTTGCCACGGCAATCACGTTCTTGCCATCGACCACCAACAACAGGCCGTTGAGGTAGTAACGGATGTCTTGCTGCGCCATCGAGAAGTGGACCATGTTGAACAGGTGCTTCAAGGTTTTTTGCGGCAGCGTGACTTTGGCGTTGTATTGCTCGGCTTGGGCGACGGTAGGGAATTCTTCGGCAGCCAGGGTCTGCAATGCAAAACGGGATTTGCCCGATTGCACGGTCATGCGCTTGTTAGCAAGTGTCAGCGAAACGTCGCCGGAGTCCGGCAGCGCGCGCAGGATGTCGAGCAATTTACGTGCAGCAACCGTGGTCGATGCAACGTCGTTGCCGCTACCGACTTGGGCGTGCGTGGTGATCTGCACTTCAATGTCGGTCGACAGGAAAGAGACTCTCTCGCCATCCTTGCGAATGAGGATATTGGCCAGAATCGGCAATGTGTGCCGACGCTCGACAATACCACTCACAATCTGCAGCGGACGTAACAGCGCGTCTCGTTGGGTTTTGACCAATTGCATAGTTAGATCCTTATCGATAGTTAAACGAATACGGTATTCAGTGAAACCCATGCCTGATGCACTTCATCGGCACTCTATATATAGAGACTGATTTCGCACACGTCGACCGGCATTCTTTTTGGCCTTCATTCCATTTCCACCTGGATAAAAACAGGGTGGTGCGGAACGCGGCATTTTTAACCGGAGGCATACTCTACAACACCCCGTATTTTGACAGAAACACCCGTCTAAAAGCCGGTTTGCCGTGATTTTGTCCTTCTTCTTACTTATGCACCGGATATCCACCACTTATCCCACGGATATCCACAAAGTTATCCACAGGCCGATAGGCAGCAGCGATTTCGGCGCTTAACCTTTTAGCGTTTGCTCGAGCACATGCAACTCATGGTTGCATTCCGGGCTCTTGCCGCGATCCGCCGCGATCTTGCGCACCGCATGCAAGACCGTCGTATGGTCACGCCCGCCAAACAGCTCGCCGATTTCCGGCAAACTCTTTTGCGTTAATTCTTTGGCAAGGTACATCGCAATCTGGCGTGGCCGCGCAATATTCGCAGGGCGTTTTTTGGAGTACATATCCGCCACTTTGATATTGAAAAAGTCAGCCACGGTCTTTTGGATGTTTTCCACCGAGATCTGGCGGTTCTGCACCGACAAGAGATCTTTCAGTGCATCCTTGACAACTTCAATCGTGATGTCTTTGCCATGGAAACGGGAGTAAGCAAGAATCTTGCGCAGCGCGCCTTCCAGTTCACGAACGTTCGAACGTAAATGTTTGGCAACAAAAAACGCGACGTCATCAGAAAAGGTCACGCCTTCCTGCACCGCTTTTTTGAGCAAAATGGCAACCCGCATTTCCAGTTCCGGCGGTTCGACGGCAACCGTCAAACCCGAATCGAAACGTGAAATCAGGCGATCATCCATGCCGGTGATTTCTTTCGGGTAGGTATCGCTGGTGATGATGATTTGCTTCTTCGCGGCGATCAGTGCTTCGAAGGCGTAGAAGAATTCTTCCTGCGTGCGGCTCTTGCCGCCAAAGAACTGGATGTCGTCAATCAGCAACAGATCGAGCGAGTGATAGTAGCGCTTGAAGTCGTCAAAACCCTTACGTTGGTAAGCGGTCACTACGTCGCGAACGTACTGTTCTGCGTGGATGTAGCGTATCTTGACGTCCGGATTGTCAGCCAGTACCTGATTGCCGATGGCGTGGATCAAGTGGGTTTTACCGAGGCCGACGCCGCCATACAAGAACAGTGGATTGTAGGAACTGCCGGGATTATTGGCGACCTGGATCGCCGCCGCGCGGGCCAACTGGTTGGCTTTACCGGTGACGAAACTGTCAAATGTCAGTGCTGTATTAATACGACTTTGATCACGCCGCGGGGTGTGGTCGGTCGCATTCGACGGAATCGGTTCCAGCACGCTGGCCGGCACATCGTCGGATTGTATTGGGGCAACACTGGCGGACGTGGTCGGTTTCTTGGCCGAAGCCAGGCGCGGGTCGAGCACGAACTGCACGTCGACCGGCATGTCCCAAAACTGTGCGGCAATGCTGGTGATACGACCGGCGAACTGGGTTTTTACCCAGTCCAGCTTGAAGCGATTCGGCGCGGCGATCCGCAGCGTGCCATCCTCGTAATCGAGCGGTGCCAGTGGTTTGATCCACGCACTATATTGTTGAGGCGTCAATTCCTGCTCCAACTGGGCGGAACAGGTCTGCCAGAAATTTTCCAT